>NZ_QSTA01000009.1 GCF_003438075.1 Eubacterium sp. OM08-24 | reverse complement strand
GTGCGTGAACTATTATATCACACTTATTTTTGTTTGTCAACACTTTTTTCAAACTTTTTTAAAAAGTTTTTTGAAATCTCTTTCAAAAATTTTTAAAAGCTTTACTCAGTGCTTTCAAACTTTTCTGTTGTTTTTGTGCTTTCCTCAAGCGACTTTGTTATTATATCACGCCCTTTTACAAATTGCAACCCCTTTTTTCAATTTTTTTCAAATTTTTTTGAATTTTTTAAAAAAGTGGCTTATCACTGACTTTTTCGGCACAACTTTTTTCAAAAAAGCCTTTATTGCATATAAATATACCCTATTATTCGTATTTTATACGCTCGATGCAAAAGATTTACTCTTTATTTTATTATAATAAGCATTCTGTTTTCATTTTAACTTATCTGCTCTTTAGGTTACATATATGGCTTGCATTTTCTATTATATATGTTTAAACATCTCAGCCAAGCGTAGCTATACTATATATATCAGAAAAAGTGAATATTATAAACGAAATAATCTTGACAAAAGTTTTTATTCTCTATATAATAGTATCAGCAAGTAAATCCCTCTAAAAACGATGACGGGAACAAGATATTTAGGTATATCTTCAGAGAGCAGCTGATTGGTGAAAAGCTGTGTTATCCTATATATGTATAGCTCATCCCCGAGTTTTCTGTGCGAGATTATGTAGTGCAGAACGCAAGACTGCGTTATCGGTCAGGACTTTGTTGGAAGTCTGTAAGGGGTGTGCAGTGATGTGCACCTGAAACCGGGTGGTACCACGGATATTATATTCGTCCCTTTTTAGGGGCGATTTTTTGTGCAATTAATTAGGAGGCACTTTATATGAAACCAGGATTTGAAAAGTATATCCCTTTCCAGCAGATCAAGCTGGAAAACAGGCAGTGGCCTAACAATGTAATTTCAAAAGCACCTATTTGGTGCAGTGTAGACTTGCGTGATGGCAATCAGGCGCTTGTTGACCCAATGAATATGGAGGAAAAGCTCGAATTTTTCCACACACTCGTAGATATGGGCTTTAAAGAAATTGAGATCGGCTTTCCGAGCGCATCTGAAACAGAGTACGAAATCTGCCGTGAATTGATTGAGGGCAACCATATTCCCGATGATGTTACAATTCAGGTACTTGTTCAGGCAAGAGAGCACCTTATTCGCAAAACCTTTGAGGCAGTTAAGGGCGCTAAAAACGTAATCATTCATTTCTACAATTCAACATCTACTTTACAGAGAAAAGTTGTATTTAAAACAGATATGGAAGGCGTTACAAAAATTGCTATTGAAGGCGCAAAACTTATTAAGCAGCTTACTGATGAATATACAGGTGATACAAACTTCCGCTTTGAGTATTCTCCTGAAAGTTTCAGCGGCACTGAGGTTGAAAATGCCGTATATATTTGTGACAAGGTAATGGAGGCACTCGGCTCTACAAAAGAGAACCCTGTTATTCTTAACTTGCCGAATACTGTTGAAATGTGCACACCAAACACATATGCAGATCAGGTAGAATACTTTATTAAACATATTAAGGACAGAGAGGCTTGCATTATCAGCCTGCACCCACACAATGACAGAGGAACAGGTGTTGCATCAGGCGAACTTGCACTTCTTGCAGGCGCCGAGCGTGTTGAGGGTACAATCTTTGGCAATGGTGAAAGAACAGGTAACCTTGACATTGTAACAATGGGGCTTAATATGTTTACTCAGGGCGTTGACCCGAAGCTTGATTTCTCTAATCTTCCAAAGCTCAGAGAAATTTATGAAAGATGCACAGATATGAAAATCAATCCTCGTCAGCCATACATTGGCGAGCTTGTATTTACTGCTTTTTCGGGTTCTCACCAGGATGCAATCAATAAGGGTATGCAGTATATGAAAGACAGCGGCACTGAATATTGGGAAATTCCTTATCTTCCTATCGACCCTGCCGATGTTGGCAGAGAGTACGAGCCGATTATCAGAATCAACTCCCAGTCCGGCAAAGGCGGTGCGGCATTTGTAATGAGCCACAACTTTGGTTATGATCTTCCAAAGAAAATGCATCCTGAATTTTCTAAGCTGGTTCAGGCAAAATGCGAGGAACTCGGAAGAGAACTTATCCCTAAGGAACTTTTTGAAGTATTCAGCGAAAATTATCTTGAAACAAAGCAGAAATACGCTCTTACTAAGCGTAAAATTTACGAGGAGAGCGAAAACGGTAAGGATTATGTTCACTTCAAAGGCAAGATGACTATTGACGGCACTGATGAGGTTGTGCTCAGCGGTGTTGGCAACGGCCCTATTGACGCATTCTTTAACGCAATCAAGCTGGTTGGACTTGACAAGTACGAGTTTATCTCTTACAGCCAGCACGCTATTTCTCAAGGCTCAGACTCAAAGGCTGTATCTTACATTGAGCTTAAAAAGCCTGACAGAAAGAACATTTTTGGTATAGGCATTGATTCAAATGTCAATGTTGCATCTGTTCTCGGCGTTCTTAATGCAATTAACAGAGCTGAAATGTAAAAGCAGTAAATTACAGTATAATATTATTTTATTAATTAATCCGCTCGATTTTATTATAAATTGAGCGGATTTTAGTTTGTTGGTTTAATGTAAAAATATGGTTCACCACCAAAAGTTTAGTTTTATAAATTCAAAATTCAGGTCAACCCTTTTTAAAGGGTTGCGGGTTTGGGCAGAGCCCATAAAACAATAAAAATGCACTGATTTTAAATATAAAATAATAAGCTGTAATTGCACAATATAATAACTAAACTTTAGATTATTAAAGATTTTAAGATAAAATAAAAGTTAAAACTAATGAGTGGCAGAAAGTAAGAAAGTCGCACTTTAGCAATCTTAGAGAAACGATATTCTAAAGAACACAAAGAGGTTTGCGTGTGTGGCTGATTTGCCCTTAAAAAGTGGCAAATTAGTAGTTTTAGTAGCGTGGCTTTTCCCTTGTTGCTGTCGCATTTTTAGGATTTCGCCGTTATGTTCAATCCGCCAAACAGCAAGCTGTTTGGCTATTAAAATTTGCAATAACATAAAATTTTGTGGGCGTTGCCCACACCCACAACCTTTGAAAATGTTGACCGAATTTTTAACCTTGGGACGGAAAGTTTAGTTTTGCTTTACTTTGTTGCCCGATGGAAAGTAGCCTAAACCAGAACTTTCGCAACTATTGCAATTAGTCTTTTAACATCTTTATTTATACAGTCACACTTTCTGTATTCTGCAATATTATGTAGTGTAAACAGAAAGGAGGCAAACGCTTATGTGTAACTTTTTCGGTAATGGCAACAACTGCTGCTCATGGGTTATTCTTCTTATAGTTATCCTTGCTTGCTGTGGCGGTAATGAGTCTTCTAACGGTTGTGGCTGCGGCTGCTAAAATTTAAGTATAAAAATAACCCCCTCGCTAAGAGGGGGTTAAATTCTGTTTGTCTATAAAACTATAATGCGATTATGCACTGTATGCAGACCATGAGCCGTTATCATATACCTGTTGTGGTCAAGCTTTTTTAAGAAGCCGTTTTCTTTTGGCGTTTGCAAGCTGTCTTTTCAGTTTAATTATTTGTTTGTTTTGTTGAACAAGTATTTACGGATTTATAAAAACATTAATTTTATTTTGTCAATATATGTGTATTGAAATTTACCTATTTTGTAGTAAAATATCTTTATAGGAAGTGATAATATGAAAATCGGTCTTGTAGTTGAGGGTGGTGCGTCACGCACATTCTACTCCTGCGGCGTAATGGACGAAATGCTGAGAGAAAACATATATGCCGACTATGTAATCGGTACTTCGGCAGGCATTTCCAATGCTGTATCCTATGTTTCAAAACAAATCGGCAGAAACTATATAATAGGAACAAAATATTTAAACGACAAAAGATATATGGGCACTAAATATTTGCTAAACCCTAAAAGGCGCTGTTACTTTAACCTTGATTTTATAATGGACGAAATTCCAAACAAGCTCGTGCCGTTTGATTACGATACATTTGCAAGTTTTAAGGGAGATGTAATCGCAACGCTTACAAATATAAATACAGGCAGAACCGAATATGTGCCTGTATCACGCTATGACAGAAGATTTGAAATTTTGAGAGCAACCTGCGCCCTGCCTCTCCTTTTTCAGCCGATTATCATTAACGGCAACGAATATCTTGACGGCGGAATTACCGACAGTATTCCGTTTCAGCACGCCTTTGATGACGGATGCGACAAGTGTATTGTAATTCTCACGCAAGCGAGAGATTACCGCAAGCAGGCAGACAAAACCCTTGAAATTTCCGCAAAGCGTTACAGAAAAAAGCCTGAATTTGCAAAAGCATTGCTAAACAGACCGCAAATGTATAACACTCAGCTTGACAGAATAAAAAGCCTTGAGGAGCAGGGACTTGTGTATGTAATTGCGCCAAAGCAAAGCCTTGGAATAAGCCGTACCGAGAGCAATCCCGAAATTATCGAAAAAATTTATAAGCAGGGTGAGTCAGATCTGCGCATACACCTTGACAAGCTGAAAGATTTTATTGCAAATAAGTCTTAACATAAGTTCAAATTGCTTGACTTTTTGATTTATATCTGATAAAATAAAGTATATGTTGCAACGGGATGTAGCGCAGCTTGGTAGCGCACACGTCTGGGGGGCGTGGTGTCGCAAGTTCAAATCTTGTCATCCCGACCATTACACGCTAATCTAAACGGTTAGCGTGTTTTTCTTATAATTTATTCCTTACAATGAGGTGGCATATATGCAAATTTCAAGCCGATTTACACTTGCCGTTCATATTCTTACCTGTATTAAAACCTTTGGCGAAAGCACTAAGGTTACAAGTGATTTTTTGGCGTCAAGCACAAATGTAAACCCTGTTATTGTACGCAAAATTCTTGGTCAGCTTAAAAAGGCAAATATTGTTGATGTGGCAAGAGGCTCGGGCGGTGCTGTGCTTGCAAAACCCGAAGGCGAAATTACTTTTCTTGATATTTACAAGGCTGTGGACTGTGTAGGCAACGGCGAGCTTTTCCATTTTCACGAAAACCCTAACCCGCTCTGCCCCGTTGGACGAAACATTCACGCCGTTCTTGACGACAGGCTCATAAAAGTACAGCAGGCAATGGAAAAAGAACTTGCGTCTGTTACATTAAAAGATGTTTTGACCGACACCAAAAACTTGATAGAAATTCAAAAATAACCGGATTAAAGATTTTGAGGAAATTTCTTCAAAATCTTTTTTTAAAAAATCTGTTGTAACTATTGACATTACAACAAGCTTGTGATAATATATCGTTGTAATCATTAATGTTACAACAAATTCAACACATAAACATTTTTACGGAGGTTTTATTATGAAAAAGACAGATTACAAAGAAATCAAATTAGAAAAAGGCACTATCTTTGAATATTCATTCGGTGAAGTAAAGTTATTGGTTTACCGTACAAATGACTTTATTGACGATGAAGCAATTATGCTTGTAAAAAACAACAAAACAGTTGTTATCGAATCGCCTTGCTTTAATGACAACATTGCAGAGCTTGAGGCTTTCATTAAGGAAAGCGGAGCAGAGGTTGAGGGCGTAGTGCTTGCGTACCATATGGGTGGCGGCACATTTTTACCCGATGTTAAAAAATACGCTACTAAAAAGGCAAATACTTACGGCACAGTCGGTGGCGGTAAAGCTTTAGTAGAAAACTTTAACAAGACTTTCGGAAATATTTTTGATTCGTCCATCCACAAGGTAACTAACCTTATCGCAGGCGAAACATTAAAAATCGCAGATACCGAACTTAGCATTGTAGAAACTGCTGATGCTTTTGATATTGTTTTCCCTGAAATCAATGTTATTTACACACATATGCTCGGTCACGACTGCCACTCAATCATTGGCGGCAACGCTCACGCAGATGCAATGATTGCCGACCTTGAAAGCTACATAAACAAGAATTACAGCCTTATCCTCACATCGCACTATGACCCTGAGGATACAGACGATGTAAGAACAAAGCTTGCTTATGTTAAGAACATCAAGACTATTGCGGCAAATTCTGCCGATGCCGAGGACTTTAAAAACAAGGTAAAGGCTGAATATCCAAACTATTCGGGTCTTAATTACCTTGACATTACAGCCGGTGCATTTTTCCCCGCTTAATTAAATTTTCTGCAATAAAATAAATCATAATCCATATTTAAAGGGCAGTCCATTATTTGGACTGCCCTTTTGAGAAGTATAGTAGTGTCAGATATTCAAAATCGTAATTATTTTTCCGTCATATGTAAGCACATTGCTTTCTTGCAAACTTTTTAATTCTCTCATCAATGTGCTTATATCCATTTGCAAATGGTCTGCGAGCTCCTGTCTTGTAAAAGGAATTTGTAATTTGTCACTTTTTTGCTCGCTTTTTAATTGTCGCAAATACTTAATAATTTTATTTTTAGAAAGAGATTCCGCATTAGCAATTATGCGCTGCATAACATTTTCTGTCATTCTGTAAAAAATACTGATAATGTTTTGCTGAACTCTGTTTTGTAAAAAAATAATTGACGGATCGGTTATTAAAAATGAATTTGTTTCAAGTGACAAAATAACCGATTTTTTTCTTGCCTCTACCGATACCGTCGGATACGAAGTATCCAGGCTTATAGCCACCAATCCGTTTCCGTCGGGTTCAAAATAATTTATAAATGTTTTCACACCGTCTATATTAGTTTCATAAGAAGCTATTGAACCATATAAAACAAAAATTGATTTATCAAGTTCAACATTAAGTATTGCGCCACGATTAAGTTCAATAATTTTAAATTTAGTATTATATAGAAATTTCTCAATTTCATCATCGGTAAATCCACGAAAAAGTTGAGAATTTCTTAAATGCTCGATATTTTTTTCGATTTGATTCTCCATAAATATAAATAATACTCCTGATTACAAAATATATAATACAATTAAGCTGTCAGATTGATAAAACCTGACAGCTTTATTGTATCACTCTTATTTTTTATTTCAACGCAATTTTTAAAATTATCGGTTTTTAACGGTATATTTTCCGTTTGAACTGCCCGAAATATAAAACTCGGCACTGCCTGTAACAGGAATATCAACAGTCTGACTGCTGCCATTGTTGAATATTACATATGTAGCGTCGCTTGGAATATCAATGGTATAAACACTCTGACCTAATTCATTTGTTGTTGACTTTGTCATTGATTTTCCCGGCCATGATGTCATTTTTGTATTGCTGTCAGACCAATAGTAGCAATTTACTTTACCCCAGTTGTAGTTATCTGTAAATGTCATAGTATATTTGTCAGATACAGATGAAGTTGTAGGTTGGGTTGTCGGTGTCGGCGCTGTAGTAGGCTGTGTTGTCGGTTTAACCGTTGTCGGCTGTGTCGGAGTGATTCCTCCTGTGTATTGACCTACCTTAGCCTCACTGCTTGGCTGATTTGTAACGTACATCATAATGTATGTAGCATCTCTGATATCAACAGAACCGTCTTCGTCAACATCGGCAGCAATCTTTTGTTTCTGATTAAATGTAATCATTTCATTGATGTAAAGCTGAATTCCGGTTACATCGTTGATTGTAATTTTACCGTCCTGATTTGTATCACCGATAAGTATGCTTTCAGCAGGAGGTGTAGTTGGCTGTGCCGTAGTAGGCTGTGCCGTAGTTGGCTGTGCTGTTGTACTTTGGGTCGGTACAGGCGGATAATAATCTTCAAAAGTGTGATTTGCTTTGAATATCTTTGTAGTGCCGTTGAGATTTAATCCCGGCTTTGAATCTGCAGGATAACGCTTGCTTGCAGAGTTTGTGCCGTCACTGAAAATAACCGCACCGTTTGCAAGTGAATCTGAAACTTCAATTACATAATAACCTGTAGAAGAATCCAAAGTCATTTTTTCGCCCGGCCATTTTGCATTAGAAACTGCATCTGAATAAATATAAGCATATATATTTGACCAGTTATAAGATGAATTGTCAAAGTAAATTTTTTGCGTTAATGTCGGGTCAACCTTTGTGTAAATGTAGGTTTTATCGGCTGAACCGTTGGCGTTGCTTGCCTTTACATTGATTGTTGTCTTTGTACCGTACGCAAGACCTGCGCCGATTGTAATTTTCGTACCGTCAGTGAATGACTGATATTTACCGCCGTCAACGGAATACTGCGAGTTTTCAGCGTTCTTGGTATTTAATGTAAGTGTGTAAGTTTCTGTTTCGTATGTAGAAGAACCCGGAGTTACACTTACCTTTGGCTTAGGATTTTCTTCTTCATAAATAACGGCAATACCGCTTGAGCCGACCTTACCGCTGATTGACGATGAAGTAACCGTAAATGTGTTGCCGGAAATTTTGTCAACATATGTACCCGGTTTTGCATAGCCTCCGCCGTTTTCAACAGAAACATTACCGCTGCCGCTGCCTTTTACAATAACAGCACCGCCGTCTTTACGGGTAATTACGCTGCAGTCGTTTGACTTTTTATAACAATCGGCTTTTCCGTTCATGGCATTGTGGAATTTATTAACTTCCGCAACCTCACTGCTTGTAAAGTGAGTGCTGCCTTTTTCACCGATTTTTATATTATCTTTAATTTTTGATGACGGACGAGAAAAATAAAGAGCCGTTACTTCATTTTGGCTTGCCGCAACAGCATATGCACGGTCAATAACATTTTGGCTCATATCATTTGAATAGCCCCAATCTTTGTTATTTGACCATGTGTCATGGCTTTCGGCCCAATAAATGAGTTTATCGCAGGAAATACCACGATCACTCCAGTTTCCAGACGAATCAGGTGCATCACCGGAATTAAATGAATCACGCAGAGTTTTACCGTAATTGCTGTCGGTTACTGTAATATAGTCTGTATATTCTTTCATTATATCTTCATTTCCGGTTTCTCTGTCATCAGGACCGGTAAGAATTTCGCCATAGTTATATAAACCATACTTTGTTACCGAACTCCAGAAATTATCGCCCTCGCTCGGAACGCCAATATGTTTTGCTGCGTCCCAGCGAATACCGTCAACACCGACTGACTTTAATTCCTGCATATATTTTCCTACTTTTTGCTGAACATATGAATTTTCAGTTGCGATATCAGGCATACCGATTTCTCCGTGCGTTACCTGCCATCTGTTTTTCCAATTAATACCACCACCAAAAGTATGCCAATACTTTGATGGCTTTAAATCATCTTCTATTCTTGAATGGTCGCCTGCAAGATGATTTGCTACAACATCAACTATTACCTTGATACCATAATTTTCGGCTTCTTTACATAGTGATTCCAACTCTGCCTTTGTACCGAGTTCGCTAGTACCTATATAAAATCCCAACGGCTGATACAACCACCACCATGTACCGGTTCCGCTGCCGGGCTGTGCAGGTGAAGTTTGAATTGTTGTAAAACCTGCCTCGGCAATATTATTTAATTCTGCCTTAATATCATTGTACTTCCAGTTAAAGCAGTGCAAAATTACACCGTCCTGAATGTTGTCCATTAAATCGTAATCGCCGGCAGAAACCGAATTTTCATCTGATACAACTACCGCATTTGCCGACACCGCAGCTGTTGCAAAACAAGGCAACAACATACTTGCTGCAAGAGCCACACTGATTATTCTCTTATTCCCTTTCACGCTTTTTCCTCCTGTAAAATGTTAATTTCAAAACCTAAAAAACCATAAAATCACAAAAAGTTTCTAAATAATTGCCTGCTAAGAAATATTCACCCCCAAAAACACAGCAAACAATAACACTTATAAATTATTATAATAAATAATCACATTAAAAAATAGTGGTATATACGAATTTTTACATTGGATATTATAAAAATTAACATAAATTTTTTGTATATTTTTACAAAAGCACCAATAATTTATGAATTTTTCAACGCAAAACAAACACCTCTAATTAACTGCAACAAGCATTATAGAGGATAGCTTTTATATTATTTCCAAAAAGATTTCTCAAAACTATTGACAAACAAAATGTGTGGTGTTACAATAAACCTACTTTACAGGTAGGAATAGTAAGTATTAACATTTTACCTGCCTAAATCCGTATTATTCAATAAATCAAACGAAAACACGGAAATTTATAATCAGAAGGGTGATAATATGAGCGAAAAGAATGTAAAAAATTTAGGCTTTCAGACAAGAGCCGTACATACAGGCAACGGTGTGGACGGCGAAACAGGAGCAATTAAGAGGCCTATAACTATGGCAAACAGCTATGAATTGCCCTATGACCCAAGCGACCTGAATTGGAGCAGTGCAGGCAAAAACCTTTATACAAGAAACGGCGGCTCTAATCAGCAGTATCTGCAGGAAAAGGTTGCATCCCTTGAGGGCGGCGAGGATTGCGTAGTTCTTGCAAGCGGTGTTGCCGCTTTATCGGGACTTTTCTTTGCCTTACTCAAAAGCGGTGACCATGTTATTTTTTCAAGCGTAACATACATTGCGGTTTACAGACTCTTAAACGAGCTTTTAAACAATAAATTCGGTGTGGAAACCACTATCGTGGACACATCAGACCCCGAAAATGTAAGAAAGGCAATCCGCCCGAACACAAAACTTATTCACATTGAAACTCCGGGCAATCCTACTCTTACAATATCCGACATAAAGGCTATTGCCGACATTGCACACGAAAACAATGCACTCTTATCGGTTGACAATACATTTGCTTCTCCGTACAACCAAAGACCCGTTGAGCTTGGCGCAGACTTTTCGATTGAAAGCCTTACGAAATATATCAACGGTCACGGCGACGCAATGGGCGGTGCTATTATCGGTAAAAAAGAATACCTCGACATCATCAGAGCACAGTCGCAGATTAACCTCGGCGCAACAATCAGTCCGTTTAACGCTTGGCTCATTATGCGTGGTGCAGTTACCTTGCCGCTCAGAATGAAACAGCACAACGAAAATGCACTTAAGGTTGCAAAGTATCTTAAAACAGTAAAGGGAGTTAGCTTTGTAGCATATCCGGGACTTGAAGATCACCCAAACCACGAAATTGCCAAAAAGCAGATGACAAACGGCTTTGGCGGTGTACTTTCATTCGGACTAAAAGCTGACCACGATACATACAACAGATTTGTAAGTCACTTAAATGTTATTACATCTGCCGTTTCTCTCGGTCACGATGAAAGCCTTATTGTATTCCTCGGAGAAAACGACGAAAGGCAGTACCTGTATCCCGAAGAATTCCACAACGGATTTTTCAGATTCAGCGTTGGCATTGAAGATGCCGAAGATATTATTTCCGACCTTGAGCAGGCATTTAAGAAAGAAAACCTTTTATGATACGAAAAGCCACCGAACACGATTTGTCGGCTATAAAAGATATTTACAATTACGCAGTGCTAAACACTACGGCTACCTATGATATAAATCCAAGAGATGACAAATACTTTGCCAATATGCTTAGCGAGCATACAGGCAAGTATTTGCTTGCGGTATATGAGGATAACGGCGATATAATAGGTTATGTTGCCCTCTCCCAATTCAGCCGGCGAGATGCATATGACATCACTGCAGAACTTTCGGTATATGTAAAAGCAGATTGCCAAAACAAGCACATCGGCACTCAGCTTATGGAGTACGCACTGAGCTATGCGCAAACCGAAAACAGATTTTTAACCATTGTTTCACTGATTACAAGCGATAACGAACATAGCATTTATCTGCACAGAAAATTCGGTTTTGAATTTGGCGGAAAAATCAAAAACGCAGGATTTAAATTTAACCGAATGTTGGGTGTAGATATTTATTACAAGAATTTGTGAAAATTTTAACGGATTAGCGCATTTATATTGACTTTTTCCCATTAATATGGTATTATCAGAACATATAAAACCTATTAGGTTTATAGGACTTTTTGAGAGGAGAACAACAATTATGACAAAGCCTTTTTCATATGTAAAAAGCTCCATGTGTTGTTGTTGCATGTGCACAATGTGTATGTGTTTATTTCCCATGCTCTCCGAAAAAAAGTTTTAAGCCAGATAAAGAATTGCTGACCGGAGTGCATATGTTCTTCGGTCTTTTTTAATGCTTTTTATTATTCTGTGCATAAAATGTTAAGAGATTAGGAAAAAGGTGAAAAAATGAATTGGGAATTTATTTTTAAATATCTTCCTTTGTACCAAGAGGCAGCTTTGCTCACTTTAAAAATCGGACTTATAGGAATTGCCGTTTCCATTGTTATCGGTCTTTTTTGTTCGCTGGTTCAGTATTACAAAGTGCCTGTACTAAGGCAGATTGCAACGGTGTATATTGAAATATCCCGTAACACTCCGCTGCTTATTCAGCTGTTTTTTATTTACTATGCACTGCCAAAGGTAGGCGTACCGATAAGCTCGGAAATGGCAGGATATGTCGGTTTGGCTTTTCAGGGCGGCAGCTATATGGCAGAGGCTTTCAGGAGCGGTCTTGAGTCGGTAGATAAAATTCAGACAGAAAGCGCACTCAGCCTTGGTATGAAACATCCGCAAATTATGAGATATATAATACTGCCGCAGGCATTTTCTACAAGCGTGCCGCCATTTGTGGCAAATGTAATATTTTTGCTTAAAGAAACAAGTGTTTTCAGCGCAGTAAGCCTTATGGACCTTATGTTTGTTGCAAAGGACCTTATCGGTCTTTACTACAAAACAACAGAATGTCTGTTTATGCTTGTTGTGTTCTATCTTATTATATTATTGCCTGTTTCTATACTTGGAAGTGTGCTGGAAAGGAAACTGAGATATGCCGGATTTGGGGATTGATGTTCTGTTTAAGGGAACAAACTTTATACGCCTTTTGGGCGGCTTGTGGACTGCACTTGAAATCAGTCTTATTTCAGTCGGTCTTAGCATTCCGCTTGGTATTTTGCTTGGCATTGTAATGACAATACCAAACAAGGCGATAAAAATTATAACAAAAATTTATCTTGAAATTATAAGAATAATGCCGCAGCTTGTGTTGCTTTTCATTGTGTTCTTTGGTGCAACAAGAACCATGGGAATTAACCTTTCGGGCGAGGTTGCCTCGGTAATAGTATTTACACTTTGGGGCACTGCAGAAATGGGCGACCTTGTGCGTGGCTCAATTATAAGTATTCCAAAACATCAGTCTGAAAGCAGCCTTGCACTCGGACTGAGCAAATCGCAAACCTATTTATATGTAATTATTCCGCAGACAGTGCGCAGACTTTTGCCACTCTCAATCAACCTTGTTACAAGAATGATAAAGACTACAAGCCTTATTCTTATGATTGGCGTTGTAGAGGTTATAAAGGTTGCACAACAGATTATTGAGGCAAACCGAGCTACAAGTCCAAACGCAGCTTTTGGCGTGTACCTTGTGGTGTTTATAATGTACTTTATAGTATGTTTCTCAATAAGTATGGTTGCAAAACATCTTGAAAAGAAAT
The DNA here is from genome assembly GCF_003438075.1 of Eubacterium sp. OM08-24. GTDB lineage: Bacteria > Bacillota > Clostridia > Oscillospirales > Acutalibacteraceae > Ruminococcoides. The sequence continues at coordinate 63,254 of NZ_QSTA01000009.1, read as the reverse complement.
GGAGCTGAGGAAATGTCGCAGGAACTGTTAAAAATAGAAAACCTTACAAAGCGCTACGATGACAACACCGTACTCGACGGCATTAATTTGACAGTCAAACAAGGCGAGGTTGTTGTAATTATCGGCCCGAGTGGCTGTGGCAAAAGTACCTTTTTGCGATGTATAAACGGTCTTGAGCCTATACAGGAGGGTACAATTTCTTTTGAGGGCGAGTTAATCGACCGCAAGAGTAAAAATATAGCGGAAATTCGTCAAAAAATCGGTATGGTGTTCCAAAATTACGAGCTTTTCCCCCACCTTACCGTTATGGATAATATTTTGCTTGCACCTACAAAAGTGCAGAAAAGAAGTAAAGAAGAAGTTAAAAAAGAGGCTGAGGAGCTGCTTGAAAAGGTAGGACTCAGTGAAAAAAGCAAAAGCTACCCCCGACAGCTTTCGGGCGGTCAAAAACAGCGTGTTGCAATAGTAAGAGCCCTGTGTATGCACCCCGACATTTTGCTTTTTGACGAGGTTACAGCCGCACTTGACCCCGAAATGGTAAGAGAAGTGCTCGATGTAATGCTCGGTATTGCAAAGCAGGGACGAACAATGCTTATTGTTACCCACGAAATGCAGTTTGCTCGTGCGGTTGCCGACAGAATAGTATTTTTTGACGGCGGTCACATTGTAGAGGAGGGCAAACCCGAAGATTTCTTTACAAACCCGAAAACCGAGAGAGCTAAGAAATTCCTTGATATTTTTGAGTTTGACTCAATTAAATAAATTTTCATTAAGAAAGAGGAGAGATTAATTATGAAAAGAATTACAAAAATCATTTCAGCAATCCTTGCAGTGTTAGTTGTTACAGCTGTGTTTGCAGGCTGCTCAAGTTCAAACGACAATTCAACCGCTAACGGCTTTAGAACACTTGATGAAATCAAATCATCGGGTACAATCAATATCGGCGTATTTTCCGACAAAAACCCATTCGGTTATGTTGACGAAAACGGCGAATATCAGGGTTACGATGTATATTTTGCAAACCGACTTGGCGAGGACCTCGGAGTAAAGGTAAACTTTGTTTCAACTGAGGCTGCAAACAGAATCGAATACCTCCAGACAGGTAAGGTAGACCTCATTCTTGCAAACTTTACAGTTACAGACGAAAGAAAAGAAGAGGTTGACTTTGCACTTCCTTACATGAGCGTTTCACTCGGTGTTGTATCACCAAAGAGCAAGACAGTAACAAGCCTTGATAATTGGAACGAAAATGACAATATGATTGTTATTTCAGGTACAACAGCTGAAACCTACCTCACAAAGAACTATCCTAACATTAAACTTCAGAAATATGACGCATATGCACAGGCAAAGACTGCTCTTGAAAACGGCAGTGGTGTAGCTTGGGCAAACGATAACACAGAGGTTATCGCATATGCAAATCAGAACAGCGACTTCGTTGTAGGCATTCCACAGCTCGGTTCAGCAGACACAATCGCACCTGCTGTAACAAAGGGCAACGATACACTCCTTAACTGGATCAACGATGAAATCAAGGCACTCGGCAAAGAGAACTTCTTCCACAAGGACTACGAGGCAACACTCCTCGAGACCTATGGTAAGGATTACGAAGATCAGCTTGTAATCGAGGGCGGCGAGCTTGCATCATCAACAAATGATACAGCTAAATAATTTGGAACTTTATAATTTTTAAAGCATAACGGCAGTCGGATTAATTTCCGACTGCCGTTGTTTTGCTTTTGCCAATAGTCAGAGTAAATTATGGTTTAGCACATAAAGTTTAGTTTAATAAATTCAAAATTTAGGTCAACCCTTTTTAAAGGGTTGCGGGTTTGGGCAGAGCCCATAAAATGATAAAATAGCACTGATTTTAAAAAAAAACAAATAGTTGTAATTATATTATAGAATAACGGTTCTTTGTCAATAGTTGGGGTTAAGAACGGAGTTATCAAGGCTTCCTCTTGAGGTATTCCCTTGTAAAGGGAAATGTCGCATAGCGACAAAGGGTTAGCCGTTTTCGCAGAAAAAATAAGAGTTCTCATATATAAAAGCTTAGATTAAGAAAAGCGCCGTAAACGGCGGCACCTCATCCGTCATTTTCCCCATAAAAATATGCACCTCCAAAAGTGTCTAACTTTTGGGGTGCATATCACAAAGTGGAAGGCTTTTTAGCTTGATAAAATTTTTAAGATAGGATTATTACACCAACATTTATCATAAAACCTTTTTTATTTGGACAACAAAAAAACGGCAAGGATAAATCCTCGCCGTTTTCATTTGTTTAAGTATTTAACTTATGCCTGAGCCGGTGCTCCTACCGGGCAAGTTGCCTCACAAGAACCACACTCTACACAAACATCAGCGTCAATAACATACTTGTCATCGCCCTCAGAAATTGCGCCAACAGGACACTCCTCAGCACAAGCTCCGCACTTGATGCACTCATCACTAATCTGGTATGCCATTCAAAAACACCTCCTGTGAAATATTACACCTATATTGTAACATAAATTTTTAAAATTGCAATATTTTTAGAAGATTTTTCAAAAATAATTATTTCCAAAGGAAATTTTTGGTTAGTTTATTCTAACCCTTTTAATTTTTCCATTTCTTCCTTATCTACCTTAATGTAGCCGTCCTTAACAATTTTGCACTGCTTTACATTAAAGGTTTTTGCCGGAGCTTCGGGTGGGGTGTTGTTGAGCTTAACCTTGAGCGTACGGGCAATGAGGTTATTTTCAACCACAAGACCCTTGCCGTCAGGTGTATTTACTATTGCACCCACCTTAGGGGTTTTCTTGAGCAAGTCAGTGTATGCCTCCTGCTCGTATTTCAAACAGCACATAAGTCTGCCGCAAGTGCCTGAAATTTTAACAGGCGAAAGCGAAAGTCCCTGTTCCTTTGCCATTTTAATTGATACAGGCTGAAATTCGCCCATAAAACTTGCGCAACAAAACGGCTTTCCGCACACGCCAAGTCCGCCAAGCATTTTTGCCTCGTCACGCACGCCAATCTGTCGTAACTCAATTCTTGTTCTGAATACAGACGCAAGGTCTTTTACAAGCGCTCTGAAATCCACTCTGCCGTCTGCGGTAAAGTAAAACAAAATTTTGCTGTTGTCAAAAGTACATTCCACGCTGACAAGTTTCATTTCAAGCTTATGATTTGCTATTTTCTGCTCGCAAATCTTGTAAGCCTCCCTCTCCCTGAGCTTGTTCTCCTCAAGGTGACGGAGGTCGTTTTCGGTTGCTATTCTGATAAGCGGCTTGAGCGGATACGCAAGCTCCTCATCAGATACGGTTTTGTTTGGTGTGGCAACCTTACCGCACTCAAGACCTCTTGCGGTTTCTACAATTACCATATCGCCGGCATTCAGCTTATTGTCAAGCGGGTCAAAGTAATACACTTTCCCCACTTCTTTAAATCTGACTCCGATTACCTCTGCCATATTATCCTCCTGTACTCTCCGCACAAAAATGCGGAAAGTAATTCCATATTTACATTTTGCGGTATTTTTCGCCTTGCAATCTCGGTTACTTCCACAAGCTGCAAAGCCATACCCGTTGTTATTCTTTTGCTAAGCTTTTCTGCAAGCTGCTTATTCATTATCGTATCTATTCCATTTACAACCGCTATACAATCTCTGAAAATCTCGGTAAGAATCGCAAGTGTTTCGTCCGCCTTTTTCCTGTCGGAAAATTGTGACAGCGCTGCAAGCAGCTGCCATTCGCTCGGCGCTATTGTTCCCTCTGCCACCTCTACCGCAAGGTCAAGCGAGTCCTCATAAAAATTCGGCTCACCCTTTATCTTTATAACGGTGCATCGTGACAAAACAGTGTTGAGCAATCCTCTTGAATTTTGACAAAGCAACAAGAACAGGCAATTCTGCGGCGGTTCTTCAAGCAATTTCAAAAATGAGTTTTGCACAACAGGTGTCAATCTTTTTTCTGCACTGCGAAACACAAATATCTTAATATCGGCCTCATTGGGACGGATACTTGCATTTTCAATAATACTTCGCATTTGCTCAATAGAATAAATCTGCGATTTTTTCTCAGGCTGAGCATAGTAAATATCAGGGTGCGCCTGCTCCCTCGCCTTAATGCACTGCTCGCACTTTCCGCATGGCTTGTTTTCGGCACGACACACTGCCCTCATCGTGAGGAAAGTGGCAAGTTTCTCGCACCTTTGCTCAACTGCGCCCTCAATCACTATGGCGTGAGGTTGTCTGTTTTGCGAATAAAGGCTTTCTATCCTTTGCTTTAGATTTTCATCATTTTCAAAAAAATCAAATCCTTCAAAATTCAACCTATCGCCTCCCAACCTTTTATAGTATAACACAAAATATCTTATAATGCTACAAAAATCATTTTACAGCTACCGTATTGGTAACAATTTCACCGTTGTCGGTAATATCAATTATACCATAGCTTGCCATATATCCGCCGCAGCTGCCGGGGTTGAGTACATAAAGTCCGTCCTCATACATAGAAAGTGCAGAATGTGTGTGACCAAAGCAAAGAATATCTGCCTTTGCCTCTCTTGCGGCGCACATAATAGTGTAAAGTCCCGTCTTTGCATTATACAAATGTCCATGGGTGATAAAAATTGTTTTTCCGTTTATTCTCAAGGTTTCGGTTGCAGGCAGCATACTGCCCCAATCGCAGTTGCCACGAACTCCTACAATCATTTTATCCTTTATAGTCTGCTTTAAATAGTTTACCTGTTCCTCGCCGTCACCGCAGTGAATAATCACCTCGGCAGTCGGCTGCTCTGTAACAGCTTTCATCATTCTGTTAAAATCGCCATGAGTGTCTGATAAAACCAATATTCTCATACTTACCTCCGTAAATTAAAGCTAAGTGTTATAAAAAAATGTGATTACGCATACTATTATCTGAGGTGTTTATATGGATGATAATAAAAATATGCAGAATATACTTAAACAGATGTCGCAGCAGCTCAACCTGTCTGAAAACGAGCTGAAATCCGCCGCACAAAAGGGCAATGCAAACAGAATTCTTAAAAATGCCGACAGCAAAACCCAAAAAATGGCTAATGAAATTTTGAGCGACCCACAAAAGACAAAGGAGTTTTTGGAAAGTCCGCAGGCAAAAGCAATCATAGAAATGCTGAGAAAGGGGAAATAAAACCCACCATGGCAGATATTCAGGATAAAATAAATGAAATACTCAGCAATCCCGAGGCTTTGCGACAGGTGCAAAGCCTTGGCGAGCAGCTTGGTCTTGCAGGAAACACTCCCGAAAAGCCAAAGCCGACTGAAAATAAAAAAGAGCTTTCATTGCCTAACGAGCTTTTAAATGATGACATAACCAAAAGTCTTTTTAAAATTCTTCCGACCATTAAATCAATCGGATCAGAAGATAACACCACAAGGCTTTTAAACGCTCTGCGACCGTTTTTGTCTTGTGAACGGCAGGAAAAGCTCGACAAAGCCGAAAAAATGCTGAAATTATTTAAAATATTACCACTGCTAAAAGATGTAAACTTTCTTTAATACAGCTAATCGCAAATGCTAAAATTATAGCTTTTGCAAAACAAACAACAGCTTGAACGAAAAGGCTTTATTTGCAAACTGCCACCCATGGAGGTGATGATTATATGGCGTCTTTTGAAGAAGAGGCTTTGCGCCGAGCAAAGCAAATGCGCACACGCTCCGAGCCATATGAGCGAGAAAAAAAGCCTAAACCGCCTGAGCAAAAATCCGATAACATTCCTCCAAAGACCGAGCCAAAAGGAGAAATTAAACCGCAGGGTACGCAAAAAAGCCTTGTAGATTTTCTGCTCGCCGACAAGGAGCAAAGTTTAATACTCCTGTTGTTGCTGCTGCTTTCAGGCGAAAAAGCCGACCCGTCGCTTTTGCTTGCATTGATGTATTTGCTTATGTAATTATCTGATCTGACCGTTGCCTCTTATAATAAATTTACAGCTTGTCAGCTCATTAAGGCCCATAGGACCTCTTGCGTGGAGTTTCTGTGTGGAAATTCCGATTTCCGCACCCAAGCCGAACTCTCCGCCGTCTGTAAAACGGGTTGACGCATTTACATACACTGCTGCCGAGTCAACGCAGGCGGTAAATTTATTTGCATTGTTGTAGTCATTTGTAATTATGCTTTCGCTGTGACCTGTGCTGTATTTTGCAATGTGATTTATAGCATCATCAATGCTGTCTACAACCTTAACCGCAAGAATATAGTCTAAAAATTCCTTTGCATAGTCCTCCTCGGTGGCAGGTATAACGCTGTTGCCGAGGATTTTTCTTGTGGTTTCACAGCCTCTAAGCTCTACATTCTTTGTGTCGAGTAATTTTTTAATTTCAGGCAAAGCCTTTTCGGCAATGTTCTTGTGAACAAGTATAGTTTCTATCGCATTGCATACAGACGGACGAGAGGTTTTGGCATTAAAAATAATGCTTGCCGCCATATCAACATCTGCACTTTCGTCAACAAAAATGTGGCAGTTGCCCACACCTGTTTCGATTACAGGCACTTTCGCATTTTCAACAACGGAGCGAATAAGACCTGCGCCGCCACGAGGAATAAGCACATCGAGGTAATCCGAAAGCTGCATAAGCTCGGTTGCGCTCTGTCTTGAAGTGTCCTTAACAAGTGCGATGCAATCCTTTGGAAAGCCAACGCTTTCAATGGCATTTCTCATAATCTCTGAAATTGCAAGGTTTGAATTTATAGCCTCTTTACCGCCACGCAGAATTACCGCACTGCCAGCCTTTAGGCAAAGCGCCGCAGCGTCTGAGGTAACATTAGGACGAGCCTCAAATATAATGCCGATAACGCCCATCGGTACTCTTACCTTTTCAATAGCAAGTCCGTTCTTTAAGGTTCTGCCCTCAAGCACATTTCCGATAGGGTCGGCAAGTGCGGCTACCTGCTCCACTCCCTCTGCCATACCGTTAATACGCTCAGAAGTAAGCCTTAATCTGTCAAGGAGCGAATCGGTAAGACCTGCGTTTTTGCCGTTTTCAAGGTCAATTTGATTTGCCTTTATAATTTCATCTGCGTTATCTCTCAGTGCCTTTGCAATGGCTAAAAGCGCATTGTCCTTTTTACTGCCTGCCGTACGCAAAAATGTTGATGCGGCTTTTGCATTTGCACCCATAATTTCAAGCTGTGTCATATCAGTTTTCCTTTCTTGCAAGGAACTTTGTTCCCACATTCATTCCGTCAAATACATAGTAAAGTACATTCGGATTTGCACCGTTTACAATGTGGCACTCTACCCCACGCTTAGTTGCATAATCCGCTGCGTGCAGTTTTGTAATCATTCCGCCCGTACCTCTGTTTGAGCCTGTGCCTGCCGCCATTTCAAAAATTTCGGGAGAAATTCTGCCCACAACATCAAGTTTGTTAGCGCTTGGATTGGTGCGTGGATTATCGTCGTACAGACCGTCTATGTCTGTAAGAATAACAAGTTTATCCGCACCGACAAGACCCGCAACAATGGCGGAAAGCATATCGTTATCGCCGAAGTTGTTGCCCTCAAGCTCATCAATGGCAACCGTATCGTTTTCGTTGATTACAGGGATAATATTCATATCAAGCAGTTCATCAAGAGTATTGATTACATTCTGCCTTTTCTGCTCGGTTTCTACGGCATAGCGTGTTAAAAGTATCTGTGCAACCGAGTGGTTGTATTCGCCGAAAAGTTTGTCATACATAAACATAAGCTCGCACTGACCGATAGCCGCAAGAGCCTGTTTTTTCTTGGTTTCTGTGGGACGAACTGAAAGTCCCGCCTTGCCCATTCCTACGCCGATAGCGCCCGAGGATACAAGTATTATCTGCTCGCCGCTGTTCTGCAAATCTGCAATAACCTTGCAGAGCGATTCAATGCGGCGGTAATTGATTTTTCCGTTTTCATATGTAAGGGTTGAAGTACCCACCTTAATTACGGTAAGCTTTTTATCCATATTATACCTCACCTGTTAAAAAATATATTAATGTTATTATATCACACCTCAGCCTTAAATTACAACAAAATTTACACAAATGTATATGCCTAATTTCGCAAGAATTTCATCAAAACTGTTAATTTATATTGACAAAAAGCCCTTAAAATACTAAAATTATAGTATATCTACCTAATTAAATATTTTACCTACTTGAAAGGAGCAAAAAATGAAAAAATATGCATTTGGTGTTGATATAGGCGGCACAACAATAAAAATCGGTTTGTTTGAAACAACAGGCAAGCTGCTTGCAAAATGGGAAATTCCTACCAGAACAGAGGAAAACGGAACTTACATTCTCAACGACATTGCAGAGGCAGTTGCCGCAAAGCTTGCCGAAGAGGGCATTAGCGAAAAAGAGGTTGAGGGTATCGGTGTTGGCGTGCCCGGCCCTGTCGGTGATGACGGTACAGTTTACAAGTGCGTAAACCTCGGTTGGAGCGTATTTAATGTAGCAATCGAGCTTGAAAGAAAAACAGGCTTTAAAGTTAAAGTCGGCAACGATGCAAATGTTGCGGCACTTGGCGAAATGTGGCAAGGCGGCGGTAAGGGCTACAAAAACCTTGTAATGGTAACTCTCGGCACAGGCGTTGGCGGCGGTGTAATCATTAACGAAAAGATTATTTCGGGCAGTGACGGTGCGGCAGGTGAGATTGGTCATCTTCGTGTTAAAGAAAGAGAAACCGAAACCTGCGGCTGCGGTAACCATGGCTGTCTTGAGCAGTATGCGTCGGCAACAGGTATTGCAAGAGTAACAAAGAAATACCTTGAAGAGCACGATGACGAAACTGTACTCAGAAACACCCCAGAACTTACAGCAAAGGCAATTTTTGACGCAGCAAAGCTCGGTGATGAAGTTGCAAACAAGATGGTAGACGAAACAGCAAAAATTCTTGCAAAGGGACTTTCACTTGTTGCTTGTGTAGTAAATCCGCAGGTATTTGTTATTGGAGGCGGAATGTCGAAGGCAGGCGATTTCCTTATCACAAAGGTACAGGAATACTATCAGGAATTTGCATTCCACGCTTGCAAAAACACATTCTTTAAACTCGCAGACCTCGGCAATGACGCAGGTATTTACGGTTGCGTAAGAATGATTATTAAATAATATTAGGGGTTTACTTATTTTAGGTTTTGTTGCAAAATCCGAAAAATAAAAAACTGTCCACAAAAAATCAAAAAAGTTTGGTCAACCTTTTCAAAGGTTGTGGGTGTGGGCAACGCCCACAAAACTTTATGCTATCGCAAATTTTAATAGCCAAACGGCTTGCCTTTTGGCGGCTGGAACATAACGGCGCTCGCCTTTAAATTTGCGACAGCAACAAGAAAAATTCTTATAAAATTTGCTCCGTCAACGCATAGCGCTGACGGAGCTTTTTTGATTATTACTTCTTAATGGCTGTCGCCCGTTTTTCAAACATTTTTCTTAGCACGCAAACAGCAAAGCTGTTTGCGCCTGCAAATTTGTTATAAAGAAAACTTTTATGGGCTCTGCCCAAACCCGCAACCCTTTAAAAAGGGTTGACCTGAATTTTTTGTTTATAAAACTAAACTTTCTGCGTTAAACTACAATTATTAAAATCCCACATAATCAAAGCACCGCACAACAGCTTACTACAAATTGTGCGGTGCTTTTATTCATCTAAAATATTATTTCATAAATTTGCCGAGGATGTCAAACTTTCCGATAATCGGGAGCTTTTTGCATTTGCCCTGCACTGCGTTTACAATGCCGTAAATTGCAAACGCACATAGTATAAGTAAAATAATTGTATTTATTATATTGAGAAATGCAATGAAAATTCCGCCTATTCCGAAAATGCCTGTACCAAAATATATCATTCTTATAATTATAGACAATACATAATAAATTATGAGCTGAGCAAAATAAATAATCGTAATATTTAAGCCTTGAGATGCGTGAAATCTTGCATATTTTGAGTTTTTTGCCGCAAATATAGGTACAAGTACAAGCAAGCCCAAATAAGCAAGCACTGCCATAACCTTGTTTTGCTTTATATCCATTGGGTCAAACTCTGCTGTTAAATCATCGGGATTCATAAAGCCGTTGTATTGTGTGCCATATTGGTGTTGCTGAGTGTGAGCCTGCGACTCGGTGTCATAAACAGGTGTACCGCAATACGAGCAAAAGGTTGCGCCGTCAGGTATGTTTTTACCGCATTTTTTACAATAAGCCATAATTATTTACTCCTTTATTAAATGCCATATTGCCAAATTATTACATCTATAATATATTATATTGCACCATATGTCAAGCAAATAACAAAAAATGCGGTTAAATCTGAAATTTGATTTAACCGCTCGGTTTTAATGTCAATGATTTGCTGAATTGCTGTTGTCACACAAAGTTGAGTTTTATAAATATAAATTTCAGGTCAACCCTTTAAAAAGAGTTGACCTGAATTTTTACTTTTTAAATCAAATTATTTAAAATACTTAACGCCGCTCTCAAAGATAAGCTGATCCTTTGCAAACGGAACATTCTTGTAGAGGCTGTCGCCCTTTCTTTCGCTGTGTCCCATCTTGCCTAAAATTCTGCCGTCAGGTGAAGTAATACCCTCAATGGCACATACAGAACCGTTTACATTGTATGTAATGTCTGCGCTTGGGTTGCCGTTAAGGTCAACATACTGTGTAGCAATCTGACCGTTTTCGGCAAGTGCCTTAACGGTTGCCTCATCAGCCATAAATCTGCCCTCACCATGTGAAACAGGAATTGCAAATACATCGCCTGCATTTACACTTGCAAACCAAGGTGACTTAACAGAAGTAACTCTTGTGTAAGCCATATGAGAGATATGTCTGCCGATTGTGTTGAATGTAAGTGTCGGGTCTGTCGGCTTAAGCTCTCTGATTTCGCCGTAAGGTACAAGACCAAGCTTAATGAGCGCCTGGAAACCGTTACAGATACCGAGCATAAGACCGTCACGGTTCTTGAGCATCTCATTTACAGCGTTCGCAATTCTTGGATTACGGAATGTGGTAGCAATGAACTTACCTGAACCGTCAGGCTCGTCACCGCCTGAGAAACCGCCCGGGAACATAATCATCTGTGACTTGGAAATGATTTTCTCCATAGCCTTGATTGTTTCTTCGATATGAGCGGATGTAAGGTTCTTTACGATAAGGAGTTCAACATTTGCGCCCGCTTTTTCAAAAGCTCTTGCAGAGTCAACCTCGCAGTTTGTACCCGGGAATACAGGGATAAATACTGTTGGCTTTGCTGTCTTAATTGCAGGTGAGCTTGTGTTTCTCTCTGTAAAGAGTGGAATATCAACTGCAATTTCAGGGCACTCTGCCTTTGTCGGGAATACCTTTTCAAGAGGAGCAGTCCACTTTTCGATAAGTGTATTTACATCAACATCAGCACCGTTTACTGTAACCTTGCCGTCGTCTGTAACTGTACCGAGGTCATAACTTACTACACTGTTGTCAAGTTCCGCACCGTCCGCAAGTTCAAGAACAAGTGAGCCTGAAAGCGGAGCAAAAAGCTCGTCATTTGTGAGTTTATTTGTAAATTTAAATCCATAGCCGTTACCGAAACAAGCCTTACATACGCTTGCGGCAGCACCGCCCTCTTTAACAACAGATGCAGAAAGCACCTTACCCTCATCAAAGAGCTTATAAACAGCCTTGTACATAGCGATAAGCTTGTCCCAATCAGGCATAAGAGTTTCTTTATTTTCAGGAACAGGCACATAAATTACCTTTGAACCTACATTTTTAAACTCGGCAGATACTGTCTTGCTTGCCTTTGTCATAGCAACGGCAAAGCTAACGAGTGTTGGCGGAACATCAATAGTTTCAAATGTACCCGACATACTGTCCTTACCGCCGATTGACGGAATACCGAGTCTGAGCTGAGCCTCCATAGCACCGAGAAGTGCGGCGGCCGGCTTGCCCCAACGCTCCGGTACATCTTTTAATCTCTCAAAGTATTCCTGGAATGTAAGGCGGGCTGTAAGTGGGTTTGCACCGATAGCAAGGAGCTTTGAAAGTGACTCAACTACTGCATATGCCGAACCGTGGAACGGACTCCAGCGTGAAACACCCGGAATAAAGCCGTAGCTCATTGCTGTAGCGTCATCTGTTTCGCCTTTTTCAAGCGGAATCTTAGCGGCCATAGCCTCCTGCGGAGTAAGCTGGTTCTTACCGCCGAACGGCATAATTACTGTTGCGGCACCGATAGATGCGTCAAAACGCTCTGAAAGACCGATCTGTGAGCAAACCTCAAGACGAGCCATATTTTCTTCAAGTGCCTTGTCGGCAGGCATATCTTTTAATACAGCCGGACATGCGTTGCGGTAGCAATCCTCTGCCTTTGGTGCTGTAATATAAGCTGATGAAAGCTGAGTTACACCGTTTGTATTCAAAAATTCTCTGCTGAGGTCAACAATCTTGTCGCCTCTCCATGTCATTGTAAGTCTTGGGCTTTCTGTAACGACAGCAACCGCTGTTGCCTCAAGGTTTTCTTTCTCTGCCTCGGCAATAAAGGTTTCAACATCCTTTTTGTCAAGAACAACAGCCATTCTCTCCTGGCTCTCTGAAATAGCAAGCTCTGTACCATCAAGACCGTCATACTTCTTAGTTACCTTGTCAAGGTCAACTGCAAGACCGTCTGCAAGCTCGCCGATAGCAACGCACACACCGCCTGCACCAAAGTCATTACATCTCTTAATGAGTTTAGCAACCCTAGGGTTACGGAACAAACGCTGAATCTTACGCTCTGTTGGTGGGTTACCCTTTTGAACCTCTGCACCGCAGGTTTCAATAGAGCTTTCTGTGTGGGCCTTTGACGAACCTGTTGCACCGCCGCATCCGTCACGACCTGTTCTGCCGCCCAAAAGTACGATAATATCGTCAGGGAGCGGAACTTCACGAATTACATTTTCCTTTGGTGACGCGCCGATAACTGCACCGATTTCAAGTCTTTTTGCTACATAGCCGCTGTCATAAAGCTCTGTAACCTGACCTGTTGCAAGACCGATCTGGTTGCCGTATGAGCTGTAACCGTTAGCCGCACCTGTTGTAATTTTTCTTGATGGGAGCTTACCGGGCATTGTGTCCTTTACAGGAATAGTCGGATCTCCCGAACCAGTAACACGCATTGCCTGATATACATAAGAACGGCCTGAAAGCGGATCTCTGATAGCACCGCCAAGACAAGTAGCAGCGCCACCGAACGGCTCGATTTCTGTTGGGTGGTTATGGGTTTCGTTCTTAAACTGAACGAGCCACTGCTCTGTTTTGCCGTCAATAGTTACAGGAACTTCGATTGAGCAGGCGTTAATCTCTTCACTCTCGTCAAGGTCGGGAATAAGACCTTTTTTCTTGAGTGACTTCATACCGATAAGAGCCATATCCATAAGGGATACAATTCTCTTTGTATCTTTACCGTAAACCTCATCACGAGTAGCATAATACTCGTTGAGCGCATCTTCAATTACCGAACCGAGCGCTGCCTTTTCAACTTCGATTTTCTCGAGTTTTGTAAGGAATGTTGTGTGACGGCAGTGGTCCGACCAATATGTATCAATAACTCTAAGCTCGGTTACACTTGGGTCACGCTTTTCTGTATCTCTGAAATAGTCACGGCAGAACTTAAGGTCTGACAATGTCATAGCAAAGCCCATTGAGCCGTAATACTTTTCCATTTCCTCGTCGTTAAACTTTATAAAGCCTTCTACACGCTTAACATCGGCAGGAACAGGAGTTGCAATGTCGAGTGTCTGTGGCTTTTCAAGAGATGCAAGACGGCTCTCAACAGGGTTAATGAGGTAATCCTCAATCTTCTTGAGGTCATCATCTGAAATATCGCCTGTTACGGCAACAACTCTTGCTGTAAGCACCTTACAGCGCTCGCCCTGAGTAAGGAGCTGAACGCACTGCTCGGCAGAGTCGCCACGCTGGTCATACTGACCGGGGAGATATTCCATAGCAAATACCTTCCAACCGTCCTCAACAGGAAGTGTTTCCTCGTAAATAACATCTGCATTAGGCTCTGAAAGAATAGTGCCCTTTGCCGCATTGTACTCGTCGAGTGAAAGTCCCTCAATATCATATCTCATAATGTATCGAAGGTCGGTAACATTTTTCATACCAAGGTTGTGGCGAATGTCCCACAAAGTCTGCTTTGCAAGAACATTAAAGCCATCTCTTTTTTCTACAAAAATTCTGATTACGCCTGACATAGTAGCTCGTCCTCCCGTAAAAATCATATTATTTTAATAATACCACAAAAGCAAATTTTCTTTTTTCGATAAAGTAATTATAAAAATAATTGCAAAATAAAATCGCATAAAATTAGTATAAGCAAAAAATTGTCGGTATATAATCCATTAATGTGCATCGTAGGTTATAAAGTTTAGTTTAAAAAAAGTGATAATTTTTGAAAGGGAATTTGAAAGAGAAATAATTAAAAGACTTATTTTGCCAAGTACAAATTTTATCAGGAAAATAAAAGTCAGAGGTTCCAAGGTCACTGACCTTGGTCGTCTAAGGAAAAGGGATAGGGACTCGAAATCCCTTTCCCCTTAAGCGTGCTTTCTTTTGGAGCTTTTCTTTTCACGCAAAAGAAAAGCGGAATGGTAGGCATTTTATTATAGTGCATAAGTAGTTTATAGGCAACAAACTTATAAAATAATCTTTCTGCCATATTTTTGCTTACGCAATTAAAAGGCTTTCTCCATTATGTTCAAGCCGCCAAAAGGCTTGCCGTTTGGCTATTAAAATTTGCAATAGATTAAAGTTTTATGGGCGTTGCCCACACCCACAACCTTTGAAAAGGTTGACCAAACTTTTATATTTGTGACAGAAACTTTGCTCTTTTCTGCCTCTGTTACCCGACCGAAAATAAGTTAATCCACACCCCCTGCATTCAAACAACTTCTCAAAATTTCCACAAAAAAAACCGCCTGCAAAGCAGACGGTTAAACGCAATTACAGATTAGTACCGATTCTTCTGAATCTTTCATAGCGAGCATTTGTAAGCTCTTCATCGGTAAGTGCAAGATTTTTCTCAAAAGTTCTCTCAATCAACAGCTTTAAACTCTCAAACATAGCTGCGTCCTCGGCTCTCGGCTCTCTGATGATACGCTCAATTACATGCAAATCAAAAAGGTCCTGAGCTGTAAGTCTGAGTGCCTCGGCAGCCTGCGGAGCTTTTGTACTGTCTTTCCAAAGAATAGACGCACAGCCCTCGGGTGAAATTGCGGAATAAACGGAATTTTCCATCATCCACACTTCATCGGCAACCGCAAGTGCAAGCGCACCGCCGCTGCCGCCCTCACCTACAACAATTGTAAGTACAGGTGTTTTTAGAGTCATCATTTCCATAAGGTTCTCGGCAATAGCCTGTCCTTGTCCTCTTTCCTCTGCGCCGATTCCCGGATATGCACCGCTGGTATCTACAAAGCACAAAACAGGACGGTGGAATTTTTCAGCCTGTTTCATAAGTCTGAGAGCCTTTCTGTAACCCTCAGGGTGAGCCTGACCAAAGTTGCGCTCCATACGCTCCTTTGTGTTTCTTCCCTTTTCAATTCCGATTACAGTTACAGGCATATCATGGAGCATAGCAAGTCCTGTCACAACAGCCTTGTCGTCGGAATATCTTCTGTCGCCATGCAGTTCAAAAAAGCTGTCGCCAAACATATGATTTATGTAATCAACAGTTGTGAGCTTGTTGGCATCTCGTGCCGCCATAACCTTTTCATATGCTGTCATTATTCCGACACCTCCCCGTATCCGTGCATTTTAAGCAATTTTACAAGTGTAGACTTCAGCTTATTTCTGCTTACAACAGCATCAACAAAGCCTTTCTGCATTACAAATTCAGAGGTCTGGAAATCCTTAGGCAATTTTTGGCGGAGCGTCTGCTCAATTACTCTCGGACCTGCAAAAGCTACAAGTGTGTCCGGCTCGGCAAGGATAATGTCGCCCTCCATTGCAAAAGACGCAGTTACGCCGCCGGTGGTAGGGTCTGTAAGAACAGTTATGTATAAAAGACCGTTATCACTGTGGCGCTTAACCGCACCCGAAGTTTTAGCCATTTGCATAAGCGATAGGATACCCTCCTGCATACGAGCGCCGCCCGACACAGTGCAAACTATAACCGGAAGTGCGTGTTCGGTAGCATATTCAAAAGCACGAGTAACTTTTTCACCTGTTACTGTACCCATACTGCCCATCATAAAATCAGAGTCCATTGCACAAAGCACTGCTTCAATTCCGCCGATCTTACATTCGCCACACATTACGGATTCCTTTGAGCCTGTGGCTCTTGCTTTCTCAAGCTTTTGGTCATAGCCGGGAAAATCGAGAATATTTTTGCTTTCCATATCAGCGTCATGCTCGCAAAAGCTGCCGTCATCCGCAAGGAGTGCAATTCTCTGCTTAGCGTTCATTCTAAAGTGATGACCGCACTTTGTGCAGACACGGAAATTCTCTTCCATATCTGTTGTGAGCAGCATAGTGCCGCACTTAGGGCATTTTGTCCACATCTCCTCAGGAACAAACGGCACATTGGTCTGCTCCTCAGGCTGATTTTCAAGCTCATTTTTCGGTTTTACAAAAGCAAATAAATCCATAGCCTATTACTTCTTTCCGTCCTTATGCTTTTTTTCAAAGTCAAGCATAAAGTCAGTAGTATATTCTCCGCTGACAAACTGCTCATCCGATAAAATCTCGGCAAGCAAGTCACGGTTGATGTCAATTCCGTCAATGGTAAGCTCAGAAAGAGCCATTTTCATCTTTCTTATAGCAAGCTCTCGGCTTCGTGCCTGAACAATCAGCTTGCCGATCATCGAATCATAGTAAGGCGGAATAAAATAATCCTGAAATATAGCTGTATCAAAGCGCACAAACGAACCGCCCGGAATATGAAGTCGCTTTATTCTGCCACAGCTCGGTCTGAAACCATGCTCAGGATCTTCGGCATTTATACGGCACTCAATAACATTTCCATGTGTAAAAATGCTGTCCTGTGTTCTTGTCAGCTTTCCGCCTGCCGCAATTCTTATCTGCCACTGAACAATGTCAAGACCCGTTACCATTTCTGTAACGCCATGCTCAACCTGAAGACGAGTATTCATCTCCATAAAGTAGAAGTTATTGTCCATATCGAGCAAAAATTCCACCGTACCTGCATTGACATAATTTACAGCCTTTGCCGCCTTTACGGCCGCTTTCATCATTTCCTTACGGGTTCTGTCATCAAGTGCAGGACTTGGACTTTCCTCAATCATCTTCTGATTTTTACGCTGAACAGAACATTCTCTTTCACCAAGGCAAATAACATTGCCGTATTTGTCGCTTAAAAGCTGCATTTCAATGTGCTTTACCGGGTGAATAAATTTTTCCATATAGCAAGCGCCGTCACCAAAGGCAGACTGGGCCTCTGAAGACGCAGCCGCAAAAGCCTCGTCAAACTGCTCTATGCAGTCAACTCTGCGGATACCTTTTCCGCCGCCGCCCGAACGAGCCTTAATAAGCAGAGGAAATCCGATTTTTTCTGCCTCTTCTCTGGCTTTTACGGGGTCTTCTATAATATCGCAGCCGGGTGTTACGGGAACACCTGCGGCACGCATAGTTTTTCTTGCGTTGTCCTTATCACCGAGTAATTTAATCATATCCGATGTAGGGCCAATGAAGTTTATGTTGCACTGCTCACAAAGAGATACAAACTTTGCATTCTCCGAGAGCAAGCCATAGCCGGGGTGAATGGCTTGTGCGCCGCTTTCTATGGCAACGGTAAGTATAGCCGGCATATTAAGATAGCTGTCGGCAACTCTGCTGCCGCCAACGCAATAGCTTTCGTCTGCAAGCTGAACATGCATTGCGTTTTTATCAGCCTCAGAATAGATTGCAACCGTACTGATACCCATTTCTCGACAAGCACGAATAATTCTTACTGCAATTTCTCCTCGGTTGGCTATAAGTATTTTTGAAAACATTTTATCACTTCCAAAAGAAAATTTGCAGTAAATTACTTATTGTTCGGAACAAGTGCAAAAGAAAGCTCGGCACTTACGCAAAGTTTGCCGTCAACATAGCCTTTTGCATCTATAAAGTAGAACGCACCTCTGCTCTTTGTAAGAGTACATACGCTCTCAAGAGTGTCGCCGGGCTTAACCTGATTTTTAAACTTTACATTGTTCATCTTTGTAAAGAACGGTGTGCAGTCCTTAACCTTATCTGCGAGCAGACAGCAGGCAGACTGTCCCATCATTTCGCAGAGGATAACACCCGGAACAACAGGATTGCCCGGAAAATGTCCCTGTAAAAAGAACTCGTCACCCTTAATTGTATATTTACCCTTTGAGGTTACATCGTCAATCTTCTCTGCCTCTTCTACAAGCAGCATATTGTCACGATGCGGTAATATCTTTTTGATTTCTTCCTGATTCATTGTAACTCCTTATTTAACTTTGAACAGAGGCTGACCGTACTCAACAAGGTCGCCGTCCTTTACAAGAACCTCAGTAACCTCACCGTCAAGCTCTGACTGGATTTCGTTCATACACTTCATAGCCTCAACTATGCAGATTGTGTCGCCCTTTGCAATTTTCTGACCGACAGAAACATAAGGATTGCTGTCAGGTGACGGAGCAGCGTAAAATACACCTACGATAGGTGAATTAATTGTTTTGCCCTCAGCAGCAGGAGCAGGCTGAGCGGCAGGTGCAGCCTGAACAGTTTCCTGAACAGGTGCGGCAGCAGGAGCATTTGCCTGCATTACAACAGCAGGAGCAGCGCAAGCAGCCTTTTCAAGACGGATAGCAGAGCCGTCGCCGTTTTTTATTTCAAGCACAGAAAGTGATGAGCTTTCAAGCATTTCAATAAATTCTTTAACATCGTTTTTAGAATACATAAGTACAGCCCTTCCGAATTAGATTTTCTTAAATACTACGCAAGCGTCATGACCGCCAAAGCCAAGGTTTGTAGATGCCGCAACTGTTACATCACGCTTTACAGCCTTGTTTGGTGTGTAGTTAAGGTCAAGCTCTTCGTCCTGCTCATTTAAGTGAATTGTTGGCGGAATCATACCGTCACGGAGAGTAAGAACAGAAACAATAGCTTCGATTGCGCCTGTTGCGCCGAGCATATGACCTGTCATTGACTTTGTTGAGCTGATATTTGCATCGTAAGCCTTTTCGCCGAGAGCCGACTTGAACGCCATTGTTTCGGTAAGGTCGTTTAAGTGGGTTGAAGTACCGTGAGCATTGATATAAAGCTGATCGCCATCGGTTGTGTCAGCCTCTGCCATAGCAATTTTGATTGCTCTTGCAAGTCCTGCACCCTCAGGGTCGGGAGCTGTAACATGGTGAGCGTCACAAGTATTGCCGTAACCTGCAAATTCAGCATAAATCTTAGCGCCTCTTGCCTTTGCGTGCTCATATTCTTCAAGGACGAGCATACCTGCGCCCTCGCCCATAACAAAACCGTCACGGTTTTTATCAAACGGGCGTGATGCTGTTTCGGGATCTTCGTTTGTGGAAAGAGCCTTCATATTCTGGAAGCCTGCGATTGTAAGAGGAGCGATAACCGACTCTGTACCGCCTGCAATGATTGCGTCTGCATAACCGTCCTTAATTGCGTGGAAAGCCTCGCCGATTGAGTGTGTACCTGTTGCACAAGCGCTCATAACCGAAAGTGAAACACCCTTTGCATTAAAGCGGATAGCTACATTACCTGTGGCAATGTTGCCGATCATCATTGGAATAAAGAAAGGAGATACCTTTCTCGGGCCGCCCTCGTTGAGTGCAGTTACATTGTTTACAAATGAGTGAAGTCCGCCGATACCTGTGCCGATGTATACGCCAAAGCGCTCCTCGTCAATGTTGCCGAGGATACCGCTGTCATCAACAGCCTGCTGAGCGGCTGCAATAGCGTACTGACAGTAAATATCGAGCTTTCTCAATTCTCTTTTTTCAATATATTTTTCCGGCTCAAATTTCTTTACAGTACCTGCAAGATGAACCTTGAGGTCGGAAGTGTCAAATGCTGTGATTTTTTCAACACCGTTTACACCTGCAAGCATATTTGCCCACATAGTTTCAACATCGTTGCCTACCGGGGTGATTGCACCCATACCTGTTACTACTACTCTTCTCATAAAGCACCTCCGATTACATTGCAAGTCCGCCGTCAACCTTGATAACCTCGCCTGTTACATAGGCTGCGTCATCTGAGCAGAGGAAAGCAACTACATTTGCTACATCTTCAGGAGTACCGATACGCTTAGCAGGAATCTGGGCCTTCATAGCGTCCTTAACCTTGTCTGAAAGTGCGTTTGTCATATCTGTACCAATGTAACCCGGAGCAACGGCATTAACTGTAACACCTCTGCCGGCAAGTTCCTTGGCAACTGACTTTGTCATACCGATAATGCCTGCCTTAGATGCCGAATAGTTAGCCTGACCCGCATTACCCATAATACCTACAACAGAAGATGTGCTTACAATTCTGCCGTAACGCTTTTTCATAAAATGCTTGTAGGTATGCTTAATCATATTGAATGTACCCTTGAGGTTTACGCCGATTACTGCGTCAAAATCCTTTTCGTCCATATTAAGAACGAGCTTGTCACGAGTAATGCCTGCGTTGTTTACAAGAATGTCGATTCCGCCAAAGTCCTCGATTACCTTGTCAACAACCTCTTTAGATGCGTTGAAATCGGAAACATCGCAAAAATACTGCTCAACCTTTGTGTTGTACTCTGCAAGAGCCTCTTTTGCGGCAATGCCCTCGCTCTCGCTGCCAACATAAAGAATAGCAATGTTTGCGCCCTGACTTGCGAGCTTTTTAGCAATAGCAAGACCGATACCTCTTGAACCGCCTGTGATTACGGCTGTTTTGTTTTCAAAATTCATAATATCCTCCAAATCAAAGGTCAAGTGCTTCAAAATCAGCGGGTGTTTCCACCTTGAAAGCCTTAACGCTGTCGTCAATTCTCTTAATAAGTCCTGTTAAAGTCTTGCCGACACCGATTTCGATAAATGTGTCAACACCGTCTTTAATCATATTTTCAACAATTGTCTGCCATCTTACGGGATTCTCTACCTGCGCTCTTACAAGCTCCTTGTAGTCGCCCTCGTATGGCTTTGCTGTATAGTCTGAATAAATTGTTACATTCGGCTGTGCAAACTCAACATCCTGCATATACTCTGCAAGTCCCTTTGCTGCGTCTGCCATAAACGGTGAGTGAAAAGCGCCGCTTACCGCAAGCAACTTTGCTCTGCCGCCGGCAGCCTTTACAGCCTCGCAGAAAGGCTCTGCGTTTTCGCTTGTGGTAGCAACTACCGTTTGAGCAGGTGAGTTGTAGTTTACAGGATATGTCTTGTCAAAACCTTTGCAAACTTCTTCTACCTTTTCGGGAGTAATCTTCATTACGGCAGCCATTGCACCCGGATTTTCGGTTGCTGCCTTATCCATAAGCTCGCCTCTCTTGCAAACAAGTTTGAAAGCCTCTTCATCTGAAAGAATACCCGAAAAAGCAAGAGCCGCAATTTCGCCGAGTGAAAAGCCTGCAACGCAGTCAGCCTTGATACCCTTTTCTTCAAGGAATCTTGCCGCTGCAAGGTCAGCTGTAAATACGCAAGGCTGTGTGTTTACAGTTTTGCAAAGCTCCTCTGTTGTGCCCTCAAAGCACTGTGCCGAAGTACCCTTGCGGATACTGTCTGCCATATCATAAACGCTCTTTGCGGCAGGAGAATTATTGTAAAGCTCCTTGCCCATTCCGCTGTACTGTGCGCCCTGACCTGAAAAAACAAATGCTATTTTACCCATTTTGTAGCTCCATTCAATACTTCTTCAGCCTGAGCAAACATTTCTGTAATGATTTCTCTTGCAGGCTGTTCTTTCTTTACCATTGCGGCAACCTGACCTGCAAGAACTGTACCGTGCGATACATCGCCCTCTCTTGCAGCAAGTCTTAATCTGCCGATACCCATCTTTTCAAGCTCTTCATCGCTTACCTCAGATGAGTTGTACTCTGCCTTTGTATATTCACGAGTAAAGGAATTGCGGATAGCACGAACAGGGTGACCGAGTCTTTTGCCTGTTACTACTGTATCAATATCCTTTGCCTTAATGATTTTGTCCTTATATTCCTGAGCGATTGTGCACTCTGTTGCAACCAAAAATCTTGTGCCTACCTGCACACCCACTGCGCCGAGCATAAATGCTGCCGCAATCTGTCTGCCGTCTGCAATACCGCCTGCCGCAATAACAGGAATTTTTACTGCGTCAACAACCTGAGGAACGAGTGCCATAGTTGTGAGGTCACCTACATGACCGCCTGATTCTCCGCCCTCGGCAATTACGGCAAACGCACCGTCTTTTTCCATTTTTCTTGCAAGTGCCACACTTGGAACAACAGGAATAACCTTAATGCCTGCCTCAAGCCATTTTTTCATATATTTGCCGGGGTTGCCTGCGCCTGTTGTAACTACCTTAATGCCCTCTTCAACAACAACATCGGAAACCTCTTCTGCAAATGGGCTCATAAGCATAATGTTTACGCCAAAAGGCTTATCTGTAAGCTCCTTGCACTTTCTGATTTCGGCACGAAGCTGCTCTCCGTTTGAGTTCATAGCGGCAATAAGACCGAGTCCGCCTGCGTTGGAAACACCTGCTGCAAGGGATGCGTCTGCTACCCAAGCCATACCGCCCTGAAAAATAGGAAATTCAAGGCCGAGTGATTTATCAATAACGGTAGAAATCATATGTACATTCTCCTTCTTTGTATTTCTGCGTATGCTTTGTGTTTTTCGGCATAACGCAGAACAACATTTGTTCATAATTGCAGTTTTGCACTATTAATTAAATACTACCGCAAATTACATAAATTGTCAATAGACATAATTCAAAATAGTGTAGTTTACATCAACAATCACGAACAAAATTTTTTATTTTTATTGGCAATCCACATAGTTTATTAATAACTTTCAAAAAACTTCAGCTGCAATAGTCCTCTACTGCTCTCCTAAGTTCTTCCTTACCCCTTATTTCTACACCTTTTTCAAGGCGTGTTACATCGCTTTTCGGCAAATTACCCGACAAAGTACCCGTTTTTAGGTAAATATTACCTGTTTCTTTATAATACACATTAAGATAGCCGTTTTCTATTTTCAGAATAAAAACATCTTCCTCTCGCTTGTCCTCAGTGTGGCTTAGCTCTGCGGTCTGAGCGGTATCCGTTTCCGCCGCAAACAAATCCCCGGTTACTGTGCACGCAATGAGTATTATGCCTGTAATACAAATAAGCTTTTTCACTTTCAAAACTCCCTGCTTTTTTGAAAATTTTGTGCTATAAAACGCCTTTGGTTATTTTCGGTTTCATACACTTTCTACTTTATATTTCCTCTTATTTGTATTATTATACATATATCACATTATATTATATAAAATTTTCCTTGTAAAAAGGCGTATTTTTTAAGAAAAATTTGGCTTTATATATTTATTTTTTTATTCTCTGGTGGTATAATAACTGTTGACTAGTATTTTTTATTTTGATATGAATTTTAAGAGATTAACTTTGTTTTTGTCAAAGAAGGAGAAATTATGCGTAACAAGCGTGAAACAGACATCAGTCAATACAAAGATATTCAACCCGAGATTAACACACCTGTGCATAAGGTTAGCCCTGCAAAGCGGTTTTTTAAGGCAATAGGAAAATTCCTTTTTACCGTTTTTTCCGTTTGCGTGGTGGCAGGTCTTATAGCCGTTATATCTCTCGGAATTTACATTGCAAGTCTTGCGTCCGAGCCTACGGGAATTGACCTGAGGGCAAAGTCGCTTAACCAGACAAGCTTTATTATGGTGCAGAATGCCGACGGCAAGTTTGAGCAATATCAAACTCTTTACAGCACGGAAAACAGAATTTGGGTAGACAACCAGAAAATTCCGCAGGCTATGAAAGACGCCGTTGTTGCCATTGAGGACAAGCGTTTCTTCGACCACCACGGAGTTGACTGGACGAGAACCCTCTCTGCCGTAGTAAGTCTTGCCTCGGGCACAGATTCTTACGGCGGTTCTACAATTACTCAACAGCTTATCAAAAATATAACAGACGACAACGAAGTTTCTCTCACAAGAAAAATGCGTGAAATCTGCAAAGCGCTCAAGCTTGAGAACGAATATACAAAGGACGAAATTCTTGAGGCTTACCTCAATGTTGTAAACTTCGGCAACAACTGTCAGGGTGTTGAGTCGGCGGCTCAGCTTTACTTTGACAAGAGCATTGAGAACTGCTCTATCGCCGAGTGTGCGGCTATTGCAGGCATTACTCAGAACCCGTCAAAATGGAATCCTCTTACTTATCCCGAAAATAACAAAATCAGACGAGAAATCATCATAAACGAAATGTATGACCAGGGCAAAATCACCAAGGACGAATACGATGCCGCTATGAAAGAGTCTGCAAATATGACTTTTGTAGGCTACACAAGCGATCGTGACGATGAAGATGACAACGACGACGGTTATGTTCAGAACTGGTACATCGACGAGCTTTTCTATGACGCTCAGAAAGACCTTGCTCAGTACTACAACATCAGCGAGGACGCAGCATCTGATAAACTTTACACAGAGGGTCTTAAAATCTACTGCGCAATGGATGTAAGAGCGCAGGAAATGATAGAAAATGCCGCTCAGAACATTGACAAGAGCAGCGACCCCGAATTAGAGATAGCTATGACGCTTATGGGGTTTGACGGCAGAGTAATCGCTACCGTAGGCAGCTCAAACAAAAAGACAGGGGCTTTAAGCTGGGACAGAGCGACAGAGTCATCTCTCCAGCCGGGTTCTTCTATCAAGCCTGTTGTTGTTTATCCATACGCAATCGACAATAAAATGCTCTACTTCTCATCTCAGATTGAGGACGCACCGCTCGAAAAGTACGAAACTAACGAGTACGGCGAGCTTGTTTCAGGCCCTAAGAACTGGTACGCAGGCTACAGGGGCACAATGCTTCTGCCTGACGCTATCGAAATTTCTTCAAACGGTACAGCCGCTCAGGCTATGAAAATGATTGGCGGTCCGAGCGTGGCTTACGAGCAGGTAGTAACAAAAATGGGATTTTCTCACCTTGACGAGCAGGACGCTTACAACTCGGGCGGACTTTCAATCGGTGGTCTTACAGGCGGTGTAACAGTTCGTGAAATGGCTGCTGCTTACAACTATATGGGCAACGGCGGTCTTTACTACAATCCTTACACCTACTACTACATTACAGACTCAGAGGACAACATTATTATTGATAACAGAAACGCTGTTCCAAAGCAGGCTTACTCACCAACAACAGCCGCTATTATGAACAGACTTCTCCACTACAATGTAACAAACTCAGTGAATACCGCCGCAGGCTCTGCAAGAATCAGCGGTTGGGATATTATCGGTAAAACAGGTACAACCGATGCCGATAAAGACTCATGGTTCTGCGGCATGTCACCATACGCTACACTTGCTATTTGGACAGGTTTTGACTACCCACACACAATTTCAAATACAAATGTTGCAACAAACACCTTTAACAAGGTTATGAGCTCATACCTAAGCGGTATGGAGCACAAGGACTTCAAATTCCCGTCCAACCTTATTGAGGCCCAGTACAGTCCGTATTCAGGACTTATCGTATCAACCGAAAATGTTTCGGGCAAATATGTAGGTTATTACACCGAGGACAATATGCCTTCAAACGGCGGTTGGGACGGTTACTACGACTCAAGCAATCCGGATTATGACGATTACGATTACGATACTTCATCGGGCGGTTCAGACAGCTCATACAGCGGTGACGAAAGCCACTCAGGCGGCGGTGATACTTCATCTGCCGAAAGCCAAGGCGGCGATACCTCATCTGCCGAAAGCCAAGGCGGCGGCGATACCTCATCTGCCGAAAGTCAGGGCGGCGGCGAAGAGCCAAAGCCGGAAGAAAGCGGCGGAGATGCATCTGCTTCGGCAGCTTAAGTCAGTTTATCTTGAAGGACTGTCTGCTTACAGGCAGTTCTTCATTAAATACATAAGGGAGTTATAAATTCCAAACTGAAAGGAAAGGATTTAGAATATGATTTCAGTAGCAATAATGGGCCACGGCGTTGTAGGCTCAGGCGTAGCCGAAATTCTTACAACACACAAACAGAAGCTTTTTGCAAGCATCGGAGAGGAAATTTATGTAAAGCACATTCTTGACTTGCGTGAATTTCCCGACAGTCCTTTAGCTGACAGATTCACAAAGGACTTTAACGACATCTTAAACGACAGAGAAGTAAGAGTTGTTGTTGAGGTTATGGGCGGTCTTAACCCAGCTTATGACTTTGTAAAAAAATGCCTTAAATCAGGCAAGAGCGTTGTAACCTCTAACAAAGAGTTGGTTGCCGCTCATGGTGCAGAGCTTTTACAGATTGCAAAAGACGAGAATGTAAACTTCTTATTTGAGGCATCAGTTGGCGGCGGTATTCCGATTATTCGTCCAATCAGCCAGTGCCTTGTAGCAAATATTGTTGATGAAATTGCAGGTATTTTAAACGGCACAACAAACTTTATCCTCACAAAGATGATTGAGGACGGTATGCAGTTTGACGCAGCCTTAAAGCTCGCTCAGGACCTCGGCTTTGCTGAGAGAAACCCTGCCGCTGACATTGAAGGTCATGACGCTTGCCGTAAAATCTGTATTCTTGCATCCCTTGCTTTTGGCAAGCATGTATATCCTGACTCAGTACATACAGAGGGTATCACAGAAATTACTCTTGAAGATGTAAAATATGCTGAGGCTTACAACTGCGTTATTAAGCTCATCGGCAAGGTAAAGCGCCTTGATGATGGCAAGATTGATATTATTGTTGCTCCTATGTTTGTACCAAACAAGAGCCAGCTCGCAAACATTGACTACGAGTTCAACGGCATTATGGTAAGAGGCGACTGCACAGGCGATGTAGTATTCTACGGCAAGGGCGCAGGCAAACTTCCAACCGCAAGCGCTGTTGTAGCCGATGTAGTTGACTGCTGCAAGCACTTAAAGACAAGAAAGTTCTTGTTCTGGGCAGACGGCAACGGCGACAATATTCTTCCTTATGAGGACTCTGTTACAGCTATGTATATCAGAGCAAACGCTACTATGGAGCTTGCTCAGGAGGTATTTGGCTGTGTAGATAAAATTGAAAAGGCAGACAGCCCGGAGGGCGAAATTGCTTTTGTAACAGCGCAATTACCCTATGGTGAAATTCTTGAGAAAATCTCTGCACTTGAAAGCAAGGGCGCAAAGGTAATTTCAAAAATCCGCATAGGTGATTTATAATTGAAAGAGGAGTAAAAGGACATGAGTTTGATAGTTCAGAAATTCGGCGGCAGCTCCGTAGCAAATGCTGAGCGTGTAATGAATGTGGCTAAAATCGTTACTGATACTTACGCACAGGGCAACGATGTTGTAGTTGTTGTATCTGCACAGGGCGACACCACAGACGATCTTATCGCAAAAGCCGAAGAAATTAATCCAAATGGTTCAAAGAGAGAAAAAGATATGCTGCTTGCAGCAGGTGAACAGATTTCTATTTCACTTCTTGCAATGGCAATCGAAAAGCTGGGTTATCCTGCTGTATCACTTCTTGGCTGGCAGGCAGGTTTTGAAACAACCAACATTCACACAAGTGCAAGAATCAAAAAGGTTGACCCAAGCCGTATTCGTCACGAACTCGACAAGAAGAGAATTGTTGTTGTTGCAGGTTTCCAGGGTCTTGCTAAGACCGACGATATTACAACTCTCGGCAGAGGCGGTTCAGACACAAGTGCCGTAGCTATTGCAGCAGCAATGCACGCTGACCTTTGCCAGATCTACACAGATGTAGAAGGCGTTTATACAGCTGACCCAAGAAAGGTTGAGAACGCAAGAAAGCTTAAAGAGATTTCTTACGACGAAATGCTCGAGCTTGCTACACTCGGCGCACAGGTACTCAACAACCGTTCAGTTGAAATGGCTAAGAAATATAACATCGAGCTTGAAGTCCTCTCAAGTATGACAAGAGCATCGGGTACAATAGTAAAGGAGAAAACTAAAATGGAAAAAATGTTAATCAGTGGCGTTGCTAAAGATACAGATGTTGCAAGAATTTCTGTAACAGGTATTCCAAACGAGCCGGGTCTTGCTTTCAAAATCTTCTCAAAACTTTCTGCTAAGGATATCAATGTAGATATTATTCTTCAGTCAATCGGTCACGATGGCAAGAAGGACATCAGCTTTACAGTACCAAAGTCAAGAGGTTCTGAGGCTGCCGAGGCACTCAAGGATTACATTGAGAACTTTGACGGTACAGAAATCCTCGTAGACGAGAGCGTTGCTAAGATTTCTATCGTAGGCGCAGGTATGGAAAGCCATGCAGGCGTTGCTACAAAGATGTTTGAGGCTCTTTACGATGCGCAGGTAAACATTCAGATGATCAGCACAAGCGAAATCAAGGTTTCTGTTCTTATTGATGAGAACGATGCAGATAAGGCTGTTAAGGCTATCCACGCTAAGTTCTTTGGTTAATTTATATTTATTGCATTATAAAAGGCTCCTCTATTGAGGAGCTTTTTTGCTGTAAATATTGTTGCTAAAATTTGTGTAAATTACAGTTTAGCGCACAAAGTTTAGTTTAATAAATTTAAAATTTAGGTCAACCCTTTTTAAAGGGTTTCGGATTTGGGCAGAGCCCATAAAACAATAAAAACGCACTGAATTAAAATATAAATAATCAGTTATAATTGTATTATAGAATAACTTAACTTTAAATTACTTAAGGCTTTAGTAAAAAGCAAAAGTTAAGACTAATAAGTGGCAGTGAGTAAGAAAGTTACACCTGAGTATCAGTTGAGAAATGATATTTTAAAGGACGCAAAAGTTTGCGTGTGTGGCTAATTCGCCCTTAAAAAGCGGCAAATTGTAGTTTTAGTAGTGTGCCCTTTCCTTTGTTGCTTTCGCAATTATGAGGCTTTCGCCATTATGTTGTTCAATCCGCCAAACGGCAAGCCGTTTGACTATTATAATTTGCAATAGCATAAAGCATTTGTGGGTCTGCCCAAACCCGCAACCTTTGAAAAGGTTGACCAAACTTTTATATTCGGGACTGAAAATTTTTCTTTTGCTTTACTTTGTTGCCCGACCGATAATTTGCTAAACCATAATTTTCAACCATCATCGCACACAACAAAAAATCCCGACGGAAAATTCCGTCGGGATAAAAATTTTGGAAATTAAATTACTTAACTTCAACTTCAGCGCCAGCTGCTTCGATCTTTGACTTGATCTCATCAGCCTCGTCCTTAGATACAGCCTCTTTGAGAGCCTTTGGAGCGCCGTCAACGAGAGCCTTAGCTTCCTTAAGACCAAGACCTGTGATCTCACGAACAACCTTGATAACAGCGATCTTGTTGCCGCCGGCACTCTTAAGGATTACATCAAACTCTGTCTGCTCAGCAGCAGCAGATGCAGCCTCAGCAGGGCCTGCAACAGCAACTGCAGCAGCAGCTGATACACCAAACTCATCCTCTACAGCGTGTACGAGCTCTGAAAGTTCAAGAACTGTGAGGCCTTTTAATTCTTCAATAATAGCAGTAATTTTCTCTGATGCCATTTTAATTTACCTCCGATATAATAAGTTGTAAAATTTAAATTAATTTTGCAGATTATTCTGCAGCAGGTTCCTCAGCAGGAGCCTCTTCTGTTGCGGCTGCTAAGCAAGCCTCAACACCACCCTTATCAACAACAGCCTGCATAGCTCTTGCGAAAGAAGCGATTGGTGCCTGGAATGCACCAAGTACATTTGCGAGAAGTACATCTCTTGTAGGAAGTTTTGAAAGTGCTGTGATTGTATCCATATCAATAACAGCGCCATCAAGGTAACCTGACTTAACCTTAAAGTTATCGTGATCCTTAGCATAGTTGCAGAGGATTCTTGCAGCAGCAGCATACTCACTGTCGCTTGTTGCGAGAGCTGTTGTACCCTCGAGAACAGGCTTCATCTCCTCAAGACCTACCTGGTCACAGGCACGAGATAAAAGTGTGTTCTTAACTACTGAGTAGTGAACATTGTTTTCACGAAGTTCTTTTCTGAGCTTTGTATCGTCCTCAGTGTTGATACCCTCGTATGAAACAACTAAACCTGTAACAGAGTTCTTAAGTCTTGCTGTAAGTTCTTCAACGATGACTTTCTTCTGCTCTAAAACACTTTGACTTGGCAATTATTTCACCTCCAAAATTTTTTAAACGCAGTATCTAAAGTTCATAAAAAACAAGGCAGTCCGATTAAACCTCGGACTGCCGCAAAAATACAAAATAATGTAAAATTGCATCTTCCTCGGCAGGCGGTATAACCTTTATGCATAATGCACCTGCTGTCTTTAGAACAGCGAATTTATATTCACACCAAAAGGTGTAAACATTAAATTAATTATAATCAAACACCAAACTTAGCAGGTGAAATACGAACGCTTGGTCCCATTGTTGATACAACAGCAACTGAGCGAATGTACTGACCCTTTGCAGCAGCCGGCTTAGCCTTTACGATAGCTTCCATAAGTGTATCGAAGTTCTCGCCGAGCTTGTCTGCGCCAAAGCTTACTTTACCGATTGGGCAGTGAATGATGTTTGTTTTGTCAAGACGGTACTCAATCTTACCTGCTTTAGCCTCTTTAACAGCCTTAGCAATGTCAGGAGTAACAGTACCAGCCTTTGGGTTTGGCATAAGACCACGAGGACCAAGGATTCTACCTAAACGGCCTACAAGACCCATGCAGTCAGGAGTTGTAATGAGAACATCAAAGTCCATCCAGTTTTCCTGCTGAATCTTCTGAGTCATATCCTCAGCACCTACAAAGTCAGCACCTGCTTCCTTTGCAAGCTCCTCATTAGCGCCCTTACAAATAGCAAGAACTCTAACATCTTTACCTGTACCGTTAGGGAGTACAACAGCGCCTCTAACCTGCTGGTCAGCGTGACGGCTGTCAACACCGAGCTTTACATGAAGCTCAACGGTTTCATCAAACTTAGCGGTGCTTGTCTTGATAACAGTTTCAAGAGCCTCGCCTGGTTCGTATAATTTTGATTTGTCAACGAGCTTAGCTGCGTCAACATATTTTTTACCGTGTTTCATCAGTTTTCCTCCATTGATAGGTGGTCAATCGGGATTTCCCTCCCACCCGGATAATTAGTCAACTACTGTAATACCCATGCTTCTTGCAGTACCTGCAACCATGCTGATTGCTGCTTCAAGAGAACCTGCGTTGAGGTCAGGCATTTTCTGCTCTGCGATCTTTGTGATCTGCTCACGAGTAATCTGAGCAACCTTTGTCTTGTTTGGTACGCCAGAACCACTCTCAATGCCACAAGCCTTCTTAAGAAGGACTGCTGCCGGTGGAGTTTTTGTAACGAAAGTGAATGAACGGTCTGCATACACTGTAATAACAACTGGGATGATAAGACCGATGTCATTCTTTGTGCGCTCGTTAAAATCCTTTGTGAACGCAACGATATTTACGCCGTGCTGACCAAGAGCAGGTCCAACAGGCGGAGCCGGAGTAGCCTTTCCGGCAGGTATCTGTAACTTAATTAAGCCAACTACCTTCTGAGCCATTGTGTTTGCACCTCCAAAATTCGTGGTAAATTGCGGGACACCACTATGTAGGTTCCCTCCCACAGGGAACATTATGCTCCCAATAATAAGCCATTAGGCAAATTATCTGCGATTATTCCTCAAGCAGTTCAGCCTGACCTAACTCAAGCTCAACCGGAGTTTCTCGTCCGAACATTGATACAATGACACGGACATAGTTTTTATCGGCATCAATTTCTTCTACAACACCGACAAAATCATCAAGCGGACCATCGATAATACGAACTGAATCGCCAACCGAATAGTTCACCTTTACAGAGCGGGTTTCAACACCCATTCTGTATACCTCAGCATCTGTAAGCGGAACAGGTTTAGATCCCGGTCCAACAAATCCTGTGCATCCTCTGATATTGCGTACTACATACCAGGTTTCGTCTGTATAAATCATCTTAACAAAAACATAACAAGGGTAAATTTTATTTTCAACCTCTTTTGTTTTGTCGCCAACGGTTTCGGTTACGATTTCAGTAGGTACTTTAACATCAACGATCATATCTTGAAGGTTTCTGTTTTCAGCAGTTGTCATTAAGTCAGCTGCAACCTTATTTTCGTAGCCCGAATAAGTATGCACTACATACCATTTTGCTTCTTGATCTGCCATTTACTCTCTTCCTTTCGTAAGTTAGTAACAACAGAGATTAAGCTGATGTGTTCATAACTAAGCCAAGCAAAGCATAAAGTCCTCTGTCAAGGCCGAAAATGAACAATCCCACAACTACGATAACTGCGATAACAATACCGAAGTTCTTTGTAGTCTGCTTTGGAGTAGGCCAAGTAATTTTCTTGAGCTCACCCTTACACGCACCGAGGTACTTAATAAGCTTCTGAAAAACATTTTGCTTGTTTTTCTTCGCAGGTTTTTTGGCGTCTGCTTTTTTAGCATCGGCCTTTTTAGCTTCAACCTTTTTGTCAGCCATTTTAAACCTCCATTATTTTGTTTCCTTGTGCGGAGTGTGTTTCTTACAGAAACGGCAGTACTTGTTCATTTCAAGTCTGTCCGGACTGTTCTTCTTGTTTTTCATTGTGTTGTAATTACGCTGTTTGCACTCTGTGCAGGCCAATGTGATTTTAACTCTCATAACGGCACCTCCCGGTTTTTTCGGAATATTTTAGCCTCCCTCAATAGGGCAGAAAAATAAAGCCCCTTTCAGAGGTATAACTATTTTATCATATACAAAACACTAAGTCAAGTGTTTTTACGCAAAAAATCGCAGTATTTCTGCATTTAATTATAATCAGTCATTAAGTGTAGATGCTTTAGAAACATTCTTTTTCTTTGGCTTTTCGGGTTTAACCTTTTTGCCCTTATATTTTCTGGCAGCCTTTCCTGCTTTTTTAAGGTCATCACTGAGATACTCAAAGACTGTATTAAACTGCTCGTCATCAAGTGAGTTGAGCAAAATAATTGTGATAATTGAGCGAGTATCGCTATCACCGTTGTTGTACTGCAAATTGAAAATGCCAACGAGTTTTTCTACCTGCTGGTTTGTTGCCGACTTTAAGTAATTTACAATCTTAGGAGCAATCTTTTCTTTTGCAAAAGTTGCGCCTCTGAAAGGAAAATAGCCGTCCTCTTCGTACTTAATTTCCTCTTTAAGCTCAGGAAAAACAGCTACAAAGCGCTTAGCAAGGAATTTTGGATCTGCGTTGCCGTCATCATCCTTTTTCTTTTTCTGCTTAATCTGCTTTGCACGCTTAACGGCAACAGTGCCTGAAACGCCCTCTAAAAAGTCGTTTGCGATACTTTCAACATCTTTCTGAGTGCTCTCTTCGTCAAGCATCCATGTAGCAAGAGTTTTCCACTCGTTGTCAGGGCCTTCCTCTGTCATAGTACAGGTGCGGAGAACCATATGTGATTTTTCAACATAATAGACCACTGAATACGCTACATTTTCACTTGTAAAAAGTGCTACGATTTCCTGTTTGTCATCGGCAGCAACCTTTTGTCTTGTATATCCGGCAGGAGCAAGCTGAGCCTCAACCTTACCTGCAATATAGTCAAACGCATTTCTTATTTCCAAAGTCATACATCCTTTCTAAATGTATTCACCAATATATTATACAAGTAATATGCACGCTTGTCAATCAGAGAAAAGGGCAATAACACGCATTATTTTTGGTTTTTAACTTGAAACCGTTGCCCTAATATGTTATTATTAACAAGTATACTTTTATGTAATAATGAAAAGAAGGTTTTAATATGTCTTCAGCTAACGCCATAGGAGTGTTTGACTCCGGGCTTGGAGGACTGAGTGCGGTCAGAGAATTTCTGCACATTCTTCCAAATGAAAATATAGTTTACTTTGGCGATACGGGACGAGTTCCTTACGGAAACCGCAGCCGTGAAACCATTACAAGATATGCTTTTCAGGATACTCACTTTTTACTTGAAAACAATGTAAAAATGATTGTTGCCGCTTGCGGCACAGTAAGCTCTGTTGCAGGCAAAAGGCTTGAAAGTGAGCTGCCTGTTCCCTACACCGGCGTTGTAAATCCCACAGCCTTTGCCACAGCCAAAAAGACAAAGTCGGGCAGAATCGGCGTAATAGGCACAGCCGCAACAATAAACAGCCACAGCTACAAGGCTCGCCTCGAAAGGCTCAACCCCGATTTTAAGGTGTTTGAAAAGGCTTGTCCGCTCTTTGTTCCGCTTGTAGAAAACGGACTTATACATAAAGACGACCAAATTGTTCGCCTTACAATAAAGCGCTACCTGCTTGAGCTTGTTGAAAACGATATTGATACGCTTATCTTGGGCTGTACTCACTATCCGCTGCTTGCAGAGGCAATTTCAAGCGTTATAGGCAACAGCATTGAGCTTATTGATTCAGGCTACGAAACCGCCATTTATGCGCAAAAAGTGCTCAAGGAAGAAAATCTTTTAAACAACAGCGCAGAAAAGGGCACTTCGGCATTCTATGTGAGCGACACCCCCGATGATTTTGAAAACATCGCAGGACTTTTCCTCGGCAAGGATATGGAGCACACGGTAACTCAGATAAACATTGAGAAATACTGATAATCGGAGGAATTTATGGAAAAAGATAAAAATCCCTATATGATTTCGATTGTCGGCGAACAGCGAGTTGACGGTCAGGACGACCGCATAGAGGTGCTTACCGAGGGCAAATATATGATGAAAAACGGTCATTTCTTTATAAATTACAAGGAATATGACGAGGATTTGCCCGATAAGTTTTTTAACAACCTTGTCAAGGTGGAGGACGAAACCGTTACGATTTCACGAAAAGGGCCTTTAAGCTCACAACTGATACTTGAAAAAGGCAAAAGGCACCAATGTATGTACCAAACGATTGCAGGTACGCTTTCTATCGGTGTGTTTACAAAAACGCTCAACAATAATCTTAATGAAAACGGTGGCTCACTTGAGGTTATCTACACTCTTGACTTTAACTCAGACCTTGTGAGTGAAAACCGATTTAAAATAGACATTGAAAAAAAGAAAGAGGTAGAAAACAATGAACATATATGCTGAAGCAGTCAGCAAGCTGAAACTTGCGATAAATTCTGCCATTGAAAAGGCAATTTCAGAGGGCGACCTTCCACAGGCTGATTTGCCCGATTTTATTATAGAAACCCCTGCCGACAGATCTCACGGCGACTTTGCTACAAATGCCGCAATGGCTGGCGCAAAGGCTTTTCGTATGCCTCCTTTCAAAATTGCACAGGCTATCACCTCGCACCTTGACCTTGAGGGTACAATGTGTGAGAAATTTGAAACAGCAGGCCCCGGATTTATCAACTTTTTCCTCGGTTCGGAGTTTTACTCGGCTGTTGTAAACAGTGTTCTCGAAAATCCCGAAACCTACGGCAGCTCCGACTTTGGCAAGGGCGAAAAGGTAATGGTTGAATTTGTATCGGCAAACCCAACAGGCCCTATGCATATGGGCAACGCAAGAGGCGGCGCACTCGGCGACTGTCTTGCCGCTGTTCTTGACAAGGCAGGATACAATGTATGGCGTGAATTTTATGTAAACGATGCAGGAAATCAGATTGAGAAATTCGGCTGTTCACTTGAGGCTCGTTATCTTCAGATTTTTAAGGGTGACGAAATTGTATTTCCGGAGGACGGCTATCAGGGCGCAGATATCACAGAGCTTGCGCAGGAGTACGCCGACATTAACGGCGACAGCCTTGTAAATGTATCGGCTGAGGAGCGCAAAAAGGCTCTTGTAGACTTTGCTCTTCCTAAGAACATCAGCAAAATGCAGAGTGATATGGCAAAATACAACATTACCTATGACAAGTGGTTCTTTGAGAGCGAACTCCACAAAAGCGGCGCTGTAAAGGCGGTTGTTGACACGCTCACAGAAAAGGGACTCACCTATGAGCAGGACGGCGCTGTTTGGTACAAAAACAAGCAGGTGCTTACAGAAAAGCTCTTAAAGCAGGGCAAAACTCAGAAATACATTGACAACCTTGAGCTTAAGGACGATGTGCTTATTCGTAAAAACGGCAATCCGACCTACTTTACCGCCGACATTGCTTATCACAAGAATAAATTTGACAGAGGATTTACAACTCTTATTGATATATGGGGCGCAGACCACCATGGCCATGTAATGCGTATGAAGGGTGCAATGGACGCTATCGGCTATGACGGCGGCAAGCTCAATGTTGTGCTTATGCAGCTTGTAAAGCTCGTTAAAAACGGTGAAATCGTAAGAATGAGCAAGCGTACAGGCAAGGCAATTCAGCTTGGCGATTTGCTCGAAGAAGTACCTGTTGACAGCGCAAGATTTTTATTTAACACTCGTGAGGCTAACACTCAGATGGACTTTGACCTTGATCTTGCCGTTGCGCAGGACAACCAAAACCCTGTATATTATGTTCAGTACGCACACGCAAGAATTTGCAGTATTATTAAGGCACTCGCAAAAGACGGCATTACACCACGCAAATGCACAAATGCGGAGCTTGCACTTCTTACCGCACCGGAGGAAAAGGAGCTTATCCACCACCTCGCATCTTATACAAATGAGATTGAAAGCGCCGCAAAGGACTATGACCCAACAAAGATTACACGCTATGTAACACAGCTTGCTACACTTTTTCATAAGTTCTACAACGCTTGCAGAGTTAAGGGCGAGGACGAGGCCCTCACTCAGGCAAGACTTGCACTTTGCGAAAGCGTAAAGGTTGTAATCAAGAATGTTCTCACAATGTTCAATATCTCTTGTCCGGAGAGTATGTGAGTTTGAATTTAATATTTCAATATAAAAACGGTCTGCAAAGTATTGTGCTTTTCAGACCGTTTGGTTTAATTGCTATTTAAAATGTGAAAAGTTTATTTAAAAAGTTTTGAGTGTATGCTGACAGCATACACTTTTTCGTTTCAGTTTTTATATAATAATGGCAACGGATTTACATTAAGGAGGAAATAATTATGAAAAATACCGTTAAAAAGGCTTTATGCACATTCATTACCGTTATTGCAGCGGTATCAAGTACAATGATTTTTACAGGCTGTTCCAATAATGGAGAAACAGGAACATCACAAAACAGCACAAGTAATGCTGACAAAAGTGCCTCTGTCGCTTCTGAAACAGAAAAACCGACACAAAGCAAAGAAACTATTAAAATTGAAGACATCGACTGGAATGTTGACGAGGGAATTGTAAGTGGCAAGAAATATGTCTTGCTTAATTACACCAACAATTCTAAATTTCTGATTAGTGACTTTGAAATTACTTTTAAACAGAAGAATTCTGTAACCAATGAACAAAAGGAAACCTTCTTCTCTGATGTAAAAAAACAATTTTCATTCAGTGATGACGATATGAAGCAATTAGAAGGAACAGATATATCTATGCACGCCGAAAGCAACAAACTTGTTGATTCCGGTGAAATGGCTAAGAATATAAATTGTTACTATTATCAAGGTTATTCTTATGTAACAAATATAAATCACTATAATCTTGTAGAACCTGACATCGCTACCATAAAATATGTAGGTGATGACCAAAAAATTTATACTGTATATTATGATTTTTCGAGCAAAAAATATTCTGAGGAAGAAGACGCTGAGGATGCATATTATTGGACAACAACTGAGCTTGGCAATAAAATTCCAAAACCTGATGTTAAGATAGTCAAGAAATACCTCTCTGATGATGAAGACTCATTTGGTGTTGAGGCATTTGGTGTATCTTCAGATTATTTCAATTCATATGCAGATAAATGCAAAGAACTTGGCTTTACAGAAGATGTAAGCGAATATGATACTCACTACTCTGCAAAGGATAAAGACGGCTATGATTTAACTATTTCATATAGCGAAGATGATGATAGTATGACTATTACCCTTGACGCTCCGAATAATTAACACATAAAATTTAAAAAACTGCAAAAAATATAACCACCTGAGAAAGGTGGTTATTTTTTATGAACAAAAAGGAAAGCAAGCGCAACGAGCGTTACCCTATTGAACTGCCGTCACGCAACAACGGCTTTGAACATTCGCCGATTGTAGATGTTACGGATAGCGAAATCTATCCATATGAGGTAAATTCACGCAGAAATGCAGTATATCAGCCAAGTGAGAACATTTCAGAAGTGGTGGCTACCGAAATAGAACCTGATTCGGCAGGGCAAACCATTCACGAACGGCAAATGTAGGGACAAACAGCGGGAAGGTGTCGGCATTTACCGAGCCGACACTTCCGCTCAGTCCCTGTTGTTTTGTAATTATCTGCGCCCTCAACTGGTGAAAACCGTCTGTAACTATAGCTTTGTTTTCATTAAGTCCGTTTGCTTTAATTATTTCTTCGGAAAATGCAATATTTTCGCCTGTATTTACCGCTTTGTCTTCTATATAAAGTCTGTCGGGCGAAATCCCTGCACCGACAATATAATCGTACATAGCCTGAGCCTCGCTTATCGGCTCGTTGCTGCCCTGTCCGCCTGTCAGCACAGCTTTTGCATCAGGATTTTCCTGCAAATATTTTACGGCGCTGTTTATTCTGCCTGTAAGCATCATACTCGGGCCGTTCTCGGTAACTTGAGCGCCAAGTACGATTGCGGTTGCATTTTGTTTTGGCTGTTGTATGCAGGCAAATGTCATTAGACCCGTAACAATCAAACCGTAGCAAAGAAGTGCTGTAAAGCAAAAATTGATGCCGTACAGAACAATTTTGCCGAATATATTTTTCTTGAGTTTTTCTTTTAATGATTTGTATTTATTGCGTGTGCCGAATACAAAAATCAGCCATACACACAGCAATCCGCCCACAAGATTGCCGATGTTGACAATTCCCCACGGAGCGCACGATACAAACAACAACAAAAATACAATGGCAATTAAGGTAATTATAACTCTGAATATTTTAAAAGCTTTGTTTTCTTTTTTCACAGCTTATCAGCTCTTTTCGTAAATAATTATAATTATTTTAGCATATAAAACACCGAAAGACAATAACTTTTAACTTTGCTTGCAAAATTTTATTGATACCGCAGTGAAAACGTGATATAATAACTTATTATGCAAGGCGGTGACAATATGAAGTCTGTATTTGTGGGAAACAAAGCGAAGTTTGCTTATTTTTCCTTTATATTTATAATAATTTCAACGGCTATGTATACATTTTATGCCAAAGAACCGCATCGGTGGTATATTGTATGGAATGATATTCTTGCTGTAATTCCACTGTTTGCGGCAATGCTCTGCGAACATTATTACAGTAAGAAAAAAGCTGTTCCTGCTGTAATATTTGGATTTTTGTGGTTATTATTCTTTCC
The DNA here is from genome assembly GCF_003438075.1 of Eubacterium sp. OM08-24. Lineage (GTDB taxonomy): Bacteria > Bacillota > Clostridia > Oscillospirales > Acutalibacteraceae > Ruminococcoides. The sequence continues at coordinate 23,846 of NZ_QSTA01000009.1, read as the reverse complement.
AAATTCGCCGTATATGATGACGGATTTAAAATATACAAGCTATTTTAAAGACTCCGCTTATCTTGAATATGAAAAAATCGGAACGAATGTGACCGCTTGGCTTATGGTGCTGAACTTGACGGTTACGGTTATACTCGGGTTGCTGTTCGGAATGATGTCAATGCGAATTATTCATAAAATAATAAATAAGCGTTTCGGAAAGGTGACGGGTGTTGCTTTTTGTACAATTACGATTTTACTCAGTTCGTTTGCAATTTATATCGGCAGATACGCAAGAGTAAATTCGTGGGATATCGTTCGCCCATGGTTTCTCATTGAAAAATCGCTGAACTCAATTACCGCATTTACACCTGTATTTATTCTGCTGTTCAGCATAGCAATCGCAATGATTTATGTGCTTTACTGCGCTTTTGATAAATTTATTATTAAAAATTAAAGGTTCTTTATCAAAAGTTGGGATAAATTATGGTTTAGTGCAGAAAGTTTAGTTTAATAAATTCAAAATTTAGGTCAACCCTTAAAAAAGGTTGACCTAAATTTATAAATCTAAAGTTTGGTGCGCTGCCATAAATTATTCCTTATTTTTATGCGAAAATTCATTATAAAGGTTTTCAAGCTCAGGCAAAATGTCAACATACGGAGATTCGCAGGCGGTTTCAAATGGACTGCTCTTTTTACTCTTCAGATTTTCTGCGGCGGATTTTTCGGGAACATTTATTGTGCCTGCACCTGCCACACAACCGCCCGGACACGCCATACCCTCAAGCAAATAGCCGTTATACTTGCCGGCTTTTGCCATTCTTAACAATTTCATACACTCGTCAAGTCCCTGTGCGTTTGCAATTTTTACTTCACGCTCGGGGTTCATTCTGTGTATTGCATTTACAACCGCTTTTGCAACACCGCCGCTTACGGCAAAGCCTCTGCCGTCTGCACTTGAGAAAGAAAGCGGCTCTTCATCGTTTTCAAGTGCCGCAAAATCCACCTCTTTGGCGGTGAACATTCCTGCAACCTCTTCAAAGGTAAGTACAAAATCAATGTCACTTCTTATACTTCTGCGGCTCGCCTCAAGTTTTTTAGCCGCACAAGGGCCTATAAATACTACTCTGCAACCCGGATGATCCTGTTTTGTAAGTCTGCCTGTAAGTACCATAGGAGTGAGCGCCATAGAAATATACGGCGCAATATCGGGAAAAGTTTTCTTTGCCATAACGCTCCATGCGGGACAGCACGAAGTAGCCATAAACGGTTGTTTTTCCGGCACTTCTTCCATAAAGTCCTTTGCCTCTTCAACAGTGCAAAGGTCAGCGCCGACAGCAACCTCTACTACATCTGTAAAGCCAAGCGCCTTGAATGCGTTTCTGATTTTGGTTGACGGCAAGCCTGCAAACTGACCTGCAACGGCAGGTGCAACTGCGGCATAAACGGGAGTATCACTCTGTAAAGCCTTTATTGTTTGGAAAATCTGGCTTTTGTCAACAATGGCGCTGAACGGACAGCTTACAAGGCACATACCGCAGCTGACGCACTTATTATAGTCAATATCTGCTCTGCCATGATCGTCACTATGAATAGCTTTCATTCCGCACGCCGCCGCACATGGGCGCTCCTGCTTAATAATGGCATTGTAAGGGCACGCACTTTGGCACTTGCCGCACTTAATGCACTTTTCTTCATCAATAAAAGATTTTCCATGCACAATCGAAATTGCGCCCTTAGGGCAAACCTCGGTGCAAGGATGCTCAAGGCAGCCCTGACAGCCGTTGCTTACGAACACACGCTTTTCGGGACAGCTGTGGCACGCAAACTTTATAATATTGATAAGCGGCGGCTCGTACACCTTTTCGTCTATCATACTCTCCTCAACGCCTGTTGAAATAGGCGCTTGCTCGTCTGCCGAAAGAAGATTAAGTCCCATTGCAAGGCGCAGTCTTTCACCCACGATAGCTCGCTCAAGAAAAACGCTTTCTCTGTAAGTGGAAATCTCGCCCGGAATGATTTTATAAGGCAGGCTCTCAAATTTTGAGTAATCTCCGCCCTCGTATGCAAATCGGGCAACTTCGGTGAATATTTGCTGACGAATTTTAGTTTTTGAAGAATACAATCCTCTCATAATTAAAACTCCCGTTATTTCATATTTTTTCTGTTATTTAATGCAAAAACTTAACGATTTTGCATTTTTATAAAATACATTTCAATAAAATTATACAACAGCGGGCAAAATATTTCAACAATAATTTTGTAAAATTGACAGCAAAATATTCTAAAATTACATTGACTTTTGTTTATATTTGATTTATTATAGCATTATATAATGTTTAAAAATTTTAAGGAGAATACAGTTATGAAATGCAAAAACTGCGGTTTTGAATTTGTCGGCAAGTTCTGCAATATGTGCGGTGCTCCTGCCGAGCCACAACCAACCGAAAACGCTCAGGCTCAAAATCCTTACATAGTAAATACAAACAGAAGCCAAGCAACTGCTCAGCCGACAGCGGGGCCACAAAACGGCGCAATTTCTATTCCGCCTAAGCAGGATAATTTTGCCAATGCTCCTGTTCCATCACAACAGGGTGATACTAATAATACCGCTATTCCACCTCAACAAGATAATTTTGCTAATGCCGCTGTTCCGCCACAACAGGGTAATTTTTACAATACTCCTATTCCACCTCAGCAGGGCGGTTTTGTCAATCCTCAAATGAGAAATGTCTATGCAAAAATACCGACACAAAATGCTCCTAAAAACAAAAGCGGAAAAGCAGGAAAAATTGTGCTTGCCTGCATAATCGGCACAATTATTCTTGCAGGTATTGTAATTGTAATAATCTCGTCAATCGCCAACTCTATGGACTCACCGAAAACAGATGTGATTAACATAAGCGATTATAATTACGATTACAACAACTACCATATAAACGAAAATGCAGAAACCTTTTTTGGCAATATTATGCTGACGGGTTATGAGTTCGACAGAAGTATTGACACAACTGAAGTATACGGCAAATATACATTGACATTTAAAATTGAAAATTCGTCCGACAATGAGCAGAAAGTATCCTTTTCGGACTTTAATGTTACCTCAAACAGCGACATTAATAATAACACATTTACTAACATTAATGACGGAAATTCCCCGTCAAGCATAACAATTAATCCGCACAGTACAGAAACTTTTAAGATTTTCAGATACAGTGAGAATTACGAGGACTTACTTCCGATAAAAATCACCTACAAATACAGTACGGCAGACGGAAAATACGGCTCGATTATATTTATAAAGGGCGGAGAAAGCAGTCAGGCAGACCTTTTTGGCGAGGCAAAAACAGACTTTGGCTATGCGAAAATTACAAAAATCACAAAGCCGAGTGAAAGTGAAATACGCAAACACTTTTATGAAGACAAATATGTTGATGCCGAGTTTAATGCAAGTGATTATGAGGACTGCAACCTTTATGATTTTACACTTGAGCTTTGCAATAATACCGAACAGCAATGCACATTAAGGGAAATAACCGACAAATATTCGCTCAACAGCTCTGACGGCATAAGTTACGAGATAAACCACGCTTTGGTTCTCACGCCGAGCGATTACATATACTCTACCTATCTTGAAGATGACGCTTCGCTTTATCATTTTATCAATCCCAAAACTACCGATACCGTACATATATTGGTACCTGTAAAAAAGGAAAGCGACCGCTTTGAGCTTAATTTATCATTCAGTAACAGCGATACTGTAAAATTCAACTCAAGCCTTGATGAATTGGAGAAAAATCTGAGTAAGTAAAAGTGAGTTATAAAAGTATGTGAAAACCTGCAATTTTAATTTAATAAATTTAAAATTTAGGTCAACCCTTTTTAAAGGGTTGCGGGTTTGGGCAGAGCCCATAAAAAGTTTCCCTTACTTCAAATTATCGGACGCAAACAGCAAAGCTGTTTGCGTGCTAAAACTAAGTTTGAAAAATAAGCGACAGCCTTTTAAAAAGAAATAATCAACAAATAAGCCGTCAACGCTATGCGATGACGGCTTTAATTTTAAGAATATCTTTCCTTTTTGCTGTCGCAATTTAATGGCTTTCGCCGTTATGTTTCAGTCGCCAAACGGCAAGCCGTTTGGCTATCAAAAATTTGCAACAATTTAAAGCATTTGTGGGCTTTTCCCACACCCACAACCTTTGAAAAGGTTGACCAGACTTTTAACTTCGGACGGAAATTTTAGCTTTTCCTTTACTTTGTTGCGCAACCGAAAGTCGGCTAAACCATAATTCACCACAACTTTTAATAAAAAACAAACTAAAAAGCCGATACCGCTAAAATGCAGTATCGGCTTAAATTTTATTAATGTTTAAATCTTGTACCGCCCTTATTTGCTTTCTGAGTAGTATGCTTTGGCAATTCTACATCTGCGGTATCAAATTTTCTTTTAAGTGATTTGACTGCCTTGCCTGTCGCACCGGCAAAGTTATATCTGCCACGACTCTTTACCGTTGACACAATAAAGAATACTATGCCTGCAATGCTGAGCACTACGCAAGCAATACCCACATATAACATCCAATGACCGTTGTCCGACTTGCTTGTGTTCTTTTTAATAAAGCTGAAGTCATCGCCGTCACTGTCTTGCAAAGATGCGTTTTTAAGGTTTGCAGAAATATCGTTCCAATCGTTCTTTGAAAGAGTTTTATCATCAATAGTATCTCTGCTTACCGAGTACATCTGAGCAGGCGGTGCTGTGGTTTCGGGCACTGTATAGGTTGACTGTCCGCCACCCACATATTCACTGCCGTCATTGCTGTAATATGGCTTATCGTCTGTATCCGAGTAGCTGTATGTCGGCTCAACATATGGCTCTGTCGGTTCCGGCTCTGGATCAGGATAATAAGTCGGCTCCGGCTCGGGATAATATGTTGGTTCAGGCTCAGGCTCATATGTCGGCTCGGGCTCGGGCTCAGGCTCGTATGTCGGCTCAGGGTCAGGCGCAGGCTCGGTTTCAATGATTTCGCCGCCGCTTTCCTCTTCGCCCACCGCATTTACAGAAAATGCGAATGCCGAAAAGCTGAGCGCAAGTATTGATACTAAAGCAATTATTTTTCTTTTCATACTGTCGACTCCTTTCGCAAAATTAAAGAAGTTATATTAATCAGTGTAAATATTTGCACTAAATGCCACACAAAGGCTGTGTGGCATTTTGATTTTTAAACTTTTACTTTGAAGAAGATGAGCTTGAAGAACTTGAGCTTGCTGATGAGCTTTCAGGTTTTACAAAGTAAAGCTCAGGCTTGTACTGGTCGAGTACAGACTGGTTCTTTTCGCAATCTGTCTTTTGAGCAAGGTCATCAACATACTTTGCAAACTCGTCTTTTTTCATATCTGCAAGCAATTTGTTGCGCTGTGTTGAATCGTAAACATAGCTGTCAATGTCTGAGTTGATGTCACCCTTATAGATAAGGTAATAAACTGCTGTATTGCCTGTACCTACCTTAACGGTCTTTGCCTCGTTTGCTTTCATTTCGCCGAGAGCTGTTTTAAGCTCACCGCCGAGTGAACTGCTTTTAAGGTTTTCAACAGCCTTTGTTACAGGGTCATCTGTAATTGAATTTGCTGTCTTATACTTATTTACAACATCGTCAAATGAAGTGCCGTTATTAAGTTCCTTTGCGTAACCGTCAAATTCGTCTGTAATCTTCTTTGCGTCCTCGTCAGAAAGCGCTACATCTGTGCTCTTATTTGACTCGTCTGTTGTTGACTTATAAAGATTTGCTTTTATGTACTTATAGTCTGTATAATTTTCTGTAAAGTATGAAATAAATTCATCGTCCTTTACCTCTTTTGAGCCGCCCTCGCCATAAATCTTGTCAAAGATTGCGGAATACTTTGTGTTGTAAAGTGTTGTGCAGTACTCAAAGCTCTCAAAAGATACACCGTAAGGCTCGTACTCGTCTTTGTATGGCATATAGTAGCCGTAAGATGCGTAAGGGCCTACTGTCCAATATTCCTCGGCAGATTTCTTTGCTGAGTCGGCAGTAGCGCCGCTCATATCAATGCCGAGCTCCTCAACGAGGTTGTCAACAGCAATGTAGTTTAAGCACATTTTGTCTGCCTCGTTTTTAATCCACTCTCTTGCAACAGCCTTGTCACCGTCATCGTCTGTGATTTCAAGGTCAAGCCATGAATCAGATGCCTCGTCATAAGATGCGAGCTTTGACGCATAGTTTTTAGCCTGTGAGTAAGCTGTTTTGAGTGAGTAGCTGTAAACGCCGATTGGCAATTCTACTTTATCTGTTTTGTAAGCCCATTCTGCATTGAGGCTGATTGGGGTGCAGCCAACCGCTGCAACGGCAATAATCAGTGCAAGCAATAATGAACCGATCTTTGCATATGGTTTCATAATATTTACCGTCCTTAAAATATTCTATTTCACCCAAAAAAACGATAGGGTGCGTACCTTATGATTATACACAAAAAAATTTGCATTGTCCATATATTTTCTAAAATTTATTGCTTTTTCAGCAAAATTTTCAGCCAACTATCAGATTTTAAATACTTTTTTAAGCATTTCAAGTGACGAACCGCCGCCGCACCTGATTGTTATGTACGGTTTGTTGCCTGCCGAAAGCATTGCCCTGCCGTTGAGCCTTGACAAAAGCTCAATTACCTTAGGCGATTTTATCTCTTTAACAAACAACAGCACATTGGTTTCCGTCTGCCTTATTTCATAAATGCCCATTGCATTGGCGCAATTTCTGATAAGCGCAATGTCAATAAGTCCGAGCACAGATTCGGGGATTTCGCCAAAACGATCTCTAAGCTCGTCTTTTACATCCAAGCTGTCCTCTTTATTGCGTATATCGGCAATTCTGCGGTACACATCAAGGCGGAGCGTAAGACTTTCCACATAGCTTTCGGGGATATGTGCATTAACTGAAATATCAATAAGGCAATCGAGATCTGCCGACTCGGGTGCTTCGCCCTTTTCTTCGCTTACAGCCTCACCGAGCAATTTAAGATACATATCGTATCCGACAGATTCCATATGTCCATGCTGTTGTGCGCCCATAATGTTGCCTGCGCCTCTGAGTTCGAGATCTCGCATAGCGATTTTAAAGCCGCTGCCAAACTCCGTATACTCACGAATTGCGGCAAGTCGCTTTTGCTGAATTTCAGTGAGCACCTTATTTTTGCGGAAGGTAAGATACGCATAGGCTCGACGGTTACTTCTGCCCACTCGGCCTCTGAGCTGGTGGAGCTGAGAAAGTCCCATTCTGTCGGCGTTTTCTATGATAAGCGTGTTTGCGTTCGGCAAATCAACTCCTGTTTCTATTATAGTAGTGCAAACAAGAACATTTACTTCCTGCTCAAGCATTTTTCGCCATACTTCGCTGAGTTCGTGCTCTTTCATCTTGCCATGTCCTATTGCGATTTTCGCCTCGGGTATTGCGTCAAGTATTCTTGATGCGCACGATTCAATGGTGGCAACATCGTTATGTAGATAAAACACCTGTCCGCCTCGCCTTAGCTCCTTGCGGATAGCCTCGTTTATGACTGCGTCATCGTGCTCAAGAACATAGGTCTGCACAGGCTGTCGGTTTCGTGGTGCTTCCTCAATGACGCTCATATCTCGCAAACCGCTCATTGCCATATTGAGGGTTCGTGGAATAGGTGTAGCCGAAAGAGTAAGAACATCTACATTTTTGCAAAGCTCCTTAAAGCGCTCCTTTTGTGCCACGCCAAAGCGCTGTTCCTCATCTATAATCGCAAGTCCGAGGTCACGGAACTCCACATCTTTTTGCACAAGGCGGTGTGTGCCTACAACCATATCCACCTCGCCTCGTTTGAGCTTTTCAATGGTTTCTTTCTGCTGTTTTGCCGTTCTGAATCGTGACAGCAATTCAATTCTTATCGGATAGCCCTCAAAGCGCTTGCAAACGGTTTGGTAATGCTGCCACGCAAGAATGGTTGTCGGGCAAAGCAAAGCACACTGCTTGGAATCCGCTATGCATTTAAAAGCCGCTCTGAGCGCAACCTCTGTTTTGCCAAAGCCAACATCGCCGCACAAAAGTCTGTCCATCGGCGAGGTTTTCTGCATATCGGATTTAATCTCCTCGCAGCATCTGAGCTGGTCGGGAGTTTCTTCGTACTCAAACTTAGCCTCAAAATCGTGCTGCCACTCATTATCGTGCGAAAAAGCATAACCCTTTGCTTTCATTCTTGCCGAATAAAGTGCAATAAGCTCTTTTGCTATGTCCTTTACAGAGGCTTTTACCCTCGACTTTGCTTTCTGCCAATCCTGCGAGCCGAGCTTGTTAAGTCGAACTCGGTTATTCTCTGACGGGCCGATGTATTTTGCTACCATATCAAGCTGAGTTACTGGCACATAGAGAACATCGCCCTTTGCGTACTCAATCTTGATGTAATCCTTTACAATGCCATGGGTGTCTATCTTGCGGATACCGCCGAAAATACCGATTCCATGCACGCTATGAACTACATAATCACCCTGCGAAAGCTCGGCAAGACTGTAAATAGCCTGACTGTCCTTTGGTGTTTTTTTGCGGGCTTTCTTTTTCGGCACATATGAAATGTGACCTTGAGTAATAACAAAGAATTTTTCAAGCGGATATTCAAAGCCTGCGCTGAGCGTACCCGGAAGTACAAACAAAGCGTTTTTCTTGACTTCCGATAATTTGTCGGCATACTGAGCAGGAATACCGTCATTTCTGAGCGACTCGCAAAGATTTTTTGCCGCCTTATCTGTTCCTGCAAGCACAACGCCGCAGCTTTCGGCGGTAAGCATTCCGTTTAAGTCCTCTTCAAGCTGTTTGTATGAGCCGTTCCATACAGACAGCTGTTTTGTAGAAAATGATACTATTTTTCTGAGCGGAATTGTGGTTGAACCATGCACAAATCCCTCAAGCATAACAATGCCATGAGAGGTAAAAATATCTACACACTCAGAAAAGGTGAGCGAATACTTATCAAGACCTCGGCAAAGCACACCGTCTTCAAAGGCGGCTTTTACGGTTTCTTCGTTTCTGAAATCCATTGCTCTGCCTCGCTCGGCAATGTTGTTGTATTCAGAAGTGAAAATGAGTGTATCTCGGCTCAAATAATCAAAAAGCGTTTCGGCTTTATCATAGATAAGCGGAATATATTTGTCGGTATCAGAAAGCATTGCGCCCGACCTTATGCTGTCCGCCTCGGAAAGCAAGGTTTCTTTAACCTGCGGCGCTTTTTTACCTCGCACACCCTTTGCAAAATTTTCTATTTTATCGGCAAGTGCCGTTTTGTCCTCAATAATTACTTCGGCAGACGGTGAAAGGCGAATTTCGCCTGCTTTTTCTCCTCTTCGCTGAGTATCAATATCAAAAAAGGAAAGGTCTGTTATTTCATCGCCCCAAAATTCCGCACGAACAGGGTTTTCGGCATCGGGCATAAAGAAATCGAGTATGCCGCCCCTTACGGAAAACTGACCGCTGCCCTCTACCGCATCAAAACGCTCGTATCCAAGCAGGGTGAGGGTGCGAACGGCTTTTTCTATGCTGATTTCAAGCCCCTCTTTGAGCGTTAAAACGCATTCTGCCAAAAAGTCCTTTGGAACAGTAAATTGTGATGCGGCGTCAATACAGCTCACTACAACATCGCACTCGCCGTCAATCAGCTTTAACAGAACTTTAAGTCTTGCGTGTTCGTATTCTCTCGATGCACTTTGCATATCTCTGAAATTAAAATCTCTTTCGGGATAAAAATATGCACGCATACCCATACTTGCAAGGTCATTGCAAATGGTTTGCGCCTCTCGCTCATCGGAGGCAACACAAAAGGCAGTAGTGTTCTTGCGACAGCACAGAGAATAGATAATATGTGCCTTGTGAATTGCAGAAAGTCCCGTAGCACAAACACTTCCGCCACGCACAACGGCTTTTTCAAGTGAGTTAAAAACCTCACTGTTTTTAAAAACATCAACTAAAAATTTCATAATTCATCTTGCTTTATTTTGCTTATTTTAATTTGTTATTTGTCAAAAGTTAGGGGGATTTGGGTTTATTGCCAAAGTTAATTTTTATAAATTTAAAATTTAGGTCAACCCTTTTTAAAGGGTTGCGGGTTTGGGCAGAGCCCATAATATGATAAAAATATACTGATTTGCAATATAAACAAGCAGTTGTGATTATACCATAGAACGGCTAAACTTTAGATTAAACAAGACTTTAGCAGAAAACAAAGGTTAAGACTAATGAGTGGCAAAAAGTTAGAAAGTCGCTCTTTAGTATCAGTAGAGAAAAGATATTCTAAAGAATACAAAAGTTTTCGTGTGTGGCTGATTTGCCCTTGAAAAGTGGCAAATTAGTAGCTTAGTAGCGTGGATTTTCTTTGTTGCTGTCGCATTTTTAGGCTTTCGCCGTTGTGTTTAAGCCGCCAATGGCAAGCCGTATGGCTGTCAAAATTTGCGTTAGCATAAAGTATTTGCGGACTCTGTCCACACCTGCAGCCTTTGAAAAGGTTGACCAAACTTTTAACTTTCTTACCCGAATTAAATTTCACTAAACCATAATTTATTAATATTATCCCATCTTACATAGAACCTTTTAATTTAAAGGCGTGATAAGACCCGAGTTTTCAACATTTTATTATAAAAATGTTGAAAACTTAATTAAACAAATTCATTGCTCTGTCAATTTTTCCGTCTGCCATAAGCTCAACGGCTTTTGCGGAATTTTCAAATACCTGCGCAAGTTTCTTCTGTTCATCGTCGGAAAATCTTGAAAGTACCCAATCTGCCAAATCCCACTCCGGTGTAGGCTTTGCACCGATTCCTATTTTGATGCGTGGGAACATATCACTTCCGCTGAGGTAAATAATGCTTTTCATACCTCGCTGACCACCGTCGCTGCCCTTTGAACGGATACGCATTTTGCCTACATCAAGGGATATATCGTCAAATAATACTATCACATTTTCAGGCGAAATTTTGTAGAAATTCATCGCCTCTACCACTGCCTGACCGCTGTTGTTCATATATGTGGTAGGTTTCATAAGCATTGCTTTTCTGCCTGCTATATTGCACTCGCCTACATAGCTTTTAAATTTTACCCTGTCAACCTTGCAGTCAAGGCTATCGGCTATTGCGTCTATTGCAAGCCAACCTGCATTGTGACGGGTGTTTTCATACTTTTTGTCGGGATTTCCGAGTCCTACTACTAAAAGCTCAACTCCGCCGCCAAAACTCTTTTTCTTACCAAACATAAATACCTTCCTTATATAAAATTATTATTCTCGCTTAAAATCAACAACAACCCAATCGTCATTGCCAAGGTGATACGGTGTGCCGCAATATGGGCAATTATGCTCTCTTGTGGCATCAAAGCTGCCGCCACAACTGCGACAGTTTACATTCTTTATAGAAAAACCTGCATTTGCTATTGCGTGTATATTTTTGCAAACAACAACCCTGAATTTTTCCTTTGAACTTTTGAGAGCGCCGCCGTCAACCTTTGTTACTGTTGTATATACGGTAATATCTACATAGCAGTAGTTACCGTCTGTTTTCAGCGTATTATACCTTACCGTACCGTCATAGCTAATGTCCACAATGTCTTTAAAGGTGTTTTGCATAGGCTTGCCGTCATAAGCCGCAAGGTTGGTGTAGTCATCGCTGAATATCATAAGTTTCATAAGGTTTATAACCTTACCTATGAAAAACTCATACGAAAAGTTAGGGTCAATCTGTCGCATAACCTTTGGCAGCTGAGTTTTTGCCCTTACATGAGGGCCGAGCAAAAACAGGCTTTTTATTGCGCCAATCATCATCCATATGAATATAAAAGCCGCCCACAAAATATAACCCGAAACAGTGCCATAAATCAATCCTACAATTACGCACTGCACAATCTGAAATACAAAGTCATCGCTGCCCTGCACTATGTTTCCGTTATTAATATTAGAAATCAAAGAATAGCTCATAACGGTGGCTATCATACCAAGAACGCATATAAGCATTGACGGCTTTAGTATTTTTCTGATTGGGTCTACCTCGTCTTTAATGTGATAAAAGTTTGTAACCTTAGGAAATAAGTCGTCAATAATAAATCTTGTTCCGCAGCTTTTACAGCCTGTAAGTAAGTCCTGCACATCACTGATAGCGCCGCAGTTTGGGCACGCAACCGTACCGCCTGCATTTTGATTTAAAAGTCTTGTGATGGTAGCATAAAAGTTGCGTTTATTCTTTCTTTTCTTTTTCTTTTTATTATTTACAAAAAAGGTTTCTGTTACCTTATAGTCTTTACAGGCAACATCACTTTTGTAGTCGCCTCTGTCGGTGACGGTAAAGCATTTGATCGCCTGCTTAAACGAGCTTTCTTTTGTATCAAACACAACTTCTTTTCTGACATTATTTTCATCAAGTCTTTTTTTCTGAAGTTCAAGAGTGTAGTTTACATCAAGAGAGCCCATATCGGGAGTTTTTCCCGTATTGTGCCATTGAGCGTATTCGTCAATAAATTTATCAACGATTTCTGTATTTTCGTTATTGTTAAATGTTAAATTAAAAAAACTCATTTTCTTATCATACCTCGTGCAGTCTGAATAACTGCTAATAAACTATGGTTTGTGTTTATATATAAATTTAGTTTGTTTGTCGTTACAGCCCAAAACCTTTTTAACGGCGAAATGGCGGGTTGTTTGAAACCCGCCTGTATAATCGCTATTTAATTTTTATTTCATTAACCAAATGCAGGTGTAAACGGCTTGTCATTGTAAATTCTTGCAATAGCCTCTGCAAATGTAGGAGCAGTAGGAAGAATTGTGAACTTGTCAATCATCTTCTCCTGTGGTACAGGGATTGTATCAAGAAGAACAACCTCTTTGATTGCGCTGTTCTTAATTCTCTCGATAGCAGGACCTGAAAGAACTGCGTGTGTAGCACAAGCATAAACTTCAGTAGCACCGCCCTTTTCAACTATAGCGTTTGCTGCGTTACAAAGTGTGCCTGCTGTGTCAATCATATCATCAACAAGGATAACCTTTTTGCCTCTTGCGTCACCGATAATGTTCATAACCTCGCAAACATTTGCCTTTGGTCTTCTCTTATCAATAATAGCAAGACCTGTGCCAATCTTAGACGCAAAGTTTCTTGAACGGGTAACCGAACCGAGGTCAGGAGAAACAACGATGTATTCGTCAAAGTTTCCGCCGATTTTCTCTCTCATATAGTTAGCAAGAATAGGAGAACCATAGAGGTGGTCAACAGGGATATTAAAGAAGCCCTGAATCTGATTTGCGTGAAGATCCATTGTAAGCACACGGTCGGCACCTGCTGTTGTGATGATGTCCGCACAAAGTTTTGCCGAAATCGGATCTCTTGCCTTAGCTTTTCTGTCCTGTCTTGCATAACCGAAGTAAGGCATAACTGCTGTAATTCTTGCAGCAGACGCACGCTTCATAGCATCAATCATAATGAGCATTTCCATTAAATTGTCATTTACCGGAGTGCAGGTTGACTGAACGATAAAGCAGTCGCTGCCTCTTACAGATTCCTGAAGAGAAACAGCAATTTCACCGTCAGAAAACTGAGTACATTCGCTCTTACCAAGCGGAACTCCAAGGCTGCCTGCAATTCCTTTGGCTACATTTACATTTGAGCTTCCGGTAAAGATTTTAATGTCTTTTCCGTGAAAATTCATTGTAATCGCTCCTTTTTACTCTATAAGTTATATTCTCTATTTACTTAACAGGTATATCCCCTGTCTTTTGCAATATTATTAAGCTCATCAAGCTGAGCCGGATCGTTAGCGCCAAGCACTGTGTCGCTGCACTCTGCTGTGTATGCGCCTACCTTGCAGCCGTCAGAAAGCAAAAGCTTTAATGCGTCGGGCAAATAATATTCCTTTGCATTGTTATCGGATGAAATTCTGCCGAGCACAGACAAAAGCTTTTCTGCGTCAAACCAGAAACCGCCCGAATTTACTTCCTTAATCTTAAGGATTTCTTCACTGCCGTCTTTCTGTTCTACGATTGACTTTACATTGCCGTTTTCGTCACGAACAATCCTGCCGTAACCTGTCGGGTCATCAACCATTGCGGAAATTACTGTTGCGCTTGACTGCGTTGCTGTGTGCTGCGCAAGTGACTTTTCAATAGTTTTGCTGTCCATAAACGGTGCGTCACCGTTAAGGATTACCACGCTGTCGCCCTTGTGAGCCTCAAGGAAGTCCTTTGCCATCATAACTGCGTGACCCGTGCCGAGTCGCTCAGCCTGATAAACCGTTTCAACCTTAAAATCAAGTGTTGACACAAATTCATCAATACATTCTTTTTTAAAGCCCTTTACGATGCATATATCATCTATACCTGCTTTTTTGAGGGAAGAAATAACCCACTCAAGCATAGGCTTACCAAGTACGAGTGAAAGTGTTTTTGGCTTGTCGCTCTTCATGCGCTTGCCTTCGCCACCCGCAAGAATAATCGCACAATTACTCATATGTAATCTCCTTGTTATTCTGTTATTTGCCACACCTGCCGTAATATGCACGCACAACAAGGCATATTAATATTATCGCATAAAAAATACAAATTTCAAGAGTATTTTACAAAAAAACAACATTATGGCTAAATTTAAACGATTTATACAATATTGATGAAGTATAAAATTGAATTTTATAGGAAAAAATTTTAAAAAATGTATAGCTATTTTCAACAAACTTTGTTATAATTATGTGTAGGCTTATACAAGCGGGCGAATTTTGATATTTTAAACACAACTTTCGCCACAGCCGTATAATTATTATTTTAGGAGGATTACCAAAATGGCAAACAAATGGGTATACCTTTTCTCAGAAGGTAATGCTAACATGCGTGAGCTCCTTGGCGGTAAGGGCGCTAACCTTGCAGAAATGACAAGCTTAGGTCTTCCTGTACCACAGGGCTTTACAATTACAACAGAGGCTTGTACTCAGTACTATGAGGACGGCAGAGAGATCAACGAAGAAATTCAGGGTCAGATCAACGAGTACATCGGCAAGATGGAAGAGATCACCGGCAAGAAGTTCGGCGATTTAGAGAACCCACTCCTCGTTTCAGTTCGTTCAGGTGCAAGAGCATCAATGCCTGGTATGATGGATACAATCCTCAACCTCGGTCTTAACGAAGAAGTTGTAGAAGTTATTGCAAAGAAGTCTAACAATCCTCGTTGGGCTTGGGACTGCTACAGAAGATTTATTCAGATGTATTCTGATGTAGTTATGGAAGTTGGTAAGAAGTACTTTGAAGAGCTTATCGACGAAATGAAGGCTAAGAAGGGCGTTACACAGGACGTTGAGCTTGACGCTGACGATCTTAAGGAGCTCGCTTCACAGTTCAAGGCAGAGTACAAGGCTAAAATCGGCGTTGACTTCCCTGACGATCCTAAGGAGCAGCTTATGGGCGCTATCAAGGCTGTATTCCGTTCATGGGATAACCCAAGAGCTAACGTATATCGCCGTGATAACGATATTCCATATTCATGGGGTACTGCAGTAAACGTACAGTCAATGGCATTCGGTAACATGGGTGACGATTGCGGTACAGGCGTTGCATTTACAAGAGATCCTGCTACAGGTGAGAAGAAGCTCATGGGTGAGTTCCTTACAAACGCACAGGGCGAAGACGTAGTTGCAGGTGTTCGTACACCAATGCCAATCGCTCAGATGGCTGAAACATTCCCGGAGGCATTTGCTCAGTTCCAGACTGTTTGCAAGACTCTTGAGGATCATTACAGAGATATGCAGGATATGGAGTTCACTGTTGAGAACAAGAAGCTCTATATGCTCCAGACAAGAAACGGTAAGAGAACAGCTCAGGCTGCTCTTAAGATTGCTTGTGACCTCGTTGACGAGGGCATGAGAACAGAGGCAGAGGCAGTTGCTATGATCGACCCTCGTAACCTCGACACACTTCTCCACCCACAGTTTGATGCTGCTGCTCTTAAGGCTGCTACACCAATCGGCAAGGGTCTTGGTGCTTCACCGGGTGCTGCTTGCGGTAAGGTTGTATTCACAGCTGAAGATGCTGAGGTTTGGAACGCAAAGGGCGAGAAGGTTGTTCTCGTTCGTCTTGAAACTTCACCTGAGGACATCACAGGTATGAAGGCTTCACAGGGTATCCTCACAGTTCGTGGTGGTATGACATCTCACGCTGCTGTTGTTGCTCGTGGTATGGGTACTTGCTGCGTATCAGGTTGTGGCGACATCAACATGGACGAGGCTAACAAGAAGTTTACACTCGCAGGCAAAGAGTTCCACGAGGGTGACTACATTTCAATCGACGGTTCAACAGGTAACATCTATGACGGTGTTATTCCAACTGTTGACGCTACAATCGCAGGTGAGTTCGGCAGAATTATGAGCTGGGCTGACAAGTACAGAAAGCTTAAGGTTAGAACAAACGCTGATACACCAGCTGACGCTAAAAAGGCTCGTGAGCTTGGCGCTGAGGGTATTGGTCTTTGCCGTACAGAGCATATGTTCTTTGAAGAGGACAGAATCGCTGCATTCAGAGAGATGATCTGCTCAGATACAGTAGAAGAGAGAGAAGCTGCTCTTGAGAAGATTCTTCCTTACCAGCAGGGCGACTTTGAGGCTCTTTATGAGGCTCTTGAGGGCAACCCGGTTACAATCAGATTCCTTGATCCGCCACTCCACGAGTTTGTTCCTACTGAGGAAGCTGACATTGAAAAGCTCGCAGCTGCTCAGGGCAAGAGCGTTGACACAATCAAGGCTATCATTGCTTCACTCCACGAGTTCAACCCAATGATGGGTCACCGTGGCTGCCGTCTTGCAGTTACATATCCTGAAATTGCTAAGATGCAGACAAAGGCAGTTATTCGTGCTGCTATCAATGTTAAGAAGGCTCATCCTGATTGGACAGTTAAGCCTGAAATTATGATTCCACTCGTATGCGAGGTTAAGGAACTTAAGTATGTTAAGAAGATGGTTGTTGAAACAGCTGACGCTGAAATCGCAGCTGCAGGCATCGAGCTTGAGTACGAAGTTGGTACAATGATCGAGATCCCAAGAGCTGCTCTTACAGCTGATGAGATCGCAACAGAGGCTGACTTCTTCTGCTTCGGTACAAACGACCTTACACAGATGACATTTGGTTTCTCAAGAGATGACGCAGGTAAGTTCCTCAATGCTTACTATGATGCAAAGATCTTCGAGAACGATCCATTTGCTAAGCTCGACCAGACAGGTGTTGGCAAGCTCATGGAAACAGCTATTAAGCTCGGTAAGCCAGTAAACAACAAGCTCCACGTAGGTATCTGCGGTGAGCACGGCGGTGACCCATCATCAGTTGAGTTCTGTCACAAGATTGGTCTTGACTATGTATCATGCTCACCATTCCGTGTGCCGATCGCAAGACTTGCTGCTGCTCAGGCTGCTATTGCTGAGATGTAATTCAGTCATCTTTGATTGATATTATATAACGTAATATTTTGGGCTGTCCCGTAATGGGACAGCCCTTTTGCTGTTTTATTAATGTTATGGTTCGCCAACAGTATTCTTGTTTTATTCTAAATTTCTACCTCGTTTTATGCGGCTTGCTCTTAGTTATAATTTCATCAACGCTCTCGCTAAAAACAGTCCACCAGACTGTTTTCTTTACGCTCGCCTTCGAGTCCCTGTTGTCGCTTTGCTTGTATAATAAAAAAAGAACACCGAAAGGTGTTCTTTTTATGGTGCGCCAACAGTATTCTTGTTTTATTCTAAATTTCTACCTCGTTTTATGCGGCTTGTTCTTAGTTATAATTTCATCAACGCTCTCGCTAAAAACAGTCCACCGGACTGTTTTCTTTACGCTCGCCTTCGAGTCCCTGTTGTCGCTTTGCTTGTATAATAAAAAAAGAACACCGAAAGGTGTTCTTTTTATGGTGCGCCAACAGGGACTCGAACCCCGGACCGACCGGTTATGAGCCGGTAGCTCTAACCAACTGAGCTATTGGCGCATATTCTTTTTACGCAATTGATATTATACCATATGATATTGGGGTTGTCAATATTTTTGCGCTATTTTACACAAATTATTGATACGGTATTATTCAATCAGTATATAATTATTCTCCTTTTTGCAACTAAATTATTGAAACTTCTACATTTTAGTGATACAATATATTATAATGTAGTAATTATACACACAAAATCTGTTTTCCTATTAAGGATAAAATAAAATTAATCGGAGGTAACAGCCATGGCAGTTATTAAAGCGTTTAAAGGTATGCGATACGACACAGCAAAGGCAGGCGAAATTTCTTCTCTTTGCTGTCCTCCATACGACATTATAAGCGAGCAGGAAAGACTTTCTTTTATAAAGGAAAACGAATACAACATTATTCGTCTTGAACTCCCAAAAGAGGGCGAAAATCCATACGCCTGCGCTAACGACATTCTCAAAATGTGGCAGGAAAAGGGTATTCTTAAAATTGAGGACAAGCCTGCTATCTATATTTATGAGGAGGAATTTTCTGTCGGAAACTCACGCAAAAGCATCAAGGGCATTATTGCGAGAGTTCAGCTTGAGGAATTTTCTAAGGGCATTATTTTACCGCATGAATTTACTCTTTCTAAGGCTAAAGAGGATCGTTTAAATCTTATGAAAGCCACAAACTGCAATTTCAGTCAGATTTACGCCCTTTATATGGACGAAAAGCACACCACCCTCGCTACCATTGACGAACAGTCAAAGTCGAAAGCAGACATGGAATTTACCGACGAAACGGGCGTTACACACAGACTTTGGATTGAAACCGATCCCGATATTATTGCAAAACTTGTTAATGATTTTGCCGACAGAAAGCTATACATTGCAGACGGCCACCACAGATATGAAACTGCACTTAATTACAGAAATTATTGCAGAGAAAACGGCATTTCAAAGCCGGGCGACCCGCAGGATTTCCAGATGATTTACCTTGTGGATATGGAGCATCCGGGACTAGTGGTATTCCCTACCCACCGCCTTGTAAGAGATCTTCCGAATTTTGACAAAGAGGCTGTTCTTGAAAAATGCTCTGAATTTTTCTACATTGACGAAAAAGAGGGCACAGACACCATGGAGGAGGATTTGAAAAAGCTGTATGACGAGGGCGAAAAGGCATTCGGCTTTTACTGCGGCAAGGGCGAATGGTTCTTGCTCACCCTCAAGGATATTAATGTAATGAGCCAAATGCTCCCTGATGTAAGTAAAGCCTCGCAGTCGCTCGATGTTTCGGTTCTGCACACACTTATTCTTGAAAAAATCTTTGGCATAGACAAAGAAAATATGGCAAAGCAAATTAACCTCACATACACAAAACTCTTCTCAGAGGCTATTTCGGGCGTAGATAACGGCAAGTTCCAATGCTCGTTTGTGCTCAACCCAACACGAGTAACAGAGATTCGAGATGTTGCCGCCGCAGGCGAAAAAATGCCGCAAAAGTCAACTTATTTTTATCCAAAAATGATTACAGGTATGGTAATGAACAATCTCGGAGTTGATTGATTATGAAAGCTTATGATATTCGCAGGTCTGACAGGGCGCAGTCTGAAAGCACAGCCGTTGAAATACTCAAGAAAGGCAGTTACGGAGTTTTATCTACTGTCGGTGCTGACGGCTACCCATACGGTGTGCCTGTAAACTATGTTTACGATGACGGAAAAATTTATTTTCACTGCGCCAAAAATGAAGGTCACAAGCAGGAAAATATGCGCTTTTCGGGCAAGGTTTCATTCACTGTTGTTACAAAATCCGATGTGATTTCCGAAAAATTCACAACAGGATACGAGAGCGCCGTTGCTTTTGGCATTGCATCAAAAATTGTTAGAGACAAAGAAAAAGCTCTGCGACTATTGGTAAAGAAGTATTCACCCGATTTTATAAATGAGGGCGAAAGCTATATAAAAGGCGGTTTTGAACGCACAGATGTGTTTGCAGTGGAAATTGAAAGACTTACCGCTAAGGCTAATAAAATTTAGGTCAACCCTTTTTAAAGGGTTGCGTGCTAAATCTAAGTTTGAAAAACAGGCAATAGCCTTTAAATATAGGAAATAATGAAAGAAACTCCGTCATTGCTATGCGCTGACGGAGTAAATAATAATATCTTCTCTTTATTTCTTTCGAAATTTTAAAAGCTCACGCTATTGTGTGCAAGTCGCCAATCGGCAAGCCGTTTGGCTATCAAAATTTGCGGTAGCATAAAGTTTTGTGGGCGTTGCCCACACCTACAACCTTTGAAAAGGTTGACCAAACTTTTCATTTCGGGCAGAAAGTTTGACCTTTGCTTTACTTTGTTGCCCGACTTAAAGTCCGCTAAACCATAATTACCACAACACAAAAGTTAAAACCCACACAAACGACAAAATTCCCTGCCCAAACCGAGCAGGGAATTTTTTATATGGGGATGTTGTAAGCTAATTAAATATCATAACATTTCCATTGACAATTTTTGCAGACCTCGCCAAGTTTTCCTTGTGCAATTATCCTGTTTTTTGCCATATCTTTAAGTGTAAGCCACTCTATTTTATCGCCGAATTTCAAGCCGTATTCCTCAAGGCACGCTCTGTCGAAGCCAGCCACCTTTTTATTATCGGCGCAAAGCTGAGCTTTGTTATTCGGGCATTTACTGCAAAGAATATCATTACAGGTTTCGGTCAATGTCACCTGCGGATTTTCACTATTGAGATACTCAATAACAGCCGTCATATTCTCCACAAATTCGGCACTGTACCCCTTGCCTACAAAATACTGTATGCAAAGGCTATGGTGCGGTCGCAGATTAAAGCTTGATAACCTTGTCAAGACGATTCACCAATACAGACGCAAATGCAATTTTGAGTGCGTCAGCAATAAGATAAGGAACTACGCACAGTAAAAGTGACTCAACAAGTCCCATTTTCATTTGGAACATATACCATACTGTGCCGAATGCATAACAAACAGCAAGACCTGCAATCATTGCCACAATTTCAACCCAAAGTTTTCTGCCGAGTTTTTCTGTCATAAGACCTACAATTAAAGCTGTAAAAATAAAGCCGATAATATATCCGCCTGTCGGTCCGAAAAGTACACCTATACCTCCGCTGAAACCTGCAAACACAGGAACACCTACAAGACCGAGGAGTACATAAACGAGTACGCTGAGTGTACCTCTTTTCCAACCGAGTAATGACGCTGCAATAAATACACCGAGAGTTTGAAGTGTAAACGGAACTTCTCCGAACGGAATCTGAATTTGCGCACAAACTGTCATTACAGCGGCAAAGAGTGCCACAAATACTAAATCAAGCAAAGCGGCTTTGCTTTTTGATGTTGCCTTTGATTTTACCTCTAACATTGTTCTTTCTCCTTACTGTCAACCTATTTGGTTTATTAAGTTGACAATATTATAACTCGGTTTTGCTGAATTGTCAACCTACAATTGAATTTTGGTTGACAATTCACAAAATCATATATTTTATATAATAACAGTTGTTTAAATGAGGTCTTCTTCCTTCAGATATTCTTCAAGAATATCTGCCGCATACTTGCAAAGTTCGGGACAAGGGCGCTTTTTATAGTATTCGGTAGTTCGCTCCGACGGCACATAGCTTTCTTTATTGGCTTTTTGAATACCCAAAAGCTCTCTGCAAATAATCGAGCCGTTGTCCTGTTTAAATTTTTCTGCAAGCTCCTGAACCGATTTATAAACGTTTTTCTTTGTTGAGCCGTCCTTGGCATCTGAGTTTCCCATGGCAAGACCAAGCACCATAAACATACCCGTAACAGTGCCGCAAACCTCTCTCATTCTGCCCATACCGCCGCCAAACGGTTCGGAAATTTTTAATGCTGTTTCCTTTTCAAGTCCGAAATCCTCGCAAAACGCAAGCAAAACCGCCTGTGAGCAGTTGTATCCGTTCAAAAAATTTTGCTTAGCAATATCACCCTTAGACATACAAATCATTCCTTTTCTATTAATTAATATAATTTTAACACCGACTTATAATAATGTCAAAAAATGTTTATGTTCTAAATATGGTTTAGCGCACAAAGTTTTGTTTAATAAATTCAAAATTTAGGTCAACCCTTTTTAAAGGGTTGCGGGTTTGGAAAGAGCCATAAATGCTTTCCTTTTACGCAATCTAACAATAGCCAAATGCCTTGCCGTTTGGCTACTTGAACATAATGGCAATAGCCAATGCGACAGCAACAAAAAGGAAAGACACGCTACTAAACTACTAATTTGCCTCTTTTCAAGGGCAAATTAGCAACACACAAAAACTTTCGCATTCTTTAGAATATCTTTTCTCTAAGACTACTAAAATGCGACTTTCTTACTTTCTGCCACTCATTAGTCTTAACCTTTGTTTTAAAGTCTTGCACAATCTAAAGTTTAGTTATTCTATGATATAAATTCAACCGTTTATTTTTATTAAAATGAGTTCATTTTTACTGTTCTGTGTGCGTTGCCCACACCCACAACCTTTGAAAAGGTTGACCAAACTTTTATATTCGGTACAGAAACTTTAGGTTTTACTTTACTTTGTTGCCCGACCGAAAGTTCAGCTAAAACATAATTTACCCAAACTTTTAATTAATAGCTCAAATATTTACACACGCAAACAGCCGTACAGTTTTTACGCTGTACGGCTGTTTGCAAGGGGTTTAGATAAGGAAATGGGTATGAGTGGAACGGATGCTTTCGCACCCTCTTGTTAGAAAATTTAAGCGGATTTATTATCGCTTGCACTTTTTTTAGGGATTTTAATTGTGTATTCGATATAGTTAGGGTTTTCACTTTTAACTGCCTTAGCATCAATGCCTGCAAGACGCATAGTATCTACCGCTTTGTTGATGGTGTTTACAAAAATTCTCACATCTTTTATCACCGCTTTGCTTTGTCCCATACTTTTAATATGCTTAGGGCAGTCATTCAAAACTTCGCTTACAAGAGTGTCGGTTTGCTGGGTGTTAAGATTAAGCGCTATTACCTTGCTGAGGACTTCTCGCCTTTTGCCCTCATCATCTATGCGGAGCAATGCCCTGGCATGGCGCTCCGTAAGACCTGCACTGATAATAAGCTCCTGTTCTTCGTATGTAAGGCGCAAAAGTCTTAGCTTATTTGCAATGGTAGATTGCGTTTTGCCAAGCCTCTGAGCCGCCTCCTCTTGAGTAAGGCCAAATCTTCGGATAAGTCTTGAAATCCCGCGAGCTTCCTCGAACACGCCGAGGTCGCTACGCTGTAGATTTTCAAGGAGAGCAAAGATCGCAGACTCTTTGTCAGAACACTTAACGATTATGCAGGGGACTTTTTTTAGTCCTGCCATAACCGACGCACGCAGACGGCGTTCACCGGCAATCAGCTCGTATTCGGTTTGACTTGCCCTTCTTACAGTAAGCGGCTGCAAGATACCGTTCTCTGTTATGGACTGAGATAATGAAATAAGGGCTGCATCGTCAAATTGCTTTCGTGGCTGAGCCTTGTTAGGTCGTATTCTTATTATAGGTATTTCAGTGATTTTGTTATCATTGTTAAATAAAAAAGTCAACCTTACCATCCCGTGTCTTTTAAGCATCAGGGGTTTGTCCCTGTGACATTATAATATCACATTACCAAAAAATGGTATGTCGAATTGTGTACGCATATTTAATTTTGTTTTATAATATTGCGTTGTATTTTTTGTTTTTGTGTCAGATGATAATTATTTTGCTTTTATCTAATATCCAACGGAGCGGATTTGTTTGTTTTAATTTTGGGTTTAGCCGGCTTTCGGTCGGGCACAAAGTAAATTAAAAGCTAAACTTTTCGATTACGGAAGTGCTGTTAGAAAAATTATGTACACAACAAATGCGGTTGAAAG
>NZ_QSTA01000008.1:60594-86690 GCF_003438075.1 Eubacterium sp. OM08-24 | reverse complement strand
CTAAATTATTGTTTATCTTATTATTGAGTTTTATTTTTTTATCAATATTACTCAGTAATGAAACAACTTTTCTTTGAATAGGCAATGATGGAACATTTATTTGTTCTCGTAAGAATTGTTTCCAATCTATTCTCTGTTGACTATTGGAAGTACCGGTTCTTATTCCATCCATAAGCCTAGTAAAATAAGGACTTGAAATATAGTAATATAAGTAATCTTGCTCAATATTGGCTTTCGCCTTCAATGGCAAAAATTCTGTTGAACAAATCGTGTTCTCATATTTTTCAAGAGAATGTATATTCCATACTCTTCTAAATTTAGGATTCAATTTGTTAAAAAGGATAGTATTTTCGTCCAATACAAACTTGGAACTCTTAATTTCTTCACCATTTAATATTTCAGGGGTATTAGAATTATCAAATGCAGGCAGACTGAAGCAAGTGTAAACCTGTCCTTTTTCTGGATAAATTGATTTTTTTATAATATCGCAACAATCCCCAATTGTCATTGTTTCAAATTCATACTTCATATCCAATCGCCCCCAGTTTCTTACGGATTTCGTCCTCTAACTCGTGAGACTTTGCGAACATATCGGAAAGCTCGGATGTAAGGCGTGTCATTTTTTCTTCAAATGGTTCGCCGTCGTCCTCGACTTCTTCAATACCTACATATCTGCCCGGAGTAAGGATAAAGTCCTGCTTTTCGATTTCCTGCAAATCAGCAACAGCGCAGAAACCTTTTACATCTTCAAGCGTTCCGTCTTGGAAGGCGGTAAATGTATCTGCCAATTTCTGAATATCGTCATCTGTAAAATCTCTGTGCTTACGGTCAACCATATAGCCCATCTTGCGAGCGTCGATAAACAGGGTTTTGCCTTTTTGTTTCTTGTTCTTTGTAATAAACCAAAGCGTAACAGGAATAGTAACACTGTAAAAAAGCTGAGTTGGCAGAGCGACGATACCTTCTACAAGGTCTGCTTGAATAATGTTCTTTCTGATTTCACCTTCACCGCTTGACTGAGAGGACAAAGCACCGTTAGCAAGCACAAGACCGATTTTACCATTCGGCGCAAGGTGGTGTATCATATGCTGAATCCAAGCATAGTTGGCGTTTCCGGCAGGCGGTGTTCCGTATTTCCAACGCACATCGTCTTTGAGCTTTTCCTGCCCCCAGTTAGAGAGATTGAAAGGCGGATTTGCCATAATAAAGTCGGCTTTCAAAGTCTTATGCAAGTCGTTGAAAAATGTATCTGCCTGATACGGGCCGAAATCGGCGTCAATACCACGAATAGCCATATTCATTTTTGCCATTTTCCAAGTGTCGGCATTGGACTCCTGACCGTAAACGGCGATTTCGCCACGCCTGCCGCTGTGAGCTTGGATGAACTTTGCACTCTGTACGAACATACCGCCCGAACCGCAACAAGGGTCATATACACGGCAATTCTTAAACGGCCTTAAGATAGCAACAATGGTTTTAACAATGCTTGCAGGCGTGTAGAACTCACCGCCCTTAACACCTTCGTAAGCGGCGAACTGCTGAATACAATACTCATAAGTTCTGCCGAGTAGGTCTTTGCTTTCCTCGGTGTCGCCCATATCCATATTAGTGAACAGGTCAACGACATCACCCAAAACACGCTTGTCCAAATCGGGGCTTGCGTAGTTTTTAGGCAATACATTTTTAAGGGTAGTATTTTCCTTTTCTATGGCTCTCATAGCGTCGTCGATAACCGTACCGATTTCGGGAGTATGAGCACTCGACGCAATTTTGCTCCAACGAGCGTCCTCCGGCACAAAGAAGATATTATCCTCAACATAAGCGTCTCTGTCATCTTCAAAGCCGTCGCCTTCTGCAACAAGCTCTTGATAACGCTTTTCAAATGCACTTGATATGTAACGCAGGAAAATAAGACCTACGATAACCTTTCTGTATTCTGCCGCAGGGATATGTCCCCAAAGTACGCACGCTGCGTCCCAAATTTGTTTTTCAAAGCCAATATTGGCGTTATTTCCATTTGCCATATTTATCCTCCTAAAAAGCTATAATAGCTAAGTATTATAACATATGCAGATTATAATAAATTCTTTTGTGTGCCCAATTATACTATAATATAAGTATATCATATTTTTATAATGAGTACAAATAATTTTGAAGTCGGTACACATATCAGTACATTAAATGAATGGGGACCACCTCACACTTGTGAGGCAGTCCCTTAGAATTTAATCTTTTAATTTTTTAATTGTTTTATCGAAATCGCTTTCATTTCTCTTTCACGATAAACTTCAAATTCTTTTTCTGCTTTTTCGATAGCTTGTTTATGCGACACCGTGCCTTTGCCTTCAAGCAATCTTCTGTGATTAGCAATGATTTGATTATCCAATTCATTTGACCAATCCTGCATAGTCATACTTTTTTGCTCTAATGCCTGAAATTCGGCATAATCTAAGAATTGTGACACAAGCAAATTAAGCCTTTGAAGTTCGATTTCAGATAAATAATTTTTTGCTATTTTAACATCATCACGAGTTACATAATTACCTTTAAAATTAGTCATTCCGACAAAAGGTTTTTCGTTATCAACTCTGTTATAAATAACTTCAGCAACTGTTTGTTCGTGCACTGCGAAGTGAAGTTTGTTTTGAACAGTCGCAAAAAATTCCTTGGTCAAATTTGAACAGGGATCATAATCAATCGAAGTAGCATATATATCCGTAACCTGCTGATAGAAATTTCTTTCCGACGAACGAATGTCACGAATTCGCTGTAATAATTCTCTGAAATACCTATTACCGCCTTGTTTTAATCTTTCGTCATCAAGTGCAAATCCTTTTTGGATATATTCGTGTAAACGCTGCGTTGCCCATTGACGGAAGCGAACGGCAACAGGTGATTGTATTCTGTAACCGAGTGCTATAATCATATCAAGATTATAATGATCAAGATTACGATTAACCTTTCTGCCACCTTCATTTTGAACTGTCAAGTATTTCTTGACAGTTGAATTTTGACTTAATTCACCGTCATTGAAAATATTGTTTATGTGAAGGCTGATATTTTGTTTAGTAGTATTATAAAGCTCTGCAATCTGATTTTGCGTAAGCCAAATATCATCTTCATCAAGCCTAACCGAAACCTTAGTAATTCCGTTTTCATCTTGATATATCAACATATTGTTTTCCATATTATCCAACCTTTTCGCTTATTATATCATAGATTATTGCAATACTCAATTACAAACTCATTATACACAATCTCTCTTGCTCTATTTAAGATATTGTTCATTTTCTGCACCCAGAGCATCATATCAGTCGCTTTGAGGTATTCGGTTATATTTTCTTGTTCGGCTAATTGTTTAACGAGTGTATCATACATTTCTGTTGCTCGGACATTAACATCATGCAAGTATGAATTGAGTTTACACTGAGTAAGCAGGGTTGTATAAAACGCCGGTTTATATTGTTTTATATACTCCTTATGTTTTCTGCACCAATAGCCGATTTTATAATTCGTATCAGTTGATACGAGATTTGGAATATATACATCACCTACAAGCGTGTAGCTAATACCTGTGTTTTCGTCTGTAATATACTTTTTCATAAGAATTTCCTTATCCGCATAGGTCATCATACCTATGTCTTGTTTTTTGCTTCGTAATAAAGCGTTTTTGTTGCATTGCTTTTTCAGCGTTCATATTGTGTTTGATTTCATCGTTGTCCTCCAAAATGTTTGTCGCAACTTTAACTTCTTTTCGTAGCAAAGTCAAAGTTTTTGTGAAATCATCACGTTTTGATTTTAGTTCTGCCATAACACTCGGTTGTTTGCAATGCCTCATTTTGTTGTAGCAATGTTGCCGTTGCTTTTCGAGAGAAGCAATTTGTTTCTTTGTTGTAGAAATAAATTCATTAACAGCCGAAATCGTGGTCAATTCTTTAGAATCCATCAATCGTACTTCTTGCGAATACCTGTCGATTTTTCTCCAAGCTGCCCTCATTTCAGGCGACAAAGGTTTGTGCTGTTTTGCTTTCGGCAAATAGCCCAACATATAGCAGTAATGCAAATACAGTGCTTTCAAACCGGTTATTTTTCTTGTCGTTGCAAAGCAACCGTTGAACCTAACTTTCTTTGAAACAACATATTTGGGATTTATTGATTTTTGGAATGTGTTAAATTCGGGAGCAGTTTTCCATAAGTCATTTTCTTTCAGCTTTTGAAAAATATGCTCTTTATCATACTTCTCACCTAATCGATAAAGGCGTGTGTTTCGAGCATAATTAACAGAACGAATTGTTGCATATTTCAAATCAAGATTGAGATTAACAATATAGCCCTGCTTTTTGAGCACATAGGTAAATTCTTTTAGCGAACAGCTAATACTTAATGCTTTGTCTATCGCTTCTCGCATTAAATTGTATTTTGTAGGTTCACCGTTTTTCTCTACATAATACAAAGTTCTTGAAATTTTATTTTGTGGATTTGTTAATACCGTTAAGTGTTCACGCTCACAAAGTGAATCGGACAAATCTCTGAACTTGTAATATGCTTTCTTATTGCAATTAAATTTTTTGCCGTTCCACATATTGACAGAGTTGATTACAAAATGATTATGATAAGTGCCTGTATTAAAATGCGTTGCTACAAGCACTTGATAATCTGTGACCCACATTTGTTTTGCAAGTTCGACACCAAGCCTATGGCATTGTTCGGGTGTGACTTCGCCTGTCTTAAAACTTTGATATGCGTGGTAGGCAACATTGCCTGAAGTCTTACCAAAATGAAATTGAACATTTTTCATTTCTTCATAGGCTGTATCGGTATTGCAATTTATGCCTGTGACAAAGCACGCTTCTTCACTAATTGTTTTTTCTCCGTTCTCGGCATAATGAATTGCATTTTTCAAATCAGAGTAAATTGTTTTGTTTGGATTGGCGGCATAATCAACAACACGAGACAGACTGTCTTTGATTGCCCCAATTTTTGTTACAGCCATTATCCGTCATCACAGTAACATGCGTTGAGTAATAGTTCTTTTTTTTATCAAGCCTGCTGTCATTCATTTGACAAACTAATTGATAAGCCTGTTTCAAATATTTATTGGGTGCCGACCTTACACTTTGACCTAACGCACACTTACGAATATACTCGGATAACGATAAGCCTGCACGCTTTGCTTTTCTGCAAATATTTGATTTTTCATTTTCGGTTACTCTGATGTTTATTGATAAATTTCTTTCTCTCATTTGTTCCCCTTTCTTAGGGGTTATAGGGTACTCCCTTATCATCCGGCAATACATTGCCTATGCTCGCTACAGTCTGCGACTACAAATATACCCTTTGAGTTTGTCAGTTGCAAAACCTTTTATTTTCGGTTATAATATTAATGCTTTTATTAGCAGATCACTTGTCATCTGTTGCCGCAGATGAATCCCAAGCGGTCTTTTTTATTTGCTTATACATCCTTATCACCCTTCATTTCATAAAGCGTTTTGCTGATAAGTTTAATAGTTTCGAGAAGTTCTGAAGACGGTTGAGAGCCATTTAAGTACTTCAATTCAATCAACACTTCTCCAAGTTTTTTCTTCAAAGCAACATAAACTTTTGGATTACCGACAACAACAATATCCCTTTGAAGTGCTCGATTGATTAAGTAATCTTGCTTTGTCAAACCCGATAATTTAACTCCTGTATCAAGTTCATTGCTTTCTTCGGGCGACATTCTGAAAGCAACAGTTTTGCTTCTCCAACGGTTATGTTCGTCACGATTTTTAGCCGACATTTTCAAATTCGCCCCTTTCGTTTTCAAGTTTATTTGCCATTTCGTCTTGCCTTGACGGAAACATATGAGCATAATGATATGTCATATCGACGCTTTCGTGTCCCATCCTGTCTGCAATTTCAACAGCGGAAAAGCCTAAATCAATGAGCAATGAAACATGTGAATGACGCAAATCATGGATACGAATTTTCTTAACTCCTGCCTTTTCACAGCCTGTTTTCATTGCCAGATACAATGCAGTTTTTTAAATCGGAAACAGCCTTGTATCTTTTTCTACACCATAAAACATACCGATATAATCTTGCATTTCGTCGCAAAGAAACGACGGCATTTTAATTATTCTATTGCTCTTTGGTGTCTTCGGTTCGGTGATAATATCACAACCATTTATTCTTTGATAGTTTTTGTTAATCTTTAAAGTTCGCTTGTTAAAATCAAAATCACTTGGAGTTAAGGCTAACAATTCGCCCTCACGAATGCCACACCAATACAATAATTCAAAAGCATAATAATGCATTGGTTCTTCCATTTTTGCTTTGGCGAATCGCATATATTCATCCTTTGTCCAAATAAGCATCTCTCTGTCGCTTTCTTTTTTACCCATTGCTCCTGCTTTTCTTGCAACATTTTCTTTGAGCCCATAGTATTTAACGGAAAAATTTAATATCGCACTCATTTGGTTATGAATTGTCTTTAAGTAGGTTTGAGAAAACAGTTTTCCGTTTTCATCCTTTGCTTTAATTTACATATTTTGCCAATTGATAATATCAGTCGCCTTGATTTCATTTATTTTCTTGTCGGCAAAGTACGGCAAAATTTTGCTTTCAAATATATGTCTTTTTGTATTTATTGTATTAAGTTTCAACTTTGTACCTAGGCTTTCAAAATACAATTCGACAAACGAATCAAATGTCACATTGCAAGCACCTTGCAGCTTTAACATTTCTTCTCTTTCCCAAGCCTTTGCCGCTCTTTGAGTAACAAATCCTCGCTTTTGAGTTTGCCTTTTCTCACCTGTCCACTCGGTATATCTAAATACCGCTCTCCAAGTATTTGTTTTATTGTCCTTATATACAGGCATTCTTATTCTCCTTCCGTTTTATCTGTGCAGGCAATTCTTTGGTAAAAATATTTGCGATTAACTCTGCCCGAAACAACAATTTTTCCTTTTTCGGCAAGTTCCTTGTTCAGTTTTTTGATAATCTTATATACATAAGACTCGGAAACATCAAGAACTTCTGCAACTTCGTCAACCCTCATAAAAATAGAATTTTCAGACATTTTTACACTTCCTCGGTTCTCACAATTGCATAATATGTTGCAATTATGATACTTATACTTATATTTTCGTAACCGTTTGGTTACGGTTTTATATTAACACCTTGCAATTCACTTGTCAAGAATAATTTCAAGATTATCGTACTTATTTTGATAATATAATTTGACTTATCGTAACATATATGGTACAGTAATGTTTGAGGTGATGCTTTATGGCAATCGGTGAAAGAATAAGATACATAAGAAAAAAGCACAATATGACTCAAAAATATTTAGGTTTACAACTCGGATTTGGCGAAAAGAACGCCGACTCTCGTGTTGCACAATACGAAAACGGCAGGCGTGAACCTAAAAGCGATATGCTAAAAGAAATTGCAGGAGTATTGCAGGTATCAACACTTGCACTTAACAGTCCTAATCTTGATGGCCATATCAGGTTAATGCACACATTATTTACTATCGAGGATGTTTATGGACTTACTATCGAAAGAATAAACGGCAAACTTTGTCTTGTCCCAGATGAAAGCAGACCGGAGTGCTTTACCGGTTTATATAGCTGCTTAAACGAATGGAACGAGATAAAAGATAAAGTGAAAAGCGGCGAAATGACACAGGGGCAATATGACGATTGGCGTTATAATTATCCTAAAGATTTATCCGAAAATATAATCAGCACGCTTGACCATTGCTGGGAAAAAGCAAAACAGGAAAACAAGAAAAGAGAAAAGAACTACAATCCTTTTAATGAGCCGCAAAAAGACCTTTTAGCCGAATTTGAAAAAATCAAAAAAGAACACGCAGAAAAAGAAAGCGAAGAATAGCAAAAGAGCTATCGGACTTGATGTCTGATAGCTCTTAAACTTTTGTGAATATTATATTGTTGCCAAAATGTTGCCATTTGAGGTAGCAAAACTCTTGAAGCCCTTGTAAATAGGGCGTTTTCATAGCTTGCGTGGTTACTCCCACTCCACTGTTCCCGGTGGTTTTGAGGTTATATCGTAAACTACTCTATTTACATGTTCAACTTCATTAATGATTCGGCTTGAAACTCTGCCGAGAATATCGTAAGGGATTTTTGCCCAATCGGCTGTCATAAAGTCATCGGTAGTTACGGCTCTGATTGCAACGAGCTCGTCATAGGTACGGGAGTCACCCATTACGCCTACTGTCTTTACGCCCGGAAGGACTGCAAAGAACTGGCTCATCTGTGATGCATAGCCGCACTTATCCATTTCTTCTCTGAGGATAGCGTCTGCCTCCTGCAAAATCTTAACCTTTTCTGCTGTAACCTCACCGATTACTCTAACGCCAAGTCCCGGGCCTGGGAACGGCTGACGCCATACAAGCTCGTGCGGAAGTCCGAGTTTTTCGCCAACTACACGCACTTCGTCCTTAAATAAATCCTGCAAAGGCTCAATAATGCCCTCAAAGGTGATATCCTGAGGAACTTCAACCTGATTGTGGTGGGTCTTAATCTTTGCAGCATCACCCTTGCCACTCTCGATTCTGTCAGGATAAATTGTGCCCTGTGCAAAATAGCCGCTGCCATAGCTTTCACGAATCTTATTCCAGAACACATTATAAAATTCTGTACCGATAATCTTTCTCTTTGCCTCAGGCTCTGAAACGCCCTTGAGCTTTGAGAGAAACTCTTCCTGACAATTAATGCGGACAAAATTCATATCAAAGAGCTTTGTAAAAGTCTGTTCTACAAAATCGCCCTCGTCTTTACGCATAAGTCCCTGATCTACAAAAACGCATGTAAGCTGCTTGCCAACCGCCTTACTTAAAAGTGCGGCTGCTACTGATGAATCAACACCGCCGGAAAGTCCGAGGACTACTCCCTTGTCGCCGATTTGCTCTTTAAGTTTAGCAACTGTTGAATCGATGAAACTATCCATCTGCCATTCACCTTTACAACCGCAAACATCATAAAGGAATGAACGGAGCATATCTTTACCGTTTTCTGTGTGATTAACTTCCGGATGGAACTGCACACCGTAAAGTTTTCTTTCAGGGCAACTCATAGCAGCAACAGGACAAACAGCTGTTGTTGCAGTAATGGAAAATCCGTCAGGAACTGTGCTGATATAGTCACGATGGCTCATCCAAGAAATACCATGCTCAGGCACATTCGCAAAGATAACATCGTTTTTATTGTAGTTAGTCATTGTCTTGCCATACTCACAAGACGAGTTATCTGTGGCAGCAGTTACAACACCGCCGAGGGTGTATGCCATAAGCTGACATCCGTAGCAAATGCCGAGAATCGGTATATTAAGCTCAAAAATTTCTTTTGCAATGTGCGGTGAGCTTTCATCGTACACGCTGTTAGGGCCGCCGGTAAAAATAATACCGGTCGGATTTAATTCTTTAATTTTGTCAAGGCTGACTGTGTAAGGCAGTATTTCACAATACACATTGCACTCACGAACTCGCCTTGCAATAAGCTGATTATACTGTCCGCCAAAGTCGAGGACAATTACTCTTTCTTTGTTTTCCATTACATTACCAGCCTTTGTTTATCTGTAAATAATATCATCTCTTGATGGACCGTTAGATACAATCTTAATCGGCACACCAATCTGCTCTTCTGCAAATTCAATATAGTCACGACATTCCTTAGGAAGTTTGTCGTACTCTTTAATGCCTGAAATTGAGCATTTCCAGCCCTTTAATTTCTTGAGAATAGGCTTGCATCTCTTGAGCTTTGTTGTAGATGGGAAGTAGTCGATAACTTCGCCGTCAAGCTCATAACCAACGCATACAGGAATTTCGTCAAGGTAGCCGAGAACATCAAGAACAGTAAATGCAACCTGTGTTGCGCCCTGTACCTTACAGCCGTAACGAGTAGCCACAAGGTCAAGCCAACCCATTCTGCGAGGTCTGCCTGTTGTGGCACCGAATTCGCCGCCGTCGCCGCCTCTTCTTCTAAGCTCATCTGCCTCTTCGCCAAAAATTTCAGAAACAAATTCACCTGCGCCTACTGCGCTTGAGTAAGCCTTAACAACAGTGATAACCTCTTTAATCTCGTATGGCGGAATACCTGCGCCTACTGCACCGTAGCCGGCGATTGTATTTGAAGATGTAACCATTGGATAGATACCAAAGTCAGTATCCTTAAGTGAGCCAAGCTGACCCTCCAAAAGAATATTCTTGCCATCTTTGAGCGCATTATGAATAAACTCAAAAGTATCTCCAACATAAAGAGCAAGTGCCTCTTTGTATTCCATTAACTTATCAAATACTTCTTCCTCTGTAATCTCAGGCTTGTTGTAGAGATTCTTGAGAATAGCATTTTTAATGCCGAGAGCGTGTCTGATTTTCTCTCTGAGAGAATCAGGATCATCGTAAAGCTCGTTAATCTGGAAACCGATTTTTGAGTATTTGTCTGAATAGAACGGAGCAATACCGCTCTTTGTAGAGCCAAAGGAATTTTTGCCGAGGCGCTCCTCCTCGTAACAATCAAAAGCAACATGATAAGGCATAACTATCTGCGCTCTGTCTGAAATAATAATCTTTGGCTTTGGTACTCCTCTGCTCTCAAGCTCAGCGATTTCTTTTACGAAATTTTCAACGCTGAAAGCAACGCCGTTGCCAATAATATTAGTAATATTCTGATGAAATACACCGGATGGGAGCTGATGCAAAGCAAACTTGCCATATTCATTTACGATAGTATGACCTGCATTTGCACCGCCCTGAAAGCGAATTACAATGTCACTGTCATTTGCGAGAACATCGGTAATTTTACCCTTACCTTCATCTCCCCAGTTTGCACCTACTATTGCTTTAACCATAATTTGTAAAACTCCTTAATATATAAATACAAATGTATTAGTTTTATACATTGATTTCAGGCTTGTCTGACTCAATGTCAGCATATTTATCAAGAACAGGCTGTACCATTTCTGCGAGGAAATCCTCGGTCTGCTCTTTTGCTCTGCCTGTATATTTTTCAGGCTGTAAAATCTTTTCGAGATCCTCTAAAGTTACGCCGAAAGCCTCATCGTTGGCAATTCTCTCTAAGAGGTCGTTTTCGCCGCCCTCTTCCTTAATAACCTTAGATGCAGCCATTGAATGAACACGAATTCTCTCGTGGAGCTGCTGTCTGTCAGCACCTCTGTACTTAACTGCGTCCATCATAATATTTTCGGTAGCCATAAACGGCAGCTCTTTTCTGAGGCGCTGTTCAATAACCTTTGGATATACCACAAGACCGTCGGCAACATTTGCGTAAAGTGAAAGTATACCGTCAACGGCAAGGAATGCCTCTGGAATACTCAAACGCTTGTTAGCCGAGTCATCAAGAGTCCTCTCAAACCACTGTGTAGCAGTTGTGAAATAGCCGTTGAGCACATCACACATTACATAACGAGAAAGTGAGCCGATACGCTCCGAACGCATAGGATTGCGCTTGTAAGCCATTGCCGATGAACCGATCTGATTCTTTTCAAACGGCTCTTCAACCTCTTTAAGGTGCTGTAAAAGACGAATATCGTTTGAGAATTTAGACGCACTCTGAGCAATGCCTGCGAGTACATTTAAAAACTGAGAATCGAGCTTTCTTGAGTAGGTCTGACCTGAAACGGCAAAGCAAGAATTATAACCCATTTTTTGAGCAATTTTCTTGTCGAGTGCCTTACATTTTTCGTGGTCGCCCTCGAAAAGCTCCAAAAAGCTTGCCTGAGTACCTGTTGTACCCTTTGAACCGAGCAGCTTAGCCTTTGAAAGCTGATACTCTACATCTTCAAGGTCCATAAGCAATTCCTGTAACCAAAGAGTTGCTCTCTTGCCTACTGTTGTTGGCTGAGCAGGCTGAAAATGTGTGAATGCAAGTGTAGGAAGAGCCTTGTACTCATCTGCAAATTTAGCAAGATTACGAATTACTGTAATGAGCTTGTTTCTGATGAGCTTTAAGCCCTCTGTCATAATAATAATATCTGTATTGTCGCCTACATAGCAAGAAGTTGCGCCAAGGTGAATAATACCCTTTGCGTTAGGGCACTGCTCACCGTAAGCATAAACATGTGACATTACATCATGGCGAACGAGCTTTTCTCTCTCCTGAGCAACCTCATAGTTAATATCGTCAGCGTGAGCCTTAAGTTCGTCAATTTGCTCCTGAGTGATAGGAAGTCCAAGTTCCATTTCAGCCTCAGCAAGAGCAATCCAAAGTTTTCTCCAGGTACGGAATTTCATATCGGGAGAAAAAATATATTTCATTTCCTTGCTTGCATATCTTGCAGACAAGGGTGACTCATAGGTATCCTTAATCATATTAGTAAATCCTTTCAGAATTTAGAATTATCAGCATTTTTTATCAAAATTCATACCGCCACGCTCTTTGCCCTTAAAGGTCTTTTTGGTAATTTCAGCAGGATAATTACCGCTGAAACAAGCATCACAAAAGCCTATCGGAGCATTGTGCAACATTTCACGCAAGCTGTCTGCGGGCAAATAACCAAGCGAATCCGCACCGCTGAGCTGACGGATTTCTTCAACCGTATGGTTGCAGGCGATAAGTTCTCCTCTTGACGGAATATCCGTACCGTAGTAGCATGGCCACATAAAAGGGGGCGAACTGATGCGCATATGAACTTCTTTTGCACCTGCTTCACGGAGCATAGTGACGATTCTGTCAACAGTAGTACCACGCACAATGCTGTCATCAATAATAACAACACGCTTACCCTTGATTTTATCGGCAATAGGGTTCAGCTTTATGCGCACACTCTTCATACGCTCTTTCTGACTGGGTTTAATGAAAGTTCTGCCTATATAGCTGTTTTTTACAATAGCTTTTTCATAAGGGATTCCCGATTCCTCGCTGTAACCGATAGCTGCGTCAATACCCGACTCGGGCACGCCGACTACCATATCGGCATCAACAGGAAACTCCCTTGCCAAAATTCTGCCTGCCTGTTTTCTTGCCTCATAAACGCTTATACCGTCAATAAAGGAGTCCGAGCGGGCAAAATAAATATATTCAAAAATACAAAGCGACTGCTTTTTTTCTTCTCCGAAATCCGGTTTAATACTGCGGATTTCTTTATTGTCAACAACCACAATTTCGCCGGGTTCAATATCACGAATAAACTTTGCTCCGCAGGCGTCAAGAGCAGCACTCTCGCTTGCAAACACTACGGAATCATTGTATTTACCCATGCAAAGAGGACGAAAACCATGTGGGTCACGAGCAGCAATCAGCTTTCTCGGGCTCATAACAAGCAGAGAATATGCACCCTTAATAACCCTCATTGTGCGGGCAACTGCCTCCTCAACAGAATGACATTTAAGTCTTTCTCTTGCAATAACATAACAGATAGCCTCAGAGTCAATAGTGGTCTGAAAAATAGCACCTGTCTGTTCAAGCTGACTGCGAATTTCGAGGGCGTTGGTAAGGTTGCCGTTGTGAGCCACCGCAAGCGTACCCTTGACATAACGCATAACGAGAGGTTGTGAATTTTCAAGCACAGAGCCACCGGCAGTCGAATAACGGACATGAGCAATACCCATCTGACCTTGCAAAGAGTCAAGAATACGGTTATTAAAAACCTCGGTAACAAGTCCCATATCCTTATGATAATCTATTACACCGTCATCTGTAACGGCAATACCACAGCTTTCCTGACCACGATGCTGCAAAGCAAGCAAGCCGTTGTAGCAAGCATAGGCAGGGTTAATTGTGCCGTCACTAAATATTCCGAAAACACCGCATTCCTCGTGCAGTCCTTCTTTTGCGTAATTATCGAAAGAATTTTTCAAAAAGCGCCACCATCCGTAAAAATATCAAACTAATGCCCGAAAACGGGATTTGTAAATGTATATTTAAACAGATTATTATGCTAAGCCGATACGCTTCATCATCTCGGCATAAGCCTCTTCAACACCGCCCATATCTCTGCGGAAACGGTCTTTGTCGAGTTTTTCCTGAGTATCCATATCCCAGAAACGGCAAGTATCAGGAGAGATTTCGTCAGCAAGGAGAATTTCGCCCTTGTATCTGCCGAACTCAATCTTAAAGTCGATAAGGTCAACCTTGCACTCCTTAAAGAAGTCAATCATAATTTCGTTAATTCTGAGAGCGTACTTTGAAATAGTATCAATCTCTTCCTTAGTAGCAAAGCCTGCTGCAAGAATGTGGTATTCGTTTACCATAGGGTCACCAAGCTCATCGTTCTTATAGCAGAACTCAAGAACAGGAGTTTTCATTGGTGTGCCCTCAGGAAGACCAAGTCTTTTTGAAAGGCTGCCTGCTGCCTTATTTCTTACGATAACCTCGAGAGGTACGATTTCAACCTTTTTAAGAACAGTATCTCTGTCGTTAAGCTCTTCAACGAAATCGGTAGGAATACCCTTTTTCTCAAGAAGCTTAAACATAAAGTTGCTCATACGGTTGTTTACAACACCCTTACCGATGATTGTGCCCTTTTTCTCACCGTTAAAAGCAGTAGCGTCATCTTTGTAAGAAACTATACAGTAGTCAGGATTCTCTGTTGAAAATACTTTTTTTGCTTTACCTTCATAAAGAAGCTCTTTTTTATCCATTTGACATTCCTCCATAAATTGCAGCCTTGACTGCTAATAAAAATACAGATATATTATAATATAATTTTTTTAAATAAGCAACTAAAATGATATTAAAAATTAAAAAAATGTAAAATTTCCTGTTTTTATGCTGTTTTATATTCTGTAAGGGAATATTTATGGATATTTAAAAAGAAATGAAATTTACACTTGATTTTTTTTAATTAATACTGTATAATTAATTTGTATTTGCCGGTGTGATGGAATTGGCAGACGTAGCGGACTCAAAATCCGCCGGTAGCGATACCGTACCGGTTCAAGTCCGGTCACCGGCACCATAAAAGGTCTATTGTCTTTGACAGTAGACCTTTTATTTTTGTTAAATTGTTTGTGAATACTCATCTGTTCTACGCTCAATGTCAGAGTAACATTAATAAATTTAAAATTCAGGTCAACCCTTTAAAAAAGGTTGACCAAACTTTTATATTTGGAACAGAAATTTTGGCTTTTGCCTTACTTTGTTACCCGACCGATAATTCTATAAACATAATTCACTCCATCCTTTAATAAACACCCAAAAGGGCCGACACAATTTCTCGTGTCGACCCTTTCGGTTTATGTGAATTAAAAAGGATAGGTAATGTAATAAGGATTACTCAATATCCTGCATTGCATCGTAGCCTGTTTCGCCTGTTCTTACCTTTACAACATCTTCAACATCATAAATGAAGATCTTGCCGTCACCGATGTGACCTGTATACAGAGCCTTTACAGCTGCATCTACAACAGCCTTTACAGGAACTTTGCAAACTACAATTTCAACTTTCATCTTAGGAAGTAAGTTGCTTTCAATGGCAACACCACGATAATACTCTGCCTTGCCCTTCTGAGCGCCGCAGCCGAGTACCTGAGATACTGTCATACCTGTAATGCCGAGCTTATCCATTTCTTCCTTGAGTGCCTCGAGCTTTGACTGCTTGAGGAGAATATCAATCTTAGTAATCTTTGTGCCGTCGGTAGCCATATCATACTTGCCTGCAAGCTGAACAGGCACTGCCTTTGTAACAGGAACATTGTCCTCTACATCAAAGGTTTCATCAAGTGAAGCTGTACCAACGCCGATTGGCATAAAGTCTGCATATGCACTTACAAGACCGTGTTCGCAAATGTCAAGACCTTTCATTTCTTCTTCCTTAGTTACACGAAGACCGATTGTCTTTTTGATTACTGTAAATACGATGATCATACAAACAACTGTCCAAGATGCTACGCAAAGGATACCGAGAGCCTGCTTGCCAAGCTGAGCGAAACCGCCGCCATAGAAAAGACCTGTAATGCCGTCCTGACCGTTGCCAGTTGCGAAAAGACCTACTGCAAGACCGCCCCACATACCGTTTACGCCATGTACTGCAAATGCACCGACAGGGTCATCTATCTTGAGCTTAATGTCTACAAATTCTACTGCTACTACTACGAGGATACCTGATACAATACCAATGATTGCAGAACCGATAGCGTCTACATCTGCACAGCCTGCTGTAACTGCTACAAGACCTGCAAGAGATGCGTTAAGACACATTGAAACATCAGGCTTGCCGTTCTTAATCCATGTAAAGATCATACAAGTTACTGTTGCAACAGCAGGTGCGATTGTTGTAGTAAGAAGAATCTGACCGAGTCTTGCGCCGTCTTCGGCAGCTGCACCGTTAAATCCGTACCAAGCAAACCAAAGGATAAATACACCCAAAGCACCAAGTGTGATGCTATGACCTGGGATAGCGTTTACCTTGCCGTTTTTGCCGTACTTACCGATACGAGGGCCAAGAATGATTGCGCCGACAAGTGCCGAGATACCGCCAACCATATGAATTACAATAGAACCTGCAAAGTCAACACAACCGAGCTGAGCAAGCCAACCCTGACTGTTCCAAACCCAGCCTGACTCGATAGGATAAACAACGAGTGAAATTACTGCGCTGTAAACACAGTATGCAGAGAACTTTGTACGCTCTGCCATTGAGCCTGATACGATAGTAGCGGCAGTGGCACAGAATACAAGCTGGAATACAAATGTGTTCCAATCAAAGTTTGTCCAATCCGTAAACATTGTAAGACTTGGAATACCAATGAAACCTGCTACATAGTTTTCGGACATCATAAGTCCAAAACCAAGTAAGCTGAAAACAACTGTACCGATACAGAAGTCCATCAGGTTTTTCATAATGATATTACCTGCGTTTTTTGCTCGTGTAAAGCCTGTTTCTACCATTGCAAATCCACATTGCATAAAGAATACAAGCAAGGCGCCTATCATAAACCATACGCCCGAGCTACCATAGATTAAGTCTGCCATATAGATCTCTCCTTTTTTTAAATAACAAAAACGGCGTGCACCGAACAGTTTACTACTGTTCGTTACACGCCATTGTGTCACCAAATTTAAAATTTAAAAATCAGTCAATCAATCATACACCGTAAAGCATTTCGCCGTATGAAGGATATGGCCAGTAATCAGCGGCTGTTTCTGTTTCCATTGCGTCACCGATTGCACGAAGTTCAGTCATTACCGAGAATACGCTCTCTCTGTAATACTTAGCATAAGCAAGAACATCGCCCTCATATTCGCTTGCGCCGATAACAGCGTTCTCAAGCTCTGCTGTCTTTTTGCTGAAGCAAACAAGTTTGTTTGAAAGACTTGTAATGAGGTCTTCCTCAACTGATGTTGGGATTGCGTCTGAAAGTGCTTTCTTGGCAAGTGC
Organism: Eubacterium sp. OM08-24; assembly: GCF_003438075.1. Classification (GTDB taxonomy): domain Bacteria; phylum Bacillota; class Clostridia; order Oscillospirales; family Acutalibacteraceae; genus Ruminococcoides. The sequence goes on along the minus strand of NZ_QSTA01000008.1, from coordinate 69,344 downwards.
TGTATCTGTAAGCTCTCTTACATATGATGTTACGGCAGGAATCATATCCTTTTTAGCCATATCAATCATTGTAAGTGCCTCAATGTTGATAATCTTAGCATAGTTTTCAAGCTCAATTTCATATCTTGCGTGAATTTCATCTACTGAGTAAATCTTATTCTTTGTAAAGAGGTCAAGGTTCTTCTGATCAATGTAATGCTCAACTGCATCAGGAAGTGACTTGAGGTTAAGAAGACCTCTCTTCTCTGCCTCTTCAACCCACTCAGGAGCGTAGTTGTTGCCGTTGAAGATAATAGCCTGATGTTCTGTAAATGTCTTTTTAATGAGAGCCTTAACAGCTGCATCAAGGTCTGATGCATCCTTAAGCTCATCGTAGAACTCAGAAAGCTCCTCAGCAACCATTGTGTTGAGCATAATGTTCGGACAAGCAATGTTGAGTGCCGAACCGAGTGCTCTGAACTCAAACTTATTGCCTGTGAAAGCAAAAGGTGATGTTCTGTTACGATCTGATGTATCTTTCTTGAAGTCTGGAAGAACATCAACACCTGTTGACATCTTAACTTTGCCCTTGCTTACATACTCTGTACCGTTGATGATAGATTCAACCAATGCGCCGAGGTCATCGCCAAGATACATTGAAATGATTGCAGGCGGTGCTTCGTTAGCGCCAAGACGGTGATCGTTGCCTGCCGATGCAACAGAAATTCTTAAAAGATCCTGATACTCGTGAACAGCCTTTACGATAGCTGCGAGGAAAAGCTGGAACTGAATATTTGTTTCAGGAGTTTTGCCCGGATCGAGGAGGTTTTCGCCTGTATTTGTAGAAATTGACCAGTTGTTGTGCTTACCGGAACCGTTTACGCCTGCAAAAGGTTTTTCGTGGAGGAGGCAAACAAGACCGTGCTTTTCAGCAATCTTCTTCATAACTTCCATTGTAAGCTCGTTGTGGTCGGTTGCAATATTTGTAGTTGTAAAAATAGGAGCAAGCTCGTGCTGAGAAGGAGCAACCTCGTTGTGCTTTGTCTTAGCAAGAATACCAAGTTTCCAAAGCTCATTGTCAAGGTCAGCCATGAAAGCTGCAACTCTTGTCTTGATTGCACCGAAGTAATGGTCGTCAAGCTCCTGTCCCTTTGGTGCTTTTGCACCGAAAAGTGTTCTGCCTGTATAAATAAGGTCTTTTCTCTGATCGTAAACATCTTTATCTATAAGGAAGTACTCCTGCTCAGGGCCAACTGTTGTTGTAACTCTTGTAACATCAGTCTTGCCGAGAAGATTAAGAACCTTACAAGCCTCGGTGCTGATTCTCTCCATTGAACGGAGAAGTGGAGTTTTCTTATCGAGAACCTCGCCTGTATATGAACAGAATGCTGTCGGAATGTAAAGTGTACCGTCCTTAGCAAAAGCATATGAAGTCGGGTCCCAAGTTGTGTAGCCTCTTGCCTCAAAAGTAGCACGAATACCGCCGCTTGGGAAAGAAGATGCGTCAGGCTCGCCCTTTACAAGCTCTTTACCTGAGAATTCCATAATAACCTGACCGTCACCGTTTGGTGTGATAAAGCTGTCATGCTTTTCTGCTGTAATACCTGTCATCGGCTGAAACCAGTGTGTGTAGTGTGTGCAGCCCTTTTCAATAGCCCAGTCTTTCATTGCACTTGCAACTACATTTGCTACGCCTTCATCGAGTGGCTCACCGTTCTGGATTGTCTTCTTAAGTGCTTTATAAGTAGCCTTTGGAAGACGCTCAAGCATCATCTGATCGTTAAACACCATACTGCCAAATAGTTCGGGAACTTTTGCCATTTTAATCTCTCCTATCCGTTTTTTAAAGAAATTATTTTTTAGAAAACAAAAAGGCACTGCGAACCTTTCGGCTCACAGCGCCCTTGCTGTTTGTCATTGGTTGTAGTATAAACCCTTTTGAATTATTTGTCAATAGCTTTTTTAAAATTTTTTAAAAAATATTTTCGGGATTTGCAAGTTTAAGTATTTTTCTTGCAAGCGACTTGCATTTATATGGTGCTTTATCAGGTTTTTTCCTGCTTTTTTAAAAAATATGAAAGTTTGAAATAAAAATATTGCATTTTCTATTGACATCTATAATAACAGGCTATATAATAAAGTTATTGCAAATGCGCTGTTTTATGACAGCTTTATTTCAATACATACATTTTACATATAATTGATATGTTTTTAGCAAAAATATAAAATGTATTTAGTCAGCTCAATCCATTTGCGGTGCTTGGTGCTCTATACTATATTATATAGTATGCCGTACACCGTGAATGTTGAAGAATTGGGCGGGAAAGGGTGAATTAAATTGGAACAAATCTCAAACAGACAGGACTTTAAGGGTCTTTATTCTCCACAGTTTGAGCACGACAACTGCGGTATCGGTGCGGTTGTAAACATTAACGGTATCAAATCTCACGATACTGTTGCAAATGCTCTTACTATTGTAGAAACCCTTGAACACAGAGCAGGTAAGGACGCCGAAGGCAAAACAGGTGACGGTGTAGGTATTTTGCTCCAGATTTCACACAAGTTTTTCAAAAAAGTAGCCGAAAGAGATCTTGGCATTAAGCTGCTTGCAGAGAGAGATTATGCCGTAGGTATGTTCTTCTTCCCTCAAAACGAGCTTGCAAGAAATCAGGCTAAAAAAATGTTTGAAATTATTGCGGAAAAAGAGGGACTTGAGATTCTCGGTTGGAGAAATGTTCCTTCAAACCCTGATATACTCGGCAAACGAGCAGTAGAATGTATGCCTCATATTATGCAATGCTTTATCAAGCGCCCGAAGGGTGTTAAAAAAGGATTGCCTTTCGACCGCAAGCTCTATGTTGCAAGACGAGTATTTGAGCAGAGTAATGAGGATACATATGTAGTTTCGCTCTCAAGCAGAACTATTGTATATAAAGGTATGTTCCTTGTAGGCGAGTTAAGAAGATTCTTTACCGACCTGCAAGACCCCGATTATGAGTCAGCCATTGCTATGGTTCACTCAAGATTTTCTACCAACACAAACCCAAGCTGGCAGAGAGCTCATCCAAACAGAATGATTGTTCACAACGGTGAAATCAATACAATCAGGGGCAATGCAGACAAAATGCTTGCTCGTGAGGAAACAATGAAGTCAGAGCACCTCAAGGGTGACCTCGACAAGGTTATTCCTGTTGTAAACACCGAGGGTTCAGACTCGGCTATGCTCGACAACACACTTGAATTTTTAGTAATGAGCGGTATGGAGCTTCCTCTTGCCGTTATGATTACAATTCCTGAGCCTTGGGACAGAAACCACACAATTTCTCAGAAAAAGAAAGATTTTTACCAGTACTACGCTACAATGATGGAACCATGGGACGGCCCTGCATCAATTCTTTTCTCTGACGGTGATATTATGGGTGCGGTACTTGACAGAAACGGTCTTCGTCCGTCAAGATACTACATTACAGATGACAACAACCTTATCCTTTCTTCAGAGGTTGGCGCACTTCCTATTGACCCTGCAAAAATCGTTACAAAGGAAAGACTCCGTCCGGGCAAAATGCTCCTTGTTGATACAGTACAGGGCAAGCTCATTGATGATGACGAGCTTAAGGAATACTACGCATCTAAACAGCCGTACGGCGAGTGGCTCGACAGCAACCTTGTTCGTCTTAAAGACCTCAAGATTCCGAATGTAAAGGTTGAGGAACACTCTTACGATGAAAGACAGCGACTTCAAAAAGCGTTTGGCTATACCTACGAAGAGGTTATGACATCTATCCTCCCTATGGCTAAAAATGCAAGCGAGCCGATTTCGGCAATGGGCACAGACAGTCCGCTTGCTGTACTTTCAAAAGAACCACAGCCTTTGTTTAATTACTTTAAACAGCTTTTCGCTCAGGTTACAAACCCACCTATTGACGCAATTCGTGAGGAAGTTGTAACATCAACTACAATTTACATTGGTGAGGACGGCAACATACTTGAAGAAAAACCAGAAAACTGTAAGGTAATCAAGATTCACAATCCTATCCTTACTTCAACAGATATTCTCAAAATCAAGAATATGAACATCAACGGCTTTAAGGTTGCCACCGTTCCGATTCTTTATTATAAAAACACAAGCCTTAAAAAGGCTATCAACAGACTTTTTATTGAAACAGACAAGGCTTTCAGCGAGGGTGCAAACATCATCATCCTCTCGGACAGAGGCGTTGACGAAAACCACCTTGCTATTCCGTCATTGCTTGCGGTTTCGGCAGTTCATCAGCACCTCGTTGTTACCAAGAAAAGAACATCATGCGCTATAATTCTTGAAAGCGGCGAGCCACGAGAGGTACATCATTTTGCTACACTTCTCGGCTACGGTGCAAGTGCTATTAACCCATACCTTGCGCAGGAAACTATCCACGAGCTTATCGCAGATGACCTTCTCGACAAGGATTACTATGCGGCTGTTAATGACTACAATGACGCTATTCTCCATGGCATAGTTAAGATTGCATCTAAAATGGGTATTTCAACAATCCAGTCATACCATGGCTCACAAATTTTCGAGGCAATTGGTATCGGCAAAGATGTTATTGATAATTACTTTACAGGCACAGTCAGCAGAATAGGCGGTATCACATTAAAAGATATTGAAAAGAATGTTGACAGACTTCACACATCTGCTTTTGACCCTCTCGGACTCAGCACAAATCCTGAGCTTGAATCAAGAGGCAGTCATAAATTCAGAAGTGGCAAAGAGGAACACCTCTACAATCCGCAAACAATATATATGCTCCAGCAGTCAACAAGAACAGGCGACTATGAGCTTTATAAAAAGTATTCTCATATGATTTCAGAAGAAATGGACCCTGTAAATATCAGAGGACTGTTTGACTTTAATTATGCCGAAACTCCTGTTCCGATTGACGAGGTTGAAAGCGTTGATTCTATCGTTCGCAGATTTAAAACAGGTGCTATGTCTTACGGCTCAATTTCTCAGGAGGCACACGAGGCACTCGCTATTGCGATGAACAGACTTCATGGCAAGTCAAACTCAGGCGAGGGCGGCGAAAGTCTTGAAAGACTCCTTACAAAGGGCACAGCCGACAACCGTTGCTCCGCTATCAAGCAGGTTGCGTCGGGCAGATTTGGTGTAACTTCAAAATATCTTACATCAGCCGATGAAATTCAGATTAAAATGGCACAGGGTGCTAAGCCCGGCGAGGGCGGACATCTTCCGGGCAAAAAGGTTTATCCTTGGATTGCAAAGACAAGACACTCCACACCGGGTGTATCTCTTATCTCCCCTCCTCCTCACCACGATATTTATTCAATTGAAGATCTTGCACAGCTTATTTATGACCTTAAGAACGCAAACACAGACGCAAGAATTTCTGTAAAGCTCGTTTCCGAGTGTGGCGTAGGTACGGTTGCCGCAGGTGTTGCAAAAGCAGGCGCAGGCGTTATCCTTATTTCAGGCTATGACGGCGGTACAGGTGCTGCTCCGAGAAGCTCAATCTATAATGCAGGTCTTCCATGGGAACTCGGTCTTGCCGAAGCTCATCAGACACTTATTATGAATGACCTTAGAAACAAGGTTGTTATTGAAACAGACGGTAAGCTTATGAACGGCAGAGATGTTGCGATTGCCGCAATTCTCGGTGCAGAAGAATACGGTTTTGCCACTGCCCCACTCGTAACACTCGGCTGTGCTATGATGAGAGTATGTAACCTTGATACTTGCCCGTTCGGTGTGGCTACACAAAACCCTGAACTCAGGAAGAGATTTATGGGTAAGCCTGAATATGTAATGAACTTTATGCGTTTTGTTGCGCAGGAGTTAAGAGAGTATATGTCAAAGCTCGGTGTTAAAACTATTGATGAGCTTGTCGGCAGAATTGACCTTATTAAGAGAAAAGACAATATTGAGGGACAGGCTGCCGAAGTTGACCTTTCAAATATTCTTAATACCGACTTTGTTTCAAATAAGATTGAATACAAGAAAAAGAATCTTTATGACTTTAAGCTTGACGCAACTCTCGATGAAAAGGTACTCTTAAAAGAATTTAAGTCATCTCTTGCAAACGGTAAGAGCAAAACAATTACCGTTGATGTTAAGAATACAGACCGTTCATTCGGTACAATTCTCGGTTCTGAAATCACAAAAGCGTTTGACGATAAGCTTGAAGACGATACATTTAAAATTATATGTAACGGTTCTGGCGGACAGAGTTTTGGTGCTTTCATTCCAAAGGGACTTACACTTGAGCTTGTCGGCGACAGCAACGACTACTTTGGTAAAGGTTTGTCAGGCGGTAAACTTATTGTATATCCTCCAAAGGGTTCAACCTTTAAGGCTGAAAATAATGTCATCATCGGTAATGTTGCTTTCTACGGCGCAACAAGCGGTAAGGCATTTATCAACGGTGTTGCAGGTGAGCGTTTCTGCGTAAGAAACTCAGGCGCTGTTGCTGTTGTTGAGGGTGTAGGCGACCACGGCTGTGAATATATGACAGGCGGCAGAGTTGTAGTTATCGGTAAAACAGGCAAAAACTTTGCGGCAGGTATGTCGGGCGGTGTAGCGTATGTGCTTGACGAGGACAGAGATCTTTACACCAAGCTCAACAAGGAAATGGTACTCTTCTCTGAGGTTAAGGAAAAGTACGATATCATCGAGCTCAAGTCACTCATTGAAGAACATACAGACGCTACCGGCTCAGCAAAGGGTAAAGAAATTCTTGACAACTTTGACAAGTATCTTCCAAAGTTTAAGAAAATCGTTCCTCATGATTACAAAGAAATGATGTCTGCGATTGCCTCTATGGAAGAAAAAGGTCTTAGCAGTGAACAGGCTCAGATCGAGGCATTCTATCAGATTATCAACAATAAGTAAGGAGGGCACACAATAATGGGAAAGCCAACAGGTTTTATGGATTACAATCGTGAAGATGCCGAGGCATTTTCAGTTAAAGAAAGAATACAAAATTACAATGAATTTCACACTCCTTTAAGCAAAAAGGATCAGGAAAAGCAGGGCGCAAGATGTATGGAATGTGGTGTTCCGTTCTGTCAGGCAGGTATGCAGATTGGCAATGCGTTCTCAGGCTGCCCTCTTAACAATCTTATACCTGAATGGAATGACCTTATTTTCAAAGGTTGTTGGGAACAGGCATATAACAGACTTAAAATCACAAACAATTTTCCTGAATTTACCTCTCGTGTTTGTCCTGCCCTTTGCGAAAAGGCTTGCACTTGCGGAGCTAACGGTGACGCCGTTACTGTAAGAGCAAACGAGTATGGAATTATAGAAAACGCTTACGAGCAGGGACTTGCCGAAGCAAATCCGCCAAAAGTAAGAACAGGTAAAAAAATTGCAATCATTGGCTCAGGTCCATCGGGACTTGCCGCAGCCGACCAGCTCAATCAGAGAGGTCACTCTGTTACTGTATTCGAGCGTTCCGACCGTGTAGGAGGTTTGCTCATGTACGGTATTCCGAATATGAAACTTGAAAAAGAAGTTATCGACCGCAAAATTTCTATTATGAAAGAAGAGGGCGTTGAATTTAAAACAGGCGTCAATGTAGGCAAAGATGTAAAAGCTAAAAAATTGCTTGACGAATATGACAGAGTAATCCTCTGCTGCGGCGCATCAAATCCAAGAGATATTAAGGTTAAAGGCAGAGATGCAAAGGGTATTCACTTTGCTGTTGATTTTCTTAAATCGACTACTAAGGCATTGCTTGACAACGGCTTAAAGGATGGCACATACATTTCTGCAAAGGGCAAAAATGTTATGGTTATCGGCGGTGGTGATACAGGTAACGACTGTGTCGGAACAAGTATTCGTCACGGCGCTAAATCAGTTCTCCAGCTTGAGATGATGCCAAAATTACCCGACAAGCGTACTGCTGACAATCCATGGCCGCAGTGGCCGAGAGTTTGTAAAACAGACTACGGTCAGGAAGAGGCTATTGAGGTATTCGGTCATGACCCAAGAGTTTATCAGACAACGGTAAAAGAATTTATCTCCGATGACAAGGGTAACCTCAAAGGCGCAGTTCTTGTAAAGCTCAAGCCTGAAAAAGACGAAAAGACCGGCAGACTTACGATGAAAGAAATCGAGGGTTCGGAATACACTGTTGATGTTGAGCTTGTACTCATTGCCGCAGGTTTCTTAGGCTCTGAAAGCTATGTTACAAAGGCATTTGGTGTAGAAGTAAACGCAAGAACAAATGTAGCCACTGCCGAAGGCTCACACGCAACAAATGTAAAGAATGTATTTACAGCCGGCGATATGCACAGAGGACAGTCGCTTGTAGTATGGGCAATTCGTGAGGGCAGAGATGTAGCCAAGGAGGTAGATTTAAGCCTTATAGGTTACACAAATCTTTAATTTTAATAATAATTAAATCTTCCATTATCTTAAAAAATGCACAACGGTTTTTATCGTTGTGCATTTGCTTTTTATGATTATAAGAGTGAAATATTGATTATCTTTAGTTTTTAGCAAACTACTTTGCTAAGTGATTATAAAGGTTCTTTATCAAAAGTTGGGATAAATTATGGTTTAGCGGAATAAATTTGAAAAGCAATTATAAAAGTTTGGTCGACCTTTTCAAAGGTCGTGGGTGTGGGCAACGCCCACAAATACTTTCCGTTTATACAATCTAATGATAGCCAAAAAACTTGCTTTTTGCCGGCTTGAACAAAACGGCGTTAGCCTTTAAATGCGAAAGCAAAAAGAAAAGACATTCACTATATAATGAAAAAAGTTAATT
>NZ_QSTA01000008.1:0-60584 GCF_003438075.1 Eubacterium sp. OM08-24 | reverse complement strand
AGACATTCACTATATAATGAAAAAAGTTAATTATTTCTTTTATAAAAGGCTGTCGCCTGTTTTTTCAAACTAAGTACAATCACGCAAACAGCGTGGCTGTTTGCGCCCGAGGAATTGTTATATCGGAAGATTTTTATGGGCGCTGCCCAAACCCGCAACCCTTTAAAAAGGGTTGACCTAAATTTTAAAATTATTTAGCTAAAGCTATGCGCTAAACCATAATTTTTCCAAAAACTTTTTTGTAAATAAACATAACTGTTTGACAAAAATCAGAACAAAGCGTGTTCCTAATTTAAAATATGCCAAAAGCATAAGCCGACCCCTTACGAGGTCGGCTAAAATTATTTCAGATTAAGCAATCGGAACTGCGATTGGTGCATTTGGGTTATTATCCGGATTCTCTGTGTAGAATGTGAGGTATGTACCACCCATTACATTAGAGTCATCGATTACAATCCAAAGCTCGTTGTCAATAAAGCCCTTATAGTCAATTGTCTGATTTGTACCTTTGTCAGAAACAATTATATTGTAAGAACCTGCCTTTGTACAAGTGAAGTCCTTAACATACCAACCGTTTTCATCCTTTTCTGTAAGTGTATCGCCCGGCCATTCACCTGATGTTGTGTAGTTGTCAGCATCAACACCGTTTGTATCTGAACCCCAGAGCCAAAGTGACGGATTCCAAGTGAGTGAACCATTGTGCTTAACATGGAGTTTAACATCCATGCTTGACGCTACATAGTAGTAATCAACGCTCATATCTACACCATAAGGAATGTGACCGTTTACATTTTCAGGTGTTTTTGTTGTATCAACAGTATAACCGATTGTACGGTAGCTTGTTGTTGTATACTCGTCGCCAACCTTACCTGAAATTGTTGTTGAAGGAGTAATCTTCTTAACTTCGCCATTCTCATCTGTGTAGTAATGGTTTACTGTAACACTGCCCGATGATACCGGCTTACCGGTAGTATAAGTCTGAAGAGCTGTAACATCATTTACATCTTTCCTTGTATCGTAGTTTACATCTATCTTAGCAAATGTTTCGGCATCTACGCTTGAAGGATTAGTAATGATAGTCTGCATTAATGTTACATCACGAACATCAACAATACCGTCATTGTTTAAGTCAGCATTTTTAAATGACTCCGGAACATAGTCAGCATAGTAATATGTAACAACTGCAGGAGTTTCAGAGTATCTGCCTTCTACCGGGCCTTCTACCCTACTTAATACATATGTTTCAGGAATACTTGTATTTTCACCTGTTGCATAGCCTGTACCGATTGTACCCTGAATTACTTCAGGATCTACGAGGTTTTCGCCGGTCTTTTCGTAAACATAGTTTACAGTTACCTGACCCATACCGTCATCAAGAGCGAGCTTATCAAAGCTTGCCTTGTCAACAGCAATTACTGTTGAAATAGCAGGTACAGTAAATGTTGAACCTGAAACCTCGCCGAGTTTCTTTAAACCGGCTGTCTTATCGTTAGCAATAATTACCCACTCTGTGCAGCTTTCATCCTTGAGCTTAACTTCTTCTGCTTTTTTAGCTGAGTTGTGGATAACAGCCATTGTCTGCCACTCGTCAGGCTGGTCGTTCTTTACTGTGAAGGCAACCTGATTAGAGAATGCGCTGCCCATTGACTGGTTAAGTGTGTAAGCTGATGAATATGACTTATCCATTGCTGTGAATGGTGTAAAGTTCTTTCTGATTTCGTAAAGTCCCTTGTAGTAAGAAACGAGATCCTGATACTCCAGAATGTTGTTCCAGTTAATCTTGTTGATTTCAGGTGAAGACTTGTAGCTGTTTGTATCGCCGTACTTTGTGCGAGCCATTTCCTGACCTGCAAGCATAAATGAAATACCCTGTGAAGTATTTACAATAGCACCTGCCATTTTATTCATCTTAACGAGGTCTTCGTAACGGTTGCCGTAGTCGCCTGAAGCTGTAGAAGCAACGAGCTGATCGTAAAGAGCAGCGTTGTCGTGGCAGTCAGCGTATGTAACTGACTGTGAAGGAGCTTTAGCTTTCCACTTGTAGTTAGCGTTTGAGTTAGCGAACAAGCCGTAAGAAATACCCTTAGCAGCACCCTTTGAGCCCTGAACAAAACCTATGTTTGCAATGCTCATAGCGCCGCCCTTGATAGCGTCACGAACAGAGTCATTGAAGATACCGATTCTCTCGCTAAGTGAGCCTGCGTTTGACTGAACAGCCGACTTAAACTTTGTACCGTCACAAGTGTTTGTTGGGTGGTATGAGTCGCCGCCTGTCCATGCTTCGCCCCACATTGTAACCTTAGTATCAACCTGATCAAGAGCATCTCTGAGCTGATTCATTGTTTCAACATCCATAATACCCATAAGGTCATAACGGAAGCCGTCAACATGGTACTCGTTTACCCAATAAAGGCATGACTGAATAACATAGTTTCTGTACATTGCACGCTCTGTTGCGCACTCGTTGCCGCAGCCTGAGCCGTTTGAGAATGTGCCAGCTTTGTTAAGTCTGTAATAATAGTTAGGAACAGTCTTCTGGAAGCAAGAGTCTGTTGAATATGTATGGTTGTAAACAACATCCATTACAACGCTGATGCCTGCATCGTGAAGTGCCTGAATCATTTCCTTACACTCTTTAATTCTTACATTACCGTCATATGGGTTTGAAGAATAAGAGCCTTCAGGAACATTGTAGTTCTGTGGGTCATAGCCCCAGTTAAACTGCTCATCGTTGCCTGCCTCGTTTACTGAAGCATAGTCATAGAATGGATTGAGCTGTACTGTATTAACGCCAAGTTCTTTTAGATAGTCAATACATGTAGAAATGTTGCCCTCACCGTTAAGTGTTGTGCCGTTTTCTGTAAATGCAAGGTACTTACCACGATTTGCCTCAGAAACACCTGAAGATGCATCATAAGAGAAGTCCTTTACATGGAGTTCCCAAACTGTGCTGTCTGTTACTTCGTTCTGGAATACATGAGTGTCCTTGTCCCAACCGTCAGGGTCTGTAGAGTCGAGATCAACAATCATTGAACGGTTACCGTTTACACCGACTGCCTTTGAGTATACATCCTGTGTTTCACTTGTTGTTGTTTCGCCTGTTGTAGGATTAACTACTGTGATTGTGTAGGTGTAGTAGTAGTCTTTCCATTCGCCAGTAAGCTTAATCTCCCAAATGCCTGTAGCATCATCTTTCTCAAGCCGGTAAGAGGCTACCTTACTTGCTCCCTGTTCATCGTCTGAACCTTTTGTAAAAATATTTACCTTAATGTCAGTTGCTGTAGGTGACCAAACTTTGAAAGTTGTGGCATCTTTAGTGTATGTAGCACCGAGGTCATCTCCATCATATCTGTAATTTGCGTCAAGTTCCTCGAGTGCTTTTGTAGCAGTTGTATCAACTGCTACAGAATTGCCTGAAACTGTTTCGGCATCGGTTGTTGCAGCCATTGAAGTAACAGCTGTTGTTGTACCGAGCATACAAAATGCAAGAACAACAGAAACAAATTTCTTTGTATTTTTCATAGATTTATTTCCTCCTTGTTTTTTATAATCTATCCCTTGTGGGAATAACTACCTAAAATCATTCGTCTATATCCATAGACTCGGCAAAAGCCTTTTTCCTTTTAATGTTTGTATAAAGAGTGCTTGCAACGCATCCTGCAAGAATTAGACCTGCGGCAATATATACAACAACCATAACCGACTTAAGCGGGTCAGGGTCGTTTGAATATGAATAAATTACATTAACTTCTGTTTTTGTAAAATTACCGTTCGCATTTGACGGAACAAATCTTAATGTCATATCTTCAAATTCTTTTTCTTCTGCCGTATAAGCTTCTCCTTCTGCACCTGTAAGAGTTGTCTTTTCAACAACCTTACCGCTGCCGTCCATATAAATTACATTTACTCTGCATTCGTCCTTTGACTTGTCATCATCCGCAATCTTTTCGTATTTAAAGGTTACATCAAAATCCTTGTTAGGAAGAACACCGGAAGCATTGTTCGGAAGTTCGTCGAGTATAAGTCTGTAATTTTCAATACCCGGAATTTCGGGAGTGTAATACTCAACCCCTGTTCTGTTTTTAATTGAATAGCTGTCAACTAAATCTTTACCGCTCTCTTTATCAACAAAGTGGTAAGTAACTGTTGAAAAAGTACCCTCGTACTTTTCAACATAAACCTTAGCGTGAAGAACTCCGTCTGTAAAGAACCCTTTTGCGTCACCGTCGGTTTTCTTTATGTCATAGTTAAGAGTAAAAGCATTTTCAGCAAGGTCATAAGCCTTACCGATACCGCCTGTTACGGTTTGTGTAGAGATAAGCTCCTGAGTTTTGTTATCGTAATAGTCAACAACAACTGCGCCCTCTCTGATTGTAAGCGCTGCGTTTTCAAAGCCCTGCTTGTCTGCCATAACTACGGCTGAGTGAGCCTTAACCTCTACACTGCCGTCAACTTCGCCGAGGTTTCTTAATCCTGCTGTTTCGTTGTCCGCAACGATTACCCACTTTCCGTCAACTTTAACAGTCTGTGACTCATCACCGCCGTTAAAAAGAACGCAAACTTCATTCCATTTGCCCTGCTCTTTGTTGTTAAGTTTGTAACCTACAACTGTCTTTGGCAAGTCATTTAAATAATTAATTGCATTTGCACTCTGTGTCGTGCAATCCTTAAATGCCGCAAATTCTTCTCTGATTTGCATTAAACCTCTGTAATACTCAACAATATCGCTGTATTCATTGATATTGTTCCAATCAAGCATATTTTCCTCTCGGCTTGACGCATAAGAGTTTTCGTCACCGTCTTTGCTTCTTGCAAATTCCTCACCGGCAAGCATAAACGGAATACCCTGCGAAGTCATTACAATGGCAGCAGACAGCTTATTCATTGCAACTAAATCTTCGTAACGCTTTCTGTACTCTGAATCTCTGCCGTAAACCGAATCAACAAGTTTGTCATAAAGGCAAAGGTTATCGTGACAAGACGCATAAGTAACGCACTGTGACGGAACATTTGCCCAACCCGATGAGCGGTCTGACTGTCCTGCAATGCCAACCTTGAGATTGCCCTTTTTACTTCCGTCCTGCACAAATGCACCGTCTGTACCGCCTGAGCTGCCCTTAATAGCATCACGAATAGTATCGTCAAATGCGCCTATGCGGTCATTAAGCTGCTTGAGGTTATTTTGGTTAGCCATTACTGTGCCCTCGTCACAAGCAGTAGACATATTCCAAGCCTCGCCGTACATAAGAATTTTTTTGCCGATTCCGTTATCATAAAGGTTGTCGAGCGCCGCTCTTACCTGATTGAGAGTTTCAACATCGTGAAGTCCCATAAGGTCAAAACGAAAACCGTCAATGTGGTACTCCTTTGCCCAATAAGTAACTGAATCTACCATATATTTGCGGAACATCTTATGCTCCGATGCAGTATCATTGCTGCAGCCTGAGCCGTTAGAAAATGTGCCGTCCTCGTTCATTCTGTAATAATAGTTAGGAACTGTATTTTGGAATACGGAATCCGGTGTGTAGGTGTGGTTGTAAACAACATCCATAATTACACCGATACCTGCATTATGAAGTGCCTGTATCATCTGCTTACATTCTTTGATACGAACATTACCGTCATAAGGATTTGCAGAATACGAACCCTCGGGACAGTTATAGTTTACAGGGTCATAGCCCCAATTGTATTGCGACATAATGTCTTTTGATTCGTCAACAGAGCCGAAATCATAGAAAGGCATAACCTGAACATACTTTACACCGAGCTTTTTAAGGTAGTCAATGCAGGTTGGTGTGCCACCCTGAATGCCGTTTACAGTAGTACCCTCTTCGGTAAATGCAAGGAACTTGCCTCTGTTTGCCTTTGAAACACCGCTTGACTCCGAAGAAGAAAAGTCTGCAACTGAAACTTCCCATACAGATGCCTCGGTAGGATTTGAAACCGTTACATGAACATCGTTTTCCCAACCCTCAGGATTTGTGCTACTGAGATTTACTACCATGCTGCGCACGCCGTTCACACCGCAGGCCTTGGCATATACATCGCCTGTTTCAGCAACCTTGTCGCCGTTTTTTACGCTGTAAGTGTAGTATTTGCCTGCAAGGTCACCGCTAACCTTAACGCTCCATATGCCTGTTTTTTTGTCAAGCTCCATGGTTTTGGTTGAAATAGAACCACCGTCACCCTCTTCGTCACTGCCATGCTCGTAGAGGTTGAGCTTTACTGTATCAGCCTTAGGTGCCCATACTTTAAATGTAGTAGACTCCTTAGACCATACAGCGCCGAGGTCATTGCCCGAATACGCCGATTTGTCAAGCTCGGCTGCATATGCCTGATAATTCACCTTTTTATTTTCAACCTTCTTGTTTTCTGCTGCGCTGATTGCAGATGCGCACATACCTGCCATAATCATTGCTGTTAATGCCCCTGTAATTAATCTTTTTAATAACAATAAAAATGCCTCCTGACTCTGCGGCAATACCTTTCAGAATTCTTGTCTGCTTATAAAAGCCGCCATCAGAAACAAAATATTCAGTTTTAGTATTGACCAAAATAACACTGCTTGCTTCAGGACAGTATTATACATAATAAATAATTATATTTTCTTATTTATCATTCTAACATAATTTACAAGTTGTTTTATATCTTTTAAAGAATTATATTTTAAATCCGCCACTTTATAACGTAGAATTTTATTCGCTTTTATTGTGCATATTGCTATACAACAACTCGCATTTTTATATATTTTTCAATTAATCTTATAAAATGACAATATAAAAAAGGTCATTCAACCCCTGAATAAGCCGAATAACCTTTTTAGAATGGCAAAAATTTGACAATTTATTTAATTTGATTTTTAAAAGCCGTAAACCGAAGAACCCTTTATCAGACTTTCTATTCTCAAAAGTCTGTTGTACTTGCACACCCTGTCTGTACGGCAAGGAGCGCCCGTTTTTATCTGACCTGCGTTTACGGCTACCGCAATATCGGCAATAGTAGTGTCCTCTGTTTCACCGCTCCTATGAGAAATAACAGTTGTGTAGCCTGCTTTCTGCGCCGTATCAATAGCCTCAAAGGTTTCGGTAAGCGTTCCGATTTGATTCATTTTTATAAGAATAGAATTGCCTGCGCCAATCGAAATACCCTTGCAAAGTCTTTCTGTATTGGTCACAAATAAATCGTCGCCCACCAGCTGAATTTGACTGCCGAGCCGCTGAGTAATATTCTGCCAACCCTCCCAATCATATTCCGAAAGCGGATCTTCTATTGAAATAATCGGATACTTGCTGCAAAGATTTTCAAAATAATCAATTAGATCGCTTGTTTTCAGTACCGAATTTCTTTTTGGCAAATGATAAATACCATCGCTGTACCATTCAGACGCCGCCGCATCAATCGCAATCTTTGTGTTATCGGTATTATAACCTGCGTTTGCGATTGCCCCAATTATAAGCTCAATAGCCTCTTCATCGGTTTCAAGGTTCGGAGCAAATCCTCCCTCGTCCCCCACAGAGGCAGCCATTCCCTTTTGCGAAAGAATTTTTCCGAGCCTATGATAAATTTCACAGCACTGCTGTAAACCGTCAGAAAAGGTTTCTGCACCAACAGGCATTATCATAAATTCCTGAATATCAATATTATTTGCGGCGTGAGCACCGCCGTTTAAAATATTCATCATCGGTACGGGAAGTTTTACCGAATAAATACCGCCGAGATACCTGTAAAGCGGAAGTCTGAGCGACTTTGCCGCCGCCTTGGCAACCGCAACCGATACTGCAAGTACAGCGTTTGCGCCGAGATTTTTCTTGTTTTTACTGCCGTCAAGCTCAAACAGCTTTTTGTCAATTCCACATTGGTCAAACGGCGACATTCCGCAAAGTTCGGGCGCAATCACCTTGCTGATATTTGCAACTGCTTTTTTTACGCCTTTGCCGCCAAATCTTTCTCCGCCGTCACGCAGCTCCACCGCCTCGTACGCACCTGTTGACGCACCCGACGGCACTGCCGCATTTGCAAATGTTCCGTCTGTAAGACCTACCGTTGCCTCCACCGTCGGGTTGCCTCTTGAATCAATAATTTCTCTGCCAACTACTGAATTAATTGTAATTTTCATTTTATTACCTCCTAATATATTTTGCCGTAGCTGTCAAAAAATATTCAGAGCAGTAGCAATGCAAAACGGCAGGCATATTATAATAGAAAAGCAAGGAGGAATAATATGGATATTGTTTACTATACGGTCAGACCCGGAAATACTTTGTTTGGAATTGCGCAGTTTTTTCAAACAACGGTGAACGACATTTTAAGATATAACAATATAGCAGACGCAAACAGAATTTATGTGGGAGAAACACTTGCGATTCCGGCAGGAACTTCTCAGTCGCCACGCACACATATTGTAAGACCAGGAGAATCTCTTTGGTATATTTCAAAAATGTATAATATGACGGTAGAGGACATTATGGATAAAAACAACCTCGGAAATCCAAATGTTCTGTATCCGGGACAAATACTCAATGTGTAATTATTTAAAAATTGATAAGTTAAAGTAAATTTAAAATTTAGGTCAACCCTTTTTAAAGGGTTGCGGATTTGGGCAGAGCCCATAAAATGATGAAAACACACTGATTTGATATATTAATAAACATTTATAATTATATTATAGAATAATTAAACTTTAGATTAATCAAATCTTTAATATTAAACGAAAGTCAAGACTAATTAGTGGCAGAAAGTAAGAAAGTCACATTTGAGCCAAAGCAGAGAACGGTATTATAAAGGACACAAAAATTTGAGTGTGTGGCTTTTCCTTTCCGCTGTCGCATTTTGCTTTACTTTGTTGCCCGACAAATAATTTGCTAAACCATTATTTATTAATGTTACCCCAACATTTAGAATAAAAACTTAAAACTAAAAAACAAAAGCTGTACCGAAAATTCGATACAGCTTTTATGTATTATCCGTTTATACCATTACTTTTCAAATAAGATACTATCTGTTCATCATCACAAATACCGAGGTCATCGCAACCCGAAAGGTGTTCGTTGTGGTGCTTTACTTCATGGTGCATAATTTTTTCAAGTTCATTGTAAAGCCTGTCATTGGGCAATCTTCCGTAAACTTTCATTATACTGCCGTAGTAAAACACAATAGAATTTCCGATTGAATTTCTTACATACTCGCCGAGTATGAACAGCTCTCCCCTTACGCTTTGCGGATGCAACTTTGCCTGCGGTTCAAGCGACATTCCGCCATTTAAATCACGGAAAAGTTCCTGCGGCATTGAGTCTGCAATTTCATCGAGCATCTGAGCACATTCTTCAAAAGTAACCATAATCAATACCTAATTAATAATCAAGATAATCCTTGAGCTTTCTGCTTCTTGACGGATGTCTGAGCTTTCTGAGTGCCTTTGCCTCAATCTGACGGATACGCTCACGAGTTACATTAAACTCCCTGCCGACCTCTTCAAGAGTTCTGCTTCTGCCGTCCTCAAGGCCAAAACGAAGTCTTAAAACCTTTTCTTCTCTTGGAGTAAGAGTAGAAAGAACATCTGAAAGCTGCTCTCTGAGCATTGTGTGTGACGCAGCGTCGGCAGGAGCAGGTGCACCGTCATCAGGAATAAAGTCGCCGAGGTGGCTGTCTTCCTCTTCGCCGATAGGAGTTTCAAGCGAAACAGGCTCCTGAGCAACACGCATAATCTCTCTAACCTTATCAACAGGCAAATCAAGCTCCTCTGCAATTTCATCAGGAGTTGGCTCGTGACCGTTCTGATGCAAAAGCTGGCTCTGTACCTTTTTAACCTTATTAATAGTTTCAACCATATGAACAGGAATACGAATTGTTCTTGCTTGATCTGCAATAGCTCTTGTAATAGCCTGTCTGATCCACCATGTAGCATATGTTGAGAACTTAAAGCCTTTTGTGTAGTCGAACTTATCAACAGCCTTAATCAGACCAAGGTTACCCTCCTGAATAAGGTCGAGGAACTGCATACCTCTGCCAAGGTAGCGCTTTGCAATACTTACAACAAGACGGAGGTTAGCCTCTGAAAGGCGCTGTTTTGCCTGCACATCGCCATCTGCAATTCTGATAGCAAGGTCAATTTCCTCTTCCGAAGAAAGGAGCGGCACTCTGCCGATTTCTTTTAAATATACTTTAACAGGGTCATCAACGGTGACTGCACCGTCTGCAACAAAGTCGGAATCCTTACCGTCGCCGAGGTCAATGTCATCAATCTTAATATCGCCCATATCCTCAACGATTTCAATACCTTGCTGCTCAAGATTGTCATAGAGTTTTTCGAGCTGTTCGGGATCAAAATCCATCTCGCCGATTGCATCGAGAATATCCTGATTGGTGAGCTGTCCCTTTTGTTTGCCAAGCTCTAAAAGCTCTTTTACAACTGTTTTCTTGTCCTGAGGTGCGTTCATACTCATTTTCCTTTCTGAATGTCCAAATGATTATATATTAAAGAAACAGGATAAATTTACTATTTTTTATTCTGTTTCAACCTTTTTATGTAATCGTTAATGTCATCTGCCGACATTTCGGCAAGCTTGTCCGAAGTCAGCTTACTGCTTTCTTCATTAATTACCTTTATGTATTCTTCAACCGCCTCTCTTGTAGATGCGGCAGGAATTGTAGTGGAAATCAGCTTATACAGATACGAAACCTCGTCTGAATTAAAGTCGGACGCCACGCTTGTAAGCGGCTCGTATCCGCTCTTTATTTTGCCAAGCACATATTCATAGTAGCGCTTGATAAGCGAATTTGAAAATTTATCGGGAGTGACCCTCTCTGAAATACTGTTTGCGTAATCGGGATTGTTGATTAAATAAACAAGCAAAGCCTCCTCTGCGCTTGAACTTCTCGGCTTTTTATAGTGCTCCTTGTTTATTTTATCA
The DNA here is from genome assembly GCF_003438075.1 of Eubacterium sp. OM08-24. Classification (GTDB taxonomy): domain Bacteria; phylum Bacillota; class Clostridia; order Oscillospirales; family Acutalibacteraceae; genus Ruminococcoides. The sequence continues at coordinate 49,674 of NZ_QSTA01000008.1, read as the reverse complement.
TTCTGTCCGTTCAGCTCGTATTGAATCTGTCGGGTTTCCTTTTTAATGTTCTCTCTTCTGCCTCGCCTTTTAATTTTTGCAATCTGATCATTAAAGGCATTTTTGTCAATCTCAAGCTCGGCACAAAGTTTAGATGCAAAAACATCTCGCTCAATGGGGCTTTCGATTGAGGCAACAATTTTTACCGCATCGTTAAGAAATGCAACCTTGCCGTCAGTAGTGGTAAGATTGTAGTTTTCCCTTAATTTCATAAGTCGGTACTCAACATCATTGCCGCATTTGTCTATTAAAAGTTTAAAAGCCGCAGGCCCGTTTTCTCCCTTTGAGCGAATAAACTCGTCCGGGTCTTTTCCGCTCGGAACAGTGAGAATTTTAATAGGAAGTCCTGCATTTCTCAAAATTTGTATCGCCCTTGCGGTGGCTTTCTGTCCTGCACCGTCAGCGTCATAGCAAATTATAACTTCATCGGCATATCTTTTCATAAGTACAGCCTGTTCGTTGGTAAGCGCCGTACCGAGTGTAGCAACAGCATTTGTAAAGCCTGCCTGATTGAGCGCAATAACATCCATATATCCCTCGCACAAAATCAATGTGCGTGTATCCGAACTCTTTGCATTATTAAGTGAAAAAAGATTTTCACTCTTTTTAAATACGGGTGTATCGGATGTATTGAGATATTTCGGCTTTTCGTCAGTCATAATTCTGCCGCCAAAAGCTATAACATTGCCACGCAAATCTATAATAGGAAACATAACCCTATTTACAAATCGGTCGTGTATTCCGTTTCCGCTCCTGTTTTTAAAGGCAAGATTTGCAGATAAAATCTCATATTCCGAAAAGCCTTTGTTTTTCAGATGATTACAAAGTGAATTCCAATCATCATCGGCAAAACCTAATCCAAAATGCCTTATTGTGCGGTCAGACAGCGCCCTGCCCCTAAGATAATTTAATCCGCTCTGCCCTTTCGGCGAAATCAGGGTTGAATGAAAAAACCTCGCCGCCTCACGATTAGCCTCATAAATTCTCATTCTGAGCTTGCTCATACTGTCATCATAGGTGTTTTCGGGCATTTCCATACCTGCCCTTTGCGCAAGAAATTTTACCGCCTCTACATAATCAAGATTTTCAATCTTCATTATAAAGGTAATAACATCTCCGCCTGCTCCGCAGCCAAAACAGTAGAAAGAACCGTTTTCGGTATAAATATTAAAGGAAGGAGTTTTTTCTCCGTGAAACGGGCACAATCCCACCATATTTCTGCCATGGCGCTTAAGATTTACATATGAAGATGCAATCTCCGTTATATCGTTTCTCAGCTTTAATTCCTGCAAAAAACTGTCTGGAAAAGGCATAAAACTCCCCCCTTTTCTGTTTCCCATTAGCTATTTACGAATTTTTCGCAAATATTCCTTTTTTATTTCAAAAAAATTTTAAAAATTTACAATTATTCATTTATAGGCACTGCAAAATACTGTTTGTCTGTCTGCTGAGTCACAACCTCGCCCGAAGTTGCGTCTGCAAGTTTTTTATTGAGAGTGCCGAGTAAGCCGGGCTTTATATGGAATTTTACAAGCACATCACTTTCAAATACAGTATCGTCAACATTTGCACCAAGTCCCATAATGAGAGATGACACCTTGCCGTACTGATTATATGCGCATCTTGTTTCACACACAAGGCAATTTTGCATTATTACAGGCTTAGCCGCCTCAAGTGCAATTTTAGAGCCATGAGAATACGCACGCACAAGTCCGCCCGTACCCAACAGCACACCGCCAAAATACCTTGTAACAACAACCACAACATCAAAAATCTCGTTTTTGACTATAACATCAAGCACAGGCATACCTGCTGTACCCGACGGCTCGCCGTCATCGCTGTATCTCTTTATGTTGCCCTCTCTTAGGGAATAAGCGTAAACATTGTGTGTAGCGTTCCAATGCTCACTGCGCTTTTCGTTAATAAAATCTATTGCCTCCTGCTCGGTTTTTACAGGCTTGCAATATCCTATAAATCGAGAGCGCTTTTCAACAAATTCATCACTTGCATACTCAAGTACAGTTTTATAATCCTTTGCCAATAGTACACCTCCGCAAAATAAACTTACAGACAACAGTCAAAAAGGCGGCACTAAGTGCCGCCTCAACAATTACGATATAAAAATTATTTGTCCATACCGAAACGCTTTTTGAATCTGTCAACTCGTCCGCCGGTATCAACCAATTTCTGCTTTCCTGTGAAGAATGGGTGGCATTTTGAACAAACTTCAACACGAATGTCCTTCTTTGTTGAACCTGTTTCAATAACATTACCGCAAGCACATGTAATTGTTGTCTGCTGATAATCTGGATGGATGTTCTCTTTCATTTTCCTCACCTGCCTGACTCTGCATAATAACAGATAGATTATACAACAAAAATAAGCAAAATGCAAGTATTTTTCAAAACTTTTTTCAAAATTTCGCAATATTTTTTAATTTTGCTTATTTTTGAAGTTATTAAATAGTATATACAATTATAATAATTCTTATTGTGAATTATTTAATTTCCTTTGTGTCAATTTCTTTCTTAGCCATTGCAATAAAGTCCTCAAGTTTCATTGCGCCGAGGTCGCCCTCTTTTCTGTGACGGACAGAAACTGTATTAGCCTCAACATCCTTATCACCGATAATGAACATATAAGGAACTTTCTCAAGCTGAGCCTCACGAATCTTGTAGCCGATCTTTTCACTTCTTGAGTCAACCTCAACACGCATACCGCAAGCGTCAAGAGCCTTTTTGATTTCGTAAACATAGTCAAGGTGTCTGTCTGCAACAGGAAGAAGTTTAACCTGAACAGGAGCAAGCCACATCGGGAATGCACCTGCATACTTTTCAATAAGAAGTGCAAGTGTTCTTTCGTAGCAACCGATTGATGTTCTATGAATAATGTAAGGATGTTTCTTTGAACCGTCCTTGTCTACATATTCCATACCGAACTTTTCAGCGAGCATCTGGTCAATCTGAATTGTAATAAGAGTATCTTCCTTGCCGTAAACATTCTTAATCTGAATGTCGAGCTTTGGACCATAGAATGCTGCCTCGCCAACACCGATAGCATAAGGAATCTCAAGGTGATCAAGGATTTTCTGCATAATGCCCTGAGCCTCGTCCCACTGCTCCGGTGTGCCGATATACTTAGCTGTATCCTTAGGATCCCACTGAGAAAATCTGTAAGATACATCTTCATAAAGACCGAGTGTTTTAAGCATATAAATAGCAAGCTCAAGACAGTTTCTGAACTCGTCCTCAAGCTGTTCAGGCAAGCACATAAGGTGACCTTCTGAAATTGTGAACTGACGAACTCTGATAAGTCCGTGCATCTCTCCGCTTGCTTCATTTCTGAAAAGTGTTGAAGTTTCATTGTAACGGAGCGGAAGATCTCTGTATGAACGCTGACGATTAAGATAAGCCTGATACTGGAACGGGCAAGTCATAGGACGAAGTGCAAATACTTCATCATCTTTTTCGGGGTCGCCGAGTACAAACATACCGTCCATATAGTGGTCCCAGTGACCGCTGATTTTGTAAAGGTCGCTCTTAGCCATAAAAGGTGTTTTTGTGAGCAACCAACCACGGCGCTGTTCCTCGTCTTCTACAAATCTCTGTAAAAGCTGAACGATTCTTGCGCCCTTTGGAAGAAGGATAGGAAGACCCTGACCGATTACATCTGATGTTGTGAAAAGCTCAAGTTCTCTGCCGAGTTTGTTATGGTCACGGCTTCTTGCCTCTGCAAGCATTTTAAGGTGTTCCTCAAGCATAGATGCCTTAGGGAACGCTACACCGTAAACTCTGCAAAGCTGATGATTGTTTGCGTCGCCTCTCCAGTATGCGCCTGTGCAGTTTGTAAGTTCAACAGCCTTAACAGGTGCAACGCTCATAAGGTGCGGGCCTGCGCAGAGGTCTGTAAAATCGTCCTGCTTGTAAAAGCTGATATGCTCGCCGTTGTCTGAATGTTCCTTTGCAAGCTCAACCTTGTAAGGCTCGTTCATCTCTTCAAGCATTTTTACAGCCTCATCAGGAGCAAGCTCAAAACGCTCAATCTCAATGCCCGACTTAACAATTTTCTTCATCTCTGCCTTGATTTTTTCAAGATCCTCGGCTGAAAAAGGCTTTTCAACCTCAAAATCATAGTAAAAACCGTTGTCAACGGCAGGACCGATAGCGCACTTTGCGTTTGGATAAAGGCGCTTAACTGCCTGTGCAAGAATATGTGATGCTGTGTGCCAAAACGCCTTTTTGCCGTCCGGCTCGTCAAAAGTAAGAAGATCTACTCTGCAATCCTTTGTAATAGGTGTGCGCAGGTCAACTACATTGCCGTCAACTCTCGCACAACAAACAGACTTATAAAGTCCCATACCGATAGATTTTGCAATTTCAGCAGGAGTTACTCCGCTTTCAAACTCCTTGACTGTACCGCCCTTTAATTCAACATTAATCATATTCATTCTCCTTAATCAAAAGAAATAAAAAGCCCGATATTCCAAAAGGAATATCGGGACGAATATACTTCGTGGTTCCACCCAACTTTGGCATAATTAATATGCCCTCATTCGACCTTAACGCAGTCATACGCCGCACCATTTCCTGTGCAGACTCAAAGGTGGTAGCTTAAAATTACTTTTGCGAAAAATCACAGCAGACATTTTCGCTCTCTGAAAAAGTAGGTTTTTAAACCGTGTCCTTATCGAAGTTCTTTATTTTACTTAATATTAACACCGCCGACTTGAAATGTCAAGCATTAATTTTCAAAACTTATTTTTTGTTATTGAGTTCATTTTGCTGTTCGTCAAGATCAGCGAGTAATTTATCAATCTCATTCATAAGTTTTTCTTCTTTTTTCTGTCTTCTTGCGGCAATAATGCTTGAATCGGCGTCATCGTCATCAATGCCTAACACAAAGCCGCCGGAAAGATCTCCCTCTTCACCGATAACCTTTGGAGCAGATATTTCGGGAATAACATCGTCAGCCTCATAACCCATAATAAAATCATCTGTATCGGCAGTAGCTTTTTGAGAATAATCCTCATCCTTTTTATCTTCACCCAATACAAGCTCGCCGTCTATATTATTGATTTCGGTATCTGAATTTGAATCTGTAAAAGCGTCTACAATTACGATTTCATCTTTTCTGAGTGCACCTCTTGTAAGCTCAACAAGGTAGCAAATCTGATACAAACCAAATGAAATAAGCATAGCGCCTGCAAGCAGAGCAATACCGCCCACACTGTCAAACACTACCCTTGCAATAAGGAATGCGCCGTAAGAAATACCGAAAGCGGCTGACGGCATACCGTAAATAAACGATGCCTTAACAGGGTTTTTACCCGGAATTTTTGAAATTACCATTGCCTGTGGGAACAATGAAAGTGTAAGGAAAATAAAGCAGAACAGCAAAGACATATCTGATGCCGCTACCGAGAGCTTTGTTGCCTCAAGGAAGCATGAAACCAACTCTGAAACTGCCCAAAGCGATGGGAAAACATACAAAAATGCAATGTTTGAAACAGGTGCAAATCCTGTAAAATGCGTTCTCGCCATAAACACAAGTCCGATAGCGGCAAGCATTGCAAGGAAAGCACATACTATATAAACCAAAAGATACTCACTGTCTTTTTTCGCCATAAGGGTCATTACAGAGTATGCAAGCGTAAATGCCGCCGAAAGCACCGAGAAGATACCGGCAGGCACATTTCTCTTTGACTCGTAAACCGGTGCGGTTTTTCGGTCTGCAATATTAAAAATTATACACAGCACAAAGAGTGCAAGTGCTACTCCGACTGCTAAATAAGAAAACAACAGTGCGTTTATTCCGCTTATCATTCCTGTATCATCATTGCCAAAAACGCTCAGCAGTCTAAGCGCAGTCATTGCAAGAACGGCAGGAATAAATGGAATCCATGATAATTTAATCTTCATACTTATCTCCGTTTCTTCAAACAATATAACGGTTATTTTAGCCGAATTTTTTACATATATTATTTTAAGCCAAATAAACTCTTATGTCAAGAATTATTGGGTCAAAAAATATCTTTTGCAAAGTTATACGAAAAGAGAGGAATTTATGAGAATAAAAGTTATATTTATAATAATCTTTTTGCTTACAATGGCATTTTTGCCCATAATTGTGTCAAAATGCACCGCAACCAAAACTACCGCAGCCTCGGTATCTACCGCCGACTATGCAGAAAAGCCGACCGATAATTCAACTGAAAATTCAGAGAAGAGCACAATAAAGCCTCAGCAAGAAAGCAGTGAAAGCAAAGCAGAACTTACCGATGCCGAGCTTTGCGGTATGGTAGCCGCCAATTATGACGAAAGCTATTGCGAAGAAACCCTCAAGGCTTTGGCTGTAATTCTCTACACCAATTATTGCCTTGCCCCCGATGATTACGACTTGAAAGACAGTAGAATATGTATTTTGGAAAGCAATGCAGAAAATTCAGTAAAAGAAAATTACAACACAATAAAATCTGCCGTTTCGGCTGTATATAAAAAAGCACTCTGCTCAAACGGCAAAGTGCTTTATATACCTTTTACAAGCTCAACCAACGGAAAAACCTCGTCAAGCAGTGAATATCCCTATCTGACCGCCGTTGCATCTCCATGGGACAGCTACTCAAACGCAAATGACGATGAGCATTGCGGCGTCAGTCTTAACGGAATAAATTATTTATGTAACGATGGATACAGCTATGCGCAGGCTTTGCAGTGGTATCTGCCCGATTTCACTATACAATAATCACATATAATGCTTTGTGATTTTATACAGCTTAGCCGCTCCCATCTGTATATGCCTTGTAACAACAGGCGGAGTTACACCAAGCTCACTTGCAATGGTTTTCATTTTCTTATGATTAAAATAATATTCAAGCACACAATGGCGCTGTCTGTCGGTAAGGTCATTTTCGATTACATTCATAAGTACCTTTAAAGCCTTTTTGCGGTTTTCGCTGTTGCTTTCGCCATTCATTATACTTCTTTCAAAGCAAATTTTATCCGAATTTAAATCAGAAAAATGTATAAGTCTGTCTCTCATTACATTACCCCCTTATATCTTGCCTCAAGAAGATTTGCAATATCAAGACATTCAAGATAATATCCTCTGTATTTGCCTATCCTCTCGTATATTTCTTTTTTATTAACAAAACCTTTGGTTTTTAACATTTTTTTATATTTATCAATAACAGACAACATTCTGTCTGCCTCTGTTCTGTATTCTTTTGACCATTCAAGATAATTATTCATATTATACTTCCTTTCTGCCTTTTATTCATTCGCTAAGAACCAACGGGGCTTGGTTCTATATTTATTATAGAGAGAAAAAATCACAAAATCAATAGTTTTTAGAACATTTGTTCTAATTAGCGCAATTTTTAAGAGCAAAGTCCCTTTTTCAGTACTTTGCAGGCAGAATTTATAAATTTTCTCAAAGTATTTCGATTGCTTTTTATTCTCAAACTTTCTTGACAAAACAATTCTTTTATACTAAACTATTAATAGATATGTGCCAATAGCTCAGCAGGATAGAGCGTCTGCCTCCTAAGCAGAAGGTCGGGGGTTCGAATCCCTTTTGGCACGCCAATAAGGCTCTCATCGTTAAGTTTTATGTGACTTAATGATGAGAGCTTTTGTTATATAGCAATATTATAGAAATTTAATTATAATTATTATAAATGAGAAATATAAAAGTAGTATACCCTGTTATAATTTCTCACATATAATTACTCATATTTTTTGGAAGGAATAACGATGAATAAAATAAAAAAATTAATTCTGATATTTTTTTCTGCCATTCTGACTTTAGAAACAAGCGGTTGTATATTTAATAAAGAGCCAAGCACAAAGGAGCTTGCTTTACAATACCTAAGCAGCAAGTATAATGATAATTTCACTTTATGCGGTTATTTAAGCAAAAGCTGGGCATATAGTTATGAAACAATAACCTACTATTCAGAAAAATATTCCGACAAGGTTACAGTTTATGTTTACGGTGATAAGGGCGATTACAGTTATAAAGATAATTACTATATGCTTTCTATGAAAGACGATGCTCAAAATTATTTTGAAAAATTCCCTCAAAAATATGGTTATTCGGTTGAAACTAAGGCACGATTCCTCTTTTCTGACAGCTATTATGTTGACGGAAATGACTCTTTTCTTGACTATTTAAAATCAGGTAATTGTAAGATTGAAATTTATTACATATGTCAATCAGATTTTTTGGAAAATGATAGTAAAACAATTTTAAAAGATATTTATAATTCTAATTCAAAAATAAAATTAGGATTTATATACTTTATTGTAACTAATGACAAAGACCTATTATCACAATACACTATTGATGAAATCGTTAATGATAAGCGCGATAACATATTGAGAGAATGGAACTACACAATAAACAATAAATATGGATTTGAAGAATCTTAAAAATATTCAAACATTTAAAGAAAGTTAAAATGGCTACTATAAGATAACGAACTTTTAACTATTACGCAACAAAAATATCACCGTAAGAAAGGAATAATGATGAATAAAATAAAAAAATTAATTCTGATATTTTTTTCTGTCATTCTGACTTTAGAAACAAGTGGTTGTATATTTAATAAAGAACCAAGCACAAAGGAGCTTGCTTTGCAATACCTAAGCAGCAAGTATAATGATAATTTCACTTTATCCGGTTATTTAAGCAAAAGCTGGGCATATAGTTATGAAACAATAACCTACTATTCAGAAAAATATTCCGACAAGGTTACAGTTTATGTTTACGGTGATAAGGGCGATTACAGTTATAAAGATAATTACTATATGCTTTCTATGAAAGACGATGCTCAAAATTATTTTGAAAAATTCCCTCAAAAATATGGTTATTCAGTTGAAACTAAAGTTAAATTTATTCCATCGGAAATTTACAACATCAATGGTAATGACCCTTTTGAGGAATACGCAAAATCCGAAAAATGTATGGCAGATGTATATTTTATATGCAAATCAAATTATTCAAATAATGATATGGAAGCTATAATAAAAGATATATGTAATTCTAAAATTATGGGCTCTGTTTATTTTTGGGTCACGAATGATAATAACTTATTATCACAATATGATCTTGATTACATATTTAACTATAAAATGGACTCTGTTTTAGATGAACAATATTATTCAATCAATAATTTATTTGAATATGAAAAAATAAAATGAAAAATTACAAAAGGAGAAATATATGGCTTTATCAAACAATCAATTACTATTGCTTAATAATATAATTTATACAGACTATATATCAAACCATAAATCCGTGAAAGATATAATTGACGATATGGAAATAAACAAAAATATAATCAACGCATGCGAAATGACCTCACAAGAATGGAAAGAATTGATCAATGAAATAAAAAGTGATCCGGTTCTTTTAAATTATAGAGTTACAAACTATGTAAATGATGAAAGCACCGGAATGAGAGCTGCTTGCTTTGTTGATGACGAAAATAATCCTAGTGATGTAAATGTGGTATTTAGAGGAACCAGCGGAGATAAAGAATGGCATGACAACGGACAAGGTGGATACCTTGCCGATACTCCGCAGCAAATATCGGCAGCAGAATATGTAAATAGTCTTCCAAATAAATACGGTAATCATTTAACAGTTACCGGTCATTCAAAGGGTGGTAATAAAGCGCAATATGTAACCATTGTTACAGACAGAATTGCCAGATGTGTATCCTTTGACGGTCAGGGCTTTTCAAAAGAATTTTTAGAAAAATACTCAGATGATATTACAAAAAAATCTCAAATAATTACCTCTATTTCTGCAAAGGATGACTTTGTAAATTGTTTATTATATCCAATTGCTGGCACTAAAATTTATGTAGATACTGATACACAAGAGAATTATTTGCATTACCACAAACCAAACATATTATTAAGAAATATAGATAATCCTAAATGTCAATCAGATGAGCCGGCTGAAATTTCGAAATTTATTAATGAATATACAACATATATGATTTCAAATTTATCTGAACCGGAAAGAAGTATTACAGTTGACGGCCTAATATCTTTTTTGGAACAAGGCGATGACAAGGAAAATATCATACAATTTATTTTAGCAGGAACCGATGCACTCTCTCATTTAGATGATTTTGCTTTTGACTATATTGGAAAAGAATATGGTTATCCTGCTGAATATAGCATAACTTTAGTAGCTGCAGCTATATGCCCTTTCCTATTTGCAGATGACTTAATAATTTGTCGTGAGAAACATCTAAAAAAGCAATTTGAAGATGCTATAAATAAAATGATAGATTTTTCTGATACGATTAAAAATAGACTATATACCTTTGGAGAAAAATGCTCTGATTTTACAAATACATTTGTATCAGCAATAACTGATTTTATAAGCAAAATAAAAAATCAAAGCAATCAAATATTTAACTATACTCAAAACTATGTATGCGAAAATCCTGAAATTTGTGTTGACACAAACAAACTGCGATACTATGGAGAAAGGCTTTCTAAAATAAGCCTAAGAATTAATGACTTAGATAAAAGACTTCGAAACTTATATAATAAAGTCGGTTTCTCAGATTTATTTACTATAATTCAATCTAATATTTTATTAGATGAAATTTGGAAAATAGAACAGTGTATAAAATATTTAGAAGAAACCGCAAGTGATTTTGATTCTGTTGAACGTGAAATAACGGCAAACTACAATAAAACATAAAGTGAATAGTGATATTAGTTCACCTAATTTAAATCAAAATATGTAATATAAAGTTGAAAACACATCTTTCATTTGATATAATAGTCATTACAAACACAAATTACAAATATACCTAATATATCCACAGATCAAAGGAATTGTTATGATTATTAAAAGAGCCATACTTCACATACTCGATTTCAACTCGGGAATGAGCGTATTTTCACAAAATGAGCTTGATCTCTCAGACGAAACCGTAAGCACATTTCTTCAAAAGCATATTGAAAAATTACATAAGGACTCGGCACGAAAAAGCGGAAATTTTAACGAGGAAAGCGGATTTGCCGCCGCACTTACAGAATACCGCAACGGCGCACTTGAATTCATAGGCTTTACTACGCAAATCGCCAATGTTCTTTATGAGAATATTTCAATTTCCGACAAACTCGAACCCATTGATTTGGTTGCGGTTGACTATATAAACGATGAGTCCGATTATTTTGCGCTCCTGCTCATAACCAATAAATCCGCCTATACTCATCAGGTAATTACTGACGAAAGCGGTATTCACAACGAAATAATGAAACATTATGCCATTCTCCCCACCCCATCGCAAAAAATTGACGCATACGCAATAATAAATATGCAGTCGGGCGAAATATATTTTGCAGACAAGAAAAGGCAGATTGACGGCAATTCAGTCTTTGTACTTCCGCAAATTTTGTTGGAATGTTCATCGGGTGCGTCAACAAAAGAGGTTGTAAAAATTGTGAGAGAAACCGCCAACGAAGTAGCCGAGGAATACGGTGTAAACACAGCGGTTGCGGTATCAAAGGCAAAAAACTATATTGTAGAGAATTGCGAGGAGTCCGATACGATCTCTACCGAGGAACTTGCCGAAAATATTTTTTCGGAGTCCCCTATTATGCGAGAGGCTTTTGAAAAGAAAATTGAGGAAAAAGAAATTCCAAAGGATATTAAAATTGAAAAAGCGTCTGCGGTAAGGGCAAGCAAAAGTCAAAAGATAAAGACCGACACAGGCATTGAAATAACTGTACCTGTTGAATACTTTGAGGATGACCGATATATAGAGTTTATCAACAACAATGACGGCACAATATCCATTGCGCTAAAAAACATCGGCAAGCTGACAAACAGATAAAACCTGCTATTTTACAAGGCAGCAAAAATATTTTAAAAAATTTTAAATAATGCTTGACAAATCTCTAATCATTTGATATAATCAATATCGCTGATTGAGATTACAGCATTACGGCGACATAGCCAAGTGGTAAGGCACGAGTCTGCAAAACTCCGATTCCCCAGTTCAAATCTGGGTGTCGCCTCCAATATTGTAAAAGCACTTCGCAAGGGGTGCTTTTACAAATAATAAAAAACAACTTTATGGGAGCATAGCTCAGCTGGGAGAGCATCTGCCTTACAAGCAGAGGGTCATAGGTTCGAGCCCTATTGTTCCCACCAAAAGGGTAAAAGTTAAATAGCCTTTACCCTTTTTATTATGCGGATGTAGCTCATCTGGTAGAGCGCCACCTTGCCAAGGTGGAGGTAGCGGGTTCGAGCCCCGTCATCCGCTCCAAAAAGCATTTGTTTTAACAAGTGCTTTTATTTTTTGTTCAATGTTAAATGGCTATTTGTCAATAGTTGGAAAATTACAATAAATTAGGGTTTAACAGACTTTCGGTCGAGCAACAAAGTAAAGCAAAAGCTAAACTTTCCGCCCCGAATATAAAAGTTTGGTCAACCTTTTCAAAGCTTGTTGGTGTGGGCAACAACCACAAATTCTTTATGCTATCTCAAATTTTGATAGTCAAACGGCAAGCCGTTAGGCGGTTTGAACATAGCGGCGAAAAGCTTCTTAATTGCGACAGCAACAAAGAAAAAAGCACGCTACTAAACTGCTAATTTGCCATTTTTTACTTTCTGCCACTCATTAGTCTTAACTTTTGTTTTCTGCTAAAGTCTTGATTAATCTAAAATTTAGGTTTATAAAACTAAAATCTGTGTAATAAAACAACTATTCACAAAACAGCAAAAAGGCTCAGCCGTTTTGGCTGAGCCCTTTTTATTTATCGTAATCATCAAGAAAGCTATGCTGTAAATCATCTTTTTTATAAGAAATTATTGTATTCAAATTTACATTCTCCACACTGCGGAATATATTGCTCTCTATCTGCGGATTAATTTTTTTCAGCTCGGCAATAAGCTGTTTTATCTCCTGCCTTTTTGAGCCTGTATTGCTCGGATTGCAAGATGTGCAGGTATCTGTAAAACGGCAGGCACACTGAATAAAATTGAGCTTATTATAATCTCGCCAATGCTTTATTTCAGCCTCTCTTATGAGATACAAGGGGCGGATAAGCTCCATTCCCTCATAGTTTGTGCTATGTAATTTAGGCATCATTGTTTGTACCTGTCCGCCGTACAGCATACCCATAAGTATTGTTTCTATAACATCGTCATAGTGGTGACCGAGCGCTATTTTATTACAGCCAAGCTCCTTTGCCTTTTTATAAAGGTAGCCTCTCCTCATTCTTGCACACAGATAACAAGGATATTTTTCAACATTATACACTGATTCAAATATATTGGTTTCAAATACAGTGATAGGGATATTCAGCTTTCGAGCGTTGTTTTCAATAACATCTCTGTTCTCTACGCTGTACCCGGGATCCATTACAAGGTACACAAGCTCAAACGGGAACTTATTATGCCTTTTCAGCTCCTGAAACAGCTTTGCCATAAGCATTGAATCTTTACCGCCCGAAATGCACACAGCTATTTTATCGTTAGGCTTTACAAGCTCATATTCAATGATTGCCTTTGTAAATCTTCCCCATATTGTTTTGCTGAATTTTTTTCTTATGCTTTTTTCAACATCTGCCGCATAATCGTCCTCTGTAAATTTATCTTTCAGCCAACCGTAATAGCCGTTTACAAGGTTCACTGCGTTGTATCCGTCTTCCCTAAGCTCTTCGGCAAGGGTGTCGCTTATCTGACCGCTTTTACAACAAATTATCAGTTTTTTGTCTTTTGGCAAAATGCTTTTATCGTTCTTTATTTTCTCAAGCGGAATATTAACCGAATTGGGAATATTTCCGTAATTATAAGAAATCTCATCTCTTATGTCGATTATAACGCAGTTGCTTTTGTCTGCTTTCTTTAATTCCTCAATAGAAATTTCATATTCTTCTCTTTCCATACTTACCTCTGATATTTATAATATGCTACTATTATACTCCCATTTTGCCTTATCAGCAATACATAAACGCAAAAATAAAGCTGTACCAAATATTGCATGGTACAGCTTTAATAGTGAATAAAAGGAGATTTTTTAATCACTAATAGCGGAATATTTATTACTCAATAATATTATACAGTTAAAAATGACAAAAGTCAACTATTATCAATTCTATAATAGTCAATATTAATTATATTTTTCAATAATTGTATTTAAAAAATCAACCCACTCCGACTCGGGTACATTATTTTTTAACGCAAATCTCAATGTATGGCGAATAATCTCGTTTTCGTTAATATAATCCGCAATGTCAAAAGCAACAGCTCTTGCATTTTTGCTTTTTGCGGCAAGGTCAAGCATTTCACCGAACTCGTCACCGTCAAGATCAAGCGCATTTTTAAATTTTAAAAGCACTTCATATGACGGCGCAGGGCGTTTGCCCGTTTCTATGCTTGACTGATAAACAGCCGAAATGCCGATTTCTTTCGCAACCTCTTTTAATGAATGTTCACTTCTGATTCTTTTTTCTTTAATGAATTCACCAAAGCTAATACTCATAACCCTCACCTTTATGATACTACAAATTATTTATTAATTTCATAGTATAATTTATATATAATTATAAATCTACACAGCATTAAAATTACTTTTTATTACATAAATTATTAGAAAATGTTGGTTTTTGTTAGTTTTTTGTAGTATAATATATTAGCGAGGTGGTAACGTGAATAAACTTAACTTACTAATTGTTGAAGATGACATTAATACTATTAATGAATACAAGGCAAGCATAAGGAACTTTGATAATTTTTATCTTGTCGGCACTACAAACAATTCCTCTGAGGCGGTAAATATGGTAAAAGAATACTGTCCACACGCTGTAATTCTTGACCTTGAGCTACATCTTGGCAGTGGCAACGGACTGATATTTTTAAAGCAGCTTTGCGAGCTTGCATTACCCTACAAGCCGTTTATTCTTGTTGTAACAAACAACATCAGCAATGTTACCCATTCCATTGCAAGAAATCTTGGTGCTGATTTTGTAATAACAAAAAATCAAAATGATTTCAGCTGTAAAATGGTTCTCGAATTTTTGAGTTCGATTGCCCAGTCAACCATAAATTCAAATCTTAATTCTTCATCTGCCGCACAGGCGGCTGCTGATATAAGCAACAGAGAAACTCTCAGAGATAAAATTTCTACCGAGCTTGACCTTATCGGCATAAGCTCAAAACTAAAGGGCAGGCAATATCTTGCAGATGCCATTGAAATCACCTACAATCAGAGGGTGTCGAACCTTTGCAGTATAATTGCTAAAAAATATTCAAAAACAGACGCAAGCGTAGAGCGAGCTATGCAGACAGCTATAAATCACGCTTGGCGCAATACAGACATAGAAAGCCTTGAGAGATACTACACCACATACATAAACCCTCAGAAAGGCGTACCCACAGTTATGGAATTTATCTACTACTATTCCGCTAAAATCAAAAAATCTTTGTAATCCTATCCCGATGCTGAAAAGTATCGGGATTTTTTAATTAAATTTAAAAAAATCAATACAAAGCTACAATTTCCAAGCTGTATTTATACATAAAGTGATTATTTTTCACTTAATTTAAAACAAAACAATTACAGCAACAAATCAGAATTTTCTCGCAAAAACGGTACACTTTACTTGTAAAACAAAAGTAAAGGAGGTACTCAATATGTGGGAAACACTTTATGAATTATTAAAAAGACTTTGGGGTTAATTAATTTGCAAATGTAGTGACAACATCCTTCTTGTATGATATAATATTACTATAATTTTATACGGAGAAAAATATTATGCAAGAGTATATCCACACATTTACCATTTATTTTTTGTCAAAATTACCGCTAATATATTCGGCGGTTTACATTTACATTAAGGCAATAAACCAAAAATGCAGCAAATCAAAGGTAGCTTTGTATTTGACTGCATTTTTTGGTATTTCATTAATTTCTGCTTTGCTGAACATATTAAACAACGGCATAAGCATACTTGCTAACTATATATTATTTATTACACTCATAACGCTGCTTACAAAAACAAACATAAAGTTAAGTATTCCGATTTCAATAGTTTCACTTGGAATAGCATACTACATACGATTTATCACTCTGACGATTATAGCTCCAATATCCTACTGGCTATCATTTACGCAATTTGATTTTATGGATGTAGACAGCATTTATTTAAACTTAATCGTTTCCATTCTAAACCTTATTATTACCTACTTAGTAATGAAAATTAAACGGTTAAAAAACGGACTTGCATTTTTCAATAACACAAATAATTTCGGACTCGGTCTGCTGTTGTCGGGATTTGCTTTCATTTCTGTAATAATAATTTCCGATAACAATGATACCGACAAAACTTTATTTTTCTTCTTATTTATTGGTTTAATTATTTGCTGTATAGGTACGGTAATATGGGTAAGGTCAAGCATAACAAGGCATTACAAAAGCAAACTTCAGCAAAAAGCCGATGAGCACTTTAATGCCATTATAGCTGAAAAGGAGTCCGAAATTGCAGAGCTCACCGATTCAAACACCTTTCTTTCTAAAATTGTCCATAGAGATAATCATCTTATGACATCTTTACAGTATTCATTAGCTCAACTTCAAAATTGCAGCGATAAAAATGAGCAGAATAAAATAATCTTAGAATTATTAACGCTTGCCAAAGAGAGGAACGAGCTTGTTCAAAAAGAGCAGAAAGAAAACAAAGTGCTCGTATCAACAGGCAACTCTGTAATAGACGGTGCATTGCTCAATATGTATATAAAAGCGGCGGCGCACAAAATTAATTTTGATTTAATAGTATCTGCCGATATAAACTATATTATTAATCACTTTATCACACAAACAGAGCTTGAAACCTTGCTTTGCGACCATATAAAAGACTCTATAATAGCTGTTGAAAGTGCAAATATTGCAAACGGAATAATTTTAACTTCGGTGTCAATGGCAGACGGTATATATGAAATATCGGTAAATGATAACGGAGTAGAATTTGAGCCGACTACATTAGATAAGCTCGGTATTGAGAGAGTAACCACACACAAAGAAAGCGGCGGTAATGGCATCGGCTTTATGACGAGCTTTGAAACTCTGAAAAAGGCAAATGCAAGTATCATTATAACCGAGTACGAACCCGACAAACCTTTTAGAAAAACAATTACTTTCAAATTTGACGGTAAAAATGAGTTTAATATAAAAACATACAGATATGAATTGCTCAAAGAAAAATTACATCGTACAGATGTAAAAATAACAACTAATCAATAATGTTCATCTGTAATTATAAGGCTGACACTGCTGACTTGCAATGTCAGCTTTTTTATAAAATCAAAAAGTCTGCTTATAAAAATAAACAGACTTTTTAAGTGCCGATTGATACTAATTGCTAAAAATCAAGCCTTATTATATACAGCAATAAATTTCTTTCGGGATTTTTCCCTTGGTGGAGCAGACATTAATTCCGCTTGCAATTTGGGCAATGATTATATTTGCAATATCCTGCGTTATGATCTCCCCCTTTGCTATAATAGGGATTCCGGGCGGATATGCCCACACATACTCAAGTGAAATTTTATCAATACTATGCTCAAGCAAGCAAAACTCGCCGTCTTTACCGCTGCACTCGCAAGGCTTTACTGAAATTTTAGGAATAGTAATTGAATATCTGTAAGCATTTAATTCTTTTACAGAACATTTACTATCTATAATTTGCAGTGCATTAATAAGCCTTGCAAATCCCTCATCGGTATCGCAAACAGTACTTATAAGCAACACATAATCGGAACATACCATTTCCGGCTCAATTTTAAAATCATTTCTAAGTATTTCGGCAAGCTGAGTGCCGTTAATATCAAGTCTCCTTACCGATACGGTAATTTTAGAAATATCAAAATCAAAGAATCTATGATTTTTCACTTCATCATTGCCATAGCAAAGCACTTTGATTTTTTTCAGACTTTTGCATTTTTCATTAAAAGAATTAAGCCTTTTTATATACTCATCAAAGGCGCTTGCGTTTTCACAAAATTCAAGACATTTTTCAATAGCCGACATAAAAATATATGACGGACTGCTTGTTTCAAAAATTGCAAGATTTTCAGCAAGTGAATTTATAAGACTTTCATTAGAGGTGAGCAACAAAGCCGTTTGAGTAAGTGACGGCAAGGTTTTATGCAAACTTGCAACCGCTGCATCCGCCCCACTTGCCACTGCCTCACTCGGAAAACTTTTTGAAAACGGAAAATGCGCCCCATGCGCCTCATCTACAAGCACCATCACATTATGTAAATGTGCAATCCTGCAAATTTCTTTTATGTCGGACACCACGCCCTCATAGGTCGGAGAAGTAATAATCAACAGCTTTGTATTGGGATTTTTCACGATTGCTTTTTCAACCTGCAACGGTGTAATTGAGCAATTTATTCCGAACTCATCATCCACTGCCGGCACGATATATTCAGGCTCTAATCCGCAAATCTCAAGCGCATTGTAAACGGATTTGTGACTGTTGCGAGCAACAAGCACCTTATCTCCCCTGTTTGTCATTGCACGAACAGCCGATAAAATTCCACCTGTTGCGCCGTTTACAAGCAAAAATGCTTTTTTTACATTATACAGTCTTTCCGCAAGGTTCTGTACCTCAAGGATACAACCCTCGGCATTGTGCAGATTATCAAAGCCGTCTATCTCGGTAAGGTCAATTTCATACGGCATTGTGCCGTCGCTAAGTGCTGTGTTGCGCTTATGCCCCGGCATATGAAACGGATACACTCCGCTTTTTGAATATTTTTTTAATTTATCGTAAAGCATTACCAATCTGTACCGAACTCTCTAAGCTCAAGTCCCTTGTTGTGTTCAAGTGCCCAGTCGATGCTCCAATAGCTTGTAAACAACAATAAGTGGTTGCCCTTTAAATCCTGAATACGCTTTGTATCTGACGCAAGGTCAAGTTCCTTTGGATTTACATCTTTATTTACAATCCATCTGATATATTCGTAAGGCAGATTTTCCATAATAATATCAACATTGTATTCGTTTTCAAGGCGATACTTGAGTACATCAAACTGCAGCACACCTACTACGCCTACAATTACTTCTTCCATACCGGCATCAAGCTCCTGGAAAATCTGAATTGCACCTTCCTGCGCAATCTGACTTGTGCCCTTTATGAACTGCTTTCTTTTCATTGTGTCTTTCTGACGAACGAGTGCAAAGTGCTCCGGCGCAAAGGTAGGAATACCCTTGAACTGAATTTTTTTGCCCGGTGAACAGATTGTATCGCCGATAGAGAAAATGCCAGGATCAAACACACCGATAATATCGCCTGCGTACGCCTCTTCTACAATTTCTCTTTCCTGCGCCATAATCTGTTGTGGCTGAGAAAGACGCATTTTTTTGTTGCCCTGAAGGTGGTAAACCTCCATATTTTTCTCAAACTTGCCACTGCAAATTCGCATAAACGCAACTCTGTCACGATGCGCCCTGTTCATATTCGCCTGTATTTTAAATACAAATGCCGAGAAATAATCAGACATTGGCTCAACAATGCCGTCAACGGTTTCTCTTGCAAGCGGTGAAGTTGTAATCTTTAAGAACTGCTCAAGGAACGGCTCTACACCAAAGTTTGTGAGGGCAGAACCAAAGAATACAGGTGTAAGCTCGCCTCGTCTTACTGCCTCAAGGTCAAAGTCATCGCCTGCGCCGTCAAGCAGCTCTATATCATCAAACAAATCCTGTCTATGATACATACCGATTACATCATCTATGCTCGGATCATCAAGGCTGATTTCGTTTTTCTCAACCTCTTTCTGACCGTTGTTAGCGGTAAACGCAAGAATTTTCTTTGAGTTTCTGTCATACACACCCTTAAATTCTTTACCGGAACCGATAGGCCAGTTTACAGGGCAGGTATGAATACCGAGTACATTTTCTATGTCTTCAAGTAAATCAAATGGATTTTTTGCATCTCTGTCCATTTTATTTATAAATGTAATAATCGGGATATGGCGCATAACGCAAACCTTAAAGAGCTTGATTGTTTGGCGCTCTACACCCTTTGAACCGTCAATTACCATTACTGCGGAGTCTGCCGCCATAAGTGTACGGTAGGTATCCTCCGAAAAGTCCTGATGTCCGGGTGTGTCAAGAATATTTATGCAGTAGCCGTTATACTTAAACTGCAAAACAGAAGAAGTAACGGAAATACCACGCTGTTTTTCAATTTCCATCCAGTCCGATACTGCATGCTTTGCCGTACGCTTGCCCTTTACAGAACCTGCAAGGTTAATTGCTCCGCCGTATAAAAGGAGCTTTTCTGTAAGTGTTGTTTTACCTGCGTCAGGGTGCGAAATAATCGCAAAAGTCCTGCGCTTGCTTATTTCTTCGTTTAATGAACTCATAGTTTACAATCCTTTCGGAATCTTTATTACATACTTTTCTACAATACTATATTTTACTATTTATCGTATATATATGTCAATAAAACAGGCAAAAAATATTTGTTTTCTGCCTTTCTTAAAAATAAATTCCTACAAAACCTTGACAAATTTGTAATTTTATTGTAATATATAGTTAATGAAGGTAATAAATTCATTTTATATCTTGTTTTTTCCTATTTTTTCATATACCTTCCAAATCGGGGCAGGAGTTTTACTTCTGCCTCAAATTCTTTTACGGAGATTATTATGAGTAAATCTATCGGACTTTATCTGCACATACCGTTTTGCAAAAGCAAATGCCCCTACTGCGATTTTTACAGCACAAGGGCAGGCGAAACCGAATACAGCGACTATGTTTTTGCTTTAAAAGAAAAAATAAAATATTGGAGCAAGCGTTTTGACGGCACTGTAAAAACAGTATATATCGGCGGAGGCACTCCGAGCGTTCTCGGGGCGGAAAGGCTTTGCGATATTCTTAGTTCCGTAAAAGAAAATTTTACACTCGAAAGTAATGCGGAAATCACGGTTGAAGTAAACCCTGACAGTGGAAAAAAACTTGATTTTGCCTTAATGAAAAGTACAGGCTTTAACCGCTTGTCAATCGGTATGCAAAGCGCAGTACCCGCCGAATTAAAAAAGCTCGGCAGAATACACTCCGCCGAAGACGCAAAACATACGGCAGAGCTAGCACAAGCTGCGGGAATTACCAACATTTCGCTTGACCTTATGACAGGCATTCCTCTGCAAACAAAGGAAACTCTGAAACAATCCGTTGACTTTTGCGCTCAATGCGGAGTTACTCATATTTCATCGTATATTTTGAAAATTGAGGAAAATACAAAATTTGCTCAGATAGAGTCAAAGCTAAATCTTCCGAGTGACGATGAGCAAGCCGAACTCTATCTATATACCGTTGAATTGC
The DNA here is from genome assembly GCF_003438075.1 of Eubacterium sp. OM08-24. Lineage (GTDB taxonomy): Bacteria > Bacillota > Clostridia > Oscillospirales > Acutalibacteraceae > Ruminococcoides. Next base: position 28,265 of record NZ_QSTA01000008.1, on the reverse strand, counting down.
TTGAACAATACGGCTATATGCAATATGAAATTTCTAATTTCGCAAAAAAAGGCTTTGAAAGCAGGCATAATTCAAGCTATTGGGAATGTGGCGAGTACATTGGCATAGGCCCGTCTGCTCATTCTTTCTTTAACGGCAAAAGATTTTTCTACGGCAGAAGTATTGAGGATTTTAAGGCCGATAAAATCATAGAAGACGGCGAGGGCGGAACAGCCGAGGAGTATAGTATGCTTTCACTCAGACTAAAAAAAGGTCTTAACACTGATGAATATACAAAAAGATACGGTGCTACTCTCCCACTGAGCTTTTTTAAAAAAGCCGATTTATATGTAAAAAACGGCTTTATGGAGCATAACGGCGCTTCGTACTCATTCACTCCAAAAGGATTTTTAGTATCAAATACAATTCTTGCTGATTTGATATAGATAATTTTTAACAATTTTATAAAATAATGTTAATTTGATTTTCGTTGCCATAGCAACATATTTGCAGAGTCTAAAATATTATAATTATGCCACAAGGTGAGCGATTAACATACGCTCCTTGCATAAATAAGTATTTTGGAGGCAACTTTATGGATTATAAAATGTTTTGTTATCAATGTCAGGAAACTGCGAATTGTTCGGGTTGTACCGTAAGCGGCGTGTGCGGCAAAAAACCTGATACAGCAAATATGCAGGACTTACTCGTGTATGTTACAAAGGGCATTTCTGCCGTTACAACAAGGCTGAGAGCAGAGGGTAAACAGATAGATAAAAGTGTAAATCATCTAATCACACTGAATTTGTTTACAACAATTACAAACGCAAATTTTGACAAAGATGTTATCGTTGAACGCATTAAAACAACCCTCAAAGTAAAAGAGAATTTGTTAAAAGAAGTTTCCGATAAATCAGCACTTCCAAGCGCATCTTTATGGGACGGAAATGAAAGTGAATTTGCGGCAAAAGCGGCTACAGTCGGCGTACTTGCCACAGAAAACGAAGACATAAGAAGTCTTAGGGAACTTATAACCTACGGTTTAAAGGGACTTTCGGCATACAGCAAACACGCAAATGTTCTTATGAATGACAATGAAGAGCTTGACGCTTTCTTACAGAGAGCGCTGTCAATGTTGCTTGATGATACACTGTCCGTTGACGACCTTGTAGCATTGACGCTTGAAACAGGTAAATTCGGCGTTGACGGAATGGCTATGCTCGACAAGGCAAACACTACGGCATACGGCAATCCTGAAATAACAAAAGTAAACATTGGTGTCAGAAACAACCCTGCAATCCTCGTTTCAGGTCACGATCTTAGAGATCTTGAAATGCTTTTACAGCAGACAAAAGATACAGGAGTAGATGTATATACACACTCCGAGATGCTGCCTGCACACTACTACCCTGCATTTAAGAAATACAGCCATTTTGCAGGTAACTACGGCAATGCGTGGTGGAAACAAAAAGAAGAGTTTGAGAGCTTTAACGGCGCAATTCTTATGACTACAAACTGCATAGTACCGCCAAAGGACAGCTACAAAGACCGAATGTTTACAACAGGTGCGGCAGGTTATCCCGATGTAAAACACATAGACGGTGAAATCGGCGAGGTTAAGGACTTTTCAGAGATTATTTCTGTTGCTAAAAAGTGCAAACCGCCTGTTGAAATCGAAAGCGGTGAAATTATAGGCGGCTTTGCGCACAATCAGGTGCTTGCGCTTGCCGACAAAATTGTGGATGCTGTAAAAAGCGGCGATATTAAAAAATTTGTTGTTATGGCAGGATGTGACGGCAGAGCAAAGTCAAGAAACTACTACACTGAATTTGCAAAAGCCTTGCCAAAGGATACTGTAATTCTCACAGCAGGTTGTGCAAAGTACAAATACAACAAGCTAAACCTCGGCGACATAAACGGTATTCCTCGTGTGCTTGACGCAGGTCAGTGCAACGATTCGTACTCACTTGCCGTAATCGCCCTAAAACTAAAGGAAGTGTTCGGTCTTGACGACATAAACGAACTGCCAATCGTTTACAACATTGCGTGGTATGAGCAAAAGGCGGTAATCGTTCTCCTTTCTCTGCTCTACCTCGGTGTTAAAAATATTCATCTCGGCCCTACCCTCCCTGCTTTCATCTCTCCAAATGTTTTAAATGTGCTTGTAAGCAACTTTGGCATAAGCGGTATAGGTTCTGTTGAGGACGATATAAAACTTTTCTTTAATAAATAATAATGAAAACGGGCAAAACATAATCTAGTTTTGCCCGTTTTTTAACCAAAAACAGCCGCATTGCTGCGGCTGTCCTCAGTTTTTATGAAATTTTGAATTATCGTGAAAACACGGTATTATCAATGTAACTCGGGTTATCAGCCAACCTTGGCATTTGCTGTATCACCAAAGAAATTGAATCTGAAAAGCTTGCTTTCGTCATTCTTATTATCACAGATGATGCTTGCCTCAGCAATTCTGCCGCCCTCAATCAGCTTTGTTAAGCCAACGAGCTGACAAAGTTTGCTCTTAAGGTTTAATCTGTCGCCTTCGCTTGTAACGAGATATACATTGCCCTCGCAGGTATCGAGCACGGCGAGGAATTTGGTTACATCAATGTTGTGTAAATTAAGGATTGGTGTCATAAAAATTTCCTCCTTTAAAAATATCAATTATTATTTTTTTCGTGCGCCATTTACCATTTGGCAAAATCTAGACTTAATTTCGACTTAATTAATTTTACTCGAGTAATGTGACTGGTTAATCAGTCGATAGTCAAGCGGACTATTTACTTGACAATTATTATTATACTCAAGACTTCGTGAAAGTCAACATTTTTTCAATTATTTGTTTGTGCATTATGCTGTTTAAGTGTGCAATTCAGCTAATAAATCAACATTATTTTTGTATATTAATTACAATGGTTAGAACATATGTTTACATAATCTTCATTTTGTTTTTACATTCAATATTAATATTCACCATTATAAAATATAATTGAGAACAAAATTTTGACTTTTTTTAACAAAGTTGCATTTTTCGTATATAGAATAATTTAACTATTATGATTGACTGCAAACAAAAATAGGGATATAATTACACTTATAAATGAGGTGAAAACATTGATAAAGCTCTATTTAGCTGATATTTCCGTACTTGGTGATCCGCAAAGCGACAACAGCAAAATTTCTCTTTTACCGCAAGAAAGGCAAATTAAAATACTCAAGCACAAACTTGCCGATGACCGCAGGCGCTCACTCGGAGCAGGTATGATTATAAATAAAATTCTTTATGAGAATAATGTGGATGTAAATTCTATTCATTACGGCAGTAACGGCAAGCCGTATGTTGATAAAATTTTCTTTAATGCGGCTCACTCCGGTAACTTTGCTTTCGGAGTCAGTTCCGATAAGAAGATAGGCTGTGATGTTGAAATCATTAAAAAACCTCGCCTTGACGTCGCAAAAAGATTTTTCACCGAAAATGAATACAATTATATTACTCATTCAGAAAATACAAGCAATGCATTTTACAAACTTTGGACGATTAAAGAAAGTTATATAAAGCAGAGCGGCGAGGGATTGCGAATACCTCTCAACAGTTTTGAAATTAATATAAATAAAGATACCATTACCGTTTCGGAAAATAACACAAAGAAAAATTGCTATATCACCCACTTTGAATTTAAAAATCATTCATTTGCCATATGCAGCTATGAACAGCCGCCAAGAAAAATTGAATTCAATTATGTATAAACGCAAAACACTCCAACCACAATTAAGTAGTTGGAGTGTTTTTATAGGTAGATTAATGATTAAATCTTGATAAAAATGCCTGAGTTCTCGGATTCTGCGGATTATTGATTACCTGCTCCGGTGTGCCCTGCTCGGCTATTACGCCGTCTGCCATAAAGATAATTTTATCTGCAACATCTCTTGCAAATTCAATCTCGTGAGTAACAACAATCATTGTACTGTCAGAAGTTTTAAGACTTCTTATAACATTGAGAACCTCGCCTGTCAGTTCAGGGTCAAGTGCCGAAGTCGGCTCGTCAAAGCACAAAACATCTGGGTTTAGCGCAAGTGCTCTTGCAATGGCAACTCGCTGCTGCTGACCGCCGCTTAGGTTGCATGGGTAAGATTCGCTCTTTTCTGAAAGTCCTACCTTTTCAAGCAAACCGAGTGCGGTTTCTCTGATAATTTTCTGAGCGTCCTTATAGTTCTTTGCTCCCATATAGTCGCCCGTCTGCTTAATCTGCTCCTTTGCCGCAAGGCGTGGCGCAAGCATAATATTGTCAATTACGCTGTACTGCGGAAAAAGATTGAAAGACTGGAACACAAGTCCAAAGTGCAGTCTGTTCTTACGAATCTGAGATTCGCTGCTTTTGCCCGATCCGTTGCTGTCAAAAAGCACCTTGCCGCCTACACTGATTTTGCCGTTCTGTGGTGTTTCAAGAAAATTAAGGCATCTTAAAAGTGTGGTCTTGCCCGAGCCCGAAGAACCGATAATTGCAAGTACCTCGCCCTTTTCGAGCGAAAAGCTGATGTCCTTAAGGACGGGAGTTTTGCCGTAGCTTTTACGGATATTTTCAACGCTTAACAATGACATACTACCCCTCCTTAACCCTTGTAATAATCAAGTTTTTTCTCAATGAATGAGAAGAGAATTGTAAGAACACCGCAGAATACAAGGTAAAATACCGCAGAGTAGAACAGCGGCCAAATAAGGCCCTGCATTGAGAAGTCCTTTGCCATCATAAGAATTTCGGGAATAGCAATTACACTTGAAAGCGAAGTATCCTTAACAAGTGTGATAATTTCATTGCCGATTGGTGCAGTGATTTTCTTTACAACCTGCATAAGCACAACCTTAAAGAAAATCTGTGGCTTGGTCATACCAAGCACCTGTCCTGCCTCGTACTGTCCCTTTGGCACTGATTCAATACCGCCACGATAAATCTCCGAGAAATAAGCTGAATAGTTAATGATAAACGCAATAAGAGCCGCATTTATTCTCGAAAAATTAAATCCGCCGTTTGTCATGAGCGGTGGCACATAGAACACTACAAAAAGCTGGAGCATGAGAGGTGTACCCCTGATTATCCACACGAATGTTCTTGTAATCCACTTAATCGGTTTGAATTTTGACATTGAACCCATTGAAACAACAAGTCCAAGCGGCATTGCCGCAAGAATTGTAACTATAAAGATAAGGCAGTTTTGTCCAAAGCCCTCTAACAGGCTGTTAGTAACATTTATAAACTGATTCATAATTATTTAGCCTTTACAAGGAGTAAGTCCTGAAGATTATATTTTGTTGCAATTTGCTCAAGTGAGCCGTCATCAGCACAAGCCTGAATAGCGTCATCGAGCTTTTTGAGAGTTTCTGTGCTGTTTTTGCGGAGTGCAATACCGTACTGCTCAGGAGAGAAAGCCTTGCCGTCTACTACCTTAAGGTCAGCATAATCAGAACCCTCGGCAAGTGTGCCGATTGACATTACATAGTCGATAACCGCAACATCAGCTGTACCAGACTTAACCTCAAGCAAAGCCTTTGCCTGTGAGTCAACCGATACATAATCAGCGCTTGTAAAGAATTCGTCGCTCTGAGCTACCTCTTCACCTGCCGACTTTTTCTCTGCAACAACAGTTTTGCCCTTGAGTGCGTCAGCAGAAGTGAGCTGATCTGCTAAATCAGCCTTAGCAACCATAACCTGCTTGTTTTCCATATATGGAGTAGAAATATCCATATTTTCCTTACGCTCGTCTGTAATTGTAAGACCGTTCCAAATACAGTCAATAGTTTTTGCGTTAAGCTCTACTTCCTTAGAATCCCAGTCAATCTTCTGGAACTTTGGAGTAACGCCCATCTTTTCGCAAACCTTTGTTGCAAACTCGGTTTCAAAACCTGTGAGGTTGCCGTTTTCGTCCATATAGTTCATTGGCTCAAAATATGTAATACCGATTACCAACTCGCCCTTATTCTGAATATATGTCCAATCATTCTCGGCAGTCTGAGAATTTTGACCTGACGCTGAATTTGAACCGCCGCAACCTGCAAGAGCTGTTGCCGCCATAACGCCTGCAAGTAATAAAGCTGAAATCTTTTTCATAAATGTTTTCCTCCATAATTTAACTTAGCGAAAAGCTACACTATATTATAGCATTATCACATTAGCAAAGTAAAGTGTTTTCGACAGATTTTTCCCTGTTATCGTAAATTTTATAACATTATTACAATCTGCAAGTTTGCAAAATTATCAATCGGATAACAGTTTCTTAAAAAACAAACTTTCCTTACAAATAAAAAAATTAGATCAAGCCTTTTTAAAGGTTGACCAAACTTTTATAATTGTTCGGAAAATTATTCCCATAAACCAGAATTTTCCCAACTATAAAAAAGAGCAAAAGAAAACGGCACTGATAAAAAGTGCCGTTTTAAAGTTAAAATAATCAGCCGAGCTTTTCAGCAAGGAGATTGCCCATATTATACATACCTGCACCCTGATTTGCAAGATATACAGCGGCATTTACTGCGCCAACTGCAAATACCTCTTTAGACTGAGCCTGATGTGAAATTGTTACAACCTCATCGTGACCTGCAAAAATAACCTCGTGTTCGCCGACAATAGTGCCGCCTCTTACAGAGTGAATACCGATTTCATTCTTAGAACGCTTTTTGCGGTAAGAATGGCGGTCATAAACATACTGCGGTTCTTCTGCAAGTGTGTCAGAAATACCGTCTGCAATCATAAGTGCAGTGCCGCTTGGAGCGTCAATTTTCTGATTATGGTGCTTTTCTACGATTTCAATATCAAAATCAGCAGCACCAAGAATCTTTGCAGCCTCTTTTGAAAGCTCAATAAGAAGATTTATGCCGAGTGACATATTTCCCGAATAGAAAATTGCTACACTTTCAGACGCTTTTTTAATCTTTTCAACCTGCTCGGGTGAGTAACCTGTTGTGCAAAGCACGCAAGGAACACTGTTCTCAAGTGCATAAGCGAGAACATCATCAAGAGATGCAGGATTTGAAAAGTCTATAATAACATCAGCCTTTTTGTCTGATACGGCAAGGCTCTCAAATACAGGATAATCGTATGCAGGAGTTCCAAAAGGATCTGCACCGAAAATAATTTTACAGTCATTTCTTGACTCAGCGGCTGAAGTAACAGCCTTACCCATTTTTCCGTTACAGCCGACAAGAGCTATATTTACCATTTTTAACTTCCCCTTTTGTACGAATTACTTTGTGTGCTTTCCTAAAAGATCGTACTTAGCAAGGCAATCCTTGAGGTCATGATAGCCTGCTGCGCTCATTGGAACAAGCGGAAGTCTGCACTCGCCGCAGTCAAAACCAAAGAGGTTCATGGCTGTCTTGATCGGAATAGGATTTACATCGTTGAACATAATGTTCATAAGCTCAAGGTAGTGGAAGTGGAGCTTTTGAGCCTCTGCAAAGTCATTTTCAAGACAAAGCTGACAAATCTTGTGCATTTCAGCAGGGCAAATGTTTGCAAATACCGAAATTACACCCAAAGCACCGAGTGACATAAACGGAACTGTCTGATCGTCATTACCTGAGTAAATGTCGAGGTTATCGCCGCAAAGTGAGCGGATAAGAGCAACCTGAGAAATATTGCCGCTTGCCTCCTTGGCAGCCACAATGTTAGGATGCTTGCAAAGCTCCTCATATGTCTTTGGCTGAATGTTGCAGCCTGTTCTTGACGGAACATTATAAAGAATGATAGGAAGGTCAACTGCGTCTGCAATTACATTGAAGTGCTTTACAAGACCTGCCTGTGAAGTTTTATTGTAATATGGAGTTACACAAAGGAGTGCGTCTGCGCCGGTTTTCTGTGCAGACTTAGAAAGCATAACGGCTGTTGAAGTATCGTTGCTGCCTGTACCTGCAATAACAGGAATTCTTCCGTTGATTTTCTCTGATACGAAAGAAAGCACTTTACAGTGTTCTTCCTCCGAAAGAGTTGCTGCCTCGCCTGTTGTACCGCAAGCGATAATGGCGTCTGTACCGTTTTCAACATGGAATTCAAGCAGCTGCTCAAGTACATCATAATTAACGCTGCCGTCAGAATTCATAGGTGTTACAAGCGCAACACCGGAACCAGTGAAAATGTGATTTCCCATAATTTACCTCCATTTAAGATTTTTAAAATAATTAAATTAAAATATAAAATTAATAGCTTATAAGCTGTTAATTAGTCCATGTAGCCTTCTGCGCAAAGGAGCTCTGCAAGCAATACTGCGCCGCCTGCTGCGCCTCTTAATGTGTTGTGTGACATACATACAAACTTGTAATCATACTGTGTGTCTTCTCTGAGTCTGCCTACTGAAACAGCCATACCGTTCTCAAGGTTTCTCTCGCTCTTAATTTGTGGGCGGTCAGGCTCTGTAAAGTAGTGTAAGAACTGCTTTGGTGCACTTGGAAGCTCAAGCTCCTGTGCTCTGCCCTTGTATGATTCCCAAATCTTGATGATTTCATCTACTGATGGTTTCTTTACGCCGTCCTTAAATGACATAAATACAGCAGCTGTGTGACCGTCTGAAACAGGTACACGAATACACTGTGCTGTGATGGCAATATCGTCTGTCTTAACGATTTCGTTGTTCTCAATGTGGCCCCAAATCTTGAGTGGCTCCTGCTCTGACTTCTCTTCCTCGCCGCCAATGTAAGGAATAACATTATCTATCATCTCAGGCCATGTCTTAAATGTTTTGCCTGCGCCTGAAATTGCCTGATATGTGCAAGCGAGAACCTTATTTACACCAAGCTCCTTGAGTGGGTGAATAGCAGGAACATAGCTCTGAAGTGAACAGTTAGACTTAACTGCGATAAAGCCTCTCTTTGTGCCGAGTCTTTTTCTCTGAGCGTCAATAATCTCAAGGTGATCTGCATTAATCTCAGGAATAACCATAGGAACATCCGGAGTAAATCTGTGTGCCGAGTTATTAGAAACGATTGGGCACTCTGCCTTTGCATATCTCTCTTCAAGAGCTTTGATTTCGTCTTTCTTCATATTTACAGCGCAGAAACAGAAGTCAACCTGTGAAGCAACCTCTTCTACATTCTCTGCGTCAACAATTACCATATCTTTATATTTCTCTGGAAGATCCTTTGTCATATGCCATCTTCCCTCAACTACATCACCGTATTTTTTACCGGCACTTCTTGCACTTGCCGCAAGAACCTTTACCTCAAACCATGGGTGATTCTCAAGAAGGAGAGCAAAACGCTGACCAACCATACCTGTTGCACCGATAATACCAACTTTAAATTTCTTCTGATTCACAACAATTCCTCCGAATGAAATATTTTTTATAAAAAGCAGTTGCCTTATTTGATAAAATATTATATTATTAAGACAGTGTGTTTTGCAATGCCGAGCTTTGTCGAACAAACGCACAAACTGCTCATATTAAATTATAATATATCATTTAATATTTATAATGTCAATTATTTTTGCAATCACAAATGTGATTTTTTAAATTTTATTGCCTCAAAAATTGAGGTTTTTTCTTGAGAGGAACTAAACAATGAAAACAAGTGATTTTTATTACGATTTACCTAAGGAGCTTATAGCTCAAACCCCTGTTGAACCTCGTGACAGCTCAAGGCTTATGCTGCTCAACAGAAATACAGGTGAAATCGACCATAAACATTTTTATGACATTATCGACAGCTTAAATCCCGGAGATTTGCTTGTGGCAAACGATTCACGAGTTTTGCCTGCAAGAATTTACGGCATAAAGGACGAAACAGGCGCAAGAGTTGAATTTTTGCTGTTAAGACAGATTACCGGCAACCGCTGGGAGGCGCTCTGCAAACCCGGCAAAAAAGCTAAAGAGGGCACTTCATTTACATTTGGTGACGGACTTTTGAGAGCAACCGTAGCCGAGGTTAAAGATGACGGCAACCGAATTGTTGATTTTGAATGTGACGAAAACTTTTTCAGCACACTTGACAAAATCGGTCAAATGCCGCTCCCTCCTTACATTACAGAGGAATTAAAGGACAAGGAGCGCTATCAGACTGTTTACAGTCACGAATTAGGCTCTGCCGCTGCGCCGACAGCAGGACTTCACTTTACCAAAGAGCTTATGCAAAGAATTAAAGACAAGGGTGTAAATATTACCTATGTTACACTCCATGTCGGACTCGGCACATTCCGCCCTGTAAAGGTTGACGATGTAACAAATCACAAAATGCACAGTGAGCATTACGAGATACCCGAAGAAACTGCAAGGCTTATTAACGAAACCAAGAAAAGCGGCGGCAGGGTAATTGCCGTAGGCACAACCTCTTGCCGTACACTCGAAAGCGTTGCCACTTTTTACGGTGAAATCAAGCCATGTGAGGGATTTACCGATATATTTATTTATCCGGGATATGAATTTAAGGTGCTTGACGGACTTATCACAAACTTCCACCTGCCCGAAAGCACACTTATTATGCTTGTAAGCGCTTTTGCGGGCTATGATAATGTAATGAACGCCTACAAAACCGCCGTTGAAGAAAAATACAGATTTTTCTCATTCGGCGATGCAATGTTCATTTCTTAATTAAAAACATTATTATTGCGAATTAAAAGGAGATTTCTATAATATGTTAAAAATTATCAAAACAGAGGGCAACGCACGCCGAGGCGAATTTGTTACACCGCACGGCACTGTGCAAACCCCTGCATTTATGAATGTAGCTACCTGCGGCGCAATCAAAGGCGCTGTATCGGCACTTGATTTAAAGCAGATAAAATGTCAGGTTCAGCTCTGCAACACCTATCACCTGCACTTAAGACCGGGTGACGAAAAGGTTAAGCAGCTGGGCGGACTTCACAAATTCACCCGTTGGGACGGCCCTATCCTCACAGACAGCGGCGGATTTCAGGTTTTCTCACTTGCAAAGCTGAGAAACATTAAAGAAGAGGGCGTTTACTTCAACTCTCATATTGACGGCAGAAAGATTTTTATGGGGCCTGAGGAAAGTATGCGTATTCAATCAAACCTCGGCTCTACAATAGCAATGGCTTTTGACGAGTGTGTAGAAAACCCATCTCCGTATGACTATACAAAGAAAAGCGTTGAGCGTACAACACGCTGGCTAAAAAGATGTATTGCAGAAATGAACCGTCTTAATTCGCTTGACGACACAATTAACCGAGAGCAAATGCTCTTCGGCATAAATCAGGGCGGCATTTACAAAGACTTGCGTATTAACCATATGAAGGAAATTGCCGACCTCGACCTGCCGGGCTATTCAATAGGCGGTCTTGCTGTCGGAGAACCTACGGAAAAAATGTATGAAATCATTGAAGAGGTTGAGCCTTACGCACCTAAAAACAAGCCGAGATACCTTATGGGCGTTGGTACTCCTGTAAATATTCTTGAGGGTATCGCACGAGGAATCGACCTCTTTGACTGCGTTATGCCAAGCCGAAACGCAAGACACGGACAGCTTTTCACATGGGAAGGTGTGCGTAATATCAACAACGCAAAGTACGAGCTTGACGAGCGCCCTATTGACGAGCACTGCGATTGCCCCGTATGCCAAAATTTCTCAAGAGCATATATCAGACACTTGCTCAAGAGCGGCGAAATGCTCGGTATGCGCCTTGCGGTTCTCCACAACCTATACTTCTACAACAACCTTACGGCTGTTATCAGAGAACAGCTTGACAACGGTACTTTTACAGAATTTTACAATAAATATCGCAATATTTTGGGCGTGCGAATTTAATACCGATATTTTTTCAAAAAATTCTTGCAAGATTAATATAAAGCTGTTATAATCAATGTAATGTATGAAAGGAATGACTATTATGAATTTTTTAAATCAGGTTGTACTTGCTGACCCTGCTCAGGGCAGTGCTAATGCTTTTGGTACATACGGTATGATTCTTATTTGGGTTTTAGTATTTGCTGCTCTTTATTTCTTTGTATTGCGTCCAAGCTCAAAGAAGAAAAAAGAAGAGGCTCAGATGCGTAACTCACTTGAAATCGGTGATGAAATTACAACAATCGGCGGCATTATGGGCAGAGTTGTTGCAATTAAAGATGATGAAGACGCTATCATCATTGAAACAGGCTCAGACAGAGTTAAAATGAAGTTTAAAAAGTGGTGCATCTCTACTGTTGATACAGTAAAAGAAGCTCCTGCTAAGGAAAAGGCTGCCGAGAAAGAAGAAGCCACAGAGAAAAAGGGCCTTTTCGGCAAAAAGAAAAAGGACGAAGAAAGCAAGTAAAAGCTGACTTTCCTTTAGTTTTCATATTTTAGAATTAAATCTCACTCCCCCGAATATAGTATATTAATTTATATTATTCGGGGGAGTTTTTATGTCTGATAAAAAGCAACTTATAAAATCAGTTTTTGTCGGTGTGCTTACCTCTGCGCTGACAGAGATTATATTAATGTCCGTTTTTTCGGTGCTTATTATAACTTCGGGTTTACTGCCTGCTGATATTACCGACTACATAATGATAGCCGTTACAGCTATGTCGGTATTCTGCGGAGGGTTTATCTGCGCAAAAATCAACAAATCATCGGGACTTGTCTGCGGTTTGTTTACCGCTTTGACACTGTTTATTATTATCACAGCCATAGGACTGCTGCAAAATGATGTAGTGCTCACTCCCCTATCGTTAATCCGCCTTGGAGCAATGCTTTTATGCGGATGCGGCGGAGGAGTGCTGGGAGTAAATCAGAAAGAAAAGGTATTTATCAAATAATTTTATTTCTTTATAATAATTATCGCAAGGCTTTGGATTATGTTTCAAAGCCTTGTTTTTTGTAAATAATAACAATATTGTTTACAAAATATTCATAAACAATTCAGAAAATAATATAGAAAAAAATCCTGTAATATGATATAATAGCATAATACGGAAGTATGCCGTAACGAAGGTTTATGAAAAAATACATTTGTGTATAGATAGGATGTGTGAAAATGGCAAGAGGTATTAAACTGCCCGAAGAATTAAAGGATTGGAAAATAATTTCCCTTGTTTCTGAAAAAAAGGGACAAAATAAATATCGCATTGTAAAAAAAGACAGCAACGGTGAGGTTTTTGCAAACCTGTTCCATATTTTTGCATACGGTGACCATTACAGCAGTGAAAAAGCCGATTTCTTTGAAGATGAGGTTAATTTTCTTAATTCAATAGCTGACAAAAAAGATTATTTCACCTGCTTTGGCGCTTATCTTTATGACAACCCGTCAAAGGAAAAGGCAGATATGTATATTGCCACAGAGGAGCTTGAGCCTTTCTCAAAGGTAATGCGCAGTAAAACCTTTACAGATGATGAAATTACGGATTTCGGCTTGCAGATGGCTGAAATACTCGCCTTTCTTGAGGAAAATAATATTTTCCATGGCAATATTCGACCAGAAAATATATTTGTGACCGATGACGGCAAGTACAAGCTCGGCGGATTTTCGGATTTTGAGTGCAAGGCTACCGACCTTGACTTCTCAGCGCCTGAGGTTGCCGAGGGCAGAAACCCTGACCTCACTACCGATATATATTCTGTCGGTCTTATTATGTATTGCCTTGCAAACAATAAGGCATTGCCTTTTGAGGGCGGTCTTACCACAAAGGCAGAGGCAGTCAAGATGAGAACTGAGGGCACTGCAATTACCGCCCCTGCAAACGGCAACGAAAAGCTAAAGAGCATTATCATAATTGCTATTCAGCCTAAGAATGAAAACAGATGGAAAAATGCGCTCAATATGAAAAACGCATTGCTTGCCTCCTGCGGTAAGCTCACAGTTGAACCGCCAAAGAAAGAAGAGCAAGCCGAGAACAACGCAGTTGAAAAAGCCGAAGAAAGCGGCAAAGAAAATACAGAGCCTACAATTTTTGAACAGACCGTTGCTCTGCCGCAAGCAGAAAAGGACGAGGCTGACAGCCATACAAACGAAGTTTATCAGCCGACAGAAGTGCTTGCCGACAATAAGGAAAATACGGCAGACGGTACAACCGAAAATGTAACCGATAATACACCTGTTGTTTCCGCAGATACTGCACAGGCACCGATTTCAAACGATGTATTTGAAGATTACGAGGCTACAACAAAAATTATAGACAGTGATGTTACCACACCAAAGAAAGATTACGGTTCGTTCTTTGATGACCAAGATACTGTTGAAAGCGAAAGCTACAACAAAACTGCTCCGATTGCCGACAATGATAAAAGTGCAAACGAAAAGGCGGCTGTTCAAACTGAGCAAAAGCAGTTTAGCAATGTAGACATTTTCAGCAGTGACAGCGAGGCTAACGCTCCGAAACCAATCGCTAAAGATAACGATGCTGAGCCTAAGAAGAAAAAGAAAGGCGCTACCATCGCATTAGTTACTGTAAGCGTTGTTATAATTCTTGCGGTACTCGGTTTTGTGGGATATATAGTTTATCAGGAAATTTTTGCCAACAGAGCAAACAATAAAAAGCCTGCAACCGCCGATGAAGTTACCACTGCCGAAGTCACCACAGTTGCGCCAACCACAGTAAAGCCGACTACACAGCCGACAACAACCGCTGAAAAAGAAGTAATTAATGTGGTTGGTTACGATTATGAAAGTGCAAAGGAAAAGCTCGAGGCACTCGGCTTTAAGGTTGCGGAGGGCAATCACCTTTACAGCACTCTTTACAGCGATGGATACGTAATTTTTCAATCTCCGGAGTCAGGCACAATGGCGTCAACCGATACGGTAATTACACTTGATATTTCTCTCGGACAGGAATATACAGAGCCTGAAACCTCAGCCGCTGAGGAGTCAAGCAACAGCTCGGCTACCAACAACAGCTTTATTTTTGCAAACAGTGATTCTTCATATATCAGCAAGTCAGATGTAAAAGATCTCAGCGACAGCGAGCTTGAGCTTGCACTCAATGAGATTTATGCAAAAAGAGGTTGGATATTTACCGATTCGGAGCTTGCCGCATACTTTAACTCACAGTCATGGTACACACCACGCTACACCTCCTCGGAGTTCTCTAAAAATGTAACATTCAACGAATACGAGCAGGCTAACATTCAGCTTATTATTAACGAAGAAAAGAGCAGAGGTATCCGATAAAGACCGATGAACTAAAAAACACTAAAGGATAAATCGTTTATGAAGAATTTTTTTATTAAATTATTTAAAAATAAATTATTTGTTTCCTTTGCAGTAAATGCTTTGATAATGTTCTTTTGCATTTATGTTTCATCGTTCTCTTATGACAGCTATGATGATTATGTAAATTCTCTGCTTATTTCGCATTATCACATTCCCTATATCAACTCTATAAATTACTTACTTGCATTTGCTGTAAGCAATATCCAGTACTTTTTCTCTACAATTAATTTATATGTATTTGCACAGGTTATATTTGGCTGGCTTGCGTTTTCGTCTATCACATATGCGCTCACAGACAAATTCGGATACAAAAAAGGTATTGTATTCTCGGCTTTCCTTAATATTCTGTTTGCATTAAATCACTATGCGGACATAGCAAGTCAAAAAACCGCCGCCATACTTTTTGCGGCAGGATTTCTGCTTATATTTAATTCAATCAGACGAAAAAGATACAGATTTATGTGCTTGCTGGGAGCGGTTGAAATTATACTCGGCTCGTTCTATTGCTTTAAACTGTTCCCGATAGTGCTTTCGTTTGCAATCCTGTATTTGATAGCCGACCTTATCGCAAAAGGAAAGTACAAAATCAAGTTTCACAAGTTTATGTGGTATTTCAGACCGTTCCTTATTCTGTTTGTAATTATTACGGCTTTGGTATTTGCACTGAACAATTATACGGTAGCCGTAAACAATCAGAACGCCACACTGCAAAGGACTTATGAATACTATGAAACTATGGAGGATATTTCAAATTCACCGTATCCCGATTACTCGGAAAACGAAGAAACCTTTAACAATGCGCAGATAACAAAGACCGAATATGAATTGCTCAAGGACGGCTATTATGACGAAAAAACACCGCTTAATTTGGAATCACTAAAGCTGGTACATTCCTTACAGAGCAAAAACGGCATTATGGGCGTGTGGGACAGCTTTGTTGATTTTCTGTCATCAAGCGCAGTAAGTCTTGCAAACTTTGACAATGATGCCATGCTTATTATAGTATATATAATCTTTGTTGCTCTGTTCCTTGTTTTCCACAAAAAGTCGCATATGTTCTTTCCTATTCTCATAACATTACAGCTTATTGTGTCAAACACCCTGCTGAGATACTTCTATAACAGCTACTACTATACTGTGTATATATCATGGATAATGGCATATTGCGTGCTTTTATACAGCATAGATTTTACGGCATTCAAAAGCAGCTGCAACGCAATGCTTAAGGCGGCAAGAAAAGGTACATTCTTTGTTTCCGCAATGCTTGTTGTAGTGCTGCTGCTTGTAAACTGTCTTGTATATCAGTCGCATCTTCACAATGCCATTGATACAAAAAGCAGACCGAGCAGGTTGTATGTAGAGGTTGAAAGACACCCCGAAAGGCTCTATATTCTCGACTGCAAAACAGCTATTGAATACACCAAGTATTCCACAAACTATATCCACCCTATGTGGGGATTTAAAAATAACTATATGAGAAATATAGACAGCTTCGGATTTTTGCACAGAGATTCCGTTCTTCAGAAAAAGGGCGCAGACAGTGTATATACCGCCGCAATTAATCTGGACAATGTTTATGTAATCGACAACTACATCACCTACAAAAAGGAAAACTACTTTAAAAAGTATTACTCAACGGACGAGAATAAAAACTACTTCTATAAACTCGAAAAAGAAATTGACGGGTATAAGATTTATTCGATAGTTTAAATCGGTTATTTTCACTTGGGCAACAAAGTAAAGCAAAAAGCCAAACTTTCCGTCCCGTAAATAAAATTTCTTAATCTAAATTTTCTGCAATTTAACCACACCTCTAACAACAAAAACCGCTTTAGCAACAACAAAGTCTGCTAAAGCGGTTTTGCTTTATAAATTAAATCGGTTTTCTTCTGAATTTATACTGGGTAACCTCGCCTGTCTTAACAAAGCCTATATTTTGATATACGCTGTTTGATGACTTATTTTGTGCGTCTGCATAAAGCATAGGTGTTACTCCGTCATCAAGCAATCGCCTGCAAATATCGGCTACAAGCATTTTTGCGTATCCCTTGCCTCGCTTTTGACGGAAAGTAACAACAGAGTTTATTCGTGCCACCCTGTTAATATTCTGCGCAATCATAGCCATTGCGCACACCTCGCCGTCAACCTTCCACAACGAAAGCTGTTCGCAGTTAATCATAGACTCCGCAAAGCCTTCCGCCTCCTCAAGCGGAATAATCTGATGCTCGGCGTCCTCTACAAATTCGGTTATCAGCTCTGTCATAGCGTTTCTGTCGGCTTTTGTCGGCACACCGGCCTCTCCTATATACTCAGGCTCAATCAGATTTTTGCACGCATATGCGTTTAAATCCATTATCTTTTCAATATCCACTCCGCTCTTTTCGCAAGCAAGCTCAAGTATTTCTCGGCTTTTTTGTGAGCAGACATTAAGCTGAATATTTGAATCCTGCAAAATCCTTGCCGCTATAATATCCGCCGCACATTCGACCGCATTTTCGTCTATATCGTCAGCAAACCACGCCCATATAGGCATAATATCGTTTGGCTGGCAAATAATAAAACTCTTATGATCACTCCATGCATAAACCTTGTGTTCCGAGAGTATCAGCTCAAACAGAATAAAGGTTATTCTCTCATCAAAAGTAAGCAAACTATGCACATCCTGCAAAGCCGTAACATTATCGACAAAATAATTTTCCCTTATCAAAATGACAACCTCCCCTATCTAAACTCATTATAAATGAGCAAAAACATATGAACCTTTCTTTTTAAGCCATGTATAAAGAATTATATTAAACACAACATTCAAGAGCGCAAATATAAGCATATATCCAACAAAGCCGTAAATTGAATTAAATATAGCCGAAGTCATTAAATAGCCTAAAAGGAAAATTACAGCGTATCCTAAACCGCCGAATAAAGCTATAAACACGCAGGCACTCTGCTTAATCGGAGTTATCTCGTTTGTCCAATTTAAGTTTGCCATTTTTATTCCTAAAAACAATCCGAACTGAGCTGAAAGGAAAGTATATAAAATCGGGAAAATGAAGAAAAATATCATTTCAACTGCATTCATCGGACAAACAAAAGCTAAAACAATTTCACATATAACAGCAGGAATTAAGGTTAAAACAATCTGCAAAGCCAGCTTTGCTCTAAGCACCTGCCATGGAGTTATTGGCAATGACTGAGCAATCCAAATAGTTTTGCCCTCAAGTGAAACCGAGGGTGCGGTAATATCAATCATTGACACAAGTGCGCAAACAGCCGCACAAAGCAAAATTGCCGAGAAGCTGCCGCCACCGACGAACATTTTTAGAGAACCGCCGTTAAATAGCATAAATACAGCAAAAACAGGGAGCAAAATTATTCCAAATCCGCAGTTTAGCATATAGTTAGGACTTGCGGTAAATCTTTTCAATTCCTTAAAGAACAGCGCTTTGTCAATGCTCATTTGCTTTACTGCTGTACGCTTATATTTTTTCTTTGCGCCCGATCCCGATGAGGTTGTAATCTTTATAAAGCTGCGTGAAATCAAGAACCACATAACGGCAAATAGTGCGGCTACCACAAAGGTTACAATCAGCATTGAAAAAATATCCCCAACTCCAACACTGCCGAAAATATAAATCGGATATGCGCTTGATTTAATAGCCGTACCGTAAGAAACGGCATTTTTAACGAGGTCGTTTATAATCTCCTCAGACTTGTAATAAACCAAATAATATGCACCGAAAAACAGCAGTGAAATAATCACTGTAACAAAACTTTTGTTTTTTAACTTCAAACTGATTTTTGCCACTACCCAACCGAGGGCACATGAAAGTGTAAGCACAAAAACTGAAATCAACAACACCATAAGAATACAGCCGATAACAGCCGTTACACTTGCCGATACAGTAGCAAGATATACAATTACGGCAGGAATCATAACTATACCCGAATACAGAAAGCTCATAATATACACACTGAGAAGTCGAGAGCACATAATAGCGCTGACAGGTATCGGCATAGACAGCAACAGGTCATTATCCTTTGCAAGATAAAGTCCCGAAAAAGTATTGAACACACTGCCAAAAGTTCCGAGCAAAACAGCAAGCATACCCATTATTGCAAAGTAAAGCCATGCCATACCCGACTCAGCCATTGATTCACATAAAACAAATGACAAAACGGTAAACATACCGCCAATTACAACAACAATGAGAAATGCAAACGATAAAAATAAACCTGCCGTTCCTCCCTTTGAGCGAGCCGTATTTTTCTTGGAGTTGTAGAAATAACTACGAAAAATCTCCATCAGCTGTTTTTTCAGTAGAGTTTTAAACATTTATTCTCCCTCCAACTCAAGGAATACCTCTTCAAGCGAATCGTCACCCTTTACTTCCTCAATCGTGCCGCTGCGAATCAGTTTGCCGCCTTTGATAATTGCCACCTTATCGCAAAGTTTTTCCGCAACCTCAAGCACATGAGTCGAAAAGAAAATAGCACCTCCGTTGTCGCACACCTCTCTCATCATTTCCTTTAGCAAATGCGAGGCTTTCGGGTCAAGTCCTACAAACGGCTCGTCCATAATAATCAGCTTTGGAGAATGAAGCCACGCTGAAATAATCGCAAGTTTTTGTTTCATACCGTGCGAGTAAGCCGATATAGGCTGAGCAAGGTCAGAGGTAATTTCAAACATATCTGAATATTTGTGAATACGCTCGTTGCGCTCTTTTTCATTGATACCGAAAATATCTGCAACAAAATTAAGATATTTAATTCCGGACATATAATCGTACAAATCGGGATTATCGGGAATATAAGCAATGTCGCTTTTACAGCCTAACGGATCTTCTTTAATTGATTTTCCGTTAATATAAATTTCACCCGAATCGAACTGCAAAATTCCCACCACGGATTTTAGCGTTGTGGTCTTTCCTGCGCCGTTGTGACCTATAAAGCCGTAAATTTCGCCCGACTGAATATGTAAACTCAAATCATCAACAGCCTTCTTAGTGCCATATACCTTTGTTAAATGTTGTATTTTCAGCATACTAAACACTCCTATTTATTTTTATGAATATAAACCGATTATTGTTTATAAATTGATTTTATCATAGTTATTTACCGATAGCAAGATATTGAAAAGTTTATTTTTATGGTATAAAATTCTATATATAAATTCTTCACACAAAAAACATACAAAAAATGTAAATTTAACTATGGTGATTGTTATGTATAAAATTCTCCTCGTAGAAGACGATAAAAATATAAGAGAAATGGTTGTAGAATATTTTTCCCGAAAAGGCAGTGGCAATTTTTCTGTTGCCGTTGCGCCAAACGGAGAAACCGGACTGCAAATGGCATATGAAAATCCATACGATTTGCTTTTGCTCGATGTAAATCTGCCCAAGATGGATGGTTTTTCTATCTGCAAAGAGGTCAGACGATACAGCGATGTGCCGATTATGTTCATTACCGCAAGAGTGAGTGAGGACGATGTGCTGAACGGCTATGCCCTCGGATGCGATGACTACATAATCAAGCCTTTTGCTCTGCCTGTTCTTTTTGAAAAAGTAAAAGCGCTTATCAAACGCTCAAAGGGACTTGTGCGCTCCTCGGTGCTGACCGTCGGCACTCTCACACTAAATCCAAACAACGGCATTGTTGTTTCAGACGGTGACGAGGTTGACCTTACCGCCAAAGAATATAATATATTAAAATTTCTTTTAGAGAATAAAAATATTGTTATTTCACGCTCAAAACTAATAGAAAATTTGTGGGGTTACGATTCTGAGGTTGACCAAAGGGTACTTGACACCCACATTAAAAATCTGCGAAAAGCGCTGAAGGGCAATTCAAAGCTGATTAAAACAGTAATCGGCAGAGGATATAAAATAGAGGAATAATTATGAATAAAAAGCAAAAAAAAGAAAACCGTAAAATACTTATAAGCATTGTCGCAATAGTTTTGCTTATCTGCCTGCTTGCAATGGGTACTTTCTCGTATCTTACATATAATTCTACAAAAGAAATTGACAAGTATCAGGCAGAGCTAAAAGCTAACAACATTATAGATAATGCAAATTACATTGATATAACCAATTTCGGCGAAGTCAATTCATTCGTTGTCGGAAATCTTCACAATTACTCAGACACAGATGAAAACAGTACATATGTAATTCTTAAAAATGACTACTATAATCTTTCGGTAGACAATGCAAATAAATTATACATTAAAACGGAAAGCTACTATACAAGTTTAGATTATTTCACAGCCGATTCAACAGTAACTTACAATTACGGAAATTATCTTGACTATTTTACACTTAGAAACAGTATGACTGATGAGCAGTATAATAAAATATGCGATTATCTAAATACAGAGCCTGACGAAAACGGCAACTATTACATTTTATCTGTCAATCAATATGCGATTGATATTTTCAGCGAGGCAAGCAGCGAGGAAATGATACCGATAAGGTTAGAGATTTTGCTCACAAACGAAAACAATGTATGGTATGCGCAGGACAAGCATATAGAATATTTTGACCTTTCATCTGAAAAAATAAGCAAGATGAAAGAACTTCAAAAAGAAGAAGAAGAAAACTACAAAAAATATCAAATAGAAAACGAGGACGATTTATACTCGCTACCAGTACAAATCGGGCCTATACTGTCTGTCGGAAAAATGTCAAAGAACGAAGTCACTAAGGACTTTTTCATAAACGGCGGCAAAGAAAACGAATTAAAAAAATTCAGCGAAAGCAATTCATTAGATGATGAAAATTACAAAACATATATTCCACAAGATAATTTTTCATTTATATACACACAAATCGAATACACAAACCCCAACTATGTTTTGGCAAGCAATTATTATGAGGGCGAAGTAATAACAGAGAATGATTTAACTGCATATGAACAAAAGAAATGCAAAATTATAAGCTATCAAAAATACGAGCCTCTAAAGGAAAGTATGCCTACACTGATAATCGGCAACTGCATTATACTTGTTTTCTTTATTGTAATCGGAACTATGCTCATACTTATTGTGTGGAAAAACATTACCGGCAGGGCAATTCGTGAACAGCAACGCATTGCAATGACCAATGCGGTAGCGCATAATCTCAAAACTCCCCTATGCGTTATTAACGGTTTTTCTGAAAATCTGCGTGAGGAAGACGGTTACCTTACAAAACAGCATTACATAGATGTCATTCAACAGCAGGCAGGCGATATGGACGCCCTTGTGCATAAAATGCTGAATTTTTCAAAACTCGAATCCGACTCTGCAAAGGCTAATAAACAGCTTTTCAACATAAAAACCGAGCTTGAAACACTCGCCGAAAGGTATAATAGCATTACCGACAAAAACATTATCATTACTGCCGATAATACAGATGTATCTGCCGACAAGGCTCTTATGGAGCTTGTGTTTGAAAATCTGATTGAAAATGCAATAAGATACTCAAGCAATAATTCTGATATAGAAATATCGTTTATAAATCATACTTTCTCCGTTTCTAATGAGTGTGACACGATTTCCAAAAAGGATATTAAAAAGATGTGGAAACCGTACTGCCGCCTGCCGAGAAATGAAGAGGTGCGAGGCACGGGAATAGGACTTTCAATCGTTAGGCAAATTCTTAAAATCCACAAAATCAAACCCTGCACAGAATACACAAACGGAAAACTGATTATCAGTTTTGAAATGAAATAATAATCTAAAACGGCTCTGCGCTTTAATTTTGCGTAGAGCTGTTTTTGTGTTATAATAAATTTTATCTCAGACAAATGCGCTGATTTAAAACAGCTTTTTTGATTTTTCTATTGACAAAACAGATGATTTAAATATAATACTTATTGTATAGATAGGAATTATAAATTAAGGAGTAGCTATGATAATAAAATTTGATACGGTAAAAATACTGAAATCAGAGCTTATGGAAAATTTTAACACATATCTGCATTTTCACGATGCCTGCGGCGGACAGTATTTTTCGTTTGACGAAATTCCGAGCGATGAAGTTTTGCAGCACGCCGAAAACTTTTTTCGCAATATGAATTATAAAATTCAAATTTCAGACGATAAACTCAGTTTTTATATTAAGGAGAAAATCAATGCTTAATCAATTTTCAAGAACTCAGCTTTTGCTTGGCTCAGAGGCAATGGAAAAACTTGCAAACGCAAGAGTTGCAATATTCGGAATAGGAGGAGTTGGCGGATACACAGCCGAGGCTCTCGCAAGAACGGGAATAGGTCAGCTCGACCTTATTGACGATGACAAGGTTTGCCTTACAAATATTAATCGTCAGATTTTTGCCACAAGAAAAACGGTGGGAAAATACAAAGTAGATGTTGCCGAGGAAAGGCTCAAGGAAATTAACCCGGATATAATTATAAACAAGCACCAAAAGTTTTACACTCCAGAAACCTCGGGCGATTTTGACTTTACTCAGTACGATTATATTGTAGATGCAATCGACACAGTAACAGGAAAAATTGAGCTTGTTATGCAGGCAAAAAAGGCTGATACACCCATTATTTGCTCAATGGGCGCAGGCAATAAGCTTGACGCAAGCGCCTTTGAGGTAGCCGACCTTTACAAAACCTCGGTCTGCCCTCTTGCAAGGGTAATGCGCAACGAGCTTAAAAAGCGTGGAATAAAAAAGTTAAAGGTAGTTTACTCAAAAGAAAAGCCGATTACACCTATTGATGATATGGCTGTCAGCTGTAAAACTAATTGTATCTGTCCTCCCGAAACTGCAAGAAAATGCACCCAAAGGCGACAGGTTCCCGGCAGTACCGCCTTCGTTCCGTCAGTAGTAGGACTTATAATTGCAGGCGAGGTTGTAAAGGATTTAATAAAATAATTTTTAATACAGCATCATTACCACAACATTTATCATAGAACCAAACCATCTTAAACAAATAAAATCACGCACTCTTTAAGTATCAGCCTGTGGAAGACCGCCGAGAATTTTGTGTAAAAGTGAATAACTTCCTTTCGAGCAATAATGGAAATAGAAAAATTAAAGCTTGAAAGGAAGTTTTTTTAATGGCAAAAGCACAGGCAGAAATGATGAGAGAATTTGTAAGAAGTCAGAATTTCACCTCAACAGACGAAGTTATGACGGCGATGAAAGATATGTTCAAGGACATTCTTCAGGAGGTTATGGAATGTGAGCTTGCCGATGAACTCGGCTATGAGAAAAGCGAAAGAACATCGAATGATGAATGTGGCAATAAGTCGAAAAATTACAGAAACGGCTACTCAAAAAAGACGGTAAAAACGCAGATGGGAGAGCTTGAAATCAAAGTTCCGAGGGATAGAAACGGCGAATACGAGCCCAAAATAATCAGCAAATACAACCGCAATGCAGACGGTATGGAAGAGAAAATTCTCTCACTCTATGCCTGCGGAATGAGCCAGCGTGATATTTCCAAACAAATCAAAAATCTGTATGATGTAGAAATCTCTCCCGAGCTTGTCAGCAAGATAAGTGAGAAGATTATGCCCGATGTGACTGCTTGGCAAAATCGACCTCTTGAAGCTGTATATCCTTTTGTGTTTATGGATGCAATCCATTACAAGGTCAAGGAAAATCATCAGTATATCACGAAGGCTGCATATGTAGTTCTGGGCATCAATCTTGACGGTCAGAAAGATATTCTCGGCATATGGATTGGCGAAAATGAGAGCAGTAAATTTTGGTTGAATGTGTTGAACGAGCTCAAAACTCGTGGGATTAAAGATGTATTTCTGTTCTGCGTTGACGGTCTGACAGGTTTTAGACAGGCTATTGAAGCGGCTTTTCCGAACGCACAAATCCAGCGTTGCATCATTCATCAGATACGCTCAAGCACAAGATTCGTAAGCTACAAACACATCAAAGAGCTGATGGTTGACCTCAAGAAAGTATATCAAGCTATCAGCGAGGAGGAGGCTATGAACAACCTGATTTTGTTCAAGGAAAAGTGGGGCAAAACTTATCCCTCCTGCGTAAAAAGTTGGGAGGAAAATTGGGATATTCTATCCACATTCTTCGCATATCCGCCCGAAGTTCGGAAGATAATATATACAACGAATATTATCGAAGGGCTGAACCGTCAGTTCAGGCAGATTACGAAGAACAAGCCGTCATTTACAAATGATGACAGCCTGCGCAAAATGTTGTATTTAGCGTCGCAAAAAATTGTCGAACGCTGGACACAAAGATGTCGAAACTGGGACATAGTTTTGAGCCAGTTATCGATAATATTTGAGGACAGAATACCGGCTTGATTTGCCCCCGAGAATAGAATTTCCTGTCCGCAAAATGTTATTTCACGCAGAGCGTGCATAACATTCCGCAGACAGGAAAGAAAAGTTAACACGGGGCAAATCAGAAAGCCTGATTACACCGCAATCCGCTGTTTTGTTATTGCTTGAAGGATTATTATTTACACAGAATTTTATGGGGTGCCGAGTAATACATTATGTATTTCATATAAATTCTTAATTTTACATATATTTTTCTCACATATACTATTTCTATCCACAAGTACACATTTCATTCCAATTTTTTCACATGGCAAAATATCTGTTTTTATATTATCACCAACATATATAACTGAATCAATTTTCTCGCCTGACTGTTTGACCGCCTCATAAAAAATATCAACGGAAGGTTTTGCAAATCCTGTTTCTTCTGAAATAAGAATTATTTCAAAATATTTTTCAATGTTCGTACAACTCAACTTTGCTCTTTGCTGTATAGATTTCCCATTACTTATGATACCTAGTCGATATCCTTCCAATGAATGTAGCATATCAACCACATCATCAAATAAAATCCAACTATTTTCTAATTGTTTTTGATACTCTTCAAACAATTCCATTGCAATCTTTTCATTTTCCACATACCCACAATAACTTAACATTTTAATAAATCGATTTTTTCCTTGCTCTTCGAAAGTTATCTGTTTTGATAAATAATAATCAAAATACTTTCTAGAAATCTTACTCCAATAATCTGTTTGATTATTATTTAATACCAGTCCATATTTTTCTTTAAATATGAACTCTATCGCTTTTCTCTCTGAAGAATTGTAATCAATCAACGTATTATCTAAATCGAAATAAAGCATAATAAATGCTCCTTATTCAATTAATTCTCAAGTAACACTTTTTCTTATACTACACTATGCATATTCTTATAGTCCGTATTTGTATTTCCACATACCTACTTTTTTTCTATGTTAACTACTTATCAAACATTCAGAAACATCAGTACAAAATATATATTCTAACACCAAAGTTTACACTAATCAAAAAACACTCTAAAACCTACAGATGTTTTACTGTTCAGCGATTCCTGACACTGTCTTGATTCCTACACCCTATCTATTCAATTATAAACTTCAATTAGAATCGTAAATTATCAAAAACAGTATTTCAGATTACTTCAACCAAACTATCTATATAATCTTCCAAAAATTATCTTAGACTTCTATCTTTGCATTTTTGTATTTCTACAAATTTGTCAAATAATTTAACCGAAGATATTTAATAATTGCGAAATGCCCTATCTATAATACGACATTACATTAACTTTGTCAAAAATTAAAGTGGTAAAAATCGCAATTTTTATTAGCAAATGTAAATGAATACAGCAAATTGTATAAATAATAGAAAAAAGACGAGTATTGTGAGGTGGTATAAGTCGATATAATGTCGTATTATATCAACTCATAAATCTAAGTGTTCCAGTCGGACTCTTTTCTCCTCAGAAGTGGTCTTAGTGTAAATCCATGTAGTTTCTAATCTAGTGTGTCCGAGTAAATCAGCAAGTTCAGAAATATCACCAATCTTTCGCATATACTCTTTTGCAAACAGATGTCTAACCGAATGAGGATAAACCAACTCCTGTGGTATTCCAGCTTGAATTGCTATATATTTTAGGGCTTTGTCAATAAAAGTGTGTAAGTTTTTTTAGAAAATAGATAATTGATGTTTTTGTACGCCTTTTTCGTTGCGCTCCGCTCCACTTCAAAGGCTTCCAAAAATCATTGTACTATACTTTGACTTATTTTTTTACTAAAAATGGGTCACATCTATTTACAACGCAGAGCAGAGCGTGAAAAAATAAATAAAAATATCTTGACTAACATTGCAATATTTGCTAATATATGATATATTTATAAGTTTTTCTTTATTTTACAATTTTATTGTGGTTGAAAAGAAGGTGTAATATTTGAAATATTTGTTTTTGACGGCGTTGGTTTTTGTTGTATCTGTATTTTTTTATGGTTGTAGTGATGAAAATCAAAATTTAAGTGATTTATCTGAGTCAAAAAATCAATCTTTGACCATAGGAGATATAGCCTATGATAAAAATAATTCAAATGGATATCGAATATATCTTAAAGAAAATGAAAATTTAATTCCTTTTTTTGTGCTTACCTCTGATTATGACGGTTATTGCTTGATTTTGAGAGAGTTTTTATTAGATGAATATGTTGTTTACAACACTCCGAGAGAATATGCCTCTTACTATGCCGATAGTAATATTGATGTTTTTCTTAATCAGACATATTATTCCCAACTTTCGCAAGATATACAGCAATTAATAGTTCCGTGTAAAATAGAAATAACTACAAAAAATGCAATAGACACACACGATAATGAAACCGAGATTATAGAGCGTAATGTGTTTTTACTTTCAGCAAACGAGGTAAATTCCTCATTAAGTCGTGCGGCAATCAAAGAGGGAAAGCCACTTTTGTTTTTTGATAAAACTTCGAACAGAATAGCAACATTTGATAATTTGGAATCAAGTTCTTGGCTGTTGCGTACTCCGGCATTAAGAGATGGAAATACTATTATTGGTGTTGCGGACGATGGCAGTATTGGAATGGGAGGGATAAGTACTATCACTGGAAGTGGAGTCGGTGCAGTCAGACCGGCGTTTTGTATTCCTGCTAATGTTCCTATAACATTAGAAAATACTGATACAGGTGAAAAACGCTTTTTATTAAATAAAAAATTATAATTAACTAGGAGGTGACTCTGAAAAATAAGGAAAAAACGCAAGAGTAAAAAAGGATACAAAAAAACAGACCACATGAAAGTGACCCGACCCCCAAAAGTTAGACCTAAAAAATCTAACTTTGGAGGTCGGTATTTTTAT
>NZ_QSTA01000007.1:391-89975 GCF_003438075.1 Eubacterium sp. OM08-24 | reverse complement strand
TAAAAATACCGACCTCCAAAGTTAGATTTTTTAGGTCTAACTTTTGGGGGTCGGGTCATGCTGCTGTTTTTCTTTTTTATGACTTAAAATTTACATTAATTCCGTTTTCACGGCAAAAATGGATAAATTCGATGGCTTTGTAACCATGAATTGTAGCTGCAAACGAAAAATGAAAAAAGTTAAATCTTCCTTCTCTGCGCATATTGTCAAGATAAACTATATTATTTTTTGAATTGTATTGTATGTTTAGTTTTATGTTGTCTTTATATATTTCTCCATTTTCTGCGATAACCGTAATATCGGTTTCCGCTAAAGCCTCTCGGTGGATTCGTCTGCCTCTTATTAATGACCAAATTGCAAACGGTATGAAAATTATGCACATAATAGCAAACGGAATAAAAAATATTAAATTTTCCGTTGCACACATCAAGCCCAAGGCAATAAAAAATACAACTAACCATATTAAAAGAGGTACTGCCTTACGCAATGTGTTTTTATCACTGATTGTTTGAGGTGTTACAGTTACCTGATATATTTTCATATGTTCTCCTTGAGTGATATGTTGTCATATATTTGTTTGCTGATAGAATATAAATATTCTCCCGAAGTTACCCCTGTTTGGGGATAATATCGTGTTCCGTTGTCGCTTACGAGTTTCATATGCAGTTTTTTCATAACATTTTCGGACGCAACATTTTTTGAATCACAATGTGCGGTAATTTTTTCAACTTTTAAAGTGTTAAAAGCATATTCAACTAAAGCATTGGCGGCTTCGGTCGAAAAACCTTTGTTTCTGTACATTTTATGTATTGTCCATCCGATTTCGCATGATTTACGATCTTTGCTGTATCCCAAATTTATACCAACAATTATTGTTTCGTTAAAGATTATTACATATTCTCTGTCATCAGGTTCAATTTTGTTCCATTCGTTTACTGCATACTCAACAAATCTTAGGGTTTCCTCTAAGCTTTCATTTGGCAGGAACATCATCATTGTTATACCCTTATCGCTTGCATATTTATGAATTTCATATACATCTTCAAGCTCTATCGGTCTTATTGTTAATCTTTTAGTTGTAATAATATTGTTCATTTGCACCTCTGCAATTAAGTTGGCTTAGTTAAATAACTAAATTTTATCTTTTTTCAACATATATTTTCTTATTGCTATTGTCAATTTCAAATTCATTTGAAGATACACGTATAAAAGCTGTTCCTACAGGACTATCAATATACTTCAATATATCTGAATCAAGTTGGCATATCTCTGCAATGGATAGCAGTTTTAAATTTTTGTAATTTTCCACATATTCATCATCTTCATTTCCTGCCATAAAACACCAGCCACTGTCTTTATCATTCAAAGCGTCTTCTCTTATCATATATCCAATTTTCCAACCGTCGTCAATAACCTTTTTTGAAACATCAGACATCATACCAAGCATCTTTCTTCTGTTGATAATTGTTTCATAGTATTGTTTGTTATTTTTAAATTCACTAATTCTGTCAGGAGTTAATTGAACACCGACCTCAATGCTGTCAATATTGGCATCCCAAATTTTGTTATCGTCGGTTACGGTTTTTAATAATACTGCAAATTTAAAAATATCGTATTCAGGTATTTCTACATTTGTTTGGATTTCTTTTATTAATTTATTTCCCATTTCATCATAAATATATATTAGTACATTTCCGTTGTTGTAAAGAGTAAGTTTAACTGCGCCTAAATTATTATCATCGTTATAAAACACAAAAAAATCTGAGATTTTTCCATTGACATACCAGTCGAATTCTGTACCATTTCTTCCGTTCATATAATATATAGCACCGTTTTCTTCTAAATTTTCTGCTTTTACATGCGGCAGGTACATTATAAGGTTTTTATTAATCATTCTTCTAATTTCGTTCAATATCTCATACATATTGTAGCTCCTATCAAGTTTAATGATGTGTTTTATTAATTACATTTAATCTTTTTAAGCATTTATGCCTAACTCATCCGCCTTTTAATGATTGGATATTATTATTTTCTTGACATCAATACTACGGTTTCAATATGCGCCGTATGCGGGAACATATCTACGGGTTGGATTTTTTGAATTTTGTAGGTGCTGTTTTGAGTTACATATGCCAAATCTCTTGCGAGGGTTTCGGGGTTGCATGAGATATAGACTACTGTTTTTGGATCCATTTTTATTAGGGAGGAGAGGAACTTTTCGTCACTGCCTGCTCTCGGCGGATCCATAAATACAACATCGGGCTTTTCGTCTTCTTCAGCGACAGACTGCATAAATTCGCCTGCATCGCCTTGATAAAATCTAATATTTTTAAGACTGTTTGCTCTTGCATTTTGCACTGCGTCCTTTACGGCATCTTTGTTAAGCTCAACACCTATAACCTCGCCTGCACCGTGCTTTGCGGCAACAATGCCGATTGTGCCGATTCCGCAATAAGTATCAAGCACTGTTTCTTTGCCCTTCAGATTTGCAAATTCAATTGCCTTGTTGTAAAGCACCTCGGTCTGAACAGGGTTTATCTGATAAAAACTCTTTGGTGAAATTCTGAATTTACATCCGCACAAAATATCTTCAATGTATCCTTTGCCGTACAGTACCTTTTGCACATCGCCGAGCACAAGGTTTGTTCTGTACGGATTTATATTTTGCACAACTGTTTTGATTTCAGGAAACTGCTTTGTAATTGCTTTTACAAAGTTATTCTTTGACGGAAAAACAGGTGTGCCTGTTACAAGCACAAGCATAACTTCATTTGTGGCAAAGCCTCTTTTTACAAGAATATGCCTTAAAAATCCTCTCTGCTTGTCCTCGTCATAGGTGGTTAGCTTAAATGATTTCAGCATTTTGCGTACGGCTACAATGATTTTGTCGGCAGTTACATCTTCGGTCATACACTCGTCAATGCCTACAATATGGTGAGTGCCCGACTGATACACACCCGAAATTATCTTGCCGTTGCGGTCTGTTCTAAAAGCCGCCTGCACCTTGTTGCGGTAGTGGTAGGGAGTATCCATACCGATTATTCTGTCTGCCTTGCCAAATTTTGAAAGCAGCTTTTCAACCTTTTTCTGCTTGAAATTAAGCTGTTCGGAATATGTGAGATTTTGCAGCTGACAGCCACCACACTTTTTATATACAGGGCAGCTGCCTCTTTTTATGTTTTCTTTTGTATTGCTCATAATTATTCTCCATATCCGAAAAGAGCCAAGACTTTGGGTACTCGGCTCTTTTCTTTTTGTTATTATTCTTCTTTTTGATTTTCGTCTGTTGATTTTTCGTCGCTTGAATCCTCGTCAACAAGTCTTTTTACAACAACACGAATAATTCTTTGATTTGCAACTTCCATAATCGTAAAGCGGAAACCACCTGCCTCTACGCTTTCACGCTTATTCGGAATACTGCCTGCATTTTCAAGAATGTATCCGCCAACGGTTATGCTGTCGCTGTCTATGTAATCATCGTCAAGGTCAAAGAGCGCAAGCATATCGTCAAGCTCAAGGTCGCCGTTTACAAGAAATTCATTCTTGCCGATTTTGTAGTAGTTGTGTTCAATTTCTTCGTCCTCGTCCCATATATCGCCAACGATTTCTTCGAGCAGGTCTTCCATGGTGAGAATACCGAGAGTTCCGCCGTATTCGTCGGTAACAATTGCAAGGTGAACTTTTATTCTCTTGAAAGTGCTGAGTATCTTTGAAAGCGGCTGAGTTCTGAAAACAAAGTACGGTGACTGCATTATTTCACGCACATCGGGCGCAATGCCGTCTGCGAGCTTTTCAAGATAATCTCTTGTGTGGAGCACGCCGACTATGTTGTCAACCGTATCTTTATATACGGGGATTCTTGAATATCTGTTCTCAAGAATTATATCCTTGATTTTTTCCGGAGAATCGTCAACGCTTATAAAGGTAACATCTACTCGAGGAGTGATGACCTCTTCTGCAGTTTTCTCGTCAAAGTCGAGTGCAAGGCGCACCATTTCGCTTTCGCTTTCTTCAAGCACACCCTCTTCTTCGATGCTTTCTACTATATATTTAAGCTCGTTTTCGGTCACACTCGGTGCGTCCTCTGTTCCGCCTGAAATTTTAAGGGCAAGACTTTTGAATTTTACAAGAATAAACACAAGCGGTGTTAAAATAAACATAAGAAATTTTATTATGCCCGCTGTTTTAAGAGAAAAGCTGTCGCAGTTTTCCTTTGCAAGGCATTTTGGCAATACCTCGCCGAATGTAAGTACAAGCAATGTGGTTGCACCTGTCGCAATGGCAGAGCCGTAGTCGCCAAACAGAGCCATACACAATACAGTGGCAAGTGATGAACAACTCAGGTTTACTACATTGTTGCAGATAAGAATGGTGGTAAGCGCTTTGTCAAAGTTTTCGATAACAAAAAGTGCAGTTGTTGCTTTTTTGTCGCCGTCCTCGGATTTCTTTTGAATACGGATTTTGTTTACAAAAGAAAACGCTGTTTCTGTTGCAGAAAAGAACGATGACAGGGCAATAAGCACAAGGATTACTATCGCCATTACTATGTTTGATGCCAATTAAATTCACTCCAAAAAACATTATTACTTTTATACTACTATAATTCTTTTATATAATTATTGTTTTTAAGAAAAAAGAGCAAAAAGATTGAAATATATTGTTATAAATGCTATAATATTTAATTGCTGATACATTATTAATGCACTTTTGGAAAAAATATTTTTTGGAGGTGCATTATTATGGCACAAAAAGCAAAAGAAAAGAATACCACAGCAAAAAAATCGGGCAAGGCAAAATCGGAGAACACTGTTAAAAATCCGAACGAACAGCCCGAAAAAAAGTCGCTTGAAAAAGACAGTCCAATTGACGAACAGCACACCGATCAGGTTGAAGAAACAGGTTCGGTGCTCACTACGCATAAGGACAGCGTAATTCATTGCCTGACAATTATAGGACAGATTGAGGGCCATTACATTCTTCCGCAACAGAATAAAACCACAAAGTATGAGCATGTTATTCCGTTGCTTGTATCTATTGAGGAGGACGAGAGAATTGACGGACTGCTTATTTTAATAAATACGGTCGGCGGAGATGTAGAGGCAGGACTTGCCATTGCCGAGGTGATTTCGGGAATGAAAAAGCCTACGGTTTCAATCGTGCTCGGCGGCGGACATTCCATTGGCATACCGCTTGCCGTTGCGGCAGACAAGAGCTTTATTGCGCCGAGTGCGTCAATGACCGTTCACCCTGTACGCACTACGGGACTTACCCTTGGAGTGCCGCAAACCTTTGAGTATTTTCAGCGTATGCAGGACAGGATAACAACCTTTGTTGCCGAAAATTCCGAGATTTCAAAGGAACGCTACAACGAGCTTGTTCTCAACACAGGCGAGCTTGTAATGGACATTGGCACAATTCTTGAGGGGGAAGAGGCAGTCAGCGAGGGGCTTATTGACGAGGTCGGCACTGTTTCAGACGCTATCGACTGTCTTTATACTATGATAAAGCGCAGCAAAGCCCGTAAAAAACGGGGCAGGTAATTTTATTTTCGGTTCTTAAATATTGGACGAGTTTGGATTGATATATTCCAATATTAAACAGAGCCTATTTATTAAAGTATCCGCATATAAATAATTGCGGTTATATGGGCGGTCAGAATCGCCCTTACATATATTTTATGGATAAAGGAGTACATATTATGTCAATTTTAGATGCAATCATTCAGGGCATCGTGCAAGGCTTAACAGAGTTTTTGCCTGTATCGAGCAGCGGACATCTTTCTATCACTCAGCACATTTTAGGTGCAACAGAAAACAACCTTTTCTTTAATGTTATGCTCCATGTTGGTACGCTTGTAGCGGTAGTCGCTTTTTATCACAAGTTAATTTGGAGTCTTATCAAGGAGTTTTTCTCACTTGTTAAAGATGTATTTACAGGCAAATTTAAGTGGAAAGAAATGAACTACGAAAGAAATCTTATTATGATGCTCATTATCGGACTTCTTCCGCTGTTCTTCCTGTTCCTGCCGATTCCGGGCACAGAAATGAAGATAAAAGACCTTGCCGATGTTCTTACCGGCGAAAAATACCTTATTGTTGTGGCAATTTCTTTGATTATCACAAGTATTTTACTTACTGTCGGCATTATCTGCAACAAGAGAACTATAAGCTCGGATACAGGCTTTAAACACCTGAAAAACGCAAAGCACAGCGCAAGCGAGGCAGGCAAAGAGAGCTTTAATGTTCTTGACGCTGTATGCGTAGGTCTAATGCAGTTTGTTGCTGCAATTTTCCCCGGTATTTCCCGTTCGGGTTCAACCCTTGCAGTCGGCGAGATGAGAGGTATTAATAAGCAGAAAGCACTTGACTACACCTTTGTGCTTGGTGTTCCGTCAATTCTTGCGGCAGCTCTCCTCGAGGGTGTAGACGCTATTAAAAGCCCTGATGGTATTTCGATTGACCCTGTTGTAATTATAGTCGGTATGGCGGTTTCGGCTGTTGTAGGCTATTTTTCAATTCTTATTTTTAAATGGTTCTTAAAGACAGACAAAATGATAATTTTTGTTGTATATACAGCACTTGTAGGTATAGTATTCCTTGTTATTTCCTGCATTGAAATAAACACAGGAGCAAATGTCTTTACCGGTGCAATGATTCAATAATGCTTTTAGCGGAGGTAGTATAAATTGGCAACCCAGAAAAAGACAACTAAAAAGAAAACCTCAAGTAAATCAACCTCCTCAAAAGCAAAAAGCACTAAAAAAAGTCAACCGATACCTGAATCACAACCTTTACTGACACCAAGGATAAGAGCAATTATCCTTGGTGCTTTATCGCTGTTTTTTGTAATTTTAATGTTTGTTCAGAGCGTAAATTTATGGAGTACGGTTCGTTCCGCACTTTTTGGAGTATTTGGCTTTGCAACATTTCTTGTTCCCGTCTTTCTTATGTATATGGCAATTATTACGGACAAGGAAAAGCAAATACAGCATTTTAAAAGTAAGGTAGCACTCTGCATACTTATTGTTTTGCTGATAGGAGCATTGATTTATGTTGCAACAGGCACTCCTCATTCGGAAAAAGGTTATCTTGCCTGTGCAGGCGAACTTTATCTCGATATTTTCAAAAGTGAATCTTACTTTACATTCGGCGCCGGTTTTATCGGAGGATTGCTTGGTTATCCTATGGCATCGTTAATCGGAAATGTTCCGACGGTATTGATTTGTATTCTTGTATTGCTTGCCGTTATTTTCGGCATTACAAATCTTTCAATCAATGATATTGCAGAAGCTGCCGCATCAAAGGTTGAGCAAGGTGTTACATATGTAAAGCACAAGAGCGAAGAAAAAGCAAGGGCAAGACGAGAGTATATTGCCGAGCGCAAGGCAGAGGAGGCTGAGCGTGAGCAGCAACGAGAAATGTTTATTGCAGGCGGCGAGGGCGATAAAACCATAGTATCTACTCAAAAGAAAAAGGGCAGAGGCAAGAGGAGCGGTATTGATATTCCGCTTGACGAAATCACTCACGAGGATAACAAAACAAAGCTCAACCGCAAGCTGGAGGTCGATTGCGACTATACGGCAAATGTAAAAGCCGAAACTAAGGCTGAAAACGAGGTTGAAGAGCCGAAGTTTATTAATAATCCTGAAAATACCGTATATGACGAAGAGCCTGAGCAGACTGAAAACGATAACGCTCCGGACGATTTAATGGACATTATCAACAGAGCAAGCAAGAATTTTGACGAGAAGAATAATAAATCAAACGAAGACATTGCAAAGGCTGATGAAGAAAATATCCATAACGCAGAGAACAACAATAGCGAGGAAAGCAGCTTTGAAGAGGAGCTTGAAAACGCAGGATATTCCCCTGTTGAGATTGAAGAAAAAAAGGAAAAGCCTGAGTATCATTTTCCACCTGTTCAGCTGCTTAGTCTTTCAAAAAATAATAACGACAGAAACGCATCCGAGGAAATGCACAATAACGCTAAAAAGCTGATTGATACGCTTGACAGCTTTAATGTAAAGGCGTCTATTGTAAATATTTGCCGAGGCCCGTCTGTTACACGATACGAACTTTCGCCTGCACCGGGCGTAAAGATAAGCAAGATTACAAACCTTTCAGATGATATTGCGCTTAACCTTGCCGCAAACGGCGTTAGAATTGAAGCGCCTATTCCGGGCAAGGCGGCAGTTGGCATAGAAGTGCCAAACAAGGTTGTAAGTATGGTTACAATGCGAGAACTGATTGATTCCGATGAATTTAGGCGAGGAAAGAGCAAGCTCACCTGCGTGCTCGGCAAGGATATTTCGGGCGAGATTGTTGTAACCGATCTGTCAAAACTCACTCACCTGCTTATTGCCGGTACAACAGGTTCAGGTAAGTCAGTGTGTGTAAACTCAATTCTTATGAGTATTCTTTACAAGGCAAAGCCTGACGAAGTAAAGCTGCTGCTTATTGACCCTAAAATGGTAGAATTTACCAAGTACAGAAGTATTCCGCATCTGCTTATACCGGTAGTTACAGACGCTAAAAAAGCGGCAGGCGCACTTGGTTGGGCAGTGTCTGAAATGGAGCAGAGATATAAGATTTTGTCTGAATACTATTGTAAGAATATTGACGCTTACAATGAGCTTATAGACGAAAACTTAAAATATATGGCAGAAAATCCGCCTGTTGAAAACGAGGACGGCGAGCTTGTTCAGCCTGTTCTTGAGAGAAACGGACTTCCTGTGCCAAAGGAAAAAATGCCGAGAATTGTAATTGCCATTGATGAGCTTGCCGACCTTATGATGGCAGCTCCGAGCGAGGTTGAGGAATACATTGCCCGACTTGCTCAGAAAGCGAGAGCCGCTGGTATGCACCTGCTTGTTGCAACTCAGCGACCGACCGTAAATGTAATTACAGGTCTTATCAAGGCAAACATTCCAAGCCGTATTGCACTCAAGGTAAGCTCCAACATTGATTCAAGAACTATCCTTGATTTCAGCGGTGCAGAAAAGCTCATAGGCAGAGGCGATATGCTGTTCCTGCCTGTTGGTGCACCAAAGCCTATGCGTGTGCAGGGGTGCTATGCTTCCGATGAGGAAATTGAGGGTGTAACAAATTATATTAAAAAATCTTCTTCCGCTCAATATAATGCGGAGATTGAAGAAAAAATCAAGAGAATTGCCGCAGAAGAAATCGCTCAGGGCAAACGAAACGATGACAGGGGCGGCGAGGACATTGAAATCGACTCAAAAATGGAAGATGCAATCAAGTGCGTAATCGAGGCAGGACAAGCATCTACTTCGCTCATTCAGCGCAGGCTCAAGGTAGGCTATGCAAGAGCGGGCAGAATGATTGACGATATGGAGCAGATGGGTATTGTAGGGCCGCATCAGGGTTCAAAGCCGAGAGATGTACTTATGACCTATAATGAGTGGCTTGAGCGCCGCAACATTATGGGCAGTGATGATGAATAAATTTAAAAGGTGATATTATGGCATTTTTACCAATGAATATTAAAGAGGTTAAGGCTCGTGGATGGGACGAGGTTGACTTTGTATATGTAATGGGCGACAGCTATGTTGACCACCCGTCCTTTGGTGCTGCCATAATAACAAGAGTGCTTGAGGACTGCGGCTATCGTGTAGCAGTCCTCTCTCAGCCCGATTGGAAAAATGACGCCGACTTTTTGCAGTTTGGCAAGCCGAGATTAGGATTTTTTGTTACGGCAGGCAATATAGACAGTATGGTAGCGCATTACACCGTTGCCAAGCGCAAGCGCAGTGATGATGCCTATACCGCAGGCGGCAAAAACGGAAAGCGCCCCGACAGAGCGGTTACTGTTTATTCAAATATAATCCGCAGACTTTACCCCGACTCGGTAATTATAATAGGTGGTCTTGAGGCATCACTCAGAAGATTTGCCCACTATGATTATTGGAAAAATACCGTTATGCCGTCTGTACTTTTTGACAGCAAGGCTGACATTATTTCATACGGAATGGGCGAACTGCAAACTATTGAAATGGCAAAGCGCCTTTCCGAGGGTTACCCTGTTGAGGCATTATATGACATTCGTGGCATTTGCTATGCGGTAAAAACAAGCGACTATGTGCCAAAAACGGTTGTTGAACTGCCAAGCTATGAGAGAGTTTGCGAGAGCAAAAAGGATTATGCAATAGCCGCCAGAAAAGAGCTTGAGGAGGCGGACGCTGTACGAGGCAAAACGCTTATTCAGCGCCACGGAAATTATATTCTTATTCAAAATCCGCCAATGCAGCCGCTAAATACAAAGCAGCTTGATTATGTATATTCATTGCCGTACGAGAGGTGGTATCCGCAGTGCTATGAAAAGCTCGGCGGTGTGCCGGGTATTCAGGAAGTGCTTTTTTCCATTACTCATAATCGTGGCTGTTTTGGCGCTTGTAATTTCTGTTCGCTTGCGTTTCATCAGGGAAGAGCCGTAACGGTCAGAAGTAAGCAGAGTGTAATTGACGAGGCAAAGGCTTTTCTTAATGACAAGAGATTTAAAGGATATATAAGTGATGTGGGCGGCCCTACGGCTAATTTCAGATTGCCGTCTTGCGAAAAGCAGAAAAAGGCAGGACTTTGCAAAAGCAGAAAGTGCCTTGCGCCCACACCTTGCCCGAATATGCAGGTGTCACACACAGAATACCTTGATATTTTGCGTGAGCTGAGGAAAATTGACGGCATAAAAAAAGTGTTTATACGCAGCGGTATTCGTTTTGATTATCTTATGGAAGATCAGAGTGACGAATTTTTTGAAGAGCTTGTAAAGTATCATATAAGCGGTCAGCTGAGAGTTGCCCCTGAGCATTGCTCAGCGGCGGTACTTGACAGAATGGGTAAACCGCACATAGAAACTTATAAAAAGTTTTGCGATAAATTTTATAAACTGACAGGTCGTATGAGTAAAGACCAATACATAGTGCCGTACCTAATGAGTTCGCATCCGGGTTCTACTTTGAAAGATGCGGTGGAACTTGCGCTGTTCTGTAAGAGGGAGAATATACATCCAAAGCAGGTGCAGGACTTTTATCCGACTCCGGGTACAATTTCAACCTGTATGTTTTATACAGGTATAGACCCTTATACAATGAAAGAGGTTTATGTACCGAAAACAGAGGAAGAAAAGTCAATGCAAAGAGCGCTTTTGCAATACTTTATTCCCGAAAACAAACAGAAAGTAATTAAAGCACTTATAAAAGCAGGCAGAAAAGATTTGATAGGTTATGATTCAAAATGCCTTGTTCAGCCAATGAGTAATCAAAATAATTATAAGGGAAATAATAAAGGTCAGAAATCTTCTTACAATTCAAATAAAAACAATTCCCGTAACAGAAACGGAAAACAGACAAAAGATAAGTTTGCAAAATACAGAAGAAAAAAGAAATAAATTAACTGTAAATGCAAACCGTCAAAGCCCTGTTCTTATATGTAAGTTTAGGTATTGACCTATTGTAAATTTTGATTTAT
The DNA here is from genome assembly GCF_003438075.1 of Eubacterium sp. OM08-24. Taxonomy (GTDB): domain Bacteria; phylum Bacillota; class Clostridia; order Oscillospirales; family Acutalibacteraceae; genus Ruminococcoides. The sequence continues at coordinate 78,492 of NZ_QSTA01000007.1, read as the reverse complement.
AATTAACAAATGAAAACAAAATCAGAAAGGATTTTATAATAAAATGGGAGTTTATGAGGAATTAGTAGCCAGAGGTCTTATTGCTCAGGTTACAGACGAAGAAGAAATTAAGGAGCTTGTCAACAACGGTAAGGCTGTATTTTACATTGGCTTTGACCCAACAGCCGACAGCTTGCATGTTGGTCACTTTATGGCGCTTTGCCTTATGAAACGCTTGCAGATGGCAGGCAACAAGCCGATTGCACTTATCGGCGGCGGTACAGCTATGATCGGTGACCCGTCAGGCAGAACAGATATGCGCCAGATGATGACTACTGAAACTATTCAGCACAATGTTGATTGCTTTAAAAAGCAGATGGAGCGTTTCATTGATTTTTCAGACGGCAAGGCACTTATGGTAAACAATGCCGATTGGCTGCTTGACCTTAACTATGTTGATGTTTTGCGTGAGGTTGGCGCTTGTTTCTCGGTAAATAATATGCTCAGAGCAGAGTGCTACAAGCAGAGAATGGAAAAGGGACTCAGTTTCCTTGAGTTTAACTATATGATTATGCAGAGCTACGACTTCTATGCTCTCTATCAGAAATACGGCTGTAATATGCAGTTTGGCGGAGATGACCAGTGGAGCAATATGCTCGGCGGTACAGAGCTTATCAGAAGAAAGCTCGGCAAGGATGCATATGCCATGACAATCAATCTTCTCCTTAATTCCGAGGGTAAGAAGATGGGCAAAACCCAGTCTGGTGCTGTATGGCTTTCTGCTGAAAAGACAAGCCCATACGATTTCTATCAGTATTGGAGAAATGTTGCCGATGAAGATGTAATCAAATGCCTTAAAATGCTTACATTCCTTCCGCTTGAGCAGATTGATGAGCTTGCAAAGCTTGAGGGCAGCGAGCTTAACAAGGCTAAGGAGATTCTTGCATATGAGGTAACAAACCTTATACATGGCAAGGAAGAGGCAGACAAGGCTCAGGAGGCAGCAAGAGCATTGTTTGGCAGCGGTGCAAATACAGACAATATGCCGTCAACAGAGCTTACAGACGCTGATTTTACAGATGACGGTATCGCTATTCTTGACCTTCTTACAAAGTGCGCACTCATTCCGTCAAAGGGTGAGGGCAGACGCCTTATTCAGCAGGGCGGCGTTGCTGTTGATGATGAAAAGGTAACAGATGTATATGCAACTGTTCCAAAGTCAGCATTTGAAAAGGGTTATGTTGTAATTAAAAAAGGTAAGAAAAAGTTTCATAAGGCTGTTTTATAATAAACCTGTTTTTTAAAATTTGTAATTAACGGATTGTTCGCCCTCTTAAAATGGTGAACTTGAAATTTTAACCTTAATAAACTAAATCAAAAGCAAAAATCCCCACTCTCAGCAGTGGGGAAGTGTTTATCCTTTAATGTTTATGTAGCTTGGTAGTTTTAGACTACTAAAAAATATTTTCAGCAGAGGAGTTTAGAAAATGAAAAAGTTTTTCAGCGAATTTAAAACCTTTATTATGAGAGGCAATGTGCTTGACCTTGCAGTCGGCGTTATTATCGGTGCGGCTTTTCAGGCTATTGTTACTTCACTTACAACAGACATTATTTCACCGATTCTCGGTTTATTTGGTGGAATGAACTTTGACCAGTATGCCCTGACAATCGGAGATGTATCAATCGGCTATGGCAAGTTTTTGACTGCGGTTATTAACTTTATCATTATGGCATTTGTCATCTTCCTTATTGTTAAATTGGTTAATAAGATTATGGCAATCGGCAAAAAGCCTGAAGAACCTGAAGAACCGGCAGAACCCACAACAAAAATTTGCCCATTCTGTCAGAGCGAAATTTCTATTAAGGCTACAAAATGCCCACATTGCACAAGCAATATTCCTGAAGAAACAAAGGAATAAATCGTTAATACATAAGCTAAAGCTCCCGATATTGCTGTCGGGAGCTTTTTTGATAAAAGAATCTATCCTAAATGTTGGGGTAAGATTAATAAATAGTGTTTATGCACAAGGTTTAGTTTAATAAATTTAAAATTTAGGTCAACCCTTTTTAAAGGGTTGCGGGTTTGGGCAGAGCCCATAAAACGGTAAAAATGCACTTATTTTAATAAAAAATAATAGTTGTAATTACATCATAGAAAAACTAAACTTTAGACTATTAAAGACTTTAAAATAAAACAGAAGTTAAGACTAATAAGTGGCAGAGAGCAAGAAAGTTACGCTTCCTAAATTGCAATATCAAACATTTCGGAATACGAGTGATAACCGAAAATCATTTGGAATGGAGTAATAACAAACCCGTGAGAAAACTCGGACACAAAAGTCCTAAACAATTGTCAGCTTAGAGAATGGTGGCGTAAATTGCCATTTTGGAGCTTCTTTGACTTTATTTTTACCTAAAATGGGTCACATCTATTTACAACGCAACAACGCAGAGAGATGCAAAAATTGAGAAATTCTCTTTGTATCTTGATTTTGGGTGACGGTTATGATACACTTTTGTGTGTAAATTATAGAAAGCAGATATGAACTTTCCTTGCAATGTTACAGCATATTTGTGGAGTGGAAAAGTATCTGATTGCAAGCTACTTGCAAAAATGAGATGAAGAAGAGTAAACCGACAGAGGTCGCAGAATTGTATCTAATGTGTTGATTAACCACTTTCTTCAGCAAAGGTAGTTGAAGTGATGTTGACATCTTATCAGTCGGGCGGAGAAGTTTTCGGATATATTTTCCTTCCGCCCGATGTGATACAGTGATTGTAAGAATGAGGACATTGATATTTGGCTTTATATCATTGCTCAGTTAGTTAAGAGAAATATAAGAATTATAAACAGACGCTAAAGGTGGAACTAATATGTTAGAAAGAAATGTTGGGGCTGTGAAGTTGACCGTTAATCAAATGATTAAGCAGCTTTCAAATGCATATGTGTCATTAATTAAATTGGAAGTTTCTTTAAAAAGCTTTCCATCGGTTATGGGGGCCTCCCGGAGTGGGAAAATCACAAGGTGTCAGGCAGATCGCTTCTGAAATATCTGAGCTAACCCAAAAAAGAGTTGGGGTAACGGATGTTCGCCTCTTGTTGTTTAATCCTGTGGATCTCCAGTATCCGGAACAGTTCATGAGTGATGGATATGCTATGTCAGGTAAGGATATCGACTTGTATCTTACTATCATCAAACTTCATGAACAGCAACAGTATATGTATGATAATAGAGTTCATTCTGTGGAGCATCGCTTTGTAAGCATTTCACAGCCGTGGTTTCGACCGATTGTCAAAGGAAAGATCAAAGCGCCCGTTGAATTTGGTGCAAAATTTGACCTCAGCCTTGACAGTGAAGGTTATGGGCGTATCAAAAAATTTTTTTTCGAGGCATACAACGAGATCACCTGTCTGATGGAAGCAGTAGAACGCTTCAAAGAACGCACCGGATATTACCCAGAATATGATATGTCCTGACAGATCAAATTTATCGGACCAGAGAAAACAGGAGTTATTGCAAAGAGCATGGGATCCGGTTGTCGGGTCCAAGGCTGGGCAGACCAAGTGTTACGGCAAAAGTTGATAAAAAACAAGAGTATCAGGATAATACCGATAGAATCGAAGTGGAGCGTATCTTTAGTCTGAGCAAACGTTGTTATGGAATGAGCTACATTACCACAAAACTGGAAGAAACTCAGTTGTCTTCTATCGTATTATCTGTATTCATGATGAATCTGTTTAAAATTCAGAAACGAATACTTTGTACTCTTTTTTATCTGTTCCTATCTTGGGTTGGATCGGACATAAGTAGGAACGTGGGGGGCTTACCAATAACTGCTGCTTAATCAGCAGACACTAATTATACATCATTTTTCAGAGGGTGCTTTATTTTGTGCAATGTTTTGTATTTACTCATTTATAGTTGCGAATAAAAGGAGAGTGCTGTTTTAATGACAATAAAGAAAATATTTATTTTGTGCATGACCTCTGTTATCGGCATAGCGTTGTGTGCGTGTAGCGGAAAGAAAGAAATGAAAAAGGTATCCGAACTAGCGTATGACCGTGCTGACTCTACGAATCTAATTTATGTTCTTGAAAATGGAGAATACATCCCGTTTTTAGTTTTGACCGATGATTATGGTGGCAATACGTTGTTGCTCAGAAAAGAAATCACTGGTAATAACAGAAGAATTAGCGACTATAGTGCTTATTATGCTAAAAGCGAAATTGATTTGTATTTGAATGAAGATTATTTAGGATTCTTGACTGAATTATCGCAATACCTGTCTACGACAAGTGTAGAAATTACATGTGATGACGCATTGGGAGTGTCAGGCCTTGAGACGGAAGCCGTTGAAAGAAAGGTTTTCTTGCTGTCATGTAATGAGGTCGGTATAAGCGATTCAGTTAATATAGCTCCCGAAGGGGAACTGCTTGAGTATTTCCGAAACGAAGAGAACAGGAAAGCATATGTCGATGGCGAATTATCAAGTTGGTGGCTGCGTACACCCAATACTTATTATCTTTCTTGTTCCTATGTAATTGGTGATAATAATAAAATCGGCTTCACAAATTCATATGATCTAAACGGTATACGCCCTGCTTTTTGCGTAGATGGTGACATGAAAATTGAATTAAGAAGCGGCATTGTTGCCGATGAAATGGTTTATGTTTTCTCGTTTGAGAACTAATATATGAAACAAAAGGAGTCCTGCAAATAAAAGTCAAGCCCTAAAATGGAAAAATCAGCCTTTGTCAATAAAAGTGTGTAAGTTTTTTTAGAAATTAGATAATTGATGTTTTTGTACGCCTTTGGAGTGGAGCGGAGCGCAACGAAAAAGGCGTACAAAACGGAGTCAGATTAAGTGCTCGTATTTTTTAATACGGGCTTTAATTTTGTCGTTTGTCGCGAGTTGATTTCTGACCATAGCCCAGTTTTGGACCTTGCTTCCGTTCCATTTTTTGTAAAGCTCGGTAATTCTGAGATAGAGCAATTTGAGCAATGCATTTTCGTTTGGGAAAGCACCTTTTTTGGTGACCTTTCTAAAGCTCAAATTGATGCTTTCAACCGCATTTGTTGTGTACATAACCTTTCTGACCGCACTTCCGTAATCGAAAAGCTGCTCTATATGGTTGAAATTTCGCTTCCATACATCTACTGCTCCCGGGTATTGCGACCACTCCTGACAGAACTGCTCAAAGGCTTTTCGAGAGGCGAGCTTGTAAAATAAAGTGTGTAAGTAAAAAAAATAGCTTACACACTTTATTTTACAAGCTCCGGCTTTCGGCATTTGCTTTATAAAATGAAATTTTAACAAATAATGCAGTATGGCACATATGAAGTAATTGTAATAAATTTATTAAAATAGAATCACTTTTGCTGTGTGCCGCACGATTATCCTATTTTTACAACTGCATTTTGCGGACAAACAGTCATGCAGTTTCCGCAGTGCAGACAGTTGTTTACATTGATTTTAGAAGGGACTGTTGAAAAATCTATGCAGTTCTGTGGGCAAACTGTTTCACACGCTTTACAACCAATGCAATTGTTGCCAATCACATATTGTTGGTTTATTATCCTTACTGTTTCCTATTGAAAAATCAGCCCTTTCAATAGGCTTTTTTGAAAGGTCAAACCACTCGCCGTTTGCATCATAAATGCAAAATACAGTGAGTGCTTTTCTTGATTGCTCGGTCGGATAAATTTCGTACATATAGCTGTTCTTTTTAAATAGTCTTTCCAATGGCTCACTGCCGATTTCCTTAACTTTTCCTCTTAAAGATACGGCAACGCAAGACATAGTATCTTTGCCTTTCATTCCTGTTAAAGCTACATAGCCGTTTCGCTTTAATCTGTCGTAAGAATTTTTGCCTTTTGCCGTTAAAAAATACAGTCCGTTATCGTCATAATCCATTACATCAATGGCGCAGGTTACGGGTAGGTCGTTCGCATCCGTTGTTGCCATTACAGTAGTGTGGATTTCCTCGACAAGATATTTTAAATAGTTCATATTCCGCCTCGTATTTAGTATTCATTTTCATTATATGTGCTTTTGCCCGTCTTGTAATCTATGGTTACATTTGGCTGCACATTGTAGCAGTACACGCAAAATGTAACTCCGTCACCGTTATCTTCCACCGATTTTGCCTCAATCAGCACACCTCTTGCTACAAGGTCGTCATTTTCAAAAACAGGTGTAACACGATAAAGTGCGTGGTTGCCTGTACTTTTTACATAGTTTGCAACCATATTTTCAAATGGGAGCATACCCGTAACATTGAGATACCTTGTTCCTGTAATCAAATTTTTTTCGTTGGCATTTTCGCCTGTCAGTTGATACGCAATAAGGTGACAACGGTTGTATAAATATTTTCCGTCTACAAAGTCATATTTTACGGTTTGCCAGCCCGATGGCTTAATTTTGCCTATCTGGCCTCTCTCTTCTGTCGGCATTATATCTGTACCAACGCAGGCATAGGCTGTGCCGCATCTTCCTAATTCGTCTAAATCCGCATAGTATTCAAATGATGATGTTGTGTAATCGTCATCACTGAAATACGGTTCGTTGCCGTTTATTTCTACAAATGCCGAGCCTGAATATTTTGGAATATCGGAAAGCGTAATAATTTTTTCGGTTGAATTATTCTCTGTGGGCTGATTGTTTATAATTAAAATTACCGCAAAACAGCATAGCAATGCAAGTGCGGTCGGAACAGTAATTTTTGTGGTTTTTCGTTTTTTAGCTTTCATAATTACCTCAATTATAATGTTATGTAATTATTATAATTGAGGTAATTGCATTTTTCAAGTTTTCAGTTGACAAAAAATTTGCGTGTAAGTTATAATTAAAAGTGTAAGGTGTGTTATGCATTTTATAATATTCAAAAGGGAGTTGTTACTATGAAAATTCTTGTTACCGGCGGAACAACATTTGTTAGTAAATTTACTGCGGAATATTTTCTCAAAAGAAATAATGAAGTGTATGTTATTAACAGAAACAGCAGGGAACAGGTTCTCGGTGTTCATTTGATTGAAAGTGACAGAATGAATCCGAGCAATTTGTTAAAAAATGAACATTTTGATTTAATTATTGATGTAACCGCTTATAATCAAGAACATATAAAAAGCATATTAAATTCAGGAGTTATTTTTGATAACTATATTTTTATAAGCTCAAGTGCGGTATATCCTGAAACAAATATTCAACCATTTAATGAAGAACAAGCTTGTGGTCAAAATTCTGTTTGGGGCGACTATGGTATAAATAAGCTGATGGCTGAACAATATTTAATCAATCATTGCCCCGATGCTTATATATTAAGACCGCCGTATTTTTATGGAATGTACGAAAACCTTTATCGTGAGGCTTTTCCTTTTGATTGTGCAGAATTAGACAGAAAATTTTATATTCCGCAAAAAGGTGATATGAAGTTGCAGTTTTTTAATGTATCGGATTTATGCAGATTTATTGAAATAATTATTGAAAAACAGCCGAAAAATCACATTTACAATGTAGGCAACAAAAATGCCGTAACTATAAAAGAATGGGTTGAGCTTTGCTACAAAGCTGTGGGCAAAGTACCAGAATTTATAGAAGTTGATAAATCTATTCCACAACGAGATTATTTTTGCTTTTATGACTACGAATATATTCTTGATGTCAGCAGGCAAAATGAGCTTATGCCAACAACAGTTCCACTCGAAGTTGGTTTAAAAGAAGAATATGAATGGTATAAAAATAATTATAACAGTGTCTATAATAGAAAACCTTATATCGAATTTATAGATAAAAATTTAAAATAGCAATAACAGAGATACAAAAGGGTGTTACCGTGCAAGGAGCACCCTTTTGTATTTGTGTTACTTTAATGTTTACCAAACCTTGCAAATGCCATTTGCTTGTGATAATATAAAAACAGAAAATCAACTGAGGGTTTAAAAATGAGTGTTATCGGCAAGCAAATAAAAAAATATTGTACTAAAAAAGGACTTACGCAAGAACAGCTCGGTCAGTTGTTAGGTGTTACAACGCAAGCTGTGTCAAAGTGGGAGAGAGGCGGCACGCCTGATGCCTAATTATTGCCTGACATATCGCAGGTGCTTGGTGTAAGTATTGATGCATTGATTAACAGCATCGCTTGCACTACAGATTTGTCAGATGAAAAACGAGAACGCATATCGTTATGCTTTTAGAATTTGCCGGGCGATAGAAATCGGATTTATGCAAGATATTTCTGCGCTTGACGATTTTTTAAATAAATTTATAGGACGTTTGGCCATAACTACCGATAAACGGATTATTTCGCAAAAATGATGCAGGACGGCGGTGTAGCAACCGCTATGGTAATAATAAAGGATTTAAAAAGGGGAAACACTATGCCAATTGTTAATGATTTAAATAACTATGCCAAAGAAGAGCTTGAGTATTTTGGTGTAAGGCGGCAAAATGAAGAAAATGCCGCCATTGAAAAAGCCGTTTTTAATACGAAATTTGATTTGAACTATGATTTTAACGCATTTTTCGTTATTATACCAATTATAGTTATCGGCTTGATTCCTGTAGCAAAAATTTTGATACAGGAGGCGATTACTTCTTCCGTTAATCATACGCCTTTTACTTTAAGCACTGTTCAAATTCTGATAATAAGCATATTGAGCACTGCAATATTTTTTGCTATAGCTTTACTTATATGTTTAAAACTAAAAAAATGCCCGAGTGTACAGACGAGCTATCTTTATTATAAAGATGAACCATATCATTATGATCAGATTAATTACATAAAGGTGAGCAGGATTAAAACCGCTAAAATTTATGTCAACGGCAAAAAACTTGTAGGTGTTTCTAATTGGTGTGATAATTACAATTCACTGATTGTATGGGCAAAGAAATGTCACATTCCGGTGCTTGCCCCCAATAAAAAGTCTAATTCGTCTAACAGTTTGGATTTAAACGCATTGAGTAATAATATTTCAATGATAGTTGCGGTTGTTGTATTCGCAATTATGATGATCGGTGCGGCAGTTGTTTTTATTAATTCTATTTCTTGATTTTTATTAAAAGTACGGGGATAAATCTATGCTGTTTAATAGTCTTTTGTGCAAGTAAAAGGTTGATACTTTTTATTAAGGTCTTAAATATTAAGTATATTACGCATTATAAAAGGGTGCTGTCCATATGGAAAGCACCCTTAAATTTATTTAGTTAGCTTGTACTAAAATTAATACAAAGATTAAGCCTTAGGGCCTGCCTCTACGAGAGCCTTACCTGCCTCGTTGCCTTCGTACTTAGCAAAGTTCTTAACAAAACGAGCTGCAAGATCCTGTGCCTTTGTTTCCCAATCTGCAACATTTGCATATGTGTCACGAGGATCGAGAATAGCAGGATCTACGCCTGGGAGCTCTGTTGGAACTTCAAAGTTGAAGTGAGGAATTGTCTTTGTAGGAGCCTTTGTGATAGAACCATCGAGAATAGCGTCGATGATACCTCTTGTATCCTTAATAGAGATACGCTTGCCTGTGCCGTTCCAACCTGTGTTTACGAGGTAAGCCTTAGCACCGCTCTTTTCCATCTTCTTAACGAGCTCTTCAGCATACTTTGTTGGGTGAAGCTCAAGGAAAGCCTGACCGAAGCAAGCAGAGAATGTTGGAGTTGGCTCTGTAATGCCACGCTCTGTACCTGCGAGCTTAGCTGTAAAGCCTGAGAGGAAGTAGTACTTTGTCTGCTCAGGTGTAAGGATTGATACAGGCGGAAGTACACCGAAAGCATCTGCTGAAAGGAAGATTACATTCTTAGCAGCAGGAGCTGAAGATACAGGACGAACAATGTTCTCAATGTGATTGATTGGGTAAGATACACGAGTGTTCTCTGTAACTGTCTTGTCGTTAAAGTCAATTTTACCGTCCTTATCTACTGTTACGTTCTCAAGAAGAGCATCTCTTCTGATTGCGTTGTAGATGTCAGGCTCTGATTCTTTGTCAAGGTTAATAACCTTAGCATAGCAGCCGCCCTCAAAGTTAAATACGCCGTTGTCGTCCCAACCGTGCTCGTCATCACCGATGAGAAGTCTTTTAGGATCTGTTGAAAGTGTAGTCTTACCTGTACCTGAAAGACCGAAGAAGATAGCTGTGTTCTCGCCGTTCTTATCTGTGTTAGCTGAACAGTGCATTGAAGCAATACCCTTAAGTGGGAGGTAGTAGTTCATCATTGAGAACATACCCTTCTTCATCTCGCCGCCGTACCATGTGTTTACGATAACCTGCTCACGGCTTGTGATGTTAAACATTACAGCTGTTTCAGAGTTAAGACCGAGCTCCTTGTAGTTCTCAACCTTAGCCTTTGATGCGTTGTAAACAACGAAATCAGGCTCAAAGTTCTCAAGCTCTTCAGCAGATGGCTTGATGAACATATTTGTTACAAAGTGAGCCTGCCAAGCAACCTCAACGATGAAACGAACTGCCATTCTTGTATCATGGTTAGCACCGCAGAATGCATCTACAACATAAAGCTTCTTGTTTGAAAGCTCTTTCTTAGCAAGCGCTTTTACAGCTTCCCAAGCTTCCTGTGTTGCAGGATGGTTGTCGTTCTTGTATTCGTCAGAAGTCCACCATACAGTGTCCTTTGAATTCTCGTCCATAACGATGAACTTATCTTTAGGTGAACGGCCTGTGTAAATACCGGTCATAACATTAACTGCGCCAAGCTCAGTTTCATGTCCAACCTCATAGCCTTCCAAATCAGCCTTTGTTTCCTCGTTAAAGAGTTCGTCATAGGAAGGATTGTGGATAATTTCAGTAGTACCGGTAATACCATACTTAGTTAAATCAATCTTTGCCATTTCAGTATCAACCTTTCTGTTTCTTAAATTACATAGTATCAGAGTTTGCGGTGAGTTGTAATTACCAAACAATCTACACTGCAATAACCTATGTTCGTTAGTATTTTAGCATAATTTTCTACCCTCGTCAAGCAAATTGCCAATTAATTTGGTCGGTTTTGTCATATTGTGGTTTATTCGACATCAACACTGTATTTGTATATTGATAAGAGGTGTAAAAAGTGCTATAATATTGTATTATAAGCAGGTTTATTCTGTATATTCAGCACTTTAAAAAGCAAAGAAAATTTACCGTTACGGGAGGATATTATGAGCCTTGTTGAATTTAAAGATGTTTACAAAATATATAAAATGGGCGAAGTGACTATTAACGCTGTCGAGGGTGTTTCTTTTAATATAGAGCAGGGCGAGTTTTGCGTGGTAGTCGGTGCATCGGGTGCAGGCAAGACAACCGTACTTAATATTCTCGGCGGAATGGATACCTGTACAAAAGGCAGTATTATTGTCGGCGGCAGAGATATAAGCAAGCTGAAAGACAAACAGCTTATTGAATACAGACGGTTTGACATTGGTTTTGTATTTCAGTTTTATAACCTTGTGCCTAACCTTACCGCAAAAGAAAATGTAGAGCTTGCAACGCAGATAAGTAAAAATCCGATGGACAGTACAGAGGCGCTTGAAAGTGTGGGACTTTCACAGCGCAGTGCAAACTTTCCCGCTCAACTTTCGGGCGGTGAACAGCAGAGAGTTTCTATTGCAAGAGCACTTGCCAAGCGACCTAAACTTTTACTTTGCGATGAGCCGACAGGTGCGCTTGACTATAACACCGGCAGACAGATTTTAAAACTTTTGCAGGAAACCTGCCGAAAAGAAAATATGACGGTAGTTCTCATAACCCACAATTCAGCAATTACCCCAATGGCAGATCATATTATAAAGATGAGAAGCGGCAGGGTAATTATGGATGTTCACAATGATGAACCTAAAAATGTTGAAGAAATCGAATGGTAATTCATATTTTCTGAGAAAGGGGAGAGGACATTGACTAAAACCCTGTTAAAAAATACTTTCAGAGAAATTGCAAATTCTAAAGCAAGGTTTATTTCTATACTTGCGATTATTGCACTCGGTGTTGGATTTTTTGCCGGAATCAAAGCTACGGTTCCGTCAATGTACAATATGGCAGACGAGTATTATTCTCAATCCAATCTTATGGATTACAGGCTTGTATCTACTGTCGGATTTGATAAAGATGATGTAAAAGCGGTTGAAAATCTTGACAATGTAACCGATGTTATGCCGTCGTATTTTGCCGACCTTGTTTTAAAATCAAACGGAAACGGCGGTAACGGCAAGGTTATAAGAGTAACCGCTGCACCTAAAAATTATAACAATAATAAAACTCTTAATACATTAAACATAAAAGAGGGAAGACTACCCGAGAAAAAGGGTGAAATCCTTGTTGAATACGGCAGTGTCGGCAGCAGTGATTATAAAATCGGCGACAAGGTTGTATTTGGAAGTGAAAGCGGAGAATCCAATGCACTTGATATGGTAGATACGCTTGAATATACCGTCGTCGGTAAAGCGGAATCACCTATGTATATTTCGTATCAGCGTGGCTCAACTACAATCGGCAACGGCAATATTGCGGCATTTATGTATATTTATCAAGACGATTTTGTAACTGAAAGATATACGGAAATGTATGTGAAAACTGCTTTTTCTGACGGTGACGGTTCTGTTTTTGATGATGAATATGAAAAGAATATTGAGAATTTTACAAGCACCTTAGAAAATACCGCAGACCTGCGCTGTGAGGTATTTGATAAAGATGTTATAGGTAAAGCAAAACAGGAACTTGAGGACAGTAAAAACGATTATGAAACCGAAAAATCCGAGGCTCTTACAAAACTTGATGATGCAAAGACAACTTTAGATAATTCGGAAAAAGAATATAAAGCTAAGATAGCAGATGCGCAGTCGCAGCTTGATACAGCAAAAAAACAGCTTGATGACGGAAAAAATCAGCTCGACAGCGCTAAAAAAGAATACGAGGACGGCATAGCGGCAGGCGAAAGCGAGTTATCCTCGGCGCAGGATAAAATCGACAGCGCAAAAGCCGATTACAACGCAGGACTTGCAGAATATAATTCTAAAATCAGTCAGGCAGAGCAGGCTCTCTCCGAGAAAGAAAACGAATTTAACCTTGCGAAAAGTGAATTTGAAAACAATCAAAAGCCGCAGCTTGAGGGCGCAATAGCTACCTGTAAAGCTCAGGCGGAGGCATTGCAGGCGCAGATTGATGTTACAGAAGATCAATCTGTTCTTGCACAATTACAGGCACAGCTTGCGCAGGTGCAGGCTGCACTTAACGATTGTGAAACAAAGCTTGCTATGGCGAAAGAACAGCTTGATACGGCAGAACAACAGCTGAACAACGGAAAACAAGAGCTTGAAACACAAAAAGCGGAAGGACAGGCACAGCTTGACTATGCGCTTGCTCAAATTCAAAGCGCCGAACAACAGCTTGCAGACGGACAAGCACAGCTTGAAAGCAAAAAAGCAGAGGGACAAGCTCAAATATCACAGGCTGAAACCGAACTTGCGACAGCGCAAGAACAATATGACAACGGAAAGTCCGAACTTGAGGAGCAGAAAATAAGCGGCAGACAAAAGCTTGATGACGGTTGGAAAGAGTACAACGAGTCAAAGTCCGAGGCTGATGATAAATTTAAAGAGGCAGAGCAGAAAATAGCAGATGCCGAAGATGAGATAAGCAAAATAGCAGAGCCAAAGTGGTATGTGTTTGACAGGTCGGATAATCCGGATTATTCAGACTTTGGACAGAATGTTGAGCGACTCGGTGCGGTAGCAACGGTATTCCCAATGTTCTTTTTACTCGTTGCGGTTTTGGTTTGTGTAACCACAATGTCAAGACTTGTAGAGGAAAAGCGTAAAGAAATCGGAATATTAAAAGCACTCGGCTACAATAACTTAAGCATAATAATGAAATTTGCGATTTATGCGGTTCTTGCAGGTGTAATCGGTTGCACCGTTGGCGTATTAATAGGCATAAATACATTGCCGTATATTATTTATAATGCATATCAGATTATGTATTATATGCCTGACATCAGCATTGTACCTGATGCACAGAGTATTATACTCGGTACGCTTGCCGCCGTACTTTGTACATTGCTTGTTTCTGTAATAGTATGTGTAAGAGAATTAAGCCAGAGTTGTGCAAAAATTTTAAGGCCAAAAACTCCGAAAGCTGGCAAGAGAATACTGCTTGAGAGAATTACTCCGATATGGAAACATATGAATTTTTCCGCAAAGCTGACTACAAGAAATATTTTCAGATATAAATCAAGAATGTTTATGACAATCATAGGCATTGCAGGCTGCACGGCTTTGATAGTTGCGGCATTCGGACTTAAAAACAGCTTTATTCCGCTTTCCGATACACAGTTTAGCGAAATATTCAAATATAATGCGGTTGTTATTCCTAAAGAAGGCGGAACTGCCGAACAGCTTGATTATCTGAAAAATGCAATAAACAATACGGGCGATGCAGCGTCAATTATGCTTGCAGGTCAGCAGGAAGTTGTTGTAAAGAAAAATAATGTTGTAAAAGATGAAAGCACTTATCTTACGGTAATGGAAGATCCGCAGAGATTTTCTGAGGTTACTGAGCTTAGAACAAGGGGCGACAATAAGCACCTTGATATTACCGATGATTCCGTAATGATAAATGAAAAAATGGCGACCGAATTGTCTGCCAAAGTCGGTGATACCGTAAGTGTAACTGTTGATGATAAAACCGCAGAACTTACAGTAGGCGGAATTTATGAACAGTATATAAAGAATTATGTGTTTATTTCTCCTAAACTTTACAGTGAAAAATTCGGAGAAGAACCGCAGTTTAATATGGCACAGGTTGTACTGAAAAATCCTGACGAACAGACTGCGTTCGGTGAAAAAATGCTGACGAATGATAAAGTAGCGGGTGTAACCTATCTTTCATCAGGTATAGGTGAAATTGAAGATATGCTCAATTCTCTCAATATGGTTGTGCTTGTTATGATTATTTGTGCAGCGGCACTTGCGTTTGTAGTGCTTTATAATCTTACAAATATTAACATTGCAGAGCGTGTGCGTGAAATCGCAACTTTTAAGGTGCTCGGATTTTACAGCAGAGAAACCTCAAGTGTTATTTATAAAGAAAATATCGTGCTTACCCTCGGAGGTATTTTGTCGGGACTTGTTCTCGGTGTTTTCCTTACAAGATTTATTATTCTGACCGTTGAGGTTGACAATATAATGTTTGGCAGAGATATTTTGCCAACATCATTCGTTTTTGCGGCTTTGCTGACATTTGCATTTGCTTTGCTTGTGAATTTTGCAATGGGATTTAAGATTAAAAAAGTAAATATGGTTGAAAGCCTAAAAAGCGTAGAATAAACAGTGCCGCACATTATTTGTGCGGCATTGTCAGAAAAGATACAAATTTTGAAATAAAAATCACACAAAATATTGATTGCTAAGGCAAATTGTGGTATAATACAAAAGAATAGGCAATTTAGCACAATATCAGTGAAAGGAACTGTAAATATATGATAAAAGCTAATCAGTATCGCACCGTTACTTGCGGTGAGTTAAGAGAAGAAAATATCGGACAGGAAGTTCGTGTTGCAGGCTGGGTCGAAAATATTCGTGACCATGGCGGCGTAATGTTCCTTGACATTCGTGATCAGTACGGTGTTCTTCAGGTAGTAGTTCATAACGATGAGCTGCTCAAGGGAATTAACAAGGAATGTACTGTAACATTGAGCGGTAAGGTAGTTAAGAGAGATGAAGAAACCATCAACTCTAAGATTGCTACCGGCTATGTTGAGGTACACACAGATGATATTACCGTTCTCGGTAAATGTAAAAATGTTCTTCCTTTTGAGGTTGCAACATCAACAAATACTTCAGAGGAAGTTCGCTTAAAGTATCGTTTCCTCGACCTTCGTAATCAGAAGGTGCATAACAATATTATGCTCCGTTCACAGATTATCACATTCCTTCGTGCAAAAATGAACGAAATGGGATTTAATGAAATTCAGACACCGATTCTTTCAACTTCGTCACCGGAAGGCGCAAGAGATTATCTTATTCCAAGCCGTAAGCATAAGGGCAAGTTCTATGCGCTCCCACAGGCTCCGCAGATTTTTAAGCAACTCCTTATGGTATCGGGTTTTGACAGATACTTCCAGATTGCTCCTTGTTTCAGAGATGAGGACGCAAGAGCAGACCGTTCACCCGGTGAGTTCTATCAGCTCGACTTTGAGATGGCTTTTGCTACTCAGGAAGATGTATTTGCAGTTGCAGAAGAAGTGCTTTACGAAACATTCACAAAGTTTACAGATAAAGAGGTTTCTAAGCCCCCGTTTGTTCGTATTCCGTATGCCGAGAGTATGCTAAAATACGGTACAGACAAGCCTGACCTCCGTAACCCACTCGTTATCGTTGAAATCAGCGATATGTTTGAGGAAACAGACTTCAAGCCATTCCTTAAAAAGACAGTTCGTTCTATCAATGTTCCGGGTGCTGCTAAGCAGTCTAAGAGCTGGTTTAAGAAGATGGAAGAATTTGCGCTTTCTATCGGTATGAAGGGACTCGGCTATGTTAAGGTAAGAGATGATATGACATTTGACGGTCCTATCGACAAGTTCCTTAAAGAGGGCGACAGAGAAGAGCTTATTAAGCGCAACAATTCAAATGCAGGCGATGTAATTTACTTTATTGCCGATACAGAAAAGGACGCTCCAAAGCTCGCAGGTCAGATTCGTACAGAGGTTGCTAACCGTCTTGACCTTATTGACAAGTCAAAGTTTGAGATGTGCTTTATCGTTGACTTCCCAATGTATGAGCATGACGAAACAACAGGTCAGGTAATCTTTACTCACAATCCATTCTCAATGCCTCAGGGTGGTATGGACAGCTTGCTCAACAAAAATCCTGACGATATTCTTGCTTATCAGTATGACATCGTATGCAACGGTGTTGAGCTTTCATCAGGTGCTGTTCGTAACCACGACCTCGACATTATGATTAAGGCATTTGAGATTGCAGGCTATACCGAAGACGAGCTTAAATCTAAGTTCTCTGCTCTCTACAACGCATTCCAGTACGGTGCTCCGCCACATGCAGGTATGGCTCCTGGCGTTGACAGAATGATTATGCTCATTACTGAAGAAGAGAACATCAGAGAGGTTATTGCTTTCCCAATGAACTCAAATGCTCAGGATCTTCTCCTTGGTTCACCTGGAGAGGTAACAGAGCAGCAGCTGCGTGAAGTTCACATTAAATTAAGATAACTTCATATATACTCAAAGGGCGAGTTGTTTTTATGACTTGCCCTGATTCTGTTTATACAAAGGATGGTTTCTATGGTAACAAGAGAAGATGTTGAAAACATTGCGTTGCTTTCAAAGCTGTTTGTTCCCGAAGAGGAGCTTGACAGTCTTACTCAGTCAATGCAGGAAATTATAGATTTTGCCGATACAATCAATAATGCTCCCACAAGCGGTGAGAGCTTTGACAACATAAACAACCTTTCAAATGTATTTCGTGAGGATGTTGTGGTTGAGTCATATGACAGCGAGGAAATTTTGAAAAATGCGCCTGAGCAGGCAGAGTCACATTTCCTTGTCAGAGGCAGAGAATAAGAGGTGTAAAAATGGGTAGTATTGCAAAAATTCACGAAATGCTTGTTTCCAAGCAGGTTTCGTGTACTGAGCTTACAAAAAGCTATCTTGAAGAAATAGAAAAATCAAACGGCGAGCTTAACGCATATGTAAATGTAACTGCGGATACAGCGCTTGAAACAGCAAAGACTGTTGACGAAAAGATTGCAAAGGGCGAGGAAATCGGTATGCTCGAGGGTGTGCCTATGACACTTAAAGATAATCTTTCTACAAAGGATATCGAAACAACCTGTTGTTCAAAAATTCTTAAGGGTTACAAGCCAATTTATAATGCAACAGTATGGGAAAATCTCTCCGCACAAAATGCCGTTATGCTCGGCAAAACAAATATGGATGAATTTGCAATGGGTTCTTCGTGTGAAACCTCATGCTTTGGCGGTGCAATGAATCCGTTTAATACAAAGTATGTTTCCGGTGGTTCATCAGGCGGTGTAGCAAGTGCTGTCGGCGCTAATATTGCGGCTTACGGACTCGGTTCGGATACAGGCGGATCTATCCGTCAGCCTGCAAGTTTTTGCGGTATCGTAGGTCTTAAGCCGACATACGGCAGTGTATCCCGTTACGGTCTTATCGCTTATGCAAGCTCACTTGACCAAATTGGACCTATCACAAAGAGCGTTGAGGACGCATCTATCGTATTTGACGCAATTTCACAGTATGACGAAAAAGACAGCACTTCAAAGGGTAATGTCGGCGGCGCAACTTACGGAAAGCTCAACAATGACATCAAAGGTATGAAAATCGGTATTGCCCGTGAATATCTTGACGGTATTCGTGACGATGTAAAAGAGGCAGTTCTCAATGCCGCAAAAGTTTATGAATCACTCGGTGCAGAAATAGTGTATTTTGATATGCCCGCACTTAAGTTTGCTCTTCCTGTTTATTATATTATTGCCTGTGCAGAGGCATCTTCAAACCTCGGCAGATACGACGGTATTCGTTTTGGTTATAAAACACCGCATTATAACGGCACTCATGATATGATTTGCCGCACCCGTTCAGAGGGCTTTGGTGAGGAAGTTAAGAGAAGAATTCTTCTCGGCACATATGTACTCTCTGCCGGTTATTATGACGCTTATTATAAAAAGGCACAGAATTTGCGTGGAACTATTGTAAAGGCATTTACAGATGCATTTGAGCATTGTGATGTAATTCTTGCTCCAACAGTTCCTATGACTGCTTTCGAGGCGGGTCACGCAGTTTCCGATCCGATTGAAACTTATCTTACAGATATTTGTACCGTACCCGTTAATATTGCAGGACTTCCGGGTGTATCCGTACCGTGCGGATTTAACGCAAACGGTATGCCAATCGGTATGCAGCTTATCGGCAAGAGTTTTGGCGAGGCTGAAATTTTAAATGCAGCGTTTAAGTATCAGCAGGCTGCCGGAGAAAACTTTAAGGATACAAAGTGGGGTGTTAAGCTGTGAAATATGAATTAGTTGCGGGTTTTGAAACCCATATTGAACTTGCTACAAAGACAAAAATTTTCTGCTCATGTACAACAGCGTTTGGCGGTGCACCTAACTCACATTGCTGTCCTGTATGTATCGGACTTCCCGGTACACTTCCAAAGTTGAACCGAGAGGTTGTAAACTTTGGCATTAAGGCAGGTCTTGCTACACATGGCGAAATTGCAGAGATTTCTAAAATGGATAGAAAAAACTATTGCTATCCCGACCTTTCAAAGGCTTATCAGATCAGCCAGCTTTATGCGCCACTTTCAATCGGCGGTTATGTAGAGCTTTCTAACGGCAGAAAAATCAGACTTCACCATATTCATATTGAAGAAGATGCAGGAAAGCTCATTCATCAGCATGGCGACACATATGTCGACTACAACCGTGGCGGTGTTCCTCTTATCGAGATTGTATCGGAGCCTGATATTCGTTCTATTGACGAGGCTAAGGAGTATGTGGAAAAATTACAGCAGGTAATGCGCTATATAGGAATTTCCGACTGCCGTATGCAGGAAGGCTCAATGCGTTGCGATGTTAATATTTCTGTTCGTCCTGAGGGCAGTGAAACTCTTGGAACAAGAACAGAGATTAAGAATATGAACTCAATTACAAATATTGCCAAAGCAATGGAGTATGAGTATGAGCGTCAGGTAGATTTAATTGAGAGCGGCGGCAAAGTAGTGCAGGAAACCCTCCGTTATGATGATGCAACAAACACTACATCTTCAATGCGCAGTAAAGAGGACGCTCACGATTACCGTTATTTCAGAGATCCTGACCTTGTTACAATCAATGTTCCGAGAGATGTAGTAGAAAGCCTTAAGGCTGAAATGCCTGAACTTCCTTCTGACAAATGCAAGAGATATATTGAAGAACTTGAAATTCCCGAAAAAGATGCTCAACTTCTTACAAAATACAGAAAAATCAGCGAGTATTTTGATAAGGCTTGCGAGGGTGTAAAATCCGCAAAGTCTGTATCTAACTTTATTATCGGTCAGATTTTCCGCAGAACAGAAACCGAGGCTGACAAGGAAACATTTGATATTGCTACAACTCCTGAGCAGCTTAACGAGCTTATTAAGTTGATTGACAACGGTAAGATTCGCAATAACCTTGCTAAGGCAACACTTGAGAAAATGCTTGATACAGGTAAGGGCGCACTTGAGTTTATCAGTGAGAGCGATATGGCAGGACTTGACGAAAATACTGTAAACGAGCTTTGCAAACAGGCGGTTGAGAGCAATCCTAAGGCTGTTGAGGACTACAAGAACGGCAAGGAAAAGGCTATTAAGTCGCTTGTAGGTAATGTTATGAAAAACAGCCGAGGCAAAGCAGACGCAGTTGCCGTTGAACAGAAAATCAAAGAAATGATTTCTTGATAAAATATTTAGAGTAGTAAAAGCCACTTTTGATTTAATTCAAAGGTGGCTTATGTGTTTTTACTTATTTTAGCTGATTATCGGTCGGGCAACAAAGTAAAGCAAAAGGCAAACTTTTCGTCCCGAATATAAAAGTTTGGTCAACCTTTTCAAAGGTTGCGGGTTTGGGCAGAGCCCATAAAATAATAAAAACAAACTAAATTGAAATATAAATAAACAGTTGTAATTATATTATAGAATAACTAAACTTTAGATTGCTCAAGACTTTAGTAGAAAACAAAAGTTAAGACTAATGAGTGGCAGAGAGCAAGAGAGTTGCACTTGAATGTCAGTAGAGAAAAGATATTCCAAAGGACGCAAAAGTTTGCGTGTGTGGCTAATTTGCCCTTGAAGAGTAGTTTAGTAGCGTACTTTTTCTTTGTTACTGTCGCAATTTTAAAGGTTTACGCTATTTGTTTGTTCAAGCCGCCAAATGACAAGCCGTTTGGCTATCAGAATTTGAAAAAGCATAAAGTATTTGTGACGTTGCCCAAACCCGCAACCCTTTAAAAAGGGTTGACCTAAATTTTATATTTATACTACAAAACATAGCACTAAACCACATAAAAATCCCCCGTAGAAAACTACGGGGGAGAGAAGTAACGAAATAATTTATCTATTAAACTGTCTCGCTGTTGTTGCCATAGTAAGCATTGAGGTACATCTGCTTGATTTCCTTGAAGAGTGGGTATCTTGGGTTAGCGCCTGTGCACTGATCGTCGAATGCCTGCTCTGTCATATCGTCAAGTCTTGCAAGGAAGTCAGCCTCATCAACGCCGTACTCCTTGATTGAGTTCTTAATGCCAACTCTTGCCTTAAGGTCATTGATAGCCTTAATAAGGTTCTCAACGCTCTCAGCATCGTCCTTACCGCCAAGACCAAGGAATCTTGCTACTTCAGCGTAACGAGCCTGTGTCTTTGGATGATCGTACTGTGGGAATGTACCCATCTTAGCAGGAGTATCAACAGAGTTGAAACGGATAACCTGCTCAAGCATAAGAGCATTTGCAATACCATGTGGAATGTGGTGGAATGCACCAAGCTTATGAGCCATTGAGTGACATACGCCGAGGAATGCGTTAGCAAATGCCATACCTGCCATTGTAGCACCGTGAGCAACCTTCTCACGAGCAACAGGCTCATTCATACCGTTGTCATAGCAAGCCGGGAGATACTTGAAGATAACTTCAAGAGCTCTAAGTGCAAGACCGTCTGTAAAGTCAGTAGCCATCATTGATGCATAAGCCTCAAGTGCGTGGCTGACAGCATCTATACCTGATGCAGCTGTAAGACCCTTAGGACCGCTCATCATATTGTTAGCATCTACGATAGCCATATTTGGCATAAGCTCGTAGTCAGCGAGTGGGTACTTAACGCCTGTTTCCTGATCTGTGATAACTGCGAATGGTGTTACCTCAGAACCTGTACCTGAAGATGTTGGAACAGCGATGAAGTAAGCCTTTTCACCCATCTTAGGGAATGTGTAAACTCTCTTACGAATATCGCAGAAACGCATAGCCATATCCTGGAAGTCTGCCTCCGGATGCTCATAGAGAACCCACATAATCTTACCGGCATCCATTGCTGAACCGCCGCCGAGTGCGATGATTACATCAGGCTCAAACTTACGCATAGCCTCTGCACCCTTCTGAGCTGAGAGAAGTGATGGATCCGGCTCAACATCAGCAAATGTTGTGTAAACAATGCCCATTTCATCGAGCTTGTCTGTGATTGGCTTTGTATAACCATTCTTGTAAAGGAATGAGTCAGTTACGATAAATGCTCTCTTCTTGCCCATAACATCCTTGAGTTCCTGAAGAGCAACAGGCATACAGCCTCTCTTAATATAAACCTTCTGTGGTGCTCTGAACCAAAGCATATTTTCTCTCCTCTCGGCTACTGTCTTAATGTTGATAAGGTGCTTAATACCCACGTTCTCTGATACTGAGTTACCGCCCCATGAGCCGCAGCCAAGTGTAAGAGATGGTCTGAGCTTGAAGTTGTAGAGGTCACCGATACCACCCTGTGATGATGGTGTGTTTACGAGAATACGGCAAGTCTTCATTCTTGCAGCGAACTCGTCAATCTTAGCTGTGTCATTTACAGCGTCTACATAAAGTGAAGATGTATGACCGTAACCGCCGTCAGCTACAAGCTGCTCAGCCTTAGCAAGTGCATCTTCAAAATCTTCTGCCTTATACATAGCAAGAACAGGAGAGAGCTTCTCATGAGCGAATTCCTCGCTGATATCAACGCTTTCAACCTCACCGATAAGAATCTTTGTTTCCTCAGGAACTGTTACGCCTGCAAGAGCAGCGATTGTAACAGGCTTCTGACCAACGATCTTAGCGTTAAGTGCGCCGTTGATGATGATAGTCTTTCTAACCTTCTCTGTTTCTTCATCGTTAAGGAAGTAGCAGCCACGAGCCTTAAATTCCTTCTTAACCTTTGAGTAGATCTTCTTTTCAACGATTACTGACTGCTCAGAAGCACAAATCATACCGTTATCGAAAGTCTTAGAATGAATGATTGAGTTTACAGCAAGAAGAATGTCTGCTGACTCATCAATGATAGCAGGAGTGTTACCTGCACCAACGCCGAGAGCCGGCTTACCTGAAGAATAAGCAGCCTTAACCATGCCGGGGCCACCTGTTGCGAGGATGCAATCAGCTTCCTGCATAAGCATATTTGTAAGCTCAAGGCTTGGAATGTCGATCCAGCTGATGATTCCTTCCGGAGCACCTGCTGCAACAGCAGCCTCAAGAACAACCTTAGCAGCCTCGATTGTGCTCTTCTTAGCACGTGGGTGTGGGCTGATGATGATACCGTTTCTTGTCTTTAAGCAGATAAGTGTCTTAAAGATAGCTGTTGATGTTGGGTTTGTTGTTGGGATAACGGCAGCAATTACACCGATTGGCTCTGCAATCTTCTTGATGCCGAATGACTTGTCTTCTTCAATAACGCCACAAGTCTGAACATTTTTATAAGCATTGTAAATGTACTCAGAAGCGAAGTGGTTCTTGATAACCTTATCTTCAGCTACGCCCATGCCTGTTTCTTCAACAGCCATTTTAGCGAGTGGGATTCTCATCTTGTTAGCTGCGGATGCTGCTGCAAGGAAAATCTTATCAACCTGTTCCTGTGTGTAGGTTGCGAAAATCTTCTGAGCTTCTTTAACCTTTGCTAAAGCTGCCTCAAAAGTCTCTGCGTTTTCTACGATCGGATACTCTTTTGTGCTCATTAAATCTACCTCTTATCTTGCATTTTGTATTTTATTCAGCATAAAGCTGAAAATGGATGACTTATTATTCTTCAACAGCCTTGAAAGTAAGGTTGTTGGTTTTTCCGTAGGATTTAACATAATTCTCAGAATATGAACCCTTTGGAGCATTTATAGTAACAGCGTTTTTGTTTTCACATACGCTGTACTCAGACATTTTAGTTACATTTGCCGGAATTTTGATTTCTGTAAGGTCAGGGCACTGATAGAAAACATATTCTCTGATTTCTTCAAGGCTGCCTGATTCAATAGTTACAGATTTAACTCCCGATCCCTGGAAGGTGTAAAGACCGAGGTCTGTTACAGAACCCGGAACTGTTACCTGCTCAAGAGAAGTACAGAGAAAAAATACATTATTGCCTAATGTTTTAAGATTTTTGGAAAGTGTAACCGTCTTAAGATTTGCACATGACTGGAAAGCATGACCCTCAATCTCAGTTACCGTATCGGGAATAGTTACGCTTTCGATTTCCTTATCGCTGAATGCGTTAGGACCGATAGAAGTTACCTTGTAGTTGTTGTAGCTGTCCGGAATTACAATATTTTTTTCATTACCTGTGTATTCCGTTACCATAAGCTCATTGCTGTTTACAATGTAATAACCAAAGCCGTTATTAGTAAGGTCAGGCTTTGTAGCTTCAACGGTATAACCGGGCTCGTTCTTATTTGAACAACCGCAGCCGGCTAAGCCGAATACCATTGTTGCACACATTGCTCCTGCAATAAGTGCGCATAATATTTTTTTCATAATTTGAAGGATCCTTTCAAAAACTTAGTACCAGTACTGAGCTATCTAACTCTCAGTAATAACATTTTAACATCTTTGTTAAATAATTGTCAATGTTTTTTTCGCTTTTTTTTTGTAAAAAGTAACTTTTATCGCATTACATAATAAATCGGTAGTAAGGTAATGTTATTATGACACAATCGACAAAATAGCAAGTAATTCTTGCCTGAAAAGCCTATTTAAAACACTTTGCTTTAGTGTGTTTTCAGCGTAATAATCATTAAAATTCTAATATGAAATTATCCGATTTCTCTATGAAAAAAGATAATAAACACCGTATCCAATAAATACATAAATGTATTCCAATTTGACAAAAAAATGTCAATGTATACAAAACAGTGAAAACTGTTATATTTTTAAATTTTTTGTCTTGAAATTTAAAGCAAAAGTGCTAAAATATATGGTGGAAAAATTTTATATTTCCTATATAAATATGTATAGGGAGAAGGGGCGCATCTATGGATTTAATGCTTATTTTAAAAAACCTTGCCATAATCCTCGTTGCAGCTAAGCTTTGTGGACTTCTTGCCCGTAAGCTAAAAGCACCGCAGGTAGTTGGCGAAATCATTGCCGGTCTTATCATCGGACCTTCACTGCTAAACCTTGTAGTTAAGGACGATTTTATTTCAGGCATGGCGGAAATCGGTGTTATTTTACTTATGTTCTCAGCCGGTTTGGGAACCGACCTCAAGGAGCTTGTCAAAACAGGACCTGTTGCATTGCTGATTGCACTATCCGGTGTAGCTGTTCCTCTTGTAGGCGGTATGCTTGTTTATATGGGATTTGGTTTCGGTACTCCAAGCACTCAGCTTTACGAAGGCATATTTATGGGTACGGTACTTGCCGCAACATCTGTAAGTATTACAGTACAGGCACTCAAGGAAATGGGACATCTTAAAGGAAAGGTCGGCACAACGATACTTTCCGCAGCGATACTTGACGATATTATAGGTATTATTCTTCTTACCGTTGTTATCGGATTTAAGAGTCCTGATGTTTCACCTGTTGATGTTTGCATCAAGACAATTTTGTTCTTTGTACTTGCAATCGTTCTTGGTTTTGCACTTTACTTCCTCTTTAAATGGATCAGCAAGCATTGGCCTCATTCAAGACGAATCCCGATTTTCGGACTTGTTCTTTGCTTTGCGGCAGCTTATTGCTCAGAGGAATTTTTTGGTATTGCCGATATTACAGGTGCATATGTAGCAGGTATTATTCTTTGCAATATTAACGATGCAGGTTATATTGAAAGAAAAATGGATATCAGCTCATATATGATTTTCGGACCTATCTTCTTTGCAAGCATTGGTTTGCAGACAAGTTTTGATAACTTTAATATGCAGATATTATGGTTCTCAATCGCACTTGTTGCCGTTGCTCTTGTAACTAAAATTATCGGTTGCGGCGGTATGGCAAAGATTTGCAGGTTCAATGTTCCTGATTCACTCAAAATCGGTGTCGGTATGATGAACCGTGGCGAGGTTGCACTTATTGTTGCACAAAAGGGACTTGACGCAGGTCTTATGGACTCAAAGTTCTTTACAGCTGTAATCATTCTTATTATTGTTTCTTCTATTCTTACTCCTATTCTTTTGAAGGTTCTTTATTCAAAGTGGCCTGATAAAAAGGACAGTGAGATTGAAAACGAAAAGAAACTTGCTCAGGAAGGTGTAGGAGCTACCTATAATATTTCTGACAATGATTTCAAACAGACACAGAGCGAAGATAAATAATTTTATCAGATTAGCCGTTCTCTTATGAGAGCGGCTTTTTTGTTTGCTTATCAGAAGTTGAGATAAATTGTGGTTTAGTAAAATGCTTTATCAAGCAATTATAAAATTTTGGTCGACCTTTTTTAAGGTCGTGGGTGTGGGCAAAACCTTTAAAAAGGCTTGACCTAAATTTTAAAATTATTTAGTCTTAATCGTGCAATAAGCCATAATTTATTATTTTATACCATTTTATTTACATTTACTTATCATTATGATAACATTATATTGAGGTGGTAAAAATGGATAATGAAAATATAAATATCAGTGATTATAAATACGATTTCGAATCAAAAATTGTAATGAACGAACAAGATTATTTAGACTTTAACAATGTAAGCTATAAAAGATTGGCAATAATATTTATAATTGAATTTATCATAACGGGTTTTATAACAACACGAATATTAATCCTAAAATCTTTTAATTATTATTTTCACAGTGAAACTACAAGTGATATTCAATTATATATGATATTATCCGCAGTAATCATTTTGCTTATGGGAGTAATATATTTTAAAACACAGAGAACTATTAAAAACAACTATAAAAGAGCTTTGTTTACTACCGGTGAAAAGTACATTACTCACACTACTTATTTTGGCGAAAAAATTATCACTGTAACAAAGGATACATCAAGAGAATTTGATTATTCAAGCGTTACGGGAGTTTACAAAACCGAAAAATACTTTCTTTTAAAATTGCAGTTTAATTTGTTTTTGATTATAGGCAAAGATATAAAAAACAACACCAATAATGTAGATTTTATTTCTTACATATTCAGCAAATCACCTAATATTAAAAAGAAAGTTGTTATTAATGTTACCAATCAAAAGAAGGTTGCCTTTGTTTTTATGTGCCTTGCAATCGTTCTGTTTTTAATTAATTTAATAATTGCCGTCTTATAAAAAAGTTTCTATTCTAAATGTTACCACAACTTTTAGAATAGAAACTTTTTTTCTTAATTATGATATAATCTTTTTAAAATCTTATCATACAATTTCTAATTATTTCAAAATGTTACAAAATTTTACTTGTTTTGTAACCGAATATTCAAATATAATTCTTAATTAGAAACAAAAACCTAATTTTATTGTGCCTTTTACCAAAAAGGGGGAGATATACTAAACAAGGGGTTGATTTTTTATGACTTATCTGCTATAATTATTACAGTTTTGTTAATAAGTGTAATTTTGATGTAACTAATCATCTGTAATTGCGCTTAAAACAATTGGAGGTAATTATAATGCAGCGAAGTAAGAAAATTGCTTCTGTGCTGTTGAGTGTGACAATGCTTTCGGGTGCTTGTGCGGCCGCAGGCAGTACCACAGCTCACGCATCCGGCACAGGCGCAGGTCTTGCAGAGTGGGCGCTCAATGCATATTACAGCGGTTGGAGCTATGTTTACGGCGGAGCTACTCCCGGTACGGTAGACTGCTCTGGACTTATCTATTCCTATTGCGGAGGTAACGCAAGAGGCGGCGATTCACAGCTTTATGCATCGAGCGAGAGTGGATACATAAGCAACGGTATTCCACGAGTACACGGCTTGGGACTTCATATGGATGGCCATGTCGGTGTTTATATCGGTGACGGTATGGCAGTAGATGCAAGAAATGACGATGAAGATGTATGCTATGACACCCTTGATTATATGGGTTGGACACAGTGGTACAAGGTAGGCGCTATTGATTATATTGAAAACGGTTGGGAACAGTTCAACGGTGATTATTATTATTATGAAAACGGCGAATACATTGTAAATACATCGAGAACAATTGACGGAACAACCTATTATTTTGACTCAAAGGGCAGATCAAGCGATACCCCGTCAAATCCGTCCTCATCAAATTCGTCAAGCAGTTCCTCAAGTTCAGACAACAGCTCTTCGGACAGCAGCTCTTCGGACAGCAGTTCTGATAATTCATCAACAAATGATGACAGCAGTTCAACTGAAGAGGTAAAGGAAGAATCTCAGACAGAGCCGAGCTTATATAAGAACGGTGATGAGGGTGACGAAGTAAAGAAGATTCAGGAAAGACTTAAGGAGCTTGGTTATTATACAGGCGAAGTAACAGGTAAGTTTGATGATGCAACAGAGGCTGCGTACACTCAGTTCCAGCAGGCAGCAGGAGTTGCGGTAGACGGTATTTCGGGTACAGACAGAGATGTCCTCTACTCAGACGATTGTCCTACATATGCCGATGCTCAGGCATTGCTTGCAGAACAGACACCTACATATCAGTTAGGCGATCAGAGTAACGCAGTACTTACAATTCAGAACAGACTTGCAATCCTTGGTTTCTTTAACGAAATTGCAACAGGCTATTTTGGTGAAACAACCTTACAGGCTGTTGAGGCATTCCAGCTTGCTAACAACCTTGAGGCAACAGGTATTGTAGATCAGGCTACATATCAGGCAATGTTCTCGGCAACAGCACTTTCAAATAACGGATATGCTCTTGCTACTTCAGTAGAATATACAGGCCCGTACGCAATGCCGCAGGGCGGTTCTTCACAGTTCGTATTGCAGAACACACAGAATCAGAACTACGCACATTCAGCCGCAGTTGTAGCGTCAGCCGCAAACAAGGTTACAAAGAAAGCGCTTTCAAATACATCAGCTGATGCACCTGTATTTTTCTCAGCAGTTGTTAAGCGCAACCTTAATGTAGGACTTTGGTTTGTAGTTGTACTTGCTTTACTCTCAGTTTTTGGCGGTGTTTTCATTATTAAAAATGTTAAGGCATCTAAAAAAGCACGCAGAGCAAGAAGTAAAAAATCTTACACAAGAGTAAAGACAGAGGCTCGTTACTGGTAAATATTAGCCGTATCTTATGGTTGTCCATATGATACGGCTTTTGTGTTGCAAAATTTATTTCAGTGTGATATTATTAAGGCAGGAAGTGATAATTATGGATAAAAAATTAATTGAAAGAATAAATGAGCTTGCAAAGAAAAAGAAAACACTCGGATTAAATGCCGAGGAGCAGGCAGAGCAAAAGCAGCTTTATGCGGTGTATCTTTCGGAAATCAGAGCGCAATTTGACAACACTCTTGATAATGTAAGCATAAAGCAGGAGGATGGCTCGGTAGTTCCGTTTAAATCTGCCGCAAAAAAGAAAAATAATAAGTAAAAATTAAGCGCCGATGTAATGTGATGTTGCATCGGCGCTTTTGTTTTTGGATATTTGTTAGTGGGGGAGTGCGTTTTATCTCAGCTTTAGTCGAGTGACATAGCAGGACATAAGCAATTCTTTCCGACCAAAAATAAAAAAGTTTGGTCAACCTTTTCAAAGGTTGTGGGTGTGGGCAACGCCCACAAAACTTTATGCTATCGCAAATTTTTTTGATAGCCAAATGACTCATTTGGCGACTGAACATAACAGCGAGAGCCTGTAAATTGCAACAGCAAAAAGTTATTTTTATTTTACAGAGATGTGGCTTCTAATTAAACGATGTGAAATCTCTTGATATGAGAGATTAAATCTCCTATATCAAGAGGTTTCAATGCTAAAAGACTGCCAACATATATTATGAGTGAGCCAGACGCATAAGACGCAGAGCCGATGATAATTTTATTTTTTAGATTTGCAACAAGTAGATTTAATATCCGATTCCTCTAAATAAACTGTTCCCCAATCACACATAGCATCTAAAATGGGGGTAAGAGTATTACCGAAATCTGTTAAAGAGTATTCCGTTCTCGGCGGGACAACAGGATAGACTTTTCTGTTAATCAGTCCATCGTTTTCAAGTTCTCTCAACTGTTGTGCTAACATTTTATCAGTTGCGTTTGGGACTAATTTATGCAGTTCACTATACCGCAGGGTTTTACCCATGAGATGCCACAGAATAACCGATTTATATTTCCCGCCAATTAAGTCAATTGTTGCTTCTACGGGACAGTTATAACCACTTTTACACTTTATACTCATAGATTTTCTCCTAACTTACTTTTTAGATAGTATATACCTAAAAAGTGCATTCTTGATTTTTGATTTGTTTTGTATATAATTATAGTACGGGGACACCCAAAAATCAAGCTTAGTAACAGGAGGAAAACTTATGAACTTCTTAGAAATTGCTAAATCACGATATTCTGTCCGTGATTACACAAGTCAAAAGGTGGAGCAGGAAAAGTTAGAAAAGATTTTGTTTGCTGCTCATGTTGCACCTACCGCAGCCAATTTGCAGCCTGTCCGTCTTATTGTTGTGCAAGAGGATGAGGGATTAAACAAAATCGGAAAAGCTGCAAACCTTTACGGAGCACCTCTGGCAATCATTGTTTGTTCCGAACATACTAAAGCATGGACTCGTCCATTCGACAGAAAGCAGACTGTTGATATAGATGCGTCAATTCTTACAGACCACATGATGATAGAAGCAACCGAGTTGGGATTAGGTTCTGTATGGATTTGCTACTTCAAGACCGATGTCATCAAAAAGGAATTTCAACTGCCAGATACCCTTGAGCCTATTAACATTTTGGCGATTGGTTATTCAAATGAAAATCCTGCTGACCCAGAGCGTCATGCCACACAGCGTATTTCTTTGGATGAGTTAGTACATTACGAAAAGTTGTAACTGAAAGAAGTGTTGGTGTTAAAACGGATACTTCTGAAAAGTTTCCGAAATATGCAGACTGTCTTGAAAAGTCATAAATAGCAATCTATAATTTATCTGACAACTGAATAATGTATCTTCAGGGCAGGGTGAGATTCCCGATTGGCGGTATAGTCCGCGAGCGTGAAAACGCAGGACTTGGCAAGGTTCAAGTCAGGATTTGGTGAAATTCCAAGACCAACAGTATAGTCTGGATAGAAGAAGATAGATTTTGTGTGTTATGCCGTTGCTTTGCTAACAAAAGATATTCTAAAAACTTATGCCGTCATCGCTATGCGTTGACGGCATATCTGTGATTATTCCTTTTTTAAAAGGCTGTCGCCTGTTTTTTCAAACTTAGTTTTAGCACGCAAACAGCAGGCTGTTTGCGCCTGCGAGTTTGTTAAAAAGGAAACTTTTTATGGGCTCTGCCCAAACCCGCAACCCTTTAAAAAGGGTTGACCTAAATTTTAAGTTTATAAAGCTAAACTTTGTGCGTTAGAGTAAATAAATAATAGTCTTTTAATCTTTCTTTTTTCTGATTACCGAGCCATCGGGAATTTTCAAGTCACTTTTCATTGTCAGCTTTTGCATAGCGTGGGGGGCAGAGTCAACCGAATTTCCGTATTCGTCAGTAAGTGATATGCACTTTACATTGAAAGGAATACCGCTTGGTGGAAGAACATCAAGCGTATCGCCAACAAGGAATTTATTTCTCTGAGTAATTTCGGTTGTGGTATCATCAACTGATTTTTCACTTACTGCAACAACATCGTAATGTCTGATATAACCGCCGTTGCCTGTAACCTGTCCCGGTTCTCTGCCAAAGTAAAAGCCTGTATTGTATTCACGATGGCTGATTTTTTCAAGTTCCTCTTTAATCCATGGCTCAAGCACATAATTTTCGCCCTTAGCCATAAATCCGTCAACTGCGTGGCGGTAAGCGTTTGTAGTAACAGCAGTGTAGTACGCAGACTTTGCTCTGCCTTCAATTTTAAGGCTCGACACACCTGCTTTTACAAGCTCCGGAATATGCTCTATCATACATAAATCCCTTGAATTGTAAAGATATGTGCCGTTGCTGTCCTCTTCAACAGGGAAGTACTGACCCTCTCTGTTTTCTTCAAAAAGATGATATTTCCATCTGCAGGGCTGTGCGCAGTCGCCATGGTTTGCATCTCTGCCCGTCATATAGCTTGAAATAAGGCATCTGCCGGAGAACGACACGCACATTGCACCATGAACAAAGCACTCGATTTCAAGGTCTTTCGGAATTTTTGCTCGTATCTGTGCAATTTCATCAAGCGGAATTTCTCTTGCGAGTACAACCCTTGACGCACCCATATTATAAAGTACATTTGCAGTTGCATAGTTTGTCACACCTGCTTGTGTTGAAATATGTCTTGCAACCTTTGGAGCATATTTTTTGGCCGCCTCAAACACTCCTAAATCGGCAATGATAAATGCGTCAACGCCGCACTCCTGAGCATAGCTTAAATAATCGGGTAAATAATCAAGCTCATTATTTCGTGGCAGTGTATTGCAGGTTACATACAGCTTTGCTCCCTTTGCGTGGGCAAGCTCGCAAGCCTGTTTTAATTGTGTATTGTCAAAATTCTTAGATGCAGAGCGCATACCAAACATTTTTCCGGCAAGGAATACTGCGTCTGCGCCAAATGAAAGCGCCGAGTTCAGACATTCCATATCACCTGCCGGTGCAAGCACTTCCGGTCTTGTAATCATATAAAAATCTCCTAATTATTCAATATTTGCAAGGTTTTCGTTATGCTCATAAATTGTAGATGCATAGTAAGCGTTGCCGTCTTTATCGTGGCAGAAGAAGTAGTAATTTGTATCCTTCGGATTGAGGGCGGCTATGATTGCGTTCATACCCGGATTACAGATTTCACCTGCCGGTAAGCCCTCTTTGGTATAAGTATCGTATGAGCTTTCAAAAGTATCTCTTGCGTCATCGGGAACATCTGCCTGAGTTCTGTACGGATAGAACTTTGTTGAGTCAAGTCCGAGATACTGCACACCCATATCTTCGTCGGCATTAAGTCGATTGTAAATGATAGATGAAATATAGTACATATCATCGGTATCGGCAGCCTCCGACTGAATTATAGACGCAACTATCATAACCTGATCGAGAGTGTAATTACTTCTGTTCTTTTTGAGCATTTCCTCAATGGTTGTTACCTTGTCATAACCGCTGACATCCTGCTTTTCGGTAAGTCTTGTATCGTAGTTATTGAGGAAACGATAAATAACATTTTCGGCATCCTCGTTTTTATAGAATGTATAAGTATCAGGGTATAGGTAGCCTTCAAGCTTGTAGTAACGATCATCAGTGTTTTTAATATCCTTAAGGAAAGAATATTCGTCATCAAACTGATTTGAATTACAAAGCTCGAGGAACTTGCCCTCATCTGCAAGAGCACCTTTTTCTTTGAGCAATTTAGCAATTTCAAGAACATTTCTGCCCTCGGGAATAGTAACCTTGACAGTATCTGTACGGTTTACACTGCTGAGCAGGAAGTTTATTATTGCCTCGTAGTCCATATTTGTTTTGATTTCGTATGTACCCTGCGTAAAATCATCGTCAGCCTTGGTGAATTTTGCAAACATCTTGAAATAGTTTTTATCCTCAATGATATTATTCTTTTCAAGAACGGTTGCAACGGTGTCAAGGTTTGGATTTGCAGGAATTTCAATTTTTACGCTTTTGTTTTCGGTACGATTTATAGCAAGCATATCGTCAATACCTGCCACAAAGAACATACCTGCCATTGCGCCCACAATAAGCACAGAAACCGCCCAAATTAATCTAAAAACTCTGCGGTTGCGCTTATTTTTTGCTTTTGCAAGTTTTTTGTCGAGTTTCTTTTTCTTTTTCAAAGCCTGTTTAGAATCCTTTGCCATCTGCGCCTTAACATCTTCGCCACTGTAAGAGTTAAGCTCCTGCGGCTCGTTGTTAGCCGGCTCGGCAGGCTCGTCTAAAATATTGTCATGAATATTTAAAGTGAAGTTTTTAGCCTTTTGACGGCGTTTTTCTTCAAGGTTCTGAATGTTATTATCTTCGCTCACTTACACCATTCCTTTTTCAAATACATTTCTTGTATCGTTTGTGAATTTTTCGGTTATTAAAATGTCAACAGCCTTATCGTAAATTCCATGCGGCAGTTTTTGCTCTACACATCTTGAATAGCAGAGCCCAACTGTTGCACCGCCGAACAGGTTTAAAAATCTGTCGTAATAGCCCTTGCCAAAACCAAGTCGGTAGCCGTATAAATCAAAGCTAAGTCCGGGTACAAGGCAAAGTCCGTCAGAATAATCTGTGATTATTTGGCAGAGGTTTGTGTCAGGCTCCATTATGGAATATTTGCCCTCTTTTAAATCGTCAAGCGAGGCAACGCTGTAAAAATCCATAACGGGTTCTTTTTGCCTGCACTTTGGCAGAGCAAGAATTTTTCCGTCTGCAATAGCTTTTTCAAGAATAGGGTAGGTGTTAATTTCTATCGGCATAGAAACAAATGCAAACAGAATTTTACACTCCTTGTATTCATTAAGCTCTATAAATTTTTCAAATAAAACTTTATCAAGACTGTTTCTGATTTCTTCCGAACAGGCTGTTCGGATTTTTTTATGCTTTACTCTCAGTAAATTTTTTTGCTCTCTTATATTGATTATGGGCATTGCATATCACCGCAGACCTTGTTTGCAGCTTCGGCAGACAATACCTTTTCTACGATAGCTTTGCCGAAAAGTATAGCACAGCCTGCACCCTTGCCTGTAATTACATTGCCGTCAACCTCAACGGGAGCGGCGGTGTATGTTGCGCCCTCAAGCTCTTTTTCAAATCCTGGGAAACAAGTGGCTTTTTTGCCCTTTAAAATTCCGAGATTGCCGAGAACTGACGGAGCGGCACAAATAGCGGCAGTGATTTTGTTATTCTCAAAGCAATAGGTAGTCGCCTTTGCAACTGCATCTGACTTAATAAGATTGATTGTGCCGGGCATACCGCCGGGAAGAACAACGCCATCTATGTCGTTATATGATATTTCCTCAGGCTTTAAGTCTGCTTTAACAGGAACTCCATGAGAGCCTGTTACAACTTCGCCTGTTACGCCTACTGTTTTTACCTCAATTTTTGCCCTGCGCATCATATCAAGCGGTGCAAGAGCCTCGGTTTCTTCAAATCCGTCTGCTAAAAATAAATAAAACATAGCAATACCCTTTCTATATTAATTTAATGTAATTCCTATATAAATATCCGTTGGCACAGCCTGTCCGCTTTTAAGCGGTTTAACCATTCCGTATCGGATTTTTTGAGCATTATTAAACAGCCTGTTGTGTGTAAATATAAAATGTTCAGCCTTTGTATTTTGCAGAATATCATTTACCATATTTTTAAAGTTGTTTTCTTTAAAATCAAAATAAAACACTTCTGCCGTATTTTCATTTTCTTCAAACAATGCAAAATAATTTTTGCTTTTAACATTTTTTATATTATATGTTGAATAATATTCGACAGCAAAATTCTTAAAGTCATTACCCTGCTTGAGAATATTATTTTCGCTGAAATTTAATTCCTGCAAAGAAAGTAAATCATTTCTTGAAAAATCGGAAATATAAGCAATGCAGTTTTCACGATAACCGAAATTTTGATAATAGTTATAAAGATTATCGTTTGCAGGGAAAAGAAAGGAATACTTATCTCCGCTTTTTGCCGAATCTTCAAGAGCGTATTTAATTAATTTGCTCATAATGCCTTGCTTGCGAAAATCTTTATGGGTTGACGCACCGCAAAGATAATGAGCTTTTTGACCGTTAAAACTTGCACTTATAAGATAAAGTGCGGAAATGATTTTTTCGCCGTACTTTGCAATATAAGTTTGTTTTGCGTTAAAACATTTGTCAAAAAATAAATCAACAGCTTTCGGTTCTTCATCAAAAGATGAAAGCCAAAGCTTTTTAAGTGATTTAATATCGGAACTGTCGGGTTTACAAAAATTAATTTCCATCATTTTTTAATGTTGCGTTATACCTCGCAATCAGAATTATGGGATTATATGAGAGTTTGGACTTTTTAAGTCCCTCTATACCCATATCTTCTTCACGGTTTATATATTTATAAGAAGACAGCGTTTTGGCAAATTCATTATTGATAACAGCATAAATGCCGTCATATTCACGCAGGGCTTTTTCAAAGCAAATGTCAAAGGCAATAGGGGAGATCTCGCAACCGAGCGTCATGGCAACAGCTTTGCTGTCAACATATACAATACCGCCACGCATTTTAAATTCTTCCATATTGTCAAGCGATTCCCTTATGGCGTGCTTTTCTTCATAGTTTTCTATATCTATGTCATTTTCGGCGCACCAATCCAACATAACCTTGTAAGCGTCCTCTTTGTTTGAATTTGTAATTTCCTCAAACCTAAAATTCGGATAGGTGTTTTTGAATTTTGAAATATGGTTTCGCTTTGCGTGGAATTTTCTGCCCGAAAGATTTATTAAATCTTCGGATAAATACACATACTCCTGATTTTCAGGGGAAAATTCGTAATTAAATTCTGACGGATACAGAGTTTCGAGTTTTATCCTTTGTGCGTCTGTAAGCATTACGATAAAAGGCTTTTGTCCACGCTCATATGCGTCTTTAATGATTTCATCAACAGCAGGTTTAATATCCTCGCCATGCGGCAGACAATATCCCCATACCGTACCGTCATTGTTAAAATATGCCTTGATAAGGCAGTCGTTGTAAAAAGCAAATTTAATATTATACTCGTTTCGCCAAAGGTAAGCGCTTAAAATATTTGTGGTAAGCGATATTCCCTCCGGATTATCATAGTATTTCTGAAAATTATTAATATCCGATTTTTCTATCAGCCTAAAGTTTAACATAAATTATTAAGTTCAGCCGCCTTTTCTATTTCCTCTGCTATTGATTCTATCGGCTTGATTTCACCGTTTTCACAACAGTTAATTACTGTCCAACCGCATTTTTTTGCGGCGTAAAGTGCCGATTTTCTGCATTCGAGTAAAAATGCAAAGTTTTTTTCGTGTAAATCTTTTTTGCTTTCGTCACCCTCGTAACGCTTGCTCATAAGTTTTTGAGAAACTTCGGGTTCAACATCAAGGTAAATAACCTTGTCGGGCTTAGGAACAGAAAGTTTATTGTATTCAAAATCTTCCTGCCATTCAATAAAGTTGTCCCACTCCGATTTGTCAAGTTTAGACATCTGATAAATTATATTGGATGTAGCGTATCTGTCGCTTAAAATCACATCACTGTTATCGTAATCTTTTTTCCAAAATTTAAGAAAACTTGCCACTCTGTCTACCGCATAAAAGGACGAAGCGGCATAAGCGTTTACATCATTCGGATTACTGCCGAATTCTCCGTCGAGATACATTTTTACAAGTGCCGAGCTTTCGTTTGCGTAATCGGGAAATTCAAGTCTTTTAATGCTTTTTCCCATTGCTGAAATTTTATCAAACAGGATTTTTGTTTGGGTAGCCTTTCCACTTCCGTCAAGACCCTCTATTACAATGAATTTTGCACTCATTTTTGTTCCTATCCATTTCTATTATTCAAAAATATAATTAAAATATTACTCTCTGCCATATTTTTTGCGTACTTCTTTCATTTTGCCGCAGCTCATTTTACCCTCGGGGCAAGCGCCGAACAAACACGCAGGGCCGCAGTTTTTAAATAAATGCGGAGCAACTTCAAGACATTGTTTAAGCATTTGCTCGGCAACATCTCTGATTTCCCACTGTGCACGGTTACAGCAGCGGTGTGCAAAGAAATTCTCAAGACTTCTTGCATTAAAGGTGCATACAATTTTTGTGGTTGAGGCATTGGGAAGAATAAATCTTGCGTCCTCGTTAGCCTTTTTTACAAAAGCATTGAATTTTGCTTTGTTTTCATTTCTGAAATTTTCAATTACCTCTTCGTCACTGCCCTCGGTTATGCCTGTTTCTTCTCTGATATATCCTGCAACAAGTGCGTTACGAACTTCGCTGTAAGCCTTTGACTGCATTTCTATGACTTTGTTGTAAGCGGCAAGCGCCTTTTCGTTTTTTGCAATTTCAGGCGGTGTTACAAAATCGAACTTTGTGCCGTCAACATAACGCTGCGACTGCTGACTGTAAGATGCAATTCTATGTCTTACGAGCTGGTGCGAACAAGCTCTTGAAATGCCCTCAATGCCAAAGGTAAAGGATGCGTGCTCAAACGGACTGCCGTGTCCGATGTTTGCAAGCATATCTATAAAATCAGCGGTCTTTTCCTCAGTAAGACCATCTCTTATATTTGATATTTCAGACGGTGAGTAGCACAGCTTGGCAGCCATTGCAACCGTCATTTCGGGATTCGGTGTGTAAGTAAGTAAAGTGACCTTAGCACTCAAAATAATCTCCTCCAAAGTGATATAAAAACATATATAAATGTATTATATCATTTTGTGTCGCAATATGCAACAAAATTAATGCGATTGTTGCGGTACTAAAAAAGAAAAATATCAGAAAATTTCCGATATTCACTTGACATTGTGAATAATTAGTTTTATAATGCTACTGAATAAAAAGTATATGTAATTGGCGTTGACGGGATTAGCTGTATCTCGTTCTTTCAGAGAGAAGTCGGTCGGTGCAAGACTTTATGAATGTTTACAGCACGCTGCCCCTGAGCTCTGTGTGACTAAGCACAGCGTATATCTGCGTTAAGGATTGTAATCGTAAGATTACTCAAAGAGGGTGTTTAAGCACCAATTTGGGTGGTACCGCAGGAATTATTCTCCTGTCCCATTTTTATGGGGCAGGATTTTATTTTGCAAATTTTTTAAGGAGAGATTTTTAATGGAATGGACAGGACTTAACGAACTTCGTGAAAAGTTTCTTTCATTTTTTGAAAGCAAAGGACATTTAAGACTTCCGAGCTTTTCGCTTGTTCCAAAGGACGACAACAGCCTTCTGCTTATCAACAGTGGTATGGCACCGATGAAAAAGTACTTTACAGGCGAGGTTACACCACCGAGAAAGCGTGTAACAACCTGTCAGAAGTGTATCCGTACTCCCGATATTGAGAGGGTAGGTATTACTGCCCGTCACGGCACATACTTTGAAATGCTCGGTAACTTCTCTTTCGGTGACTATTTCAAGCATGAGGCTACAGCTTGGGCATGGGAGTTCTTTACAAAGGTTCTCGAAATGCCTGTTGACAAGCTCTATGTTTCTATTTATGAAAACGATGACGAGGCTTATAAAATTTGGACAGAAGAAATCGGCGTAGATCCATCTCATATGGTAAGACTCGGCAAAGAAGACAACTTCTGGGAGCATGGTTCAGGTCCTTGCGGCCCATGTTCTGAAATTTACTTTGATCGTGGCGATGAAAAGGGCTGCGGCAAACCTGACTGTCATGTCGGCTGCGAGTGTGACCGTTTCGTTGAGGTATGGAACATTGTATTCTCACAGTTTGAAAACGACGGCAACGGCAACTACACTCCGCTTGCTCATCCTAACATTGATACAGGTATGGGTCTTGAAAGACTTGCTTGTGTAATGCAGGGCGTTGACAACCTTTTCTTAGTTGACACTGTTCAGAATATTATGAAGAAGATTTCTGAAATTACAGGTGTAAATTACGGTGAGGACGATAAAAAGGATATTTCACTCCGAGTTATCACCGACCATATCCGTAGCACAACATTTATGATTGGCGACGGTGTTCTCCCGTCAAACGAGGGCAAGGGCTATGTTCTCCGTCGTTTGCTTAGAAGAGCTGCTCGTCATGGCAGACTTTTAGGCTACAAAGATGCTTTCTTATATAAGGTTTGCGAAACTGTAATAAAAGAAAACGAGTCGGCATATCCTGAATTAAGAGAAAAGCAGGAGTTTATTACAAAGATTATCAGAGTTGAGGAAGAGAGTTTCCAGAAAACAATCGACCAGGGTTTTAAACTTTTGCAGGGCATTGTTGATGATCAGGACATTAAGGTACTCAGCGGTGAGGACGCATTTAAGCTCAACGATACTTACGGTTTCCCGATTGACCTTACAAGAGAAATTCTTTCGGAGCAGGGCATAGATGTTGATGTTGACCGTTTCCACGAGCTTTTGAAAGAGCAGAAACAGCGTTCAAGAGATGCAAGAAAGAAAGAAGACACAGACGCTTGGATTTCAGATTCAACAGACCTTTCTGATATTGCTAAAACAGAGTTCTGCGGCTATACAGACCTTAACACAGGCAGCAAGGTTGTTGCTATTATTAAGGACGGCATAAGAGTTGACAGCGTAGGCGAGAACGAAACCGCACTTGTAGTTCTTGACAAAACTCCGTTCTATGCAGAGAGCGGCGGACAGGTAGGCGACACAGGTGTAATGGAGGCAGGTACTCTTGAGGTTGATGTTGACGATACAACTAAGGATGCTTCGGGTGTATATCTCCATTCATGTACCGTTAAGAGCGGCACACTTGAGGTTGGCACAGAACTTCGTGCAATCGTTGACTTTGACAGAAGAGCAAATATTATGCGTAACCACACAGCGGCTCACCTTTTACAGGCCGCACTTCGTGAAGTTCTCGGCAATCATGTTCATCAGGCAGGTCAGCTTGTAACAGACCATTCGGTTCGTTTTGACTTTACTCACTTTGAGGCTCTAACAGATGAAGAACTTAAGAAAGTCGAAGACCTTGTAAACAAGAAGATTCTTGCATCTATCCCTGTTATTACAAAGGAAATGCCAATCGAAGAGGCAAAGAAACTCGGCGCTATGGCATTGTTCGGCGAGAAGTACGGCGATGTTGTACGAGTTGTAAGCATCGGTGAGTTCTCCGTTGAGTTCTGCGGCGGTACACATGCTACAAATACATCAAGCCTCGGCTTGTTCAGAATCCGTCAGGAGGGCTCTGTTGCATCGGGTGTAAGAAGAATTGAGGCTATCACAGGTATTAGTGTTCTTCAGTATATGAACGATGTTCGTGAAACTGTACTTAATGTTTGTGAAACACTCAAGATTTCAAATACAAAGGCTCTTGAAGAGGGTGCACAGAAGATTGCAACCTTACTTCATGATCAGCAGAAAGAAATTGCAGAGCTTAACACAAAGCTTGCCGCTATGCAGGTTGACAACCTCTTTATTAATTCTGAAATTGAAAACGGCGTAAGAATTATTGCTAAAAAAATTGACAATGCAAACGCTGACGCACTTCGTGCAATGTGCGAGAGAACAAAAGATGTTGCTCCGCTTTCTGTAGTTGTACTTGCTTGTGAAAATGACGGCAAGGTTACATTTGCCGCATCTTGCGGTAAAGATGCTAAGGCACTCGGCGTAAATGCAGGCAAACTCGTTAAGGCTGTTGCACAGGCAGCGGGCGGCAACGGCGGCGGTAAGCCTGACCTTGCTATGGCAGGTGCAAAAAATCCTGAAAAGATTGATGAAGCACTTGCTATCGTTAAAGAAACTGTATATGGTATGATTAAGGCATAAATGTTGCAAAATCCACATAATTTGATTTTTGTTGTCTGAAAGTTTGCAATTTATTGCTATTATTGTTTAGAACTACTAAAAACAGTCTAGCAAGATTGTATATTAAAACAACGGTAAAAAGAAATTAAAGTATTGAAGTTTTGTAATATTTGATGTATAATAATTCCAATGGAATAGTATATTCCTAAAGTTAAAAGAACAATGGAGGAGATTTAAAATGTTCAAAAAAGTAATGAGCCTTGCTCTTGCTTCAACATTAGTGCTTTCAGCAGGGGCATTTGCAGCAAGCGCAGCTGAGGCAGAGGACGCAGTAGCAGCAAATGACGAGTCTGCAGTAGCAGCTGACGATTCTTCAGCAGTAGCAGCAGGTGACGAGTCACAGGTAGGTGCCGGCACAAAGATTTACTTTGATGTAAAGAGTGCAGGTTGGAAAAACTTTGAAAAGATCTATTGCCACGTCTGGAGAGCTGACGGTACAGGTAAATGGCCAAGCTGGCAGACAAAGAAAGAATTGTGCAAAAAGGAAAGCGACGATCTTTATTCTTATGATATAACAAAGACAGGCAACGCTGAAGAAATTCAGAATGCCGGCAGCAAGAACTTATATTGCGTAATCTTCAGTGCAGATACACAAGTTCAGATTTACAACACAATCATGAACGGTAACTGCATTGGCGATACTGTGTATGTAACAGGTAACAAGATCGAGAACCCTAAGGACAGCAACAAGACAGATACTGAGGCTGCATGGAAGAACCATCCGGAATGTGGTCCGCAGAAGGTTATTACTTCAACATCAAAAGTAGTCGGTACAGCTCTTGCAGACGGTACAACAGATGTAACACTTTTAGCTGACTACCTTCTCGATTATGTTTCTGACGAGGGTGTTGCTGATACAAGTAAGACAGATAAGACACAGGATCTTATCAACCAACTCAAGATCAGCCCAGTCGCTGTAATGTCTAATGTAAATTTCAAACTTGAGGGTTTTGTTAAGGAAGAAACAATGACTCAGGATGTTGCTAACAAGAAGAAGGCAACAATCGAGGGTATCCTTGGTAACTGCACAGACCCAACAAAGGGTGGCGAAAAGGTTAACAAAGATGAGATTAACAATGCAGAGGCTAAGAACGATGCTGCTGAATCAAACGGTGGTTCTTCAAACAGCGGTTCATCATCAAACGGCTCTTCATCTAATGGTTCATCAAATGGTTCATCATCAGGCTCTAACTCAGTACAGTCAGGTCAGGAGACAACAATCTTCTTCGTATTTGCCGGCGTAATGGTTGCAGCTGCAGGTGTATTCTTCCTCGTTAGAAGAAGAGAGAACTAATTTATCTTAACAGATAATTAATACTTAATCACTTAGCTCCGCAGAGTTTTCTGCGGAGCTTTTTGTATGCTCAAAACTCTCTCATTACTTGCTTTTTTATGCTTTATGTATTACAATATTATTATCAACACATTAAAAAATTTTATATTCATATATGAGGAGAAATGAGTATGAAAATTAAAGATGATTTTGTTTTAAGGAAAGTAGCCGATTCATATGTAGTGGTACCGGTAAACAGTCTTACACTTGATTTTAACGGTGTTATAAATCTTAATGAAACGGGTGCTTTCTTATTTGAACAGTTGCAAAAAGGAATTGAGAAAGACGAACTTATTGCTAAAATGATTAGTGAGTATGATGTAACAAAAGAAAAAGCAAGTGCGGATATAGATATATTTATTAATAAGTTAAAGGATGCAAATGTCTTTGAATAATAAAGAAATTCAGCTTGAAGATGTAATACAAATTATTAAAGAAAAACTTAACAGCGGAGGCACGGTTACATTTACTCCGCACGGAACAAGTATGTATCCTATGCTAAGAAACGGCGAAGATGTGGTTGTCCTGAAAAAGCCGGAGGGCAGGCTAAAATATCTTGATGTTGCTTTATACCGAAGAAGTAACGGCGATTTTGTTTTGCACAGAGTTGTCGGTTTTGATAAGGATGGCAAATATATTTTTTGCGGTGATAATCAGTTTCATAAAGAACGGGGAATTACTGACGAAAATATTATAGGTGTGGTTACCGCATTTTATAGAAAAGGAAAACACTATACCGATAATTCGCTTTCATACAGATTTTATAAGTCAGCGTGGGAGTATATCAAAGCGCCAATGCGTATGCTTTATTCAGTGCACAGAATGAATAAGTCGATAAAGATAATAAAGAAAAGGTAGTTTTTGTATAATGAAAAAACATCTTAATGATGCTCAAAAAAAAGAATATGCATATTATTTATCGCTTGTATCAAGTGTTTTAAACGGAACAGAACCGCAGCTGCCGTATGAAAATTGTAATCTTGACCACATAAGGCGGATTTCTAATGATACCAGAATGGATGCAATTTTTGATGAGGCAATTATTATGCTTTCTAAAAAATTCAGCGTTTCTGCTGAACTGCTGTCTTACGCAAAAAAGGATCTTAATCACTGGATTTATGTCGATACGATGATGAAATATGAAATTGAAAGTTTGCTGAAATGCTTTGACAAAGAGCAGATTTATAACCTGCCGATGAAAGGTTATTTTCTTAAAAACGATTATCCAAATCCGTTTGACCGCTCGATTGCTGATTATGATGTTTTATTTGAAATAAAAGATATTGAAAAAATAAAGGTTTTATTCAATAAAAACGGTTATAAATTTTTGAAAAACGATTCACAGCAATACCATTTTACAAAACAGCCGTTTATGTATATTGAAATGCATTGTTCACTTTTAAAAAAAAACAATAAGAACTATGCTTTTTTTGAAAATCAGCTTGAAAGAGCCAAGGTGCGTGACGGTTATTCATTCTCTAAGGAAATGTCGCTTGAAGATTACTATATCTATATGTTGCTTCACTCTGCCAAGCACTTTTCCGAGGGCGGAATAGGAATCCGAATGATTGCGGATGAGTATGTTTTTTATAAAAAATATGCCGACAAACTCGATTGGGCATATCTTGACGATTGTTTTAAGCAATGCGGAATACAGATTTTTGAGAAAAAA
This sequence comes from Eubacterium sp. OM08-24, assembly GCF_003438075.1. Taxonomy (GTDB): domain Bacteria; phylum Bacillota; class Clostridia; order Oscillospirales; family Acutalibacteraceae; genus Ruminococcoides. The sequence goes on along the minus strand of NZ_QSTA01000007.1, from coordinate 34,049 downwards.
CTGCGTGATATTTCACTGAAATGGTTTTCAAAAGGCAGTGAAGTTAAAGATTTTGACGATGTTGAAGAGTATATTTTATTAAGTATGACTCTCGGCAGATTAGATGTTGCGGTTATGTCCGAAATGGAAAGACGAAGAGTTAATACGGAAACAGGCAGAAAAAAATCAAGATTTGTTAATTTTATTTCATCGCTTTTTCCGAATAAAACATATATGGCAAATAATTATTCTTTTGTGGAGAAAATGCCGATTTTATTGCCGTATTCATGGGTATGTATGTGGTGCAGAAGAATTTTTATTGACAGAAATATTAATATAAAAAAAGGTTTTAACAACAGAACTTCTTATACTGATGATGATGTAAGTTATTTTACTTATATTCAAAAAGAAGTGGGTTTTGATGTTAAATAAAATTTTATTTATGTTTTAATTGACAAATAATGTATTTATTGATACAATATCAAATAAGTTAGCAAACACTAACGGCACTTGGTGTTTGCTAATTTAAAGAGGAATAGTTAGTCCGTCCTAACTATTCCTCTCTTTTTATTTTAAATTTAAGGTAAATTTTAAGTAAAATTTTAATTTCATTTAAAGTTGCTCAGGTACAATATACTCATCAAAACGAAAGGGGAATAAATATGAGTTATCAAAGCGTATTTAAGCGCTATGAAATAAAGTACCTTGTGACAAACGAGCAAAAAGAAATGATTATGCAGGAAATGCAGAAATATATGTATGCCGATAAGTACGGCAAAAGCACAATTTGCAACATTTATTTTGATACACCCGATTTTTTGCTTATAAGGCGCTCGCTTGAGCATCCGCTTTACAAAGAAAAGCTCAGGCTGAGGAGCTACGGCGTTGCCAAGCACGACAGCACAACATTTATAGAAATCAAGAAAAAATACAAAAGGGTTGTTTATAAACGCAGAACAGAAATGACAGAAAGTGAAAGTATGCGTTATCTATGCAGTGGCGAGCATATGGCAGACAGTCAGATTTTGCGTGAAGTTGATTATTTTCTTGAACACTACAATGGGATTGCTCCGCAGGTTGTGATTTTTTACAATCAAGAGGCTTTTTATTCAAAAAATGATTATGATTTCAGAGTAACCTTTGATAACAATATTCTTTGGCGTGATTATGATTTGTCGCTTTGCAAAGGCATTTACGGTACGCCTATATTGCAGAAGGATTATTCACTTATGGAAATAAAAACGGGTACGGCTGTTCCTATGTGGATGACAAAAATTTTAAGTGAAAACAAAATCTATAAAACATCTTTTTCAAAATATGGCAATGCTTATCTTGCAATTATGCACGAAAAAGCAAACGGAGGTAAAAAATATGCTTAATACATTATTTTCAGGAATTTTCAGTACAACAACCGAATCAATAGCAGTTCCGCAGTTTTTACTTTGCATTGCGGTTGCGCTTGTAATTGGTATCTTTCTTGCGGTTGTTTATTCGTATAAAACAAAGTACACTAAGAGTTTTGTTGTAACCCTTGCATTGTTGCCGGCGGTTGTGTGCGTAGTAATAATGATGGTAAACGGAAATGTGGGTGCAGGTGTAGCGGTTGCAGGTGCATTCAGCCTTGTGCGTTTCCGCTCTGTACCCGGTACGGCTAAGGAAATCGGCACAATTTTCCTTGCAATGGGCGCAGGTCTTATTTGCGGAATGGGTTACCTCGGATATGCCGTTTTATTCGCCTTGATTTTAGGATTAGCAATGTTTGTGCTTAATAAAATAAATATCGGTGCAGACAAAAGGCTTGAGCAGGACAGAATATTAAGAATAACCATTCCCGAGGATCTCAACTATACAGGTGCTTTTGACGACCTCTTTGAAAAATATACTCAGAAGTCAGAGGTTGTGTCGGTAAAAACAGCTAATATGGGCAGTTTGTTTAAGCTGACATATAATGTAACTCTTAAAAACTCGACAGAAGAAAAAGATTTTATTGACGATTTAAGATGCAGAAACGGCAATCTTGAAATCAGTATGGCAAGACAGGAGATAACTAATAATGAGCTTTAATTTAAAAAGCAAAGGGAAATTTGCAGCATTGCTTGCGGCACTTATTATATCCGTAAGTGTAACAGGCTGCGCAAATACAGATGAAAAAACATCCTCGACAAATTCTTCAACTGTTACAAAAGACAGTGTTTCTACGGCTTCAATCGCTTCGGATGAATCTCTTGACAGCGATATGTTCACCGACCGTGACAAAGAGGTTGGCTATGATGAAAGCTCGGCGGTTACGGTTGCTTTTTCGTCATCGGGCGCAACCGCAAGTTCAGACAGTGTAACGGTAAGCGGAAGTAAGGCTACGCTCAAGGACGAGGGTACATACATAATAACAGGTACAACAGCAGACGGACAGATTATTGTGGACGCAGACAGCAAAACCAAAATTCAAATTGTACTCAAAAATGCCTCGATTACTTGCAAATCAAGCGCCGCATTGTATGTAAAGCAGGCGGATAAAGTATTTGTAACAACGGCGAAAGATTCCGAAAATACACTTGCCTCAACAGGGGAGTATGTTCAGACAGACGATAATAATGTAGATGCGGCGGTATTTTCTAAAGATGACATAACTCTAAACGGTGAGGGCAAGCTGACGGTTTCGTCCGAAAAAGGTCATGGCATTGTTTCTAAGGACGATTTAAAGCTCACAAGCGGAGAATATACAGTTACAGCGGCAAGCCACGCATTAAGCGGTCAAGACAGCATAAGAATTGCGAGCGGCACTTACAACCTTACCTCAGACAAAGACGGACTTCACGCAGAGAATACAGACGATACCTCAAAAGGCTTTGTGTATATTGCAGACGGCAATTTTACCGTTAATTGCAAGGGTGACGGTATAGACGCAGGCACTACCGCTCAAATTGAAAACGGTACATTTAATATCACTTCAAGCAGTGGTTCAAGCTCCTCAAGCGCAACGGATTCCGCAAGTGTGAAAGGCATAAAAGCCGTAGGAGATCTCACAATCAGCGGCGGTACATTTAATCTGAACTGCGAGGACGACGCTTTACATTCAAACACAAATGTTACCGTTACAAACGGCACATTTACAATTTCAAGCGGAGATGACGGTATTCACGCAGACAGCAAAACAAGCATAAGCGGAGGCACTGTAAATATTACCGAAAGCTATGAGGGCATAGAGGGAACAGAGGTTGAAATTTCGGGCGGCACAATTACCTTGAAAGCAAGTGATGACGGAATAAATGCCGCAGGCGGAAAAGATGAAAGCGGTTTTGGCGGTGGTTTTGATCGAGATAATTTCAGCTCATCAAATGCATCTATTACCATATCGGGCGGTAAAATTACAATAGAAGCAGACGGTGACGGAGTGGATTCTAATGGTTCACTCACTGTTACAGGCGGAGAAACCTATGTTTCAGGCCCTACAAGCGGAGCGGACGGCGCACTTGATTATGACGGCGAGGCAACAATTACAGGCGGTATATTCGTTGCGGCAGGTTCAACTCAGATGGCGCAGAATTTCGGCGAAAACTCAACGCAGGGTTCAATGTTTGTCAATGCAAACTCAAGCGGAGAAATTACACTTAAAAACAGCAGTGGAGAAGTTTTGGTATCTTTCACTCCTACCAAAACATATGCTTGCGTAGTAATCAGCTGTCCGCAAATTACAACGGGACAGACCTATACAGTAACCGCAGGAGAGTATTCAACAGAGGTTGAAATGACTTCACTTATTTATGGCTCAGGCGGAATGGGCGGCCCTAACGGTATGGGTGGCAGAGATATGAACGGAATGGAAAGACCGAATGACTCGGATATGTCCGATCCTCCTCAAATGAGATAAAATAAAATCACAACTGTTCGGCTGAGCAGTTGTGATTTTTGCTTTTGTTTAGTTTTTATCGGAAATCATAATTTGAAGTTGGGTTACATCATTTACATTTATTTCATTATTTTGGTCGGTATCGGCATTCAGCTTTTGAACAGCCGTAAGATTTGAACCACCCGAAATTGCCATTTGTAAATCCGTAACATCGAGTACATCAAGTTTATTGTTTAAATCAATATCTCCGAGCATAGTTACAGCAAGCTCGGTTTTATTTGTAATTGCTTTTATAACAAAAGTACCGCCGAGGTCATCATCTCGCTCGGCTTTGTACCAATCGAGAATATCAATCATTTTTCCGTCTTTATAAATATAGCTTTCGCCTTTTTTGGTTTCATTTATAAAGGCAAATTGTCCGTTCGATTTATTCAGCCATTCGCCAACGCCGATAGTGTTTTTGTCGCTTGCCTCATTTTTACTGATTTTTACGGCAATCGCACCGTATGTAACAGGCAAATCAAAATCGTTTGTGTCAATATTTAAGTAGCCGCTGTAAGGAACTGTACCTGTGCTTAGCAATGTCCATTTGGATTCATCGCTTACGGGAGTTTTATTTTCGGCAGGAACATAATAAATTTCGTAATCCGAATTTTTGGCAGTGCTTTCAAACATTACCGAATCGAGCTTGTTGTATCCCTCTGAAAAATTAAAAAGATTAAGATAAGTAACGCTGTCATAGTCAATGTAATTAAATTCGTAGGTAGCACCGTAAATTTCATTTTGCATCAGCTTTATATCATCGGTAATCGGTGTTACATCTTCAATGGCATAGTTATATCTGAATGTACTGCTGAAAAGGTAGGCGTCTTCATACGACATCCAAAAATAGCCGTTTAAGCTGTTGTAGTTGCCCCAGCTGTTTTTTACGAGCCATGCGCCGTTATTTTCGGGAAGAATACCGTTGGCGGTTTTAAAATTCTCCTTTGCAAAATCATCGTCCCAGCCGACAATAGCTATTGCGTGCCCCGTAGCTTTTGGCGAGCCTTTCGGGCAAAAATAAGCGGTTCTGTCGCTGTTTTCGTAAAATGTACTATGCGAATATGCGGCATAAATTGAGCCGTTGTCCATAATCTCCTGCTTTATTTCTTCTCGTGAGCAATTATCAAGATACTTTATAGCCGTTGCTCCGTAATTAACAAGAGAAGATAGGTCGGTGTCGGGGTTGTATTCATCGGCAAAGCTTTCGAAGTCGCTCTGTTCAATTCCGCCCTGCCACGAGCTTAAATATCCGAGTGCGGTAAAAGCATAGCCGTCAGATGTAATACTCCTCAGCCAACCCTTGCCGTTGCTTTTTGTAGTTGCCCATAGGTTCATATGCTCTGTTGAAAAATTATTTGCGGTAAAACCACTTTTTAGAAGTTTTGTTTCAAGCGCAGAGAGCGAGGAGTAAATCCAGCAATCGTTGTATCGCTGATCCTTTGGCGGATTTACAATGTTGTAGTCCACCGAGCTGAAAGAAGTCGGCAGGTCGGCTTGTGTATCGTCTGAATTGCTGTAAGTGTTTATCTGAAAATTTTTAAGTGATTTTGTATTGCTGTCAATTTCGGCGGCATTTGCCGTAATGCCCACTGCCGAAAAAAGCATAAATGCAGATATTGAAATTGTTATCGCCTTTATTGCAGGTGATTTTTTCATTTTTTACAATCACACCTTTTATTAAAATTTTAATTATATTAAATAATTATATCAAAGATTTTCTTTCTTGTAAAGAATATAAGCAATGTTTATACACAAGATAATAGCAGTATTCAGATAAAAGGGGCGACTTTATGGAACTGAGAACAGACCTTGCGGTAGAGGCAAGAGAAATAGCAGGCGAAGATGTGGGCGGCGTTGACTTTGTGCAGTACAGTGAAAACGGACTTGACATTTCAAGACTTGAGGTAAAAACACGAAAAGCTCAGCAGCAACTCGGCAAGGAAGAGGGAACATACATTACGATTGAACTTCCGTCACTTACTGATAATTTTACGGAAACCGATGAAAGGCTTATAACAATAGGAAAAGAAATCCGCAGGCTTTTGCCTGTCAACGGACTTGTGCTTGTGGTGGGGCTCGGAAACCCGGAGATTACTCCCGATTCCCTCGGGCCGAAAACGAGCGCAAGGGTGCTTGCGACAAGGCATATTTCGGGAGAGATTGCAAGGAGTACGGGACTTGACAGATTAAGACCTGTTGCGGTTATGGCAACGGGAGTAACGGGACAAACGGGCATAGAAACAGGCGAGTACATCTTAAGCATTGTAAAAAGAATAAAGCCGAATGCCGTTGTGGTAGTAGATGCGCTTGCGTCACGCAGACTTGAAAGGCTCGGCTGTACTCTGCAAATAAGTGATACGGGAATTTCACCCGGTGCAGGTGTGGGAAATCACCGCACAAAAATTAACAAGGACACCATAGGAGTGCCTGTAATTGCAATAGGAGTGCCGACTGTTGTAGATGCCGCTACCTTTGCATCAGATTTATTAAGCGGAAACGATCCGCACAGAGCAAGGCGCAGAATAACTCCGCAGGGCAGGCAGATGGTTGTTATTCCACGAGAAATTGATTTGCTTACAGAAAGAGCCTCAAGACTTATTTCTTTTGCACTCAACGGTGCTTTGCAAAATGAATTTAATATATCGGAGCTTGTATCTCTTATGTAGCAATTTGGTCATACATTAAAATCATCGGCATATATTTTTATAAGGCGGTGATTTTGTGAAAAGATTAGGAGCATTAAAAATAACGGCGTCAATAGTTCTTGTATTGACTGCCGTTTTCTGCATTTATAAAAGATTGCCCGAATGTTTTGCAAGTGATAAGCCTGCCGCTCTCGCTGTTGCGGCGCTCACCTTGTCTGACGGTACATATAAACTTTCAAATCTTGCAAATACAAACGAAAATCGGACAGAGCCAAAAAAGCAGGAGGAAACACAGCCGACAACCAAGGCTGTAACGATTACAAGAAAATTTAATGGTGAAAAGGATAAAACAGGATATTACGATTCTTTCGGCGACCATAGTGGGGAAGAAGTATATGACATTCTTGCCGAGCATATTGGGGCAAACGGTGTAAAATGCGGTACGGCATATGTAAAAAACAATACGGGACTTGATTATGATTTTGAGTCCGCCTTAAGCAGTGAGCTGCCGTTTGATGTGGATTCAAACGGTTCGGCGCAGGTGCTTATTTACCACACCCATACAAGCGAAAGTTATATGGATGAAGATGTGGATTATTTTTACGAAAGCTATTACTCACGCACACAGAACAATGATTATAATGTAACGGCTGTCGGAGATGCAATTACCGATGTGCTCAACAAGCGTGGTATAAAGACAATGCACGATACCACGGTGCACGACTCAACATACAGCGGTTCTTATGACAGAAGTGCGCAGACGGTCGAAAGCATTATGGAAAATAATACGGATATTAAGGTAATAATTGATATTCACCGTGACGCAATCGGTACGGAAACTCAAAAGGTAAAGCCTGTATTTACATATGACGGTAAGCAGGGGGCGCAAATTATGATTTTGTCGGGCTGCGATACAGACGGTGAAATGAATTTTTTGAATTGGGAAAACAACTTGAATTTTGCACTGAAAATTCAAAACAAAGCCGAAGAGATGTACCCCGGAATGACAAGACCGCTCAATTTCGGCTATTTTGCTTATAACGAATATATTTGTGACGGTTCTTTGCTTATAGAAATAGGAACAGACGCAAATACAATAGAGGAGGCGGAGTACAGCGGAGAGCTGCTTGGCAATGTGCTTTATGAGGTTCTTAAACACGGGTTATAATTAAATGTAAAAATAGCTTGCAATATATTGCGACTTTTGGTATAATTTGAATATATGTATCCGCAAGGAGTAATGTAATGAAAAAATACAGAATTTCAAAATATGCAATCTGTATGCTGTTTGCGGTATTGTTTATGTTTGTGGCTGCAATCGGCACAAATGCCGTTGATATTGACGGCGACGGAATAGATGACGGAGATGTATCGGAAACCGAGGTTTATACAGAACCAGAATATACAGAAACTCAATATACCGAGCCTGAAACCTATCCCGAAACCGAGCCTTACACAGAGCCGCCGACAGAATATTATACCGAAGAAGTTACAGAAAAATATACGGAGCCTGTATATACCGAAGAACCGACAGAGCCGTATTACGAAGAAACAACAGAATATGATTTTAATAATAATGTAGTCAATGAAACGGTGTCGCCTACCCAGCTTTCAACTTCAAAAGTTAGTACAAAGCGTTACGAAACCAATGATGCCGCAGGTGTTGTATATTGGGTTTGCGTAATTGTAGGTATAATTGTTTTGATTTTCGTATTGCTCAGCACAAAAATATCTTATGTGCTTGAACGCAGAAGAGAGCAGAGAGATATTTATTCTTCATAAGGAGAGCGGTATGGAAAAAGTAAAAATAGGAAATGTTGAATTTAAGTCCCACGCAGTGCTTGCCCCTATGGCAGGCGTTACCGACAGGGCATATCGTGAGCTTTGCGTAGAATTTGGCGCTGCCTATTGCGTAAGCGAAATGGTAAGCTCAAAGGCACTTTCTTTCAACAGTAAGAAAAGTGAAGAACTTATGGAAATCTCCGATTATGAGCGACCATGCGGTATTCAGATTTTCGGAGATGATCCCAAATGTATGGCTGATGCTGCTATACATTCTATGGAAAACAAGCCCGATATTATTGATATAAATATGGGCTGCCCTGCTCCTAAAATCAGCTCAAACGGCAGCGGCAGTGCATTGATGAAAAATCCGCAGCTTTGCGGAGAAATTGTAAAAGCAGTAACGAGCACCGTTGATGTGCCTGTTACGGTTAAAATCCGAAAGGGTTGGAATAACTCAGCTGTAAATGCAGTTGAGGTTGCTAAAATTTGCGAACAGGCAGGCGCAGCGGCAATTACAGTTCATGGCAGAACAAGAGAACAGTATTATAAGCCGCCTGTTGACTATGATATTATAAAGGAAGTCAGCAATGCGGTGTCAATTCCTGTTATTGCAAACGGCGACATTACCTCTGCCCAAAAGGCTAAAGAAGTAATGGACTACACAGGATGCAGGCTTGTAATGATTGGACGAGCTACACTTGGCAATCCATGGATTTTTTCTCAAATAAACGCTTATCTTGAAAATCCCGATTGCGTTCTCAAACAGCCGACTCTTGAAGAAAAGCTCAATGTTATGTGCCGACACATTGAAAAAATGGTTGAGTACAAGGGCGAGCATATGGCAATGCTGCAAGCACGAAAACTGATTGCAGGATACTTTAAAGGTATGCGTGGTGCGGCAGAGCTTAGAAATCAGTCGGGCAAGGTGTGTACGCTTGATGATTTGTACGCACTTAAAAACAAGGCTTTAGCATCTGTTTATGATGTTTAAAATTTATTTTAGATAAAGGGGAATAATTATGAGTGAAAAAACTAATATCGCAGCACTCGATTACCTCAACAGCTATGATCCTGCTGTTGGCGAGGCAATGACAGCTGAACTTAAAAGACAGAGAAGAAATCTTGAGCTTATTGCAAGCGAAAATATAGTTTCTCCTGCTGTTATGGCAGCAATGGGCAGCTTGCTTACAAATAAGTACGCAGAGGGTTATCCCGGAAAGCGTTACTATGGCGGTTGCCAGTGCGTAGATGTTGTAGAGGAAATCGCACGCAAGAGAGCTTGTGAGCTTTTCGGCGCAGAGCACGCAAATGTTCAGCCACACTCAGGCGCTCAGGCTAACACAGCAGTTTACTTTGCTATGCTCAATCCCGGCGACACAGTTATGGGTATGAATCTTAACGAGGGCGGTCATCTTACACACGGTTCACCCGTAAATATTTCAGGTAAGTACTTTAACTTTGTACCTTACGGCGTTGACAGCGTTACACACAGAATTGATTACGATAAGGTTCTTGAAATCGCCAAGGAATGTAAGCCAAAGCTCATCGTAGCAGGTGCGTCCGCTTATCCGAGAATTATCGACTTTGCTAAACTTCGTGAAATTGCAGACGAGGTTGGCGCTTATCTTATGGTAGATATGGCTCACATTGCAGGTCTTGTTGCAGCAGGCGTTCATCCAAACCCTGTTCCATACTGCGAATTTGTTACATCTACAACTCACAAAACTCTTCGTGGCCCAAGAGGCGGTCTTATCCTCTGTCGTGAAGAATTTGCTAAGCAGATTGACAAGGCTATTTTCCCGGGTACACAGGGTGGCCCGCTTATGCACACAATCGCAGCAAAGGCAGTTTGCTTTGGCGAGGCATTAAAGCCTGAGTTCAAGGAGTACGGCGCAAAGATTGTTTCTAACTGTAAGGCACTTGCAGAGGGACTTCTCAAGAGAGGCAACAAGCTCGTTTCAGGCGGTACAGACAACCATGTACTTCTTATGGATCTTCGTGATACAGGCGTTACAGGCAAGGAGCTTGAGGCTCGTCTTGATGAGTGCTACATCACAGTAAATAAGAACACTATTCCGGGTGAGCCACTTTCTCCGTTCGTAACAAGCGGTGTTCGTATCGGTACTGCTGCCGTTACAACAAGAGGTCTTAATGAGAAAGATATGGACAAGATTGCCGAGTATATCACACTTGTTCTCAATGATTTTGAAAACAGCGCCGACAAGGTAAGAGCAGGCGTTGAAGAAATCTGCAAAAAGTATCCGCTTTACGAATAATTTGTTTAATAAATAATTCGCTTTAAGAATAATATTCCGTTCCGTCAAACTAAAGGCGGAACGGATTTTTTTACCAAAATTCTTGACAAATTGTGCGAACAAATGTACTATAATTATATAATGATTTTCAAAACGAAACGAGGTTTACTCTATGAATACTCCGCTTGCAGACAGAATAAGACCGCAAACACTTGACGATATAGTAGGGCAAAAGCATTTGCTTGGGCCAAACAAGCCGTTACGAAAAATAATTGAAAGCGGAGAAATTCCAAATTTGATTTTTTACGGCCCATCAGGCGTGGGAAAAACTACACTTGCTACATATATAGCTAAAAGAACTAACAGAACTCTGAAAAAGCTGAACGGTACAACCGCATCTACCTCAGATATAAAAGAGGTTGTATCGGAGCTTAACACTTTTTCGGGAATGAACGGAATTTTGCTGTATCTTGACGAGATTCAGTATTTCAACAAAAAGCAGCAGCAGGTTTTGCTTGAATACATTGAGAACGGCTCTATAACTCTGATTGCATCAACTACCGAAAACCCGTATTTTTATGTTTATAATGCTATTCTCAGTCGTTCTACTGTTTTTGAATTTAAATCCGTACCGCCCGAAGAGATTGAAAGAGCCGTAAAAAGAGCCGCCGATATAATTGCAGAGGAACAGGAGATAGAGGTCGATTTTCCCGAAAGCTGCCGCAAAAAAATTGCGTTCGGTTGTGGAGGAGATGTACGAAAAGCAATGAATGCGGTTGAGCTTTCTATTCTTGTGGCAGATGAGGAAGACGGAGTTAAAACCGTTACCGAAGAGATAGTAAGCGAGCTTGTGCAGAAAAGCGCAGTTCGATATGATAAAGACGGCGACGAGCATTATGACATTATTTCGGCTTATCAAAAGAGTATGCGTGGCAGTGACAGCAACGCAGCTTTGCATTATCTTGCACGCTTGCTTGAGGCAGGCGATTTGCCGAGCGCTTGCAGAAGACTTATGGTGTGTGCTTGTGAAGATGTTGGACTTGCATATCCGCAGCTTATTCCTATTGTGAAGTCTTGCGTGGATATTGCTCAGGCAGTCGGATTGCCTGAGGCAAGAATACCGCTTGCCGATGCCGTAGTAATGGTGTGCAATGCTCCAAAGTCAAACTCGGCTTATATGGGAATAAATCGTGCAACTCAGGACTTAAAGCTCGGAAATTACGGTCCTGTACCAAGACAACTTCAAAATATGCACTACGATGGGGAAGACAATAACAATAAAGGACAATTTTATAACTATCCTCATGATTATCCTAATCATTATGTAAATCAGCAATATTTGCCCGATACTATTCGTGACAGAGTTTATTACGAATACGGCGACAATAAAAACGAGCAGGCATACAAGGCTTATTGGGATAAAATCAAGAATAAAAGGTATTAGTATTTATCACAAAAAATGCACATTGCATTTGTGCATATTGATATTAATTTTTGCAAATCACTTGCTTTTTGTTAATTGTATACAAATATTGTATAATAATTTTGTTTGCAATAAAATTAAATAATTCCACAAAAGAAAAAACAGTTAACAAACATTGTTGTATAATATAATTGTCAGAATGTGGAATTATATTATCCACAAAAACCATAACAAAAAATTTGGAGGAAATTCTTATGGTAACAACAAAGCACAAGGTACTCAGCTTAATACTTTGTATTATGCTCGCAGTATCAGCAGTTTGTGCAGGCAGTATGGCAGTATCAGCAGCAACAGGCGATACTGTATACGTTCGTGCAAACAACGGCTGGACCAATCTGTACTGCTATATGTGGACAGATGGTGCAGGCAACAACGCAACATGGCCTGGTCAGGCTATGACAAAGGTTGAAGATGACGTTTATGCTTACACAGTTTCTGGTGATTTTAAGAATGTTATTTTCAACAACGGCAGTGGCAAACAGACAGGCAACCTTACTTATGCCGGCAACGGTCAGATCTATGACCTCAGCACAGGCAAGTGGTCAGCTTACTCAGGCACAACACTTCCAACACAGGCTACTTCAGCTACACAGGCAACATCATCAACTAAGCCGACACAGGCTACACAGCCGTCAACTTCTTCGGGCAATGCAAAACCAATTTACTGCCAGAATGATGCAGGTTGGTCAAATGTATATTGCTATATGTGGAACAGCACCACAGATAGCAACGCTGCATGGCCGGGCAAATCAATGACTGAAATCGGCGATAATGTATGGTCTTATACTCCTAATAAGGCTTATAAGAATGTTATCTTCAGTTCAGGCAGCAATAAGTCAAATGACCTTACAGTAGGTTCAGGCGACCTTTACAACAACAAGACAAATACTTGGTCTGTATATGATACAAGTGATATTCAGGTAACTTCTTATAAAGCAGACCCATCGAGCACAATTTATACAGGTACAGCTGTTACACTTTCAACAACAGCAAATAGCCTTGTAAATGCTACTATCAGCTATCAGATTTCTGTAAACGGCAAGGTAGTATCTCCTATGAGCTCGACAAACTCATATGTATGGACACCATCAGCAGTTGGTGAATATACAATCAAGTTTGAGTATTCTGATACAAAGGGCAACACAAACGAGCGTTCACTCACACTTACTGTTGCAGATGACTCAACACTCGTTAAGCCTGTTATTAAAAATGTAACACCATTTAATCTTAACTTTATTAAGCTCAACACAAAAGCTACCGTTAAAGTCCTTGCAGGCGGCGGTAATACAGGTACAAACCTTCTTTTCTATAAGTATGTAGTTACAGATCCAAACGGTAATAAGAACATTCCTTATTACACACTTAACGATTCATACTCATTTGTACCTACAGTAAAGGGAACATACACAGTTGAAGTATATGTCGAAGGTTCTGACAACTCAAAGGTTTCAAAGACTTATACTTATACAGCTGATTCGAATGTACCGACTACAACACAGCCGACTACATCTGTTATTCCTACAACAACAACACCAAAACCAACAACACCAAAACCAACCACACAGCCTACAACTTCAGTACAGCCTACATCAACTCCGTTTATGCTTGGCGACTGCAACGGTGACGGCAAAGTTGATGTAAACGATGCTACATATCTCCAGATGATCATTGCTGAATACAGCGGTATGAAATATGATTTCAAGACATGTGATATTGACGGTAACGGTGTTCTTGATGTTATCGACGCTACAATGATTCAGAAGATGGCTGCAGGACAGTAATTTAACATATGACGATTAACTAAAATATATTGAGGTACTATTATGACAAAAATTAAAAAATGGTGTGCATTAGTACTTTCTGTAATGCTTGTTATTACAGCAGGCATAGTATCTGTAAACGCTGCTGACGCTGACGCTACAACCGAAGAGGTTGGTGCGGCGTCAGCTGAAACAGGCATTACTATTCATTATCAGAACAGTGAACTTGCACAGCCATATGTTTACCTTTGGAATTCACTTCCAACAAACAGCGCAATGTCAGATTCATATCCGGGTGAAAAAATGACTGCCTCTTCAAACGGTTGGTTTACTTATGTAATCAACGATGTTACGGCTGTAAATATGATTTTTACAGATAAAGACGGCAAACAGTATTCACCTGAATTAAGAAGAACTACCGGTGAGTGGTGGTACAAAAACAAGAGATGGACAAAGTACAATCCTGATGAAATTGACCCTGTTGATTCAGTGGATATGCGTGAAGAGTCTATCTACTTTGTTATGACAACCCGTTTCTATGACGGAGATACAGGCAACAATGTTCATTGCTGGGATGACACACAGGCAAATAACCCTGATTCAGACCCTGCATGGCGTGGTGACTTCAAAGGTCTTGCAGACAAGCTTGACTATATAAAGGCACTTGGCTTTTCAGCTATCTGGATTACACCTGTAGTTACAAACGGTTCAGGCTATGATTATCACGGTTATCATGCTATGGACTTCTCAACCGTTGATGTTCGTTATGAGAGTGATGATTTTACATACCAGGATCTTATTGATGAGGTTCACGCAAAAGGTATGAAGATTATTCAGGACGTAGTTTTCCAGCATACCGGTAACTTCGGTGAGGCTTATTTCTGCAATCTTTTTGAAAAAGATACAACAAAAGACCTTTCAAATCTTGAAGAGTCAATGATTCCTACAGACTTGCTTCTTGACACATACGGACTTAATTCAGCAGAGGAATACTGGGCACAGAAGCCTGGAATTCAGTATTCTGAAAGACTTAACCTTATGAAGAATACAACATACTCTTCGGATGTAGGTAACTCAACAGGCAGCTTACCGGACGCAAAAGATTATGATTCTGCAAAGATTTCAAATTCTGACACATTTAATGCAAACAACTATTATCATACAGGTTATTTCCAGAGCCTTAACTGGGATGACTGGACCTGTAAATTTGCTCAAATCGCAGGTGACTGTGTTGACCTCAACACAGAAAATCCGGCAGTAGCAGAACACATCGTAGATGTATACTCAGACTATATCAATATGGGCGTTGACGGTTTCCGTGTTGATACAGTAAGACATATTCCAAGACTTGCACTTAACCTTATGTACAATGACCAGCTTTATGCTGCTGCAAAGGCATCGGGTAACAACAACTTCCTTATGTTTGGCGAAATCTGTACTCGTTACACACAGATTTGGTATCGTGGCCACGCAGAGGAATCTACACCTTACTACACTTGGAAAGAGTCAAACAATAAGTGGGCTGATTTATGGAGTTACGGCACTTCTGCTGAAGATATCAACAACAATATGAATGTTGTATTTGATCATTATCTCGAAGAAGATGATCCTACAGATGAACCTACTTCAGAAAATGCTTTCTTAAACGGTATTACATACCACACACCTGACAGATCTATGGCATCGGGTATGGAGGGTATTGACTTCCAGATGCACAGAATGTTTGGTAACGCAAGCAGTGCTTATAACTTTGCTAAGAGCACAGACCAGTATTATAATGATGCAACATACAATGTAATGTATGTTGATTCTCATGACTATGCTCCTGAACAGCCTGATGAAAAGAGTCGTTTTGCAGGCGGCACACAGACTTGGGCAGAGAACCTTGACCTTATGTTTACATTCCGTGGTATTCCATGCGTTTACTATGGTTCAGAGGTTGAGTTCCAGAAGGGCGAAGTTATTGATGTTGGTCCTAACGCTCCTCTTTCAACAACAGGTCGTGCTTACTACGGCGATTATCTTGAGGGTGATGTAACAGCTACTGACTTTAGCGAGTACACAGCATCAGGTACTGTTGCTGAAACACTTGCAAGCCCACTCAGCGTTCACCTTTCAAAGCTTAATGCTATCAGAAGAGCTATCCCTGCTCTTCAGAAAGGTCAGTACACAGCTTCTGATTCTTATGTAACAGGTGGCGATATGTCTTATATCCGCCGTTATACAAGTGCAGAAGACGGTATTGACAGCCTTGCACTTGTAACTGTATCAAGTGGTGCTACATTTAAGAATATTCCTAACGGCAGATATGTAGATGCTGTAACAGGTGATGTTAAGAATGTAACAAACGGAACACTTACAGTTTCAAAAATCGGTAAGGCAAATATGAGAGTTTATGTATGCTGCGCAAATGGCTTTACAGGTATTGATGGCCAGATCGGCGGTACATCTTCTTTCCTTAAATAATTAAATAACCAAAAGTTATTGCATAGCGGCACTCCTCGTGAGTGCCGCTTTTGCTATGTGAAAGTTTAGTCTTATCATGATTGCAGCGTGAATTTGGCTTTGCTTATTAAAAATTCTAAAATTTGTTAAATTATGCGCGCTAAACCACAACTAAATAATACACCCCCATTAAAATAACCATATAAAAATTAATTCATATTATGTAACAGGGAGAATATAAAAATTAAGATTTATAAAGTGGTGAATAATATGAAAAAATCTGTTTTTGTTTTTAGCACTCTCACTTATACGCAACGGGGTAGAGAGGCACTCAAAAGACGAGGAATACGCACTCAGATAATACGCACTCCTTTGCAATACAGAAACGGCTCATGCGGTTATAGTTTACTTGTTGTGAACAGAGTTGAAGAAAGCATTGAAATTTTAAAGGCTATGAATATACCTGTGCAGGGAGTATATCCTGCTGATTTAGAATGATTTACTTTGATAACGGAGCTACCACCTTTCCAAAACCAAGGTCTGTTGTAAATGCGGTAAATTACGCAATTACGCAGATTGGTGCAAATCCGGGGCGTGGCGGTCATAAAATGGCTATGAAAGCATCGGAGGTATTGTATGATTGCAGAAAAAATGCCGCTGAGCTTTTTGATATAGATAATCCGGAGAATGTAATTATAACAAATAATTGCACAACAGCTCTTAATACTGTAATTAAGGGCATATTAAAATCAGGCGACCATGCGGTGATTTCCTCTTATGAGCATAACGCCGTAGTTCGTCCGCTTGAATATCTCAAAACTAAGGGAGTAGACTATTCAGTTGCTGAAATTGAATTTGGCGATACTGAAAAAACAATAGACAATTTCAGAAATTCTTTTAAAGAAAATACAAAACTTGTAATTTGTACCCATGCGTCTAATGTATTTGGTGTGCGCCTGCCGATAGAAAGAATTGCGGCTTTGTGCAGGCTAAACGGCATATTGTTTTGCACCGATGCCGCTCAAACCGCAGGAATTATACCGATTTCTATGAAAAATTCGGATATAGATTTTCTTTGCACAGCAGGGCATAAAGGGTTATACGGGCCGATGGGTACGGGTTTGCTTATAATAAACAGTGAGGTAATCCCCGAAAGTCTGACTCAGGGAGGAACGGGTAGTCTTTCGGCACAGATAAACCAACCTGAAATTTTACCGGATAAATTTGAAAGCGGAACTCATAATTTACTCGGAATAGCAGGACTTAACGAGGGGATTAAATATGTTCTGAATAAAACTCCGCAAAAAATATTTGATTATGAAATAAAACTCGCTCAAAATCTTTATGACGGACTGCGAAAAATTAAAAATATAGAGCTTTATACTCCAAAACCTGACGAAAAGCAGTTTGTACCTGTTATTTCGTTTAATTTGAAAGATACTGACAGCGAAAGAACGGCGCAGATTCTTAGTGACAGATTTAATATTGCGGTTAGGGCAGGACTTCATTGTGCGCCGCTTGCTCATAAGTGCTTTGGAACACTCGAAAAAGGAACAGTTCGAGCAGTGATTTCGTCATTTTCAACTCAAAATGAAGTCAACTATCTTGTTAAATCAGTCAGTCAAATTAATTATTACAAAAGAATGTAAAAAAGGTTGCAATTCAATGCGATTGTGTGTTAAAATAAAGTAATGAAAAATAGAGGAGGTTAAAATAATGGAGTGGATTCAAAATGTGTTTGCTGTATTAAAAACTATTGAAATTCGTGATATTATTGATATTCTTGCTATTGCTTTCATTATTTTCAGCCTTTTCAAGCTCGTAAAAGAAACTCGTGCAGCTCAGCTGTTAAAGGGCGTTGTTGCACTTCTTATTATATATTTGATTTCTTCACTCTTTGGACTAATGATGCTGACTTCTTTGCTGAGAACATTTTTTGAGGCGGCGGTTATATTGGTAGCAATAATATTTCAGCCTGAAATCAGAAAGTATCTTGAGCAGATGGGCAGAAATAATACTTACAAAAAGTATATTAAGCTGATAACTCATAGAGAAAAAAGTGACGAATGGAAACAGGCTGTTAAAAAGTCTATTATAGATGCTGCCGATACAGCATTGCTTTTCTCAAGATCTAAAACAGGCGCTTTGCTTGTTTTTGAAAGAGAAACAAAGCTGTCTGATATTGCGGCAACAGGCACGATAATTAATGCCGATACTTCTGTTGCATTGTTTGGAAATATATTTTTCAACAAAGCTCCGCTCCATGACGGTGCAAGCATAGTGCGAGATGGCAAGCTCTTTGCGGCGGGCTGTATTCTTCCTTTAACAGACAACAAGAATGTTGATATAAATTTGGGCACAAGACATAGAGCAGGACTTGGCATCAGTGAGCAGAGCGATGCCGTAGTTCTCATTGTCAGCGAGGAAACAGGTGTTATTTCTCTTGCTATCAACGGTGTTCTTTTGCGTAACTTTACACGAGATGAGCTCGTTGTCAAACTTGAGTCGCTGCTCCTTGAGAATTTTGATGATGATTCTATGGCTGCCGGTTTACTCCAAAAGATAAGGAGGAAGTCGGATGAAAAATAATAAAAGCAAAAGATCTAAATTTAAGGCTTTTTTACAAAGTACAAATTTTCTATTTATAATTTCAATAGTTATTTCGCTTGTAATATGGATTTATATGAGTATAAGTACAGGCAACGATACAAGTTTAACTATATCGGGTATACCTGTTCAGGTTGAATTGTCTGACGAGGCGGTAAATAACGGTTTGCAGGTTTTTTCGGGCAGCGATCATACCGCATCACTTACGGTTACAGGCAATAGGGCAGTGGTTGGTTCTTTGCAGCCATCTGACATTACGGTAAAAGCTACCGCAAATTATGTAGATTCAGCCGGGAATTACACATTGTATCTTAATGCCTCAAAGAATAACCCATACAGCGATTTCCAGATTTCGTCATCAATAAAACCGTCAACTATTGATGTTTTTATTGATTATCTCAGAGAAGAAACTTTTGATATTCAGGAAAATGTAGTTTATAAGGTAGATGACGGCTACTATGCGTCAACAACCTTGTCATCTAAAACTATTTATATTACAGGACCTCAGTCTGAGGTGTCTAAAATAGCAAAGGTTGTTGCAAGCGCTAATATTGACGGCACGCTTAATTCTTCACGAAAGGTTAATGCCGACATTATTTTGTACGATGCAGACGGAAAAGAGATAAATACAGATTTGCTCTCACTTGATTTCAAATCCGTTGAGGCGGCAATTTCTGTTCTTCCTGAAAAAGAAGTTAGCCTTAAACCGACATTTACAAATATGCCTTCAGGCTTGGAGATAACTGATGATATGATTTCTATTGAACCGTCATCAATACTCCTTGCCGGTACAGAAGATGTATTGAGCAAAACCGATTCTGTAAGTCTTGCTCCGATTGATTTCGCAACACTTACAAATAATAAATCGACATTTGACCTTGCCGTTGAAATTCCGACCGATTGCAAGAATATAAGCAATACTTCAACAGCAAAGGTAACGCTTGATTTGTCATCACTTTCGAGCAAAAAGCTGACTGTTGAGAAATTTATGGTACAGGGTCTTGCCTCAGGATATTCGGCGGAGGTTACGCAAAAAAATCTTGAGATTACAGTTTACGGCACAAGCAGCCAAATTGATTCTCTCAATGCTTCAGATATTACGGCGGTTATTGATATTTCCGAATCTGACGGTATGAAGGGTTCGGTTTCTATGCCTGTAACCTTTACAATTAATAATGCGTCCTCGTGTTGGGTGTCCGGCTCGTATAAAGCCAATCTTACAATTTCAGAATCATAAATTAAACCCGTAGTTAGCACTACGGGTTTTGATTTTGGTGTTTATTTATAGTTTAACAAATATAGTTTAGCTTAGTAAATTTAAAATTTAGGTCAACCCTTTTTAAAGGGTTGCAGGTTTCGGCAGAGCCCATAAAACATTAAAAACGCTAATTTGAAACATACATAAACAGTTATAATCAAAATAGTGTAATAACCAAACTTTAGATTAATCAAGATTTTAAGAAAAAACAAAAGTTAAGACTAATGAGTGGCATAGAGCGAGAAAGTTACGCTTGAGCAGTCTTAGAGAAAATATACTCTAAAGGCACAAAAGTTTTCGTGTGTGACTGATTTGCCCTTGAAAAGTGGCAAATTAGTAGTTTTAGTAGCGTGACTTTTCCTGTTTATTTTGCTTTCACATTTAATTTTGCTTTTGAATTTAAAGGCTTTCGCCGTTATGTCCAAGCCGCCAAAAGGCAAGCCGTCTGGCTATCAAGAATTTGCAATAAGTGAAAGATTTTGTGTGCGTTGCCCACCCCCACAACCTTTGAAAAGGTTGACTAAACTTTTATATTCGGGACGGAAAGTTTTGCTTTTTCTTTACTTTGTTGCCCGACCGATAATTTGATAAACCATAATTTACCCCAACTATTGACTAAAAACCTTTTTTAAATCTATACAGCTAAACTTTTGCATAAAATCCAAAAATAAAACCTCCGACATAAATCGGAGGTTTTAACTCTTTAGTTATCAGTCGATTTCAACCATAATCTTTTCTTCATAGCGGATAGCTGCACTACGAGCGATTGTGCGGATAGCCTTGGCAATTCTGCCCTGCTTACCGATAATTCTGCCCATATCGCTTTCTGCAACAGAAATGTGATATACGATTGTACCGTCTTCGTTTGGTTCATCGGCAGTAACCTTTACAGCAGTCGGATCATCTACAAGACCCTGTGCTATTACAGTAAGTAATTCCTGCATTTTGGTTTCCCTTTCGTTACCGATTATTCAATAATGCCGTTCTTCTTGAGAAGAGCCTTAACTGTGTCAGTTGGCTGAGCACCGTTAGCAATCCACTTCTTAACAGCCTCTGCATCTACATTGAACTCTGATGGCTTTTTAAGAATATCATATGTGCCGATTTCCTCGATGAAACGACCGTTTCTTGGATATCTTGAATCTGCTACTACTACTCTGTAAAAAGGTGCTTTCTTTGAACCCATTCTTCTAAGTCTGATTTTTACTGCCATTTTCTTTACCTCCGTAAATGTTATAAATCTATATTCACCAAATTGTATTTGGTTGAATGTGTGTTAATTTTTTGGAAGATTGCCCATCGGCATTCCGCCAAGACCGGGCAGTCTTTTCATTTTTCTCTTTTTGCCGCCCTTTGTGCCTTTTGTTTTATTTTTAATTTGTTTCATCATTTTTTGCATTTGCTCAAGCTGCTTTATAAGTCTGTTGACCTCTTCCACACTTCTGCCCGAACCTGCTGCAATTCTTCTTTTTCTTGACGGATTGAGCAGGGAAGGGTTAGACCTTTCTTCAGGAGTCATAGAAAGAATAATCGCCTGCGTCCAGTCAATCTGTCTGTCGTCTATATTAATGTTATCAAGCTGATTTGAAATACCCGGAATTTTAGCAAGAATACCCTTTAAAGGGCCCATCTTTTTAATCTGAGCAAACTGATCATTAAGATCATTAAAGTCAAACTTATTGCTCATCATTTTTTTTGCCATTTCTTCGGCTTTGTCCTGGTCAATCTTGTTTTGTGCATCCTCAATAAGAGTGAGCACATCGCCCATACCGAGAATACGGCTTGCCATTCTGTCAGGGTGGAATACTTCAATATCCTCTAACTTTTCGCCTGTACCGGCAAATTTAATCGGCTTGCCTGTTACCGCTTTTACAGAAAGCGCAGCACCGCCACGAGTATCGCCGTCAAGTTTTGTGAGAATAACGCCTGAAATCTCAAGTTTTTCATTAAATGACTTTGCAACATTAACGGCATCCTGACCTGTCATTGAGTCAATAACAAGCAAAATCTCATTTGGCTCAACCTCAGCCTTGACATTCTTCAGCTCGTCCATAAGCTCTTCGTCAATGTGCAAACGACCTGCTGTATCAAGAATTACAATATCGTTGCCGTAATCCTTAGCGTTTTTGATTGCCTCTTTTGCGGTCTTTACAGGGTTCTGTGTACCTCTTTCAAATACAGGCACTCCTGCCTTTGCACCTACAACCTTTAACTGGTCAATAGCGGCAGGTCTGTAAATATCACAAGCGACAAGCAACGGTCTGTGATTCTGATTTTTAAGCATTAGTGCAAGTTTTGCGGCGTGGGTGGTTTTACCTGAACCCTGCAAGCCGCAGAGCATAATTACTGTTGGTGGTTTAGATGCAAACTCAATTCTTGCATTGTCGCCGCCCATAAGTTCTGTAAGCTCTTCGTTTACAATTTTAACAACCATCTGACCCGGAGTAAGGCTTTCCATTACATCCTGTCCAACAGCTCTTTCTGTTATTTTTGCGGTAAGCTCTTTTGCTACCTTGTAGTTTACATCAGCCTCAAGCAGAGCAAGTCTGACTTCTCGCATAGCTTCCTTAACATCGTTCTCTGAAAGCTTACCTTTATTCTTTAATTTTTTGAAAGCATTACTTAGCTTTTCTGAAAGTCCTTCAAAAGCCATAAATACACTCCTTTATTCTTTGAGTGTGCCTGCCGTACGATTAATTTCGAGTGCAAGCTTTTTAATTGTGTCAACATCGGAATTGTTGTAAATCTGCTGCGAAAGTGCAACTATTTTATCAAGTCCGTTTTCAAGCTGAACAAATCTCTTAAAAAGTCCGAGCTTTTCTTCAAGCTCAAAAAGTTTTTCCTCGCTGCGTTTAATGCTGTCACGCACTCCCTGACGGGTAATGCCTGTTTGCGCAGCAATTTCGGCAAGCGACAAATCTTCATTGTAATACAGGTCAATCGCCTGTCTGCAATTCGGCTTGAGCAATTCACCGTAGAAATCAAAAAGTAAAGATACTTCTACATTTTTCTCCATAAATTAAATGCTCCTGCCCATGTAAAACTTTTCTTAGGTGTAAAGTTGTTTTCTTTACACCTGCAATATTATATACCATATACTCCTCTTTGTCAAGTTATAATCAAATATTTACACTAACAAAAGTGAAAAATTACAAATAACATATATAATCAAACTTATATATTCGTTAAAATTCACAAAATTTAATTTTTTAGTAAAAAAAACTATATTTAATAAGTTTTTTCATCAATATTGTGTTATAATTTAAATATAAATTTTGTTTATCAAGGGTTTGATTTTACGGAACAAATAATCAGTATTGACAGAATGGAAAATGCCGTTGCTCTTTTTGGCAGTTTTGACGAAAACATTAAACTGATTGAAAAGGAATTTGCGGTAAAGGTTGTCTGTCGTGACAGTGAATTAAAAATAGACGGTGAGGCTGAAAATGTATCTAAAGCCGGCAAGGTGATAGACAGTCTTTTGCAGCTCATCAACAGAGGAGAGGCGCTTTCTGACCAGAATGTCCGCTATTGTATTTCGCTTGTCAATGAGGGCAGTGAAGACAAGATTGAACAGCTTGCAGGCGACTGCATCTGTATTACTTCCAAGGGCAAGCCGATTAAACCGAAAACCATCGGACAAAAAAAGTATTGCAACACCATTGCCGACAACACAATAACCATTGGTGTCGGCCCTGCCGGTACAGGTAAAACATACCTTGCGGTGGCTATGGCTGTTACAGCTTTTCGCAGTAAGATTGTGAACCGTATAATTCTTACACGACCGGCGGTTGAGGCAGGCGAAAAGCTCGGATTTTTGCCGGGCGATTTGCAGAGCAAGGTTGACCCGTATCTTCGCCCTTTGTATGATGCATTGTTTGATATGCTCGGTGCCGAAACCTATCAAAAGTATGTTGAGCGAGGCAATATTGAGGTTGCGCCGCTTGCGTATATGCGAGGCAGAACTCTTGATGACAGCTTTATAATTCTTGACGAGGCGCAGAATACCACCTGCGAGCAGATGAAAATGTTTTTAACCCGACTGGGATTTAATTCCAAAATGGTTATTACAGGTGATATTACACAGATTGACCTGCCAAGGGGCGCTAAAAGCGGTCTTAAAGATTGTATGAGAATTTTAAGGAACATAGACGGCATTGGCTTATGCCGATTTGACGAAAAAGATGTTGTGCGCCATAAGCTTGTTCAGGATATTATTAAAGCCTATGCAAAATACGAAAACACGAGAGATCGTGACTGAACAAGGACTTAATTTATTTTATATAAACTTAAAAATAATACGGAAGGATTTGAGCAAAATGCCAGATAACAAAATCAGAGTAGTAATCACAAACAAACAAAAAGCTGTTAAAATTCCAACAGGTATCCGAATGCTTGTCAGACGCTGCTGCAATGCCGTATTAAAACTTGAGAAATTTGAAGGCCCGGCTGAGATTAGCGTAACATTTGTTGACAATGCGCAGATTAAGGAGCTTAACAAGCAGTACAGAGATAAGGATATTGAAACAGATGTGCTTTCTTTCCCAATGGGCGAAAACGGTGTGTATGACAGGGATATTGAAACAGGAGCACAGATTCTCGGTGATGTTGTAATTTCTATGGAAAAAGCAAGAGATCAGGCCGAGCTTTACGGACATAGCTTTCAGCGTGAGGTTGGTTACCTTACAGCGCACAGCGTACTTCATTTGCTTGGCTATGACCATATTGATAATATGGAGAGAGTTCGTATGCGTGAGAAAGAGGAGCTTATTATGGAACAGCTCGGACTTCCAGCATCTTCAAGCTACATAGTTGATGACGATATGGCTTGATTAAACTATGAAGAAACAGATTTTCGGTTTTAAATGTGCGTTTAAAGGAATTATAAGAACAATAAACAGCGAGTCGCATATGAGATTTCATATTGTGGCAGGAATTTATGTTATGCTGTTTTCAATGTTTTATTCCTTTTCGCCTACGCAATACGCTGTACTTGTTTTGCTGATAACTTCGGTTATGGCACTTGAAACGGTCAATACCTGCGTAGAGGATTTGTGCGGTCTTGTTGCCGACAGATACGAACCTCTTGTTAAGTTTGCCAAGGATGCGGCTGCCGGAGCAGTGCTTACAGTTGCGTTGGGTGCGGCAGTGATTGCGTGTATATTTTTTCTTGATTTTAATGTAATTAACACTATATTTACCTTTTTTGCCGAAAATTTGCTTTACCTTATATTTCTTTTGATTTCTGCGGTGATTTCAGCATTTTTTGTTGTGCTTGGTCCTGTGGGAATTAAAGAAAAATTTATAAAATTAAAAAACAGACATTTAACAAAGGGGTAATGCATTGCGCTTGCCCCTAATTTTTTAAAACGGAGAAATTTATGAATACTAATGATAAATCAGCTTTTATAGCAATAGTCGGCAGACCGAATGTTGGTAAAAGCTCAATATTAAACAGACTTTTAGGCACAAAGATTGCCATTGTGTCAAGCAAGCCACAGACCACAAGAAACCGTATTACGGGTGTGCTTACAGAGGGTGAGTATCAGCTTGTTTTCTTTGATACTCCGGGTATGCACAAGCCGAAAAACTCACTCGGCAAGTATATGGTACGCTCTGTAAACGAGTCGGTCGGCGGTGTGGACTGCTGTATGCTTGTTGTTGAGGCAGACAAAAGTCCGGTACAAACCGAGCTTGACTTTATCGACAAATTCAAGGCTCTCGGTATGCCCGCAATCCTTGTTATCAATAAAATTGATATGATTAAGGATAAAGAAATTCTTATGAAGCAAATTCTTGAATACAGCAAGCTATACGATTTTGAGGCTATTGTTCCTGTCAGCGCAAGTGACGGCAACGGTATGAACGAATTGCTTGAAGAGCTTAAAAAGCAGGCAAGCGAGGGAGGCCATTTCTTTGAAGACGATACCCTTACAGACCAGCCCGAAAGAGTTATTGCCTCTGAAATTATCAGAGAGAAAATTTTAAGACTTTGCAATGCCGAAATTCCGCATGGTACAGCCGTTGTTATTGAAAAAATGAAAACAAGAGATAACGGCATACTCGACATTGACGCTACAATTTTCTGCGAAAAAGAGTCGCATAAGCGTATTCTTATCGGCAAAAACGGTGCAATGCTAAAGAAAATCAGCACATTTGCAAGACAGGATATGGAAAGATTTTTTGATTGCAAGGTGTTTTTGCAGGTGTGGATAAAGGTAAAAGAGGATTGGAGAAACCGTGCGCAGCTTTTGCAGAACTTTGGCTTTGACGAAAGTAATTTTGACTGATGAGCATATATATAAAATTAGCGGATTTTGCAGATTGCCAAAAAATTTGTGATATGCAAAGAATAGCTTTTTATGATATTTTAACAAGGTATCGTGATTATGATACAAACCCTGCTTGTGAAACGGTAGAAGTAATACAGAATAAATTTCGGCAACCTTTTACAAAATATTATTTTATTATGAAAGATGAAGAAATAATAGGTGCTGTAAGGATTGTTGAAATTGATAAAAGCACAAGGCGAATTTCACCTTTGTTTATACTTCCGCAATTTCAAAATTACGGTTATGCACAGCTTGCTATGAAGTGCATTGAGGAAGCTTATAAAAATATCAGTTGCTTTACACTTGATACCATAAAGCAAGAGAAAAAATTGTGCTATTTATATGAAAAGCTCGGATATTTGAGAACAGGCAAAGAAGAACAGCTGCATGATAATATGACTATTGTTTTTTATGAGAAAAAATTCCAAAAAACACAGTTGTAATAATTTTCATAATATAAATTCGTTCATTTGTGAAACACTACAATCGGAGGTGTTTTTTATGGATGAATGGTATATGTGGAATGCATTTTTTACAACAGGCAATGTACTCGATTATTTAAGGTATAAAAGTATTCAGGATACCAAGGATTTGGGCGCAGATACGATTCTGAGGGAGGAAACCGATGAAATTCCGGACGATGGGACTGATAGTGAAAGAGCAAAGTATAGGTGAACAGGATAAACTTGTTTATGCTCTGACCGCAACAAACGGTATTATCAAGGCTTTTGTTCGTGGTGCAAAAAATATCAAAAACCAAAAGTGTGCGGCAACCTCCTTGCTCACATACTCCCGACTTACCGTATATAAAGGTCGGGAGAGCTACATAATCGGAGATGCAATTCCCGAAAGGATTTTTTCTAAACTTAGGGGCGATGTAGTAAAAACCTGCCTTGCGCAGTATTTTTGCGAACTCGCAATTACAATTTGCCCTCGTGAGCAAAATGCCGAAGAATTTTTGAAATTGATTTTAAATTCCCTTTATCTTTTATCTGAAAACAAGCGCTCGGCTAAGCTGATAAAGCCATGTCTTGAAATGCGCCTTGCAAGCCTTGCAGGATATATGCCTGACCTGAGAATGTGCAGGGTGTGCGGTGAATATTCGTGCGACAATATGCTGTTTTTACCCAAAAGCGGAGCAATAGAGTGTGCCGAGTGTCACCACGAAAACGGCGAAATGAAGATTTTACTTAATCCGTCATCTCTTACGGCTTTAAGGCATACGATATATGCCGATGATAATAAACTGTTTTCATTTGCTTTGCCCGAAAGCGACCTTGATGTGCTTAACGAGGCAAGCGAAAATTATTTGAAATATATGTTTGAAAAGGATTTTTCAACGCTTAATTTTTATAAAACTATAAGTTAAATTTAGGTATGATTATATGAACAGACATTACAAAACTCTTGAACTCGACAAGATTTTAAAGCTGCTTGCGGATCAAACGAGTATTGATGATGCCAAGGAAATGGCTTTGTCGCTTGAACCGCAGTTTGAACTTGAAAAAGTTAAAAAATTGCTAAAACAAACAGATGACGCAGTTGTTTTAAGCGGAAAATACGGCACACCGTCCTTTGGCGGTGCTAAAAATTGTGCCAATGCCTTGCGCAGAGCAGAGGCAGGCGGCTGCCTTTCAACAGGCGAGCTTTTGCAGATTGCCGAAACTTTGAGAATTATCCGTTCTGTAAAGGAATGGCACTCAAAATTTGCATCAACCGAAACCACACTTGACGGATATTTCAGCGGTCTTGTATCAAATAAATTTCTTGAAGAGAAAATTACAACCGCTATTATAAGCGAGGACGAAATTTCCGATAAAGCAAGCTCAACCCTTGCGGATATACGCAGAAAAATCCGAACAGCCTCATCAAAGGCAAGAGAAGTGCTCGATAAAATTATTCACAGCACGCAGTATCTCAAGTATTTGCAGGACGCTATCGTAACTCAGCGTGACGGCAGATATGTTGTGCCTGTAAGAAGTGAGTGCAGGGGCAGTGTTCCCGGTCTTGTGCATGATACCTCGGCAAGCGGTGCTACGGTATTTATTGAGCCGATGGGCGTTGTGCAGGCAAATAATGATATAAAACTTTTGCGTTCAAAGGAAGATGACGAAATCGAAAGAATTTTGTTTGAACTTTCGGCGAATGCAGGAGATTTTGCAGACGCAATTATAGCAAGTTATAAAAATCTCGCTATTCTTAATTTTGTATTTGCAAAGGCAAACCTTGCGTATAATATGAGAGCCTCAATGCCGATTATGAATGACAGAGGTATTGTAGATTTAAAGCAGGCAAGACACCCGATTATAGATAAAGATAAGGTCGTGCCTGTTGATATTGTTCTCGGAAAGAATTTTGATACACTTGTAATCACAGGCCCTAATACAGGCGGTAAGACCGTAACATTAAAAACTCTCGGTTTGCTCACACTTATGGCTATGTGCGGACTTCTTGTGCCGTGCACAGACAACAGCGAGCTTTCGGTATTCCGCAGAGTGCTTGTAGATATAGGCGATGAGCAGAGTATTGAGCAGTCGCTGTCAACATTCTCGGCGCATATGACAAATATTATTCAGATTATAAAAATCGCAAATGCAGGCTCGCTTGTGCTGATAGATGAGCTTGGCGCAGGTACAGACCCTGTTGAGGGTGCGGCGCTTGCAATTGCTATTCTTGAAAAACTCAGGGATAAACACGCAAAAATTGCGAGCACTACTCACTATGCAGAGCTTAAGGAATATGCTTTGCGTACAGAGGGCGTAGAAAACGCTTGTTGTGAATTTGATGTTACAACATTAAGACCGACATACAGACTTTTAATCGGCGTTCCCGGTAAGAGTAATGCTTTTGCAATCACAAAAAGGCTCGGTATGGACGATGAAATTGTTGAGAGGGCAAAGGAGCTTGTTTCAAGCGAAAGCCGACAGTTTGAAGATGTAGTCGGAACACTTGAAAAACGCAGACAAAGCCTTGAAAAGCAGATAGAAAACGCAAACCGACTTACCGCAAAGGCTAATACCGAAAAGCAAAAGGCTGAAAATGAAATTCGCAGAGCAAAAGAAAATGCTGAGCGAGAAATTGAGAGAGCAAAGCAGGAGGCTCAGCGTATTATTTCAAGAACGAGGGCGCAGGCTGACGCTTTGGTGGAAGAACTTGATAAGGCGAGAAAAGCAAAGGATATGTCTGCCGAGGCTCGAGCAAAGCTCAAGAAAAACCTCAATACAATGGAAACAAATGCCGACCCGGTTGTTAAGAAACAGGCGGAGGGCGAAAAATACAAATTGCCAAGACCGCTCAAGGTGGGCGACAGTGTGCTTATTTTTGACATTGACAAAAACGCGACCGTACTTGCGCCGCCGACAAAGGACGGAATGGTACTTGTGCAGGCAGGCATTATAAAAACAAGAGTTAAGATTGATAATCTCAGACTTATAAAAGAGAAAAAGCAACAGCCGCCGCAGTATT
The DNA here is from genome assembly GCF_003438075.1 of Eubacterium sp. OM08-24. Taxonomy (GTDB): domain Bacteria; phylum Bacillota; class Clostridia; order Oscillospirales; family Acutalibacteraceae; genus Ruminococcoides. The sequence continues at coordinate 4,146 of NZ_QSTA01000007.1, read as the reverse complement.
CGGCAAAGAGAAATGTGCATAGTACGCTTGATGTGCGCCCGACTACCGAGGTAGATGTTCGTGGCGAAACTGCCTTTGACGCAATTATGATTGTTGACAAGGCAATCGACAATGCCGTACTTATGAATATTAATCAGCTTACTATTATCCATGGAAAAGGTACAGGCGTACTGAGAAGAGAAATTCAATCATTCCTGAGAACTCACAAGGCAGTTAAAAGTTTTAGACTCGGCGTTTTTGGCGAGGGCGAAAGCGGCGTAACTATTGTGGAGTTGAAATAAATTGTAGATTTGGGTTTATCGGTCGGGCAACAAAGTGAGGTAAATGCTAAACTTTTCGCCATGAATTAAAAAGTTTGGTCAACCCTTTAAAAAGGGTTGACCTAAATTTTAAATTTTTCTAAAACTAAAATTTGTGAGTTAAACCGCAAATTCCAACGCACTTCAGCTTGTTGTGCGTTTTGTAAAATTTGTCAATAAAAAGAATATATTTAGGTGTTGACGATTTAGACTTTATCTGCTATAATACTTTAGGTTTAAGATTATATAAACTTGTAATACGGACGAGTGTATCTACAAACTGCCTTAAACAGTTTTGCTATAATCTCCTTGGTAGGGGTATAGTATTATTGTTTAGTGGTGGTTTTTTTATTTGCCTTTACAATTTATTTAAAGATGAATAAAGGAGTAAATTTATGAAAAATTATGATGTTATTATAGTTGGTGCAGGTCCCGGCGGTATATTTTCAGCGTATGAATTGGTAACAAATAATTCTGAGCTAAAGGTAGCTGTTTTTGAAGAAGGACATTTGCTTGAAAAAAGAAAATGTCCGATAGACGGTGATAAGGTAAAAAAGTGCATCTCTTGCAAAACCTGTTCTATTATGAGCGGTTTTGGCGGTGCAGGTGCTTTTTCTGACGGTAAGTACAATATCACAAATGATTTTGGCGGTACTTTATATGAATATATCGGCAAGAAAAAGGCCATTGAGCTTATGCACTATGTTGATAAAATAAATATGGAATACGGCGGCGAGGGCACAAAGCTCTATTCAACCGCAGGCTCAGGCTTTAAGAAGATTTGCTTGCAGAATAAGCTGAATTTACTCGACGCTTCTGTTCGTCACCTCGGCACTGATATAAATTATATTGTGCTCAACAACCTATACAATTTCTTAAAGGACAAGGTGGACTTCTATTTTGACACTCCTGTCACCAATATTGAATTGCTCGGCGAAAATGACGAGGGTTACATTGTGGATACATCAAACGAGAACTACGAGTGTAAAAAGTGTGTAGTATCTGTTGGCCGCAGTGGCAGTAAGTGGATGGAAAAGGTTTGCAGCGACCTTAAAATTCCTACAAAGTCAAATCGTGTAGACATAGGTGTTCGTGTTGAACTTCCTGCCGTTATTTTCTCAAATCTTACAGATGAACTTTACGAAAGTAAAATTGTATATCGCACCGAACAGTTTGAGGACAATGTGCGCACATTCTGTATGAATCCAAAGGGCAGTGTTGTTACAGAGAACACAAATGGAATTATCACTGTAAACGGTCATAGCTATGAGGATAAAGAAAAGCAGACAGAAAATACAAACTTCGCTTTATTGGTTAGCAAGCATTTTTCAGAGCCGTTCAAAGACAGCAACGGTTACGGAGAAAGCATTGCACGACTCAGCAATATGCTCGGCGGCGGTGTTATTGTTCAGCGCTTTGGCGATTTAATCAGAGGTCGCCGCAGTAATCCAAAGAGAATAGAAGAGGGTCTTGTTGTGCCTACTTTATCGGCAACTCCGGGCGATCTCAGCCTTGTTTTGCCTAAGCGTATCCTTGACGGCATTATCGAAATGATTTATGCATTAGACAATATTGCCCCCGGTACAGCTAACGATGACACATTGCTCTATGGCGTTGAGGTTAAATTCTATAATATGGAGGTTGAGGTGGACGATCACCTCGAATCACTGCATAAAGGTCTTTACATTATCGGCGACGGCAGTGGTGTGACTCATTCATTATCACACGCAAGTGCAAGCGGTGTGTTTGTTGCAAGAGAAATTCTTGAAAAATAATTACAGCTTTCAGTTTAAATAGTTTTTATACAGAAAATCGACTGATAAAAGGAATTATACCTTTGTCAGTCGATTTTTCTATATCGGAATTATAACAAAAATATAAAATAAAAAGTGCCGATAAAATCGACACTTTTGTGGAGCGAATCACATACAAGTTACGAACTTGTTCTCTTTCTAAAAACATTATATATGAATTGTTATTAAATTTCAATGGTAGTATGGAAAATTTTCAAATTTGCTGATATAATTAGAAACAGATAAATAGTAATTTTTAGAGGAGATGCTTATGTTTAATATAAAATGGATAGGAATAATAAAAGATGAAGATATACAAAAATATCAAAAAGGAAAATTAGATAGTAAAGCAGAAAAAATGAAAATGCCTAAATCATCTAAAGAACAAATGATAAAGGCTTTACCTTTTTTAATTCCAGTAATAATAGTAATGTTTTTAGCTATGTTTATTAAAACATACATAGCTAAAGATATTGTAATAAAAGGATGGGCAATTTTTATAGGATTATTCATAGGATTTGTTTTATTGTTTGTACATGAATTTTTACATGCAATTGTGTATCCTAAAAAAGTAACTAAATATATAGGGATTGTTAAGCCTTTTACTGCTGTTGCATTAGCTTCATATCCATTATCTAAGAAAAGATTTATACTAATGTGTCTACTTCCATATATTTTAGGAATAATTCCTTTTATATGTTTTATAATATCACCTTCAAATAATTTGATTTTGAATGCAATATTATGGGGAATGGCATTTTTAGGAATGGCAAGTCCATATCCTGATGCGTATAATGTGTATCAAGTAATAAAACAAGTACCAAAAGGTAAAAAAGTACAATTTTATGAAGATGATACATATTATATTTAGAAATTACAAGTTATAAGTGAAGTAAACCAAAGGTGTGTGTATTTTTTATAAATTATATTATACAATTATTCTTGAAAGAAGGGATAAAAATATCGCCGATGTGTTTTGCTGAATTTCTTTTGTTCTTCCTTTCTCACACTTTCAAATGCCCAGTTTACCTGACGAATCCAATGATACTTGTCTACGATCTGCTTTGAGTTCTTAAACCACGCCGTTGCGATGTTAGCAAAAGGTTTCCACATATCACTGACAAAATATTTGACATTTTCACGCTCTGATTTGCTGAATTTTGCAAAATATTTGGTAAGACATACTTCTGTTCGTGCAGGAAGTATATCAAGCACGACCTTTTTAACAGGATCAGTTATTATACATTGATACTTTTCGCCGCCTGTATTACCCTTGAATTCATCTATTGACAACGCTGACGGCAAGTTTTTATGACCGTAATCAACAACACCAAAAACTCTGATAATTGTGTTCACAGAAAGGTTCATTTCTCTGGCAATACTTGTGTAAGTGACAACATCTCTCAGCTTATCGATGATATACGCCGAGAGTCTGTTTGTCATTCGGTGATAGCGTGGCAGAAATTTATTCTTTTCGGCAAACCTTTTACCTATCAACAACACCAAAAACTCTGATAATTGTGTTCACAGAAAGGTTCATTTCTCTGGCAACGCTTGTGTATGTGACAACATCTCTCAGCTTATCGATGATATACGCCGAGAGCCTGTTTGTCATTCGGTGATAGCGTGGCAGAAATTTATTCTTTTCGGCAAACCTTTTACC
>NZ_QSTA01000007.1:0-381 GCF_003438075.1 Eubacterium sp. OM08-24 | reverse complement strand
CGTGGCAGAAATTTATTCTTTTCGGCAAACCTTTTACCGCAAGTACAGCGATATCTTCTTTTTTTAATATGAATGAAAACATACTTGCCAAAGGCAGGAATATCCTTGATAACCTGCTCACGATAGTCGTGTATTGTGTTTGTCAGTTTGCCACAGCAAGGACATTTGTGTTTCTTACGCTCAAGTTTGCAATGTATGTGAATAGTGTTGTGATTTTCTTCAACTTTTTCTATTGAAAGCCCTTGCAATCCTGTGAGTTTTTCTGTAAAATATTTGTAGAGCATATTTATTCCTCCGTTCTGGTTTCTTGACAATTCCATTTTAACGGATTTTCGGAAAATATGCTCTACTTTTTTTGAAAATTTTTTAAATTAATTTTGT
>NZ_QSTA01000006.1:27491-97056 GCF_003438075.1 Eubacterium sp. OM08-24 | reverse complement strand
GGTGCCGAAAATACTTGGCTGGTGACGGCCTGGAAAAATAGGGAGATGCCAACACAAGCGAATCACCCAGCAGGGTGTTTTGTCTTATATTCCTCCATAGCTCAGTCGGTAGTGCGAGTGTACAGAAAAGTACCTGACATTATTACTTAGTTTGAGGAAAAATTAGGAAAGTTGTTTAAATCCACTACCGGGGATTTAAGTAACAAAAAAGATTGCTCTTTATGCAATCTGAACAAAAATCTTTGAGTAAAATCAAAGAAAATTGTATAATCCTCCATAGCTCAGTCGGTAGAGCGCATGACTGTTAATCATGATGTCACTGGTTCGAGCCCAGTTGGGGGAGCCAAAAGAGGCTCATAGTTTTTCTATGAGCCTCAATTACTTATATATAAAATTTATTTCCGGTAGAAGTGATAATTGTTTTATCGGAAAGGAAAAGATATGGAGTTCGAAAATATGACAGACAAACAATTTGATGTTCTTATGAACTCAATTATCCAAATAGTGAAGGATTCTGAAACTAAAGATGAAGCTGTTGAAAAGCTACAAAATTTAGTTAAAGGTAAAGAAAACTGATTACTTTCGCTAATCTGCTTAATTTAATATTATCAAATATATGAGTCAATCATCATATTTCTTATTTTAGAGATATAGTAATTGGCTCTTTTTTTATTTGGCAATCGTTTTAATTTTTTTGATTAGAACGGTTGCCTTTTTTATTTGCAAAAAATTTGAAAGGAATGATTTTAAATGTATTTTACCGACACACCCGAACTCAGAAAGTTTGAAAGAGAGATGCGTCAGAAACCTAATTTTGACAGGCGTAATGATGACTGCGATGAAAATAATCAGGCACATTTCTCTGATAACAAAAATCTCAACACAAATAAAAAGAAAGAATGAGGTTGATTTTATGACTATAAAAATCAGAAGTCCCACTTAAAAAACAATGCAATTAAACAAATTAACTTGAGGAGATGTATAACTTGAACGAATATGAAAGACAGCGCAGAATCGCTGAAAGTACAAAGAAATTGTATCCGCCGGGTACAAGAATTGAGCTTATCTGTATGAAGGACCCTTACGCACCTGTTCCGGCAGGCACAAGAGGAACAGTAAAATTTATTGATTCAATGGGAACGTTATTCCCTGAGTGGGACAACGGTCGTTCACTTGGTGTAGTTCCCGGTGAGGATTCATTCAGAAAGCTTACGCAGGAAGAAATCGAAGCAGAAAACCAATCCGAATCAGAAGTAGAAGATGAAGTTCCTGGTGAGAACAACGGAATTAAAATAGGAATGTGAGGTGTTTTTTAATCTATAATTCTTCGGTGAGCTGAAGATTTATGACCATCAAATATTTTGATATGTTTGCAGGTATCGGCGGTTTCCGTTCGGGACTTGAAGCTATAGGTGGTTTTGAGTGCATCGGATACTGCGAAATCGATAAGTATGCAAAGCAAGCATATGATGCTATTTATGACACAGGAGGTGAGCTTTACTTTGATGACGCAAGAAAAATTGTACCCGAACAGTTACCCGATTTCGACCTTCTGGTTGGAGGATTTCCCTGTCAGTCCTTCTCAATCGCTGGAGCAAGAAAAGGATTTGACGATACAAGAGGAACGCTGTTTTTCGAGATTGCTCGAATTGCTACCGTTAAAAAACCTAAGTATCTCTTCCTCGAAAATGTTCCTGGACTGCTTAACCATGACTCAGGCAGGACATTTGAAACAATCATCCATACATTGGATGAATTGGGGTATGATGTGTGCTGGCAGGTACTTAACAGCAAAAATTTCGGAGTTCCACAGTCACGAAATCGAGTGTTCATTATCGGATATCTTAGAGGACAATGTGCCGGAGAAGTACTATCTTTCACGCAAACAAGCGGAAAAACTCTTATACAAAGAAAACCCAACGCAAGGTGAACGAATCTACTCATCAAAAGGACTAAGCTGTACGCTTACAAGCGGTTCGGGCGGATTCGGCGGTCATTCGGGACTTTATCTCATTGAAAATACCGAAAATTTTGGTCTGCCGATAAAATCTAAAACCAAAGACGGTTATCAGATCGCATATCCCGGCGACAGCATTGATACTGCCTTTTCAGGACAAAATTCAAGGCGTGGCAGAGTAGGAAGTCAGATAGCGCATACTCTGACAACTTCCGCAACTCAGGCATATTATTTCATCGACCTGAACCTCGAACCTAAGCTGACAGAAATTGCAAGGTGCATAACTGCAAGACATGATTCGGGAATCAGTAACCACAAGGCTGAACATTCGGGTGTTTTCGTAGAAAGCATGAATATTGCAGATGATGAAAAATTCGCAGTTGCTTTTGTTGAGCCAAACGGAGAAGTTCACATAGGCAGAATAAGAAAGCTTACTCCGAGGGAGTGCTGGAAATTACAAGGCTTCACAGACGAGCAGTTTGACAAGGCAAAAGCGACAGGACTATCTGACAGCAGGCTCTACAAGATGGCAGGAAATGCTGTTACCGTGAATGTAATTTCTGAAATTGGAAAGATTATCAAAAAAGTAAACGATAAAAATTAATTAATAACAACTAATATCAATCGTTCCGAACGACTGATATTAGTTTTCATATATATAGCCGTTGGTTGAGTTAAAAACTTAATCAACGGCTTTTTGTCGTTTTAGGAGCGATTGATATTCCGAAATGGAGTGATGAATATCAAAACCCCTGTGAGTTGGATGGGTAACAAAACATCCATCCTTCATATTTTGTACGCCCTGTTTCCTCTGAATTACGAAAGGTATATTGAACCGTTCGGAGGTTCGGGAGCTGTACTGTTAGGCAAGAAAAAGCCTGATAAGTTCGAGGTGTACAACGATTATAACCATAATCTTGTAAACCTTTTTCGCTGTATGCGTGATAGACCTATGGCATTCATAAAAGAACTCGGATTTTATCCGCTTAATTCAAGGGATGATTTCAATGCTATAAAGAACTTTTTTAAACAGGAAAAGTTTGACGATAAGTACCTTGATGAGGAATTGAAACTGACAAAGATTATCCTGCTAGACTTGAAAGTTGAAGAAATCATTGAATTGTATATAAAAATGAAACAGGACTATGACTTGCGCAGAGCAGTAATGTTTCTTAAACTTCTGCGATACAGCTATTCAAGCGGCGGAAAATCCTTTGCCTGTCAGCCATTTTCAGTAGTAAGCCTTTTTCAACTGATAGAGCAAGTCGGCAAAAGACTTGAAAATACTGTGATTGAAAATCAGGATTTTGAAGTCCTGATAAAGCATTACGACCGAGATAATGCCTTTTTCTACTGCGATCCGCCGTACTATTCAAGCGAGTATGTTTATCAGTGCGGATTCACTTGGGATGACCATCTGAGACTGAAAAACACGCTCGCAAATTCAAAAGGCAAATGGCTTGTATCATATAACGATTGTGAGGAAATCCGTAATTTATATGACGGTTATTCATTCTTTGATTTCACAAGGCTTCACAATATGAAACAGCGAATCAACGCAGGTGAACAATTCCCCGAACTGCTTATCAGCAACTACGATATGTATGAAAGGCAGAGAAACAAGCCGTTACAGTTAAGCCTGCTTGACTTAACAACCGAACAACAAATTGATTTAGAACAAATTTTGAAGGAGTGTATTATTAGCAATGAAAAATAGAATTTATGTAAGCATACCGCTTGATGCCCTTATTGTATCAGGAATCACATCCGACTGTGCTGTGCAGATTTCAGCTGTGGACGGAGCAATTCTGATTGAGAGATGCGATGATGATTGCGAAGAATGTTGCTGTGACTGTATCTGCGATGAGTGCAGAGCAGAGCTTGCGGAAAGCGAGGACGAGTAGTGCTTAAAATTTACAGAGTTCTCGGTAAAAAAGGAAGAATTACAATCCCCTATGAAATCCGCCAACGAATCGGATTCAGATACAACGACGAGCTGTCGTTTACGGAGCTTGATGACAGCTCGGTAGTTGTCAGAAAAGAGAAAATCTGCGATAACTGCATTGATATAGCAGAAGAATACAGTGAGGATATAACTCTGGAAGATTTTCTTGCTAGTTTGTCCGAGGAAAAACAGAGAGAAGCACTTATACATCTTTCACTGCTGTGGGCTGAGAAGCTGAAAGTTACTGGTTATCGTAGTTGAATGTTGCTGTTTGGTGTGGTATACTTTTGGTGGATAAGTTTGAATTTGGTGAGGTGATATTTTGGAAATCTGGGATGGATATTTTAAAGATGGAACTCTGGCGGATCAAGACTTAATTAGAGGTGAGCTAATTCCCAAAGGTTTGCACCATCTTGTATGCGATATTTTGGTTAGACATATAGATGGCGACTATCTTCTTATGCAGAGGGATTTTTGTAAACCAAACTTCGGTGGCTATTTTGAAGCAACAGCTGGGGGTTCTGCATTGAAAGGTGAAGATAAGTTATTGTGTGCCAAAAGGGAGCTTTTTGAAGAAACAGGTATTGTTTCAGATTCCTTTGAGTTAATTGGTCAGCATATTTCTAGTGATACAATATATTATAGCTTTCTTTGCGTTACAGATTGGGATAAGACACAAATCACTTTACAAAAAGGTGAAACTGTTTCTTATAAGTGGATTCCTGAAAGAGACTTTATTAAATTTGTAAATTCAGATAATATGATTGATGTTCAAAAACAACGTTACGAGGATTATTTTATGAGAGTAGGATATATCAGATAAACTCCAATTTTCAGATTACAAATATTTCTGGACATTTGAAATTCTTTGGATATACTTATTGCTTGAAAGGACGGCGATAGTATGAAAAAGAAAATCGCAATAATGATAAGCATAATATTAATGGCAGGAATATTCACAGCTTGTACAACAGGAGAAAAAGTGAATAACAGTTCTTTATCACCCACGGTTTCAACTTCCGTGGGTGTTTCTGCATCTGGGAAAAGTTCTGAAATGGCAACAACCGAAACAATGCAATCTAGCGAAAATGCCACAGTTTCAAAAGAAACAGAGCCTTCGGGACAGAATGCCAAAACCGAAGAAAAAGCCGACAGTGGACAAAATTCGGCGGTTGTTTCGGCAACGGCTCCGATTCAAAAAACACAATCCGAGGTTCAGAACAACAGCAATAATACAGTGAATAGTAATCGGTCTGAATCAGAATCAACTACTAAAAAGAAAACTGAAACTCCTATTCAAAAGCCTGCTGTAAAACCGACGCAACCCCCAACGCATAAACCTACGGAAAAGCCGACTCAAAAACCAACACAAAAACCGACGCAACCGCCTACCAAAGCAAAAACGGTTGATGTTCAGTATGCGGTGAGTGCCTGCATAGCCTACGGTCAGCAGCTTGGAATGAAATACGATTCTTCACTGAACACAGGCAACGCAAGCTGGTTCTCGCCCACAAACACATCATACTATGACAGCACTTCAGAACTGACTTCAAACCTTAAAAGTGATGTTGGGTATGTAGCTTACTACTACCAAAGCAGTGGCATTACTCCAAGCGACTTATCATTCAATATAATTGCAGAAAACAACAAAATATATGTAGTTTTCTGCTAAATAAAGTATAGACAGCACTCCTAATCGGGTGCTGTTATTTTTTGAAAGGATTGATCTTAATGAAAATAAACCAAATAACTCTAACAGATCTCCGCCGTATGAACGGCAAGGAAGGACTCATCTTGCAGGGAGGCGGTGGTGAAACACAGGAATGGGTGGACGGTATCAATAAAATGCTCACGGACAAGGGAATACTTCTTGACAATACAAAGTTTGAGAATGTTTCTGTGTTCAAGAGTGACGGCGCAACCTGTATTCTCTATCCCTTTGAAGATGTCCACTTTGACATTGGAAAGCTTGCAATGTCAAGGTTGCAGTCATATACAGCCTTTGCAGGAATGTGGTTGTCCGACTATGTGGACAGCAGGCTCGGCGGTTTTGAACCTGAACAGAACAAAGCAGAAAAGCTCAAACCCTACTGTGCCTTAATAGGGACTGACGGCAATGTGTTTTCCATACTTGGTATGGCAAGCCGTACACTAAAACAGAACGGTATGGCTGACGAGGCAAAAGAAATGTGCAGTCGTGTTACGAGTTCGGGCAGTTATTGCGAAGCACTGAACATCATCGGCGAGTATGTAAATATCACAGACGGCAGTGAGCAGTCTGATGATATAGATGAAGATTATGGTGAAGGGCAGGCGATGAAATTATGATTGTATTTAAACAGAATAAGACATCAATCGGGGCAAGGGTAAAATCTTGCCCCATATTTTTTATGAAAGGAATTTTAAAATGACGAACTTAATCAAAAATAAAAAACTTACAAGAATAACGGCACTTTTACTTGCGGTTGCAGTAATATTCGGAACAATGTTCACTCTCCCCGTAAGTGCGGCAAGCGGTGATAAGGTTACAATCACCTTTGATTACTGTTATGACAGCGCAGGAAACATAATCAGATATAAGCAGACAACAGTCAGTGACGGCTACACAGTCGGCACTCCCGGCGAAGAACTATGCAAAATTTTTGCTGATGGCAAAGAAGCCTACTGCATTGAACCCGGTCATACTCTCTATTCAGGCAATACGCTGACCGAGGACGGTTCAACCGTGTGGAAGAATTTAGGTTCTGCAAAGCAGAAAGCAATCAATCTTGCTCTGCTCTACGGCAAACGGCACTGCGCCGCTGTAATATCTCCGCCGATTACCTGCAATCAATCCTGCTCTGCTCTACGGCAAACCCGGTTCAGGAAAAAACTTAAGCGGAACAGAGGATCAGAAATGGGTGGCAACACAGCTGATTGTATGGGAATTTGTTTCTGGTTGCAGAAGTACTGCTGACGGGTACAAGTGTACGAATACAAAGTTCATTGACGGTATCTGTGCGGACGGAGCAAACCCCGGAGTTAAGTCGGTTTACAATGCAATCTCACAAAGCCTTGCAAATTATTCAACCGTTCCGAGTTTTGCAAGTGCAATCGCTTCAAAGGCTGAAACCTATGAGATGAAGTATTCAGACGGAAAGTACACTTTAACCATTACCGACAGCAACAATATTCTTTCGGATTTCAGTTTCAAGACAACAGGCGGTGTGAGTGTATCTGTATCAGGAAACAGGTTGACCTTGACTTCAACTTCGACCGTCAACGATGCAGTAACATTCAACTCTGCAAAATCAATGCCCGATGTCGGCAAAACTGTGCTTGTTCCCTATGGAGATGCTACTTTGCAGGATGTAATCACAGGCGTTGAAAATGACGCTGACCCGATAAGAGCGTATTTCAAAGTAAAAACCAATGCAGGTAATTTGAAACTTAAAAAGACTTCGGAGGACGGAGTTGTCAAAGGTATAAAATTCAAGGTAACAGGTACTGATTACAACAAAATTGCTACTACAGACGAAAATGGTACTTTCACATTAACCGACCTTGTTCCCGGAAAATACACGGTTACCGAGCATACTCCGACAGAGTATGTCGAACAAAAATCAAAGACCGTAAATGTTGAAAGTGGAAAAACGGCAACTGTATCTTTCAGTAATGTGCTTAAAAAGTGGAATCTTACTGTTACCAAAACAGACGCTGAAACAAAGTCTGCACAGGGTGATGCAACACTTGCAGGCGCAGTTTACGGTATCTACAATAACGGCAAGCTGGTTGACAAGTACACCACCGATAAAAACGGCAGTTTTACAACTTCATACTATGTTTGCGGTAACAACTGGACTCTGAAAGAAATTGAGCCAAGCGAGGGTTATTTGCTTGATGAAAGCGAATATCATATCGGTTCAGAAGCAAAGAAATACACTATTGAAAACAACAGCATTTCAATAGGCGTTACAGAGGATATTTTAATGGGCAAAATCTCAATAATTAAGCACACAGATGACGGCAGTACAAAAATAGAAACTCCCGAAAAAGGTGCAGAATTTCAGGTGTATCTGAAATCGGCAGGAGGCTACAGCAAGGCAAAAGAAACAGAGCGTGATATTTTAACTTGCGATGAATACGGCTTTGCAGAAACAAAGGATTTGCCTTACGGCACATACACTGTTCATCAGACCAAAGGCTGGAATGGAACAGAATTCATTGCTGATTTTGATGTGTTTATTTCTGAAAATAATAAGACTTACAAATACCTCATCAATAACGCAAGCCTTGAAAGCTATGTAAAGATAGTAAAGGTTGACAGCGAAACAGGCAAACAGATTCCGTATGCAGGCGCAGGCTTTCAGATTTATGATCCTAACGACAAGCTCGTGACTATGACCTACACCTATCCCGAAGTAACGACTATTGACACCTTCTATACAAATTCTGATGGTTACCTTATCACACCTAAAACTCTGCCATGCAGCAAAGGTTATTCAGTCGTTGAAGTGCAGGCTCCCTACGGATATATCCTCGACAGCACACCTGTATCTTTTGATATTACAGCAGAAAACACAAGTGAAGAAAACGGCGTTACAATCGTAAAAACCGAGAAGAAAAATACTCCGCAGAAAGGTGCAATTACCGTAGAAAAAACAGGCGAGATTTTCTCAAATGTAACTGCAGTCGGCAGCGGATATACTGATGAAAACGGAAATGATGTTGCACTTCCGACCATCTATCAGCCTGAATATTCTGTAAGCGGTTTGGCGGGTGCAGTGTTTGAAATCTATGCTGATGAGGATATTACAACGCCTGACGGAACAGTAAGAGCAAAGAAAGACGAGCTTGTTGCCACTCTGAAAACAAACACAAAAGGCACAGCTATAAGTAAACAGCTTTACCTTGGCAAATACCGTGTTGTTGAAACCGTTGCACCGTATGGAACAGTTATCAATCCCGAACCTCATACTATTGAACTTACCTACTCAGGACAGAATGAAAAGGTAACCAACACCTCAACATCATTTACAAACGACAGGCAAAAAGCTGAAATTAACCTTACCAAAATTCTTGAACAGGACGAGAAATTCAATATCGGCAATAATGGCGAAATCCGCAATGTTTCATTTGGACTTTACGCTGATGAAGATTTGAAAGCCGCAAACGGAACGGTCATTCCAAAGGACGGACTTCTTGAAATCATCACCTGTGATGAAAAAGGTAAGGCGCAGTTTACAACTGATATTCCAATCGGGAAATATTATGTTAAGGAAATAAGCACTGACAGCCACTATATTCTTTCCGATAAAAAATACCCCATTGTATTTGAATATGCAGGACAGGATACAGCAACTGTTCGTATTTCTGTAAATGACGGTGAACCGATTGAAAATGAAATCATCTACGGCACAATCAAAGGCTTGAAGATTGACCGTGAAACAGGCGAAAATATCGCAGGCACATTATTCGGATTGTTCAGTAATAATGAAACTAAATTCACAGAAGAAACTGCAATTCTCACCGCTGAATCAAACGAGGGCGGTATTTTTGAATTTACCGATGTTCCTTATGGCGAATACATTGTCCGTGAGTTAAAGCCTGCCGAGGGTTATCTGCCTAATGAAGAAAACTATACCGTAACAATTTCTGAAAACAAGGAAATTATCGAAATCACAATTGAAAACGATAAAATACCTGAACTCGGAACAACTGCAACTATTGACGGTAAAAAGGAATTTACAGTTAACGGTGATATTACCATTGACGATGTTGTTTCCTACAAACATCTCACAGCAGGAAAAGAATACACAATCAAAGGCGTCCTTATGGATAAATCCACGGGTAAGCAATTCCTTGTTGACGGCAAAGAAGTTTGTTCCGAAGTAACATTCACACCCGAAACAGCAGACGGCGAAGTAACAGTATCCTTTACCTTTGACGGTTCTGTAATTACCAAAGAAACAGAAATCGTTGCTTTTGAAACTCTCTACCGTGAGGGAACAGAAATTGCAGTACACGCTGACATTGAAGATGAGAATCAGACTGTAACTATTCATCCGCAGCCTGAACCTGAAAAACCGCAGACAGGCGACGATTCAAATCTTGGCTTTTATATTGGTTTAGGTTCTGTTGCTGTCGGAGGTTTAATTGCATTTCTCTTCATCAAATTCAAAAAGAAAGATGAGGACGATGAATAATGCGCAGGGTGTATATCTGTTCGCCTTTGGGCGGTAATGTATCTGTAAACATTGAAAACGCAAAACGATATGCCCGTTATGCGTTAGAGTGCGGTATGGCTCCGTTCATACCGCATTTTTATGTGCTGATTTTAGATGACAGAAATGATAAAGAAAGGAATCTCGGTATGAACGCAGGACTTTCTATGCTTTGGGTTTGTGATGCGGTTTGGGTTTTCGGAGATGAAATAACTGAGAGTATGAAAACAGAAATTCGCTTTGCAGAAAAACTGAACATCGAAGTCAGATATATATCGGAGAATGATTTAAGAAAATCGGAGGCAAAAAATGATAAAATCAAGAAGAACTAAGTTAATTAAATGGTTATCAGGCGTATCAGTAATACTGTTAATGCTCGGAATATCGGCAGTAACAGTCTTTGCCGCAGGAGATGTATCATCAGCAATCGAAAGCACATGGACATCGGCTCAAACACAGATTAAAAATGTTGTAAACAATGTTGTCTTTCCTGCGGTAGATATGATTCTTGCCATACTTTTCTTTGTTAAACTTGCTACTGCTTATCTCGATTACCGCAAGCACGGACAGTTTGAATTCACCGCGCCGGCAATTCTTTTCGGTTGTCTTGTGTTCTCGCTGACAGCACCACTGTACATCTGGACGATACTCTGATAACAATAAAAATAAGGCTGTTGTGTTAAGTCATAACAGCCTTTTGTGGAGGTGATTTATATTTTTGACTGGTTAGGAGATTTCATCGGCGGAATCGGAAGTGCCATAGGCGGTGTGTTTGATTACCTCGGTGAGCAAATCTCAAATGCAATATGGAACACGATGTTACAGTGGTTCTATGAAACGATTTACAACGCTGTCGCAGACTTTTTTACTATGATGGGAAATATGGGCGCAGATGTGTTTGACCTTGAATGGGTGCAGGCGACAATAAATCTGTTTACTCTTTTTGGCTGGGCATTGTTCGTCGCAGGCACGGTCGTTGCCGTATTCGATGTTGCAATAGAGTATCAGAACGGCAGAGCAAATATCAAAACAACCGCTATAAATGTATTAAAAGGGTTCTTTGCCTGTTCGCTGTTTGGCGTAGTACCTGTGGAGTTGTATAAGTTCTGCATCAGCCTGCAAAACACATTTTCAAAGGATTTGTCGTCCATAATGGCAGGACAGCAAAGCCTTGATTTAGCCGGACAAAGCACAAGCGTTTTAGAGGGTAGTTTTGCAGTTTCTGTTCAAGTGAATTTTGGTTTGCTGAATCTGTTATGTATGATTGCTTTTGCCTACTGCGTAATAAAAATATTTTTTGCGAACATCAAGCGTGGAGGAATTCTGCTCATTCAGATGGCGGTAGGTTCGCTGTATATGTTCAGTGTTCCGAGAGGATATCAGGACGGCTTTAATCAGTGGATGAAACAGATAGCGGCGTTGTGCCTGACGGCATTTATGCAGACAACTCTGCTGTTCCTCGGGTTGCTGACCTTCCCCGGCAATATGCTTTTGGGACTTGGAATAATGCTTGCATCAAACGAAGTTCCGAGAATTGCACAGCAGTTCGGTCTTGATTCAAGCGTAAAGGTGAATATGACAAGCATTGTTCACGCAACTACAACTGCCGTGAACCTGACAAGAAGTGTTGCGAGAGCTGCAAAGTAAAGGAGGAGAATTTATATTATGACAACTTATCTATATCCACAAAACCTCAAAGCTACGGCCAATCTGTGGCTGTGGAGCTTACGGGATTTTGCAATTATGAGCATAGCGCTTTTGTTATCAATCCTGATACTTGCACAGACGAGGATAATAGTACCGCTTGCAGTGACACTTTGCTTCGGGTTTTTGTCAATAAGACTGGAAGATACAACAATTCTTGATTTCATACGCTATGCCGTAAAGTATTTTATATCAACTCAACAGATATATTTCTGGGCAGAAAGGGGCAAATAAATGAAGAACAAGCAGAAAAAAACAAAACAAAAAGGTAAATCTGTTCAGGATTTGATGGGCATAAAAACCTTTACGAAAAACGGTTTAAAGGTCGGCAAGGAAGAATTTATTTTCTATATGGTTAAGCCTACAAATATTTCTGTGCTTTCCCACACGAATATCGAAATCAAGGTGCGCCAACTGATGATGGTGCTTTCTGCTGTGCCGGATATTGAGATCACCTGTACCGATTCCTGCGAGTGCTTCGATACAAACAAAAGCTATATCAAAGGCAGAATTGAAGCTGAACAGAATGAAAAAGTCAGAAAAATATTGAATAAGGATCTGGATTTTCTCGACAGTATTCAGACCGAAACCTCAACCGCAAGACAGTTCCTGTTCATTGCAAGGTGTAAATCTTCAAAATCAGAAAATGTTTTGCAGAAAGCAAACAGAGTTGAGAAGATTATTTCAGACCAAGGCTTTGAAGTAACCAGAATGAAGAAAGCCGACATCAAGCGTTTTCTTGCAATATATTTTGACGCAAGTATGAACGGCGATTTGATGCCCGACTATGACGGCGAACAGTAATATTTCGGAGGTGGAAAATGAAGAAGCATAAAAGGAAAATCCAAACGGGAATTGTGATAGGCGTATTTTCTGTAATTATAATTGCCTGTTTGATTTCAATATTTTCACGTATGTACACCGAAAACAAGGAAAAGGAAGCATTCAGACAGCTTGCAGAAATCGTTACTGAGGATACAACAGATGCAACCATTGAAGAAACAATTAAAAAGCCAAATATATTAAAAGTCAGCGATTTTGATAATGAAGTTCAGGCTGAACAAACTATGTATTTCACGACATATTACGAACCTCATTCAATATCGGAACTCATTTCGATGAATTCCGAATGCTTCGGCTGGATCAACATATCAGGAACAAACATAAACTATCCTGTTATGCACACACCTAGTAATCCGCAGAAGTATCTGAACAGGAATTTTTACGGTGAGTACAGCTATAGCGGTACACCGTTTCTTGATGCAAGGTGTTCAGCCGACAGCACCAATCTCATAATCTACGGACACCATATGAACAATGGCACAATGTTTGCAGACCTCTGCAACTATACCGATTATTCATACTTTACGGAGCATCCGACAGTTGTGCTTGAAACTAAAGACGGGCCATTTGCTTACTCCGTCTTTTCTGTTATGAAAGTAAAATCCGATGATGATTGGTACAGATTCACAACAGTTGGAACGGAAAAAAGCTATAACTCAAGAATTGAATATGCAAAAGAGAAATCCATATACAACACAGAAATCACACCTGTTTACGGTCAGCAGATTTTAACGCTTTCAACCTGTTACGGCTACAATCAGGATGACCGCATACTTGTGTTGGCAGTCCAAAATTAAAAGGAGGCTTATGATATGGGACTATTCAAAAGAAAACCAAAGGTGCTCACACCCGAGCAGGCAGAAGAAATATACACCAAAGATTTCTTTGATATGATTCTGCCGTCAACAATTAAGTTTTTCACCGATTATTATATAGTTGGTGACTCATACAGAAGCGTTTGGGCAGTCAGAGAATATCCGCCGAATACGGAAGAACAGGCAATTCTCTCTCAGCTTGCAGACAGAAACGGCGTTACTCTCCGCATATATCACAGGCTTGTGGAGAGTAAGGAACAGCGTAAAATTATACAGAATGCAACACGCAAAAACAAGCTCAAATCCAGTGGTAATGATGTAAACGAAACGATTGAAGCACAGGGCAACTTGCAGGATGTTGTCACACTGATGGCAAACTTACGAAAAAACAAAGAACCGTTATTGCATTGCAGTGCGCCTTATCGGAAACAAATCGAATAGGATAAAGTCAAGGACTGCATTAAAACTGCAGTCCGAAACCTTTTACACAGTAATAACCGAAGTGAATTTTTTATCTTAATAGTCAGAAATTGATATTTAGTAAATCAAAAGCATATTGTGGTATATTATAAAAATGAGCAGCTATGTCCAAAGGGAAATCTACTATCCGTTTGGTTACAGGTGCCTATTTTATTACAATTAGATTATAGATATTATAATATAAATAGATATAAAACTATACCGACTATCATTCACAGAGATTAATACATTCGTCGATTATTTTTTCTATTGACCTTACCTGAGTTGAGGATGCATTTTTCAGTTTATTAGAAATAATTGATAAATCCTTGTCGATGATTTCGCCAGTAAGGAGGTAATCGACACTTACTCCGAGAGCTGTGCTGATTTTTAAGAGATTTTCAGGGCGAAGTGCTTTTGTTCCCCTTTCTGCTGTAGATAAAAGTTGAGGTGAAACTTCTGCTAATTCAGCTAATTCTTCTTGTGAAAGTTTCATATCTTTTCTGCGCTCGGAAATTCGTTTTCCCATATCTTTAAGTAAAATATCATTGTTGCTCATATACATCCTCCGTTGCTACTGTAGATATTATATGTGCTATGGTTGATTTTTATAAGCGTCTATAGTAGAATAATATCGTCTAAAGAATGCATTCTAGAAAACTATGATTTTATCATTATACATGAGAAATTTATGTTGTGTATTATAATGACATGATAAATATATGTTTTTGTAAAAGTGATTTTTTGCTTTCATATGTAGATGGAATTTTGGCGTAGCACAGAGTCAGTGACCTATACAAATAAGAAATATGACTGCCATTAACATTGTAAAAAATAAAAACAAGTACCCGAAGATACTTGCTTTAGAGAAAATTTATCGCAAAGTATATCACTTTGCGATTAAAAATATTACAATACTACATCTAAATTTTAGCACTTAGTGTTAGAAAAGTCAATATAAAAAGGAGTTTAAGCATTTGATTTTTGTAGTAGTTTAAGCATAAAATTTATAATAAAAGACAAATTGAAATAATTTTCTAAAAAATTTAGTTACTTTTTATTTTATTATCAGTCAAAATTGCAGTCAAGAAGGGAGTCGTTTTTTATGCCAAGAAAGGGCGAAAATATTTTTAAAAGAAAGGATGGAAGATGGGAAGGTAGATATATCAAAGATAGAGATTTGAGCAACAAGGCTGTATATGGTTATTTATATGGAAAAAGCTACACCGAGGTTAAGCAAAATCTGGAACGAGTTAAATCACACAAAGCAAGTTGTAATATTTTATCTGCTAACTTTGCAAAACTATCCGAGGAATGGCTCGAAAACAAAAGACTGTGCGTTAAGGAGTCAACTTTGGCTCACTATAAGATGATTATCGGCAAACATATTTTACCTTTGCTCGGAAAGTATGATGTTTCGGCTGTTTCTCTGGATGTAGTTCAGCAATATATGAACAGGCTGCTTTTGGACGGGTACGCTGTAAAAACGGCAAAAGACATATTGACCGTAATAAAAAGTATATTGAAGTACGCTGAACGAAAGGGTTTTTATCACAACTGCGATTTATCAATTATTTCTCTGAAGGCACACAAATCAGAAGTTGAAATATTAACGTTGTTTGAGCAGGAAAGGCTCTGTAATTACCTTGTTAATAATCTTAATGACAAAAATCTCGGAATTTTGTTATGCATTTACACGGGGATTCGTATCGGCGAATTGTGTGCTTTGAAATGGTCTGACATTGATATGGGGGAAAAGGTTTTGAGTGTAAATAAAACAATGTTACGCATAAGGGATAATTATTCGGAGCAACACGGAAGCAAAACAAAGATAATAATAACGCCGCCGAAAAGCGGGGATTCGATACGGGAAATACCGATTCCTAATTTTGTTATCAATATTTTAAAGAACTTTAGAAGAAATTCCGATGCTTATGTTCTTACAGGTACGGAAACCGATTTTATAGAGCCAAGAAGTATGCAGTATTATTTTAAAAAGGTTCTGAAAAAATGTGGGATAAGGAGTGTTAAATTTCATATACTGAGGCACACATTTGCAACTCGGTGCATAGAAAACGGCTTTGAAATTAAAAGTCTCAGCGAAATTTTAGGTCATTCAAGCATAAAAATCACATTGGACCGATATGTTCATTCGTCTATGGATTTAAAAAGAAAAAATATGGATAAGCTTAATTTTTTGTCAGCATAATCGCAGTCAAAAAAGTAGTCAGAAAAATAAAAAAAAGCTGACAATATCTTAATTTTAGAAAGTTTATCGCAAAGTGATATACTTTGCGAAAAGAAATTTTAGTTTCTGTAGTTTATTAAATATTATTTATTATATAACGAAGAATATGTTTCAAAAATGACTTTTTAAAAGGAAAATTATGGGTAAAATAAAAAATTTCTTTTCAGGTACATATGCGGCGGAGTGGGTTCTGTTGCTTTCGTTGGTATTATCGGGTGGTTTCAACGAGTATGTCGGCTGTGTTTTGTCGGCTATAATTTCGGTTTTGCTGATTGTTAAAATTGCCCGAAACAGGAATTTGGTTGTTAACATAAATATAACGAGTCTTTCTATTGCGGTTATTACGCTGTTCTATTTGATTTCCTGTTTCTATGCCATTGATTCCGGAATGGCATTTGTCGGTTTTCTCAAATTTCTGCCGGTGCTATTGTATATGCTTTTGTTAATGCAAGATAAAGGAATAAAGGAACGTCTAATAGCTTTGTTACCTTATATAGCACTTATATTGGGAGTGCTTTCGCTTGTGCTTATGTATATTCCTATAACTAAGGATTATTTTACTGTGTCGGAGAGAATGGCAGGCTTCTTACAGTATCCAAACACCTTTGCACTGTTTTTGCTTGTAGGCGAGCTTACTGCATTAAGCAAAGAAAAACTAAAACCGATTGACATAGTTTTTGTACTGCTTCTTATTATACTTCTGTTATTTACCGGTAGTCGTGCAGTATTTATTTTAGCTGTTTTTTCAAATGTTTTAATTATATTTTTTAGAAAGGGCAGAAAAAACAAAATTATTCTCTGCACAGTTCTTGCGGCTCTTGTACTTGCAGTACTTTTACTGTTACCATTGCTTAAAAGCAATGAGATTTTTTCAAGGTATTTTACTATTTCATTTGGTGAGAGCACCTTTGTTGGCAGATTGCTTTATTATGCAGATGCATTCCCTGTTATTTTAAAGCATCCGTTTGGCTTGGGATATATGGGTTATTACTACATTCAGCAGTCAATTCAGACTGGTGTGTATTCGGTTATGTTCATTCATAATGACTTTTTACAGCTTTTGCTTGATGTTGGCTGGATTCCTTGCCTATTATTCGTAGTGGGAATTATAAAATCGTTTTTCCGCAAGGGCAACTCGGCGGGTAAAAGGATTATTTTGCTTACAATTTTTTTGCATTGTTTGTTTGACTTTGATTTGCAGTTTATCTCAATGTTCTTTATACTTTTGCTGTTTCTCGATTATAACGATGGCAAACAGCTTGAACTTAAAAAGGGAGCAGTTTTTGTATTTTCTTTTGTAATCACTGGTCTGTTGTCACTGTATTTTGCTGTTGCGCTGGGACTTGCGCATTTTGGCTTTAATCAAGCCGCCGACTCAATGTTCCCGGGCAACACGCAGAATAAAGTTGATTTGCTAATTGCCGAGGATGATATTTTCGCTCAAAATACAATTGCGGATAGGATAATTTCCCAGAATGAATTTGTTCAGATAGCTTATAGTGCAAAGGCTCGTTATGCATATTCTCAGGGTGACTTTGAAAATTTAATTAAATATAAAAATAAAGTTTTTGAAATTGCTCCGTTTTCATACGAAGAATATGAAGAATATTGTTATATGTTGATTCAGGGAAGTTATCTGTATCAACAAATAGGTGACAGTTATAGTTTTGAGTATTGCCAAAAAGAATTGCTCAAGACGGTAGACAAGGTTAAAAATCTTGACTACAGACTTAGCGAATTGGGCAAAAAGATTGCAGACCAACCAAATACACAGCTTCCGGGTGATATCTTATTGTATGCAGAAAATTTAGGAGGAAATATAAAATGAAAAAGAATCTTGTTTTTTTCTCTGTTTTGATAGTTTTGCTTTTGACGTTGTTTATGTTTAGTTCGTGTACGACAAAAGAGATAACGCTTAAAGATAACAAAGGTGAGGTTTTTGCGAAAGTTAGCTCTGCAAAACTTGAAAAGTCTTCAGAATATAGTTCCTATTCCGAATTGGTAATTAATGAAGCAATTGATATTATAGCTGATATAAACGGTTGTGATGAAGAAAAAGCAGAGAAATTATTATTTAAAAACAGCTATACAATTGATACTTTCCTCGATAGAGAAATATTTTCTTCTATAGAGACAGCATATAACAAATCTGATGTTAAGGAGATTCCTTTTGGCTGTGCAGTGACAAATTTAAAAGGCGGTTTATGTGCTGTTTATAGCAGTGAATCTAAAGAAGAAAGCAATTTTGCTATAACCGGATTTTCCCCATATTCTTCTTTAAAGCCTTTAAGCGTATACGCTCCTGCTATAGAAAGCGGTAAGGCATATTGGTCAAAGGTATATGAAGATTCGCCTTATACACAAGTTGAAAATGAGGATGGAGAGAAAAGTGATTGGCCTGAAAATGCAACAGGAATTTATTACAATAAAAATATAACTGTATATCAGGCGATAAAAGAATCATTAAATACTGTAGCAGTTAAGTGCCTTGATGATTATGGTGTTTTAAATTCAATTCAATTTTTAAGAAAGAACTTTGATATGGATATAAAGTATGAATATGAAAAGGCGATAAATTCAGATGAATCCGATGTTATAGGCAATATGGCAATGGGCTATCTTTATAAGGGATTATCACCTGTTGAAATGTCAGGATATTATCAGATTTTTGCAAACGGAGGAAAATATTACATACCAAAATCCATAAATAAAATTACTGACAGCAACGGAGAAGTAATTTTTACAGCAAAAGATGAATATAAACAGGTTATCAGTGAGCCAACGGCATTTATTATGAACGAATTGCTTCAAGGTGTAGTGCAGAGTGGCGGAACGGGTGCAGGAGCAAAAATGGATGATATTGAAGTTGGCGGAAAAACAGGTACGGGAATAGCAAATGACTGTCATTGGTTTGTTGGATTTGTTCCGCAGTACAGTTGTGCTGTGTGGCACGGAGGAAGCTTAGTAGATAACTATTCACCACAGATTTTCAAAAGTATTATGCAAGAGTTAAAGCTTGATGAAAGCGTAAAATACCCGAAATGCAGAGAAATAAAACAGGCAATCTATTGTGCGGATAGTGGCTTGTTATGCAACGAGAATTGCAAACGGGTTGATATGGGATATTATTTTGCAGATGAAATTATAGAAAAATGCAAAATTCATCAATAAAGTTTTTAGGAGGCTTTTTTATGAGACAAAAACACAAACTAACAAAGATTTTTAAATTAGTAACAGTAATCGCATTAATGGCGTGTTTGCTGATGAGCAGTATCCCGATAACTAATGCAGCATCACAAACAGATTTCAAGAACTTTAGTATTGACGATATAGAAATTATCCAATTTACAAATGGATATTATACTGAAGACTACGATTATGATAAGGACGAGTATGTTAAATGGTACAATTATGACTATAGTAGCAAAATTGTCGGCACAGCTACATTAACAGACGGTTCGACAGTTGATATAGACTATGCTTGGATATCCGACAATGATGTTGATCTTACGGATTCTCAAAGCGTAAATAATCAGTGGGGACTTGGTTCTCATCAGGTTACTGCCGAGCTTGAGGGAATTAAAACAACCTTTAATGTTAATATTGTTAAACCGCCTGTTACTGTTAAAAGTATAGAAATTAATGACATTGACATTGTCGAATGTACAAGTGGATATTATACCAAAGAATATGATTATGATAAGGACGAGTATGTTGAATGGTATAAATATAGTTATTTTGATGTTAACGGTACAGTCACATTTGATGACGGAACATCAGCTGAAATAACAAGCGGCGGCTTTGAATATAAAAATAATTATTATTATTTTGATTTTGAAAATGACCAAAGCTATGAAAACCAATGGGATATTGGCACTCACAAAGTCGTAGCTAAGGCTTTGGGCTTTGAGACATCTTTTAATTGTAATATCAAAGAAAGTCCCTACGCCTCAATTGAAATACTAAGTGTTGACCCTGTAAAGGAAAAAGAGGATAGCTGGGATTATGAATGTGCATTAAAATTTGTATACAAGGTTACATATAAAGGTGGAAGGGTTGAGCAAAGAAATTCAGGTGATTATTACGATGATAATCCTACTATTTCAATAATAGGTGACTGGCAGATTGGTAAAGAAAACGAATTTATAGTGCACTTGGGAAAAGCAACCGCAAAAGGTTATGCTGAAGTTATACCTGACTATGGTTTTGATTTTGTGGCACAAAATGACGGAATTTATATTACCAATTGTACGCTTGAAGATGAAGATATCATAATTCCAGAAGAAATAGCAGGAAAAAAGGTTATTGGTATTACTTCATTGGGATATCATTTTGATACTAATGCTAAGAGCATTACTATTCCTGATTCCGTAAAAACGATTTCCGAGGACGCATTTGAAGGCTGTAGTTCATTGCAATCCCTGACAATCGGTAGTGGAGTTGAATACCTTAGCGCTAAAATGTTTATGCGTCTTTATAATTTAAGCGAAATTAATGTTTCTTCAAACAATAAGAATTATTTATCTATAGAAGGTGTTGTATATAATAGTGCAGTTGATACTATGGTGGTTTATCCGAATGGAAAATCTAAATCACATACAGTACCTGCATCGGTTAGTAATATTGATGCAATTACCGAAAGTAAATCTGACAATATTAACATAGTTTTTGCAGATGAATCAAAATATTACAAGACAGTTGATGGCGTTACATATACAGTAGATATGACTAAAGTTGTTTTATGTAATAAAACAAAGGGCGGTAAATACACTATGCCTGATTCTGTTACACAAATTTCCGATAAAGCTTTTGCCGCTTGTAAAAATCTTACAGATGTAAATATCTCCAAAAATGTAACAGATATTGTATATAGTGCATTTAGAGGTTGTACTTCTCTTAATAATGTTTCTTTGCCGAGCAATGTAACAAAAATCAGTAACGAGGCATTTGCCAAGTGTACTTCTCTAAAAGATATTTCACTTTCTGATAATTTGGAAGCAATTGGTGATAGTGCTTTTTATGAAAGCGGATTAGCAAAAATTACAATTCCTGACAAGGTTAAATCGGTTGATGACTATGCTTTTGCAAGCTCTAAAGTACAAACAATAACAATTGGAAAAAGTGTTGAAACAATCGGAGAGGGTACATTTCA
This sequence comes from Eubacterium sp. OM08-24, assembly GCF_003438075.1. GTDB lineage: Bacteria > Bacillota > Clostridia > Oscillospirales > Acutalibacteraceae > Ruminococcoides. The sequence continues at coordinate 75,730 of NZ_QSTA01000006.1, read as the reverse complement.
ACTAACACCCGTAATAAATGTTAGCATCCCTGATAATGTTAAATCAATTGGTGCATCTGCTTTTTGTTTATGTGAAAATTTAAAAAGTATAAATTTAGGTTCTGGATTAACTGAAATTAAGGACTGCACATTTGCTCAGACTGCATTAAATAATGTTTTTATACCAAAAAATATTACCAAAATTTGTTATAAAGCTTTTGAAAACTGTAACTATCTAAATGACCTTGAAATTAAAGGCGATAATGTTGAAATCGGTGAAAGTGCTTTTATTTGCTGCCCACTTAAAAATTATTCACCGAGTGAGAATATTTCAAACTATGGCGATAGCAGTTTTAGATACTCCAAGATTAGAAACTTCCACGCAGGAAAAACTGTTACAGAAATAGCATATAACTCATTTGGCGGATGCTCAGAACTTTCTGATATTCAAATTCCTGATACTGTTCTCAAAATTTCAAGCTGTGCCTTTGACGGCACAAAATGGTATGATGCTCAGCCCGACGGTTCAGTATATCTTGACCATATCTATCTGAGAAACAAAGGCGAGTCGGCTCCGCAAAATCTTACCATAAAAGAAGGTACTAAAACTATTGCTGACGGGGCTTTGTTTAATGTTTTTTGCGGAGCAACTGAGAATATCAAAACTATTTCTTTGCCAGATAGCTTGATAAGAATCGGCGACCTTGCTTTTAATGGCTGCACATCACTCACAGAAATTACAATTCCTGCATCCGTTGAACAAATCGGTGATTATGCTTTCTTGGGTTGTGAATCGCTGACATCAATCAATGTTGATCCCAATAATAAGTTTTATTCAAGCGAAAACGGAGTACTGTTTAATAAAAACAAAACAGAGCTAATCTATTGTCCAAAACAGAGCAGCGGCGAATATACTGTTCCAAACTCTGTAAAGACAATCAAATCATTTGCTTTTGCCAATAGTGGGACTGAAAGAATTGTAATCAACAGAACAAATGTTAAGCTGGAAGATTATGCAATTGGGTATACCACTGAACCTTGGATACCGGTTGTTTCTGAGGTTACAAAAAAATGGTGTACTAAAAACCTTGATGCAATTATCTGTTGCGCAAAGGGTTCAACAGCTGATCAATATGTTCAAAATACTAAAGACAATGACAAACTAAAATGTGAATATATTGATCCGACTATAATTATTGATTTTGGCGATGCTAACGGCGATGGCGAAATCAATGCAAAAGACCGTATGATGCTTACTCGTCATCTTGCAAAGTGGTCAGGCTATGAAAACATTGATATGACCGCTGCAGATTTAAATAACGACGGTGCTGTCAACGCAAAGGACAGAATGATATTAACAAGGCATATAGCAAAGTGGAGTGGATATGAAACACTTCCGTATACAAAGTAAAAAACGGAGTCAGTAATGAATAAGGTATATAAAAATATAATTCACATATTTGCTTTTGCGATGGTTTTTTGCAGTTTGATATCAATGAATATGTTTATATGCTTTGCAGTATCTTCTAAAAACCCGAGCATTGTCATAAACAGTGCTCGGGGAGAGGCAGGAGATACCGTGGATGTGACAATAACAATGTCAAATAATCCGGGATTTGTTTCGGCTAATCTCTATGTAAAATATGACGAGAGCGTACTTACTCTAAAAAAAGTAAAAGACGGCGGCTTGCTTTCAGGAGTAACACACAGCGACAATTATACAAGCCCATATGGATTGTGTTGGGTGAATGATTTGTCTAAAGAGAATTTCAAAGTCAATGGTGTTCTCGCAACACTTACATTTGAAATTTCAAAGGAGGCTAACCCCGGCAGCACAACAATCAGTCTTGAACAGGATATTTTGAATTGTGATGTTGAGAATGTAGTTTTTGATTTGATAAGCGGTAAAGTTGAAATCAGTAGTTCATCACAGTCAAAAGATAGTGATTTGCCGGAAACAACATCTAAGGCATCGAATTCTGATTCAAATGTAAATTCGGTCGATGATTCCGATAAAGCATCAAAAAATAATGAAAGCGTAAATCAGTCTGAAGTCAAAGACTCTGATGCAAGCGACATAAATGAAAAATCAGAGGATTATGATGCAACTGTTTTATCTACAAGCGATTTAGTTGGTAATACTAAAAAATCTTCAACATCTGATTCAGCAACAAATAAAGGGGGAGGAGTAGTTCAAACAGTGTCTATATTAATTGCGGTAATCCTTATTGCTGCAATTATATTAACAGCAGTATTTGTATATTACAAACGCACAAGAAAAAAATGAGGTGATTATTAGTGTTTAAAAAGAGAAAAATTGTTTCAGTTTTACTTGCGATAATAACTGTATTCGGTGTATTTACATCTCTGCCTTTTTCAGCAAGTGCAGCAGAAACAAACAGTGAAAGTGTAGGTGAAACTTATACAAGCGGTGATTTTGGGTATGAGTTGGTAGAGAGATATGACGGGGATACCGAGCAGTCATATAATGTTGCACGAATAACCGAATACAGCGGAAGTGATACTGATGTTATTATTCCCTCCGAAATTGATGGTTATAAAGTAGTGGCAATTGATGAACTATATTATTCCGAAAACACTGATAAGATTAAAAGTTTTACTATACCCGAAGGTGTCAGCTATATAAAGGACTATGTCTTTAAAAACTATGACAATCTTGAAAATATCTTTGTAAATGCTCAAAATGAAGATTATTGTGATATAGACGGTGTATTGTTTTCTCTGAATTATGAAACAAAGGCCCCATATAGCCTTATTATATATCCGAGAGCAAAAAGTAACACTACATATCAAATTCCGGAGGGCATTAATAATTTAGAATTTGCCGCATTTTATAAATGCAGTAATTTGATTAATCTTAATGTTCCAAAATCAATTGAGAGTTTTCCTGTTGTCGGTTGGGTCGATAAGTGCTGGGAAAACAATAGTGTTGAAAATATAAATGTTTCTTCGGATAATGAAACATATTCAAGTGTTGACGGTGTTTTGTTCAATAAAGATAAGACCAAGCTAATATTATATCCTGCAGGTAAAAAACAAGCAAATTATTCTATCCTTGAAACAGTAAATGAAATATTGGACGGTGCTTTTTATACAGCCAATAATTTGAAGAGTATAGAAATTCCTGATAGTGTTGTATCTATTGGTGAGGAGGCTTTTGGCTATGCGGAAAATCTAAGCGATATCAAAATTTCCGATAGTGTTAGTGTTATCGGTGATGATGCATTTGATAATACTTCTTGGTATAACAATCAAGAAGATGGAGTTATTTACATAAATAAATGCCTTTATGAATATAAAGGTTGGATGCCGGAAAACACATCAATTTCAATAAAAGACGGAACAAAGTCCATATGTGATAATGCATTCAGTTATTGCAGCAATCTTATAAATGTAGAGTTTCCCAATTCTGTAACATACATCGGTGAAAAAGCATTTTATGATTGTGATTCTCTTATAGATGTTAAGCTTTCAGAAAATATAACATATTTAGGTCATAATGCATTTAATGCGTGTGAAAATCTTAAATCAATTAATATACCCGAGCAATTAACGAAAACAGGTTGGGACGTTTTTGAAAATTGTTCTAATCTTGAAACCGTATATTTTAATGCTATTGCTTCAAATGATGATGAAGATGTTTATTTTAACTTTAGTTTTGAAAATTCAGTTAAAACTGTCATTTACGGTGACAAAGTAACTAAAGTTGCAAGTGATTTTAATAACAATAGTAACCTTGAGCGAGTAGTACTCGGAAGTAATGTCAAGAGTATCGGTAGTAACGCATTTAGTGATTGTACAAGCCTTAAAAGCATAACAATTCCTGAAAATGTTGCTGAAATTGGCGATAGTGCATTTTACGGTTGCACAAACCTTACAAGTATAACAATCCCTGAAAGTGTAACTGAAATTGGTGATAGAGCCTTTGAGAATTGCACTAATTTATTAGGTTTACAAATTCCTTCTAACATTGAGAAGATTGGTGATGATGCTTTTGATGATACAGCATGGTACAACAATCAGCCAGACGGCTTGTTGTATATAGGAAAAGTTTTGTATGCTTATAAAGGAGATAAAACGAAGGCTACTGATGTTGAAATTAAAGAAGGAACTAAGGTAATTTCAAACGATGTATTTTCAGACTGCGTCAATTTAAAAAATGTAGTAATACCAGACAGCGTCAATTCGATTGGTTCATCTGTTTTTGAGAATTGTACAAGCCTTGAAAGTATAACAATCCCTAACGGTGTTACGTATATTGGTAATAAAGCATTTTGCGGTTGCACAAGCCTTGCAAGCATAGAGATTCCCGACGGTGTTACATCGATTGGTTGGTCGGCATTTTCCAAATGTATAAGTTTGAAAACTGCAAAATTACCGTCAAAGTCCACAGGTGCATTGCTTGATACATTTTCATATTGTGAAAATCTTGAAAGTACAAATATTCCCGATGGAATTGTAGCATTGCAATCTACATTTGATGGCTGTAAAAAGCTAAAAAATATTACAATTCCAAAAAGCGTAATAAAAATATACAGACGCTCGTTTGGTGATTGTATGAGCATTGAAAGTATTACAGTTCCGGCAGAAACTCAACTTGTGGTGCAGGATGCTTTTTCAGGCTGTACTTCGCTTAAAAATCTTACGGTTGAAAACGGAAGTGAATATTACTATAGTGTCGACGGTATGCTCGTCGCAAAGAAAAAATATGATAATAAGTTAATAAATAAGTTGATTTATTACGCTGAAGGTAATACGGAAGAGAATATATCAATTCCAAGTGGAACCGATATTATCGGTCAGGTTGCATTTGAGGGAAACAAGGCAATAAAAAGCGTTGATTTGCCGGATTCAGTAACTCAAATAATGTACAGTGCCTTTGCAAATTGTTCTTCACTCGGCTATATTAATATTCCCGATAGTGTGAAACGTATAAGTTCTTATGGTAGTGGTGCATTCGTTAACTGCCCCAACCTAAAATGCGTTACTGTTCCGAGCAGTGTTGAAAGGATTGGCGAATATTCATTTGGCTATAATTCATATTTCAATAAAGAAGAATACAGGACGGAACTTAATCCGTATGATAATTTTACCATCATGGGCAAAACAGGAACCGCCGCAGAAACCTATGCAAATGAAAATGGTTTTACATTTATTGATTTGGACAATAAGAATTATAACCATATAGATAATAACAGTGGCATAGGAGTTATCGCAAAAGCTGACGCTGAGCTTGTTGTAAAAGAGATTTCAGATAAAGAAAATCTTGATAAAATAAAGTCCTTATTTGACAATAACAAGAGCATTTTGAATGTGTATGACATTACATTGTCGAAAAACGGGAAAAAGGTTCAGCATGAGGGAATGGCAGAGGTAAGCATTCCTTGTAAAGATGAAAACGCAAAGGTTTATCGTGTTGAATCAGATAATACACTGACTGATATGCAAGCAGTGTATAAAGACGGATATTTGAAGTTCTATACTGAGCATTTCAGCGATTATGTTGTTGCATCGCCGAGAAAGAGTGTTTTAGGTGACATTAATAATGACAGTGAAGTAAATGCAAAGGACAGAATGATGCTGACTCGCTACCTTGCAAAGTGGAGTGGATATGAAAACATTGATATGACCGCTGCTGATGTAAACAACGACGGTGATGTAAACGCTAAGGATCGTATGGTTCTTACAAGACACTTGGCAAAATGGCAGGGTTATGAAACCCTACCTTTTGATAAATTTTAAAGGAAGGAAGAAAGTTTGATGAAGAGAAAACTTTCAGCTGCATTTGCAGTGATTATGGCAGTTTGTATTCTGATGGCTCAGGCAGTATGCTTTACAGCGTTTGCTGATTCGGAAGACGCACCGTCAATCGTTGTAAGCAGCACAGAAGCAAAAGCAGGCGACACCGTTGATGTTACAATCACGATGTCAAACAACCCGGGCTTGGTATCGGCTAATCTGTATGTGAATTACGATGCTGATGTACTTAAGCTCAAAGAGGTGAAGGACGGAGGTTTGTTGTCGGGAGTTACTCACAGCGACAATTATACAACAAGCCCTTACGGTTTGTGCTGGGTTAATGATACCGCTCCGGAGAACTTTAAAGTTAATGGCGTTCTTGCAACATTAACCTTTGAGGTTTCAGAAGAGGCCGTGACAGGCACTACAACCATAAGTCTTGACCAGGATATCCTTAACTTTGATATGGATAATGTTGTTTTTGATTTAGTAAGTGGCAATATTCAGATTGAGGGCAAACACATCCACGAAACAGAGTTGATTCCTGCCAAGAAGTCCAGCTGTACAGAAAACGGTAATAATGAATATTACTACTGTGCAGGCTGTGGAAAGTATTTTAAGGATGCAGGGGCAACTATTGAAACAACAAAAGAAGCTGAACAACTTCCGCTAGTTGCTCATCACGGTGGCGAAGCTACTTGTACAAAGAAAGCTGTATGTGATGTTTGTGGTCAGGAATACGGCGAATATGCTCCTCATCAGTATACAGAAAAAGTTGCTGACGAATACTTAAAGACTCCTGCAACATGCGTTTCAAAAGCTGTTTATTTCAAGAGCTGTTCTGTATGTGGACAGGCAAGTGATACTGAAACCTTTGAGTATGGTGAACTTGCAGACCACAACTACGATACAACCACATGGAAATCGGATAAAACAGGACATTGGCATGCGTGCACAGTTTGTGAAGACAAGCTTGATTTTGCAGAGCATACTTCAAGTGGTCCTGCAACAGAGTATGAACCTGAGGTTTGTAAAGAATGCGGATATGTAATCACTCCTGCACTCGGACATACACATAAGCTTACATTAGTTGAGGGCTTTGCTGCAACATGTACAGAGGATGGTCAGAAAGCATACTATGTTTGTGACGGCTGCGGAAAGTGGTTTGAGGATGCTACGGCATCTGTTGAGATTACAGACCATGACAGTGTAATTATCAAAGCAGCACACACCCCTTCAGATTGGATAGTTGATAAGGAAGCTACTGAAACTGAAAAGGGCAGTCAGCATAAGGAATGTACAGTATGCGGTACAGTTCTTGAAACAGAAGAAATTCCGGCTATTAAGCCTGTTACAACTGAACCTACTGTAACTGAACCAACTACAGTGGAATCAGCTACATCAAAGCCAGACAAAGGCTCGTCAACATCCGATACTGTAACTTCTTCAGTGATTTCTTCGGATAATGGCACTGTTCAGACTGGAAATAGCAATATTGCAGTTATACTTGCTGTTGTATTAATGCTTTGTTCAGCGGTTGTTTATGCTTATGGCTACTTTAGAAAAAATAAATCCACAAAATAATACCACATTATTCTTGAATTAGAAAAATGATTAGCGGACGGTGGCGGATTTTCTGTCATCGTCCGTCTTTTATATTAGAGGAGTAAGTTGTGAAATTGACAAATTTTAAATCTGTATGTGTTTTAGCATTGGTTGTATTATTTTTTGCATTTTCGTGCGGTTGCAGGAATAATCAGGATATTAGCAGTCAGATTGAAGTTACTTCCGATGAACTAATTGGAATATGGAAACTGGACAGCGTTACAAAATATACTTTTGACGGCAGAGGAAACGGTAAAATGGCTGTTTCAGACTCAGAATATGAATTTAATTACACTATAAATAATGATGAAATAAAAATTGATTTTGTAAGTGAATCTGCACAGGATTCGACTTATGAGTTTATTATAGATGAAAACAAATTAACACTTTTGTCAAAAGATAAAAATAAGGGAACTTTTGAATTGACAAAAGAAAATTGAAATTAAATTTACGAGGAGGAATAGAAATGAAAAAAGTAAAAAATCAATAGCTATTATATTAGTGATTGTTCTTGTGTTAATTACAATGTTGTCAGTAATAACAGTAAGTGCTTCAAGTGAAAGTGATTATTGTAATAATTTTATTAATAAGTTGCTCAGTAATGAGTCTTCTTGGTTACCTCTAACAAGTAATTCAATAAGAATGCAGGCGGGATTTGAATTTTTAGATTTGGATTTTGACGGAAAATGTGAATTAGTTGTTCAGGAAGCCGGTGGTACAATGGATAACCATTCTGTAAGAATTTATTACTATAGTAATGATTCCATACATGAGATAACCGGTAAAAAATATGGTGAGTACTTAAATGTTTATAGCTTAAAATATTATTATAATAAATTATATGATAAATATTTTATTACAGGAATGAACACTTGTGCTGCTGGTTTTGCTGCAGATAGATGGTGTGGTAATTACAAATTAACTTATACTAATAACACTCTGAATTTTTATTATTATTCATCAAATTATAAGGAAGTGAATTTCACTACTTACGAAAATATTTTTACTTATTACGATGGTGCTGTTGGTTATGGTAATTCTTCTGGTTTTAATGCCATTGAAGAAGCTGAGTATAATACTATAAATGAAAACATTTTGAAAAACTGTGTAGATGCAAATTTAAAATCAAAGTTTATTACAAAGAGTGACTGGGATTCTTACACATATTCACAAAAGAGAGAATCCTTATTAGATTCCTATAGCAGTTTTAGTTATAATGATTATAGCGATAATAACTATTTTAAACTTAAGCAAGATACAAATCAGTATTTGCATGAGGCTACTACTTATCATGTTAATAACAAAAATTATAGACACAAATTATATTGGGATAGTTTAAATACTTGGGATAGTACTTTCAGAATTCATGATCAAATTTATTCTGGAGAAACAGGAGGAGTGTGTCATGGAATAGCTTTGAGTATGTGTTATGCAAATAACGGAAATTTGGATCTTAAAGCTTTGAATAATGGCATACAGACTAGCAATTATTGGGGCTTAGGTTCTATGTACGATAGTGATAAAGGAAGATTCAAGGATTTAGTTACATATTATCAGTTAACTCAACTTACAGCAAATGGTGCTGAAAGTTATTCTGTTGAAAGGAACGGATGGCATACTCAAAGTCTCAATAAAAGATTGTCAGATTTTCTAAAAAAATTCAAACAGGATGCTGAACGTTCCCAGAATGAGAAAAAGCCTTTTGTACTTTCATTTAGCTATAAGCATAACAATGATGTGTCCGGACATAGCGTTGTAGTATGTGGATACAACTATAATGATAGCACAAACGAGCATGAAATCTTAATCTATGATGAGAATACATATCCAAATGTAAGGTACTTTATTTTTAAAATATCTTCAGATTATAGCTCTTTTACATTTACAGATGCTAACGGTGAAGCGCTTGGATATATGATTAGTGACATTTGGACTAATCTTGAAGTTTATGATATTGATAAATTATACAGTGGAAAAAATTTTAGCAGTATTTCGGTAGTAAAAGGAAGTGAGCCTGTTTCTGCAAGTAATACCACTCAATTAAATATTACTGCATACAAAACATTTAAAGTGGTGAATGATAGGGGTGAGTATCTTGAATATGATGGAAGCAGCTATAACGGTAATATGAATGTATATGATTGTAAATTGGTGGACAATCTGGATAATACTTGTTCATGGGATATTACCGTTAATAATAGTTCAAAATTTGTGTTTTCAAACTTAGAAAATGACTGTGAGATTATCGGCGAAACATATTCCGGAGGATTTTATATTTGCTCAAATTATTCAGATGGATTCACTATTAATGGTAAAAGCGTAACGGTTGAGGGTAGAAACTATGATTTCGATATTGCTTTACAAACGCAGAGCGAAAAAGATTTTATCCGAGTTTCAGGTAAAGCAAGCGGAAATACATCTGTGAGTGATAATAGTAATACAATAGAGATAAAATCTGATACATATATAAATGCAGCAAATGTTAAATCGTATGAATTTGATAATATTTCTGAAAACAATGTTGAGAATACTGTCAATAACATAATGATTGATGATGAATCAGGTGAAATTGTCAATAGCAAAAAACTTTCGTATACATTCGGAGACATAAACAATGATGGTGTGATAAATTCAAAGGACAGGATGACATTAACGCGGTACATTGCAAAATGGAATGGCATAAAAATCATAAATGATCAGGCTTCTGATGTGAATTATGACGGCAAAGTCAACGCAAAGGACAGAATGATTCTTACACGGCATCTGGCAAAATGGCAGGAATATGAAATTTTACCAAATAATAAATAAAATTACTTTTACAGGAGGGGAATCTTATGAAATGTAATTTAAAAAGAGTATTGAGCATTTTGTTTTCAGCAACAATCATTATAAGTGTGGTTATTAACACATCCGTTATAGCAGGAGCTGCAACGGGTGTAATGGCTGATGCAACACAAATTGATGTAAAAAAGAATATTAGTATTAATTCAACAGATGTAACAATATATGCGATAGAAGATTGGGCTGCAAAATACATCAGTATTCCGTCAAATTTTAATAGTTCTTTTCAACTTATTGTTAGTGGGGCAAACCAGATATCTTATTATGTTGATGGATATGAGAAAGTGAACATATCAAGCAATGGTTTAATTACACCTAAAATTAATACATACTATTGGTATGGTAATTATGGTACAACTGTTGAGGAACCTAACAAAACACCGACAAAAATAACCAAGGATATTGAGTATGGAGAAAGTACAATCATTGTCTGTGCTGATGATGTAGAGTTTGAGGTTAAAGTTAATGTAGTTGATTATTCTGATGTATATGCAGAAAAAATAATGGATGACTATGTGTCGAAGAATATAAAAAACGATATGTCCACATATGAGAAAATTAATATCATCGCTAAATTTGTAGCAGAAAGAGATTACGATGATGGTTATTCGTCTTATGCAGGGTTGATTATTGCAGGAGGTGGAGATTGTTGGGCTTCAACAGACGCTATAATATATATGTCAAAAAGTGCAGGTTTACAAGCATGGAAAAGAAATGGAAGTAAAGATTATGGAGCTGGTTCAGGACATATGAACGCTATGGTTTCTGATGGAAAGGAGTATTATGAAGTTGAGGCAGGATTTACAGGAAGTGCCCCTAGATATTACAGTGTTAAGGTTAGAAACAGTTTGTATAGTTATAGATTAGATGATTTTGATGGAATGCAAATTTATCAATATGATGGAGAGATGTACCCTTCAGTGCTTGAAATTCCTTCGGAAATTAATGGAAACAAAGTCACCTCAATAGGTGCATATTTCGCTCAGTTACACCCTCTGATAGGAGGAAATTCTAATATCAATAGGGTTATATTACCTGATACAGTAAAAGAAATAGGAGATGGAGCATTTCTTGCTTGTGAAAATTTGGCTAGCATAACAATTCCAAAAAGTGTTTTATATATTGGCCAAAGAGCATTAGGATATTTATCTGATTCTTATAAGAGAGAAGGCTTTATAATTTACGGTTATAAAAATACTGCTTCCGAGGAATATGCTAATATCAACGGTTTTGAATTTATTGCTTTAGACGAGAAGTTTTTTTCTTCCGGTGACGCTAACGGTGACGGCTCAGTCAACGCAAAAGATCGTATGATGTTAACCCGCTATCTTGCAAAATGGTTGAGCTATGAAAATATTAATATGACATCTGCAGATGTAAATAAAGATGGTGAGGTCAATGCGAAGGACAGAATGATTCTTACACGCCACTTGGCAAAATGGCAGGGATATGAAACCTTATCAATTTTATAAGAAATATATGGAGTAGGAATTTAACATGTTCTTAGTTTCTATTCCGCAAAAGATAAAAACCAAGGAGTGAAATTTATGTTAAGGAAAGCAAAACAGATTATTTCTATTATATTTTCTATAGCAATAGTATTTAGCATTTCTTCTGCAATACCTTTTTCTGCAAGTGTTTTGAATTATGTTGTGGAGGAGGGTTCAGAAGTTTTACCTGAGGATTATTCAAATATTTTGTCAAGTTATTCTCCTGAAGTTTTCGGTACTTCGAAAACTTCATTTGTAAATAAATTGTCAAATGGAAATTATCAAGTAGTAGTGTATAGCGATTTATTGTATATTATGACTTATAATTCAAAGTTTTCTTTGTTATCAACCCAAACTATTGAGCTTGAACTCCCATTATGGGGTGGATATTATTGCGGAGAGAATTATAATTATGTAGTTTGCGGTCAATCTTATGATACATCTTTGGACAAGGGGGGCGATGTATACAGAATTATTAAATACGATAAAAATTTTAAAAAAATAGTGGGGTTATCACTTAACGGAGCTGAAACTTATACAAGGAGACCTTTTGATTCTGGAAATGTTTCGATAGCGGAGAACGGCAATTCGCTTGTAGTATATACAAGTAGATTGCGTCTTGATGGGCATCAGTCAAATATGACAATAAAAGTTAATACAGATAATATGACTGAATATAGTTGTATGTCTGATTTTGGGGCTACAGAATATATGTATCCTTATAAACATGTGAGTCATTCGCTTAGGCAAATAGTTAAATTCGATGGTGATTATCCTGTTTATGTCGACTTAAGTGATGGATATCCTGAACGTTCAGTGTATTTGCAGTCTTACTATGGTTCTCAACCTTTATTGAAAATTTCGGGTGACATTGGTGATAATGTGACAAATGCAGAGGTATCAGGTATGGAAATTTCACCAACAAATTATCTCGTTGTGGGCTCTTCTATGAATAATGAAATGAACAATATTTTTCTATCAAGCTACAATAAGTCTTTAAATACTTCAGAATGTGAATGGCTGACTGCTTCTAGTACATTTTATGCAGAAGGCTATGGCAATCCTAAAATAGTTAAAATAAATGATGATAGATTTGCAGTTATGTGGTCAGCTTCAAAAGGACCTTCCGTTCAATATGTTATTGTAGATGGAAAAGGTGCTGTTATTAGCAATCTTAAGAACCTTAATTTTGCCTATTTGTCGGATTGTGAGCCGATTTATGATAATAACAGAATTATTCTTGTTAATATTTTTGATGGAAAGGTGAACTTTGACCTTATAAATGATTTGGCAACAGGCGGATCATATTATATTAATCATGATAACATAAAAAGCTCTGAAAACGCATGGAACGGAATATCTGATGTGTCTTGGTATTCTGATGGTAAAAAAAGTTTTGATATTACTACTTCTGAGCAGCTTTCAGGATTGGCTCAACTTGTAAACGAAGGAAATACATTTAAGAATAAAACGGTAAATCTTAAGAATGATATATATATTAATAAAAATGCTTTTTCTTATGTTAACAAATGGACACCAATTGGAAACACCGAGCAAAAATGTTTTGATGGCACATTCAATGGTAATGGATTCAGCATTTATAATATGTATGTGCCCGAGGAAAATTCAGGTGGCTTGTTTGGGTATATTGGCGAAAATGGTATAATTAAAGCACTTAACATATCGCAGGGTACATTTCAATACGGTGGATGTGTAGCCAATGATAATAAAGGGATAATTATGTTTTGCAACAGTAAATCTTTAGTTTATGGCTATGATTTGTTCTCAACAGGGGCTATTTGTAATAGAAACAGCAATTTAGTTTACGGATGCAAAAACTATGGCACAGTAGATGGAAGCGATACAGGAGGAATTGTAGGCAATAATAATACAGGAGGGACCATTAGTGCTTGTAATAATACAGGTATTGCTATGGCAACAGGTTCTGTAGGTGGAATTGCCGGGTATAATTATGCTTGGATATATGATTGTTATAATACCGGGCTGGTTACAGGTGGTTTTGGGTTGAATAAGGCATCTTGGGTTGCAGGAATTGTACCGGAAAATTATTCAAGATCAGATGAGGAAGGAATATCCAATTGTTATAATGTAGGTAGTATTTCGCAGGCTGATATTTTAAAAAGTGCAATATCTCGTGGTGAATTTAAAAATTGTTTTACAAATATTCAGCCCGGAGTTAACAATGGAAATGCAACAGTGTTATCTAACGCGGAACTTATTGACAGTTCATTTGTAGAAAAACTTAACAGCGACAGTAATTCTATTCTTCCCGGTTGGATAGAGGACAGTATAAAAATTAATAACGGTATGCCAATAACGATTGCTGACTATAATGCTTATGTCAGGACCTATAAAATGATTCCTGAAATGTGGGCAATCGGGGATATCAGTATGCTTAATGATATTAATAGTGAATGCGTTTATTCCTTTTGGCTATACTTTTGCGATGTAGTTCCTGAAGTTGAAGTGGAAAATTCTGACATTGCTGAGATTATAAGTGATATATCAATTAATGGCGGAAAAATTATTATAAAACCAAAAAGTAAAGGCACAACAAACATTATAATCAACTTTAAGGAAACCGAAAATAATTGCAGTTTTACATATAAGTTGCCTATTACAATTAATGGATATATTTCTATTGGGGATGTAAATACCGATAGTCAGGTAAATGCAAAAGACCGTATGACGCTCACACGCTATCTTGCAAAGTGGATAGGATATGAAAACATTGATATGACCGCCGCAGATGTAAACAATGATGGTGATGTAAACGCAAAGGATCGTATGATTCTTACTCGTCATATTGCAAAATGGCAAGGCTATGAAACTTTGCCGTATAGAATTTGATAGCATATAGATTATAAAAGCTAGAATTCTCTTCAAGTATTTTACAATATTTGTTTGAGTTTCTCTATAATCCTTTTGCGTTTCTTTTGAACAGCACTTTCTGTCATACCGAGCAGAAGTGCTGTTTTATTGTATGAAAGCTTTTCTGTTGTTTCAAATGTGTCAAAGTTGATTCCTGTTGTAAGTTCAAGCAATTTGCGCTCTATCGGGGATAGCGATTGAATAGCTTCTTTTATTTGTTTAGATTTGTAGTTGTTAAAGACAATATCCTCGGATGCGGTAATATCCTCTATTTCAAAAGATTCTCTGTTTCCAGAATATTTTGTTGCTAACGCTGCTTCTATATACTCAATGACAGTATTCTCGGAAAGATGTAATTGTTCGGATATTTCTTTTACTATTTTATCAAACGGCTTTTTATCTTTAGTTTTGAAGTATAATGATGTTACTTTACGGAGATTGTTATGTGCGTTTTTACTTTCAATTTTTGTAATACCGCAGTCTGTACGAACATATTCTAACCACGCTTTGTGAGTTTTATATTTCATAATTTGCAGAAGAGGGAGTTTTTCGTCTGCTGAATATCTTTGCAATTCGTCCCACAGTAGAGAAACAAAAATTTGTTTTAAATCAGGTAACCTGTATTCTTCAATATGGTTGCATTTTATAAACTCGGCAGCTTTTCTGTTAAGTATAGGCTCATAGAAATGCAGAAATTCATTAAAATATTTACTATCGTTTGTTTTCAGGTACTGTATAAAATAATCATTGAAATCATCAAGTCTATTTGGTTCGTAACCTAACTGATACATATGCAGGTTTTCATTTTGCATTTGCTCACCGCCTATTCTTTCATTGCTTCCTCGTAAATCTTTTCTAAATTCATTTCGTCTTCGTAGTTATTTTCAGCATAGTCAAAATCAAACTGTGCTCGCTCAAATTTCATATCGATAATCTTTTTAGCCTTGGATGATACAGCTTTACTGTATTTGCCGAGGCTTTTATTTTGGCGTATTGAGCTGTATCGCCTGTTCCAGAGAACATAATACGGACTGTCGGATTTTTTCTGCTTTTTCATTTTGCGCTTTGTAATTTCAGGGTGCTTTGCAACATAGAAACAAGGCACACCGTATTCCTTATTTACCGTACTGCAATAAAGCTGCTTGTGTGCTGTAGTCATAAGAAAATATTTGTTGCAGACTCCGCACTTCCATATGTAGTGACCTTGCGAAAGTGCCTCAAAAAACTCCGTCACAAAGAAATCCATCATTCTGCTGAAATACATTCGTCTTATAATTTTGTACTTACCATTTTCAATTTTTATCGTAGGAACAGCAGATTGAATCGGTTTAAGGTTGAATCCGTCCCTTATCATTGCCGCAGGATTGCTTGCTGCTAAGTTCATTTGTACTTCTTCGTTCTCGAAAAACTCACAAGTGAATTTAGCAATGTTATCTTTCTGTCGTGAATCTTCTTTTATAAAATTCTCTACATAGTTAATTATCATTGTGCCGAAGTTAGCGGTATCAACGCCGATATATGAATATGCTCTCAAAACATTTTCAGCGGTCTTTGATTTATTCTCTATTTCTTCAAGCCTTGCAATTTCGTTTCTTTCTGTTCTTCCGTAATTGATTTTTAGATGCTTCAAAAGATACTCGTAATCATCAAGTGCATCTTTACCAAACAATTTTGAAACAGTCGTTCTTGATTTTTCAATATCAAAATATTTAAAAGGCTCAAGTGATTGCATATAGTCAATCATTTTATTTATGTCAGCAAATATATCCATAAATAATTTTCTGCTGTAACCGTTTAATTTAAGCTCCTGCCAATGACGATTTATCTTACCGCTGTGAATCAGTAGATTGGTTGCGAACTCCTTTGGAAGATTGGCAATGCAGTTGCTTATATATCCAAGCGGTAGTTTCTCGTTGTTTAAAATTATATTCTTTTCATCAAAATCTACTGCGAAATAATCAATAGTTGTGATTTTATTTTCGTACCTTTCAATATAGCTCAATTCTCTCACCTCAAAAGTATTATATCACTGAACCGACAATATCACAATATACTAAGAAATAATTTTACTCTGTCACGGAAATTTCTGTGATTTTAAAAACTTTGACATTTATATATTAGAGGACAAAGGAGAGTGATGAAAATATGCTTGTAACCAGTGACAGGAGGATAGTTTAAATTTTCTATCAGGTGGTTCAATATTTCTATTACAACTAACAAGAGTTACATAACAAAACTCAAGTAAAGATATTATCAACTGCAGAGGAAGAAGAAGGGAGAAAAAATTTTTGAATGATACAACGGTACAGCACAAGGATTTCTTTATAGTCAGCAATAAAATATTTGATTTTAATTTGCCCGCAAATACAATTGCAGTTTATTGCTGTCTACTTATGTTCGCCGACAGAGAAAAGCTCAGTTGTTTTCCATCGCTGAGAATGATTTGCGAGAAGTGTCATCTGACAAAGAATACTGTAATCAAATGCTTGAGATCACTTGAAAAAATTGGGTTAGTCCAAGTGAAGTTAAGGAAGAGATGGAACAATTCTAACAGCAGTAATATGTACTACTTATTTGATCCTTCTGTTGTGAATTCATAGTGTAATAAAAAGTGACGATAGATACAACGAGAGTACCGTTTTCTTATTCATTTATCGTCGCAAGGCATTTGTTTCGCCGGCGTTGCCGATTTGTGCGATTATTTTGCAGAGGTGGAGGAAGTTATCCGACTGCAAGTAAAAATCGCAATTGGGGCGAATTTACGGCAGAATTGAAAGTTTATTTTCAGTAGCAGAGGTTGGGGCTAAATTTCCCGGACTTGTCAGGGGCAAGCAGAGCGCCCGGCTGTCCGCCAAAGGCATAAAGTCGGGCGGAAGCCCGGACCCACTTTAACACGGAGGTGTGTAAAAATAGAAACCCGTAAGAGAAATCAAATCTTAAGTATCAGATTAACTGATTCCGAAAAATCAGCAATCTATAAAAAATCAAAGAAAGCTAAGCTGACATTGACTGAATATATTTTGAAATCTTCATTACAAAGTGAAATCAAAGTAGTTGACTTGCAACCGTTACTTGTTGAACTGAAAAGGATTGGCAATAACCTGAATCAGATAACACGAAAGATAAACAGCGGTGCTTTTAATTCCTACAACTTTAGTGAAACGATTGCTATGCAGAGAAAAATCTATGACGCAATCATAAAACTTTCGGAGGATAAGTAATGGCGACCGTGACATACATTCGTGAGTCTAAGCAATCAATCAGTGCAATGAAAGGTGTAATTGATTACTGTTGTCAGGACAAAAAAGTTTACGATGAAATTTTAAATCAAAGACTTATCAGCGGAATTAACTGTGACGGTGAGAATGTTTTTTCAGAATTCCTTGCAACAAAGAAATCGTATAAAAAGACGGACTGTATGAATTTCTACCAGTATGTTCAATCTTTCTCGCCGGAAGAAAATATTACTCCGCAGAAAGCTCATGAGGTTGCATTAGAGTTTGCCGAGAAAGCGTGGACAGGATATGAAGTTTTGGTTGCAACACATTGTGATGCACAACACATCCACTCTCACTTTGTTATCAACTCTGTCAGCTTTGAGAATGGTAAAAAACTCCGTCAGAATCCAAACACACTCAAATCATTACGAGCATTGAGCGATGAAATTTTCAGACAGCATAGCCTTTCAACTCTTGAGGCTTACAGCAAGAACGGTATTAAAATCTCTACGAATACCGCACCGCAGTCAAAGGTCAGAACTGGAAATTCAAACTGATGAATGACATAGACAAAGCTATGAACATAAGCGGAAACAAGGAGGATTTCATAAACGCAATGTCAATTATGGGTTATTCGGTGACTTGGACTGATGGCAGGAAATACATCACCTATCAATGCCCGAACAAAATGAAGTGCAGAGATATTAAACTACACAACGATAAATATTTGAAAGGAAGTATGGAAAATGAATTCAGATACAGGCAAGAACAATATTTTGGAAAGCCTCAAGCAGAGAAACAGCAACTCACTGACAGCGATAGAGCTACTATCGGGAGAAACGAAAGTGATTTCGATTCCGTCACAGGTCAAGGAAGAAGAACTCACCCTGCTGAGAACGGCAATAACCTTTCAGCCGGAACTTTACAACCTGATTTCAAAAATCTCAACGGACGACCAGATTGTGGAATATCTGGAGAGAATTCTGGAAATCAACAAAGACAATATGGAATCAATCTCGAAAAATTGTCAGACGGAGCTGAAGAAAGTTTCGGTACAGACGCTGAAAGAAATCAGGTCTGTGCAAATGCAGATGACCGAGTCTATACAACAGGTTGGGAAGATTCAAGAAGGGTTTTTGAACAATACCTTGCAAAAAGGTCAGGAACTGGAATTAGCAATAGCTTCACAGGTGAAAAAGTCAACACTCCTGACAACTCTAAAATGGATAGCAATAACCATAATGTCCTCGGCGGTGTCAACTCTCTTGCTGAATCACTTTCTTGGATAATAGATGATGAATCTGAAGATGAAGAAGAACGCAGAAAACGGATTACAGCTGAGCAAAATGGAAGTGATATTGGTACTTTGCTTGGTCTTACCGCCGGATTGATTACAGGTGCAATATCAAAAGAAGAAAATATTGAATATGAAGATGAAGAAATTGATGACAGTCCGACTATGCAAATGTAGTTGGAGAAAGGAGCATTTAATGGAGAAAAACAATAATACATTTTCAGAAGAACATAACCTTACGAGCCTTGCTTTTAAACGCAGGCATATATGTAAAATGAATGTAGTTGAAATTGATAACACATCTTATTGTGTGCAGGATATATTTCCTATAGCGGACGAGCAAAAACATAATACCGTATCAGATAAAATAAAGTATCTTGTTTCAGGTGAAAAACCTGAATAAAAGTCTGGATATTCAAGCCGAATAGGAATATTGTGTAGTCGTAATCCTATTCGGTTTGATTTGATAGAGTTGATAACACTCGGAAAGGAATGAAATATGTTGAACACAAATTCAAACCAACAGTTAATTACAGCACTTTACTGCCGCCTTTCACAGGAAGATGAATTGCAGGGAGAGTCAAACAGCATAAGAAATCAGAAAGCACTTCTTGAAAAATATGCGTTGGATAACGGATTCCATAACTGCCGATTTTATATTGACGACGGTTATTCGGGGGTTGATTTCAATAGACCTGACTTCAACAGAATGATTGATGATATGAACAACGGCTTGATAGGTACAATAATAACAAAGGATTTGTCAAGACTTGGCAGAGATTATCTTAAAACAGGTACATATCTTGAAATCATATTTCCGCAGAATAATGTCAGATATATAGCGATTAATGACGGAGTCGATTCTGAAACAGACAGTAATGAGTTTATTGGAATAAGAAACTATTTCAATGATTACTATGCGCAAGACATCAGCAAGAAAATACGCTCGGTAAAAACTGCCGCAATGAACAGAGGTGAGCGAACCAACGGAAGCGTGCCTTACGGATATATGTTAAATCCCGACAATCCAAAGCAGTATCTGGTTAATCCGGAAACCGCACCGATAGTCAAAAGAATTTATGAGCTGTCAGCAGCAGGCTACGGAGTTGCAAAAATCCAAAAAATTCTTGAAGATGACAAGGCTATATCTCCTGCTATTTACCTGTTTCAGAAGTATGGAAGCTTAAGAGGTAAGCCTGATCCAAGCCGTCCGTATAACTGGCCGAAGCGTACAATCCGCAGAATGCTTAGCAATCCCGAATATCTGGGAGCAACCGTTTGCGGCAAGACTTATTCAAAATCGAATAAGCTGAAAAAACGAATATCTGTTCCAAG
The DNA here is from genome assembly GCF_003438075.1 of Eubacterium sp. OM08-24. Lineage (GTDB taxonomy): Bacteria > Bacillota > Clostridia > Oscillospirales > Acutalibacteraceae > Ruminococcoides. Next base: position 55,316 of record NZ_QSTA01000006.1, on the reverse strand, counting down.
ATCGGAATGGAAAATATTTGAGAATACACAGGAGCCTATAGTTGACAGAAAGCTCTGGGACATGGTTCAGAAAAAGTTTGACGGCAGAAAGAAAGCAAATAAAACAGGACTTACCGATAAGTATGCAGGATATCTGTACTGCGCTGAATGTGGTGCGAGGATGTATATCAACCGAGCAAAAAGCTTAAAGGAAACACAAGAATGTTATACTTGCGGAACTTATCAGACAAAGGGAAGTCATCATTGTTCATATCATTATATTCGTGCTGTAGTGCTTGATGAATTGGTACTCAACAGGCTGAGAGAAATTACTGCGTTCGCAAGAGAAAACCCTGCTGAGTTTTATGAAATAGCAAAATCAAAAGCAGAAAAAGAATCCAAAAAGCTTATAAAGATTTCAAAAGGCGAGATTACTGACGTACAGAAACGCATAACAGAGCTTGACGGAATTATAAGATGTCTGTATGAGGACAGAGTTGCAGGACGAATCACGCCGGAACGATTCGAACTTCTTGTATCGGGTTATGAGCAAGAGCAGGCAGAGCAAAAACAAAAGCTTGAAAATCTGAACAATGAGATCTCAATACAAGGTACTCGTGATAAGAAAATATCAGAATTTATAGAAAGTGCAAAAAAATATATTGATATCACGGAAGTAACACCTGAAATTTTGCATGCATTCATCAAGCGAATAAACATACGTGAAAGAGCAATTCCTCGGTCTCAGAAGTGCGGTAATCAGATTGATATTTACTATACCTTTGAAGCTGATGAGATGCTTTCAGTATAGTCAGAACCTCAATTAATAAGCGAACACCCGAGAAGAAAAATCTCGGGTGTTCAATAAGAATTTTTTATCCGATAAGCAACACTGCTTCATTGCTCTGTGTTTATAGAACTTAAAGCCAAGAGCAAACAGAAATTAAAGGAGTTGCAAACCGATATTGCAATGGAACTTACTCGTTCAAAGATTGAAGTTGACCGCCTAACTTTACGGCAGAAAGAAGGATTTTTGTCTGTAAATCCTATCGGAAGTAATCAGTTCGGAAGTTTATACGAGCGTGTTCTGCCTGCTTCATCTGTTGCAAATTTGTTTCCGTTTAATTTCAGTGGTAAGACAGATCCAAACGGCTTGTACATCGGCAGAGATAAATACGGCACTAATATCCTTGTTGACTTTGACAGGCGAACAGAGGACAAGACAACGAGCAACATCCTTATTCTTGGAAACTCAGGTCAGGGCAAAAGTTATCTTCTTAAATTGATTTTAACCAACATAAGAGAAAGCGGAAAGAAAATAATTTGCCTTGATCCCGAAGCGGAATATGAGGATCTGACAAATGCCCTTGGCGGTTGTTACATTGATTTTATGTCAGGCAAATACAAAATCAATCCCCTTGAGCCAAAAGCATGAAATGACGGTCAGGATGAGATCGATAAGGACGCACCGCCTGCATTTAACAAGGTAACACGACTTTCACAGCACATTGCGTTTTTGAAAGATTTTTTCAGAACCTACAAGGATTTCACGGACGCACAGCTTGATACAATTGAAATTCTGCTTATGAAGCTGTACGCACGATTCGGTATTACAGATACAACAAATTACAGCACAAAAAAGCCTACCGACTTTCCTGTTATGTCTGACTTTTATGACTTGTGTGAGGAAGAATATATGACCTACGACCACAAGCGAAAGTATCTTTATACAGAAGAAATCTTGCAGGAGGTTTGTCTGGGTATTCATAGTATGTGTGTAGGTTCAGAATCAAAGTATTTCAACGGTCACACCAACATTACCGACGACAGTTTCCTCTGTTTCGGTGTTAAGGGATTGCTTGATACTAATAAAAGACTCAAAGATGTTAAATATAATTATTGTTCGAAACCGAATAGGATGTAATTAAACGAGATGACCTTTATTGTTTATCTCGTTTTTATTTAGTGAAAAATATGTTTATATTTCAAAAACTATTTTAATTAACTAGTTTGCAAAAAAGTATTATTGATTTTCTTGACAACTTTGAATTTATACGCTAAAATTATATATAGAACATATGTTCTATGCGATCGATCAAAAATATTAATTATTTATATTAGGAGGAAAAAATTATTGAGTAAGCAAGCAATTTCTCTTTCATATTTATACGGTGGAAAGTGGATAGGTTTTAGTGATCAGACAAAATCTACTATGGACTGCTTAAAGATTAAAACAAGTTCAAATGAATCTTTTTATTTACAATATAGAACTTGGAATAAGGGAATGAATGGATATTATCCATATGTAAAAAGTACTGAAAACGATTATGCAGGTTCTTCAGGTAAGCCAATTCAACAACTTCAGATTCAAGCATACAGGAATGATGGTACGAAGTTAGTATCAGGTGTTGTTGTTATGTATAGAGCCTTTGTAGAAAATAAATGGCTACCATGGGTAAGTAATGCTGACCCTGAATGGATGGATAGTGTACAGAGTAAATATAATCTGGGTGGCACTTTAGATACCAGCAGCTCGTATGCCGGTATCTCCGGAAAGAATATTAGCGGAATAGAAATTCGTGTTTATAAAGAATCATCGTTAGGAAACTACTCTGGTGGTGAATCAAATCCTTCGCTAAGCTATATGGTTGGAAATGAATCTAATTGGAAGTCTTTTTCAAAAAGCACTTTGTCATCCAGAATAGATGGAGTAAAAATACAGACAGGCAGTAACAAGGATTATTATTTAACTTATCGAACATGGAATGAAGGACAGTCATCTTATTATCCTGCCGTAAATAGTACAGAAAATGATTATGCAGGTTCCCCTGGAAAAGCTATTCAGAGGTTAAGTATCAATGTATATAGAAATAATGGCACAAAACTTACTTCCGGAATTATTGTTATGTATAGAGTATATACTGATTCAAGGTGGCTGCCATGGGTAAGTAACGCTGATCCTGAATGGATGAGAAATGTAAAAACTAAATATAGTTTGAATGGTACTTTAGATACAGGTTCATCTTATGCCGGCATAGACGGTAAAAATATTGGTGGCGTTGAAATTCGTATTTTTGAAGAAGATTCGTTAAATGCGGGTTCAGGTAGTTTCGTTGGTTCTGAAGAATTAATAACAACCCAGTATATGGCAAATAGTACATCTAATTGGAAAAGTTTCAATCATAAAGTAATGGCTTCTCCTATTGACGGTATTAAAATTCAGACCAATTCAAATTCGGATTTTTATTTGCGTTACAAAACATGGAACGAAGGACAATCATACTATTATCCTGAAGTAACAAGTTTAGAAAATGATTACGCAGGTTATCCAAATAAACCAATTCAGGGACTGAGTATAAGTGCATATAGTAAGGATGGAACAAAGCTAACTGCCGGTGTTGTTGTAATGTATCGTGCTTATGTTGATGGAAGATGGTTGCCATGGGTTAGTAATGCTGATCCGGAGTGGATGCAGAATGTTCAAGAAAACTATAATTTAGGTGGAACATTGGATGTCAGTTCATCATATGCTGGAATTATCGGTAAAAATATAAGCGGTGTTGAAATCTATGTGTTTAATGGCAAATCCATCTCATCGTCAATCGGTAATTTATCCGGAGGCAAAGTAGCTTCAACACTTAGCTATATTGACGAAGATTCAAATTGGCATAGCTTTACTTCAATGGCAAGCTCCGTTCATATTAATGGTATAAAAATTAAAACCGATAAGTCTAAGCCATATTACCTTTTATACAGGACTTGGAATGAAGGAAGATCATACTATTATCCTTTTGTTAAAAGCAATGAAAATGACTATGCAGGATATCCGGGTGGCACTGTGCAGTTATTGAATATTCAAGTATATAGTAAAGAAGATGTAAAACTAACATCAGGTGTAGTTGTTATGTACAGAGTGCATGTAGACGGTAATTGGTTACCATGGGTAAGTAATGCTGATCCAAAGTGGATGCGCAGTGTACAGTCAAAGTATAATTTAGATGGTACTTTGGACACAGGTTGTTCCTATGCAGGTATTGACGGTAAAAATATTAACGGTGTGGAAATCCATATCTACGAGGAAAATGAAATTTATACTAAACCATCAACACCTACAGGTAATAGTAAAATAATTCAAGCTCCGTTTATTTCTCAGTTAGGCAAATATCCGACAGGATGCGAAAGTGTTACTACAGTTATGGCATTAAATCATGCAGGAATCAATATCTCAGTAGATACATTTATTGATAATTATCTTAACAGATCAGGCACACCTTTTGATCCCAATATTTCATTCGGAGGAAATCCCAGATCTACGAGTGGTTATGGATGTTATGCTCCGGTAATAAAAAAGGCTTTGGATAAAGTTTTATCCGGACAAAAATATACTGCAAAACAATTATATGGTGTTTCTCTGAAAAATTTATGCTCTAACTACATAGACAAAGGTATACCGGTAATTCTGTGGGCAACTATGTATATGAACACTCCATACATCAGCTCTACATGGACCTACAACGGAAAAACAATTAATTGGATTGCACCGGAACATTGTTTACTGTTGATTGGATATGATAGTACTCATTATATTTTTAATGACCCTCTAACTTCTCAATCACAAACGTACTATAGCAAATCTTCTGTTGAAACGGCGTATAAAGGATTAAATTTACAGGCAATTGTTCTTGAAAAAAAGGATACTGTTACGCCTACACCTACTCCAGCACCGGTTTATAAATATGGTGCAGTTAAAAATCCTGAAACTAAAGAAATATATCCAATTATGCTGTATGAAAATGGAAAAACCTATATTAAACCTGCTTATCAGTATGAAAATAAACCGGATGAGAAAAAACCAACAAGACTGCAAAAAAATACCTTTGATGTTGCAAAGTTTATTTCTGGATTAGAATTTGACGATAGTATGGTTGAAGCACAAAACCATCCAGCAATAGGCAATTTTTCAGCAATACTTATAGGTGGAATTACCTCTTTTGCAAATAGCTGGGAGACACTCTATATGGATGTTGAATATTATAAAGTTTCTTCTACGGGTCAAAAGCAAGCGGTAATTCGTTGTGGCGAATCTAAATATTGCAATTTCTTTAATAATTTAATATCACTTAAAAATCAATCTATGAGAGCTCTTTATGGCCGCTGGTCAGGAGCTAATATGTATTCTGCACAAGTATGGGAAAGTACTGTTAATGATTTTGCAAAAGGGCAGTATGCGAAATTTAAGGGAATAATACCAAATGATTCATATAAATATGATATTGAGTTTACATTTGATGAAAGACGAAAAGAGGATAAATATGTATCTCAAATTTTCTGTGGCAAAGATGGAAAAATGTATGAATATGCGACTATATATGATAGTGAAAAAATTGAAATTGTTGTTAAAGATTTTTGGGGTACAGAAATTGATCGTATAAATATTTTGCCTCAAATTAATCCTGTAAGTGAATTACCTCAAGATAAAGCAGCATTTTTTGAATTTGTAAAAGCATAAATATATTCACAACAGCCGAAGTAGAAAATACTTCGGCTGTAATTACAATATATAGATTTTAAAAACATAAAATTTAATAATCTACTCCCTCTTGCTTTATCATATTATCTTCAATTTTATAGTGTTTGGTAATTTCCATATTATCGGCAACCCATAGTGCTAAATCGCCCGAAGAAAGATCTGCATCGTCATCAAAAGCTCCGCATACGGAAAAGTCGTCATCACGGTAGCAATTAATAGCTTTGTAGGTTTTATCTATAATTACATAGGAATATTCTACCGCAATAATCTTTCCGTTCTTACCGTTATATTCACTGAAAGTAAAATCAGTTGCCCATTTTTTATCATTCCATGACTCTGGCATTGTAACATCCGGTGTACTTATACCGTCAACAAGTATATTAAAGTAATCCATAATGCTTTCAGGAGTTTCAAAAGTAACGTCCGGGAAACTGTCTATTACCTTCCCTATATTTATATATTCAATGTTATCGCAAATTAAATCTTTAATACCATCATATTTGCCACTAAATAAATCTTTATAAGCTTGTTTATATTTGTCATCTATTGGCATTAGTGATGGAATGATATAGTTATCTATACTTAATTTGTAGGGAGAAATATTTTCGCTGGCATTTGTTTTGTTTGCATCAGGACTAAAACAAGCAATAGATGTATAATTCTGAGCGTATAATTTCCAGTTTGAAGGAATATCAAGTGAAAAAGTTATATAATCACCTTCGCTGTTTTCCGTCACAGTTTTTGTTTCTATATCAGGCTTAATAATTGTATTGTTCTGCTGACAGCCTACAAGCAAAATCATAAGTACGATGGATATTATTGCTGATAAGATTTTGTATTTCATTTGTATGCTCCTATTCCTATTATATATTTTAACTGGAAATTATTTGAGATTTTTTGATTTTATGCATTTAATATTACTAAATTGTGATATTTATTATACTTCTTGTATTGCTTTTTGTAAAGTAATAATAAAAATAAATTTCAAACTTAATTAAAGTAATAAATGTAAGTATATCAGGACTTATGCAAAGTTATGTGGGATATGTTTGTTCTACGAAAGGTGGCATAAGATATGGATATACTTGAAGATTTATATTACGGAAACTTATTCCCTCACGAAAAATGTGCAAAGCTTGATGATGAGGTCAAGGAGCTATTGAAACTGCTCAACAGGAATGAAGAAAAGCTTGCGGCAGCCCTGACTGAGGCGCAGAAAGAAACCTTTGAAAAATACAAGGATTGTAATCGTGAAATTTCTGAAATCAGCGAACGAGAAATATTTCTGAACGGATTTCGACTGGGTGCAAGGATTATCATTGATGTAGTAAATAATTAAGAAAACGGATAGGCAGTTAATTTTTCCCATTGATTGCCTATCCGATTACTTTTTACAAATTTTACTCAATACAAATTATGTTCAATGCTTCCTCCTTGGGAATTTTATCCTCAAGATAATTGTCCCTTGCTGTTCTCGATTTTTCAAGCCAATCATAATATTCCTCAAAACTCAAAGGCTTTTCCACAGTATCAGGTGTGTTCAGTGTTCTTTCATAACGCTTATACATTTTGCCTCGCTGTGTGTCAAAAGTTTTCAGCACCTCATTTCTGTTTGCCAAGATTCGGTGCTTTAATTTCGGCGCAAATTCCTTGCAAGTTTTACCATTATTCAGAACTCTGTCGCAGTACAGGGTTTTCTTTTTTGTCTTTGGCACAAAGTATCTGCCACAAAGCTGACAGAGGCAGAGGCGGTATCCGTTCTCAACAAATAAATGTAACAGCAGAAAATAATACTCTGTCAGGTTACGGATATGGTACATCTGTCTGGATTTGTTATCCTCAAAATAAAATACGGTGGAAATCTGTACGCTGTTGTAATTGAAATCTTCGTTAACATCAATTTCTATTTGATTTGATAAATCGCTGAAAAAGTGCAAAACAAAAAACTGCACGGTTTTTATCTGGTCAAGATAGCTTGCATATTCACGCAGATAATGTTCAGTTCCGTCGTTCTCTCCTAAAAAATCCTCAATCATAAGTCTGTTCAAAAGACCGTAAAAAGTTCTATATTCCGCCAATGCCTTTTCTGCTTTTGCAGTTAACTTTTTAATCAGTGCAAATCTTTCTTCACTTTCATCAGGATATGTTCTGTAAACTTTTCTTATTTCATTTTGCAGTTCAGAATACTCTTCAAAATCTTCTTCTGAGAAACTAATCAACTCATTTTTGATAGTAGTATTTTCAATTGGAATCTTATTGTTATTTTCCTGCATATAGCCGGAAATATTTCCTTTGGAATCAATTTTTAATAATAAACCTTCGTGCTTTGCCATATACACCTCTGTCCTGAAGTGAAAATTATAAAAATCACTTCAATTCATTTTGTCATATATTTTTCTTGAAAAGTATGAGATTATTGTATCACACTGGTGAAAAAATTCCAACAGCTTTTGGATTACAACTGAATAACCATACCAAAGCTAAAATATTTTGAAATCATATGAGGTATGAGTAACAGGGAAATGAGAAAAATGATTAAGAATTTAAATTTGGAGTTGAGCAGTAAGGCAAGATTTGATTCAATCGACGGTGCAAGTCTTGTTGAAAAAGATTTGCCGAGAAAGAAGTTTATAATCAATTCACTTCTTGCAAGCGGTCTTTCGATTATAGCCGGCTCACCAAAGGTAGGTAAGTCGTGGCTTGTTCTTGACTGGTGCGTTCGGATTGCAAAAGGCAAAGATGTATGGAATCTGCATACCGACAGCGGTACAACTCTGTATCTGTCACTTGAAGATGATGAAAGCAGATTGCAGGACAGGCTGACAGCGATAACCGATGAAGTGCCGAGTGATGTTCATTTTGTTACGGATTGTTCAAAACTTGATGAAAGGTTGGAAGAACAGATTCAAACTTTTGTTGATGAGCATATGGATACTGTCTTGATAATCATTGACACGTTTCAACTTATCCGTTCTGCAAAAAATGACTCGAGCTATTCAAATGATTATCTTGAGGTACAGAAACTCAAAAAACTTGCTGATGAGTTGAAAATTGCTATTCTTCTGGTTCATCATTTAAGAAAGCAAGGCGACTCTGACCCAATCAATGAGATTTCAGGTACAAATGGTATAGCTGGCTGTGCCGATGCTCTATTTGTTTTGAAAAAAAGCAATCGCACGCAGGGCAACGCAACTTTATTTTGCACGGGAAGAGATATTGAGGACAGAGAAATTGAGCTTGCATTTTCAAAAGAGGATTGCACTTGGAAAATGACTGCAGACAGCGCAGAGAATCCGAATATGCTTTTGCCTGATGAAATGAACTTGCTCATTGAGATGATGAAAGCAGAAAAATATTTCAACGGAAGCAATGCGGAATTTCTTGAACGATATAATGCTTATTCAGGCAAAAATCTTTCTGCTCGTATTCTGAAAAGGATGATGAACAAGTGGAAGTATGACTTGAATGATAATCACGTTTATTTCAAATCGTATAAGGAAAATAACATCAGAAAGGTTGAAATCAAATATGATTTTGAGATTGATAATTCAGATAGCGAGTACGTTAGGTACGATAAGTACGATGAAAATATAGCCGTTTGATTTATCGTTTTTATCGTCCTTAATGCAGATGTTGAGCAGAATTTGGCGGTTTGTCCGACTTTCAAGAGAAAACGGATAAAGTACCCGACTTCAAGCAAAAATCAAAATTTGGGCGGTTTGTGAGCGAAAGTAATTCTATATAACGGATTATGAATTCAGCGTAAAGTTGGGGTTCACATTTTCACAGCTTTTAAGCTGTGGCAAGCAACGCATTCGGCTGGTCGCTGACCTGCCGAATGCAATATACGGGCAGAAGCCCGAACCCACTTTATTGGCAAAGGAGGAAACCTAAATGAAAGACAGAAAAATGAGCATAAGAATATCGGAATCCGATTTACAGAAGATTCACAATAAAGCAGACAAGGCAAATTTAACTTTAACCGAATATATAACGAAGGCTTGCCTCGGAAAACAAATCTTTGTTGTTGACGGACTTGATGAAATTATCCGTCAGCAAAAGGCTATCGGCAGAAACTTAAATCAAATTGCAACACTTTGCAATATGGGTAAAGTCATTTGCTTTAATCTTGCTGAACTTACAAATCAGTATGCAGAGATGAATAAACTACTTACCGATTTGCTTGACAGAAAGAGGTGGTCATAATAGCAACAGTAAAATTTATCGCAAGCAAACAAATGCAGTCACGGCAAGGGTTAGCTTCAATCCTTGCCTACTGCAAACAGGATAAGAAAACTTTGTACGATGGCAGAAAGCTGGTGAGCGGAGTGAATTGTGTAGCAGAGTCAGCGTTCAATGAAATGATGAATACTAAAATTCAATATAGAAAAACTGATGGCAGAATGTACTATCATTTGTTTCAGTCGTTCCACCCCGATGAACCTATAACACCCGAAACTGCTCACGAAATTGCTTTGAAGTTTGCACAAGAGCGATTCAAAGGTTATGAAGTTTTAGTTGCTACTCATATTGACAGAGAGCATATACATTCACACTTCATTTTAAATTCTGTCAGTGCTGAAACAGGATTGAAATATCATCCAGATAAAAATGAGATACAACGGTTGAGAGATTATTCTGACAACCTATGCAGAAAATACGGTTTATCAGTTGTAATTCCTAAGCAACCAAAAGTAAAACAGATGTCGGCAAGAGAATATCGTTCAGCAGACAAAGGTCAAAGCTGGAAGTTACAGCTTGCAATAGCTGTTGATGAAGCTATGAAATATGCAACCTCAAAGGAACATTTCATAAGCCTGATGGAGAACGAAGGCTATGAAGTTAAATGGACGGCAGAAAGAAAAAGCATTACCTACACTACACCAAATGGAATGAAGTGCAGGGATAATAAATTACACGAAGAAAAATATCTTAAGGAGAATATGGAAAATGAATTCAGAATACGGGAAGAAATCACCACAGGAATTAAAGGAACAAGCCAAAAAGCAAATGCAAATCGCCTCAAAAGCAGAACCCTGCGTAGCGGTTACGGAGCAGAACTGGAAAGCATTAATTTCAACTCAGACAGCACAGATAGATATGCTGAAATCAATACTGGACGAAATTTCAGAACTGACTACGAAAGAGGAAATACGGATATACCTTAACCGCCAGATGAATTCCTTGCAGAAGTCTATCGACAATTCCAATGCAATGGCGCAGACCTTCAAGAAGGAGCTTCAGGATATGACGAACAATTACGTCAGTCAGATAAACAATGCGGCGAAGAATGCTTCACAACAGGTTGGGAGCGCGAGCGAGAAATATTCATACAGTATCAGTCAGGCGGAGGAGAAACTGAATCATCATGTGAGGATACTGTTTTTCCTGGCTTTGATACCGACAGCTATTACAGCAATAACGGAAATGATATTGCATATCTGGTCGCAAATCTCACAAATATTTTAGACAGCAACCACCCTGTAGAGGACTGCACTACAATGAAAAAACCTCGTAAAGAGAGAAAGAACATACAAGAAAATCCACAAGGCGGATTTGGTATGAAGATGTAAAGAAAGGATTGCCATGAACGAAACTGAAAATAGAATAACACCAATCACAAGAAACGATATTGCGTTTAACCGCCGTCATCTGTACGAAAGCGATAAGGTTAAAATCGGCAAAAAGACATTTTTAGTCACATCGGTATTTCCTATCGGAACCGAGAACGGTGACAACCCAAGTGCCGATGAAAAAATTAAAAATTTACTTGAACGAAAAACGGGATAAATATTTTACTGGACATTCAAACCGAGTAGGAGTATTGTTGACTTGCAATCCTATTCGGTTTGATTCAACAGAGCCTGAACGGCTCGGAAAGGATGAAAAAATTATGAAATCAAACCAACAAAAGATTACCGCACTCTACTGCCGTCTTTCTCAGGAGGACGAGTTAGAGGGTGAATCAAACAGCATTAAAAATCAAAAAAGTATGCTCGAAAAATATGCCGCCGATAACGGCTTTGGCAACTGTCGGTTCTATATTGATGACGGTTACAGCGGAGTATCCTTTGAACGCCCTGACTTCAAGCGTATGATTGCCGATATGGAAAAAGGAGAAATTGGAACTGTTATCACAAAAGACCTTTCCCGACTCGGCAGAGATTACCTTAAAACCGGTACATATATTGAAATTATATTCCCTCAGAACGATGTGAGATATATTGCCGTAAATGACGGTGTTGATTCCGAAAAAGGCTGTAATGAATTTATCGGAATCCGTAATTACTTCAATGATTTCTTTGCTGCTGACACATCCAAAAAAATCAGGGCAGTCCAAAGAGCAAAGGCAGAGCGTGGTGAAAGGATAGGCTCTAAGCTTCCTTACGGATATATGAAATCCGAAGATAACAGGTTAGTACCCGATCCCGACACTGCTCCCGTGGTAAAACGAATCTTTGATATGTATGTCAACGGAGTGGGAACCCGTACGATTGCAATGACTCTTGAAAGAGATAAAATTATGTCGCCAAGCGCATATGCCTACTACAAATACGGCAGAAAAGAAAATGGCTTGAAGCTGAATAATCCCTATCTGTGGAGTGATGTTACACTCAGAGGAATGCTTGTAAACGAGGTATATATCGGCACAACGGCGAACTACAAAACCACCACCAAATCAAATAAGCTGAAAAAGCAAATTCACAACGACCGCAAGGATTGGCTGGTGTTTGAAAATACCCACGAGCCTATCGTTGATAAATCAACCTTTGAAATGGTGCAGAAGTGGTTTGCAGGAAGAAGAAAACCGAACAAATCAGGCAAGACAGATGTGTTTGCCGGGTTAGTTTATTGTGCTGATTGCAAAAGCAGAATGTATCTTCGCCGAGTGCTTAAGTACCCTAAAGAAAACAACTACCTTTGCAAAACCTATCAGCGATACGGCAATAATCACTGTACGGCACACAGAATCAGCGAACAGGATTTACACGCTGTGATACTTCAAAAGCTGAGAGAGGTAACCGCATATGTACGTGAGAATCCCGAAGAATTTTATGAAATAGCAAGCCGTAATGCAAGAGCCGAAGCCGAGCGTGAAATGAAAACTTATCTGAGAGAAAAAGAAGCGGCAGAGCAAAGAATAGCAGAGCTTGAAAGTATTATCCGTTGTCTGTACGAAGATCGAGTGCTCGGACGAATTTCTGTTGAACGCTACGAATCATTGTCAGCAGGATATGAAACCGAGCAGTTAGAACTGAAAACTAAGCTCAATGAGATGAACGCCTTTCTTGATGAGAATGAAAAGCGAGAGCAGCTGATTCAGGACTTTATTGAAAATGCAAAGAAGTACATTGACATTCAGGAACTGACGCCTGAAATTTTAAGAGCATTTATCAGCAGGATTGAGGTACACGAAAAGGCAAAATGGCATTCAACAGAATGCGGAAATGATATTGTGATTTACTTCACCGTTGAGCGCAAGGAACAGCTTAATATCCAGCATAAAGACATTAAAACTGCATAAATCAAGATTCCGAGGGGCGAAATTTCCCCTCGGTTGTAAAAGAAATATTTTCTTATAATAATGATATTACGCAGACGCTATGCTTTTTAATATCCTCTCATATATGAGCAACAAGCTCCTTGGAGAGGGAAACACAGTTGCATCAATAGACGAGCTCTATTTATTTTTATCCAACCTCACTGCAATTGAGTATATCCGCAATGCAATGAAACGTGTACGTAAGAAAGATTCAGCAGTAATTCTTGCCTCGCAAAATATCGACGATTTTCTGATTCCAAGCGTTAAGGAATTACCAAGCCGCTGTTTTCAATTCCGACTCATCATTTCCTGTTCTTCCCCGGTAATATCAATCCAAAGGACTTTGAAGATGCCCTAATGGTAGAACCAAATGAGTATGCCCTAATCAAATTCGGTGAGCGTGGCACTTGTCTGTATAGGTGTGGAAACGAAAGGTATCTGCTTCTTGTTCAGGCTCCTGAATACAAAGCCGAAATTTTCGGAAGTGCAGGTGGAAGATAAAATTTTGAATAGACAGAATTTTAAAATTGTGGTATGATAATTACAAAATAACAGGTTAATAAATTGATATTTGACACATTCTCTGTTTGTGGGGAAGAATTCTCATAACCGTTGATGTACCATATTTTCGGAGGTGAACGTCATGGATCAAATAAAAATCGGTAAATTTATTGCTACGCTTCGTCGGCAGAGCGGACTAACTCAAGAGAAGCTCGGAGAGAAAATTGGTGTAACAAACAAAACAATATCTCGCTGGGAAAATGGTAACTATATGCCAGACATTGAAATGCTCCAACTACTTGCAAAGGAATTTAATGTTAGCATAAATGAATTGTTGGCTGGACAAAAGATGTCAGACGAAGAGTTTCGGAAAAATGCAGATGAAAACATAATTGCTGTTTCAAAAGAAAGTGCATTCTCGTTTGAGGAAAGAAAAGCATATTTCAAAAAGAAATGGCGTAAGGAGCATATATCACTTTTTGTTGTTTTATTGTTAATTCTAATTGTCGCTTTTGTATTGCCATTTGTTGTCAGTAAACCATGGTTTGTTGGATTAGTACCATTGATAGCATTTATTGAATATGGTTACCAGAATAACAGAATGATGATTTATGTAGAAAACTGTCTTTATAAGTGAGATAGTCAATATCCTGTTTAAGATTATTTTTACAATTAAAAAATATTATAATCCGATTGTTTTTCTTAAATGAAAGTCAATCGGATTTTTATTTGCGGAGGTGATTCAATGAGTGCAACCATAGGTGCGGCACTAAAGAAAATAGCAGTTTCTCTGCTCACGGATAAAAAGGTCATAAAAACAATAGGCGGTATAATAATCGGCGTAATCATAATTGTGGTTATGCCGATTATTGCTGTTGTGTCAATTTTCAACGGCAGTATGGATATTGACACTGACAAGCTGGGTAAGTCCATACAAGAAAATATCTCAGCCGAGCAGATGGAAAATCTACAGCTTATCAACAACACAATGACTGAGGTTGAAAATCAACTCAAAAGCAAAAAACTGTCCGACTATAACACGCAGGCAGAGGTTATCTATCTGTTCTCCCTGTCCGATAAATCAGAGGACAAGGACTTTGTAAAAAAACTGGCTCTATGTCAAGAGTTGGGGTAATCCGAAAAATGAAATAGAGATATTTAACAAGTGGCAGAAAATTAAACTGTCGCTTGTTTTTGTTATGAAAAATAACTGTATTGCTCATGACTATTACACATTTATATATTTGGCTTTCTTAAAAGTAATGATTGATAAAAATATAATATTTTTTGATTATTGGTATATCATTTGTTGTTTTTGTGCTATAATATAAATTATTAGCTATGATAAAAATAATGAGGAAATAAGAATTATGAAAAAGGCAGTAAAAAAGTAATTGTATTCCCCTCTTATTAGGTGTTATCTTATTAATGGGTGCTTGCTCAATGCTCGGCACTTTCAACAAAACTACGACAAATACA
Source organism: Eubacterium sp. OM08-24 (assembly GCF_003438075.1). Lineage (GTDB taxonomy): Bacteria > Bacillota > Clostridia > Oscillospirales > Acutalibacteraceae > Ruminococcoides. The sequence goes on along the minus strand of NZ_QSTA01000006.1, from coordinate 40,284 downwards.
GTATGTGGAAGACTGAATGCAAAATACAACAAGGAGTTTGAGGCTGAATACATAGGAAACAGAATAGATACTAATTCCGCAACACTTTATGTGCATCCGAAAGATACTCCTAAATTGATGTTTAAAGCTGTAATAGATAATGATGGCAATGTGACAGATGATTATGCGAGCAATATTATTATTTATCAAATAGAAAATGATATAGTTGATGAATTTAGCAAAATCGGTATAGATTGTGCTGTCGATGGTTCAATAATATCAGATGTTAGTGAAGAAACTGATAAATCGTTGTCGGTAAATGAATTTGCTGATAAACACAATATAGAAGATATATATTTTAAGATTGTTTTTTATGATGAATCGATCAGTAAAGAGAAAATGCTATTAACTTTTAAAAATATTAGCCCAAAATATAGTTTTGGATTATTGATAAACGGTTATTTTTTAAGTACGGATAAATATTTGGAATGTGCAAAAAAATTTGATGGTGATAACAAGATTTTTGTAGATACAAGTTCAATGTATTTTGGATCAAATAATGCATTCAGCAATTACAAAGAATATAGTTCTCAATGTAGATTAATTAGTGCAATAGTTTACACAAAAAATTGATAATGATGATGAAATGGCAAATGAAATGTTAGCGGCGTCAGAAAATATGAATATGAGCGTTTCGATTTTTCATGTTTTGCCGGATTGCTATGCTCTAATAGACAAGTATAATTACGATCTTGATAAGCCGGAAATCGTGTCTATACAGAATTTTAGAATTAAAAACAATACTATATTTTCAAAAACTTGGGAGAAATAAAATGATAAAATTTATAGGAAAGGCAGTTGTTTTAACTTTGACATTAGGATTTTCTTTATCAATGGGTGCTTGCTCAATGCTCGGCACTTTCAACGATACTACGGCAAATACAGTATGCGAAAGGCTGAATGAAAAATACAACGAGGATTTTGAGGCTGAATACATAGGAAACAGAATAGATACTAATTCCGCAACACTTTATGTGCATCCGAAAGATACCCCTAAACTGATGTTTACAGCTGTAATAGATAATGACGGCAATGTAACAGATGATTATGTGAGCAATATTATGACATATAAAGTTCAAAATGATATTGTAGAGAGTTTTAATAAATATAACATAGACTGTGCGGTTGATGTTGAAATAGTTACGGATATTAAGCCTGAAATCAATACAAATTTATCAATTGAAGAGTTTGTTAAAAAGCACAATGTTAGCGGTATGTATGTAAAGGCAATCTACTGTGATGATAATATAAGTAAAGAACAATTGGTTACGATATTTGAAAATATTAGTAAGAGTTATAGTTTTAAACTTGTAATAAACGGTTATTTCTTTGATATTGAAAATTATAGACAATGCTCACAAAAATTTGATACTTATCCTTCTTACGGAGATACATTAATAAAGCGTTATAATCCTTATAAAACTTTTACTTTGTGTGTAAGCAAAGGAGAAAGTACACCGAGTTTACATGAATTTGAGTATATAACAGAGGTGAAATGAAAAAGAGGACTTGCTATACAAAGCATTGAAAGTGAATGTTTCCCGTGAGCATTACTGTCAGAAGATGGACACTCGTTTCCTTGATGAAATCAATAACCGTCCTCCTATGTCAATGGAGCAGATAAAATCAATGTGGTATGACGGCGAAGATTACAGCTACAGACATTATGATGACACTCGCTATCACGCACTGAATCTTCACAGCGTGTTCTACAAGGGTACGATTGAATTCCGCCTTTTCAATTCCACCTTACACGCAGGCGAGGTCAAAAGTGCGATTCAGCTGTGCCTTGCAATCAGTCATCAGGCGTTGATACAGAAGTCTGCAAGACACGCTAAAACTGTATCGGACAATGAAAAGTATACTTTCAGAACTTGGCTTTTGAGATTAGGTTTGATAGGTGACGAATTCAAAACAGCTCGTCATCATCTGCTGAAAAATCTTGACGGAAACATTGCGTGGAAGGATCCTGCACAGGCTGAAAAACAAAAGGAAAGGCTTGCTCAAAAACGAGCCGCAGAACTTAATAATACAAACGAAAATATAAATGTCAACGAACCCGAAGTCAATCCTGTTCCAAATGATGAACAGGAAGAAACTTCGGGTTTTGTTATGAGTATGTAAGGAGAGAAATCTATTATGAGTAAAAAATTATACATTGCCTATGGCAGTAACCTTAATCTCAATCAGATGAAATATCGTTGCCCAACTGCAAAACTTGTTGGCAAAGGTACAATTGAAAATTACGAATTACAGTTCAAGGGTATGCCAAATTGTTCATACGCAACAATCGCACCTTGTATTGGCAAGTCAGTTCCCGTTGCTTTATGGGAACTTCAGCCGAGAGATGAAAGATTGCTTGACCGCTACGAGGGTTATCCGTCACACTACTTCAAGCAGGACTTGCCTGTGAAATTGAATAACGGCTCTGAACTGACTGCAATGGTTTACATTATGAATCTGAAACAGCAGTTCGGATTGCCAAGTGCGAGCTACTACGATACAGCGTCACAGGGTTACAAGGACTGCGGTTTTGATATGAAAATTCTAAATGATGCGGTAACTGACAGTGCAAAGAAATACTACGAAAACCTTGAACAGAACAATCTGTTTGATTCACCTGACGAAGATGAAGATATGGGAATGGGTGGTATGACTTTATGAACGAGAGGAAGAAACTGAAAAAGCAACTCGGTGATAAGTATATTTTCAAAATGTATTTGTCGGTAAACGAAGTTAAGAAATTACTTTGTGAAAATCCAAAGGACAAGCATGACACTCTCTTTGCTTCACTCACAGTCGGCTGTGTGAAAATCAATGCCGTTGTATTTCCCACACCCGATAAAATGCTCCTCGGCTTTGATATTCTTGTAAAGGACAAACCCGAGAGTGAAGAATGGATTTGCTATGACACTTTGAGTGATGAAATCAAGTTATCCCCTCGCAGTATTGAACAGGCTATGTTTGATATTCTGAATCGTGAGGTTAAGGAGTACGGACTGTCATATACAGAGTGTAATTTTGAAGTAATAAACGGCAAATCAATAAAAGCAGAATAACGGCGGTATTCTCGCCACATTCGCCCTGTGTCGGCTTTAAAAGGAGAAGTCGGAAAAGTATCCGAAATCGAATAAAAGCCGAAATCGGGTGGTTTGTGGCAAGGTGTGAAAAATCGAAGTTACGGCAATTTGGGCAGTTTTTCAAGGGTAGGTATTTAAGCAGGATAAAGGCGTATTCCGTTGCAGAGCAACGGTCGCCGAAACACACCGACCGGCAACGCCGTTCGGGGATTTTCAAAGGTGTTACTTTTTTTGGATTGTGTTACCGCTTGTATTCCAAACTGCCCGATTTTGCCGATTTTAAGAGGTTTTTTCTGAATACTCCAAGTGTTACTGAAGGAAAAGGTGAAAAATGGACAACGACTCAAAGAGAATAGGACTGTACATCAATCAGGATTTACTCAAAGCCTGTGATAATGCAATCTCAATAACCAATGCAACATCACGAAGTGAATTCATATCCGATGCAATAGAATTTTACATTGCGTGGCTAAACTCAAAAAATGTAAGTCGTGTGCTTACTCCTGCACTTGAATCTGTCATCAGTTCAAAAATTCTTGATACTGAGGACAGGCTCGCAAGAGTTCTCTTCAAGCAAGGTGTGGAACTTGCCATGCTGATGCATGTTGTTGCGGCGACCAATGATATTACCGAAGGACAGCTGAGAGATTTAAGAAAAATATGTGTTGATGAGGTCAAACGAAACAGCGGTAAATATAAGTTTGATGATGTTGTAAGGTTTCAGAAAGGGTAAGCTATGCCGAGAATTATTATGAAATCGCCCTACATCAAGCCGAATTTCAAAACTCATATCGGAAATTATGTTTCCTACATTGCGACTCGTGACGGAGTTGAAAAGGCTGACAGTACACAAAAGTTTATGGAAACAACCGAAAGACAAAAACAGATTATTAAGAAATTGCTTTCTGATTATCCTGACTCAAAGGACTTGTATGAGTATCAGGATTATCTTGATAAGCCGAACATAGGTAATGCAGATGAATTGATTTTGCGGATTGCCGAAGCTCACGCTGAACTATTCGGCGACAGAGAAAAGTATGTAAGTTACATTGCACAGCGACCGAGAGTAGAAAAAATATCCTCACACGGCTTATTTACTGATGATGGTGTGCCGATAGTTTTATCTAATGTGCAAAAAGAGATTGCCGAGAGTAATAGTAATATCTGGACTCATATCATTTCTCTAAAGCGAGAGGATGTGGAACGGCTGGGCTACAACAATGCAAAAGCTTGGATGAATTTAATTCGTTCACAGCGAAATATGATAGCGGAGAATATGAAAATCGCTCCCGAAAACTTCAAATGGTATGCGGCTTTTCATAATGAAGGACACCATCCACACATTCATATGATTGCATATTCTAAAAAGCCGAACGAAGCGTATCTAACGGAAAAAGGCATTGAAAACATAAAGTCAAATCTTGCAAAGGTAATTTTCCGTCAGGACTTGATAAGTATTTATCAGAAGCAGACCGAACACAGAGATAAGCTCCGTGCTGAGGCTCGTGAAATTGTAGAGGATTTGGTTTCAAAGATTAACTCTGAAATATATATTAGTGCATCAATTCAGCATAAGCTGTTGGAACTTGCCGACAGACTTTCAAAATCGAAAGGCAAAAAGGTCTACGGTTATCTGAAACCCGATGTAAAAGCCATCGTTGATTCAATTGTTGATGAGCTTGCAAATGATGATAGAATCAAAAAGCTGTATGTCCTTTGGTATGAGCAAAAGGAAAATACAATCCGCACCTACACGGATGAAATGCCCGAGCGTATTCCATTGGTTGATAATAAGGAATTCAAGTCAATCAAAAATGCAATAATCAAGGAAGCGTTGAAACTAAATCTCACTGAAGATGAGGTTGAGAAAAGAGAGAATACGGACGAAGAATCTGTTTTAAATCCCTTTGAATATGAAGAAAACACCTCTGTCGAATCAGTCTTTGATTCAGGCAGAGGTGTTCTGTATCCTCATTATTCAATTAAAACCAACCGAAACAGTGTTGCAGTTTCTTCCCTTTATCTCCTGCGCTACCTCTGCAACATAATTCAAAATCAGCTCCGTTTTGAAGAAAAGCAGAAAGTGCAAAGAACGGATAAAAAGCTTCAGCAGAAGATAAATGATAAGAAACAAGCTCAGGGTTTAAAAATGTAATCACAGATTTAATGAATAAAGTTGGCAAAAGGGATTTTCTTTAAATCAATCTAATATCGGTAAATTGTTTAAACATGGAGGTAAATGCATCATATGATGGTCAGTCATTGGAGTTAAAATCATACCTCCCATTGTTAACCTTCCCCAAAATACTAATAACCATACCGAGCGAAAATCTGTTGTTACTCCACCTTCTTCTAATATTCTCATTACCCATTCTTCCGGTACCATTGAATTTATCTGTACTAATGTTAGATTTCCTAATATATTACGTGTGTTTTTACCAACTGCGAGCATATATTCATGAAGAGCTTCAACGTTTATCTCTTTTCCAAACGCTATTGCTTCATCAAGTTCCAAAGCATTGCCTGTATCTGTAATAGGTGAACCAATTTTTCTTTGCCATTCTTCATTGAATATTTGATTTTGATTTGCCATTAAAATATTGCTTACTAAATCTTCAATTCGATATGTATGCCAAAATTGCCAACACAAAGGAACGGTTCTAGTGCCTGCGTAATGTAAATCCACATCATAATCCTCTCTGGGCACTAATTCATTTTGATTGCCTCTTAACATATAATCCAAAACATAATCTGCAATAGTTTTTTCAGTTCTTCCAGAAATTTCAGCAGGATGCACCATAGCATGAACTTCTAAAGTAAGTTCTCTTATTTTATCTATATCTGTTCCTTGTAATGCAAGTTTTAGTTCATTATATTTCTTCGTTATTGGCTCAAATAATTCTTCCTTTGTCATAGGATTAACCTCCTGAAATTTATAATTTTTGATCGATTATTTATAATTATCTTACCATATATATAGGAAATTGTCAATCAAAAAATCATCACACCGCCAAGGGGAAACTGCACCCAAAGGTTGATAGGTGCCTCCTGTCACAGTGATAAGAGAAGAACTACCAACTATAAGATATTACAGCAGAAAAGAAAAATATATACAAGGAAGTGATTAAAATATCAACCTACATTCATTTTACAAAAGAACAGCGAGAACAGGCAAGGCGAACAGACCTTGCTAATTTTTTAATCCATCAAGGCGAGAAAGTCAAGAAATCAGGTTCGGAATATGAATGGCTTGACGGTTCGCAAAAGGTCACAATCAGAGGTCATCTCTGGTATCATCAGTACGAACAAAAAGGCGGTGATGCGATTGATTTCATTCGCAAATTTTACAACAAGGACTATGCCGAAGCGGTTCAAATGCTTTTGAATAACGGTGGCAGTCAAATCATAACATCACCGCCCATAGAAAAAGAGCATAAACCCTTTAAATTGCCACCAAGGAATGACAGAATGAGCCGAGTTTTTTCTTATCTGCTGTTGACTCGTGGTATTGATAAAGATGTTTTGTATGAGTTCGTGCGGCGGAAAATGATTTATGAATCGTCAGATTTTCACAACGCTGTCTTTGTCGGCTACGATTCAAACGGTAAACCTCGCCACGCCCACAAGCGAGGAACTGTGACGAACAATCCGTACAAAGGAAATGCTGCAGGAAGTCAACCCGAATTCAGTTTTCACTGGCACGGCACAAGCGATAAAATTTATCTCTTTGAAGCACCGATTGATATGCTTTCCTACATTTCAATGCACAAGGAAAACTGGCAAGAACACAGCTATGCGGCATCCTGTTCCGTTTCGGACAGGGTGCTTTTTCAATGTCTTAAAGACAATCCAAATATTAAAAATGTGTTTCTTTGCTTTGACAATGACGAGGCAGGACAGACAGCAAACAAACGGATAGCCGATAAATTAAACTCAATGAATATCAAAAGCGAAATCCTCATTCCTATCCATAAAGACTGGAATGATGATATTTTAAACGGTGAAAGGACTGATGAAATATGCCGTCAAGTGTTATAACTCTGATTATTGTTGCAGGTTCAATGTTTGCCTTGTTCATAATTATTTCTACGGTCGGAAATTACTATTCCCTCAACCGCATAAAGAACAAGACGGTCGGACAAGGTCAGCATGGTACGGCTCGTTGGGCGACAAAAAAGGAAATCAAGAAAACCTACAAGCAAATTGATTTTAAACCAAATGAATGGCGTACAAATCCTGACAGCAGACCAACTGAACAAGGAATAGTTGTCGGTTGCAAGAACAGTAGAAAAGGAACAACCGCAATGGTTGATACAGGAGATGTTCACGCTCTGATGATTGGTGCGGCCGGTGTCGGCAAGACCGCCTATTGGTTATATCCATGCATTGAATATGCCTGTGCAACGGGTATGTCATTTTTATCAACCGACACCAAAGGCGATATTGTTCGCAACTACGGAACGATTGCAGAAAAGTATTACGGCTACAAAATTTCAGTCATAGATTTGCGTAATCCCACACGCTCCCATGGTAACAATCTTCTGCACCTCGTAAACAAATATATGGACTTATACAAAGCCGAACCCGAACATCTTGTTTACAAGGTGAGGGCAGAAAAATATGCAAAAATCATTTCAAAAACAATTATTCTTTCCGGTATGGACTCGGCATCATTCGGTCAAAATGCATATTTTTATGATGCCGCCGAGGGACTTCTCACAGCAACAATTTTACTTGTGTCAGAGTTTTGCAAACCTGAAGAACGCCACATTGTTTCGGTATTCAAAATCATTCAGGAACTACTCGCACCAACAGGAAAGAAAGGGAAAAATCAGTTTCAGCTTCTTATGGACTATCTGCCCGATGACCACAAGGCAAAGTGGTTTGCAGGGGCGGCTCTCAACACAGCTGAACAGGCTATGTCAAGCGTAATGAGTACGGCACTTTCAAGGCTGAATGCATTTCTTGACTCTGAGCTTGAACAGCTTTTGTGTTTTGATACAGAAATAGACGCTGAAAAATTCTGTAATGAAAAGTGTGCAATATTCATTGTAATGCCCGAAGAAAACCCCAACACTTTCTTTATGGTTTCGCTGATTATCCAACAGCTTTACCGAGAAATACTTTCAGTTGCAGATGAAAATGGAGGTGTACTGAAAAACCGCTGTGTGTTCTTCTGCGATGAATTTGGCACTTTGCCGAAGATTGATTCGGCAGAGATGATGTTCTCTGCCTCCCGTTCAAGGCGGTTACAGATAGTGCCAATAATTCAATCCTTCGCACAACTTGAGAAAAATTACGGCAAAGAGGGTGCTGATGTTATCATAGATAACACACAGCTGACCATTTTCGGCGGCTTTGCTCCAAACAGCACAAGTGCGGAAGTCCTATCAAAAGCACTCGGTTCAAGAACTGTTATGTCAGGCTCTGTAAGCAGGAGCAAAAACGATCCGTCGCAATCCTTGCAAATGATTGAACGACCACTTATGACTCCCGATGAGTTGAAGTCACTTCCAAAAGGCACATTTGTTGTTATGAAAACAGGTTTTTATCCCATGAAAGTTAAGCTTAAGCTGTTCTTTGAATGGGGCATTGAATTTGAGGAAAAGTATGAGGTCATGGAAAACGGCAATCGTGAAGTTCACTATGCAAACCGTTCGGAGTTGTTCAATAACATAATTCAGAAATACTATCCTCACTATCTTGAACAGCCTGCAACTGATTCGGATTTTGATGAGGCAAGCAGTGAGAAAAAGAAGAAAAATGAAAATCTTAAGACCTCACCAAATGCGGAACAAGCCGACCGTGGAAATACTATTGATTCTGAACAGAAATATGAGCCAACAGAAGAACCCGAAAATTCAAGCGTTGAACAGAACAAAAATAAGCAGGGAAAAGTAGTCGTCAGAACCGAAAGACAACCTCAGGAGGTGCTGGACAATGAGTAGATTAACTTTTCTCTATCAAATGGACTTACCCCACAGAGCCGTAGCAGTCTATACCTATCTACACGACCGAGCCGATAAAAATGGTGAATGCTTCCCCTCTGTAAAAACAATAGCAGACGACATAAAGCTGTCGCCTGCTACCGTCCGCAGAGCTATTAAAGATTTGAAAAAAGCCGGATTAATCGAAACCGAACAGCGTTATCGTGAACAGGGTGGTAAGAGCAGTTTGCTATATAGAATAAAAAATAAAACATTATAAAAGTATGATGGTAAGAACATATAATACATATTATTTTTTAGCCAAATACACCTCAAAGGTATTGAAATCACATTTGAATGTATCCGTTAATTCCAAAATAAAATTATCTTTTATGTAATCAGGCGTCTTGGTTAATTCGTTCTTAACAAACCAAACCGTATTATCAAAATCAATATCATTTACAATATCCTTTTTATTGACACAATCAACATTGTCAAAAGCCGAAAACCACGGTTCGTAATAAGTGCAGATATGCGTGTTTTCGGGATAATAATATGACAAAATTCCGAATGAGCTGTCGCAATATAAAAATGTATCTGTTGAAGAAGCTATTTCATCAAAGCGGTTGAAAAAATTATTCATTGACGGGTTGTATTCAAATATTCCCGTGCCGATAAGACAGGCTACGTTAAGTGCGCAAAGCAATACGCAAATAATATTTTTAACTTTTTCTTTTATATGTTGTGTGCCGAAAGCGACAAGCAGCGCGAAAATTCCCGATATAACAACGCTGTACCTCGCTATGTAAAAGGGGCGAATGAAAATTGTCACAAGCAGACCTATCGCCTGAACGCTTAATACGCAGGTTATCGCAAATATTACAGATAACCTGCGGTTTTCCTTTTTGGCGAGTATCAGCGTCGAAATAACAATTCCCGATGCAAACACAACCACCGAAAGCGGTTCTACTCCTTTTAGCCAGAAGCTACCGGCAGCCGCCTCGGTTTGATATAACAGCGGGATAATCCACGGAGAATATCCCACCGTCATAGCTATATCAGATATTATGATTGCTTTTATCAGCTTTCCGTCTTTTACAAAAGCATAGATATTCACGAAAATGAAAATCATGCCGACCGCAAGCAAAGCGTAAATGTGGTTGTACGCGGCAAACAAAGCGGTGATAACAAATATAACGCAATGCCGCGTCCCGTGATTTTCAAGAAACAGCAAAGCTTCCGTAAAGCAAAGCGTAACAAAAAATATACACCACTCATATGACCTTTGCTGAACGCTGAAATAAAGCGACATAGGAATTGCCCCTATAGTAAGCATATAGACCACTGATGTATCCGAACCGAAATGCTTCTTAACCACGGTACAGCCAAGCAAAAGCGTTGCAATGTAACCGAGTACCGAAAAAATTTTAGTTACTAAAATCGAATAACCGAAAATCTCACAGAAGAATTTCAGAGATATAAAGTATAGAGGAGGATGCATATCCGATTTTAATATTTCAATTACTTCGGAATAATTGTGCTGAATTAGCGACAGTGTATAAGCTTCATCAAACCATATATTATTGTTAAAAATCAAACTTATTGAAAACAAAGATAGTATTGTGAAAATTATATATGATAAATTGTTATAGCGATTTTTAAAACATTTCATTAGATATTCCTTTTCCTGATACTATAATTTGATTTTTAACATCAAAATTACATAAATAATTGTTGAAACAGACAATAGTATCAATGCAGATAGATTATATAAGTCTAAGAAAATATAATTTATTTCTAAAGAGCGATACTTAAGCACTTACATGATTATTATAAAACTCGAAAAAGCCTAGATAAATCGTAACTGAACAGTGTTACCGTGAACAAGGGCGGTAACACTGTTTCAATAAGTAAATAACGAATAATAATATATGTAAATATAAGAGATTATGTTTGATTGCTATTTTGTATATTAGAGTTTATTCCAATAGTAGAAGTGAATGTATTTGTATTGCTATCAAATTTCATTTCTAAATTTCCATTGTATTTTTCAACTACTCGTTTAATACTTCTAGTGCCAATTCCGTGCATACCGGATGTGCTTTTAGAAGATACGAGAGTTCCATCAATGTATTTAGGTTTTTTATTGCAAGAATTTGAAATTTTAATGATTACAAAATTGGAATTTCTTGTACTAATAGAAAAATCAATAAATTTTTCATTTGTCATTAACGCTGACTCAACTGCATTTTCTAAAAGATTGTCAAGCAAGGCGGTTATATCATGTTCTTTCATAAAATCAATATTTGTGTTTTTTATACTGATTGTAAAGTTGATGTTATTTCTCTTGCATATCTCATAGTACCTATGAGTAATTAAATTTACTGTAGGGTTATTACAGTAGTCAATTGGATTCATAATACTAAAATCATTAACAATTTCAGAAATATATTGAGCTATATTTGAATCCTTGTCTTCTGATAATTGTTTAATTGTCTTTAAATGTTTTGTTATATCATGAATTAATATCTTTGAGTTTTCGTTTTGTTCTCGTAACAAATCATAGTAATCTATTGTATTTATTTCCTGCTGATAATCTAAAAGTATTTGAGTGTATTTCCTATTTATTTTTATCGTTGTTTCATGGAGGTAAAAAACTATTATGTTTGACAATAGTATGAGAATGTTACCTATAATTATAGCAATTTTAAAGTTGTTGTTTACGGAGTAGAATGTACAAAGATATACATTTGTATGCATTAATATTATTGAAGCCATGGGTAAAACGCAAAGCAGTAATGAAAATTTAGAACCTGTACTTTTAGATTCTTTTTCAGAAAATTTTAGAACACCCCATATAAAAATAAAATAAAGCAATTTACTCATAATTGCCTGAATAATGAGGATAAATGCGTCAGACCGGCTTTCAAAAAGACTAAAACGAGATACAACAGAAAATGGTAAAATAACAATTAATTCTGTGATAATCATTAAAAACAACAAGACAAAATTAGCAAATATACCGGATTTTATGCTTGAATTATAGCAAATTCTCAAGATAATAAAATTGCAAACATAAAAACAAACAGCATTTATCAGCGGAATTTCGATAAGGTTTATAATATATAGGACTAAACCGGATAAAAGTATTGATATAGGAATAAATTTTTTTGATATTCTTCGTTTAAATTTAAAATCAAAATAATAAAAAGATATGAGTGACTCAATCAGAAAGACTATAGCGTAACAGATACTAGAAATCATGTTGTACCTCCCATATATTCATAAAAAGCTTTTTTGAATGATGCATAGAAACTACGGGATATAGGTACTGTTGCTTTTTTAGAATTAAATGATAATGTGATTTCATTTTTATTAAAGTCTGTTACATTCTTTAAATTAACTATGTAACTATAGTGTGATTGGGCAAAATACTCGTATTTGGATAACTGCTTTTTCCAATAATCAAACTTTTTATTTGAAATGAACTCTTGCGTTTTTGTAACTAGTTTAGTTTTGCGATTTTCTATAGTTAAATACAAGATGTCAATTGTAAATATATTGTGACATTCATCAAAATAGTCTAAGACAATTTTTTCTGTGCTTTGTTTATACAGATTTAAAGCAATCTCCATGCTCCTAAAAAATCTATTTTCGTCAATGGGTTTAGATAAAAATCTAAAAACCTTTAAATCCATTGCATCATCAAGATATCCTTGAAAAGATGTAACTATAAAGACAATAATA
>NZ_QSTA01000006.1:0-27481 GCF_003438075.1 Eubacterium sp. OM08-24 | reverse complement strand
CTTGAAAAGATGTAACTATAAAGACAATAATATTCGGATTTAGTGTCTGAAGATGTTTTGTAACAGAAAGTCCATTAACACCGGGCATTTCAATATCAATAAAAGCAAGATCAGCTTTAATTTGTTTATCCAATATAGAATCCCCATTTGAAAAGCAGGTAACATCAAAATTATAGGTTGACTGTTTTGATAATTTAAGGAGAAAATTTTTGATTTGCTGAACGATTTTCAAATCATCATCACATATCAGTACATTCATAGAGCTATACCTCCTTAATTAGGATTATAACTCAAAAAAAAGAATTTGTCATCCGTTTTATTCCTGTTCAGTTAAATTCTATATATTATTTTTGATATCAGGCTCAATGATTTATTATTGCAAAAATTTGTTTGTCAACAATATTTTTAGGAATGTTATTACTTTTTTAAACTACTTAATAAGAGATAGTCAGGTGTGATATTTAATGCATTGTAGATTTTAGCAAATTTTTCAATACCTAGTACAGAGTAACCGTTTTCAATATTTGATATGTGGTAATTTGAAAGACATGTTTTTTTGGCTAAAGCATTTTTCTTCATTTTTATTTCTTTTCTATGTTGTGCTATACAAATTCCTATTTTTGTAGTCTACATACATTAATATCAACCAATAAAATGTTATCAATCATCGGCAATATTGTTAATAAATTTTAAAAAAAGATAATATTCTTATATGATTGTAATATTTAAAGTCTTTATATAGTTGTAAGATGAAGGGCTATAATAGATTAAAAGTGCATTTTTTGTCGAATTTATTACCATTTTTGTAAAATTCAACATTTACAAGCATTTTTTTGATAAATTTATAATAAAGAGGTTAATTACAATGAAAAACGAAAAAATGTTATCAAACAAGATGAAAAACGGAATCAAAAAAGTGTTGTTTGTTGCGTTAAAATCGAATGCAAATTCTTCAGGATGTTATGTAATTTATCAGCCGAAAGTACCGAAGGATTTAGAGAAATTTAAGAAGTTCAAATGATAAAGTTAATTTCTGATAAATTTGCTTGCTTTTTATGCAAAGATGAAGGACAAAAAGATAATTTTGATTTATATGAATATGCTGTATATATTATTTTAGCATCAGCATTACATATTGCAACAATTATTGTTTTAGGATTGTTCTTCAATTTATTAGTCGAAAGTTTAGTGTTTAATTTTTCTTTTATTGCTATTCGTAAGTTTGCAGGTGGTTACCATGCTAGAACTCCATCAAGATGCTATTTGTTTTCTGTTATTTCAAGCATAATACTACTGTTGGTAGCACTAAACACATTTTCACATTGAGCAATAACAGCAATACATTAATATACAATGTTGTGGGAACTCAATCATAAGTAGATATTCAAGTTGAGGGTGAAGCTAATGTTAAATTTATCAATTAAAATCTTTTGGCATTTTTTTAAAAATAATAAGTTATTGGTTGGATTTCTTTGCTTAATACAGATAATATCAATATTTGCATCTCTTTTTGTGTTTTCGTATTTTGCAAGCTATACAAATGCAAATAAAAAATATGATAGTTCTAAGACCTATACTGTATCGTTTAATGGTGCATTCATCGATGATAATACGATGCTAAAAGAGATAGAGCATTTTAATAATAAGTGTGATTTAGAATTAAATGCCGTCTCCATAAAAGCTAATATTGATGATACAAGAATAATGTTTGACTATCTTTACTACCCCAATCACATTAAGCATGGTAGATATTTCAACCAAGACGAATTTGTGACAAACAAACATGTAATAATATCAGGTGATGAAGGTGTGATAGAAGAGGATAAAATATCAATATGCAATGATAAATATACTGTAATTGGTACATATTCAGTTGGCGGTTATAATATATTGCCTATATCGTCTATAAATGATGTGAAGCATAATAGTGAATCTGTATCAATTGTTTTAGATAAATATCCTGATGACGATGAAAATAATAAAATTATTTCTCAATTGACGGAATGCTTTGAAAATGCAGAAATAATCTATCCGGAAAGGATAAAAAATATTGACAGCTTATGGAATGATTCTACTACTATTATATATATAGGAATATTTTTGTTATCAATGATAAATGTAGCATTTGTCTATTTATATATATTAGAAAAGAATAACAAAATTATTTATATTTATAGATTGAACGGTGCGACAAAAACAACTTGCATTTTTCTCTTAGCTAATGTAATTTTCATTATTGCTTTAATATCATTTGTATGTGGATGTATTTTTTCAAGATGTGTCTTGCCAAGCATAATTGAATATGTACAATATGAGGATTTTACATACAGCTTAGGAATATATGATTACATTAGTATGATTATAGTGTACTTTATAGTTATTATTATTACTAGTGCTCCTGTAATTTCAAAATATGTAAAAAATATATCTATTTCCGAAAAAAGATTGGGGTGACAAAATAATGAAGTTAATTAAATTTTCATACCATCTTTTCTGTAAGAATCTGTTAATGAGCATAATTATAATAATACAATTAGTTGCTTCCACGTTATTATTAAGCGATATTTTAGTTACTGCAAATAGTTACTTCGTTACAGTTGATGAGTATGTTAGCAGTGGACTTTCAGATATAAACGGAATAATAGTTGATAATGGCGGTAATTCTGTTCCAGAAAGATTATTAAATAAATTACCTGAAAATTCAATAGATTATTGTGAATTGGGTGGGGTAGCTTACTTAGGAGAATATACTCTTTATGGATATAGCAATGAATTTGTAAATGATTATATTCCCGAATTATCAGAGGGAACATGGTTAAACGAGTGTACGGATGATTTAAAAGATATTCCTGTAGTGATACCCTATTCCTTAAATAAATATTTTAATATTGGTGACATAATTGATATTGATTCAAAAAATGGTCTTACCGGCAAGATTGTTGGTATATTAAAAACCTCCTACTACTGTACTTTTAATAACGGTGGTACAGAATTGAATACAAAAGATATGTTAGGCAAAGCAGATGAATCATTTGAAATTCCGTTATTAACATTATATAATTATTTACCAAATGAATTCGTTAGTACCGGAATGACTGAAGCTATCATTTTAAAAAATTCAAGCGATTTAAATGAATCTTATAAACTGTTTAGTAATTATTATTATGTTCGAACTTTTTCCGATGTATTAGAAAGCGGAAAAGAAGATGCTTATGCAAGGGTTAGAGCATTAGGTCCGATTTTTTTAACTTTATCTTTAGTTTCATTGTTTGGAATGATAGGTTGCATTGCTATTTCTACTTATAAGAATCTTTATTTTTATTCCATTTTATATCTATGCGGTGCTTCAACCAAAAAATGTTTTTTGATAAGTTTATTATATACTGTTATCTATATTGTTCTGACATTGGTTGTATTCTTTGTAATATTTATTTTTGTTATGCAAAAAAGTATGTGTTGGCTTAATTATATTGCTATAATAGCTATAATTATGATACTGTTATCATTATCGTTAATTCCTTATAGAATATTAAAGAAAAACCCACCTATAGAAGTTTTTAAATATAAAAGATAATCGGAGGCAACTATGATTGAAATTAAAAATTTGAACAAGATATATTTAAAAGGGAAAAAAAATATGGTTCATGCGTTAAACAACATAAACCTAAAAATTGACGATAGAGAAACGGTTGCAATTATAGGAGAAAGCGGTGCGGGTAAATCCACATTATTACATATTATGTCATGCATTGATAATTTTGACGGAGAATATTATCTTGATAATATTGATATCAATAAACTTAGCGAAAGTAAAAAATCAAAGCTTAGAAGTTCTAAGATTGGAATAGTATTGCAGGATTTTGCATTGATTGATGATTTTACTGTTTTTGAAAATGTAATGACACCCTTATATTTTAATAAGAAAATAAAGGATAAAAAAAGTTCAGTAATGAGAGCTTTAAAAAAAACAGGAATTGCGTCCCTGAAAGCTAAAAAAGTATCACAGCTTTCCGGTGGTCAAAAACAGAGGGTAGCTATATCGCGTGCTTTGGTTACAAACCCAGAATACATATTTGCCGACGAACCTACAGGTTCTTTAGATAGTAAAACATCGGAAGAAATAGTGAAAATGCTCTTTGAATTAAATAGTAATGGAATTACAATAGTTATAGTAACACACAATTTAGAAATAGCCAATCAATGCCACCATATTATAGAAATAAAGGACGGTAATATTATTAAGGACATTTGTTCGTAAAAAAATATTAAAATGCCGACAAGTTATAGCTTTTAACGCTATTGCCTGTCGGCATTATTTTTTTGCCTTGAAAGCAGAAAGGGCAGTTATGTTTTTTAAAAACAGAAGTCCTCCAATCTACCTGAATTAATAAAAATTCAGATAAACTACAGATTAATAATTTAAAATTATGTTAAGATATATAAAAAATCACAAGGTGAATCATTATGAAAAAAGTGTTTTCAAATAGTATAATTTTAGCAATTTTATGTGCTATGTTATTGAGTTTTACTTCTTGTGATGAATACAAAATCAAAAGTAACGAAAAGTTAAAATATTATACTTCTAATGCAGAAGACGATTTTAGTTCTCTTATAAAACAATACAATAAGATATGTTTAGAAAAATATGATGAGTCTTATCAAATAGAGATAATTGAATTTGAAAATAATGATGATATGTGCACAAAAATGTCAACAGAAATTATGGCTGGAGAAGGACCTGATATTATTTCATTGAATCAGAATCTTCCGTTTGAAAAACTTATAGAAAATGAAGCTTTTTTGGATATTAATAGTTTGATTAATAATGATGAAACTAAAGATAAAATTGAGCTTGATGAATACAATTCTTTTATAATGAATGTCGGTGTGTATGACGGTAAACGTTATATTGTTCCGCTGTCTTATGGAATGGATGTGCTTGTTTCAACGCAAGAGAGGTTAAAACAATTTAATGTTTCGGGTAACAATGGTGAAACACTGACCTACAGCAATGTGTCAGTCAAATTTTCTCCTTTTTTTAATTCAACAAAGAATTACAGCTTTGTTTCAAATGACAGTGATACCGGTTTATGGTTTGATCACCCTATGCAGCTTTTTAGCAGATTTATAAATAGTTATATAGATTTTGATAATAAGTCAACATTTTTTACTGATGATGAATTCAAAGATAATCTTGATATTATGCGTGAGATGGTAATAAACACAAGGGAAGATAACTCAAATGCTTTGTTCGATGATTTATATATTAATCGTTCCTTACCGCTTATTACAGGGAAATATGCTTATTACAAATCAATAGGTGAAACACCTGTTGTATTTAGGGGATTGGTGAAAAGTGATGATATTTATTCTGCTTTTTTAGAAATAGGGTTTGCAATAAATAATAACACAAAACTTCAAGAACAGGCATATGCTTTTATAAAATATGCTCTTTCAGATGATTGCCAAATGAGAATATGTGGTGCAAAAGGCAATTCACTTTCAGCGAGTATAAGCTTTCCTCTTAATAACAAGGCATATGAACAATTGAAATACACAGCAAGCAGAGTAACAGATGATGATGACAGAATAATTGGCATAGATAATGATTTTATAAGCACATATATGAAAATAGCAGATTATGTTAATCAATGTACACTTTATAGGGATGCATCCCATTCATATTACAACTCGTCAGTAATTGGTGACATAGTTGATAAATATTTAAGCGGAGATATTTCAAAAGAAAAGTTTATACGTCAACTCACAGCGGCAACGGAAATTTATTTAACGGAATAGACTAAGGATAAAATGTATTATGTTCACACGCTTTTTATTTAAACCGCATGAATCTATTAAAGCCATAATAGCTATACTTTTAAGTGTTATAATAATTACTTCATTTTCAAGTTGTGCAATAAAAAATAACAGCGAACAAAATCATCTTGTTTATTATACATTAAATGATAAAGATTCTCTGTCTTGGATTATAGAAAAATATAATAAATATTGCATAAACAGTAATAATCCGTCTTTCCAAATTGAGATAGTTAAATTTGATTCTGAACAAGAAATGTCAACGCAGATATCAACTGAAATTATGGCTGGAAGTGGACCTGATATTATTTCACTTAGTCAAAAATTGCCTTTTGAAAAATTAATTGAAAGCCGTTCATTAATGAATATTTATGATTTGCTAAAAGATGATAATTCTTCAAATGCAATAAATCTTGATGATTATAACGTTAACATACTCAACGCAGGAGTTTATGATAACGGTTTATATATTGTACCGCTGTTTTATGGAGTTGATGTATTGGTATCTACAGAAGAAAGATTGAAAAATTTCGATATCAAAGAAAATAACGGCTTTTCTTTGACATACAGTAATTTTTTAGATGTATTTGAAAATTATTTTTTAAATGATGAAGGCTATTCATTTGTATCTAATGAGTTGTCGGATTTTTTGTGGTTTGATTATCCAATGCAACTCTTTTGCAGATTTTTAAACAGCTATGTTGATTTTGAAAATAAAGCTGTGTATTTTGATACCGATGAATTTAAAGATAATTTAGATGTAATGATGCAGATGTTGACGATTTCTCAAAAAAACAATACAAATGAATTGTTTGACGGATTGTATATAAATCGGTCATTTCCGTTGATGGCAGGAAATTATTCTTATTATCAATCTATAAATGAAACACCTGTAGTCTTTCGTGGATTGACAAAAAACAAAGATGTTAATTCCGCACACATACAGGTTGGATATGCAATTAATAATAATACACAACTAAAGGAGCAAGCACTTGCGTTTATAAAATATACTCTTAGTGATGAAATTCAAGAAATTGGTGCAACAGCATCAGGAAGTTTGAGTTTTCCTGTGAATATGTCTGTTTACGATAATGCTAAACTTGTTGCCGGCTCAAGAACGGATGATAACAATAAAATTATCGGGATTGACAACGATTTTATGAAAGCATACATTGACATTGCCGATAATGTAAACGCTTGCACCTTGTATCGAGATGTGTCACATTCATATTATAATGACAATGTTATCGGTGACATTGTTGACAATTATATACATAAAGGTATATCAAAGGATAAATTTATTCGTCAGCTTTCGGCTGCTACGGAAATTTATTTAACAGAATGAACTGGTATATTATGATTAGATTTAAATGTATATTACAAAATGATGAAACAGATTGCGGTCCGGCTTGTCTGGCCGCAATTTTTGGAAAATACGGTTTAAAAGTATCTATAGCAAAAATTCGTGATATTGCAGGTACGGATCGACAAGGTACTAGTGCATACGGTCTTGTAAAGGTAATTGAACATTTTGGTTTTCAGCAAAAGGTTGTTGAAGCAGATAAAAGCGTGTTAACTAATAAATTGCCTCTGCCTGCTATTGCTCATGTAGTAATTGACAATTCCTTATTGCATTATGCGGTTATAACCAAAGTTAAAGGGGATGCCGTAGTTGTTTCCGACCCGGCAAAGGTTTTATATGTTACTTTCAATTATTAATGAAGTGAATTTAACTCAGTGCATATTAATTTCGCTACTTATCCGTATGAATTAACAAGTAGAGTGTTATTGTTGATTTAAATAATAAAAATTCAGATAGACTACAGATTAATAATTTAGAATTATGCTAAGATATATAAAAAATCACAAGGTGAATCATTATGAAAAAAGTGTTTTCAAATAGTATAATTTTAGCAATTTTATGTGCTATGTTATTGAGTCTTACTTCTTGTGATGAATACAAAATCAAAAGTAACGAAAAGTTAAAATATTATACCATAAACAATGAAGATTCGGTTTGTGTAGAATTGATACAAAAATATAATAATTATTGTCTTAAAAACCTTGATGAGTCATATCAAATTGAAATTGTGGAATTTGATTCGGAAGATACTATGCTTACAAAAATATCAACGGAGATAATGGCGGGGAAAGGACCCGACATAATTTCATTGAATCAAAAATTACCTTTTGAAAAGCTGATTGATAACGGTTCATTTGCGGATATAGATGAGCTTGCGGAATTATACAAATCCGATATAGATTTTGATGACTATAATTCAACAATAATGGATTGCGGAATTTACAATGGAAAGCGATATATTATACCTATAACTTATTGCCCCAATATACTTATAACAACTCAGGAAATATTAGATAAATATAATCTGGAAAATACTAACTTTTCATTTAAAGAGTTAGAGATACGGTTATCTGACAAAGACCATAGTTATGCGCTTTTTGGAAATAAAGATGAAACATATAAGTTCTTCTTTTCCTATGTTAATGAATATGTGGATTTTTATAATAAAACTACAGAATTTTCAAGCGATGAATTTACCGAGAGCTTAGATTATATTGGAAAAATGATTAGGAATGATAATTCAAGAAAAGAAGGAACTACATGGGATATAATAGGTAATTATTTGTTTCGTACTTCACAATTATCATTCGACGGTTCTATGATGAGTACGCTAAATTCTTATTTTTATATTTATAATAATAACAGCACGCCGGTTATTATTCCAAACTACAATAAAAAGGCGAATGCAGTATCAGCATTTGTTCAATGTGGTATTGCATTGAATAATAATTCAAATAACAAAGAAAAAGCATTGGCTTTTATTCAATATGTTTTAAGTTATGATATTCAAAAATTATGGAGTGAAAGCAGTTCATCACCATCAATAGTGGTAAGGGCACTGCCTGTAAATAAAGCTGCTTTTGAATATGTAATCGACCATACGTCAAAACGTGTATATGATATTAATGATGATGGAGAGTATGAGAAATCTGAGGAAGAATATTCAGATGAAATAAAAACTAAGTTTTTTAATGAATATTTAGATATGATTAACAGTATAAGCAGTTGTACTTTATATGATTATCTGGAATTTGAAAATACTTATTACAACTCCTCGGTTATCGGAGATATTGTGAACGATTACTTAAACGGGGATATTTCAAAGGAAAAGTTTATTCGTCAGCTCTCGGCGGCAACGGAAATTTATTTAACAGAATGAAGCTGATAAGGAATCATTAACCTCTAAATCACCTATACTTGCTATTGCTCATGTGGTGATTGACGATTCCTTATTGCATTATGTAGTTATAACTAAAGTTAAGGGTGATACTGTAGTAGTTTCCGACCCTGCAAAAGGTTTATATGTTACTTTCAATTATTAATGAAGTGAATTTAACTCAGTGCATATTAATTTCGCTACTTATCCGTATGAATTAACAAGTAGAGCGTTATTGTTGATTTAAATAATAAAAATTCAGATGGACTACAGATTAATAATTTAGAATTATGTTAAGACATATAATCACAAGGTGAATCATTATGAAAAATAAAATTGCGATAATTTTAACATTACAATTTATTATTACTGTGTTTGTTTTCAGCGGATGTGGTGAAAGCACAGCTTCAAGCAATTCCTCAAAGCTTACATATTGTGCATACTATGAGGATGCTATTTGCGATATTATTAAAAGGTACAATAAATATTGTACAAAGCATTACGATGAGTCCTATCAAATTGAAATCGTGGAATTTGAATCTCAGGAAGAAATGAAATTAAAAATGTCAACAGAAATTATGGCAGGTGAAGGACCTGATATTTTTTCTTTGAGTCAAAAGCTTCCATTTGAGAAATTAACAGATAGCAAAACTATTGCAGATGTAAACGAGCTTATAAGTGAATTTAGTTATGATATAGGAATAGATAACTGCGATTCAAAAATTATGGATGCAGGAGTGATTGACGGTAAAAGATATTTTATACCTTTGTTCTATTCACCTGATGTTTTTATAACTACAGAGGAAACACTTAATAAGTACAATTTAACATCATCTGAATTTTCTTTTAAAGCATTATCTGAGAAACTTTCAAAAAATAAAAAAGAATATTCTCTTTTTGGAAGTGCCGATGATAATATTGCCTTTTTTTATTCGTTTTTAGATCAATATATAGATTTTAACAGCGGAAATACAGAATTTAACAGCGATAAGTTTTCGGAAGATTTGGATTCTATCTATAGCTTGATTAAGAATGACACTACCGACGAAAATGTTTATTATTTTTTATATGAAAATATAAATAATGGTGCTTCTATTTTATATAAGGAAATGCCTGCTTTTAGTATTATAGTAAAGACATATTCGTGTTTAAAATATTTAGGATCAACTCCTGTGTTTGTAAATAATTACAATATGGATGATGATTCAATTTCTGCCTCTATAGATGTTGGTATTGCCGTTAATGATAATTGTAAAAATAAAGAAAAATTACTGCCTTTCATTAAGTACTGTTTGTCCTGTGATGTGCAAAAAAATATGAGTGAAGAATGTATGTATTTGCCTGTAAACAGCGATGCTATGGAAAAATGCATTGATTCAATAGATGAAGCAATAGATTTTGGAGATTTAATTGTTAGTGATAAAGAAAAAGCTATTGTTGAAACTGCTCAAAGTGCGGCGATAAGAGATTATAAATATATTATAAACAACATAACAAAATGTAACTTATATGGGTTTAATTATTTATCGGATACTTATTTTAATTCTTCGGTAATCAGTGATATAGTTGATAAATATTTAAACGGGGATATTTCAAAGGAAAAGTTTATTCGTCAGCTCTCTGCTGCTACGGAAATTTATTTGACTGAGTAGGAATGAATTATGAGAAAATCTAAATTAACAAGGAAACAAAAAGAGCATATAGCGGCATATCTGTTTATATTACCGTCTTTTTTAGGAATAGCGGTGTTCTATATTGTGCCGTACATTATCTGCTTTGTAAAGAGCTTGTATGTGGGCAATACCTTTGTAGGAATCCAAAATTACATACAGCTTTTTCAAAATAATACATTTTTGCTTGCACTTAAAAACACGGGCATATTTACAGTTACGGCAATACCGCTTTTAATGGTGATTTCGTTTTTAATTGCACTGTTTCTTAATTCTTTTAAGAAAATATCATCGTTTTTCAGAAGTGCCTTGCTAATTCCTGTTGTAGTTCCGATTGCATCTCTGGTTTGCGTGTGGCAATTAGTTTTTGATGATTACGGTGCAATCAACGGATTACTTAATTCACTTGGATTTAATACTGTTGAATTTTTTAATTCGGAATGGTCTATGGTGATGATCGTTTTTATTTATGTGTGGAAGTACTGCGGATTTTGTGTGATTCTTTTTACGGCAGGCATTGCCAATGTTTCGCAATCTCTCTACGAAAGCGCAAGGCTTGACGGTGCAAAAGCTCATCAGCTTGTAACTAAAATTACTATACCTATGATTGCGCCAACTACATTTTTTGTTTTTCTAATGGAGCTTATTTATTCATTTAAAATTTTCCGTGAGGTATTTGCTTTGTTTGGCGATTATCCAAACACCAATGTGTATTTTTTGCAGAATTTCATCAACAACAATTATTACAATCTTAACTATCCAAGATTGTCAGCGGCGTCAATTGTCTTATCGCTGTTTATAATTATAGTGCTGTTTATTTTCTTCTGCTTTGAAAGGAAACACAGCTATTCTTGAGAGGTTTGTTATGAAAGATACGGTTATGAAAATACTAAAATATATTTTGTTGATTGCTGTAACTGTGCTGTTTCTGTTTCCTGTCATTTATATGCTTGCTTGTTCATTTATGACAGGTTCACAGGTAAGCGAGATGCTCAATTTTTCTGACGGAAAATATAAAGAACTCAATATGATTACGAATATGGCAACTTTGGAGCAGTTTTATCAGACTCTTTTCAGAAAACCCGAATATTTGTTGAAGTTCTGGAATTCGGTTATTTGTACTTTTCCGACAGTAATCGGTCAGGTTGCAGTATCATCATTGGCGGCTTTTGCTTTTGCAAAATTGAAATTCCCGTTCAGGGACAAGCTGTTTTTCATATATATAATTTTGCTCATTCTGCCGTTGCAGGTAACACTTGTGCCTGATTATATGATTCTTGAAAATATGAATTTGCTGAATAATTTTCTTGCGGTAATTTTACCCGGAACTTTTTCTGCATTCGGAATTTGTCTTTTGAGGCAAAGTATAAAATACATTCCCGATTCCGCAATTGAGGCGGCAAGGGTTGACGGTGCGTCATATTTGAAGATATTTACTAATATTATTCTTCCGCAGATTAAGGGCGGACTCATAACACTTGCGTTGCTCTGCTTTATTGATAATTGGAATGTAGTTGAACAACCGCTGATTTATTTTGATAATGAGGGTATGTATCCGCTTTCCGTAACGCTTACTGATGTAGGAAGTTCGGATTACGGCATAATATTTGCCTGCGGAGTTATATTTATGATTCCTGCATTGCTTATTTATCTTTACGGACACAGGGATATTGATTCGCCGTTTGTCGGAACAGATAAGGGATAGGAGAGAGGCTTTTATGAAAAAAGATAAGCTAAAGAGCGTAGTGTTGAAATTTTCAATTGTATTTTTTATTGTGATTGCATTACTTACATATTTTTCAAAAACAATCAATAATATGCTTCTTCCAAAGGTCAAAGTGGTTTCGGTTCAAACAGGTGTAATTGACGATACCGCAGGTTCAAATGATATGAAAACACATTATCTTTTGCCTGTTTCGTCGGTGGATGGGGCAGGCAATACGGGAATAGTATTTGTTATAAATAAAACCGAAAACGGTGATGCAACAGTTGAAGAGGTTTCGGTGGATATATGTAACAGTGACGAGCTGTATTGCGAGGTGACATCGGACTCACTTTTTGGCGACAGTCAAGTTGTATATAAAACAACCAAGAGTATAGAAAACGGTTCAAGTGTTTATATTGAGGAGGAAACAGTGTGAGCAAAAGAAAAATTGTTTCGTTTCTGTTACTGCTGTTGCTGACTGTGAGCGTTTTTATTGCGAATATTATAATTATTGAAAATGCAAAAGGGCAATTGCCTGATGTTACTCAATTAACTTATGATAAAAATTCCGAAACTGCTCCAAAAACGGTTTCTGAACTTGAAAAGCTGTTTGAACGGATTACTGACAAAGGCATAGCTTTTTGTTCCGAGGGTAAAGAAACAAAAGTTAAGGAAGAAATCGTAACTACGGTACTTGTGAATGAAAACTGGTTTTCGGATTATAAGACCGAAATTAACGGCGAAAATATTTCGTCCAAAAACATAGATAACAGAGATAAGGTTGCAATAATCGGAAGTTCTCTTGCTCTCAAACTGTTTTTTACAACAGATGCAGTCGGTAAAAAGATTTGCATTGACGGAAATCAATATACAATTTGCGGTGTGATATGCGAAAACGAAAGTTTAATAAATAAGTTTTCTGCTGATGACAAACAGAGAGTGTATGTTCCATATACAACATCCGAAAATTATGGTGACAGAACGGTTGATATGATTGTTTACGATAACTCGGTATATACGGGAGCAATTGTTGAGCAAATGGATTTGCCGCAGTATTATTCGGTTAATCTGAATGATAAAAACCAAACACTCTCGTCATTTGAACATATTTTATACCTTGCAATATTTATCGGATTTAGCATTATTGCATTGAAGTTGTGGTATAGGTTCAGCAGAAAATTTTTTGAGGAGATAAAAGAAAATCTCAAATTAAACTACTTTCTGAAATCGCTAAAAAATATTCCGCTAAAATATGTTGCACTTGTGCTTGCTTTTGCAGGAATACCTGCCGTGCTTTTGATTGTGTTTAATATTTGTGATTTCAGCATTTTTATCCCCTCAAAATATATACCGAATGATAACATTTTCGACATTTCAAATTACCTGAATGTGCTTGTTGATAATGCACAAACACTAAACTCACAAAGCCTAACAGGAAATCAAATGCTTGTAAATCTGTTCCCTAGAACATTTACAGCGTCACTGTGGCTGACAATAATATTTTTGATTAGCTGGAATTTTGTTATATGTTACTTTTTGTTAGACTATAGAATTAAAACTAAAAAATAAAGTGAATTTAAAATTATAGTATTGGAGAATATAAGTATGATTAACCGAATAAATAAGATAAAAAGTAAAAATCCTAAACTAAGGAAAATTTTTAATATTATTTTCAGTTTATTTAATGAAGTATTGATATTGAGTTACATAGCTATGATTGTATTAGCCTTACTTATGATTACTGTGCCGACAGCAATTGTATTTTGGCAAAGCCCTTAGGATGTTAGAGTTTGGATTGCATCAATAGTAGGTGGAATTCTTTCCGTAGTTGTTGTCCCAATATTTATTAATTATATAACTGATAAACGAAAAACAGAGGATGAGCTAAGAAAAACGCTTTTTGAGGAAAATAAAGCTTTATATGCAAAGCTTAGCAATATATTAGTTGAATTATTAGTAAATGAAAGTTCTATTCATAAAGAGAATACAAACAGTAACATTAAAGCTGAAAAATCCTTAAATGTTGTAAGTCCTTTAAAAGATTTTTTGAAAGACAATTATTCTGAACTTGCAAATACAATTTCGATAAGTTTAATTTGGGATATTGTTGAAGTTTGTCAGGAATGTTCAAATTCTGTAACTGCTTATGATAATATACGAGTGAAAACTGAGAAGTGCTTCCGTAATATAAGAAAAGAAATAGGGGTCAAAGGCAAGTTTTATGTTAATAACTATATAATTAATGAATTTTGTGATAGCAAGAAGGATAAAGACATTTAATAGCGTGTGATAGAATACCGACAAGTAATAGCTTTCTATACTTGTCGGTATTTTTATGCCCTTTTTACATGAAAATGGAAGGGCATGATGAAATATAGAAACAGAGGTCCTCCAAACAACCTGAATTACTAAAAGATTCAGATTGATTGGAGGAAAAATTAATGGACAAACGTCCTAAGAGAAGAAAAGACAAGTATAATCCTTATACTTTATGCTCAGAAAAAGGAAAATACTATGTTTATTTTGTTGATGTTAATAACCGCATTCAAATGGTTGAAGTTTCAAAGAGCGTATTTGAAACTTTCAATATATTTGAACTTGAGGATATTTCTCAGATGAATGAATACGACAGACATTTGGAACATTCCGAAGTAGATGAAAACACCTTGTACCAAAAGAGTGTTTCAAGCGAACAACCGTTAGAAGAATACTTTGATAAAGCTCAGGATGCGGAGAATCTGCATATGGCAATAAGCAAATTGCCCGATGTGCAAAAACGCAGATTGAAAAAGTACTATTTTGAAGAAAAAACTTTTGATAAAATAGCACTTGAAGAAGGCTGTACTTATCAATGTGTGCAAAGATCGGTGTATCGTGCAGTGGCAAAAATAAAAAGTATTTTAGAAAATTTATAAAATAGGGGTGTGTTTTGGCACTTAAGTGAGGAAACAGGTGAAAGGGATAAATAATCCTTTCGCCTGTTCTCTTTTTTCAGAGAACAGGCGTTGCTCTTTGAAAAACAAATATCAGCACATCAGATACTTTCCTTCTGTTGTTCGGTACGGACAAGCCATATGAGCGAACACCTTTACAGGTCTTCAGGACTCAGACTTTGAAAGGCAAATTCAATGACGGCGATGACAGGCAGAGGGGATAATGATACTTCCGTCAAGTCAAAAGTCGAGCGTGATAGAACCGTCGTAACCAAAGAGGGCGGCCGTGGGAGATCCTCACGGTGGTGAAATCCCAATGAGGCTATAAATGCAATAGCCGTTTGATGTGGTCCTTGTCGCAGGGTATAGAGGATAAATAGCGGCAACAGGATAGCGTGAAAATTAGAGCTGTCCAAAACGATTGATATTATCCCGACAGCAGAAGATTTTTTGTTTTCTTCTGTCGGGGTATTTAGAAGAAAATTACTGAAAGAAGGTGTTAAAATGTTAGGATTTATGATTGGTCTTTTTGTCGGTGCTTTTATCGGCGTTTGCGTTATGTGCCTGTGCAATGCAGCGGCAAAAGCTGATGAGCAGATGAAAGATCATATAAATGACAAAAGCAAAAAATAAGGAACAGGTGATAATTTGAACGAAAACTATATAAATAAAAATAACATTGATTCAGAACACAGAATAGAATCTGTTATAAATGACTGTAAGGTCACAATCTACTTTTCTAAAAACAGAAATAACCATGTTGAAAGGAATATTCTCGAAAATCTTTTGGATACATTTGAGAACAGAATGAAAACTCAGATTGGATGCTGAATTTATTTCAATTTATTTTTTGGATTTCGCTGGATATTATAAAAATTATGTAGTATTGTTGGTTTGCAAAAATCGTATGAATGGGTGATAAAATGAAAAGAGTATATTGCTTGTACAGAGTATCAACCAAAGGTCAGGTTGATAAAGATGATATTCCAATGCAGAAAACCTCATGCAGAGAATTTGCTGAACGTAACGGTTGGACCATTCTGAAAGAGTTTCAGGAGAAAGGCGTGTCGGGATTCAAGGTTTCGGCAAGCGACCGAGATGCTATTCAGGATTTGAAAACCGCCGCAGAAAAGAAAGAATTCGATGTACTTCTTGTCTTTATGTTTGACAGAATAGGCAGAATTGATGACGAAACTCCGTTCGTCGTCGAATGGTTTATAAAGCACGGCATAGAGGTATGGAGCGTCAATGAGGGCGAACAGCGTATGGATAATCATGTGGACAAGCTTATGAATTACATACGATTTTGGCAAGCCAACGGTGAAAGCCAGAAAACGTCAGCTCGTGTTAAAACTCGCCTTAACCAGATGACGCTGGACGGCAAATTTACCGGAGGTGTTGCTCCATTCGGTTACAAACTTATAAAAAGCGGTGAAATCAACAAAAAGGGAAAAGAGCTTATGGACATAGTCATTGACGATGATGAAGCTCCGATAGTCAAGAAGATATTCGAGATGACAGTTAAAGAGGGTTACGGCTCATATCGCATGGCTGACTATCTGAACAGTCACGGAATCAAAACCCATAATAACAGCAAGTTTCAATGTAATACGGTTAATCGTATTCTAAAGAACAGGCTGTACTGCGGTTATCTTGTGTCAGGCGGTGTTGAATCACCGTATATTGAAAGACTGCATATCATAGATGAAAATATCTTCGACCAAGCTCAATTTATACTGAAACAACGCTCATCAAAGAATGAGGAAAAGCAACAGATAGCAAGGACTACCAAAGGCAGTACATTGCTGTCGGGAAATATATACTGTGCCCACTGCGGTCAGAAGATGGTATCAACAAGCTATATTGACAGATACGACAGGGCAGACGGAAGTCAGTACAGAGTTCGCAGACAGAGGTATATATGTACCAATAAAGCAATGAAAAGAGGTGCATGTGACGGGCAGTCGGCTTATGTAGCGCACAGAATTGACGGTGCTGTGCTTGCAACATTAAGAGATTATCTCGCCAAAATCAAATCAACACCAAAAGATATAGCACTGGAAAAACGCTACAAATCCGAAATATCGGAGTATAGGAGAAAACAGACAAAGCTTGAAAAAGAAATTGAAAAGCTTAAAAGACAGGTGGTTGAATTGTCCGCCGAAATAGGACGCTCTTTACTCGGCGAAAGCCGCTTCACTCCAGACATACTGTCAGCTTCTATTGACAATACAAACGATTTACTCCATAAAAAAGAAACTGAATTAAACAATATAAAGTACAAGCTTGCCAATCAGCAAAATGCGATGGGCAGGCTTGATTTTTATTATTCACAATTCAGAACTTGGGCAGACGAATTTGACAACTCAACAATGGAGCAGAAGAAAATGATAGCCTGTCAGCTTATCAAAGAGGTTAAAGTCGCACGAGGTTATGAATTAGAGATTATATTCGACCTTAATTATGAACAATTCTTATCTCTATAAAGCCTAATAGATTGAATTTGTAAACTCAGTCTGCTATAATATTTTTAGCTTAGAAGTGGGTGAATATATATGAGCGAAGAAAATAAGATACAAATTTTTGAAGATAAAAAGATTCGTACTGCGTGGAATGAGTCGGAAGAAGAATGGTATTTTTCCATAGTTGATGTAATTTCAGTTCTGACTGCCAGTAACGAACCTCGTCGTTACTGGAGCGATCTTAAGCGAAAGCTTAAGGCTGAAGGAGCAAACCAGTTGTACGAAAATATCGTACAACTGAAAATGCAATCTCCTAAGGATGGTAAAAATTACAGGACGGATGTTGCAAATACAGAACAGCTTTTAAGAATAATACAGTCAATCCCGTCGCCAAAAGCAGAACCTTTTAAAATGTGGCTTGCAGAAGTTGGTCGAGAGAGAATTGATGAAACCATAGACCCTGAACTTACCATAGAGAGAGCCCTTGAAACATATCTGAAAAAAGGATATAGCAGAGAGTGGATAAATCAACGACTTCAGGCTATACAGGTAAGAAAAGAGCTTAATGATGAATGGGATTCTCGTGGTGTAAAGCAGGGTGTAGAATATGCAATTCTGACTGATGAAATCACAAAAGCGTGGTCAGGAATGACAACCCGCCAGTATAAAAATCTCAAAGGATTGAAAAAGGAAAACCTGAGAGATAATATGAGTACGCTTGAGTTGGTACTAAATATGTTGGCAGAAGCTACTACAACTGAGATTTCCAAAGAAAAGAATCCTCAGTCTTTTTCTGAAAACAGAAGTGTTGCAAAAGAGGGCGGAGAAGTCGCCGGAAATGCAAGAAGAGATATTGAAGAAAGAACAGGCAGACCTGTAATTTCTCCCCAAAATGTAGTTGATTTCTCAAATCTCATTTCTGATGTTATAGAAAATGATTTCGATAAAAATAAATAAAATATTTATTGCCTTGTAAGTTTAACGCTTGCAAGGCTTTTTTATATCCCGATTTCAAGTTTGTTCCTCGGATGTTTGGCAGAAAGGATGTTTTTCTGTTTGTTAATGCTCGTATGTGTGTAAATCTGCGTTGTGGTAATGGAGCTGTGACCCAGCATTTGTTGAATATAGCGTATGTCAACATCTTCTTCAAGCAGTAGAGTTGCAAAAGAGTGACGAAACATATGCGGAGTAATGTGCAGCGGCACTTCTGCACCGATTGCATAGTTGGTAATCATATTACGAACAGATTGTTCAGATAGACGGTTGCCGAGTCTATTTATAAAGAAAAATTTGTTGTTTGCTATTTCAAATTTAAATGATTGATTATACTTTTTGAGCAACTCCTGAACATTTTGATTGCAGATTTGAATCAGGCGTTCTTTTGAGCCCTTTCCGTAAATTTTGATTATGTAATCATTAAAATCAATTTGTTCAGTCGTGAGTGTGCATAATTCTGAAATCCTCATTCCGGTGGCAAACAGTAACTCAAGTATGAGTGCATTCCGCAGAGCAACTTTTTTAGCATACTCAGTTTTCGCTTTGGTAAGTTGTAGATAAGCAAACCTAATAATTTGCTCAATATTATTTATGGGAATAGTTTTTGGGAGAATAAAGGGTTCTTTATACTTGATTTGTATCTTATGAAAAGGGTTAATATCAATAAGTTCCTCAATTTCAAGATAGTGAAAAAATGCTTTTAGCGAAGCGATTTTACGCTTAACACTCTTAGGTTTGTACTTACAGTGCAGTAAATTTATATATTGCTCAATGGATTTTTTGTTTGTCCATTCAATAGCAGATTCCATAGTGAATTCAAAATACTGCCTTAAATCAATAGTGTATGATTTTATCGTTTTCTGATCAAGATTTTTTCTTGAAAGGCAAAAGTTTAGATAATCAGTTGTTAGATTATTTGCTTGTACATTTTTTATTTCCATCGCATATAGCTCCTTATATTTAATAAAATTATTATGCAATAGAAAATAAAGAAAGTCTATTCAAATATCTATATTTATTTTGCCTAAAAATTTTATTTATTGAGCAATAAACAAAATTGTATTATACAAAATGCATAAAAATACCGTGTGAAATTTTGTAACTGATTTGCGTAAAAGTTATTTAAATATTTGTCAAATTATGTTATAATTGACACCATAAAGTGTAATTATAAATGTTTTTATATTACATACCCGAAATATAGATTTAGTTAAGGCTTAATACTTTTTTCTTAGAATGAGATTAAGCACTACATAGACATACACCAGTTGAATGTAAGCTGTGTAGCGTATTTTGTTAACAGAAATGTATTATTGACCTTACCTGAAAATAATGAATAAAGGATAACTAAGAATTATCTTTCCTTGATGGTTTAAATTAATTTGGAGGAAAAATGAAAAAAGTATTTTTACACACATATTCAGAGCAGAATTTAGGGGATGATATGTTTGTTAAATACATATGTGATAGATACCAACATGTTGAATTTTATATTGTTTGCAAAGCCCCTTTTAAAAGAGCCTTTCTAAATATTTCTAATTTAATTATTTTTTCAACTGATGATTTTTTAAAAGATACTAATTTTGATCTACAAATATTTATTGGTGGTTCAATATTTATGCAGTCAAATAACAAAGGGGTATATAAAAAATACCATATCGACTGTAAAAAAAGATTAGACAATATTCCAACATACATTATTGGTGCAAATTTTGGTCCATATAGTTCAAAATTATTTTTATTTTTATACAAATCATTTTTTAAAAAATCAGAACAAGTAGTATTTCGTGATGAATATTCTTATAGATTGTTTGACTTAAAAAACATGAATTGGGCACCTGATATTTTATTTAAATATCAATTACCAAATGTAATACACAAAAAAGAAGTTGCAATTTCATGTATTAAAAAAAATAATCGTTCTGGATTAAGAAACTTTGATGAAGGTTTATATTTTAAAAAAATGTCATACATTGCCGAAGAATATGCTAAAAGAAATTACAGTATTAATTTAACTTGCTTTAGTAAAGTTCAAGAAGATGATGTTGCTGCCAAAATCATTTATAATCTGTTATCGCCTGCAACTAAATCGGTAACAGAGATTTCCATTTATCAAGGTAATATAGATAGTTTTTTAAAAAATTTTTTATCTTCCTCTTATATTATTGCAACTAGATTTCATTCGGCAATTTTAGGCTGGAATGCGGGAATTCCATTCTTTCCTGTATGTTATAACGATAAATTCAATAATGCTTTAGATTCATATGACTTTAAAGGAAATATTATCAATATAGATAAATTAGATGAAGTGGATTTTTCTTTTATTGATTACAACAGGAAGTCGTTTTCTAATTCAAATATTAATTTTTTAAAAAGCAAAGCCAATAGTCACTTTTCAACAATTGACAAAATTCTAAAGGAGTAAACAAAATGTGTTCTGAGCTACTTTCAATTATTATCCCTGTGCATAATACTGCCCAATACTTAAAAAGAACTTTAAATATATTAGAATGTCAGGTTTTTAGAAATTTTGAAATCATTATTATTAACGATAATTCGAGTGATGATACAGAAAAAATTGTTTTATCTTTTCAAAAAGAATATAACAATATAAAATATTATAAAAACAAAACTACAAAGGGCCCAGGTTTATCACGAAATTTCGGATTGAAACATTCTAAAGGAAATTTTGTAACATTTCTTGATAGTGATGATTGGACAGATTTATGTACATATGACATAGCTATAGATATTATGCACAAAAACGCAAATTGCGATTTTGTTATATGGGGAATAAAAAAGGAGTATAACAATAAATATTCATCATATATTCGTACTGATTATAAAAACTATACTGTCATAAATCAAGAACTTGCTTTATCTTTGTTGTGTAATACGTATTCTTTGGATGTTACCATAAGTTCTTATTTAGGTAATAAAATGTTTCGCAAAAGTTTTTTAGACAATAATGTAATCCTTTTTAAAGAGTCTCTTTTTGAAGATGTGGCATTTAGTTTTCAAACAATTGCTTATTCTAAAGAAATTATATTAATACCTAATTCTTACACACATTATTATCAACGAACACATTCAATAGTTCATTCCTTTAATAAAAATCATATTTACGATATGTTTAGCATACTTTCTTTCATTAAGGATATTGTTGACACAAAAAATTTGCATCTAAAAAAAGATTATAATTCATTAGTTGAAAAGTGTAGCAAAACATTATTTACAATGATGTATGAGAACATCGAAGAGATAAAAGAACTAAATAAATTGCTTTGTGTATATTTTAAATGTCTTTTTAAACTTTGCAGTTTAGAAGAAATACTTGAATATTTAGATGTAGAAAGAGTAAAAAATATTCTATTGTATTTTTAATAGTTTTTGTTAGTAATATATTTTTCAAACGAAACATCAAAATATTTGATATATTCAACAGACAAATTTTTAATTGCGATACGACTTTTTGTTAAAATAGAATTTGTAAAATCTTGTCCAGAAGCTAATATTCTGTTAATGTTCTTCGAAAGCCATTGCAAAATGATTTTCGGAGCATTGGTATCTGTACCGTTTCCTATTTTGCCCAATGCCACTATGATACTTTTACCAGCATACAAACTTGGTTCGTTAACAATAGCTGAACATAAATTTGGATATGCCAAAGTTAGTCGTTTTTCACCAATTATATCTGATAAATGTTCTCTAATATGAAAATCTGATTCTCTTAAAGCATTGCATAATGCTTCGTCAATTTTTTCTATTTTTGTATTGATAAGAAAAGATTCCAATTTATATCTATTTAAATCTATGGTTGATGATTTAGTGCGTTTGAAATAATTTATTATCCATGGTATTAGTATATCGAGAAAATATTCTTGATTAGCTAGATATATAACAAGATCCGTTTTCCATTGACTCTTTAAATTTTCAGAAATATCTCTTTCTCTAATCAATTCATCTTTAATAAAACCTTGTATATACTCTTCACAAATAGAAGTTTCATTAACCGCCATCAAAGTTTCAGCAAATACCTTTATCATTATATCTATAAATTGATTATTTGAATCTATCTCTTCATATAATTCACTGTTACATTTTTCTAAAATTTTTTCTTTTTGTGAACAAATCACCTCATTTTTCGTTAACAGATCGCTTAAGGTGCTGAAGTCATTATTAAATTTTTCTCTTATATACGAAATAAAATCATTTGTATTTTCAGTTATTGAAGAGATTATACCTTTTTCAAATAAAAAGTCTTGCAAATCAAATATTGGGCCATTTTTATTAATAAAGTCCCTTATATTTGAGCGTATCATTGAACTATTATTTATATTATATTCAACATATGTGAGGTGTGAGAGGTCAGATGCAGAATCATGAATAGACTCATTCAGCTTTGACTTTTCATCTATTAGTATCAAAACATTTTGAATGTCTTTAAAACAATGCGCTATACCAAGCTCATAAACAACATTGGGTCTATAATCAGTCAATATTACAATTAAGTATCGTGATTTTAAAATTTCCGTTATTACTTTGTTCATAAAAGGTTGAGAACCTAATATTTCATCATCTCTAAAACAACTAATCCCTTTTTGCAAGAGTGTATCCTTAATAATTCCATACAATTTGTCATATTCTTCTGAAAATGGCATTAGGACAAAACAACGATCCTTATCAATAGGAATTTTGCTATTTCTAAATTGCTTGGGATAGATTGAACATAAGTCCATATTTTTCCTCCAAATTAATTTAAACCATCAAGGAAAGATAATTCTTAGTTATCTATTATCTAAAACAGAAAATACAAATAAACTTATTATAAAAGAAAGTGAGAATAAAATTATGAAGGTATATATATTAGAGCCAATTGCTACAATATGTGATAAGGAAAATACAAGCGAAGTTATGTTTTTTGTTGATATTATCAAATACCAGTTTGATCGTTTTGGAATTGAGTATTTTTGTGT
Organism: Eubacterium sp. OM08-24; assembly: GCF_003438075.1. Lineage (GTDB taxonomy): Bacteria > Bacillota > Clostridia > Oscillospirales > Acutalibacteraceae > Ruminococcoides. Next base: position 3,683 of record NZ_QSTA01000006.1, on the reverse strand, counting down.
TCAAAAAACAAATTATAAAAAATTCAGTTTACAGTTGGACGCTGATTCAATTGTGATAATTTTTAATGACTGTATAGGTACAAATAATGAATTTCTCAAAAAAGCAAAGTTAAAAAAATCAAAAATATTTCCTGTAGCTTTTTGTAAAGATGACAGGATTCCACCTACTATTGTTTCTGGTAAGCAAAGTTTTGATGTTTATGATCAATTAAGAAGGAGAAATTTGTCGAATAGTTACATAGAGGTCACAGCTAAAGTTTTTGCACGTAAGATTATTTCTGAATGTATGCCTACAATTTGTAATGACAATATAAATATTTTTCTAAGTCATAGACGAATGGATGGAGAAGAAATTACAGCTTCTATTTGTGATATTTTAAAAGCCATAGCACCAGAGAAGGAATATTTTCGAGATATAGTAAATGTTAATATTGGAGAGAATGCACAAGAAGTTATTGATACCGCATTGGCTTATAGTGATGTACTTGTTTTTTTCCATACCACTGAATCTGCAACTTCTAAATGGGTTCTAAAAGAAATATTGTACGCACTAATTAACAATATTCCGATTCTCTGGATAAAAATCGGTAACCCAGATATTGGGAATTTAAAGTATCAGCCTTCCGAAAAACCTAACCTTGAGTATTTAGAAGAAGATTTTAGTAACCGGGACAAGCTTAATGAAATAGCAGACCAGATTTTAGATAAATCATATGAATTGCTTTTAGATAGAAGTAATGATGTTTATGATGAAATGAACTGTATTACTGATTTGTTGAATGATAAGTTGGAATTAGTTAATGACACAAAAATGCTTTATACTTTATCATTACCAAGGAAAGGTTATAGCTATCCCCAAAGGACAATTAATCAGTTTGTACAATTTTTTGGAAGAATACCGAAACAATCTGATGCGGATGACTTAAAAAGCACCTTAGCACGTTACTCATCATCAGAGTTTGACTCAGCAGTAATGCTTTCAAAAAGAGTAATTACCCGTACTAAATATGACGATATCCTATCCGATAATTTCGATGATTTTTATTATACATATTTTAAATATCTAAAAGGTAATTCAGTAGATTTACCATACGATATTGTTATTTCGGGAGCTTTCCCTGACGGCGATGAAATTTTTAAGCAAAATTTAACTTACTCTTTAATTTGTTTTGCGAAAGAGATACTTAAAGAAGGCTTTAATTTGTGTTTTGGAGCACATCCGACGTTTCAGGAATTAATTTTTGATACTGCAAAAATTGTTACAGAAAATCATGTAGAAAAAGTCAAGATGTATATTTCTAATTATTTTGTATCGCATAATAATATTTCAAATTTTAAGAATAGATGTACTCCTATAGAGGTAGGCAAAGTTGATAATAATCAGACTTTAAGCCTTACAGAGTTAAGAAAAAAACTAATTGAAAGAGAAAATGTAAAAGCATTAATTTGTTTAGGTGGGAAAATAAAAGAAAATAAGAGTGAAGAAGGTATTAGAGAGGAAATCACCATAGCAAAAAGTAAGGGAATACCGGTATTTTTGATTGGTTCTGTTGGCGGCTGTTCATCGATAATTGCAGAAGATTATGCTAAAAATGATAATTGGAACGAATTAAATGATGCATCCAAAGAGCTAAATACCAGTCTTATGCAAGGTATCGATTATAAAAAATCTGCCAGATTAGTCATTGATTATATAAAACAAAATGTCAGCGAGGAATAAGTATGGGGAATAAAATTTTCGTTTCATATAAATATGGAGATAATAATGTAGAAAATATTATTGGTACGAAAGGCAAGGGAGGATTATGTACTGTTAGAGATTATGTTGATGAACTTGAAAAAACATTGAAAAATAAAACAGAACATATTTATAAAGGTGAATCTGATGGTGAGGATTTATCTCAGTTATCAGATGATACAATTTGGGAGAAGTTAAAAAATCGTATATACGACAGTACGCTTACAATTGTTATGTTATCGAAAGGAATGAGAGAAAAGTATAAAGCTGAAAAACATCAGTGGATTCCTCAGGAAATATCTTATTCACTTAAAGAAATTTCAAGGATTGATTCCAGTGGAAATTCAGTGACAAGTAAAACGAATGCATTAATTGCCGTAATTATTCCTGATATATATGGTAATTATGATTATTTTACATATCAAAAAGATTGTTGTAACCAAAAGTGTATTCATTATAATAACGACTCAGATAGGATTTTTACAATTATGAGTAAAAATATGTTTAATCAGAAAAGTCCTGATAAAGAGCAATGCGACAACAACAATTACATATATCATGGAGAATGCAATTATATGCTTTGTGTTAAATGGAATGATTTTGTTGATAACGTTGATAAATATATTGATAGGGCATATTCAATCCAAGATAACCAGGATGAGTATGATATAGCTAAAACAATATGATAAAAGTTATAATAATTAAAAAATGATAATAGTTGAGGTGTTGGTAAAATAAAGATTTTTCAGCAAGGAGAGTTTAGTGATTATTCAAATATTAGTTTAGGATTGTCTATTTTGTGAGATTTGTGATGGTGTTTATGATTATAAACTTGATGATGGATATTATAACTTAGGTTCATGGGTAGAAAAAGCTGAAAAATTACATAACCAATAATGGTGAAATTATGGATAATAATTAAAGCATTTAGAACTAATTCAAGGTGTTATTAATCAAATGGCGAGTAATTCTTTTAAAACTCAAAGGTTGGGCAGTAACATTAGCATCAGGTGTTTTTGCTTTGGCAAGTAAAGATGCTGACAAAATGTACTTTCTTATTACTTATATACCGGTTATTGTTTTTTGGTTTTTAGATTCATATTATTTATGGCAAGAACGGCTATATAGAACTTTATATAATGATGTTCGTACGAAAGATGGAAACGATATAGACTTTTCACTAAATGTATCAAATTATGCAAATAATCCAGTGAAAAATACTTTTTGTTCCAGTTTATTATCAAAAGCAGAAATATGATTTTACATACCGCTTGCGTTGATTTGCACTTGTGTTATTATAATCACTCATATTTAATGCATTGGGAGAATGAAGTAAGAAAATGTCTGGCGTAACAAAACATATTTATGAACATGAAATTAGAGATATCTTGCAAATGTGGAAAAAACAGATAAAATCTTTATTACCTTTATTGCCACAATATTACAAAGAAAGTGATATAATAGCATTACTAAAACATTATTATCCCCATGAATGAAATTCTGTTGAATATAAATATTCTTACTATCAGCAAAAGGATAAGTATTTAAAGAAACGCTTTGGGAAAATTCGCTATGGTATGAAGAAACCTGAGAGGTTGCTTCATAGTGTTAGTTTGTATAAAAAAGTTACCTCTTTTGAATACAAACAACATTATTCTGATTCTTTTTCGGAAGAAGATTTTTTAAAAGCAAAAGAAGCATTATGGAGTAAACGAAGACCAAAAATAGAACGAATAGATCAGAAAATAGAAAAATCTTTAGCAAAAACTCAACAAATTACTCCTGCATATTTAGATCAACTGATAGGATTTTATGAACGAAAAAATACAAGTCAAAAGGACAGGTTATATATCCTTTTAGAACTAAAAAAATACTATAGTCCGAAAATGACCCGACCCCCAAAAGTTAGACCTAAAAAATCTAACTTTGGAGGTCGGTATTTTTA
>NZ_QSTA01000005.1:106142-106484 GCF_003438075.1 Eubacterium sp. OM08-24 | reverse complement strand
TTGCAAAATATTTGGTAAGACATACTTCTGTTCGTGCAGGAAGTATATCAAGCACAACCCTTTTAACAGGATCAGTTATTATACATTGATACTTTTCGCCGCCTGTATTACCCTTAAATTCATCGATCGACAACGCTGACGGCAAGTTTTTATGACCGTAATCAACAACACCAAAAACTCTGATAACTGTGTTCACAGAAAGGTTCATTTCTCTGGCAACGCTTGTGTAAGTGACAGCATCTCTCAGCTTGTCGATGATATACGCCGAGAGTCTGTTTGTCATTCTGTGATAGCGTGGCAGAAATTTATTCTTTTCGGCAAACCTTTTACCGCAAGTACAGA
>NZ_QSTA01000005.1:0-106132 GCF_003438075.1 Eubacterium sp. OM08-24 | reverse complement strand
TTCTTTTCGGCAAACCTTTTACCGCAAGTACAGAGATATCTTCTTTTTTTAATATGAATGAAAACATACTTGCCAAAGGCAGGAATATCCTTGATAACCTGCTCACGATAGTCGTGTATTGTGTTTGTCAGTTTGCCACAGCAAGGACATTTGTGTTTCTTACGCTCAAGTTTGCAATGTATGTGAATAGTGTTGTGATTTTCTTCAACTTTTTCTATTGAAAGCCCTTGCAATCCTGTGAGTTTTTCTGTAAAATATTTGTAGAGCATATTTATTCCTCCGTTCTGGTTTCTTGACAATTCCATTTTAACGGATTTTCGGAAAATATGCTCTACTTTTTTTGAAAATTTTTTAAATTAATTTTGTAGGCTCTTTCCTTACCCCAACATTTAGTATAGAGCCAATATAAATTGATACTATAAGCATTTGCGTGCATTTTTTGCCCTTGCAATTCATTATTTTGGATGAATATTCTGTTACTTTTCTTGCTATTTTGCCAGATCAATTTTATACGCTGTTCCATAATTTAATCCTTATACAGCCGCACACATTAATTAAGCAGAAAAACTCCGAAGTTGAGATATGCTGCGAAGGTTACCCATATTAAATACGGTATTTGCAGCAATGCGGCTGTTTTGCTTATCGGATAAAACATTTTTATCATAAGGATAATCAGCAGCCACAAAATAATTATCCATATAAATGAAAATAAATAGGCGCTCATATTAAAGAAAAATATCGGCCAGAAAAAATTTACAAGCAGCTGTATGCCATATACTATAAGCGCATTGCTCTTTTCAAGTGCGTCACTTCGATATATAATATATGCTGATATTCCCATAAGAATAAAAAGTATTGTCCACACAATAGGAAAGAGGTAGTCGGGTGGGGTGAGCGGCGGTTTGTTTGCACTTTTAAAATCGTCCATTCCCACCATTGTAATTATTCCCGACAATACACCTATTCCAAGACTGATTGCAAGGCTTATTGCAAGCTGCTTGTAATTTACTTTGTGTACGCTTGACATATTTATCACCTCAAAAAAATACTCCTGTTCTATTTTATGAACAGGAGCATTTTTTATTCGGGAATTAGAAAGTAAGGAGAACTAATTAAAGGAGTTTAAAACTTATGAATTTAAAAATTACTGGTAATCGCAAACATTTACCCATGAGAGTAAAAATTCACGCTCTTCTTCTTTGCCCTTAACAGACTGAGAAGCGGCTACAATTGGCAGCCATTCCTGAACATACTGACGAGCTGTATCTGTCTTATCGCAGAAGAGCTTTAAGTATTTTTCAGCAAGATCGTCTTGTTTGTTGAGCTTGAATAAAAGATATGTTCTTGCAGCATCAGCAGAGCCGTTGCCCTGAGTTGCGTGCGACCAGTCGAGAATATACGGTGTGCCGTCAGCAGTAATGATAATATTACTTGGGTTAAAGTCGCCGTGGCAAACCTTTGTATGCTTAGGCATACCGTTTAAGCGTGTAGAAAGCTCATATCTTGTTGTTGCGTCAAGACCTGTTTCTGAAATCTTGCGGAGCATTTTATCTTTTAGCTTGTTGAGCAAAGGAGCTTTCTTTGAGAGAACCTCGATCTGAAGATTTACGAATAACTCAAGATATTCGTCGAGCTTGTCGGGATTTTCTTCCATAAGCTGAGCAAGTGTTTTGCCCTCAATATAGTCGGTAATAATTGCCCACTTGCCGTCAATCTTTGTAACTTCCTGTAATGACGGAATGTTTAATCCTGTTTCCTCTACACGGGCCTGATTGAGTGCCTCGTTGAGTATATCTGATTTTGGGAAAGATTCGTCAAAAACCTTAATGGTCTTATCGCCATCTTTATATATAGCCTTATTCTTTCTTTCGGCAAGAATTGTTTCAAATTTCATAAAAGTCATTCCTTTCAATAAAAACACTAAGCAATTTCTTGTTTGCTTTGGCTATATTATACAACAAGTTTATGCCGAGGTATAGAGGTAAAATAACAGAAGTTTAAAAAAATCTTTGTTTAAATACACAATGGCTTTTTGCTAATTTTGTATGAGTAAATAAAAAATATTATCAAGATTAAGCAAAAAGCACAAAAATTATGTTAAAATATTAACTAAACTATTGACAAATACTTAACAATCCTTTGTGCAAATTGACAAAGTTTTAACGATAAATATTTAACAATGATACTTCCTTTTGTTGCCGCAAATAAACACAACTTATGCGTTAAGGCGCAATTCATTTATTCCTTTTTCCGGCAGATTATGTTATAATATCTGCGGATAGGTGATTTATGTGGATAACGATTATTTGGTTAAGAAAAAGCCGATGTATGCGCTTTTTGTGTTTGCGTTGCCGATTATTATAGGCAATATTTTTCAGCAAACATATACAATGGCGGATTCGGCTATTGTGGGGCGGTTTGTAAGCGAAAAAGCCTTGGCGGCGGTTGGTGCGTCATATTCGCTTACAAATATATTTATTTGCGTGGCAATAGGAGGCGGAATCGGTGCGTCTGTAATAGTCAGCCGATATTTTGGCGCAAAGGATTACAAAAAGACAAAAACAGCCGTTTATACCGCTCTCATCGCATTTACGGCGCTGAGTATTTTTCTCGGAATTATAGGGCTTGTGTTAAGCCGACTTATTCTTATGGCGCTCAACACTCCGCCTGATGTGCTCGATATGGCGGTAGATTATCTGAATATCTATTTTGCAGGCTTGCCGTTTCTATTTATGTATAATGTGCTGTCGGCAATGTTTAATGCGCTCGGAAAATCAAAAATACCTCTGTATTTCTTGATTTTTTCATCTGTGTTCAATGTTGCGCTTGATCTCTTGCTCGTCATAAATTTTGATATGGGAGTGACGGGAGTTGCGTGGGCAACGCTTATTGCGCAGGGTGTTTCTGTTGTGCTTTCGTTTGCCGTACTTGTATGGGAATTTAAAAAGCTGAACATTGGTCATGCAAAATATTTTGAAAAAAGCGAGCTTTTGCCAATGGCAAAAATTGCGTTCCCGTCAATCATACAGCAGTCAACGGTATCTATCGGAATGATGCTTGTGCAGTCGGTTGTAAACGGCTTTGGTTCAGAGGCGTTGGCAGGATATTCCGCCGCAATTCGTGTGGAGTCTCTTTGCATTGTGCCTTTTAACAGCATAAACAATGCGGTGTCTTCCTATACGGCGCAGAATTTGGGCGCAAAAAATGAAAAGCGAGTTATTGAGGGTTACCACGCCGCTAATATTCTTGTAGTTGCTTTTTCTCTCTTGCTCATTATCCTTATAGAGCCGTTTAACAGTCAGATTGTGTCAATGTTCCTTGGTGATGACGGCACAATAACCGCAATGAATACAGGCTGCGGTTACCTCAGCTTTATGGGCTGGTTTTTCTGCTTTATCGGCTTTAAAATGGCAGTTGACGGACTTTTGCGAGGTGCTGGAGATATGAAAATGTTTACAGTCGCAAATTTTGTGAATCTGTTTATCCGAGTATTTGTTGCAATGGCATTTGCACCGATTTTCGGCTTGCAAATGGTATGGATTGCAGTGCCGATCGGTTGGTTTTCAAATTGGGTTATATCCTTTTTGGAGTACAGAACAGGCAAGTGGAAACGCATATATAAAGGATAGCTATATAAGTAATAAAAATATTATATAAAATATAGGTATATGATTTATACAATAAGTCATATGCCTTGCTTTTTTGTTCAAAAATCATTTATACCCTTTGGTCAAGTAAACAAAATTGTTTTTTATTGTTGTAAATAAAATTAGGCAATGATATAATTTTAAATAAAGTTTGAATTTAGGAGTTGATTTTTATGAAAACAAGCAAAAAAATTATAAGTTTGTTGCTTAGTGCAGCTATCATTATGTCTGCCATGGTGATAACAGCTGTTTCGGCGGCTGCCGCAGCAGACGGCTCAGAGGTATATTTTGATAATTCGGTTTTTAATTGGGAAAATGTTTATATTTATGCCTATGGTACAAAAGAGAATGCCAAATGGCCGGGTCAGCCGATGAGCGCAACTGATGACGGACTTTACAAGGCAAGCTTTACTTCAGCATATAAATCAGAAAGCATTATTTTTAATAACGGCAAAGAAAAGGACGAGGGCAAGGAGCAGTATCCAAAGGCAAGCGGACTTTCTTTAAAGGCAGGTCAGTGCAAACTCCTCACAGCCGCAAAGCAGTGGGTAGATTACGGCAAGCCTGATTCTCATGGATACGGAATTGCTTACACAGCCTCCGGTACAAACTTTTCATCAGAATTTTTGCAGGTTCAGCTCGGACTAAAAAATGCCTCAGTAGGATACTATTCTGTTGACGGTTCGGCAAAAAAATCTTATACCGACGGCACAATTATTGAAATAGGCGAGGGTAAAATCGGTAACAGCGAAATTACTCTTGTGCTTACAGCAACAGGCGATGACGGTGTTGAAACCACACAGACTTTCACTTACAACAAAACATTTACAGCAGGCAAAACAACTTTTTCTGCTGACTCGGACGGACACACAACAGCTCCCGAAAGCGGCTATTACGGAACAAACCCGAATATGCAGCTGGGTAAATACAAGACAATTTCTGTTGACGGCGATGTAAGCGATTGGGACAGCTCAATGATTATTGCTCAGGGTACAGCAAACGATGACCCCCGAGTATATATGCCATCTTCAATGCATGAGCAGCCGTGGGACGCATACGCTCTCTATGGCGCATGGGACGATGAAAACCTCTACTTTATGTGGGAAATGGCAAATACAACATACATTACTTCTCCGAGCGATAATTTTGCGGCATCAAATGAGGCTCGCCCTTGGAGAAACAGTATTCCAATGTATATTGCACTTTCAATAGACCCAAGCAAGCAGGCAACAGGCAAGGCAGTAGGCACAAACAAAGACGGCTCTGTTTACACAAATCCGTTTGTATGGGGGTGTGACGGCGGCGTTGCCAGAAATGGCGGTGTAGGCTTTACAACTCACATTGACACACTTGTTGCTTTCGATTCAAACAATTCAAACGGCGGCGCATCAATCTTCAAGGCTGATGTTCAGGATACGGACGGAACATACCTGTTTGATTATGATACAAGAGTTCCGATTGGCGTAACAAACTATCAGGCACAGGATAACCGGAACGGATTCAAAATTAAATTTGCAAACGGCTCAAAGAGCGAAACTCTCTACGGTGTAAGAGAAGTAAAGGACGGCAGAACTTTAGGCGACAACACTGACCCTAACTCAAATTGGGTTGATTTCTTTAAGCTCGGCTACAAGAAAAACTACGGTTATGTTTACGAGGTTGCTATTCCTTACTCTGCACTCGGTATCGACAGAAATTATGTAGAAACTCAGGGCATAGGCGCAATGCAGATTCTCACATACGGTACTTCGGGTATGGATACACTTCCACACGACCCCTCAATGCTTGATGTTGCAGATGTTGAATACAGCTACGATCCTTCTACTTCACACGAAAAAGAGGATATAGACAACATTACAGTTCCGCTTGCAAGACTTGGCAAGCTCCTCCCTGATACACAGGTTCAGGAGGCAGAGTTTGAAGTAAACTTTGGCGCAGACAAGAGCTCATCTCAGCCTGTCGGCACAGCACTTGAGCTTAAAGCAGAGCCGTACAACAACCATGGCAATGTTACTTACGAGTTTGCGGTAAACGGCGCAACTGTAAAGACTTCATCTGACAATACATACAATTTTACAGCAAATAATGCAGGCACATACACATTGTCAGTAAAGGCTGTTGATTCAGACGGCTGTATAGCTGAAAGCACAAAGTCATTCTATATTTCGGACGGCGGCGAGCAGGAAACTATCCTCAAGGGCGATGTAAACCGCAACGGTGTTGTAGATGTAAACGATGTTACACACTTACAGGTTCACATTTCAAACGGCGATAAAAATCCGCTTATTGATGTTACAAACAAGGCTTGGTTTGACGCTGCCGATATGGACGGCGACGGCAACCTTGATATTCTTGACGCAACCGCATTACAGATTTATATCGCATAATTCGTAAAAGTTATAATCATATTCAAAAGGATTGCAGAGCAAAATCTGCAATCCTTTTTTGTGTATACAGGATGTAAGAATAGTGTAAAATTGCCTATATTGTATTGACATATAAGCTATTTGGTGTTAAATTAATATTGAAAATAAGCGGAGGTGAGATTTAATGGACAGTTGTGGTAGTTTTGATCGAAGTATTTATAAAGGTGTTATGGAAATACATAAATACAAAAAGCTGTCCGTTAAATTCTGACAGCTGTATATTGCCTTGCAATTAAATATTATTTCTGTTCCACCGAATACTATTCTATACTGCACAACAATTAATTGTTAGACTGCTATGGATAGCGGTGGTATTTTTATGCCATTTTTTAGGCTGATAGGAGGTAATAGTATGACAGATAAGGTATTAAACAAACCAATTTATGCAGACGAAATCGTAAAAATTTTTAGAAGTGGACTTTCTAAGGATGAGCTTATCAGAAAAATATCTGATTATCATACGGGCGACATTGCAGACGCTTTAGAGAAAATGACAGCGGAAGAAAGAAAAAAGCTGTATCCCGTTTTAGGCGTTGAGCTTGTGGCTGAAATTTTTTCTTATATTGAAAACTCCGAGGAGTATATTAAAGAGATTAACTCTGATAAAGTAGCAAATCTTATTTCGGAAATGGACTCCGACGATGCAGTTGATATTCTTGAAAAGTTGAATGAAAACGACAGAAAAAGAATTGTTGCATTGCTTGATAATGATGCAAAACAAGATGTCCGTATGATTTTGTCTTATGCTGATGATGAAATCGGCAGTGAAATGACAACAAACTATATTGTAATCAGCAAAAATCTTTCTATAAAAGATGCAACTCACGAATTGATTTCTCAAGCAGGTGAGAATGACAATATAAATACGATTTATGCCGTTGATGAAAATAATTGCTTTTACGGCGCAATTGATTTAAAAGATTTAATTATTGCAAGAGATTACCAAAAACTTGATGACCTAATTACAAAATCATACCCGTTTGTAAAGGCGCACGAAAAAATAACGGATTGTATTGAACAGTTAAAGGATTATGCCGAGGACTCTATTCCTGTACTTGATGATAAAAAGCATATTCTCGGAGTTATTACGGCGCATGACATTGTGCAGGTAGTTGATGAAGAAATGGGCGAGGATTACGCAAAACTCGGTGGTTTGACGGCGGAAGAAGACTTGAATGAAACGGTTTTTAAAAGTACTAAGAAAAGACTGCCATGGCTTATTATTTTGCTTTTCCTCGGAATGGGCGTATCGTCTGTTGTTGGAGTTTTTGAAACTGTGGTAGCCGTTATTCCCATTGTAATATGTTTTCAGTCGCTTATATTAGATATGGCAGGCAATGTAGGAACTCAGTCGCTTGCCGTCACAATAAGAGTGCTTATGGATGAAAACCTGACAGCTAAAGACAAAATAAAGCTCACTGTCAAAGAAATGAAAGTCGGCTTTTTAAATGGAGTTTTGCTTGGCACAATGGCATTTGTTTTTGTGGGCCTATACATTTTCTTTATAAAAGCAAATGATATCGGCTACTCGTTCATTGTATCGGGCTGCGTTGGTTTTTCGCTTTTAGCATCTATGGTAATTTCAAGTTTAATCGGCACACTTGTTCCTATGTTTTTTAACAAAATAAAAATTGACCCGGCAGTAGCATCAGGCCCGTTAATTACAACAGTAAATGACCTCGTGGCAGTGGTTACATATTACGGTATGGTGTGGATATTGCTGATAAACATTCTTCACTTAACATAAATTTATGTGGTAACTCAAAAATAAAGTAACTATATTAAGCAAGCAAAGTAAATTAAATCGTTGCTTGCTTTTTCGAGAAAAACAAACATTATAAATTAAACACCGCCCGACATTTAATTATGCCGAGCGGTGTTTTTAGGTTAAATTATTAACGGAATTAATTATTCAAGGTCAAAGAAGTCAAAGTAAATATTTTCATTTACGGTATGTTCAACAGGAGTTGGGGTAGAGGTTGTGATGATGTCCTCGTTGTTTATTTCCTAAATCTCTATTTCAATCTTCTTGTAAGCTAATTTCATTATAAAAGGCTCTCCTTATACAATAATTTATTACATACATTATAATAGCACACATACACCAACAAAACCACAACAGAGAAATGTTTTGAGTATAGAAAATACTGTGGAAATAACAAAATTATTGTGCAATAATTTTAGCGTATTCCATATTTACAACAGGCATTTGCAATGCTATACTTTTGGTGTAATACCAAGGTGTTACAATCTGAAACGGAGATGGTAATAATGAAAACATTTAATTGGGCAACCCTCGGTTGTGGAGTAATTGCGAATGAGCTTGCACAAGCAATGCAGAGCCGTGGTCAAAAGTTGTATTCTGTTGCAAACAGAACCCACGATAAAGCGGTTGCCTTTGCCGAAAAATACGGTATCGAAAAAGTGTACGACAACATTGATGATGTGTTTGACGATGAAAATGTCGATATTATTTACATTTCTACACCGCACAATACACATATCTCTTATTTGAGAAAAGCACTTAAAGCCAAAAAGCATGTGCTTTGTGAGAAGTCTATCACGCTCAACTTTGATGAGCTGAAAGAGGCAATAGATCTTGCAAAGGAAAACAATGTGGTGCTTGCCGAGGCAATGACAATTTACCATATGCCTATATACAAGGCGCTTAACGATAAAATAAAATCGGGCGACTTGGGCGAGCTGAAACTTTTGCAAATGAACTTTGGCAGTTACAAAGAATATAATATGAATAACAGATTTTTTAATAGAAATCTTGCAGGCGGAGCAATGCTCGATATCGGAGTGTATGCGCTTTCTTTTGTAAGATGGTTTATGACCTCTTGCCCAAACGAAGTGCTCTCACAAGTCAAATATGCGCCAACGGGAGTAGATGAACAGGCGGGCATCCTGCTGAAAAACAAAGAGGAAGAGATGGCTTCTGTCATACTTTCGCTCCATGCAAAACAGCCTAAGAGGGGAACTATTGCCTTTGACAAGGGATATGTTGAAATTTTTGAGTATCCGAGAGGAGAAAAGGCGGTAATTACTTACACTGAGGACGGACACACCGAAACTATCTGCGAGGGAGAAACAAAGAATGCCCTGCGTTACGAGGTGGAGGATATGGAGCAGACAGTTGCAGGAAGGGCAGACCTTATGCACCTTGATTTTACAGAAGATGTAATGAAAATAATGACAGATATTCGCAAGGAGTGGGGAATGACCTACCCTGAGGAAGAATAATAATAAATGGTTCTATGATAAATGTTGGGGTAGTAATGCTATCCTAATATCCTAAAAATTTCAACAAACTAAAAAGGCTTCCCCTCAAGGGGGAAGCCTTAATAACTATGTTCTTAACCCCAACTATTGACAAAGAACCCTTTATAACTTTGTCTAACTTTTTGGGGTCAGTTCATTTTTGACAGCCGTTTTTATTATATATTCCAAAAACCGAGTAAAATTGAAAAATAGTGAAAAACACTTCCGGCAATGGTGAACAAGTGCCATATTGAGTGAAAGTATTTTACCTTTTTTATTGCGTAAAATATAATTCCGAGTGTGTAAAATGCTCCGCCGATTATTAAAAATACAAGAGAAATGCTCGGCATAGACGCAATGAGAGGTTTAATTGCAAAGATTATTACCCAACCCATTGCCACATAGCAGAAAATTGACGGGATTCTTGCTTTTTCAAGGTTAATTGAATTCATTACAATTCCGAATATCGCCGCACCCCACACTATGCCGAATAATATCCAACCTACTGCGCCTTGCAGATAGTAAAGAGTAATGGGTGTGTATGTTCCCGCAATCAGCAGAAAAATTGTGTTGTGATCCATTATTCTGAAAAAAGCCTTGGCTTTTTTGTTTGTAAACGAGTGGTAAAGAGTAGACATTGTGTAAAGAATAATAAGAGATGCGCCGTATATGCACGAGCTTACAATTCCCCATACATTGGTGTGGATAACAGACGCAACTATCATTACAACCGTACCTGCGATTGAAAGTCCTGCGCCTACGCCATGCGAAACAGAGTTAAATATTTCTTCGCCGAGCGTGTATTTTCGTTTCTCAGACATTTTATGCCTCCAAGTATTGTTAAATTCTATTTTATTATACATTTTAATTTGATTTTGTTCAATAACCTGTATAATGCAAATTATAAAATTTAAGGCGTTTGGTATTGATTTTCGGCATAACGGTTTTTATTGATTTTTGCAAAAAATATTGAATTATGAAAAAGTTAAATATATAATAAAGATATAATGAAATTGGCGGTGAATTTATGGAAAAGATAAGATTTCTTGAATGTCTTTCAAAGCAATATCCAACCATAGACAGTGCTGCAACCGAGATTATTAATTTGCAGTCAATTTTAAATTTGCCAAAGGGAACAGAGCATTTTTTGTCTGATATTCATGGTGAATACAAGGCTTTTGCCCATGTACTGCGCAACGGCTCGGGTGCTGTGATGAAAAAAATTGACGATGTTTTTGGCGACACCCTTTTTGAAGATCAAAAAGAGGATTTGGCTTCACTCATCTATTATCCGTCAGAAAAGTTGCAGTATGTAAAAAATCAGGGCAAAGCCGACAGCAGCTGGTATCGCACCACCTTATACAGACTCGTGTCTGTGTGCCAGATTGTATCTTCAAAATACACTCGCTCAAAGGTCAGAAAGGCTATGCCTGAAAATTTCAGATATGTTATTGAGGAGCTTATTACCGAGAAAAAAGAGGTTCTAAACAAAAAGGCATATTACGATGAAATTATCAATACTATTATTGAAATCGGCTGTGCGGATGAATTTATTGTAGAAATGTCAAATCTTATTCAGCGGCTTGTTATCGACCATCTGCACATTATCGGGGATATTTACGACAGAGGCTACGGCTCACACTTTGTTATGGACAGCCTGCTCAATTATCACTCTCTTGATATTCAGTGGGGCAATCATGATGTGCTGTGGATGGGCGCTTTTGCAGGGCAGACCGCCTGCATTGCAAATATTGTGCGCACAAGCCTTTTGTACGATAATCTCTCTGTGCTTGAAAACGGATACGGAATAAGTATGATGCCGCTCGTGCTTTTTGCAATGGAAACCTATGCAGATGACCCCTGCGCTCAGTTTACAATTCGCAGTCGCCATGCCAGTGAAATGGATACCCAAACTGTGCTTGCCATGAAAATGCACAAGGCAATTACAATTATACAGTTCAAACTTGAGGGGCAGCTGATTGCAAAACACCACGAGTATAATATGGAAAACAGGCGCTTGCTTGACAAAATTGATGTGCAAAAGGGTACGGTAACTGTTGAGGGCAAGGAATACCCAATGCTTGACCGATATTTTCCGACCATTGATTTTGACAATCTGTATGAGCTTACAAGCGAGGAACAGTCGGTGATTGCAAAGCTGAGCAATTCTTTTGTGAACTGTGCAAAGCTGAAATCGCACATTAATTTACTTTTGCAAAAAGGCAGTCTTTACAAGGTTTGCAATAATAATCTGCTTTTCCATGGCTGTATTCCTATGAACGAGGACGGCAGTTTCAGAAATATAAATCTTTTTGGTGAAGATTTATGCGGAAAAGAACTTTACGATGAACTTGAGCGCTGGGCAAGAAAAGCATTTTTCTCCGTAAATGAGGACGATAAGCGTGTGGGCAGAGATATTCTGTGGTTTTTGTGGAACGGTGCGGATTCTCCGCTTTACGGCAGAGATAAAATGACCACTTTTGAAAGGTATTTTGTTGCAGATGAGAGCACCCATAAAGAGGTTAAAGATGTTTATTACAAGCTCTTTAACGACGAAGAAGTGGTGAACCGAATTTTTAAAATGTTCGGCATAAAGGGCGAGAACGCACATATAATAAACGGTCATGTGCCGATTCACCATACAGAGGGTGAAAGTCCTGTTAAGTGCAACGGCAAGGTGATTATAATTGACGGAGGATTTTCTCAGCCATACCATAAGGTGACGGGAATTGCAGGCTATACGCTGATTTATAATTCCTATGGCTTAATGCTGACGGCGCACGAGCCGTTTAAATCGGTTGATTACACAATCCGCAGCGGCAGAGATATGCAGACCAATCAGGTGGCAACTGAAGTAAGCCAAAAGCGAATACTTGTGGGGGACACCGACAACGGCAAAAAAATCAGAGAGAATATTAAAGATTTAAAAGACCTAATAAAAGCCTACCGTAACGGTACATTAAGACAAAATCAGAAGAATTAAATAAAGCCGAGCTCTTGATGGAGTTCGGCTTTGCTTATACAAAAAATCAGGACATTTTCACATTGAAAATGTCCTGAAAAATTATTAACCCTTTACAGCACCGGCTACAACGCCTTCAATAATGTATTTCTGACAAGCAAAGTAGAAAATAATTATCGGAATAATGCTGAGTACGATGAGCGCCATAATGGCACTTGTATCTGTGTGACCATAACTGCCGTTAAGATACTGAATATGAATAGGAATGGTTTTGTAAAGCGACTTATCAAGAATAAGATAAGGGAGAAGATAGTCGTTCCAGATCCACATTGTTTCGAGAATACCAACCGAAATAAATGTAGGTTTCATAATCGGAAGAACTATGCCGAAGAAAGTTTTTAGCGGACCTGCGCCGTCAACATCGGCCGCCTCCTCAATTTCAATCGGAATAGATTTTACAAATCCCGAGAACATAAACACCGCAAGACCTGCGCCAAAACCAAGATATATAACCAAAATACCAACGGGGTTTGTGAGGTGGAGAATGTCAGCCGTTTTTGAAAGTGTAAACATTACCATCTGGAAAGGTACTACCATTGAGAAAATGCAGAAGTAGTAGATGATTTTGCAGATAATTGAGTTTGATCTCTGCAAATACCATGCACACATTGATGTGCAGAGCAAAATCAGAAATACACCGCCAACGGTAATAAAAAGTGAGCATAAAATTGTTTTCCAAAATGGGAAATTACCAAAGAACATACCTGTAATATAGCTCTTGAGTCCGTAAAAGGTTTCTGCATTTGGCAATGCAAACGGATACTTACTGATGCCTGCATTTGTTTTAAACGAGTTCATAAGAACAATAAAAACAGGTGCAACATAAAATACAGAAATTATTGAAAAAATAACTGTGAGTATTTTCATACCCTTTGTTTGCTTTTTCTTAGGCGGCTTTTCTTTTTTAGCCTTAACTTTTGTTGCAGGAGCAACTTTAGTTGTTTCGTTAGCCATTACTGCTGCACCTCCCTCTTTCTTGTAAAGTAAAGCTGTGCAAGTGCTATAACTACAACGATTACAAAGAAGATTACAGCCTCAGCCTGACCAACACCTCTTGAGTTCTGATTAGCGTAGAATGTGTTGTAAATATTGAGCGCCATCATCTGTGTTTGATAAATCATTGTACCGCTTGTTTCTGATACCACGCCCGGAGCGCCGCCTGTGAGGGCAAGGTTCTGGTCAAACAATTTAAATGAGTTTGTAAGTGTAAGGAATGTACAAATTGTAATTGATGGAGCCATCATTGGAAGAGTTACATTTGTAAGTAACTGCTTTTTGTTTGCACCGTCTATTTTTGCCGCCTCATAAAGGTCTGACGGAACACTTTGGAAACCGGCTATGTAAATAATCATCATATATCCTGCTTGTTGCCAGCACATAAGAATTATAAGTCCCCAAAAGCCAAATCTTGCGTCAAGCACAAGGTTTGTGCCGAAATTCTGCAAAATACCGTCAAAAATAAGTTTCCAAATGTAACCGAGAATAATACCGCCAATAAGGTTTGGCATAAAGAAAACGGTTCTGAAAACATTTGAGCCTCTTATGCCAAGCGTAAGAGCATAGGCGACAAAGAAAGCGATTGCGTTAATGAGAATTACCGATACTACCACAAAAAGTGCGGTAAACCAGAATGAGCGGATAAACGATTCGTTCTGAAAAGCTTTTATGTAGTTGTCAAAACCTACCCAGGTTGCATTACTTGTTGTACGGAATTTACAGAACGAAAGGTATATGCCCTGAAAGAATGGGTATATAAAGCCGATCATAAAAGCAATAAGAGTAGGCACAACAAAAACAAGAAAATATATTTTTCTGCTGCGTTTTTTAAACATATTTTTACCTTTCTGTCAAAAAAACAGGGAAGACGATGCCGCCTCCCCTGCCATACATTTTAACCTTTAATGATTAATGGATTTACGGATTAGCCGTTAGCCTTAGCGTATTCTGTAGCCCAGCCCTGTACGAATGCTGTCTTAACATCGTCCCATGAGCCTGTGCCTGCTGCATACTGTGTAAGAGCTGTACCTACGCCGTTTTTCCAGTCTTCACTTGGCATTGTTGTAAAGTTCCAGCTTACCGGAGTTTTGCCTGCTGCTGTGTATTCAGCATCAGCCTTTACAAATACATTGGTAGCTTCCTTAGCAGCCTTGAAAGGAATTACAAAGCCCATATTGTCAGCCATTGCAGCTGTACCTGTTTCGCTTGTTACACACCAGTTTACGAAATCAAGTGTAGCGTTGATGTCATCTTCACTTGCGTTTTTGTTTACACACCAGTAGTTCTCAGAACCTGTGCAAAGTCCCTGATTCTCTTCGCCGTCAACACCGATGTAAATCGGGAGCATACCGAGATCGTCGTCTGTAAGACCTGCGTCCTTAATACCTGTGTATTCCCAAGTACCGTTCTGATAGAATACAGCCTCGCCTGATGTAAACTCTGTTACAGCGTCTGTAGCTGTCTTGTTTGCAAGATCAGTCGGAGCACAAGTTGAATCTGTGATGTAAAGATCAAAGATGTTCTTGTAGTTGTCAAGGTATGTACCCTTGATAGCGTCTGTAGATGTAATACCGTCTGCCTTGTACTCATAGTAGATTGGGAGGTTAGCAAGGTGAGTCTTGAATCTCCAGTCTGAAGATGAATCCATACCTGCCGATGTGAATGCGCCCTTAACGCCAAGGTCAGAAGCGTGAGCCTGAATTTCGTCTGCAACAGTCTTTAAAGCTGCAAAGTTGTTGAGCTTGTCAATTGATTTAATTGTTGCAAAATCAGAATCAAAATATTTCTTAAGAAGTGTCTTGTTGTAAATAATACCGTATGTTTCTACAACATAAGCAATGCCGTAAACGCTGTCGCCTTCTTTAAGAGCAAAATCATCCTGATTTGTTAGCTGTGAATAAAGCTGTGAATCTTTAAGGTCATAGCAATAATCTTTCCAGTTTGCAAGACCTACAGGGCCGTTTACCTGGAAGAGTGTAGGAGCGTTGTCCTTGTCCATTGCAGCTGTAAGAGTTGATTCGTATGTACCCTCGGCAGCTGTTTCAACAGTAACCTTAACGCCTGTTTCTTCAGTATACTTAGCTGCTAAAGCCTGCCAATCCTTGTCCTGCTCAGGTTTAAAGTTTAAATAATAAACCGAACCTTTTTTAGCGCCGTCTGATTTGCTGCCGCCGTCTGAGCTTGCGCTGCCACCGCAGCCTACAAGTGATGTTGCGGCCATAAGAGCAGCAACTGAGAGAGCCGAAGCTCTGATGATTGTTGATTTTTTCATAATTTTCACCTTAATTTCTTTTATTTGCTCGGTTGAGCATTTTTGAAAAGCACCTCTTGCTTTTCTTTTATCACCACAAGAATAACATATTTTTGTCACACTTGCAAGAGTTTTTTGAAAAAAGTTAAAAAAATTTATGTTTCTTATAAAAACACAGTGTTGCGTAAATCAAACAATTACAAAAGATTACGGCAAATTTTCCAGTCAAAATCTGAGCTGTTTTGGCATTATAACAGAAATAAAGCATAAATAATTTATTCTATTTACAGTTTTGTAATTAATAAATCCAAATTTACTATTGCTATAAAAGCTGATAGTATGGTAAAATTTAATAAATATTTTTTTGAAGAGAAGGTTATTATGAATAGATTTTCAAAGAGTGCATTTGCTCGATTTTTTACTGAATTTCCAAAGCTGTTGATTGCGCAGCTTATTAATGCAGGTGTTTTTGCGTTGTTTACGGTAATATTTGTACTGATAGGTTATATTACCGGATTTAACAATATAATAGTATGGTGTTTGGGTATTATACCGTCAATGCCTTTTTTTGCGGGACTTGTTATGATTATCCGAAAGATAGGAATTGAAAAGAAAGAAGTTCCTGTTGTAAAAACATATTTTAATGCCGTAAAAGAGAATTTCAAAGCTTTTTTATTGCATGGTGTTGTAACTTATGCAATCGTTGCGTGTTCCGTTTTTGCAATGATGTATTATTTTTCACTGATGAGCGAAAGTTTGGTTTACGGTTCAATGCTGACGGTATATGTCTTGTTTTCGCTTATTCTTACATCTATGATGTTTTATGTGCCGATTATGTCGGTTACCTACGAGCTGAAAATTTGGGATATTTACAAAAATTCATTTATACTTGTTTTTGGAAATATTTTAAAAAATATTTTGGCTATGCTTCTTTTTATTGCCGTTTCACTTTGCTTTATATTATGGATAGCTGCAGCGGAGGGGGTAATGTTGGTGATTGCAATAATTGCCGCAGTAATATTTTATCCGCTGATTTCGGCTTATGGCGTTAATGCAATAATAGCTAAGGGCTTGCAGGAAAATGTAGGTTCGTTTACAGGTTCTTCGGCTTATGTGGATAAGGAATTTGAAGAAAAGGTTGAAAAAATAGCGGAGCAGCAAGCCGTTGAAAGAGCAGACAGCAACAGCGACTATGTATTTGTAAACGGTAAGATGATAAAAAATGAAGCTAACACAAAATCTATTGAAAAAACAGGTAAATAAAATAAAGCAAAAAGCGCCGCTCAACTGTCGGCGTTTTTTTGTTGAAATGAAAGAGTACAGGCAGTCCCGACAAGCGGAACTGCCTTTTTTAGGAGAAACAGTAAAAAATGAAAAAGAATTAACTGTTTTGAGATGTTAAGTAAATCTGCAATGCCGTTGCATCGTTTACATCAATTTTGCCATCGTTATTATAATCGGCGGCAAGCTGTTGATTTGAAGTCGGTTCAACAGAGTGAGTGCAAATCATTTGTAAAAGTGTAACATCAAGAACGGAAAGACTGCCGTCCTCGTTGATGTCGCCAAGTAAAAATTTAGGAATTACAAGGGCATCACCTTTGCCAAGACCAATATCAAGCTTTTCCTGTTTGCTTTCGGGCAAAAGTGCGATTTTAACAATGTTTGCGTTATCCATCGGAGATTTTTTTACATCGGCAAGGAAATTACCGTTATCATCAACTTTTATTCCGAAAATATAGGTATAATCGGAGGTGTTGTTTTTATCGGTAACTCTGGTTACAGTGCCGTCTTCGTTGTTGTATCTGCAAATTGTATTGTTGAGGTTAAAGTACAGCTTGCCGTTATATTCGGCTGTACTGATAAAACTGTCCTGCCAATAGTTTAAGCCTGCGTTTGTGTACCATTTATCGGAGATAGTGGCAACAGGTTCACAATAGCCGCTCTCGGGGTCAAATGTGATTATACATTTTGAAAAATCACTGTTGTAATTGTTGTCGGCGGCATAAAATCTGCCGTTTACATAATTGAATTTGGTGTTCAGCGTTCTGTAATAGGAATTGTCAAACAAAGTGCTGCTGCAAGGATTTGAAGTTTTAAATCCGTAATGCACCGAAATATCGGCGGAAGTTTTGATTGCGCTGTCGCTCAAAAGAAAATATTTGTGCGAAACAAATCCGAGTCTGTCGGGAGTAGGATCGTCAAATGTAGCATCAACATGGTAGTAGCTGCCGTCAATTTCTACAAGATTCCATATATGGTTCATTTGTGTGGATTCAACTATCTCTGAGTTTATGCCGACCTTTTCAAGCAGATAAGACAGCGAGCTTGCATATCCCTGACAGTTTGCGTATCCGTTTACAAGGCAATCGTAAACGGAAGTGCGAAGATTACCCGAATCAGGAACATTGGAATACTCGCAGTTAAGTATAATTTCATCGTGAATAGTAACGGCTTTCTGAAAATCCGTCATATCCGGATCTATTTTTGAAAGAATTTCAGTTGTCCTTTTATCGAGTTTTTCACGCATTGTTTTAACCTGAGCGTTTGTGTAGGTGTATTTTGGCATAACCCTTGCCACGCAAGTGCCAATAGCGAGGCTGTAAGTGGTTTTGCTTACATAAAACAGCTCTGGACTTGTTTCCGATACAGTGCGCATAGCGCTTTTTACATCGTTAATTGATAATTGATACTTTTCAATGTCGATTTCATTCTGCAAATTTTCCATTCCCTGCGCAAGAGTGTTGCAAAGTTCGGTGTTTGCATTATAAAAATCTTTGTTATACGAAATATAATTTGGACTTCCAACAGATATTTCTTCGGCAGAGGCAGAAACAGAGAATAAACAGAGGGAAGAGAGAATTGCGGCAACCGTAAAAACAGACAATGCGTTAGCAAAAATACTATGTTTTTTCAAAATTCCAACCTCCTTTAATTTTGAATATAGTAAACAAAAACATATTTGTGTGCTATATATATTTTAGCGTATTTTGTAATATATAACAAGGCGGATAAACTCACAAAGTTTTCGTCTGCTTTTCATCATTATAGCTAAAACACTACCTTTTTCTTTGATTTTTACCTAAATAATCTTAGAGAAAAATGTCTGTTTTCCACAAACTATATTATCTTGCATACGCAAGTTGCGACTTTCATATAATTTAGCATAAACCATACGGAGGGGAATTTATGAAAGGCATAGTTGAAGAACGGGCGGCAATGCTCGGAGAATATATAATAGAAAGCAAGGCAACTGTAAGAAAAGCGGCAAAGAAATTCGGAATTTCAAAGTCTACGGTACATAAAGATGTGAGCCAGCGGTTGCGCAAGGTAAATCCTGCGTTGTATCGTGAGGTGCGGCAAATTCTTGAAACCAACAAAAGCGAGCGACACATAAGGGGCGGAATGGCTACAAGAAATAAATATCTGTTAAAAAAGCAGGAAAAGGAAAGGGAAAAATTGAGAAATTGTGAACAAAAGTAGTGAAAAGTTAATTTGTTTGCTTTACTTTTATAAACATATGTTGTATAATGAAGTTTAGCATTTAAAATATAAAATAAGATTTTATGGTATTTTAATATATTTGTTGTTTTCACTGAATATCCCGTTACAAGGAGAAGTTGAAATGAGAAAAATTCCGTTTTCACCGCCTGATATTACTCAGGCTGAAATTGATGAAGTTGTAAAGGTACTGAAATCAGGTTGGATTACTACCGGCCCTGAAACTAAGCTTTTTGAAAATCGTATTGCCGAGTATTGCAATGTTGAAAGGGCAGTTTGCCTTTCATCACAAACCTCTTGTGCAGAGCTTACACTTCGTATTCTCGGCATAGGCCCCGGCGACGAGGTAATTGTACCTGCCTATACTTACACTGCTACGGCATCAATCGTTTATCATGTAGGTGCAAAACCTGTTATGATTGACTGCAAGAGCGGCAGTTTTGAAATGGATTACGATAAAATGGAGGCTGCCATTAATCACAATACCAAGGCAATTATTCCTGTTGACCTTGCAGGTGTTATTTGTGATTATGACAGAATTTTTGAGGCTGTTGAGCGCCAAAAGAGCGTTTTCAGTCCTAAAAATGAAATTCAGGAAAAGTTTGGCAGAGTTATTGTTATAGCAGACGGAGCACACGCCTTTGGTGCAAGACGAAAGGGCAAAATGTGCGGCGAAATTGCCGACTTTACCAACTTCAGCTTTCATGCAGTTAAGAATATGACTACTGCCGAGGGCGGTGCAGCGGTGCATCGTCCGCACGAATGGCTTGATGAGGAAGATATATACAAGCAGTATATGCTCCTTTCTCTCCATGGACAGACAAAGGATGCCTATCAGAAAAACAAGGTTGCGTCTTGGGAATACGATGTTGTGGATACCCAGTATAAGTGTAATATGCCTGATATTTTGGCGGCATTGGGTGTGGTGCAGCTGCAGCGATATGAAAAAATACTTGAGCGCAGGCATGAGCTTATCCGCCTTTATAATGAGGAGTTCAAGGATTTGCCCATACAGGTTCTTAACCATTGCGATGAAAACCATAGGAGCAGCGGTCATTTGTACTTTGTCAGATTTATCGGCAGAGATGATGAGTACCGCAACAAGTTCTATAATATGATGGCTGAAAACGGCGTTATGTGCAATGTTCATTTTAAGCCGTTGCCAATGCTTTCTGCGTATATGAAGAGAGGCTTTAAGATAGCCGATTTCCCGAACACCTATAATATGCACAAAAATCAGCTTACACTTCCGCTTAACACCACAATGTCAGACGATGACGCTTGGTATGTAATAGAAACCTTTAAGCAGTGCATTAATACTTTAAAGTAAAATTTAATGTAATATAATAAAAACTTCCTTACAGACCGGTTAGGTAAAATTTATATTGGTTTGTAAGGGAATTTTTGTTTTAACATTTATTGACAGTAAAAATAATATATAATGATAAACTTATTGACAATGCCATTGCGGCTGCATCAATAACTTCAAACAGCACAATCACATATTCACTTGCAAAGCCGCAGGATATTCCAAAGGTGACTGTTACAAGCGAGCAGAGAAAGGCTTTAAAGGAAGCTATTTTTAATCAGGTTGCAGAATAAATCCCATAAAATCAGCCTCCGCTTGATTGCGGAGGCTTTTTGCTGTTAATCAGAGAAGAGTTTAAGAGGAATAATTAAAAAATTTAGACCAAACTTTTATAATTTTGACATATAGTTTAGTGATTGCCTGATTGTTGCTTCGCTAAAACATTATGATGTGGCATTTTGAGCAGGGAGCATTTTACCCTGCACATCGGTTGTGTAATCGCCTTTAAGTAAAATCTGACTGATTGGCACTATTTCGTATCCCTGCGCTTTTATCGCCTCAATTACCATAGGCAGAGCCTCAGGTGTATTTGTTGCGCCGTTGTGCATAAGTATTATACTGCCGTCCTTGAGCTTATTTGTAATATTGAGCGTAATTTGATTTGGCGTGGGGTCTTTCCAATCAAGGCTGTCAACATCCCACTGCACGCAGTACATATTATTAGCTTTGACCGCTTTTACAACATCGTTATTGTAGTCGCCGTAAGGAGCACGAAACAGGGTAGGGCAGTTGCCCGTTAAAGCCTTAATCTTTTCGTTGCAGGTCTGTATCTGAGTGTTCATATCATCAACCGACATTTGCGTCATATGCGGATGTGTGCTGCTGTGATTGCCCACATCGTGCCCTCGCTTTGCAATTTCCTTGACTGATTCGGGGTATTTTTCCACCCAGTCGCCAACAAGGAAAAATGTTGTTTTTACATTGTATTTATCGAGAATATCAAGCAAATGCTCGGTTTGCTCGTTGCCCCATGCGGCGTCAAAAGACAGCGCCACCTGCTTTTTGTCGGTATCAACGCAGTAAATGGGGATTTCTCGCTGTGTGCTCGCAGTTTGAATCGCCTGAACGGTAGAAGTAAGAGCAATTCCGCCTGCAATTACGCCAATCAGCAGGCAAAATCCGATTGAAAACAAGGTTCGTTTTGTAATTATATACAAACGCATAAAATCCCCTCCATATTGACTTTGCTTATGTCAAAGTATATGAAGGGGATTTTTATTTTATTCTATTCGTTTTTATCAGTTTTCAAAATGCCACTTAATGCCGTCTTTTGTATCCTCAACAACAACTTTCATCTCTTTAAGTTTGTCACGAATAGCGTCAGCAGTTGCCCAATCTTTATTTTTACGAGCCTCTGTACGCTGTGCAATAAGTGCCTCAACCTCTTCGTTTGCAAAACTATCTGTTTTGCTTTCCTGTGCCTTTGTAAGGTCGAGTGAAAGCACCTTGTCAAATTCGCCTATAAGGTAAAGCTTGGTTGCATCGCTTATGTCAGCCTTTAATACGCTGTAAACAGCGGTAAGACCGAGCGAAGTGTTGAGGTCGTTGCCGAGTGCGTCGTTAAATTCCTTAAGGTAAGGCTTAGCCGCCTCTGTATCAGGCTCGCCCTCAGGATTGAGCGCAGAAATTCTCTTGATGAGCTTATCGTAAGCAATAGCCGCATTGTCAAGGCTGTCATAAGAGAAAGTAAGCGGCTTGCGGTAGTGGCTCTGCAAGCAGAACAAACGGTAAACAAGCGGATTGTAGCCCTTGCTCTCAAGCAAAGATACAGTAAGGAAATCGCCCTTAGACTTGCTCATCTTGCCTCTTGCATCGTTAAGATGGAGAACATGGAACCAATATTTGCACCACTTATGACCGAGGTAAGCCTCGCTCTGTGCAATTTCATTGGTGTGGTGTGGGAAAGCGTTGTCAATACCGCCACAGTGAATGTCGAGGTATTCGCCGTTGTGCTTACAGCTGATAGCCGAGCACTCAATGTGCCAACCCGGATAACCAACACCCCAAGGACTTTCCCACTTGAGCTCCTGAGAGTCAAATTTTGACTTTGTAAACCAAAGAACAAAGTCAGCCTTGTTGCGCTTGTTGCTGTCCTCTTCAACGCTGTCACGAACGCCGACTGCGAGGTCATCTTCGTTCATATTTCCGAAAACATAGTAGTTGTCGAGTTTTGAGGTATCAAAGTAAACATTGCCGCCTGCAATGTAGGCATAACCCTTTTCAAGCAAAACAGAAACCATATGAATAAACTCGTCAATGCAGTTTGTTGCAGGCTCTACAACATCGGGCATTTTAATATTGAGCTTTTTGCAGTCGCTGAAAAATGCGTCTGTATAGAATTTTGCAATTTCCATTACTGTTTTGTGCTCACGCTTTGCGCCCTTGAGCATTTTGTCCTCGCCTGTATCGGCATCACTTGAAAGATGACCTACATCTGTGATATTCATAACACGCTTAACATCGTAACCTGCAAAACGAAGGTACTTTTCGAGTACATCTTCCATAATATAAGTTCTCAGATTGCCAATGTGGGCGTAGTGGTAAACAGTAGGACCGCAGGTATACATATTAACCTTGCCTTCTGTGTGCGGTATAAATTCCTGTTTTGTCTGTCCCAATGAATTGTATAAAATCATTTTACTGCTCCTTTACTTTTTGCTTTCCTTTTCTGCCTTTAGAGCGTCAATTTCTTTTTTGAGTTCTGTGATTTTCTGTTCCAGACTGCAAAGTGCAAGTGCAACAGGGTCTGAAACATGAATTTGGTCGAGTGTATCACTGCGTATGCCGTTTATCTTTACCACACGAGCAGGTACACCCACCGCAGTGGCATTTGGCGGAATTTCGCTTAATACTACCGCACCGGCGGCAATTCTTGCGTTGTCGCCTACCTTAAACGGGCCGAGCACCTTTGCGCCCGAGCCTACAAGCACATTGTTGCCAAGTGTAGGGTGGCGCTTGCCTGTATCTTTACCTGTACCGCCAAGGGTTACATTTTGGTAAATTGTGCAGTTATCGCCTATAATTGTGGTTTCGCCGATAACCACGCCCATACCGTGGTCTATAAACAATCCCTTGCCTATGGTAGCGCCGGGGTGTATTTCTATTCCTGTTTTATGCCTGCTGCGCTGAGAAATCCAGCGTGCAATAAACTTCATATTATGCCTTAAAAACCAGTTAGCCTTGCGGTGCGAGCGTACCGCCTTAAAGCCCGAATACAGGAAGAAAACTTCCGCCCTGTTTCTTGCGGCAGGGTCACGCTCCATAACGGCATCAAGGTCTGCCTTTAGTGTTTTAAACAAAGTATCACATCCGATGTGGTGTTGATTTTTTACATTTCTGATATATACTGCCAATTCTGCACAATATAAATTACGCCTGAAATAATTGCCATTAATGTGGAAATCCAAATAAGGGCAAGGGAAACTACTGTGAAAACGCATTGCAAGAGCGACAGAGTTTCCACGCCGAAAGCTGATGTCATAGTGAATATTTCAAGCAAAAACTGCATTAACAATACGGCAATAATAGCTACAAGCTGAGTTACGGTCTTGATTTTTCCGAATATATTTGCGGCAACCACCTTGCCCTTTGATGCGGCAACAAGGCGGATTGAGGTTACAGAAAATTCTCTGAACAGCACAATAATAACTGCCACGCAGTCGCACCAGCCTGTTTGCACAAAGCACAAAAGTGCGCTTAACACAAGAATTTTATCGGCAAGAGGGTCTGCAAATTTGCCAAAGTCGGTAACAAGTCCTCTGCTCCTTGCAATTTTGCCGTCAAACATATCTGTAAGAGTTGCCACAACAAATATCGCAAGGGCAACAGCTGTGTGAAAAGGAAAATCTATTAGTAAGGCTGCCACAAAGAACGGCACAAGTATTATTCTACTTAAAGTAAGTTTGTTTGGTAAATTCATAATTACCCTCGGATCTCCTTTTTGACACCATTATATTATATGCCGGTGTCTGTGTTCTGTAAATATTATTCTGCCAATTCTCCAATAGGATCGCAGTCTGTGTAATCTGTAATTTTAACCTTTACAAAGCTGCCTGCCTGCGGTTTTGTACCGCTGGTTGTAAAGAATACACATCCGTCAATTTCGGGTGCGTCAGCGTATGTTCTGCCGTAAAAGCACTCGGCAATTCTGTCATAGCCCTCAACAAGAACTTCAACTTCCTTGCCAATCAGACTTTCGCAGTATTCAGCCATAACACTCTGCTGATGTTCCATAATAATATCTGCTCTGTGCTGTTTAACTTCCTCGTCAATTTGGTCCGGAAAACTTGCCGCAGGTGTGCCTTCCTCAGCGGAATAAGCAAAACAGCCGAGTCGCTGGAACTTAATTTCAGCGGCAAATTCTGCAAGCTCTTCAAACTGTTCTTCGGTTTCACCCGGAAAACCTGTAATAAATGTTGAGCGGAGAATCATATCAGGCACTTTGGCTCTCAACTTGTTGAGCAAAGCGGTAAGGCTCTCTCTGTCGCCGTGTCTGTTCATTCTCTTTAAAATACCGCCGTTGCAGTGCTGTAACGGCAAATCTATGTAATTAACTAAATTTTCTTCCTCTGCAAAGGTATCTATAAGCTCATCAGTAAGTCTGTCAGGATAGCAGTAAAGCACTCTTATCCACTTTAAGCCGTCAATTTTGCAAAGCCTTTTCAAAAGTTTTGCAAGGTAAGGCTCGCCAAAAAGATCCTCGCCGTAACGGGTGGTATCCTGAGCAATAACAATAATTTCCTTTACTCCGTCCTTTGCAAGCTGTTCAGCCTCAGCAATAACAGCGTCAGGCTGACGACTTCTGAACTTACCTCTTATCATAGGAATTGCGCAGTAGGTACAGCGGTTGTCACAGCCCTCGGCAATTTTAAGATAAGCTGTGTATGGGGGAGTAGACTGTATTCTTCTGCCCTCAAGGCACAAAAGCTGGTTGTCGGGAAATTCCTCGATTTTTTCTTTGTGCTCGGCATTATTGTCTGAAAGCAATTCGGATACAACATCGGCTATCTGCGAGTTTGCGCCAATGCCGAGTGCGGCGTCAACTTCATACAGCTGACGGGTGATTTCGTTTTTATAACGCTCGGCAAGACAGCCTGTTACAATAATAGCCTTGATTTTGCCTTCCTGCTTGAGCTTGCCAAGCTCAATAATTTCGTTAATGCTTTCCTGTTTTGCCGATTCAATAAATCCGCAGGTGTTTACAATAACCGCATCTGCGTCTGCGGGGTCGTTTACTAATTCAAAGCCCCTGCTTTTAAGTGTAAAAAGCAGCATTTCAGCGTCAACCTGATTTTTAGGGCAACCGAGTGATACTATACCAACCTTAGAACTCATCTGTTTCATCCTCATTATATTCCGAAATAACGCTTTTTATGTCGTTCCATCGGTAACCGAGCCTTTGCAGTGCAGCAACGGCTCTTCGCTTTACCTTTTCATCGGATAAATTTCTGTATTTTTTCTCAATAACCGCTCTTATTTGCTCGTGAACATCAATATCAAGCTCGTCACACAGCTGTTCGGCGGTTTCTTTGTCAATGCCTTTTCGTGTAAGCTCAAAGGCAATGCCACGCTTTGACATATGCTTTGAGTTAAGCAGTTTTTCGGCATAATGCCTTGCAAAGCGCTCATCATCAACAAGACCAAGCTCCTCCATTCGGTCAACGGCTTTTTGTGCGGAGTCTTCGTCGGCGGTGCGGCGGATTTTTTCTTCAAGCTCCTTCTTTGAGTGTTCTCTGTAAGAGAGCAGCCAAAGCGCCTTATCTTTTGCACGCCTTTCGTTGCTGAGTTTTATAATTTCCTGCAAATCCTCATCGTCAATTTCGCTGCCGACATCAAAGCGGTTTTCAATCAGAGTTTGTGTGTCGAGAGAAACGGCAAATTCACCGTCAATATACAATGCACTCAGCCGTTTTCTGCGTGGTCTGATTTCTGTAATTTTCATTATTCGTCAACCAACACATCAATGTTTGCACTGTCCGCCTTTTCTTTCGGTGCGTCGGCAGGCTTTTTAGCGTTGGCAACTTCTGTTATTTTTGCCTTTGCGCCCTTTTTGGCAGGTGCGCTTGCGGCAATAACCTTGTCAAGGTTTGCCATGAGCTTATCCTCGATTTCCTTGGCAAGCTCTTTATCGTTTTCAAGCAGCTCTTTTACATTATCTCTGCCCTGTCCGAGACGCTTTCCGTCATAGCTGAACCATGCGCCTGCTTTCTGAACAATATCTGCCTTTACTGCAAGGTCAAGCAATTCGCCGATTCTTGAAATACCCTTGCCGTACATAATATCAAACTCGGCCTCTCTGAAAGGCGGTGCGAGTTTATTTTTAACAACCTTAGCCTTTGTGTGTGCGCCAATCATCTCGCCGTTTTGCTTGAGAACTTCCTGCTTACGAATATCAATTCTTACCGAGCTGTAAAATTTAAGCGCTCTGCCGCCTGTGGTAACCTCCGGATTGCCGTAAACAACGCCGACTTTTTCACGCAGCTGGTTGATAAAGATAGCAACGCAGTTGCTCTTGTTGATTGCGCCCGCAAGTTTTCTTAATGCCTGTGACATAAGTCTTGCGTGTAAGCCTACATGGCTGTCGCCCATTTCACCCTCGATTTCTGCCTTTGGTACAAGAGCGGCAACCGAGTCGATAACGATAACATCAATAGCGCCGCTGCGAATGAGTGCCTCGGCAATTTCGAGTGCGTCCTCACCTGTATCAGGCTGAGAAACAAGGAGAGAGTCAACATCTACACCAAGTGCAGCCGCATAGGTAGGGTCGAGTGCGTGCTCAACATCAATAAACGCAACATTGCCGTTGTTTTTCTGTCCCTCCGCAATACAGTGGAGGGAAAGTGTTGTTTTACCTGATGATTCAGGGCCGTAAATCTCAACAATTCTGCCTCGTGGCAAACCACCGATACCGAGGGCAATGTCGAGTGTGAGTGATCCTGTTGAAATGTGATCAACATTCATATGCTTGTTTTCGCCAAGGCGCATAACAGCACCCTTACCAAACTGTTTTTCTATTTGAGTAAGCGCAGTTTGCAGCGCTTTTTCTTTATCTAAAGCCATTATAAATACCTCCCGTATTGCAGGTTAAAATTTATTTAATCCGTTCTGTTACCTGTATATTATAAAATATAGCAGTAAAAAAAGCAATAAGAATAGAGTCAAAAAATCGAACTAAGTTTCTATTTTTGGAGCAAAGTCCCGATTATTGCCCTTTGAATACCGCCAAAGTCTATGCTTTCGGTAATTCCGCCAAAGCCGTTATCGGCAAGAATACGGCAAACCTTGTCATACTGCCCTTCGCCAAGCTCAAAAGCAAGCGCACCGCCTGCCTTTAGCTTTGACTTCCATAAAGGAACAATCCTTCGGTAAAAGTCCAAACCGCTCTCGCCGCCGTCAAGCGCCATTACAGGTTCGTGCTGTACTTCTTCCTGCAAGGCTGCAATATCGGCACTTTTTATGTACGGTGGATTAGAAACAATCAAATCAAGACTGTTGTCCGCAATGTCTTTGTGGCACTCAAAAATATCACCGTTCAGGGCGTTTACCGCAGAATTGTTTAGCTTAATATTTTGTGTAAGATAAGAAAATGCCTTGTCGCTCAGCTCAACTGCCGTAACTTTGCAGTTTGCGTATTTTTCGAGCGCAAGCGAAATTGCGCCGCTGCCTGCGCAAAGGTCGATTGCAGAGGGATTTTCTTTGCCTGACAAAAAGTCTATGCAAAGCGAGGTAACTACTTCTGTATCATCTCTCGGAACAAGTACGCCCTCGCCCACAAGCAAATCAATTCCCATAAAGCTCCACTTTCCGATAATGTATTGGAGCGGCTCGTGGCTAAGGCGTTTTTCTGTCAGCTCGGCAAGCAGTGCGAGTTTTTCATCGGTAGCGGCGGTTTCCTCGCCCCTTGTGATAAGCGCAAGGCGGTTAAATCCGAAAACCTTTTCAACAAGGCACAATGCCTCAAAGGCAGGAGCTTCAAATCCTGCCTCTGTTAAAATGTCTTTAGTTTTTCTGTAAGCCTCGCCGACAGTCATAATAAAGCCTCTTTTGTGCAATTATTTGTTGTTTAAAATATCTGTGCCGTCATCAGGAATAACAGCTTTCATAGCCTCAATGGCAACCTCAATCATCTTGTCATCAGGCTCTTTTGTGGTAATTCTCTGCGCCCAAAGTCCCGGAGCGGCAATAATTCTTGTAAAAGCGTTATCGTGCTTTCCGCATATTTTAATAAGCTCGTAGCCTACGCCGCAAGAAACAGGGAGGAGGAGAATTTTAAATACAGGTCTTAAAAATCCGATTCCAAACGGAGCAACAGGAATAAAAAGACCGATTACAATGCCTACAATAAGCATAAGTACCATAAAACTTGTTCCGCATCTCGGATGAAAGCGAATTTGCTTTCTTACATTTTCAACTGTAAGCTCTTCTTCATTTTCGTAGCAGAAAATAGTTTTGTGCTCAGCACCATGATACATAAATACTCGTTTCATCTCGGTCATTTGTGAGCATAGCACAATGTAGCCGAGGAATAGAACGATTTTTAATACGCCCTCAAAAACCGATTTCCAAAATACTGCGACCTCGCCGCTGCCCTGAAATACGGGAACAACCTTTGCCGAAAGGTCAAACAGGAAAGACGGCAAAAAGAAGAATAAAGCAACGGCAATGGCAACGCCTATGACAGACGCAAAAACCATAACGATTTTTACGAGCTTGTCGCCAAATTTTTCGTCAAGCCATTTTTCAAATTTGCTCGGCTCTTCCTCCTCAACCTCGCCTGCCTCTACGGCTTTGTCTGCCGAAAGCATAAGCGATTTGTAAGAAAGTCGCATTGAGTCGATAAGACCTGCAATTCCTCTTAAAAGCGGCAGCTTAAACAGCTTGCATTTTTCGGGAATTGTGGTAATTTTGATATCTTCGCTGTAAATTTCGTTTTCGCCTGTTCTTACGCATACGGTAGTACGCTTAGGTCCACGCATCATAATGCCCTCAATGAGAGCACTGCCACCTATGGAGGTGATTTTTTTTGTACTGACTTTGCTCATCGTACATCCTTTCGTTTATAGCTTTATATTTTCTGTTTGTGGCTGATCCTCGTCACCGTCTTTGTAAATAGGGAAGGTGAGAGTAACTGTTGTGCCCACACCCTCGCCGCTCTCAATATCGAGCGAACCATGGTGCAGATTCATAATTTCGTCGGCAACCGCAAGCCCGATTCCCGAGCCTCGTACTGTCTGATTTGCCTTGTAGAACTTTTCTTTTACCTTTGGCAAATCCTCGGCAGGTATTCCGCAGCCTGTATCGGTAACGATAATTTTTATAATATCGGGTTCGTCCTTGTTGTAAATAACCTGAGCCGCAACAACACCGCCCTTAGGGGTGTACTTCAGCGCATTGTCAATTACATTGAGGAAAACCTGCTTCAGACGGTTGCTGTCACCGTAAACAGGTGGATACATTGCGTCCATAGGCTCGTCATACAGCAAATGCTTGCCCTCGTTTACGGCTCTGTCTTTGAGCATATATACGGTTTCGTCAAATTCGGCAAGAATGTCGAGCTTTTCTTTATTAAGCACCATTCTGCCGCTTTGAATACGGCTGAAATCAAGCAGTTCTTCAACAATACTTGTAAGTCTGCCGCTTTCTTTTATGATAACTCCCATACCCTTGTCAAAGGTACGCCTGTCGAGCTTGCCTTTTTCGCTGAGCTGCATGGTTTCTGCCCAGCCTTTGATAGCGGTAAGCGGAGTTCTCAACTCGTGAGATACCCTTGAAATAAAGTCATTTTTAGTCTGTTCGGTAGTTTGCAAATCCTTTGCCATATCTGATATTGCGTCACAAAGGTCGCCGATTTCGTCGTCATACTTATGCTCGATTTTTTCGGATGCGGAAAAATCGCCCTGCGCAATCTGGCCCGCTCTTAGCGAAAGCTCTCTTATAGGCTTTACGATTGAGCGGATAAACATAAGTCCCGACAGGAACACAAGCGCCATAATTGCAAGACCGCCTGCAACACAGAGAACAGAAATGAACAAAATTCTTGAATGAACAGGCTCCATAGATACAATGTACCTTACAGCACCGAGAATTGCGCCGTTTGAATTGCTGATAATTCGGGTTTCACTCATTGCTCTTTCGCCCGACAGCAGCTTGCCGTTCCATACGGCATAGCCGTTAGCGTTTGTTTGAGCGTCGGTAAAATCGGGCATATCTGTTTTGTCAGATGGGGTAAAACCCGTTGAGGTCATTATAACTCTGCCTGTTGAGTTAATTACCATTACCTCCATCTGCTCTTTGCGGTCAAAGTTTTCGACATATTCTCGGGCAGTTGAGTTAAAACTTGCTGTGCTGTCGCTCTGATATTCCGAGAACACAAGCGACAATTCATTGCCTGTCGAAGAAAGCGTTTGTTCAACACTGCTTTGGTAAACATATGTAATGACAAATATAAGGCTGACAACGATCAGAACTATTATTGTAAATATTACGCTGAGTGTGTTTAACATCCAGCGCTTTGTAATACCCTTGAACATTAAGCTGTCGCCCTCCTTAAAGGTGTTTCTTTAAGCTCAGGCATTCCACTTGTAGCCAAGTCCCCATACAGTGATAATGTACTTAGGGTTAGACGGTTCGTCCTCAACCTTCATTCTCAGTCTTCTGATATTTACATCAACAATTTTATCTTCGCCCACATAAGCGTCGCCCCATACATGGTTTAAAATATCCATTCTGTCAAGCGCAGTGCCGGGGTTTGAGAAAAAGTATTCCATAATCTGAAATTCAACCTGTGTAAGCTCAATCATCTTGCCGTTTTTCATAAGCGCACGATTTCTGAGATTAAGGGTAAACTCACCGCTTTTAAGCTCTTCTTTAAAATTGTTTTCTGCGTGTGACTGTGCAAGCGCAACTCGTCTGTAAAGAGAGTCAACTCTTGCGAGCAATTCACTTGGAGAGAATGGCTTTGCAACATAGTCATCAGCGCCGAGCATAAGACCCGTTACCTTGTCCATTTCCTGTGTTTTGGCAGAAAGCATAATAATGCCGATACCGCCGTTGCGACTTCTCAGCTCCTTGCAAACCTGAAAGCCGTCAATACCCGGCATCATAACATCAAGAATGGCAACATCAAAGTCGCCGTTGTGTTCTTCGTATTTTTGCAGAGCAGCCTCGCCGCAGTCAGCCTCAACTACATCGTAGCCTGCTCTTGTAAGGTTGATAACAACAAAGTCACGAATTGCGGCTTCGTCCTCGCAAACAAGAATTTTTTTCATAAATAAACCTCCGTAAAGTGTTTTATCAAAAGTATTATATATTATTAACTGTAAGCAGTGAAAAAGCTGTTTTAATGTCATCTTCACTGACAGAAAGATTATTGTCTTCGTTTACATCAGCAAAAGCATAGGCTGTGCTGTCTGATTTATATATTAATGTATAGGCGTCACTGTCTTCACCAATATCCCACTGCTCAAGTTTAAAGGCTCTGATTTCAAAGAGCTTTTCGCCCAATGTGCCGTCATACCATTCAAAAAAGCACATAGCCTGCTTTTCTTTGTCAAATCTGACGGTGTAAGTGCCGTCAATCCAGCCTTCGGGTACAGTGAAAGAATATCCGTTGTCATAATCAATAATCTGATCTGAAATATGATTTAAAATTTCACTCTGCTGATAAAATGTATTCCAGCTTGTTTTATATGCAACATTAGACTTGTCTTCATCACTTGCAGACGGGAGTTGATTTACAACAGGTATTTCTATAACCGAGTCGTTGTTTATGTCGGCGCAAAGTACATCTGCCGAGCGCTGAGTAATATTTTTATCCTTTTCCTTAAAAAGCGGATTTCTCAGGACAGAAAGCTCGTTGTTAAAATAAATAATCTGTGTAACGGTATCGTCATTTGCAAAACAGCCGTCAACAATAAGCGCATTCTGACTGTTTTCTGTGGCTGTTACCGAAAGATTTTTAAATCTTGTAATATTCGGATCCATTTTTACTGTGGACTTTGAGTAAAGACAGTTGCGCTCCTCACTGTAAACAAGCATATTTGCCGTTGCGTCATTCTCTGTGTTGTAAAGCGACAACAGCATAACCTCGTTTATTCCGTTGCCGTCAAAATCAGCACAATAAAAACTCGAATAACTGCTTTCAACTGTGAGTCTGGTTGTTTTACCGCCCGAATATGAGTGGCAGGCAAGGTTGTTTACACTTGAATTGTATGTTGTGTAGCCCGATAAAATTTCAAGCGTGCCGTTGCCCGTAACATCGGCAAAATCAACGCAGTCAACATCGGTAGCGTCAATAGTGCAGTTTTCCGAGAGTTTCCATCCGCCGTTTGCGCAGTACATAACAAGCATATGCACCTCGGCTTTGTTTT
Organism: Eubacterium sp. OM08-24; assembly: GCF_003438075.1. Taxonomy (GTDB): domain Bacteria; phylum Bacillota; class Clostridia; order Oscillospirales; family Acutalibacteraceae; genus Ruminococcoides. The sequence goes on along the minus strand of NZ_QSTA01000005.1, from coordinate 73,291 downwards.
CGCTTGCTGTGCGGTAAAAGGCGATTGCCTCATCCGTACCGTCAAAGTCAAGGTCTTTCATTACAATGGCACTTCTGTAATTGCCCGACTTGGGGTATTTCAAAGTGTAGCCACTGCCTGCCGTATCGGCAATAAGCTGTTCGATTTCAGCCTCATCGCCAACGGTTTTCGGGGGACGAATAAGATTGTCTGTGCCAAGGTCTGCTCCGTCACAACCGCTTGCAGACAGGGCAAGTGCGCACAACATTAAAGTTGAAATAACCGATTTGGCTTTCATATCCGTTCCTCCTTTATAAGTAATAGTTTAATTAACCGTGCTTTACAACAGCTCTGAGATACTTTATCTTTATGCCCTCAGCCGAAAACATTTTTTCGTGCTCGGTTTCTATATTGTCGGCAACATCACTGTTGTGAAGATCGTAGGTTTTATAAATGATTTCGTATCCGCTCTGTTCAAAGTATTCAAGGCTGTCTGCAAAAAGTGCGTCATCGTCAGTCTTAAAGCGGATTTCTGCATTTTCATCAAGAAAATTCTTATACATTTCAAGCTTTTTAGGAAATGTAAGTCGTCTTTTGTTGTGCTTTGGGCGAGGCCATGGGTTGCAGAAATTAATAAACATACCCTGGATTTTATCGTCCTTGGTAATGATTTTATCAATCTGCTCTACATTGTAATTTACAAGCAAAAGATTTTTAATATCGGCATCTGTTTTGCCTTCATTCTTAAAAATTTCAACAATGTTTCTTCTGCCCACACCGAGCATATCAATCTTAATATCAACGGCAATAATATTTTTGTCGGGATTTTTTACGGCAAACTGACCTGCAAATCCGCCCTTGCCGCAGCCTATTTCAAGGTAAAGCGGAAGTTCGTTGCCAAATGTTTCACTCCATTTTCCTGCGTGTTCCTCAGGATTTTTTACAAAAAAGTCGCATACCGCAAGTTCCGGTTCTGCCCATTTTTTCTTTCTTATTCTCATAACGCAAAATTATGCACCGACAGTGCATCTCCTCATAAATATTCATCATTCTATTATATCAAATTATTACAGATATTGCAACGAATATTTCACAAATCAGCACAATACTTAAATGTATTTAATTTTATCGTTACAAACTGCCGATTTTGTGAATACAATGTTACCGAATCTTTCAGAGAGTTTACGGCAAAGCGGATTTATTACAATATCTTCTGTTTTAAAATGACCTGCGTCTACAATTGAAATTCCGAGTTCGTTTGCAAGCAGAATTTCGTGGTGCTTAATTTCGCCTGTCAGCAGAACATCCGCCCCCTCATAAAAAGCCTCTGCAATGTTTGAGCCGCCTGCCCCCGATGATACGGCAGCCTTGTGTATTTCGCTTTTTACATCTGTGTAGCGCAGTCCGTTGCAGTCAAGGGCAGTTTTTACAGCTTTTGCAAAACTTTCAATATCTGTATCAAGCTCGCCAATAAACAGACATTCGCCGCTGCTGCAAAGTTTTGTGTTTTTTAACCCCACCGCATTTGCAAGGCAGAGATTAACGCCGAAAGTATTGGATACATCAAGGTTTGTGTGCATACATACGGCAGAAATGTTTTTCTGTGCAAGTCGGTAGGGCACAGAGTTTGAGTTTAACTTTTTTATGGCATTAAAAATAACGGGGTGATGACTTATGATAAGCTCTGCACCGAGCCTGTCTGCTTCGTCAACGACCTCGTTTGTTATGTCAAGAGCAACAAGCACTCGGCTTACAGGCTTATTTTTGTCGCCTATAAGCAAACCGCAGTTGTCAAAATCCATAGCGGTATCAATGGGTGCAAATTCCTCAAAATATTCAAGTATATCTTTAATTGTAGTCATCAGAGCATCTCCCTCAGCTTTTTTGCAATTTCGGCATAACGGGCATCGCCCTTAGCTTGTTTTTCAAGTTTAGCAATGTGCTTTTCAATAAAAAGCCTATGTACGGAATTTGTAGACGGCTGTAATTTTGCGCAGTACAGCTCGGTTTGTGTGTATTCGTGCTTTTTGCCCGAATAGCTTGCAAGAAGTACGGTGTAGCATTTTCCTGCGGCGGTACAGCAGTCTTGCTTTAAAATTTCAAATCCGTTGTCAAAAAGGTATTTAATAAGGACTTCACTCTTGGTCATCGGCTGTAAAATAAAGTGCTTTTCGCTGTTCTTTGCATATGTACAGCGGTCAAGAATAGTGGCAATAAGTTCTCCGCCCATACCGGCAATTACAAAATCGTCAGCTTCGTTTTCGCCGATATTTTCAAGACCGTTTGAAAGCCTTGTGGAAATGAGGTGTTCGGCATTGAAATTCATTATTGCCGCCTGACCCCTTGAGAGAGGGTCGGGGTTAATGTCGGCGGCAATGGCAGACGGGCAGGTGCCGTTAAGGCACAGCCACAGCGGAAGATAGGCGTGGTCTGTGCCAATATCGGCAAGCCTTGCGTTTTGCCTTACAAAATCCGCACACATTCTAAGCCTGTTGTCGAGAGATATTTTATTTTGCAAATTAATCAATCCTTTCAGCCCGAATGTGAAAAACGGACAAATTATTTGTTTGCAATCTGATTGAGAACATCAATAAGCTCATCGGCATTTGCGCCATGAACCATACAAGCCTCTTCGATTGTTTCGCCTCTTGAAGCGGGGCAGCCAAGGCAGTGCATACCAATGCTGAAGAAAGCCTCAGCAGTTTCGGGATATTTGTCGAGAACATCACCGATGATAGAATTCTTTGTGATTTCCATAATTAAAAACCTCCTTGTCGGCAAAGCCGAAATTTAAATCCGCAAAAGCAGATTTATCCGCCAAAATACAGTTTCAGCGGATAAATCATTATAACATATTCTTTAACCTAAAGTCAAAAAATATATATTAAATTTTTGGATTTTTTACTTTACCTCTGTAAAGGTAAATTCTCCGTCTGCAAAGTCGCATTTAACCTTGCTGTTTGCCTTGACAGAGCCGTCAAGCATTTTTTCCGAAAGCGGATCTTCAATGCCTGATGTTATAGCTCGGCGAAGAGGTCTTGCACCGTAGATTTCATCAAAGCCCTTGTCGGCAATAGCTGAAATAGCCTCGTCTGTAAACTCAATCTCAATTTCCATATCGGACAAACGCTTTTTAAGACCTGCAAGCATCTTGACTGCGATTTCCTTGATCTCGTCCTTGCTGAGTCTGTCAAATACGATGATGTCGTCAATACGGTTAAGAAATTCGGGACGGAAAGCCTTTTTAAGTTCGCCGAGCACAAGCTCCTTGGTGTTTTTGATTTCCTTGTTTTCACTGTTGTCATCGGTAAATCCGAGTGAACTATGATTTTCCGTAAGAAGTTTTGCACCTATGTTAGATGTCATAATGATAACAGTGTTTTTGAAGTCAACCGTTCTGCCCTGTGAGTCGGTAAGTCTGCCGTCATCAAGGATTTGGAGAAGAATGTTAAATACATCCGGGTGTGCCTTTTCGATTTCATCAAAGAGGATTACCGAGTATGGTTTTCTTCTTACCTTTTCCGTAAGCTGACCGCCCTCGTCAAAACCGACATATCCTGGAGGTGAACCAACAAGACGGGATACCGTATGCTTTTCCATATATTCACTCATATCTATACGGAGCATTGCGTTTTCATCGCCGAACATAGCGGCGGCAAGCGCCTTTGAAAGTTCGGTTTTACCTACACCTGTCGGGCCGAGGAAGATAAACGAACCGATAGGACGCTTAGGGTCTTTAAGACCTACTCTGCCACGACGGATTGCCTTGGCGATAGAGCTTACTGCCTCATCCTGACCAACAACTCTTTCGTGGAGTTCTTTTTCAAGATTAAGGAGTCGCTCGCTTTCCTCTTTTGTAAGCTGAACAACAGGGATTCCTGTCCATTCGGATACAATTTCTGCAATGACCTCAGGTGTTACTTCACCGTTGCGGTTTTCTCGGCTTTCGTACCATTCCTTTTTGGCTGTGTCAAGCTGTGACTGAACATTTTTCTGTTCATCTCTTAATTTTGCGGCACGCTCAAAGTCCTGCTCGTTAATGGCGCTTGCTTTTTCCTGCTCAAGTTTATCAATCAACTCTTCAAGTGACTTAATGTCAGGCGGCGAGGTAAGACCTTTTAACTTTACCTTTGACGCACCCTCATCAATAAGGTCGATAGCCTTATCAGGCAGGTATCTGTCGGCAATGTAACGAGAAGAAAGATTTACGGCGGCCTCAATAGCCTCGTTTGTAATTCTTACCTTGTGGTGTGCCTCGTAGCTGTCACGCAAGCCTTTAAGAATTTCAACAGCCTGCTCCTTTGTAGGTTCGCCAACCTTTACAGGCTGGAATCTACGCTCAAGAGCCGCATCCTTTTCAATGTATTTTCTGTATTCGTTAATGGTTGTTGCGCCGATAACCTGAAAGTCGCCTCTTGCAAGCGACGGCTTTAAGATGTTTGCTGCGTCCGCACTGCCCTCGGCAGAACCTGCGCCTACAATGGTGTGGAGCTCATCAATAAAGAGAATAGTGTCCTTTGATTTTTTAACCTCATCAATGGCGGATTTAATTCTCTCCTCAAAGTCGCCACGATATTTTGCACCTGCAATCATACCTGTAAGGTCAAGGCTTACAACCTTTTTGTCACGCAGAATCTCAGGTACATTGCCGTTTACGATTTCAAGGGCAAGTCCCTCGGCTACGGCCGTTTTACCTACGCCCGGCTCACCAATAAGAACAGGGTTGTTCTTTGTACGCCTTGAGAGAATCTGAATAACCCTCTGAATTTCTTTTTCTCTGCCAATAACAGGGTCAATTTCGCCGTTCTTGGCAGCCTTTGTCAAATCTCTGCCGAATTTCTCAAGTGCGGAGCCACCCTCGTCCTTGCCTTGTGGGTAGCCGTTTTCCATACCTGAGAATTGCGCCTCGGACGCACCCTTCTGCAAACCGCCTGCAACTGCATTTGCGATTGCATTGGAGCTTACACCGAGCTTTCTGAGAATACTTGTTGCGTAGCTGTCGCTTTCGGAAATGATTGCAAGCAAAATGTGTTCAGTGCCTACATAGCTACTGCCTGCCCTTGCCGAAATCATCATTGCTGTTCTGAGCACACGCTTTGTGCGTGGGGTAAAGCTGTCGGGGGAGAGGGAAGTCTGAATACCTCTGCCGTCAACATTGGCAATCTCTTTTTCGAGTGCCTCCGCCGTTACGCCGCATTCCTCAAGAGCGGCGGCTGCAACACCGCTGCCCTCTTTTATAAGACCAAGCAGAATATGCTCGGTGCCAATATAGTCGTGACCGAAATTTTGAGCTGACTCAATAGAAAGGTTTAATGCCTTGTTTGCCTTTTGAGTAAATCCTCTGAATTCATACATAATCGTCAGTCCTTTCGATAATTTTTTACTGATTATTTTTTACACTTCTTCAAGTGTTTTTCTGAGCAAATCTGCTCGTGCTACATCTCGCTGAGCAGCGGATAAATTCTTGCCGCTGTTTACCATAAGTGTAGCAGGTTCAACATCTGTCATCAGCTTGTCTATGGTGAGCAAAGGAATATCCTTTAACTGTCCGCAAACAATGCCAAGACGAACATTTGAAAGCAGCTGCAAAGCCTCGTCATGTGTGATTGTACGGGCATATTTAAGAATACCCAAGCTGCGGCTTATGCTGTCCTGAACATCAATGTTTGAACAAATACGCTCTCTTGCAAGTTCCTCTTGCGAGATAAGCTGTGATGTTATATTTTTAAGGTTTTCAATGGCTGCCTTTTCGGATATGCCAAGTGTAACCTGATTAGAAAGCTGGTACAAACTGCCCTTTGGCTCTGTGCCCTCGCCGTGAGTGCCTCTTATGGTAAGACCGAGTTTTGAAAGATTGCCTGCAATTCTGCCGATTGCTCGGCTCTTTTCAAGGGCAGGCAGGTGGAGCATTACAGAGGCTCTCATACCTGTACCAAGGTTTGTAGGGCACTGGGTAAGATAACCGAGCTTTTTGCTGAAAGCAAAGTCAAGGCTTTCATCAAGCAAGGTGTCGAGCTTATCGACAAGGTCATATGTCTGCTCAAGTGCAAGTCCCTTTGTGATTGCCTGTATTCTGATGTGATCCTCTTCGTTAATCATAATAGAAAGGCTTTCATCGGAATTTACAAGCAATGCTCTGCCCTCTGTATTGCTTATGAACTCAGGACTTACAATTCTGCGTTCCACAAGCGATACGCACTGTGCCTCGGTGAGGTCACTCATTTTAATGAATTTAAAGTCGGAGGCAATAGAGCTGTTGCTGTTTTTAACGGCAGATCTTACCTTTTCAATAACCTTTTCCATTCCCTCGGCAGAAAGCTTACAGGGGAAAGGAAAATCCTTTAGGTTTCTCGCAAGTCTTACTCTTGTGGAAATTACTGCATTGTCACTCATTATTATGCCTCCATTCCTTTGATTATATCTCTTAATTCAGCGGCTCTCTCAAAATTTTGTTCCTTAACCGCTGCGTCAAGCTCGCTCTTCAACTGAGCAATTTTTTCTTCCTTGGTAGGTTCGTGCTTTTCGGTTTTCTCAACCTTTTTGCCGCTGTTCTTGCCGCAATGTGTTGTGTTGCCGTGAATTCTTCTTATCAGTGGGAAAAGCTCGTCACCAAAGACATCATAGCAATCGGCACAGCCTACATGACCTGTTTTTGCAATTTCCGAATAAGTGCTGCCGCAGGTTTCGCATCTTCTCGCCTGAGTTCTTGCAGGAAGAGCGTTTCCAAAGAAACTTCCGAGGAAGTTTGAAAACTCGTCTTCAATATCTGAGAACACATTTGTGTATCCCATCTTCTTTGCACATTCACTGCAAAGGTCATATTCCTTAATTTCTCCGTTGATTATAGATTTAACATGAGTGTTAGCGTTATTAACACCGCATTTTTGACATTTCATAATAAATACCTCCTGCTCTTATGATATTGCTAAAAGCATATTTTTAAAAAGATCGGCTCTGAGCGAATCTCTTTTTTCCTGCTCAACGGTATGCAACGCTCGGTCAGACAACGCAGATGCCATAACCTTTGCAATGCTCAGCTCAATAATTGACCTGTTGACCATATTGTTAAGCATTGCCTCGGCTGACGCTTTGTCAAGCGAATTGCCTACCGAGTTAATTATATGCATTATCGCAGTACCTCTATCCATACTTACACGGCTTATTCTAATGTAACCGCCGCCGCCTCGTCTGCTCTCGACAATGTAACCTTGTTCGGGGGTAAAGCGTGAGGTGATAACATAGTTTATCTGACTTGGCACACAGCCAAGATTTCCTGCCAACTCATTTCGCTGAATTTCCGCACTGCCGTTTTGCTCGTCAAGCATTTCTGTAATATATTTAGCGACCAAATCGCTCATTCTCATCTTTTCTCGCCTCTCTTTCAGATTGTGACCTTATTATAAGACTAAAGTCAGAGAAAGTCAAAGTCAAATAAAGTCAAAAATTAAATGCTAATTTAAAAAATACTCGCAAATACTCCCGAATACTCGCAAATACTAAATTTTAAAATATTTTTGACTTTTTCTGACCTTTTAGCTTTTTGCCGATATTTACTTGACTTTTCACAACATACATATCAAAAATACTCATATAATAAGCATAGAAAAAGCAAAACGGAAGTGATAAAATGGCGGCAAATGAAAATATAAACATAGACAGCGAGCTTAAAAAATTGGCGCAGGAATTGTACTCGGACTTGGGGCTTGATTTGTCAACGGCGGTAAATCTGTTTTTAAAGCAGTCACTGCGTGAGCAGAAAATCCCGTTTGAAATAAAGCGTGAAAGTGATGAAGAAGGCTTTTTTGATACTTTAAAAAGTTTTTCGAAAAAGTCGGAATATTCATCTTTTGCAGAGATTGTTAATCATACTGCCGATTAAAATTATAAAGGCTGTCCCATAAATTACCCAATACAACAGCATTACCTATGCAACAGTGCTTTTTGCGCTTTGCATAGGCAGTGCGACATAATGCAGTAAGAAAAAATTATTTTGTGCCTTGAATGCCTTTTTAGCCTTGCTTTACTTAAAAACGGCTTGAATACTGATAAAAATAAGCATAAGGATTATTTTTACCGAATATAAATTAATTAATTTAGCAAGCAATAATATTTCTACAAAAGAATATATAAACTGCCATCCACATAGTGACAAAACGATTGTCGGCGAAAATTTATAATATATGTAAAGGTTGCAGACAATGCTATCTATTATAATAAAGAAAAGGATGTTAAAAAATGGAGGCAAAAAAAGCTCTGGTTCGCAAAAATATTGATGGCTCGGCTGAATTTGCAAGAACTGTAATTACAAACATTGTGTATTTTGTGAGCGGTGTTCTGGTGTCAAAGGGGGCAATGCTCGGAAATTTATCGCCTTTTGGTGCATCTTTTGCGGCGGCAGTACCAAAAAAGTATTTACTGTCGGCTCTTGCAGGTACGGGACTCGGGTATATTTTGCTCACACCCTCAGACAGCTTTAGATACATAGCCGTTGTGGTTGCAATAGGCGGTATAAGGTGGCTTACAAGCGACATAAAGCGAGTGAAAAACAGCGTTCTGTTTGCTCCGCTGACTGCGTTTTTGCCGATACTCGCAACAGGAGTTGTACTTACCTTTGTCAGCACAAGCACCTTGTCATCTATAACAGACTGCATCATTGAGGCTGTGCTCGCAGGTACGGCGGCTTACTTTTTCAGCAGTACGGTAAGACTTGCAAGCGAAAGACGAAGTATTGCAGCTTTTTCTCAGCAAGAAACCGCCAGCCTTGTGCTTACAGGCTGTGTGCTTATGCTTTCGTTCGGCAGTGTTGCCATTGAGGGTATATCCGTAGGCAGGATTCTTGCAGTCCTCGTCACCTTGCTTTGCGCAAGATACGGCGGTGTTGCAGGCGGTGCGGTTTGCGGAATTGCAACGGGCGCAATATTCAGTATTGCAAGCCGCAATCAAGGCTTTATCTGCGGCGGATATGCTTTTGGCGGTCTAATGGCAGGACTTTTCTCAACAGTAGGAAAGCTCGGCTGTGTGATAGCCTTTATTATTTCCGATGCGGTAATGTGCCTTGCTTTCAGCGACAGAATAGCGCTTGCCGAGGTGCTTATAGAAAGCTTTACGGCATCTGTAATTTTTATGATTTTGCCAAAGGAAATAGGAAGCTTTATAGCTCCTGTTTTTTCGCACGAAAAAAATGCCTCGCTTGGCGAAACACTGAGAAAAAATGTGGTTATGAGGCTTGATTTTGCGTCTAAAGCTATTAATAATGTTAAAAATGATGTCAACGGAGTATCCGACAGGCTGAAAAGGCTGTATTCACCCACGCTTGATATGGTATGCGACAATGTCAGAAAAAATGTCTGTTCGGGTTGTGGATTAAAGGTATATTGCCATGATAAGCAGGAGGGGGTGACCTATGATGATTTTCGCCGCCTTGAAGAAAGGCTTGAGCAACAGGGCAGAGTTAGCGAAAATGATATAGAAGAAGTCTTTGTTAAGAAATGCTGTAAAAAACGAGAAATTGCCGACAGTATGAACATCAATTACAGGGAATATATTTCCTGCCTTGAGGCTCAGCGCAGGGTTGACGATGTGCGCAGTGTGGTAGCAGGTCAGTTTTCGGGAATCGGCGATATATTAGCCGATTTGTCAGACGAATTTAAAAGTGCCATGCAGTGCAACACCGAGGCATCGGAAAGGATAATTTCAGTACTTTCCGCAATGGGAATTATCCCCATGGAGTGCGTTTGCCTTGTGACCTCGGGCGGCAGAATGAATGTGGAGCTTTCAATTTCTCCAAAGTCAAAGCGCTTTTCAAAAGGTGTGCTTATGCGTGAAATTTCCAAATGCTGTGGCAGAAGATTTGACTTGCCTCTGATTACAAAAGAGGGCGGAACTATCAGAGCAAAGCTATGCGAAATGCCTGTTTATGATGTTGAGATAGGTACGGAACAGCACATTGCAAATCGTGGCAAGCTGTGCGGCGATTGCCTGAATTACTTTAATGACGGTACAGGCAACACCTATGCCATTGTGTGTGACGGTATGGGTACAGGCGGCAGAGCGGCGGTGGACGGCAATATGGCAACTTCTATTATGACAAGGCTTTTAAAATCGGGACTTACTCCCGAAAGCTCACTGCAAATTGTTAATTCCGCACTTATGGTAAAGAGCGAGGACGAATCTCTCTCTACTGTTGATGTTGCAAAGGTAGATTTATACAGCGGCAGGGTAACGCTTAACAAAGCCGGAGCGCCGCTCACTTTTATAAAGAAAAACGGCAGGGTAATGACGAAAGAAATGCCGTCACTGCCTGCCGGAATACTAAACAATATTAAATTTTCGACCGATACGGTTAGCTTAACAACAGGAGATATGGTGGTTATGGTGTCTGACGGAGTATTGACCGGTGATGAAAAATGGCTTGAAAATCTGATTAGAACATGGAACAAGGGCAGTACGCAGGAACTTGCGCAGGCGGTTGTGGCAGAAGCAATAAAGCACCGAGATGACGGTCACGATGACGACATTACGGTGCTTGCGCTAAAACTGACTGATAATGAATAATCAGAAATCAACTGTTCCTATGTAAAGAGGAATGTCGCTTTCATTGTCTATCAGCATAAATATGAACGGACGGTCAAATTTTAAAGTGCCGTCGGCTTTTTTAGAATCTTTATTAAGTGTATTGGCTGTAACTGTTGCCTTAACGCTTTCACTGCCGCCTACACCCACAGGATTTACGGTGATTGACGGCTGAATTTCCGAGATGTCATTTACAAAGAGATCATCGGAGAGGGTGATGTTTGAAAGGTTAATGTTATCGGTAAATAAATCCGCAAGACCGCACTCCTCAAGCTCGGATTTAAGACTTGCAGGCTTGCCGTCGGATTTAATGCTGAATTCGGGAACAGCCGCATTTGTGAGTGAAGTGATTTTAAAGCTTTCGAGCATATCGGAATACTCAAGATTTGTCAATGAGGATATGTAGCTTTCGAGTGAGATATCCTCATTTGGCATAATAGCGGCAAATTTTACGGGAGTGTTGCGCATATATTTTATAATGCCCTGAGCCTTGCTTGTGTGGATGTAGTTTTCGGCAGAGGTCATATATTTTACGGTTTTTTCTCCGCTTTCCGAGTAGAAAGTGCCGTCGGCAACCGCATCGGTTTCGTAAGCTGTAAGCCACTCATCATACACATCAGAGGTGCTTGTGCAGAAAAGGTTGTTTGAGTTGTCAAGCGAAGAAACGGCATTTTCACCGAGAACGGAATTAACCTTTTTCACTGCATTTTCATCAGAGAAAACAAATCTGAAAATGTCTGAACCGTAAAAGTTTGCGTTTGCGGTGAGAAAGTTCTTTCTTATGTCAACGGTGTCGTTAAAGAAGATTGACTGGTTAAGTTTTAGGTAAGCCTTTTCTTTGTTTTTGTCCTTTTCATCGGTGCTTGTGCCGTCATTTGAAAAGGCTTTAAGTCTGCTCTGAAAATACGATGAACATTGATTTAACGCATCAAGAGTAAGCTCGTCACTCAGTGCGTTTACAATATTTGTCTGGCTTTGTTTTGCCGCACCGTTTGCCATAAGACTGAGTGTGAGGGTTGTGTTGGCAGGCGAAAAAACAAAGCTTTTTTTGTCGGAATTATTTTTATAATAATTGCGGAAGAGCTTTAGTTCAAAATCGCTGACCTCGCTTGAATATGAGTTGTATTCGGTAGGAGCGGTAACAGCGCCGTCACCGTAGTTGAATGTGGTTTCAATGTCGCTGTTTCTTTCCGCATCATTTGAGAGAGTTTCTTTATCAGAAAAGCTGTCTGCGCTTGAGCAGGCAGTAAAAGTAATGGTGATCAAGCCTGCGCAAAGCAGTGCTGAAATTGATTTTTTCATCAGTTATAAATCTGTCCTTTCTTATTCTTCATTGACAAGCCTTTTGGCGAGGTTATATATTTTTTCTGCCGAGTTTTCCTGCGCAAGGTTTTTGCATAGCTTTTTCATCTCGGCAAGTTTGTCGGGATTACCGAGCAAACGGCAAACCTGTTCAGCGCCGTTTACCTTGTCAAGCATAATCGCAGCGCCTGTTTTTACGAGAAATTCCGCATTATCTCTTTCTTGCCCCGGAAAAGCATTGTAAATAGCAAGCGGAAGTTGGCAGGCAAGACTTTCCGTAACCGTAAGTCCGCCCGGCTTTGTTACAATAAGGTCTGAAATATGCATATAGTCCTCAACATTGTTAACAAAGTACAAAAGTTTAGTGCAGTCCTGAGCATTGGTTTCTTCCATAACCTCTTCAAGATGAGAATAAAGATGCTTATTTCTGCCGGCAATTACAATAAACTGTATCTGCTTTTTTTGCATAACAAGGCTTTTGTAAAACTTCAGCACGCTTGTTACACCAAAAGAACCAGCCATAAGCAGAACGGTAGGAATATTAGGGTTTAACCCCTCTCTTTTGCAAATTTCGGCTTTATCATACGGCTGAGAAAATCTGTCAAAAATCGGAATACCGAGCGGATAAATTATATTTTTATCTACATCATATTCGTCTGTGAGCTTTTCTGCCATCTGCGGTTCGGCAAGCACATATGCGTCAATATTCGGCACAATGTAGGTGCGGTGAGCGTCATAATCGGTAATAAGGCTGATTGCCTTAGCGGTAATCTTGCCCTTTTTTCTGAGCTTTGAAACCATAGTTGTTATAAACGGATGGCACATAATAATGACATCGGGCGCAAAGTCATCGATAATGCTCAAAAGTTTGTTTGACATTGCGGTGTTTGACTTCATAACAGCGTCATAAATAATAGTTTTGCGGTCGGTAACCTTGTAGCATACACCGTAAACCTTTGGAATTTTGGTCGCCATAAAGTGATAACCGCCGCATACCGTCTTATCGTAAACCTTGCCGATTGCCTTTAAAGCGTCAACAACCTTTACTTCGCTTTTGGGGTCAAGCGACTTTATTTTATCCTCAAGTGCGGCGGCGGCTCTTTTATGACCTCCGCCCGTTGAGGCGGTAAAAATCAATATTCTCATAATAAATTAGCTCCATTAATAATAATGTCTTTTAAGTATATTATATCGTTAATATAAACAATTTTCAACCTAAAAGTAAAAAAGATTAATAAATAATTTTAAGCAATAAAAATCAGTCATAAAAATATGGCATAGCATAAAAATTAATGCTGAAAGTATAAATAAAATTTGGGAATTATTTTAGCTTGAATTTTGAATTTTTCCCTTTATTTTTATAAAAAAGTGTAGTAAAATTATAGTATTAGCATACATAATAAAGAAATTGCAAACATAATTTCCCGGATGGAGGAATTTTTTAATGGTCGATTATGACAAGGATTTTATTTTCTACGATGATACGGATGATGATTTCGTAGATGTTTCAAAAAGTGTAAACAACACTGAAAATAAAAATAATTCAAAAGGCAAAAACGATACTAAGCACTCGGGCGGCGCTCACCATTATGCCGATATCGTGTCTTACGAAGAAGAAAAGCCGAGAAAAAAGAATAACGGTAAAAAGACTGATAAAAATGACGGCAAAAGCAATAAAAAGAAGATTATTATTGCAAGCTGTGCGGCAGGTGCGGTTGTTGTAGGTATAGCGGTTGCAGGTGTTGTTATGCTTATGCCAAGCAAAAACGGACAGACAAATGCCGACAATCTCGGCTTGGGTTTCCATTTTTCCGATGATGCGCAGGTGTCGGGCATTTCGCTTGCAGGCAAGACCTATGACGAGGCACTTAAACTTTTGACAGCAAAGCAGGAATCCTTTATAAAGCCTGTTTCAATTTCCGTTAAGGCAAAGGACAAGACCTACACAATTACGGAAAAAGATTTAAAATATACATACAACACAGAAAGCGTACTTACTCAGCTGAAAAATGACGAGATAAGCAATGATAAGTCGGACAAAAGCACAAAGACATACACTATAATCGCAACCTGCACAGATGACTCCATAAAGAGCAATGCAGAGAAGATTAAAAAGGATGTTGATGTAGCGGCAACAAATGCTCGTGTATCGGAATTTAATCCGTATGACGGAGATAACAGATTTAAGTATGAGGACGCTAAAAAAGGCGCTGTGCTTGACAATAAGGATCTCATCACTCAGCTTTCATCTGCTGTAAAAAGCGGTACAGGCACAATGGCAATTAATGCTGTTGTAAAAGATGTAGACGCAAAAATTTCTGCCGATATGGTTAAGAAGAATATAATAAAGCTTTCTACTTACGAAACCGTATCTTACAATAACGCAAACGGCAACTCAAATATGAAAACCGCACTTGAGGCTTGCAACGGTTCTGTACTTGAGCCGGGCGATGTGTGGTCTTTCAACGAATGCACAGGCGACTCTAACCTTTCTGAAAACGGCTACAAGCCGGCAGGTGTAATTGCAGACGGCAAGCTGGTACAGGGCAACGGCGGCGGAATTTGTCAGGCAAGCTCAACTATTTATAATGCGGCTATCAGAGCCAATGTTGAGATTGAGGAAAGATATTGCCACCTTTGGGCATCTGACTATGTGCCGACAGGTCTTGACGCAACTATTGACTATCCTAACCTTGATTTGAAATTCTCTAATCCTACCGATTATCAGATGTTCATTGAATGTAAAATGGACGGCACAACACTTTCGGTTACATTTTGGGGTTGGAAGAGCTCGGATTATGATGAAATAAAGACAGAAAACGAAATCGGCTCTACAAGCGGAAAGGAATTTTCTGCAAGAGCATGGAGAGTATATTATAAAGACGGCAAAGAGGTTGATCGTGAGGAACTCCCGTCATCAACATATGAGAGCAGCGGCGGCATTGGCGGCGGTTCGGCAGACGGCGATAACGGAGTCGTTTCAACACCAAGCGACAATAACAGCTCAAGCTCGTCAAGCAATAACTCATCGTCAGGCAGCAGCTCATCATCGCAGGTTACTCCCGATATTCCAGCCCCTGCTCCTGAGCCGACTCCTGAGCCGACTCCTGAGCCAACTCCGGAACCAACCGTAACTCCCGAACCCGATCCCGAACCGACTCCAACAGAGCCTGAACCCGCTCCTGAACCAACTCCGACAGAACCGACGGTTGAAGAATAATCAGCAAAAACCTCCGTACTTTTGTGCGGAGGTAAAATTTTAGAAAAGAGGTGTGGTTATGCCGTATTCCGTAACGATAGATTTGCATGGGCAGACTGTTGAAAGTGCAGGCCAACTGTTGACGCAAAGGCTGAAACAGCTTTCTGACGAGGTGCGAGAGGTTACCGTTTTGCATGGATTTCATGGCGGCACTGCACTTAGAGATATGGTTCGCAGATATAAAAATCCGAGAATTGAGCGGAAAATACTCGGACTTAATCAAGGCGAAACGATATTTGTTATTATTCCAAAAAGCAAAAAGAAAGGTGAAATGTAATGTATATAGATTTTGACGGTATGCAGACAAAGAATTTGCCAAATTTCAAAGGCGGAGAAAAAGTATTTAAGGCGGATATGTTCGATGACGGAGATACTAAAATTATGCGTGGCAGACTTGAAAGCGGCGCATCTATCGGACTTCACACTCATGAGGACAACTGTGAGATAATTTATATTCTCAGCGGAAACGGCAAGGTAAAGTATGATGACACCGAGGAGCGACTTTCGGCAGGTTCGTGCCATTATTGCCCGAAAGGTCACAGTCACAGCCTTATTAATGACAGTGAAGAGGATCTTGTGTTTTTTGCAGTAGTTCCTGAGTTAAGATAAATCGAATACAATATAAAAAAGGACAGTTTTTTACGGCTGTCCCTTTTAATCAGGGTCTTTATAATGAGTTGGGGTAAATAATGGTTTAGCACACAAAGTTTGGTGTAATAAATTCAAAATTCAGGTCAACCCTTTTTAAAGGGTTGCGGGTTTGGGCAGAGCCCATAAAAAGTTTTATTTAGGACAAATTTGCAGGCGCAAACAGCTTGGCTGTTTGCATGCTAAGACTATGTTCGAAAAAACAGGCGACAGCCTTTAAAAAAGAATAATTAAAATAATGTGCCGTCATTGCGTAGCAAAGACGGCACAAATTATAAGAATATTTTTTTGTTGCTACCGCAATTAAAAGTTCATCGTTATGTTTAAGCCGCCAAACGGCAAGCTGTTTGGCTATCAAAAATTTGCAATAGCATAAAGTTTGTGGGCGTTGCCCACACCTACAACCTTTGAAAAGGATGACTAAACTTTTAACTTCGGGACGGAAAGTTTAGCTTTTGCTTTACTTTGTTGCCCGACCGAAAGTGCTATAAATCATTATATATAGTATAGATAATTTACTTGTTTTTTTCGCTCATTTCTTTAATTATATCAGCTACAAGCTCTCTTTCATCCATATGATATTTTACGCCCTTGATTTCCTGATAATCCTCGTGACCTTTGCCGGCAAGAACTATAATATCGCCGTCTTGAGCGTTTTCCATACAATATCTTATTGCGTCCTTACGATTTGGCACAACAACATATTTTCCGTCGGTTTTTGCAAGTCCTGTTTTAATGTCTTCGATAATATCCATAACATCTTCAAAGCGAGAGTTATCCTCTGTAATTACCGAAAGGTCGGAAAGTCTGCCCGAAGTTTCGCCCATTTCGTATCTTCTTACCTTTGGGCGGTTGCCGCCTGCACCAAACATTGTGATAAGTCGGTTAGGATTGTAAAGGCGAAGTGTTGAAAGTACATTTTCCATAGAAAGTGCGTTGTGTGCATAATCTATTATAAGTGAGTAGTTGCCCGGCACAGGCACAGGCTCAACTCTGCCCTTTACTTTTGCCTTGTGCAAGCCCTCTACAATGGCTTTGTCGGGAATATCAAAGAAAGATACTGCGCTGATTGCGGCAAGCGCATTGTAAACATTAAATTTACCCGGAATATTTACATCAAGAGAAAGCTGCTTTTTGCCGCTTAATTCAAAATGAACGCCGATAAATCCGTTTTCAAACAGCAAATGTTCGCCAGATGCAACAAAATCGGCTTTGTCTGAAAAACCAAAGGTAACAGGCTTTTCGGCTGCGAGCCTTGTAACCTCGGCAAACTTTTCGTCATCAATATTGCCTGCGGAGTGTTTGCACTGACCAAACAGCAAACTCTTGCAATAGAGATATTCTGCCATATCCTTGTGCTCAACACCGCCAATGTGATCGTGCGAAAAGTTTGTAAATACACCCACATCAAAGGTGATGCCGGCAAGTCTGTAATGCTTTAAGCCGATTGAGCTTGCCTCAATTACCATAGCCTCACAGCCACATTCGAGCATATCGTGCATTGCCTTTTGAATTTCGTAAGATTCAGGTGTGGTGTTGTCGGTTTTTACAATCTTGCCGTCATACAATATGCCGAGTGTGCCTATTGTGCCGGTTTTTATTCCTGCACTTTCAAGAATAGACGCAATCATAGCGGTTGTGGTTGTTTTGCCCTTTGTGCCTGTAATAGCAATCGTTTTAAGCTTCTCGGCAGGTCTGCCAAAAAGCTCGGCACTCATATATGCAAGCGCCTTTCTTGTATTGTCAACTTTAATGACTGCAACATTTTCGGGTACATCAAAAGGAAGATCATCGCTTATAATAAGCGCAGCCGCACCTTTTTCAACAGCGGATTGCGCATACTTGTGACCATCGGAAGTATATCCTTTAAGACATACGAAAGCTGTACCGTCGGTAACTTTTCGGGAATCATATATAATATCGGTTATTTCGGGATTGCCGTCATTTATTACGGTATATTCAATGTTTGCAAGTAAATTGCTTAGTTTCATAATAAATTCACTCCGTTTTTAGTTGTGATTACTATTACATTATAACAATTAGAGTTAAATAATACAATAATAATAATGAATTTTTTTGAGTGTGTTTGTTATGCGAAAAGACTTATTTTATCTATTAGTAAAAATCACCTAAAAAGTGCTTATGAAAGCGAAAATATGTGCATTTAGTCGATGTAAAACGAATTTAAGTTATTTACGAAAATAAAACGATAATCTCCAAATGGACAAGTTGCACAAAGATAAAACTGTTATTATTAACAAAAAATTAAATATAATTTTGTAAATAAAATCAAAATTTCAAAATTTAACTTGCAAAATGCACAAAAATAATTCAAAGTTTTAACACTCTGTATAAAAAGTACAAAGGTAGTTGCAATTTGTATGATTTTTTGGTATCATAAATGTAGTGAAAGGGCAGAGGGACTGTCCTCACATCATTCAGAAGGAATGAAAAAATAATTTATTTTTATGAAAGAAGGAAATATCCGATGAAAAAGATTTTTGCCGTTCTTTTGGCAAGCATGATGGCTGCAACAGCTCTCGTTGGCTGTGGCGGTTCAGGTGAAAGCAGCACAGCTGCAAACTCGAACGCTTCAGGTTCAGGCGCTTCAGCATCATCAGATTTGTTTGGCGACGAGGATAACATTACACTTAAAGTATGGGCTCCTGATAAGGCAGTTTCTACTTTTGAAAAAGAGTGCGAGGCATTCAAGGCTCTTTATCCGGACAAGAAGATTGATATTACAGTAGTTGCTCAGACTGAGAAAGATGCTGCTACAAACCTTCTTAACGATGCCTCAGCTGCTGCTGATGTATTCGGTTTCGCAAGTGACCAGCTCAACAAGCTCGTAAACGCAAAGGTTATTTCTAAGGTTGCTTTTGCTGACGAAGTTAAGGCAAGAGATACAGCTGAGGCAGTTTCAGCTGCTACAATGAATGATACACTTTACGCTTATCCGGAAACAGGCGATAACGGTTACTACCTCGTATATGACAAGTCAGTAGTTTCTGACGAGCAGGCAGGCAGATTTGAGGATGTCCTCGAAGCTTGTAAGGCCGGAGGTAAGAAGTTCATCATGAACGCAGGTGATGGTTTCTACGCATGCGTATTCACATTCACAGGCGGTCTTAAGACCGATGGTCTTGAGGATGACGGCATGACTCAGAAGTTCACAGATTATGATGAGGCCGAGGTAGTTTCAACACTCCAGGCTTTCTCAAAGCTTATACACGACTATAAGGGTACATTCCAGTCACTTTCAATAGACGCTATTTCTTCCGGTTTCACACAGAAGTCTTGCGGTGCCGGTATCGACGGTTCTTGGAACACAGTTGCTGACAAGGAAGCTCTTGGCGACAACTTCGGTGCAGCTAAGCTCCCAACAATCGATGTAAACGGCGAAGCTAAGCAGATGATTTCAATGCTCGGTTACAAGTTCATCGGCGTAAACGCTGCTTCTAAGTTCCCGCGTTCAGCTCAGATCCTTGCTAACTATCTCACAGGCGAAGAGTGTCAGAGAGAAAGAGCTACAGAGCTCGGTTGGGGTCCTTCAAACCAGACTGTAAACGGTGAAGAAGTTGTTACAGGCAGTGCAGTACTTACAGCTATCGCTGAACAGGGCAAGTTCGCTGTACCACAGGTAAATATGTCTCAAACATTCTGGGATCCATATGCAAACCTCGGTAACAAGCTCATTGCTGACGACACAGATCCTTCAAACGCTGACTTCTTCAAGCAGTTACTCACAGACACAATCGCAAACGTAAGAGACGAATAATTTAAGATTTCACAATAAATCTTCTCAATACTCGTGGGGCTCTCAAGTCGCTGAGAGCCCCATTGAGTGACTCGTTATCAATGTCGCAGACATTGTATTAATTTACACCAAACTACTAATGTATTTATGATGCTGATTGATAACGCAAAATATATTATTAGTTTGGTGTAAGTTTTGCAAACTATTTTAAGGAGAGCTTATTAATGAAATATATTGATTATGTTCAGCTTAATCCTTTCCAGAGGTTTGCCTATAATGCTAAAAACTTTTTTAAAGCTTTGCCCGGTAGAGTGGCAGGCTTTTTTAAAGCAATAGGAAATGCTATTGTAAAGTTTATCACAGGCATTGGCAAGGGATTTGCTAACTACGGCAAAACCTTTGTAAACGGAGATATTATGACAAAGCTTTCTTACCTTATCTTTGGTATCGGCGATATTTCAAAGGGTAAGTACTACAAGGGTGTATTATTCTTTGCAGCGGAAGTTTTGTATATTCTCTATATGGCTTCCTTCGGTTGGGGTTACATTTCAAAGTTCGGTACACTTGGTACTGTAAAGACAATGCAGGTTGAAGACGGTCCTTTCACAAAGACTGTATTCGGCGATAACTCAATGCTTATTCTTCTTTATTCTGTACTTACTATTGTAATCACAATAGCTGTATTTGTAGTTTACATTGCAAATATTAAAGATGCGTACAGAAACCAGCTCCTCGTAGCTGCAGGCAAAAAGCCTACATCATTAAGAACAGATGTTAAGGATTTCCTCGATGGCAAATATCACATCACACTTTTATCTTTCCCGGTGTTGATGATTGGTGTCTTCCAGATTCTCCCCCTCATCTTTATGATTCTTATTGCATTTACAAACTATGATGCTAAGCACCTCCCACCTGGTGAACTTTTCACATGGGTTGGTTTTGGCAACTTTACATCAGTATTCGATATTGCCGGTTCTGCAACAAGAGCTACAACATTTATCGGTCTTGCAAAGTGGACAATTATCTGGGCTGTTTGTGCTACATTCACAAACTACATACTCGGTATGATTGTTGCTCTTATGATTAACAAAAAAGGCATTAAGTTCAAAGCTTTATGGAGAACACTTTTTGTTATTGCAATCGCTGTTCCACAGTTCGTATCACTTCTTCTTATGAACCAGATGCTTCAGGTTGATGGTGCATTCAACGTATTACTTACAGATATTGCCCGTTTGTTTGACCCAAGCGCTGCCGAAGTCCAAGTTAAGTGGGTAGCATCTGACCCAACACTCGCAAAAGTTGTTGTAATTATTGTAAACCTTTGGGTTGGTATTCCATACACAATCCTTTCAATGTCAGGTATTCTTATGAATATTCCTGAGGACCTTTATGAGTCAGCTCGTATTGACGGTGCAGGCCCTGTAAAGACATTTACAAGCATTACACTTCCATATATGCTCTTCGTAACAGCTCCACAGCTTATTACACAGTTCGTTGGTAACATCAATAACTTTAACGTTATTTACCTCCTTACAGGCGGTGGCCCAACAACAGAGCAGTACTATCAGGCAGGTCATACAGATATCCTTGTAACATGGTTGTTCAAATTGACAATGACTCAGCAGGACTACAACCTTGCTGCCGCAATCGGTATCATTGTATTTATCATCTGCGCAGTACTTTCACTTATTGTATTTAACTCATCTAAATCAGCAAGAGACGAGGAGGCATTCTCATGATAAAAAGCTACAAACTCAGAAGAGGTATAGCAAATACACTTATCTACATTCTCCTTGCTGTCCTCGGATTTATCTGGATTTGCCCATTCATCTATCTCTTGATGCATTCGTTCCGTGCTGAGGGTGTTACAGTTGTAAACTATATTATCCCTAAGCAGTGGACTTTCCAGAACTATATTGACCTTTTCACAGGCGGCGGTACACTTAACTTTACAAAATGGTTTGTAAACACATTTGTTGTTGCATGCTTTAGCTGCGTAATTTCTACAATTTCTGTACTTATGGTAAGTTACGCATTCAGCCGTTTAAGATTTAAATCTCGTAAGAAATTCATCAATGTTGGTATGATCCTCGGTATGTTCCCCGGATTTATGACAATGATTGCTATCTATTACCTCTTAAAGGCAATGGGTCTTACACAGACACTCGTAGCACTTGTAATTTGTTACAGTGCCGGTGCAGGTCTTGGTTATCAGATTTCAAAGGGCTTCTTTGATACAATTCCAAGAGCTCTTGACGAGGCGGCAACTATTGACGGTGCAACTAAGAACCAGATTTTCTGGAAGATAATTCTTCCTATGTCAAAACCAATCGTAGTTTATACAGTTCTTACATCATTCATCGGACCTTGGACAGACTTTATTCTTGCTAAGATCATCATGGGTGATAACCGTGACAACTACACTGTTGCTATCGGCTTACAGCTTATGATTGACCTTGACTTTAAGACACAGTACTACAAGCAGTTCCTTGCAGGTTCAGTAGTAGTTGCTGTTCCGATTACACTTCTCTTCCTCAAGATGCAGAAGTATTATGTCGAAGGTGTAACAGCCGGTGGCGTAAAGGGTTAATCGAATATTTTGCACAGTTTTGGGTGGCAGTCTTTGGCTGCCATCCATTTTTCATTAATGGTTATGTTTTTTACGCAAAGCTTAGTTTAATAAATTTAAAATTTAGGTCAACCCTTTTTAAAGGGTTGCGGGTTTGGGCAGAGCCCATAAAATGATAAAAATTTACTGATTTGATATATTAACAAACAGCTGTAATTTATAAAATATAATAACTGAATCTTAGATTAATTGATGCTTTAAAATAAAACAAAAGTCAAGATTAATGAGTGGCAGAAAGTAAAAAAGTAACACTTTACCCTCAGTAGAGAAAAGGTATTCTAAAGGAAGCAAAAGTTTGCGTGTGTGGCTAATTTGCCCTTAAAAAGTGGCAAATTAGTAGTTTAAGTAGCGCTACTTTCCCTTTTATTGCTGTCGCATTTGGCTCACACTGTTGTATTCAGGTCGCCAAACGGCAAGCCGTTTGACTATTAAAAATTTGCGATAGCTTAAAGTTTTTGCGGGCGTTGCCCACACCCACAACCTTTGAAAAGGTTGACCAAACTTTTTGCTTTTTATGGAATGAATAGATTGTTGATTTTTTTACTTCCTTGTATAACTAAAATTGGCTCAAAACCATAACATATTATCCTAATCAAACCTTAAAAATGACCAGAAAAATAAAGGAGAGTTTATGAAAAAATTATTTTCGCTATTACTTGTTGCTATAATTGCGGCAAGTGCTTTACTTACAGGTTGCGGTACGCAGGAATATCAAGACCCTGTCGATACCCTGACAGCAACAGCCTCAACAGATAAGTATCGCAACTATTATCAGATATTTGTAAATTCGTTTGCAGACTCTAATGGAGATCAGATTGGCGATTTGCAGGGAATTATAGATCATCTTGATTATCTTAATGACGGAGATCCAAACACAGGCAATGACCTCGGTGTAGACGGTATCTGGCTTACTCCGATTATGCCGTCACCGTCATATCATAAGTATGATGTAACCGATTACTACAACATAGATCCCGACTTCGGCACACTCGAAACTTTCGATAAACTTGTGTCGGAGTGTCACAAGAGAGGTATTAATCTTATAATCGACCTCGTTTTAAATCACGCATCTTCACAGCACCCATATTATTTAAAGGCGGTTGAGGAGGTTGAAAAGGGAAACCTTGACGGCTATGCTCAGTATTTTGAAATTCACCCGACTTCATACTTCGCTTCGGACACACAAACAAATTATCTTTCTCACGCTATGGCTTGTGAGGCAAACTTCTCTAACGAAATGCCTGAGTGGAACTTAAATTCTGATAAAACAAGGGAAGAATTTGCTAATATTTCAAAATTCTGGCTCGACAGAGGTGTTGACGGCTTTAGACTTGACGCAGTTAAGTATTTTACAAATAAGTCAACCGACGGTACAGAATTTTTGACATGGTTCTATGATAAGTGTAAGGAAACCAATCCTAATGTATATGTTGTAGGCGAAAACTGGGACGATGACTCGCAAATTCAGGAAATTTTCAAATCGGGTATCGACAGTCAGTTTGCCTTTAAATTCTCTCAGACAAGCGGTACACTCACCACAGAGGTTATTGCTGAGCGTGGTATATCAATCGCTAAAAAGGTAATGAATTATAACGAAAAAATGTACTCAAACAATGAGAATTATATTCCGACAATGTTCCTTTCAAACCACGATATGGTAAGAAGTGCAAATTCTCTCGAACCGCAGGGACTCAGCTATGAAAAAATGGCGGCGGCTTTGTATTTGCTTTTCCCTGGAACTCCGTTTATTTATTATGGTGAGGAAATAGGAATTACCGCTCCAAACACAACCTCGGATTCAGCCTACCGCACACCGATGATTTTTGACAGCAATAACCTGCCGAATATTTGGGTAAACGGTGTTGGTGATGTTGCGAAAGATACTAAATACGGCGGCGCTAAGCAACAGCAGGCTGACCCCAATTCTTTACTTAGCTTTTACAGCAGAATTATAAAAATCAAAAATCAGAATCCTGAGATTGCTCGTGGCAAAATTACAGGACTTCAAACCTTTGACAATACGGCTATTTGTGCTTACTATGTTGAGTATAACGGCACAAAGCTGATGATTATTCATAATATGAATGCAGAGGAAAACGCAGAGCTTACCATTACCGATGATATGATAGCTAATCCTGAAATCAGAGCAGAGCTTGTTGCAAGCTCACCTGTTGACAAGGACGGTGCTTTTACCTCAACAGAGGATGAAAACGCTGTTTATCAGCACACAGCTATAAAAGACGGTGTGCTTACAATGCCTGCACAGTCAACGGTAATTTTAAAGACAGCAGAAAATTCAAAATAATTTTGAATTTTCGCTTTAAAGTGCTAAAATGCTATTGACATTTAAAAAATTCCGCTATATAATAGTATTAATTTATAAGATAAACCATTGAGCAAGAGTAGTAAGATTAATCGGCGCTTTCAGAGAGTCGGCGGTTGGTGTGAGCCGATAGTTGAGATTTTTCCGAATGGACTTGTGAGGGCGGACCGAAAGAGTATTCGAGTAGTTTCCGACGGAGCCTGACCGTTAAAGCAGGAGGCATATGTCAGTATGCTGTAAGAGTGGGCGGAATTTCCGTCAATTTGGGTGGTACCACAGAAGTCGTTTCAGACCTTTGTCCCTTAGTAGGGACAAAGGTCTTTTTATTTGAATTTTTTATAAAGGGTGAGATAAATGATTAAACCGTCTTATGATGAGGTAATGTCAATTAAAGATGAATACGATGTTATCCCTGTATACAAGGAAGTTTACGCCGATTCAGTCACTCCGATTACATTACTCAGAAAAATTCTTCAAAAGTCAGACAAGTGCTTTCTCCTGGAGAGTATAGAGGGCGGTGTAAAGTGGGGCAGATACTCATTTATCGGCTGTAACCCAAAGGCAAGACTTGTTTACAAAAACGGAGTTCTTACAATTACAGGCGAGGGCGAAAAAACAATCACAACCGCCAAGCCGTATGAAGAAATCCGAAACTATATGAAAAATTACAAAAATCCTCGTTTTGAAGATTTGCCACCGTTTACAGGCGGTCTTGTGGGATATTACGGATATGCAATGATTGCGGTAAGCGAGCCGATTTTGAAATTGCAGGAAAGCGAAACAAATGATTTTGACTTGATGCTTTTTGACAAGATAATTGCTTATGACCATCTCAGAGAGAAAATGACGGTTATAGTTAATATGAAAACCTATGACCCCAAAAGGCAGTATGAGCAGGCTGTAAATGACATAAACGAAATTATAAGTACAATTACAGACCTGGCACCTTTACTTAAGCTTGAAAGCGACAGGAATGTTGAGTTTAAGAGCACATACACAGAGCAAGAGTTTTGTGATATGGTTAATAAAACAAAGGAATATATTTTCAATGGTGACATTTTCCAGTGCGTTGTATCACGAAGATTTGAAACCGAGTACAACGGTTCACTTTTGAACGCTTACAGAGTGCTGAGAATTACAAATCCATCACCATATATGGTGTATATGAATATTGAGGGTGATGAGATAATAAGCACATCGCCCGAAACCTTGGTTAAATTGCAGAACGGTGTTTTAAATACATTCCCGATTGCAGGTTCAAGACCGAGAGGCGCTACAAAAGAGGAAGATGACGCACTTGCCGATGAGCTTATTAATGACGAAAAAGAGCTTGCAGAGCACAATATGCTTGTTGACCTTGGAAGAAACGATATTGGCAAAATTTCAAAATTCAATTCCGTAAAGGTGACCTCATATCAGCAGATTTTAAGATATTCAAAGATAATGCACATTTGCAGTGAGGTTGAGGGCAAACTCAAAGACGGACTTGACGCCTTTGATGCAGTAGAGTCACTGCTTCCGGCAGGCACACTTTCGGGTGCACCGAAAATCAGAGCTTGTCAGATTATAGACGAACTTGAAAAAACCCCTCGCGGAGTGTATGGCGGTGCGCTGGGATATGTAGATTTTAACGGAAATCTTGACACTTGCATTGCCATAAGAATGGCAGTTAAAAAGGGCAACAAGGTATATGTTCAGGCAGGCGCGGGAATTGTTGCAGACAGCGACCCTAAGTCGGAGTATCTTGAAACCTACAATAAGGCGCTTGCGGTAATAAATGCAGTTAAAAATGCGGGAGAGGTTGAAGCTATATGATTTTATTTATAGATAATTACGACAGCTTTACTTATAATCTTGTTCAGTATTGCGGAAGTATTAATCCCGATATAAAGGTAGTGAGAAATGACGAAGTAACGGTTGACGAAATCAGACAGCTTAATCCTACTCACATTATCCTTTCGCCTGGGCCGGGTTATCCAAAAGACGCAGGCGTGTGTGAAAAAGTTATCAGAGAGCTTAAAGGAGAATTTCCTATTCTCGGCATATGCCTCGGACATCAGGCAATATGCGAGGTGTTTGGCGCTGAGATTACAAGAGCCGTAAAACTTATGCATGGCAAAAAGAGCAACATTAACCTTGACAACAGTTGTAAGATTTTTGCCGATTTGCCAAAGGTAGTTGACGGTGCGAGATACCATTCTTTGATTGCAAAAAAGGATACCGTTCCCGATGAGCTTATAGTTACGGCAGAGGACGATATGGGCGAGGTTATGGCAGTTCGCCACAGAGATTACGAAATTTACGGATTACAGTTCCACCCTGAGTCAATTTTAACTTCTCATGGAATGGATATGATACGAAACTTTATTAACAACTGATAAAAAATACATTGAAATGGTGACAGTAATGATTAAGGAAGCAATAAAAAAGGTAGTAGACGGCAACAATCTTACCTATGATGAGGCATCGGCTGTAATGAATGAGATGATGAGCGGTACAGCCACTCAGGCACAGACAGCGGCATTTTTAACAGCACTCAGAATTAAGGGAGAAACCATTGATGAGATTACAGCTTGCGCAACGGTAATGCGTGACAAGGCTCTTCATGTAAAAAGAGATACCGATGTGCTCGATATTGTAGGCACAGGCGGCGACGGAACAGGTACTTTTAATATTTCTACAACAGCGGCATTTGTAGTTGCCGCCGCAGGTATTTCTGTTGCAAAGCATGGCAACCGTTCAATGTCGAGCAAGAGCGGTGCGGCAGATTGTCTGGAGGCTCTTGGAGTTAATCTTACAATAAGCCCGGAAAAAAGTGAAGAAATCCTTAAAAATACAGGCATTTGCTTTATGTTTGCACAGAGCTACCATTCATCAATGCGCTTTGTCGGCCCAGTAAGAAAAGATATAGGAATCAGAAATATTTTCAATGTTTTAGGCCCTCTTACAAACCCTGCATTTGCAAATTTGCAGGTAACAGGCGTATATTCAGAGGCACTTGTAGAGCCGATTGCAAGAGTTTTTGCAAACCTTGGTGTAAAGCGTGGATATGTATTTTACGGAATGGACGGTATGGACGAGGTTACAGTTACCGCCCCTACAAGGGTTTGTGAAATCAACAACGGTAAATTCAGCTCATACGAAATCACACCGGAGCAGTACGGTATGCTGACATACAGCAGTGCAGACCTTGTAGGCGGTGACGGCAAAGAGAATGCGGAGATTACAAAGCAGATTTTAAAAGGCGAGTTAAAGGGAGCAAAGAGAGATATTGTATTGCTTAATTCGGCTCTCGGCATTTGCGCAGGCGGAAAGGCAGAGAATATTGCCGAGGGTATTCGCCTTGCAGAAACTCTTATTGACAGCGGCAAGGCTTATGAAAAACTTGAGCAGTTTGTAAAGGCTACTAACGAATAACGGTGATATTATGATACTTGAAACAATAGCGCAGGCAAACCGAGAAAGATATGCGGAAATTGAAAAGCAAGTACCGCTTGAAGAAATTAAACGCAAGGCGCTTGCCATGGGGATTACAGATGAATTTCCTTTTGAAAAAGCACTTGCAAAAGACGGTATTTCTTATATCTGCGAGGTAAAGAAAGCCTCGCCGTCAAAGGGAATTATTGCCGAGAATTTCCCGTATGTGCAGATTGCCAAAGATTATGAAAACGCAGGAGCGTCAGCAATATCTGTACTCACCGAGCCAAAGTGGTTTAAGGGCGAAAACAGTTATTTGCAGGAAATATCGCAAAATGTAAAAATTCCGCTTTTGCGTAAGGACTTTACGGTTTGCGAATATCAGATATACGAGGCAAAGATAATCGGTGCATCGGCAGTGCTTTTAATTTGTGCATTGCTCGACACCGAAACAATCAGAAAATGGATTAAAATTTGTGATTCACTCGGACTTTCTGCTTTGGTGGAGGCTCACACAGAGGAAGAGGTGCAGTCGGCATTAAACGCAGGAGCAAGAGTGATTGGCGTAAATAACCGTAACTTAAAGGACTTTACAGTTGACCTCACAACCTGCACAAGACTGAGAAAGTTAGTGCCAAAGGAGATTTTATTCGTTGGCGAAAGCGGAATTAAAACCGCCGAAGATGTGCAGGAGCTAAGAGAGGCAGGAGTAAACGGACTTTTAATTGGCGAAACACTTATGAGAAATCCCGATAAAAAGCAGGCGCTTGCAAAGCTAAACGGCGCTGAGTTATAATTATATTAGAATTGTGATAAGGAGATAAAGCAATGTCGAAAGGTAAGTTTGGTATTCATGGCGGACAGTTCGTTCCCGAAACCCTTATGAATGCCGTTAATGAATTTGAAGAAGCATATGAAAAATACAAAAATGACCCTGAGTTTGTATCAGAGCTCGACACACTTATGCGTGAGTATGCCGGCAGACCGTCACTTCTCTATTATGCGGAGAAAATGACAAAGGATTTAGGCGGCGCTAAGATTTACTTAAAGCGTGAGGACTTAAACCATACAGGTTCGCATAAGCTCAATAACTGTCTTGGTCAGTGCTTGCTTGCCAAAAAGATGGGCAAAACAAGAGTAATTGCCGAAACAGGCGCAGGTCAGCATGGTGTAGCAACAGCAACTGTTGCCGCACTTATGGGACTTGAGTGTGAAATTTTTATGGGTAAGGAGGATACAATCCGTCAGGCTCTTAATGTATACAGAATGAAACTTCTCGGCGCAAAGGTAAATGCCGTTGAAACAGGCACAATGACTTTGAAAGACGCAGTAAACGAGGCTATGCGTGAGTGGACTAACAGAGTTGACGATACTCACTATGTACTCGGTTCGGTAATGGGCCCGCATCCGTTCCCAATGGTTGTAAGAGATTTCCAGAGCGTAATCGGTAAGGAAATCAAAGCACAGCTCCTTGAAAAAGAGGGCAGACTTCCTGATGTGGTTATGGCTTGTGTTGGCGGCGGCAGTAACGCTATGGGCGCTTTCTATGACTTTATCGGTGACGAAAGCGTACAGCTTATAGGTTGTGAGGCGGCAGGTCTTGGCGTTGATAATCCTAAGAATGCCGCTACTATCGCAAACGGCACACTCGGTATTTTCCATGGTATGAAGTCATATTTCTGTCAGGATAAGTACGGTCAGATTGCACCTGTATATTCAATTTCAGCAGGTCTTGATTACCCGGGTATCGGCCCTGAACATGCTAACTTAAGCGATACAGGCAGAGCAAAATATGTGCCTGTTACCGATGAAGAGGCAGTAAGCGCATTTGAGTATCTTTCACGCACCGAGGGTATTATCCCTGCTATTGAGAGTGCGCACGCTGTTGCACACTGCATTAAGCTTGCTCCTACAATGAGCAAAGACAGCATTATTGTTGTTAATCTTTCGGGCAGAGGCGATAAGGATGTTGCCGCTATTGCAAGATACAGAGGGGAGAATATTTATGAGTAAGATTAAAGATGCCTTCAAAAACGGCAAGGCTTTTATTCCGTTTGTAACCGCAGGAGATCCTAACCTTGAAACCACAGAAAAGCTCCTCATTGGTATGAGTGAAAACGGCGCAGATATTATTGAAATCGGTATTCCTTTTTCAGATCCGATTGCCGAGGGTGTTGTAATTCAAGAGGCTGACCTTCGCTCTTTGGCGGCAGGCACAACAACAGACAAGATTTTTGATATGGTAAAGGGAATCCGTCCGCAGGTTAAGGCGGCTCTTGCCGTAATGACATATATGAATCCGATTTTTGTTTACGGTACAGACGCATTTATGGCAAAGTGCGCAGAGTGCGGCATTTCTGCTGTAATCGTTCCTGATGTTCCTTTTGAGGAAAAGGCAGAGTTACAGCCGTATTGCGATAAGCACGGTGTAGAGCTTGTTTCGCTTATTGCGCCAACCTCGCATGACAGAATCAAGACCATTGCAAAAGAGTCGCAGGGCTTTGTATATTGCGTTTCATCAATGGGTGTAACAGGTGTAAGAAAAGAAATTACAACAAATATCGGCGAAATGGTTGACCTCGTGCGCTCTGTATGTGATACTCCTTGTGCAGTTGGTTTTGGTATTTCAACTCCTGAGCAGGCAAAGCATATGTCGCAGTACGCAGACGGTGTAATCGTGGGTTCGGCTATTGTAAAAATAGTTGCAAAGTACGGCAAAGATTGCGTAGAGCCTGTTTGTGAGTATGTAAAGCAGATGAAAGAGGCAATGCAGTAATGAGCAGTGTTGACGAACTTCAGAAAGTGATTGATGACAGCCATAGAATAGTTTTCTTTGGTGGCGCAGGAGTATCTACCGAGAGCGGCATTCCCGACTTTAGGAGTGTAGACGGTCTGTATAATCAAAAGTACGATTATCCGCCCGAAACAATACTAAGCCATACATTCTTTGTAAAAAAGACAGAGGAGTTTTATCGTTTTTACAAAGATAAAATGCTCTGCCTTGACAAAAAGCCTAATAAAGCGCATTTAAAACTTGCCGAGCTTGAGAAAGCAGGAAAACTCAGTGCAGTAGTTACTCAAAATATTGACGGACTGCATCAGGCGGCAGGCAGTAAGAGGGTGTATGAACTGCACGGAAGTGTGCTGAGAAATTACTGTATGAAGTGCGGCAAAGCATATACTGCCGAGTTTATTAAAGAGAGCAACGGTATTCCAAAATGCGAATGTTCGGGAATCATCAAGCCTGATGTTGTTTTGTACGAAGAGGGACTTGACGATAAAACCGTAAACGGTGCGGTAAATGCCATTGCGAATGCAGATACACTGATTATTGCAGGCACAAGCCTTACGGTTTACCCTGCCGCAGGTATGGTAAGATATTTTAAAGGAAATAAACTTGTACTGATAAATCGTGATGCAACACCAATGGACAGCGCCGCCGACCTTGTTTTTCACGAAAAGGTCGGAGAGTTACTCGATAAAATTAAAGTCAATATATAAAAGTTTGGTCAACCTTTTCAAAGGTTGTGGGTGTGGGCAAAGCCCACAAATACTTTCAGTTTACGCAATCTGACGATAGCCAAACAAATAGGCGTAAGTATTTGCGAGAGCAATAAAAGAAAATATACTTCATTTACATAGGGGCTGTTTTTTTACAGCTCCTTTAGCTTTGCCCGAAAATTAGTCTTACGGTCAGCACGCTCATCACTGCGGCGGTGAAATCCGCAAGCAGAGCGGCAACAAGGGTATGGCGGATTTTTTTTACCTTAATACTGCCAAAATACATTGCCACAGCATAAAATGTGGTTTCAGACGAGCCTGCAAGTACCGATGCCACCCGTCCTGCAAAACTGTCCGGACCGCAGTCCTCATACAAAGCCGTAAGCAATGCTGTTGAGCCACTGCCCGATACGGGGCGCAGCAGAACCATTGGCACAATTTCCTTTGGAAATCCGAGAATGTCGGCAAGCGGTGAAATAAAATTGCATATAACATCAATTGCTCCGCTTGACCTCAGCAAATCAACCGCAAAAACCAAGCCTATAATTGTCGGTGCAATCGTGTATAATACTTTTATGCCCTCCTTAACACCCTTTATAAATAAGTCGAAAACAGGCACTCGTTTTATAAGTCCATAAACCACAACGATTGCTGCAAAAAGCGGCATTATAACAGCCATAGCTTTACCTCGCTTTTTTCAGATTTAAGGTACAGGCAACAGTAAGCGCCACCGTCAGTGCGGTAGCCGAGCTTATCCAGATTGCGGTTATAACCTCAAATGGCGCATTGCTGCCGTAGCTTTGGCGCAGGGTTGCAAGCGTGGTAGGCAACAGCTGCAAAGAGGCAGTGTTGAGTACCACAAAAATTACCATTTCATTGCTTGCAGTGTCAGAGCAGTTGTTTAGTCTGTTAAGTTCTCCCATTGCTTTCAGTCCAAATGGTGTGGCGGCATTGCCAAGCCCTAAGAGGTTTGCGCTTATGTTCATTGTTATGCTTTTAAATGCCTCGCTGTTTCTATCAAGTTTAGGGAATAAGGGTCGCAGCAGAGGTGCGAAAAGTTTTGAAATGAGGGCGGTAAATCCGCTTTCCTCGGCAATTTTCATTATGCCGGACCATAAGCACAAAATTCCTGCCATTGTCAACAGCAGTTCTATTGATGACGAACCGCTTTCAATTAAAGCGGAAGAGAGCGACTCTGTTTTGCCGAGAAACAGTGCCGACAGCACGCTGATGATTATTAATCCTGCCCATACATAACCAAGCATTATTTCACCGACCTTAAAAATCTAAATATAGTATCAAAAATAAAGCAAATATGACAAAAATCGTTACAAAAATGTATTTATAAATATTATTTGGTAATTATTGACATATTAACCGTAAAATGGTATAATGATACAGCAATAAAAATTGTCAACCTGTCACTTCGGTTAAGGTTTACAATTTAAAAATACGAACAGAAAACTGTTCAGAAAGGGAGAAGATGTAATGATATTTACTAATTTCAGAGAAATTGACGGAGCAGGCAGAATTGTAATATCAAAGGATATTCGCAACCACCTTAATATCAAAGCAGGCGATGTATTGCATATTGAGGCAGATAATGATTGCATTACAATTAAAAAAGCGGAAGAAAAGTGCATTTTCTGCAATTCATCCGAAAATCTGAAATGTCTTAAGGGCAAATTTATATGCTCAAATTGTATCAACAAACTTAATAATTAATTATTATTAAAAAAGGGTAGGGCACACCGACAGCATACTTTGGCTGTCGGTGTGATTTTTTGCTTTATAAATTATATAGTAAATAATATTGATTTATGAATTAATGATTAACTTTTTTGGGTTATATTCAAAATGTTGGGGTAACATTAATAAATAATGGTTTAGTAAATTATCGGTCGGGCAACAAAGTAAAGCAAAGGCTAAACTTTCTGCCCGAAATTAAAAGTTTGGTCAACCTTTTTAAAGGCTGTGGGCAATGCCCACAAATCTTTATGCTATCGCAAATTTTGATAGCTAAACGGCTTGCCGTTTGGCGGCTTGAACATAACAGCGAAAGCCGATGCGATAGCAACAAAAAAGATATTCTTATAATTTGTGCCGTCATTGCTACACAATGACGGCACATTATTTTGATTATTCTTTTTTAAAGGCTGTCGCCTGTTTTTTCAAACTTAGTTTTAGCACGCAAACAGCAAAGCTGTTTGCGCCAACGAATTTGTTATAAAGGAAACTTTTTATTGGCTCTGCCCAAACCCGCACCCTTTAAAAAGGGTTGACCTACATTTTCAGTTTTTATAACTAAACTTTGTGTGCCAAAC
This sequence comes from Eubacterium sp. OM08-24, assembly GCF_003438075.1. Taxonomy (GTDB): domain Bacteria; phylum Bacillota; class Clostridia; order Oscillospirales; family Acutalibacteraceae; genus Ruminococcoides. Next base: position 39,580 of record NZ_QSTA01000005.1, on the reverse strand, counting down.
AATAATTCACCCCAATTTTTGATAAAAATTACTTTTGCAAATAAAAAGTGCCCTGCATTGCAAGGCACTAATAATTATTACAATTATTCTTCTGTTTCGGTTTCGTCTGCTTTTTCTGCAGCAGGGGTTTCTGCTGGCTCTTCTGATTTTTCTTCAACCTTTTCTTCAGCTTTTTTCTCTGCGACAGGTTCAGACTCGGCAGGTTCTTCTGCTTTTGGCTTTTCGTCGGCAGCTGCCCTTGTTTCTTCAGCCTCGTTAGCAAGCTCTGCTACATCGTCATTATCAAGGCATAAGTCAAGTTCTTCAAGGAGCATTGCGTTCTGTTTTTTCTTGTGCTGTTTTACTGCAAATACAGTTGCTGATACTGCAACAAGTGCTCCGAGTGCACCTGCAGCGGCGCAAATTAATTTTTTATTATCATCCATATTAAACACCTCTTAAAAATATAATTTTATTTTGTTTGATAATTATTCAAAATAAAAAATGCTTATTAAAATGAAATATCACTTTAATAAGCATATTATATCATAAAAATTATGCAATGCAACACTTAATTTGTAAAAATACCAAAAAAATTTGAATATTTTGCACATATATAAACAAAGTGTCTATTAATATACATTTTGGAAAATATTGCAATTTTAAATTATTTTGAATATTCGCAATAGTTGCCCAAAAAGCTGAATTCAGGCATTTCGGCGCTGAGCTGAGCTATAAGGTCGGTAACCTCTTTACTGCTGACATTGCCAGAAAAATCAAGGTAAAACAGATATTCAAATCCCTCGTCACTGCTTGGGCGTGGGCGAGATTCAATTTTTGTGAGGTTAAGACCGAGCGAATTGAATCTGCAAAGCAAGCCGTAAAGCGAACCTGTAACATGGGGGAGAGAAAAACAAAGGCTGATTTTGTTTGAATCGGGTGTGATGAACAGCTTTTTGGAAATAACAATAAATCTTGTTGTGTTTTTATCGCTATCCTGCAAATGATTGTCAAGCACTTTTAAACCGTATTCCTCTGCCGCTTTGTAAGAACATATAGCGGCAACATTAAGGCGCTTTTCTTTTGCTACATCACGAGCGGCAATAGCTGTGTTTGAACATGGTGTAGAATCAAAATTATTTCTTGCAATGTAGTCGGCGCACTGTGAAAGTGACTGCGGATGCGACCATACCTTTTCAATATCTGAAAATTCAGCTTGCTTTAAACCGCCAAGGCAGTAATCAATAGGCAAATCAAGCGCTCCGACAATGTAAAAACGGTGCTTTAAAATTAAGTCATATACAGCTGAAACCGAGCCTGCGTTTGAATTTTCAACAGGCAGTACGCCAAAGGTGATTTCGTCCCTGTCTACGGCGTCAAAAACATCGCCGAATGACTTGTAGCACTGAGCCTGAGCATCGGGGAAAAGTCTTATTGTTGCCTCGTGACCGTTAGCTCCTTTAATTCCCTGATAACCAACTTTGACATTTGTCTTTGGAATTTCGGTTTCAACATTGCTGATAATCTGCTTTATTTCTGCACCACTGCCTACAATATTGTGCTGTAAAGCTCTCGAAAGCTCCATAATATTTGAGTAAAGCAGTCTTGCATATGAACCGTACTCGCCGCCACGCTCTTCGATAGTGTCAAGAATTTCATTCTCTCTTGCTTGATTAAGAACAGGGATGTTGTTGGCTTTTTTGTAGTTGCCAACTTCCTTGGCACAATCCATTCTCTTTTTGAAAAGCTCAATAATCTGTTCGTCTATACTGTCAATTTCAGTTCTGATTTCTGAAAGATTTCTCATTTTTATTCATCCTTATTATAAAAGATTTATAATTGCAACGGCTGTAACAGCCTCAATAACAGGTACGGCTCTCGGCACAATACACGGGTCGTGTCTGCCGTTTATAACAAGTTTTGCATTTTCTTTTTTCTGCAAATCGACTGTGTCCTGTTCTTTAGAAATAGACGGAGTAGGCTTTACTCCTGCTCTGAATATAACAGGCATACCGTTTGTGATACCGCCGAGAATACCGCCGCAGTTGTTGGTTTTTGTTACAACCTTGCCGTCTTTGTATTCAAAAGGATCGTTAGACTGAGAACCACGCATTTTTGAAAGCTCAAAGCCTTTGCCAAATTCAATGCCCTTTATTGCAGGCACACCGAAAACAGCCTTTGCGATTACACCCTCAACACCGTCAAACATCGGCTCGCCAATGCCTGCCTCAATACCGCTTACGGCGCACTCAATAGTACCGCCTATGCTGTCCTGTGCAAGCCTTGCGGATTCAACTTCTGCACGCATTTTTTCTTCAACCGACTCGTCAATGAGCGCAAAGGTGCTGTTGTTGAGCTTGTTTATAAGCTCATCATCAATAGCAACAGGATTAAAGCTATCATCGCTTACATTTCCGATACTTGCAATGTGAGCGGCAATTTTAATGCCTTTTTCTTCAAGAATCTGACGGCAGATTGCGCCTGCAAAAACTATCGGCGCTGTAAGTCTGCCCGAAAAATGGCCGCCGCCTCTAATATCGTTGCTTGCGTTGTATTTTATGTATGCTGTGTAGTCGCTGTGACCCGGACGAGGACAGTTTAAAAGATTGCCGTAGTCGCCGCTTTTTGTATTTGTATTTTCAATTACCGCACATAATGGTGCGCCTGTAAGAGTATCTCCAAGCATACCGGAAAGTACCTTTGGCAGGTCGCTTTCTTTGCGTGGGGTTGCAGTTTTGTCTTTGCCGGGAGCTCGTCTTGACATCTGAACAAGCACTTTGTCCATATCAATTTTTACGCCGGCAGGAAGTCCGTCAATTACAACTCCTATGCCATTGCCATGGCTCTCGCCAAAGACAGATATTTTTATTTTTTCACCGTAGGTCGAGGACATTTGCCTTTCCTCCTATGCTGTTGTAGTCTATATAAAAATCGGGGTAGCTTTTGTTAATGCTCATTGCAAAAGTGGCGGTTATATCTTCATCACTTCTTGCGGCGCAAACAGCGGCAGACATAACGATTCTGTGATCGTTGTAGCCGTTTACATTTCCTCCTTTAAGAGAAGAAACCCCTGTGATTTCAAGTCCGTCCGAAAGTTCCTTTGCTTTGCCGCCGAGATTATTCAGCAATTCGGCGGTGGCTTTCAGTCGGTCACATTCTTTTATTCTTAATCTTTCGGCATTGATAATCTTTGTCGTGCCCTCTGCAAATGCGGCGCATACCGACAGTACAGGTACAAGGTCGGGAATTTGAGATGCGTCAATGGTAATTGCCTTTAAATCGCCTTTTTCCACTGTAACTTCATTATCCCTCTGAGTAACCTTTGCGCCAAATTCAGCGAGTATTTCGGCACATTTTTTGTCGCCCTGAGTTGAGTCCTTTGCAACTCCTTTTACAGTTACCTTGCCGCCGATTGCACCAAGCACCATAAAGAAAGCCGCCTGCGACCAGTCGCCGTCTGTTGTGTAATTGCAAGACTTGTAGGTTTGACCGCCTTCAATATGCCAGCCGTTTTCTGTGGTGTCGATATTCACACCAAACTGTTTCATTGTGCGAATTGTCATAGCAATGTAGCCAACGCTTTCGAGTGGGGAAGTGAGTACAATTTCACTGTCGCCCTCAAGAATTGGCAGAGCAAGCAAAAGTCCTGTGATGAACTGTGAACTTACATTGCCGGGAATTTCAAAAATTCCGCTTTTAAGCTGACCGTTTATCTCAAGCGGAAGTCCGCCCTCTGTTTTGCAGGTTGTGCCTGCTTTTGGCAATGCCTCGGTAAAAATTCCGATAGGGCGCTGCGGAAGTTTGCCTTTGCCTACAAAAGTTGCATTTACATTGCCGACAGCGGCAATAGGAATGAAAAATCTTAGTGTACTTCCGCTTTCTCCACAATCGAGAAGAGCGGTTTTGTTTTTATACATATTAGTTCCGTCAACAGTGAGAACATTGTTTTCGAGCACCGCCTCTGCGCCGAGCGCCTTTATACAGCCGATGGTGGCTTTTATATCGTTTGACAAAGCAACGGGAGAAATCCTGCTTACTCCGTTTGCCATGGCTGCGCAGATTATCGCCCTGTGAACATCACTTTTTGACGGCGGTACATTTACAGTTCCGTTTGGAACAAACGGGCTGAATTTTACATCAGACATATGTATCCTCCAATCAGGTTGTGATAAAGTCGCAGAGATTGGCAAGTTCAACTTTCTTTGTAAAGCTGTCGCCTATTTTTGTTAAAAGTACAAGGTCAATTGAGCTGCCTGCTGTCTTTTTATCGCCTTTTGCAGCCTGTGCCATCTGCTCAAAGGTAGATTTATCTGTAGTCGGCAGACCGTATTTTTTGCAAAGCGCACAAATTTTGTCGGCTGTGCCTTTTTCGGTAATTCCGTGTTTTTCACCTGCTTTTGTAATAAGCACCATACCTATGGCAACTGCCATTCCATGACTTATGCCTTTAAAGTTATAGATTTTTTCAATAGCGTGTCCGAGAGTGTGACCGAAGTTTAAGAGCTTTCTTTCGCCTGCCTCTTTTTCGTCACGGTTTACTACATCACGCTTTATTGAAACGCAGATTTCGATAATATCTTCAATATGCTCAAGTGCATTTTGATTTTCAAGATTTTCAAAGAGTTTTTCATCTTTAATGCAGCCGTATTTTATAACTTCACCCATACCGTCGCAAATATAATCATCGGTAAGGGTTTTGAGCGTGTCGGGGTCAATCAATACGGCAATAGGCTGATGAAAAGCGCCTACAAGGTTTTTGCCCTGCGGCAAATCAACGCCTGTTTTTCCTCCGACAGATGAATCTACCTGAGAGAGGAGAGAGGTAGGAATTTGAATAAAATCAATTCCACGCAAGTAGCTTGCAGCGGCAAAGCCTGCCATATCGCCTACAACACCGCCGCCGAGAGCAACAACAATATCTTTTCTTGTCATAGAAAATTCTGCAAGAGTGTTATACATTTCTGCAATAGAGCCGAGGTGCTTTTGCTCTTCGCCAGCTTTAAAAATATGTGTTGCAACTTTAAATCCCTCTTTTTCAAGAGAATTTTTCACTCTGTCCATATAAAGCGGAGCAACATTGCTGTCTGAAATTATAGTAACCTTTTCTGCCTTTGAAAGAGCCTTTGCGTATTCGCCGCATTTGTCAAGTATTCCTCTTTCAATGCAAATATCATACGGCTTGCCCGTATCTACTCTGACTGTTCTCATACTTTACCTCAATTCTATTCGCCGAGAGCAGTTTTTACCTTGTGTCCCTGCTCCAATAATTCTGCAAGAGTTTCTCTGTCTTCTGCTTTGATTGCGTCTTTAATTTTTGTAATATTGTCAATGAGTATGTCAAGCTCGGTAATAAGCGGCTCACGATTTTCAAGGAAAAGCTCGCTCCAAAGTTGTGAATTGATATTTGCAACTCGTGACACATCACGATAACTGCCGGCTGAAAATCCCTTATGATTTGGACAGCACGGACTCATTACATAAGAACAAGCCAACACATGGGGGAGCTGTGAGGTGAATGCAATCATTCTGTCGTGTTCTTCGGGAGTGGTAATTTTAACTGTGCCAAAGCCGATTTTTCTTGCAAGATTTGCGAGAATTTCTACTTTATCGTCAGGTGCTCCGCATGGAGTGATTATGTAGCTTGCGTTTTTGTATAAGTCAGCCTCGGAAACATCAAATCCGTTGGTTTCCTTGCCTGCCATTGGGTGACTGCCGATGAATACAAAGCCGTATTTTTTTGAAAGAGCAGAAAGACTTGGGCAAATTGCTCGCTTGATTCCCGAACTGTCGGTTACAATAGCGCCTTTTCTTATGTAGCTGCCATATTTTTCTATAAAGTCTACGGCTGCCTGCGGATAAAGCGCAAGGATTATAATATCACATTCTGTAAGGCTTTCGGGAGAGCCGATTTTGTCGATTGCTCCCACCTCAAGTGCCTTTTCTGCTGTTTTTTGTGTTCTGTTGATACCGATTACAAAGTTGTCGGTATATTTTTTAATAGCCTTGCAAAAGCTGCCGCCTATAATGCCAAGGCCGACTACGGCAATGTTCATTTTCAGTGCCTCCGAATATATTAAATAGTAAAATTACTTGCTGTTGATTTCGTTAATTGAGTTCTTGAGTGCAAATACTTTATTTGCAACCTTGTCGAACTGCTCAGGTGTGAGTGACTGCGCACCGTCCGAAAGAGCGTGCGGCGGGTCATTATGAACCTCAATGATAAGACCGTCTGCGCCTGCGGCAACTGCCGCCATTGCAAGCGGCTCAACAAGCCATGACTTGCCTGCTGCGTGACTTGGATCAACGATTACAGGAAGATGTGAAAGAGCCTTTACAACAGGAATTGCGGAAATATCAAGTGTGTTTCTTGTAAAGGTTTCGTAGGTTCTTATACCTCTTTCACAGAGAATAACCTTATCGTTGCCGCCTGCCATAATGTATTCGGCGCTCATAAGCCATTCCTCAATAGTAGCGGAAAGACCTCTCTTTAAAAGAATAGGCTTATCAATTTTGCCGAGCTCCTTTAAAAGCTCAAAGTTCTGCATATTTCTTGCGCCAACCTGAATAATGTCTACATTCTCAAACATATCAATGTGAGATGCTCTCATAATTTCGGTAACAATAGGAAGACCTGTTTCTTTTCTTGCAATCTTTAAAAGGTCAAGACCCTCAGCCTTTAAGCCTTGGAAAGCGTAGGGAGAGGTTCTCGGCTTGAATGCACCGCCTCTTAAGAATGTAGCGCCTGATGCCTTTACGCTTTTTGCAATGTCAACAATTTGAGTTTCGCTTTCAACCGAGCAAGGGCCTGCCATAATATGCAGACTGCCGCCGCCGATTGTTATATCATCATTGATTTTGATTTTTGTATCGTCCGGGTGAAATTTTCTGTTAGCCTTTTTGTATGGTTCCTGAACTCTCTTAACATTTTCTACAATGTCCTGAGCGTCAATGTAGTCCATATCGATTTTAGTAGTGTCGCCGATAAGTCCGAGAACTGTTGACTGCACACCCTCCCATTTATTTACTTTTACATTGTATTCCTCTTTGAGCATATTTGTAAAATTCATAATCTGCTCGGGTGAGGCTGATGATTTTAATACAATAATCATTTTTTTAACTACCCTTTCATTCGCATTTATATAATTTAATTCATATTTTACCACTTTAAAGCGTTACAGTCAAGCCCGTTGTATGCTTAAAATGCTTTTATTTGCTTTTTGCCGAATCAATGGCATTGAGTATTGCGTAGGCTGTTTTTAGCGGTGTGCTTTTGCCGCTTACTGTAATGTCGGCGGCAGAAAGATAAACAGGAAGTCGCTTTTCGTAAAGCTCACGCATTGCCTCCTCTTTGTCGGGGCGCTGTAAAAGCGGTCTTGTTGTGTCGTTTTTAAGCCTTTGCTTTATAATGTCAAGCGGAACATCAAGAAGAACGATTTTGTCTTTTCCTCTGAAAGCGTCTATGTTGCGCTGAAAAGTAAATGCGCCGCCGCCCGATGCGATTACAAGGCCCTCGGTATCGGCAAGCTCAAGGCATGCCTCGTGCTCCATATCTCTGAAACGGCTTTCACCGAATTTTTCAAAGATTTCGGAAATTTTCATTCCCGCCTTTTCCTCAATGTATAAATCCATATCTATAAATTTTCTACCTGCTTTGCGGGCAAGGTTTCTGCCGACAGTTGTTTTGCCGCAACCCATAAAGCCGCATAAAACTATATTATTCACTTAAAATCCTCCAAAATTATCTGTTCTTTAATTCGTTGGAAGCGGCAATGCAGATTTTTTCGATTTCGGCAGGGTCATAAACAGAGCCGTCCCATATTTCGTGAGAAACAACAGCCTGCCATACAAGCATTGACATACCGCCGACAGCGTTTGAGCCGTTAGCCTTTGCTTTCTGAATAAGTACGGTTTCAAGAGGATTGTAAACTGCATCAAAAACATTTTTGCATTTTGCGATTACCTCATCGCTTACAGGCTGATTTTCTACCTTTGGAAACATTCCGATAGGTGTTGCGTTGATAAGCACATCAATGTCGCCGCTAAGCTCGCTGATAAGGCAGTGTGACGGCTGAGAGCCGATAACCGTGTTTTTGATTTCGTTGCAAAGATTTTCGGCAATCTCAACATCTTCGGGTCTTGTAGCAAAAAGAACCGGAATATTTTTAAGTACAACCTCATAAGCCATTGTGCGTGCAACACCGCCACAGCCAAGAATTACAACTCTGCCGCCAAGTGTTATTTTTGCGGCGTCAAGCGCCTTTAAAAATCCGTCAGGATCTGTTGTGTAGCCCTTTGAGGTATAGTTTTTGTTGTCAACGGTATTTACACTGCCGTACATATTTGCTTTTTCATCAATTTCATCAAGATACTGAATAATATTCTGCTTGTGAGGAATTGTAATGTTATAGCCGCTCAATTTAGATAAAATGTGGTCATATTCATATCCGAGGCTTTCGGGAGCAACATCAAGTTTTGTATAAACGGCGTCGATTCCTGCAAGCTCAAACAATTTTGTATGTATAAAAGGTGACATAGTATGTCCGATAGGATGACCTATTACTGCATATTTTTTAGTACTCATAAAAATATACCCCCTAAAAAAATTTTTGGTAAAAATAGAAAAATTTTAAAATTCTATTGACAAAAGAATAAATAAACAATAATATAATCTAAGAAGCAAACCGATTACTCGATTGCTTATTCCATTGTAGCATAAAATATGTACTTTTGTCCATAATTACAATGGATACATTAAATATTTTTTTATTATGGGAGGAATTCCAATGGTATTGGAAAAAGTTAAGGCAATTCTTGCTGAGCAGTTCGATGTTGAAGAAGATAAGGTAACAGCTGATACAGATTTACAGGAAGATCTCGGCGCTGATTCACTTGATGTAGTAGATTTACTTATGTCAATCGAAGACGAGTTCGGCGTAGAAGTTCCTGATGATGAAATCGAGAACATCAAGACTGTTGGCTCACTTGTTTCTTACATTGAGGCAAATTCATAATTGAATTAAAAAATCTGAGGTCAGGCGGTTGTCTGACCTCTTTTACTTTTTGCAATAAAAATAATGTCGGTACTTGCAAAATAATTAAATTATAGTATAATAGAAATGTTATGATACACGAATATTTCTTTATATGGAGGAATTGAAATGGCAAACAACAAAAAAATGGTTGAGGCTATTACAAGCAGAGATGAAGACTTTGCAAAATGGTATACCGATATTGTAAAAAAAGCAGAACTTGTTGATTATTCAGGCGTTAAGGGATGTATGGTTATCCGCCCATATGGTTATGCTATTTGGGAGAATATTCAGGCTGACCTCGACAAGAGATTTAAAGAAACAGGTCACGAAAATGTATATATGCCTATGTTTATTCCAGAAAGCCTTTTGCAGAAGGAAAAAGACCATGTTGAGGGCTTTGCTCCCGAATGTGCATGGGTAACAGTAGGCGGCAGTGAAAAGCTCAACGAGCGCCTTTGCGTTCGTCCTACATCAGAAACACTTTTTTGCGAGCATTATCAGAAGATTATTAACACATACAGAGATCTTCCAAAACTCTACAATCAGTGGTGCAGTGTTGTAAGATGGGAGAAAACAACCCGTCCTTTCCTCAGAACTTCCGAATTCCTTTGGCAGGAAGGTCACACAATGCACGAAACGGCAGAAGAGGCAAAGGAGGAAACTCTCCGTATGCTCCATGTTTACGAGTCATTCTATAAAGAAACTCTTGCTATTCCGGCTGTAATCGGCAGAAAGACAGAGAAAGAAAAGTTTGCCGGTGCAGAAGAAACCTATACAATCGAGCCGATGATGCACAACGGCGTTGCTCTTCAGGGCGGTACATCACACTACTTTGGCGACGGCTTTGCAAAGAGCTTTGGCATTACATTTACAGGTAAAGACAATAAGCAGCATTATCCGCACCAGACATCATGGGGTGTGTCAACAAGAATGATCGGCGCTATCATTATGGTACACAGCGATGATGACGGTCTTGTGCTCCCACCGAGAATTTCACCTGTACAGGTTGTAATTATTCCTGTTGCACAGCATAAGGAAGGTGTACTTGATAAGGCTTACGAACTTAAGGCAGAGCTTACAAAGCGTTTCAGAACTAAACTTGACGACAGCGACCACGCTCCGGGCTGGAAGTTTGCTGAGTATGAGATGAAAGGTGTGCCTGTAAGAGTTGAGATTGGCCCTAAGGATATAGAAAAGGGTCAGTGCGTAGTTGTAAGAAGAGATACCCGTGAGAAGTATTTTGTACCGCTTGAGGGACTTTCCGATTATATTGCTGAGCTTCTTGATACAATTCACAACGATATGTACGAAAGAGCACGCAAGAATACAGAAGAAAAAACATTTACAGCCACAAACTATGATGAATTTCTTGACATTGCCAAGAATCACCCCGGCTTTATTAAGGCTATGTGGTGCGGCGACAGCGCTTGTGAGGAAAAGCTCAAGGACGCAACAGGCGGCGTTAAGAGCCGTTGTATTCCTTTTGTTGAGGAGCACATCAGCGATGTTTGCGTATGCTGCGGCAAGCCTGCTAAACATCAGGTTTATTGGGGCAAGCAGTATTAATTAAAATAATTTATTTGAAATGTATAAGGAGGTGCTGAGGCTATGCCTATTAAGGTTCAGAGCAATTTGCCTGCAATAAAGGTGCTTGAGTCTGAGAATATTTTTGTTATGCCAAATGAAATAGCGATAAAGCAGGACATTCGTCCGCTGAAAATCATTATTTTAAATCTGATGCCAACAAAAATTACCACAGAAACCCAGCTTTTAAGGCTTTTGGGCAACAGTCCGCTACAAGTTGATATTGAGCTTTTGCAGATGGCATCACACACTTCAAAAAATACCTCACCTCATCACCTTACTACCTTTTACAAAACCTTTGACCAAATAAAAAACGAAACCTTTGACGGTATGATAATTACAGGCGCACCTGTTGAACAGCTTGAGTTTGAAGATGTTGACTATTGGGACGAGCTTTGCAAGATTATGGAATGGTCAAAGCATAATGTTTATTCTACACTCCATATTTGCTGGGGAGCACAGGCAGGACTTTACTATCACTACGGTATTCAAAAGCATAAGCTAAAGGAAAAGCTTAGCGGTATTTACAATCACACAATATTAGATCCGCATCATCCGCTTATGCGTGGCTTTGACGATACTTTCTGTATTCCTCATTCAAGGTATACGGGCGTGAGGGAGGACGATATACGCAGAAACAGCGCACTCGAAATCCTTGCAGTGTCAGAGCTTGCAGGCGTGGCAATAGTTACAAATAAGTCGGGCAGACAGGTGTTTGTAATGGGACACGCCGAGTATGACAGGGATACCCTTGCAAGTGAGTATTATCGTGATGAAAACAAGGGAATCAATCCGAAAGTTCCGTACAACTATTTTCCGAATGACGATGCGTCACTCACACCGCCAATGGTGTGGAGAAGTAACGCAACATTGCTTTTCACAAATTGGCTTAACTATTATGTATATCAGGCAACTCCGTACGATTTACAGGACTTGCTTGAAAAATATCCGCATTAAACTAAAAACCATGAGCAGTTCATTTTGGACTGCTCTTTTTTTGGAAATTTTTTATAAAAACATATTGACAACCGTAACGCTTTAGCATATAATTCAATTAGTTAATTAGACAATTAACTAAATAACTAATAAATCAACAGGAGTGATTTTATGGGAGATGTGTGGAAAGCACTGGCTGATCCCACAAGGCGGAAAATTCTTGAATTGCTTAAAAATAAAAGCCTTAACGCAGGGGAGATTGCCGCTGAATTTAATATGACAAAGCCGTCTATAAGCAATCACCTTAGTATTTTGAAACAGGCAGACCTTGTGGACTCGGAAAAAATCGGTCAGAATGTTATTTATTCGCTGAGAACAAGCGTAATTGAGGATATGCTCAGAACGCTTTCAGATCTGACAGGAAGAGAGGAAAAATAGTATGAAAAAGTTTATTTTATTAATTTTATCGTTAATCAACACCGCAGTAACAGCTGCTTTTATCGCTGTTAATCCAAACGAGGTTCTGCCATCGCATTTTGGAGTGAACGGAAATGCAGACGCTTACGCTTCAAAATGGGCGCTTTTGCTTGTTCCGTGTATTCTTGTAGTATTTTCGATTGCATTTGCAATTTATGCAGCAATAAAAGAAAATGACGAAAGCTATAAATCCTACAAAAAATATGCCGAGAGATGTATCGGTGCAATATTTGTGTTTTTACTTGTCATTTTCTGGGTAATGCAGGTAATGGTGTTGCAAAATGCGTCAAATATGGGCAATCTGTTTTTCCCGCTTATCAGTATTACAATGGGCTGTATGTTTGCTTTTATAAATAACTTGATGCCGAAAATCAAGCAGAATTCCACCTTAGGCTTTAAAACCCGTGCAACGCTGCGCAGTAAAACAGTATGGAAAAAGGTTCACCGCTTTGCGGCATACCTTGGAGTTATCGGCGGAATTACAGTGGTATTTTTAGGTGTGATTTCACTGTTTGCGACAGGTATTTCAAATGTTCTGTTCTTCATTTCGCTTATAATTATTCTTGCAAGCGCAATAATACCTGCAATCTACGGAGAGATTATTTATTCAAAGGAAAAGAAGTCAAAAGTAAATGTTGAATAATTTTCTGATAAAATTTTAACTCGGATAAGAGGAAAATTCCTGAATAAAATCCCGACAGGGGAGAGCGTCAAGCTTTAGTTCCTGTCGGGATTTTTATTACAATTTACAAGACAGTTTGCAGAGTTAAACACTCATTTTTTCTCGAATAATTGCGAGAATTTTGCGTTCTCTGCGGCTGACCTGCACCTGCGTCATTGCAAGTCGGTCAGCGGTTTGTGACTGGGTTTTATTTTGAAAATAGCGCAGATGTATAATCTGCCTGTCACGCTCATCAAGCTCGGCTATTGCATTTTTTAGGCTCAGCCTTTCGGTAATCTCCTCTTGTTTGTCGCTTACAGGTATGTCTATTCGGGAATTTCCGTCATCGTCATAGTCGGCATTAAGGGAGAGTGGGGAACAGCCTGCCGCAAGCGCCTCGCAAATTTTATCTTCGCTTACATTAAGTGCTTTGGAAAGCTCGGTTATACTCATTTCTCTGCCGTTTTCTTTTTCGTACTCGTTGTTAAGTTTGCAAATTTTTAGCATTAGCTCTTTAAGGGTGCGACTAACCCGTACAGAGCCGCCGTCACGAAATATATGCTTTATTTCTCCTAAAATAACAGGTACGGCATAGGTAGAAAATTTAAGTCCTCGGCTTTCGTCAAACCGCTCAACAGCCTTTGCAAGTCCAAGACAGCCTGCCGAAAAAAGTTCCTCATATTCCACTCCTTTGCCTGCAAAATGCTTACAGCAGGAGTGAACAAGTCCCATATGCTTTTGTGCAATTTCGTTTTTGTTCCCGATAATATTATCACTGCTTTCCGACATACCGCTTACCGACCTCGTGCAAGAAATCTGTCCGATGAAATTACCTTTTCAAGCGTAACAGTAGTGCCTTTGCCGACTGCGGATTTTACCTTTACCTTGTCGCAAAAACTCTGCATAACCGCAAAGCCAAGACCTGCTCTGTCTTCTTCGGGAGCGGTGGTAAAGAGCGGTTCCATTGCCTTTTCAATATCCGCAATGCCACAGCCCTTGTCACGAATTTTTATGACAACCTTGTTGTTTTCGTAAATTTTTCCGCTTATGTAAACTGTTCCGCTTTCTCGGCGGTAGCCATGCACAATGCAGTTTGTAACAGCCTCTGAAACGGCGGTTTTTATGTCTGAAAGCTCGGCAACGGTTGGATCAAGACCGATAATAAAGGCTGATACCGCACTTCGGGCAAAAGCCTCGTTACTGCTCTTTGACGGAAAGCTAAGGCTCATTTCGTTAATTAAATTCATCTCAGCACCCCCAATCCTTCAAGTCCCGAAAGTGCAAAGAGCCTATACATATTTTCAGGTATATTGACTACACGCACAGCGCCTCCGAGTAATTTCATTTGGCGGTATCTGCCGAGCACCAATCCGATTCCGGAGCTGTCCATAAATGATACTCCCGAAAAATCAAGGCAAAGCAGCTTTGGCTTGATAGATTCGCAGATTCCGTCAAGCTTTGTGCGTATTCTTGCGGCTGAGTCATGGTCAAGCTCGCCCTCAATGAACGCAGTCAGCACATTGTTTTCAAATTTTGTTTTGAGCATTTTAAACATCCTTTTTGCTGAAAATTCAGCTCGCTATTTTTGCCCGATTAAAGGCAAATAAAAACTCCATAACTATATAATAATAGCTATGGAGTAAAAATTTTGTTTTATTGTGTTGCAGAAAAAATTATTTCTTAGCAAGTGAAGTAAGGTAATTAAAAAAATCTTCAAAACTTCCGTTTTTGTAAGCCGAATAATCTTTGTTGTTGCGGTTAATAACGCAGTCTGTAATAAGGAATGTGTCAAAGCCAAGCTCGGCTGAGCATAAATCCTCATCAACATCATTGCCCACCATAAGGCTTTCTTTTGGAGAAATGCAGCATTTTTCGCATAAATCTTTAAAATACAGAAGATTGGGTTTACAGCTTGACGAGTTGTCATAAACGGTAATATACTCAAAATCATCGGGATTAAGTCCTGCCCATTCAAGTCTTTTATATGTAGCCGACTTAGGAAAAATCGGATTTGTTGCGGCAATTACTTTGTATCCGTTTTCTTTTGCAAAATCAACACATTTTTTTGCATAAGGATTAACGAAGGTTGCGGTCTTTGCGGCGACAAATTCATTATTATAATAATCGGTAAACATATCTTCGTATTTAATAAGGTCAACGCCGCTGACTTTTGCGGCGGCTTTCCAAAACACATCTCTGTTAAGCGCAGAACCATCATTTTTTGACATTGCGCCAAGTCCTGCCATTATAGAATCGGTAAGAGCCTTTGGCTCAATTTTAAGTACGGGTATCATTTTTTCGCAGAGCGAGCCGAAATAATATTTAACAAATTCGTGAACATCCATCGGCAAAAGTGTGCCGTCAACATCAAATAAAATATTTTTATACATCATAATTCCTCCAAACACTATAATTATACATTTTTTGACAAACGATTGCAAGATTAAAAAAATTGTGTATAATAAAATTAGATTTATAGGCTTAATTGGAGGTAATAGTATGAAAATTGTTTTGACCGACGCACAGACCGTTGTCGATGATCTTGTACCTGCCGACAGACTTTTCCAGTTCGGCGAGGTTGTGCAGTACGGACTGTTAAAATATGACGAAGTTGCGGAAAAAATCGCAGACGCAGATATGGTTATCTGCAATAAAACCCGACTTGACGAGGGTTCACTAAGACTTGCAAAGAATTTAAAATATATAGGACTTTTTGCCACAGGCTATAACAATATTGATATTGAGTATTGCAGAAAAAACGGAATTACGGTTTGCAACGCAGGCTCATATTCCACAAATGCCGTTGCTCAGCATACTTTTGCGCTTATTTTGGAGCATTACAGCAAGGTGAGAGAGTATGCAAAATTTGTTGCTGACGGAAAGTGGAAAAGGAGCAAAACTTTTTCGCCGTTTGTGTATCCGCTCAATGAGCTTGCAGGCAAAACGATTGGAATAGTAGGCTTTGGCAGTATCGGAAGCGCCGTTGCAAAAATTGCGCAGGCTTTTGAAATGAATGTGATTGCGTACAATCGCTCTAAAAAGCAGGCTGACGGAGTGGAGTTTGTGAGCTTTGATGAATTGCTTGAGAAAAGTGACATTGTAACTGTTCACTGTCCGCTTAACAGTGACTCCGATAAAATGTTTGGCAAAGAACAGTTTAGAAAAATGAAAAGTAATGCCTTGTTTGTAAATACCGCAAGGGGCGGTGTAATGGTGGAAAATGACCTTTACAACGCCTTGCAGAATGATGAAATCGGCGGTGCGGCAGTTGATACCTTAGTTGTTGAGCCAATGGAGGAGGACTGTATATTAATGCAGGCGAAAAACTGCATTATAACTCCGCACATTGCGTGGGCGCCTGTTGAAACCAGAGAAAGACTGATGGGCATTGTTGCCGACAATATGCGCTCATTTATAAACGGCAAACCGCAGAATGTTGTGAGCTGAGGTAACTATGGACGAAAGACTGAAAAAGCAATTTGACTTTATAAAAGAGATCGACAAGGAAAAGTTTATACAAAGGCAAACCTTGCTTACAGGCGGAGAGCGCAAGGAAAATGATGCGGAACACGCTTGGCATATGGCGCTTATGACAGTGCTTTTGAGCGAGTATTCAAACGAGAAAATAGATGTTTTAAAAACCGTAACAATGCTTTTACTGCATGATATTGTAGAAATTGACGCAGGCGACACCTACTGCTATGACGAAGAGGGCAAGAAAACTCAGCACGAAAGGGAGTTGAAAGCGGCTGAAAGAATTTTCGGACTTTTGCCCGATGACCAGTACGAAAAGCTGAAAGGACTTTGGATAGAATTTGAAAATGCCGAAACACCCGAGGCAAAATTTGCCCACACAATGGACAATGTTCAGCCTGTAATGCTCAATGACGCAACAGACGGCAAAATGTGGGCGGAGCGAAAAATAAAATTAAGTCAGGTGCTCGGCAGGCAAAAGAATACCCCAAAAGGCTCGCAAATACTTGCGGAGTATTCTTTTGATAATTTTATAAAGCCAAATGTTGACAAAGGCAGATTAATTGACGATACACAAAAAGACAGCTGAAAACCCCTTTCTTATCAGCGCTTTTATAATTGAATTTTGGCGGTAATTGTGGTATAATTATGACCGATAAATTTATAAAAGGGCGATATTCGTGGAGAAAAGCATTAAAAAAGAAGCATGGCTGCATTTTTGCGTAAGCTCAATCGGCGGCTTTATGGGAGCGTATGCAATCATAAATCATTGTGATTTGCTGGCATCATCGCAAACCTCAAATATGATACACATTGTGCATAACTTATTTGAGCCCGAACATTCTCTGCTTGTTTATATGCTGCTTGCCGCTTTTGTGTATGCCTGCGGCAATGTGACCTATGTGTTGCTCCATAAGTTTGTAAAGCTCGACACAAGAATAATAAGCCTTTGCTTAACCTCGGCTGCTTTTATACTTGTAAGCGTGCTTAATTTTGTAGAAAATTCGTACCTTGCAATGTTGCCGCTGTTTTTTGCCGCTCCTATTCAATGGAACGCCTATGCAGGTGACGCAGGCTATGGCAGTTCAACAATTTTTTCAACCAATAATATAAGGCAAACCGTAACCTCGCTTACATCTTATCTCATAGACGGCGACATAAAAATGAAACACAAGGCGCAGTTTTTCGGAATGACCTTGCTGTTTTTCCACATCGGAGTTGCACTTGCCAGCGTAACCGAGATTTTCTGGGCAAGAGAAAGCATATGGTGGGGATTTTTGCCGCTCACCGTATCAACGGTTTGCTGTATGTGGTATAAAGAGGTAAAAGTATTTTCATTCGGCAAAAAGTCGGAAGCCTTAGAGCCGCTCGCCGAGGAACAAGTTAATATTTGATAAATAATAATTTATAAAGAATACAAAAAGCCTTGCAGTTCAAAATCTGCAAGGCTTTTGCTTTGGGTTAGTTCATATTTGCAATAAGTCGCTGAATGTCGGTTGCATCGTTTATATCAATTACACCGTCCTGATTGTAGTCGGCAAGCATTTTTTGCTCATCGGAAAAATCTTTAGATTGAGAAATATACATTTGTAATTCCGTTACATCATTAACATTGATTACACTGTCTGAATTTACATCGCCTAAAAGAGTATTTAGCAATATTTCTCTTCCGATATTTGAATCATCAATCTTTCCTCCTATGCATGCAAGAAGATAATGAGCGTCTAATGTATTAATTTTACCGTCATTATTTACATCAGCAATTTGTTTATTCATTTTATTACCTCTAGTAATATTGTACATTAATAGTTCGACATCTTCCATGGTGATGTAACCGTCATAATTAATATCTCCTACTGTTGCTTTTGCATAATTCATATTGACGCTCATATCTAATTTATCGGATAATATGCCGTTGTCCGATGATACTACAATGTAATATGAACCGTTTGGCAAAGCAAATGAACAGTCGGCAGTTTCTATATTTTCTTTTGATAATACCAATTCGTCAGTATCTTTGTTATATATATTTACTTTGTATAATTTTGCATTTAATACTTGTTCCCATTCGAGAGTAATGGAAGTTTTTGTTTTATCAATATAGGTTTTAACTGTTGGTTTAACGGTGAAAGATACAGTGTTAGATTTTTTACAATTAAAATAATTTACAGCATCAACATATGCCTCATAATAACCCGGTTGTAATTGTATTTCTTTGGCTAATGTATTTTGAGGTATATTTGAATCAATATAATATGGTTCTCCGACAAGTTCTTTGCCGTTCCATATTTTTAAAGAATAATAACTTTCACCATATGTTTTAGTCCAATTAAAAGTGGTATTAGTTTTACTGTTTCCCGGTATTACCGAAAGAACTGCACTTTTTAGTTGAACATCATCTTGCCCGTAAATTGCAAAAATTTGTGCGGCTGTTCCATTGTATTCGTATAACTGAATATTACTACCGTCCGTAGTGCTTCCGCCGGTTAAATCCATAACACTGTTTATTGTACATTTTGGAATAAAAACATATCCGCCGTTTTCAGATGAAATATACCAATGTTGAGCAGTACTGTTATTATCACCGCATACTTGTATGTTTGTTCCGTTAGCAGAAAGGCAACAGTACACATCAAGATTATAACCTGTTTTTGTGTTTTTTATTTCATAGGTTGAATCGCTTTGTCTTTCAAATTTCCATAATTGATTGGATATTCCCTGTTCGGATTGAAGTGTTACATTATTGTCATCTGTTGAGCCGATTGGTTTCCAAGCATTTTTATTTAAAATAAGTGCGTAAAAATCTGTGCCTAAATTTTCAGGTCTGAATACTCTAAAATAAACTCTTGCAGAATCTTGATAGCTTACAGAATTTCCGGCTGTAACATATGCGCTGTAATTGCCCGGCTCATTTAAAACAAAACTCGGATTTGTACCAACACCTTGAGTAATTATTCGTGTGCCGTCTTTGTCAATACCAATTGTATAACCGTTTGCATTGTTTGCTCCAAGATTAAATGTTACAGTTGATCCGGCAATAAAAGTTGAACCGTTTACTGTTAACCAAGTTCCGTTGACGGCAGGAGTGTTTGATTGATAATTAGGTCTTACAAAAATAGCTTGACATTTTGTTCCATATTCATCGTAATATGATGTGTATTTATGAGTGCAAACTTGAGAGTAGTTATACAGCCAATAATTTCCGCTTATTGCAGTAGTATTATTTAGCATTATTCCAACATGCATTAGTCCACCGGTATTTGGATTTTTATAAAAGACTAAGTCGCCTTGTTCTGCATACGATACAGTGTAACCTCCGGCATTTAAAACAGCTGAATATAAACTCGAAACTAATCCATTAAATGGAATTGCCTTTTCTTGCCCGGCAATTTTTGCACAATCACTTACAAAATTTGCACACCAAGCCTCTGTATAACCTAACTGACCTTGAGTTTTATTATTTTGTGCTTGTGCTATATTTGCCATATCAACACTTGCTGTTCCTGACAAAGAATAGCCTGTAAAATTCCAAGATCTACTTTGTGTGCTTACTGGTTCATCTGCTATTTGTGCAGCATAAACATTTAATGAAAAAAATGTACTGCTTGCTACAATAAGTAGCGATAAAAAAATTAAACATAGATTTTTAATGTGTTTAGTCATAAAAGTTCCTCCTTATATACTTTTTACAAGTATTATTATAACATAAAGGTATAATTTGTCAACAATTATGTAATAATATTATACTTAAAAAGTATAATTTAAGGGGAAGATTTATGAATAGGATTGCTATGCTGAGAAAAGAAAAGGGATTGAGCCAGATTTCTCTTTCGCTAAAGCTTAATGTTTCTCAAAAAATGATTAGCGCTTACGAAAACGGAAAAAGCGAGCCGAGCATTGCAACTCTTATGCAAATGGCAGATATTTTTAATACCTCGGTTGATTATATAATCGGCTATACAAATGTCAGACAGCCAATAGACAAAACGGTGCAAATGTCCTTAACCGAGGACGAGTGCGACTTGCTGAGCGGTTATAGGGAGCTGTCGCAAAAGCAACAGAATATAGCAATCGGAATAATTATAGGATTACTAAACTCTAACCAAAACTAAAGGTCATATCTGCAAATACAGCAGATATGACCTGTTTTTATAAATCTTTAAATATGCAGAACTGCGGTTGCAATTCCAAAGTAGATTAAAAGCGAAAGTGCATCACAAATTGTGGTGATGAGCGGAGATGCCATTACGGCAGGGTCAGCACCGATTTTGTGCGCAACCATAGGCAAAAATGAACCTATGAGTTTTGCCATTATAATAGTACCGATGAGTGTAAGCGACACTACAAGTCCTATGAAAAAGGCATTTTCTTTTCCGTTTAAATCAAATATCATCAGCTTTATAAAGTTTGCAGCGGCAAGTGTGGCACCACAAAGAATAGATACCCTAAATTCTTTCCACAATACTTTAAATGCGTTGTTAAACTTGATTTCGCCAAGTGACAATGCACGAATAACAGATACCGATGCCTGCGAACCTGCGTTACCGCCTGTACCTGTAATCATTGGTATGAATGACGAAAGTACAATTACGCTTGCAAGCGCCGATTCAAAACTTGAGATAATGGCACTTGTGAATGTGGCTGAAAGCATAAGCACAAGCAGCCATGGAATACGCTTTTTGTAAATTCCGAAAACGCTTGTTTTCATATACGGTTTGTCGGAAGGCATTACGGCAGCCATTTTTTCAATATCCTCGGTTGCCTCTTCCTGCAATACATCAATAGCGTCATCAATGGTTACAATGCCGACAAGTCTGCTTTCGGTATCTACAACAGGGAGCGCAAGGAAGTTGTAGTTAGAGAACATCTGCGCAACCTTTTCCTGGTCATCAAGGGTATTTACGCAAATTACATTTTCCTCCATAATTTCTGACACAATAACATCATCGTCAGATAAAAGCAAGTCCTTAACACTTGTAATGCCAATCAGTTTAGAGTTATCATCTGTAACATAACAAATGTAAATGGTTTCCTTGTCTACACCTGTTCGTCTGATTCGTTTAATCGACTGCTCGGCTGTCATTTCGGGACGGAGCACAATGTACTCCGTTGTCATAATCGAGCCTGCGCTGTCCTCAGGGTATTTAAGCAGTTCGTTAATAGTTTTTCTTGTATCCTTGTCTGCCTGCTTTAAAATTCGCTTAACAACATTTGCGGGCATTTCCTCAACAAGGTCAACCACATCGTCAATAAAAAGCTCGTCAACAACTTCTTTAAGCTCTGTATCGCTGAATCCGTGAATAAGAAGTTTTTGAGTTTCGTCATCCATTTCTACAAATGTTTCGGCTGCAAGTTCCTTTGGCAGTATTCTGAAAAGCAGCGGAGTTTTTTCGTCCTGGAGCTCTTCAAAAATAGTAGCAATATCATATGGCTTGAGGGTTACAAGAATATCTCTCAGAGTGTTGAACTTTTTTTCTTCAAGCAGCACTCTTATGGTTTCGGTTATTCCAACCTTAACTGTTTCCATCATCTTTCCTCCTTTAGTCTTTTAGGGAGTAAAGACGAGCACCATATTCAGTTTATTTTATGAGCGACAAAAAACGAACGCAGCTGCGGTCATTTTGTCTGTTACAACTTCGCCCAGGTACTGCGCCTTTATTACCGTCTGCGTCCATTAATTTTTCACCCCAATTTCTAAAAATTATATTAGCGGAACATAAAATTCCATACATATTTATTTTAATTTATTTTGTATTTGTTGTCAATAATTTAAAAGAATTATTATTAGCATTTTTGTAGAATTACAATATATGTGTTTCACTTGAAAAGATAAATATTTGTTAGTATTTTGCTATCGGTTATTTTGAATTGTTGTTGACTTTTTTTGTTTACAATAGTATAATTTTATGTGATGAAAATGTGAATAACACATTTTTTAATATTTTTTAATAATAGGAAGGTGGATATGAAATGAATTGCCCTAATTGTAAGAAAGAAATTAACGATGACAGCAAATTCTGTATTTTTTGCGGAACAAATGTTCAGGCAGCGCAGCCAAAGGCTGAAGAAAATTCAAATCGGCAGGCTCAGTTTACTCAGCCTGTTCAGAATCAGCAGAACACAGAGCCTCAGCAGAATAATACAGTACCTCAGGCAAACAATGAAGTGCCTCAGCCAAACTTTCAGGCTCAGAATTACACACAGCAAAATATGAATTACGCTCCTGCTATGCAGCCTAAAAAGCCGAAAAATAAAAAGATGCTTATTGGTATTATCGGCGGTGCGTGTGCTTTGGTTGCTATCATAGTTGTAGCTGCTGTTCTTGTGGTAAATCACAAAACAAAAATTAACCTTAACGATTATATTAATATTGAATATGACGGCTACGATACATATGGCAGAGCGTCTATTGATTTTGATTCTGATAAATATTTTGAGGATTTGCAGAAAGCATCATCTTCATTTAAAAAGGTTTATATGTCAGAGGGTGCAAACAATTTATTGTCTTACTACTATGATATGATAGACAGCCTTGATTACAGCCTTGACAAAAACAGCGAGCTTTCAAACGGCGACACTGTTACTGTAAGTTTTGAATTTGATAATGAGGCAGCCGCAAAATTCAAAATCGAATATGTAGGCGAACCGACAGAATACACTGTTGAGGGACTTAAAGAGGTTAAAAAAATAGACCCATTTGATGGCATTAGAGTTGACTTTACAGGTACTTCACCTAATATAAGCGCTGAGGTTGTTAAAACAAAAACTGATGATGTTTACTCAAATATCTATTTCGATTTAAGCAAGAGCTACGGTATAAAAGTAGGCGATACAGTTACTGTTACTGTATCTAATAACCCGGAATATTTTGTTGAAGACTACGGTTACGCATTTACAGCTACATCTAAAGATTATACCTGCTCTGATGTAGACAAATATATTGATAAGGCAGCTGATATTTCAGACGATACTATGTCTACTATGAAAAAGCAGACAGAAGATGTTATTAATTCATATTTTGCAGGCGACAGCAAATATATAGGTGTGTCGGATCTTAAATTTGAGGGCACATATTTCCTTACAGAAAAAGTTGATAATTCATGGAGCTTTAACGGTACAAATCAGGTTTATGTTATTTACAGCGGCAAGGTGAAGAGCAACGAGGAGAAAAAGCAGTTTGATGAAACTACTGTTTATTTCCCTGTAAGATACGCTGACATTATAGAGTACGCTGACGGAACTCAGTATGTAGATACAAAGTATGCGTCAATTGAGGGTGAAACAACACTCAAGTATTCTTACTTTAGTTCTGTAAAGGGTTACACAGATAAGTCGGCTATGTATAATGATTTGGTAGTTGCACAGAAGGCTGATTATAACGAAGAAATTACTGAAGGACTCAAGTAATTTACGAAAAATAAAAACGGGGCTTAGTTTAAGCCTCGTTTTTTAATGCAAAGCAACAAATATTGCATATCTTCTTGATTTTTTATGAAATTTAGTTATAATAGTATGAGTATTATAATATATTATTTCGGAGGTTATTATGAACGGTTTAGTTAAAAAATATTTGCCATATGGTGTGGTAATCCTTTTGGTTTATTTGCTTGTTCCTATTATTTTTATTTCAAAGTCAATGCAGGGATTTTCAACAGTGGCATATTACTTTATTTTCCCAGCAACAGCAATAGTTTGTGCGGCCATGTATTGCTCTAAGTACGGAATGGACTTTTTGTTTACGCTTATTGCTCCTGTTGTGTTTATTCCAAGTATGCTTATTTACAACGGCGGTTTTCAGCTTACCAATATAATTCTTTTGGTAGCTTACCTTATTTCGGGTATTTTCGGTTTGTTTGTAGGCGACATTGCTTTTGGCGACAAGCGCAAAAAGGCAGAGGCAGAGGCAGAGGCAGAGGCTGAGGAAAGATTGCTTGAGGCAAAGCGCAGAAACGAAGAATTTGTAAATGAAAAGGCTGCCGAGGCAGAAACACCGAAAGCTGTAGAAACAACATACGATTTAAATGATGACGACGATGATTTTGATTACAGCAAATACGCTTCCACCGACAAAGTAGCCGATGAAAGCGAAATTGATGATATATTAAATGAATTCGGTTCTTCAAAAAATAATTAAATGCAATAGAGATTAGTATCCCACGCAGGAATGTACGGATGATGCCGCAAATATATTTTGTATTCAGTATTTATTCCCGAAATCAAAAGCGGCAGTCTGAAAATATCTTCAAATCTATGATACGCTGAAAAGTTGAGCTTTGGCTTAAACATTTTCAGCGTATTTTTCATACCCAAAATTGTTTCAAAGTCAGCACCCTCAACATCAGCCTTAACATAGGTGGCGGCTCTGCCGCACAAAATTGTGTCAACGGCGGCAACGGGTGTTTTGGTGCTGCTCTCGCTGACTATTGCACTGTTTCTGCCTGCTTTGTTGTTAAAGCAAAGCGTTGTGTTGTGACTGTATGCTCCAAGCTGCCAAAGCTCAAGGTTTTTCATATCTGCGCAATGCAGCTGTAATTTGCTGTAATTCTTTGCGTTTGGCTCAAGTGCGGTTATGTGCTTGTATTTTCCGTTTGTGTAATGCAAAAACTCGTCAATGGTATCGCCGTTGTATGCACCAAGGTCAACATAGGTTTCGCTTTCGCCGAGGGAAAGGAGAGAAAAAGCTTCGTCTTTGTCGGTAGTAATGTCATCGAGCAGGGTAAGCTCGCCTGTTTTGTAAAATTCAAGAATATTGTCAAAAACTTTTTTTGATAAATCATCGGCAAGCAAATTTCGAGCGCTTTTTATGCTATCGTTGTTATCACTCATAAATTTCTCGTCAAACAAAACCTCGCCGAATGCCGGCACACTCGGAACTATCACTTTATGCTTTTTGGCAATTTCAAAAATATTTTGCATAACATCGGGCAGTTGAGTGGCAAAGCAAAGTGCAATTATAAAATCTGAATACTCATTTTCAAAGTCACTTAGCTTTTTTACCGTAAATTCGTGAAAACTCTGACCTCTTACAAAATCATCGCTCGCCATAACGCCGCTTGCGGTTATTCCGTATTTTTTAAAAGCGGACAGAACTTTGTCTGCACCGTCACCCATTCCGTAAAGAATAATCGGTAAATCGGAATTTTTAAGATAATTCCATATATAATTTTTATTGATTTCCATTGTTTCACCTACAACAAAGCCACCGCAAAAAACGGTGGCTGAATTTTTATAATTAATAATAAGCAATTATACATTGAATCTGAAAAGAACTACATCTCCGTCTTTCATAACATATTCTTTGCCCTCGCTGCGAACAAGACCTTTTTCTTTTGCCGCTGTCATACTGCCGCAGGCGATAAGGTCATCATATGCAATAACTTCGGCACGAATAAATCCACGCTCAAAGTCTGTGTGAATTTTACCTGCCGCTTGTGGAGCTTTCGTGCCTTTCTTAATTGTCCATGCTCTTACTTCCTGCTTGCCTGCTGTAAGGTAAGAGATAAGACCGAGGAGTGAGTAGCACTCGCTGATAAGTCTGTCAAGACCGCTCTGCTCAAGTCCCATATCGGAAAGGAAAAGCTCTTTTTCTTCCTTATCCATTTCTACGATTTCTGCCTCAATTTCAGCGCAAATAGGGAGAACGCCTGCCTTTTCCTCGGCGGCAATCTTCTGAACTGCCTTGTAACCTTCGTTAGTATCAAGACCGTTTGAAAAATCATCCTCGCTCATATTTGCGGCATAAATTACAGGCTTTGTTGTGAGCAATGCCACATCAGAGAGCAAAAGTGCCTCGTCATCGTCACACTCTACACTTCGTGCAGGCTTGCCTGCCTCAAGTGCCTCAAGAACTCGTTTGTAAAAATCAATGTCTTTCTGATATTTTTTGTCGCCCTTGAGCATCTTTTGTGTTCTGTCAATTTTACGCTCAAGCATTTCAACATCAGACAAAATAAGCTCAAGATTGATAGTTTCAATATCTCTTGCAGGGTCAATAGAACCCTCTACATGAATAATGTCATCATTTTCAAAGCAACGAACAACATGAACGATTGCGTCACACTCACGAATGTTTGAAAGGAACTTGTTGCCAAGGCCCTCGCCCTTTGATGCACCCTTTACAAGGCCTGCAATGTCAACAAATTCGATTGATGCAGGGGTGTATTTGTCCGGGTCATACATTTCTGCTAATTTGTCAAGACGCTTATCGGGAACTGCTACAACACCGACATTCGGCTCGATTGTACAGAACGGATAGTTTGCACTCTGAGCGCCTGCGTTTGTGATTGCGTTAAAAAGTGTGCTTTTACCAACATTAGGTAAACCTACAATGCCTAATTTCATTATCTTTTACTCCTCAAAAATTAATTGGCATACTTGCCTAATCAATATTTTTATTGTATCATAATAATAAGTATATCACAATTTTTCGTGATAGACAACAGGGAAAGGTGATTATTATGGAAGAAAAAACTCTTACAAAATCAATAAAAGTAGAAGAAGAACAGCTTGCAGTATCAATGGGCAGCGGCGGACTTGCAGTGCTTGCTACTCCTGCCGTAGTGGCTCTTATGGAAAATGCGGCTTTTGAGCTTTGCGAGGAAATTTTAAATAACGATGAGCTTACAACAGTGGGTACTGCTATTTCAATAGAACACACAAGTCCTACTCCGCTCGGTGCAGAAATTTCCGCAACGGCTGTATTAAAGGAAAATGACGGAAGATTTTTTAATTTTGAAGTAAGTGCAAGTGACGCAAAAGGAATAATTGCAAAGGGTACTCACACAAGAGTGAGCGTAAAAGCAGATAAATTCCAAAAAAAGGCGGATGAAAAATTCAATGGTTAAGCACGAGTACATACTTTTTGACCTTGACGGCACTATAAGCAAAAGCGCTGAGGGTATAAGATATTCCCTTGAAAATGCAATAAAAGAAATGGGAAAACCCGTGCCCGATCTTAGCGATTATACATTATATATAGGCCCGCCGCTCCTTGATACATTTTTGAATGTATGCCACTTTTCAAAAGAGGAGAGTGTGCGTGGGGTTGAGGTTTACAGAGAAATTTACAACACAAAGGGAAAGTTTGTAAACACCGCATATGACGACGTTGAAGAATTGCTCGCTAAAATTAAGGCGGACGGCAAGAAAATTGCTGTGTGTTCGTCAAAATACGAGCAGTTTGCAAAGGAGATCATTGACATTCTCGGACTTTCTCGGTATTTTGATGCCGTTTGCGGTTCAAACCTTGAGGGCGACAGAAAGGACAAAAAAGACCTTATTCCGTATGCTCTTAAAGCGCTTGGCACTACCCTTGAAAAAGACAGAGAAAATGCGGTGATTATCGGTGACACTTTCTTTGACACAAAGGGCGCTGTGCAGACGGGCATTGATTTTGTCGGCGCAAATTACGGCTATGGTGACATTGACAAAATGATAGAGGCAGGCGGAAAAGTTTTTGCCGACACTCCGCTTGAAATTTATGATTTAATTTAGTGCAATTTAAGCCGTAAACTTTCATATACATATGTAAGGTATATGGAGGTTTTGAAATGTTTGTTTTACGATTAAAAAAGAAACGATTTATAATTGCATTGACCGCTGTTCTCACTGTAATTACCGCATTTTTGGTAATTATAAATGCAGATTTCACATCTGTAGAGGATAATATTGAAAAAAATTCAAAAATCTATTCTCTAAAAGCAGACAGTGCCGATGACAGGCTCGGATTTTTTAAACAGCTTGAGCTAAAGACAGGGCAGGAAACATCTGACGAAGTGGTAATTCCGCAAAATTTCAACAGCGTATATGACGAGTATAACGAAATTCAGAAAAGCAGCGGATTTGATTTGCTAAGTTACGCAGGCAAAACGGCAAAACGATATACATATAGTATTGATAACGGTAAAAAGGCTGTGATACTCGTTTATAAAAACCGCATTATCGGCGGTCACATAGCAAGCGGTATATACGGAGAAGAATATCTGCCTTTGATTTAGGCAGAAAGGATGGCAAAATGGACAGACTTGATAAAATTCTGGTTTCTCAGAATGTTGGCAGTCGCAAAGATGTGCAAAAACTCATTAAGGACGGCGCAGTGTGTGTAAATGGTGAGTGCATAAAGCAGCCGCAGCATAAGGTAAATGCTGTGGCAGATGATATTACCGTAAGCGGACAACCTCTTTTATACAGTAAATATGTGTATATTATGATGAATAAACCGGGCGGTGTTCTCTCGGCAAGCAATGACAAGAGGGCAGAAACGGTTGTTGACCTGTTGCCCGAAGATTTTAAGCGCCCCGGACTTTTTCCGGCAGGCAGGCTTGACAAGGATACCGAGGGTTTGCTCATTGTAACAAATGACGGAGAGTTTGCCCATAATATGCTTTCGCCTAAAAAGCATATTGAAAAAAAGTATATTGCTCGGCTTGACGGAATTATAACAGATGAAATGATAAGCGCCTTTGAAAAAGGTATAGTATTTACCGACGGTACGCACTGTATGCCGGCAAAACTTGAGATTGACGGTGAAGATCCGAGCAAAACAACGGCTGTTGTTACTATTTGCGAGGGCAAATTCCACCAGGTAAAGAAAATGTTTGCGGTATGTGGAAAAAATGTTGTGCACCTTAAACGAATATCAATAGGTGATTTGTATTTGGATAGCAATTTGCCCATAGGAGAGTGTAAAATGTTATCGGAATTAGATAAAATGTCAATCTTTATGGGCAAAATGCACTAAAATAGAGGGGCATTTTTTAACCGGTCGCTGAAATAAATAAAATAACGACTAAAATTTTAGTCAAAATCAGTATAGTAAAAAAAGCGCAAAAGTGATATATTATTAAGTGTAATAAAGCAAAACAGTATTTTCTCAATATAGATTTTCAGATTTTTGCTTCATCGGATTATTGGAGGTTTATAAAAATGGCAAATGTATCTTTAAGACACATCTATAAAATCTATGACGGCGGCGTTACAGCCGTAACAGATTTTAACCTTGAAATTGCAGACAAGGAATTTATTATTCTTGTAGGACCATCAGGTTGCGGTAAGTCAACTACTCTCCGTATGATCGCAGGTCTTGAGGATATCTCAAAGGGTGAACTTTACATTGGCGATATGCTCGCTAACGATGTTGCACCTAAGGACAGAGATATCGCAATGGTATTCCAGAACTATGCTCTTTATCCACATATGACTGTATATGATAATATGGCATTTGGTCTTAAGCTCCGCAAGATTCCAAAGGACGAAATTAAGAGAAGAGTTGAAGAGGCAGCTCGTATCCTCGGTATTGAGCAGTACCTCGACAGAAAGCCAAAGGCTCTTTCAGGTGGTCAGAGACAGCGTGTTGCCCTCGGTCGTGCTATCGTTCGTGATCCTAAGGTATTCTTACTTGACGAACCTCTTTCAAACCTTGATGCTAAGCTTCGTGCTCAGATGAGAACAGAGATTTCTAAGCTCTATCAGAGACTTGGTACAACATTTATCTATGTAACTCATGACCAGACAGAGGCTATGACAATGGGTACAAGAATTGTTGTTATGAAAGACGGTTTCATTCAGCAGGTTGATACTCCTCAGCACCTCTACGATATGCCATGCAATATGTTCGTTGCAGGATTTATCGGTTCACCTCAGATGAACTTCATTGACGCAACACTCAAGAAGGTTGGTTCTGAGTATGCACTTTGCTTTGACAAGTATCAGGTTATCGTTCCTTCAGAGAAAACTAAGGGCGGCGTGCTTGATCCATATGTAGGCAAGGAAGTAGTATTCGGTATTCGTCCTGAGCACGTTCACGATGAGCCTGATTTCCTCGCTAAGTGCACAAGCGACAACGGTGTTGTTGAATGTAATGTAGATGTTACAGAGCTTATGGGTGCTGAAATTTACCTCTATGTAAATATCGGCGGTATCCCTGTAACAGCAAGAGTTGAGCCTACTTCAACTGCTCATCCTGGTGACAGCGTTAAGGTTGCTTTTGAGCTTGATAAGCTCCACATCTTTGATAAAGAAACAGAGCGTACAATCATTAACTGATTTTTATATGTACTTATGGCGGAGCGAAAGCTCCGCCTTTTTGTTTGGATTTTGTCAAAAGCAGGACGAATTAGAGTGGTTTTTTACCAAAAGTGGGGTGAATTATGGTTCAGCTGACTTTCGGTCGGACAACAAAGTATAGCAAAAGCAAAACTCTCCGTCCCAAAGTTAAAAGTTTGGTCAACCTTTTCAGGTTCTTTGTCAATAGTTGTGGTAAATAATGCTTTAGCGCACAAAGCTTAGTTTAATAAATTTAAAATTTAGGTCAACCCTTTTTAAAGGGTTGCGGGTTTGGGCAGAGACCATAAAAAGTTTCCCTTACATTAAATTATCGGGCGCAAACAGCTTTGCTGTTTGCGTGCTAAGACAAATGTTTGAAAAACAGGCGATAGCATTTAAACAAGAATGATTAAAATAATGTACCGTCATTGCAATGCAATGGCAGTACAAATTATAAGAATATTTTTTTCTTGTTTCTATTGCAAATTTAGCGGCTTTCGCCATTGTGTTCAAGCCACCAAACGGCAAGCCGTTTGGCTGTTAATAATTTGCGATAGCTTAAAGCCTTTGTGGGCATTGCCCACACCCACAACCTTTAAAAAGGTTTACTAAACTTTTAATATTGTGGCGGATAGTCGGTTATTTTTTAACTTTGTTGCCAGACCGAAAATAAGCTAAACCGCAATTTGTAAAAATACCCAACTTTAGCAAAGAACATTTTTGCGTTTTAGTAGAAAACTTTGCACTGCTTGTTTTTATTGTAATTAGCTAAAAAGTAAAGGTTAAATTTGTTTAATATTGTTATCAATTTTGTAACCTTTTGCTGATTATGCAAAATCTATAAAAAAAATAAAGAAATTTGAAAATAGAGGTTGATTTTTTTCTCGTTTTTGTGTAATATGTATATAAGAGATATATTGTATTTTAAATATATTAATTCATTAGGCTCTTATTATAAGAATTTTTGCCGAAAAGGCTTGCTGTACAAAAAATTACAGACAGTTTGTGATTTTTGTATATTTACAGTTTTGCTGTCGGCGGAAATATGCCAGAATAATATGCTTACAATTATATGAATATTTGCTTAGAAAAAGAGGTAAATAAAATGTCAAACAGATTATTCCAGGGTATTGTTCACCAGATGAAAGATGCAATCGACAGAACAATTGGCGTTATTGATGAAACTTCTGTTGTTATAGCCTGCTCAGAGCTTGGTAAGATCGGTGAGGTAAACGAAAGCGTAACCTCAGAAACATTAAGCTCAACAGCTCCTTTTGTAATCAATGGCTATACATATAAGTCATTTGGCAGCAACGCTAAGTATGATTACGCTGTATTTGTTCAGGGTACTGACGAATATGCTCAGAAGTATGCACAGCTCCTTTCTGTTTCTTTTGCAAGCATTAAGCAGTATTATGATGAAAAATACGATCGCTCAAACTTTATCAAGAATGTAATTCTCGATAACATTCTTCCGGGCGATATCTATCTTAAGGCAAGAGAACTTCACTTTAACAGCGAGGTTTCAAGAGTTTGCCTTCTCATTAAAATTATTTCAAAAACAGATGTATCTGCATATGATATTATTCAAAATCTTTTCCCCGATAAGTCAAAGGACTTCGTTATCAACATTAATGAGTACGAAATTGCACTTGTTAAGGAAATTAAGGCAGATACCGAAAGTCGTGACCTTGAAAAGCTCGCAAGCTCTATTTCAGACACACTTTCAAGCGAGTTCTACACTCACTGCGTTGTAGGTATCGGTACAACCGTAACAGGCATCAAAGACCTTGCTCGTTCGTTCAAGGAGGCACAGAGTGCGCTTGAGGTTGCAAAGGTATTTGACACAGAGCGTACAATCGTAAGCTATGACAACCTCGGTATTGCTCGTCTTATTTATCAGCTCCCTACAACACTTTGCGAAATGTTCTTAAAGGAAGTTTTCAAGCGTGGTTCTATTGAGAGCCTCGATCAGGAAACACTCTTTACTATTCAGCGTTTCTTTGAAAACAACCTCAATGTTTCTGAAACATCAAGAAAGCTTTTTGTTCACAGAAACACTCTTGTTTACAGACTTGAAAAAATTAAGAAACTTACAGGCCTTGATCTTCGTGAGTTTGAGGACGCTATCGTATTTAAGGTAGCTCTTATGGTTAAAAAGTACCTTAACGCAAGCCCTGCAAAGTATTGATTTTAGCGAATTTAATATGGCTCTGCACTGTCGGCTTTCGGGGGTGCAGGCCATTTTGACTTTTTAGAATTAATTTGTCAAAATATTACAAAAAATTGTATTATACAACGCAAAATATACAGAATAAATGTATATTTTGTAATAAAGGTGAAATTTATGATAGATTTTAACAATGTATCTAAAACCTATCCGAACGGCACTCATGCGCTTCACGATGTATCTATTCACATCGACAAGGGCGAGTTTGCTTTTATAGTGGGTGCGTCCGGAGCAGGTAAAAGTACGTTTTTAAAGCTGATTATGCATGAGGAAAGTCCGTCATCGGGCGAAATCATTGTAAATAATCTTAATATAACCAAAATGCGCCGCAGAAAAGTTCCGTATCTTCGCCGCCACATGGGCATAGTTTTTCAGGATTTCAGACTTATTGACAAGATGAATGTTTTTGATAATGTTGCCTTTGCAATGCGTGCAATCGGTTCGAGCGCATCTTCAATCAAAAAAAGAGTTCCGTATATTCTTGAACTTGTCGGACTTAAAAATAAAATGAAAAACAAGCCAAGCGAGCTTTCGGGCGGCGAGCAGCAGCGTGTCAGCCTTGCAAGAGCTTTGGTAAATAATCCAGAGATTATTATTGCTGATGAGCCGACAGGTAATGTTGACCCGGAGATGTCACACGATATTATTCAGCTTTTGAGTGAAATTAACGATATGGGAACAACTGTGCTTGTTGTTACTCACGAACACGACCTTGTAAGACAGTTCAACAAGCGTGTAATTGTGATTGACCATGGCAGAGTAAAGAGCGACACTAAAAATCCTGAGGCTGCGCTTGCATTTGACGCAGAGTATGAGGATATTGACGAAATAATAGAGGGCATTGCACTTCATAGAGAAAATAATGATGCGATTGCCGAATAAGTTGTCGTTCCAAACCGAAAAGAAAGGAACATAATATGAGTGGCTTTGGCTATTTAATTAAGGAAGGCTTCAGAAGTATATGGAGCAACCGAATTATGAGTATTGCTTCAATATGCGTTTTGGTAAGCTGTCTTGTGCTTACCGGTGCGGCTGAGCTTATTTCTGTAAACATAGAAAAAGAGGTTGAGTCTGTCGGCAAAACCAATGAAACAACCGTTTATATTAAGGACGGAACATCTGACCTTGAGGCTGTTTACATTGGCAAAAACCTTGAGCAGCTTGATAATATTACTTCTGTAAAATTTTATCCAAAGGAAGACGCAATCAACGAATTTAAGGATTCACTTCCCGAGGCGGTATTTGAAAATGTAAACGGTGACAATAACCCGTTGCCGGACGCATACATAGTTGCAATGGACGATTTGTCTAAATATGATCAAACCATTGACGCTATTTTAAAGGTTGACGGTGTGGATTCTATTAATAACCGCAGTGAGCTTGCACGAAAGCTCACAGACATAAGCAACCTTGTAAGCTACATAAGCCTTGCGATTGTTGTTGCACTTACAATTATTTCTCTGTTTATTATTGCAAATACAATCAGAACTACAATGTATTCAAGGCGATTTGAAATCAGTATTATGAAATCTGTCGGCGCTACCAATGCCTTTGTTCGACTTCCGTTTGTAGTCGAGGGTATGGTGCTTGGTTTTATTTCAGCAGTTATCGGTACAGGCGTGCTTTATGTGGTATATGAGGGCGTTATGTCGGCAGTAAATTCATTCGTAAAAATTTCTACAATTCCATTTTCGGATGTTTGCTTGCAGGTCGGCGGTATCTTCATTATTGCAGGTATGCTGATTGGCGCATTTGGCAGCTTTATTTCAATGCGTAAGTATCTCAAGATGGAAGGCAACGAAATTCTCGGTTGGTAATAACAAAGGAGTATATTTAATGCGAATTTCTAAAAAAAGATTCAAAGCAGTGCTTTGTGCAATTCTCAGTATGTGTATTTTTGCATATTCGGCTTATCCTGTATTTGCTGAGGAGCAGGCTGCACAAGAGGCATCAACTGAGCAAACTCAGGCAACCACTATTGATCCTAACGATATTGACGCACTTGAGAACAGAAGACAGGAACTTCAGGCTCAGAGCGATAAATATCAGCAAATTCTTGAAAAAACAAAAGAAAATATTGCAGATCAGGAAGAATATGTTAATGCGCTTGTAAGCAAGGTGCAGGTTCTCGATGATAAAATCGAACTCAGCCATCAGAGCATTAATGAGCTTAACGGCAAAATTCAGGACAAGCAGACAGCTATTGATAACGCCAATAAGAGCATTGAAAATCAGATGAATACTCTCCGCAACAGACTCAGAAATATTTATATGGCAGGCAATACAACTGACCTTGAAATTATTTTCGGAGCAAAGAGCTTTTCTGATTTTCTTGATAAAATGGAGCTTGTAGAGGCACTCTCTGATTACGATAATAATCTTATCAATTCAATTCAGGGCGACCTTGAGAATATTTCTAAAGAAAAGGCAGAGCTTGAAAAGGATATGGATTCACTCGAGGCAGAAGAGGCAAGTCTTGAAAGCGACCAGCAGGAACTTAACAAAATTCTCGAGGAGAATAAAGAACTTTTGGCAGGACTTTATAAGACAAGCGATCAGGCGACAAGCGAAATTCAGAACGGCGCACTTGAAAGTGATGATATAGAAAAGGCTATTTCTAATTATTACGCTGAAAAGGCAAGACTTGAGGCAGAGCGTGCCGAGCAGGAAAGAAATAATAATTCAAACAGCGGTGGCTCATCAAGCGGCACTGTTCACGATGACCTTGAGGTTTCACCGTCAGGCTTTGTATGGCCTTGCCCGGGATATTACTATCTTACTTCCGAATGGAACGAGGACAGAGGCTCTTATAACCACGGTGCTATTGATATTGCCGATGCAGGCATTATGGGTGCAGATGTTGTGGCTGCTAAAGAGGGCGTTGTAATTGATTCTTACAACGGTTGTTATCACAACTGGGGCAAGGACGGTTCATGCGGCTGTGGCGGTGGCTACGGCAACTATGTAATGATTGCGCATGATGGCGGCAAGATGACAGTTTACGGTCACCTTTCAACTACTATGGTTTATACAGGTCAGCATGTTTATCAGGGACAGGTTATCGGCTTTGTCGGCTCAACCGGTCACTCCACAGGTGCGCATCTCCACTTTGAAACAAGACTTAACGGTGTTAAGTACAATCCTATGACAGAATTTCAGTCATAATTAATAATTAAAATCAATCCCTTTGCATATACTTAATAAAAAGTTATGCGGAGGGATTTTTTATGCTTACGGCACTGACTGTTAAAAAGCACGAACGAAGAAAAGGAATAAAAGGATTGGCAGACAGGCTCAGGCGTGACAGAGCCGTAGTGAAGATAAAACGGGCAAGGGGAGTGTACCTCAAGCATATTACATACATTTCATACGGCAGAAAGCCAAGGTTTGAAAAGCTCGAAAAAATCGTAGGCGACAGCAAAAACAGAATAATATGCTCGCCAAAAATTAAATTTGAAAGCGACAGCAAATTCAAAAGATTTGAAAATTCGGACTTTTCGGCAAGGCTCTGCACAAACCTTGCAATTTGCTTGCTTTCAATGTGCGATTTTACCGAAAAGCTGAAAATCGGAATTTATGACCTTGACGGGCGTGAAAGTGAATTTTTGCCGTATGTTATGAAATATTCCTCTGATGTAACGGTTGTTACGGATTGCCCGGATGTTTATTATGACGAAAACGAACTTGTTATGGAGAATATGGGCGCTTGCTCGGTGGTTACAAAAAGAACCGAGGAGCTTGAACATTGCCACCTGATAATTGCTCCGCACACGATTGAAAAAACATTCTCATCAAACGAAAACACTTTAATTTTGACAAACGGCAGACCAAAGGCAGAGCTGACAGGCGAGGTTTATTATAAATATTACTTTAAAATGCCAAATGGCTTTGACCGAATAAAACCGCAGGAACTCGAAACGGAGTATTTTTGTTCGGCTTTGTATTCACTCGGCAGGCAATATTCGCTCGGCTCAATAGTGCCTACAATGTGCAGTAATTTTTCCGCTACGCAAACAGTAAAATCGTTGTATGCAATGTTTGAAAGCCTTTACAAAAATTCCGCAAAATCGGCAGACGAAAATTAAATCATTGACAAAAGAAAAACAACGGGCAAGAATTACAGCCTAAGATAAAAAGGTACTGATATTAAAAATATTTAAGTAAAAACGGAGTCTGTATTCCTTTTTCTGTTGGGGCAATTTGTTGCCAATATTTTGCATTTTGCTTGACAATAGCACGAAAAAATTTTATAATTAAAAAGTATGTAAGAATTATAAAGAAATCATTTTTCTTATTGAAAGGACGATGTATAATGGCAGCAAAACAAATTATGCTTACAGCAGAAGATGTTAAAAAATACGAGGAAGAACTCGAATTCTTAAAAACCGAAAAACGAAAAGAAATTGCAGAGAAAATCAAGGTTGCCCGTTCTTACGGTGACCTTTCCGAGAACAGCGAATACGATGACGCTAAAAACGAGCAGGCTATTCTTGAGGCTCGTATTGCTACTGTTGAGGCTACTCTTAAAAATGCCGTTATCATTGATGAGAGCAACACTTCAAACGAGCATGTTCACCTTACCTCAGTTGTAAAGGTTGAGTATGTTACAAACGGCAGACAGCTTTCATTTAAAATCTTAGGCTCGGGTTCAAACGGAATTAACCCGAGAGAGGGCGTTATTTCTGATGAATCACCAATCGGCAAGGCACTTATGAACAGAAGTGTAGGCGATGTAGTCGAGGTTGAAACTCCCGGTGGTACACAGGGCCTTAAAATTTTAGAGATTTCAAAGTAAGCAGTGTTGAAAGGAAATATAAATAATGAGTGAGAAAAATCAGTCACAGAATACTGAAAACCTCGGTGACCTTTTAAAGGTCCGCCGAGAAAAGCTTGCGGCTCTTCAGGAGGCAGGCAAGAATCCGTTTGAAATAACAAAGTACGATGTTACACATCACAGCTCAGATGTAAAAGACAATTTTGATGAGCTTGATGGCAAGACTGTTTCTTTGGCAGGCAGAATTATGTCAAAGCGTGTTATGGGTAAGGCGTCTTTCTGCCATATTCAGGACTTAAAGGGCACAATTCAGGTGTATGTTGCAAGAGATAACATCGGCGAAGACAGCTATAAAGATTTTAAGAAATACGATATGGGTGACATTGTTGGCATAAGCGGCGAAGTGTTCAAGACCAAAACAGGCGAAATTTCTATTCACGCATCTTCGGTAACACTTCTTTCAAAGAGCCTTCAGATTCTCCCTGAGAAATTTCATGGCCTTACAAATACAGATACTCGTTACAGACAGCGTTATGTTGACCTTATTATGAATCCGGAGGTTAAGGATACATTCGTTAAGAGGTCAAAAATTATCAAGGAAATCCGTAACTTCCTTGACGAAAGAGGATTTATGGAGGTTGAAACTCCAATGCTCGTTGCCAATGCCGGCGGTGCGGCTGCAAGACCTTTTGAAACACACTACAACGCACTTGATGAAGATGTAAAGCTTAGAATTTCACTTGAGCTTTATCTTAAAAGACTTATTGTCGGCGGTCTTGAGAAAGTTTACGAAATCGGACGAGTTTTCCGTAACGAGGGCGTAGATACAAGACATAACCCTGAGTTTACACTTATGGAGCTTTATCAGGCATACACCGACTACTACGGTATGATGGATCTTACAGAGAGTATGTTCAAATATCTTGCAGAAAAGGTATGCGGCAGCTCTGTAATAACATATAACGGCATTGAAATCGATTTTGGCAAGCCATTTGAGAGAATCACAATGGTTGACTGTATCAAAAAGTATGCAGGAATTGATTTTGACGAGGTTAAGACAGACGAAGAGGCTAAGGCACTCGCAAGAGAAAAGCATATTGAATTTGAGGAGCGCCATACAAAGGGCGACATTGTAAACCTTTTCTTTGAGGAGTTCTGCGAAAAGAACCTTATTCAGCCAACATTCGTTATGGATCATCCGCTTGCAATTTCTCCGCTTACAAAGAAAAAGCCTGACGACCCTGAAAAGGTAGAGAGATTTGAGCTCTTTATCAACACTTGGGAAATGTGTAACGCTTACTCCGAACTTAACGATCCTATCGACCAGAGAGAAAGATTTGCTAAGCAGGAAGAGGCTTTTGCAAACGGTGACGAAGAGGCTAACCATACAGACGAGGACTTCCTCAATGCACTTGCAGTAGGTATGCCACCAACAGGCGGTATCGGCTACGGTATTGACAGACTTGTTATGCTCCTTACAGATTCACCTGCAATCAGAGATGTATTGCTTTTCCCGACAATGAAGACCCTCGGTGGTGTAAAATCCGAAAATGGTGTAAGTTCTAAAGAGGTTTCTACACCAAATTCAGAGCCGGAAAAAATTGATTTTTCTAAGGTAAAGGTTGAGCCTTTGTTTGAAGAAGATGTTGATTTTGATACATTCTCAAAGTCAGATTTCAGAGCAGTTAAGGTTAAAGAATGCGTTGCTGTACCGAAGTCAAAGAAACTCCTCCAGTTCACTCTTGATGACGGAACAGGCACAGATAGAACCATTTTAAGCGGTATTCACGCATATTACGAGCCGGAAGAACTTGTTGGTAAGACACTTATCGCAATCACAAATCTTCCTCCAAGAGCAATGATGGGCATTGACTCTTGTGGTATGCTTCTCAGTGCAGTACACGAAGAAGAAGGCGAAGAAAAGCTTCATCTCCTTATGGTAGATGACCATATTCCGGCAGGTGCAAAGCTCTATTAAGAAGTACCGTTTTACCTTACAAAACGGGATGTACTTCATTTGTGAAAAAGCTCTGAAAATACACAAATACACCAAATTTACACCAAATGGTGCTTGAAACGGTGCAGAGCCTTAAAAATCGCATATTTTAAAGATATATGGGCAGTTCCATTGCGGAATTGCCCATTTTCAGAAAGAAAAAGATAAATTGGTATTTATAAAGGAGAATATTGATGAAACTATTTTTATGTTCGCACTTTTCAAGTGTGGGAAGTCTGATAAAGGAAGAAATTGAAAATAAGAAAGTCGCATTTATTCTAACAGCTTCACTGCGTGAAGGCTACACCGGTTATGTCGGCTCGGCTCGAAAATTGTTCAAAAAGTTGGGAGCAATCGTAACTGAAATTGATATTTCAACGGAGGCTTATTCAAC
>NZ_QSTA01000004.1 GCF_003438075.1 Eubacterium sp. OM08-24 | reverse complement strand
TTTTTGTTTGTCAACACTTTTTTCAAACTTTTTAAAAAGTTTTTTGAAATCTCTTTCAAAACTTTTTAATAGCTTTACTCTGTGCTCTCAAACTTTTCTGTTGTTTTTGTGCTTTCCTCAAGCGACGAGTGTTATTATATCACGCCTTTTTACAAATTGCAACCCCTTTTTTCAAATTTTTTAAAAAAATTTTTACTTCATCTTTATAAACACAATATATCGTGTTTACATAATGCGTATATACTATTATTAGTCTGTGAAAATACAATATAAGTTATATATCTATATTAATGTATCACGATTTTGCAAAAATAAGTGCTGTTTCTGGATTTAATTCTTAAATTGCTTTTATCTTAATATAGATATAATGATATTAATAATCCGTCTTAATCCTATAAGGTTGGCAGATCAATAGGTCGGTTGTTTTAAAATCTACATTTATTTACTATATAATAGTATTAACAACCATCTTCGTACAAACTCAATATATTTCTTATACGCTATACAGTAATAGTGCACAAAGCAACTCAAATCAATTTAGATTGATTACACAAATTTTGTAAAAGTTGTATAATTCATTTGATTTTTTTAAAAAATATGATATTATATATATGTATAGAGTGAGTATTTGAACTTACTTTACTATACATTTCTTTGCACCGGAGGTTATGATATGAGCTGCAAAAACATTATTACAATTACAAGACAGTACGGTTCAGGTGGTCACGACATCGG
This sequence comes from Eubacterium sp. OM08-24, assembly GCF_003438075.1. Lineage (GTDB taxonomy): Bacteria > Bacillota > Clostridia > Oscillospirales > Acutalibacteraceae > Ruminococcoides. The sequence continues at coordinate 144,801 of NZ_QSTA01000004.1, read as the reverse complement.
AAAGGCACTTTCTGAGCGTCTTGGCATTCCATTCTATGATAAAGAGCTTATATCTTTAGCAGCCAAAGAAAGCGGAATCAGTCCTGAGGTATTTGAAAATGTTGATGAGAAGGCAACAAACAGCCTTTTGTACTCTCTTTCTTTAGGACTTTATAATTATGGTAACGGTTTTTCATCTATGGGTGATTTACCTGTTAATGATAAGCTCTACATTTTACAGCATAAGATTATTAAAAGTCTTGCCGATGAAGGTCCGTGTGTATTTGTTGGCAGATGCGCAGACTATGTTCTTAAGGAACACCCTAACCTTGCGAAGGTATACATTTATGCTGATATAGATGTAAGAACTAAGAGAGCAGTTGAAAGACAGAGTATTGATCCCGCTCGTGCAAAGCAGGCGGTATTGAAAGCAGACAAAAACAGAGCGAACTATTACAGCTTTTATTCAGGAAAAAAGTGGGGCTTGGCAGATAACTACGATTTATGCATTAACAGCACTCGTCTATCTATCGAGCAGGCAGTTGATATTATTTGCGGATACTTAGATGTTATCAATAAATAAGACTGCATAAAGACTACACTTCCTGAATATAATGGTATCGTTTACTATACTATAATTTAAGGAGGTGTTTTTATGAGAATTATCGTAATGGATATTGATGATTTTATCTTTGGTAATGAAGAATGGCATCAGAGCGAAAGATAACCGTACTAATGAATTGTAAATCGTGAATACGAATAAGATAAAAGTGATGGCTGAAATCAACCATCACTTTTTTGTTTGCCCCTGAAACGATACGAGGGCGTGATTAATATATATCTATGATAAAAACGAAGATATTATTCTCCGTTGCTGATAAATGAAAGCGGATCTGCATACTGTCCGTCTATTTTTACTGCGATGTGAATGTGATTTTTATCGTGCACCTCGCAGGGCACAGCTCCCATAACGCCGATTTTACTGCCATTCTCCACAGAATCGCCCTCTTTTACGGTAATTCCGTTAAGACCACTGTAAATTACTACCGCATTGTCTGTTGCAATTTCAACCGTTTTGCCATACATTTTGTCATCAGCTACTCTGATTACCGCTCCGCCTGTCATTGCGGTTACCTCATCACCAAGCTCGCCTGCAAAATCCACACCTAAGTGCGATTTCCATACATTCAGGCTTTTGTAGTAAACAGTTTTTTCGCTGTATTCCCTTATAATATTTTTCTGATTTAGCGGATAACCAAGTGTTAAGTCGGTAGAAAGCATAGTCTGCAAAGCGCTTTTTGTGGTATCCTGTTCGTCTGGCTCGGTATACTGCGGAATTGTAGCCGATAAAGTCGGAATTGTCATTTCCTCTGTCAGTTTTGGCACTGTTGTCGGTGCGACAGTTTCGGTAACACCTGTCATACGGTTATTTACCTCTGCCGCTGCGGTTGTTGACTGCTCGGTCGGCTCTTTTCCCGATATAGTATTGTATGTTGAATACACTGCCATTGTTACGGCTATAAGACAAATTGAAAGTGCAGTATAAAAACCTGCCTTTTCATATCTGCTCTTTTTCTTTCTGCTGTTATTTTCGCTCATAAATAGCACCTCCGTTGTTATTATTGGCTCTGCTGTAATAAATATACAATTATATAAAAATATTTTATTGTATAAATCTGCTACAACATTGAATTTACTTGATTTTTTTGCTGAAATTTGGTACTATTAAAGAGTATTTGTGTTTAATAACAAAATAGAGGAGGAAAATATGAGTACAGCAAATATAATAGTTTTATGCTCCTTTGCGGCATATATGGTCATTATGATAATTATTGGCTTTGTATCGTCTAAGGGCACAAAGAACAACGAGGACTATTTCCTCGGCGGACGAAATCTTGGCGGCTGGACCGCCGCACTCTCGGCACAGGCATCAGATATGAGCGGTTGGCTGCTTATGGGACTTCCGGGTTCGGTGTATCTTGCAGGAACCGGCGAGGTATGGATAGCAGTCGGACTTTTGATTGGTACTATACTAAACTGGTATATTGTTTCGGCAAGACTTAGAAAATACACAATTGTAGCAGGAAACTCGCTTACAATACCGAGCTTTTTCCAGAATCGTTATCGTGACGATAAGGGCGTAATAAAAATGGTATCTGCCATTATTATTGCAATCTTCTTTACAGTATATACAGCCTCGGCGTTCAGCTCGGGAGCTAAGCTCTTTGCAACACTTTTCGGCAACGGAGAAAATTATGACACTGTATATACCATCGGTCTTATAGTTGCTGTAATTGTAATTCTTGTTTATACATTCCTGGGCGGATTCAAGGCTGTTTGCTACACAGACTTTATACAGGGACTGTTAATGCTTGTTGCGATTATGGCGGTTCCGATAATCGCTTATGTATCGCTTACATACAGCAACAGCTTTTCACAATCACTTATAGACAGCGGTGTAACAACCCCCGATAACTACCTCAACTTCTTTAAAAATGATGACGGTTCTAATGTTTCAGCCGTTTCTATCATTTCTAACCTTGCATGGGGTCTCGGATACTTTGGTATGCCACATATTCTTATCAGATTTATGGCTGTAAAGAGTGACTCCGAAATTAAGAAATCAAGGAAAATCGCTATTGTATGGGTTATCATTTCACTTGCCGCATCTTGCCTTATCGGACTTGTTGCAAGAGGATACCTTACAACAAACCTTGATTCAACAGCAAGCGAAACAGTATTCATCAGACTTATTCAGCAGATCTTCTCCGATAACGGAATAATGATATTCATCGGCGGTATATTCCTTTGCGGTATTCTTGCGGCTATTATGTCAACAGCCGACAGCCAGCTCCTTGTTACCGCATCTGCCGTATCTGAAGATATTTACAAGGGCGTAAAGAAAAACGCTACCGAAAAAAGCGCCCTTAACATCGGTAAGATTGCCGTAATCGTTGTAGCAATCATCGGTTTTGTAATCGCAATCAACCCTAATTCAAGTATTATGGGACTTGTTTCCGATGCATGGGCAGGCTTTGGCTCAGCATTCGGCCCTGTTGTTCTTCTTGCATTATTCTGGAAACGCTCAACTCTCGCAGGCGCTATCAGCGGTATGGCAACAGGAGCACTAACAGTTATTGTTTGGGACTATTTACCGCTCGTAAACGGTGTAACTCTTTACAAAACAACAAATCTTTATTCTCTTGTTTTAGGTTTTGCGCTTGCGCTTATCGTAAATATTATAGTTTCTCTTATAGCAAAGAAACCTTCAAAAGAAATTCAGGACGAGTTTGATTCAATTAAAAGTATTGAAATTTAAGATATAAAATTATGGGTTGTCACTCAGTTGTGGCAACCCATTTTTGTTTTATATTTAATTATTAAAAAACTTAATTACAAACTCACTGCCTGCACCAAGCTCAGATGACACGCCGATATATCCGCTCTGCTTTTCAATAATCGACTTTGCAAGGGCAAGTCCTATGCCCACACTGTCATCACTTGAATTTTTGCCCTTATAAAATCTCTCAAATATGTGCGGCAAATCTTCTTTGTCTATACCGCTGCCGTTATCCTTTATACTGATTTTCGTATAAAGTTTATTTTGCTCAGCGGTTATTTTTATGTTTCCGTTGTGCGAGTGCTCAATACAGTTTTTAATTATGTTCGTAATAGCCTCACAAAGCCATTTTCTGTCGCAATTAAGAATTATGTTGTTGCACTCGGTTTCAAGTCTTACACCCAAAATTTCAGCCATTACAGCGGTATTTTTAATACATTCATCAACAATGCTTTTCACCTCAACCTGCTCATATCTGAATTTAACCGCCTCTGCGTCAAGTTTTGATAATTTAAGCAGGCTTTGCACCAAAAAAGAAATAGTATTCGTGTTGTGCTTAATATCATTTAAAAATTCACGCCTGATTTCAAGCGGCATATCGTCATCATCTAAAATATTCTCCACCATAACAATTATTGAAGTGAGCGGAGTTTTGAGCTGATGTGAAATATCCGACAATGATTTTTGCAGGTTTTCCTTGTCTTTCCTTGAATTTTCCGCCTGCTCTCTGAATTTTACGGTTGTACGGTAAATCTGATTATCAAGCAGAGAAAGCTCGTCCTCGCTGTTCTCGTCAATCTGCAATGAATAATCGCCAAGGTTAATACGCTCAATCCGCTTTGCTATTTCCATAGTCTGTTGCTTTTGCATTTTTAAATATAATAAAAATACCACTATAAAAGCAATGCCAAAGGCTAAGCAAATAATTGCCGAAATAACTACATATTTATACGAGCCTTGATTGCCGTAAGAAATCCAGTCGCTTTTTAAGTCAATTCCGTATTTTTCTAAAATCTCAATATCATCTTCGACAGCTGTTTTGTCATTGAGTATTTCAGCAATTTCCTTTTCGCTTATATCGGGATATTTTTCAAGCATTACGGCTACAAGCCGATTAACGGTACTGTTGGTTGTTTTCCTTACATTTTCAAGGCAGACTGCCGTACAAACAGCCGAGATAATACAGAAAAAAGCTGTTAGCGCAAGGCACAGCGCAACAAATCTATATGACTTCTTCATTTGCTGACCTCCGCAACCTGATACCCCATTCCCTTTACCGTTTTTATTATATCCGCATCAAGCTTTTTGCGTATTCTTTTGATATATACGGTAAGCGTATTGTCGTTTACAAAGTTGCCCGATACATCCCATATTTTTTCAAATATCAGTTCTCGTGTTACCACTTTACCTGCATTTTGCATTAACAGCGACAATAATTTATATTCAAGTGCGGTAAGTTCAAGCTGTTTTCCGTTTTCAAACACCGCCGATTTGTCAAGGTCAAGCGTTACTCCCGAAACAGTTATTATATCCTTTTTGCTGTTCTTATTTGCCGCACGCTTGATTCGTGCAATAAGCTCCCTTGTGGAGAACGGCTTTGTTATGTAGTCGTCAGCGCCAAGCTCAAGTCCGTTTACCACACTGTCCTCGTCATCAACGGCAGTAAGAAAAATGACAGGCAAGTCGCTGTATTTGCGTATTTTCCCGAATAAATCAAAGCCGTTGCCATCGGGAAGTGTTATATCAAGTACCGCTATATCATAATTAAACGGAGCCTTTTGCATTGCCTCATTAAAACTTACGCAATACTCGCAATCGTAGCCGTTTTGTGCAAAGGCATATTCAAGCCCTTTAATTATACTTTTGTTGTCCTCAACAAGCAGTATCTTCATACTAACACTTCCCTTCTTTTGTGATTATATCACCCTGTAAGCCGATATGTCAAATATTATCGTTTCTTATTGTTTCAATTATATTCTGCTTATTCACCTTGCTTATTGACAGTTTCATAATAAGCCATACAACCGAGAAAACAAACACAATGCTGATAAGCACCGCCATGGTTGGGAATGAATACTCAAGCATAATGGTATTTCCCGTAGCCTTAAATATAGCATAACCTCCGAGCAATCCGAGCGGAACACCGATAAGCAAGGATTTTAAACCGTAGAACAAACTTTCAAGTCTTATCATTCTGTTAAATTCTTTCTTTGTCATACCGATAGACTTGAGCATCGCAAATTCCTTACTGCGCAAACGCATATTGGTATTGATTGTGTTAAATACATTTGTTATACCGATAAGTGAAATTACAATAATAAAACCGTAAGCAAAGATTGCAATAATAAGCACAACGGCATTCATCTGTTCTTTTTGCTCGTTAATATTAAAAACATCAAGATTTTCTATATCAAGATTATTTATATATTCTACCGTATTTACAGGGTCAGCCGAATCAATAACAATGACTCTTGTTGTATAGTCATTATCCTCGCCAAACAGCTTTTTAAAATAATCCTCACTTACAAGCACACTTCCCTCAATTTGGGTACTCATAATACTTGAAACTATAGACCCCGGCACTTCCTTATTAATTGTATCATATATAACAAGGTCAACAGACTTATAATCATCCGGATTATATACAAAATCAGGATCTGTTTTCTGAATTTCTTTAATATCATCCTCAGTATATGACGGGGTTCCGTTAGGATACAACTTTACAACAGTATTCATAGGCAAGTCAAATTCCTTACCCTTGATAAGAATATTATCCGAATTATAGTATTTAAAATCATTCGTAATAAGTGCTTTATCCTTGACATCATCATAATTATATCCAAGTGCGGTTACATACTCCTTAAAGCTCTTATTATCCACACCAAACACATACGCTAAATCGCCGCCCGGTAACTCTGCCGCTTTGGCATCCTCCGTATAATAATCGGTAAGCCCCACTATATTGCCATAATCATTTCCACAGGCTTTTATACTTGAATTTATATCCGTATCAGCAATGATTCTTTTGTAAATATTTTCGTATTCCTCGTATGACAGCTTATCGTTTGCATGTACAGTAATATTGTAAGGCATATCCTTAAAGTGATCACCTGCAATTTTTAATCCGTACTCAATAAAGGTGGAAATTGAAATAAACATTGCAACGGTAACAATAATAGAAATCACAGTAGTGCGGTACTTCTTTTTACTGCGTTTAAGGTTTTTATAGGCAATCTCTCCACCCACACCAAACAGCTTTTTAATAAATTTCGGTGCTTTATAACTTTTCCTTTTATTTTTATTAATCTTAATATCATTGTTGCCTCTGATTGCGGTAATCGGAGCAATTTTTGAGGCTCTGAAAGCCGATGAAAGCGTAGAAAACAGAATAATAACCGCTGACATTACAGCAGAAATAACCGCTACCCACCATGGAACGGCATAAACAAATGAGATTCCGTTCAGCATATTTTCAAGCAATGCGTTCAAAATTACCACAAGCAGCGCAATTACACCTACGCCAAGCAAAATGCCTGCCGGAATACCGATTATGCCAAGCACAAAGCCCTCAAAAAGCACATTATGCCTTATCTGCTTTGATGTAGCACCGATTGAAGCAAGCATACCGTACAACTTTGTTTTTTCGGTAATTGAAATTGCAAAACTGTTGCGGATAACAAAAATACTTGAAATTGCAATAATTACAATAATTATTACAGCTAATGAAAAAAGCATTCTCATATACTCGTCACTTAGCGCAAAGCCTTTGTATCTCAGCAAATCTTTGTTTATATCCGCCTCATCAAAATCACCGTTTTCAAGATAAACTTCAAAATTATTTTTTAAACTCTCAAAATCGTCACCCGTTAAATTTAAAATTTCACCGCTCGTTGTAATATAATCTTTTTCACCGTCTGATGTAAAACTTATAAACAAATCATTTATATCGGCATTTTCTTCAGCTAAAGTGAAAGCGGAACTGCTTGCAGAAATGCTGTCTGCCGCAAAATATGATGAAGAAACCTTATTAAACACACCTACAACAGTGTAAGTCTTTTTATGAGTATCGACCAGCTTTTCTGTACCATTGGTGTCATTAAAATAATCCGTATCATCTAAAGGTATTTCGTCACCCGAAGCATAGACTCTCTTCCCCAAATCAAGAGCAACTGTATCTCCGATTTTATAGTCTGCCTTGCTGTTTTCAATTACACTCTGCGAAAGCACAAGTTCGTTTCCGTTTTGCGGAAGTCTGCCCTCTTTAAGTGTAACATTAAAACAGTCTGTAAATGATTTTTCGTTAAATGCTACCACATTTATGTACGGTTTTGTGTCAAATTTCGCCTGCGGCAGATATGCGCAACCGAGATTTTGTTTTATATAAATGTCCTTTACATTTCTGTTTGCCTGCGCATTGTCAATAATTTTTTTGTTTGCTCCTTTTACAAATAAATCATAATTACCCGTCATATTAATTTGTAAGTTTACCATTGTCTGTTGTGCGCTTGCCGCCATACCGGCAACAACCATAATCAAAGCGCACGAAAGCATAATACCGATAATCGTAACAATCGTACGGCTTTTATTCAACTTTAAATTTTTAACAGTAAGTTTATTCAGTATCTTCAAGCCTTACGCCTCCCTTAAAATTTTGCCGTCCTGAATTGTAATAATTCTGTCGGCTTCCTTTGCAATTTCAAGATTGTGCGTAATCATAATTATTGTCTGATTAAAGTCACGGTTAGACATTTTCAAAATACTCATAATTTCTTCTGTGGATTTTGAATCAAGATTACCTGTCGGCTCGTCAGCAAGCAGAATAGCCGGATTATTTATTAAAGCTCTTGCAATCGAGGTTCTCTGTTGCTGACCGCCCGAAAGCTCGTTCGGCAGATGATTTTTTCTTTCAAAAAGTCCGAAAGATTTTAAAATCAAATTCATTCTCTCTTTATCGGGTCTGTTACCGTCAAGGTCGCAAGGCAAAGAAATATTTTCTTCCACAGTAAGAATAGGAATAAGATTATAGAACTGATACACAATTCCAATCTGCCTGCGTCTGAAAATAGCGAGACTATCGTTATTCATAGAATTAATTTCGTTGCCGTCTATATAAATTTCACCGCTTGTCGGTCTGTCCACTCCACCAAGCAGGTGCAGTAAAGTTGACTTTCCACTGCCGCTTGCGCCTACTATTGCCACAAATTCGCCCTTGTTTACCGACAAAGAAATATTATCAACAGCATTCACAACATTGTCGCCCTGTCCGTAAGTTTTCACAAGATTTTCAACTCTGAGTATTTCCATAATAATTCCTCCAAATTTATTTTACAGGTTTATTATAAATACTCATAATGACGCTAAAGTGACTTTTAAACTATCTTTTTATTTTTGCAGAGCAATTTGCATATACCGCTTATCGGAATACACAAAAGAATCCAGAGCATACTGTAAAACGGGCAGATCTGTCCTTTAAAATTCAAGGTGCAGTTACTGTAATCCCAAACATTGAGCTTGCACTTTACATTTACAATAAAACCGCATATGCCCTCCATAAATGTAATAATCGCTCCGCCGATAAGGCACTTACTGCGCAGGCAAAGTTTCGGGAACTTTTTATATACTCTGAAAATAGCAAGGAAACAGCTCCCACCCGTAACCGCCATAGTCCAGTGCGTTTTTCTCCGCCACAATATTTCAAGCAAAGCATAGGCTACACCGCCTATTGAAAAAATCATACAATCACATTTTAATCTCTTTAACAAAAAAATCACCGTTTTTATTATGTCCAAAAACGATGATTTCAATTACGATTATTAAATTTCCAAATTTTCTACTATGTTTTTTAATTCTTCTAACGAATATAAGCAATTAATTGCCGAGAGCATAGCGTTTGTAGTGAGATATGACGGCATTCCTAAATTTTTTAAAAGTGCTTTCCTCAGCTTTTCCGAATTTTCTCTGCCCGTAAGTCCGAGCCGATATAAATCGGATTTTGTAATCTCTCCGCTTTGCGCCTGACTTTCTTCTCCTATGATTGTTGCACCGCTTTTGCGGATAGCGTCAATAATAACATCATCGCTCACTCCCTCAACACCAAGAAAGCCCTCTTTTGAGCTATGCGCCTTTCGCTTTTCCTTACCGTTTATCTGCGGTATGTAGCAATGCTTTATCTTGCTTTTATCAACCGCACCACGCAAAAAATTCCTTATAACAAAACCTGCGGAGTCGCTGTCTGTAAATACAAGTATTCCCTTGGTTTCTGCAATTTTGCGAATAAGCGACTGCTTTTCTTTGTCTGAAAACACTCTAAAGCCGTTGGTTTCAATAATTGTGGCATCAACAATATTTTTTAATTTTATTTTATCGTATCTGCCCTCTACTATTATTGCCTCTTTTATTTTAAGCAATTAAACTCTACCCCTCTCAGCTGTCAGCAAAAGGTTTGCGATTAATTTTTCAAAAAACATTCTGTCATTTATCGCTACGCTCTTAAACTCTGTATCAGCCTGTAAAAGTATTTCAAGCGACTTTCTCAGTGCCTGCGTTGATACTCGCTTTGTCGCTTTTTTTGCATTATCAAGTACAAACGCTCTGTTTTTATAATTAAACTTATTTGCAACTTCGGTTTTCGTTATTCCGCTTTCGTCTGCCACTCGTATTCTGTATGCGTCAATATACGCCTTTGTTAAAATATACAGCATATCGGCTGTTTTTTCCTGCTGATAAAACAATACATCAAGCGTATTAAACGCTTTTTGTGCATTATCGTTAAGCACAGCGTCCGAGAGTGCAAAAACCTTTGCCTCAAGCGTAACTGTCGCCAACTTATCAATATCATCACAAGATATTTCTTCTCCCTTTGCGTATGCCGAAATCTTATCAATCTCATTTTTCAGCATATTAAGGTCACGACCACAAAGCGATATAAGGTGAGTTGCGTTTACCTGAGAAATAATCTTGCCGTTTGCGTTCGCCCATTTGGCAATAAATTTAACAAGCTCGTTCTGAGTAAGTGTGTTAAATTCGCAAACTATACCGTTTTTGTCCGCATATTTTTTAAGCGCAGGCAAAACCGTTGTATTTTTTTTAGGCTTAATAGACGGCAAAGATACAATAAAAACAGTACCGTCAGGCACTGCCTTGTAAATATCGGCAAACCTTGCGTTGTCATTTGCATTAAACTCATCAAAGGCGGCATCACTCACCAAAACGCAGTTATATTCGCTCATAAACGGCACAATCTGAACAGATGCGGCAAGCTCGTCAAAATTAATACTGTCACCGAACGAATGAAAATTAAAATCTGACGGAGTTTTGCCTGCCACCGCAGTAACAAGTTTATCGGTATATTTCCTAACATACATTTGTTCATCGCCGTAAATCAAATATATTTTAGCAAAATTTTTTTCTTTTATATGCTTGTCCATTTGTTTGTCTGTAAGTACAGCCATATTTCCTCCGTTAATTAAGTGCAAATGCCATATTATCGTCTTGTATCCAAATTATATCTGAATTTTCCTCGATACCCTCGCCGTTGCCTGTAACGATTACTTTTCCGCTAAAAAGACTTTTAATATCTTTACTGAATTTATCCGCAATAACATAATCGGCTTTTCGGTATTTTTCGGGAATTTTATTAAAATCAAGTTCACCGTCAAAGAGCAAAACAGCTGTATTGTCAGTGCTTATATACTGATAAACACCGCCCTCTGCACACACTATTTCGTCTTTGGTGTTTTCATTAAGATATACTGTAAAGTTCCTGTTAAAATACTTTACATTTTCTCTGTCGCTAAACTCACCTTTACTATCATATATCAAAACATCCGATTCGTCAAATTTTCTTTGAATAATATCGGCATAAGCGGCACTGCTCTCCCTGTCGGTTGGCACAATAAGAAAGTCGAGCTTGTCGGTATCTTCCTTCACATCCGATACAGTGCTGTAAATTTTTGCAAAATCTCCGTCACAGCTTATGACCGAGCAGTTTTTGCCACGCCTTATCATAACCGTATTGCCGCCTGTTGCGTAAATGTTTAACTCGGTATTTCTCACATCAATTACTGAATATATACCAAAACCCAAAGTAAGCACACACAGCGATACAACAGCACTTTTAACGGCATAGCCTGCCCTGTTCTTTACAAAACAGCCTGCAACAACCATAACCGCAGCCAAACCGAGCCATATGTAAAAATACGGCTTACGGGCATTTACATATGAAAACGGAATACCGGAAATCGCACCCACCACAGCTAAAACAAAACGGCTCAGCCACTCGCATACAAATGCAAACGGATAAGCAATAAAGCCGATAGCTCCTATGCCGTTAAAAATCACAGTCAGCAGGGCGCAGGCTACGAGTACGCTTACAACGGGCGAAAGCACAACTGAAAGTAAAATTGAGAAAAGCGACACCTTGCCAAACAGCAATACCGAAAACGGCATTGTCCATACAGCCGCTGATACCGATACGGAAAACAGATTTACAATAAATTCAACAGGTTTTTTAAGTCTATTTAATTTTGTAAATTTACCCATTATAAATGCGGTCATACCTTGTGCCCACAAAATTATGCCGAGAGTTGCCGTAAATGATAACAGCATACCCACATCGGCTACCGCAACTGGATTTGGCACTGTAAGAATTAAAGCCGCAATTCCCAGCGAATTAAGCGAATCGCCGTTGCGCATAAACATTTTTCCCGAATACACCACAGCAAGCATAATTCCTGCCCTTACCACAGAGGGTGAAAATCCGCTTACCGCCATAAATGCAAATGCACATAAAATCATTATCAACGAGCGTAATGCCCTGCTCCTGATAATTCCTTTTATACAGAAAAATACAAAACTGCATATAATTGCAAGGTGCATACCCGACACTACTATTAGAAAGCTGACGCCACAGCGTGTAAAATCGTTTTGCACATCCTGCGAGAGCGCCGACTTTTCGCCTAACAAAACAGCTCTGCACAGTGATGCGCTGTCATTTGACATAAGATTATTCAAGCTGTTTGCAAAGCTTTTCCGCAGTTTAATTGCATTGTAATACAGCGGCTTATTATCCGAGGCTTTTACAATATAAGCAAAATTCTTATCGGCAGACGCCTGCAAAAACGCACCGTCTGCTATCATTGAATTTTGCTCACACTCTTTTACAGATAAAACACAGCTTATTCTGTCAAATTCTTCAACATTTATTTCACTGATTGTTGAAAGATTTATCCTCAGCCTTTCACTTTTTTTATTTATCTGCTCGGTTTCAATCAGATATTTGTAATAATCATATTTCCTTGTCGGCTGTTCAATTACAGTTGCCGTAACATATATATCTTTGTCAGAATATTTCTCTGTAATCGGCTGTCTTACAAGCGCACTGTATCCGCCGAATATCACACTTGCAAACGCAGCGGTAATGCAAAATCCGAGTGCGGTATGCCGAATACTTTTATTCTTCAAGGTAAAAAGCGAAACAACAGCGCCGACAAAACACACAACGGCAACTACTGCCGCAATGTAAATTTGCTGAAAATAAAAAAGCGCCGCTTGCACAGAAAGATATGTAATACCAATCAATGCAAACGGTCGTTTCATAAAATTCAATCCTTAATATATTATTTAAAGAACAAAGGCAATTCCTCAAGATAAATAATATCTTTTCTGCCTCTTGCGTCACCCTCGGCAAGCACAGCCGCCTTGCCTACTATATTTCCGCCGGCCTTAGTAACAAGCTCTTCAATTGCCTCAAGGCTCTGACCTGTTGAAACAACATCATCAACAATCAATACTCTTTTGCCCTTAATAAAGTCAGCGTCACCCTCGCCAAGATAGAGCTCCTGCTCGTTCTCGGTAGTAATTGACTTAACATTTACCTCTATCGGGTTTCTCATATACACTTTAACACCCTTGCGGGCAACAACATAATTTTTGCAGCCCTGTCTTGCCATTTCATAGCAAAGAGGAATACCCTTTGCCTCGGCTGTAACAACAACATCGTGCTCAGGGCAAATTTTTAAAAGCTCTTTAGCAGACGCCTCGGTAATTTCAACATCACCAAACATAATAAATGCCGCAATGTCAAGCTTATCACTTACAGGAAAAAGCTCAAGCTCACGCTCAAGTCCTGCAATGGTAATTTTATATGTACCCATCGTACTCACCTCTTAAGCCATATTTTCAGCAAGCTTTTTGCCACCAAGCAAATGGAAATGCAAGTGCTTTACCGACTGACAACCGTCTTCACCGCAGTTATTAACAATACGGTAGCCGTTCTCAAGACCGAGTGACTTTGCAATCTCAGGAATTTTTGAGAATATGTAACCGACTATCTCACAGTTATCGGCAGTAATTTTATCTGCACAACAAATATGCTGTTTAGGAACAATAAGAGTATGAACAGGTGCTTGAGGGTTCAAATCCTTGAATGCAAGTATTTTATCGTCCTCGTAAACCTTTGTTGATGGAATAGAGCCGTCAACTATTTTACAAAAAATACAGTCAGACATAATATTCGACCTTTCAATAATATTTCTGTCACTATTTTACAACTTTTATAAAAATTCGTCAAGCATTTGTCTTTTTCTTTGCAGTAATTTTCTTTTCCTCGCCACGCATAAGTCTTTTAATGTTATCCTTATGCTTAACGATTACAAAAATACCGATAATCAGCGCCGCAACCGTTGACAAAATTACATAGCCTAAAGAATATCCGTTCGGATAATCAAAAAGGAATGTTGCAAGAAAAGTAAACGGGCCGTAAAGAACAGCCGCTGTAATACTTGAAAGCGAAATAATTTTTGAACAAATAAAAACTATAAGGAAAGTGGCAATAATCGCAATAAACACTCTCCAATCCTCACTTGCTATAAGTGCCGCAGCGGTAACAACACCCTTGCCACCCTTAAAGTGGAAATAGACGGGATACGAATGTCCGAGTATAGCAAAAATACCGGCTATATACTTGCCGCAGTTGCCAAACTCATTTGAAAGAATTTGGCTGTCTGCCTGAATAGTCGAGAAAATCAGCCAGCCGATTATTACCGCAACAACGCATTTAAGCGCATCGCACACGATTGTAAATATAGCGGGAACTTTTCCGACCGAACGCAAAACATTGGTAAAGCCTGCGTTGCCACTGCCCATTTCACGAATGTCTTTTTTGCCTCCTGTAACAATTTTTGTAACTATAACAGCCGTATTCACACTGCCCAAAAGGTAAGCGACAACGGCGGTAATTAAAACTCTCCACCAGTTATCCGCTAAAAATGTCAAATAAAAATCCATTACTTTTCGCCACGCTCCCTGATAATAATTCTGATTGGTGTTCCCTCAAGACCAAATGCCTCTCTGATTCTGTTTTCAAGATAGCGCTGATAAGAAAAGTGGAACAGCTGGGCATTGTTGCAGAAGAAAATAAATGTAGGCGGCTTTACAGATGCCTGAGTAACATAAAAAATCTTCAATCTCTTGCCCTTATCAGACGGTGGCTGAACTCTTGTTGTTGCCTGAGCAAGCAATTCGTTGAGCATACCTGTTGTAATTCTTCGTGCCGACTGCTCCGCACAACTAACAATAAACTCAAACAGTCTGTCAATTCTCTGACCTGTTTTTGCTGAAATAAACACCTGCGGAGCATATGACATAAACGCAAAATCAGTGTCGAGCTTTTTCCTGAACTCCTGCATTGTTTTGTCGTTTTTCTCGATTGCGTCCCATTTGTTTACTGCAAGAATACAAGCCTTGCCTGCCTCGTGCGCAAGTCCGGCTACCTTTGTGTCTTGCTCTGTAACGCCTGCCTCGGCGTCAATCATAATCACACATACATCACTGCGCTCAATCGCCATCTTAGCTCTGATGATGCTGTACTTTTCAATATCGTCATAAATCTTTTTCTGACGGCGAAGTCCTGCTGTATCGGTAAAATTAAATTTACCGTACTTATTTTCTATCATTGTATCAATGGTATCTCTTGTAGTACCTGCAATGTCAGAAACTATACAGCGCTCCTCGTTTGTAATCTTATTGATAAGCGATGACTTGCCTGCATTTGGCTTACCGATAACCGCAACATTAATTATAGTGCCGTCATCCTCGCTGTCCTCTGTAAAATCAAGGTGTTCAAAAACACTGTCGAGCAAATCTCCTGTACCATGACCGTGAACAGATGAAACCTGAATAGGATCTCCGAGTCCGAGGTTGTAAAACTCATAAAATTCGGGAGTAGGTTCGCCAATACCGTCACATTTATTTACACAAAGCACAATCGGCTTGTTTGATTTCATAAGCATCTGCGCAATATCCATATCGGTTGCAACCATACCTGTTTTACCGTCTGTAACAAGGATAATTACATTTGCGGTATCAATGGCAAGCTGAGCCTGTCTGCGCATCTGCGACAAAATAATATCGTCGGATTTCGGCTCAATACCGCCTGTATCAATTATAAAAGCCTTTTTGCCGAGCCACTCAACCTCGCCGTAAATACGGTCACGAGTAACGCCCGGTGTGTCATCAACTATTGAAAGTCGCTGTCCGATAAGTTTATTAAATAGTGTGGATTTACCAACATTTGGTCTGCCCACAATAGCAATTACGGGTTTATTCATTCTAACATCTCCTTTACGGTAGTGACCGCCCTTACAAGCTCGTCACCATTGTTATTTACAATTCCCAAAGAAATATTTAGCTCTCGCTCAACATCTTCAACTGAAACATCATCAAGGAAAATATCGTTTTCAAATCTCAGCATTGATGACGGAATAAAGAGCTTTTCACCAAGCTCCTTGCCCTTGAGCTGAGCAATAAGATCGCCGCCTGTAACCAAGCCCGACACATTAACTCCGCCACCGAAAAAGTTATTTTTAATTGCAACAACATTTATTTTTACATTTGGAAATTTAGTTGCAATAATCTTCATCATATCTCGTAAATACGGCGCAACAGCCTCGCCGCAAGCTATTGTCACCATATAATTAAGCGACTCATTATATTCGCTGTCCTCAACGGCAAACTCAATTTCTTCCTTTAAGCAGGCTATCATACCAATGCCGTCCTCAACAGCAGGAAATCCCTCGTAAAAATCAGGCTCCGGTATCGGTCTGCCCGCCTTAATATAAAATTCATCACCTGCATAAAAAATTCTTCTGCCATATTTTTTTACACATTCGTCGCCGAATTTTTCTATCAAATCTACCGTTTGTTCGGCGGTTTCCTGCGTGTACTCGGTAAGCGGATACAGACCCTCTCTGTACCTTGTAAGTCCTACGGGTACAACAGCGGTCATATTAACATCGAGCTTTTCAAGGTCTTTAAATGTTCGCAAAAGCTCCTCACCGTCATTTATTCCGGGGCAGGCTACAATCTGACAATTCAGGCTGATACCTGCCTTTGCAAAGCTCTCAAGATGCCTTAAAGCATCGCCTGCAAAACGGTTATGCATCATTTTACAACGCAACTGAGGATTTGTTGTGTGCACCGATACATTAATAGGACTAATGTGCATCTTGATTATACGGTCGATTTCGTGCTGGCTAAGGTTGGTAAGCGTGATGTAGTTGCCAAACAAAAAAGAAAGTCGGCTGTCATCATCTTTAAAATAAAGCGATTCACGCATACCCTTAGGCAACTGGTCAATAAAGCAGAAAATACATTTGTTACGGCAGCTTTTCTGCTCATCCATAAGGTATGTTTCAAATTCAAGACCGATTTCTTCATATTCACTCTTGTAAATCTTAACTGTTCTTACATCGCCGTTCCCATCTTGGATTTCAAGAGTAAGATCTCTGTTTACCTGATGAAAGCGATAGTCAAGCACATCTTCAATTATATTTCCGTTAATAGTAAGCAGAGATTCTCCGCTTTTAATTTTTGCTCTGTCTGCGTGACTGTTAGCAGTCACACCAAATATTTTTACAGCCACGAGCTCACCTCACACTTATTTTACACAAATTTCATTAAAAAATCAATGTATCAGAGCAAAACAAAAGGGCGAACAGAATTCTGCCGCCCATAATGTTTGTACCGTAATTAGTTCTCGTTAGCTTTTACGATTACCTGTCTGCCGTTATACATACCGCAGTTGCCGCAAGCTCTGTGAGCTGCCTTGTACTCACCGCAGTTAGGGCAAATTACAAGTGTTGGAGCGTTAAGCTTCCAAACTGTTGAACGTCTTGAACTCTTTCTTGCGTGTGAAGTTTTTCTCTTTGGTACTGCCATTACAAAGACCTCCTTACAATAACATATATCAATCCATAAGTTGTTTAAGAATCTCGAGCCTTGGGTCAACCTGCTTTTTATCGCAATCACATTCACCCTCGTTAAGATTATGACCGCACTGACTGCATAGTCCCTTGCAATCCTCTTTACAAAGGTTTTTCTGCGGCAGCGACAACAGCACATCAGAAATAACCGTTTCATCAAGGTCGAGTACAAAATCAGGTGTTTCAATATAGTCGTCGTTGCCGTCAGTTTCAAGAGAACGGGCAAGCTTATGAGTAAACTTGTACTTCATCTTCCTTGTAAATTCTTCTCCACATCTGTCGCAGCTGCGCACATAGTCAAAGCTGACAACCAAAGTAAGGTCAACAAGTGATGCCCTGTTTCCTGCTGTTGCGGTAATATCAAGCGGTGTTTTGAATGGAAAAACGCCGTCAATGTCAATATTGCTTATATCCAGCTGATAGCTGATTGTTTTTTCTTCGCCTTCATTTTGAAAGACACTTTTAAGTTCAAAAAGCATAATTGCACCTCTTGACCGCATAAACGCATATTAAAACGCTATTGATTATTATACAAAAGTATTTGCGCTTTGTCAACCGATATTTACGATAAATTTCTTCATAATTACGCTATTTTTTCAATTTTTTTGATAATTATTATTTATAGGAATTATAACCTGAAATCACCGACAAAACACAATATACAAGCTATATTTTCAAACTATACGGAGTATATTGAAAACAATTTAAAATGAGTTTATAGGGGTATTATTTATAGTATTATTTGCATTATCAGTAAAATAAATATACTGCAATTAAGTAATGTATTTTCTTAATCAAAATGGGCTGACCAAAAGGCCAGCCCAAAGAAATCTAATTATTGCTAATTAAGATTAAAGAATCTCTCTCTTGCGAATAACGAACATAACGCCGGTAGCAGAAACAAGGAGAGTAAGGATTACAACTGCGAGTGTAGCGTCACCAGTCTTAACTGTGCCGTTATTGTTGTTAGTTGTGTTACCCTTATTAGCTGTATCAGCTGTGCCAGGCTTAACTGTTGAACCTGTTGCTGATGTAGCGCCTGTTGCAGGAGCAACTGTTGTCTCAGCAGCACCAGGAGCTGGAGCAACTGTTGTTTCCTGAGCAGCTGTTGTACCAGGTGTTGTTACAGGAGCAGCTGTTGTTCCAGGAACTGTTGTTTCTGGAGCTGTTGTTACAGGAGCAGCTGTTGTTTCCGGAGCTGTTGGCTCAACATATGTTGACTCTGTAAGAGTTGTGTTTGTGAATGTAAGTGGAGCTGGATCCTTAATTGTGAAGTCAACTACAAATGAGTTCATAGAATTAGGATCAAGGCTCATTTTGTCAGGATCAAGTGCGCCTGTTGTAAGAACTCTTACATTGAGGTTGATTGTTGTTTCAACATTCTCAGGCTCGCCGATTACATCGAATGTAACCTGTACGAAAGGCTTTGTTGAATCAATCGGATAAAGTGAAAGGCTAGAAGCGTTAGAATTTATCTTACCTGGGAGATCTGTATTGAATACATCGCCGCCTGCTGGTGTGATCTGAGGCATAATGTTGAGCTTTCTGCCTGATGAATCAAGGTTGTTAGCGGTCTTGTACTCAAGAACAGTGTTATCAAATGTTAAGTACCACTCAAGGTTTACAAGATCTCTGTCTGTACCGAGGTAGTAAGTAACTGTAACCTGCTTTGTTGAGTTATCATACACAGCCTTAGCCTCTGGGAATACGTTTGATGTAGCGTAAACTGTAAGAGCAGGCTTTGAAACAGGAGCAGGAGCTGTTGTAGCCTCTGTTGTTGTTTCAGGAGCAACTGTTGTCTCAGGAGCAACTGTTGTTTCAGGAACTGATGGCTTAACGCCAGCTTCCTTATCAGCAAGTGCCTGCTCAAATGACATATACTCTGTGTTGTAAACAGCGCCGTCACCCTTTACAGGTGTGTAACCATATTCGCCGTTACCATAGTAGTAGTACCATTGACCACGGCATGTAAGCTTCTGGTTGAGTGGGTTCTCTTCGATTCTGTTTTCATCGATAACATAAATCATGTTATCAAAATTTCTGATACCTTCCGGATAAAGCGCGTTACTAGGATCGTCTTCTTCAGTTTTAGGCCAGTAACCCCAAGCATCTTCACCATCATCGTCTACACATGTAACATCTGATGTCTGAGCAGCCTTTGTGTACTGAGGAGCCTCTGGGTCTGCACCGCCGTCAACATAGTTGTTGAAGATTAGCTTAGGAACATCCTTTGGAACATCAATACAGAAAATGTTTTCGTTCTCAGTTTCTTTAACCTTATACATATCCTGCCATGTTTCGCAATAATCTGTACCTTCCCACCAGTATGCACCTGTTGTTGTTGTGAACTCGTTTTCCCATCTCTGTGGCATATAGAAATAATATCTATATGTTTCAGTTCCCTCTGAAGGAACATAGTTACCATCGCTGTCTGTGTCAGCTGAAACGCTAACTGCTGCAACTGCTACCATTGAAGCAGAAAGAGCCATAGCCAACATAAGACTAATGATCTTCTTGGACATTAGAAATTTCCTCCTATAAAAATA
This sequence comes from Eubacterium sp. OM08-24, assembly GCF_003438075.1. Classification (GTDB taxonomy): domain Bacteria; phylum Bacillota; class Clostridia; order Oscillospirales; family Acutalibacteraceae; genus Ruminococcoides. The sequence goes on along the minus strand of NZ_QSTA01000004.1, from coordinate 124,675 downwards.
TGTTTCCGATATACTCGGTATGACAATTATATAATAATTTGCTCAAAAAATCAAGGCTTTTTAGAAAAAAGAGGTCGATTAAGGGGTGTAATAATTAACAAAATTTGGTTACATTTTTTAAACATTTTTTAAATATTTTTTAAACCAAGGATAATTATATAAACCAAGCCGTCACATTACGGCATATCATTGTCAATATTATCACTATCAGTATTTACCTCATTTTTCTTGTTTTCTTTATTTCTGAAATACATTACTCCTGCAATAGCCGCCGCAAGCAGAACGCAGCCGCAAACGATTACAATTGTTGTAACCGATGAGCCCGAACCGTTTTGAGTAACATCTGTGTACTGATTGTCATTTTGATTATTTTGCGGAACCATAGTAGTTTTTTCTCCTATTACCGCCTTGTGGTCGTTCTTCTCATTTGTATTATCATCGCCCTTGCCGTCAAGGTAATTTATGAAATTGCCTTGGTAGTGATTGATATATTTCTCTGAATCCTCAACAACAGGAATTTGGTCGGACACAATAGTTTTTTCATTATAAACTATATCATAGGTTATAGTATAGGCAGAAAGAGTTACCATATTGCTGTCATACATTTCCTTGATAAAATATCTTACATTAGTATTGCCGGCTTTTTTAACTTTAAAATTCATTGATACGAGTTGAGATCTTGATGAAAAGTCAGCATAATTATTTATATCAGAAAAATTAAAAGTCATATATCCGTCAAGGTTTCCGTTGTAAATTACGCCGTTGAGAGTTTCAAAGCTAATTGATGATGTATCAATTTCAAGGTAATCTGTATCATAAAAAACATATGCCTGCATACCCATTATTCCGCTCTGTGCATCTGAAATGAACATAGAGTATGTAAAAGTATCGCCGACCGCAACATTAGCCGAATCATTAATTGTGACTTCATTGGCAGCATTTGCGCTCATAGTTGCGGCAACAATCATGAGCATTGCAGAGCAGTAAGCAATAGCAGTTTTAATTTTTTTCAACATAAAATCAAATCCTTAATCATAGTATTTCTATTATATAATATTATTAACAAAATTTCAATGAACTAATACATTTTTTAATCTGAATTTTATGTGATTTTTTCTTATTGATTTGCAAAAATTTTAGACTTTATTTTTAAATAGTACATTCTCAATTTCAATTTTTAATCATTTTCAGGAATTATGTTTTATCAGATTATTTTTTGTCGGGCAACAAAGTACGGCAAAAGCCAAACTTTTCGTCCCAAAGTTAAAAGTTTACTCAACCTTTTCAAAGGTTGTAGGCAATGCCCACAAATGCTTTATGCTATTTCAAATTCTGATAGCCAAACGACTTGCCGTTCGGGGCTGAACATAATGGTGATAGCCTAAAATGCGACAGCAACATAGGAAAAAGCTGCGCTACTAAAACGACTAATTTGCCTCTTTCCAAGGGCAAATTACCCACACACGCAAACTTTTGTATCCTTTAGAGTACCTTTTCTCTAAGATTGCTCAAGTGCAACTTTCTTACTTTCTGCCACCCATTAGTCTTTACTTTTGTTTTCCACTAAAGTCTTGATTAATCTAAAGTTTAGTTATTCTATAATAAATTCAACCGTTTATTTTTTATTGAAAATAAGTTCATTTTTACTGTTTAATGGGCTCTGCCCAAACCCGCAACCCTTTAAAAAGGGTTGACCTAAATTTTATATTTATTTAACTAAACTTTGTTCGCTAAACACTATTTAACGCAACTTTTGGTAAAGAACCTTAATTTTCAAAATTTTAATTTAAACGCAAAAACGCCCTCCGAATTAACGGAGGGCGAAAAACTATGTTTTATTTATTGCTTATAAAAGATTATTTAATCTTCTTGCGGGTAAAGTAAATTACACCAGTAGCAGATACAAGTACAAGGAGGATAGCTACTGCCATAGATGCATTACCTGTCTTAACTGTACCGTTGTTATTAGTTGTATTATTACCCTTGTTAGCTGTATCAGCTGTACCAGGCTTAACTGTTGAACCTGTTGCTGATGTTGCGCCTGTTGCAGGAGCTACTGTTGTGTCCTGCTCAACTGTTGTGCCTGGAACTGTTGTTTCAGGTACAGTTGTCTCTGGAGCTGTTGTGCCTGGAACTGTTGTCTCAGGTACTGTTGTCTCAGGTACTGTTGTTTCTGGAACTGTTGTTTCAGGAGCTGTTGTTGGTACTTGAGAAGCTTCTGTTACAGTTACTGTAGCAACTGCGCCGAGCTTTGTAGCATAGTTGAAGTTTGAAAGGTCAATTCTGAGTGTTACATCAGCAAGCTCATATGGTACATTTACAGTGAGGTTCTGACCATTGTATGTAGCGTCAAATGCAACGCCTGATACAGGTGAGAAGTTCTCTTCTGCACCGCCCCAGCTGTCAGCCCATTTGCCGTTAGCTGCGAACTTAACCTGGTAGTTGTCAAACTTAGGTACATTGTGATATGTAATCTCATAAACCTTATCTGCAACCTGCTCCATCTCATTAGCTGTTGGATCCCAAGCTGCACCGTTTAACCATGATTCATCATCAGGGTCACCGTTACCAACAGCATGCATGCTTTTGATTTCAATATCAGAAACGATCTGAACACCGTCACCTGAAACAGTGATTTTGCCTGTATTGCTGTCATATGTAACTGTTACATCACAAGCGGCAACAACATTAAAGGTTATATTGTTGTCTCCGTTATCACCGATCCAATTCTGACCGCCATCAGCTGTATTTTCTACAACCTTAAGCTGAAGTGAATCAGCAATCTGAACATTGGTAAATACCTTTGTGTATGTACCGTCGCCGTTAGCTGTCATAACATTTTCAGGAGCTTCTTCCGGGCTGCCCTTCCATAAAACACCGCAAAGTTCTTCTGAACCTGCTACTACATATGTTGAACCTGCAGGAGCAGGAGCTGTTGTTGGTTCAGCTGTTGTTGGAACAACAGGTGTAACTTTACCTGCCTGAATTTCAGTTTCAACTGAATATTTTGTTGATGTTTCAGCAAGAACGCCATCTCTTACAAGGCCCTCTTCCTGGGCTTCATCTGTTACACCTTCAGCGTTTGCAAGTGAGAGTGTAAGGTTATCAACTGTGAGGTTTACATCTGTTTCGCCAAGACCAAGTCTCTTGAATACAACTGAAACAAATGGTGTCTTCTGGTTGAAGTTGTAAAGATTAAGGCTTGACATATTGCCATAAACCTTGCCTGCTGTTGCAGAGTTTACTACTACACCGTTTGTGTAAGGAGTCATAACACTGTCAAGAGCGAGCATTGTTGGGTCATAAGTAAGGTTGAAGTCTGCGTTAAGAACATTCTTCTCTGACTCAAAGTAATAAGTTACTGTTACATACTCTTCGTCACCTGCAACAACCTTAGATGATGCAGGGAATAAGTTAGAAGTAGCATTTACATTAAGAGCACCAGCAGGAGCTTCTTCTGTAGTTGCAGCTACTGTTGTTTCAGGAGCCTCAGTTGTCTCTGGAACTGTTGTTTCTGGAGCTACAGTTGTTTCAGGAACTGTTGTCTCTGGTGCAGCTGTTGTCTCTGGAACTGTTGTTTCAGGTGCAGCTGTTGTTTCAGGAACTGTTGTCTCTGGAGCTGCAGTTGTTTCAGGAACTGTTGTCTCAGGAGCTACTGTTGTTTCAGGAGCTTCTGTTGACTCTGTTGATGGAACAAATGTTGACTCTGTGAGCTTTGTTGTAGCTGCTTTGATGTAAGATGCATCATGAATGATGTAATCGCAAACATATGATACCATTGAATCAGGATCAACTCTCATTGTATCAAAGTCCATTTCACCCTTTGTGAGAACTCTTACATTCATGTTTACTGTTGTTTCAACATTCTCAGGAGTACCTTTTACATCCAATACGATCTTTGCGAAAGGAATGTCTTTATTAATTGTGTAAAGACCAAGGTCAGATGCGTTAGCGTTTACCTTGCCGGGTATACTTGTGTTGATTACATAACCGCTTGTAATCTGTGGCATAATGCCGAGTTTCTTACCTGTTGAATCAAGATTATTCTTGTTGTTTACAGTAAATACTTCGCTGTCAAATGTGAAGTACCATTCAAGGTTTACAAGGTCATAATCTGTGTCGAGGTAGTAGCTTACAGTAACCTGATTTGTTTCGCTGTTATACTCAGCCTTTGCAGTTGAGAAAACATTTGAAGTAGCATTTACTGTAAGAGGTGCTTTCTGAGCAGCAGCTGTTGGCTGTGTAGCAGGAGCAGCAGTAGTTGGCTCAACTGTTGTATCAGCCTCTGTTGTTTCAACCTGAGTTGATGTGTCTGTTACTGTTACAGTAGCCTTAGCACCTAACTTTGTAGCATAATCAAAGTTTGTGAGGTCGAGCTTGAGTGTTACATCAGCAAATTCATAAGGAACATTAACGGTAAGGTTCTCTCCGTTATATGCTGCGTCAAACTCTACGCCTGATTCAGGTGTGAAGTTTTCCGCTGCAGCGCCCCAACTGTCAGTCCACTTGCCGTTAGCTGCGAACTTAACCTGATAGTTGTCGAACTTAGTTACATTCTTGAATGTAATCTCATAAACTTTGTCTGAAACTTCTGTCATAGGGTTAGCTGTAGGATCCCAAGCTGCACCGTTTAACCAAGCTTCATCATCAGGGTCGCCGTTACCAACAGCATTGATGCTGTCGATATCGAGATTTGTTACAAACTGAACGCCGTCGCCTGTAACAGTGATTTCTTTAGTAGAAGAATCAAATTTTACTGTTACATCACTTGCAGCAGTTACATTAAATGTAATGTTATTGCCTGTTGCGTCGCCAATCCAGTTCTGTGAACCGTCAGCACCATTTTCTACAACCTTAAGTGTAAGACCTGATGCCGGCTGAACATTGGTAAATACTTTTGTGTAAGTACCGTCGCCATTGTCTGTCATAACATTTGCAGGAGCTTCTTCTGGAGTACCCTTCCATAAAACGCCGCAAAGTTCTTCTGCGCCGGCAACTACATATGTTGTATCTGCAGCAGAAACTGAAATTGCTGCAAATGACAATGAAGTTACCATAAGCATAAGAGAAACGACAAGGCTTAATGCTTTTTTGAACATTTCTTTTTTCCTCCTTTAATAGTAATGCTTCTATAAGCTTTTATATTATATAATACAAACTCCCCAAAAGTCAATTGATTTTGACATTTTGGAGAGCAATTTTTATAAATTCGTGTTATTTTGTTTGATTGCACAAAAACAAGATTGTTTTTTCGGTCATTCGTACCCATTTATATTATGAGATTGCCAGTTCCATGAGTCACGGCACATATCTTCAAGGGTCTTTTCGGCTTTCCAACCGAGAATTTCATATGCTTTTGTCGGATCGGCATAACATTCTGCAATATCGCCCGCTCTTCTCGGCTTTATATCATAAGGAATTTCAATATTATTTACCTTGCTGAAAGCCTTTACAATATCAAGAACGCTGTAACCTGTGCCTGTGCCGAGGTTAAAGATTTCTGTGCCCTTATGCTTTTCGGCATAATCAATAGCCTTTACATGACCCTTTGCAAGATCTACCACATGGATATAATCTCTTACGCCTGTGCCGTCATGAGTAGGATAATCATTGCCAAACACGCCGAGTCTTTTAAGTCTGCCTGCCGCAACCTGAGTAATATATGGCATAAGGTTGTTTGGAATACCGTTAGGGTTCTCACCTATTCTGCCACTTTCGTGAGCGCCGATAGGATTGAAATATCTTAAAAGTACAACCGAAAGATTGTTGTCAGCCTTAGCTGCATCGGTAAGAATCTGCTCATTCATAAGTTTTGTCCAACCGTATGGGTTAGTGCAGCCAGTCGGCATTGTTTCCACGAGCGGAACTCTCTCGGGAATACCGTATACAGTAGCAGATGAGCTGAAAACAAAGTTTGCTACCGAATATTTCTTCATAACCTCGAGCAAAGCAAGTGTAGAATCAAGGTTATTTCTGTAATAAGCAACAGGAATCTCGCAGCTCTCGCCTACTGCCTTTAATCCTGCAAAATGAATTACAGCGTCAATTTTATTTTCGGCAAAGAGCTTGTCGAGTGCCTCGACATCACAAACATCAATATTATAAAGCGGAATTTTTTTACCTGTAATCTCCTCAACTCTTTCAATAGCCTTTGGAGAGCTGTTTGAAAAATTATCGGCAACAACTACTGTATGACCTGCGTTTATAAGTTCAATGCAGGTATGTGTACCAATGTAGCCTGCGCCGCCTGTAAGCAAAACATTCATAATAATCACCTTTCTACATTATATAACTTTAATTAACACTTTTCAGGTTCGGGATACTCAACGCCAAAGGTATCGGCTGTAACCTTTTTCATAATCTGAGCGTCAAGCGGCTTGTCTGCAAAGTCTGTGTCGCACTCAGCAATCTTGTTTACAACATCCATACCATCAATTACCTTACCGAAAGCGGCATACTGACCGTCAAGGTGAGGCGCATTCTTGTGCATGATAAAGAACTGTGAGCCTGCTGAGTTCGGCATCATTGAGCGAGCCATAGAGAGAACACCCTCTGTGTGCTTGAGGTTATTTTCAAAACCATTGATAGCAAATTCGCCCTTAATGCTGTAACCAGGGCCGCCCATACCTGTTCCGTCAGGACAACCGCCCTGAATCATAAAGCCGTAAATTACTCTGTGAAAAGTAAGTCCGTCATAAAAGCCTTTATTTACAAGGCTTAAAAAGTTATTTACTGTGTTTGGTGCAATTTCAGGATAAAGCTCGGCTTTAATTACAGAGCCGTTCTCCATTTCAATAGTAATTACAGGATTCTGTGACATAATAAATCGTCCTTTCATCTATATATCATATCAAGCTGATTTTAATAGCTATCCTTTGTCTATAATTTTACGATATATTCCATAAAATAGCAAGTAAAATTTTGTACTAAAAAATATTTGGCAAATATAAAGATATTAATAATTATTAACTTTACAATCCCTCTAAAATATGTTACAATAAATACATATAAGCATTTAATGTTTTTGTAATATTTAATCAACATAATGTATTTTGGGATTGAACATTATTTTTCATCATTGTTCAAGGAGTGTTTTTATTGTCATTATCAGTTCACAAATCGTCAGAAGATTATCTTGAGGCTATACTTTTAATTCAGCAAAAACGAGGCTGCGTTCGTTCAATAGATATAGTGAACCTGCTCGGATTTTCTAAGCCAAGCGTAAGCGTTGCTATGAAAAAATTAAGAGAGAACAATTACATTATTATGGACGGCGAAGGTTACATCACCTTAACCGACAGCGGAATGGAAATTGCGCAAAAAATTCTTGAAAAGCACAATTTCATTGCGGAGCTCTTGATCTCGCTCGGCGTAAACGAAAGCACCGCCTATGAAGATTCCTGCAAAATTGAGCACGATATAAGCGAAGAGAGCTTTATTGCATTAAAAAAGCTTACAGGAATTTTAGCCGATAAAGCTGCCAACAAAACCAACGAATAATTAACCAAAAGAAAAAGCAGTCAGTATTGTTGTTTTAATACTGACTGCTTTTTATTGTGTTTTACACACAAAGTTGAGGTTTTTAATCTTTTATATTTTGCAAACTAAAAGTTAAATTTTACACAGTAGCTCACAAAAACAAGTCAAACCACAATTCACTCAAATTAATAATTCTCTGCGTGAATTTCAAAATATGACTGTGGATGTGCGCATACAGGACATACCTTAGGGGCTTTTTCACCTACTACAATGTGACCGCAGTTACGGCACTCCCATACCTTAACTTCGCTCTTTGCAAAAACTTCCTGCATCTCTACATTGTGGAGCAATGCACGATAGCGCTCCTCATGAGCTTTTTCGATTGCACCAACCATACGGAATTTCTTTGCAAGTTCAGGGAATCCCTCTTCCTCTGCTGTCTTTGCAAATCCCTCGTACATATCTGTCCACTCGTAGTTTTCACCCTCAGCGGCTGCGGCAAGGTTTTCGGCTGTGCTACCGATTCCGTTTAATTCCTTGAACCACATTTTTGCGTGTTCCTTTTCATTATCGGCTGTTTTAAGGAATAAAGATGAAATCTGCTCAAAGCCGTCTTTCTTTGCCTTAGACGCAAAGTATGTATATTTATTTCTTGCCTGTGACTCGCCTGCGAAAGCCTCAAGTAAGTTTTTCTCTGTCTGTGTGCCTGCATATTTGTTTGCCATAATAATTCAATCCTTTCAAAATCTCATATTTTCTATTTAAAATATTAATTTTAGTAATGATTACTATATTTATATATAGTATATACCATAATTTTCCGTTTGTCAACACTTTTTTAAAATTTTTTCAAAAATAAAAAGGCAACTTTCATTGCCTTTTTAAGTGATTATTAAATTTTATGCAAACTCAATAGGCGCAAGCACAGGAAATATATTTCTAAGCACAGCATATATCATTACTATAACGAATGCCGTCCACCAAAAGTATTTGCTGTGAATAAATGTACGGAGCTTTTTCCCGAATGCTCTGAAAACAAACTCTATATAAAGTATGCACAATACTATAAGTGAGGATATCACCAAGAGGTTTTGCCTTAATGATAACAAAACATCTCCATGAATGAGAGCGAAAACCGACCTCGTACAGCCGCAGCCGGGGCAATAAATGCCCGTAAGCTCATACAGGTAGCAGGATGGTAATGTTATGTATCTGAAAACGAAAAGCGAAAACAAATACGCAAATCCGACAGACGCAAACGGCAACAAAAACACCAATATTTTCTGATAGGTTTTATATGGAGTAATTATTTTTACCACCTCTGAAATGTGCTATTAATAATAGCTGTAACGATTTGTGCTGCTAAATATAGCAGCTCCTGTTGCCAATGAAGTAATAAACAAAATAAGAAAAATAACAACAACAACAGCAAGTACAATCAGCTGTGCTCTTGCAAAGTTTTTAAGTGACTTTTTAGGTGTGCTGCCAAATGCCCATACAAACATCATTATGAAATAAACAAGGCTGCCCACACAAGGAATAAGGTTGATACAGAATATACCAATCCACATAAGTACAGAAACATGCTCGTCATCATTGTTGATATTGTTATAGTTTGGCTGCTGATAAGACGGTGTTTGATTGTAGCCTGAGCCATAAGGCTGCTGGTAAGAATTATTCTGACTGTTGTCTGCGCCATAAGGCTGCTGATAATCCTGTGCGGAATAGTTTTGCGAACCGTATGGCTGCTGATAGTCCTGTGCAGAATATGTATTCTGATTTTGCTGTGGATTTTGGTTATTATTCCAAGAATCGTTGTTGTAATTGTCCATAATTTTCCTCCAAATTTTAATAAGCATTAAAACAAATTATACATATAATTGCTTTAATGTCTATTATAAATTACAGGGCAAAAAATGTCAACAATAAAATACTAAACGGCACAAATTTATACACATTTCTTACAGCTCTATACTCATTGTTGCAAAAGCGTTAAGGTCTGTGCTTGCAATATTACCGCTCAAATATTCATAATATCCCTGCGAGCCAACCATTGCCGCATTGTCACCGCAAAGAGATTTTTCGGGCATATAAAAAGCAAGTCCACGCTTATTACATTCTTCCTGTAAAGAAGAACGCAAAAGTCTGTTTGCAGACACACCGCCTGCAATAACCAATTTTTCGACCTTTAAATCCTCGGCGGCTTTCAAAAAGTTAGTTTTTAAGCAGTCTACAACCGCATATCTGAAAGATGCGCAAACATCGGCTTTGTTAAGTTCTATGCCCTTTTGCGCAGAATTATGAATAAGATTAATTACAGCCGTTTTAAGTCCCGAAAAGCTGAAATCATACTGTGAACCGCTTACCGTTGGTCTTGGCAGCTTAAAAGCAAACGGATCTCCGTTCTCTGCCACCTTATCAAGAGCAATTCCGCCCGGATACGGCATACCCATAGTTCTTGCCGCCTTGTCAAAAGCCTCGCCTGCCGCATCATCTCTTGTCTTGCCGATAATACGCATTTTGGTGTAATCCTCAACCATTACAATATGACTGTGACCGCCCGATACAACAAGACAAAGAAAAGGCGGTTTTAATTCTTGATTAGAAATATAATTAGACGCAATATGCGATCTTAAATGATGAGTAGGCACAAGCGGAAGTCCCGTTGAGAGGGAAAGTCCCTTTGCAAAATTAACGCCCACAAGCAACGCACCGATAAGACCCGGAGCATATGTAACCGCAATGGCGTCGATTTCTTTTAGAGTAAGCTCTGCCTGTTCAAGCGAACTTTTTACAACAGGCACTATTGCCTCGGCGTGTCGGCGGGATGCAATTTCGGGAACAACACCGCCATACAGTTTATGCTCCTCAACCTGAGAGGCAACAACAGAGGATATAACTTTTCTTCCGTCCTCAACAACCGCTGCTGCGGTTTCGTCACAAGAGGACTCTATTGCAAGTATCTTCATAAAAATAATCCTTTCGTTTTATCAAAAATACTTTGTCATCAGTATTGCGTTTTCGGCAGGTTCAGAATAATAATTCTTTCTCTCACCCACCTTAACAAAGCCTGCGTTTGAATACAGTCTTATTGCATTTTCATTGGATTGTCTTACCTCAAGAGTCAAAAAAGCCAGGCTGTTTTTCTTGGCAAAGGTAACAAGAGTATTTATCAAAGCCGTACCTATGCCCTTTTTTCGTGCGTTTTCATCAACCGCCACATTAAAAATATATCCTTCGTCAACAACAACATTCATTCCTATGTAGCCGAGAACCTTATCGTCCTCAACACTTACATAAAAATGCGAGCCGTTGTTTTTTAGTTCAAACTCAAGACTTTTTAATGACCACGGATGAGAAAAGCATTTATTTTCAATCTCTGCCACCTGTAAAAGGTGGCTTTCTTTCATTTCTTCAATTCTCATATTGTTTTAAAATTTCCTTAACGGCACTGCAAATTTCATCTCGGCACTGTCTGTAAACCTCAACGCCGCACATATACGGGTCGGCAACATTAATAACCTCGATTTTATCGGCAGGGACAGCGCACTGTGTCATAAGGAAAAACTTATGACTTACCGACATACAATAAAACTTATCGTATTCATCAAGTTTTTTATCGGAATAAGCCGTAGAATGCATATCTGAAATATCAATACCGATTTCTTTGCAGACTTCAACCGAATTTTCAGAAACAGGCATACCTGTTACGGTTGTTGTACCCATACTCTCTGCCCTTACGGCAAGTCCTTTTTCCTCTGCAAAACGGTTAAATATTGCCTCTGCCATAGGGCTGCGGCAAGTATTGCCTGTGCATACAAACATAATTTTATTTTTTGGCATCATACCAAGTCCTTCCGACAGCGGCATCGGCAGTGAGCGGAACAGACAGCTTTACAGCGTTTTCCATTTCCTCCTGCAACAGCTTTGCCACTGTTTCCTTTTCGTTTTCGGGAGCCTCGACAATCAACTCATCGTGCACCTGCAAAATAAGCCTTGCCTGCAAGCCCTCTTTTTTCATTCTTTCGTCAACCTTAATCATTGCGATTTTAATAATATCTGCGGCAGTGCCCTGAATCGGCATATTTCTTGCCACACGCTCACCGAAAGCTCTCATCATATGCTTGCCCGAGCTAAGTTCAGGTAAATATCTTCTTCTGCCGAACATTGTTTCAACATAACCGTCACGCTTTGCTTTTTCAACGACATTTTTCATATATTCGTCAACGCCGCTGTAATGAGCGAGGTAGTCTTTAATATATTTAGATGCCTCTTTATTGGTTACTTTAATATCCTTAGCAAGTGAGTAAGCACCGATTCCGTAAACTATACCGAAGTTTACCGCCTTGGCACGGCTGCGCATTGTGGAATTAACCATTTCAACAGGCATATTAAACACCTGTGACGCTGTAATAGTGTGAATATCGGCATTCGTATTAAATGCCTCTATCATATTTTTATCGCCCGAAATATGAGCAAGCACTCTTAATTCAATCTGAGAATAGTCGGCATCAACAAGCACCCAACCCTCTCTTGCGGCAAAAAACCTTCTCAATTCTCTGCCGATTTCTGTACGGACAGGGATATTTTGTAAATTAGGCTCTGTTGAGCTGATTCTTCCCGTTCTGGTTTCGGTTTGATTAAAACTTGAGTGTATTCTGCCGTCCTCGGCAATAACCTTTAACAGCCCCTCGCAATAGGTTGAATAAAGTTTTGCAAGCGTACGGTACGAAAGCACCATTTCAACCGCAGGATGTTCGTAGCGCAGACTTTCAAGCACCTCTGCGTTTGTGCTGTAACCGCTTTTTGTTTTCTTCTTACACGGAAGTCCTAAATCTTCAAAAAGCGCCTTGCCAAGCTGTTTCGGAGAATTTATATTAAATTCATAACCGATGCTTGTGTATATCTCATTTTCAAGATTTTTTATCTGTTCGTGCAATATCTTGCCGTAGTCCTCTATCCCCTGCCTGTCAACGGCAAATCCGAGGTTCTCCATTTTAGCAAGCACCTTTGCAAGAGGAATTTCAATATCTGTCAACAGCTTTTCCTGTTCGTTTGTATCTATATCTTTCTTAAGTTTTTCGCAAAGCACATCATATACGGCAAGAGCGGAAAGTTCCGAAAACTTCTCGTTTTTCGGAAGCGTTATTCCGTAACCGCCGCATAAATTTTCGTCACTGTAATCTTTTGATGACGGCTCAATAAGATATGCCGCAAGTTCAATATCAAACGCAAGCGATTTTACTTCAATATTCTTCTTATCGGCATAAGCAAAAACTGTCTTACTGCCGTGAGTAAATTTCAAAATTTCTTCATTTTCAAGAAGTTTGTCGAAAAATTCGTTATCCTTAACAATATAAACTTTACCGTCAAAAAGAATGTTGCAAACAGGATTTTCTATATCAGAAAAATCAGTTTTAAAATATACCTTACCCTGTTTTTTAATATTCTCATACAGAATATTAGCATCTGCATTTTCTACAACTTCAAAGTTCTGCACAGCTGTAGGCTTTTCCTCCGCTGTCGGCATTTCTTTTAATCCGAGTTTGTCGATAAGCGAGAATAGCTCAAGTTTTGCCATAAACCTCGCACATTCTTCGGGATCTTTTAATTCGACTTTGTAATCCTCAACATTTGTATTGATAGGAACTTCGCAGAAAATCTCACCGAGTATACGGCTTAACTTCGCATTTTCCTCGGAATTTTTAAGTTTATTTCTGATGCCGTCCTTAACATCTATCTCGTCAATATGGCTGTAAATGTAATCAACACTGCCAAAGCGTGAAATCAAATCGCCTGCGCCCTTAGGGCCGATTCCCGCAACACCGGGAATATTATCGGACGAATCGCCTTGAATAGCCTTAATTTCTATAAGCTGTTTTGGTGTAACGCCGTAATCCTCAAGAATTTTTGCAGGTGTATAACTGATGTCTTGCTTGTTTGTGCAGAGATGCACTGTTGTTGTATCGGAAACAAGCTGTAAGCTGTCACGGTCACCTGTCGCAATCACACATTCGTTGCCGTTTTTCTCGCAAGCCTTTGCAAATGTTCCCAAAATATCGTCGGCCTCATATCCCTCGCAGGTCACAAGAGTATAACCCAAAAGCTGTAAAAGCTCTTTTAGCGGTTTAATCTGTGAGGCAAGCTCTTCCGGCATACCTTTTCTTGTTGCCTTGTAGCCTGCATATGCCTTGTGGCGGAATGTAGGAGCTTTAAGGTCAAAAGCAATAGCTACCGCATCGGGATTTTCTTCGTTTTTTATTTTTGTGAGCATTGTAAGAAATCCGTAAATCGCATTTGTAAACTGACCGTCTTTTGTTGTAAGCGGTCTTATTCCGTAAAAAGCACGGTTTACTATACTGTTTCCGTCAATAACAAGCATTCTCATAGCTTATACATCACATCCATTACTTTTCCGTTTTTAATATAAATTCTCGGTACACGCTTGCCTACAAGGCAAACTACTTCATAGTTAATAGTATCAGTATTTTTTGCAAGGTCATCGGCTGTCATTTCGCCGTTTTCGCCTGTTCCGAAAATCACTACCTCGTCACCGATTTTTACATCTTCAATATCGGTAACATCAATCATAGTCTGGTCCATACATATTCTGCCCACAATTTTTGCTTTTTTACCGTTGACAAGCATATATCCGTCCTTTGCGTTCTGACGAATAAAACCGTCGGCATATCCAATCGGAACAGTTGCAATCTTCATATCTTTAGGAGCGGTAAATGTTCTTCCGTATGAAATATCAGCACCCTTTTTAAGATTTTTTACATATGCAACCGTTGATTTTAAAGTCATTGCGGGAATAAGATTTAAATTATTCTGAATTTTATATGACGGAGCAAGTCCGTAAAGTATAATACCCGCTCTTACCATATCGCAATATGTATGCTCGTAATCTTCAATAGCACCGCTGTTTGAACAGTGGCAAATCTTAATGTTAATTCCCGATTCTTTAAGTTTATCCCTTACATAAGAAAAGCAACTGTACTGCTTTTCTGTAAAGTCTTTGCCGTCCTCGGCTTCATCCGACACACAGAAATGAGTAAACATACCCTCAAGCTCAAGATTTTTTAGAGTGCAGGCTGTTCTAATTTCTTCGACAGAATAATCATCTCTCGGAAATTCCTGACACATAAAACCTATTCTGCTCATACCGGTATCAACTTTGATGTGAATTTTACAAACCACATTCTGCTCACAACAAGCCTTAGAAAGCATTTTTGCATAATCAAGGCTGTAAACCGCCTGAGAAATATTGTATTCTGCAAGTCGCTTAGCCTCATTTGCAGGAGTAAATCCTAAAATTACGATAGGAAGTGTTGCGCCTGCCTCACGAATTTCTATACCCTCGTCAATATTTGAAACGGCAAAAAAGTCAGCGCCAAGCTGCTCATAGAGTTTAGAAAGTTCAACGGCGCCGTGACCGTAACCGTCTGCTTTTATAACGCAACAAATCTTTGCTCTGCCGTTTACCTTGCTTTTTATTTCATTAAAATTATGCTTAATTGCATCAAGCGATACCTCTGCCCAGGTTCTCTTTAAGTAATCCATCAAACTACCTCTTTTATTTTTATTCGCATCTAATTTAATACCGTAAACATCTGTATTTTTTACAAATCAAATTGTACTGTCTTAGATACTAATTATAATACTTTTACACCGATAAATCAATCCATATTGACAAAGAAAAACTAAGTGCTAAAATATTAGTAGATTACGCACAAAAGGTTGATTTTATGGAAATAAATATTCGCAAAGCAGTCATAAGCGATTACCCTGCCATGGTTGAAATCTGGAACGAAGTTGTAGAGGACGGAACAGCCTTTCCGCAGCTTGATTTACTTGACGAAAACAGCGGCGCAGAGTTTTTTGGTTCACAAACATATTGTGCGGTTGCGGAAAATACCGAAAGTCACGAAATTTTAGGCTTATACATTCTTCATCCCAACAATGTAGGCAGATGCGGTCACATTTGCAACGCAAGCTATGCTGTAAAAAGCAGTGCAAGAAATTTACATATCGGTGAAAAACTTGTTTCGGATTGCCTTGTTCAAGGCAAGGAAAACGGATTTAAAATTTTACAATTCAACGCAGTTGTAAAGTCAAATATTTCTGCCCGACATCTCTACAAAAAACTCGGCTTTGTCGAGCTTGGTACAATTCCAAACGGATTTTTGCTCAAAAGCGGAGATTACGAAGACATAGTAATTTACTATCACACACTTTAATTTACACATAAAAAATGCCCCTGTCGCAAGACAAGGGCATTTTTCAGCTTAAAAGCATTTGATAATGCGGTATTTTATCCTCAAAATACGGGCCTTTGGTAACAACAAAGCCAAAACTTTTATAAAAATCAAGCAAATACGCCTGACCTGAAATCCTGATTTTTTGTATCTTCATAATATTGTGAATAAAGTCAATGCACTTTTGCACAATCTCTCTGCCAAGTCCTTTTCCTCTGTATGTCTTATCAAGCACAATTCTGCCTATAGACGGCTCATCGTATGAAAGATTAGGAGGCAAAATTCTTGCACAACCTATAATTTTTCCGTCATCTTCAAGTATTAAATGCATACATTTTTGGTCTTTATCATCGGGGTCTATTTCAAGGCATTCCTGCTCGATTACAAAGACTTCAAATCTCAATTTCAAAACAGCATATAATTCTTCATTTGTAAGTTCATCAAAACTTTTAAATATCCATTCCATACAAAAACTCACCTTAAACAAAGGGCAGTCACGAAGACTGCCCCTTAATTTTTATTTTAATGCGTCAATAGCTGCGGTAATGAGTGCAATCTGCTCTCTTTCCTTTGCAGCCTGACCCTTTACTTTTTCGATAACGGCTTCAGGTGCTTTTGCAACAAAGCCTGCATTATTGAGCTTGCCCTCGCTCTGTGCAAGTCTTTTCTTAACCTGCTCAAGCTCTTTGTTAAGTCTTGCAAGCTCTGCATCCTTGTCAACAAGTTCGCTAAGCGGAATGTAAATCTTTGCGTCAGCGGTAACAACCGTTACTGCGCCCTCAATGTCAAAGTGCTCGGCAACCTCTACCTCATTTGCAGATGCAAGTTTCTGAATAAACGGTGTGCCGTTAGTAAATGTATCAGCAAACTTAGTTGCAACATAAACCTTAGCTTTCTTTGACGGAGGAACATTCATCTCACTGCGGCGGTTACGGATAGCACGAATAGCATCCATAACTCTTTCCATTTCAGCAACAGCATCCGGGAAGTCAAGCTCTGCCTTGTACTCAGGGTACTTAGCGAGCATAACGGTTTCACCCTCGTGAGGAATTGTCTGCCAAATTTCTTCTGTTACATATGGCATAAATGGGTGAAGAAGTCTTAAAATCTGATCAAGTACATAAAGGAGTACCTGTCTTGCGTTCTGAGCGTCCTCGCCGTCACCCGAAAGTCTTGTCTTAGCAAGTTCAATATACCAGTCGCAATAGCAATCCCAAATAAACTCGTAAACCTTTTGAACGGCAATGCCAAGCTCAAATTTTTCAAGGTTTTCGTTTACTTCCTTAGCCACTGTATTGAATTTAGAAACAATCCACTTATCCTCTGTTGTAAGAGTATCGGGGAGCTTGTTTTCTACATTGTAATCGTCAATATTCATATGAACATAGCGAGCGGCGTTCCAAAGCTTATTAGCAAAGTTAGCACAAGCCTCAATACGCTTTTCTGAATATCTGATATCATTTCCCGGTGAGTTACCTGTTACAAGCAAGAATCTTAGCGCATCGGCACCGTATCTGTTGATAACATCAATCGGGTCAGGACCGTTACCGAGTGACTTAGACATCTTTCTGCCAAGCTCATCTCTTACAATACCGTGCATAAATACGGTCTTGAACGGTGCTTGACCTGTCTGCTCAATAGCAGAGAATATCATTCTTGCAACCCAGAAGAAAATAATATCATAACCGGTTACAAGTGTATTTGTAGGATAGAAATACTCAAGCTCAGGTGTCTTGTCAGGCCAGCCGAGTGTTGAGAACGGCCACAATGCCGAACTGAACCATGTATCAAGAGTATCCTCGTCCTGATGCAAATGGTTTTTACCGCACTTAGGGCAAGCTACGGGAGTTTCCTTTGCTACGATAACCTCACCGCAGTCATCGCAATACCAAGCAGGAATTCTGTGTCCCCACCAAAGCTGACGGGAAATACACCAATCCTTGATGTTCTCCATCCAGTGATAATATACTTTTTCAAATCTCTCAGGAATAATCTGAGTCTGCTTTTCTTTTACGCATTTGATTGCAGGCTTTGCAAGAGGTTCCATTTTTACGAACCACTGCTTTGACACTCTCGGCTCAACAGTTGTCTTACAACGGTAGCAAGTACCTACATTATGAGTATGCGGCTCAATCTTTACAAGGAATCCGCCCTCTTCAAGATCCTTTACGATAGCCTCTCGACACTCGTATCTGTCCATACCCTGATATTTGCCTGCGTTTTCATTCATATGGGCAGTATCGTCCATAACATTGATAACCTCAAGGTTGTGTCTTAAACCAACCTCAAAGTCATTAGGGTCATGTGCAGGAGTAATTTTAACTACGCCTGTACCAAAATCCTTTTCTACATATGAATCGGCAACAACAGGAATTTCTCTTCCTACAAGCGGAAGAATAAGTGTTTTGCCTACAATGTCTTTATATCTTTCGTCATCAGGGTTTACTGCTACGGCAGTATCGCCCAAGAGTGTTTCCGGTCTTGTTGTAGCAAGCTCAACATAACCGCTGCCGTCCTTTAACGGATAGCGGAGATGCCAGAAAAAGCCCTCCTGCTCTGCAAAGTCAACCTCAGCGTCTGAAATTGATGTGCAGCAATGCGGGCACCAGTTGATAATACGCTCGCCACGATAAATAAGTCCTTTCTTGTAAAGTTTTACGAAAACTTCCTTAACCGCCTTAGAACAACCCTCGTCCATTGTAAAGCGCTCACGCTGCCAGTCACAGCTTGAACCGAGCTTACGGAACTGACGGGTAATTCTTCCGCCGTACTCCTTTTTCCACTCCCATGCACGCTTGAGGAAACCCTCTCTGCCTAAATCATCTTTGGTAACGCCCTCTTTGCGCATAGCTTCAACGATTTTAGCCTCTGTCGCAATAGAAGCATGGTCTGTACCCGGAAGCCAAAGTGCAGCATAGCCCTGCATTCTTCTCCAACGAATGAGAGTATCCTGAAGTGTAAGGTCAAGTGCGTGACCGATATGCAGCTGACCTGTAATGTTTGGCGGCGGCATAACGATTGTGTATGGTTTTTTATCTTTGTCAACTTCTGCATGGAAGTAGTTGCCCTTCATCCAGAAATCATAAATTCTGTCCTCAAACTCAGACGGTTTGTAGGATTTAGCAAGCTCCTTTGCCATAATCATATCTCCTTACAATTTATTCGGGCAGATTACCCGACAAATATACCCTTATATTATCGCATTTTGCTTGCAATTTGTCAATTATGCAGAGATAAAAAATCATAGTAATTAATCATATTCAAAACATTTTGTATTATAAGAATTATGTTGACAGTCAAATTTTGAAATGCTACAATACTTATAGCTTACTTTAACTTGAATGAGGTGTTCTTATGCAATATACTATAGGTGAAATTTCAAAAAGACTTGATATGCAGCCGTCAACTCTTAGATATTATGACAAAGAAGGACTTATGCCGAATGTAAAGCGTACAAACGGCGGTATCCGCATTTTTGACGATTCCGATTATGAGTTATTAACTCTCATTGAATGTCTTAAAAGAACAGGTATGTCGCTTAAAGACATCAAAGTTTTTATAGATTGGACTCTTGAGGGAGATGCATCAATCGACAAGCGACTTGAGCTAATAAGAAAGCAGAGAGATGCCGTACTTGCACAAATGGAAAAGCTGAACGAAACCCTCGGGGTTTTAGACTACAAATGCTGGTATTACGAAACTGCGCAAAAAGCAGGCACTTGCAAAATTCACGATACACTAAGTGCCGACGATATACCGCAGGAACTGAAAAAAGCGGTGTCAAAACTTAAAGGTCACCGGTAATTCATATAAATTCTTACAATTTGCACATTCATATCATTAATATGTTAGAAATACTCTACATTCCGCAAATTGACTAAAAACGCAAAAAATGATAAAATAATATATATTATATCAATATCGGGATGTGTTATAATGAAATGTATTATAAAGCGCACTTCACTTGTTTTCCTATCGCTTTTTGCTGTAATTTTTCTTTTAAGCGGCTGCGGAGATAAAAGCGAAAACGAAGTGCTCAAGGGTAAATGGGTCCCTGTATCTGCCGTTATCGACGGAGAAACCGTACAATACAGCGAGCTTGAGCTTAAGGACGGATATTTTGAATTTAATTTTAAAGGAAACGGCAGTTGTACCGCAACGCTTGCGGGTATTGAATATAAAGGCAGCTATGTTTTCAGCGGCACAAGCGTTGACGCTACACTAAACGGCAACAGCGAAAAGCTGAGCTACGAGTCGGCAAGGCAAACCCTCACCTATTCATACGATAACACAACCTCATTTACATTTATGAAAGAGCAATAATAAAACTTATCCCCTGCATAACGAAAATATGCAGGGGAATTTTTATGCCGTTAAGCCGTTTATTTGTTTTTTATAAAGTTTTTTCATAAGTACAACAGAAATTACAGCCGATAATATTTCTGCAACAGGTACGGCGAGCCAAATTATCCATTCGCCGCAAATCGACTGATTTACAAGCATTGTAAACACCCATGTGAGCGGCAGTACAAAAACAAGCTGACGGCAAACAGAAACGATAAGCGACTGCATTCCGCCGTTAATAGCCTGAAACATTCCTTGAAAAGCTATATTAATGCCTGCAAACACAAAACTTGCCGATACTATTCTCATTGCGCCTATACAAAGCGACTGAGTTTCTCCCGACAGTCCGAATCCGCTCGAAAGCGGATTTGCTATGATTTCTATTGCAATCAATCCGACAAACATTATTACGGTTGTGTAAACAGTGCCGTATTTTATGCTGTCATCAATTCTCTTTTTGCTTTGCATTCTTTGAAATTATTATCTGAAGATTAGTAATATCGTTGATATTTATTATTCCGTTGCCGTCAATATCGGCATTATCAAAGCTGACGGTATCATTTATATCAACAAAATCCGAACCGTCCTCTGCTTTTTTGCCTGCGACAAACAGCTGAATTACCGTGATGTCTGTAATATCAATATTGTCGTCTTTATTTACATCGCCCTTGCTTTTTGCAAATAACGATATGTCAGTATTACTGCCGATATTTTCTTCTTTAACAACAACTTCCGTTACCGCCGAATCGTAAAAATAACCGACAGCGGATTTTTTCTGCTTAATATAATAAACGCCGACTTGTAACGGCTTAGCAAATTCGGCTATACCGTTATTGTCCGTTATTGCCGTATCAATGAGATTTTGACATTCCTCATCTGAAAACAATTCAAACTCCGCACAGTTTATCGGGACTTTAAACTCATTTGTAAGATTTACTCTTACTGTCGAAGTATCCAACTTTATCGGTGTATTTTCAGCTTGAGCATAATAAACTGTAAGACCGCTCCATGTATATTGATAAACATTGTCAAGAATTATTCTGTCAGAAAATAATTCAAAACCTTTCGGAGCAACAACCTGCTTTGCGTAATAATTACCGTACGGCATATAAAGAGCTGAATCGAACGCACTTTCATTCCATTTAATATTATTTACATCGTCGGTCTTTTCTTTTGAAGTTGCGCATACCCAGCCGTCTTCGCCTGTTTTCATATAACCGCAAAAAGTGTTATCTGAATTATAGACTTCATAAACCGCACCGCTAAGTGAATAATTTTCATTATTATCGGTCAATTCGGAATAAGATGACACATTCTGAATACGGAGTGCTATTTTAGGCGTCTTGTTTATTTTGCTTAATTTATGGTTATTTTCATTTACAGCTACACCTGCATAGTATCTTTCCGTACCGCCCCATGTCAATGTAGACTTTTCAAATTTATATACCGTGTTGTCTGCAACATACCCGTTCGGTGTTTTTGTTTCTTTGCACCAATAAGAAGTATTTGCAACAGGCACACCCCTCGCAACTGCACTTGATGATGAATATTGTTGACTGCTTGTCAGACCAAATGCACCGAATCCGTCAGACTGCGGTACAATTTTTCCGACAGGCTTTCTACAAGCCGAGTCAGCATAAACCGTGTATTCAAACTGTGAATAATCGTATGAAGTACCCTTTAATCCGCTTTGTGTGCTGTTAAGCTGAATATTAAGATCTATACCGTTTGAACAACCTGTTTTAAATACATACAATCCGTAGCAAGTACCCCTCGGTTCAATATTTGTAATTGTATTTACATTTTTATATTGAGAATGCCAGAACTTGTTATTTTTTGAATTATTGCCGTAAAAAATACCGACATGAGCGTCAGCCGTACCGAGCATAAAAATAATATCGCCTTTTTCAAGCACTCCGCTGTTCAATGCATTATTAATGGCACTTGTACCGTCAAAATAATATGTCCTGATATTGTTATTGCTCGCCCAATTAATCCATGTATCCTGACCCGTATCATAAGCCGCATACGAATAACTCGGAATATGAGTGTTTGCGTATGCATAGCTTACCGACTGACCCTTTTGTGCCTTGGTATTTGCAAGCGACTTGTAAAGTATATGCCATACAAATCCTGTGCAGTTCATCTGCGGCTTGTACGATGAACCGTTAAGCTCGTCTTGTCTACCGTAACCTACACAGTAATATCCGCTGTTTGGTGAATATAAATCTGTATTAAAGTACCCTTTGGTATCTCCTTTTGGTGTACGATGGTCGCCCGATGTATATTTTGTACCGAGATAATAATCACTACCTACAGATGAATCATAATTTTTAGAAACAGTGTAAGTATGATAATCATTGCTTGAATCATTATCGTGATTTACAATCCATTTGTAGTATTCGGCAGTATCTATTCCCAATGCTTCGCATACGGTTTTACTGCCCCATTTGCTGTAAGAAACCGATTCTGTTACTTCTGCGCCAAATGCAGTAAACGTAGAAGAAAATGCAAGCATGGCAGTCAGCGTAATTGCAGATAATTTTTTTATACCTCTCATTTTCATTCCTCAATTCAAAAAAATTCTTTATCAACAATTGTGGGAAAGTATGGTTTAGCGCACGAGTTAAACCATAATCTATTAATGTTACCCCAACATTTAAAATAGGACATTAAAACAAAACTTTAAAAGGGCGACAGAATATCTCTGCCGCCCTATGACTTCATTATATTATGCTTTTAGATAGCACGAACACGGATTACACCTTCAATAGCTGCAATAGCGGCAGCGTTATCAGGAGTACCGCCTGCAACATCAATAATTGCATAAGCGTAGTCGCCACGGCTCTTTGAAAGCATATTTTCTACATTGCCGTTTACCTCAGAAAGTACCTTTTTAAGAAGTTCAGGTACATTCTTGTGCATTACGCAGAAACGAACATTCTCTGTGCTTGATCTTGCAAGTGAAAGTGCAGGATAGTTTACAGAATTAATAATGTTGCCGTTTTCGAGGTATTCTTTAAGCTCATCACAAGCCATAACAGCGCAGTTGTCTTCACTCTCAGGAGTAGATGCACCGAGGTGTGGAAGACAAATAATGTTTTCTTCGCCAATAATATCATCAGTTGCAAAGTCTGTTACATACTTAGCAACCTTACCGCTCTTAACAGCCTCAAGAACAGCTGTTGAATTAACAAGACCGTCACGGCTGAAATTAAGAATACGAACGCCGTCTTTCATCTTAGCAATCATATCAGCGTCAACCATATCTCTTGTGTCAGCTGTAAGCGGAACATGGATTGTAAGGTAATCACAATTAACCATTACATCCTCGCCGTTCTTCATAAGCTTAACGGCAGGATTGAGCTTTAATGCGTTTGTTACAGACATAAACGGATCAAAGCCGATTACATCCATACCGAGTGCAACAGCGCAGTTAGCAACAAGAATGCCGATAGCGCCAAGACCGATTACGCCGAGAGTTTTGCCCTTGATTTCAGGACCTACAAACTGGCTCTTGCCTTTTTCTACCATCTTACCTACTGCGTCACCGTTGCCCTTGAGTGTCTTTGCCCAGTCAGCGCCCTCCATTACTCTTCTTGAAGAGAGTAAAAGACCTGCAATAACAAGCTCCTTAACGGCATTTGCGTTAGCACCGGGAGTATTGAAAACTACAATACCCTTTTCAGAGCAAACATCCTTAGGAATGTTGTTTGTGCCTGCGCCTGCTCTTGCAATAGCAAGGAGGTTGTCGGCAAACTGCATATCGTGCATTGCGGCACTTCTTACGAGAACTGCGTCAGGATTCTGAACATCGTCACCGTAAGCGTAATTGTCGCCAAGGCGGCTTGTGCCAACGGCAGCAATTTTATTGAGAGTAAGTATATTAAACATTGTATTCATCCTCTTTTATTTTATTTAAAGCAGATGTTTGAGCAAAAATTACTTGTTTTCTGCCTCAAACTTCTTCATAAAGTCAACAAGAGCAACTACACCCTCATATGGCATAGCATTGTAGATAGAAGCTCTCATACCGCCAACTGTACGGTGACCCTTAATATTAACAAGACCTGCCTCTGTTGCCTCTTTAACAAACTTAGCGTCAAGATCTGCATTGCCTGTTACAAACGGAACATTCATAAGTGAACGATCCTCAGGAACAACAGTACCCTTAAAGAGTTCTGAATTATCAAGGAAATCATAAAGAAGTTTAGCCTTTTTCTCGTTAAGCTCTTTCATCTTATCAAGACCGCCAACCTCATTCTTAATCCACTCAAGAACAAGCTTTGCAATATAAATTGTGTAGCAAGGAGGTGTGTTGAAAAGTGAATCTGCGTCAGCGTGAGTCTTATAGTTAAGCATTGTCGGGCAGATGTCCATAGCATTGCCGATAAGATCCTCACGAACAATTGCGATTGTAAGACCTGCAGGAGCCATATTCTTTTGAGCACCTGCAAAGAGTGCGCCAAACTTTGTTACATCAATAGGCTCTGAAAGAATACAAGATGAAATATCTGCAATAAGCGGAATATCGCCTGTATCCGGAAGCTCATGATAAACAGTACCGTAAATAGTATTGTTCATACAAATATATACATAGTCAGCGTCCTCTCTGAACATTGACTTATCTGTCTTAGGAATATAAGAGAAAGTTTTATCCTCTGAAGAAGCAACGGCCTTAGCATCGCCATAACGAGCAGCCTCTTTGTAAGCCTTTTTAGCCCACTGACCTGTAATTATGTAGTCAGCCTTATTGTTCTTGTTCATAAAGTTTAGCGCTACCATTGCAAACTGAGTAGAACCGCCGCCCTGGAGGAACATAACCTTGTAGTTGTCAGGAATGTTCATAATCTCACGAAGTAAAGCCTCAGCGTCCTTAATGATCTTATCATAAGTTTTGCTGCGGTGTGACATTTCCATTACGCTCTGTCCGCTGCCCTGATAATCAAGCATTTCATCTGCTGCTGTCTTTAATACTGCCTCCGGAAGCATTGAAGGACCGGCAGAAAAGTTATATACTCTTGCCATATTAAAAATCTCCCTTGAAATATTATTTATAGTTTTAACTAATACTGACTATTAAATTATACCGCCAACTTTTAGCAAAGTCAACAATATTTGGTGTTTAATACATAAAAATAACAATTTATTGTATTATTTCTTAATTTTGCCTATGCAACCGATAATTTCGTCACGCATACGAACCGCCTCGTTGTAAGCAGCCTTTGCAAAATCATTCTCGGTAAGGCCCTGTTTTTTCCATGCGCACATAATGCCACGGCTTGAATTGATGATTGCGCCAAGACCGTTTTCGTCAAAAGCATTCTTAACATCATTTGCTCCGCCACCCTGAGCACCGTAACCCGGTACGAGGAAAAATGTGTGTGGGCATTTTGCTCTCATTTCAGCAAGCTGCTCAGGATATGTTGCGCCTACTACTGCGCCGACGCCCGAATAGCCATACTTGCCCTCAAGCTCTGTTCCCCACTCTTCACACATTTTGCCCATCTGCTCATAAACTGTTGTGCCGTCCTCAAGCTTTTTATCCTGTAATTCGCCTGAGCTTGGGTTTGATGTTTTTACAAGTACAAAAATTCCCTTGTCACCGCTTTTGCAAATATTAACAAGCGGCTTTATACCATCTGTGCCGAGGTAGCCGTTTACTGTAAGTGCGTCTGCGCCGAAAGCCTCAAGTTCTTCGCCTGCAACAGCGGTTGAACCGAGGTGAGCGGCAGCATAAGCCTCCATAGTTGTGCCAATATCATTACGCTTGCCGTCTGTGATAACAAACATACCCTTTGACTTTGCATATGCAATAGTGTCGGCAAGTGCCTTTACACCCTGCCAGCCGTACATTTCATAGTAAGCTGCCTGCGGCTTAATTGCAGGAACTACCTCATAAAGGGCGTCAATAAGCGCCTTGTTAAACTCAAACAAAGCGGCAGCCGCACCCTCAAGAGTTTTGCCGTACTTAGCAAAGCACTCGTCTTTAATGTACTGTGGTACATAGTCGAGCTTTGGGTCAAGACCTGCAACTGTCGGGTTCTGCATTTCTACAATTTTATCAATAAGTCTGTCGAATGCCATTTTTTTACTCTCCTTTATTTTGTAACGATATTACTCTTATTTCTATTCCCAATACGCCGTATTTCTTCTGCTGCTCCTCTGAATAATACTCTATCATATCCTCGGGTTTTGCATTTGAAATATCTTCCTTAGTATATCCGCATTTAAGTAAAGGAAGATCAGCGTATAATTCCTTAAAAGATTTATATTTATAAATATCAATAACCTCAGTCGTAATGGTTTTAAGGCTGTCTTCTGTATTTACAAAAGTAATCAAATCCTTGCGGTTTAGTTTTCTGCGTTTTTCATCATTAAGCCTTAACTCAATGGTTTTTTCTCCGCTTGCTATCATTTTGAACGGCAAGGGATTTAATCTCATTATATGCGTCATCAGCTGTTGATAATGTCAAAAAGTTCGTGAGCAAAGTTTGTGTAATCTTTTCTGTCATCCTTAACAAATGAGATAGCCGGACGGGGGTGAGTGTTATACTGACCTGTAAGCATATAAGGAACATCGTATCCCCACTTAACTCCGCTTTCTCTGAACTGCTGTGTATACTCAAGCATCTTGAGAATCGGGTCAACCTTGTACTTAGGATTTTTGAGGAAACCTAAGAGTAGCTCAAGTGCGCAGTTGCCTGCACCTCTGCCCATACCGTCTACTGTTGCGTCAAGGTAGCTTACGCCCTGTGTCATTGCCTCAATAGTATTTGCGAAAGCAAGCTGCTGGTTGTTGTGTGCATGAATACCGACTGACTTGCCGTACTTTTCACCGTATGAGCAATATAATTCAGCTAACTTTCTTGCCTCCTCAGGGTAAAGAGCGCCGTAGCTGTCTACAATATAAAATGCGTTTACAGGGCTTTTGCCGAGAATATCAAGAGCTGTAATAATATCCTCTGTTCTCGCCTTTGAAACAGCCATAATGTTGATTGTGGTTTCATAGCCTTTCTTTGCGCAGTCCTCAATCATTTCTACTGCCGCAGGAATTGTGTTGATATATGTTGCAATTCTTACAAGGTCAATCGGACTTTCGTTCTTTGGAAGAATGTCATTCTTAAAATCTGTTCTGCCAACATCAGCCATAACTGCAATCTTAAGGTCTGTATTGTTTTCGCCAACAACTTCTCTTATGTCGTCATCGTTGCAGAATTTCCACTTGCCAAATTCTTTTTCGTTAAAAAGCTCTTTAGATGCCTTGTAGCCGAACTCCATATAGTCAACGCCTGCTTTTACATTTGCGTTATATAAAGCCTTAACAAATTCGTCGGGAAACTCAAAATTATTGCAAAGTCCGCCGTCACGAATTGTTGCGTCAACAACTCGTATATCTTCTCTTACTGATAGTAAATCACCTTTTTGTGCCATTTTACTGATTCTCCTTTAATCCTTGGGCATTGCCGATTATTTATCTTCAAATACGGTTTTTCCACCCAAAATTGTATATTTCACCTTTCCGCAGAGCGTTTTGCCCTTGAAAGGAGTATTTTTGCTTTTGCCATGCAGTTTGTTTACATCAACAACCCACTCTTGGTTTAAATCAACAAGCGCAAGGTCGGCTGTTGCTCCTACTTTAATATGTCCTGCGTTTATTTTTAAAATTTCGGCAGGATTTGTGCTCATCTTTTCTACAAGCTCGGAAAGTGTAAGCAATCCTGTTTTTACAAGATAAGTGTATGATACCGCAAACGAGGTTTCCATACCGATTGAGCCGTTCGGCGCTTTTACAAAATCAGCCTTTTCCTCGGGTGTGTGCGGTGCATGGTCAGTTGCGATTGCATCAAGCGTGCCGTCTTTAAGACCGCTTATAATCTCCACCACATCTTCGTGTGTGCGAAGTGGCGGATTCATTCTGAAATCTGCGTCCTTTGCAAGCAATTCCTTTTCTGTCATTGAGAAATAATGTGGGGCGGTTTCGGCTGTAACCTTAACGCCTCTTTTCTTTGCATCTCGTACAAGCGCAACGCTTGTCTTTGTGCTGACATGACAAATGTGTATCGGAACATCAAGTGCTGCCGCAAGTGCAATTTCTCTTGCTGTACCGCAATCCTCAGCTGCGGCAGGAATACCCTTTACGCCAAGATTTTCGCTTACTTCGCCGCCGTTAATTTTACCGCCGTCCGCAAGGAAAAGATCCTCACAATGGGCAACAACCGTCATACCGAGCTGTGGTGCTTTTTTCATTGCATCGCTTAAATATTTTGTGTTTTCAACAGGTCTGCCGTCATCTGAAAGCGCAATCGCACCTGCCGACTTTAATTCGTCAAGGTCGGTTGGCTCAAGACTTTTGAGTCCTTTTGTAATGCTCGCCGCAACATAAACATTTGCGTCTGCATTCTTTGCCTTGTCAAGAATGTATTTAACTGTTTCGGCATTGTCGGTAGTAGGAATTGTGTTTGGCATTGCAAGCAGGCTTGTAACGCCGCCGGCAGCTGCCGCCTTGCAGCCTGTAATAATATCTTCCTTTTGAGTTTGACCCGGATCACGAAGATGCACATGCATATCTACAAGTCCCGGAATCAGAGTTAAGCCGTCAGCGTCAATTACATTGCCGTCAAATGAAATATTTTCCGCAATCTCCGCAATTTTTCCGTCCTTGACAAGTACATCGGCAACATTGTCAAGTCCGTCTGACGGTGACACTATGTGCGCATTTTTAATTAATAAAGTATCCATAATAATCACCCCTATTTACTTTCTTCTGCTGTTATTCTGCTGTGGTCTTCTGCTTGGTGCTTTGCGGTTTGGCTGAGAATTTCTGTACTGCGACTGTGGTCTTTTCTGTGTTGCACTGTGAACCTTTACAAGTCCGTTGCTGTCACGCCTCTGAGCCGCCTGCTGTCTTCTCATACGCTCTCTTTCTCTGCGCTCAAGCTCTGCTTTTTTACGCTTTTTGGCAGCATACTTACGCTTTACAAGTCTTGACACATTTGTGCAGAAATATCCGCAATGAACAAAGAAATTCTTAATTCCGTTGCCTGCCTTTGAGGCAATCTCAACGAAGTTTTCTGTCTTATCGTTATCTGTGGCAGTTTCAACCTCTACTGCTCGCTTTTCCTCTTCCGAAAGCACATCATAATCAACGGCATTTTTAAGGTCTGAGCTGTCTACATCAATGATACCAACGATTCTCCTCGGCTTTTCTTCAAAGAAATCATATCCCTCGTCAAAATCGTCAGCGGTGTTCTTCTCTGCCTCTCTTCTGAGTTCCTCCTCGTCTTCCTCGTCATTTTCAATATCTTCATCGGTTTCATCATCGTCTGCCGAGTCAACCTCTTCCGCACTTACTTCTGTAACTTCATCAGCCTGAGTTTCATCTTCCTCGCTGTCAGCCTCAGAAATTTCCGACTGTGCCGCATCTTCGTACTTTTCGTCATCAGAATAGTCATCAGATTCAAAGTCCTCTTCGCTTTCGTTTGAAGTTACTGTTTCTTCGGTATTCTCGGCTTTTTCAGGCTCGTCTTCCGCTACGGTATCTACAACCTCCCCGGTCTGTAAATCCTCCTGAGCCTCTTCAATTTCATCTGCGATAACTTCTTCAGGCTCAAGTTTCTCTGCCTTTGTTTCGATTATCTCAACACCTGTGCCCTCGTTTTTAAATCTTGCCTTGCTCTCGTTTACGATAGCATCAATCTCCGCATCGGATACAGTCGGTTTCTCGTAAATTCTTACCTTTACTTCTTCCTCGTCAATATCCTTGTAATCGTCAAAATCGTCATCTTTTCTGCCACTGCTTATTTCTGTATCAGAATTTTTCATCTCGTCATAAGCCTTGTAGATACTCATAATATCTTCATTCTGCGGCTTTCTTGCAGGCTTATTTTCAGACTTATATTTATCGGTAAGCTCACGAAGTATCTTTTCGTTTCTGCTCTTTTTATTCTTTTTCTTAGCCTTTTTGCTTGCTATCATAACAATAATAAACAGAATAATTACCAACGCAATTATTCCTATGTAAACATAGGTTGTAAAATCGCCGTTCGGGTCAGCCTTTGAGTTAAAGGTTACAGTCGAAAGAATAGACTTTAATGTTTGATAATCCGCAGAAGTAACATTGCCGCCGTTATGCTGAATTGTAACATTAATGCTCATTCCGTCATAAACCGTATTTGCCTGATAGGCTTTAATCTTATCGCTGCCGCTTGATACATTCAAATCGAACATAAGCCATACAAGGTCTGCTGCCTCGTCCGGGGTACAGCTTATATACTCACCCTGAGAGATAAAATTATCTCTCACCTCGTAGAGCTTTTCTTCGGAAAGCAATTTATAATTTTTTATGCCCTCACTGTCGCCGTTTCTTGTCATAGTTACGGTAACCGTTGTGGTGGCTTTGTTATCCATAGCCTGCATAAAAATATCGCTGCTTTTAAAATCAGACATTGTTTTGTCATAATCAAGTCCAAAAACAGAAAAATACTTGTCTGTACTTTTACTGTCCCTTGTTATGCCAAGCATATCGTCAGGCAGCTGAATAGTCATATTGTCGAGCTTTTCAATTTGAATTTTACTGCCTGCGGCATTGCAGACAAAAGCGGTACACGCAACAAGAGCTGCGCAAACGAATGTTGTAAAAATCCTTTTTATATTTTTAGCAATCATACTAAAATCCTCCAAAAACAGAATATTCTGTCAATAAATCCATATACATCATTTATTATACATAATACGAACAAAAAATACAAGTGAAATTCTGTGTTTTACAAAGTATTTTTTTGAATTTAAAGCGTTAAAGTATTAAACATTTTCTTTTATCGTACCTTCTTGCCCGAACGAAAAATCTTCTTAACCATAATTTTTAAATGTTCCCTCAACATATAGAATCCTTTTTATTAATCTCAACTATTAACAAAGAATCTAAAAACAAAAAACAAGTGACGGCAACACCATCACTTGTTTTTATAATAAATAAAATTTCTAATGTTTCAATTTTAAATTATTCAACAGTAACCGACTTTGCAAGGTTTCTTGGCTTATCAGGGTCATTGCCCTTATTTACCGCTGTGTAATAAGCAAGTATCTGAAGTGGTACAACCGCTGAGATAGGCATAAGAAGTTCATTTGTCTGCGGCACTTTGATTACATAATCTGCAATGCCGTCCTCAAGTGTTCTTGCGCAAGCCTCTGAGCAAACGAGAATATTCATCGCACCTCTTGACTTAACCTCAACAATATTGCTGATTGTTTTGGCAATAAGGTCGCTCTGTGTTGCAACAGCGATTACAGGCATACCGTCCTCAATAAGAGAAATTGTGCCATGCTTTAACTCGCCTGCCGCATAACTCTCAGAATGAATGTAAGAAACTTCCTTGAGCTTAAGTGAGCCTTCCATTGAAAGCGCATAGTCAAGACCTCTGCCAATGTAGAGCAGGCTGTCTGTGGTGATGAGCTTTGTTGCTACATACTTACACTGTTCCTCGGTTGTTTCAATAACATACTTAACGGCATCAGGCATTTTAAGAAGTGCCGAAACAAGTCTTTTGCACTCTGCCTCGCTTACAGTTTCCTTAGCAAGTGCAAGCTCAAACGCAAACAGATACATAACTGAAAGCTGTGTAATATAAGCCTTTGTAGATGCAACAGAGATTTCAGGGCCTGCAAGAGTATAAATAAGCATATCTGCCTCTCTTGCAATAGAGCTGCCCTTTGCGTTTACAATGGCAAGTGTTGTAGCACCTTTCTGCTTTGCAAGGCGCATTGCTGCAAGGCTGTCGGCTGTTTCGCCCGACTGTGAAATAATAATTACAAGGTCGCCCTCGCCTACTATCGGATTTCTGTATCTGAATTCAGATGCAATATCAACTGTAACAGGAACTCTTGCAATGCTTTCGATAATATATTTGCCAACCAAACCTGCGTGCATAGCAGTACCGCAGGCAACAACAGAAATAGACCTAAATTCTCTTAACTTTTCAAGTGTAATGCCGCACTCCTCAAGACACGGCAAACCATCTCTTACTCTCGGAGCAACGGTTGTTCTGATTGCCTCAGGCTGTTCGTTAATTTCTTTAATCATAAAGTGCGGATAACCGCCTTTTTCGGCAGCCTCCATATCCCAATCGGCAACCTTTAATTCCTTTTCAATAGGATCGAGGTGCTCATCAACAAATGAAACACCGTCAGCTGTAAGTGTAGCAATCTCATCATGGTCGAGAAGATAGTAATTCTTTGTGTATTTAAGAATTGCAGGAACATCGGACGCAATAAAGCTTTCGCCGTCAGCTACGCCAACAATAAGCGGACTCTCTCTTCTTACGGCAAAAATTCTGTCCGGAAAATCTTTGAACATAATACCGAGAGCAAAAGAACCCTTAAGTTCAGCCATTACGCTGTCGATAGTTTCAAGCGGATTTCCGTTATATTTATAATCAAGTAGCTGTGCAACAACCTCGGTGTCTGTATCACTGAGGAAAGTTCTGCCCTTTGAAGTAAGAAATTCTTTTAATTCAATGTAATTTTCAATAATTCCGTTATGAACAATGGTAACTCTTGCGCCGCTGTGCGGATGTGAGTTTACATCTGACGGCTCACCGTGAGTTGCCCATCTTGTATGGCCTATACCTACATGACCCTCCGGTTTACCCTCAACTGCCATCTTATCAACAAGATTTTTAAGTTTACCTTTTGTTTTAACTGTTTCAATGCCGTTTTTTCCAAAAACAGCTATACCCGCTGAATCATACCCTCTATATTCGAGCTTTGTAAGCGCACTTACAAGCACATCACTGCAGTCTTTAGGGCCAACATATCCAACAATACCACACATTATGTATTCTCTCCTTTACTGATGAGTAATATATCAGTTTGTCTTATGGTTAAAAGTAGGTACAAGATCCGCAAGAAGTTCTACTGTTTTTTCGCTGTCATTGTGATTTGCCACAATTTTCAGCTCCTCAAGTTTTTTAAGCAGTTCTTCAGAATTAATATTAATCTGATTACCGATAAAAATCTTTTCATTTGCAGTAGATTTAAGTCCTTCTTCGTCCATCAAAAGTTCCTCAAAAAGTTTTTCACCGGGTCTTAAGCCTGTAAAAATAATCGGAACATCTTTGTACGGAATCTTGCCATACATACGAATGAGATTTTCGGCAAGAGTCGTGATTTTTACGGGAGCACCCATATCAAGCACAAAAATCTCGCCGCCATGAGCCATTGCACCTGCCTCAAGAACAAGAGAAACAGCCTCCGGAATTGTCATAAAATATCTGATTATGTCAGGATGAGTAACAGTTACAGGTGAACCGCTTTCAATCTGACGCTTAAACAAAGGTATAACCGAGCCGTTTGAGCCAAGTACATTGCCAAAACGGGTGGTTACAAATTCTGTATGAGTGCTGTGCTGAGCCTTGTGCTGAATTATCATTTCGCAGGCCCTCTTTGTTGCACCCATTACATTTGTAGGATTTACAGCCTTGTCGGTTGAAATCATAACAAATTTGTCGGCACCGTATTTTTCTGCAAGTGTTGCAACATTATATGTACCGAAGATATTATTTTTAACCGCCTCCTCAGGCACTGTTTCCATAAGAGGAACATGCTTGTGGGCAGCTGCGTGAAATACAAGCTGCGGACGATATGTTTTAAATATCAATTCCATTTTATCGTAATCACGCACCGATGAAATCAATGTTACAAGGTTAAGCTCTGAGCCGTACTCAAGCACAAGCTCCTGCTGAATATCATAAGCATTGTTTTCATATATATCTACTATGATTATTTGCTTTGGCGAATACTTTGCAATCTGTCTTACAAGCTCACCGCCGATAGAACCGCCGCCGCCTGTAACCATACAGATTTTGCCTGTAACCAATTCTTTAATCTCTTTTTTATCAAACTCAATCGGCTTTCTGCCGAGCAAATCCGCAATCTTAATTTCCTTTGCCTGAGAAATAAGTTCTGTGTGCTTATCATCAAACAAAAGCTCGCTTAAATAAGGAATAATCTTGATTTTACACTGAGTTTCGGAGCAGTAATTAAGAATTTTTCTCTTTTCCTCTTCCTCGCATGACGGAATGGCTACAATTATATTTGTAATTTTGTTATCATTACAAATTTTAGGAATCTCTCTGCATATGCCGAGAACAGGCACACCGTTAATTCTGTGGCTGAGCTTGGTTTCGTCGTCATCAACAAAGCCTACTGCCATAAGATTACGGGCCGGACTGTTTTCATCGTAAACGGCATTCTGAATTTCTGTAAGAACCATTCTGCCTGCATTGCCTGCGCCAACAATAAGAGTGCGTTCACAGTTGTCTGCTCTGCCAGATTCGGTTAAATCAAGAAAAGTGCGCTTAAAAATAAACCTGAATAAAAGCACGCCGCCTGTTGCAAACAAAGCATATAAAGCAATAAATAAGAAAGACTGCCTTATCTGCAAAACGAACATAATAATACCACTCAAAGCAAAACCCGCCAGCATAGCCACACCGCAAACAAGGTAATCCTTTAAATTAAAATATCTCCATAGTCTTCTGTAAGCGCCTACTCCGAACAAAATCAGCATACAAATTGCAAGAGATAAAATTATAGTGTAAAGCAAACCTCTGTTTGCCTCAGAAATTTTGGGAAAAACAAGCGATAATCCGTAATTTAGCACAATACCGCTTACCACAATAATAAAAACATCCGCTAACGCAAGAACGAGCTTGCGGTAATTTATTTTTTTCATTTTTAGATAGACCCCATCATTTTTAACCAATTATATAAATTTTCATACAAACACATAGTTCAAATTAAAAAAATTATACAAATTTATTACACAATATTATACATCAAAATTAGTATTTTGTCAAATCTATTATATTTTGCTTTATAAGTAAAACACAATATTTTAATACAACAATTCACTATATTTGAAAAATGTAATTTTTTGGTGTAATATAATATTATAAAAAATATCACATTATTATAAGCAAAGGACATTTTTATGAAAAAATCTAAAAGAAAACTATCACTGATAATTTTTTCTGCACTCTCCGCTTTATTTGTTTCGGAGCTGGTGCATAGCAATTTATTTTTAAAAACAACGGAATATAACCTAAAGTCCGACAGAATCGAAAACAATATAAAAATCGTTTTGATTTCGGATCTGCACAACAAAGAATACGGTACGGATAACAGCGAACTTGTAAATAAAATCAAAGAGCAGCAGCCTGATTTCATAGCCGTTGCAGGAGATATGGTAACTCGCAATTATATAAATGACGACATTATGAAAAGTCTGTTGACAAAAATATCAAAAATCGCTCCCGTTTACTGCTGTCTTGGCAACCACGAACGAGATATTGCCGACAAAATTGATTTTAAATCAGACATAACAGCTTGCGGAGCAACCTTGCTTGACAACGAGTCCACAATATTTACGACTAAGGGCGGAGATAAAATATTGATTGGCGGAATGTCAGACTTTCCGTTTTATGAATATGATGCTCCCGATTACGATACACCCGAGGCGCACTTTTGGGAAAAATTCAAAACCGACTCAGAAAACTGCTACTCTGTACTTCTCCATCATCAGCCTGAGTATATAAAGGATATTGTAGGAACATCAAAAATAGATCTCGTATTGTGCGGTCATACTCATGGCGGTCTTGTGCAAATTCCATTTGTCGGCGGAGTTATCGTACCAAATCAAGGACTTTTTCCACAATACGATAAAGGCGAATTTCTTTTTGACAATACAACAATGATTATTTCCGCAGGACTTGGCGTATCAAATCCTGTTCCGAGATTTAACAATCAACCTGAAATATGTGTAATAAATATTACTAAGGGCAATTCCTAAGCGGAACTGCCCTTTTATGTTAGCCTAAAACCTTTTTAGCTGTATCTACACTTTCCTTTGCATCTCTGCAATAATAGTCAGCGCCGATTTTCATTGCATACTCTTCAGTAAGCACAGCACCGCCTACAAAAATTACACACTTGCTGCTGCCGTCAGGATTTTGCAGCTCCTTTGTTTCTCTTACAAGTTTAATGGTATCTTCCATACTCTTGAGAGTTGTGGTCATAAGAGCCGACAAACCAATCATCTTTATATTCTGCTCAATAGCCGTATCTACAACAAGCTGAGGGTCAACATCTTTGCCAAGGTCAACAACTGTATAGCCGTAATTATCAAGCAATACCTTTACAATGTTTTTGCCTATATCGTGAATATCGCCCTTTACAGTTGCAACAATAATTTTTCCCTTGCTCACTGTTTCTCCGCTTGTCTTTGAAATATGCTTTTTAATTACATCAAAGCAAGCCTGAGCGGCATTGGCGCTCTGAATAAGCTGAGGCAAAAAGATTTTGTTCTTTTCAAAACCCTCGCCAACCTTATCAAGCGCAGGGATAAGCATTTCATTTACAATTTTCATTGCGTCGCCTGTTTCGGCAAGCATTTTTTCTGTAAGTAATGCGCCCTCACTTTTAAATCCGTTGAAAACAGCTGTCATAATATCCATATCGGTTGAAACATTGTTGTTGGCAACGGGAGCCTGAACAGCGTCATTGTAAGCCGCAATAAAGTCCATTGAGTTTTTGTCAATGCCGTCAAGCACACGATATGCTCTTACAGCGCCTGTAATAGACTCAATGTTAGGGTTGATAATTGGCAGGTCAAGTCCCTCTTCAAGCGCCATAGTAAGGAATGTTCTTGTAACAAGGTCACGATTTGGAAGTCCGAATGAAATATTTGAAACACCGAGGCAAGTTTTACAGCCAAGCTCGGTTTTCACTTTGTGCAAAGCATTAAGAGTTTGTCGGCAGGCAGACTGCTCAGCCGAAACCGTCATTGTAAGGCAGTCTATGAAAATATCTCGTCTGTCAATGCCTATTTCCTCTGCCCTCTCAACAATTCGTTTTGCAATTTCAAATCTGCCCTCGGCAGTCTTTGGAATACCGTTTTCGTCAAGAGTAAGGCCTACCACGCAAGCGCCGTATTTTTTTACAAGCGGCAATACAGTGCTCAGGCTTTTTTCTTCGCCGTTTACCGAGTTTACAATCGGTCTGCCGTTGTATGCACGAAGTCCTGCCTCTAGCACATCGGGTTTAGTTGAGTCAATCTGCAAAGGTGCGTCACATACGCTCTGAATTGCCTTCAGCACTCGCACCATCATTTGCTTTTCGTCAATTTCAGGGTGACCTACATTGACATCAAGAATTTCTGCGCCTGCGCCTGTCTGACTTAATGCCTGAGTGAGAATATAGTCAATATTATTATCAACAAGCGCCTGCTTAAAGAGCTTTTTGCCGGTAGGGTTAATTCTTTCACCGATAATTCTCGGGTGGTTTACTTCAACAACAGAGCTTGCACTGCACACTGTTGTGTCTACCTCTTTTTTGGACGGCTGATATTTTTTGTCTTTAAGAGCGTCTTTAAGCGCCTTGATATAATCAGGATTTGTACCACAGCAACCGCCGAGAACCTTTACACCGTACTTCAAAAGTGAGAGTGATGCCTTTGCAAAATCATCAGGCATAACATTGTATTCGTTGGTGTTAGGGTCAGGCAAGCCTGCATTTGGCTTGATTACAATGGGAAGATTTGTATATTTTGAAATTTCGCTTACAATCGGCTCAAGTTCATCAGGGCCAAGCGAACAGTTCACACCAAGGGCGTCAACACCGAGGTTCTCCATTGTAACCGCAAAGGCTGATGGCAATGCACCTGTAAATGTACGCATATTGCGTTCAAATGTCATTGTTGTAAATATAGGTTTGTCGCTGTTTTCTTTTGCGGCAAGTACAGCGGCTTTCAGCTCGTAGAGGTCTGTCATGGTTTCAAAAGCAAT
Organism: Eubacterium sp. OM08-24; assembly: GCF_003438075.1. Taxonomy (GTDB): domain Bacteria; phylum Bacillota; class Clostridia; order Oscillospirales; family Acutalibacteraceae; genus Ruminococcoides. Next base: position 86,751 of record NZ_QSTA01000004.1, on the reverse strand, counting down.
AACATCTGCATCTTTGCCTGCAAGAATAAGCTGTTTGTAGTATTCGTAGGCCTCTTCAAAAGTAAGCGAACCTGCCGGCTCAAGCAACTGACCGATAGAACCTATGTCAAGTGCTACCAGCGCTCTGTCGCCAACCGCATTTTTTGCAATGCTCACACCTGCGCCTACTATTTCCTCTACACTGTAACCGCAGCCCTCAAGTTTGTATGCATTTGCACCAAAGGTGTTGGCATACACAACATCAGCACCTGCGTCTACATAAGCCTTATGAAAAGACGCAATTAACTCGGGATGAGTGATATTCAGCGTTTCAGGTACTTCGTCATACTCAACGCCGCTTTTCTGAATCATAGTGCCGGTTGCACCGTCAAGTATTATAAATTCCTTTTCCTTTAATAATTCCCTAAACCCCACAATGAAGCCCCTTTCTTCTGAATTTACAGGTTTCTCTCATATTACAGATGGCACAGCCACGCTTTTTTCGTTCTATCGGATTTTTAGAAAGTCCCATTACAGCCGTAACCGACTTTGCAGGCATAAGCAAAAAATTGTCATTTGTGCAAAGCCCTATTTTCTTTGGCGCATCGAGCATCTGCAATACTACCTTTTGCATTTCTATCGGATAGTCGCCATAGCCCGGACTAAATCGAAATGTCATATTGTAATCGCTGTATTTTTCCGCAATTATTTTGTCAAAGGTATTGCATACCTGCTCAACGGCAACACTCGCAAGACTGTCCATTACCACAGCACGAGCCATATCGGAAATCTGCGAAATTCTTATGAGTTTATCAACCTCAGTGCCGATAGTAGCGCACATTACAATAGCTTTTTCACATCCGCTTAGGTGCGACTCTATATCTTTGCCGCCCATAAGCTGAGGGCAAGGCAAGTCTTTTTCTGTATAAAGATATTTTGGCGAGGCTTTTTCAAGCACCGCCTTTTCACATTCGTTCATCAGTACATCCATTCGGTAGTTGAGCTGAATACCTGCCCCACCGAGATAGCGCACTGCCTCGTTTCTGTTAAGCTTTTCTAATTTTATCATAGTATAACCCCTATACATATCAATGCACTCCGTTTTAAGTTAAAGCATCTTAAAACCGACTGCATAGCTATACTTTATTATTGTAACACACTAAGCATAATAAAACAATACAAGTAATTATTTTTTCGAGCAAACTCAAAAACTCGAAAAATTGGCTAATTCACTTAAAAAGTTGCATTTTTTATTAAAATATGTTATGATAAAAATGTATAAATTTGTACCGAAAGGAATTCATACAATATGAAATACAACAAAATAAAAAAAACTTTGTGCCTTATAGTGGCACTTGCGCTTATTCCTGCCTTTGCGGCAGGCTGTTCCGATAATAAAGAAAAGCCTGAAAGCTCAAAAGCCGAAGAACCCACCACTACTGCCGTTGCTACAAGCGACGAGGCTAAGGTAGGCAAGCCTGCGGTATCTGCGCTTGAAGATATGGGCATAGTGCCGTCAACAGTGGGCATAAACCCTTCTATCAATTATGACAGCAACCCCGTCGGATTTCAGCTTGAAGCACCAAAAGACGGCGACACCATTGCAATTATGCACACATCAAAGGGCGACATAAAGCTCCGCCTTTTTGCCGACCAAGCACCAAAGACCGTTACAAACTTCATTAACCTTGCCAACGAGGGCAAATACAACAATACAATTTTTCATCGTGTAATCAATGACTTTATGATTCAGGGCGGTGACTACGAAAACGCAAACGGTACGGGCGGCACAAGCTCATACGGTGAAAACTTCGAGGACGAATTCTGCGACAAGCTCTTTAACATAAGAGGAGCTGTATCAATGGCGAACAGCGGCCCTGATACAAACGGCAGTCAGTTCTTTATTAACCAAACAACACCGGAGGCATTCCAAAAGAACGGCGGTTTTGCCGCTTATGAAAATCAGTGGACAAATGTAAAAGCACAGCTTGAAAACTACAGGGATTCAGAGCTTTTCTCTGCTTTTGTTCAGCAGAACGGAACATTTTGCTACAACACAGATGTAATCAGTGATGAAATTAAAAAGCTGTATAACGATAACGGCGGCAATCCGTATCTTGACGGTGCATACAATGCGGTGGACAGAGGACACACAGTATTTGCACAGGTAATTGACGGAATGGATGTGGTAGATGCCATTGCCGCAGTAAATGTTGACTCATCTACAAATAAGCCGACAGAAGACATTACTATAACTTCTGTTGAAATCACAACCTATTCGGCACAGTAAGAGGTTATTATGAACGAAAAGCCTATAATTGCAATAATGTATGATTTTGATAAAACGCTTTGTACAAAAGATATGCAGGGATACGGCTTTATTCCGAGTCTTGGCATAACCGAGGACGAATTTTGGAGCTATACCAACGAAATCGGTCATAAGGAGCATATGGACTCAATTCTTGCATATATGTATGCAATGGTAAAAATATCTAAGGACAAGAACATTCCTTTGCTCAGGGAAAAACTTGTTGAAACGGGCAAAAAGGTTGAACTTTTTGACGGTGTTACAAAATGGTTTTCACGAATAAACGCTTATGGAGAGAGCCTTGGCGTATGCGTGGAGCATTATGTAATTTCTTCGGGACTTAAAGAGATTATTGAGGGCACACAGATTGCAAATGAATTTAAAAGCATATTTGCCTGCGAATTTCTTTATGACGAAAACGGCAACGGCGTATGGCCGAAAACCGATGTAAACTACACAAACAAAACTCAGTTTGTGTACCGCATAAACAAGGGTGTGCTTGATGTTGCCAACGATAATGATTTAAACAAATCAATGCCCGATGACAGCAAGCGTATTCCGTTTTGCAATATGATTTATATTGGCGACGGACTTTCTGATGTGCCATGTATGAAAATGATGAAAGCCTACGGCGGATATTCTATTGCAGTGTATCAGAAAAAAGACGCAAAGGTTGAGGATTTGTTACAGAGAGGCAGAGTTGACTATATTTATCCTGCCGATTACAGTGAGAACAGCGGACTTGATACAACGGTAAAAAATATTATTCACAAAATGGCAATCAGCGAAACTCTCTACCGAGAATACTCAAAACAAAAGCATGAAATTGAACTTTTATAAAAGGGAATCCGATAAACGGATTCCCTTTGTTTTTGGTTTTTTATCAAGATTTTGGGTGGGCAAATTATGGTTAGCAAATTATCGGTCGGGCAACAAAGTAAAGCAAAAGCCTGTTCAGCACGCAAAGCTGAACAGGCTTAGTTTTATTTTGATTAATAATTAGCAAGGAGTTCCTTAAATGATTCCTTAACAATGTTAAGTCCCTTTAAGAGAAGTTCGTCCTCAATAACAAGAGCCGGCATAATCTTGAATACGCTGCCCTCTCTGCCTGCAACCTCACAAATAAGGTTCTTTGTAAAGCAAAGGTCAGAAAGCTTAGACGCAAGTGCAGGGTCTACCTTAGAGCAGTCAATACCCCACATAAGACCTATACCTCTGAGCTCAAGCTTATCGTTGAGTGGGAGAATTTCCTTTTCAACAAAGTTCTTTACAATTTCACCCTTGCGCACTGTTTCAGCCTCAACATTATTTTCAAGAAGATACTCGATAGCCGCCTTGCCTGCAACAAATGAAAGCTGATTTCCTCTGAATGTGCCGTTGTGCTCGCCCGGTTTCCAAACATCAATTTCAGGCTTGTGGAGTACAACCGACATTGGCATACCAATACCGCCGATTGATTTTGACATTACAACAATATCAGGCTGAATACCTGCACGCTCAAACGAGAAGAATGAGCCGCTGCGGCAGCAGCCGATCTGAATATCATCAACAATCATAAGAATATCGTTCTTTGTGCAGAACTCTCTTACAGCCTTTAAAAATTCAACATCAAATACTCTGATGCCGCCCTCTGCCTGAACAGTTTCCATAATAACCGCTGCCGGCTTTTCTGTTGCCGAGTGGTCATCGTCAATGAGCATCTGCATATATTTAACAACATCAAGTCCCTCTACCATATAAGGAGCAGGAATATGTGTGCAGTCTGTAAGAGATGCAATAGCGCCGTTTCTTGCAAACATTTCAGAAGTAGCAGAAAGTGCGCCGAGTGTCATACCATGGAAACAACCCATAAATGCAAAGATGTTTCTTCTGCCGGTGTACTTTCTTGCAAGTTTCAATGCTGCCTCAACAGCGTTTGTACCTGTCGGGCCCGGAAACTGAATTCTGTAATTATAGCCTCTTGGCTCAAGAATTTTAGTTTCAAATGTTTCAATAAACTCACGCTTTGGCACTGTATACATATCAAGTGCGTGAATAATACCGTCTGTTGAAAAATACTCAAGTGTCTTTTCCTTGATATATTCGTTATTATGACCGTAGTTTACGGCACCTGCACCACAGAAAAAGTCGATATAATCGTTGCCCTCTTCGTCAGTGATAATTGAACCCTTTGCAGTTTTAAAAACTGTTGGAAAATGTCGGCAATAAGAGCGTACCGATGACTCGTATTTTTCAAATGCTTCTGTTTTCATAAATTGCTGTTCCTTTCCTCTTTGCTGCATTTAAGCAATCATTTTGTTTTCCCTATACCTTTTTAGAAATCCTCGCAAAGCGCCGTTCATTATGCTTTCAATCTGCTGCGGATCATCGGGCAAAAGAATTATTGCCTGACTCTCCGTTGCAAACACATAGCCGTCGCTGCCTGAGGAATTTTTTAACCTTTTCATTTCCTTTGGCGGATTATCCGCAAGCGCCCTTGCAAAAACACTCGGACTGTCGGTATCTCCGCCTATATCTAAGCCACCCGTAACAAAAACAATGTCATTTGTTTGGAGTGAACTTACAACCAGCTCTCCAAGCGCCTTGCAGTTTGCCGCAAAGTTTGATTCTCCGGCAATCATATCAAGCTCAGAAAAGCTCTTTCTCAAAGACCTTTCGCAAAGTGAGGTTTTGCGAGCGGCGTAAAAAATCAGTTCACCCGTCACTCCGACATTACCTCCTCCGATACCGCATCGGTAGGCTGTTGTTTCAGTACAGGCTCAAAATTCGGTGCGATTGTCATATCGCTGTAAACCTTGCTGAAATCAAGCTGCCATCCTTTGAATATATAATCATAATAATCGTCGCTCGGCTGTACCGGATCTGCCGGTGCTTTTGCCGCCTTACCTACTTCAACCTTTTGCTCGCTTATCAGAGAACCGTCAAAGTTAATAAACTTAACAGTCACATAAACCTTTGCCTGCGTTGTAGGCTCAGCAGTTGTTGGCTGAGTAGGCTTTACTGTGTTGCCCTGTGCGTCTGTTGCAACAGGAGCGGTAGTAGCCTCAACAATTTTCTGATCCTTAAAGTCATAATCGCCGCTGTACCAATCAATCTGACCTGCGTCATATGCTGTGCAGAAATCTGTTACAGTCGGACGGGTGCCGCCGTTTCTGTCATAGTAAACCTGCGGCCATACTGCATTATTGTTTGCCGATGCCTGAGAAACATCAACCTTTGCAGATTCTCCCTTTCTTACCTTTCTTGCAACAATTACCGTTCTGAAATCGGTATATTCGTAAGAACAGGTTGAAAGTGTAATAAGGCTGTCATCTTCGTTTACATCAACAGGACAGTTTACCATTGAACGAACTCTTACATTGTAAACATAGTTCATAAATTCCTTTTCGTTTTGGAACTCGCCTATCATATAATTGAAAAATTCGCCATGGCTTGACAATGTATTTGTCTTAAACACTGAAATAATCTTGTATGTTGCGTTTTCTTCGGGAGTGTTAAATGTAATTGTAGGGGATTTTTTGTAGAAATCCATATCTATTGAATATCTGCCGTATTTAAGCATATCGGCAAACATTGTGCCGTCATTCATATGATGACCATGCATAATTACATTTTTGCTCTTTGTACTCTTGGTACTGCGGTAATCAATAAACACACTGCCCCAATCATCGGGATTGCCTTTATAATCTCTGTAAAGATAATACTGAGAAGAACGGCTGTCGCCCTCGTGATACAAAACAGGGTAGTCGATTTGGGTATCGTTAATTTCAACCCAGCCCACAATTTCTTTGTTAATATCCCTGAGCTTTGCCCAATCCACCTTTTCCTCCTCGGTAGGCTTTTTATCACCTTCCTGAGAGGAACTGTTGTCAGTGGTATTATGGTAAATCATCTGAATATCATTCATTTTTTCTTTATTCTGATAGCTTAAGTAAACCATATTGTAAAACAGCATTGAAAGAGCGCCGATAAATACCGCAAGCGATACAAGTGCAACCGATTTTCTCGCCACATCTTTGCCGCTGTCGCCACGCATAGGAATAAAGCAGTACTTAAAGCCTTTTCTTGGCGGAACATACTCCACCTTGCTGAATCCTCCGGGATACTCAGCCTCGTTGTACTCGAAAACCTCAATAGCTTTCAGCGCCGCCGCAACAATCATATCCTCGGTATTATTAAGCGAATACTTCGTTCTCGGCAGTACGGCAATTCTCATACCTTTATACATAAAGCAAAAGCCTTTACATCCGTTGCCTAAGTCACCGAGATTAAAAATCTTCGACTTCTTTCTGTATAGCTTAAAGCCGTCTTTAATCTCCTGCACCTTTTCATCGGAAAGTTTCAGCTTTTTGGCATTTTTAAGTGCCTTATCGTGCTTTTTCCAATAGTCCTTAGGAACTTTCACTCTTTCGGCTCTTTCAGCCTGCTCCACTACTTCCGAAAAGTGCCTTTTAAAGCTGTCTGCTCCCTTATCCGAAAGGGCGTTTGCAACAATTACAACAGCGGGCTTTTCTTCGTTATCTGCGCATTTATCCAAAGCCGCAATAATTTGTTTGCTTTTAAATCCAACGGGTGTTACATAGGTAAGCATAAAACCGTTTTCGGCAAGTTTGCCCGAAAGCTCACTGTTGTCAACAGCTGTATCATCGTTTTGGTTTACCAATAAAATTTCAATATCCACGCAGGTTCATCCTTTCGTGTCATGGTAATTTTGGTATATTATTCATCTTGAGCAGAAATCTCTGTAACCTTAAGATTTGCGAGTGCCTCTTCAATCATTGGTGCAAAGTCTGCCTTTTCCTGTGCCTCTTTAACATACTTCAAAACAGGGCGTGTTCTCGGATGCTTTGGGGTAAACACCGTACAGCAATCCTCATACGGCTCTATTGAAATATCGTATGTGTCTATCTTGTAAGAAATATCAATTATTTCCTGCTTATCCATACCAATCAGCGGTCTGAACACAAGTAAATCCGCCGCCTCATCGGTACAGCTGAGAGCGCCGATTGTCTGGCTTGCAACCTGACCGAGGCTCTCACCCGTAATAAGCGCCGTACAATTATTATCCTCGGCAATTCGTGAGGAAATCTGCATCATAAGTCTGCGCATAATGATTGTAAAAAGCTCTTCGGGACATTCATTTTTTATTGTTTCCTGAATTTTTGTAAACGGAACCGTATACATTGTCATTTTGCCTGCATAACGGCTTACTCGTCTTAAAAGTCTTACAACCTTGTCTTCCGCTCTTTTGCTTGTGTACGGAGGACTTGCAAAGTGAATTGCTGTCAGCTTTAGGCCTCTTTTCGCCATCATATATGCAGCAATAGGCGAGTCAATGCCGCCGCTTATAAGAATGGCTGCGTTGCCGCTTGTGCCAACAGGAATACCGCCTGCGCCCTTGAGAGCCGCACCGTGAACATATGCGCCAAAATCACGAACCTCAACATTTACAATAAGGTCGGGATTATGAACATCTACACTCAAATGCGGAAATTTATCAAGAATTACTCCGCCAAGCTCGGCACAAATTTCAGGTGACTTGTACGGAAAGCGTTTGTCACTTCTCCTTGCCTCTACCTTAAAGGTTTTGGCTGCTTTAAGCTCCTTTTCAAGGTAAACAGGTGCAGTAGCCATAATTGATTCAAGGGTCTTTTCTTCGCAAATAGCCGCTCTTGAATACGATACAATACCGAATACCCTTGAAATTTTCAGACAAGCCTCGTCAAGGTCTATATCGTCCGAAAGAGGCTTTACATATATAATCGACTGAGCCGATCTGATTTCAAAACTGCCCAGTGGTGAAAGTGCGTGTTTGATATTCTTTTTAAGAACATCTTCAAATGTGCGGCGATTAAGACCCTTAAGCACAATTTCGCCGTCTTTTAAAAGTATAATTTCTTTCATTGGTTTTTACCTTTCAGTTTATCTGTGAACAAGTACCTTTAGTCCCTGCTCAAGTGCGGTGCAAAGTGCGTCAACATCTTCTGTGGTGTTGAGCTTTGAAAAACTGACACGCAATGCGCTGTCTGCTCTTTCACTGCCGTATCCCATAGCGCTGAGCACATAGCTCGGTGCGCCCTTTGCGCAAGCACTGCCCGAGGAAACATATATCTCGTATTCCTCAAGGAAATGGAGCATTGTTTCACTCCTTACCCTGCCTGCCGAAAAATTCAGCACATAGGGCAAGGCATTTTGCGGTGAATTAATAACCACTCCGTCTATTTGTGTAAGCCTGCTTTTTGCATAGTCGCAAAGCTCGGCAACCTTTTCGTAATTTTTCTCTATTGCAAATTCATTACAGGCAACGCCGAATGCCGCAATCAAAGGCAACGGCTCTGTACCGGGTCGGATTTTCTTTTCCTGCTCGCCGCCGTAAACTCTCGGCACAAGACGAACACCCTTTTTAATATAAATTGCACCGCATCCCTTTGGCGAGTGTACCTTATGCGCCGACACGCTCACAAGGTCTGCTCCGAGTTTTTTTGGATTTACCGCAATTTTGCCGAAAGCCTGCACCGCATCTGTATGACACACAACATCTGATTTTTTCTGCTTAACCGCATCAAAAATCTCTTCAACAGGCATAATTGCACCTGTTTCGTTGTTTACATACATAACAGAAACCATAATCGTATTATCATTAACCTCTGCAAGAATATCCTCGGTATGCACAATTCCGTCTTTTCTCGGACTTACATAAGCTATTTCAAATCCCTCTTGCTCAAGTCTTTTGCAAGACTCCATTATACTGCTGTGCTCAACCGAGGTTGTAACAATCTTTGTGCCTCTGCGTTTTTTTGCATATGCCGTACCAAATAGTGCAAGGTTATTTGCCTCTGTTCCGCCGCTTGTAAAGGTAATTTCATCGGTTTGTGCAAAAAGCTGTTTTGCAACTGCTTTTCTCGCCTTTTCAAGCTCCTGCTCTGCAATCATTCCCCTGTAATGAAGTGAAGATGGATTTGCATAATTTTCTGTCATCATCTCAAACGCTTTTTCAGCCGCAGACTTTGACGCAACGGTTGTTGCACTGTTGTCAAGATAATGCTCCATGATACTCCACCTCACAATACATAAATATACATTTATCATTATACATCATATTTCATCAAAAATAAACCGTTATTTTACATAAACTAATCTTACATAAGGATAAAATTTTAACACATAATATTAGTACATTTAATAAGCAAGTTATAAACGAAACGGAGTTAATGTATATATGATTTCACCAAAAGAGTACAATAAAATTGTGATGAAAAATTCACCGAAAAGTAAACTTTTTGTGAACAGCATAAAGGCTTTTTTGATAGGCGGCACTTTCTGCACAATAGGGCAAGCCTTTACCGATTTATACGCAATGCTCGGAGCAAGCGAAAAAGACAGCAAAACTCTATGCTCTGTAACACTAATTTTTATAGGAATTTTGCTCACCGCCATTGGTGTGTATGACAAAATCGCCAAGCATGGCGGAGCAGGCACGCTTGTGCCCATAACAGGCTTTGCAAATGCGGTGTCCTCGCCTGCCATTGAATTTAAGTCAGAGGGATTTATAGCAGGACTTGGCGCAAAGCTGTTCATAATTGCAGGCCCTGTAATAGTGTATGGTGTTTCGGCGTCTATAATCTACGGGTTTATTCTATGGATTTTAAGTCTGTTCGGCATAAAGCTGTTTTAAATTATAAGTAATTACAAATACCCGTCATCAACAAAACGGTGACGGGTATTTTCAGGGCAATTTAATGTAAAATTTTGGCTTTTATATTGCGAATTTTTATAAACTAATGTAATATATAATTATACATAATCGAATTCACACTAACCACATATTTTATTGATAAATTAATAGAAATCAAGGTGATAATATGAATGAATTTAAAAAAGTTTTAAATGAGATAAGAAAAGTAATCAACGGCAAAGACCGAGAGATTATTATTACTATGCTCGCTTTGCTTGCAAACGGAAATATTTTGATTGAGGACATACCGGGAGTTGGCAAAACCACTCTGGTGCTTGCCTTTTCAAAGGCGCTCGGACTAAAATACGGCAGAATACAGTTTACACCCGACACCCTGCCGTCAGACATTACGGGATTTTCGTCATTTAATAAAGAAAGCGGAAAAATGCACTTTAACAAAGGTGCAATCTTCTGCAACCTTTTTCTCGCTGATGAGCTGAACAGAACTTCAAGCCGTACGCAGGCGGCTCTGCTTGAAGCAATGGAAGAAAGACAGGTTACGGTGGACGGGCACAGTTATGCGCTTGAAAAGCCGTTTTCGGTAATTGCCACACAAAACCCAGTCGGTGCGTCTGGCACACAGCTTTTGCCCGATTCACAGACAGACCGATTTACAGTCAGAATTTCTATGGGATACCCCGATTTTGATGCCGAGTGTCAGATGCTTTTGAACAGAAGTAAACAAAATCCGCTTGATAATGTAAAACAAGTGATTACCGTTGACGAGCTTATTGATATGCAAAGCAAAGTAAAAGAGGTTTTCGTAAGCGAGGATATGGCAAAGTATATAGTGATGCTTGTAACGGCTACAAGACAAAGCAGTCTTTTTTCAAGAGGTGCAAGTCCGAGAGCAACGCTTTCGCTTAAAGATATGGCAAAGGCGGCGGCTTTTGCCGACGGCAGGGATTACATTGTGCCACGAGATATTCAAAACATTTTTGTAAGAACAATAAGCCATCGTGTTATTTTAAGTTCAGAATCAACCGCAAAAAGAATTAATACCGATTCGGCACTCAAAGAAATATTAAGAACTACAAGACAACCCAAAATTTAGTGAGGAAAAAATGATAAAGAACATACTGATTTATATTGCCGTTCTTGCAATATCATTTTCATTTGCCGTATTTTATTATGCGTGGTTTTCAAATTTTTTGCTTATAGTTGTGGTATGCCTGCCTGTTTTATCCCTGATATGCAGTCTGCCGTTTATGATATATTCGGCTGTCAAGGGATTTTCGCTTTACGCTCCAAAGGTTATGAATACCGACAGCTTGCCATATCTCAAACTTGTTGCCAAAAGTAAATACGGCTTTTTCTGTCCGCTTTTAAAAATCCGGCTTTACACAAACAATCACTTCAGCGGTAAATCAAAGAAAATCAATTTTAAGTACAGCGGACTTGCAGGCAAGCCTGTAAACATTGAGCTTGCTCAGCTTGGCAAAAACTGCGGATTGATTGAATGTAAAACAAAGTGGCTCAAGGTTTACGATATGCTCGGGATTTTCTTTATTCCGATAAAATTCAGATATAATACAGAAACACTTATAGTACCGAAAGCCGAATTTATAAAGGACGATATTTTTTCAGACAAGCAGGCTATAATCGGATATAAAAAGAAATCGGGCGGCGGATTTTCCGATGATTACGAAATCAGGGAATATCGCAACGGCGACAGTATGAAAAATGTGCATTGGAAATTATCGGCTAAAAACGATAATTTAATGGTAAAAGAGCCGAGCCTGCCGATTTACAAAAATTTTAAAATTATGCTTATACTGACCGACAACGCCGAAAGCAACAACATTGTTATGGCTAAATTTGCAGGCGTTTGTATGAATGTGCAAAAGAATGAAATACCATGCGCCATAAGCACCACAAAAGCAGTCGGCGCTTATCCGCTGAGCTCTCAAACAAATATATATTCATTATACAGGGCAATTTATACTCAGAGCAACCTTGGAAATGCCGATGTTCAAGACGCAGAGCCATACAGTATTTTTGCCGAACCTGAGGAGGTGGCAAAGTGAAAAAAGACTTGCTTTCTGCTCTGATTGACTGCGTGTGTGTAGTTTTCCTTTCGGTCTGCCCCCTGCTTTGTTATGCAAGCGCATTTAGTATCAGCTATGAATATTCAACCGTCATTATCTCGGCAACAATATTTTCTTTTGTATTCAGCTTGATTTCGTCTTTTGTAAAAGATAAATTGAAATATGCACTGAGCGTTACGGTAATTGCCTTTGTAGCTTTTCTTGCCTTTGTTTTTTCAAGCGAGCATATTTTTGCACAGGCTAATTACTTTATAAACAAACTGCTTGAGCAATACTCTGTGTATCTGCCCGTTTATGGCAAAATAAAATTTGCAAGCTATATTGCAAACAATGCCACAGGTCTGTTTGTGCTGACCTTGGTTGTGCTGAGCGGTTTATTTTCCTGTTTAATATCAAGAATTAAATCAATAAAAATCGCAGGACTTCTCAGCATTGCATTGCTTGTGCCTTGCTTTATCCTTGTAAATACTCTGCCCGATCTTTTGCCTTTGCTTATGATATTTGCGGTGCTGTTTGCCCTGTATTTTTCATCGCAGACAAGACGGCTGAACTATGCGCACAGCGGTGTAGTTACCGCCGTTTCGGCAGTGATTTTATCAGTTTTAATCGCCTTTACCGTCGTACTAAATCCTGTTGAAAGCTACAAAAGGCCTAAATGGCAGGATGATTTGCTGAGCGATGTGCAAAGCCTAACGGGAATGAAAACCTACAACGGCAGCGGTAAAATCTCGTCCGCCCTCGCAGAGGTGGGCAACAGCCTTGAGCCTGAGGTGGATTTTTCAAATGCAGGCGCACTTACTCAAACAGGAAAAAAGGTTATGACTGTCACATCAAGTACAGACGGCAGAATTTACCTTAAGAGTATGGCATATGCAAATTACGAAAACAACAAATGGTCTGTGCTTACCGATGAGCAGGCAGACAACTATCCGCAGGATTATCAATCCTTTATTATGACTATTATGACGCAGTATTTCGGAGATGCAGAAACCGTAACCATTGACACCGTAAACAAAGAAAATGTTATTTACACACCCTATTATCTTAATTATATCAACAACAATTTTTCGCCTGTATGCGATGTGTTCATAGCAAACACCGACAAGGCAACAAACTACACTATGTTTGTTATACCGTATTCCGAGGAAAATATTAACGACTTTTCACGAATAGAAATAAGTGGCACCTCAAAATACGATGATTTTGCACAATGCTATTTATCTCTGCCAAACGATACCAAACAGGCAATGCTTGAAATTGCCGAGCGCAACAATATTAAAGATTTATCCAAGAGTGATATTTCTCAAACGGTTGCGGCGGTTAAGGACTTTGTTTCACATTCCGCATCGTATTCTCTCAATACACAAAAAGTACCCGCTGGCAGAGATGTTGCCGAATGGTTTTTGAATGATGCACAAACAGGCTACTGTATGCACTTTGCAAATGCGGCGGCTGTAATGCTCAGGGCGCTGGGTATTCCTGCAAGATATGTAACAGGCTACTGCGCAAATGTAGTTGACGGCAAGGCGACAGTCACCTCAGACAATGCCCATGCTTGGGTGGAATACTTTGACGAACGAATCGGCTGGATTCCGCTCGACGCTACATCATCTGATTTTGAAGTGCCGCAAGCTACCGAATCAGTGCAAACAACAACGCAGGCGCAAACCACTTCCCCGACAACTCAGCCTACCACTCAAAAGTCGACTGCCAATGAAAAATCAAATACAAAGGTGAAAATTTCAGCACCTGTTGTTTGGCTAATAATAATTATTCTTATCATCGCACTTGCCGCCATAAGAATAATACTAATAAGAATTTTAAGAAAGCGCAGTTTTACTCACAAAAACTATAAGTCAAGGACAATATGTATTTACAGATATTTAAGTAAAATTTCTGCCCTTGCAAATTGGAAACTGCCGAGCAGAATTGAAAAAATCGGCACAAAGGCAAGGTATTCAAATCATAATATTACTAAGGAAGAGTATATTACGATTTTCAATTATGTTCCTGTATTCAGAAAAGGTACTTTAAGAAAAATGCCGATACTCAAAAAAATATACGCACTCATAATTCTCGGATTATAAGTAAAAAAGCTGTACCCCGTTATGGGATACAGCTTTTTTGTTGGTGTAAGATTACTTACAACCGCAACCCTGTTTTAACTCAAAGCTCTGGCAGTCAGTGCACTGACATACTGTTGGGTTTGACTCATGTGTACCAATCTTGATTGATTCAAGTGAGCAGTAATGCTCTGCCTCGTTGTTGTGAGAACAGTTATTTACGGTGCATTTAATGCTGCGGTTTACATAGGAGTTGTTCATCATTATAAATCACCTCATACATTATTAGCGAACCCTGCGCCATTGCAGTTTTGTCCGCTCTTTTATTGTCTGCAAAATAGCTGTAAATATACCTCACCAATTCGGTTATTATTAATAAAATATAGCGAGGTGATTTTTGTGACAGCGATTTCAACCGCTATACTTATTATTTTTGCCGTAATGGGAATAATATACTGCGTAAGGGAAATTACATATTTCCTGTATAAAAGCAAAAATAATTGCTCAATCATCATTGTAACTCCGCTTGACAGTGAAAAACAAAATGCCGAATTTATTTTGCGTGGTGCGGCGTCAAGATTAAGATGGTTTTGTCGTGGTGGCAAGGACTGCATACTTTGCCTTGACTGCGATATGGACGAAGAAACCGAAAACATATGCAAGGCGCTTTGCAAGGAATACGGATTTATAAAACTGATAAAAAAGAAAGAGCTTATTCATCTTTTGAACGAATAATTTAAAGTGTATTGTTAATGCAAAAAAACAGTGCTATAATAATTAATATTGTGGCAGATTACCGCTGTATTTTTTAAGGAAACAGGTATGTTTTTATGGATAACAATACACTTTTACAGCTTGAAGGCTATGTTGAAAGCGTAGTTTACAGAAACGAAGAAAACGGTTATACCGTTGTAGAAATATCGGACGATGACGATTATATAACAGCTGTCGGCATAATGCCGAGAGTACATCAGGGCGACCTTTTAAAGCTCACAGGCAACTACAAAGACCACCCGAATTACGGCAGACAGTTCTCGGCACAGGTCTGTGAGCTTTGCCGACCGAGCGGTACGGCAGGCATATTGCGTTATCTTTCATCGGGCGCAATCCGAGGAATAGGCGCAACAACCGCCCAAAGGCTTGTGTCTGAGTTTGGCGAAAAAACGCTCGATGTTATGGAAAATGAACCCGAACGAGTTGCAATGCTCAAAGGAATTTCAAAATCAAAGGCAGAAGATTTTTCTTTGCAGTTAAAGCAAAGTACGGGCATACGCTCACTAATAATATTCCTCGGTGAATACGGAATAGGCAATGCGGCGGCTGTAAAAATCTTTACAGAAATGGGCACAACCGCCATTGAGCAAATTAAAGAAAATCCCTACATACTCTGTAACGGCGAATTCGGCATCAGCTTTCAGACCGCCGATTTCATTGCAAAAAAGCGAAATTTTGACGAGCAGAGTACAGAGCGTATTCGTGCAGGCATTGCATATATTTTAATTCACAACGAGGGCAACGGCCACACCTGCCTGCCGCTTGAAGTGCTTTGCAAAAAAGCGTCTGAATTTTTAAAGGTTGACCTCACGCTCATTGCGTCAACTATGCAGGAAATGATTTTTGACCGCTCCCTCATTAAAGATACCGTCAGCGAAAAAGAATTTATTTTTGCGCCTAACACCCACCTTTGCGAGCTTTACATAGCGTCAAGAGTAAAAATGCTGCTCGGCTTTGCGGCAGAACAGATTAAAAACATTGACTCTGAAATTGAAAAATGCGAGCAAAACGATGGCATAGAATATGCCGCACTTCAAAAAGAGGCAATCACTCAGGCGCTCAGTAAGGGGATGCTTGTTCTTACAGGCGGCCCCGGTACAGGTAAAACAACCACATTGAACGCAATTATCAAAATTTTACAGAATAACGGCAAAAAAGTTTTGCTTGCCGCACCAACAGGCAGAGCCGCTCAGCGAATGAGTGCTTTAACGGGAGTTGAGGCAAAAACTATTCATCGTCTGCTTGAAGTAAGCTGGGACAAGCACGATAAACCGATATTTAATAAAAACGAACGCAATCAGCTGAAATGTGACGCACTCATTGTGGACGAGGTTTCAATGGTAGACACATTCATTTTTGAAAGCGTTATGAAAGCCTTGCCAATCGGATGCAGGCTTATACTTGTTGGCGACTCAAATCAGTTGCCGTCCGTAGGGCCGGGAAATATTCTCGGTGACCTTACCGAGAGCGGAATAGTCCCCGTTGTAAGGCTAAACGAAATTTTCCGTCAGGCACAGAAAAGTCTTATTGTTACAAACGCACATAAAATAGTCAACGGCGAAATGCCTGTACTCAACGCATCCGACAAGGACTTCTTCTTCCTACTCAGAAACAATAAAGCAGAAATTTCTCAAGTAATCGTTGACCTTTGCGCTCAAAGATTGCCAAAGGCTTACGGATACTCGGCATTTGACAATATTCAGGTGCTTTGCCCATCCAAAAAGGGCGAGCTTGGCACTGCCGAAATGAATTTCAAACTTCAAAAGGCTCTTAATCCGAAATCTCACGATAAAACGGAGATTGAAATTGCATCTAAAACCTTTAGGATTGGCGACAAGGTAATGCAGATAAAGAACAACTATGATATAACATGGATAAGAGATGACGGCGAACAGGGTTCGGGCATTTTTAACGGCGACATAGGAATTATTGATTCTATCGACCGCAAAAGCCGAACACTTATAGTTGTTTTTGATGACAAAACCGCAAAATACACCTATGAATACGCAACTGACCTTGACTTTGCCTATGCGGTTACGGTACATAAAAGTCAGGGCAACGAGTTTGACTGCGTGATAATACCGATGTTTCAAGGGCCGCCACAGCTTTATTACAGAAATCTGCTTTATACAGCCGTAACAAGAGCAAAGAAAACGCTTGTGCTTGTCGGAAATCCAAAAACGGTAGAATATATGGTACAAAATAACCGCCGTACCAAAAGATACAGCGGACTAAAGGAATTTTTACTGCGTGATGAACAGCTATATTAAGAGTGCGATACTATTTTTGCAGGACATAATTTTCACCGTCAAGTGTCCGTACTGTCAAAAAGTAATTGAAAGAAATGATTATGCCTGCAAGAAATGCAAAAGTAAATTTCCGCCCAAAGGCTTTGAAACCTATGCAATCGGCGGTTACAAAACTATATCTCCGTTTAAATATGACGGAATTTTTGCGAGCGGAGTAAAGAACTTTAAATTTCACGAAAATCCGTCATATGCCCGACAACTTGCAGTTCCGCTTGTTGACGAAATACTCGCCAAGTATGATATAAGAAGTTTTGATATTATTACAGCCGTACCAATGTATTACAAAAATCAGCGTGAACGAGGATACAACCAATCGGAATTACTTGCAAAGCAATGCTCTGAAATAATGGGGATTCCGTATGCAGAACTTCTCGAAAAGCACAAAGCTAACAAGGCTCAGCATACCCTAAAGGGCAAGGAAAGAGAAAACAATGTGCATGGTGTGTATCGTGTTGCCGATATTGAATTAGCGGCGGATAAAACTATACTGATTATTGATGATATTATCACAACAGGCAATACACTTGGCGAATGTTGCAAGGTCCTGAAAAAAGCAGGTTGCAAAAGCATTTCCTGTGCAACTCTTTGTGCGGCTATTGTATGACTTAAAAAGGTTGAAAAAATTGGAGTATTACCAATTATTTCAACCTTTAGTTTTATTGTTTTTAGATAGTGTGAATAAATTATGGCTTAGTAAATTGTTTTGCCAATCTTTTATAATTACCTGACTAAGTATTCATAATCCCTAATTTTTAAAGAACATTATACTCTCATTGAAATATACTTTTGAAGAACAGTAACATCGTTTACATCAATTTTGCCGTCATCGTTTAAGTCACAATAAATTTTATATCTGTTTTCATCAAATATTGAATCTTCTTCGACAAAAAGAGAACCATTAAGATACATCTGTAAACTTGTAACATCATTTACATTTGTTGACTTATCGGCATTAAGATCGCCGCAATATCTGGCATTAAGATCATATAAAGTATTAATATCAATAACACCGTTAGTGTATAATTCAACAGCATTTTGTACTTTATTATCAGCATAATAATAATTGCCCGCAGGTGAATCTTCATAAATGGGATATACAAAATTTCCTGTTTTTAAAGATTTAATATTATTGTCTGACGAATAATGATCCTCAACTAAAATATAATCGAATTTATATTCTTCGCTTAATGCAGATAATTTCAAATATAAAATATCATAATCGCTTTCAGGGCAGGGGTAAGCTAAAGTTTGTTCAATATATTCTCTTGTCAGTTTTTCAATCTTAAAAAATTCATCCCATGTAATTTTGTTCTCAACACTGTAGTAGTCTTTATCTGCAAGATCAATAGATACCTTTATATCGGCATCACCAAGGTTTAATATCTGTTCTTTTGTTGAAATGCAGAACAAACATTCACTTGCGGAAAAATATTTTATTTCTGATACTGAATATTTTTCATCAATAATTTTCTTTTTATCATCGGGTTTCTGACTTCTTATATTATTTTTATATTCCTCATAATCACGCAATAATTCATCACTATAAGTCTTTTCGCCGTCTTCATTTTCAGTAATCTCATCTAAGCGATCGTTTTTATCTGCAAATGTATATATATCTTCACAATATGAAGTTAAATCAATTTTAACCGCAACCGTATCTGTATCCGCAATATCATCAATCGCCCACATAAGTTTTCCTGTTAACTTATTTTTAAAATCGTGATTCCACATATCTACATCACCAACGGCTGAGTTTCCCGTATCAGCCGCAAATGCTGTTGTTGTGCCGCAAAGAACAGCACTTGCCAAAATTGCTATTGCCATAATACCGCTTATAAGTTTTTTCATAATATAGCCTCCTTTAAAACATAAGTCATATTTCTTACGATTATTGTACTATATCATTAAATATCAAGCAAGTATATTATTGTATAATCTTTTGATTAAATTGTTAGTTATTTTGCCTAAACAAAATTGTATACAAAAACTCCCTCCGTAAATACGAAGGGAGTAAATAATTTGATTAAATCATCAAACAGGGTGAACCATATTTTTCTTGTCAAGCTTGTCGCCGTTAATGCCAACTTCGGCATTTCTTCTCTTCTCAAAGAAGTCGAGCGCAACCTTCGGGAACTGAGCGTATGAAAGAACATCCTCTTCCTGCTCAATCCACTGAGAAATCTCACCTCTGAGCTTATCAAGCTCCGGCTCAAGTAAATCTGCAGGACGGCAAGTAATAATCTTCTTATCGCCGCAAATCTTCTTCTGGAATGCAGGATCAATCGGCATTGGTGTTGTGCCGTACTCGCCTGCAACAAGACCCTTAAATTCGTTTGTACACATCTTGTATCTCTCACCTGTAATTACATTGAATACAGCCTGTGTACCAACAATCTGTGATGTAGGAGTAACGAGTGGTGGGTAACCTGCATCCTTACGAACTCTTGGAACTTCCTCAAGTACCTCTGTAAGCTTGTCTTCTTTGCCTGCCTGCTTAAGCTGTGAAAGAAGGTTAGAAAGCATACCGCCCGGAACCTGATAGATAAGAGCCTTAGCATCTGTAGCAAGCATCTTCTGATCAAGAAGACCGCTCTTGATGTACTTCTCACGAAGTGTCATAAAGTAAGCACGAATTTCAGCAAGTTGCTTAATGTCAAGACCTGTATCGTATGGTGTGCCTGCAAGAGCGGCAACCATTGACTCTGTCGGTGCGTGTGAAGTACCGAGTGCAAGTGGGCTGATAGCTGTATCAATACCGTCTGCGCCTGCCTCAACACCCTTTAAAAGACACATTGATGCAAGACCTGATGTGTAGTGTGTATGGAGCTGAACAGGAAGGTCAACAGCCTCTTTAATAGCCTTAACAAGGCTCTCTGTTGCTGTTGGTGTGAGCAATGCAGCCATATCCTTAATGCAGATAGAATCTGCGCCTGCATCGGCAATTCTCTTTGCGTACTCTACATAGTACTCATCAGTAAATACAGGGCCTGTTGTGTAGCTGATTGCTACCTGAGCCTCTGCCTTGCCGTTTTCTCTCTTTGCAGCGTTAATAGCTGTTTTGAGGTTCTTAATATCGTTAAGTGCGTCAAAAATTCTGATAATATCAATACCGTTTGCAACTGAGCGCTGAACAAGGTACTCTACGCAGTCATCGGCATAGTGACGATAACCGAGCATATTCTGACCTCTGAAGAGCATCTGGAGCTTTGTATTCGGACAATGCTCACGAATTGTGCGAAGTCTTGCCCATGGGTCTTCATTTAAGAAACGAAGACAAGCGTCATATGTTGCGCCGCCCCAGCACTCAAGTGAATAATAACCGATTTTGTCGAGCTTATCAAGAATAGGGAGCATATCCTCTGTTGTCATTCTTGTAGCAATAAGTGACTGATGTGCGTCACGCAGGGCAGTTTCGGTAACTCTAATTTTCTTTGCCATTTCGGACATCCCTTTCGTCAGTTATTAGTTAAGAGTAACAAGTGTTTTACCTGAATCAACAGACTCACCCTTAGCAACATCAACAGTTGCTACAACACCATCCTGAGGAGCCTTTACAGGAGTTTCCATCTTCATAGCCTCAATAAATACGAGATCGTCACCGGCTTTAACTGACTGACCGGCTGAAACTACAACATTAACAACTGTACCCGGCATAGGAGCAGAAACTACTACTGAACCTGCTGCGCCTGCAGGAGCTGCCGGCTTTGCTGCAGGTGCGGGTGCTGCTGCCGGAGCAGGAGCTGCTGCAACCGGTGCTGAAGAACCGCCGAGCTCTTCAACCTGAACATCGTATGCTGTACCATTTACTGTAATTCTTAAATTTTTCATTTTAAATATCCCCTTTATTTAAACAAACATATTTATCAGATTGTTGAATGTTTCTTAGCAACTGTCGGAACTCTCTTGCCTGAAAGCATATCAAGCGCAGAAATAAGAGCTTTTCTTAAATCCTGCTGTTCAACAATACCGTCAACATAGCCGTTCTGAGCTGCGTTGAAAGCAGAGAGATTTTCTGCCGCAAACTTCTCGGCAACAACCTTCTGCTCTGCAACAGGAACATTCATTTTATCAGCTGCAAGGATAAATGCCGCAGCCTCTACATTTACAGGAGAAATAACAGCCTGTGGAAGTGCGTAAACCATATCTGCGTTTGCGCCTGTGCCTGCAAGTGCAATGTAGCCTGAACCAATAGCCTGACCATATACAACAGAAATCTTAACTGTTGTAGCCTCTGCATAAGCCGAAGCAGCCTTTGCAGCTGACTTAATTGACTCAAAGCCCTTGCAATCAACAAATGTAAGTACAGGGAGTGAGAAAGCATCGCAGAAACTAACAAACTTAGCAATCTTTGTTGTAGCACTGCATGAAAGCACACCGCCGTTTGTCTTTACAATACCTACTACCGAACCGCCAAGACGAGCAAGTCTTACCTTTGCGTCTTTGCCGTAATTATCAAAAATCTTATATACGCTGCCGCCGTCAACAGTAGAACCTACTACGCAGTCACAACCTGCCGGCTCTTCCTCAAATGACTCAGGAGCAGTGTTGAGGTTGTTAGACGGAAGGTAAAGAACAAGCTCCTTAGCCTTTGCAACAGCCTCTGCTGTATCTTTTGCAACAACAGATGCAACACCATGCTCTGCGTTGTATTCGGCACTTGAGTTTTCGCCTGTAACATCAAGAGAAAGCTGTGCCTTTTCACTCATAATAACAAAATCCGCACTTGCTGCGTTAAGAGCGTTTGTACCAAGGCAAGTGCCAAGTACAACAGAAATCTGCGGAACAGCACCTGAAATTGCAGCGGCACTGTTAAGAACCTGACCGCAACCTGCGAGGAGCTCGTTGCCCTGCATAAGTCTGCCGCCTACACTGTCATAGAAACCTACAACAGGAGCGCCTGTTTTAAGTGCAAGATCATAAACCTTTTTAAGCTTTGCAGCCTGTGCCTTACTCATAGCACCGCCGCAAATATCACTGTTCTGTGCGAAAGCATAAACAGGCATACCCTCAACTGTACCAAAGCCTGCTACTACCTCTGCAAAACCCTCGCCTGATTTTGCAAAAGCATCAATTTCAGTAAAGCTGTCAGCGTCAAAAAATTCTGTTATTGTTTTATAAGCAGAAGTAGATGCGATTTCAGCCTTTGCCTGATTGATTTTTTCAATACTCATCTTAAACATCCTCCAATACAATGTATTGAATATACCGACAAAAAAGCATATGTCGGCATACTAATTTACCACATATATCATTATATCCTAATATTTATCAAACTACAAGGAAAAAGCAAAGCAAATTTGTAAATTTGAATATTTGCCACAATGATTTTACACAAATATTTTGTTTTACTGTGCATTTTCACTTGTGATTTTACTTTGATTTTAGTAAAAAATTTCTCTTTTTTCGGCTTTGAGATTAAATAAGCTGTTTTCCGTTTACAAATGGGTTTGAAAGCAGTTTTTTTACCTCAACTTCCGTAAGGTCACGCCAGTCGCCCTGCTTGAGCATACCCATTTTTACGCCGCCGATCTGTATTCTTTTAAGTCTTGCAACCTCAAGTCCGACAGCCTCGCACATACGGCGAATTTCTCGGTTCTTGCCCTCATGAAGTATCATTTCGAGTACAACTCTGCCCGGCTCCTGATGAAGTACATGCACCATTGCAGGGGCGGTCTTTACTCCGTCAAGCTCAATGCCTGTTTCGAGCTTGACAAGCTGATCTTCGTCAATAGACGGACGGACTGTTACTCTGTAAATTTTATAGACGCTGTTCTTCGGGTGCATTATCTTGTTTGCAAGCTCACCGTCATTTGTGAGAATGAGCATTCCCTCCGAATCTTTGTCAAGTCTGCCGATAGGGTAAACTCTTGTGCCCACATTTTCCACAAGTTGAGCAACGCATTTTCTGCCTCTGTCATCGCTCATTGTAGTAATAAATCCTCTCGGTTTATTGAGCATAATGTAACGGTAAGACGGCTTTGCGTTGGCAAGCACACGCTTACCGTTTACAAATACCTTATCTGTCGGCCTTACCTTGTCGCCGAGTTGAGCGGTTTTGCCGTTCACTTTTACATGACCGTCAATAATCATCTGCTCTGCTTTTCTTCTTGATGCGATACCGCATTGTGATAATAACTTTTGAAGTCTTATTGGTTCATTCTTTGCCATATGTAAAAAAATCCTTTATCTTAGTCCAAATACTTTTGTTTTTATTCTGCGTATTGCTGTATTCAACAGCGGTTAAATTTGTACTTGCAAGCGTTTTGCCGTCAAGCGTGTATTCTATTCTGCCTACAATATCTCCGTCTTTAACAGGTGCATACAAGAAATTGTCGGCATACACCGTTCTTGCAACATTTTCTTTCTTGGCAAACGGCACTACAATATTTTTGCCCTTTGTACCCGTAACGCTGATTTTTTCATCGTCACCGCCTGCGCATGGTATTTCAAGATAGTAATCCGAATCATCACATTCTACGCAAGCAAGCTGAGAAAATCCGTAATTATAAAGAGCTATGTGGTCATTCCAATCGTTTCTGTCATTGAGTGTAACGCAAACAAATGTAAGTCCGTCCTTTTTTGCGGAAGAAACCAAACATCTGCCTGCCGCCATTGTGTATCCTGTTTTTCCGCCCGTACAATACTCATACATCGAAAGCAGTCGATTGTGGTTTACATAGGTGGTTCTTTTTGACTGCGGTTCGCTAAACTGTACGGTTACGCTTTTTTGCGAAGTGAGTTTTGCAAAGCTCTCGTTTTCAAGCGCATAGCTCATAAGCAAAGCCATATCGTATGCAGTGGAATAATGATTTTCGTCATCAAGTCCGCTTGGTGTAACAAAATGTGTGTTTTTCATTCCTATTACAGCCGCCCGATTGTTCATAAGCTCGGAAAATTTTTCTGCACTGCCCGCAATAGAAATTGCCGCCGCATTTGCTGCGTCATTTCCCGATGCCATCATCATTCCTGCGGCTAAATCGCTCAGTTTAACCTTTTCTCCAACCTTGAGATACATTGAACTGCCCTCGGCTGTCATATCCTTTGTAAAGGTTACAACCTTGTCGGCTGAGTCGGCATACTCAAGCGTAATGAGTGAAGTCATCAGCTTTGTGGTGCTTGCAGGTTTCATCTTTTTATTTCCATTTATTGAAAAATATACCTTTCCATCGTCAACACAATAAAGCACGCAAGCCTGAGCATTTACAGTCGGCTTGTCGGTTTCCTGCGCAAATGCCGTAATCTGTGCGGTTTGCGTTAATGTCACCACAACTACAACTATAACGGAAAGTATTTTTTTCATAAGCTCGCCTCCGAACTAATTTTATGCGAAGGCTTTGCCATAAATTACACCATATCTATATCGTCCTGAGTTATTTCAGAAAAATCGTCAGCGTCCTTTTTCTTGCCAAACATTCCCTTTACTTTCTGAAGAACATCGGGAATCATACCCATAATGCCCTCGGCAGCACTACCGTTATTCTCAACAGATACAAGTCTTACCTCGCCCTGATAAACGGTTAAAAACGCAACCGGCTGAATTGTAACGCCTGCACCGCTGCCGCCGCCAAAGCAATCCTTATTTTCCTTTTTGGTAGGAAGGTCAGAACCGCCTGCCGCAAAGCCGTAGGTTACCTTTGAAACAGGAATAATAAGTGTGCCGTCAGGAGCTGT
The DNA here is from genome assembly GCF_003438075.1 of Eubacterium sp. OM08-24. GTDB lineage: Bacteria > Bacillota > Clostridia > Oscillospirales > Acutalibacteraceae > Ruminococcoides. Next base: position 61,864 of record NZ_QSTA01000004.1, on the reverse strand, counting down.
AATCGGCTCGCCGACAATAGTATTTACATCTACCATTTCCTTGATTTTATCCATAGTAGTGTCCATAAGATTTCCAATAGGATGTTCCATAGCAATTCTCCTTTGTATTGAATAATCGTCATAACTGCACAAACAGGTATGCGATAAATATCGTTAATTGTCTTTTATATTTTTAAGCTCCATAAGCATTTTTAATGCCTTAAAGCCGTGTTTTAATACTATTTTAACAAGATGTGCTATTCTTGTTTTAAATATCGCAAAAAACTCAATCCTGGTTTCCGCACCCTCCGTAAAGTCGGGAAGAATATCCACACCGTAATGCGTATATTTCATTGAACTTATAACCGCACTTGTCAGCGGATAGACAACCGAGCAAACCTTGCCGTAATTTATAGCCGTATCGGAAGCGTCTTTTCCTCCGACTTTTATGCTTAGCGCAAAGCTTTTGATTATTATGTGTGCAAAAAAGTCTTTTAATACGCCTTTTGCAAGCTCGGCAATCTTTGAAAACAAATTCACAATACCCGAAAGTCCAAGCTCTTTTAAGAAATTACTTTCAGGCTTTTTCTCTTCCTTTGGAGCAGGCTTTTGCGGTTGTTCGGTTTTTTTCTTCTTTTTGGGTTTCTTTTTCTTTGGCACAGGCGGATAAAGAATAATCTTTACAAAGCCTATGCGAAGTCTGCAAAAGAATTGTTTTTTATATTGAACGCAGACCTTTATGGGAATAGCAAGAATTATTGCAAAAAACAAGACTATCCCCAGCAGTATATACAGCCAGAGCAAGGCAAAACCTCCTCCGAGTTTAGTTTATCATTTTAAAAGCAATTTTACTTAATCTTACTGATTTAATATAAATACTGCCTACTTTTTCGCCTTTGGCATCGGTAATTCGTCATACATTGCATTGAATAAACCTATCAAAAAATCTTTATTATCAACTTCATCCACCAAAAGCATTTCCTTTGCTCCCTCATACGGCAGCTCATATACAGCTGTCGGAATATATTGGATTGCGGATTTTACAGGCTTTACAAGTAATCTGTCATCATATATTCCGCCTATTATTTTACCACGATAGTAAATAATAAATTCACCCATCATAGCACGATAAGTAATTTCATCTAAATCGGAGAGTTGTCCTAAAACAAACTGCAAATATTCCTTGCTTGATGCCATAACCTGCATACACCTCAATTTAATGCCAGTTAAACATATCCAAAACTCTGCAAACCATATAATGTATTGGTTTTCCGTTGTCAGCCGGCTTTTTATCATGCGGATTATACCATGGCTTAAGATTTTCGTTTTTAGATAATTCAACAGCTACTCTGAGAGCCTCATCGTAACTTTCTGTCAAACCATCATCACCAAAAGGGATACACTCTCCATTTGAGTTTACAACACAATTAATTCTTTCTTCATTTGAATTAATAACACTATACAGTTTACTGTCTTTAAATTTAAATTCTTCACGCTCTAAGCTACGCAAAAACCCCTTGAATAAAATATCTTCATTAGGTTTTTTATTAACCCAAACAACCTTGCCGTACTCAAGCTGAACCAATTTTTCTTCCAAATGAATAACATCATATCCCTGCGGAATTTTATCTGTATATTCATTATACGGCCATGATTTATGCAATTCCTCATATGTTCCGCATCGTGTAAAGCCTTTGTTGCTTGTTATAAAAAATGTAAAGTCGTCTGATTTTGAAAATAAATAATTATTTTCATGTTCCGGAAAGTCAAACATTTATATTCCCCTGTTTATAGTTAGTTATTTGTCACTTTGTTCTATTTCATTAGAATTATTCTCAGGCTGTTCCTTTTCGGATTCTTCTTCCGAATTTGCGTTTTTGTCACTTTCGGGAAGCGGAGGGAGATTTTCTATGCTTTCAAGATTAAAACATCTTAAAAAGTTCTCGGTTGTTCCGTAAAGCAACGGTCTGCCCGGAAGTTCAAGTCTGCCCTTTTCCTCGACAAGTCCCTTTGTGGTAAGACTGCCGAGAACACCGCTGCAATCTACACCTCTGACCTGCTCAACAAAAGCCTTTGTAACAGGCTGATTGTATGCAACAACGGCAAGCACCTCAAGCGCCGCCTGCGAAAGCGGAGTATTTCTGCGCAAGTCCATAACTTTACGGATTTCGGGAGCAAATTTTTTAGCCGATACCATCTGATAGGATTTATTCAGCTTAATTATTCTTATGCCCCTCTCCTGCTTTTCGTAATCATCCATAAGCTCTAAAATTAATTTTTCGGCCTGTGATGGTTTCATTTCTATTGCCTGTGCTATTTTTTCAGGCTCAACAGGCGAACCGTTTGCAAACAGTATTGCCTCGACTGCCGCTTTTTTATCATACATTTTTGTTCTCCTTGTTATCTATCATATAAACGATTGCGTGGTCGCCGTCACCGTCAACTCTAACACGCTTGCCTTTTACAAGTTCCAGTGTAGCAAGAAAAGTTGCTACAAGTTCGCTCTTTTCTTCGCAGGCGTCAAAAAGTTCTTGATACTCTATTCTTCTGCCTTTCCACAGCTTACGCATTACATGAATAATTCGGCTGCTTACAGACACAAACTTTCGTGCCACAATTACGCTGAATGCCGATTCCGGCGGCGGAAGTTTACGCTTTCCTCTTCCGACTGCACTTACATATGCCTTTGCTATATCCTCGCTCGGATGAATACGGTTATATGTGAGATCATATTCAACAGGCGACGCCTCTCTGTAAAAGCTGTCATAATCGTAAATCTCACTGAATTTCTTGGCTATCTGACGGCAGATTGCATATTCGATAAGCTGTCCCGTGAGTTCTTTCTTAAGTTCTTCAACCTCTTCTTCATACTTAGGGAGCAACATTACTGACTTTATATAAACAAGTCTTGACGCCATTGTAAGAAATTCCGACTCAATGTCAAGCTGATTTTCCTGCATAACCTTAATTTGCTCAAGGTACTGTTCAATAAGCTCGGCTATCGGTATATCGTAAATATCTATTTTGTTTTTTGAAATCAGGGTAAGCAATAAATCAAGCGGGCCTTCAAATGCCTCCAACCTGTATTGCAACGGCTGTGAATCCATAGCTCTACCTCTTAAAATAATTCTGCAAAAAATCTGACAGGGCTCAATGCCATATTGCTTAAGAAATTCAAAATTTCGTTTGTGGCAAAACCAAGCACCGTACTAAGACCGCCCGTAAAGATTAAAAAGATAAGTGCCAAAGAGAAAATTGTTTCATACTTTGTCATAAATGCAATTGCCTTATAAGGCAAGAATGCAAATAAAATCTTTGAACCGTCAAGCGGTGGAATCGGAATAAAGTTAAATACCGCAAGACTGACATTACAAGATGCATAAAAGGCAAAAAAACTTCTTATCATAAGTCCTATGTCATTCAAATAAAAGAATGACGGAAACGCAAGAGCTAAAATATAATAAATAATCAAACCTACATATGCCGCAAGAAGATTTGCCACAGGACCTGCAAGAGCGCAAAGCGCCATACCCAGCTTTGGCTTTTTAAAGTTATTGGGATTGATAGGTACAGGCTTTGCCCAACCAAAGCCGACAAATATCATAGCAAGCGCACCTACTATGTCAATATGGCTTATAGGATTGAGCGTTAATCTGCCACGGCTTTTTGCCTCTTTGTCACCAAGTAAATACGCAACAAAAGCGTGCGCCCACTCGTGAAACGGCAAAATTAAAAATATAATAAGTAAAACTGCTACCAGATAGGCTACAACATCGTAAAAATTAAACGAGCCTGAAAAAATCTGTTGTAACATAATTATCCTCCAAATTTTTATTTAGCAATTGATTTTGTTTTTAAAGGCATTAATTTTCCACAAAACAAGCAAAAACAAAAAAGCAGCCATTTAAACGATATCTCAGAGCGAAATTTATCTATCATAAAGATAAAAATCACGCCTAAGCTATATATAATTACTATTATATAATAAAGCAAATAAAAAAACAAGAAAAGAAATTTTAAAAAAACACTTGCATTTTTGTTCGTTTTCTGTTATTATAACAAAGTTAGATGTGAAAAATGATTTTTAAGGAGGTGCAGACGCATGGCAAAATGTGATTTCTGCGGTAAGGATGTAAAGTTCGGCATCAAGGTATCTCACTCACACAGACGTTCCAACAGAACTTGGAAGCCTAATGTACAGCGTGTAAAGGCTATTGTTGATGGCTCTCCAAAGCGTGTATATGCTTGCACCCGTTGCTTACGTTCAGGTAAGGTTACCAGAGCAAACTAATACAGACAGTCGAAAATCAATGCCGTTCTGCAATCAGAACGGCATTTTTCGTTGTGTTATGCTTAGTTTTTAGGCTATCAATTAAAAAGTTGGGAGAATTATAGTTTATCAGAATATATCTGCAAAGTATTTTTCTAAACCACAACTTAACAGTTACACAGACAAAGCCTTGCTTTCTCAGATTGAAAGCAAGGCTTTTTTGCTTATAGAAATTACATATCACAATCATCAATCGATTTTTGTTCTGTCAATATCTCTAATATCTATTCTCTTAATTTTACCGCTGATAGTCTTTGGCATTTCGTCAATAAATTCAATATGCTGAATATGCTTATATGATGCAACCTTTGAATTTACAAAGTGCTTTATATCCTGCATAAGCTCTTTGCTTTTATCAAATCCTTTGGCAAGGTGGATTGTCGCCTTAATCGCCTGACCTCTTGCTTTATCGGGAACGCCCGTTACCGCACATTCCATAACGGCAGGATGCTCCATAAGCACATTCTCTATTTCAAACGGGCCTACTCTGTAACCTCTTGTTTTAATAAGGTCGTCAATTCTGCCCACATACCAATAATAGCCGTCATCATCCATATAAGCAGTATCACCTGTATGATATATGCCGTATTTCCACACATTTGCGTACAAATCTTCATTTCCGCAATAACCCATAAATATGCCGTGTTGATTTTCTGACGGAATTACAACGATTTCTCCAACTTCATTTGCAGGCAGTCTGTTACCCTCGTTGTCGGCAATCATAATATTATAAAGGGGTGTAGGCTTGCCGAGTGAACCGATTTTAGCCGTACTTCCGACCAAATTACCGAGCATTAATACAGATTCGGTCTGTCCGAATCCCTCCATAATCTGCAATCCTGTTTGCTTATGTACCTGCTCAAACACTTCCGGATTAAGTGCCTCACCTGCTGTTGTAATGTGCTCAAGGTGTGACAAATCGAATTTCTTCATATCTTTTTTGATAAAATATCTGTAAACCGTAGGAGGTGCACAAAAAGAAGTTACCTTAAAATCTTCAATCACCTTTAATAGTTTATCAGGTGAAAAAATATCAAAGTCATACACCATAACTCCGCAGCCGCAGAGCCACTGACCGTAAATTTTACCCCATGATGCTTTACCCCAGCCTGTTTCCGCTACCGTAAGGTGAAGACCGTTTTCCTTGACATTCTGCCAAAACTTAGCGGTGATAATGTGTGCAAGCGTGTAGGTGTGGTCGTGCATAACTGCTTTTGGATAACCCGTTGTGCCTGATGTAAAATAAATCAGCATCGGCTCTTTTGCTTTCGTCTGTACTCTTTCAAGGTTTTCGTCAGCATTTTCAATTTCCTTTGTAAGGTTAATGCTGCCCTCAACATCTCTGCGAACCACAAATACTTTTTCAAGTTGAGATTTTACTGTCTTTGCCTGCACCAAAGTTTCGGCTGTAACATCATCAGGAGTTGAAACTGCGAATTTAATATCAGCAGTTTCAATACGGTAGGTAATATCATCAAGGGTAAGCATATTTGTTGCAGGAATAACAACCGCACCGAGCTTATGCAAAGCAGGCACAATGTACCAATACTCGTAATTTCTCTTTAAAATCACAAGTACCTTATCACCTTTTTTTACTCCGTTATTTCTTAATGCGTTAGCCGCTTTATTGCTCAAAGTTGCAATATCAGAAAAAGTAAATGTCTTTCTTTCATTATGAACATTTGTCCACTGAACAGCAATATCGTTTGGTGCGCACTTTGCCATTTCATCTACAACATCATAACCGAAATTGTAATTTTCGGGATACTTTAATTCAAATTTTTCAAGCACACCGTTTTTATCAAGTGTATAGTCACAAAAATTCTTAAATAACTGCATAATTATCTCCTAAATATTAATACTAAGATAATAATTACAGCGATAAATTGCCATAATTAATAAAATTAAATTTTCTACTATTACTAATCAGTACATACAACAGGTCAATCGTCACCAACCTGCAAGAATATTTTATTATGTTTTTATTATAAACAATTCCCCCAATAAATACAACACTCCGCATAATGCGAATTGTAATGTTTTTGCATTATGCTATGCAGTTTCTGCATAAATAATTTTAAAAAATCGGAGCTGTTTTTTTACAGCTCCTTAAATTTTAAGTATAATTATTTATTGAAGATTGACATAATGTCATAGAAAGTATCGTCATCATCGTCTGTAACATCTTTCTTTGACTTTTCAGCAGGTGCGGAAGTTGGTTTTTTCTCCTCTGTAAGGAAACTATCCTCAACTTTTTTCTTAGCAACCTGACTGTCGGCATTAAAACCTGTAGCAATAACAGTTACGCTGATAGCATCTTCCATCTTATCGTCAATAACAGCACCCCAAATGATGTTAGCGTCTTCAGATACCTTATCTTTAATCATTGTGGATGCAGCGTCAATATCATCAAGGCTTACATCTGCAGAAGCTGTAATATTAATGATAAGACCCTTAGCGCCGTCAATTGAAGTTTCGAGAAGTGGGCTTGAAATAGCCATATCAGCAGCAACAGTAGCCTTATCTTTGCCTGTTGCACTGCCCATACCCATATGAGCATAACCGGCATCCTTCATTACAGAAGTAACATCGGCAAAGTCAAGGTTTACAAGACCCGGAAGGAGAATAAGGTCAGAAATACTCTGAACACCCTGTCTTAAAACATCATCTGCAATAGCAAATGCGTTCTGAAGTGTGATGCTTGTTTCTGAAACATATTTTAATCTTTCGTTAGGAACAATGATAAGTGAATCAACACAAGCTGAAAGCTCAGCAATACCCTGCTCTGCCTGTGTCATTCTTCTCTTGCCCTCAAAAGCGAACGGCTTTGTAACAACGCCTACTGTAAGAATACCCATATCCTTGGCAATCTTAGCTACAACAGGAGCTGCACCTGTACCTGTGCCGCCGCCCATACCGGCAGTAACAAATACCATATCTGTATCCTTAAGGAGAGCTGCAATTTCGTCATTGCTTTCTTCAGCTGCGCTCTTACCAATGTCAGGCTTAGAACCGGCACCCTTACCCTTTGTAAGTTTCTCACCGATCTGTACCTTCTGTGAAGCCTTTGAAAGTCTGAGAACGTGCTCATCTGTATTTACAGCGATAAATTCAACATTCTTAACTCCCATATCAACCATGCGGTTTACAGCGTTACCGCCGCCGCCACCAACACCGATTACTTTAATTTTAGGCATATACTCATTTTCCAATTCAAGTTCAAAAGCCATTTAAACATCCTCCTTGTTGTCTATGTTCATTCCGTCTATAAATCATAATATCACATTTAAGGCGATTATAATTCATATATTAACACACTTTTGTAAAAATATCAATGCTTTTGCGTGTTTTTTTAATTACCAAATTCCATTTTCTGTCTATTTGTTTATACAAATATATTTTTCTCTAAAATGCTTTTTATTATGTCAAATATTTACATATAAGAATTATAAATACGAATTATTCGGGTCATCGTACTGCGTCGAATGATCTTCTGACGGTTCGCCGCTGTTGTATCCGTCACTGCCGTCAGAATAGCTGTTTGAACCGTTATCGGAATTATCGGTACTTCCCGAATCTGACGAGCTGTTCAGCGAGCCGAATACATCTGCGTATCCGTCACCATCGGTATCAAAGCAATCGGCAATACCATCGCCGTTTGTATCAAAAGCAAGTATTCCGTTGCCAATATCAAGACCTGTGTCGGGGAATACGCCGATATACTCGCCATTACTGTTCGTTGCAAGCGTTGCTCCCTGCGTTGTTGCGGGTTCAGATGCGTCAGCTGTACCCTGAGTTGGGTTTACAGTGCCTGTCGGAGCGGTTGTAACCGCAATAGTTTCGTTCGGATTAAATCTTGAAGTCTTGTTTGTACTGCAAGACGAAACATCAAGTGTACCGTAAATTGCGCCTGTTTTGTTAGGGTCAAGCTTTTCGGTTATTATCGCCATTGCCGTTCTGATTTTGTAATCAATATCTTCCGGCAAACCGATAATAACAGCTATTCTGTTGTCATAAACAAGCTTTATATTCGCTGTATTTGTAACATCAATACCCGTTATTCCTTTAAATTCGTTTTTGCTTAACGAGTCGGAAATTTCTTCAAGAATTACAGGCACATTTTCATCGCTGTATGATACATAGTCGCCGATAGTTGTTGTTTGAAGTGCGCTGCTTGAAAGTACAGGATAATTTGATGAATTGTCAGTCATAACATCAAGTATTCTGCCCTTTGAGCTTATAAGCAAGAACTTGCCGTCATTTACAATTACATATGACGGTACAGCATCCTGTATTGTAATTTTAATTGTGTCAGGAATAACAAAGTCAACCTTTGCAGACTCAACATACGGCAGTTTTTCTGCAATCTTATCTGGAGTTGCCGTCATTTTACCCACAAAAATATTACTCTGCAAAGCAACATTTGCGAATGAAAGAATCTGCTCCTCGCTGTAAAAGCTGTCGCCCTCAATCTCAATTTTTTCTGTTTTAAAGAGAACGGTTAAAGACAAAATAATGCCTATAACGAGAACCACGCCGCAAGTGATAACCGACGCCATAATTCGGCGTTTTTTAATTTGATTTGAAGTCATAGGCTTTTTAAGGCGCTTAACTTTTTCATTTTCCTGCTCGTGAATACTTTGGGCAACTCTTTGCTGCTTTTGGCGCTCACCGAACTCATCTATATAAAAACCGTCATCATAGGCCTTTGGCTTTAGATTTTTGATTTTCTTTTCGCTTTTTCTTATATATCTTTCTTCTTTGCTGAGGTCATCTCTCTGCTTTTTCATCTGCTCATTTAGTTTTTGCTCAATTTGGCTATGAGATTTTTTCTCAGGCTTTTTTTCGCTTTTTGTACTCTTAGATTTTTGTGCGCTTGTTTTTTTCTTTGACGGAGCAGTGTTCGGCTTTTTGATTTCATCACGATTTTTAGCATCATTCTGCTTATTCGCACCGCTCTTTTTTTTCTGTCCTGAGGAGGATTTTGCTGCCTTTTCCTTGCTTTTATGGTACTTTTGTGCCTCTTTGGCAGCCTGCTTTCTCTGTTTTTGAATTTTTCTTCGTTCTTCAGCCGAAAGCTCTTTCCTTTTATCTTCTGCCATAATATCCTCCTTACAAATATACCCATCCTAAAGCTTTGATATACTCGCTCCCAGCGAACCGAGCATAAGCTCTATATTTTCATATCCTCTTTCCAAATATTCCGAGTTACCTATATCTGTAACCCCATCTGCCGAAAGTGCGGCAATTACCAGTGCCGCTCCTCCACGCAAATCGGGAGCTTCTACCTTAGCTCCGTATAATGACCGCACACCCTCCACAACTGCGACCTTTCCCTCGGTTTTTATTTTTGCTCCCATTCGTGAAAGTTCGCTTGTGTGTCGGTAACGGTTTTCAAAAATATTTTCTACAAATACCGTAGTTCCGTCCGCTACGCTTGCAACCGCCATAAGCGGGGCTTGAGCATCGGTGGGAAATCCCGGATACGGCATTGTTCGTATTGTTCTAAATGCTGAAAGTCTTTGCGGAGCGGAAATTGTAAGATTTCCTCCGACTGAGCGCAGTCTGCACCCTGCCTCCTCCAAAACGGGCATAACCGCTCCGAGGTGGCTCTGCACAATGCCTTTCAGTGTAATTTTAGACTGAGTAACCGCAGCAGCCGACAAAAGCGTTGCCGCAACTATTCGGTCGGGAATCATAGTATGCTGAGCTGCGGTTAATTCCGAAACTCCGTCAATTACCACAACGCCCTCGCCTGCACCGCTGATTTTTGCTCCGCAGCTGTTTAAATAATCTGCAAGATCGCAAATTTCAGGTTCGCAAGCGGCATTTATTATTGTAGTAGTGCCGCAGGCTGTACTTGCGGCTATCATAATATCTTCTGTGGCACCCACACTTGGAAAGGAAAGAGCAATTTTTGTGCCTTTAAGCCCCTTTGGCGCAGTGCAATCTATAACTCCATGCTTTTCAACAATTTCCGCACCCATTTGTCGTAGTGCGTTTAGGTGCATATCAATAGGGCGAGGGCCAAGCTCACATCCACCCGGAAGTGACAATTTGACCGCACCTGTTCTTGCGAGAACAGCGCCCAAAAAAATTATTGAACTTCTTGTTTTCCTCATCAGAACATCGGGAATATCATTTCTGCACAATCCGTCAGCCGTAATGAGCATTGTTGTGTGAAAGCGCTTTACATTACAGCCAAGATACCGTAATATCTGAGATGATGCCTCTATATCCGAGAGAGCAGGACAATTAAAAAGCACATTTTCGCCCTTTGTCAGAACCGAGGCCGCAATAATGGGTAAGGCGCTGTTTTTAGCGCCCTGAACATTAACTTCACCGCTGAGCTTTTCCCGTCCCTTAACAAGAAGTCGTGACACACTAACACCCTCCTACATAAAATACCTTTACATTCTATGTATTAAAGGCTTGATGTGTTACACAAGTCCAAGTACACCTTTTATAACCGAGTAAATTCTCTCATTTGCATCAGTAATAGCTGTTTTTCTTGCATTTTTTGCATATTCTGCAAGTCTTTCGGGATTAGCAAGCATATTGTCTGCCTTTTGCATAAGCAATCTGCCTGTAAGATCCTTTTCTTCAATAATATCGGCAGCGCCTGCATTTACAAGTGCCATAGCATTGTGATACTGATGATTTTCCGCAACATTCGGTGACGGAATAAGAATTGCAGGTTTGCCAAGCGCCTGAATTTCGCTGAGTGTAATTGCGCCTGCACGACAGATTACCAAGTCAGCAGCCGCCATACAAACATCCATATCGTTAATAAACTCTCTTATGTCGAGGTTATCAGCTTTTTCAAGGTCGCAGCCTTTTTCTTTCAAAAGGTCCGGAAACCATTTGCCAAATTTGCCGTAAGCGTGAATATGCTGGTATCTTCCGTCAATTCCGCTCCTTGCAATCAAGTCGGCTACTCCCTCGTTGATTTTTCTTGCACCAAGACTTCCGCCGAACGAAAGCACTACCGGTCTTTCATCAACACCAAGCTTTGCTCTTGCCTCTTCCCTGTTTGCTGTAAGAATCTTACCTCTTACAGGGTTGCCCGTAACGGCAAAATCAGCCTTTTTGTCAAAATGCTTTTTTGCATCCGGAACGGCGAGCATTACCTTGTCAACCTCTTTTGCAAGCATTTTGTTTGTTATGCCCGGATAAGCGTTCTGCTCGTGAATAACGGTTTTAACACCGAGCTTTGCAGCCGCTCTTATAACAGGGCCTGAAACATAGCCGCCCGTACCAATGCAAATATCCGGCTTAAATTCTTTTATAATTTTCTTTGCATCAATAGACGAGGTAATTGTTCTTTTTACTGTTTTTACATTATCCATTAATCCCTTTGGAGATAGCTTGCGGCTAAATCCGCTGATAACGATAAACTTCATATCATATCCTGCCTGTGGCACGAGGGTTTCTTCCATACCGCCCTTGTTGCCTACAAAAAGGAACTCTGTATCAGGTTTTTTCTGCTTTATAAAGCCTGCAATGGCAAGGGCAGGATTTATATGTCCCGCTGTGCCGCCTCCTGCAAGTAAAACTCTCATTGATATACCTCCAAACGCTTACTGTTTTTCAATATTTGCGGTTCTTGAAACCGAAAGCACAAGTCCCATCTGAGCAAGCAGCATAATAAGCGAACTGCCGCCGTAGCTGAAGAAAGGCAAACTGATACCCGTATTTGGCAGCCAGTCGGTAATTACAAGGATATTAAGTATTACCTGCAAGCCAATCTGTGAAGTAAGACCAATGCCAAGAAGTTTTCCAAAATTATCTTTTGAACGAAGTGAAAGTGTTATTCCTCTCCATACAAGCAAAGCAAAAATGAGAAGTATGAGCACCGCACCTACAAGACCGAGCTCCTCAACTACAATCGCAAAAATAAAGTCATTCTGCGGCTCAGGCAAATACAAAAACTTTTGTCTTGACTGTCCGAGTCCGAGTCCCCATAGTCCGCCCGAACCGATTGCATAAAGCGAGTTTCTTGTCTGCCATGTAGTCTGCCACATATCTTCGGTTGTATATTCAAGCGACTGTCCCCAACCGTCCATACGGCTCATAGCATATGTAAGTCCGCCTGTCATAGCAAGCACAACTACAACTGCACCAAGAATAATTGCGCCAATGGCGAGGTATCTTGTTTTCATTCCGCCAATGTAAAGCATAAGAACTGTAAGCATTGCAATAATTACAATACCCGAGTAATGCGGTTCAAGAAAAAGCAGCAGTGCTGTTGTTCCGAAAACAATAATACCCGGCATTACGCTAAACTTTGGCAGCTGCATTTTATCATAATGCTTACTGCACCAATGCGCAAAGAAAAGTATTGTAGAAAACTTTGCAATCTCTGACGGCTGAATATTAAATATACCTAACGGAATCCAACGGTGTACGCCTGCCTCACCCGAAGGAACGATAAGAACGATGATGAGTGCAAAGTACGAAATACCCATAATCAGCGGAATAAATCTGTGCAGCTTATTATAGTTAAAAAACGATATACCGAACATAAGCGCTACACCGATAGCGGCAAAGACAAGCTGTCTTATGAGAAAATAATAGCTGTTGCCGTTATTATAATATGCAACAGGATAGCTTGCCGAAAACATCATTATCAATCCTATTGTAAGAAGAACAAGAATAATAATGCAGAACGGCAAATCTATGCCCATACCTGTTGTAATCCAACCAGGCTTTTTTCTGCGCTTTCTGCCTGTACTGCCGTTTTCGCTCTTTTTAGGACGGGCAAAAAAACTTTCTTTTTTCGCCTGTTCGGCTTCAAGGTACTTTTCGTCATATATTCTGTTTATGTCAGCCTTGAGTATCATATTCAGATACGGAGCCATTCGCAAAACCTCCCGTCAGTCTGAAAAAATAAATTACGCAACCACACCAAAGTAAGCAATAAATGCGGAAATCGCACCGAAAATTGCTGTTACAATGCTGAATACGCTTACTATTTTTACTTCGCTCCAACCGCACATCTCAAAATGATGGTGGATAGGACTCATCTTAAATAATCTTTTACCGTGTGTAGCCTTAAAATAGCTTACCTGCAAAATAACCGAGAACATCTCGCAAAGGTAAACAATGCCGATAGGAAGAAGAAGAATAGGCATATCAACAGCGAAAGCTATTGCACACACAAGACCGCCGAGGAAAAGCGAGCCTGTGTCGCCCATAAATACCTTTGCAGGGTGGAAGTTCCATACAAGGAAACCGAGGCAAGCGCCTGCCGATGCGGCACACCATGCGGTAACGCCAAGTGCGCTCATCATACAAGCAATTACCATAAAGCTGATGCATACAAAAAATGTTATTGAACCGTCAAGACCGTCAACACCGTCTGTAAGATTAACCGCATTTACAATACCCACAATAACGATAGCGGAAATAATGTAATAGAAAAATCCGAGGTCAACTCTGCCTACAAACGGAATTGTAGTTTCTGTACCGCAGCCCGCAACAGCAAGAATAATAATGTAAGCGATAGCCGCCGCAAACTGTAAAACCAGCTTTTGCTTTACTGTAAGACCTAAGTTGCGCTTTTTTACTACCTTTGTGTAGTCATCAATAAATCCGATAGCTCCGTTTGCAAGGGCAAGGAAAAGACCTGCAAAAATCATTACAGTTTCCTTATTGATATCTGCAAAATAAAGGTTTATGAAATTTTTGCCAATGCAAAGATAAATAATTGTGCTGATTATTGTAACAACTGTTATTGCAATAATAAACATAAAGCCGCCCATAATAGGAGTGCCCTGCTTTTTCTTATGCCACTTAGGACCGTCCTCAAGAATTGTCTGACCAAAGTGAAGTTTGCGCAGCATTGGAATCAAAAAAGCACCCGCAACTGCTGAAATTATAAACGCAACGATAGCCGCTGCAAAAGTCCAAATTCCATATACCATTAATTATCGTTCCTTTCATACGGGCAAAGGGCTTGAATAATCAAAGCCCTGCCCAATGGTTTATTTAACATTGCAGTCCCCTCTGAACCGCAAATTTTAATCGTTCACGCTCACCGACGAACTGAAGGTTACGGTAATAAGTGAGCCTTCGCTTACCATAGTGCCCTCTGCTATATCCTGTGATGTACTTACTACACTGCCCGATGCCGCACCCACAAGGCTTACATTAAGTCCGTATGAGCTTGCAACGGCATTTACCTCAGAAACCGAATATCCCACAAGTTTCGGTACTGTTACCTTTTCGGCTGTACTTGCCTCATCTGTGTAAAGCACAATGTTGCCGCCGTTAGGTATCTGTGATGACGGAGCGGGGATCTGAGAAATAACATTATTGCCCTCGCCCTTTACAGTAACTGTAAAGCCGTCATTCTCTGCATTTGTTCTAGCCTCGGATACTGAAAGTCCAACATAAGAACCGGCTACTGTATCAATATACTCAAGCTCGTCATCCGAGTAGCTTGTTTTAATGTCAAGGTAAGGAAGAACCTCTGTCATAATATTGATAAATACAGGAGATGCAACCTGAGAACCGTAGTAAGAGCCGCCGTTTGGTGTATCAAAGAATACAAGCATTGCTACCTGCGGATCATCGGCAGGAGCATAACCGCAGAAAGATGCGATATAGTCCTCACTGTAATTACTTACAATCTTAACGCCCTTTTTCTCAGAAGTACCTGTTTTACCTGCTACACGATAGCCGGGAACATAGCCTGAAGTTGAGCCTGAGGTTGATGTATTGTACTCAAGAATCTCATTCATTTTATCAGATGTTTCTTTTGAAATAGCCTGACGCTTAACTGTTTTTTCCACATTCTTAACTACATTGCCGTCAGAATCGGTAATTTTTGAAACTACATACGGCTGAAGAACATATCCGCCGTTTGCAACCGCCGCACAAGCTGTAATCATCTGAATAGGTGTAATTTTAAAGTTCTGACCAAACGAACCTACCGCAAGGTCAACTTCGTCCATATCTGTAAAGAACTGGTCATCAGCCTCACCCGGAAGGTCAATGCCTGTTTTGTCGGCAAAGCCGAAAGCCTTATAATACTGAGTGTATTTGTTTATTCCGAGCAGCTGTCCCATCTGCATAAACGCAGGGTTACAAGAGTTTACTATTGCCTCGGTAAAGCTCTGTGTTCCGTGACCTGCAAGGTTATGACAGTGAATAGCACCGGCATCTGCAATAGTCATTGAACCTGCACAATAGAATGTACTTGTGTCGGGGTCAACAAGACCTTCCTCAAGAACCATTGATGCAGTGCACATTTTAAATACCGAACCCGGTTCGTAAGTATCGGCAACCGCCTTGTTACGCCACATTGCCGAGAGCGCCGCACTTTCTGCTGCATCCTGCTCATTTTCGGGGAGGGCGGCAATTTCCTGCTTATCCTTATCAGAAAGCTCGTAAGGATTGTTAAGGTCATAGCCGTTAGCTGTTACCATAGCGAGAATAGCACCTGTGTTTACATCCATAAGAATACAAACACCCTTGTTGAGAACATCGTTGTCAATAATGCCCTGTGCCATATATTTTTCGCAGATAGACTGAATTGTTGAGTCAATAGTAAGGTAAAGGTTGTTGCCGTTCTTAGCCTCAACATTCTGCTCATATTGGAAAGGCATTTCTGTACCGACTGAGTTTTTGGCGGTTACAATTCTGCCTGCCGTACCTTTTAAATAGGTATCGTATTCATACTCAATGCCCTCAAGTCCCTGCTCGTCACTGCCTGTAAAGCCGATAACATTAGACGCAAGGTCATTATTTGGGTAATATCTTTTGTAATCGTCCTGCAGCTGAACCGCATAGTCACTGCAACTGTATTTTTCTTTAAGAGTATCAATAAGTTCAAGAATTTTTGTTCTTGCGTCTGATTCAATCTTACGCTTTACAACTACATAGTAACTGTTCTGCTTTGTCTTTTCGAGCAAATCAGCTTTGTCAAGACCGAGAATTTCGGAAAGTCCCGATGCAATGGCATTCCTCTGCTCATCTGTATCTATATTTGCAGGCGACATAACTACCTGCCATACCGAGGCGCTCTCTGCAAGCACCTTGCCGTTTGAATCATAAATAGTACCACGCTTTGCGGGGAGTTTTCTGTCCATAAGCTGCTGCTCAACCGCCGCCTGCTGAAGCTCACCGCTTTGAATAGTGGTAAGATAGCCGAGTCTTGCAACAATTGCGCCAAAACCTATAACAAGGATAAGCACAATAAGCACCGCTGTTCTGTGTCTTAGTCGCTGGTTAGGACCTTTTGCGGCCTTCTTTTTCTTCTCTTTTTTAGTAAAATCGTTTTTCTCCAACAAAATTTCTCCTTTCAACCGCAATATCCTTATAAAAATGTAAATATTTTACAATAACTGTTCTATACCGAAAAAAGAGCCAAGACACAGTCTTAACTCTTATTCCTCCATAACATTTGTATTAAGTTTACCGTTATGTTATGACCAAAGATTTGCTATTGAGCTGATAAACTGAGTAAAGAGGTTTTCACTCTCCGGAGAAGTAACCTCTGCTTTATCTCCGCCTGATAGTGAAACAAATTCCTGCTGAGAATTTGATGCTTTGGTCAAACCAAGCTGATTTTCGGCATATTTTTCAATGTCTGATGAGCTAAGCTTTCCCTGCAAGCTCATTTCTGTTTGTGTGTAAACACTCTGCGAATTTGAAAGTGTTTCCTTTGCGGTAATAATCTGCTGATTTAACTCTGTGATTCTTACCTGTCCCACAATAATTGTTGCAATAATCATTGCAACAGCTGCAC
This sequence comes from Eubacterium sp. OM08-24, assembly GCF_003438075.1. Lineage (GTDB taxonomy): Bacteria > Bacillota > Clostridia > Oscillospirales > Acutalibacteraceae > Ruminococcoides. The sequence goes on along the minus strand of NZ_QSTA01000004.1, from coordinate 44,801 downwards.
CGCCGATTGAGCCAAGCGCAACCTTAAGTGGGTTATGTCTGCGTTTTCTGATTTTATGTATTTCCTCTTCCGGTAAGGAAATAACCTTTTTGCCGGTCTTTTTCTTAGGTGCTTTAACCTTTTCTACTTCTTCGTCATGCTGTGGCAAAGGAGCGGCTGAAGCTTCGTCAAAAAGATTCAAATCATACGCTGCGTTTCTGTTTTCATATGCCATATTCTGCACCCTGTGCCTTTCCGATATCATTTAATAAAACACACAATATACTCATTACTTGCAATGAGCAAAATATTTCACGATTTTAATAATTTAAAAGAATTATATGTATTTAAAGTACGAAAAATCGCCTTTAAACCTTTATATTATGCGTATATATAGTAATTACGGTGCATAGCGCTACAACCGATAGCGTTTGTAACCATATTTACAGCTTTGTTATATTTTACTACAATTTAGCGCATTTGTCCATAGCTGCAAAAGAAAAAAACTATATTTTTTCACATATTCTCAACTTTGCACTTCTTGCTCTGGGATTTAATTCCAATTCTGTCCCATTTGCACAAACAGGCTTTCTCGTTATGAGCTTTGCCTTTGGTTTATTTCCACAAACACACACCGGAAAGTCCTTTGGACAGGTACAGCCCTTACACCAAGACGCCATTTTTTGCTTGACTATTCTGTCCTCAAGGGAGTGGAAAGTAATAACTGCCAGCCTTCCGCCCGAACCGAGCATTTCAAAAGCTCCGTCAAGTCCCTTGTTAAGTGCACCGAGTTCATCGTTAACCGCAATCCTTATAGCCTGAAATGTTTTTCTTGCAGGATGTCCCTCTCGCCTTACTTTCTGTGGAACATTCTGCTTAATAATTTCTGCAAGCTGTAAAGTTGTTTCAATTCTCTGCTCTTCCCTTGCCTTTACAATGCCCTTTGCTATTGAATCGGCAAATTTTTCTTCACCATAGGTGTAAATAATTCTGCGCAATTCTTCAAAAGGAAGTGTGTTTACAAGGTCGGCGGCTGTTGTGCCGCTCTGACTCATTCTCATATCAAGAGGAGCGTCCTCGTGAAACGAAAAACCACGCTCTGCTGTGTCAAGCTGATGAGAAGAAACACCGATGTCGAGCATAACTCCGTCAAGTCTGCCTACGCCTCTTTGCCTTAAAAGCTCGGCAATGTCTGCAAAGTTGCCCTTTATGATTATCGAATTCTCATTTTTACAAAATCGCTTTGTAAGCGTTTGTATTGCGTCCGGATCACGATCAATAGAAATTAATTTACCCGTTGTAAGGTGCTTTAAAATTTCACTGCTGTGACCTCCACCGCCTGCGGTACCATCAGCGTAAATGCCGTTTTCTTTAATATTAAGCCCTTCGATGGTTTCATTGAGCAGGACGGGAATATGATTAAATTCCATAGCTTGCTCCTTATCCGAATGAAAGGCTGCCAACTGCGTCGGCAAGCTGATCTTTCTGTGAATTTACATAATCCTCAAATACTGACTTGCTCCAAATTTCAATACGGTTATTAAGACCGATTACAAGTGCATCGCTGTCAAGCTTTGCGTTCTCTCTTAAAGTCTGCGGAAGCTGAACTCTGCCCTGTGAATTGGGCGATACCTCAACAGCGGTTGCGGTAAAGGTATATTGGAGAATCATAGCCTTGTTAGCGGGCAGCTGCATAATCTGTGAGCAGAAATGTTCAAAAACCTCTTTAGACATAACCTGAATGCAAGGGGTGCCAAAGCCCTGTGCAACATAAAAGGTATCTCCAAGTTCATCTCTAAACTTAGCAGGCAAAACAACTCTTCCCTTAGCATCAATAGAATGATTAGACATTCCGGAAAACATTTTGCCCACCTCCATTTAAGCTGAAATTCGGTTTTTTGAGTATCAATCAGTCACTAAATGACACCTTATGCCACCGTTTGCTATCATTATACCCCATTAGCCTTTAAAAATCAAGATAAATATAGCACAAAATGAAATAAAATTTACAAACCGCAGTAATATTTTTCAGATTTGAAATTATTTTTACCTTATTTTAATTTATAATTCTCAAGCGAAATTATAATACAAAAAAGAGCCGCAAAACCTCCATAAAATCTGGGGTTTTGGCGACTCTTAAGAGCTTTGTTGTAACCTTTATAAGCAAAAAGGTTACAAATTCAAAACATTTGTTCCAAGTATTTTAACCTGATAATATATAGTTTTTTATAATTGTGTCACTCAGTGACACCGTTTTACTTTGCAAATTGGCTTTCGTAAAGTTTCTTATAGAAACCGCCCTTTGCAAGCAATTCTTCGTGAGTACCCTGCTCAATGATATTACCGTCACGCATAACAAGAATAGCATCGCTTTCCTTAATCGTAGAAAGTCTGTGAGCAACAACAAAGCTTGTTCTGCCCTGCATAATCTTTGCAAATGCCTTTTGAACACGAATTTCGGTAAGTGTATCAATAGACGAAGTAGCCTCATCAAGGATAAGCATAGTAGGATTTGAGAGCATTGCTCTTGCAATACAAAGCAGCTGCTTTTGACCCTGAGAAAGGTTACCGCCGCCCTCTGAAATCATTGTATCGTAGCCGTCAGGCATTTTCCTTATAAAGCTGTGGGCATACGCCGCCTTTGCAGCCTCAATAACCTGTTCATCGGTAGCGTTGGGATTGCCGTACTTTAAGTTTTCCATAATAGTTCCGCAGAAAAGCCAGCTGTCCTGCAATACCATTCCGTACAGCTTTCTAAGTTCGTCACGCTCCATATCCTTAATATCAACACCGTCAATAGAAATCTTGCCGCTGTCAATATCGTAAAATCTCATAAGAAGATTGATAAAGGTAGTTTTGCCGCAGCCTGTCGGGCCTACAATGGCAATGTGGCTGCCGCTTTTGACATCAAGAGAAAAGTCGGTAATAAGCGGTTTGTCCTTTACATAAGAGAAGTTTACATTCTCAATTTTTACATTGCCCTTGCAATTTTCAATCTTAACGGACTCGGGCTTGTCCTCAGGCTCGTCCTCGGCGTCAAGCACATCAAACACTCTGCCTGCCGCTGCAATGGCTGTCTGCAACTGTGTAAGCACACCTGTTACCTCGTTAAAAGGCTTTGTATATTGGTTTGCATAGGTCAAGAAGCACGAAAGCTGACCGACTGAAAGCGTACCTGAAATTGCTGTGATTGCACCGAAAATGCCGACAGCCGCATATACCATTGCATTTACAAATCTTGTACTTGGGTTAGCAAGCGCACCTGCAAACTGAGCCTTAAAGCCTACCGTGTAAAGTTCTTGGTTGTATTTTTCAAAATTTTCAAAAGCTCTGTCTTCATATGAAAAAGCCTTTACAATTCGCTGATTGCCCACATATTCCTCAACATATGAGGAAATATCACCCTGCAGCTGCTGTTGTCTTGCAAAACGGTTGTGTGTCATTTTACCGATAAAAGCGGCCACAAATAATGAAAGCGGAGTAAGAATAATTACCGCAAGGGCGATTCTCCAGTCAATTATAAACATAAATATCATTGTTCCGAGAATTGTAACAATACCCGAGAACAACTGCAAAAACATCTGCGAAAGACCGTCGCCTACTGCATCAACATCATTGATTACTCGGCTGATAAGGTCACCGTGCGAGTGTGTGTCAACGTACGATAGCGGCACATCGTTGAATTTGCAGAAAACATCTCGTCTTAAATCTCTTACCGTCTTGTATGAGATTACATTAGTAAAATAAGTCATAGTCCATTGGAAAATCGCAACGCCTGCAACTCCGACAGCTATATAAATAATTATTTGAAGTACATTTTCAAAATTAACATTGCCCTTGTCTATAATGTTATCAATGGCATTACCTGTAAGTACAGGAATATAAAGAGTAAGAGAAACGCTGATTATCGCACTTAAAATAGCAAGCGCAAGCAATCCCTTGTATGGTTTTATATATTTTAAAACTCGTCTTACAACAGATTTTTTCATACTTCCACCTCCGATTTGCTGAGCTGTGAAAGGCAAATTTCCTTGTAAGTTTCACAATTTTTAAGCAATTCCTTATGTGTGCCTTTTCCCACAAGCATACCGTCGTCAAGCACAAGGATTAAATCCGAGTTCATAATCGTTGAGCAACGCTGTGTAACAATTATAACCGTCATCTCGTGAGTATACTGACTGAGTGCTTTTCTGAGCGCCGCATCTGTTGCAAAGTCGAGTGCGGAAAAGCTGTCATCAAGAATAAGCACCTTTGGCTTTGCGGCAATCGCTCTTGCAATGCAAAGTCGCTGTCTTTGACCGCCGCTGAAATTCTTACCTCCCTGCTCAACATTGCTGTCAAGTCCCATAGGGAGCTTTGAAACAAATTCATAAGCCTGTGCGTTTTTAAGCGCCGTAATAATTTCTTCGTCTGTAAGGTCGGGATTTTCCCACTTCATATTGTCACGAACAGTTCCCTTAAAAAGTATCGACTGCTGAGGAACTATGCCGATTTGCTTTCTAAGCTGTTTAAAAGAATAGTCCTTTACATTTCTGCCGTCAACCTCTACACTGCCCTGTGTTACATCATAAAAGCGAGGGATAAGGTTAATAAGCGTACTTTTACCCGAACCTGTACCGCCGATTATGCCGACAGTTGAGCCACGCTTAATTTCAAAGCTGATTTTGCTAAGCTCATCGTCACCGCCGCCATAGCTGAAAGAAACATTGTCAAAAGCAATCTTCGGTGTGTTGTCGTCTGTGCTTACAGAAATAAGCTCCTTGGTGTTTTCTTTAACGCTTGGCTCGGTTTCAAGCACTTCGTTAATTCTTGCTGCCGATGCACTGCCCTTTGTCATTAAAAGCACAAGGTTTGCCACAACTATCATAGCAAGCAAAATTTGCGTCATATAGCTTACAAGTGCGATAATGTCGCCTGTCTGCATATTGCCTGCGTTTACATTCAAACCGCCAAACCAAATGATTGCAATAATAGCAATGTCTGTTACAACATAGGTTGCAGGGTTAAGCAAAGCCGAAAGTCTGCTGATGCGGATTGAGGTTGCCGCAAGATCTTCGGTTGAATTATCAATCCTTTCCTTTTCGCTTTTCTGCTTTGAAAAGGCTCTGATAACTCGGTTGCCCGAAAGATTTTCTCTTGAAATAAGTCCGATTTTATCGAGCTTTTTCTGCATAAGGCTGAAAATCGGGATACTTTTTGTCATTACAAAATAAAGTATAAGTCCGATAATAACGGCGGCAATTATGAAAATGATTGACATTCTCACGCTGATTGTCATTGCCATAATAATTGAGCCTATAACAATAAACGGCGCTCTTGTCAGCAATCTGATTGTCATTGCAACCATCTGTTGTGACTGGTTTACATCATTTGTAATTCTTGTAATGAGCGATGGTGTGCCTATTTTGTCAATTTCCGCATGAGAAAGTGAGTTGATGTGTGAAAACAACGCTCTTCTCACCTTTGTGCCAAAGCCCTGCGATGCCTTTGAAGCAAAATACTGACAGACAAGAGCACTCAGCAAACCTGTTGCCGCAAGTGCAACCATTACAAGTCCCATTCTCAATACATAGCTTTTATCGCCATTAGCAACACCGTTGTCAATTATGTCCGCCATTACAAGCGGAACAATAAGCTCAAGTATTGCCTCAAAAAGCTTGCACAAAGGACCGATGATACATTCTTTTTTGTAGTCCTTTAAAAATCTTCTGAGTTTAATCATAATTTTCCTCTCAAAATTTTCTTTCTTTAGTTTTTATTTTTTAAAGTATAATGTTACTATTTTACATCAAAATATTATATATATCAATATTAGCAGGCAAAAATAGTGATTTTATCAAATTCATTAGCTTTTGAGGCAAACACTTTATTGAGTTTTTTTATGTATCAATGCTATAATGAATGTATAAAATAATTATGTTTTAAAGGAGACATTTTAAATGGAAATGTTATTTAAAAACGGGAAAATGAAAAATATCAGCAAATCCCAGGTGCTTGCATTAAAAGACGAAGTTGCATATCAGGACGGAATGGTTGTAAGCAAAACCTTGGTTCAAAATGACGCAGTCAGCGTTACCTTGTTTGCTTTTGACAAAGGTGAGGAAATCAGCACTCACGAATCAGGCGGTGACGCATTTGTAACCTGTCTTGACGGCGTTGGTAAAATTACAATTGACGGCATTGAGTATATTTTAAATGAGGGCAAGTCAATAGTTATGCCTGCCAGGCACCCACACGCTGTATTTGGCGAGGAACGCTTTAAAATGCTCCTTATGGTTGTATTCTGATTTTTACAAACTAAAAATAGCAGTTGTACCGATTATTCCGATACAACTGCTATTTATTTTTTAAAACGGATTTTTTTATTTCAGTTTTAAGCCGCTCAAGCGGGGTGTCCTTTTTATCTATAATCTCTCTTGCAGAAAGCACCTTTGGAGCAAGGTTAGATGCGCCGGGCTGCGAATGCATTTGCAAAGTTATATTCTCGTGCTGAATAAGCGCAAAAAGCTGACTTAACGACACACAGTCATCAATAGCTTTGATAAGCTCTTTTTTAGGCTTTTTGGCATAGCCGGTAACCTTTGCAGCATTCATAATCCCTACTCCTTTCCTTAATGTGAGTTATATTGTTGCAGTATACTGTTCTATTATACTTAATTTTCACAATATTTTCAATATAAATTTTGACTTATTTTATTTACAGAAATTTATTTTTGTGTTATCCTGTCATTAATAAATACAAAACAGGAGTTTTTATAATGAAAAAAATCAAATACATACTTATTTCGGCTCTACTCGTCAGCACTACTGCATTGTCGGGTTGCGGCGGAAACAGCGAGAGTAAAACTCAGCAAAGCTCTTATACCCCCACTCCTACCGATACAACGGTTAAAACAACAGGGGAAAAAATCTTAATTAATGACTCAACACTCGGAGAAATTTGGATAACAGAGCTTGAGGGTGTGACAAAAAACACACTTGACAAAAATAATTTTTCTGCCGATGCTAACTTTAAGTATTACAATGAAAACGGCAAAGCCGCATCAACCGAGGGCATTGATGTTTCCGATTACAACGGCACTATTGATTGGAAAAAGGTTAAAGACTCGGGAATTGACTTTGCTATGATACGAATTGGCGGCAGAGGCTACGGTACTGAGGGCACTTTATATCAAGACGAAAGCGCAATCAAAAACATTACCGAAGCTAAAGACAACGGAATAAAAGTTGGCGTGTACTTCTTCTCTCAGGCAATTAACACAGAAGAGGCTATCGAGGAGGCTAACTATGTAAAGGAAATTCTCGGTGACATAAAGCTCGACTACCCTGTCGCCTATGACTGGGAAATTGTTAAGGATGATGACGCAAGAACCGATAATGTATCTGCATATGAGGCAACAGAGTGTGCAAGAGCGTTCTGTCAGACTGTTGAATCATACGGATATACCGCATCTATCTACTCGCCGAGTCGAGAGCTTTACTTTAAATATGACCTTTCAAGATTGAAAGATTATGACATTTGGTACTGCGAATACAGCGATACACCGGAATTTTACTACCAATTCTCAATGTGGCAGTACACAACCGCAGGCAAGGTTGACGGCATAGACGGTGAAGTAGACCTTAATATCTGCTTTACAAACATTGCCGATTACGCATAAAACTGCTGTATAAAGTTACTATATAATGAAAGAGGTTTTTATAATGGAAAAAATTGCAAGTTTTCAGGTAAACCACGATACACTTGAACCGGGCGTTTATGTATCCCGAATTGACGGCGACATTACAACATATGATATGAGATTTATAAAGCCGAATACTCCGCCGTTTTTGCCAAATCCCGTTATGCATACTATTGAGCATCTTTTTGCTACCTATGCGCGCAACAGCAAATATGCGGATAAGGTAATTTATTTTGGCCCTATGGGATGCCGTACAGGATTTTATTTTCTTGTAAGGGATATGTCGCAGGATGATGCACTTGCACTTATAAAAGAAACTGTTTTAAAGTGCAAGAACCATACAGGCGAAATTCCCGGAAATACTGCCGCAGAGTGCGGGAATTACAAGGAACATAACTTTGAGGGCGCTATAAAGGCATTAAATAAATATTACGATAAGTTAAAAGATTTAACGGTTGATAACTTAAAGTATAATTGATTATGAGAATTATTGTGTCTGTTGCATAATTACGACTGTTATATTTGTGCTAAATACTGGATAAGGTTACGGTTTTTAATTCTTCTATTGCAATTTTGTTACTATTTGTTATAATAATAGTGTTAAGTTTGTTACAAAAATGTAACGGTTAATGAGATAGGAGAAATTATTTTGAGTACAAAGTTCATTGGCAAGGACGGCTACAAAGAAATCGAAAGCCTTCCTTTTACAAGGCGCAAACCTCAACAGCTTAATACCGCTCAGAAAACTGTTCGATTTATAAAGAGAGCGGCTGCACTCGCAGCAAAGAAATTCAAAATTAAATCAACAAGAAAGGTTACCGTAACAAGAAAAGTTACAAAGCCTGTTATCAGAAAGCAGAGCAGATCTGTTGCAAATGCAAGACCTGTTGTGCAGACAAGTTCAAAAAGAGCAGAAATCTGCTATTTTGACAAACGATACAGTGCCGCAAGACAGGGCATTGGTTTTAATGATAACAGCAGGCCGCTAAAACTTGTTACAACCACACGAAATGTAACCGACAGAAAATACGCACACGCAGCACCTGTTTCTAAAACAAAGGTACACGAGGCGTTAAAAAAGAAAGCTATGCTTGCATCTGTTGCCTGCTTTACAGCGGTAATGATTGGTTTTGCATCGGGCGCAAGCGCAGTTTCTGTTCCTATGGAAACTAAAGCAACGGCACAAAGCGCAAAATCTTCAAACTATTCATATGTTGACTATACTTCAGATAAATTTTCAAGTATAGCAACAGCAGACGAGGCAACCAATATAGCCGAAAAAACTGTTGCAAATGCCGTTCTCAGCAATAACATTGGCGCTGAGCTTTCAGCACTTTACATTAATGGCAAGAAAATCGGAGTTACAGGAGAAACATCTGCCCTCGGCAATGCGTTAAATAAAATTTTATCTGACGCTAAAGAGGGTTATGACGAAAATACTACCGCTGATTTTGCAAATACAGTAAAAATTATCAACGGTAAATTCCCGAATGAAACCGTACTTACGGCAGATGAAGTTATTGAGCTTGCTAAAGATTACCTTTATGTGGCTGTTACTACTGATGTTACCGATACAATCAGCCTTAATTACGATACTCAATACGATTATGACGATTCAAAGAGCAACACCTACAGCGAAACCAAGCAAGAAGGCGAAAACGGCGAGGCTGAAGTAACCTACAAGGTAACATATATAAACGGAGAACAGACAAATTCTGTTGAAACAGCAAGAAATGTTACAAAAGAGCCTAAGAACGAGATAATTGTTCAGGGCACAAGCGAAGCTCCGTCATACGAGGCAACAGGTTCGTTTATGTGGCCTGTTCCCTACACCCACAACATTGTAAGCTACTACGGCTATCGTTGGGGCAGACTTCACTCAGGCATAGATATATCGGATGACGGCATTGGCGGTCAGGATATAGTTGCATCTGACGGCGGTACTGTAACATGGGCAGGATATGACGATTCGGGCTATGGCAACTATGTAATAATTGACCATGGCAACGGTTACTACTCACTTTACGGCCATTGCAGTGCAGTTGCGGTAAGTCAGGGCGATAAAGTATACAAGGGACAAACTATTGCATATGTAGGTTCAACAGGCGACTCAACAGGTGATCACTTACACTTTGAGATAAGAAGAAGTGAAACAGACCGCCTTGACCCTATGGAATTTCTTTAATAAACAGCTAAGGCAATACTGCAAATGAGCGGTATTGCCTTTTTATAAAAAATTTTTATTTTATTTTTGAAAAGCTAATATTTGTCCTTGTTTTGTCATTGTCTGTATGTTATTATATGTGTGTAAGATAAAGAAACACAAAACTTACATTAAATAGCTAATAACTTGATTTTCGTAGAAATTTTCCTCTCTCTTTTTTATTAAGCATTACGCCCGACTTTGGTCGGGCTTTTGCTTTTTATTGCGATTTCACTTATTTTCAGTCGGGTAGCAAACCTTTAAAAAGCAACGGACTATCCGTCCCGAATTTAAAAGGTTGTGGGTGTGGGCAACACCCACAAATGCTTTTTACTATCGTAAACTTTGATAGCCAAACGGCTTGCCGTTTGGCGGTTTGAACATAACGGCGAAAGCCAAAAAATGCGACAGCAACAAAGGAAAAGCCACGCTACTAAAACAACTAATTTGCCACTTTTCAAGGGCAAATCAGCCACACACGCAGACTTTTGTATCCTTTAGAATATCTTTTCTCTAAGACTGCTAATATGCAACTTTCTTAATCCCTGCCGCTCATTAGTCTTAATTTTTGTTTTCTACTAAAGTCTTGAGTAATCTAAAATTTAGTTATTCTATGATATAAATTCAACCGTTTATTTTTTATTGAAAATAAGTTATTTTTACTGTTTTATGGGCTCCGCCCAAACCCGCAACCCTTTTTAAAGGGTTGACCTAAATTTTATGTTTTCTGCCATTTCTTTGCGTAAAACCGCAATTTATTCATAATCACAAAACAAAAGCACCGATTTTCGGTGCTTTTGCTTTTACTTATGTAAATTTAATTTTTCCATAATTTTATCAACGGTTTCTTCAAGGTTTGCCGCATTCTCAAAATCAACTGTTACATCTGCATATTTTTCATAAAGAGGTGTTCTCTCTTTAAAAACATCGTTAAGAGTTTCGCCGTCTTTAAAAGCAATTCCCCTTGTCGCTACATTTGTAACCCTGCGTATGATTTCATCAATCGGCACATTAATATACACAACCGTACCGATTTTCTTCAAATGTTCCATACCTTCTGCGCTAAGTACCATTGAGCCGCCTGTTGCCACAACTGTTTTCTCGCAGTCAAGCTCTTTGCCTACTTGATTTTCAATTTTCAAGAAAGCATTATAGCCGTCCTGATCAAGTATCTTTTGCAGTTTTTTGCCTGTTTTCTTAGTAATAATCAAGTCCAAATCCACAAAAGAATATCCGCTGTATTTTGCAAGCAGAACACCAAGCGTACTCTTACCCGAACCTGGCATTCCTATAAGTATAATGTTATTGTTATTCATATTATAAAATCCTTACATTGAGAGAGTCTGTGCTTGAAGTCGGTGCAGTTCTGTTTGATGAAATTACAACAACAATATCGCCCTTCTTAAAGTAACCTGTACTGAGTGCCTTTTCCATCGCCTGCTTTGTAATCGCATCCGAGGTTTTCTTCTCCTCGCCGATAAGCGCTGTAATGCCCCAGTTAAGGCAAAGCTTTTTACATACAAGTGAAGAAGTAACAACCGCAATTATCGGAACATCCGGACGGAAATGTACCATTGCTCTTGCAACCTTACCTGTTGCACTCTCAACAATAATAGCTCTTGCACCAACCTGATGAGCAATATCTCTTGCCGCACGGCAAATACTGCCTCTGATTGGGTTGCTGTCCTGAATACTGTGATGTTCGATATAGTCTTTAAGAGCTGTAAACTCACCGTTCTGCTCTGCCTCAAAGCATATAGCGTCAAGAGCCTCAACACTTTCAACAGGGTACTTACCTGCGGCAGACTCACCCGAAAGCATAACTGCGCTTGTACCGTCATATACAGCATTGGCAACATCGCTGATTTCAGCTCTTGTAGGACGAGGTGAAGAAGTCATACTCTCAAGCATTTGAGTTGCTGTAATTACATATTTACCTCTTGCAACGCACTTTCTGATAAGTGTTTTCTGAATTTCAGGAAGTTTAATAAACGGAATTTCAACGCCCATATCACCTCTGGCAACCATAATGCCGTCAGCGCAATCTATAATGGCGTCCATATCGTCAACACCGCTCTGATTTTCAATCTTTGCGATGATTTCAACATATTCAAATCCAAGGCTGTCGATAAAATCTCTTAATGTTTTAACATCTTCGTGTGTACGCACAAACGATGCAGCAACTACATTTGCGCCGTGAGAAAGACCAAATTCAATGTCTTTTCTGTCCTGAGCGCTTACATAAGGCATATTGATATGGTAGCCCGGAATATTAATGCTCTTTCTGTTTTTAAGTGTGCCGCCCTTAACTACTTTGCAAATGATTTCGTTAGGAGTCATACTGTCAACAACTATTGAGATAAGACCGTCATCTAATAATAATTCTCTGCCTATTGCCGCTTTGCCGTCGGCATTGAACAAATCAACAAGCTTAGGGAAAGAAATTGCCACGCCTGTTTCGTCACCGACTTCTTTATTCTTGCAAAGGCTGAAAAGCTGACCTTCATCAAGTTCTATACTGCCGTTTTCAAATGTGCATACTCTTACTTCCGGACCTTTTGTATCAAGAAGAATTGACACAATTTTTCCGCTTTCGGCAATAGCTTCTTTGAGAACATTAAAAGTGTTTTCCAAATCGTCATATGCTCCGTGTGACATATTGATACGAGCAACATTCATACCTGCGTTGATCATCTCAAGCAAGGTTTCTTTATTGTTGCAGGCAGGACCAATGGTACAAACAATTTTAGTCTTTCTCATAATAACCTCCATAATAAAATCAAATACTATCCTCAATAATACCCAAAATTTCCACAAATACATTATATACCATTACCGTAAGTTTTTCAATAAATTTTGTGTAAATTTATAATTAAATAATAGAAATATGACTTTTAAAAAGCAAAATACCGCTTGAAATCTTCCGAAATCAAGCGGTATAAAAATTTAAATTTTATTGTGCAATTATCAGCTGTAAAGCTGTGACATCTCTTACATCAATAATGCCGTCTTTGTTATTATCAGCCATTTTCACTCCCTCAGCGTCAAGTGTACCGCTGTTGGCAATGTAAAGCTGAAGTGCGGTTGCATCACGAACATCTACAATTCCGTCATTGTTAAGGTCATTTTCAAGTCTTGGATTTGTCGGCTCGTACTCGTCATACATCTGACTGCTAAGCCAAGCCGCACGGCTTGTAAGCCAATCGGCACAATAATTGTACATTCCGTCAAAATCGTTGCTGTACTTTGTAACAGTATTGCTTACTGTATATTTGCCTGTGGAATAGTCAAAGGTAGCTACATTGAGTTTGCTATGGTTTGCAATCCAACTGCCTGTATTAAGCAGCCAGCCGCTCTTATAGTTCATCTCGGCACTGCCCTTAATATAGCTGTAATAAACATCCGATGAGTAAATCTCGCCCTCGCTTACGCCGCTTGACATAAATGTCTGCATAGCAGGCACAAAATCCTCAAACCAAACCTGCGGAGCTGCCGCAAGAACAGCCTTATTTCTTGAAATAAGGTTCATAACATTATTAGTGTTTCGGCTGTTTTTGTCTTTTCCCTTATACTTGCACCACCAGCCACTGTACTGTTCGTAATCATTTACACCTATATTGCCGAGTTCCCACTCAACGCCCTTTGCGTTGCCAAGTGAGTTATCGTAGTCCCATACAGGTGAACCAAAGAATTTCCAATCGCCGTTTTCGTCCTGCTTATATGTAAAGTAAAGGCTTGAAACACCGGAATCCCAGTTTTTGCCGAGCTCGTTTATAAGGTAAATTTTTGTTACGGAATCAACATCGGCATAATCGGCAAGATTTGCACTTGAGCTTTTGATTGCGTTATAAAAAGCGTCAAACTTTTCTTTTACATAATTCTTAACTTCATTGTAGCCTGTATCTCCTGGTGCAAGCTCAGGAGTTTTTATTGTAATCGGATTACCGCTTGATGAATTAAAGTGGTAATCGTCATCGTTTGCGCTTGCGTCAACCTCGCATACAAATTGGAAGTTTTCATTGATTGAGCCGTCCTTGTTAAGGTATCCTTTATCATCAATGTCGCTTAAAAGATTTGTCTTACCTGTATCAATCTTCTGGCACATCTGATATGAACCCCAATAATAGCCGTCTGAATAAAAATCAACATAACGGGAATCTGAGGCATACGGCATATCTACCGCATCAGAAAGGTCATATAAAAATCTGTTTCTTGAAAGAGAATCGTCCTGATAGTTTGCAAGCATAGAAAATTTCTTGCACTTATCCATCGAACCGATTGTTACATTATCCTTGAAAGTAATGTTGTAAGGCTTTTTAGCCTTGCCCCATGTTGAGTTGCCTCTGCCCTTGATTTTCTTTACATCGGCTGTTTCAATTGTGCCGTCTGCATCGATAATTGCGGCTGTTGCGCTTGCCGAATTGCTCTTATCGCTGTTGAGGTAAGTCATAAGCTCTGTGCCGTTGCCGTCTGCATTATCATTATTAATATATACGGCTGACTCTGCGGTTGACTTCATAAAAACTAATTTAAAATTCTTACCGCCTGCTCTTACCGAATATTCCTCATTTGTTTTGTAATGAACAGATGCAGTGCTGTTTGGCTCAATCTTAACGCCGTTGACAGTAATTGCCGATGAGTAAGCATTGTAAATATCTACCTTTTCACTGTCTGCCGATGACGGAAGGAAAAAGTATTTTTTGTCACTGTTTTTCTCGTTAAAATCTTCGTCATGTTCACTTTGCCAGCTCTGCCAAGCCTGTGTATCCTCTGAATTTAAAACAGCGTGAGCGTACAAAGCGTCATATGTCTTAAATTGCGGAGCAGATACAGAAGAATCGTTTGTCTGAGCTGCAAATGCGGAAAGTGAAAATCCTGTTGTAAGCATAACAGCAGAAAGTCCTACTGCAATAATTTTTGCTAATTTCATTTCAAACACTCCTAAAAATTCATTCAGTTTTCACATATTAATTGTATCATAGTAAAAATCAAATTACAATGTCAAATTTTGCAAATTATTATTTAATATTTACGCTTTATTTTTATAATATATTTTGCTATAATAGAAACAATAACATTAGATAAGGAATGATTTTATGAATAATTCAAACCACAAAGCAAAGAAATTTTCTGTTGCTCTTTTAGTGGCTTTACTTGCGGTTTCCACATCTTTTGCAAGTGTAATGACCGGTTGTGGCAGTAAAAATGAAAGCTCGGCAGCATCTGCAACAGTAGCCGATACCTCTGCCGCTAATGCCAAAAACACAACAGTTGCCAATGACAAATCAGAAAGCGAAGTAACTTCTGAAAGCAGCAATTCACAAAGTTCGGGTTCTGAATCAAAGTCCGAGTCTGCTCAAAGCTCTGAAAAGTCAGAATCAAGCGGCTCTTCCGATTCATCAAAAGCAAACAGCAACTCTAACAATAATTCATCAAGCAAGGCTGCAAACAACAATTCAAACAATAATTCTGGCAATAATTCGGGCAACAAATCAAATAACAATTCATCTGACAAAAACAACTCCGATGAAAAATCTAACGAAGATGTAACTCTTGACTTAAAGAAAGGTCAGACAGTAACCGTAACCTACTCTGTTAAAAGTACAGTTGTTCTCACAAATTATCAGGCACAAATCACATATGATTCATCAAAATTAAAAGTTAAATCCGCTCAGCTCCAGAAACCAGCTACAACAAATGGTATTATCAATGCAAAAATAGCCGGACAAATCAACTTCAACGGCTCTGATATAAGCACGGGCTACGATTACACAAAGGGCGGCGAGCTTGTTGTAGTTACTTTTGAGGCTACAAGCGACGGTTCATCAAAGGTTGATTGGTTATGGCAGTCAGCAAGTACACTTGATGATAAAAACAACATTGTTCTTCACATTGATGGCAACGGAAAATCAGACGGCACCGTAACACTTTCAACATCTTATAAATAAAATGTTAAAAACTCCTGCAATGCAGGAGTTTTTTAGTTTTGGTAATCAATTTTATTTTTACTTTGTTTCAGTCGAGTGGCAAGGAAAAATAAAAGCAAAAATTTCTACTCAAAAGTCAAAAAAGTTTAGTCAAACTTTTCTAAGGTTCTGGGTGTGGGCTACGCCCACAAAAAACTTCAAGCTATCGCAAATTTTTGATAGCAACAAAGGAAAAAAACACGCTACTGTAACTACTAATTTGCCGCTTTTCAAGGCCAAATCCACAACCCTTTAAAAAGGGTTGTGCAAATTTTATGTTTATTTAACTAAACTTTGCAATCTAAAGCATAATATCCAATAGCCTATACAAAAAGCGGATATCCACACAGGATACCCGCTATATTTTTATAATTTATCTTTTTTCGAGTGGAGTATAGTCTTTCATAGTTGAAATACTCATATAAGCAGGACGGATAATCTTACCGCCATTTACGATTTCCTCAAGTCTATGTGCGCTCCAACCTGCAATTCTGGCTGTTGCAAACATAGGTGTATAAAGCTCACAAGGAATGTCAAGCATACTGTAAAGCAAACCGCTGTAAAAATCGACATTGGATGCAACACCCTTGTAAATCTTACGCTTTTTGCCGATTACCTGCGGAGCGAGTCTTTCGACTCTCTCGTAAAGCTCAAAGTCCTCATCGTAACCCTCTGCCTTAGCGAGTTTCTGAACAGCACCTTTAAGAATTATCTGACGAGGGTCAGAAATTGTATAAACTGCGTGTCCCATACCGTAAATAAGACCCATTCTGTCGAATGTCTGCTTTTCGAGGATTTTTTCGAGATAATCTGCAATCTCCTCGTCATCTTTCCAGTCTTTTATATGCTCTTTAATATCTTCAAACATATAGAATACCTTAACATTTGCACCACCGTGCTTAGGGCCTTTAAGAGATGCCAAAGCGGCGGCAGTTGCCGAATAGGTGTCTGTACCTGAAGATGTTACTACATGAGTTGTAAATGTTGAGTTGTTACCGCCGCCATGCTCCATATGGAGAATAAGCGCCATATCAAGAACCTTAGCCTCAAGCGGAGTGTACTTTCTGTCAGGACGAAGTAATGACAAAATGACCTCAGCTGTTGACATAGTAGGCTCTGCACGGTGAATATAAAGGCTTTTGTCACGGAGATAATGGTTATATGCATGATAACCGTAAACGGAAAGCATTGGGAATACAGAGATAAGCTGAATGCACTGACGAAGTACATTATCAACAGATGTATCGTTAGGGTTATCGTCATAACAGAACAATGTAAGTACACTGCGGGCAATAGAGTTCATCATATCTTCACTCGGTGCTTTAAGAATAACATCACGAACAAAGTTCTGCGGTAAAGTTCTGTATTTTACAAGCAATTCCTTAAAATCTTTAAGCTGTGCGGCATTTGGCATTTCGCCAAAAAGGAGAAGATAAACAACCTCTTCAAAGCCAAAACGGTCATCCTCAAGAATACCGCCGATAATATCGTTTATGTTGTATCCACGATAATACAGCTCACCGTCACAAGGAACAAGCTTGCCGTCAACTTCTTTATTCTGAAGAATTGTGGAAATATCTGTAAGGCCTGTTAATACACCCTTACCATCAAGGTCACGAAGACCTCTCTTAACATTATACTTTGAATAAAGACTTGTATCGATCATCGAATTTGAGATCATCTTTTGTGCCAAATCGTGGATAGCCGGTGTGTTATCTGAATAACTGCCCATCAAAATCACTTCCTACAATAAATATTAGTAAATTTATAATTACCATCAAAAAACATTATATCACATTTTAAAGCAAAAGAAAAGATACAAAATGCTTTAAACTGTCTTATTTATAATTACGATTATGTCATATTTATATACATTTTAGCAATAATATTCATTTATCTGCAAATATATACAAAAAGAGGATGAATTTTACTTCATCCTCTTAGTTGTAATTATAATTATTTAATTACTTAAGATATGTACCGTTTGTACCAATCTTACCGTCAATGCCTGTGAAGCCTGAACCGCAAGCTACATAGCATCTCATGTTGGCTTTACCGATACTGCCTACTGTAAGTGTGCCGTTTGTAACAGTCTTAACATCACCTGTAACAGCATCAATATACTTGCCGTTAGGAATGTTCTTGAATGTAGCACCGCCTGAAATAGTCACAAGTGCAAGGCTGTCTACGCCTTCGCTTGAATTTGTATAACGGCGGATAAATGCCATATTACCAGTTACATAGCTGCTGTCCTTTGTATACTGACCCTTCTGGAGAGCAGGTACTGCTCTACGAATCATATTCAGCTGCTTAAGGTGAACAGCAAGCGGAGAATTAAGAGTTTCGGCAACTGTTCCCGATGCGCTATATTCACCAAAATCAGTAGCTGAAACATCACCCTCAAGGTAATCACCGAAATATGCACGACCTACAGTTGAAAGAGGAGCATTTGGACCAACATCTATGCTTAAGCCCTTTTGGAATTCAACCTCTGAACCATAGTACAAGCAAGGAATTCCACGGAATGTAAAGAGAAGTGAAAGGTTTTCTGCCCAAGCCTGAGTACCGCCATCATAACGAGTATCCATATCCGGACCGTAGTCATGAGAGTCAACATAAGTTACATTCCATGTTGAATCATTGTAATACGGATCCTCTTCAAGAGCACGGGTAAATGCGTTGCTAGCAGTAGAGAAGTTCCAATGCATTGGGAAGTCAATAACGCCTGTGCCATTGCCCTTACTGTAATCAGGAGTATGATATGTAAGACCATCAAGATAAACATTATCAGAAGTTGGCTGACCACTTGTAGTTGAATTGCTTGCATAGTGTTCGTTTGTAAGGTTTACATTTTCAAGCTGATCATCGCCGAGAGCATTGATATACTTGCTGTCTGTTTCTGCCCAAGTATAGAAAGGAGCAGAAATTGCAGGGATATTATGGTTCCAGAACTCGCTTACACGAGTACAAACCTCGCCGAATACATAGAAATTCTCTCCGCCTGTCTTAAGCCATGATGGGAAATAGAACTGGTTAAGAGTAAGTCTTGATATATGCTTTTCGGTATCCATTCTGAATGCGTCAACACCCATATTGATATAATCGCCGTAAACAGTGTTAAGATACTCTGCAACCTTTGGATTTTCTGTGTTTACATCAACGCAGTCACCGGCAATCTGTCCTGTCTGTACAGTTGGGCTTTCCCAGCTAAGGTCTTTATAATGATGATAGTTATTTTCTGTGTCATGTGAGCCTGAATCAAGAGCCTTAGTATCCTTCATTATATTAAGTCTTGCCTGATACTGATAACCCGGAGCAAGACTGTCATAGTCAGGGAATGTTTTTGCAAAATCCGAATCAGGAATCGGAACCATACAATTAACAGATTCAAGATCCTTAAGTGTATTATACTCTTTTGTAAACATAGGAGCGAGAGTAGCCTCACCAAAGTTACCTGTATGATTGATAACTATGTCCTGAACAATCTTCATACCTTTTTCATGTGCAGCATCGATAAGGTCCTGATACTTAACATCGTCACTCTCATAACGAACATCAACAGTTGAGAAATCAAATGCGTGATAGCCATGGTAGTCATAACCTGACGCATTAGATACAACAGGAGTAATCCAAATTGCACTGAAGCCTAAAGCCTTGATGTAATCAAGCTTGTCGATAAGGCCCTTAAAGTCGCCTCTCCAAGCCGGGTCTGAATCAGGGTTGTTAGCCTGCTGGTCGTCCCAACAATGAACATTGTTGCCTGTGTCACCATCATAGAAACGAGTTGTGATTACAAAGTAAATTGAATCTTC
Organism: Eubacterium sp. OM08-24; assembly: GCF_003438075.1. Classification (GTDB taxonomy): domain Bacteria; phylum Bacillota; class Clostridia; order Oscillospirales; family Acutalibacteraceae; genus Ruminococcoides. Next base: position 25,159 of record NZ_QSTA01000004.1, on the reverse strand, counting down.
ACGAAGATCCGTTCTCTTCCAATCGTCAAAATCGTCCCAAGACTTAGAAGACCATCTTCCGTTTTTGTACCACCACTCGCCGCTGTTTCTTGTTGTTTCAGCAGACTGAGTGCCGTTTGTAACAAACATCATATTGATTTTTGTTACATTGTCAAATGTGTAGCCGTAGCTGTTGTTACCCTCAGAGGTCATTTTAGGACCCGGGTAGTCTGTTGCGATATTCTGCGGAAGGCTGTTCCAATAGTAGATGTTAGGTGCGCCGTCCTCAGAATACACATGCACTTTAATACCGTCGTATTTAGCCTGAACTGACTCAGCATCGTCAACAGTAGCAGCCGAAACCGACACAATTCCCACTGTTGCCGCAATGCAGACAACGAGCATTAAAGCAATGAGTTTTTTTACCTTTGTCATAGCTTTTCCTCCATTTTCCGTTAAAACCAAAATTTAACATCTATATATAATTATAAAGTAGTTATCAATGATTTTTTTTCTGATTTAGAATTATTCGAAATCTGTGCTTCCAAACATTTAATCCTTGTTTTATGTAATTTATACAAAAAAGTGAACAAAGTGCCGTTTTTTAAAAAGCAAACAGATTTTTCGACAAAACAAAAAACTCTCCGATTAAATTCAGAGAGTTTTTATATATCACAACTACAAATTATATATTATTTTTCAAAACATATTTTTCAAGTGTTTTTGCAACTCCGTCATCATCGTTTGACTCGCAGACATAATTTGCAATCTTTTTTACATCTTCCTCTGCATTGCCCATAGCAACGCCAAGACCTGCATAACCAATCATAGTTATATCATTGTAATTGTCGCCAAAAGCAATCATCTCTTCGTTTGTAAAATCGAGTTTTTCAAGTAGCATAGGCAGCATAGAACCCTTTGTTACACCGAAAGGCATAATCTCGAGGAAGTACGGTGCGCTCTTATACACATCAAGCAAGCCGTCATAGCGTTTTGCAAGAATTTCGTTGTACTTATCAATCTCGGCAGGTTCGCCCGAAAGTAAAAGTTTATTGATTTTTTCAGGAATATTTGTCGCAAAATCTTCAACAACAACCATATCCATTTTAAGAATATCTCTTTCAACATTGGAGTAATCGTTGAGAGTGCCGCCTGTTATAATTTTTTTATCATCATAGGTATGAACAGAAAGATTTGACTCCTTCAGCACACCGAGAATATCAGAAAGATATTCCCTAGGGAAATCTTTGCTTACAATAGTTTGTCCTGTTGTGCAGTCAAGAATTTTTCCGCCATTGAAAGCCATAATGTAGCCCTCATACCGGTCAAGCAATAAATCCTTTGCAATGCTCTGAATACCCATAGGATGTCTGCCCGAGGCAATTACAACTTTTTTGCCCATTTTCTGAGCGTCAATAATCGCAAATCGTGTGCGTGGTGTAATCTCTTTTTGAGAATTTGTCAGAGTACCGTCAATGTCAAGTGCAATAATTTTGTATTCCATAATATCACCTTGTACTTTAGAAATATTGATTAACAAATCAGTTACAATATAACACACAAGCGTTAAAAATGCAAGTATTTGATACATTATGTAAAAAACAACTTTGTTTATGGCTTTATTTTGCTATCATATAAAAAATATTTACAGATTAAATGCAAAAATCGGGACCGGGAAAAATCCCGGTCCCGAACAGCAATAAGAAAATTACTGATTATTATTTGTGTTGTTTTGAGCATTATTATCTTTTTCAATGTAAATGCCCTGGTCAACAGTATCATTACGAATAGAAGAATACTCGCTGAGTACCCATGAATACTGACCTGTTGTAATTGTACTTCCGCAGTATTCACACTTGCCTGAGCTTGACATTTCAAGCGGCGCACCGCAGTTTGGACAGCTGTGCGACTTGAGTGTCTGAGTATTTGCACTTGTGGTCTTAATGCCTGAATTACGGGCAAAACGAAGTGCATATCTAAGTTCGTATCTTGCATTTGGATCGCCACGAAGAACCTGACCTGTCTTTTCGTTTATCTCGTAGTCTGTAAGACGGGCATTGAGGTAAACTGTAACATACTCAAATTCCTTATCCCTGCGATATGCTGTAAGATAGGCTGTGCTTACCGCTACATTCTCTATCTTGTTGATTACACCGTTTGCAATCTTGCGCTCAATCTGCTTTTGGGTCTGATTGTAAAGGTTATCGTGAAGATAAATTCTAACAGGCGAAAGATCACGATTGCTCCACGCATCCTGAATTGTAACATATACATATCTTGAGAATGAAAGGAAATCCTCTGCCGAGAAGTTCGGGTCTTTCTGCTTGATAAGGTCTGAAATCTCCGCCGTACGGTCAGGAAGTGTAACATTTCTGCCTGCCGACTGCTGAATTGTCTGTGATCTGCCAACAGTAGTAGTTGTTCTTTTGCTGTCCTTTTTGCCCCTTATCATGCTGTAAACAACTATACCGATAACTACAAGGAAAACAACTAACGTTCCGCCAAATCCAAGACCTTCTCCACTGCTTTCGGAACTGCTGTTGTCTGAACTGTCCCAATCGGAACTGCCGCCCCAGTCAGAGCTGCCGCCCCAATCAGAACCGCCGCCCCAATCAGAACCGCCGCCGCTGTCATAATCGTTAGAATCACCAAAGTCAAGCGGAGGTATTCCTAAGTCCGCCGATTGATTAGTATGTACCGACTGACTGTTTTCAATAACCGCCGCATTAGCCGCAGGAACAGCCGTAAACACGATTACTGCCATAAGAACAGTCAGCACAATCGAAAAACATTTTTTCAAAGTTATACACCCTCTTCTGAATTGTGAGCAAAGTTATTTGCTTATTTTTGCAGTAATTTTAACATATATTGTAAAAAATTGCAATTGCATTTACATTTTTCATTATAGAAAATGTTTATATATTTCTATACATATTGCATATAAGCAGTATATTATTCATTATTACAATTTTTTATTTATTTTAATTTTGGGTGTTGACAACGGTATATAGCGGTGCTATAATAATACCTATAATTTATGTAGGTTTAATAAGAATTAAATTTTAATTACGAAAATTACTAAAATCACTATAAAATAAATACATTACAAAGGAGATACCACCATGAAAGTTTATGAGAAAATCACTGACCTCATTGGCAGAACACCTATTATGAAACTCAATAATTACTCTGCTGCACAGGGACTTGACACACCTGTACTTGCAAAGCTTGAATATTTTAATCCGGCAGGAAGTGTTAAGGACAGAGTAGCAAAGGCTATGATTGATGACGCAGAGAAAAAAGGGTTACTTACTTCTGACTCTGTAATTATTGAGCCTACAAGTGGTAACACAGGTATCGGTCTTGCAGCTGTTGCTGCCGCAAGAGGATACAGAATTATCCTTACAATGCCTGAAACCATGAGCGTTGAACGCAGAAATCTCCTCAAGGCTTACGGTGCTGAGCTTGTTCTTACAGATGGTGCAAAGGGTATGAAAGGCGCTATTGCAAAGGCTGACGAACTTGCCAAGGAAATTCCGCACAGCTTTATTCCCGGACAGTTTGTAAATCAGGCAAACCCTGCCGCTCACTTTGCTACAACAGGCCCTGAGATTTGGGAAGATACAGACGGCAAGGTAGACATTTTTGTTGCAGGGGTTGGCACAGGCGGTACTGTAACAGGCGTTGGCAAATACCTCAAATCAAAAAATCCTAATGTAAAGATTGTTGCTGTTGAGCCGGCTACCTCACCTGTTCTTTCAAAGGGTGTTGCAGGTCCTCACAAAATTCAGGGTATCGGCGCAGGCTTTGTTCCTGAAACACTTGATACTAATGTATATGACGAAATTTTCGCAGTAGAAAACGATGACGCATTTGCAACAGGCAAGGCAATCGCTCGTGCCGAGGGTGTGCTTGTAGGTATTTCTTCGGGTGCGGCAGTATATGCGGCAACCGAGCTTGCTAAGCGTCCTGAAAATAAGGGCAAGGTAATTGTAGCACTTCTTCCTGATACAGGCGACCGTTACCTCTCAACTCCGATGTTCTCAGATAAATAATTTAACATCTATCCCCTGTAATAAATTATTTAGGAATTTTTTAACAGACCACAAAGACGGAATTTTACTTCGGCTTTGTGGTCTGTTATTTTGGGCTTTTATCAAAAGTTTTGGGAGAAATTTATGCTTTAGCTGATTATCGTTCGGGCAACAAAGTAACGCAAAAGCTAAATTTTCAAAACTAAACTTTGTGTGTTAAAACATTATTTGCCTAAACAATAAAAAACTAATTAACAAACAAAGCCATCTTTGACTGATAAAATCAAAGATGGCTTTATAATTTTTTCTATAAACTTATATACTATTATATTACATAGTCATTGCCGATGCTCTCAGTCTGACGGTCAATAATGTCTTGAATAGTGATGCCGTCAAGATACTTTGTAATAACATCATTAAGTCCCTGCCATACAGGTAAAGTAATGCATTCCTCGCTCATAGGGCAAGTATTCGGAGTGTGGTCAAGACAAGCAACAGGAGCAAGGCTGCCCTCTGTAATGCGGAGAATCTCACCTACCGTATATTGGTTAGGATTTCTTGCAAGGCGGTATCCACCCTGAAAGCCACGATTAGTAAGCAAAATATCAGCTTTATTTAAAATCGGCATAATCTGCTCAAGATACTTTTTAGAAATATTCTGACGAGCGGCAATATCCTTTAATGCAATGTAGCCGTCATTCTGGTGCATAGCCAGATCTATAAGCATTCGCAGTGCATATCTTCCCTTAGTAGAAATTTTCAAATTAACACCACCTTTTACTAAGTATTTGCAAAATTATAGCATTTATCTATAACACAATAATAACATATATTTAGTAGGTTTTCAAGGTGTTTTTTATCCGATTTCTTCTATTTTATATTTCATATAAGATTTTTTGCAAATTTTATGCTTTGAATTTGATAAATTTTGCTCTTAAAACCTACTAAACAAATATATTTTTAGAAATTTAAAAAATACTATTGACAAGAGTAAAATTATATGATAATATACAATCACATTAAACCTATGTAATTAGTAAGTTTTAGTAAAGGAGAACTCTAATGCTTATATTATTTGTAAACCTTTTAAGACAGAATTACCGATACGGACGAATGTGCAGTACCTCAGAATGTTGTTGCTGATGCAACAATTACTACTACTTTAACTTTTACTATAACATTATAACAAACTAAATTAATTATTGAAAGAGGTAACTAAAATGAGCACATTAAAAGATAGAAAATTACACTTTGAAACACTTCAGCTTCATGTAGGACAGGAATCAGCAGACCCGGTAACAGACGCAAGAGCTGTTCCGATTTACGCAACAACATCTTATGTATTCCACAACAGCCAGCACGCTGCCGATCGTTTTGCACTTAAAGATGCAGGCAACATTTACGGCAGACTTACAAACCCAACAGAAGATATTTTTGAGCAGAGAATTGCAGCTCTTGAGGGTGGTACAGCCGCTCTTGCAGTAGCATCAGGTGCAGCAGCAATTGCATATACAATTCAGGCTCTTGCTAAAGCAGGCGAAAACATTGTAGCAGCCAAGACAATTTACGGCGGCACATACAATCTTCTTGAGCACACACTTCCTGCTTACGGCATTACAACAACATTTGTAGACCCAGACGAGGAAGGCGCTTTTGAAAACGCTATTGACGAGAATACAAAGGCTCTCTACATTGAAACACTCGGCAATCCAAACGCTAACCTCATTGATATTGAGGCTCTCGCAAAGATTGCACACGCACACAATATTCCGCTTGTTGTTGACAGCACATTTGCTACACCTTACCTTGTAAGACCATTTGAGTACGGTGCAGACATCGTTGTTCATTCAGCTACAAAGTTCATCGGCGGTCACGGTACGGCAATCGGCGGTGTAATTATTGAGAGCGGTAAGTTTGACTGGGCTGCATCAGGCAAGTTCCCACAGTTTGCTGAGCCAAACCCATCATACCACGGTGCTGTATTCACACAGGCTGCTCCGGGCGCTGCATTTGTAACATACATCAGAGCAATTCTTCTTCGTGACACAGGTGCTACAATCTCTCCATTCCACGCATTCATCTTCTTGCAGGGTCTTGAAACACTTTCACTTCGTGTTGAGCGCCATGTTGAGAACACAAAGAAAGTTCTTGACTTCCTTGTAAATCACCCACAGGTTGAGAGCGTAAACCACCCATCACTTCCAAACTCACCGTATAAGGCACTTTATGATAAGTACTTCCCTAACGGCGGCGGTTCAATCTTTACTTTTGAAATCAAGGGTACAGAAGAAGACGCTAAGAAGTTCATTGATAATCTTCAGGTATTCTCACTTCTTGCAAATGTAGCAGATGTTAAGTCACTTGCTATTCATCCTGCATCAACAACACACTCACAGCTTAACGAGCAGGAGCTTGCAGAGCAGGGCATTAAGCCAAATACAATTCGTCTTTCAATCGGTACTGAGCATATTGATGATATTCTCTTCGATTTACAGGAAGCATTTGAGGCTATTAAATAATCAAATCACATAATTCAAATATTTACGGACTGCATTTTATGTGCAGTCCGTATTTTGTTTATTACGGTTTAGTGCACAGTTTAAAGCAAATAATTATAAAATACTTTGCTGCTCTAACTTTTGAAAAAATCAGCAAAACACAAAACCTGCGTTATACTCAACAACGCAGGTTTTGTTTATATATCGTAATTTTCAACTATTTGATTACTTTCAAGGCTCTTTTTCACATCAATAATACGCTGATTTCTGCTCCCTCTGAACTTAAGCATCAGGCTCTTTTCTTCAAGTATAAATCTGCCGTCTATAAGGTAATCTGTCTGCTTGAGCAAATCAAGCCACTCAGGGTGTTTATCTGCTCCCTCAAGCAATTTTTCGTATGTATAACCTGTATATGTAACCACATTATATCCGTTTTCGTGTGCAAGCCTGCCAAGCTCAGCAAATGCCTCTGCCTGACAAAACGGTTCGCCGCCCGAAAAAGTAAGTCCCTGCAAGAGCGGAAGTGACTTTGCGACATTGATTATCTTCTCAACCTTGCCATCAAATCCGCCGTCAAAGTCCCACGTTTTTTCGTTGTGACAACCCTCGCAGTGATGCGGGCAGCCCTGACAAAAGACTGTAAGTCTGAAGCCCGGGCCGTCAACTATGCTGTTTTTTATAACGCCTGAAAGTCTTATAATATCTTTACTCATAATTATGCTGTAATATCATCTGAAAAATCTTCCATACCGCAACATTCAGAAACAGAGTGCTTTACCCTATCTCTTACCTCGGCTGCCTTTGCATTGTTAAAACGCTCTGTTGTACCTACAAGGTAGCCTGTAATTCTGCGGATACGCTCAAATCCCTGACCGTTCTTAGTTTCTTTTCTGCCGCACTGTGGGCAATAATCACCGATAATACCTGTATGTCCGCAAACAGGGTCACGGTCAACGGGGTGGTTGATTGCACCGTAGCCGATTCCGCTCTCTTTCATACAACGGATAACAGCCTCGAATGCGTCAATGTTCTGTGACGGGTCACCGTCAAGCTCAATGTATGAAATGTGACCGCCGTTTGTAAGGTTGTGGTACGGAGCCTCAATCTTAATCTTATCAAAAGCAGAAATATTGTAATATACAGGCACATGGAATGAGTTTGTATAATACTCTCTGTCTGTAACACCCGGAATAATTCCAAAACGCTCTTTATCAATTCTTACAAATCTGCCCGACAAGCCCTCTGCAGGAGTACCGATAACACCGAAGTTAAGTTTGTACTTCTCGGTAGCCTCGTTCATCTTCTTTCTCATATAGCCGACAATTTCAAGGCCGAGCTTTTGTGAAGTTTCGCTCTCGCCGTGATGTTTGCCTGTAAGAACCACAAGACACTCGGCAAGTCCGATAAATCCGATTGTGAGTGAGCCGTGCTTTAAAACATCTCTTACAGAATCGTTAGGAGTAAGCTTGTCGCTGTCAAGCCAAATACCCTGACCCATAAGGAAAGGATAGTTTCTTACCAACTTCTGACACTGAATTTCAAAACGCTCAAGGAGCTGACCGACAACGAGATCGCACATTCTGTCAAGCTGTTCAAAGAAGAAGTCAATATTTTTATTTGAAAGAATTGCAAGTCTTGGAAGGTTAATTGAAGTAAAGCTAAGGTTTCCTCTGCCGTATGTAATCTCTCTGTCAGGATCGTAAACATTGCCCATAACTCTTGTACGGCAGCCCATATATGCAACCTCTGTTTCAGGATGACCCGGCTTATAGTACTGGAGATTGTAAGGTGCATCAATGAATGAGAAGTTCGGGAAAAGTCTTTTTGCAGAAACTCTCATTGAGAGCTTGTACAAATCGTAGTTCTTATCCTCCGGATTGTAGTTTATACCCTCTTTTACCTTGAAAATCTGAATTGGGAAAATAGGTGTTTCACCGTTGCCAAGACCTCTTTCGGTAGCATAAAGAAGATTCTTCATAACAAGTCTGCCCTCAGGAGATGTGTCTGTACCGTAGTTAAGCGAGCTGAACGGAATCTGTGCGCCTGCTCTTGAATGCATTGTGTTAAGGTTATGGATAAGTGCCTCCATAGCCTGGAAAGTAGCCTTATCTGTTTCAGCCTCGGCATGTTTAAACGCAAAACGCTGAATTTTCTCGGCAACTCTGTCTTCAAACTTTTCTTTAAGAAGTGCAAGCTCCTCCTTTTTATAATTAGGAGTCTGATTTTCGAGTGTCGGCCATTCGCCGCTTGCCTCCTCTGCCTTTTCGCAGATTTCTTTTACTACAGCGTCAGGATCTTCGGCATCTGTCAAAAGTTCAATTGCTCTTTCAAGATTGATTCTGTAACGCTTTCTGTATGTTTTCTTAACGCCCGGAGCCATTGAGTAATCAAAGTTAGGCACACTCTGACCGCCGTGCTGGTCATTCTGGTTAGACTGAATTGCAATGCAGGCAAGTGCCGAATATGATGCAATGTCATTAGGCTCTCTTAAATAGCCATGACCTGTTGAAAAACCGCCCTTAAAAAGGCTTACAAGGTCAATCTGGCAACAAGTTGTGGTAAGTGTAAAGAAATCAAGGTCATGAATATGAATGTCGCCGTCACGATGAGCCTTAGAATACTTAGGGTCAAGAATATACATCTCGTTAAACTGCTTAGCACCCTCTGAGCCGTATTTGAGCATTGTGCCCATTGCGGTGTCGCCGTCAATGTTTGCATTCTCTCTCTTTACATCGTTATCTTTTGCTGATTTAAAAGTAAGGTCCTCATAAATCTTCATCAGCTTTGTGTTCATTTCACGAACTCTTGTACGCTCGGCACGATAAAGGATATATTCCTTGGCTGTTCTTGCGTGTCCGTTTTCAATAAGTACCTTTTCTACTGCGTCCTGAACCTGCTCAACAGTAGGAGCTTTATCTCCACATTTTTTCTCAAGTAAATCGGCTACCTGTAACGAAAGAGCCTTTGCGGCGTCATAATCATTGCCGCCGATTGCCTGTGCAGCCTTATAAATGGCTTGTGTTATTTTTTCTGTGTCAAAATTCGCTTCTCGTCCGTCACGCTTAATAATTGTAGTTATCATTTTTGTTCCTCCCGTATTCATCATTCATATATTTAACTATATTTAGTATTAATTTAAAAAGTTTTACTATATGTTGTGGTATGTGTGTTACCGAACACAAGTCTTATTCTATCATAAACAGGCATTTAATTCAACCGTCAAACTGACAAAAACAGATTTTATTATTTGTTTAATTTGAGCAATTTTTCGGGAATAATTGCAAATTAGAATATTACAAAAATTTTCTATAATATGTGACGGTTTGCTGTTGCCACCACAATATATTGTATATTGTCTTAGTTATCAAATACTGACAATCAATCCAAATAAAAAGCAATCAAGCGATTTTCAAAACTCACTTGATTGCTTTAATAATAATTATAATCGCCCTATGGCTTACAGCTTAAAACTTCCGCCACCCTCAAGGCAGATTTTATCTATATGTATTATAGGGATAATTTTTGCATCAATCTGCGCTATTTTTTCCTTTACCGCACTCAGTGCCTCAGCCTCTTTGAGCTTGCACTCGGGCGGAACTACAAGGTCAAACAGTACTCGCTGATATTCCTCGCCTTTTACAATTCTAAAATCGTGCAGACTTAGTGCGCCGTCAATATCTGCCAGCGACTCGCTGATTTTTTCTTTTAATTCAATCGTATATTCGTCCGATACGGCAATCGGGTCCATATGAATTGTTACCACGCAATTATACTTTGACTGAATTTTTCTTTCAAGCCTGTCGATTACATCGTGAGCTTTCATAATATCCACATCATACGGAACTTCTGCGTGAAACGAAACTATACATCTGCCGGGGCCGTAATCGTGAATAAGCAAATCGTGAATACCTGTAATAAGCTCGGTAGAAAGTACGGTTTCTCTTATTTCATCAATAAATTCGGGATCGGGAGTATTGCCGAGCAACGGTGAAAGGCTCTCTTTAAAGGTGCTTATGCCTGTATATAAAATAAAGCCTGCAACGGCACAGCCGAGCCAGCCGTCAATATTCACACCTGTTACGGCAGAAATTCCCAAGCCGATGAGGACAACCGAGGTTGCAATGCAGTCGGTGAGTGAATCCATTGCCGTAGCTTTCAGAGTGGCTGATGAAATCTTCTTTGACATTGCCCTGTTAAAGAAAAACATCCATAATTTTACACATATTGAGCCAATTAGAATACAGATTGACAGCAGGGTTATAGCGGTAGTTTCATCAGGAGTGAATATCTTTTTAATCGAGGATTTTAAAAGCTCTGCACCCACAAGGATAATTGCACACGATATTCCCAAACCCGCCACATATTCATATCTGCCGTGACCGTAGGGATGTTCTTCATCGGCAGGTCTGTTGGCAAGTTTAAATCCCAAGAATGTTACAACCGAACTGCCTGCATCAGACAAGTTATTGAATGCGTCTGCCGTTACCGAAATTGAGGCGGTGAGTATTCCCGACAAAAGCTTTGCGCCAAACAGAACAAGGTTAAAAATTATTCCGACAACACCCGAAAAATTACCGCAAGCCGTACGAACCTGCGGATTTTTTATGTCATCATAATTTTTTATAAACTTTGAAAGCACTAAATCCAACAAATAAAAACACCACTTAACAAATAAAATACACCACAAATTGGCATTAACAATAATTTAGCACAGCACATCAAAGTTAGTCAAGAGAAACAAATCCCATCGCAGGAAAAATCTGCAATGGGATTAAGATTTTTTATTTATTCAGCGTCTGGCTTAGCTTTTTCTATTATTTTCTGAGCAACATTGGCAGGTGCGTCCTCGTATCTTGCAAATGCAAATTCGTAACTGCCTCTGCCCTGAGTTACCTGGCGAAGATAGGTAGCAAAATCGTCCATCTCTGCCATTGGAACTTCGCCCTCTACAATCTGCATACCGCTGTCCTCTGCAGGTGTCATACCGAGAACTCTGCCTCTGCGCTTGTTTACTTCACCCATTACATCACCCATATTTGAATCCGGCAATGTAACCTTAAGCGAACCGATAGGCTCAAGAAGTGTAGGAGATGCGTTTGGAATACCGTTTTTATATGCCATACTTGCGGCAGTTTTAAACGACATTTCAGATGAATCAACAGGGTGATATGAGCCGTCATAAAGAGTTGCTCTGATACCAACCATTGGATAGCCTGCAAGCACACCCTTTTTAATTGAGTCACGCAAGCCTTTTTCTACTGCCGGGAAGAAGTTTTTAGGAACAGCGCCGCCTACTACTCTCTCGGCAAATTCAAGCCCCTCGCTCTCGCAAGGCTCAAACTCAATCCATACATCGCCAAACTGACCATGACCGCCCGACTGCTTTTTATATCTGCCCTGAGCCGATACCTTTTTCCTGATAGTTTCACGATATGCGATTTTCTGCTTTTTGAGAACTGCGTCTACATTGAATTTTGACTTCAACTTTGAAATCACAACATCAAGGTGCTGTTCGCCAAGTCCCGAAATAAGCATTTCATGTGTTTCGTGATTTGTTACATACTTAATAGTAGGGTCTTCCTCGCTGAGCTTTGCCAGTCCCTGCGCAACCTTGTCTTCATCACCCTTTGTGGCAGGATAAATAGCCATTGTGTATGAAGATACAGGATAGTCAATGCCGTCAAGCACTACCTTTCTGAGCGGCGAGCAAAGTGTGTCGCCTGTTTTTACTGACGCAAGCTTCGGAATAGCGCCAATGTCGCCTGCGCCTATATAATCGGTTTCAACCTGTTTTTTGCCTTTTACTGTAAGAACCTTGCCGATTCTCTCCTGAGTGCCTGTTCTCATATTTACAAGCGGAGTATCTGCACTTACCTTGCCCGATACCACCTTTACATATGACAGCTTACCTACAAACGGATCAACAACTGTCTTAAATACAACAGCGGCTGCCGCTGCATTTTCATTAACGCTGATTTCAACAGGCTCTCCGTCAACATCAACTGCAATTTCTTCGCCCTTATCGGCAGCAGTAGGAGCAAGCCATACAAGGCTGTTCAAAAGCTGATCAAAAGCAAAGGTATTGTGCGCATCACCGCAGAATACAGGGCAAATTGTACCGTCTTTAACACCCTTGCTTACGCCGAGGATAATTTCTTCAGGAGTAAACTCCTCGCCCATAATAAATTTGTCGAGCAGCTCCTCGCTTGTTTCTGCAACAGCCTCTTTAATAGCCTCACGCAAGCCCTCAAGTCTGTCGCCCATATCAGGGAGCGGAGTCTGAACCACAGAACCGTCTGTATCATACTTGTAAGCCTTATAATCAAAAAGGTTTACATATGTATTTGCCTGACCGTCTACAATGTACGGTACAACAACAGGACAAACGGTAGGGCCGAATGTAGCCTTTAAACTCTCGAATACACGGTAGAATCTGGCACTTTCGTCACAAAGACCGTTTACAAAGAAAATCTTTGTAAGTCCTGCCTTGGTGGCGGCCTTAACAGCCTTTTCAGTGCCGACATTTACACCGTCTTTGCCCGATACAACAATAAGAGCCGAATCAGCGGCACGCATACCCTCTGCTACACCGCCCTCAAAGTCGAACAGACCCGGAGTGTCTATAATATTTATCTTGGTATTTTTCCATTCAATAGGAGCAACCGAGGTTAAAATTGAAGTCTGGCGCTTGATTTCCTCACTGTCATAATCAAGAACGGTATTACCGTCTGCAATATTACCAAGTCTTTCAGATGCCTTTGCAAGATATATCATACTCTCGGCAACAGATGTTTTACCGCATCCGCCGTGACCTGCAAGGGCAATGTTTAATATTTTTTTAGCATTGTACTGTTTCAAAAGAAACACTCCTTTCGGGATATATATTCAAATCTTAAGCGTTTTCGACAATTAGTAATCAACTTACTTGTCAATTATAGCATATTTATATAAAGCTTACAATAGAAATTTGACGATAAGTCAAAAAATTAACTCCTTGCCTAATAAGACAAGGAGTTAATTGTGCAAATTGCTTATTTTATTAAATCTCAGTGTTTAAAATATAAAATTCCAAAAGGTTTTTTGTGCAATTACACCAAGCGTTAATTACTCAAGAACAGCACCCTGAGCGCCTGAAGTTACGAGCTTTGCGTAACGAGCAAGGTAGCCTGTTGTAATCTTAGGCTGACGAGGTTTCCACTCAGCCTTACGCTTTGCCATTTCTTCGTCAGAAATAAGTAAATTGATAGTATTTGCGTTGATGTCGATTTCAATTGTATCGCCCTCTTCAACAAGTGCGATAGGGCCGCCTACTGCTGCCTCAGGTGAAATATGACCGATAGCAGCGCCTCTTGTAGCGCCAGAAAAACGACCGTCTGTAATAAGTGCAACGCAATGACCAAGACCGCTGCCCATGATAGCAGAGGTAGGATTGAGCATTTCTCTCATACCCGGGCCACCCTTAGGGCCTTCGTAACGAATAACAACAACATCGCCGGGGTTAATCTTGCCTGCGTGAATTGCCTCGATAGCGTCCTCTTCACAGTCAAATACTCTTGCATTGCCCTTGTGCTGTAACATTTCGGGAGCAACTGCACTTCTCTTAACTACGCAGCCGTCGGGAGCAAGATTACCCTTAAGAACAGCGATACCGCCTGTTGTGCTGTATGGATTTGTGATTGGACGAATAATATCTGTATCCTTAATCTCGCAGCCCTCGATGTTCTCGGCAACTGTCTTGCCTGTTGCAGTAATAAGGTCTGTATTAAGAAGATTGAGCTTTGTAAGCTCGTTCATTACGGCATAAACACCGCCTGCCTCGTTGAGGTCTTCCATATATGTATGACCTGCAGGAGCAAGGTGACAAAGGTTAGGTGTCTTTGCACTGATTTCATTTGCAATATCAAGATTAAGCTTAACTCCTGCCTCTTTAGCGATAGCAGGAAGGTGAAGCATTGTGTTTGTTGAACAACCGAGAGCCATATCAACTGTAAGAGCATTCATAAATGCCTTTTCTGTCATAATGTCGAGTGGGCGAATATTCTTTTCGAGAAGCTCCATAACTTTCATACCTGCGTGCTTAGCAAGTTTGATTCTCTCTGAATATACGGCAGGAATTGTACCATTGCCCTGTAAACCCATACCGATAGCCTCAGTAAGGCAGTTCATACTGTTAGCTGTATACATACCTGAGCAAGAACCGCAAGACGGACAAGCCTTGTTTTCAAACTCGCAAAGCTCTTCGGCAGAAATCTTGTTTGCAGTGTAAGCACCAACAGCCTCAAACATACTTGAAAGGCTTGTTTTTTTGCCCTTAACATGACCTGCGAGCATTGGACCGCCGCTGACAAATACAGTAGGAACATTAATTCTTGCGGCAGCCATTAAAAGGCCAGGAACATTCTTGTCGCAGTTAGGAACCATAACAAGAGCGTCAAAAGCATGAGCCTTAGCCATAGCCTCTGTTGAGTCTGCGATAAGCTCACGAGTAACAAGTGAATACTTCATACCCTCGTGACCCATAGCAATACCGTCACAAACAGCAATTGCAGGGAAAACAATAGGAACACCGCCTGCAATAGCAACACCCTGCTTTACAGCGTCAACAATCTTGTCTATATTCATATGACCCGGAACGATATCGTTCTTTGAGCTGACAATACCGATAAGAGGTTTTTTCATTTCTTCTTCAGTAAGACCGAGTGCGTTCAGAAGTGAGCGCTGCGGTGCGGCATTAACGCCAACCTTAATTACATCACTTTTCATTTTATTATCCTCACTTTATAATTGTTAATAAACCGATGCAAATGCACCGATTTACCTCTATAAACTTTATTCTAAACAACAGGTGTGAAAACTGTTTAGTAACTATAATCTTAGCACAATAGGTGCATAAAATCAAGTTAGTAAGTAATATTTCCTGTATTTTATATCAGTATGTTTATATTTATATACAAGTCTTTTAATAAAAAATAAATCCGTTTAATTAAATTTTAGAATATTCCTCAATCCAAAACCTGTTCCATACCGTATTTCTGAATTTTCAAACCGCATTTATCATAGAACTTTTTAGCCGACTCGTTGCACTCCCAAACATTCAGCGTAAGGTTATGACAGCCGTTATGCTTGGCAACATCAAGCACAAAATCATATAGCTTAGTGCCGACTTTCCGGCCCCTTGATTTTTCAGAAACGCATAAATCATCAATATAAAAGCTCACATAATTGCTCGACTTTGTGCAATGTCTTTGATAAACGCAAAAAGCATAACCTAAAATAACTCCGTCATCATCGGCAACATAAACAGGCTTTTCATCATCTGCCAAAATCTCTTTTAGTTCCTCGGTCGTATATTTTTTGCACCGGGAATAAATAAATCAGGTCTTTTGTCAGAGTGTACCTTATGCACCTGATAAAGCAGGTTTTCAATCTGCACAATATCCTTTTCCTCTGCCCTTCTTATATTCACAATTTTCCCTCCGAAAAATCAATATTTTGGCAATAAAATATAAATTAATTATACTACTTTTTTCATTGGTATGCAATAAAATTTACTTTTTAATGCGGTAGTCTTTTTCAGTCATTTCTAATTCAAAAATATTCCATACTTCACCGTAAAAACTAAATTGACTTTTACTTTGACTTTCAATATTTTTAAATCCTACTGAGTTATAGCAATTATAAGCAGAGGCATTATTTTCAAAAACGCCAAGAGTAACCTTGTCAGCTTTCAATATTTCAAAAGAATACTTCAATGCAAGATTTAGCATTTTCTTTCCATAACCTAAGCCTCGTTTTGTATCATCCACAATCACAAAGCCAAACCTTAATGCTGTTCGCTTTTCGTCTGTAAATCTTAATATAAGATGACCTACAACATCGTTATTCTCCATAAATGTCATAGGATAAAAATTATCTTCATCGCCGCAATCACCATTGTCTGCAAAGTATTTTCTGTTCATATCTTCGGCAGTGATTGGATATGATTGCCACCTGTCAGAACACCATTTTCTAAAACTGATTTCGTCCTTACACCAATTCACAATAAATTTAGCGTCACATTTTTTGTATGGTCTTAACCATAGTTTTGTCTGCATATCTTTTTTCCCTCCAAAAGTATATTAAACATTCAGACAAAAGAAAATGCCCCAAGCAAAACGCTTAGGGCGAATAAAATTCGTGGTACCACCTAAATTCAGAAATAAAATTTCTGCACTCAAACAATGCGGGATAAAATATCCGATATTGCCTCCCTTATAACGGTGGGAACTGCCGTTGAAGCCTACTGAAAATAACTTTGTTCGGTTCAAAGCTCAAAGGCTACCTTCCTTACTTTTGTCACGAGAATTTTCACCGACCATTCCCTCTCTGCAGAGTCAAAAAGTAAGTACTCCTCCTTATCAATGCTTTTGTCTAAATATTATCAGTATATTAACATTGCAAAAATAATATGTCAATACATTTTTTCATTTTTCGTAAAAATTCAAAATATCTTTGTAAATATCCGATTTATTTTTCTCGTTAAGAATTTCGTGACGATTGTTTTTATACAGTTTTTGGCTGATGTTTGCATAGCCGAGTTCTTTTAAGAAAACTATAAGTGCGTTAAATTTCTTTTTTGACTGAATAACAGGGTCATTTTCACCTGCTATTACAAAAATCGGTAATCTTTTATTATAAACTTCCCAATCATCCGAATCAAATGCACTTAATTGCAGTTTAAACAGATTTATAAAACCGTTTGTGGTAAACACAAAACCGCAAAGCTCGTCCTCGTTATACGCTCTGACATTGTCTTTATTTTCCGTTATCCAAGAATTAGGTTCGGCATTCTTTTCGTTGTATCCGATAAAAGTTCCGTTGTTCAGCAATTTATTGGGCGCCTGCTCTTTGTAAAAAGGTTTTAAAATTTTTGAAAGAAAAAGCCCGAAACTTGCATTGCCGTTATGGGTAGGCGGGCCGCAAAGAACAATTTTGTCAATTTCCTTTTCATACTTTTTCATATAATTTCGTGCAACAAGTGTGCCCATACTGTGGCTGAAAATATATAACGGCAGATTCGGATAATTTTTCTTTATATATTCGGTTACAGCGTGCATATCATCTATAACGGCACTGATATCCTCTGTATAAAAATTGCCGAATTCTCCCTCGTTTATCACACTTGCGCCGTGACCTCTGTGGTCGTGAATAACGCATACATAGCCGTTATCATTAAGGTAATTCATAAATTCAAAATATCGTTCTTTATGCTCGCACATTCCATGTGAAAACTGAACTATAGCCTTTGGCTGTGTTTTCGTTTCTGAAACAGCAACTTCGAGCATTAAATTGTCAAACGGAGATTTTATTTTTTCAATTCTCATTTACAAATTCCTTTCCGCATAGATAAATTTTACATAGTATAAACCTCTTGACCGCAAAAATCAAGAGGTTTATGGGAAAATTTTTATTATTTAGAAAACGAATATACAAAAGATTATATTTGTTTATTTATATATCATTTTCAAAAAGATTTCTGTGCTCTTTGAAAAATTCATAGTAAATCTTTGTATTTTCAAGTTCCCACCAATCTTTTACTTCAACCGGGTTTGAGTCGAGGTCATAAATTTTTGCATTGTCCATAGCAAGCAAAAACGGCGAGTGTGTGGCAATTATCAATTGACAGCCGCAATATCGGGTCAGTTCTTCAAGCATTTTTACAAGTTTTAACTGCATTTTTGCCGACATACTGTTTTCGGGTTCGTCAAGACAATACAACTTGTCGTTTTTCAGCTTTGTTTTAAAGTATTTCAGAGCAGTTTCTCCGTTGCTGAAAAGTTCGGTTTCCTTGCCCGCAGTTTTTTCAATAAACTTTCTGCGTGACACCGATTTCCTGCGTGACATAACCTGCATTTTAAACTGCTCGTAATCGTCCATTCCGCTGAACCTTATACTTTTGCCATACTTTAAAGCACCGTACTCATCACGGGCAATGTCCTTTTTCTCGGAAATTTCGTCATTATTTGTACGAATAGTGAGCATATAATCAAAAATATCATCGCTTGTTATAATACGACTGCCGTCAGGTATTTTGTGCTTGAACCCCTCATCATCGTAGCCGAGAGAATACTCACAATTTTTTACATATTCATCAAATAATTCGCTTGAATTAAACGGAGCGATGCGGTTTAGCTCAATTTTTTGAGCAATAAGATTTAAAAGTGTGCTTTTTCCAGAACCGTTGCCGCCGTAAAAAATTGTTACATTTTTAAACGAAATCTCATAAAGTTCACGATTTCCGAACATTCTGCACGGGTATGTGTTATCTATATAACCGTAAATGCCGCCGTTGCGTTCACATTGTTTTTGAATCATCGGTTCTTCAAAATCAATCGGTAATGTAAAAGTATCTAAATACATCAAAAGTCACCTGCCGTTCGTAATTTATATGTTTTAATAATAACATATAAGGTATACAAAAAACAGTACTGTGCAAAAATTTTCTTTCAAATACAAACAGCTTCTTGAGAAATACATAATACATATCTCAAAAAGCTGTTTTTAGTAAAATTATTAACTTAATTCATTTCCGTCGGAATCAAGAAAAACATACTGTGACGGAATTGACGGATAATAAAACACATAAGGAACTTCTTTTACTTTTTCTTCATAAATACCGTTTTCCCCTGTAATTTTAACCGACGCACAATCGGAATTATTTACTACAAATGAATATCCGCCGTTCCAATTAAGGATTGCGATATTATCCGTTTCGCCATTCATAGGTTTATAAGTTCTGACAAACGAATATTTATCGTCGCCTTTTACTTCTACTTCCATCGGGAGATAATAATGTGCCTGATATTCATTGCCTGAAATAAACCAAGCCAAAGCCTTATTATCGGCAACACTCATTCCAGCATATTGTATATCCGTTGTTTCAAAATCCGAAACAGGCATTTCCTTTCGGGCTTTTTCTGTAAGCTCATCTGTTCCGTTATATATCTTTGTACAGCCCGTAAGACTTACGCAAAACAAAACCGTTAAAATCAAAACCGGTTTCCGATATTTTTTGTTTTTCATACAATATGTACTCATTTCCATATCCCCATTCATATAATTTGAATTTATTAAACTATTTTCATATATAAAAGAGGATACGGATTTCCCTCTTCATCATAATCGGTTCTTTTATATGTTACAAATTCCATATGTTTATAAAATCCTACCGCCTGCGGATTTTGTTCATTGGCGGTAACTTCTTTTATACCGAATTTTTCAATACCGTATTTCAAAAGTTGCTTGCCAATACCTTTTCCTCTTTCAACCGCTTCATATATCTTCATATCAATACACTTATTTAATTTAGTGTTTTTTATATTATAACATTTGATATGTTAAAGTCAATTCAAATAAAAAGCCTTTGAGAAAAGGATTTCTCCTCTCTCAAAGGGTTTGGCAAACTGGAAGTTGTCAATTTCTTATATATTTTTGATCTTTGTCAGGAATCGCATCTTCTGATTGATATCGCTCCACTTTCATGTGAAGATTATATTTATCTCTTAACTCTGCAATCTTATTCATCATGGGTGTTTGATGGTGAAAATCAATGCTCTCTTGATTTTCCCAGCTGTCAATTAGTAGCACAGTTTCTTCATCTCCCAGAGGGAAAAAATAATCATATCTAATGTTTCCCGCTTCATTTCTAATTGCATCAACAGTACCGCTTGAAATCATCTCCTTTGCAAATTTTCGCGCAGAACCATTTTCGCCGGAATAATATATATTAACAACTATACTCATTATACTTTCCTCCTTCAAATTCCGATTTATCTTTTTCTTTCTGAAAATGGGCAATTCCACAATGGAACTGCCCATTCATCTTAAAAATTATGCGATTTTTTAGGCTCTGCACCGTTTCAAGCACCATTTGGTGTAAATTTGGTGTATTTGTGTATTTTCAGAGCTTTTTCACAAATGAAGTATATCCTGTTTTGTAGGGTAAAACGGTACTTCTTAATAGAGCTTTGCACCTGCCGGGATATGGTTATCTACCATTAATAGGTGGAGTTTTTCCTCGCCCTCTTCAGTATGAACGGCAGAAAGGAGCATGCCGCATGAATCAATGCCCATCATTGCTCTTGGTGGGAGGTTTGTAATAGCGATAAGTGTCTTGCCAACAAGCTCTTCAGGCTCATAATAAGCGTGAATACCGCTTAAAATGGTTCTGTCTGTACCTGTTCCGTCGTCAAGAGTAAACTGTAAGAGTTTCTTTGACTTTTTAACAGCCTCGCAAGCCTTTACCTTTACCGCACGGAAATCACACTTGCTGAATGAGTCAAAATCTACAAAGTCTTTGAACATAGGCTCGATTTCAACCTTAGAGAAGTCGATAACCTCTTCTTTTACTTCTTCCTTAACCTCGGGTGCTTTTTCAGCAGACTTTTTATTGTCGCTGTCTAAAGATTTCATCGTCGGGACGAAATCGTCCACTCACGACTTAAAACCATTTTATAAATTTTATCGCCTATAAATGGGCTTGTATTCAACCTCTTTACACCATTCCCATCTGTTTCATGAAGGTAAAAATAAGGTTTGGTGTAAAAATTGGTGTAAATGGTGTATAGCCATATTTAGTTTTGGGTTTGATAGCATTGCTATCAGTCCTGTGCTTCATTCTACCACTTTTTCGTCATAAAGTAAAGAAAGCACACACCGTATGCAATCTGTCTTTTTGTCATACACAAAAAATGATTTGAACTCATCATACACCTGCTTTCTACGCATTAGTGCACCTAAAAAATACAGCATTTCTTAACTGAACAGTATTTTCAATGCATGACCGCATATGATATACTGTTTTCATCATAAAAAACCTTATCTAGGAACCGTAATAATTCTATTCAAATTTTCTTCCTGATTCACTTCACTCTGTATGTACGGTCACATCACTTTCCTTTTTTTTAGACATAAACCAATAAAATATAACACAAAATGCTAAAGCAAACACAACACCAAAAACATTTTGAATCACTCTAAGACTAACTGCTCCTTGTAGTCCATAAGTCTCTGCAGCAATGGCTAAAGCACCAAATGTGTTAAATACTGCCTGCCAGCCATATTGTGCTGAAAATCCTACACCGATTCCACCAAGAATTCCTATATATGCATAGATTGACGAAGGAAGCAGAAAATATAATACTGTAAAACATATAACACCTGCAATATTTCCGACAATCCTTTTACGGACTCTGTAGTGCATATCTTCCATAGACGGCAAAATCACGGACATGGCCGCAATACCAGCCCACATTGCACGTGGCATATTACAAAGTTCTGCAATGCAAAGGACAATCGGTACGCATAAAATCTGACATATCTGCCATTTTGTTCTGGAAGAAGTGATATCAAATTCTTGTATCAGATCCTTCAGATTTCTTTTATAAGTTCTGTTTTTATGATTTCGATAAAATACGAAGCAGGTAAGTGCTGCACCTAAAGCCATTCCGACTAATCGCATCTGATAGCTTTTTCCCGTAACATCATAACCATATAGCAGCAGATACCCAAGAACCAATGTAGATTGATTAAACATGAATGGATTATGGCATCCGAACAGAATCAACACAGCCAGTGCCGCAATATTTAACAGCATTCCCAATACCGGTGAAAACTGATTTGCTAAATGCGGACATACAGTCATAATTACAAAGAACAAAGCCAAAAGCATCGTAGATTGTCCGGTGTGGATCCCCAGATCCGCATTTCTAAACACCATGAGACATAATAAGACTACTACACCTACAATGCTGTTCTCATTTCCAAATAGGATGCTGAAAATACTAACAAAGAAAAAACAAAATGCCATTGTAACAGCTATCTTCACCAGATATACCCACATATGATATAATTTTTCTTTTAGTGTTTCACTCTTTTTTAACAGGTTTTTAGAACCTGCCTGATTTAACTGCAACTCCTGATAAAATGTCATATAAATCCTCCAATCTTCTAATTTATCTTAAAACTATATAATCTCATCTTTCTGCTTTGGCAGCTCTATAACAAATCTGCATCCACCATATTCACGGTTTTCTGCTTTGATTGTTCCTCCGGCACTATCTACAATCCGTTTTACAAGTGCAAGACCTAGGCCATTTCCTTCTGCTTTATGAGATCCATCTACCTGATAGAACTTGTCAAATATTCTGGATTTTACATCATCCGCTATTCCTGGTCCTTCATCTTCCAGAATGAACTTAACAGAATCCTGTTCTTGTTTCAGAAACATCGTAATTGTCCCCTTTGAAGGACTGAACTTAATCGCATTATCCAAAAGATTTATCCAGATATGCATAAAAAGTCCTTCATTCCCAGTATATTTAATTTCCTCCAATTCTACCTGAAAACCAATTTCTTTTTCTGTCCATTTTGTTTCCAATGAAAGAAATGCCTGGCGGATCTGTTCATCCAGACGATATTCTGTTTTTTTCATTGGTATATTCTGATTCTCTAACTTGGATAACAGCAAAATATTACCAACCAATCCGGAAAGTCTTTGAGTGTTAAATAAGATTTTTTCTACATATTTCTCTTGATCCGGAGACAGTTCTTCTCCCTGAAGCAGCATTGTATATCCTTCAATGGCATTAATCGGAGTCTTAAACTCATGAGAAACATCAGATACAAAATTCATCTGCAGCACCTCTGTTGCACGAAGTTCTTTTGTCATAACGTTAAAACTTTGATAAGATTCTCCAACTTCTGTTATACGGCTGTTCGTTTCCAAATGCTGTTCAAAATCTCCCTGAGAAACTTCCTTCATTGCTTTACTAAGTCTGGTAATTGGTTCCAGTAACTTTGCATTAATAAAGGAAGTGATCAGCCCTGCAATCAATGTATTGAAAATCAAAAGCCAGCCAAGCACAGGTATGCTGCCCGGCAGATTAAAAAAATGATTCAAAAAAGCAAATAATAAAGCAGATATGACTGTTGAAAATACAAGTGCCAACCAGATTGCACCAGTCAGACAGGATCGGATCCGCAATCCTTTTTCTTTCTTTTGTTCCATTATTTTTTCACCACCTTGTATCCAATTCCACGCATTGTTACGATTTCAAAATCAGGGTTATCTTTAAAACGCTCTCTGATTCTTCCTATATGTACCTCTATCGTATGTGGGTCTGCCTCCGTCTCGTATCCCCATACTTCATCCATCAACTGTTGTTTTGTAAATGTTCTGCCTGGCGAAGCTGCAAGCTTATATAAAAGCAGGAATTCTTTTTTAGGCAAAACAAGACTTTCCGTATCAGTTGTAACCGTCATTGCATCATAATCAAACTCTGTTGAACCGATCACAATTTTGTGTTCATTCAGTATCTGTGCACGGCGAAGCAGTGCTCCGACTCTTAAAACCATTTCATTCACATTTACCGGTTTTACCATATAATCGTCACTTCCCGAAAGAAATCCCTGGCGCATATCATCAAAGGAACCTTTCGCAGTGATCATAAGTACCGGTATCTGATATCCTGCTGAACGGAGTTCCGACACCAGTTCATAACCATCCATAACCGGCATCATAATATCGGAAATGATCAGATCAATATACTCTTTATCCAATATTTCTAATGCCAGTGCTCCATCCGATGCACTTTTGACCTGATATCCATTCTTCTCAAGCACATTTTGGAATAGCTGGCTTAATTCTTTATCATCTTCTACAATTAATATTTGAAACACGATCTTCTTCCTCCTTTATCAAAACAGATATCTTGCCCATCCAAGCAGATGCTGTACCAAAAGTACGTTTCTCTGACGCTTCTTTGTCAATTAAATTGGCTCTACATGATACGGATCACGATAGGTTCCATCTTCCAATACCTGTCGGGACACTCTTCCATATCAATTTAACTCTTCATTCCATCTACTAACAGACGAATATGTACACCTCTGTCTGCCGCATCATGCAGTGCTCTTAAAATCAATTTTCCACTTTCATCGGATTGAAATGCAAAAGTAGAAAGAATAATTTCCTTTTTTGCATTCTTGATCAAACGCACTCTTTGTAAAAGCGCTTCTGGATTCTTTTCTATGATTACTGCCCGTTCTGTATTTTCACTACATTCGTTCCATGACCCATTTTTTGTTTCTTTTTGGGTTGTATTGGACACTTCCGGCTGCTTTTTATATGCAACGCAGATTCCGAGCAATTCATAAAAAGCCACACATAAAAAATTGCCAGTATAACAAGAAGGATTTTACATATTTTATACTTTTTCATTGTACATCACCTGATTCCTTTTTATTTCATACTTATACAATACAAAGTCAATCTCAATTTAACCTCAACAAAATTTATTTTTATTCTAATATATGAAGGAGCTTTTCTTACTCCGTTGTATTAATCACTATTTTATTTTTTCATAAGCTTCTATCATTTTTTCTTTCTGACAATTACTTAATTCAATTGCCTTGTTCGTCAAAACAAGGTATGTTCTTTCTTTTTTCATCTAATTTCCAGATAATATATCCTTTATTTTCAAGACAATAAATAGAAAAAGCCCTTTGAGAAAAGGATTTTTTCTCTCTCAAAGGGCAAGTTGGCAAACTTGAATTTTCAAATTAGTCTTTGCAAATAACCTTTGAACCTTCACCATCAATTACAATTCC
>NZ_QSTA01000003.1:229963-249165 GCF_003438075.1 Eubacterium sp. OM08-24 | reverse complement strand
AAAGCGTAGCAGCTAAAAGCCACTACGCTTTCAAGTCTAACTTTTGGGGGTCACCACAATATAATATGCGCTCTTTTTTTCATATAATTGTTCCTTCGAATGTTTTATCAAACTCCATATATGAAATAAAAGGCTGATATTTCCCAGCATATTCATCATAATGCTGCAAAATGTACCATGCTCTAAAACCAGCAAGTATGCCAAAGGGGGGCAAAGTGATTTCCGATTACTCAGCTGATGACATCTTGTTCTTTTCAGATATTATCAACAACTTATCAAGAAAAATCCTGAACTATCAGACACCGGAACAACTTTTTGAACAACAACTTGATTTGATTTATGCTGTTTAGTTTTCTTTATTCCATTGTGATGAATTACCATACATTTTCCAGATAAAAAATTGCATCTTCCTATTGCAATTTCCGTCCGGTATAATCTGAATGATGATCCTATTTCTCCTTGATTATTAATGAATGTTATTGTTACACAATCTTCATACCATTCACATTTGAAGTTTTCCTTATCTGAAAATATATCAGCAATATTGGACTTTAGGTAACTTCATAAAGAGTCTTGATAACAATTTTTGGAAAATCTGAATTCACAATTCGCACATTATAATTGTGGGGTATTGTCTTAATTTTTCAGCTGATTGCAGTCGGAATTTCCATTTCTATATTACCATTAATAGCATTAACATAAATAAGTTTACTGTCAATAGGATCTTGAGCTTTAGTTTCATATTTCCAGCATAAAACAGGAGTTATATCGTTCATAGCACAAATTACCAATTGTGCAGATTTTATATGTGTGTTGGATTCCAAATCTATTGATTTTTTGCCGTCTTCATACGATATCTTCGGATTCGTTTCAACATCGCTTACCTCGATAAATGTTCCTTTTACTGAAACTGCTTGCCCGTTTTTTGAATTAACTATGCGAAAATATCCTCCGTCTACAGGTATTCCATTATGAAGTTGATGCAATAATATACTAATTTCATCTCCTTCATTAATATCTTCACAATAAAAGCTGTATTCGGTTATACCAAACAAGTTTCTTAAGCTTAGCAATGCGGTTGCTGCGTCTTCTTGATCGAGGATTTTCTGTGATGTAAATCTTCCTTTAATTTCCTTTGGTATTTCCGTTTTCGATTGGTAAGTTGTAATATAACCACCAATATCATTAACATCATCTATTGTCAGATTTTCAATATCTTCAACTGATCCTACTGAAATTTCAGTTGGTGAATCAATTAATTCAGGTACCTGAGTATCATTATAATATTTTGCAAATAAAATAAATATTATTATTGTAGCAACTAAAACAATTACAAGCAGAAGTAACATTGCTTTTTTGCTTTTAGAATTTTTGATAATCATAATAAGCTCCAATCTATAGTTTACTCATATTCAGCGGAATTTCCATAAGAGTTAATAGTTTCAATATTAAAATTTCCGTCTGGATTTGACTAAATATTCTTTCTAACAAAAAATTCACATCCATCATTAATTTATTTAACTATACAATACAAAAAGTTTTGTGTCTACTTATTTGGCATAACGTGTTATATTTAGGCAAAAGATGTAATATTAATATCCCATAGAAAAGAAAAATTTTTCCGCTTTCCTGTGGGATATTAGTATAAAAGAGTAAGTATGGAATTAGAGCTCTATATAAATATTGAAGAAATAAATAGAGCCTGAAAATATAAAAAGCAGAGCATACTTGAAAAAGTCCGTTAAATTGGAATTGGCGGTAAAACAGAAACGGAAGTCAAATATGCTCTGAAAATTTTAGTCAAACCGACTATTTGTAAATAACTTATTTGTTTTTCAATATAATGCTACAGATAAAGTAACCGTTTTCTTCATAATAATCGAATGCTCCATTATATTTTTTAGCAATATCATTTATTATCTTTGTACCGAAGCCGTGGATAATTTTGTCTTTCTTCGTTGTATTTAGTTCAGGATTCCCTTCTAACACGGAATGTCCAATCGTGTTTTTCATACTAAAATAATAAACTGATTCATCTTTTTTGATTGAGAAATCTATATGTTTGTTGCTGTTCATTTTTTTACAAGCTTCAATGGCATTATCAAATAAATTGCTGATAAGACTGCATAAATCTATATCGCTTATGCCATCAAAATCCAATACAGTGATTATTGAAACCTCTATTTCAAGTTCCTGTGCGATTGCCGATTTATAGTTAATAACGGCATTTACAACATCATTATTTGTATTAATAACGTTTGCAAACAAAGTAAAGTTATGTATATTATCATTTATATATTTTGTTGCCTTGTCAATATTTCCGCTCTTAATCAGCGAACCGATAACAATATAATTATTTTTTATATCATGCCGCATTTTTCTGATGATTTCATATTGAGCTTTTGCATTTTCAATATAATTTGATTGATATACTTGCTGCATACGAAGCATTTCATTTTCTTTTATAACAGAGTTCTTTTTACTTAAATCAATAACAAGGTATACTGTAACAATATTAATAAGTACGATCCCTGCTATACAAATCACTATTACAAGCCTGGTGTTACCCGGAACATTTTGTGTAGATGTTAAAGTGAGAAATCCTGCTATTACTACGCTTATAAAAAGAACCGACAATATGAGTATCCACTCTCTGCTGCTTAAATCATTCTTGTTTTCTTTTTTGAAAATTCCTAATGTAAGCTTATATACATATAAAATGATTAACTGACATACGACAATGCTAATAAAACGTTCCAAGCTTTGATGTAAAAAAATATTATTAACAGACTTATTAAATAAAAGTGCAAAAAAATTAGCAACTAAAGATGTAATAATGCTAATAAATATTACGGAAAAAGACGAAACGAAGAATTTTTTAGTATTTTTCCATCCAGACAAATAAGTGAGTATACAAATACTATTCCTATATATACGCACAGATATATTCCTTCAAAATTAATGAAATGGTTAATTATGCTTATTGTGATTGTCAATATAAAAGCGCACACAATCCCGCCGCTTTTGAAGAAGGAGCGTTTTTTTCTGTCACCAAGGATTGAATATACATAATCAGAGATAATAATTCCTTGATAAAAATTTACTACGACTTCAAGTAACTGCCACAGAGTATCTATCATATTGTATTCCTCAAATACAAAGTATATTTTTCATTAACTATTTTCTTATAATTCCTGCTCATTGGTAATTTCAGGTTTATGTGTTTTAATATAATTTCATCTTTGCGGTTGTCTATAAAATCAATATATACCGGATTGATAATATAACTTTTATGTATTCGTATAAAGTCATATATTTCAAATCTATTTTCACATTCTTTAATAGTACATCTATCTTTAAAAGACTTATTTTCATTTAATACATAATAATTAATATAGTGTTTATTACTTTCCAAATATATAATATTTCTAATAGGGATAGGGTATTTTTTAGAAAATTCATCCTCTAAAATCATAATTTCATTTTGTTTCATATGACGCATTAATTTTCTTACAACATTCGCAAAACTTTTATCTAAAGTTTCCGGTTGATCTTTTCTGATAAAATCAAAGGGTTGAAAATCAAAGCTGTCGTAGACCAATTCAGAATGCGATGTGATAAATATTATACGACATCCCGAATATCCCATTCGTATATTTTTGGCGACATCAAATCCATTTATTTCCGGCATATCGATATCTAAAAAAATCACATCAAAATTACTCTCCTTATGAGATTTTAATAACAAATTACCCGAACTGAAGCTGAATATTTCAAAATATGATGTGTATTGTTTAAATATATTCTGAAGTATAAAGTGCATATTCTTTAATAAATCTTCGTTGTCATCACAAATAGCTATTTTCATTTTTCCCTCTTCATATAATGCAAGCCTAAATATGTATATTATATTTTATATTATATCACTAATGTGCAGAAAAATAAACAAAAATCTATTTTTGCCGCTGTTTTCACATGGAACTTTTTAATATGTTGCATTTTGTGACATAAAATTACACCTTGTACCCCAAATATTGATTTTTTATTTCAAAAATGATATAGATTGTATATAAAATATTTCCGCAAATTGCAATAGCAAGTTGCGACTGGTAAATATTGGGGATTTTAGTATCTTGAAAAATACTGCTCGAATCTATATAATATATTGAGCCTATTGAAGAGTCTGTTAATGTAAATATCAATACAAAAGAATTATACCGGAGATTACAAGCTAACACCGCATGAGTATATTGAGGATAAAAAACCGAAGAAATTTAACTATGTACTCTTTGTTTACTGCATAGCAAATTTTGAGCAATAACTTGCTTTTCACGGAATCCCAATTATGTTATACGTCATGTATCCATAATCAATTATTCAAGTGGTAATTTTCCAATAGCATCAATAAAGCATCAAAATGATTTTAGTGTTCTGGCAAGAGTGCAAAAATGACTTAAAAATGGCATTGCAATCAACTTTTTGGAGACTTCAACAGTCCCTCCAAAACCGCGTGCCGAGGGTTCAAGTCCTTCTGCCCCTGCCAAGGAAACCAATCTTACAAAAAAAGATTGGTTTCTTTTTTTATATGAGAGTTAAGAAATTAACGCAGAAGGACTGCGCCTGAGCGAAGCGAGGAAGTGCCATTGGGGTACGACCGTTAAGAAAACAGTCCGGTGGTAGTCTTGCGACCGCCGCCGGTGGCGGATAAGGGGAGCAAAGCACTGTCTGAAATAAGGAGCATAAGGAAGTTCATTTATATACAACGCAATGCGACTATATTTCAGACGGGAAAACATTTAAGAGAGCGTTGATGATACTTTGACTGTGAACAAGCCGCAATAGGTGAGGCAGATATTTTTAAATAAATGTAATCACTATAATCAAACAGTACCGTATTTTCTTTAAAATTTAAAAAATACACTTGCAATCTCATATTAATGGTGTTATAATTAAATACAATAAGTATTGTAAAGTAAGGAGTGGGAAGTAAGCCCACTCCTTTCTGTTTGCAACAGGCGGATTAAAGCGTTTGATTTTAGCTTATTTTTAGCTTAATCCGCACCAATAACTTGCGGCTGCGTTTTGTGCTGCTGCAAATGCTCATAAGGAGGTATTTATGGCAAAGAAAAAAGGCGGTCTTACCGTTAGCAAGGTGTGGGAGCTTTGCGAGCCTATTGTTAAAGGCTTTGGACTTTCACTTTGGGATGTACGCTATGTTAAAGAGGGCGCTGACTGGTTTTTAAGAGTTTATATCGACAAGCCTGAGGGTATTGACATTACCGACTGCGAAAATGTTTCTCGTGCGATTGACAAGCCGCTCGATGAACTTGACCCTATCGAGAGTGCGTATTGCCTCGAGGTATGCTCCCCGGGCATTGAGCGTGAGCTTGTGCGTGATGAGCATTTTGAGCAGTTCATCGGCGCTGACATTAAGGTTAAAATGCTCCGCCCGATTGAGGGCATTGGCAGAGAATTTGGCGGCGTGCTTGACGCCTATCAAAACGGCGAGGTAACAATCTCCGACCACGACGGCGAGAACCATATAACAATCAACAAAAAAGATGCGTCTTGGATTAAACTTGACGACTTTGATATGTAATTCCGGTTTATTAAATAATTTAAGATAAGAGAAAAGGATGATCAGAAAAATGAATACTAAGGAACTTTTTGCTGCTCTTGAAATGCTCGAAAAAGAAAAAGGCATTCCAATGGACTATATGATTGAAAACATCGAAAAAGGTATTGAAGTTGCCTGCAAAAATTATTACGGCGGTAATGACGAAGTGGTTTTCAAAATTCTTCCGGACAGAAATATCTTTGATGTAAGACTTAAGAAAACTGTTGTTGAAGAAGTTTTTGACCCTGATTACGAGATTTCGCTTGAGGACGCACAGAAGATTCTTAAGAGAAAAGCAATCAATATTGACGATAAGGTTGCTATTCCGCTTGACCCTAAGGATTTGGGCAGAATCGCTATCGGCGCTGCAAGAAATACTATTCGTCAGGGTATTCGTACAGGCGAAAAAGGTCAGACACTCTCAGAGTTCAAGAGCAAGCTCGGCGAGCTTGTTACAGCTACTGTTGAGAGAATCGACCCTAAGAGCGGTGCTGCCGTTATCAGAATTGGCAAAAGCGAGGCTATGCTCCCTAAGAGCGAGCAGATTGGCCACGATGACCTTAAAGAGGGCGACCACATTAAGGTTTACATTGCAGATGTAAAGACAAGCGAAAAAGGTCCTCGTGCTATTATTTCAAGATCTCACCAAGACCTTGTTAAAAGACTTTTTGAGCAGGAAGTACCTGAAATTTTTGACGGCGTTGTTGAGATTAAGTCAATCACTCGTGAGGCAGGCTCAAGAACTAAAATGGCTGTTGTCAGCAACAATCCTGATATTGATGCAGTAGGCGCTTGTATCGGTACAAAGGGCGCTCGTGTAAACAGCATTGTTGATGAGCTTGGCGGCGAGAAGATTGATATTATCGAGTACAGCGATGACCCACAGAAGTACATTTCTGCCGCACTTTCTCCGGCAAAGGTGCTCAATGTTGAGATTACCGACCTTGAGGGCAAGCAGTGCAGAGTAACTGTTCCTGACGGTCAGCTTTCACTTGCTATCGGCAACAAGGGTCAGAATGCCCGCCTTGCCGCAAGACTTACAGGCTGGAAGATTGACATTCGCCCTGAAAGCGGTTTCTTTGGCGAGGACGAAGAGGACGAAAAACTCGAGGTTGCAGAGGATACAACAGCTGAAGATACACTTGAGCTTGACGATATAGCAGACGAGAGCATTGATACTCTTGACCTTGACGCAACAGGCAAAGAGGAAAGCTTAGAGGAGAGTGCAGATTCTCAGGCTGATGAGGCAGTAAGCGAAGAATAATAATTAATTATTATTATATAATTTTTAAGCAGGGGAGGGATTTTATGACACAGAAAAAACAGCCGCTGAGAAAATGCACAGGTTGTGGCGAGATGAAGGAAAAGCGAGAGCTTGTCAGAGTTGTTAAAGCACCCGATACCAAAGGCGAAAACGGCGAGGTAATTTCAAAGGGCGAAATAAGCCTTGACCTTACAGGCAAAAAATCAGGCAGAGGTGCGTATGTTTGCCACGATATAAAGTGCTTTGAAAAGGCGAGAAAGGCAAGACGCTTTGAAAGAGCGTTTTCCTGCAAAATCCCCGATGAGGTTTATGAACAGCTTGAAAACAGCTTGAAAGCGGACAGCTAAGGGAGGCAGTCGTATATGAATGACAGAATATTGTCTTTGCTCGGATTGTGCCGTCGTGCAGGAAAGCTGGTAATCGGAGCTGACCCATGCATTGACTCAATGGCAAAGAGCAAGGCAAAACTTATAATATATGCAAACGATTTTTCACAAAACAGCTTAAAGCCTGTTTTGCTGCAGGCGCATAAGCAAAGTGTGCGTGTGCTTGAGGTAAACAGAACTAAAGATGAAATCAGTTTTTCACTCGGCAAGCTTTGCGGAGTGCTGTCGGTGGAGGACAAAGGTTTTGCAGATAAGCTTGCTATGCTTATTGAAGGTGAACAGAGAGGAGAATAATATGATAAAATACAAAGTAAGAGATGTTGCCAAGGATTTGGGCGTTAGTGTAAAGGAAATTTCAGATATTCTTGAGAAGAATTGCGGTGTAACAAAAAAGGCTATGGCTACTCTTGAGGAGAGCGAGCTTAATATTGTTTTTGACGCAGTAACTCAGAAGAACAATGTGGCTAATCTTGATAAATATTTTGCGTCAAGAAATAAAACCGCAGAGCCTGCAAAGGCAGAGGTTAAAGCTGAGAAAAAGGCTAATAATAAGGATAACGGCAAGGACAATAAGGGCAGAGATAACAAGAACGGCAAGAAAAATGACCGTAAGCCTGAGAATAAAGATAACAGAGCAGAGGGTAAAAAGCAGGGCAAGCCGCAGGATAAGCCTTCAAAGCAGACTAAGGCTGAAACAAAGCCGGAGGCAAAGCCTGTTGAGGTTACAAGTGAGGAAGAAACCTCAACCCGTAAGCGCAGAATAATTGATACTCGTGCTATTAATGTTGATGTTGAGCGTTACAACCAAAAATACGATGACCTTGCAAACGCATCTTCAAAGATGAGAAGTACAGACAACACTGTTAAAAAGCAGAAGTTTACTAACCGTTCTCAAAAGCAGAAGGGCAGAAGACAGGGCAAGAGAGAAACCGAGCAGGAGCGTTTAAAGCGTATCGCGCTTGAGCGTAAGCAAAAGCAGATGACAATTCAGATTCCTGACGAAATCGTAGTACAGGAGCTTGCTTTAAGACTTAAGGCTACTGTTGCCGAGGTTGTTAAAAAGGCATTCCTTATGGGTACAATGGTAACAGCAACCGACACAATCGACTTTGATACAGCCTCACTTATCGCTATGGAGTTCCACGCTAAGGTTGAGAAAGAGGTTGTTGTTACAATCGAAGAGAGAATTATTGATGACAGCGAAGATGACGATACAAATCTCGTAGAGAGAGCACCTGTTGTGGTTGTAATGGGTCATGTTGACCATGGTAAAACTTCAATTCTTGACGCTATCCGTCATGCAAATGTTACAGCAGGCGAGGCAGGCGGTATTACTCAGCACATTGGTGCTTACAGAGTAGAAATTAACGGCAAGCCTATCACTTTCCTTGATACCCCCGGTCATGAGGCTTTCACTACTATGAGAGCAAGAGGCGCACAGGTAACAGATATTGCAATCCTTGTTGTTGCTGCCGATGACGGTATTATGCCGCAGACAGTAGAGGCTATCAACCATGCTAAAGCCGCAGGCGTATCTGTAATTGTTGCTATCAACAAAATGGATAAGGTCGGCGCAAATCCTGAGAATGTAAAGCAGCAGCTCACAGAGTATGAGCTCGTTCCTGAGGAGTGGGGCGGCGATACACCATGTATTCCTGTATCTGCAAAGACAAAGGAAGGTCTTGACGACCTCCTCGAAATGGTAACACTCATTGCAGAGATGAAAGAGCTTAAGGCTAACCCTGACAGAGCCGCAAAGGGTACTGTTATTGAGGCTCGCCTTGATAAGGGCAGAGGCCCGATTGCAACCGTACTTGTGCAGAACGGTACACTTCATCAGGGTGACATCGTTATCGCAGGCACTTGCGTTGGCAGAGTAAGAGTAATGGTAAATGATAAGGGCGAGAGAGTAAAAGAGGCAGGCCCGTCAGTTCCTGTTGAAATTACAGGTCTTGCAGAAGTTCCGCAGGGCGGAGATGTTTTCAATGCTGTTTCTGATGAAAAACTTGCAAGAGAGC
Source organism: Eubacterium sp. OM08-24 (assembly GCF_003438075.1). Taxonomy (GTDB): domain Bacteria; phylum Bacillota; class Clostridia; order Oscillospirales; family Acutalibacteraceae; genus Ruminococcoides. The sequence goes on along the minus strand of NZ_QSTA01000003.1, from coordinate 239,880 downwards.
TTGTTGAGCAGAGAAAGGCAGCTCAGAAAGAGGAGCAGTTCAAGGCTCAGACTAAGGTTACACTCGACAACCTCTTTGACCAGATGAAGTTAGGCGAGGTTAAGGAATTACAGATTATCGTTAAAGCCGATGTTCAGGGTTCTGTTGAGGCTGTAAAGCAGTCGCTCGAAAAGCTCTCTAATGACGAGGTAAGAGTAAATGTAATTCACGGCGGCGTTGGTGCAATCAACGAATCCGATGTTATGCTCGCCGAGGCGTCAAACGCAATTATCGTAGGCTTTAATGTTCGTCCGGACAGCGTTGCGGCTGCAAATGCCGAGAGTGCAGGCGTTGATATGCGTCTTTACAGAATTATCTACGATTGCATTGAGGAGATAGAGGCTGCTATGAAGGGTATGCTCGCTCCTAAGACAAGAGAGGTAGTTCTCGGTACAGCAGAATGCAGAAATGTTATCAAGATTAAGTCGGTCGGCACAATTTCAGGTTCTTATGTAAAGAGCGGTAAGATTGTCAGAAACGCAGGCGTTAGAGTTATTCGTGACGGCATTGTAATCGCCGAGGATACTATCGCATCATTACAGCGTTTTAAGGATGCCGTTAAGGAAGTAAACGAGGGTTACGAGTGCGGTATCGGTCTTGAGCGCTTTAACGATATTAAAGAGGGCGATATGTTCGAGGCTTACACAATCGAGGAGTATCGTGATTAATAAGTAATCAGTGGTTAGTGGGCAGAGTAAGTATTTGCTTTGCCACTAATCATATTATAGGATTGACTAAGGCATAAGCTGATTTTTTATTAAATTACAGCATTAGTTAATCGACCACAACCCTATAATCTGTAATGAAATTCAGAATAATTATGAATTATGAATTACGCATTATGAATTATATTTGGAGGATATTATGGCAGGGCATAGATTAGAACGCACTACCGAGGATATAAAGCGTGAGCTTACAGCTATTTTTCGTGAGCTCAAAGACCCTCGTGTGCAACAGGCTTTTATATCAATCATTCGTGTTGATGTAACAAATGACCTTTCTTATTGTACGGTTTATGTAAGCGCTATGGAGGGGCTTGATCGTGCTAACGAGGCTGTTAAGGGACTTAAATCCGCAGCAGGCTTTATTCGCCGAGAACTTTCGCACCGCCTAAAGCTCAGATATGTGCCGCAGCTTATTTTTAAGGCTACCGACAGCATTGAGTACAGCGCAAACATCAGCAGAATTTTAAACGATTTAGACATTCCCGATGATGAGGTGGACGAAGATGAATCTGTATGATATTTCCGTTTTCCTCAGGGAGCATAATAATTACGAAATTTTAACCCATAACTACCCCGACGGCGACACCCTCGGCAGTGGTTATGCGCTTTGCCTTGCTCTACAACAGCTTGGCAAAAATGCAAGGGTAATTACCGCAAATCTGCCCGAAAAATTCAAGTACCTTACAGACGGAATAGAGGAGCAGTCCTTTACCGCCGACTACATTATAAGTACAGATGTTGCGGCAGACAGCCTTTTAGCGCCGAATATGGAAAAGTATCTCGGCAAAATTGACATTTGCATTGACCACCATGGCTCTAATTCCGTTACCGCTAAGGAGAAATTTGTCGATAAATACGCAGCGGCAAACTGCGAAATTATCTATAAACTTCTTATGCGTATGGGCGTAAACTTTACAAAGCAGATTGTAAATTGCCTTTATACGGGTATTTCTACCGATACGGGCTGTTTCCGCTACACAAACACTACCGCCGATACCTTTAGAATTGCCGCAAGCCTTGTGGAGCTTGGCTGCAACTCGGCATATATCAACAAGGTTATGTTTGAAACAAAGTCAAAAGAAAAAATTATGCTTGAGCGGGAGGTTTACGATACCATTACCTATTGCGCAAATGAAAAGTGCGCCATTGTGTGGGTTACTCTCGATATGCTCAAAAGCCTTAACATCGGCGAGGATGAAATAGAGGGACTTGCCTCTATTCCTCGTCAAATTGAGGGTGTATTGATAGGCATTACTATGAAAGAAAAAGAGGGCGGATTTTTCAAAATTTCCGTTCGTACCAACGGCGATATTGACGCCGCAAAGTTCTGCTCAAAGTTTGGCGGCGGCGGACATAAGGCGGCGGCAGGATGTTCAATAAACGGCAGTCTTGAAGATGTGCGCAGTCAGCTTATAAAAGCAGCGGAAGAAACTTTATGAACGGTGTAATAATTATAAACAAGCCGCAGGAATTTACTTCGTTTGATGTGGTGGCTGTGATACGAAAGCTGACAGGTCAGCGTAAAATCGGTCATACAGGCACACTTGACCCAAACGCAACGGGTGTGTTGCCCATACTTCTCGGCAATGCCACAAAAGCGCAGGATATAGTGCCGAACCACGACAAGGCATATACTGCAAAATTCCGCTTAGGAATTATAACCGATACCCTCGACATATGGGGAAAGGTGATTTCCGAAAGCGGAAACACCGCAGTAAAAGAGGATATTTTGAAAGTGCTTGACAATTTCAGAGGGGAAATTGAACAGCTGCCGCCTATGTATTCGGCAATCAAGGTGAACGGTCAAAGGCTCTATGACCTTGCAAGACAGGGCAAAGAGGTTGAACGAAAGCCAAGAAAGGTTACGATATACAGCCTTGAATTAGAGGACTTTGATGAAGAAACGCAGAGCGGAACACTGAGCATAAGCTGTTCAAAGGGAACATATATCCGCACAATAATTGACGATTTAGGCAAAGCACTCGGTACAGGTGCAGTGATGACGGCTTTGTGTCGAACCTCTGCCTGCGGATATAATCTTGCTGACAGCATAACGCTTGAAAATGCAAGAGAATTAGCAGAAAAAGGCGAAATCTCGGAGCATATTATGCAGACAGAAAGCCTTTTTGAAAGCTACCGCAAAATCTATGTGTCTGACGCTCAGGCGAAACGATTTTCAAACGGCGGCGAGCTTGATATGGCAAGAACCGCACTTGCAAAGTCCAAAGCGCAAGATAAGGAAATAATCAGAGTCAGCGACAGACAAGGCAAATTTTTAGGACTTGGCGTAGCCGATAACGAAAGCAATCAGTTAAAGATTTTTAAATTGTTTTTAAGCTGATTTTTAACATTTTACTATAATAATGTTAAAAAGTTTAAAATACTTTCGGTCGGGCAACAAAGTAAAGCAAAAGTTAAACTTTCTGTCACGAATATAAAAGTTTGGTCAACCTTTTTAAAGGTTGTGGGCAAAGTCCACAAAATAATAAAATGCACTGATTTTCCATAAAAACAAACGGTTGCAATTATATTGTAGAATAACTAAACTTTAGATTAAACAAGATTTTAAGACAAAATAAAAGTCAAGACTAATGAGTGGCAGAAAGTAAGACAGTTATACTTGAATATCAGTAGAGAAAAGATGTTTTAAAGGATGTAAAAGTCTTTGTGTGTGGCTAATTTGCCCTTGAAAAGTGGCAAATTAGTAGTTTGGTAGCGTGGCTTTCCCTTTGTTGCTATCGCATTTAAAGGTTTACACCGTTGTGTTCCAGCCGCCAAACAGCAAGCCGTTTGGCTATTAAAATTTGCGATAATTTTAAATTTATAAAGCTGTACTTTGTTAGCTAAAACATAATTCACCTCAATTTTTGACAAATGACCACTTATTATTACACTAAAATTTACCGAACGGAGAATAACTATGGAAGATATTAAACTTTGCCCTTTTTGCGAAAGTCCTATGCTCATTGTTGATGACGGAAAAAACAACGGCAAACCGTACTACGAATGTTCAACCTGCGGTCTGCGTTTTAAAATAGAAGGCTTTGACGAAAAACCGGTGGAGATAAAAGAATGAAAATTACTGTCATCAACGGTCAAAGTCATAAAGGTTCTACATACCACATTGGCAAAATGCTTGCCGACAAGCTCGGCGGTGAGGTAACAGAGTACTTTTTGCCAAAGGATTTCGGCGATATGTGCATTGGCTGTACCGCCTGCATTTTAAAAAGCGAACAGCTTTGCCCACATTATCAAAGGCTTGAAAAGCTCACAAATGCTATTGATGAGGCAGATGTTCTTATTTTTACAAGTCCTGTTTATGTTTATCATGTAACAGGCGCTATGAAAAGTTTTCTTGACCATTACGGCTACCGCTGGATGGTACACCGTCCTGAAAAGAAGATGTTTTCAAAGCAGGCAGTTTGTATTTCTACCGCAGCCGGAGCGGGTACAAAGTCAACGAATAAAGACATCGCAGATAGTCTTTTCTTTTGGGGTGTACCAAAAGTTTACAAATATGGTGTTAATGTGCGTGCTATGTCATATAGCAGAATTAGCGATAAGACAAAAGCAGAAATTGACAAAAAGACTACCGCCATCGCCAATAAAATAAAGGCGAAAAACGGCAGGGTAAAGGTTGGCTTGAAAACCAAAGGCTTTTTTGAAATTATGCGTATGATTCAGCACAAAAGCGGCTGGAACGAGGCTGATACGGACTATTGGCACAACAAAGGCTGGGACGGCAAAAAACGCCCGTGGAAATAAGGAGCTTACTATGAAAAAATGCTTGATTGTAGTTGATTATCAAGTGGACTTTGTAAACGGAACACTTGGCTTTGATGGAGCTGAAAGACTTGAAAATACAATAGCTCGCAAAATCTCTGAGTATAGGGCAGAGGGTGCAGATGTAATCTTTACTCTCGATACCCACCAAAGCGATTATCTCAAAACCTTTGAGGGCAAAATATTGCCAATCGAACATTGCATTGAATACACAAAAGGTCACGAACTTTATGGCAAAATTAAGTCAATGGTGCAAACAAACGACAAAGTCTTTAAAAAGTGTACCTATGGCAGTGAGGGACTTTTTGATTATCTCAGAAAGTGCGATTACAAGGAAATCGAGCTTTGCGGACTTGTGTCTAATATCTGCGTTATTTCAAATGCCGTTCTCGCTCGAACCGCTTTGCCAAATGCACAATTAATAGTTGACAGCAATGCAACCGCCTCAAACGATGAGTCGCTCAATACTTCTGCACTCAATGTTATGCGTGGACTTGGAATCCGAGTGATCTAATCATTAGTTTTCCTACCGCAATGTTTTGAATGTTAAACTTGTAATAAATTAAATATTAATCTATAAGGCAGGGATGATAATACAGCCCTGCCTTTTGTGTTATGCAAATGCGGACACTTAAAATGAGATATAACTGTCTGAATTTTCTTACCAAAAAAATTTCTCGATTTTTTAAAAAAATACTAAAAAACATTTGAATTTTTAAAACAGATGTGATATAATACTAATGTTGTTTATCACAATAATAAAATTTAATCTGCTGATATAGCTCAGGAGGTAGAGTGCGTCCTTGGTAAGGACGAGGTCACGGGTTCAAATCCCGTTATCAGCTCCAAGCAGAGATATTATCTAAATTATAGATGATATCTCTTTTTGATTTATAATGAAAAATTAAAACGGGATTTGAAAGCCCGTTGAGAAAACAGTACGGTGTACTGTTTTTAGGGCGTAGAGTTGATGAAAGTATGGTTGTGAACAAGCCGCAGTAGGCGAGGCAAAGAGTTTGAATAATTACAATCACCCGTTATCAGCTCCAAAGCAGAGGTATTATCTAAATTATAGATGATATCTCTTTTTGATTTATAATGAAAATTTAAAACGGGATTTGAAAGCCCGTTAAGAAAACAGTACGGTGTACTGTTTTTAGGGCGTAGAGTTGATGAAAGTATGATTGTGAACAAGCCTCAACAAACGAGGTAGCAAGCCTGAAAAGAACTGCCACCGTTATCAGCTCCGTTAAAAAGCATTATTCAAATTTAGGGTAATGCTTTTTTATTTTATAGATTTGATATTGTAAAATAAAAAAATTTTAAATTAGTGCACGAAAATGAGCGTGGTTAGTTGTATTATTAGTGAAAGGGGGTTACAAATGAGAGATTCATTCAGTACTGAAAATAAAATTGAAAAAGTAATTGTTAAATATGCGGATATGATATTTCGCATTGCATATCAAAATTTAAAATCAAAAGCTGACGCCGAGGATATTTTTCAAGAGGTTTGTGTTGCTTTGCTTACAAAAAAACCGCCGCTTGATGATGAAGAGCATTTAAAGTATTGGCTTATACGGGTTACTGTAAACAAATGCAATAATTTTCATAAGTCATTTTGGCGCAACAAGATTGAGCCGATTGATAAATATACATACCTTGAGAATTCGCAAACAAAGTCCGTAATGGAAGAAATTTGGCAACTTCCTAAGCAGTACAGAAATGTTATTTATCTTTATTATTATGAGGATTATTCGATTTCGGAAATATCCTGTATATTGCACAAAAGCCCGAATACAATAAGCTCGCAGTTGCAAAGGGCAAGGAAAAAACTCGGCAAAATTCTATCCGAAGGAGGACTTTAGTATGCGTAAAAATTTATATACGAAAACAATCAATGATATTAAAATCAGTGAGAATGCAGTTAATTCTGCGATAGAAAATATTTATAGCAAGCAAAGCAATGACAACATTATTGACATTAAGAAAAGTAAAAATAAAAAAGTAAATAAAGTTATTGCAGCTTCTCTTGTTGCGGCAATGCTTGTTTCGGGAGGTGCGTTTGCCCTTTTTTCTCAACCAGCTCAAAATCAAAACGGATTTGTTATTACGGCCGCAGCTGCCGAATTAACTAAAGATAAACCGGTACAGGTTGCCGCTATAGATAGGACTGATAGATATTTTTACGGCTATGAGAGCTATGAGGAAACTTTTAATTTGTTGCTTTCTTGCAAGGGTGATAACATAAGTACAATTACATATAATGCAAAAGGCAATTCATATTTTACTTTTAATACAGATGACAATGAAAAAGTATATTGCGGTAAAGTATTACCGGATTTTGAAAACAAAAATGCCGATGAAACTATGAAAATATATATGAATTCGGGTGCCGATTATTTTTACTCGGGTTTTACCGTTGATTATGATAAGCAGGATGAAAGCGTTAAAGTGGATTCTGACGGAGTTGCTCCTGTTAGTATGAATGTTTATCTTATGGCAAATGACAGTGAAAAAGCGGCTAAAATTTTAAGTAAATATAATGCGTATAGTCTTTATTGCGGTGAAGCCGTGAGCGACAGGGTGAAAGCTGAATACATCGAAAAATACGGTGAGAATTTCGATAAAGAATTTAATCCCGAATATGATGAATCGGATATCATTGATATGTATAACGAGCTTTACTCACAACTTTTTGACGGCATTTCCGTTGATGTAACAGTAAAGTACAATGACGGCACAGAGGAAACACAGACTGTTGACTTTTCGGTTGAGCCTATTACCGAGGAAAATGCAGACGAATATCTCGAAAAAAACGGATATGACGGCACAAACAGCAGCTTGCTCACCTTGATTTGTTCAGTTCCTATGATTACCGCAACATTAAAATAACCGAATAACAGCAAACACAGAATAGAACAAAAAACGACAACTCCATTGTATATAAAAAGCACCCGAACCGTAAAAAGTTCGTGTGCTTTTTTATGCGTGTGAAAGAGTGGAGAAGAATGGTCTGTCTTTTTCGATATTCTCCAGCCGGTTGCCGAGATAAAATAACCGATAGTCATTTCCGCCGTCAAACACATTTATATTTACATATGGTTTTGTCCTCTGTAAGAGGTGTAAAGCCGAGCTTAATTGACTTAGTATTCAAGATAATTCGGAAATAATTTTTTGAGCGGAATGTGGTTTTGTTTGCATAACTGACAAATAAAGTATATATTTATAAATAAACCTTAAAATCAGTTTTGCTGTTACTCAACTATTCTTAATAACAACGCATTTGTTATTCCTGGAGGTGAATACAGACTCAAAATTTTCTTTCGGGTACACTACAAGTCCGCTAATCGGGTCGGCAATGGTTACGGTGTCGGCGCTGTATCCAATTAAATCTGCAGCGTGGTCGTCCATACACCAGTCGTATTGTTTGCCGTCTGTGGCCGTCCAGCTTTCAATGTCGCTGCGCTCTACCATTCCTATTGTAACCCATACTACAATAGGGTAGCCTTTGTTGACAAGCTCATAAAGCTCCTGCGGAGTTGAACCTGTAATATCGACAGCCTTCAACTTACTTTTTGCATCCTTAAAATAGTTGTTTGCCGCCGTTACAATCGGCGTTGTGCCGCATACATATCCGTACACACTTGTTGGGTCACCGATAAAATATTGCTCGGGACTTGAGCCGTACAGGTTGCCGTCCTCGCCGTATTCGAGGTCATAAGGAGTGCATGGCAGATACTCGGTAGCCATAGTGTATTTGTCAACATTGCAGCCGCTGTAATTCATAGCCATTGTGAGGGCTGTTATTTCACATCCCGTGGGCAGTTCAGGCTCTTGGTAAATAATGTCAAAGTTTTGAATAACGCAACTGTCCCTTGAGGCTCTTGATACCGTAGCGTTGCTGTTTTCCTGAAAATCTTTGGCAATGTCTTTCTTGCAGCCGCAGCCTGAAATGACTGCACCAAAACTCAAGGCAGCAAGCATAAAAGCAGCAATTTTAACTGCTCCGTTCCTTTTCATATAAATAATACCCCATTAACTTCATAAATATATGAAAATTATAGCATAAGTATAGGGAATTTTCAACAAAATAATAATATTTTGGAATTTACTTTTTGAAAAATTTTGTTTTACAGCGTAACAAGACGGAAGTTGTTATTCATCTTCTTTCTGTTTTTTCCCCGTTTCCCAATAATTTTTCTAATAAAAAAGAAATAAAAATAGAAATAAGAAAAGGTATCAATATCCATTAATAACGCATTATCATGCTCCTAATTCATTGATAGTATGTTTTTCTGTTACTTACCTTAATCATAACTTATATCGCTAAATTAGTATATCTTTTTTGTGTAATGTTTCTGCAAAATGAAACTCAAACCGCCGTATTACTTTCTGTCCAAGCTGCGGTACTGCACAGTTTATTGGCATAAAGAACGGCAGGCAACTAAGGATTTAGCTACCTGCCGGTTGATGAATCTTATACTGTTTTCTGTATTTTGCCAGTGCGACAAACTGGAAGTTACGCTTTTATCGAAAACTATTTTCAATTACTCCAGGTAAACAATCATAAATGGAACATCCCATCTTTTTCTCAAAATATTCTTTAATGCCAAGTGTTACTTTCCATCGCTCAACCGTAGCTGGATGTGTTCCATATCGAATTGTTACATCTACGAATCGTTTTTCCAATAGACAAAATCCTGTTGGCAATGCTAATGCATCACAGAGCTGTACCAGATAATCATAATCGTCATAGACAGCCTCTTTAACATACCGAGCCATAAACTCTTTATCTTCTATTGACACATCAAAAATGCCAATATATGTTGAAATGTCTTTAATCATAAAAGCGTGAGAAATGCAAATCTGTGCTGCCTTTTTCCACCCTCTTTCTATGCAATAGCGATAACCGTCTATTAAATGCTTTTCAGAAGTAACTCCGGCATATCTACCTATATCGTGCAAAATTCCGTAAACATAAGCCAAATTCTCATCCATTTCTTGGCAATGACTTGCAATATTCTGACAAGCAAAAGCAACATATTTGCTGTGGTCATACCAAGGTCCTGGATTTGCCTTATTTGCTTCTTCTAATGCTTTCTCAGCAATTTCTCTTGTTAGTTCCATTAATCTTTACACCTCAAATTCCAATTTATTACTTTCTATTATAACTTATATCGGCAGAATTGCATATCTGTTTTATGCCATATTTTTGCAAAATAAAACCCAAACCGCCGCACTACTTTCCCCAATATTTCCTGTCCAAGCTGCGGTACTGCACAGCCTCAAGGGTATGGTCTGATTTAATTATTTCGCTGTTGTCGAGATCGGCAATCGTCCTTGCAACCTTTAGCACTCGGTCGTAGGCTC
>NZ_QSTA01000003.1:0-229953 GCF_003438075.1 Eubacterium sp. OM08-24 | reverse complement strand
CAACCTTTAGCACTCGGTCGTAGGCTCTTGCGGTCATTCCCATACTTTCAAACGCTCCTCTCAGCATTTGCTCTGCCTCGTCATTAATAACGCACACTTTTTCAAATTGGTCGGCATTGATGTTTGCGTTGCAGCTTGTGCTTGTGCCTTTGTAGCGTTCGGATTGAATCTGCCTTGCCTTATCAACTCGCTTTTTAATTTCGGCAGACGGTTCGGTTTGCTCCTTATCCCTCAGCTCGTCAAATTTCACCGCCGATACCTCTATATGTATGTCAAAACGGTCAAGCAGCGGGCCGCTGATTTTATTAAGGTAATTATGTATCTTTTGCGGAGTACAGGTGCATTTTCCTGACGGGTCATTAAAATATCCGCACGGACACGGATTCGTTGGAACACTGAACTTGATACAATTTAACCTTATTTCCCCTAGGGGTGTTCAAAGGGGGTTCATTTGAACACCCCTTGAGAAATGGCACTTGCAGGCATAAAAGAAGGCAGACGGTCTCGTTACAAGACCACCTGCCTGTTGATTATTGTTATCTAGTTTTCTGTATCTCGTCAGCCCGACAAACTTGAATTTATCACTATGATAAACAACCAATAGATTATTCGTTAATTTCTTGTTTGTCGCGAAAAGCCTTTTTTGTAACCATTGTGAAATCGAATTTCTCCATGTGGAGTGTGTTATATGGCTTTTCTTCAATTACGATGTCAGATTTGTCTGCTTCTATTATAATGTTTTTTCCGGAAAGATCGCAGGATATCTGCGTTTGAGCTATTGATGGAAGCCCCAATGAATGACAATTTCTTTGGTCATCTTCAAAAGAAGAGCTTTCTTCAAAATAGTCAAGGAAACATTTAAAATATAATCTGCCATTCTCAAAACCGTTGAGCTCTATTTTTGTCCAAGAAGAAGTATATTTATTAATATGTTCTTTAGGGATATCAAAAAACATTCCTACCATTTCAATTATCTTATTACGGTCTTTATTACTGAAAAAACATTTCTTTTTCATAGAATTAGTATCATAAATCCAGGTATGATTAAGACCTTTGTAGATAATTGTTTCATCATCAAGGAAAAACATAACAGATCCATCAAAATGCGGATTGATAAGTTTTTGTGTTTCACGGTCATACCACATTGTATTGTTATTACTATGTGTCCAGTGCTGAAAAAAGATACGCTTTGGCGTAATATGCAAGTCTATGCCGCTTTTCTTGATGCCTGAATGCTTGAACAATACTTCGGATTCTCCGCTGTTTAAGTGATATACAGCAACTTTGTTGCCTATATTGAAAAACAAATCGTTTTCGTAAAAGCAAAGATCACCGTAACATTCACCTTTATATATCAGCTTTTCTTTTCCCGTAGAGAAATCTCCAATATATATGCTTGCTTTTTTGCTTAACTTGTAATCGGCTCCGTCGGGCAGAAATTCCTGAGTATACCATGCAGCCATATTATTTCCGATAGCAATGTCCTGAACGGCTGTATGCTTTTCGATTTTTATATCCTCGCTTCTGTTTGACAAATGCTTTCCACCAACGCTGATTGCAGGCATTATTGACGGACGAGGATACTCTCCGTGAGCATCAAAAGAATATTTAATATTATTCTCGCTAAAAATGATTTTGCCGTTTTCAATCTTTATATCCATAAGTCACCTCATAAACAAATCCCAATTTTTCTGTATCTTGCTCCCATCTTCTTGCCCATCGGACAAGAATCATCCCTCGCTCAAAGAGCTCTGTCAATTCCGATTTGTAAAACTCAACACACTTATTATACCTTATATCGGCAGATTCGCATATCCATTTTATGTTATATTTCTGCAATATAAAAGGTTAAACCCGTCAAGCCCGATGGTTACTGACGAATACGACCTTTTATTATCAAATTTCTGAATTTTTTCTTCTATTATAATATGTGTCAAATCAGGATTTAATTTATCTCGTTTTTATCTTAAATCCGTTCTTAAAGATGAATAGTATATCATCCTTTGACTTTACCACCACTTCCTGAACAAGGCTGCTCCAAAGTCCCTCATCAAATTCTTCTACTAAAGCCCCCTGCTTTTCCAATGCCCGGATGAAGCCCTTGAATAATTCCCTCTGAGCCTTTTTGCTTTCAATCTGTCCTGAAATCTTGTCATAATCTGCTTTGATGGTATTGTACCTTTCGGTAAGGTCAGCATATCTTCTCTCATATCCATTCTGTTCAAGTGCCATCCGGCTGTTCTCCGCTATGGCTGTCTGCATCTGATCTGCGATTCAGTCAGACAATTTTTATTATCCAATCTGAATTTTATAACCGAAAATCATTTTCCCCAATACTTTCTGTCCAAACTGCGGTACTGCACAGCCTCAAGGATATGGTCTGATTTAATGACTTCGCTGTTGTCGAGATCGGCAATCGTCCTTGCAACCTTTAGCACTCGGTCGTAGGCTCTTGCGGTCATTCCCATACTTTCAAACGCTCCTCTCAGCATTTGCTCTGCCTCGTCATCAATAACGCACACTTTTTCAAATTGGTCGGCATTGATGTTTGCGTTGCAGCTTGTGCTTGTGCCTTTGTAGCGTTCGGATTGAATCTGCCTTGCCTTATCAACTCGCTTTTTAATTTCGGCAGACGGTTCGGTTTGTTCCTTATCCCTCAGCTCGTCAAATTTCACCGCCGATACCTCGCAGTGAATATCAAATCGGTCGAGCAAAGGGCCACTGATTTTGTTAAGATAATTATGTATCTTTTGCGGTGTGCAGGTGCATTTGCCCGACGGATCATTAAAATATCCGCATGGGCAAGGGTTCATTGCCGCAACAAGCATAACGGTGCAGGGGTAAGTATAACTTCCGTGCGAACGGGAAATTGTGATTTTTCCGTCCTCAATCGGCTGGCGGAGCACCTCAAGCGACATTCTCGAAAATTCAGGCAGCTCGTCAAGAAAAAGCACACCGTTATGGGCAAGCGATACTTCACCCGGTCGAACTGTTCCCGTACCGCCACCGCCGAGTGCTACCGCTGTTACGGTATGGTGCGGCGAACGGAAAGGACGGGTGCGTACAAGTCCGTTTTTGTCGAGCAGACCAGCAATAGAATGTATTTTTGTGGTTTCTATCATTTCGTCAAATGTCATATCTGGCAGAATAGAAGGAATACGCTTTGCAAGCATACTTTTGCCTGAGCCGGGAGGACCGATAAGCAAAATATTGTGTCCGCCTGCGGCTGCAATTTCCAATGCTCGTTTTACCTCTGCCTGACCTTTTACCTGCGAAAAATCAGGAATAAACTGCGCAGCTTTGCTTTTGTCCTCAATTTCTGCAACGGCAGGGGAGATTGGCTTGTCACCGCTTAAATGGGATAGCAGCTGTAAAATATTTTCAACAGGATATACTTCTATTCCGTCAACCACCGCACCCTCAGCGCTGTTTGCAACGGGAACATAGATTTTTTTATAGCCAAGCTCACGAGCCTTTATCACCATAGGAAGTACGCCGTTAATCGGGCGCACATCGCCGCCGAGGGATAGTTCGCCCAAGAAAGCCGAGTCGGATAGCTCGGCAACCACAGCGCCCGTCATCTTGAGAACGGCTATGAGAATCGGCAGATCGTATATAGGTCCTTCTTTTTTTATATCGGCAGGTGCAAGGTTAATTGTTATGTGGGCGGTCGGAAACGGAAAACCGCAGTTTTTCATGGCACTTTTAACTCGGTCACGACTTTCTTTTACCGCCGCATCGGGCAGACCTACCATATCAAAGGCAGGAAACCCCTTGTTGATTGCGCCCTCAACCTCAACGGGGTAGCTGTCCATTCCCATAAGACCAAAACTGTTAATTTTCACAACCATTTTAAGCACCTCTTCTGTAAAGTTTAAATAATATTATACCATTTTATAAGATTGCTTACAAGTCAAAATACAGTAAAATATGTAAAATCTGCACAATTATTGTCGGCATGATTAAAAAAAATTACGGAAAATATTTATTTTGTTATTGACAAATAAAAGCAAATCGGTTATTATTTAATATAAGGAATAGTCTTTTGAGGTGAGTGTGTGTCTGAGTCGTTAAAAAATCTTACTGAGCTTTCAGACGCAGAGCTTGCGGTGCTTGTAAAAAGCGGAAACGACAGCGCTTTTGATGTGCTCACCTTGAGATATTTGCGAAATATTGGCTTTTTGGCTAATAAATATTCTGCTGACGGCTACGAGCGAAATGATTTTGTGCAGGAAGGGCTTATGGGTCTTTTAAGTGCTTGCCGCACCTTTGACATTGCCCAGAAGACTTCTTTTAAAAGCTATGTTGACATTGTGGTGGAGCGCAGATTTATTTCTATTGTGCGCAAGGCAAAGGCGCAAAAGGCAGTGCCGAGCGCAAGCATAGTTTCACTTGAAGAAAGTACCGAGGAGCTTGAGGGCGAGCATACAAACCCCGAAGAGCTTATGATTGCAAAGGAGCATTTCTCGTTGCTGTTCGGTAAGCTGAGGGAGCTGCTTTCGGATAGGGAGTACAGGGTGCTTATGATGTATTGCGGCGGTTTAAGCTATGCTGAAATCGCAGAAAAGCTATGTATAACCGCAAAGTCAGCCGACAATGCACTGCAAAGAGCAAAAAAGAAAATTTCCTTACATATCTGTCCTTAAAAGATTGAGCGGTGCAACTCCGCAAAAGGGCAAAAACTATACAGTACAAAAGTGAGGTAAAAAACAATGTACGAAGATAAGACATTAGTATGTAAAGAATGTGGAAATGAATTTGTTTTCACAGCTGGCGAGCAGGAGTTTTATGCTGAAAAAGGTTTTGTAAATGAGCCACAGCGTTGCAAGGCTTGCAGACAGGCTCGCAAAAATGCAGCTAAACCGGCCCGTGAGCTTTTTGAAACAACTTGCGCAGAGTGCGGCGGCGTTGCAAAGATTCCTTTCAAGCCAATGGAAGGCAAGGCTTACTATTGCAGCGATTGTTTTGCAAAGAGAAAGTAATAACAGACAGACTTATATTTATTATAGCGATTTTAAAAGGCATTGTTTTAAAACCAATATAGTTTGTATATTTTTTAAGCTGTAAGAAACGGCGGATTTATGATGAATCCGCCGTTTTTCTTTTTATATTAATACTTTTTTGATGAATTGTTTTCAAAACTTTCATAAACAAAACACAAAATCTCTATTGACATTTTGTAATATAACCTTTAAAATGGTTACTAAACGGTAATTATTTAGATACAAGTTTTTAACAATTTGAAAATGGAGAAGGAGTTTTCTGATGGGAAAGCTTGGTTATATAATAAGATGTATTGCACATATGGATTACAGTGCACTTTTTGATACTGTAAAGCAGGTGCATAAGCTTTCGGGCAAGCCGAGAGCTGCTATTTTGGCAGATATTGTGTCTTGCGGATTTAAATACGGCGCAGGCTACAAGGATTATCTGCTTTGCGAGTTTTATAATCTCAACAGCGAGCAAAGGGCAACCTTTGTTACAAGAGGTATAAATAATTCTCTTGTAAAACTCCTTAACAACTCAAGCTATTATCATATTCTTGATAATAAAACGGAATTTTACACTATGTTCGGCGAGTATCTCCACCGTAAGTGGCTGAATTTTGCTAAATGCAGTAAAAGCGAGTTTATTGATTTTATGCAGGAGTTTGACGAAATTATTTGCAAGCCTGACGATTTGTGCTGCGGCGAGGGTGTGGA
This sequence comes from Eubacterium sp. OM08-24, assembly GCF_003438075.1. Taxonomy (GTDB): domain Bacteria; phylum Bacillota; class Clostridia; order Oscillospirales; family Acutalibacteraceae; genus Ruminococcoides. The sequence goes on along the minus strand of NZ_QSTA01000003.1, from coordinate 224,251 downwards.
TAAGCTGAAAAAAGCCGACTTCAACACACTTGACGATATGTATGACGAGCTGAAAAAAAGGCAGATCAGCATTGTTGAAGAGGTTGTTAAGCAACACCCCGATATGAGCAGAATTAATCCCGAATCGGTAAACACAATTCGAGTTTACACGATTTTGTCGGAGGGCAGGGCAAACACCGTTTATGCATGTATTCGTATGGGTAACAGCGACCGACCTGTTGATAATATTAATGCCGGCGGTATGTATTCGCCGATAGATATGGAAACGGGCAAAATTGCATTTCCGGCTTGCGACAAGCAGAGAAATGTATACGAAAAGCACCCCCGTTCCGGCTGTGTAATAAAAGGCTATCAAATCCCGTATTGGGAGGAGTCAATGCAAATGTGTCGAGAGGCAGCGCTGAAACTTCCGCAGCTGGGTTATATCGGCTGGGATGTTGCCATTGCAGAGGATGGGCCTTTGTTTATCGAGGCAAACAATATGCCGGGACACGACGCATTTCCGCAAATGCCCTTGCAGGCACCCGATAAAATCGGCTTTTTGCCGACACTCAGACAGTATGTTAAAGGAATATAAATATATTTTATCTCCGTTGCAGAGTTGCGACGGAGATTTTTAATTTTGCTAAACAAGAAGTTAAAAGTTGTAGCTGTGGGCAACGCACACAAAGTTTTATTGTAAATTATCTTTTCTGATGATATAATTATCTGTAATAAATCTAAAGTTTGGAGATATAATTATGAAAACAGCCGTAATTACAGGTGCATCGGGCGGTATAGGCTCAGCTATCGCTCTTGCCTTTGCAAGCAATAACTACAATGTGGTTTTGCAGTATAATCACAACAGTAAAAAGGCAATTTCGCTTGCTAATAAAATTCAAGAGAAATTTAATGTGACAGCCTTGGCGGTTAAAGCCGATGTTTCCTCATCGCAAGAAGTGGAGAAGATGTTTGATTTTATAGCGGCTAAGCTTGGTAATGTTGATGTGCTTATTAATAATGCCGGAATTGCTCAGCAAAAATTATTCACCGATATTACAGATGACGATTGGCATAAAATGATTGGCACAAATCTTGACGGCGTTTTTTACTGTTGCCGAGAGGTTTTAAAGCGCTTTATGATTAAAAATCATAGCGGTGTAATTCTTAATATCAGCTCAATGTGGGGGCAGGTGGGTGCGTCTTGCGAGGTGCATTACAGTGCGGCAAAGGCAGGAGTTATCGGTCTTACAAAGGCGCTTGCAAAGGAAGTAGGCTTGTCGCAGATTCGTGTAAACTGCATTGCTCCCGGTGTTGTTATGACCGATATGATGAAATGCTTTGATGAGCAGACCGTAAACGAGCTGAAAGAGGAAACTCCGCTTAATACCCTCGGTCAGCCACAGGATATTGCAGATGCGGCGCTGTTTTTATGCTCCGATAAAGCCAAATTCATTACAGGTCAAATTCTCGGAGTAAACGGCGGTTTTATTATATAAATAGGAATAGCAAAGCCTGAGTGCACCGATTGTGGTATGCACTCAGGCTTTTGTGTATGTGTAGCGTTTCTGTTTGCTTTGCATAAGGCAAGCGGAAAATTAAAAATCTAATTAAGCCAACCATTTTCAAATACCGCCCTTGCAGTCATTTACCAGTTCCTCAAATAAATCTGTAAAATTCGCATCTTTCTTTCCTATGCTGTCAACAAAATTCTTAAGTTGACTTGCAAGCTCTTTCTTGTAATTAGGGTTATACTTGCCTTTTATACCGTATGTCTGCATTATACTTCCGGCAATTCTTAGGTATTCTTTCTCATCAAGTTTTACATTCTTTCCCTGTGCAAGTCCGCTCTTTGCAGTTTGTGCCGCACTTTTATATATTTTCGCTACTGCTATTACAGGATTTTTTTCAACTACTTTTTCGTAGTCAATTCCCTGCGGTGTGCTTTCATCATCAAGCCAATCATTCAGGGTATCGTCTGTTGCGTACTTTATGTCGGAGGTATCTTCATCTAACTGTACTGCGGATACTTCTCCTTTAGCATTTGCATCACTTGTTCCTCTGATGTTGCTTTCTTTATTATATCCGTAACGGCTAAAATCGCCTGGTAGCGTTGCTCTCTCCCCTGAATCCCTTCGCCCCTTTTTATATCTATAATCAAACGAATTATAGAATCTGGCATCTTCTTTTCCTTGCACAAATTCAACAGTTCTGAAGATTTCTTCAAGCATTCCAACATTGTTACATTTTCTGCATTTGATTTCATCAAACACATCTCCTTTTATATATTCTGCATATGTTTCATTTTCAGCATTAATAAGAAGCACACTGTAAATTTCAGGATCATTATATGTTCCTCCAATCGACACAATTTTGTTGTTTACCTCAACAATTCTTGTACCGTCAGCAAGCATATTATCTGTCCTGCTGTTTAAGTGTCTGTCTAATTCACTGAATTTTTCGTTGAGCAGCTTCATGTCTTCCCTGTTAAACAATCCATATGCCCATCCACGCTTATTATACACCTTGATTTCTTTATCATCAAGAGTTTCAAGGTTATCATACTTTTCACTCTGAATCGTATCATCAATCGAATACCTTATATCAGGATTTTTTCCGTCAAAAGTTCCAATGTTATCCGTTGCAGATTTAACCTGAGTGTTCTCAAATGCAATATATGTTTTTGTGCTCCTGCCAAAGCTGCCGACATCATTGTTTACAATCACGCCGTCATAATTACTGCTTCTGAAATAGTCATCAATAAGCGACTTTGCCTTTTTGCTTGCCTCATACTCACTGTCAATATCGTTTATATTCTCTCTTGCTTCTTTGTATCCGTCAATATTCTTTTCGTAAAACCTCACAAGCTCCGCCCTGTTATTTACAGTCAGCGGATTGCGAATATTTGCATACAAAGCCATTTGCTTGTTTCCTCTAAGCCCAATATTATCACTTGTCGGCTTCATAAATATTCCTGTCGGCATTTCGCTGTCAAACTCACCCGCACCGGTATGCTTAGTATCAAATACTGTAAAATCATTTCCCGTCTGGTGATACACTACAAGAGGCTCACCGTTGCCGTCCACAACCTTGCTTGCAGTTTTCGGCTTATTCTGCCAATCACCAAACCACCTTACAAACTGCTTACTTTGGGTAATTTTTTTAATTTTTTTGTTGACATTGCTATCAATTTTGCGTACAATAATATTGGAACTCGAGTTATTAAGTATACTGGGTAATTGGTACCCTTCATGCTTAATTATACTTCGAGTTCTTTTTTTGTCTAAATAATAAAAACCAACCTGATTATTATTCTCTAAAGCTATTGCTTCTTTTATTAAATCCCGTCTGGTGATACACTACAAGAGGCTCACCGTTGCCGTCTACAACCTTGCTTGCAGTTTTCGGCTTATTCTGCCAATCACCAAACCACCTTACAAACTGCTTACTTTGGGTAATTTTTTTGTTGACATTGCTATCAATTTTGCGTATAATGATATTGGAACTCAAGTTATTAAGTCTCCAGGGTAATTGGTACCCTGTCTTCTTAATTATACTTTGAGTTCTTTTTTTGTCTAAATAATAAAAACCAACTTGATTATTATTCTCTAAAGCTATTGCTTCTTTTATTAAATCCCGTCTGGTGATACACTACAAGAGGCTCACCGTTGCCGTCCACAACCTTACTTGCAGTTTTCGGCTTATTCTGCCAATCACCAAACCACCTTACAAACTGCTTGCTTTGGGTAATTTTTTTGTTGACATTATTGTTCTCTTGTAATAAACTTATAGTAGAAGCTGTACCACTAAGCGTTTCGGACGTTTGCGAGTAGGAAATTTTTCCACTTGGCGTAGTGGCAAGGCTTCCTTTATTTTTGCCCGAATACATTGTTTGAAGTGTTAAATCATGATGCTTTGAAGATACATATGTGACAGCCGTTGTCTTACCATTAATTTTTCGTTAATTGAAACTATGTCTTTTATTTTTATAACTCTGACTCCATCTTGACCTTCAAAAAAGACAGACTTTTGAAAATCATCAAATGTATATCCGGGACAAAAAATCTCACCGTTAATTTCTATAATTCCGTATTTTAAATTCATTTTTTCCTCGTTTTGTCACAAAAGCTAATATATTTTAATACTAACATTATTTCTTTTATCATTCTTAATATCGTTTAACAACTATATAATACTAAAGTTATATTTTTTAATATAATATTTGTTGAAATTCTCAATATTCTTCAGTGGTTCTTTTTTAATCATCCCATTGTCAAATGTAATAGGAAAATTTAATTCTTTTCTATGATTTGTTATCGCAATTTTCTGTTTATCTATAAAAAAAGCAGCATCTTGACTTTCTTCCTTAAATATACAGGTATCAAAATACAGTGTTGCTATATATATTTCTCGAGCATTACCTTGAATCATATGCTCAATTGCATCCAAAAACACCTCATATATATTAGGTATAGGCGATAGGGGGATGTAGCTACACCATACTCCAAAAGTGCACTAAGGGAGTGCACTAAAAAAGATATTTACAAAAAAGAAAAAGTCGCTAAAACTTAGTGTTTAAGCGACTTTTTAGTGGTTGCGGGAGCCGGATTTGAACCGACGACCTTCGGGTTATGAGCCCGACGAGCTACCGAGCTGCTCTATCCCGCGATATTTAGATATTGCTTATTGCTTTATCTTTACAGCTCTATTATAATACACCTTTTATATCCCGTTGTCAAGCCTTTTTTAAAAATTTCTTATAAATTTTTATCTGTACTTTACAATATCAAAAATTACTGCTCATATCAATGCTTTTTGAGAATTGATTGCAACACAAAAATTAAAGCTATGCTTAATAAATATGATATTCTTTTATAAAATATATTGAATACAAAAAGCTATTGTTGTATATTGTTGAAGTTTTGCGAGTTGTGTGGTAAAATGAAATTAATTTAGTTATTTTGGCTGATTTGTGAATTTAGCGTTAGAAAGGGAATACGCTGAATTTTAAAGATAACAATTTAAGGGGGATAATAAAAGTGAAAATAATCAGAAATATCGCTTTAATCGCTTTAATAATTATTGGCTTAGTTGCAGCATTTTATCTGTTTACGCTGATTACTGCATGGATTTAAGTGGGGATCATATAATGATGGAAAAATTAAAAAATATCTTTATAAAAGTAATTCCGTTGATTTTAATTATAGCTGCCTTTTTTGGAGGTTACTACTTAGGCAAATATCCGCTGGGCGGAGCAAAAACCGTACCGGCTACTAACGATAGTGCGTTTGATTTAAAACTTCCCGGAGAAACCGAAAAGGCAAGGGTAACTGTTGATGATGTTAAGGCTACTATACATAAAATCGGAGAGCTGACCTTTTGCGAGGGAAAGTATGAGGTAACAAAGGGAAAGGATTATACCCGACATATGTTTGACGATATTCCTGTTTTTGGTACAACAAACCATGTGGAGCTTACTTGTACCGGTAGTGTTAAGGCAGGATACAATGTGGACGATATAAATATCAGGGTTGACAATGACAGTAAAAAAATATATGTATCATTGCCTGATATACAAATAAACAGTAATCAAATATATTGGGATGATAGTATGGTTTGCAATGAGCAAAACAATATATTGAATCCGATAGATTTTGAACAGTATCAGTCATTGATTGAGGAAATAAAAGAAGATGGACTTGAAAAAGCAAAAACAGAGGGACTGTATGATACAGTAGAAGATAACGCCAAAAATGTTATTACTAATTTTCTTGGCTGCTTTAATGAATACAAAGTTGAATTTATGTAATTAAAAATATTTATTGAAAAATACATAATAAAAATAAAAAGTTCGGTGTAAATCGGGCTTTTTCATTTATGTAAAATGGGAAAAGCAAAAATTATTAATCAAGTTATACTGTCGGATTTAAAAAGAGGTTTTACACTTTTTGCCGTTTAGTTTTACTTTGATTATTGCATTTTTTGTATAATATTGGTATAATAATATATACAGCTCATTTGCTGAAAAGGGAGGAATTTTTTATGTGTCAGAAAAAACCGTATTACATCACGACACCAATTTACTATCCGTCAGGCAATCCGCATATCGGACACTGCTATACAACTGTTGCTTGCGACTCTATCGCTCGTTACAGACGAATGCAGGGCTATGATGTAATGTTTCTTACGGGCACTGATGAGCATGGTCTTAAAATTGAGCAGAAGGCTGCCGAAAAGGGTGTAACTCCCAAGGAATATGTTGACGAAATTGTTGAGCACTTCAAGAGCCTTTGGAGCTTTATGAATGTTGACTATGACAGATATATAAGAACCACCGATGATTACCACATCAAGACTGTTCAGAAGATTTTTAAAGAACTTTACGATAAGGGATACATCTATAAGGGCGAGTATTCGGGTAAATACTGCACTCCTTGTGAGAGCTTTTGGACTGAAAGCCAGCTTGTTGACGGCAAATGTCCGGAGTGCGGCAGAGAGGTTACCGAGGCAAAGGAAGAGGCATATTTCTTTAAAATGTCGCCATTTGCCGACAGAATTGAAAAGTTACTTACAGAAACAGATTATTTACAGCCAAAAACCCGAGCAACAGAGCTTGTAAACAACTTTATCAAGCCGGGTCTTGAGGACCTTTGTGTGTCGAGAACTACTTTTAAGTGGGGTATTCCTGTAACTTTTGACGATAAGCATATTGTATATGTGTGGATTGACGCACTTTCTAACTATATCTCGGCGCTTGGTTTTTACAATGACGCTTACAATGATTTTGACAAGTTTTGGCCTGCCGATGTGCATATGGTTGCAAAGGATATTATGCGTTTCCACGCTATTATTTGGCCTGCAATGCTTATGGCTCTCGATTTGCCGCTTCCAAAGCACCTTGCTGTTCACGGCTGGATTACATTTAACGGACAGAAGATGAGCAAGTCGCTCGGCAATGTTGTAGATCCGTTTGTACTTGGCGAAAGATACGGCGCAGACGCTATCCGCTATCACATTCTTCGTGAGATGGCACTTGGTGCAGACAGCTCATTCTCTAACGAGATAATGATTAACCGCATCAACTCTGACCTTGCAAACGGCTTTGGCAATCTTGTATCAAGAACAGTTGCAATGGTTGAAAAATACTTTGGCGGTACATTGCCGACAGAGCGTGAAAGCGGCGAGTTTGACGATGACCTCATTGCAACAGCTACTGCACTCAAGTCAAGCGTTGATGATTTTATGGACAAAACTCAGCTTAACAATGCGCTTGCTGAGATTTTCAAGGTAGTTTCTCGTGCAAACAAATACATTGATGAAACCGCACCTTGGGTAATTGCAAAGGACGAAACAAAGAAAGCAAGACTTGCAACCGTACTTTACAATTTACTTGAAACAATCAGAATTACGTCTACACTTCTCTCTGCATTTATGCCAACCACAATGCCAAAGGCACTTGAGCAGATTGGCGCTTGTGAAAAGTGTGCTACTTATGAAAATGCCGATAAATTCGGTGTTCTTCCGCTTTATGTAACAGTCAAGAAGGGCGAGGCTTTGTTCCCGAGAATTGATGTTGAAAAGGAAATTGAGGAGCTTAACTCTATCATCAAAAACAACGAACAGGTTGACGAAAAAACAGCAAAGCTTAAAGAAGAAATCGAGGGCGTGGCTCAGATTGGCATTGACGATTTCTGCAAGGTTGACCTCAGAGTTGCCGAGATTAAGGCTTGCGAGCCGATTAAGAAAGCTAAAAAGCTCTTAAAACTCACAATTTTTGACGGTGTAAAGGAAAGAACAGTTGCCTCGGGCATTGCAAAATTCTATAAACCTGACGAGCTTATCGGAAGAAAGATTATTCTTGTATCAAACCTCAAGCCTGCAAAGCTCTGCGGCGTTGAAAGCTGCGGAATGATTCTTGCTGCTACCTGCGGTGAAGATGTTAAGGTTATCTTTGTGGACGATATGGAAACAGGCTCAAAAATCAGCTGATTTTATTAGATAAAATATTTGAATTCCCGATTATGGCTTTTGCTGTAATCGGGAATTTTTTGGTTAATTAGGTTTAATTGGTTCTTTATCAAAAGTTCGGGTAATATGGTTTAGTGCATTTTTGGTCGGGCAACAAAGTACGGCAAAAGTTAAACTTTCTGCTCGAAGTTAAAAGTTTGGTCAACCTTTTTAAAGGTTGTGGGTGTGGGCAACGCCCACAAATGTTTTATGCTATCGCAAATTTTAGTAGCCAAACGGCTTGCTGTTTGGTGTCTTGAACACATCGGCGAGAGCCTAAAAATTACAACAGCAACACAGGAAAAGCTACGCTACTAAACTACTAATTTGCCACTTTTCAAGGGCAAATTAGCAACACCTACAAACTTTTGTATCCTTTAGAATATCTTTTCTCTACTGAGGGTAAAGTGTAACTTTCTACCTTTCTGCCGCTCATTAGTCTTGACTTTTGCTTTTTTTAAAGCTTTGATTACTCTAAGGTTTAGTTATTTTATAATATAATTGCAACTATTTGTTTTTTTGAAAATCCGTGCAATTTTATTATTTTATGGGCTCTGCCCAACCCCGCAACCCTTTAAAAAGGGTTGACCTAAATTTTGGATTTATTAAACTAAACTTTGTGTGTTAAACGCACAAGCCAAAAAGGAAATGCAGATAAGGTGAACCCTATCTGCATTTCCTTTTATAAAGAGGTCGGACAAAAATGACCTTGATATACTGATTTTGCCAAATCAAATATTATTCTTCAACAGTTTCAGCTTTAACTTCTTCAGCCTTTACTTCTTCGGTCTTAACTTCTGTTTTAGTATCTTCCTTTGATTCAGCCTTTGCAGCCTTTTCTGCTTTTGCTTTCTTGAGTGCGGCTGCCTTGCGGTTTGTTGTCTTTTTCTTCTTTGGCTTTTCAGGTGCAGGCAGTTCCTTGTCAAGCTCAATGTAGATTACAGAAAGCGGAGCAAGAGTAATGTTGATTGAATACGGCAACTCGTGGTCTGCCACATCCTGAGCCTTAATTTCGCCCTCGTTTACTATGCCGCAGCCGCCAAATTCCTCTGCCTCTGAGTTGAGAACTTCTTTATATACGCCGTACTTTGGCACGCCGATTTTGTAATTTTCACGCAGCATTGGCTGGAAGTTACATACAACAATAACTTCACTTCCGTCATAAGCAATTCTTCTGAAAGAAATAATGCTATGCTTGTAATCATCAAGCGCAATCCACTGAAAACCGTTCCAATCGTAATCGTTTTCGTGCATTGCAGGTGTGTCACAATAGAATTTATTTGCTGTTGCAAAGAAGTGATTAAGCTGACGGTGCTTTTCGTATCCGAGCAAGTTCCACTGGAGCTGTTCGGTAGAGTTCCACTCGTCAAACTGTCCGAGTTCACTGCCCATAAACATAAGCTTTTTGCCCGGATGAGCGAGCATATACGCAAGAAATCCTCTTACGCCTGCAAATTTATTATCATACAGTCCCGGCATTTTATTGATAAGCGAGCCTTTGCCGTAAACTACCTCATCGTGCGAGATAGGGAGCATAAAGCTCTCGCTGAATGCGTAAACCATACTGAATGTGAGCGTATCGTGGTGGTAGTTCCTGTAAAGCGGGTCAAGGCTGATGTATGAAAGCATATCGTTCATCCAACCCATATTCCACTTGTAGTCAAATCCAAGTCCCATATCCTTTGGTGGGAAACCTGTAACATTCGGCCATGCTGTACTCTCCTCGGCAATCATCATTGCCTCAGGGTGGAACATATGCACAACAGTGTTGAGTTTCTGCAAGAAGTCAACAGCAACGAGGTTTTCTCTGCCACCGTAAATATTTGCAAGCCACTCGCCGTCTTTACGGTTGTAGTCGAGGTAGAGCATAGACGCAACGGCGTCAACTCTAATGCCGTCAATGTGGTATTGGTCAAGCCAGAACATAGCAGATGAAAGCAAGAAACTTGTTACCTCGTAACGGGCATAGTTGAAGATATATGTACCCCATTCCTTATGTTCGCCGATTCTCCAGTCCTCATATTCATAACAGCCTGTACCGTCAAATCTGCCAAGACCGTGCTCGTCCTTAGGGAAGTGAGCAGGTACCCAGTCAAGAATAACGCCGATACCTTCCTGATGACATTTGTCAACAAAATACATAAGGTCTTTAGGAGTACCGTAACGGGAAGTTGCCGCAAAGTAACCTGTTACCTGATAACCCCAGCTGCCGTCAAACGGATATTCTGTAAGAGGCATAAACTCAATGTGAGTATAGCCCATTTCCTTTACATAAGGAATAAGCTCCTCGGCGAGCTTTTTATAGCTGAATACATTGCCGTCCTCATATTTTCTCCATGAGCCTGCGTGCATTTCATATACATTGATAGGAGCGTTCTTGTGTGGGTGAGTTTTCTTATGCTCAAGCCACTCGCTGTCGTTCCATTCATAGCCGTGAATTTCATATACACGAGATGCATTGTCAGGTCTTGTCTGGCAATGGAAAGCATACGGGTCGGTTTTCATAACCTTTTGCATTGACGGAGTTTCTACGCAATACTTGTAGCAAGCATATTCCCATACACCCTCAATAAACAATTCCCATACGCCTGAATTGTCGATTTTATACATATAGTTTGCATCGGGGTTCCAATCGTTGAAATCACCTACAACGGATACGGAAAGTGCGTTTGGTGCCCATACTCTGAACACAACACCGTCCCTGTCGCCCCAGTTTACAAAATGAGAGCCCATAAATTCATAAGCTGTAACAGATTCGCCCTGCAAAAACTGTTCAAGCGGAGTTCTTTCGTCATTTAAACTAAAAGCCATTTATTTATCCTCTTTTCTTTAAGAAATTTGGGAAAAAGGGCGCATATTGCTTGCTTTTTGCCATGATTAATCTGTAATTTATACAATATGCTTTTAAAGTGTTTCCCTTGATTTAATTATCTGATTATAGTATAATATATTCTACACAAATATACAAGACTTAATTTTAATTTTTATGTAAATTATTTTACAAATGGTTAAAATTTGTTTATTTTTACAAAAAATCTAAGGTGAAATTTTATGGATAAAAGAGTTAAAAATACCACTAAGGCACTCAAGCAGACACTTTTTGATATGCTTGAGCAAATGCCTTTGAGCAAAATTACCGTAACCTCGCTATGCAAGCAGGCAGGAGTGAACAGGGTTACTTTTTATCACCATTTCACCGATGTTTACGATATGATTTCGCAAATAGAGTTAAGCTATGTTGAGGAGCTGAGGGATTACAATACTAAATTCACTCAAAACGGCAAGGTGAATTTCCTATACATTGTGAGGTTTGTGCGCAAGTATTCCGATTTTTACAAGATAGTTTTTACAAATAATATTCCTACAAAGCTGCTTGACGAAATGTATGCGGAGCTGAAAAAGGAGTATTGTACGGCATTTGGCAAAAAGGATATTGAGCAGACTAAGCTCGACTATATGTATACATTTACGGAGAGCGGAGTATCGAGTATTCTTAAAAAGTGGGTGCGAGGCGGAATGGCTGAAAGCGAGGAATACATTGCCGACCTTATAAGCGAGATTTTTATTAGTATGCACAGTCATATATAATAGTTGCCCACAGCCGAAAAATATGTTAGAATATGTAATCGGATAAAAGAAAATTACGGATGGTGTATATATGAAAAAAAGATTTCTTGACAGCGGAAAAATTGTAGGTACTCATGGCATTAAAGGCGAGCTCAGAATTGACCCTTGGTGCGACAGTCCGGAGTTTTTGTGCTGTTTTAAAAAGCTGTACCTTGACGAGCAGGGCAGAGAGAGCATTAAGGTAAAGTCACGCCCGCACAAGAACATTGTGCTTTGCAAGGTTGACGGCATCGACACAATCGAGCAGGCCGACAAAATGAGAGGCAAGATAGTTTACATTGACCGAGAGGACATTTCGCTTGACGAGGGTGTAAACTTTGTGCAGGACTTGATAGGTCTTGAGGTAAAGGACGCCGACAGCGAAACAGTTTACGGCAAAATCACAGATGTTTTGCGTACGGGTGCAAACGATGTTTACGAGATTACCGATGCAGACGGCAAAAAGTACCTTGCGCCTGTTATTGACGAGGTTATTACCGAAACAAATGTTGACGGCGGATATGTGCTTATTCGTCCTATGAAAGGAATATTTGACGATGAGGATTGATATAATAACCTTATTCCCCGAAATGTTCACACCTGTACTTGGCGACAGCATAATCGGCAGGGCGCAGAAAAGCGGTGCGCTTGAAATTCACTGCCACCAACTCAGAGATTATGCCTTTGACAAGCACAGACGAGTTGACGATACACCGTACGGCGGCGGAAACGGTATGCTGATGAAAGCCGAGCCGATTGCACTTTGTTTTGAGGATATATGTGAGAAAATCGGCAAAAGACCGTATTTTGTCTATATGTCGCCGCAAGGAAAAACTCTTACTCAGCAAAGGCTCAAGGAGATAGCCGAGGTAGAGAATGTGTGTATTTTATGCGGACATTACGAGGGTGTTGACCAGCGCTTGCTTGACGAATTTATTGACGAGGAAATCTCAATAGGCGACTATGTGCTGACAGGCGGTGAATTGCCTGCAATGGTATTTACGGACGCACTTTCAAGAATGGTGCCGGGTGTACTTTCAAACAACGAATGTTTTACCGAGGAGAGCCATTTTAACGGCTTGCTTGAGCATCCGCAGTACACAAAGCCGTCGGTTTGGAGAGGTAAAGAAGTGCCCGAAGTGCTTTTGAGCGGTCATCACGCAAACATTGAGAAGTGGAAAAAGGAAAAAAGCATAGAGGTAACACGAGCAAAGCGCCCCGAGCTGCTCAAAAGGCTTGAAAATCAGGATTAAAAATCAGCAATAATTTGCATATATAAAATAATATATAGCAATACTTAATATAATTCAATTTATCTTGTAGTAATATTGCACAACTACCGACTTGAAATTTTGTTTGTATGTGAGTAATGAACCAAAAATTATTTAACTTATTGACCTTTTTTTGAAAAAATACTATAATATTTATTAAAAGATTGCAGAAAGCAGTCGGATTACAAAACGGGTTAAATTATATGGCAAGAGAGGGATTTTAAAATGTATGTTAAGGAAGTATTAGTACAGAACAAAGCAGGCTTACACGCTCGCCCGGCTACATTTTTCATTCAGAAGGCTAACGAGTACAAGTCAACTGTATGGGTAGAAAAGGAAGAAAGACGAGTAAACGCAAAGAGCCTTCTCGGTGTATTGTCACTTGGAATTATTGGCGGTACAACAATCAAGGTTATTGCTGACGGTTCAGACGAAACTGAGGCTGTTGACGGCCTTGTAGCACTTGTTGAGTCAGGTTTTGCTGAGTAATTCATACTTTTTGAAATTTTAGGGCGGATTATCCGCCCTTTTTGTTTTATCAAAAAAAGCCTGACAGAAAATTCGTCAGGCTAATAATTATAATATTGACTTTATATTGACTTTGAAATATGAATAATATATAATATAGTTACAAGGAAACCGTATTAAAGCGGTTAGCCTAAAAATCGTTTAATTAAAAGTAATCGCCCGAGTTTTCCAGACAGCAGGGCGATTATTTTTTATGGCTACTATAATAGCTAATATTAATACTAATACTAATACTATTGTTATGTATTCCACCGTACCCTTCTCCGCCACTCATTATTAACCCTATAATTTCTGATTTTGCAACAAACAAAGGAGAGCAATATGAATCCTAAAATGTCAATACTCCGCAAAAAGGCAATGGCTTTACCGCTGTTGCCCGGTGTTTATATTATGCACTCGGCTGACGGAGAAATTATTTATATCGGCAAGGCAAAGGCTTTGCGCAATCGTGTAAGCCAATATTTTGGCTCGCAGAATAACCACGCAGAAAAGGTGCGCCGTATGGTTGACAATGTTGACCATTTTGAATATATCATAACCGACAGCGAGTTTGAGGCGCTCATTCTTGAGTGCAGTCTTATTAAACAGCACACACCAAAGTATAATATTCTGCTTAAGGATGACAAGGGATACAGCTACATTAAGGTGAGCGGCGACAAGTGGCGCAAAATTTCTTATGTTCTCCAAAAGAATGATGACGGTGCAGAGTATATCGGCCCGTACAAGAGCAGTTACTATGTGAAAAGCGCCGTTGAGGAGGCTAACAAAATCTTTATGCTCCCGACCTGTAACCGTAAATTTCCGCAGGATTTCGGTAAGGGCAGACCTTGCCTTAACTACCATATCAAGCTATGCACAGCTCCCTGTACGGGCAAGGTGAAGTTTGCCGATTACAACGAAAGCGTGGAACAGGCGCTTTCGTTTCTTAGGGGCGGTTCGTCAAATTCGGTTAAAGACCTCACGAAGAAAATGGAGGAGGCGGCAGAAAATCTTGAATTTGAGCGAGCCGCAAGAATCCGTGATAAAATCAGCGCCATTAAAAAGATGGGCGACAAGCAAAAGGTTGTTGCCAACAAGGTACTTGACGAAGATGTTATTGCAAGCTTTTCTGACGGACACAAAACCTGTTTTCAGGTGTTCCGCTTTGAGGGCGGCAGACTTTTTGACAGAGAGAGCTTTGTTTTTGATTCGGGCGACAGTGAGGGCGAAACCGAAGAATTTATCTTGCGTTACTATACAATTCGTGGTGATGTGCCGAAAAATATTGCCATTGATAAGGAGTTTGACGGCTTGACCGCTATGCAGGATTGGCTAAGCGAAAAGCGAGGCAGTAAGGTGTATGTTACAGTTCCGCAAAGGGGAGAGCAGGCTCAGCTTATGGCGATGTGCCGTTCAAATGCTGCCGAGGAGCTTGCTCAGCGCAAGGGCGCAACCGTAAAGGAATACAGCGTGCTCGAGGAATTAAAGGAGCTTTTGGGCCTTGAAAAAATACCGTCATACATCGAAAGCTATGATATTTCTAACCTTGCAGGTACGGAAAATGTAGCAGGTATGATTGTTTACAAAGACGGCAAGCCGTATAAATGTGCCTACAAAAAATTTAAGATAAAGGGTTTTGACGGACAGGACGATTACGCATCTATGGCAGAGGTTATCGGCAGGCGATTTAACGAATATCTCAAGGCGGAAAAGGCAGATGACGGCTTTGGAAAGCTGCCCGATCTTATTTTGCTTGACGGCGGTAAAGGACAGGTTGCCGTAGCAAAACAGGTGCTTAGGGAGATGAATATTGATGTTCCGCTTTTCGGACTTGTTAAAGACGATAAGCACCGCACCAGAGCGGTTACGGGTGACGGCGGAGAAATCTCTGTTAATTCACGCAGGGCGTTGTTTACCTTTTTAAGTAAAATGCAGGACGAGGTGCACCGCTTTGCCATTGGCTATCACCATGAAAGGCGAAGTAAAAATACCTTTAAAAGCTCGCTTACCGAAATTGAGGGAATCGGCGAAAAGCGAGCAAGGGCAATGCTCAAGTATTTCAGAACCATTGACAATATTTCAAAGGCTGATTTGGAAGAGCTTGAGGGATGTCCGCAAATGACAAAAAATGCGGCGGTAGCGGTTTACAGATACTTTCATTCAGCCGAAAAATCGACAGAAAATTGAATTAATAAAAATGTTGTAATTTTTGTAATAATATGTTATAATTATGTAATATTAAAGAATATACAACCGTAATGGCATTATTATGCTTTATACGAAAAAAGGAAGATAATATGAGGGTAATAACAGGAACAGCAAAGGGCAGGCGGCTTGAAACCCTTGAGGGTGAAGATGTAAGACCTACCACTGAAAGAATAAAAGAGGCTGTATTTTCAATAATTCAGTTTGAAATTATGGGGCATACATTCCTTGACCTTTTTGCAGGTTCGGGACAAATGGGCATAGAGGCAATAAGCAGGGGCGCAAGCTCGGCTTACTTTGTTGACGCATCTAAAAAATCGCTTGATGTTGTAAAAAAGAATATCAGCTCGGTTAAGTTTGACAAAGAGGCAAAGGTTTTTGCAATGGATTACCGCAGCTTTCTCTCAATGAATACTGTCGAATTTGACATAGCTTTTTTAGATCCGCCGTATAAAAAAGGTATTTTGCAGGACGCACTTCCGCTTGTGGCAGAGAATATGCGGGATACGGGAGTTATTATTGCAGAAAATCCCCTTGACGAACAAATTTCGGCAAATTACGGCGATTTTGTACTTGACAGGGAATATCGCTATGGTAAAATAAAAATAAGCACATTCAGACATAAGGATTTTATATAATGAAAAAAACGGTTATTTGTCCGGGCAGCTTTGACCCGGTTACGCTGGGACATATCGACATTATCAGGCGTGCGGCAAATATGTTTGACAAGGTTATAGTCGGTGTGTTTACCAATGAAAAAAAGACCCCGAGCTTTTCGGCAGAGGAGAGAATACAGTTTTTAAAGGAATCAACCGCAGACATAGAAAATGTTGAAATTGTGTGTTACAGCGGACTTCTTGCGCAGTATTGCAAGGAGCGCAAGGTTGACGCAATCGTAAAGGGATTAAGGGCGGTGTCTGACTTTGAGTATGAATTTCAGCAGGCGCTTACAAACAAAAGGCTTAATCCGCAGCTTGAAACCATATTCCTTACAGCCGAGTCGGACTCAATGTATTTAAGTTCAAGTATGGTGCGCACAGTGGCATCTCTCGGCGGCGACATAAGCAATTTTGTTCCGCCAATGATACATGACAGAATTGTCGAAAGACTTTACAAAGACAATAAAAGTAAAAAACCTTAAGTTAAAGGAGATAATAAATATGAAAATTGATGATTTGATTTTAGAGCTTCAGGACATTCTCGGTTCAGCTAAGTCAGTACCGTTTTCGGGCGGTAAGGTAATGGTTGACAGCGACCAGATGTATAATATCATCGAGCAGATTCAGGACGCAATGCCGTCTGAAATCAGCCAGGCTAAAAATGTAGTTGCCGACAGAAAGGCAATTCTTACAGAGGCTAAGAAAGAGGCTGAAAATATCATTCGCAATGCCGAGGAGCGCAAAAAGACAATTCTTAACCAGAACGAGCTTGTTCGTGAGGCTAAGGTAAAGGCTAAGGAAATTGTTGACGATGCAAAGGCAAAGGCAAAGGAAATCCGTACAGCCACAAATGTTTATTCAGACAGCATTTTAAAGACCACAGAGGAAACTCTTACTTCTCAGCTTGAGGTGGTAAAGAGAACCAGAGCAAAGTTTTCAGAGCAGCAGAAACCACAGAAGTAATCCTGTAAAATAAAAAGCTCGCTTGCAAAATTTATTAAATTTGCCCGACTTCAGAATTTCTGAGGTCGGGCATTTTACGTTAAGTG
Source organism: Eubacterium sp. OM08-24 (assembly GCF_003438075.1). Classification (GTDB taxonomy): domain Bacteria; phylum Bacillota; class Clostridia; order Oscillospirales; family Acutalibacteraceae; genus Ruminococcoides. Next base: position 206,968 of record NZ_QSTA01000003.1, on the reverse strand, counting down.
TTTTTTATTGTGGAGGAAGTGATTTAACGCACAAAGTTTTGCTTAATAAATTTAAAATTTAGGTCAACCCTTTTTAAAGGATTGCGGGTTTGGGCAGAGCCCAAAAAATAATAAAAACGAACTTATTTTTAATAAAAAGCAGGCAGTTGAAATTGCGCAATAGCATAACTAAACTTTAGATTAATCAATACTTTAAAGTAAAGAAAAAGTTAAGACTAATGAGTGGCAGAGAGCAAGAAAGTTGCACTTTAGCAGTCTTAGAGAAAAGATATTATAAAGAACGAAAAAGTTTGCGTGTGTGGCTAATTTGCCCTTAAAAAGTGGCAAATTAGTAGTTTAGTAGCGAGCCTTTTCCTTTGTTGCTGTCGCATTTGGCTTATTTATGCCTTTATGTTCAAGCCGCAAAACAGCAAACTGTTTTGCTATTAAAATTTGCGGTGATTTACAGCTTTTTGTGGGCGTTGCCCACACCCACAACCTTTGAAAAGGTTGACCAAACTTTTTAGTTTTAAAGGCAGAAAATCTTATTGTAGCCTCAATTCGATGCTCGACTGAAACTAACTTAAATCGCAATTTGTTGGAGTTTTCCCAAAAACAAAAGTGTGCCGCAATTATGCAGGCACACTTTATGAAAAGGTGAAATCCGATAGCTGGGTTACAGGAAAATATAATAAATAAAATCAAAGGTTATTCGAGCACATCAAAGCCTCTGTCGTAGAGCATAAGGTTAATGTCAATTATGCTGAGCTTATGCAGCAGGCCGAACATTATTACAGCATCTCTGCCGTCTTTTGCGTAAAGCGGTGCGGCTTTTATGCTGTTTAGCAGCCTTCCAGTTTGCGTAAGGTCAGCTCCAATGCCGATACATAGCATTATCAGCTTATCTCTTGACGGTGTTTTTACCCCTTTAAAAATCTGATAGCCGTAGTGCTTTTCTATCATTGAATTATTGAGTGCCTCTGACTTGCTCATATTTTTGCTCTGTAATATGCTTTCAAGCATTTGTGGCAGAGTTGTATATTGCAGTTGGTCTAAATTTTCTTTGAAGTAGTCATCAAGATTATTCTTTGACTTTAAAATATTGAGCAGTTCATCAGTAGATTTTTTCAAATTGTATCTTCCTTTTTATGTAAAATTATGTTAGTATTAAACAAAGTGGGTGAGGTAATGGACGATTTTGAATACAAATTTTCTCTTTGGCAGTGCAATGTGGTTACAAATTTTAACAGTACAACCCAGCTTGTACGCAACCGCAATACAGGGCAGTTAATGGTAAAAAAGGTTATGCCCGCTGACGAATTTGACCTGCACAATGCCGTAAGTAAAATAAATAACAATCACATAGCTAAGGTTTATGATGCCATCATAGACAACAATGCCTGCGTTATTCTTGAGGAATATGTGCAGGGCGGTACGGTCGAACAGCTGGTTGCAAGAGGAACATTTACAGAAAATTATGCCGTAAATATTGCTCGTCAAATATGTGACGGCCTGAGCGAACTTCACAAGCACGAAATCACTCATCGTGACATTACTCCATCTAATATTATCATAGGTAATGTCGGTGTTGTCAAGATAATTGACTTTGGGATTTCAAGATTTCATAGAAATAACGCACAACATGATACTCAGGTGCTGGGTACCGAGGGGTATGCCGCACCCGAACAATTCGGATTTAGACAGAGTGACAGCAAGACCGATATTTACGCACTTGGAGTGCTGTTGAATTATATGCTTACGGGGTGTATTCCAAGCGAAAAACTGTATCACAACAGCGATGTTGCCGATATTATTTTGAAATGCACAAATTTCAATCCCGAACTGAGGTTTGACAGCATAGAGGAGCTTAGCTCGTCTTTAAAAAGAAAAAGGGTAAAAGGCTTGACCTTTGTTGATAAATTTTGGAAAAATATTCCCGGATTTCGCACCGATAATATGGCTGTTCATATTGTTGCAGGTGTGTTGTATTTCCTTATGTTTTCTTTTATAGCAATGCTGTATCGTGATAATTGCCATTATGATTTACTGAAAATTTTTCCCGTAACGCTTATGGTTATGCTTATGTTTTTTATTCCTATTGCATTCTTTTCCGATATTTTCGGGTTTCAACGGTGTGTGCCTATAATCGGCAGGTTTAAAAAGCCGACGAGGCGGACCTTTTTCAGAATATTTGCGATAGTAAGTATTTTCTTTAGTATGCCCGTATACAACAATTTTGTTGTATAATGTCCTTTATTATACATTTATTTTATCATAAAATTTTTTTATTAGTGTATGCTGTCAGCATACACTTTTTTAATGCTGTTTTTATATAATAAGGTCAACGGATTTACCAAAAGGAGGAAATAACTATGAAGAATACCGTTAAAAAAGTTTTATGCACATTTATTGCAGTGGTGGTTGCTGCATCGGCAACTATGGTTTTTACAGGCTGCGGAGCGAAAAAAGATACAAGCGATATCAGCATTCCCGATATAACGATTTCGCAGAGTTCAGATGAAAGCTCCAAGGAAGAGGAGAGCTCCAAGGCGGAGGAAAGCTCTAAAGAAGAGGAGAGTTCCAAGGAAGAGGAAAGCTCTAAGGAAGAAGAAAGTTCCAAAGAAGAGGAAAAGGATTCCGATACAGTCGATCCTGATTTTAAAGAAACTATGGACGCATACGAGGACTTTATGAATTCATATGTTGATTTTATGAAGAAGTATAATAACAGCAGTAATCCTGCTTCACTTATGAAAGATTACACTGAGTATATGTCTAAATATGCTGATATGGTTGATAAAATAGATAATATTGATGAGGACTCACTTTCAAAGGCAGATTTGGATTATTACATTGATGTTACTTCAAGAGTAACAAAGAAACTCGCCGAAGTTGCGGAATGATAATAATGAGCCTTAATGAAATATGGGATGAAATTGTAAGATACAGCGGAAAAGAAATAGAGATGTATAATAAAAATAAATTCACATATATTGTTTCGGGAGGCTGTATTTATATATCAAAGGCAAATTGGCGTATTACAAAAGCAGAAATAGAAATTGCTGTTGAAAAATTAAAAGATCCGAGCTTTGCAAAATTGGCAAAAACAAGCTCATCATATGTGTATGCAATTCTTTTTAATATTTTTAACAGCTGATACACAAAGGCAGTCAGACCTATTGCTTTAGGTTTGACTGCCTTTTGGTTGAATAATGCAAAGCTTGAGGGTGTGGCTAATTTGCCCTTGAAAAGTGGCAAATTAGTGGTTTGAGTAGCGTGGCTATTAACTTGTTGCCCGACCGATAATCCGATAAACCGTTATTTTTAACCGTAATAATGAAAGTAAATGGGTTCTATTCTAAATGTTGGGGTAATGATGTTATCGTAAAAATTTTATCAAGCTAAAAAGGCTTCACCTCAAGTGGAAGCCTTGATAACTCTGTTTTTAACCCCAACTATTGACAAAGAACCAGAAAGCAAAAAAATGCCCACCCTATTGGATGGACACTTCGATGTTGGCATCTCCCTATTTTTCCAGGCCGTCACCAGCCAAGTATTTTCGGCACCACTGAGCTTAACTTCTGTGTTCGGTATGGGAACAGGTGGACCCTCAGCGTCATCAACACCAACTATTTAATTGGGTTCTCTCTTGAGAACAGTATTGATTATATCACTATGCCGTCACTTTGTCAACACATTTTTACAAATTTTTTAAAAAGTTATAATATCACAATCAAACTCAAAATATTGCTATTTTAAATATATATTGTTGATAGGAAAATAATGCAATAAACTACTGAATTTATGAATTGCATAGTAATAATGCAAGTTTTTATTTAGACAGGGGAGAGATGAGAAAAAAATATTATTTTCGATTATGCAAAAATAATACTATAATTCTGTTATGAAATTATACTTGAAGTTAAATTACAATATACTTAAAAAATAAAATACTACAAAGCAAGATTTTATTTGTAATGTAGGTGAGAGGCGCAAACAGCTTTGCGGTTTGCGAGCTAAGACGAAGTTTGAAAAAGGTGAGAGCCTTTTAATAAAGAAATGATCAGAACAAATAGACGCCATTGCAAACAATGACGGCTTAAGTTCTATGTAAATGTTTTTATTGTTGTTGTCGCAATTAAAAGTTTTACACCTTTATGTTCCAACTCAACAAAAGGCAAGCCGTTTGGCTATCGTATATCTGCGACAGCATAAAAGTATTGTGGGTGTTGCCGACCCACAATATTAAAAAGCAAAATAAAAATGTCCACCCATTCGGATGGACATTAGATGTTGGCATCTCCCTATTTTTCCGGGCCGTCACCAGCCAAGTATTTTCGGCACCACTGAGCTTAACTTCTGTGTTCGGTATGGGAACAGGTGGACCCTCAGCGTCATCAACACCAACTATTTTGTTTGCGCTCTCTCAAGAGAACAGTTGATATTATACAGCATAAAGATAGCTTTGTCAACACTTTTTTTGAAATTTTTTAATTTTTTCTTAAAAACTTTTTAAAAATCCGAGTTTTACGGGATTTTTGTTTAATTTTAGTTTTTTAAGAGAAATATAACGCCATATTTTTTGCGGAAATATTGACTTAAAACCAAAAAAGTCGTACAATTAATACGAATGGACTGATGAATTATGAATAAAGCAAAAGAAATTTTATTTTCGCTTTCGTCCCTCTCAATTTTCAGAGGAATTTTAAACAGAAGCGTACCAAAAGCATATTACAAATTATTAAGTTCTATGGATAAAAAGCCTGAGGAGTTTTTGAGCGCATACGGCGAGTTTTTCTCGCTTATAAGCGAAAGAGGCTGCAGCAACCGCCTTGCTTATGCGTTTACCGAGGCTGCTCTCTTTGATGAGAACTGCTTTACAAGAGCTGCGGCAGCAGGCAAGTACAACACACTTCCCGACAATTTATTAAAGGCGGTAAAGCGTGATTGTCAGGCGATTTTAAATGCTGCGTCACTCACCTCGCAGGAGCTTATTCAGAGCTATTGTGCGTCAAATGATCTTGCTACGGTTGCCGATATGGGTTGTGTTGCCGAGCATCTTCCAAAATGGGAGTGCGGCGAGTGCGCCGAGAGCTTTAAGATGTTTGACGGCTCACTTGAAAAAGTGGCTAAATATTATAAAGAAAACGGCTGTGGTATTTTTGCCCGTTACAAAGCGTTTATTTGGCGTGACGGTGACATTCAGCCTGTTTTGCACCCTGACAAAATTGATATGGATTCATTTACAGGCTATGAAAGACAGCGTGATATTGTTGTCGGCAATACAAAATCATTTATTGAGGGTAAGGCTTGCAACAACTGCCTGCTTTACGGTGATATGGGTACAGGAAAAAGCTCTACCGTTAAGGCTATTGCAAATGAATTCCGCAAGGACGGCTTGAGAATTGTTGAAATTCCTAAGGAAAGACTTATTGACTTCCCGATTCTTGTTGACAAAATTGCAACATTGCCGATGAAGTTTATCATATTTATTGATGACCTTTCTTTCCAAAAACAAGACCAGAGCTACACTACCCTTAAGGCAGTGCTTGAGGGCGGCATTGCTGCTCGTCCTGACAATGCACTTATCTATGCAACTTCAAACCGCCGTCATCTTGTAAAAGAGAGCTTTGCGGATCGTACAGATGACGATATAAATACTCGTGACAATATGCAGGAAACACTTTCGCTTTCAGACCGTTTCGGTTTGTCGGTTTGCTACTCTGCTCCGTCAAAGAAAGAATTTCTTGATATTGTATTTGCACTTGCCAAGGAAAACGGAGTTAAACTTTCACAAGAAGAGCTTGAGGCAGGTGCTGAGCGTTTTGCACTTTCAAGAGGCGGTCGTTCGCCAAGATGTGCAAAGCACTACATTGAATCTCTATTTTGCTGATAAACGGAGGTAAATATGAAAAAAATCGTTTCAGTTTTTCTTGCAACGGCACTTGCCGCATCGGCTTGTGCAACACTTGCAGGTTGTGATGGTGACAATAAAAATTATCCTGTTTCTGTTGCCGATATTACTATTGAAACAGAGCCAAAGGACATTGTTGTGCTTTCGGATGAAACCGCAGACATTATTTCTTATTTAGGATATGCTACAAAAATGGTGGGCAGAAGTGACGAGGTTACTCAGAATTTCTTGTCGGTTGCTCCGAGCGTAGGTTCGGCAAAAACTCCTGATGTTGAGAAAATTAAATCATATGCTGCCGATATTGTTTTTGCAGATGATACTCTTGATGAAAACTGCAAGGAACAGCTTACAGACGCAGGCATTATGGTTCTTACCATTGCATCGCCCGAAACTACAACAGAGCTTGAAACAGCGTATCTCACACTGGGCAAGGTTCTCGGCGGCACAGTTGACGGCGCACGAACAGGTGAGGATTCTTACAAAAAGCTCATTGATGCTATGAAAACCTGCAAGGCAGAAACAAACAGCAATGTAACCAAAACAATTTGCTACCTGTATCTTAACGGCGACAAGCTCAACACCTTGCACAGCGGAACATACGGCGATATGCTTTTAGGATATACAGGTGCGGTAAATGCGGCTGTAAATGTGTCTGAAAGCGAGATTGACACAAAGATTTTAAAGGTTGCAAATCCTGATTATATTCTGTATGCAGACGAGGAAACTTTGCAGTTTATTCAGAATGATTCGGATCTTAAAGGCTTAAAGGCTTTGAAAAATAAACAAACTCTTATGGTTACAAAGGAAGAAATGAGCAGAATGGGTACAACCTCTTTGCTTACTCTTAACAAGATTATGAACTTTATGTATCCTGACAGAGTAAAGAAAAGTTCAGAGGATACCTCTGAGTCGGTTGTACCGTCAGCAGTTGAGGGCGCTACTACCGCCACAAAGGCAGAGTCAAGTGCACAAACCACAACAGGTGCCGCTGCGTCAAACGGTTCGGTTGAAGGTCAGTACAATATAAAGGTAAGTGGTCTTACACTTAAACTTGACGATGAAAATAATAATGTAAAAGCTATGCAGCAGCGTTTGTTTGACCTTGGTTACATTACCGATAAGGGAAATGTAACAGGTTACTACGGCGAGGTTACTCAGAAGGCTGTAAAGGAGTTCCAGAAAGCAAGCGGTCTTACTCAGTCGGGCACTGCCGATACTAAAACTCTTACAGCACTTTTTAAGAGTGACGCTAAGGCAAAGGCTTAACGCTTTTTCACTGTTTACAACGCAACAGTTAATTACAGGTCACGAGTTTTTCGTGACCTGTTTTGGAATTTAAGAAAAACAGGTCATTATCAATGCTCTATACCAAAAAGAGATAATAAAAATTCAGGTCAAGTTTCTTATGCTGACCGGACTTTTATATAAAGGAGAAATCAAAATGCAGGGAAGTTGGAGAGAAAATCTTATAAAAATAAAGCCGTATGTAGCAGGCGAACAGTCAAACGATAAGGATATGATTAAGCTCAACGCAAACGAAAATCCCTATCCGCCGTCACCGCAGGTAAAAAAGGTTTTTGAAAAGTATGCCGAAAACAGCGAGGGACTAAAGAAATATCCTAATTCGGATTCGATTATTTTAAAAGATGCAATCGCAAAAAGGTACAATGTCGGCAGAAACAATGTGTTTGTTGGCAACGGCTCTGATGATGTAATAGCTTTGTCGTTTATGGCTTTCTTTAATTCGAATAAGCCGATTTTATATCCCGATATTACCTATTCTTTTTATCCTGTATGGTGTTCACTTATAAAAATTCCGTATAAAACCATTCCTGTTGACAATAATTTTGAAATTCACGCAGAGGATTATTACGGGGAAAACGGCGGAATTATTATTCCTAATCCTAATGCGCCGACCAGCATTTGCAAACCGCTTGACTTTGTGATTGACATTGTGGAGCACAACCAAGACAGCGTTGTTATTATTGACGAGGCGTATGTTGATTTTGGCGGCGAGTCGGCGGTGGAACTTACAAAGAAGTATGATAATCTGCTTGTTACTCAAACCTTTTCAAAGTCACGCTCGCTTGCCGGTATGCGTATAGGCTTTGCCATAGGCAGTGAGGAATTGATTGCGACACTCGAAACAGTGAAAAATTCCTACAATTCATATGTAATGGACAGCCTTGCACTTGAGGTCGGCACTGCGTCTATGAATGATGAAGAGTATTTCAGAGAGTGCGTGGGTAAGGTTATTGCCACAAGAGAGAGGGTAAGGGAAGAACTTATCGCACTTGGCTTTGATGTGAAAAAGAGTGCGACAAACTTCCTTTTTGCCACTCATAAAGAATATTCCGCAAAAGAAATATTTGAATATTTAAAGACAAAGAAAATCTTTATCAGATATTTTAATATTCCACGCATTGATAATCACCTTAGAATTACCGTTGGCACAGATGAGGAAATGGATAAGATGATTGCGGCAATGAAAGAGTTTTTCATATAAGAGAATTTATTAAGTGTTTTTTGAAAAACGGGATTTAACCGTTAAAATAAAAACATCTGTGTTGACTTGATTTTTATACAAAATAATTTTTTTCTTTGTAACACAAAAGTCACATTCGTTCGTTAAAATAAATAATGGTACATTGTTTTTGCTCTTGTTTAGCTAAAGCACAGTAAATATTTAAAAAATTACATATAAAAACCAATGTTTTGTATGTTTACTATATGGTAAAATTTTGGTATAATATTTTTTAAAATTCAGAACGGATAAAAAGATGAGGTAAAATATGAATATTTCAGACAAAAAATCAAGAATTTTTCTTGCGGTTGTCATAGTTTTAAGCCTTGCACTCAGCACTGTTTTTATGATGAACAAGCAGGGCTACCACGAGGACGAGCTTTTGACTTATAATCTCGCAAACTCGGCAAATACGCTTAAAACCAACGGCGAATGGAACAGCGGTGCTGACTTTACGGACTATCTTTCGGTATCGGACGGCGACCGTTTTAACTATGCTCAGGTGTATGAAAATCAGATAACAGACGCATCGCATCCGCCTTTTTACTACGGACTTGTGCATACCGTATGCTCATTGTTTCCTAATCAGTTTTCAAGATATTTTGCTTTTTCTGTAAATGTTCTTGCAATGGCAGGCATTTTGATTATGCTCTTTAAAATTGTAAAGAGAATTACAAAAAATAATCTTTATGCTCTCATAGCGACAGGCGCTTTTGCGTTCAGCATTGCCTGCACAACAATGACTATTTATCTGAGAATGTACGCTACACTTACATTCTTTGTGCTTGCAATGATTTATATGAATCTCAAAATTTTTGAGAGCAAAAACAAGGCAAAGCTGACGGATTTCTTGATTTTGGGACTTATAACCCTGCTCGGCACGCTCACTCAGTATTACTTTATTCTCTTTGAGGGACTTACAGGTCTTATTATGCTTGTGTTCCAAATTAAAGAAAAGAACATAAAGGATTTGGTAAAATACATAGTTACAGCAATTCTCGGCAGTGCGGCGGCACTTTGCATTTATCCGTACATTATTACAAATGTACTCGGCGGCAATCGTGGATTTGGCTCGCTGAGCATTAATATTGATCCGATTACTATTGTTACTTACTTTGTTTATAAGATTTGCACATATATTCAGGTGCTGGCAAAAGATGTGTTCTTAAATCAAATATGGCTGCTTGTTCTCTGCAGTGTTGCTCTTATCGGCTTTTGGATTTACCTCCGCTTTGTCAGAAAGGAAAAGCTTTCTCGCACAGCGTATATGGCTTTTGTGCCGTCGCTTGTATATTTTGTGGCTATTTCACTTGTTTCACCGTTCAACAGCGACCGCTATATTATGGCATCTTTGCCAATGCTTGTTGCTATGTTTGTGCTTGCGCTCATTAAGTTTACAAGAATTACAGGCAAAAAGTGGCTTACAACAGCCGTACCGATTTGCCTTGCAATTACCTGCGCAATCGGCTATATCACTGTAAAGCCTTACTATATGTATGGCGTAAAAACCGAGCTTTACACTCCGCAAACCGATAAATGCGTATTTGTCGGCACTGCTATGCTTGAGTGGAACAAGAGTATAGACAAACTCGCAAATTATGACGAAACTATGATTGTTCAGACACCCGACTTTTCGCCTACCCTTGCAAATGAGCTTGAGGACTTTGCAGAGAAGAGGGGAGTAATTACGAACGGCAAGATTACCGAGTTTATGGACGGCTATATGAACAACGGCAGTGAAAAGGAAAAAACCGACAGTATGCAGGCGCTTAAAACAGATGAAAAGCTTGCAAATGAAAAGGAAATTACCGTTTATATTTCAAGACTTGCCGACAAAGACAAGGTAATTAAGTATATTACGGACAACACAAAATTTAAAAATTATGAGTTGATTTCCGAGGATTACAGCTTTGATGAGTTCTACAACTGGTACGATTACTTTGTAGAAACCGAGTCTTACTGTAATGTTTACAAATTTTATTAATTAAAGATAAGGACAGCAAAATTATGAAAGACAGAAAAGATTCGACTGGATTTGTTTTTTCGGGCGGCGGCTTGCAGGGAATTGCGCACATCGGTGCGGTAACCGCTTTGTATGAGCTTGGCATTAGACCCGAATATGTGTCGGGCACAAGCTCAGGTTCTATTATGGCAATGCTTGTTGCCATGGGACTTGAGCCAAAGGAAATGCATGAGGTTGCCAAAAAGTATTGGAAAATCCTTGCCGAAATCGACAACGGACTTATATTTAAGGCACTTGCACAGTTTATTGTTTATAAAAAAATTCAGAAAAACGGCATTAAAAACGGCGAAATAATTTCTGATGTTGTAAAAGAAGTGCTTGCCTCAAAGGGACTTGAAAATGATTTTAAGTCTTTGCCGATTAATCTTTCTGTCTGTACCGTTGACACAATGACAACAGACGAATGTATTTTTACAACCTATGACGAGCATCTTGAAAGGGAGCATATACACTATCTTACAGATGTTCCGCTTGATGTTGCGGTAAGAGCGAGTATGTCGTTTCCTGCTATTTACACCACCTGCCCGTATAAAGAATATGACTTTGTTGACGGCGGTTCAAAGGATAACCTGCCTGTAAGAGTTTTAAAGGATATGGGCGTAGGCAAGGTGCTTGCAATCGGATTTGATATTTTGCAGTATAAACCGGACGCAGGTCTTGACGGACTTATTAAGGTTATATGGCGTGCGCTTGATGTGTATTCCATTGACAGCACAAGAGAGTCAATGAAACTTGCCGACCTCGCCGTGCAGATAAAGAATGAAAATACCGCCCTTTTTTCTATCGACAGCGTTGACGATACTATTCAAGAGGGGTATGATGCAATTATGGCTCATAAGGATGAGATTTTAAAAATTTTTGGATAAATTAAACGGCTGTTGCGATTTAAGCAACAGCCGTAATTTTTATCTTGTTATCAGATCTTTTTATTAAAAGTTGGGGTGAATTATGGTTTAGCAAATTGATTTGCCAATCAACTATAAAAGTTTGGTCAACCTTTTTAAAGGTTGTGGGTGTGGGCAAAGCCCACAAATACTTTCCGTTTATGCAATCTAACGATAGCCGAACAGCTTGCTGTTTGCGCCTGATAAATTGTTGTATCGGAAGATATTATGGGTGCTGTCCATACCCGCAATTTTTGAAAAATTGAGTAAACTTTTTTGTTTGTGGGAGGATAATTTAGCGTTAGCTAAATTTCAATGCCCGACCGACACTCCGTTAAACCATAATTTTAAACTACCTTTACGGTAACATCAAGTCTCTTTGTGCGGTGCATTGTGTCCTCAACACTATATGTCAGCTTGTATGTACCTACTTTGTTTGTCAGTACATTACCTGTTACTGTAATTTTCTTTGAAATATCATTTGAACAGGTGTCAACTGCGGTCACGCCCTCAAGTAAATCGGCGTGATTGCCTTTGTTGATTGTAATGTCGCTTGTACCGTAAATTTCGGGAGTCTTTGCAGCGTATGGGTTTTGCGGATCGTCATCTGTCGGGTCCCAACCGCAACTCAGATCTGTGATTTTGATTGCATCAGGCTTGCCGAGAGGGCCTGGGTTTGAGTCGTCATAAACGGTAACAGGAGTGTTTTCGGGGCAATTATCATATATCCACTTTACATCTGCGGTTTCCATTCTTACACAGCCGAGTGAACCCTCATCTCCGAGTTTGTTGAACTCCTCGGTTTCAAGAGTGTCGGCGCTTGCGTCTGTATACGGAACTGAGTGGAACAGGTAGTCACCGTAAAATCCCGATACATAGTGACCGTAAACATCATTGAAAAGCGGATTCCATTCCTGCTTGTAATAAATAGAAAAATCATCTCCGAGTACAGTCGCTTTATCTATGCCCGTTGAGCAAATCATTGCACGAATAGGTACGGTGTATTCGCCGTTTTTGTCATAGGTGTAAACCGTAACGCAGTTTTGATCTCTGTTTACTTTAATAAAATACGGATTTTTTTCGTAAACATTATTGAGGTTTTCGTTCAGCACATCGGTATTTGCAATGTAACAGGTTGAATATCCGTCATAGAGGCTCGGTGTTTCTGCCGTAACCGTTACATTGTAGGTATGGCGAGTGTTGCCTATCTGTGCGGTAATTGTAGCCGTACCCTCGCTTAAGCCGTCAATTCTTCCGCCGTCATCAACGGTAACGATATTGTTGTCACTGCTTGACCACTTTGATTTTACAAGTTCTTCGGCGGTTGCCTCCGACGGAGTGATAATTTTTATTTCATTACATTCAATGCTTATATCGGCGGTTTCGCCCGTTACAATAACGGTCGGCTGTTTGCTGTTTGCCAACGAAGGTTGAGTTGTATTAATGTTTTTATTGTCGGCAGGTACTGAATTATCGGAAGTTCTACCTGCCACAGCGGTTACTATTACCGATACGCCAAGCACTGCCGCAAGCGTAAGAATAAAGGATTTACGATTAATGGATTTAAAATTCATCAAATTATTCCTTTCGTTTGTGTCTTTTAGTTTATTTTATTACATTATTATATATGTTTTTTTTAAAAAGTTCAAGAAATATTTAAATATTCAACAAAATCCCCGTGAAATATGTTAGAATATGTTTGGTGATTGGATATGTTACATTTTATAAAACACTTCAGAACGATTACAAGACACAGGCATAAGGTTATTGCTCACTGTGCAAAGGCAGGAATACTTTGGCAGGGGTTAAGGCACGACCTTTCAAAATATTCACCGACGGAGTTTATTCCTGGTGCAAAGTATTACCAGGGTAACAGAAGTCCTAACGAAAAAGAAAGGGAGCTTTACGGCTACTCAAAGGCATGGATGCATCATAAGGGCAGAAACCGTCATCACTACGAGTATTGGAATGACTACAATCCTAAGACAAAGCAGATAGAAAATGTGGAAATGCCGCTTAATTATGTAATCGAAATGTTTTGTGACAGGGTCGCCGCAAGTAAAATATATAACGGTTCAAATTACAAAGACAGAGATTCTTTGGATTACTTCGGCAGGGTAAAGGGCAAACACCGTATGCACGAAAACACAGAGAAACTGCTTGAAGAATTACTTACAATGCTGAGTGAAAAGGGAGAAGAAGAAACTTTTGCTTATATAAGAAAATTAAGAAAAATCAAAAAATAATTTCTTTGTGATTTTAATGAATTCATTTTACCGATTTTGCGTTTTAAAGTACTGAAATGCTTTTGCCGCTTGTAAAGGACAGAACAAAAATCAACAAAATTTATGTAAAAACAAATAATAAAAAACAAGTAATTGTTAAATTTTTCACATATTAAAAAATATACCGAAAATCGGCGGCGCTATAAGCAAAAAATATAGGGAAAATTCGGCTTTTTTAGGCAAAAATAAAAAGCATTGGTATTTTTTGAAAATCCTTGACTTTAGCAAAAAAATGTGGTATTTTATATATGCTGATTTTGTGACGGAAACAATAAATCAGCAACGCAAGGCTTACATTGCCGTTTCGGCAAAAAAGCAATAAAATCAATTCAATGAGAGTTAATCTCGTCTATTGAAAATGCTTGAAGTGCCGACGGTTCAAATCAATACGGTTTGAGCCTTGTCGGTTTTATTTTTGAAATACAGGGGGTTATTCTATGCGTTCCGAATGGAGTAATTTTGTTGGCGGACTTTGGGAATCTGAAATCAATGTCAGAGACTTTATCCAGAAAAACTATAAGCCATATGACGGCGATGAGTCATTCCTCGTAGGTCCTACTGAGGCTACTGATAAGCTTTGGGGCAAACTTAAAGAACTTCAGAAAGAAGAAAGAAGTAAGGGCGGCGTGCTCGATATGGAGACTGAGGTTGTTACCTCTCTCACAGCTTACGGCGCAGCATACATTGACGAAGATCTCAAGGATCTTGAGCAGGTAGTCGGTCTTCAGACAGACAAGCCTTTAAAGCGTGCATTTATGCCTTATGGCGGCATCAAGATGGCTGAGCAGTCATGCCAGATGTACGGCTATGAGCCAAGCCCAAAGCTTCACGAAATCTTTACAAAATATCACAAGACACACAACCAGGGTGTATTTGATATCTACACACCTGAAATGAAGGTTGCTCGTCACAACAAGATTCTTACAGGTCTTCCTGATACATACGGCAGAGGCAGAATCGTTGGCGATTACAGAAGAATTGCTCTTTATGGTATTGATTACCTTATCGAGTGCAAGAAGGAAGACTTCGCTGAAACAAACCGTCAGGGTATGAGAAGAGGCGACTTCCAGCTTCGTGAGGAAATTGCAGATCAGATCAAGGCTCTTAACGGCATGAAGGAAATGGCTGCAATCTACGGCTTTGATATTTCTCAGCCTGCTAAGAACGCAAAAGAGGCTGTTCAGTGGCTCTACTTCGGCTACCTCGCAGCTATTAAGACTCAGAACGGCGCTGCAATGAGTGTCGGCAGAGTTTCTACATTCCTCGACATTTATATTGAGCGTGACCTTGAGAACGGTACACTCACAGAGGCTCAGGCTCAGGAACTTATCGACCACTTTGTAATGAAGTGCCGTATGGTTAAGTTCGCAAGAATCGAAAGCTACAACCAGCTCTTCTCAGGCGACCCGGTATGGGCTACACTTGAGGTTGCAGGTATTGGTATGGACGGCCGTTCACAGGTAACTAAGAACGACTTCCGTTTCCTCCACACACTTGAGAATATGGGACCTTCGCCTGAGCCAAACCTCACAGTTCTCTATTCTTCAAGACTTCCTGAGGGCTTTAAGAAGTACGCTTCTAGGATCTCAGTTCAGACAAGCTCAATTCAGTACGAGAACGATGATGTTATGCGTCCGGTTTGGGGCGATGACTACTCAATCTGCTGTTGCGTATCTGCAACAGAAACAGGTAAGGAAATCCAGTTCTTCGGCGCTCGTGCTAACCTTGCTAAGTGTCTTCTTTACGCTATCAACGGCGGTGTTGATGAAAAGACAAAGGTACAGGTAGGTCCTGAGTACAGACCAATTACTTCAGAGTACCTCGACTATGATGAGGTTATCAAGAAGTATGACGCTATGATGGATTGGCTTGCTCACCTCTATGTAGGCACACTTAATATGATTCACTATATGCACGATAAGTATTACTATGAGGCTGCCGAAATGGCACTTATTGATACTAACTGCCGTCGTACATTTGCAACAGGTATCGCTGGTTTCTCACACGTTGTTGACTCACTCAGCGCTATTAAGTATGCAAAGGTTAAGGTTATTCGTGACGAAGACGGTATTGCTACTGACTTTGAAATTGACGGTGAGTTCCCAAGATATGGTAACAACGATGAGAGAGCAGACGAAATCGCTGTAAACCTCCTCCGTAAGTTTATGAGCAAGATCAGATACTGCCACACATACAGAGATTCTGAGCCTACAACATCTATCCTTACAATTACATCAAATGTTGTATATGGTAAGGCAACAGGTTCACTTCCTGACGGCAGAAAAGCAGGCGAGCCACTTTCACCTGGTGCTAACCCATCTTACGGTGCAGAGCAGAGCGGTCTTCTTGCTTCACTTAACTCTGTTGCTAAACTTCCATACGAGTATGCACTCGATGGTATTTCAAATACACAGACAATTAGCCCGGACGCACTTGGCCACAATGATGACGAGCGTGTAAACAACCTCGTAAATGTACTTGACGGTTACTTTGATCAGGGTGCACACCACCTCAATGTAAATGTATTCGGTACAGAAAAGCTCATTGACGCTATGGAGCATCCTGAGAAGGAAGAGTATGCTAACTTCACAATTCGTGTATCAGGCTACGCTGTTAAGTTCATTGACCTTACAAGAGAGCAGCAGCTCGATGTAATCGCAAGAACTTGCCACAAGTCAATGTAATTTAATAATGGAAAATAAAGAGTTAGTCGGCTATGTCCACTCACTCGAAAGCTTTGGTTCTGTTGACGGCCCGGGTGTAAGATATGTAGTATTTCTGAGCGGCTGCGCAATGCGCTGTCAGTTTTGCCACAATCCCGACACCTGGCAAATGAGTAAGGGTACACCTTACACAGCAGAACAACTGCTTAAAAAAGCTATCGCATATCGCCCTTACTGGAAAAGTGAGGGCGGTATTACAGTTAGTGGAGGAGAGCCGCTTTTACAGATTGATTTTCTTATTGACTTTTTTAAAAAGGCAAAAGAGCTCGGTATAAATACAACGCTTGACACAAGCGGAAATCCGTTTACCAAAGAAGAGCCTTACTATTCAAAATGGAAAGAGCTTATGAAGTATACGGATTTGCTGTTGCTCGACATTAAGCATATTGATGACGAACAGCACAAAATTCTCACCGGGCAAACAAATGTAAATATTCTGCAAATGGCAAGAGAGCTTTCAGATATGGGCAAGCCTGTATGGATTCGCCATGTGCTTGTTCCGCAGAGGAGCGACTATGACGAGTATCTGTATCGTCTTGCTGATTTTATAAAAACTCTTAAAAATGTTCAGCGAGTTGAAGTTCTGCCATACCATACACTTGGTGTATATAAATGGAAAGAGCTTGGCATTGATTACAAACTCGAGGGCATTGATCCGCCAACACCCGAGAGAGTTCTTAACGCAAAGAAAATTCTCGGTTGCGAATAATAACCTAATATTTTTGGGACAGTCTGATGACTGTCCCTTTTTGATTAGATCTTTTATCAAAATTAGGATAAGTTATTGTTTAGCAGAGAGTTTTGTCAAACAATTATAAAAATTTGGTCAACCTTTTTAAAGGTTGTGGGTGTGGGCAAAGCCCACAAATACTTTTAGCTAACGCAAAGTTTTGATAGCCAAACAGCTTGCTGTTTGGCGGCTTGAACGAAACAGCAAAAGCCTTTAAAATTGCGATAGCAACAAGAAAAGCTGTTCATTATGCAATTAAGGAATATCCCTCTAATTTACATAAAAATAACAATAGCTATTGACGGTTGTAATATAATTTGCTATAATATTGCAGGTTCAAAGATTATATAAACTCGTAATACGGACGGGTGTATCTACAAACTGCCTTAAACTGTTTAACTATAATCCCCGAGTAGGGGCATATTATAGTTGTTTTTGGTGGTTTTTTTATTTGCCTTTACGCTTTACTTTTTAACATAAAGGAGAAAAATGAAAAATGATGAAAAAATATGATGTAATTATTGTCGGTGCAGGCCCGGGCGGTATTTTTTCTGCCTATGAATTAATTACTAACAATTCAGACCTCAAGGTTGCTGTTTTTGAAGAGGGCCATTTGCTTGAAAAAAGAAAATGCCCTATTGACGGCGACAAGGTAAAAAAATGTATTTCTTGCAAAACTTGTTCAATAATGAGCGGATTTGGCGGCGCAGGTGCTTTTTCTGACGGTAAATATAACATTACCAATGATTTCGGCGGTACTTTATATGAATATATCGGCAAGAAAAAGGCTATTGAATTAATGCACTATGTTGATGATATAAATATGCAGTACGGCGGCAGTGGTACTAAATTGTATTCAACGGCAGGTTCAGGCTTTAAAAAACTTTGCTTGCAGAACAAACTTAATTTATTGGACGCATCTGTTCGTCATCTCGGTACTGATAAAAACTACATTGTGTTGAATAACATATATAATTTTCTTAAGGATAAGGTCGATTTTTACTTTGACACTCCTGTCAGCAATATTGAAATTTTGGGTGATGATAAAGGATATATCATTAACACCGAAAAAGAAAGTTACGAGTGTGAAAAATGTATTGTTTCAGTTGGTCGAAGTGGAAGTAAATGGATGGAAAAAGTTTGCAATGACCTTAAAATTCCGACAAAATCTAACCGAGTTGACATTGGTGTTCGTGTTGAGCTGCCTGCTGTAATTTTTGCAAATCTTACAGACGAACTTTATGAAAGTAAAATCGTATATCGTACAGAGCAGTTCGAGGATAATGTGCGTACATTCTGTATGAATCCTAAGGGTAGTGTAGTTACAGAAAACACAAACGGCATTATTACAGTAAACGGTCACAGTTATGAGGACAAGGAAAAACAAACGGAGAATACAAACTTTGCGCTGCTCGTAAGCAAGCATTTTTCAGAACCCTTTAAAGACAGTAACGGTTACGGCGAAAGCATTGCAAGACTTAGTAATATGCTCGGCGGAGGAGTAATTGTTCAGCGTTTTGGCGATTTAATCCGTGGCCGCAGAAGTAACCCGAAAAGAATTGAGGAAGGTCTGGTTGTTCCTACACTGTCGGCTACACCGGGTGACCTTAGTCTTGTATTGCCGAAGAGAATACTTGACGGCATTATTGAAATGATTTATGCCCTTGATAATATTGCGCCGGGTACAGCGAATGATGATACATTGCTCTATGGCGTTGAGGTTAAATTCTACAATATGGAAGTTGAAGTTGACGAACACCTTGAGTCGCTTCATAAAGGACTTTATATTATCGGCGACGGCAGTGGTGTAACTCATTCCTTGTCACACGCAAGCGCAAGCGGTGTGTTTGTTGCAAGAGAAATTCTTAATCAGTAAAGTCAATAGAGAATATTTTAATTGTTCTCTGTATAACTTTTATTTGACAAATACTTGTACCGTGCTATAATGTAAGTAGAAAATTTGTGTGAATTTTTCAACAAAGTTTTTTCGTCACACCTTTTGCGGGGTGTGACTTTTTTGTTTTGGAGGAAATTTTATGGAAACCTGTAACAAAATGGAATATCAACCTATAAACAGATTAATAATTAAGATGTGCTTGCCGCCTATGATTTCTATGTTTTTGCAATATTCATATAATATGATAGACAGTATGTTTGTTGCCTGCATTAATGAGCAAGCTCTTGCGGCAGTATCTTTGTCTTTTCCGATTACAAATTTAATGAACTCACTTTCGGTGTGGATTGGAGTCGGAATAAATGTTTTGATTGCCGGTTATTTGGGGCAAAAAAGGCAGGACAAGGCAAATTCTGTTGTTACAATGGGATTGATTTTGTCGTTATCGGTTGGTATAATTGTTAATATAATTGTACTTTTGACTATGACACCGTACTATTCGGCTTTTACGGAGGACAGCCGAATTTTTGAATACGGCTGTATATATATGCAGATTTGTGCATTTATGCAAGTGCCGAATATGGTACATATTGCAATTCAAAAAATGCTGCAGGCTACAGGCAATATGATTTCTCCTATGTGGTTTCAGATTGCGGGAGTGGTGTTTAATCTTGTGTTTGACCCATTGCTTATTTTTGGAATAGGCCCTTTTCCTGAAATGGGAATAAAAGGAGCTGCTTTGGCAACCGTTTTAGGCTATGTTTTGTCAATGCTGATTTCATTATATGTAATTATGTTTACTAAGCAAAAGGTAAAACTGAAAATCAAGAGTTTTGTTTTTGATTTTCATATGTTTAAAAATATATTTGGATATGGATTGCCTTCGTTTGCAATGAATGTTTTAAGTTCATTAATGATAACTTTTGTCAATCTGTTTTTAGTCACATATTCTGATACGGCAGTGGCTTTTTTCGGAGCGTATTTTAAGGTACAGCAGTTAATATTTATGTCGGTAAACGGTTTAATTCAAGGTTGTTTGCCGATTATGCGTTATAATTACGGCGCAAAAAAATACGAACGGGTTAATCGGACATATCACAGCGGAACTGCGATAGCGGTGATTATAATGGCTGTAGGTACGCTTTTACTGGTATTGTTTCCGCGACAAATACTTTTGTTGTTTTCCGCATCGGAAAAAATGTGTTCTGTCGGAATACCTGCAATAAGAATAATGGCGCTTAGCTATTGCTTTGGCGGAGTATCTACCGTGATTGCCACTTATGTTCAGGCAATGGGTAAAATTGTACCGAGTATGGTTATTCAGGTACTTCGTCAAGGAATTTTATTGTTTCCTCTTATGTGGCTGTTGAACAATAACTTTAATATTATGGGAATTTGGTGGTCTTTTCCTCTGACTGAATTTATTGTATTTGCAATAGCCGTAATAATTGTAAAAATGAATGAATCACAAGTAAAGAATATTTAATCGGAGATTAAAACAGCTATGGCAAAAACAAACATACAAGAAGAATTACGGCTGCTGCACACCATACCGCCTGTGTTTAACCAAAATTCAAAAATATTAATTCTCGGCAGTTTTCCGTCCGTAAAATCACGGGAGGCGGAATTTTTCTACGGGCATAAGCAAAACCGCTTTTGGAAAGTGCTTGCCACACTCTTAAATGAGCGAATTTCGGAAAACACAGACGAGAAAAAGCAACTTTTGCTCACTAACGGCATAGCATTGTGGGATGTGATAAAATCCTGTACAATAACAGGCTCAAGCGACAGTTCGATAAAAAATGTTGTGCCAAATGATATTGACCCGATTTTGCAGACGGCAAATATATCGCAAATTTTTACAAACGGTTCGACCGCCGATAGACTGTATAAAAAGCATATTTATCCGTTTACACAAATGGAGGCGATAAAACTTCCGTCAACAAGTCCTGCAAATGCGGCATTTACACTCGACAAACTTTTACGGGAATGGAGTGTAATTTTAAAATACTTATAAAAGCACCGCATAATAAGCGGTTTTATGCTTGTTATGCGGTACTAAATTATGATTTAGTTTAGGTTTTGAACGGACATTGAAATTTTAGTTAACGCTAAATTATCCGCCAAAAAATAAAGAAAGTTTACTGAACCATAATTTATTCAACACTGAAAATCGGCAGCATCACTTAAAAATGATACTGCCGATTTTTTATCTGAACATATAGTGTGCGGTGTCAAGCATTGATTCCATTGTGCGGATTGCCTTGCCTGCTTTTTTCTTTAGCTTTGGATTTTCGTCATACATTTTTCTTCCGCAGCAGCCAACAGCTATGCCTGCCATCATACCTAAGGCAACACCTTTCATAATGTCTGTAATCGGTGAATGAAACATAAGTCTTTCCTCCTGTAAAAATTGTATTTATTATTTGAGCAAGATTGTTCTTGCAATATTATTGTTTACGATTTAAAATAGAATAAAACAGAATTTTGAATTTTTGGAGTGATAAGATTTGGCAAAGCTTAATATTGTGCTGGTAGAGCCTGAAATTCCGCAGAATACAGGCAATATTGCAAGAACCTGCGCCGCAACGGGAGCAAGTCTGCACCTTGTCCGTCCTCTCGGTTTTTATATTGATGACAAAAAACTAAAGAGAGCGGGTCTTGATTATTGGCACTTACTTGATATTACATATTACGATGATTTAAACGATTTTCTCGAAAAAACAAAGGGAGGCAGGTATTTTCTCTTTTCAACAAAGGGTACTCATATTCATTCAGATGCCGAGTATCCCGATAACTGCTATATTATTTTTGGAAAGGAAACCAAGGGACTGCCCGAAGAACTTTTGATGCAGTATCCCGAAAGCACGGTCAGAATACCTATGATTGACGAGGCAAGAAGTCTGAATCTTTCAAATTCAGTTGCCATTGCAACATATGAAGTGCTAAGACAGTGGAATTATCCGCAACTGCAGAGTATTGGCGAACTGCATAACCACAAATGGAGCGATGTTTTGAAGTAAATCTCATAAATATTTTGTGCATAAAAAATCCGTAAATTCAATTATTATACGAAAATTTTTTTGGGAATTGCTCGAAATTTTTTAGATTTATATTGATAAAACCAATGTTTTGATATATAATATAATTGACTGTAAAAATGCTATATTTTTACATTATTCTTCTATTAGAAAGGATTGTTCAATAATGAATCTTAATAAGGTTACAGTTGATGACATCAATGTAAAAGGTAAAAGAGTTCTCGTTCGAGTTGACTTTAATGTTCCGCTCAAAGACGGCGTTATTACAAATGATAACAGAATTACAGCAGCTCTTCCTACAATTAAAAAGCTTATCGCAGACGGCGGTAAGGTTATTCTTTGTTCACACCTCGGCAAGCCGAAGAACGGCCCAGAGGCTAAATTCTCACTTGCTCCTGTTGCAGTAAGACTTTCCGAGCTCCTCGGCAAGGAAGTTATCTTTGCTGACGACGACGAGGTTGTAGGCGAGAACGCTAAAAAGGCAGTTGCAGAAATGAAGGACGGCGATGTTGTTCTTCTTCAGAATACAAGATTCAGAAAAGAAGAAACCAAGAACCTTGAGCCATTCTCATCAGAGCTTGCATCTCTTGCAGATGTATTCGTAATGGACGCTTTCGGTTCAGCTCACCGTGCACACTGCTCAACAGCAGGTGTTACAGACCACATCAAGGATACAGCTGTAGGTTACCTTATGCAGAAGGAAATAAACTACCTCGGTAATGCAGTTGAAACTCCTGTTCGTCCTTTCGTTGCTATTCTCGGCGGCGCAAAGGTTGCTGACAAGCTTAATGTTATTTCTAATCTCCTTGATAAGTGCGATACACTTATCATCGGCGGCGGTATGGCTTACACATTCTTAAAGGCTCAGGGTAAGGAAGTTGGTCTTTCACTCGTTGACGATACAAAGATTGACTACTGTAAGGAAATGATGGCTAAGGCTGAAAAGCTCGGCAAAAAGCTCCTTCTCCCTGTAGATACAACAGTTTCTAAGACATTCCCTGATCCAATCGACGCTCCAATCGAGGTTGAGGTTGTAGATTCTTCTGCTATCCCTGCTGATATGGAAGGTCTTGATATCGGTACAAAGACACAGGCTCTCTTTGCAGATGCAGTTAAGACAGCTAAGACAGTTGTTTGGAACGGACCTATGGGCGTATTTGAGAACCCAACACTTGCAAAGGGCACAATTGCTGTTGCTAAGGCTCTTGCAGAAACAGACGCTACAACAATCATCGGCGGCGGCGACTCTGCTGCAGCTGTTATTCAGCTTGGTTTTGCTGACAAGATGAGCCACATCTCAACAGGCGGCGGCGCATCTCTTGAGTACCTCGAGGGCAAGGTTCTTCCCGGTATTGCAGTAATCGCTGACAAGAACTAATTTTTAGAATAAAATCAATAGGGGCGGAGTTTTCCGCCCTTAATGGTTTAATATAATAACAGACAACAATTTAAAATTTCTTATACATTAATTTTTGGAAAGGAATATTACAATGGACAAGACAAAGAGAAAGGCAATTATTGCCGGTAACTGGAAAATGAATAAAACTCCTTCAGAGGCTAAGACACTTCTTGAGGCTGTTGTTCCTGCTGTAAAGGATGCTGACTGCGAAGTAATCGCTTGCGTTCCTTTCGTAGATTTAAGCGTAGCTCTTGAAACAACAAAGGGCTCAAATGTTAAAATTGGTGCTGAAAACTGCCACTGGGCAGAGAGCGGCGCTTTCACAGGCGAAATTTCTGCTCCTATGCTCAAGGAAATGGGTGTTGAGTATGTAGTTCTCGGTCACAGCGAGAGAAGACAGTACTTCGGCGAAACAGATGAAACTGTAAACAAGAGAACAAAGGCTGCTCTTGCAGCAGGCTTAAAGCCAATCGTTTGCGTTGGCGAACTCCTTTGGGAGCGTGAGTGCGACATTACTGAGGAAGTTATCGCAAGACAGATTAAGCTTGACCTCTTCAATGTTACAGCTGAGGAGCTTAAGAACATTGTTATCGCTTACGAGCCTGTATGGGCTATCGGTACAGGTAAGACTGCTACTGCTGATCAGGCTGAGGAAGTTTGCGCATTTATTCGTGCAACAATCGCTAAGCTTTATTCACAGGCAGACGCAGACGCTGTTACAATTCAGTACGGCGGTTCTATGAATGACGGCAATGCTGACGAGCTCCTTTCAAAGACAAATGTTGACGGTGGTCTTATCGGCGGTGCATCACTCGTTGCTGAGAAATTTGCAGCTATCGTAAAGGCAGCAAGCAAGTAATTAAATTTTAGGGTACGGACGGCAAAAGGAAATAACTGTAATAAATTTGCAGTCAGTGTTCCCTGTGTCGTCCGTAATGTTTAGAAAGGATTTATGTTATGAAAAAACCATTAATTCTTATGATCCTCGACGGTTTTGGTATTGCCCCGGAGAAAGGTAATGCTATTAAAGCAGCAAATAAGCCAAATATTGATAAACTTTTCGCTGAGAACCCTGTTACTCAGATCGGCGCATCAGGTATGGATGTAGGTCTTCCTGACGGTCAGATGGGTAACTCTGAGGTTGGCCATACAAATATGGGTGCAGGCAGAATCGTATATCAGGAGCTTACAAGAATTACAAAAACTATTAATGAGGATAAGCTCAAGGAGAACGAGGCTATTGTAAACGCAATGGACAAGGCTCTTGAGAACGGCACAGCACTCCACCTTATGGGACTTCTTTCAAGCGGCGGTGTTCATAGCCACATTACTCACCTTTACGGTATTCTTGAGCTTGCAAAGAAAAAGGGCCTTGAGAATGTATATATTCACACATTCCTTGACGGCAGAGATGTTCCGCCATCAAGCGCTGCTGAGTTTATGGACGAGCTCCTTGCTAAGACAAAGGAAATCGGCGTTGGTAAGGTAGCAACAGTTTCAGGCAGATACTACGCTATGGACCGTGACAATAACTGGGATAGAGTTGAAAAGACATATGCAGCTATGGTTTACGGCGAGGGCGAAAAGGCAGAGTGTCCTGTATGTGCAGTTAAAAATTCTTACGATAAAGGCGTTACAGACGAGTTTGTAGTTCCTGTTGTAGTTGAGGGCGGCGCTCAGGTTAAGCCAAACGACAGCATTATCTTCTTTAACTTCCGTCCTGACAGAGCAAGAGAGATCACAAGAACATTTGTAGATCCTGATTTCAAGGGCTTTGAGAGAAAGAACGGATTTTTTCCTGTAAACTTTGTATGTATGACACAGTATGACGCTACAATGCCAAATGTTGATGTTGCATTTAAGCCGCAGACACTTAAGAATACACTTGGCGAGTATGTTTCAAACAAGGGTATGACACAGCTTAGAATTGCCGAAACAGAGAAGTACGCTCATGTAACATTCTTCTTCAACGGCGGTGTTGAAAAGCAGTATGAGGGCGAGGACAGAATCCTTGTTAAGTCACCTGCTGTTGCAACATATGACTTACAGCCTGAGATGAGCGCTTATGAGGTTACAGACAAGCTCGTACCTGCTATTGAGAGCGGCAAGTATGATATGATTATCTTAAACTACGCTAACTGCGATATGGTAGGTCATACAGGCGTGTTTGAGGCAGCTGTAAAGGCTGTTGAGGCTGTTGACACTTGCGTTGGCAGAGTTGTTGAGGCTATCAAGAAGATGGGCGGCGTTGCTCTTATTACAGCCGACCACGGTAATGCAGATAAGATGGTAGACGCTGACGGCTCACCATTTACAGCTCACACAACAAACCCTGTTCCATTCTGCGTAGTAGGCTATGATTGCCAGCTCCGTGAGGGTGGCAGACTTGCAGATATTGCTCCGACAATGCTCCAGATTATGGGCTTAGAGCAGCCTGCTGAAATGGACGGCGTTAGCCTTATTAAGTAATTTTAACTTAATAAATTTTGCATAAAAATAAGCTGTACTTGAATTATTCAGGTACAGCTTTTTGCTTGTGTGAATTTATTTTTTTGCCAAAGGTTTGGGTAAATTATGGTTTAGCACACAAAGTTTAGCTTAATAAATTCAAAATTTAGTTCAACCGTTTTTAAAGAGTTGCGGGTTTGGGCAGAGCACATAAAATAATAAAATTGCACTGATTTTCAATAAAAACAAGCAGTTGCAATTATATTATAGAATAACTAAATTTTAAATTACTCAAGACTTTAGTAGAAAACAAAAGTTCAGACTAATGAGTGGCAGAGAGGAAGAAAGTTATACTTGAATGTCAGTAAAGAAAAAGATATTCTAAAGGACACAAAAGTTTGCGTGTGTGCCTGATTTGCCCTTGAAAAGCGGCAAATTAGTAGTTTAGTAGCGTGGCTTTTCCTTTGTTGCTGTCGCATTTTTGACTATCGCCGTTATGTTCAAACCGCCAAACAGCAAGCCGTCTGGATGTTACAAATCAGTGATTGCCTCTTTAATGGCATTTGAAACAACGGTTTTTAAATGCGGGGCAGGCTCGTTACAGATTTTGTAATTATTATTTTTACATTCTTCTAAAAGTATCAGCAATTTTTCTTTACAGTCCGGCTTGTATTTTATAACGGTCTTGGTTGTTGAAATCAATATGAGAATTTCTGCAATGTTTTCGCTCTTGAACGCATTAAAATACTTTTCTTTAATGTCTTCCCACATCTCAAGGTAGTCGGCTACAAGGAGATTTGTGACTATTTGCCATATATTCCAAGATATAAAATTGTTGTACCTGTCAAGCGCTTTAGCAATATAATTAAAGTACGGATACAGCAACAGCGGAGTTTGCTCGCTAAGCTCAATAAGCACATTTTCGGCTCTGCAATCGGCATTGTCAATCATTAGGTTTATTAAAACAGGTATAACCATAACCTCGCTTTTTGCAAGCTCAACAAGGCTGCTGTCGTTTTCAGTTTCTGCTATTTGTATATAAATTTCATTAATATTCATTACAATTACCATTCCAATTATTATAATTATATATTACTATATTTTGAAATCGTTTTCAAGGTAAATGCTAAATTATGCAAAAATAGCGCACACCATAAGATATGCGCCAAAACTTAATCGCTGAATATTTTATCGGATAATTCCCTTGTTGGTGTTTGCACATCTTTGAGTTTTCTTTGAATTTGCCTTGTGCGAACTCCGACAAGCTTGTCGAGTTCTTTGTTTGCCTGATCAAGTCTTTGTTGAGTTGCCTCAAGCACATCTCCGAATTTGTCAAATTCCTGCTTGACTGCGCCGAGAATTTCCCATACCTCCGCACTGCGCTTTTGTACGGCAAGCGTTTTAAAGCCCATTTGCAGTGAATTAAGAAGTGCCGCCATTGTGCTTGGCCCTGCAATATTTACCTTGTAGTCACGCTGTAAAATTTCAACAAGTCCACGATTGACAACCTCGCTGTATAATCCCTCGAAAGGCAAAAACATAATTGCAAATTCTGTGGTGTAGGGAGGATCTATGTACTTATCGTGAATGTCCTTTGCCTCGCTTTTAATGGTGGCGATTAATGCCTTTGCCGCAAGGTCTATCTTCACTTTGTCGCCCTCGTCTATCGCATCCCTAAGCGCTGAGTATGTATCACCGGGGAATTTCGAGTCAATCGGCAAATAAATAAACTTATCATCGTCAGACGGGAGCTTGACCGCAAATTCAACCACATTTCGTGAGCCTTTTTTTGTTGCTACATTTTCCTCGTATTGCTCGGGAGATAAAATTTCGCTGAGTATTGCCGAGAGCTGATATTCGCCAAGCGTACCTCTTGTCTTAACATTTGTAAGTACCTTTTTGAGGTCGCCAACGCCGTTTGCAAGATTTTGCATTTCGCCGAGTCCCTTGTAGACCTGCTCAAGACGCTTGCTGACAAGTGAAAACGAGCGGTTCATTTTTTCTTCAATAGACTGCTGTAATCGTTCGTCAACAGTTTTACGCATTTCCTCAAGTTTACGGTTGTTATCCTCTTGAATATAATTAAGTCTGCTCTCAACCGAGCGCCTGATATTTTCGAGCTTTTGCTCATTTTCGAGCGAAAAGGTTTTAAGTCTTTCTTCAAGCTGATTAAGGCTTTTGCTCTGATTTATTGCATACGCATTCTGATTTGCGTAAATCATATCACCGAGATTTTTTACAGAGATTTGCGTTGCCGAGGTAAGCTCCTGCCTGAGTGTGGATTGTTCTGTGTGGAGTGACTGTTCAAGCCTTTTTATTTCTTCGCTGTTGCCGTTTTCGGATTTTTTCTTTAACTGATTGGCTATTACAATGCCAAGCATTGCAACCGTAATTAACAGCAAAACGATTGTTACAATATTTAGTATAATTTCCAATTTAGGTACTTCCTTTACTGTTTATATAAATATTTTACTATTTTACTTGTCAAAAGTCAAACAAATGTTACAAAAGCAGTTTTGTTTTGAATGTTGGGGTAGCATTTATGAATAATGGTTTGCGCACTTTCGGTCGGGCAGCAAAGTAAAGCAAAAGCAAAACTTTTGATAAAGCACTCAAAAAGCACGAAAAAGCAGACTGCCGTTTGACAGTCTGCTTTGTTTATAAATTATTCAAATACAGTTTCCACAAGTTTACTGCAACCTATTGGCGAATATAAAAATCGGTCGATATGGTTGCCGTTAAAGTAGTATTTCGGTTTTTGCGGATTGTATTTGTAATCAAAGGTGTCTATGATTATAATTTTAATCTTCATCTTTTCGGGAATAATGCTTTTTATGTAAACGCTTGCCTGCTGTCCAACCTCTATGCCGTCTTTGCTCTCTGCAAGCCCTGCAAGGTTAGGGGTAAGCTCTACAAAAGCACCGTAATTTTCCACACTGCGAACTATACCGGCAACGGTTTCGCCAGCGCAAAAGCTGTTTGCATTTTCTTCCCATGTGCCTAAAAGCTCCTTATGGCTCAGGCTTATTCTGCCGTTTTCAATGGATTTTATAACCGCCTTTATATCCATTCCGACAGTGAACCGCTCACGAGGGTGCTCAATTCTCGATACGGAGATTGTATCTATCGGCATAAGCGCCACAATTCCGCAGCCTATATCGGCAAATGCACCGAAATTCTCAAGGTGGGTGATACGGGCGTCGATAACATCTCCGCAAACGAGGTGAGAAATGTAGTCTTTCATACAGCGCTGTTGCGCCTTTTCTCTTGAAAGCACCGCAAAGCGCTCGCCTTTCTCGTCAACGGCAAAATCGGTTATGACAAAGCAAACGGGACGATTCACCCTTGAAATTACCGCAATGTCACGCACTGTGCCCTCTCGGATTCCGATAGCACCCTCTTCTCTGGGAATAACGCCTTTCATTATGCCTAGGTCAACAATGAGGTTATGTTCGGCATCGCACACGCAAGCTCGTGCCTCAAGGATTTTCCCTTCTTTTTTTGCGTCGCTGAGCAAAGAAAAGCTATGAAGTGTGTTGATATTGTCCTGTGTTAAAATAAGTTTTCCTTCGGGTAAATATTCTGACATTTTGTAGCCTCCGTTAATTTTATTGCGCATACTGACATTATTTGTAAAAAGGCAGAGTATAATCCTCTTTCAGTACGCACATTTGGTTACAAATATTAGTATGATTTTGGCTTGTAAAATATGCCGAATAAACCGGTCGGGAAATTTTTGCTTGCAAATATAAAACTTTAATCTCGAATAAAAAATTCAGGTCAAGCCTTTTGAGTTCTATTCTAAATGTTTGGGGAAATCTTAATAAATAATGTTTTTGGTCGGGCAACGAAGTTAAACCATTATTCACCCCAACTTTTGAAAATAACCTGATAAAAATTCCCTCTCCGAATAACAGAGAGGGAATAGGGTTAAATCTTAAAATTATGCCCAGTTAAGAGTATCGTTGTAAACATTGATGTAGTCGTTAGCCGAACGATCCCAGCTGTTGTCGCTCATCATTGCACGCCACATAAGCTGATGCCAGCCTGCGTCATCGTGAATACCCCACAAAGCTCTTCTTACAGCATTTACCATATCTGCTGTATCGTAGTTCTTGAATGTAAAGCCGTTGCCGTAGTTGTCTGCACTGTCAAATACAGAGTCTTTAAGTCCGCCAACCTCACGAACAACAGGAATTGTACCGTAGCGGAGAGCAATCATCTGTGCAAGGCCGCATGGCTCCTGAGCAGACGGCATAAGGAATATATCAGCACCTGAATAAATCTTTCTTGCAAGTTCAGGTACAAAACCGTGACAGAAGCAAAGTCTGCCCGGATATTTTGCCTGCATATAGTTAAAGTAGTCCTCGTATTCCTTATCACCCGAGCCGAGAATTACAAACTGCATATTCTCGGTATTCATAAGCTCTTCAAGTCCCATTCTTACAAGGTCAAGTCCCTTATGACCTACAAGTCTTGTTACCATACCAACCATTGGTACATCCCAGCGCTGTTCAAGGCAAAGACGCTCCTGAAGTGCTCTCTTACACTCACCCTTGCCGCTCATATCGTCCTTAGAGTAGTTACGATAGATCTGATAGTCTGTTTCAGGATTATAGCTTTCAGTGTCGATACCGTTCTTGATACCGCAAAGTTTATAGTGACGGAGGTTAAGTTCGTCGTGAAGTCCCCAGCTGAACCATGGGTCTTTAATTTCAGCCGCATAGCTTGGAGATACTGTTGAAACTCTTGTTGCTGTTTCAATAGCGCCCTTCATCATATTGAGTTTGCCGTTCATCTCAAGAATTTTTGTTTCATTGGCAGGAATACCTACACATTCTGTATTAACTTCCCAGCCGTATTCACCCTGATACTGAATATTGTGAATTGTAAACAAGCTCTTGATGTTGTGATACCATGGTCTGTGTGAATAGAACAGATAGTAGTAAACAGGTACAAGTGCTGTCTGCCAGTCATTACAGTGAATCATATCAGGATGGAAGTCAATGTATGGGAGCATTTCCAGAATTGCTCTTGAGAAGAATGCAAATCTCTCAGCGTCATCATAATGACCGTAAAGTGTACCACGCTTGAAATAGTATTCATTATCAATGAAATAATATGTACAGTCGTGCCATCTTGCCCAGAAAAGTCCGCAATACTGATGACGCCATGCAACAGGTACGGTAAAGTTTGTAATGAAATTTAGTGAATTTCTAAGCTCCTGCGGAATTGTGCCATAAAGCGGAACTACAATTCGGCAGTCCTGTCCCTTTCTGCAAAGTGTGTGTGGCAGACTTCCTGCAACATCTGCAAGTCCGCCGCTACCGCAAAACGGATTTGCCTCAGATGCACAATATAAAATTCTCATTTGATTATACCTCCATTAAACAACAGATTTTTTTGCTATATATACAGGATAGGAGTCATATCCCATAAGTGAACGACCATCCTGAATTTTAACATCCTTATCTATGATAACATAATTCAGGTTGGTATTGCAACCGATTTTTGTATCTTGCATAATTATTGAGTTGCTTACTTTAGCACCCTCGCCAATATATACACCCTTAGAAATAACACAATTTTCAACTTCGCCGTTGATTACACAGCCTTGAGCAATAATTGAATTTTTAACGCTGCTTGTAAGACCGTAGCGTGACGGAGCGTCATCTCTTACCTTTGTGTAGATAGGACGCTGCGGATTAAAGAGCGCATCTCTTACTTCTTTCTTCATTAAGTCCATATTGAAATTGAAGTAATCCTGATTGGAAGTAATTGCCGCTGTATAACCTTTATCTTCAAAGCCGTAAACATTGTATTTGCCGACGGCAGCCTGAATAATATTTTTAATGTCTTTCTGATTTACGGCGAGAGCCTGATTTATTTCCTGCATAAGGAGATCTTTTTTCAGGAGTATTGCACCGAATACTACATTTTCAACAGTATTTGTCTTTTGCGGATTGAGAAAAAGTCTGTTAACTCTGCCGTTATCGTCAACGCTGATTGTCATAGGACGGTCGTAGCCTGACGGTACAACCATCTTGTTGTAAATTACGGTAATGTCGGCATTCTTCTTGGTGTGGAAGTCAAAAAGGTCTGTGCAGTCAAAGTTAGAAACAACATTGCCCGGTGAGAGCAATACATATTCCTCTCGGCTGTTCTCAATGTATCCATGCATATTGTAAATGGTTTCAGGATAGCTTGAGAAAGAGCTGCCGTTGTAAGGTGTGAGAAGTGTAAGCTGACTTCTTCTCTTTGAAAGGTCATAAGCAGAACCCGAGCCGAGGTGGTCGGCAAGAGAAAGATAGTTCTTTGTGGCAACTACGCCTACATTGTTGATACCTGAATTTGACATATTTGAAAGAACAAAGTCAATTATTCTGTATTTGCCCCCGATAGGAACGCTTGCCATTGTGCGTGAAGAGGTGAGGTCAGGCATTTTTTCGTCAAGAGTGCCTGCAAAAATAAGTCCCAAAACATTATTACATCTCATTTGCTTTTACCTCCGTACATCTGTCAATCATTTCCTTTGGCTTTACAACTGCGCCTTCGTCAATAACAGAGTTCTCGCCAACTACGGCAATACCCCAGTCATCTCTGTTTTCGCAATCTTCAGGTTTTGCGCCTACAACAGCGTTTTTGCGTACAACTGTATTTTCTGCAATAATTGCAAACTGAACTGTTGCACCCTCTTCAATTACCGCACCCGGCATAATTATTGAAGAGTTGATTGTTGCGCCCTTGCCGATAGTAACGCCCGAGAAAAGAATAGAAAATTCAAGATTGCCGTAAACATTACAGCCGTCTGCAACAAGTGAATTCTGAATAACTGCATCATTAGATACAAAGTGTGGCGGCATCATTGGATTTCTTGAATAAATATCCTTTAAGTCAAGTGTAACATTAGGGTCGAGAAGATCCATATTAGCTTCCCAAAGACTGTCGATTGTTCCGACATCTTTCCAATAACCCTCAAACGGATATGCAAACATACGCTCGCCTGCGTTGAGCATTGCGGGAAGAACATCTTTACCGAAGTCATGGCTTGAGTTTTTGTTTTCGTCATCTTCAATGAGGTATTTTCTTAACTCTTTGTAGCTGAAAATGTAGATACCCATTGATGCGTGTGTGCTTTTTGGCTTTTCGGGCTTTTCATCAAATTCGTAAATTTCGCCGTCCGCGTGTGTGTTGAGAATACCGAATCTTGATGCCTCCTCAAGCGGAACATCAATAACAGCGATAGTACAAGCCGCATTCTTTTCTTTGTGGTATTCAAGCATTTTGTTGTAATCCATTTTGTAAATGTGGTCACCCGACAAAACGACAACATACTCAGGGTCGTAGCGGTCAATGTAGTTGATATTCTGGAAAATTGCATTTGCAGTACCTGAGTACCAGTCTGCGCCGTCAACAGCCTGATAAGGGCTTAAGCAGTTTACACCTGAGTGCATACCGTCAAGATCCCATGGCTGACCGTTTCCTATGTATTCATTAAGAACAAGTGGCTGATATTGTGTGAGAATACCAACAGCCTCGATGCCTGAATTTACGCAGTTTGAGAGTGGAAAGTCAATAATTCGATATTTTCCGCCGAATGGAACGGCAGGTTTTGCAATCTTTCTTGTAAGAACGCCAAGACGAGAGCCTTGTCCGCCTGCAAGCAGCATTGCAACTACTTCCTTCTTAGGGAACATTTTTCTACCTCCAGAGATTATTTAAGAGCAGGGAATAAGTGAGCATACTGCCCTGCAATTATAAGTATATTTATTTTAATTCCTCTGCCTTTACGGTTTCGGAATTGAGAACAACGGTTTTTCTCGGCTTTTCGGTGTTGCCTTCGGGATTTTCAAGTTCCTTTGTACATTTAAGATAAATTACACCGAGCGGCGGCAGGGTAAGCGAAAGTCCCTGCTTGTAGCCGTGAATTTTCATCGGTACAGTGGTAAGAGTGCCTGTATTTGATACACCTGTTCCGCCAAATTCGGTTAAGTCGGAATTAAATATTTCCTCATATTCGCCAAAGTGGGGAACACCTATCATATAGTTTTCGTGAACGGTCGGCTGAAAATTGCAGACTGCAATGATTTCGTTGCCGTCCGAGTCGGTTCTTCTGAAAGCAATAACGCTTTGAGTGTAGTCGTTACGGTGTATCCATTCAAAGCCTTTCGGAGTATTGTCAAGCTCATAAAGCGGCTTATGTTCAATATAAAATTTATTTATTTCTTTAAAGAATGTAAACAAAGCATTATGCTTTTCAAAATTAAGCAGATCCCACTGAATACCAGAGTCGGAATCCCACTCGTCAAACTGACCTATTTCACTGCCCATAAACACGAGCTTTTTGCCTGGGTGTGCATACATATATGTAATAAATGCTCGCACTCCCGCAAACTTGCTGTCATAGTCGCCGGGCATTTTGCTGATAAGTGAGCCTTTACCATGTGCAACCTCATCGTGAGAAATAGGCAGAATGAATTTTTCCGAAAAAGCATAGAAAAAGCTGAAAGTAAGGTTATCGTGGTTGAACGGCCTCCATAACGGGTCAAGCGACATATAGTGTAGAGTATCATTCATCCATCCCATATTCCACTTGTAGTCAAATCCGAGTCCGCCCTCTTCAATAGGGAGGGTGAGCTTTGGCCACGAGGTGTTTTCTTCGGCAAAGGTGAGTGCAGACGGGTGATACATATGTACTACCTTGTTAAGGCGCTTAATAAAGTCGACTGCCTCAAGGTTTTCTTTGCCGCCAAAGCGGTTTGGCACCCATTCGCCGTCTTTTTTGCCGTAGTCGAGGTAAAGCATAGATGATACTGCGCCGATTCTCATTCCGTCAACATGGTATTTGTCGAACCAAAACATTACAGCTGAAATCAAAAAGCTGATTACTTCATAGCGCTGAAAATTGAAAAGGCAAGTGCCCCAGCTGTCACGCTGACCTTTTTTAGGATTGTTGTCCTCATAAAGGCAGGTGCCGTCAAATTTATAAAGTCCGTAATCGTCTTTAGGAAAGTTTGACGGTACAATTTCCATAATAACGCCGATACCCTCCATATGACAGCGGTCAATAAGAGCCATAAGGTCGCAAGGAGTGCCATAACGAGATGTTGCGGCAAAGTAACCTGTTGTCTGATAGCCCCAGCTCGGGTCATACGGATATTCCATAAGCGGCATAAGCTGAACATGAGTGTAGTTCATTTCCTTTAAATAAGGAATAAGCTCATCTGCCATTTTTTGATAGTTAAAGTAATTGCCGTCAGGATATTTTTTCCACGAGCCTGCGTGAATTTCATATATATTCATCGGCTTGTCGGGTGAAGATGTATTCTGACGATTTTCCATCCAATAGCTGTCATGCCATACATATTGATTTGTATTAAATACCATAGAGGCATTTTCGGGTCTTGTCTGACAATGAAAAGCAAACGGATCCGATTTTAAAATGTTTGTGTGGTCAACGGTTTCTATACAGAATTTATATACGGCAAATTCATTGAGATTTTCAATGAACAGCTCCCATACACCGCCGCCGATTTTATACATATAATTAGCTTGTTGATTCCAGTTGTTAAAATCGCCCACAACAGAAACTGTAATTGCGTTTGGCGCCCATACTCTGAACATTACGCCGTTTCTGCCGTCTAAATTCATAAAATGAGCGCCGAGAAAATCGTAAGCACGAACAGCGTCACCGTCAGAAAACAGTCGCAGCGGAGAACGCTCATCATTAAAGACATACTTCATATATTCAACTCCTTGTTATGACTGCCTATTACCCTGATTGCAGTCAACAATTCCGCAGGTGCGGATTGCGTGATTATCACTGTTAATTATTAAAACTCCTGTAAAAGAATACCTTTTAAAACTACTTCTATATTCCTATAATATATAATACCAAATAAATATGTTGTTTTCAAGCAAATTTGAAAATTTTTACACAATATTTTCGTGTAAATTTTATAAATAACCTTTCAAAATTCCCATATGGAACATAATTTTACATAAAAATAGTTTTTTTATAAATAATTCAAGTAAATTTTATTAAAATGTAAAAACGGTATCAATTTTATCAGCCTCTCGTGTTATACATAATGATGAAAATGTGCATAGATTTTCTGAGGTAAATATATTGAAAAAGGTATTTACAAATATTATTTTTTATAGTATATTAATACAATAATAGACAGTAAAACAACAATAATAAACAATTTTGCTTATTGCTAATTGAATAAATAGCGGTGAGGTGATACAAATTTGTTTTAGCACAATTGCACACACAATAAAATTAGGATGAGGATATGAAGAATGATAAATAAAAAAAATATAAAAATTATAGGTACAATTGTAGGTATAATTGCAATTATTATAATCGGAGTATATATATAATCAGATAAAAATTTCAAATTATCTTAGTGACCTAACTTATGATATAGTACAGGAGTCTTACGATAATTGCGGTGATTACTCGAAAAGTAAATATCAGGATATAGTACCGGAAAACATTTATAGCAGTATGAATTATTTACTTGGAATTGACAAAAACGAAAGAAATAATATTCGTATAGTTAAAGCTTATCATACAACACCTATTACATTAATTTTATCAGGAATTACAGCAAAATCATTATATACAGCAGAAGGCTATTATATAAAAGAAAACGAAGATCATGAGACGGGGGGCAAATTTTCACCGACAGTATATTGGAAATTAGATGACGATAATGTTTGGCGAGTATCAGATTTTGATTTTCCTCCGTGATAAAATTATTATTTAGAAAAAACCACCTCTGATTATTATGTCAGGGGTGGTAAGGTACCATTTGATAATCAATGGAAAAACAGAGGAGGAAGAAAGATGAGTGTACAATCATATCCATGGACGGCATCAGTATTTAAAGGTGAAGGAAGGTTTTTAATAACGACATTGGTTGAACATATTGGTGGCTATAAAACGCATGCTGATGGAGTAACAATAGTAAGTGAAACAGAAGATGATTTAGTAGATAAATTAGGCAACAAAGTTCTTTCAAGAATAAAAGCCGTTGAAAATAGTCCGTTGTATGTAGGAAAACCTAAACAATTCTGGAAAAATGGCTCTAAGTATAAGGGTTATATAACCTTTTGGAAACATAATTTTTTAGCATATGTAAAATTGTTTGAAGACGGAAGTTATGAAATTTATTCAACTAAAAAATTCAGAGAGAAAAAAGGTGGATATTATGGCTGCATAAAGTCAATAAACTTGCCAGCCAATGCTACGGCGGAAGAAATAGGAAATGCAATAATTGATGTATTCAAAGCCGCCGAAGAATATTACGAACAAAATCCTATGGAATATTGATTAGGTGTATAGAACTACCACCTCTGACTGCTATGTCAGGGGTGGTAATTAACAGAAAAACAAAGAGTGTAAAGTGTTCAGGTGTTTTAATTATCGGTACAGATAACAATTCAGTACTACTTGCAAAGTTTCTAATGAATATCGTACTTTTTTTGATGATTTTATGACTGATAATAATTTGAAATGGTGTGTATAGTTATGCGAAAAATAATAAATAAAAATATTTGCTTTATGGGGATATTAATTACTCTGCTTGAATTAGTTGTATTCTTATCGACACCCTACTCAAAATCAATTTTGCCGGTTTATCCTTTAAATAATTTAATATGGTCAATTGTTTTATTTACTGTATTCTTTTTTTCATTCAGTGCATTTGTTATATTTGGCTTTGCTAAGAAAACTTTTTTACTGTATAAAAAGCAAATAGTAATATCTTTTTTTGCTCTTTTATTCATAAGAGTTATACTTGATATTGGCTGTTATATTTTCAAAAGTACAGAGATTAAATCTATATATAGCTTATTAACGGATTGCATATTTTTTGTGATTATATTCCAAATTATTACATTTGCTTATACCGGCAGAAATTTATTAAAAGATATATATGGTAAAATTAAGGGCAAAGATAAATCTATAGTAGTTATATTATTATTTTATGTTTTAGTTGTGGCTATAGTTGTTTCTTATTTAGTCTATATATTTATAAATTTGCAAATGTATGCAGAAAAATATACAATTGATTCATCATTTTATCTTTTTAAAAGTATGAATTATAACTTTAATTCACAGTTGTTAAGAATGTTTACAGCAATCATTTTACAAATACTTCTTGTAATAACACTTAATAATCTATATGCAAATAATTTTGACGCAGATTTATATTGGTCAAAAATATTTTTAAAAATTATTGCACGAACAATAGTAGCTTTTATAGCAATATTTGTATTATTGTTTATTAAAATCTGTATCTCAAATGTGGGTACTGTTGCAAAAACACCGGAAAGATCATCTGATTGCTACATTGGATTACCGAATTTAATTTCTAATAGCTTTGTCTATAAACAAATATATAGGGTAAAAGATAACTCATCGCAGATATTATCATACGAAAATACAGATGTTAAAATAAAATATCATGACGAAGAATTACTCGATTTTAAGCTAAATAATTTTTTCGATTATGAATACATAAATAAAGAGCAGAATAACATAAATAATTCAAATTCAGGCGCATCAATTAAAATACAAGATCAAGAAGTGGTATTTTTTTCAAATCAATATATAGCTTATGCAAAAAACGATACCCCTTATGTCATAGCTTTTGATGATATTAAAAATCAAAATGAGAATGAGATTATAACAAATTTTTTAGAGTATATGATTACTTGTGGATATTGGGATTACTTTGAGTACGGTTGTGATTATCTTAAAAAGTATGATTCGGATTTTATAAATCCATACATAGAAAGATATGCAAATGGCAATTTTACGGAAGATGAGATTAATGAAAATCGTGAAATCAATACTGAGTATATGACGAATTTTGCTCAAAAAATGCTTGAAATTAAATGAAAAAAGAGATGAATATGTTGGAAGATAAAATTATAGATTTATTATCTAAAAAAACTAAATGTCCTGTTTGCGGAGAAGAATGTATCAGTTGGTATAAAAAAGGGTTTTATACCAATTTTTGGAAAGAAAAAGAATGCCCTAATTGCAAAGCAACTTTAAAACTTAAAGGCAAAATAATATGGGTAAATAGGTTGATTGATCTGTTTTTTTTGATATGGTATATTTTCTTGTTTATTAATATACCGCAATTGTGTAGCTTATTATTGCTGTTTTATATTTGCTTCAAATTATTTTGGAAAGTTTTAGTGGTTGGTCCGTTTTCAGAAATAGTTCCATATAACAGTACCCCTCTTGATGATTTATTAAACAGTTTCAGAAAATTAAAAGCACTGGATAAAAAAGGAAAAATAAAGGTTGCAGCGGTAATAACAGCAGTTGTTCTTGCTTTTGTCGGAATTGGGGTTTGTATTAATCATCGGAAAAATATAGAAAATAATCTTACCGACCTAACTTATGACATAGTACAGGAGTCTTGCGATAATTACGGAGATTACTCAAAAAGCAAATATCAGGATATAGTATCGGAGCAAATTTATAAAAATATGAATTATCTGTATGTGGTGAATTGTACAGACAAAAACAATTTAGAAATTGTTGAGTCAAAGTTTACGAGTATTGAACCGCAGATATTGTCTTTAAAATCTGCGGAAGTAAACTATAGCTGTTATGTTAGATATCAACTGAATAATGAGAATGACAGTTATATTGCTAAGGATCTTTCTTATACGGTGCAATGGAAATCGGATGATAATAATGTTTGGCGAGTGTCTGATTTTGACGGGGATTTGTGATAAAAGGAAAACTTAATTTTTAGGTGAATTACAATGAAAATAAAAAAATCTAAAACAAAAATAATCGTATTGTCTGTTTTTTCTGTTTTGGCAATTATAGGATTTTTGGCATATCGTGTTGAGCTTTATCACAGAACAAATGATCCTAATAAGGAAAGAATATTTGAAATAGAGGATTATTCTTATGACAGGAAATTAACACCGTACGGTACCGAAAAAGATCTTCAATATAATTCTGAATCGATTAGGGCATTTATAATACAAAATTGTCCCGATAATGAGGAGAAAACCAAAGCATTAATTTATGAATTTTTAAATACGTATAATTACAAAAATGAAATGGAAAACTGCGGTACGGATAAAATTTATATAGATTTTATGAAACCGAGTTGGAGATTTCCTGTGTATTGGACAGAAAAATGGGATATGAAACATACATGGCACAGAGATGGCAGTTATTTGGCTAATTATTATAACAGCAACAGAGTTGCATGGGTTGAATGTGATGTAAACGGTATTTTGGGAGAAAATTATTATTTTGACAAAACCACCTCTGATTATTATGTCAGGGGTGGTAAATACCGATAACAGTCGCTACATTGCTAATCGTTCTAATTGTACGGTACAATGGGTATTGAAAGATAATGTTTGGCGAGTTTCCGGTTATGACGAGCGTTCGTGATTCAGAAAAGCAGAGATTAAAAATTTTTCTTGCTTTAGGCTTGAACGAAAAAATATAAGAATGAGGGAGAATAATATGAACAGTAAATTGAAAAAATGCTTACCTTTTATAATTGTGGTTGCACTCGAATTAATATCGCTGATTTTTTATAATGAGGAACATAGCTTTTTGCGGATGAAGTGCATAGGAATACTTGCTATGGGAGGATTCAAATTTGCAATACCAATGCTAATATTTAATGCGGCTTTTGTGTTTGTGTATCTGCTGGCATATAATTATGTGGTGATATTGGTTACCGATACACAATTTATGGCGAAAAAGGTGTTTAAAAATATCGGTATTTTGTTTGCCGTAAGAACAGGTTTTGATATTTTATATTATTTGATTAACGCATCAGTGACATGTTTAAGTGAAACCTACATTGATTTTTCGTATTTAATAAATTCATCGTTTGCGGTTGTTATGTTTGTGGTAATACTAAAAAATTGTGCAAACATATCATTAAAGGAGATTAAAACCAATGTCAAGGCGAGAAAAAATGCAATATTTTTTGCTGTAATATTTCTGATTACAAATATTATCTTCTTTGTGTATTATATTATTATGAAAGGCCTTGCTTCGGAGAATTATATGATAGGCCTTGCTTTGAAGAATTATGAAATTTTTGATAATATGATGTCAGTAAATAATTTTATGTATAATTTTATATCTTATTCGTTCTATGTTATCAGTGCGGTTTCATTGACATTACTCGGTGTTTTGTTTATTAACTTTGTAAAAAAAGTTAGTAATAAAGAAAATGTAAACGCTATGGTTTAGCTTGGAATAATTAAAATTCAGGTCACTTTTTTGTGATTTGCGTGTTAAAAAGAGAATAATTAAGTAATACTCCGCCACTTTACAACGATGGCGGAGTATCTTTGTTGAACGGCTTAAAAAATATTTTTCTTTATTCTGTCAAGTGCTCCTTTTTCAATTCGGCTGACTTGCGCCTGCGATATTCCGATTTCACTTGCAACCTCCATTTGAGTTTTGCCTCGGAAAAACCGCATTGTCAATATCCTTTTTTCACGGTCGGAAAGGTTTGCGATTGCTTCTTTTACCGCAATTTCTTCAAGCCATGTTGTGTCATCGCTTTTGTCACCAATTTGGTCCATAACATAAATGGTGTCACTGCCGTCCGAAAAAACAGGCTCGTACAATGAAACAGGTTCAATTATTGCCTCGAGTGCAAGCACAACATCGTGTTTTGGCACTCCCATTATTTTGGCAATTTCTTCAACTGTCGGCTCTCGGTTTTCTTTATTGGTTAGTTGCTCTTTGATTTGCATAGCCTTATAGGCGGTGTCGCGCATTGAGCGTGATACTCTGATAGCGTTATTATCTCGCAGGTATCTTCGTACCTCGCCGATAATCATAGGTACTCCGTAGGTGCTGAAACGCACATCGAGTGACGGGTCGAAATTATCAATTGCTTTGATAAGTCCGATTACACCGACTTGAAATAAATCATCGGGATTTTCACCACGGTTTGTAAAGCGCTGAATTACCGACAGCACGAGTCGCAGGTTGCCGTTTATCATTGCGTCTCTTGCTTTTTTGCGCTCTTCTTCACTGCCGTTCTTTATTGTGTTGAGCAGTGCTTTCTTTTCTTTTTCACTTAGGACTTTAAGCTTAGATGTGTTTACTCCGCAAATTTCAACTTTACCATACTGCAAAAAATTACCCCCAAGCAATTTCTTACAATAAGTATTGCCATAATAGGGAAGATTAATACAGTGAGAAATTCAACTTAGAAAAATAAAAATAAAAAATTCAGGTCAGGCCTTTGAACGGTAGGGTAACAAAGGTTGAATAATAACAAGTTTTAACTTCGGGACGAAAACTTTGATTTTTGCTTTTCTCCGTTTCCCGACCAAAAATCAGCAAAAAAAGAGATACCCCGAAAGGTATCTCTGAATTTGATTATTTTGCGTAGTTGACAGCTCGGCTTTCTCTTATGATATTAACCTTAATCTGTCCCGGATATTCAAGCTCTTCTTCAATCTTCTTGCAGATTTCTCTTGCAAGCGGAAGCATACGCTCATCATTTATGACTTCAGGTTTAACCATAATACGAACCTCACGACCTGCCTGAATAGCATACGAGCTTTCAACACCCTCAAATGAAGATGCAACTTCTTCAAGCTTTTCAAGACGCTTGATGTAGTTTTCTACATTTTCTCTTCTTGCACCCGGTCTTGCGGCAGAGAGTGCGTCGGCAGCCTGTACAAGACAAGCTACAACTGTCTTAGCCTCTACATCACCGTGGTGTGCCTGAATTGCATGAATAACAGCATCATGCTCTTTGTATTTTCTCGCCAAATCTACACCGATTTGAACATGAGTACCCTCAACCTCGTGGTCAATGGATTTACCGATATCGTGTAAAAGTCCTGCACGCTTTGCAATGGTTGGATCCATACCAAGCTCGCTTGCCATCATACCTGCAAGGTATGAAACTTCAAGTGAATGGTTAAGTACATTCTGACCGTAGCTGGTACGATAACGAAGTCTGCCGAGTAACCTGACAAGCTCCGGATGAATGTTGTGTACACCTGCCTCAAGCACTGCTCTTTCGCCGTCGTGCTTGATTGTAGCGTCAACTTCTCGTCTTGCTTTTTCAACCATTTCTTCGATTCTTGCCGGATGAATTCTGCCGTCTGAAATAAGTTTTTCAAGAGCAATTCTTGCAACTTCTCTTCTTACAGGCTCAAAGCTTGAAAGAGTGATTGCCTCAGGTGTATCGTCAATGATAAGATCAACACCTGTGAGCGTTTCAATGGCTCTGATGTTTCTGCCCTCACGACCGATAATTCTGCCCTTCATTTCGTCATTCGGAAGAGGAACTACGGAAATTGTAGCCTCAGCAACCTGCTCTGCGGCAAGTCGCTGAATTGCAAGAGAAATAATGTTTCTTGCTTTTTCGTCCGCCTCATCCTTAAGCTGCTCCGTATATTCCATAATCTTAACGGATTTCTCATGAGCAAGCTCGTCCTCAAGCTGTGAAAGCAGGTAACTCTTTGCCTGCTCGGCTGTATAGCCGGAAATTTTCTCAAGCATTTCAAACTGACTTTTCTTGAGTGTTTCGATTTCCTCAAGCTTTGCATCAGCGTCTTTTAACTTACGAGAAAGCTTTTCGTCCTTAAGCTCCATGTTGTCAAGCTTTTTGTCGAGGGTTTCTTCCTTTTGCTGAATGCGTCTTTCCTGGCGTTGAACTTCTTTGCGGCGGTCGGCAATTTCTTTTTCGCTCTCGGTTCTGAAACGATGAACTTCGTCCTTGCCTTCTAAAACAACCTCTTTCTTTTTGGCTTCGGCTGTTTTCATAGCTTCCGACACGATTTTTCTTGCCTCTTCTTCTGCACTTCCGATTTCCTTTTCGGCAACATTTTTACGATAGCTTATACCTGCAAAAATGCCTATGCCCGCACCGAGAAGCAACGCAACAATAATTAATATTATTGCTAATAACGACATTCTGACACCTCCTTGTTTGATTTTTAATTAGATAATAAGTTTAAGTTCAATCAAACAGCCTTGTCGGTGCCGTTAGTAAAGATATTCAATTTTCATTTTTATAAAAATAATTTAATTTTAATATTTTTTATATGCTGTGGTTTGCAACAAAGGTATATTATAACGATTAATAAGTTATAAAAACTAAATAAAAAATATCTATAAATAACGGCTCTGAACGAGTCTGATTAATAAAAAATAGGTAAATTTGCATTAATCCTATTTAACCGCATAAGCGATATTATAAGTATTTTATCCTAATTTAATAAAAATGTCAAGAATATTAATGGCAATTTTGCAAATAAATAATTAAAAAGTGAAATATTCACAGGACAATTTGACAATAGCGTTCGTCAAATTGCAGTAAAAGATGCAGAAATTTTGTAAAATTTTCGTTTT
This sequence comes from Eubacterium sp. OM08-24, assembly GCF_003438075.1. Lineage (GTDB taxonomy): Bacteria > Bacillota > Clostridia > Oscillospirales > Acutalibacteraceae > Ruminococcoides. The sequence continues at coordinate 162,724 of NZ_QSTA01000003.1, read as the reverse complement.
TATGTAAAATTCATAAGAAATTTGTTAAAATTTTATCAAACACTTGAATAACGGCAAAAAATGTAATATAATTAAACTACCTTATAAATTAGGAGGAATTTAAAATGTCAGTAAAAGTTGCAATTAACGGTTTCGGCCGTATCGGTCGTCTTGCATTCAGACAGATGTTTGGTGCAGAGGGCTATGAGGTAGTTGCTATCAACGACCTTACAAAACCATCAATGCTCGCAGATCTTCTCAAGTACGATACAGCACAGGGCGGTTACTGCGGTAAAATCGGTGAGAACCTTCACACAGTAGAGGCTGATGACGAGAACAACACAATCACAGTTGACGGCAAGACTCTTACAATCTATGCTAAGGCTAACGCTGCTGAGCTCCCATGGGGCGAGATCGGCGTAGACGTAGTTCTTGAGTGCACAGGTTTCTACACATCAAAGGCAAAGAGCCAGGCTCACATTGATGCCGGCGCTAAGAAGGTTGTTATTTCTGCTCCTGCAGGCAACGATCTTAAGACAATCGTTTACAGCGTAAACGAGGGTACACTTACAGCTGATGATACAATCATTTCTGCTGCTTCATGTACAACAAACTGCCTCGCTCCTATGGCTAACACACTTAACAAGTATGCTGAGATCCAGAGCGGTATCATGTCAACAATCCACGCTTACACAGGCGATCAGATGATCCTCGACGGTCCTCACAGAAAGGGTGACCTCAGAAGAGCAAGAGCAGGTGCTGCTAACATCGTTCCTAACTCAACAGGCGCTGCTAAGGCTATCGGCCTTGTTATTCCTGAGCTCAACGGTAAGCTCATCGGTTCTGCACAGCGTGTTCCTGTTCCAACAGGTTCAACAACAATTCTTACAGCTGTTGTTAAGGGTAAGGATGTAACAGTTGAGGGCATTAACGCTGCTATGAAGGCTGCTGCTTCTGAGTCATTCGGTTACAACGAAGATCCAATCGTTTCTTCAGACGTAATCGGTATGAGATTCGGTTCACTCTTCGATGCTACACAGACAATGGTATCAAAGATTGCTGACGATCTCTATGAGGTACAGGTTGTTTCTTGGTATGACAACGAGAACTCATACACAAGCCAGATGGTTAGAACAATTAAGTACTTTGCTGAATTAGGCTAATCTTAACCTATAATTTATCAGGTATAAACTTTAAGCTGTCTCTTTTGAGGCAGCTTTTTGTTTTTATAAAAATTTTTCTGTTGATATTTACTTTTATACTTTTGTATGTTAAAATTTTAGTGTATAAAAATATTTGCAATGCTTTGCAAAGGAGAACCGAAACTATGAACTCAAAATTAAAAAACAGTGATACTGATTTTCTTTTTAAAGCAATTCTTTCTCTTGAAAATGAAGAGGAGTGTTATCGCTTTTTCGAAGATTTATGCACAAGTCCAGAGCTTAAGGCAATGTCGCAAAGACTTGTTGTGGCTAAAATGCTTACAGAAAAAAAGGTTTATTCCGAAATCGTAAAGGAAACGGGTGCATCTACCGCTACAATCAGTCGTGTAAAGCGTGCTTTGTTTGATAATGACACCTACGGTTACACACTTGTGCTTGATAAAATAGCCGAAGAGGAAAATAAATGAGTTACAATGTTTTTGCCGATTATTACGATGCGCTGATGCAGAATGTCGGCTATGCCGAGAGGAGCAGCTACATTTGCGAGCTTATGAAAAGGCATAACCATAACTTTGGCATTACACTTGACCTTGCCTGCGGTACGGGCAGTCTTACTACGGAGTTGGCACTTAAGGGCATAGACGTTTACGGAATTGACGCAAGTGCCGAAATGCTCAGCGAGGCTATGCAGAAATCGAGCGAAAAAGGTCTTAATATTCTGTATTTAAGGCAAAAAATGCAGAGCCTTAATCTTTACGGCACAATTGACACTTGTATATGCACACTTGACAGCATAAATCATATTACTAATGAAAAGGATGTTGCAAAGGCATTTGAGCGTGTCGCTTTCTTTATGAACCAAGACGGTGTATTTATGTTTGATGTCAATACCGTTTATAAGCATGAACAGGTGCTTGCGAATAATACATTTGTATATGAAACCGATAAGGTGTTTTGTGTGTGGCAGAATACCTTGCAGGAAAATTGCGTTACAGATATTGACCTTGACTTTTTTGAGGAAGAAAACGGAGTTTATTACCGCACGAGCGAGAGCTTTTCAGAGCGTGGATATTCAAGAGAAAAACTGACGGAAATGCTTGTAAATGCGGGTTTTGAACTTGAGGCTGTATATGGAGATATGAGTTTTGACGAACCGAAAGCCGACGAACAAAGGCTTGTATTTGTGGCAAGAATGAAAAATCCAATCAATAAGGAATGTTAACGGGAGAATAATATGGATAAAATTATAAGATGTATTACATCGGACGGCGCAGTAATGGCATCGGCTATTGATGCGTCAGATATTGTATTTAAGGCGCAGAAAATTCATGGACTTTCAAGAAGTGCTACTGCGGCACTTGGCAGACTTTTGTGCGCAACCTCTATGATGGGTGCAATGCTCAAGCAAAAGGACGCATCTATTAACCTCAGAGTATCGGGCGACGGAGGACTCGGCCCCGTAATAGCAGTTGCGGACAGTAATGGTAATGTTCGTGGATATGTAGGAAACGCAAATTGCCCTACCGAATATTATAACAACGGCAAAATCAATGTTTCAAAAGCAGTAGGTAAAAACGGTGTGCTTAATGTAATGCGTGATTACGGTTCAGGCGACCCGTATATCGGACAGGTAGAACTTGTAAGCGGTGAGATTGCCGAGGATATTACCAATTATTTTGCAACAAGTGAGCAGATTCCCACAGTTTGTGCACTTGGCGTACTTATTAATAAAGAGGACGGCGAGGTAATGCTTGCAGGCGGTTTGCTTATTCAGCTTTTACCGGGTGCATTTGAAGATACTATTGAAAAGCTCGAAAAAAATCTTGAAACTTTAGAGCCTGTTACAACTATGCTTGCAAAGGGTATGAGTATTCTCGATATTTGTAAAACTGCGCTTGCAGGATTTGAGGTTGAAGTGCTTGACGAGTATCCTGTAAAATATGTATGTACCTGTTCAAGAGAAAAGCTCGAAAGACTTTTTTGCACAATGAGCGATGAAGAAATCCGTGATATGCCGGACGAAAACGGCAGGGTAGTAGCTAACTGCCATTTTTGCAATAAAAAGTATATTTTTAATAAAGAAGATCTCGAAAAGATTATCAAAGAGAAAAACTCAAAAGATAATAATACTGAAAAGAAAAAATCTTAATACGGATTTGTCATAAAATATCGTGTTGCTTTGGTTTTGTAAAGTTTTTTGAAAAAATTTCAAAAAAGTGTTGACATTTAGGCGGTTATGGTGTATTATAATACCTGTCGCTGAGATACACGGCAAACGAAAGCAAAGCGACAAAGGCAATGGGAGCATAGCTCAGCTGGGAGAGCATCTGCCTTACAAGCAGAGGGTCATAGGTTCGAGCCCTATTGTTCCCACCATTTGGCCCGGTAGTTCAGTTGGTTAGAACGCTAGCCTGTCACGCTAGAGGTCGACGGTTCGAACCCGTTCCGGGTCGCCAAATTTTGCCTCTGTAGCTCAGTCGGTAGAGCAGGGGCCTGAAAATCCCCGTGTCGATGGTTCGATTCCGTCCGGGGGCACCAAAAAATGCGGATGTAGCTGATCTGGTAGAGCGCCACCTTGCCAAGGTGGAGGTAGCGGGTTCGAGCCCCGTCATCCGCTCCAATAAAACACTTGTAATCAAGTGTTTTTTTATTCTCAGAGCGAGAACAACTTAATAAGTATTTTTGAGTCTTTACAGACCGAAACAAAGGCAACAATTACCAAATGGGAGCATAGCTCAGCTGGGAGAGCATCTGCCTTACAAGCAGAGGGTCATAGGTTCGAGCCCTATTGTTCCCACCACATTTGGCCCGGTAGTTCAGTTGGTTAGAACGCTAGCCTGTCACGCTAGAGGTCGACGGTTCGAACCCGTTCCGGGTCGCCAATTTTTGCCTCTGTAGCTCAGTCGGTAGAGCAGGGGACTGAAAATCCCCGTGTCGATGGTTCGATTCCGTCCGGAGGCACCAAAAATGCGGATGTAGCTCATCTGGTAGAGCGCCACCTTGCCAAGGTGGAGGTAGCGGGTTCGAGCCCCGTCATCCGCTCCAAAACGAAAGCACTTGTTTTATACAAGTGCTTTTACTTTTGGCTTAAAGTGGTTTATGGAGACGTTTGGAATATGGTATATTCCAAAGGCTGAGGTAAATTGTGTTTTAATAGATTATCGGTCGGGTGACAGAGTAAAGCAAAAGAAAAACTCTCCGCCACTATATTAAAAGTTTGGTCAACCTTTTCAAAGGTTGTGGGTGTGGGCAACGCCCACAAATGCTTTAAATTATCGCAAATTTTAATAGCCAAACGGCTTGCCGTTTGGCGTTTTGAACGCAAATGCGAAAGTCGCTAAATTTACGATAGCAACAAAAGGAAAAACCACACTACTGCAACTACTAATTTGCTGCTTTTCAAGGGCAAATCAGCCACATACGCAACCCTTTAAAAAGGGTCGACATAAATTTTAAATTTATTGAACTAAACTTTATGCGCTAAATCATTATTTATTAATGTTACTCCAACATTTAGTAAAATCTATTTTTGTTTCGTTCGTCTTGTTCGGAAAATTATGATGTTCAGATTGTTTTACAGCTTTTTTCATTTAATCCCCATCCTGTTAATTCAAGCTGCAAAAATCTTTCATCATTATATGCTTTAGCCAGACTTTCCGACATTAAGCGAAAATCCTTAAGAATGCCCTTTTTGTATTTCAGTTTAACTAATACGGTTTTGTTTTCAGATGCACGCAGTAAATTCAGCATACTTTCAAAGTCCCCGTTTTCATACATTTCCGGCTTTTTTAGTGAAAAACTTGAATAACAATACTTCATTTGCCCATCTATATTTCCATAGGCTTCAATATCAATCAGGCATTTCTAATCATCGGGCGTACAGTCAGTAAATTCATCTAATATAAAAGGCATATTCTGATATTTATATATCGGCTTTTCAAAAAATATCATATTACGCTTTCTCCTTAAAAATCTAATTTATCAATAGCTCGTTTAACAATTATGATAGCACACACAAACAAATTTGTCTATCAACATCTTTGCAATCCTGTGAGTTTTTCTGTAAAATATTTGTAGAGCATATTTATCCCTCCGCTCAGGTTTCTCGACAATTCCATTTTAACGGATTTTAGAAAAATATGCTCTGCTTTTTTGAAAATTTCTTAATTTTATTTTGTAGGCTCTTTACTTACTCCAATATTAGTATAGAGCCATTTTTTCTTTGTCATAGAATTACCTCTTTTCACAAATAGTTAGTTACAACTAACTATTTGTCTATATATTACCACAAAATAAAATATTTGCTATACATTAACTGAATTTTATTTTGTGGCAGAAAGTTTAAATTTTTATTATCGGTGTTGTAAAGTCAGCACCGCATTTTTGGGGCGGATTTGTGGCAAGCGAAAAAATGTCCGTTGCAAAAATTTCGGTTTTAAGCAGTTTTTCAATGTTGCCGCCGAGCGACAAACCTTTTTTTACCGAGGTTATTACAGGTAAATTGCAGTTCTTGAGGATTTTGGCACCCTCATTTGTAAATCCAAGCACTCTTGCGTAACTTGGCTCTATATTCTGAATTTCTTTTGTTATATTCAAAAGGGCGCAGACCAAAATTCTTCTCAGCCTTGCAAGTGTGTAACGCTTTGATTTTACGGCAAATAATATTTCATCAACGCAGTTATATTCGTGTATCGCCGAGTAAATTCGGTTTTCAAGTCCCTCGGTTACATCGGGCAGATTTGCAATTTCTTTTGCCGTCATTGAGCGGAGTTTATAGAGCAAGGCAGTTTCAAGATTTTCGGGAAAAGCAAGCTCAGACGGCGAATAGGGGACAAATTCGCCTATATTTTCTCCGCTTTTCAATTTTTCTCTTATATATGAGGCAGAGGCAAAATTATTGGCTGCATTTTTGCTGTCATGCGCTGCACCCTCACGCTGAATCGGCAGAGGTGATATATTATTGGGCAACGCCTTGAGATACTCAACCGCAAGCACATTGTTGGGGGTTGAGAGAATATCGGCTGTTTCATTGCTGTAAATCTCACGCACTGCGTTTTCAATAGCCTTGGGGTAATATGAGCCGTTTTGCATTTCTTTGGCAACAAGCGCCTGTACGGCGGTATTTCTATGTGCCTGAGCCGCTTGCTTTAGTAAATTTATGTTATTGTTTTCACAACCGAATGCGAGGTAATTCATATCGGAAAAGGAAGATAGAATTTTAACTCCGCTTTTTGCAAAAACCTCTGCGTTTGAAACCGCATAGGCAATGGGGAGTTCTATTACAAGGTCAGCGCCGCCGAGCAGGGCAGACTTTGCCCTTGTGAATTTGTCTGTAATTGCGATTTCGCCACGCTGTGTAAAGCTTGTGCTCATTACAACCGCAACAGGCTCGTTTACAAGGCTTTTTGCCTTTTGTATTAAATATTTATGTCCGTTATGAAAAGGGTTAAATTCGCAAATTATGCCGATTGCCATAGCATTACCTCGAAAAAGCAAAAAATTATTGTCAGATATTAAAAAAATCACTTGAAAACTATTATAAAAAGTTTTATCATTATAATGTAACACTCACAGAGTGACTTTTAATTGTCCTCAGATATATTATATATCAAAAATCGCTTTAGGACAACTAATATAGTTGAAAGGATGAATAATAATGAAGGTTCTCGTTATTAACGCAGGCAGCTCATCACTTAAATATCAGCTTATTGATATGGACAGCGAAAAGGTACTTGCAAAAGGAAACTGTGAAAGAATCGGTCAGGAGGGTGCATTTATCGGTTTTAAAGCTCCTGACGGCACAAAAATTGAACGCAAAACAGAGATGGTTAATCATACACAGGCTTTTGAGGCTGTTAAGGACGCACTTCTTGATCCGCAGTATGGTGCAATCAAGGATTTGTCAGAGGTTAGCGCAATCGGTCACAGAGTAGTGCAAGGCGGTAGCTATTTTAATAAGTCGGTTCTCGTAACAGACGATGTTATCAAGAAGATTGAAGAGCTTGCTCCTCTTGCTCCTCTCCACAACCCCGCTCACATTCAGGGTATCAATGCTTGTACAAAGGTATTCGGCAAAGATGTTCCTCAGGTTGTAGTATTTGATACCGCTTTCCATCAGACAATGCCGGAAAAGGCTTATATGTTTGCTATTCCATATAAATACTATGAAAAGTACGGTATCCGCCGTTACGGCTTCCACGGTACTTCTCACCGTTATGTATCACAGAAAATGGCTGAACTTATGGGCAAGAATATTGAAGATACAAAAATCATTACTTGTCACATCGGTAACGGTTCATCAATCACAGCTATCAAGGGCGGCAAGGTAATTGATACTTCAATGGGTCTTACTCCGCTCGGCGGCTTTATGATGGGTACTCGTTCAGGTTCTCTTGATCCGTCTGTAATTACTTTCATTGCAGAGAAAGAAAACATTTCTGCCGAAGAAATGCTTAAGATTCTTAACAAGGAATCGGGTCTTTTGGGTGTATCCGGCATATCCTCAGATGATCGTGATGTTTGCGCAGCTGAGGAGCATGGCAACCACAGAGCACACCTTGCTCACGAAATGCTTTATTATCAGATTGCAAAGACAATCGGTTCTTATTATGTTGCACTCGGCGGTTGTGACGCAATCGTATTCACCGCAGGTATTGGCGAAAATCAGCCACAGCTTCGTGAAACTGTTTGCGATTACATTTCTTGCCTTGGTGTAGAGATGGACAAGGAATTTAACAAGAAAGCAAAGTGCGGCGTTACAGGCACACTTTCAACTCCAAATTCAAAAATCAGAGTTGAGCTTATTGCTACCAACGAAGAGCTTGTTATAGCAAGAGATACAAAGGAAATTGTAGAGGCTCTTTAATTTTTAAATACACATATAATAAGGTGGCTGTTCATAGCGGACAGCCACCTTTTGCGTTACACGGAATCATTTGTAACCGCAGTATCGGTGTCGGTATCTCTGAATAAAAGCGATATACACCAAATTGCGGCAAGCGCAACGAGAATGTAAACAATACGGCTGATAATACCCGTTTGACCACCGCATATCCATGCTACAAGGTCAAACTGAAAAATACCTACACATCCCCAATTAATACCGCCAATAATTAAAAGCGTCAGGGCAATTTTATCAATCATAATAATCCTCCTTAATTATAATTGTAAAAATATTATTGACGCTTTTAAAATAAATATTCAGATTTATTCGGAGAAAATAACAGGGAACAGCAGCATAAAAATCAAGAACAGTATGCCTAGCCCGATTACGGCAAGTCCGATAATACGGGTAATTTTCGTTGCTTTTTTCAGCTTGTACTTTGAAATCATATTTTCGGTGGGAAACGGAAGTAAAATAAGCATTATGCCGAGAATATCGCAGCTTGCGACTGTAATTATCATTCCCGCAGTTCGCAAAAACGCAAAAAGAAAAATTCCGATAGTAATGCCAAAAAAGCATATCATATTTATAATGCTGAACAATTTACCGTACTTTTCGGTAGTTTCGTAATATTTATTTGCATTGCTGTGACATTCTTCACTGCAATATTGGTCAAAATAGGATATTTCTTTTGCACAATAATCACATTTTTTCAAGTTTTCAGAACCTTTCACTTATATTATAAACTATTCTAACACATTACACCGCTTTTTTCAATGATATTTAAGTGAATGGGATGGGAAAGATGTTTATAACGCCTAACAAATTTGTAAAGGTAATTAACATTATATTGTATTTATAAAAAATATATGCTATGCTTTCTTTGAGGAGATGGTAGAATGCCTAATTTTTTTGTGGCTCTGTATGCGGTACTGCCTATGTTTATAATGCTTGCTATCGGTTTTACTGTGCGAAAAATGAAAGTGATTGAAGAGGCTCATCTGCCTGTGCTTAACAAAATCGTTTTTAATGTTTTCTTTCCGTTCTTGATGTTTAACAATATATATGCATTTGATTTGTCGGCAGATTTTAATGCATCACTTCTTTTGTATGCGGTTGTTGCCGTAGCGGTTATTTACGGTTTGTCGGTTGGTTTTGCTTTAATTTTTGAAAAATCAAATAAGAGCAGGGGAGCGCTGATACAGGCTATTTACAGAAGTAATTTTGTTCTTATGGGGTTGCCGATAGTCGGAAATATTTTTGGCAGCGGCAGACTTGGTATGACATCTATGCTCGTTACAGTAATTGTACCAATGTATAATATTCTTGCTGTAATTACGCTTGAGGTGTTTAGAGGAAAAACTATTAAGATTGCCAAAATATTAAAGGGAATTGCTACAAATCCGCTTATTATAGGCTCTTTGGCAGGTATTTTAGCCGCAGTGTTTGGTTTAAAATTGCCCGATATTGCCGAAAGTGTAATTTCGGATATGGCATCTGCCGCAACTCCGCTTGCCTTGATTGTGCTTGGTGCATCTTTCAGGTTTTCAAGTATAAAGCAATACAGAAAAAATCTTATTGCGGTTATTATTGCCCGACTTATTATTGTGCCGTTGCTGAGCCTTTCGGGTGCTATTTTGCTTGGATTCAGAGGAATTGACCTTGTATCTCTCATCGGTATTTTTGCCTCTCCTTGTGCGGTATCTTCTTACACTATGGCAAGGCAAATGGACAGCGACTACGAGCTTTCGGCAGGTACGGTAGTCTTTACCACAATGCTATCGTGCTTTACACTGTTTTGCTGGATATACTTTTTAAAAGAATTAGGTTTCTTTTAATGTACAAATTGCACAAAATATACATTGTGCATTTATACAATATATCTAATCAACTGATTTTGACTGATTTAAAAAAATATGCTTGATTTTGACGAATTTTGTGCTATAATAAAGCCATAAAATAAATTATAACAAATTTTCGATTTATTGTATTGAAAAAAGTTTATAGTTATTTCCTTCTTTTATTTTTTGTGAGCATAGAAAAAAGCAAGACTTTGTCTTGCTTTTTTCTTTTTTTGTTTTATTTTGCGTTATGCTTGATATATGAAATTACAGGATAATAAAAAATAAGTCCAAGACAAAAATTGACAATTTAATAATTCTTTGCAAATATATAAAAAGTATTGACAAAAAGAAAAATATAATTTATATTATTAGTGTACTAATTAGGTTAATACAATAAATTCAATTAATACAATTTACAGGAACGGAGGTATTAAAATGCTTCAGATAGATTTAACATCACGAGTACCGATTTATGAACAGATTTATACTAACATAATTCGTCTTGCATCAGCAGGTGTATTAAAGCCGGGCGATAAGATTTTACCTGTAAGAAGTCTTGCGGCACAGCTTGGTATAAATCCTAATACTGTTGCCAAAGCGTACAGGCAGCTTGAAAGCGAGGGATACATTATATCTAATGTCGGCAGAGGAAGTTATGTATCTGATAAGCTCACAGGGGATTGCGCAGAAAAGGAAATTGCTCTTGATGATTTTCGGCAGAGCGTGAACAGAGCAAATTTACTTAGCATAAAAAAATCTGAGCTTATAGAAATTATTAATAATGTTTATGACGGAGGTGGCATTAATGATTGAAATATGCGGACTTACCAAGAGATTTGGTAAGATTAATGCTGTTGATAATATGACTGTAAATATACCCGACGGTGCGGTTCTCGGACTTGTGGGCAGTAACGGCAGCGGTAAATCAACACTTTTGCGTATGCTCGCAGGGGTATATGCACCTGACGGCGGTATGGTAAAAATAGATGGAATACAGCATTTTGATAATCCCGCAACAAAGGGACAGTGCTTTTTTATTCCTGATTTTCCGTATTTTTATAATTCTAGCACTGTTGAAAGTACGGCTTTCCTTTACAGAAGATTGTATCCCAACTGGAGCGAGGAGGAGTATCAAAAACTTTGCTCTGTATTTCCAATTAACATAAAAGCTCCTATTATTAATATGTCAAAGGGTATGCAAAGACAGGCGGCGCTTATTCTTGCACTTTCAACCTGCCCTAAGTATTTGTTCCTTGACGAGATTTTTGATGGTCTTGACCCTGTTGTAAGGCATATGCTCAAAGGTCTTATTGCAGAAAAGGTGTCTGACAACAACACTACCGTTGTAATTGCCTCTCACAACCTCAGAGAGCTTGAGGATTTGTGCGACAGACTTTGCCTTATGCATAGGGGACATATGCTGCTTGAGCGTGGCATTGACGATTTGCGTCATGGTTTGCGCAAGGTGCAGGTTGCCTTTTCGGAATTGCCGTATAAACCGAATATTTTTGAGGGTATTAATGCAATTAATATAACCCGCAACGGCAATATATTTAATCTTACAATAAAGGGAACAGAGGAGGAGTTTATGCCGAAATTAAAGGCACTCAATCCTGCGTTTGTTTCCGCAATACCTCTTACTTTGGAGGAAATATTTATTAGTGAAATGGGGGCGGCAGGATATGACATCCACAGTATCCTTTAAAGATAAACTCAAGCAGATCATTTCGGTTATATTATGGGATTTAAAAGGCTGTAAAGGCTCGTTGATGGTGTACGGAATACTTGCCTCGGTGGCAACTGTAATAATCTTTACGCTTGTTTTTGTGCTTACGGCAGATCAAACAACATTTACAACGCTGTTTTCAACCGCAAGCTCCGAAAAAATACCTATAAGCACAAAAATCCAGGTTTTTCAGGCCATTACATCTGCGATAATCGGCTTGCTTACATTAATCTTTTCCATTATTTATACGGTGCAGATTTTTTCATATATGCACAACAAGCGCAAGGTGGATTTTTACGGTTCACTTCCAATCAGCAGAGCAAGACTTTTCCTTGCTAAATATTGTGCGGCTTATTTGTTCTCTATTGTGCCTATGCTCGTGTTTATGGGCATAATTGCTATTATTTCTATTTGTACGGGCACATTAATGAGGCCTGAGGTTACTCATATGTACCTGAACTTTGTAATCGGTACGCTTGCCTGCATTAGCGCTTACGGATTTCTTTCGGCTTGCTGCGGCACTACATTCAACACAATTATTATGTTTATTGCCGTTTGCATTTGCTATCCGCTGTCTATGATATTTGTAAGAAGTTATATTGACGCTTTCTTTGCAGGCTCATATACAGGCAACTTCTCAGACAGCTTTATTACAAATGCACTCAATCCGATTTCTGCTTACTTTGGCAACAATTTAATTTATTGGATAATCTTCAGCATAGCTTGCGTTGCTTTTGGCACATTGCTTATTATGAAGAGAAGATCCGAAAGAGCGCAGACCTCATTCGCTTATTATATACCTTGCCATATTATCAAGGTAATAGTATCATTCCTTGCCGGTATGTTCCTCGGCACATTATTCGGCTCGCTCAATGTATTTGGCAACGGCTTGGCAGGCTTTGTATTCGGATTTATCCTTGCAAGTGCGCCTACATTCCTTATTGTTCATATGATTTTCTACAAGGGAGTAAAGCAGATTGTACGCACACTTCCCATTTACGGCGGTCTTGCAGTTGTTGTAATTGCAGGCGTGGCGCTCATTAACTTTGATATATTCGGCTACAACAGCTTTGTGCCAAAGGCAGAAGATGTAAAGAGCGCAGGTATGCTTAGCTCAACATACGGCACTGTTGCCGATGATGTTGCAGATTTAAGCAAGAAAAGCGCCGAGGACTTTACAGATAAAAAGGATATCGAAACCATTATAAATGCACACAATTCTATTCTCAGTATCAGAAAGCCTGACCTTTCGGCAAAATCAAAGTTTTGCTGCGTATGGGGAAGTATGCTTTATAATGCAATCGGTGATTATAGATATGATGAGGCGATTACTGTTGCATATAAGCTCAACAACGGAAGAACCGTAACAAGATATTATTCTCAGAGTTTACTTGCTTTGGCTAATGACTTTGATTATGAGCCGTATGACTATACAGATGATATTTATGATGAAAGCTATGGTTACAGTTACAGCGAAACTGATTTTTCGGGAATTTACACTAAGGCAATGTCAATTTTCTCATCAAAGCAATATATAATGAAGTATTCGGGTGTGGCAAATGCAGACCTTAACGCTGATTATAATGTAAAAAGCGTTACTGTTCATGGAATGTTTAATTTCTCGGATGACAGCACAAATTCGGCAACTATTGATAATTACAGCGGTTATGAACTTGATGAAGAGAAAAAAGACCCCAAGGCTGATGCAGTAAGAAACAGTATGATGAATGAGATTAACGCAGCGTTCAAAAAAGACCTTAAGGCTGATGATAAGTATCTTAATGGTGTTTTGTATGACCCGTTTGCACTTCTTTACAATGATAATATTTATTATGATTCTTCTAATGACGAGGATTCGGTTTACAGCTTTGAGTCTTTAAAATATATCCGTCAAAAGTATTCTCAGGACTATGTTTGCAAGCTGGATTTATGCTATCGCAAATCTAATACAACGGGAGCAAATTACATTTTAAGCTCGTATGCAACAGATTCGGAGTATTACTATGTGCCGAAGTCATATACAAATACCATTGAAATTCTCAAAAAATACGGCATACTAAATTCTGACTGCACACTCAACAAAAACTCGGAGTTTTGCAGCGGCAATGACAGCGATGTCGCTTATTATGAGAGATAATTAAATTACAGAGCGACTGCATTTTAGCAGTCGCTCTTTTCCTTTGACAAAGGCGCTGTAATCTATTATTATATTAGTAGTAAATTGATAGGAGATGACGGCTGTGGAATTATACAAGGGCAGACCGCAGAGTACAGAGGGCAGGCTCGACAGAGAGGTAAGAGTATATGATTTGCTCGACAGTTTGGGCATTGAGTATTTGCGAACAGACCACGCACACGCAGACACAATGGAGGCTTGCAATGAGATTGACAAGGTGCTTGATGTGCTTATTTGCAAAAACCTGTTTTTATGCAACAGACAGAAAACAAAGTTTTATTTGCTTATGATGCCGGGGGACAAGCCTTTTAAAACGAAGGAACTTTCAAGTCAAATTAATTCGGCAAGACTTTCTTTTGCGTCTGCCGAGGCTATGGAAGAGTACCTTGATATTTTGCCGGGATCTGTAAGCGTTATGGGACTTATGAACGACAAAGAAAACGCAGTCACTTTGCTTGTAGATGAAGATGTTCTAAAAGGTGAATATGTAGGCTGTCACCCGTGCGTGAATACCTCAAGCCTTAAAATAAAGACAACAGATGTTTTTGATAAGTTTTTAAAAGCGGTAGGGCATACGGCAACAGTTGTACATTTGACAGGTGAATAAACACAAGTAAAAAAGACTTCTGCAAATGGAAGTCTTTTGATGTATATATGTAAAATTTTATTTACATTGCATTTGATATATGATATAATGCTGATAATAAACATTTATGGAGGTTTATCTATGCAATACAAAATTGAGGGAGGCTCACTTCCAATAGTGGAGGTATCTCTTGAAAACGGCGAAACTATTATTACACAGGGCGGCGGAATGGTATGGATGTCGCCAAACCTTAATATGGAAACTTCAGGCGGCGGAGTAGGCAAGATGTTCAGCAAAATGGTGTCGGGAGAGTCTATTATGCAGAACCGCTACACAGCTATGGGCGGTCCGGGCTTCATTACTCTTGCTTCATCTTTCCCGGGTTCAATCATTCCTTTTGAGATTCAGCCTAATATGCCTATAATCGTTCAGAAATCGGGTTTCCTTGCAAGTTCTGCAACTGTTGAACTCTCTGTACATTTTAATAAAAAAGCCGGTGCAGGCTTTTTTGGAGGCGAAGGCTTCATACTTCAAAAGTTATCGGGTTACGGAACTGCTTTTGTTGAGATTGACGGCTACTGCAAGCAGTATAACCTTGCACCCGGTCAGCAGATTGTTGTTGATACAGGCAACCTTGCTGCAATGGATGCATCTTGTCAAATGGACATCCAGCGTATTAAGGGTGTTAAGAATATGTTACTCGGAGGAGAGGGTTTGTTTAATACAGTTATTACAGGCCCGGGCAGAGTGTTCTTACAGTCACACCCAATTTCTACAGTAGCGGCAGCTATCCGTCCTTTTATTACAACAAACTAAGTTAATAAAATAATTTTTGCCCTGCAACTTTGCAGGGCATTTGTTATAGGCAAGAAAAAAGCTGTACCGAGCAGGTACAGCTTTTTGTTTAAGGGTTTTAACTTTTAGTAAATATCAAGATTACTTCTGCTTGAGGTTTGTATTCTGATATAGGTTGAATTTGCTTCAG
The DNA here is from genome assembly GCF_003438075.1 of Eubacterium sp. OM08-24. GTDB lineage: Bacteria > Bacillota > Clostridia > Oscillospirales > Acutalibacteraceae > Ruminococcoides. The sequence continues at coordinate 147,382 of NZ_QSTA01000003.1, read as the reverse complement.
TTGAAGAAGTTTTTGTTGTTATGGTTGAATATTGCAGCGGAGGTATAGTAGCAGAATTATTTGTATTATTCAAAACCACACCGCTTGAAATAGTGTACTCAACTCGTTTATCAGTATCCTTATCCCATACATTGCTTCCTACTGTTGTTACTGTATATTGAAGAATATATTTTTTTTCATCAGTATTAAGTTGTTTAAGGTCGAATTTAATTGATTTTACATTGTCAATACTGACTATTGGTGTAAGCTTATGTCCTGTAGGATCACCCGATGAAGTATCAAACTTAGCAAGAATTAATCTGTATTTTGTATTTGGATCTGCATATAAAAAGTAATCACTTTTATTACCGATACCATTATCTACATCCATAAAACCACTTGGTGTTGCACTTTCGTCATATGCTTTGAGAGTAGGTTTTGAATCATATGATTGAACATAGTTTGAGGTATTACCGTAAATTGAAAGTTGTTTAGAAATCATATCGCTTGTGCGTTCGCAAAGGGAAAGATCCTGACCTCTTTTTGCAACATTGGCCATAGCAAATAATCCGCTTATGCTTACAGTAGAGGCAATAGAAAGAATGCATACAACAGCTATAAGTTCAATAAGCGTTGCACCGATTTTATTTTTTACGGAGCGCTTGGAGAGATGTTTTTTTAATTTATTTAATATTTTAATCATTTGCATCCTCCTTATTGAACATATTTGGATTTAGTGATAATACCGGTACATGAAGTTGTACCATTTGTACCGTAATCAATATAAACAGTGACTTTGTACGATACCATACTTATACCATCAGAATTAATGTAAGAACCTTCTTTTTGAATTGTATAAGCAACTTCATTTTTGTTAAAATCTCTGTTGTCAATATCTGCAGAAGCATATTGTTTTGCTGAAAAAGTATTGTCAAGAGCTTTTACATCTGTATCAATATTGCTTTGAATATCGCTTGTAAAAGTATATGTTTGATTAGGTGTATCTGCAAAAAGTTTATTAGCATTCTTTTGTGCTTCAGTCAATGAATCCCAACCGTCATATGGATCATTTGACGGTGTTTTTTCAACATATGTCATAATTACATCACAATACATTTGTGCTTTTGCAGAAGCTTTGTCCATAAGACTGTTTTTGGTAATGGACTGATTACTGATATTAAGACCGGTGGCAGTAGCCGAAACGGCTATTGCCATGATCATAATTGCACATACCAACTCAAGAAGAGAAAAGCCTTTTTTACTTTTTAAATATTTTTTAAATTTAAGGTTCTTCTTCTTCATTAGAAATACTTCCCTTCAAAGTCAACAGGATCAATTTTAGTTGTAACAGTTACCTTTTTATAAGCTTCAGTACCGTCGTTTAATTTTTCTGCTTTGTAATATGGTTTTGAAGAACTCCAATTTTCCCAAAAAGCTTTGCTTAAAATATCAAAATCACCTGTAATACCCGGGAAGAAATAGTAACCCGGACTTAAAGTTATAGAATTAGCATTATCATCATTAAATTTGAGAGTAGTTTTACGAGTAATCTGAAGCATGGAACCGTCAATAGGATTACCGTCTACAACACATGTCGATTCCTTATGTGCACTATAAGTATTAATTTTAAGTCCTTTTCCGTCTTTTATTTCAAGTAAATCCGCTCCGATTGAAACAACATCTGCTTTTAAGGTTGCATTGTTTCCATATGTTACAATAGCATCTTTACCCGAAGAACCATTACCAAAATCACAGTAAATAGCTTTGCCCTTATATGTACCGTCTTTAAGTGTTCCGCCGGCTGTTGCTTTAAAATTTATAACTGAACTGCTTTGGTCGAGGTTACTGCTGTCTACTGAAGTATTAATAGTGTTATTTTTCACCCATTCAATACTTGATGAGTTAGAATCAACTCGTGAAGTAGAATGACTTTCAAAGTATTTTTTTGCTTCGTCTGTAAATAAGTTAAGTCCTGTCTCCGGAATATCTGTGTAATCATCGGCTTTTATGGTATATGTTGTACCATCTGACATTTCTACAATAAAATCATTTACTACTTTAAGAGTAAACGATTTTTCATTCCAATAAGGTTTTACACTAAATGATGCTGAACTGTTTTTTTGTGTGATTTTATTTGAACCTTCTGCTGTGAATTTTTGAGTATTACTGTCAGTAGCAAACTTGTCTGTAGGAAGAATAGTTTGATTGAAAGAATAAGGAAAGTATGGATTACCGTTGCTGTTCTTAATTTGATTGTTATAATAAACCGTTTCGTTTTCATCGGGACCAATTGATAATGTAATATTACTACTATGAATTGACATATCCACATTTCCATTAAATTCCATTGGGTTTATATTGTACCAAAGATAATTAAATTCTTTGCCTGAATACATATCATAATATCCACTAGCTGTTGGCATTTCGGATGGTGCACAATAAATGTAGTAGTCTTGCCATCCTTTAGTAAATGTTGTTCGAACTGTATTGGAGTAGCTGTTTGAATTTGGAACTGCAGTGAAAGTTCCAGATTCATTCAAAATATCAACTCTTTCTTTGCCCTTTTCATATTCACCTTCGTAAGCTGAATGTATGTCCTTTAGTTTGCCTTTTGTATCAACCATAGAACTATACATATCAATACTGTTAACTCTTTTGTATTCTTCACTGTTTGTAGTAATTTCTTTAGCACTCGCTTTGGTGCTTTCTGAAAATAAATCAACGGCTGTATTGTTGTCACCTAAGTTAATATAATAATATCCTTTTTTATACTCTACTGTTTTAGTTATTTGATTGCTATTATTATAAGTCATAAGCTTACAATCTTTAGTAAAGTATATTACAACACCTTTATCGGTATTATAAGAGCTGCCGGAGTATTTAAGTGTAATGCCGGATTCGCCAGTGGCCGGACGACATACCATATTTCCGCCAATTACAAGATATTTACATTCTAAGGCTACACCGTAAGCGTCTGACTCTGTGTAAAAACTTATATCAACCGCTTCGGAATTATAGTCACTTGTTACTTTTGGTCCGCTGTAATTGCCTAAAAAGTAAATGCCGTTATCATATGCTGTAAATTTAAGTCTCTTATTACTATTACTTGTACTTTTTACTGTTTTATCAAATACAAGAGGAAAGCAAGTTGTGAGTGGTGTATTGCCAGCTTCGTTTTTAGGAATATAAATTATTGATTTTTTGTCATTGTCAGTATCATAGCTCTGTAAGGTACGAAATGTGGTATCTCCTTCGTTTAAAGTTTTTCTTACAGAACGAAGAAGTGAAAATGAAGTTTGATCACCAAGCATTAAAAATTTATTGCCGGTCGGTGAAGTAATTGTTTTTTGCTTCATAGTGAGGTTAGCTGTTTCTTCTTTTTCAACTAAATTATATTTTACATCAAATTTGGTTGAAAGATCACCTGTATTTCCATCACCTGAATAGTCATATTTATTTTCTTTGCCAACGGCAGTCATAGTGTAACTACCGTCTGTATTTTTAGTAATTTTAATATAAGCATTACCTATTATAGTATAACTTGCATGAGCCGGATTGTTAATCCATTCTAATGCAAGTTCAGAGCTGTTGAATTTTTCTACATGAACCTTAGGATCTCCTTCAACATAGTAAAAAACATAGTAAAGTGATCCTGAATCAGGTAATTGAAGTTTACCGTCGTTTAACAGTTCTTCTGCCATATCAAGCGCACTTTTTGCAGATACATATGCCTGACGGGAGTTCATTGTAGTACCGGTTTCTTTTTGCTGGAGCATTGCAATAGATAAGAAAGTAGTTGTCGATAAAAACAAAACTGCAGCCAAAGCTATTGCAAGAACCATGGAAATACCTTTTTTACTGTTTATCCTTCTTTTCTTTGTATGAAGTTTCTTCATAAAGATCTCCTTTCGTCTGCTATAAATTATCACTGTTAGGCTGTGATAACTGAATACATACCGAACATTGCCTGTACGATAGAAATTACAACGAAACCTACGATACCGGCGATAATGATTGTCATTGCAGGTGTCATTGCATCTGTCATACGCTGTGTAGCGTCGGTTGCCTGTTCGTCGTACATATCTGCCATTTTGTTAAGGGAATCACTGAGCATACCGCTTTCCTCACCGACTCTTATCATTGATACAAAGAGCGGATCGAAAGCTTTTGGATATCTTGAAAGAGAAATATTTATCGGTGTACCGATTCTTACATCTTCAATTACCTGGTTAAGACAGTCGGACATAAATTTGTTGCCTACTACATCTCTTGAAAGTTCAAGTGAGTAAAGAATGTTTACACCGGAAGAAGTAAGTGTTGCCATCATATTTGCAAATCTTGTAAGCTGGTTAAGTCTTAAAACTTCGCCGATAATTGGGATTTTAAGCTGGAATGTTGACCACCACATACAGAATGAATAGTTCTTTTTGTAAAGAATTCTGAGTGTAACTACAATTGCAACGATAATAAGAACAACGAGCCAGCCGTAATGAAGAAGTACATCTGAAATACCCATTGTAATCTGCGTCATTATCGGAAGTTCGGAGTCAAAACTTTCAAACAATTCTTTAAATGACGGAAGTACAACTACACTCATTACTATGATAAGTCCGATTGTAAGAATGAGGAGGAAGATAGGGTAAATCATTGCACCCTTAATCTTACTTTTAAGAGTGATTTCCTTTTTGAGAAGACTAACGCACTTATCAAATGCTTCATCAAGTCGACCGTTTGCCTCACCTGTTTGAATAATGTTTACATAAACAGTCGGGAAAGTTTTAAATGAGCTTAGCGACTGCGAAAGAGTAATACCGTTGTAGAGGTTTGCGGTTATTTCCTGTAAAATTCTCAACATATTCTTATCTTTTTCAGTGTCACACATTACGGCCATTGCAACCGAAAGCGAAATACCCGAACGAATCATCAATGCCATCTGGTGCATAAATGTAAGAAGTCGCTTGTTACTGATTTTTAATGTATGCACATCTTTTGAACCGCCAAGATCACGCTGCCAGATCGGAATATCTTCCTGCGAACCTTTTTTTACTTCATCAATGGAAATAGCGATAAGACCACGCTGTTCAAGCTTTCGCTTAACCTCTTCCTTGGTGTTTGCTGTCATACGGTTACGATATTTACGGTTTTTTTCGTTTACCGCTACATAAGAAAATTCCATTATTTTTACCTCCTGTTAAGATAAGCGTTTGTGCTGTTTTGCGGGAGATTAGAATACTGTGGCATTGGAGCTGTCAACTGCTGCGGTGTTTGCTGTGGTATTCCCGGTACGCCCGGCTGCGGAGAATTGTTGCCGCCTGTAAGTGCTGCGTTATCAGCCACATCGTAACTGTACTTGTCGGCAGTTTCTTTTGAAATAAGTCCTCTTTTGAGAAGGTTTTCGATACTTAACTTTCTTGTAATCATACCTGTCTGCTGGTTCAAAGAAATCATCTGTTCAATCTGCGGAATCTTATCTTCGCGGATAAGGTTAGCGATAGCAGTATTAACAAACATAATTTCAAATGCGCCGATACGGCCCGGACGGTCTGATCTTGGAAGCAAACGCTGTGAAATTACTGCCTTAAGTGTGGTTGAAAGCTGGTTGAGTGCCTGTTTCTGCCTTTCAACAGGGAACATATCTATAAGACGGTCGATTGTTTTTGCGGCACTCTCTGTATGAAGTGTTGAAAAAACAAGGTGGCCTGTTTCTGCTGCACGAAGAGCGATTGACATTGACTCAAGGTCACGAATCTCACCCATGAGGATAATATCAGGGTCTTCACGAAGTGCCGATTTAAGTGCTGACGAGTAAGTTTCACTGTCTTGGCCGACTTCTCTCTGGTTAATAATACATTTTGCAGGGGAGTGCATATACTCAACAGGGTCTTCAATTGTGATAATGTGCAGTTCTTCTCGATGGTTAATTTCATTGATAAGAGCTGCAAGTGTTGTTGACTTACCGCTACCGGTAGGACCTGTTACAAGTACAAGACCTTCCTGCAGGTTAAGAATTTTTGCAATAGACTGCGGCAAATTTAAATCGCCGAGTTTTGGAGGATTCAATTTGATTACACGCATTACAAGCGTCGCACCGTGGCGCTGCTTGAATGCATTAACTCTGAATCGTGCGAGGTTTCCAAACTGATAAGCCGAGTCGATATCGCCTGTGTTGCAGAACTTAAGGTAATCGGCAGGCTCAAGAACCTCGTCAATATACTTCATAACTGTGTCCTCGTCAAGAATCTCTGTGCCTTTGTAGCTCATAATTTTACCGTTTTTACGGTAAGAAGGCAAGTTATTGCTTGCAAGGTGAATATCAGACGCACCGTTTTCAACGGCAAATCTGACCATCTCATCAAATTCCATAAAACTTACTCCTTAATCTTCCTGATAGATTTCTGATACAGTGTCAATGAATGTATCAAATGATATAATACCGTCATACAACAGCTTTTTAAGGTTATCACGAAGTGAAATCATACCCTCTTCTCTTGCTATTGTGTCAATTTCATCTGTGGTTTTACCGAGATGAATGGCATTTTTAATTGCTCTTGAAACAGGCATAACCTCGTGAACGGCAATTCTTCCCTTATAACCTATGTTGTTACAAGCAGGGCACTGACCCGGTTTGTAAAGTGTGAGTTGCTTGGTGATAGGGAGTCCGAGAAGTCTAAGCTCGTCATCTGTTGCATCATATGCTTGCTTACACTCCGGGCAAAGTCTTCTTACAAGCTTTTGGGCAATAACGCCGAGCATAGAAGAAGATACCATATAAGGTTCAACACCCATATCAATAAGTCGGACAACCGAGCTGGCTGCGTTATATGTATGGATTGTTGAAAGTACAAGGTGACCTGTGATAGCGGCTCTTGCTGCGATATCTGCGGTTTCCTGGTCACGAATCTCACCGATCATAATAATATCAGGGTCCTGACGGAGGATAGAACGAAGAACGCTTGCAAATGTAAGTCCTGCTTTTTCATTGATATTAACCTGTGTAGCACCCGGCAAAACCATTTCGACAGGGTTTTCAACTGTTACAATGTTTTTGTCTTCGGTGTTAAGAGATGAAAGAGCAGCGTAAAGTGTGGTTGACTTACCTGAACCTGTTGCACCCGAAAGAAGAATGATACCACGGCTTGATGTCAAAAGCTGGTCGAATTTCTCAAGGTTTTCGGGGAGAAAACCGATGTTCTTTTTATCAAGCTTCATACCGAGTGCGGTTGTAATTCTGATTACGATTTTTTCGCCATAAACACAAGGAAGAGAAGATACACGCATATCAATTTTTTGATTATTGATATTATAGTGAATTCTACCGTCCTGCGGAATTCTTTTTTCCGCAATGTTCATACCGCTGATAAATTTAATACGGCTCGTTACAGAGGGAGCAAGCTCCTTGCTTGAGTCCATATATTTAATAAGTTTACCGTCAATACGGAAACGAATTACCAATTTCTTTTCCTGAGGCTCAAGGTGAATATCGGATACACGCTGTCTTACAGCCTCGGCTATCATATTGTTTACAAATTTAATGATAGGCTGATCTTCAACATCTTCCTGATCTTCGGTAGATACCGTGTCCTCGGATTTTTTCATCTGGCTCTGTACAAATTCCTGAGCCTCGTCTATTACCGCTTCTTTGTCCGACACACTGAAAATTTCGTCAAGTTTGATTTTAAGTTGTGTAGGAGTACATATAGCGGTTTTTATTTTTCTTTTTGTATAGTTGTTGAGAGTATAAATTGCTTTATAATCAAGCGGATTTGTCATGGCAATCAAGAGATAATTGCCTTCAATGGTAAGCGGCATAACGCCGAGGTCTTCCATCATCTGCTCCGGAATGAGCTGGGCTACATCGTCTGATACGTAGTAGGAAGTAAGGTCAACAAGCGGCAAATGCATTTTCTTTGCCATAATGTCATAAATCTGCTCCTCTGTGACAACGCCTTCTTTTATCAACGCACGTTCAAGAGTAAGAGTATTGTCTTCCATATAAAGCATTTCAATACGCTTTAATGTTTTTAAACTTACTATACCGCTTTTAACGAGATCGTCACTCAAGTTAAAAACAGAGTTCTTCATATATGATCATCCTTTCACGGGAATTGACAAGATTAATAGCTAAGGCTGAAAAGACCGAAGTAAAGGTCTAAACCGTAGTTAATTACATTGACTAAGAACAAACTGCAAAGTGAACCGATGCAGAGAAATGGGCCAAAGGGGAAATAGCTTGAAACTTCGTTTTTTGAAAATATTTTTTTGATAAGCAAAAATATTATATAAAGGAAAGCTATAAATACGGCGATTAAAAGTCCTGAAAATACCATAGGAAAACCAAGGCAAGCACCAAGTGCAAGCATAAGTTTTACATCGCCGAAGCCCATTCCGTTCTTTTTGAGAATTACAATAGAAAATAAATTTATAAGCATAAGCGAACCGCCGCCGCATACAGCACCAAGCGGAATACTCCACCATTCTTTAATAAAGATTTGCTGCGTGAAAAGGTCGGTTATTGCAAGCGCAACACAAAGCACTGCAAGTGCAATTGTGAATTGGTCGGGAATAATTGTATATTTAAAGTCACTCATAGCTATGAGGAGCATTGTAATCGAAATTAATAAAAAGAAAATCGTGTAATAAGAATAGCCGAAAAACGCAAAGATGCCTAAGTTAAATATAGCAAACAAAGCGGAAGTGTAAATTCCGCTTTGTTTGAAAATATACCTTGTGCCAAAAAGACTTTCGTCCGGCTCTTCATCATAGTCGCACAGCCATTTTGCAGGCACGACATTCATAAGCCTGTATGCGAGCATACAGAGTACAACTGACAGCATTAAAATTACTGCGAGAGTTATATAGGTTGAAATTTGTGAAAAGTCGATTGGAAGTAAATTAGCCATAGTAAAGTCCTTATAATTATGTAGTTGGTTCTGTTGAATCGGTAGAATCTGTATTATTTACAGCTTGCTTTGTTGTGTCAAAGTAGTAAAGTGTTACATTAAATGAAGTAGCATATTCTTTGCTGTCTTCAATTTCTGACATTGAAAGCGAATCAATAAAGTAGCAGCCTTTTGATTCCTGCTCAAGATAATGGATAAGCTGTAAAGTTTTATCCTTTGTGCCGTTATAGCTGAATGTAAGGTTTGTGTAGTAAAGCGGAATGCCGCCCATAGATGTTCTGCCCTGTGCGTCCTGCACGCCTTCACCACGGGTAAGTGATGACATATCAATACCGAGGTCGGCAAAAATATCCTGCAAATCCTTAACGGATGACTTAGCGTCAATATAGAGGTTTTCCTGATTTTCATTATACTGCTTTGTCATTTCGTCAATTTTGGTTTCGACACTTGTCTGATTTGCAAGTACATCGTCGCAGTCGGCAATTTTTGCTGTGATAGTAGCATGGTCATCATTATACTTAGAAAGGTTAGTGAATGTCGGCATTACAAGTGCAAGCAAAATAATTACAAATACTATGAGAAGTGCAACAAACACAATAATCGGTACCGGTATTTTAGTCTTTTTCATTTTTGTTTCCTCCCTTAGTTTTCGCTGTTGTTTTCAGTATCACTTGCAGTTTTACTTGATTGTGACTGAGTTATGTCTGTTGTAAGCTGAGCTGTAAGACTGTACTGACTGGTTTCTGTATTTGTAGAAACCGAGAAGTTTTCGCTCATAGAGAAGAAACCGTTGTCTTTAATGTTGTTCTGTAAATCAATAAAGGTAGGGAAGTCTTTAATAAGTCCGTTTACCGGAATGCTGTAGGTTTCGTTGCCGTCGTTTGCGTGAGTTATACTGTAGTTTGTAAAAGTATCCATTTTATCTACAACCTGGTCATCAAGCTCATTAATTACATCTTCACAATAAAGCTGTGTTCTCGGTAAAAGCTCGGCATCCTGTGTCTGATTTGCCAAAGACTGGGTAATGTCATCTCTTTGTTGAATAAGAGTTTTTGCATAGTCGTACTTTGTATCGTTATAAATCATATTATCTACAACGCTTCTGCCAAAATAGAAACCAAAGAAAGCAAGTCCCGCAACACAGAGTAGGCCAAGACCGACACAGCCTGCTTTTGCAGCTTTTGCACTGTCATCAAGTGTTTTAGCCTGTTGAGCCTTTAGTCCGTAAATAAGGTTGTTCTCAAATACTGTACCGCAGTTCATAAGTTCGTTCATAAGGAAGTATGAACCGTTTTTGTAGAAGTCATCTCTTGCCTTAAGCGACGGTTCCGGAATTACCGAGCCTGTATTGAATGTATCAGATACAAGCATAACCTCGCCTGCAAGTCCAAAACCTACAAAATAGTTGCGGATGTGAGGAATGTAAGCCAAGAAGTCACTTAAGAACAACTGGTCAATGCTGATGTTGAGCGACATTGTAACAAGGCGAACATTGCGGACGATATCATCTATAAGGTTTTCTGCAATATCGTCAATCTTTCTTTTTGAAGACGCATTTCTGCATTCATTTTTAAATCCGTATCCGGCGGTACGCAGGTAATCAATAGCGGCAGCCGTGCTCAAATCTCTGTCTTCTTCAATTACCTGTAAAATTTCATCTACAGGGGATGTAAATTCGTGACAGTAGAGAGGCACACCGTTTTTGGCGATAAAAACTCTGACTGCCGAATAGTCCATACTGATGAGAGCTACGGTTTTGTTAAAGCTGTAGATTGTCTTTTGAGCAGCATAAATCATTGCCGTCTCTGACGGGATAATCTTGATAAGATTCAGAGAGAAAGACTTAAATCCTGCAACAAGGTCATCCGCAAGTGCTTTCGGCATTGCAAAAGCCTTAGATGTGATTTCTTCGCTGACTTCTTTTGTTTTGTATGCGGAGTAATCTTTGTAGATTACCGAGAAGTCGGAAACCGCCTCGCCGACAAAATCTCTGATTCTGTCAATTGCAAGTCCCTCAATGATTTTTTTGGCACCTCTGATATGCTGATACTCCTGACAGGTAAGGTCGTAGCTTTCTACCATAAGAATAACATCACGAACCTCACTGTGGTTCATTGTGCTTAGTCCGTCTTTTACAAGACGGGCGAGTAAAGCAGGGTCTTCCCATACGGAGCTTTTGTCTTTTAATACAGCCTTGTCAACAGGAATAATAAGAGGGGAGGAGAAAGAGTAGGCTTTCTTTTCGTTAGGGTCAGCCTGTTTTTTACTGTTACCTTTATTTGCAGTGCCGTTAGCAGCTGCCTCGCCTACAGTTTCGCAGGCTGTTATGCAAAGGTATCTTTTGGCAATCTGCACCAGTACATAATTCATATTTAATACACCACCTGAAAATTTATGCTTGTTTAAGCTTATCAAAACCGTTAAAAAATTTTAAACCGATTTGATTATAAAATTACTTTAAAGAATAAATTAAAATAATTTTATAATCAAACAGGGTGAATCAGGGCATATCCCCTAAAAGTTATTAACAATACACAAAAATTGAGTTTAATACACCGAAAAACCTATATACATTTCAAAAGGCTCGCACTCGGCGAGCCTTTTGCTTGTATGTTGTCGGTCATCAGCAAAACCGAGATATTACAATGTATTAAAATTAGTCACCAGCCTGCTGTGTTACTTTTAAGTTCTTAAGGTCAGTTGTAACAACCGAAATTTTACCATCTTGAGCTGTTGTAGTAAGTGCGATAACAGAGTGACTGCTGATATCGTTAGAGTCTTTACCGATTGTTGACTTTTTATCAGCTGCAGCAAAATAAACTTTCTCATCAGTAGCATCGTATACGCAGTTGTAATCAGTACCATCAATTGTGTACTTCTGAGCAGCAGCAGAAGTAATCTTCTTAGCCCCAAGTACATCAGCAACAGTAAGGTCATTCTTAGAAGCCTTATGACCGTTAGTTGAATTTACGAAGATTGAATCATCGCCGGCAGCTGTAGCAGCCTTAGCTTCTTTGATAGCTGTTTCAATTGTCTGAGCGTTTGACTGAGCTGAGCTGATCTGTGATGACTTGATTGTTGATGCTACTACAGGAATAGCGATAGCTGCGAGTACTGCAAGGATTGCAATAACTACTACGAGTTCTACGAGTGTAAAACCCTTTTTGCTGTTCTTCTTAACTTCTTCGATTTTTGCAGTTTTTACTGCCTGAATTTCGTTCATTGTTTTTACCTCTCTTTTTAATAATAATTTGTGAGCCGTTTTGTGGAAACTGCAACGACGGTTGCTGATATGATTTTGCGTTACCGTTCCCTTTAAACAAGTTTATTATATAACATTTTTGCAAGTCTTGCAATATATTTTTACCAAAAAAAGTTAAAAAACGCATTTTTATAACATTGCACAAACTTTACTGCGTTAAATTGTTAAATGTGCCGTTAATTTTTTCTGTTTGAAAGATTTAGAGTTGTAATATTTCCGTCTTTTATACACCCTTTTGTTTGGTCGTAAAGAGCAATAGCCTCATCGGGTAATTTTGTACCGTCAATGGTTGTGTCGTTTGCATCAAATTTGCTGTCATTATTTGAATCGGCTGCAAAATACACCTTGCTTTTACAGATAACAGGATAATACGGTGTGCCAAAAAGATGTTCGGGCTTAATAATCCGCTCAAGTTTATTAGCGGCTACAACTTCAGAAATTTGTATAGTATTTGTGCTTGCATGGATATATATTGTGTTATCTGCACCCGCAACAGCCGCATCGGCCTCTTTAAAGGCATATTCTATGGTGTTTGCGTTGGTTTTTGCTTTGCTTACAACAGATGACGTAGTAGTAGATGCAACTATCGGTATAGCTATAGCTGCGAGAATAGCTATTATGGCAATTACCACTACGAGTTCTACCAATGTAAAGCCTTTTTTGCTTTTGATTTTTTTTGCAGGAACTAACGATTTAAATCGCACACTTATGCGTGAATTTGGTGTTCTTTTTTCTTTCATTTTTCTCCCTCATTCAAAATATAATATTTTGCAAAATATTATTACAACAAATATTGTACACTGAAAGTAAAAATAATGCAAGTGCATTTTTATAGTTTTTATGCCGTTTTTTTTATTAATTTGTTGAAAATAATAATACCCTTGATTTATTAAAAAACAGTACCGATTGTAAAACTTTTTTAATAATTTTGTTGATATATTGCTTAAAAGACAGTTTAATTTAATTATATATTAAACACGGATTTTCGTAAAAATTCTCTATACTATTTATATAGGGATTTTTTTAACGGTTAAATAACGGTTAAATTTTCGTTTTATCATTTACAAAACCGAACATATGTGGTATGATGTTAAATGTTAAATTATGTATTTTTATCGGAGGATTTTACTATGGACGCTTATAAAAAGGAATTTATTGAATTTATGGTTGATTGCCAGGTGCTTAAATTTGGCGATTTCGTAACAAAAAGCGGCAGAAAGACACCGTTTTTCGTAAACACAGGCTTTTACAGAACAGGCGCACAGCTTAGAAAGCTCGGCGGCTACTATGCAGAGGCTATCAAAGAGAAATTCGGTCTTGACTTTGATGTTCTCTTCGGACCTGCCTACAAGGGTATTCCGCTTTCTGTTGCCGCTACTATTGCTATCAGCGAAAAGTACGATACAGATATTCGCTACTGCTCAAACCGTAAAGAGGTTAAGGACCATGGCGACAAGGGCATTTTGCTCGGCAGTCCTATAAATGACGGCGACAAGGTAGTTATTATCGAAGATGTTACTACAGCCGGTACTTCTATTGAGGAAACTCTCCCGATTATCAAGGCACAGGGCAATGTTGACCCTATCGGTCTTGTTGTATCTGTTGACAGAATGGAGAGAGGCAAGGGCACAAAGAGTGCGCTTTCTGAAATTGAAGAGAAATACGGCTTAAAAACAACCGCAATCGTTACCATGGCAGAGGTTGTTGAGCACCTTTACAATAAGGAATACAAGGGCAAAGTTATTATTGACGACAAGCTCAAGGCTGCAATTGACGCGTACTATGAGCAGTACGGTGTAAAAGAATAATTACTTAACAGAAATTTAATCGGAGGTGAATGGCGTGGCAAATGAGCATACAGGACACCGTGACCGTGTTCGCAAAAAGTTTCTTGAAAACGGCTTTGACGGCTTTGAACCGCACGAGGTGCTTGAAATGTGCCTTTTCTATGCCATTCCCAGAAAAGATACAAATGCGCTTGCACACCGTTTGCTCGACAGGTATTTAACCGTTGCGGGTGTGTGCGACGCACCTGTTGACGAGCTTATGCGTGAATTTTCACTTTCGCAGTCTTGTGCGGTTTTTCTGAAAATGCTGCCCGAGTTTTCGAGAGTGTATAAAGAATCAAAAACGGAAAATCATAATGTCATCGAGCTTGAACATCTCGGAGAAATGTTTATAAATAAGTTTATAGGCAGAACAAACGAGGCAGTTGCGCTTATGCTCGGAGATGCAAAGGGCAGAATGATTTTCTTTGACATTATTGCCAAAGGTTCGCTAAGTTCGTCGGATGTTCCGCTTAGAAAAATCGTTGACCTTGCGCTAAGGCACAACGCAAAGACCGCTTTTTTAGGACACAATCATCCGAGCGGCTCGGCATTGCCCTCGCAAAGCGATCTGACTTCTACAAAAATTATAAGACGAACTCTTGACAGCATAGGAGTAAACCTTGTTGACCATTATATTGTGACGGAGTTTGACTATGTTTCCCTGCGTGAAAGTGAAATGTCGGGAAGTATTTTTTTATTGTAATAAGGTTTGATTTTATGGAATTTAAACTGAAATCCAAATATAAGCCTACGGGTGACCAACCTGCTGCGATTGACGAGCTTGTAAACAGCATTGAATCGGGCAACAGGGAGCAGACTTTGCTCGGTGTAACGGGTTCGGGTAAAACCTTTACTATGGCTAATATAATAGAAAGAACGCAAAGACCAACCCTTGTGCTCGCTCACAACAAAACCCTTGCGGCTCAGCTTTGCAGTGAGTTTAAGGAGTTTTTCCCCGACAATGCGGTGGAATACTTTGTGTCTTATTACGATTACTATCAGCCTGAGGCTTACATTGCAAATACAGATACTTATATAGAAAAGGACAGCGCTGTAAATGATGAAATAGATAAGCTCAGGCACAGCGCTACTCTTGCGCTTTCCGAAAGGCGAGATGTAATTATAGTAGCCTCGGTTTCGTGCATTTACAGCTTGGGCGACCCGATTGATTACCGAAATATGGTAATATCCCTGCGCCCCGGTATGGAAAAAAGCCGAGATGACCTTGTGAAAAAACTCGTTGAACTGCAATATGAGCGCAACGATGTTAATTTTATAAGAAATAAGTTCAGAGTAAGGGGAGATGTGGTCGAAATTTTTCCTGCCGCATCTAACGATTCTATTATAAGAGTAGAATTTTTCGGTGATGAAATCGACCGTATCTCAGAGATAAATCCGCTTACGGGCGAACTAAAGGCTGTTTTGCGCCATGCGGCAATTTACCCCGCGTCACACTACATTGTATCTAAGGATAAAATGGCAACCGCACTCAAAGAAATTGACCGTGAACTTGAGGAAAGACTTGCGTATTTTCGTGAGAACGGAAAATTGCTTGAGGCACAGAGAATTGAACAGCGCACACGCTATGATATGGAGATGCTGCAGGAGATTGGCTTTTGTACGGGCATTGAGAACTATTCGAGAATTTTGTCGGGCAGAAAACCCGGTTCTTCGCCGTTTACTTTGCTTGACTATTTTCCCGAGGATTTCCTGCTCTTTGTTGATGAGTCGCATGTTACTTTGCCGCAGGTAAGAGGAATGTACGCTGGCGACCACGCACGAAAGAAAAATCTTATTGATTACGGCTTTCGTCTGCCGTCTGCTTTTGACAACAGACCGCTTAATTTTGATGAATTTTATGACAGGATAAATCAGGTGGTATTTGTCAGCGCAACTCCGGGCGATTTGGAGCTTGAAAAATCACAAACGGTTGCAGAACAGATTATCAGACCGACAGGACTTCTTGACCCGGAAATTTCGGTAAGACCTACCGAGGGACAGCTTGATGATCTTGTTTCTGAAATTAATATAAGGGTGAGCAAAAAGCAGAGGGTGCTTATTACAACTCTTACCAAGAAAATGGCTGAGGATTTGACAGCATACCTTGAAACAATGGGCATAAAGGTAAGGTATATGCACCACGATATTGACACAGTAGAGCGTATGGAAATTGTCAGAGATTTGCGCCTCGGCGAATTTGATGTGCTTGTGGGAATTAACCTCTTGCGAGAGGGTTTGGATATTCCCGAAGTGTCGCTTGTGGCAGTGCTTGACGCCGACAAAGAGGGATTTTTGCGTAGTGAGCGCTCGCTCATTCAGATTTGCGGCCGTGCCGCGCGAAACAGCGAGGGCACTGTAATAATGTATGCCGACAGTGTAACCGATTCTATGCGCAAGGCGATTACCGAAACCGAACGCAGAAGAAAAATTCAGCAGGCATACAACAAGGAACACGGCATTACGCCGACCACTATTGTTAAAAAAGTCAGTGAAATTCTTGAAATTTCTACACATACAGATGATGAATTTAAATCGGCTAAAAAGCTGAACAAGGCTCAAAAGCAACAGCTTATCGAGAGCCTTACTAAGGAAATGAAAGCTGCCGCAAAGCTGCTTGAATTTGAACACGCCGCATATCTGCGTGACAAAATCAAAAAGCTGCGTGGCGATAAATGAGGATTGATTAAATGGCTAAAACCAAAGCAGTTGAATACGGTGATTCAAGTATTTCTGCCCTTAAAGGTGCAGACAGAGTGCGAAAAAGACCGGCGGTTATTTTTGGCTCTGACGGTATTGACGGCTGTCAACATTCAGTTTTTGAAATTCTTTCTAACTCTATTGACGAGGCGAGAGAGGGCTACGGAAAAAAAATTACCGTAACGAGATTTTCCGACGGTTCTATCGAGGTAGAAGACCACGGCAGAGGTATTCCCGTTGACTTTAACGAAAAAGAAAATGAGTTTAACTGGAAACTTGTTTTCTGCGAAATGTATGCGGGCGGCAAGTATAATAACAACGAGGGCGAAAGCTATGAGTTTTCGCTCGGTATGAACGGTCTTGGACTTTGCTCAACTCAGTACAGCTCAGAGTATATGGATGTTGATATTCGCCGTGGCGGCACTCGCTATACTCTGCATTTTGAAAAGGGCGAAAATGTAGGCGGACTTAAAAAAGAGCCGTACAATAAAAAGGATACAGGTACAAAAATCCGTTGGAAACCTGACCTTGAGGTATTTACCGACATTGACATTCAGCCTGAATATTTCCTTGACATAATGAAAAGACAGGCTATTGTCAACGCAGGCGTTGAATTTATATTCAGAAATCAGAACGGCAAGGGCTTTGATACCACAACCTATTGCTATGTAAACGGCATTGAAGACCATGTGGCTGAGGTTATCGGCGAGAACGGCTTTACCTCTGTTCAGCATTGGACAACCGAGGTAAAAACAAGGGATCGTGACGATAAGCCTGAGTATAAGTGTAAGATTGATGTTGCGGTTGCTTTTTCAAATCAGACAAGACTTACCGAGTATTACCACAACTCAAGCTGGCTTGAGCATGGCGGTGCGCCCGACAAGGCGGTAAGAACCGCTTTCCTTTATCAAATAGATAATTACTTAAAGACCAACAATAAATATAATAAATCCGAGAGCAAAATAAAATTTGACGATATTGAGGACTGCCTTGTGTGCGTAATTTCTTCGTTTTCGAGCGTATCTTCGTATGAAAACCAGACTAAAAAGTCAGTTACAAATAAGGGTATTCAGGACGCAATGACTGCGTTTTTAAAGCAAAGTCTTGAGGTGTATTTTATTGAAAATCCGCTTGAGGCGGACAAAATTGCACAGCAGGTGCTTGTAAACAAGCGCAGTAGAGAGAACGCCGAGAAAACCCGTCTTAACATAAAGAAAAAGCTTTCGGGCAGTCTTGATATGACAAACAGAGTAGCAAAATTTGTTGACTGCCGAAGTAAAAATGCAGATGACAGAGAGCTATTTATAGTAGAGGGTGACTCTGCTCTCGGTGCTTGTAAGCAGGCAAGAAACCCTGATTTTCAGGCGATTATGCCTATCAGAGGTAAAATACTTAACTGCCTAAAGGCTGACTATGACAAAATTTTTAAGAGCGAAATCATTACAGATTTGCTTAGAGTGCTCGGCTGCGGTGTTGAGGTAAAGTCAAAGGCCAATAAAAACTTGAGCGAATTTGACCTTAACGCACTGCGTTGGAATAAAGTTATTCTCTGTACCGATGCCGATGTTGACGGATTTCAGATCAGAACATTGCTTTTGACAATGCTGTACAGACTTACTCCTACGCTAATAAACGAGGGAAAAGTCTTTATTGCGGAATCACCGCTTTATGAGATTACAGCTAAAAATGATGTGTACTTTGCGTATGACGAGGCGGAGAAAGATAAGTTTATTGCGGAAATCGGCAAAGAGAAATTCACAATTCAGCGTTCAAAAGGTCTTGGTGAAAACGAGCCTGATATGATGAACCTTACAACTATGAATCCTGCTACTCGCAGACTTATAAAGGTTATGCCGACAGACGCTGAAAAAACAGCGGAAATTTTTGATATTCTGCTCGGTGACAATCTTCAGGGCAGAAAAGATTACATTGTGGCTCATGGTAACGAGTACATTGACAATCTTGATGTAAGCTGACGGGAGGTGCGAATTTATGGCAAAAAGAAGAAGAACACAGCCTGCCGCAACTGGAAAAACACACGGTGTTATCAACGGTGCGGGTGAAGTTGTAGAACAGAACATTGACTCTACAATCAGAGAAAACTATATGCCTTACGCAATGAGCGTTATTCTTTCCCGTGCTATTCCGGAGATTGACGGATTTAAACCATCGCACAGAAAGCTGCTTTATACAATGTATAAAATGGGACTTTTAAATGGTGCAAGAACAAAATCAGCCAATATTGTCGGTGCAACTATGAAACTTAATCCGCACGGCGATTCGGCGATTTATGACACTATGGTGCGACTTTCGAGAGGCTACGAAGCGCTTTTACATCCTTATGTGGATTCAAAGGGTAACTTCGGTAAATTCTACAGCCGTGATATGGCATGGGCGGCATCAAGATATACAGAGGCAAAACTTGACAAAATCTGTAACGAGCTTTTTCGTGATATAGATAAAGATACCGTAGACTTTGTTGATAACTACGATAATACAATGAAAGAGCCGTCGCTGTTGCCTGTTGCTTTTCCGTCCGTACTTGTAAACACAAATACGGGTATTGCGGTAGGTATGGCATCAAATATCTGTTCTTTCAATTTGAAGGAAATTTGCGAAACAACGGCGGCGCTTATTCGTGACCCGGACCATGATGTTATGCAGACATTGCCTGCGCCCGATTTTATCGGCGGCTGTCAGATTATATATGACGAAAGTGCATTGCGCCAGGTTTATGAAACAGGCAAGGGCGGTATAAAGCTCAGGGCAAGGTATGAATACGATAAATCGGCAAACTGTATTGATGTGCTTTCAATTCCGAGCACCACAACCTGTGAGGTTATTATCGAAAAGATTATTGACCTTGTAAAAACAGGTAAAATCAAGGATATTGCCGATGTTCGAGATGAAACGGGTATTGACGGACTCAAGATTACCATTGATCTCAAGCGTGGAGCAGATCCCGACAAGCTGATGGCTAAGCTGTACCGCTTTACAACGCTTGAAGATTCATTCTCGTGCAACTTTAATGTGCTTATCGGCGGTGTGCCGAGAGTGCTCGGCGTAAAGGCATTGCTCGAAGAGTGGATTGCATTTAGAATTGAGTGCGTAAGGCGCAGAACATATTTTGACAGAAATAAAAAAGCCGAAAAGCTCCACCTTTTAAAAGGTCTTTCGGCAATTTTGCTTGATATTGACAAGGCTGTTAAAATTGTAAGAGAAACCGATGAGGAATCCGAGGTTGTACCAAACCTTATGATCGGCTTTGGCATTGACGAGGTGCAGGCTGAATATGTAGCCGAAATCAAACTTCGTCATCTTAACAGGGAATACATTTTAAAGAGAACGGCAGAAATTGAGGCACTCGAAAAAGAAATTGCCGACCTTGACGAAATTCTCAAGAGCAAGACAAGAATTAAGACTATAATTGTTAAAGAGCTTAAAGAGATTGCCGAAAAGTACGGTCAGCCACGAAAGAGTATCATTATCTACGAGGATACCGTAAGCTATACAGAAGAAAAGGATGATGTGCCCGATTATCCTGTTAATATTTTCTTTACAAAAGAGGGATATTTCAAGAAGATTACTCCGCAGTCGCTTAGGATGAGCAGTAATCATAAGCTCAAAGACGGAGATGAAATTGTCCAGAATTGTGAGTTCTCAAACAACGGTGAATTGCTGTTCTTTACCGACAAATGTCAGGTTTATAAGGCAAAGGCGGCGGATTTCACCGATACAAAGGCAAGCGCTCTCGGCGAGTATGTACCGGCAAAGTTGGGTATGGACGAGGGCGAAAACGCAGTGTATATGGTAGCCACAAAGGATTACAAGGGAATGCTGATGTTTGCTTTTGAAAACGGCAAGCTCGCTAAAGTTCCGCTTGAGGCTTATCAAACAAAGACAAACCGCAAAAAACTTACGGGCGCTTATTCCGATAAATCACCGCTTGCGGGAATGGTATTCTTTACAGAGGATAAAGAATTTTTGTTGAAAGCGTCATCAGGCAGAATGTTGCTTATTCATTCGGGTGCAATTAATCTGAAAACAACCCGTTCAACTCAGGGTGTGGCAGTTATGAAACTTAAAAAAGGTCATAGACTTTTTGAGATTTCAGAGTATGTTGAGGGTACTTTTGCAAAGCCGCAGAGGTACAGAACAAAGACCTTGCCGACACTCGGCGCTATGCCGGCAAACGAGGATTCAACAGATGAACAGCTGACGCTGATTTGATAGTATTTTTCATATTTAGAAATAAACTAAAAAAGTTGAGAAATTTTCAAAAAAATCTTGCAAAAGCTATAATTTTATGTTAATATAAATTAGTTAGTTTTTGTATTTAGAACTTATTATACATTTTATATTATAGAAAGGAACGGTATAATATGGGCGTTTGGGGTATTGTTCTTGGTTCAGTGCTTATCGTAGCAGCCATCGCAATTATCATCGTAATTATTCTTCAGCAGGGTAACCAGCAGGGTATCGGCGTTGTTTCAGGTGCGGCTGACTCTTATTTCTCAAAAAATAAGGCTCGCTCAATTGACGCAAAACTTGCTCGTTTTACAAAGTTTTTTGCTGCAGTTTTCGTAATTATTGTAATTGCACTTAATGTACTTGCTTATTTTGTCGGAAGCAGTTTCTGATTAAGCTTGTAATATTTTCAAAATTTCAAACATAATTATAGACCGTAGGTTAGTCCTGCGGTCTATTTTTGTTTTAAGGTATTGTTAATGCTAAAGGAGCTGTGAATTATGCCTTTGTGGGGAATAGGATTAATGTTTTTCGGTGCATTTTTGCTGTTTGCACTCGCCCATTACATAAGCAAAAGCAAGCACCCGTTTAAAAGAAGTTTGCTTTCAATGGCAGTAGGAATTTTAACGCTTGTTGCGGTAAATCTGAGCGGCTCGGTTACAGGCGTGTACCTGCCGATAAGCCTTGTGTCGGTGTGCGTTTCAGCCTTTGGCGGAGTGCCGGGAGTAACACTTATGCTTGGACTGAATTTGTTTTTTTAAATTAATTTCTGTTTATTTTATTATCTTTCAAAAGCCTTGCAAAATCAATTAGCAAGGCTTTTTCTGCAATATATAAAAATAAGCCACTGTTGCGGTGACTTATGAATTTAAAAATTCGACTAAAAGCATACTTAGTATTTTTTGCTGTCTGTTTGACAATTCTTTGCCTTTAAGGTTGCAGTCGCTAAATTCTTCATAGAGCAGTTTCATTATATTTGACTGCGTTTCGTTTAGGTTGTTAATGTAGAGTGCATCTTTCTTTTCTATGCCAACCAAGTAGTCGAGAGAAACATTGAACACATTTGAAATTGAGATTAAAACTTCGAGCGGAGGAAATTTGATGTTGTTTTCGTAATTGCTTATGACAGGCTTGCTTCTTCCGACTCGTCTGCCCAACTCTTCTTGTGACATATTTCTTGATTCTCGTAATTGTCTTATTCTTAAACCAAAGTCAAACATATAATTCACCTCAAAAAGTTTTTGATAAAAATATTTTAAAACACTTGCGTTTTGTAATCGAAAACTGTATAATACAATTGTTAGCAAAACGAAAATTTTTAATATTTAAAGTTTACTTTTAGAAAACAGTTTGAGCTTTATGAGGAGGAATATTTTATGAAAAAATTTATTTCAGGCATTTTGATTGCGGCTATGCTGACTTCGGTCTTGTGTGCCTGTAATAACGGTGAAAATCAATCAGACACTTCACAGTCAGAGAATAGTGCGAATTCGTCACAACAAACCGTGACAACAGAGGCTATGGCAACACAGATTACAACACAACCTGCAACAGAACCAAATTATGAGAATACAAACTATGTTGCACCGATTCCGCAGAAAAATCAAAAGTATAAATTTGAAGAAATTTTGCTAGATGAGGCGGCAACCTCAAGCGGATATTCAATGTCGGACAGTAATTTTAGAATATCTGAGATATATGAGAATGGAGAATATTTGGTTGTGAATGTTATGTATTCAAATTATAATTCCACCTCAAATTTTTGTGCATACAATGTTATATTTGATTTGGAAGGTAATATGGTTGCCAATCTTTCTAATATCTCACTTAATGAGGGATATGGAAAAAGCGGACAAATATGTGGAATATACGGTGATTGTATTATAATTAAATTCGATACTCCGATTCGTAGTGAGGAGAAATTTGCCTTATACAATTTGAAAACAAAAGAATTAAAGTACATAGATTCAGAATACAGTTCACCTAAAATAGATAACGGTGTAATTATTTTCGGTAAAAATGAAGAAAATTTATATAAATATGGCGCATTAGATTTAGATTTAAATGAAATTATACCTGCTGAATATGATGAACTTTATCTTGCGTCACCAAAATTAATTATAGCAAAAAAAGGCGAAAAATATGGACTTATTGATTATAACAATAAAACTGTTACAGATTTTAATTACAAAAAAATTATTAATTTTGCCGGTTACGCAAGTGATGATTATTTTAAATATTGGGGACAAATTGATTTTGAAAAAAATATAAACAAGTATACAGTTGCGTTAGATGAGAACGACAAAGTTGTTTTGATTGATAAAAACGGGAAAGTTTTTGATGTAAATTTAGAAATATCAGAGTACAATTTAGGCGATGGACGAGTAGTTGCACAATATAATGATAAAACATATATTAAAAATAGAGAAATTGTTACGGATACTGACGGTAATATAATAACAGATGCAGCGTTAAGAGGAGAGCTTTTTCCGTCTGGTTTTGTAAACGGATATTGTATTACAAAGGATAATAACGGAGTTTATAATTTAATTGATAACAAAGGAAAAAATTTTTACACAAACTCTGCCGATAATTATGAAATAAGCAGATTTTATTCGGTAGATCAGAACGGTTTATTTGAGGTTGTTTATAATTTAAAAAATAATGATGAAAAGGTAAAAACGGAAATTTTAGATTTATCCGGAAATGTAGCTTATACAATTGAAGATAAATATATTTCTCCAATCGGAAAGGGTATGTTCAAACAATTAAAAAATGAAAGTTACAAGGTTTACAAAGTAATAGCAGAATGAGGCTATTTAAGCAAAAATCAATTGTAAAAACAAATATATTCTATATATAAAAATACCGACTCGCATTAAAATTGCAAGTCGGTATCTTGTTTCTTAATATTAATCTTATCAATTGCTTTTATAATCATAAAAGACTTTCGAGTGCCTCACACACGCTTTCCTTATTCTGAGTAAGCATAGCGAGAATTACCTTATAAAAATTGGTTGGATTATCGTAAAAATTCTTTTTTATAATCTGAGCCTGCGGCATATCGGGTGCAAAAATCGAAAAGCTGAGCAAATCGAGATTTCCGCCTGAAATTTTGCAGTTTACATTGTAACCCATATCAGTTTTAACGATTTCTACGCTGTTTTCACGCTCTTTTTTCTTTTGCGCAAGCAGGTTTATTGCGCAGTCATACGCCTTTTCTTTTACAGTGTAGGCAAGTATGGTGTCGAGCTGATTTGCAATCATAACGCCGTTTTCACTGACAGTGTAGGTTTTAACATCTCCGTCAGTACCTTTTTCAATTATATTTCCCTTTTCAATAAGATCGTCAAAGCACGAGCTTGTTTCAAAGTAATTTGCAAGGCTTTCCTCACATATTGAGTCAACAATAATTTCTTTGCTGACGGGTTCTTTAATTGAATTTAAAAGATAGCATATCAGAATACGGATTTCGTATTTGCTCCTCATTCCGCCCGGGACAATACCCTCGTCAAATGTATCAAAAGCCAAAATATTCACCTAATTTCATTTAGTATTAATTTAATTATAGCATATAAAAGTTAAAATGTGTAGGAATTTTTTTAAAATATAGCATAAGTTAAAAAATACTATAAAAAATTGCAAGAAAATTAAAATTTTTATTGATTTTTCTGATATGATGTGATACAATGATGTAAATTAGGATACAACCCAAATATATATTAATTAATAGGAGGTGATATTACGGCAAATAAATATGATATTGCGGCAACCAAAAATGCGATACTCTCTGCTTGCGTCAAACTTTTTATTGAGAAAGGCTACAATAATACGACAATGGTAGATATACTCACAACTGCCGGAGTTTCGGCAGGCTCTTTTCATAACATATTTCGTACTAAAGACGGCGTACTTTTAGATCTTACACAGTTTATGTTTACAAATCAATTTAATATAGCTGAGATATTTCTCGGTGAAAATACAGATCTGCTTATGGTTTATGCGCTTGAGACAGCTATTCAGCTTGCTATTTCAGAATTGAATGAGAATATAAGACAGATTTATATTGAAGCATATACTTATAGCAAGTCGCTGGCTTTCATTAACCGAAAAACTGCTGAAAAATTATCTGTTATTTTCAAAAATACTATGCCCGGTTATACGGAAGCAGATTTTTATGAAATTGAAATAGGAACATCAGGAATGATGCGTAGTTTCATGATAAAAAAGTGCGATATGTATTTTACGCTTGAACGGAAAATAAAGAGATTTTTATCCATGAGTCTTACAATTTTTTGCGTGACCGAGAGTATAAGAGACAACATTATTAACGCAATTTTGCAACAGGATATTCGCAAAATTGCAGATAGTGTTATTCAAAAATTATTCGCTGAACTTTCAATGCACTATGACTTTACTCTCCCTGAAATTAGAAAAATGAATAATAAATAGCATTATCAAGTACTATTTAGCGCACCCCCAAAAAGGCAAAATTTATTTTATTTAATATTTAAATTGAAAGCGAGGAAACACTATGAAAAAACGGTTTTTGAGTTTTATACTTATTCTTAGTATGTTTATAACTGTTTTGCCAACACAGGTAATGGCAAAGGAAGAAAATGATGTTGATATGGATACATCTTACAGCAATGGTACAGCCAATAGTGCTCTTGCCAGTGATGCTATTACTTCTCTATTTCAAACCGCAATAAAAACCCTTGCCAATAAAACAGGTACGAAAATCGGAGATTGGGCTTCACAACAGTTTTTTAGTCTGATTTTCGGTACAGAGGAAAGTGATACGCAAAAAATACTTCAGGCAATAGATGAGGTTAATGAAAAACAGGACGAGATATTAAAAGATTTAGATGATATTAAAGAGATGCTTAAGAAGCAGTCAACTATTAATGAAATATCAGATATGATGAAAAATTCATCAGGTTCATTGTTTACTTTGACATGCGAATATATGGAAGCTCTTAAGGTGATCGAACCGGGTTATGAGGAACAGGGTCGTAAGGATGTACTTATATGGAATATGGGAGATGATCCAGGAGGAGATCCTTCACAACTGAATACGGCACACGCTGCTTATGACACTTTGGTTTTGACTTTTGGAAATCGCCTGCTTGATATTAATACGCTTCTCGATGGTGACGATCGTAGATCTCTGGATCTTATGAATAAGTATGATTTACAAGTAAATAAATGGGAACATCAGGGATATGAGATGAGAGAAAATTATTGGAACTCTCTAATGAATTTATATATAACATCTGCAAGTCTCATGAAAACTTCTCTGATAGCTCGAATGGAGGAATATAAAAAGTATTTACCAAACAGTCGTGCTAATTTCCTTGAAGGTGTTATGACACTTCTTGAAAAGCAATTGGAGAAGATTGTTCAATTAGCTGATGAAACTGCAGTTAAGCGACTTGACAGTAATATTCGTCATTATCAGAAGCCTGGGCATGATGTTTATATGTATACATCTACTGTTAAGCAAGATATTTCAAATCTGATAAAAACAGCTTACATTTACAATTATAAAAGTGAGGCTGAAAATAAAGTTAATAAATTTTGGGTACCGATGTATACTGTTCAGTCAGGTTCGCTAAAAGGCAAGGTGGGGTTGAATGCTCAGGAATATCAAATGATATATGACGATTATAATCCAAAGGGTTCAAAAAACGAGGTATCTATGTATGATATTTTCTTTGGCAAAGAAAACGGAAACCTTACGCCTCCTTCTGGCATTAGTAGCAATCCACTGTTTGTGTCAAGTAGCGTTTGGACAAAAACATTGTCAAGTAAAAGGTATTGGTTTGGCGGCGGAAAAGATTGGTATTATTATGTTTGTTGCTCATTATTTGAAGGAAATAACGGTAAGCATTATACTTGGAACAAAGGTGCACAGCATGACCAGGGAAAAAATCTTGTAAATGATATTTATACCGTTATGTCATATTATGCCGATGTTGAAACAAACATTTTCAGACATTTGCCTGATGAAGATCAAAACAGACTTGTTATGGTAGTATCTGCAAAGGAAAACCTTAATCAATCTCCTACTCTTGATAATCACGAGGTTGTTGATAGTTGGAAATATGACGAAGAAAAGCATTGGAAAGAATGTGAGGACGGTGATATAGTATCTCCCGAAGATCACAGTCTTAATTGGATAACAGATAGACAGCCGACAAGTGATGTAGTCGGACTAAAGCATCAGGAGTGTTCAGTGTGTGGTTATAAAGGAGAAACAGTGGAAAGTTCGGTTATAAACAGTAGTGAAACTGTTGAACCAACCAAAGTAGTTAAAAAAAATACTTCTCAAGCTACAATTGATACAGTTAAAAAAGTGCAAAATGATGTGCCTAATACAGGTTATAACGGTAACTGTAATATTTGGTTTGCATTGTTGACAATTACGGGTGCATTAATTATTTCTACCGGTTGCAGAAAGCAAAAAAATAATAAAGATTAACAAGCACTAACATATTACGGCTTACAGATTTATTGATAAATTATATATGTCTTTTTGACTATCTTTTTATATCTCCTTAAATGTCCGCAAAGCCTTATTTTATAGGCTCTACGGGCATTTTGCTTTTGTGGTAAACCTCACATATCTAGGTCTATCTTCTTATATTTTCGCTATCAAGCGTGGTTAAAATCGTGGTAAATACTTCTATGCGATTAGACGCTGAACCTCTGATTTTGCGGTATCTATGGACGCATGAGCGTACCAGTTCATTGTGATACTAATGTTTGAATGTCCCATGATATACTGTAAATCTTTTGGGTTCATGTTCTTGCTTGCCAGTCTTGTGCAGAATGTATGGCGTAGCGTATGCGGTGTGATATGTGGCAAGGGATTGTCCTTGTGGTGCTTGTTATATTTCTTTACCATACGGACAAATAAGGCGTTGTAATCAATCGCAACTTTGGGCTTGCCTTTATGATTGACAAATAAGAAATTGCTCTGTCCGTCTATCACAAATGGTTCTGCCTTTGGGCGTTTCTTCATAACCCGTTGAAATGCCTGTATTGTTTCTCTACTTAATGGCACTTGTCTTATTCCGCTTTTCGTCTTAGGCGTTTCAATATAATAGCCCTGTTCCTTGCTCTTTAGTAACTGGTGGTCGATAATTACAACTTCATTCTTGAAATCAATATCAGCTACTGTCAGTCCGCACAGTTCCGAGATACGAAGTCCAGTCTTTAACAGTATCAGCACATCATCATAATGCTTGTGATACACATTGTCTGTCTTGATAAATGAGAGTAAGGCTTGTTCCTGTTCCTCTGTCAATGCGACTTTCTCTTTGGTATCATTTTCTAGGACTTCACTTAACTTAAAATCAAAAGGGTTCTTCCTTACACAATCGTCTTGTATGGCGATATAGAATGACGCTTTTAACGAGCGTTTATGGTTGTTAATGGTGTTATAGGAAAAGCCTTTATCTTTCATGCGTAACGCCCATTCCTTAGCGTCAGAGGGTTTTATCGCATCAATGCTCCTAGCACCCAACTTGTCCTCTTTCAATAACCGCATGAGTTGTTCCCGTTGTTTTTGTGTGCTTTTCTTCACATTCGCCCTCTGTAAGTTCTGTTTGGCATAGAGTTGGCAAAGCGTCATTTTCTTGCCTGTGCTGTCGATACCGTCCTCAATATCCCGTCTTATCTGCTGTTCCAGTTCACGAAGTGAGGGTTTTTCCCGTTTTTCCTTTGGTGTCGGGTCTGTGGGTGTCAATCTCCAAGCATACACATATTTTGTGTTTCCAAATGCGTCTACATATTTATATAAGTATTTCCCGTCTGTTCGTTGGCTCTCTCCAGTATGCAGGATACGTCCTTTACTATCCCGTCTTTTTTCTTTCATGGTGTCTGCTCCTTTCCTTGTTGGAAAGAGCCTTGATATGACTTGTGTTCATCATAACACATACAAGGCTCATTTGCATTAGATTGCGTCCAATTTGTCAATAACCTGTTCAAACTGTCGGCGTTTAATCTGTATGCGGTTGCCATTCATAATGAGCCAGCCAGCGTCCTTGTTTTCCTCTGCTAAGCGTCTTAACTTGTTTTCTCCGATACGGAAATACTTTGACGCTTCTTCAATGGTAAGGGTATATTTTTCCCATACGGGAATATCCTGTGCATTACTCATAAAACACCCCCTCACTTTCGATTACATCTGCTATATCCGTACACATCTGTTCTACAAGCATTTCCTGTTTTTCGGAAAGGTTGGTACATTCATCAATCATTTTCATGTAGTTTGAGCCTGTCAGCCTGTCGATTTCCTCTATCATCACGATTGACGGCATGACCTGTCTTTCCAGCCATTGCAGAGTGCGTTCCATATTGACAGGTACGGGGTTCATTTCAAAAGGTAAACTGTCATGGGAAATGAATATCTCCCACAGCGGATAATCGGGAAATTGCACAAAATCAGTAATAAGGTAAAACACCAACCCATGAGGGTTATATGTCAATAACAATTCCTCAACTGCCTGTACTGCCTTTTTATCACGCAGACGAATTTCAAAACGGTTGATAATATCCGTATGTTTCTTTTTGGTTGCCTGTTCCTTTTGTTTTTCATACAGGCAGAAATATTTTGTGCTTGCCTTTGAGCCGATATAAAGGGTACTTGCTAAATTACGGTTTTTTCCGCTTAGTTTTCCACCTTGTACATTTTCATAGTTTTTACAGCGACAATCCGCACCGCCATTTTTGTATTTTTCAGACAAAACGAGAATATCCAGCAGACCGCACATATCATTGATTGCCAAGTCAAAACGTCGGATAACACCGCCACAGTCAAGACAGCGGTTTAAAAATGAATACCAATCCCTGTTCTGTGCCTGTAAGACATATTCCATGTTGCGTGAGCCTGCCCCTTTTAATTCTAAAAATACACCCATGTGTTCATCATCAGAAGCCATGACCTTGATTTCCCCGTAGGCATAATGCTCCTTATAGCCATAATACCCATAGTCATAATGGATAAAATAGTCCGCTTTCATGCCAAGCACCTTTCGGATAACTTCTAATGCGTCAGTCGTTGGAAAACGGACAGACAGATAATCAACGAGCAGATAAAAAGGCTTATCACAGACATAGTAATTCAGACAACGCAGGATAATGTTCTGTGTTTCTTTACTTGCGTTGGCTTTTCCGTTCTCAAAGCGGTTGATACTATATCTTGATACATGGGTAAGACTTGCAAGTTCTCCTTGTGAAAGACCGCTTGCAAGACGTTTGTTCTTCATTTCAAGTGCAAATTCTAAATTGTTCATTGTATTCCTCCAATCCCACAACAGCCTTGAAATACCTGTAAACCACTATTCAAAAGAATGTGAAATTACTATCTTCTTAAAACTTCTCATTACTACTCACAGGTTTGGGGTTGTATGGTTTTTGACTTGTCTTTTGTGAAATAGTGCCCCCCTGTTAGATAACGGGGGCACAGTCAAGGCTCGCAGGCTCGCCAGCCGACAAAGCATTTCTTCCCCTTGACACAAGGTGTCATGGCGGTAAGCCTGAGAGGCTTCCGCCACCGTGTCAGAAATACTTTGTCAGCAAGTCCTGTTTTGCCTTTTCTAACAAGTTCCATTTCAACCAATATTCATATCTACGGGTTTAATCAGATGGGTATTTCTTTTTGAATGTTTTTGTATTTCATGCTATTGTGCTTATTCACTCACAATAGCATAGTAATTCTTATATGCTTATTTGTCAATATCTTTTTTTGTCTTTACAAATCATATTAAGCATGATAGACTTATAACAGTGAAGATATAACGAGATATGGAGGGTTGTGCAATGAAAATAAGCCATTTAGGAAATAATATACAGACCATAAGAAAATTTAGGGGAATGAAACAACAGGAACTTGCGGACAAAATCGGTATCAATATGCAGAGCCTTTCCAAGATTGAAAGAGGGTTGAACTATCCTGCTTATGAAACGCTGGAAAAGATAATGGAAGTGCTGGACGTAACGCCGAATGAATTATTATCGGGAGAATGGAAGTATGTCAATCAGTCTGAAAAAGAAGTCTGTCAGTTTTTAAGAACAGAAGAACGTCTAAATGCAGAACTGAAACACGGACACTATGATAACTTCTTTGACAGCGAGGAAGAATGGCTGGAATATGAGTTGGAAAAGTTACGGGAATACATTACAGACTATATCAACGGGAAAAGCATTGAAGCGTCCGACCTTTACCCAATCAAAGAATTTATCCAGCATTTGAAGTTTCAAAAATTACTAGACCGCTATGATGATTTATACAGTATGGATATGTTTGGGGAAAGCATAGAGGGACATAAATATAGGACACCTTATCAAGTCGTGAAAATGATAAATCCGAACTCAAAAGAGGATATGGAACTGTTACGGGAAGTATTAAGGAATAACCATTTTGATGATGAGGACGAGTAATCTTTTTCCTCTTGCGAGAAGATACAGCAAACAAAAAGCCCGATCAAGAGTGCAAAGCACCACCAATGGTGGCAAGCTCTTGACAGGGCTTTTTCTTTTCTGTTGTGGGTACTCAAGAGGAAAAAAGGAAAAGTGTGATGTCTCAATTTTTTTATCTTGCACGCATAAAAAGATTGAAAGAGGTGTTTGTTTCCAGTATAATGTTTTTTGTATAGAAGCAAGGATTGAATTTTTTTGAAAGAAAGGGTTGACAGTCATGTTCACACATTGTTACGCTTGCGACAGACAGACAGACAGACAGACAGACAGACAGACAGACAGACAAGTAAATTCTGCCCTTTTTTCAATTCTATCAATAATAAACAGAACGCACAGATTATCCAGTTATAAGGGGGAGTTTGTGCGTTTTTCTATGCAAAGAATTTATGAAAAATAAGGAGTGAACAAACTATGAAGAAAAAACAAGTCCTTGCAGTAAGTTCCGCATTGATGATTGGAACAACAACTGCACTTACAGGGCTTCCTACTCCTGTCATGGCACAGGAAAACACAGAAGTTGTGCAGGAAGCCGTTGTAGAAGAAAACAAGACAGAGCAAGTTCCTGTGGAACAGAAAACAGAAAACGCAGAAGTACAAGAGAATATAACAGACAAGGAACAGGAAGAAACTGCTGAAAATGCAGAAACTTTAAAAGAAGAAAGTACAAAACAGGAAACACCTGCAACACCAGAAAAAGAAGTGGTTACCGAAGATAAGACCGTTGAAGCAAGCAAAAATACAGAAGTAAAAGCTGGAAGCATTGCTATTGATGAAGCACATTTTCCAGACAAAGTATTTAGAGAACAAATCATTGCAGAATTTGATAAAGACGGCGATAGTGTGTTATCTGTTGATGAAATATCAAAAGCCCAATTCTTAAACTTGCATGATATGAAAACGATATCTTCATTAGAGGGTATTCAATATCTAACAAATTTGCAGTCTTTAGATGTTTCTACGACTTCTGTTTCAGACTTAAGTCCGGTTAAAAACTCATCTTTAAAAAGATTAGATTGTCGTTCTTCAAAAGTAAGAAGCGTTGATTTAACACGTTATCCGAATTTGGAAGCTTTCGTTTGCGATAATACATCAATTAACAGTCTTGATGTATCTAAGAATGAAAAATTGAATACGTTATTTGCAGATAGTACCTCTATTTCCAATTTAGATGTAACAAACAATCCTAACTTAGAACAACTATCTTGTAGCAATACAGGATTAATGGAACTTGATGTCACACATAATCCGCAATTAGTCACTTTAGATATAGGAGATACAAAAGTAAAAACACTTGATATAAGTAAGAACCCTAATTTGAAACAACTATCATGTTATATGACAAATATAGCTGAATTAGATGTAACAAAAAACACAAAACTGACACGCCTTTTTTGTCATGATACAACTATTAAAAAATTAGATTTAAGCAATAATTTAGAACTTGAAATGCTACGTTGCGGTGAAATTTTTGAACAAGGGATAAGAGGTCTTGATATAAGTAAAAACACAAAAATTAAAAAATTAATTTGCGATGATTTATACTGGTTAAATGTCGGAGAGAATAAAGTTCTTGAAAATAATCATGCTTTTGTAGGCAACGGTTATATTGATATTAAAGGGAATAAAATCGACTTAAAAAAAGATGTTGAACAAGGAATAGATATTTCAAAAGTAAAAGTTACTGCAAATGGAACTTTAGATAAAGATACAGGAATTATAACGGTAGATGATGTAAAAAAACCAGTTACTTATGAGTATGATTGCGGTACTTATAAAGACGGAAACGTTGTTTTAAAAGTAGAATTATCGTTAAACTCACAAGGAGAAGATAATACAGCACCAACTATTTCTGCAAATGATGTTACATTGAATGTAGGCGATACTTTCGACCCATTGGCAAATGTAACAGCAACAGATAAAGAGGACGGAACTATCACTTTGACAAAAGATAATATTGTTGCAAATGATGTAGATACTTCTAAGGCTGGTACTTACCATGTGACTTATAAAGTAACAGATAAAAACGGAGCTTCTGCTAAAAAAACGATTACTGTAACTGTGAAACAAAATACAGGCGACCTTAACTCTGCTCCAATCATTTCAGCAAATGATGTTACATTGAATGTAGGCGATACGTTCGACCCATTGGCAAATGTGACAGCAACAGATAAAGAGGACGGAACGATTATTTTAACAAAAGATAACATTATTGCAAATGATGTAGATACTTCTAAGGCTGGCACTTATCATGTAACTTTCCGTGTAGTAGATAAAAATGGTGCAATTACTGAAAAAACAATTACAGTTACCGTAAAAGAAAAAGTAACAAATAAACCTGTAAGTCCACAACAGCCACAGAAACCGAGCAAGCCAACTACTCCAACAAAGCCTAGCGGACAAAAGAACCCTGTAAAAACAGGTGATATGACAAACGTAGGATTGTTTACTTCTATGTTTGCTGGTTCAACCGGTGTATTAGCTGTTTTATTAACGACAAAAACATACCCAGGAGGACTTTTACATGACCCAAGTACATTTTACACTGAAAAGCGAAGAGATTCAAAGCATTATTGAATATTCTGTAAAGGATGACGTTTCTAAAAATATTTTAACAACGGTATTTAATCAACTAATGGAAAATCAACGAACAGAATATATTCAAGCAAAAGAATATGAACGAACAGAAAACCGACAAAGTCAACGAAATGGCTATTATGAGCGCAGCTTTACGACACGTGTAGGCACGCTAGAATTAAAAGTACCCAGAACACGTGATGGCCATTTTTCACCCACAGTGTTTGAACGTTATCAACGAAACGAAAAAGCCCTCATGGCTTCAATGTTGGAAATGTATGTATCAGGCGTTTCAACTCGTAAAGTATCAAAAATTGTGGAAGAACTTTGTGGTAAATCCGTCTCTAAGTCCTTCGTTTCTAGCTTAACAGAACAGCTAGAACCTATGGTTAACGAGTGGCAGAATCGTTTATTATCAGAAAAAAATTATCCTTACTTAATGACCGATGTACTCTATATAAAAGTACGAGAAGAAAATCGAGTACTCTCAAAAAGCTGTCATATAGCGATTGGAATAACCAAAGATGGCGACCGTGAAATTATCGGCTTCATGATTCAAAGTGGCGAAAGCGAAGAGACCTGGACAACATTTTTTGAATACCTAAAAGAACGCGGTTTACAAGGTACGGAACTCGTTATTTCTGATGCGCACAAAGGATTAGTCTCTGCCATTAGAAAATCCTTCACCAACGTAAGTTGGCAAAGATGCCAAGTTCACTTCCTAAGAAATATCTTTACCACCATTCCTAAAAAAAATTCAAAATCTTTCAGAGAAGCTGTTAAAGGAATTTTTAAGTTCACAGATATTAACTTAGCGCGTGAGGCTAAAAATCGATTGATTCATGATTATATCGATCAACCAAAATATTCAAAAGCTTGCGCATCATTGGATGATGGATTCGAAGACGCCTTTCAATATACCGTACAAGGAAATTCCCACAATCGACTAAAGAGTACCAATCTAATTGAACGACTGAATCAAGAAGTACGCAGAAGAGAAAAGATTATTCGCATCTTCCCCAATCAAACATCAGCCAATCGCTTAATTGGAGCCGTTCTTATGGACCTACATGATGAATGGATTTATTCTTCAAGAAAATACATCAATTTTGATAAGTAGAAATGGTAAAAACATTGTATAGCATTTTACACAGGAGTCTGGACTTGACTCACTTCCTTTATTATTTTTCATTTTTTTAAACTATTTAATACTAATGTCTTTTATAATAGCTTTTCATATATTATATAATCAATCTTTATAAGTCCTTTTATAAATTTCTTTTCTACCATTTTCGATAAATTCCTGTTTAATATTTTTAATTCCATAAACAATAGTTTCAATAGGATAATATTCTTCAACTATATCTTGATATTCTTTTGCTTTCTCAATATCTATATTTCCATACATTCTTAATATATCTTCTCCAAAATTTGTTCCTATTTCTTCTTCACTATCTTCAAGTAAGTATATAAAATCACAATATTCATCTATAATTCCAGAATCTCCAAAATCAATTATTCCAGTTAATCTATTATTGCCATCTAACAATAGATGATTACAACTAAAATCATTATGGCATAAACACTTTTTACCCTCAAAAACTGTTGTTGCATTTAGTCTTTCCATAAAACTTTCTATATAATCTTTTTCTATATCAGTTAAATCATTATAAATAGTTTCACGCAACAATATATACTCTTCTAATACATTTTGTTTATTATCAATAGTACATTCACTAATATCTGTATAATCTAAACCGTGCATTTGTCTTAAAAAACTGGCAATATCTCGTTTTAACAAATTTTGTTCTTCTTCTGACATAGTAGAATAAATTT
Organism: Eubacterium sp. OM08-24; assembly: GCF_003438075.1. Lineage (GTDB taxonomy): Bacteria > Bacillota > Clostridia > Oscillospirales > Acutalibacteraceae > Ruminococcoides. Next base: position 111,569 of record NZ_QSTA01000003.1, on the reverse strand, counting down.
CTGGTGTTAAAAAAGTTCCTTTAATTTCTTTATAACCTAGTATAGATAATTCATCACTAATATACGAATATTCAATATTAGGAATTTTTACATTAGTTTCTAAATTTGTATTTAAAAAATTATATATTGCTTTTTCTTTTGCATAACCTTTTTTCTTATTAGTACTAAATTTTGTTTTAAAAATGTATTCATTATTAACTAAATATGCCACACTATCATAACCACTACCGATTATTTCAATACTATCTACTTTGAAATTATCAAAGTAATGCTCAATTAAATATTTCATTGCCTTAACATTTGTGGCATTATCATCATATCTATATTCCATTAAATAACAATCTTCTTTTTTGCCCTCGTGTAATTCATGTTCTGGCAAATCTTCAATAATTCTAAAACCAGATTTTTGGTATGCCCTTATTGCTCTTGGATTATTTTTATGAGGGTCTAAAATAACTGCATTAGCATTTCTTTCTTTTTTCAAAAATTCAAAAATCAATTTAATATATCTTGTACCAATTCCTTTACTCCAATAATTTGGCTCTCCTATAAATTGATCCATACCATAGACTATCTCATCAGTTTTTGGATAATGATAATCAGTATATAACTCATCATACATTTTATATATTTGTCCATATCCAATAGGAACATTGTTATATTCAATAATTACTCTAAAAACTTCATCTTCCCAAGGCTCTGTATAATGTTTTTTTAATGATTCTAATGTATATTTTTTATCTCTACCACCATAAAATTCTAATACTCTTTCATCAGTTAACCATTTTAACATCAAAGGAAAATCATCATCTATTAAAGTTCTTATACATATTTCATTTTCAACTATATTCATTTATTTATCACCTTTTTCATAATCATATACATATACTATTTCATCTTTATAATCATTTTTACCACCTAATTTTTCATATACATGGCAAGCTCTAGGATTACCTTTATCAGTTATTAAAAACATTTCAGAACAACCAATCTCTTTAGAATATTCCTTAATAAAAGATAATAATTTTGAACCATAACCTTTGTCTTGATAGTTAGGTAACATTCCTATTGAGTGTAAATAAAACATTGTTTTTCCATCAGGTCTTAAAAGTGTATAGCAATATGCAAATCCTATAATTTTATTATTTTCTTTAGCTATAAACCCAAATGAACTGGTATCATTAAGAAATCCTTTTAAATTATCAATATCAAAAACCATATTATCATCAATTAAAACTTCTTCCATTTTCAGCCTGTATCATAGCTAAACAAATCGAGTTGTGTGTCCGTTTTTGGGCGTTCTGCTAGCTTGTTTAAAGTCTCTTGAATGAATGTATGTTCTAAGTCAAAAAACTCTGACAGCGCCTTTATATAGCTTTCTTTTTCTTCTTTTTTTACTTTAATGATCGATAGCAACAATGATTTAACACTAGCAAGTTGAATGCCACCATTTCTTCCTGGTTTAATCTTAAAGAAAATTTCCTGATTCGCCTTCAGTACCTTCAGCAATTTATCTAATGTCCGCTCAGGAATGCCTAGCGCTTCTCTAATCTCTTTTTTAGTCGTCACCAAATAAGGCTTGTATACATCACTTTTTTCGCTAATATAAGCCATTAAATCTTCTTTCCATTCTGACAAATGAACACGTTGACGTTCACTTCTTTTTTTCTTGAATTTAAACCACCCTTGACGGACAAATAAATCTTTACTGGTTAAATCACTTGATACCCAAGCTTTGCAAAGAATGGTAATGTATTCCCTATTAGCCCCTTGATAGTTTTCTGAATAGGCACTTCTAACAAGTTTAATCACTTCTTTTTCTTCTAAGGGTTGATCTAATCGATTATTAAACTCAAACATATTATATTCGCACGTTTCGATTGAATAGCCTGAACTAAAGTAGGCTAAAGAGAGGGTAAACATGACGTTATTACGCCCTATTAAACCCTTTTCTCCTGAAAATTTCGTTTCGTGCAATAAGAGATTAAACCAGGGTTCATCTACTTGTTTTTTGCCTTCTGTACCGCTTAAAACCGTTAGACTTGAACGAGTAAAGCCCTTATTATCTGTTTGTTTGAAAGACCAATCTTGCCATTCTTTGAAAGAATAACGGTAATTGGGATCAAAAAATTCTACATTGTCCGTTCTTGGTATACGAGCAATCCCAAAATGATTGCACGTTAGATCAACTGGCAAAGACTTTCCAAAATATTCTCGGATATTTTGCGAGATTATTTTGGCTGCTTTGACAGATTTAAATTCTGATTTTGAAGTCACATAAACTGGCGTTTCTAAAACAAAATATGCTTGATAACCTTTATCAGATTTGATAATTAACGTAGGCATAAAACCTAAATCAATAGCTGTTGTTAAAATATCGCTTGCTGAAATAGTTTCTTTTGCCGTGTGAATATCAAAATCAATAAAGAAGGTATTGATTTGTCTTAAATTGTTTTCAGAATGTCCTTTCGTGTATGAACGGTTTTCGTCTGCATACGTACCATAACGATAAACGTTTGGTGTCCAATGCGTAAATGTATCTTGATTTTCGTGAATCGCTTCTTCGGAAGTCAGAACAACGCCACGTCCGCCAATCATGCTTTTTTTTGAGCGATACGCAAAAATAGCCCCTTTGCTTTTACCTGGCTTGGTAGTGATTGAGCGAATTTTACTATTTTTAAATTTGTACTTTAACAAGCCGTCATGAAGCACAGTTTCTACAACAAAAGGGATATTCATTCAGCTGTTCTCCTTTCTTACGAAAATTAATTAGTTAGAAGCTACGATCAAAGTTGAATCACAACAAAAAAGGCAATCAACTAAGTTTTTCTTAATTGATTGCCTGGTATCTTCTTAAAGACTTGAAATTCCCTCAAAAACCCGATATAATGGGTTTACAGATATTTAAGTATCTGATTAATAAAGTAATTAAATACTTTACCAAATTTCGGGTCTCGACTTCTTTAATTGATTGGTGGTAATCAATTAAGGCTCGCAACTTATTTTCTTGGCGGAAAATAAGTTGGTCGTGGCTCTTTTTTTGTATTCTTTATTCAGTTCGTTGTTTCGTTATATCTAGTATACCGCTTTTAAAAAAAATAAGCAACAATTTCGTTAAATATATTAACGACAATCATTGCTTCTCTTCTTCTATTTGCAACTCTACTTGTTCTAATTCATTAGGAATTAAGTCAATAACTAAGGTTGAGTTTGTCAATTCTGCAATTCGTTCCAATGTTTTTAATGTCGGATCTGATTTTCCTGATTCAATCAATGAATAATTTGATCTACTCATTTCTAATTCTTGGGAGAATTTTTCTTTTGATTTGGTACCTCTCATCTTTTTTAAGCTTTCTCTAAATGCTAGTTCCAAGTTTCTCCCTCCTGTTTATGTAAATATTTTGCACGTTTTCCATTTAATTATATCGTTACACCTTGTAAATCACAAGTGATTAATCACAAATCACTTGTGATTAGTGATTGTTATTGGTGTTGCCTAGAACGATTCTAAGCACATGTTTAATTTTAAAGTGGGCAATTATCTTTAAAATGTCCTACAATGATTCAATAAAAGCATGGCTGCTAGTGAAACTTGCGACCATGCTTTTAAAAATACTTAATGGGGTCCCGAGCGCTTTAGCTCCTTGGAAGCTGTCAGTAGTATACCTAATAATTTATCTACATTCCCTTTAGTAACGTGTAACTTTCCAAATTTACAAAAGCGACTCATAGAATTATTTCCTCCCGTTAAATAATAGATAACTATTAAAAATAGACAATACTTGCTCATAAGTAACGGTACTTAAATTGTTTACTTTGGCGTGTTTCATTGCTTGATGAAACTGATTTTTAGTAAACAGTTGACGATATTCTCGATTGACCCATTTTGAAACAAAGTACGTATATAGCTTCCAATATTTATCTGGAACATCTGTGGTATGGCGGGTAAGTTTTATTAAGACACTGTTTACTTTTGGTTTAGGATGAAAGCATTCCGCTGGCAGCTTAAGCAATTGCTGAATCGAGACTTGAGTGTGCAAGAGCAACCCTAGTGTTCGGTGAATATCCAAGGTACGCTTGTAGAATCCTTCTTCAACAATCAGATAGATGTCAGACGCATGGCTTTCAAAAACCACTTTTTTAATAATTTGTGTGCTTAAATGGTAAGGAATACTCCCAACAATTTTATACCTCTGTTTGTTAGGGAATTGAAACTGTAGAATATCTTGGTGAATTAAAGTGACACGAGTATTCAGTTTTAATTTTTCTGACGATAAGTTGAATAGATGACTGTCTAATTCAATAGACGTTACCTGTTTACTTATTTTAGCCAGTTTCGTCGTTAAATGCCCTTTACCTGTTCCAATTTCGTAAACGGTATCGGTTTCTTTTAAATTCAATTGTTTTATTATTTGGTTGAGTACTTTTTCACTCGTTAAAAAGTTTTGAGAATATTTTATATTTTTGTTCATGTAATCACTCCTGAAGTGATTACATCTATAAATAAATACAGAAGTTAAACGATTTGTTTGTAATTTTAGTTATCTGTTTAAAAAGTCATAAGATTAGTCACTGGTAGGAATTAATCTAACGTATTTATTTATCTGCGTAATCACTGTTTTTAGTCTGTTTCAAAACAGTAGATGTTTTATCTACATTACGCATTTGGAATACCAACATGACGAATCCCTCCTTCTTAATTACAAATTTTTAGCATCTAATTTAACTTCAATTCCTATTATACATATAGTGGTTCAGTTGTCAAGACAAAAATCTAAGCTTTTTATAATGAACTGATATATGTAACTGGGTAGGGGAGAAAATCCCCCCTTAGGCTGCATGATCATCCAGTAACAGAATCGGATAATAGCAGGATGCCGGTGTTTGCTTATTGAGTGCAGAATGACAACGTTCAAAGTTGTAAGTGTGCACATATTTACCGATTGCCTTCCGTGCTTCTCTGATATTGTTATATTGGGTCAGATATGCTTCCTCGTACTTGAAGCTTCGGAACCATCGTTCAATCATGATATTGTCAGCCCACCGGCTTTTACCATCCATGCTTTGACGGATCTGGTTCTCTTTGAGGAAATTCATGTACTCATTGCTTGTAAACTGACAGCCCTGATCTGAATTCAGGATAACAGGTTTTGCCACTATAAACGCCTTTTTTAACGCAGTTATGACCATTCTGGTATCCAGAGTATCATCGACTTCCCAGCCAACGATACAGCGGCTGTACCAGTCAATCACAGCGGTCAGATACAGAAATCCACGCTTAATGGGGATGTATGTAATGTCGATTGACCATGCCTGATTTGGACGGTCGATAACGGCGTTACGTAGCAGATACGGGCAGACTTTAGCCTGTCGCATACGTTTAGAAAGGTTCATTTTTGGATAAATTGGATCAATCCCCATTTCATTCATATAACGGCGCGTTTTCCGGCGACCAACCTGATGCCCACGCTTCTTCAGTTGAGCAGACAGTTGTCGTGCTCCCCAGGCCGGATTATCCGTGTGTAATCGATCTATGATCGATTTGCAATCCAACTCCTCCTGAGATATGGGCATGCCCTTGTAATAAACACTGGTACGATTGATATCAAGAAGTGTAGCTCCTGTTTTAACTGGAAGTTCTTTAGTCTTCAAAAGGTTTTGGACTAAATTTACTCTCGTAGTCAGGTCCAAGTGTTTCTTCAGATTTTTTTTTCAACCAATCCACCTGCATGGTGAGCTGGCCAACTTTTTTCGCATATTCAGCTTTTTCCTTGCGTTCTAAAGCGAGTTTTTCTTTCAGATTATCCTCTCGTGTGTCATTAAAAACCACGGATGCTTTATCGAGGAACTCCTTCTTCCAGTTGCGGAGAAGATTCGGCTGAATATTGTTTTCGGTTGCGATTGTATTTAAGTCTTTTTCTCCTTTGAGCAGTTCAATCACTAATTCTGATTTGAATTTGGCAGAGAAATTTCTTCTTGTTCGAGACATAATAATAATCCTTCTTTCTGTAGTGTTTACAGTATATCAGATTCATTAAGAAATGTCTCTTGAAGTGTCTTAAATTACGATACCATTATAACAAAATTTTAAGATAATGCACTATCAACACACTCTTAAGTTTGCTTCTAAGTCTTATTTCCATAACTTTAGGGTTAACCATACGCAAGACCAATCACTCTCGGACAATACTCATGATTTTCGGTAAAAAACGTAAAAGAAATAAGAACAATTAACAAAATGTATAATAACAATCAATAGCGACTAATGATTTTCATGTAAAAGGACACCAAACTATACGGTGTCCTTTTCAAATTCTTACGTCATATCAAGGCTCATTCAATCGTGGTAAATTCGTGGTAAAATGAGTGCTTTCCTATATTTCAAAATGCTTGAAAGTATAGTGTTTATGCGGATAATCAAAAATCAGATATAAAATTTTATTTAAATAATAGTGTTAATTTTGAGTTAGGGCATTATTTCTGTTGAAATAATGCCCTTTTAAAATATCATAAAGCGTAGTTTAGCTTTTTATGTTAAGTAAATATGTATATATACTATGGATAAAATAATATTAAGCCGTAATTTGAAATGTTCAAAACGGAATACAATGCTGTGGGCGAGAATAGATTTTAACAGAATATCAATTAAATATTAATAAATCTATTAAAAATTATAGTATAATTTGAAAAAATAATTGACTGTATATTGTTCTTATGGTAGAATGTTGTTGTGAAAGGAGATGTGAATATGGAAGAGTATATGCCTTTTGTCTGGATTGGTATTGCAGTGGTTATGGCTGTGGGCGAGGCCGCAACAAATCAGCTTGTTTCAATATGGTTTGTCGTAGGTGCACTTTGCGCTGCCGTATCCTCTCTTATTACTTCGTCTGTGCTTGTTCAGGTTATAGTGTTTATCGTAGTTACCTGCGGTACGCTCATTGCTACAAAACCGCTTGTGGATAAGTATAAAAAAGGTCATAAGGAGGTAAAAACAAATTCCGACAGATTTATTGGGCAAACAGGTGTAATGCTTACCGATATTGACACTTTGGAAGCAGTGGGTCAGGTAAAGGTGAGCGGTGAAGTCTGGACCGCAAAGCTGAAAAATCCTACACCTGTAAAAAAAGACGATAAAGTCAAAATTCTTGCCATTGAGGGTGTAAAAATGATAGTTGAACCTTGGCAGGGAGAATAATTATTGAATGGAGAAATCAGAATGGGACCGTTAATTGTAATTGCAATTATTTTATTAATCATTTTAATTGCTATAATCAGCAATGTTAAAATCGTACCGCAGGCGCACGCTTATGTAGTTGAAAGACTCGGTGCTTATCACTCAACTTGGGGTACGGGCTTGCATGTAAAAATTCCTTTTATCGACAAAGTTTCAAGAAAAGTATCTTTAAAAGAGCAGGTAGTTGACTTCCCGCCTCAGCCTGTTATCACAAGAGATAATGTTACTATGCAGATTGATACCGTAGTTTATTTTGAAATTACAGACCCTAAACTTTACAGCTACGGTGTTGAGCGCCCACTTAACGCTATCGAAAATCTTACAGCTACAACTCTTCGTAATATTATCGGTGAGCTTGAGCTTGACAGCACACTTACTTCCCGTGACACTATCAACGATAAAATCAGAATTATCCTTGATGAGGCTACCGACGCATGGGGTATCAGAGTAAAGAGAGTTGAGCTTAAAAACATTCTTCCTCCTCGTGAAATTCAGGACGCAATGGAAAAGCAGATGAAGGCAGAGCGTGAAAGAAGAGCTAAAATCCTTGATGCCGAGGGTGAAAAGCGCAGTCAGATTCTTATTGCCGAGGGTCTTAAAGAGTCTGCTATTCTTAAGGCTGACGCTGTTAAGGAACAGAAAATCAGAGAGGCTGCCGGTGAGGCTGAGGCTATTCTTACAGTTCAGAGAGCTAACGCAGACGCACTTCGTATGCTTAACGAGGCTGCTCCGACAGACAGAATTATTCAGCTTAAGTCGCTTGAGGCATTTGCAAAGGCTGCTGACGGCAAGGCTACAAAAATTATCATTCCGTCAGAACTTCAGTCGATTGCAGGAAATGTTGCCGCAATTAAGGAAATCTGGAAAGATGAGCCGACTAAGTAAAATAGTACAATCTTAAATCAAAAATAAGGCATAAGGGTGCAGTTCTTTTCTGCACCCTTAGGTGCTTTTTTATAGGAAGTGAATTAATGATTCTTATTCTATGGACATTCGTTATATTTTCGTTTTTAGGCTGGGTTGGTAATGTAATACGAAACCTTGCTGTAAATAAAAAATTCAGAAATAACGGCTTTCTTACCTCGCCGTTTTTTCCAATGTACGGACTTACAGCTGTAATATGCAGATTGGTTCTCACTCCGCTTGAGAATTATCCGCTGCTTTTGCTTGTTGCGTCAATCGCACTTACAACAGGTATAATAGTATTGTCGGGATTTTTGTTTGAAAAAATACTCGGCTTTAAGGTATGGGATTATTCGCAGGCAAAATTTAGCATCGGCAGTTATATATCTTTGCCTTATGCATTGTTGGCAGGAATTTTCGGATTTGGTTTTATAAAAATATTTATGCCCGTATCCGATGCACTTGTTATGCTTATTCCGACTACAGTCAGCTATATAATTTTGTTTGCTCTGCTTGCAATAATTTTGCTTGACTATATTTTTTCTGTGATTACGGTTATAAGATTAAAACGCAGAATAAAATATTTAAGCAATATTGAAGAATTGCTCGGAGATGATGCGGACGAGGAAAAAATAAAACTTATAGGCGAAAACTGTAACAGACTTTTTACCGAGAATATATTGAGAAGGCGACTTGCCGGCGCTTTTCCGGACCTTAAAACAAGTGTTTATCTCGGTATGATTTCCGACAAGGTCGGCGAGGTAAAGGATAAGAATATGACCGAATATACGGCTGTTTTTGAAAACAAGGAGGAGCGCCCGTTTGCGTTCGGACTTTGTTTTACAAAGCTGTTTTACCTTTTTGTAATCGGTTCGCTTTTCGGTACAGTGCTCGAAACAATATGGGCATTTATGATTGACGGTAATTTTCAGGTGAGAGTCGGTCTTGTGTACGGGCCTTTTATCCCCGTTTATGGCGGCGGCGCTTGTTTTTTGACGGTAGTGCTTTATAAGCTCTACAAGCTCAACGATACGCTTATTTATGTTATCAGTGCTGTGGTGGGTGCAAGCTTTGAATATTTTTGCTCGTGGTTTCAGGAAACGCTTTTCGGTACGGTGTCGTGGGATTACAGTGATACTCCGCTGAATTTTAACGGACGCACAAACCTTATGTATGCGCTTATTTGGGGCTTTTTAGGACTTGTATGGGTGCGCTTTGTTTACCCTTGGCTTGCAAGATTAATTGAAAAAATACCAAAGCGTGCAGGCGGTGTAATGACAGCTGTACTCATTATATTTATGGCTTTCAATGCGTTTATGTCTTGTGCAGCGGTTTACAGATGGCAGGACAGAGCGGTAAATCCAAATACCGATAACGCCTTTGTGCAGTATATTGATGACCATTTTGACGATGAGAAAATGGAATTTCTGTTCCCAAATATGAAAGCACCTGATTAAATGAAATTAAGAAATAATACTCAGGTTTAGTAATCCGTCATTGCAAAGTGGCGGATTATTTGTTATTTGAAGATATTTTTTACTTTTAAACCATAACTTTAATAATGAAAAGCAAAATTATTCCTGTCACATATTGCAATTTAATTGGATTTTTTATATAATGGTAGTTAAAGTGATTTTACGGTAAAGACTTTTGCCGCTTTCGGCATCTTTATCGAAATAATTATACCGCCGTTTTATGCGGTGCTGTTAAAAGTTAAGGAGTGTAATGATGAAAAAGGTTGCTATTATTATGGGTTCTGACAGTGATTTCCCTATCGTTTCAAAGGCTGTCACAAAGCTTAAGGAATTTGGTGTTCCATATGAAGTGCATGTTATGAGTGCTCACAGAACTCCCGACGCTGCTATTGAATTTTCGAGCAACGCAAAGAAAAACGGCTTTGGAGTAATCATTGCAGCAGCAGGTATGGCTGCTCACCTTGCAGGTGTGCTTGCGGCAAAAACAACTTTGCCTGTAATCGGTATTCCTTGCAAATCGGCTGCGTTTGACGGTATGGACGCTTTGCTTGCAACAGTTATGATGCCAACAGGTATTCCTGTTGCAACAGTTGCTGTTGACGGCGCTGCAAATGCCGCTATTCTTGCGATTGAAATGCTCGCTCTTTCTGATGACAGTCTTGCAGAAAAGCTTGAGAAAATGAAAGCAGATATGGAAGAAGGCGTAGCCAAAAAGGATGAGGCTATGCAGCTTAAGGTGGCAGAACTTTGATTAAGTATGTTGATATATATGACAAAGACAAGGTAAATGATGAATGCGGCGTGTTCGGCGTTTATAAAGACAGCAGTGATGATTTCAATATTGCATCCCTTACCCGAGAGGCTCTTTACGGACTTCAGCACAGGGGACAGGTGAGCGCAGGTATTACCGTAAACAATAACGAAAACTTTACTACTGTAAAAGAGTTTGGTATGGTGTCTGAGGTATTAGGTGAAAAGGCGCTTGAAAAACTCGGTGACGGCAATATTGCCATTGGCCATGTGCGTTACAGTGCGCACGAAAGTCTTGACAGAGCGGCAAATCAGCCGCTTGTTATGAGATATATAGCAGGTTCGCTTGCAATTGCGAGCAACGGCGCTATCACTAATTTTGCTGAAATTCGTAAACAGCTTGAGCATGGCGGCGCAATTTTCCAGTCAAACTCAAATGTTGAGGTTATGTCTTATGTAATTGCAACCGAGCGTTGTACTACAAATGACCTTGAAACAGCTGTTTTGTTTGCTATGGATAAGCTGGAGGGTGCATATTCCGCAGTGCTTTGCGGCCCGTCAAGACTTATCGGCTTTAGAGATAAGAATGGTTTTCGTCCGCTTTGCATCGGAAAAATCAACAACAGCTATGTTATAACTTCAGAAAGCTGTGTTATCGACAGCCTCGGCGGTGAATTTGTGCGTGATGTCGAACCGGGCGAAATGGTTGTAATTGACGAAACGGGTTTCCATAGCTACAAGTCGAGAATTAAGGCATTCAACACATCTATGTGTATTTTTGAATATGTTTATGTTGCTCGTCCCGACAGTGTAATTGACGGAGTGAGTGTTCATAATGCGAGATTTAAGGCAGGCGAACTGCTTTATAATGAGCATCCTATTGAGGCGGATATGGTGTGCGGTGTTCCTGATTCCGGCATTATTGCGGCGCAGGGATATGCTAAGGCATCGGGTATTCCGTATGGAACAGGCTTTGTTAAGAATAAATACATTGGCAGAACTGTCGGAACAGGCAAGGATAAAAAGAAAAGACTTCTCAGAACAAGACTTACTGCCCTCAAGGCAAATGTAAGCGGTAAGAGAATTATTATTGTAGATGACTCTATTGTGCGTGGCGAAACCGCAAATCATATTGTAAGACTTTTGCGTGACGCAGGTGCAAAAGAGGTTCATATGCTCATAAGCTCTCCGCCTTTTGTTTGTCCATGTTATTTTGGTATGGATATTCACAACAAGGAGTCGCTTATTGCAAATAAGTTTTCACAGGAAGAAATATGTAAGGAAATCGGTGCGGATTCGCTCGGCTATCTCAGCGTTTCGGGTCTTAATCAAATTGCCGAGGGTGCAGATGTCGGATTTTGCAACGGTTGCTTTACAGGAGAGTATCCTGCGGAAATTCCGAGAACTATATTTGTTGATAAATTTGCAAAGAAAATTAATAAAAAATAATCTGGAGTGATTGAAGATGAAGAGTTTTTCAGAGAGCTACAAGGCAGCAGGTGTTGATGTAACAGCAGGTTATAAGTCGGTTGAACTTATGAAACAGCATGTTGCACGCACAAAAATTGACGGCGTTGTTTCAGGTATCGGCGGTTTTGGCGGCCTTTTTGCCCCAAATGTAAGCGGTATGACAGAGCCTGTACTCGTTAGCGGTACTGACGGTGTAGGCACAAAAATCAAGCTTGCTTTCCTTATGGATAAGCACGATACTATCGGTATTGATGCAGTTGCTATGTGCGTAAACGATGTAATTTGCTGCGGTGCAAAGCCGTTGTTCTTCCTCGACTACATTGCAATCGGCAAGAACTATCCTGAAAAGGTTGCAGAAATCGTTAAGGGTGTGGCAGACGGCTGTGTAATGTCAGAGTGTGCGCTTATCGGCGGCGAAACAGCCGAGCATCCGGGTCTTATGCCTGTTGACGAATACGATGTTGCAGGTTTTTGCGTAGGTCTTGCAGACAAGCCAAAGATGATTGACGGCTCTAAGCTCAAGGCAGGCGATGTTTTGGTTGCACTTCGTTCTTCAGGTGTTCACTCAAATGGTTTTTCACTTGTAAGAAAAGTTTTTGATATTAACGAAAACACAATCAATAATACATACCCTGAGCTTGACAAAACTCTCGGTGAAACTCTCCTCACTCCTACAAAAATATATGTAAAACCACTCTTTGCTCTTATGAAGGAAGTTGAAGTAAAGGCTGTATCTCACATTACAGGCGGCGGTTTCTATGAGAACATTCCTCGTATGTTAAATGACGGTCTTTCAGCTAAGATTAATAAGAGCGCTGTTCCTGTTCTCCCAATCTTTGACCTTATTCAGAGAGTCGGCGGTATTTCAGAGCACGATATGTTTAATACATTCAATATGGGTGTAGGTATGCTCGTTGCCGTTAGCAAGGACGAGGCAGACAAGGCTCTTGAGGTTCTCAAGGCAAACGGTGAGGACGCTGTAATCATCGGTGAAGTAGTAGAGGTCAATGACGGAGTTGTAATTGAATAATGAAAAATATTGTTGTTCTTGTATCCGGTGGCGGTACTAATTTACAGGCTCTTATAGACGCATCGGAAAGAGGGGAGATAAAGGACGGTAAAATCACCTGCGTTATTTCTTCAAATCCGAATGCTTATGCACTTGAGAGAGCCAAGAATCACAATATTGCTACCGATATAATCCGTAGAAAGGATTATGCAAGCCTTGACGAATACGATAAGGCATTAACCGAGCTTTTAAAGTCAAAAAATGCGGATTTGGTTGTGCTTGCGGGATTTATGACAATCCTCGGTACAGGTGTAATCAGAGCGTTTGAAAACAGAATTATAAATATTCATCCGTCACTTATTCCGTCTTTCTGCGGCGAGGGCTTTTACGGGCTTAAGGTTCATGAGCAGGCTCTTGCAAGGGGAGTAAAGGTGACAGGTGCAACAGCACATTTTGTAAATGAGGTATGTGACGGCGGTCCTATCATCATTCAGAAAGCTGTTGAAATTCAAAACGGCGACACACCCGAAATTTTACAGAAAAGAGTTATGGAACAGGCGGAATGGAAAATTCTTCCTAAGGCTGTTTCGCTTTTCTGCGAAGATAAAATAAAGGTAAACGGCAATACTACTGTAATTGCCGAATAATTCGGAGGTAAACAATGAAACCAATTTCACTTGAAAAAGAAATCTCTTCTGTTACTTATCCGGGCAGAGGAATTGTTATAGGCAGAAGTGCCGACGGCACAAAGGCTGTAATTGCTTACTTTATTATGGGCAGAAGCGAAAACAGCAGAAACAGAATTTTCGTTGAAACTGAGGACGGCATAAAGACACAGGCTTTTGACGAATCAAAGCTTATTGACCCGTCACTCATCATCTACTCACCTGTAAGAAAGCTTGACAACAAGACTATTGTTACAAACGGTGACCAGACAGATACAATTTACGAGCTTATGAACGAGGGCGAAACCTTTGAAGAGTCACTCCGCACAAGAGAGTTTGAGCCTGACGGCCCTAACTACACACCTCGTATTTCAGGTATTGTAAAGTGCAGCGGCGGCATTATGGAATATGCTATGTCTATTCTTAAGAGTGCAGACGGTATTCCCGACAGCTGTCAGAGATACACATTTATGTATTCAACACCTTTACAGGGACTCGGCAGATATATTCATACTTATATGGGCGACGGCACTCCACTCCCAAGTTTTGAGGGTGAGCCTACACTTGTAGAGATTGGCAACGATGATATTGATACATTTGCTCAGAAAGTATGGAATGCACTTGACGAGGATAACAAGGTATCACTTTTTGTTCGTTACATTGACATTGCAACAGATACAGCAGAGTCAAGAATTATTAATAAGAATAAATAATCTGATTATGAAAGGATGAACTCCAATGAAGGAACTTGCACTTAAATACGGTTGTAACCCTAATCAGAAACCTTCAAGAATTTATATGAACGAGGGCGAACTCCCTGTTGAGGTACTCAACGGCAAACCGGGTTACATTAATTTTCTTGATGCGTTCAACTCATGGCAGCTTGTGCGTGAGCTTAAGGCGGCAACAGGCTTGCCGGCAGCAGCGTCTTTCAAGCATGTCAGCCCTGCCGGTGCTGCGGTAGCTACCGAGCTTTCGGATACATTAAAGAAAATATATTTTGTTGACGATTTGGAGCTTTCACCAATCGCATCTGCATACGCAGCAGCAAGAGGTGCAGACAGAATGTCATCATACGGCGACTGGGTTGCACTTTCAGACACTTGCGATGTTCAGACAGCAAAGCTCTTGCAGAGAGAGGTTTCTGACGGTATTATCGCTCCGGATTATACAGACGAGGCTCTTGAAGTGCTTAAGACAAAGCGCAGAGGCACATATAACATTGTAAAAATCGATCCGAACTATGTTCCTGCTCCGATTGAGCATAAGGATGTATTCGGTGTAACTTTTGAGCAAGGCAGAAACGAGCTTAAAATTGACGAGGCTATGCTCATGCAGAACATTGTTACAGAGAACAAAGAGCTTACGGAAGAGGCTAAGCGTGATCTTCTTATTGCTCTTATCACTCTTAAATACACTCAGTCAAACTCAGTTTGCTATGCAAAGGGCGGTCAGGCTATCGGTGTTGGTGCAGGTCAGCAGTCAAGAATTCACTGTACTCGTCTTGCAGGCAACAAGGCGGATATTTGGTTCTTAAGACAGCATCCAAAGGTTCTTAACCTCCCGTTTGTTGACAATATCCGCAGACCTGACAGAGATAACACTATTGATGTTTATATTTCTGACGATTATGAGGATGTACTTGCAGACGGCGTTTGGGAGCAGTTCTTTAAAACTAAGCCGGAGCCTCTTACACGAGAGGAAAAGAAAGAATGGCTCGCAACATTCAGCGGCGTTTCACTCGGTTCAGACGCATTTTTCCCATTTGGCGACAACATTGAGAGAGCTAAGCGCTCAGGTGTACAGTATGTTGCTCAGCCGGGCGGTTCTATCAGAGATGACAATGTAATTGATACCTGCAACAAGTACGGAATGACTATGTCATTTACAGGCATCAGACTTTTCCACCATTAATTTGCGGGGTGACAATATGAATATTTTAATGATTGGCTCAGGCGGCAGAGAACACGCACTTATTAAAAAACTTCTTGAAAGCCCTAAATGCACAAAGCTTTACTGCGCACCGGGCAACGGCGGTATTTCAAGAGATGCCGAAACCGTAAATATCGGTGTTATGGACAAAGAGGCACTTGTCGCTTTCGCAAAAGAAAAGAATATTGACCTTGCTTTCGTAGCTCCCGATGACCCACTTGCAGCAGGCCTTGTAGACGCTTTTCAGGCTGCCGGCATAAGAGCCTTTGGCCCTAATGCAAATGCGGCCGTAATTGAGGCATCAAAGGTATTTTCAAAGGATTTAATGAAAAAGTACGGTATTCCTACCGCTAAATACGAAACCTTTGATAACGCAGAAAATGCTATTGAATATTTAAAGGCAGAGAATACTGCTCCTATCGTAGTTAAGGCTGACGGTCTTGCACTCGGTAAAGGTGTTATTATTGCTCAGACTGTTGACGAGGCTGTGAATGCTGTAAAATCCATTATGGAAGACAAGCAGTTTGGCGAGTCGGGCAACAGAATTGTTATTGAGGAATTTCTTACAGGTCCGGAGGTTTCTGTTCTCGCATTTACCGACGGCAAGTGCGTAAAGCCTATGGTAAGCTCAAAAGACCACAAGAGAGCTTACGATAATGATGAGGGACTTAATACAGGCGGTATGGGCACAATCAGCCCTAACCCTTACTATACAGACGAGATTGCCAAGGAATGTATGGACACAATCTTTATTCCTACAATCAACGCAATGGTAGCAGAGGGCAGACCTTTTAAGGGTTGCCTTTACTTTGGACTTATGATTACACCAAACGGCCCAAAGGTAATTGAGTACAATGCTCGTTTTGGTGACCCTGAGGCTCAGGTAGTTCTTCCAAGACTTAAAACCGACCTTGTAGATATTTGCGAGGCTGTTATTGACGAAAAGCTCGCCGACCTTGACATTGAATGGGACAACGGTGCGGCTGCCTGCGTAGTTATGGCAAGCGGCGGCTATCCTGTTGCATATAAAAAGGGCATTGAAATGTTTGGTATGGACGAAAACGGTCAGGTAGAGGGCGCTACCGTTTACCACGCAGGTACAAAGTATGAAAACGGTAAATTCTACACCAACGGCGGTCGAGTTCTCGGCGTGACTGCAACTGCGCCTACACTTGATGAGGCGCTTGCAAAGGCATATGCAGCGGTTGATAAAATCAGCTTTGAGGGTATGCACTTCCGCCACGATATTGGAAAAACTAAGTGATTATTAATGTGTATAATTCATACTGTAAACAGCTTTGAGGATGCAAAAAAACTCATAGACGAAAATCCGAATTGTATAATTCTTGATGTGCGAGAGGAAGAGGAGTATGCAACGGGACATGTGAAAGACGCAGTGCTTTTTCCTGTTGATGATATTACCGCAGAATCGGCAAAAGAAGTTATACCGAGTAAGGATTCTATGCTTGTGGTTTATTGCAGGACAGGCAGTCGCAGCAGAATGGCGGCACAAACGCTGTGCAAGCTCGGCTATACCGATATTTATGATATTGGCGGACTTATTGCCTGGCCTTACGGCTTGATTATGGGACTTTAAAAATTACGGATTTATCCGTATATATCCTTACTTATTGTTAAGAGGGAGTAGTCGGTACGCTTTTGCGTATAGTATTATCGACATACTGGTGAATTTCACCCGGTAATATTTTAAATGATGAGACTCGCAGACAGCACAAAGGAAATGTTTTTAATTTAATAACTTAATTTATAATATTTAAGTTGTTGGCATTTGCAAAATGTTGTCTGCGAGTCTTTTTGACTTTTAATGGGGTTCCTTGTCAGAAACGGGGGTGAATTATGGCTTAAATAATGTTTTACCAAGCAATTATAAAAGGTTGACCAAACTTTTATAATTATCAGACTAAGTATTTCGTTAAACCATAATTTATAAAACTAACCCAACATTTATAATAGAACCGTTTTAATATTGCATATGAAAAGCGCATAGATTTATATGAAATGTATTTTTGGAGGATTAGGTATGAGCTTAATAGAGCTTTTCATTCTTGCAGTGGGACTGTCAATGGACGCATTTGCGGTTTCGGTATGCAAGGGACTTTCACTCGGCAAAATCAAGGCTAAACATATGTGCATTGCCGGCGCATGGTTTGGCGGATTTCAGGCGCTTATGCCGCTTATCGGCTATTTTTTGGGCAGCTTTTTTGCCGGAATGATTGAACAGTATGACCATTGGGTTGCGTTTGCTCTTCTTGCCCTTATCGGCGGAAATATGATAAAAGAATCATTCGGCAAAGATGAGGAAGTTGACTCGGCTATGGATGTTAAATCAATGCTTTTGCTTGCGATTGCTACCAGTATTGACGCTTTGGCTGTCGGTGTAACTTTTGCTTTCTTGCAGGTTCAAATCGTTCCGGCAGTGTCGTTTATTGGTGTGGTGACTTTCGTTTTATCGGCAATCGGCGTAAAAATAGGCAGTTTATTTGGTACAAAGTATAAATCAAAGGCGGAACTTGTCGGCGGAATCGTACTCGTGCTGATTGGTATTAAAATTTTGCTTGAGGGCATTGGTGTGATTGGCTGAAAAAGAAAAAATTTTTAGAAAAAAGTCGCTTGTAATGTGTTATCGCCCTTTACTTTTGATATAAAATATAGTATAATAATCTGTAAAGCAAAGTCAGGCTTTGCTTGGTTACTTAATTAAAAAGGACAGGAGTGCAGAAAGCAATGATAAACGGTGCCGATATAATGGTAAAATGTCTGGAAGCCGAGGGTGTTTCAGTGGTTTTCGGATATCCGGGTGCGGCTATTTGCCCTTTTTACGATTCGCTTTATAATTCTTCAATCAAGCACGTGCTTGTTCGTCAGGAGCAGAATGCGGCTCACGCAGCAAGCGGTTATGCAAGATGTAGTGATATTCCCGGTGTATGCGTAGCAACCTCAGGCCCAGGCGCAACAAACCTTATTACAGGTATTGCTACCGCTTATCAGGATTCTATTCCGATAATCGCAATTACAGGTCAGGTACGCAGTGATTTGCTTGGCAGAGATGTATTTCAGGAGGCTGACATTACAGGCGCTTGCGAGCCGTTTGTAAAGCACAGCTATCTTGTAAGCAAAACTGAGGATTTGCCACGAATTTTTAAAGAGGCTTTTCATATTGCCAAAACAGGCAGACCGGGCCCTGTACTTATTGATATTCCGATTGATATTCAGCAAAATGAAATAGAAAAGTTTGAGTACCCCGAAACCGTAAATATTATTGGCTACAAGCCAACCACAAAGGGACATATCGTTCAGGTTAAGCGTGCGGTTGAGGCAATCAAGAACTGCAAGCGACCGATTATTGTATCGGGCGGCGGCGTTTTAAGCTCGGGTGTAAAGCCAAAGTTTCAGGCTTTTGCAGAAAAAACAGGTATTCCTGTAATTTCTACAATGATGGGCATAGGAGTTATGCCGTCTGACCATGAGCTTTATCTCGGTATGCTTGGTACTCACGGCAAGCCGGCTGCAAACAGAGCTTTGCACGAGGCGGATTTGGTTATTGTGTGCGGTGCAAGACTTGGCGACAGAGCCGTAGCAGCGCCTGACCAGATGAGTAAAAGAACAACTGTAATTCACATAGACATTGACCCGGCGGAAATCGGAAAAAATGTTAAGACAGCTATCCCGATTGTTGGCGATATGATGAATGTTATGGATATGCTCAA
The DNA here is from genome assembly GCF_003438075.1 of Eubacterium sp. OM08-24. Classification (GTDB taxonomy): domain Bacteria; phylum Bacillota; class Clostridia; order Oscillospirales; family Acutalibacteraceae; genus Ruminococcoides. Next base: position 92,403 of record NZ_QSTA01000003.1, on the reverse strand, counting down.
TGAAAACATTGGCGACTACAAGGTTCAGAACCAGTGGAGTGAGGCTGTTAAAACCTGGAAAAAGGATTTATTCAGAGAACCTCCTAAGTTTGACGGTTATGTAGAACCGAGAACGCTTGTAGGTCATTTGAGCGCAATGTTCCGTTCAAAGGCAATTCTTGTTGCCGATGTAGGTCAAAATCAGATTTGGTGTGCAAACAACTTCCGTATTCGTGAGGGAAGATTCCTTACAACAGGCGGTATGGGAACTATGGGTTATTCGGTGCCGGCTGCTATTGGCGCAAAGTTTGCAAGACCAGACAGAGATGTGCTTGTTGTCTGCGGTGACGGCAGTTTCCAGATGCAGTTAAACGAGCTTGCAACTATTGCCGGTAATAACCTTAACATTAAAATTATAATTATGCGCAACACAAGACTCGGTATGGTGCGTGAACTTCAGGATAATCACTATGGACACAGACATAGCGCCACTATACTTGAGGGTGATCCTGATTTTCTCAAGATTGCAGAGGCTTATGGCATTGACCATGCAGAGGCAAGCTCAAACGAGCAGGCTGAAGAGATTATTAAAAATATTGTTGATTCAGACAAGCCTTTCATCCTTGTGTGCGATGTATATCCCGACACTCCGTCGATTTAATGAGGTGCTGTTATGCAATATACTTTATCAATACTTGTTGAAAACCAGGCGGGCGTTCTTTCTAAGATTTCGGGTTTGTTTTCAAGACGAGGATTCAACATTGACTCACTTGCGGTGGGTGTAACTACCGACCCTAATGTGTCGAGAATTACCATTGTTGCAAATGGCGACGAATATGTTGTAGAGCAGCTTGAAAAGCAGCTTAATAAGCTGATTCCCGTAATAAAGGTTAAAAGACTTGCCGAAGGTGATTTTATCAGCCGAGAGCTGATACTTATAAAAGTTCATTGTCCTGCGCCAAAGCGTGGCGAAATTCTCACCACTGTTGAGCTTATGCAGGGTAAAGTAGTTGATTTTTCTACTACAAGTGTTACCGTTGAGTACTGCGAGTGTACAAGCCGAGTAGACACTTTGGTAGAGCTATTGAAGCCTTATGGTATCCGTGAGATTGTAAGAACAGGTACAGTTGCACTTGATAAGGGTGCTGCTGCGGTGTCCGTTTAATCTTGCAGATTTACATAAATCTTTTTATATAAACCGCATAGCGGTAAGGAGGATTTTTAAAATGGAAAATATGACAGCAAAAATTTTCTATCAGTCAGATTGTAACCTTTCTTTGCTTGACGGCAAAACAATTGCAATCATTGGTTATGGTAGCCAGGGCCACGCTCATGCTCTTAACCTTAAGGATTCAGGCTGTGATGTAATCATTGGTCTTTATGAGGGTAGTAAGTCTTGGGCAAAGGCAGAGGCACAGGGCTTTAAGGTATATACAGCTGCTGAGGCTGCAAAGCGTGCCGATATTATTATGATTCTTATTAATGATGAGAAGCAGGCAGCTATGTACAAGAAGGATATCGCTCCTAACCTTGAGGCAGGCAATATGCTTATGTTCGCTCATGGTTTTGCAATTCACTTTGGTCAGATCGTTCCTCCGGCAGATGTTGATGTTACTATGATCGCTCCTAAGGGCCCTGGTCATACAGTAAGAAGTGAATATCAGGCCGGTAAGGGTGTACCATGTCTTGTTGCTGTTGAGCAGGACGCAACAGGTAAGGCTAAGGATCTCGCACTTGCTTATGCACTCGGCATTGGCGGCGCAAGAGCCGGCGTTCTTGAAACAACATTCAGAACAGAAACAGAAACAGACCTCTTTGGTGAGCAGGCTGTTCTTTGCGGCGGTGTTTGCGCACTTATGCAGGCAGGTTTTGAAACACTTTGCGAGGCAGGTTATGATCCAAGAAACGCTTACTTTGAGTGTATCCACGAGATGAAGCTCATCGTTGACCTTATTTATCAGTCAGGCTTTGAGGGTATGAGATATTCTATTTCTAACACAGCTGAGTACGGCGACTACATCACAGGTCCAAAGATTGTTACTGAGGATACTAAGAAGGCTATGAAGAAGATCCTTTCTGATATTCAGGACGGTACATTCGCTAAGGACTTCCTCCTCGATATGTCACCGGCAGGCGGTCAGGCTCACTTCCGTGCTATGAGAAGAAAAGCTGCTGAGCATCCGGCTGAAGTAGTTGGTAAGGAAGTTAGAAAGCTTTACAGCTGGTCAAACGAAGACAAGCTTATCAACAACTAATTTAATAGTTTATAGCTTATTTACAGCCTTGACTTTACAGTCAAGGCTGTTTTTATGAGTGTTGGTAAATGGTGGTTTAGTGCATAAAGTTTAGTTTAATAAATTTAAAATTTAGGTCAACCCTTTTTAAAGGGTTGCGGGTTTGGGCAGAGCCCATAAAAAGTTTCCTTTACATCAAATTATCGGGCGCAAACAGCTTTGCTGTTTGCGTGCTTAGACAATGTTTGAAAACAGGCGATAGCCTTTTAGGAAAAAATAATTAAAACGCACCGCTATAAACGCAAGCATTTATAGTGCAATTTTTGGTGTTTTTCCTTTTTTATACTCTCGTATTTAGCTATCGCAGTTTTGTTCAAACCGCCAAACGGCTTGCCGTTTAGCTATTAAAATTTGCGATAGCATAAAGTATTTGTGGGCGTTGCCCACACCCACAACCTTTGAAAAGGTTGACCAAACTTTTAATTTTGGGGCGGAAAGTTTAGGCTTTGCTTTACTTTGTTGCCCGACTGAAACTAAGCTAAACCATAATTCAAAAAACTATTCTCTTAATTTAAACTCCGGACTTTCAGAATAATTCGCGTTGCTATTGACAAAAACTACCGGTACATTTATAATTGACACAAGAGCAGTATGGGGTGATAGAATGAAAAAATTTGATGCAGCTGTTTATAAAAAGCGTAAATGTGAGTGCCTTGACAAGTGCTTTCAGGCTTTTATGGATAACGGACTTGAAAATACAGGTTTACAGCTTTTATGCAAATATTGCGGATTTAAAACTAACCAAGCATTATATCACTATTTTGAAAGTAAAGATATGATAATTACCGAATCGGTGCAGTATGCTATGATTAAATTTGAGCGAGAGTTTATGAAAAAAGCCCCACGCTCAAGAGCCGATTTAAAGAATTATCTCGAAAAATTCCCCCGTTGGATGCAAAAAAACTACGGCGAGCATATGCGTTTTGTTTATCAGGTGTATACTTCGCCTAAATATAAAAAGCAGGGTTATGACTTCTTTTCGGGAATACCAAAAAGATACGATACATTTATTCATCATATAGCTAAAAATCTTGATGTTTCTTTTGAAAGCATACAGGCATTGTATTATCTTTATATAACATCAACACTGCAATATGCACTTTTTAAGGATGAGGTTTACCTCGATGTTGAGGTAAATTCTATTTATAATATGTGTCTTGAGGTGTTCGAGGCAGAGGATAGGAAAAAGATTGCTCAAAAGTGCGAAGATTAATTGTGCGAGGACATTGCGTATTACAACAACTAATAAATTTTATATTCGGAACGAATTGTCAGTTGCTTTTTTAATTTGTTGCCCACTGAAAATAAATCGCCACTACAAATTTATATTCATTTAAAATCAATTATTACCGCCTGTTCGCAGAAAAAAGTGCAGGCGGAATTTTTATGCTTCGCAAACTGTCCTTATAAAATTTACGAAAATTGTCTATTTTAATAGTGACACTATTGTTGTATAATGGGAACATCACAAGATAAATGTTGAACTGTTCAGAAATTTTGAGGCGTGATTTAATGACAAAAAAAGCTGTTTTAATAAATGACCTTTCAGGTCTTGGAAAATGCTCGCTCACTGCGGCTATACCTGTTTTGTCCGTTATGGGTATTCAGGCTTGCCCTATGCCGACTGCGGTGCTTACAAGCCAGACCGGCTTTAAGAGTTTTTACTGCAACGACTGCACCGACAAGCTCGATTACTACACATCGGAATGGAAAAAACTCGGTTTTCAGCCCGACGGCATTTACACAGGCTTTTTATCAAGTGAAAAACAGGTTGATAAAATTCTTGAGTTTATACACAGCTTTGAAACAGAGAACACGCTTGTACTTGTGGACCCTGTTATGGGTGACGGCGGCAGAACATACAGCCTTTTTACAGACGCTCTTGCCTGTAAAATGAAAAAGCTGGTGACTGTTGCTGATGTAATTACACCTAATCTTACAGAGTGCTGTATCCTTTGCGATATAGATTACAGCGACTTTATAAAAAGTGCAGACAATCTCGATTTTATGGATAAAGTTGCCGAGCTTGGCAAATCCTTGCTAAAACGCTACGGTGTAAAAATCGTAATAATTACGGGCATTGAGCATAAATCCGCTGACGGCACTGTTAATGTGCAAAATCTTATTGCATCTGAAGATGAGATATTCACTGTAAGCTGTAAAAAAATAGGTGGCAGCTATTCGGGTACGGGAGATTTGTTTGCCTCGGTAATGTTTTCCGGACTTTTAAGAGGCGACACTTTGAGAGATACCGTTAGTCTGGCAGTAAAATTCATAGAAACTTCTTTGCGTGATACCGTAGCGTTGGGTATTGACCGCAATGAGGGCATTGAGTTTGAAAAACACTTAAAAATACTTTTGTGAGGGATAGCTATGGAATCAAATACAATTTCAAAATCTAAGTCAAAAATTAATGTAAAGCTCATTGCTATTACAGCAATGTGTGCGGCTTTGGTAACAGTTACTACTGCGTTTATTAAAATTCCGTCAATGTTCGGATATTCACACGCCGGTGACTCAATGATTTATCTTGCCGCAAGCATTTTGCCCGGTCCGTATGGCATTATTGCCTCATCAATCGGCGGTGCGCTTGCAGATTTGATTTCCGGTTATCCTCAGTGGGCAATTCCTACCGCTATCATCAAGGCTTTTAATGCTGTTCCGTTTGTTCTTTGCAGAATGGCTATGAGAAAGCGTGGCAAGGACAATAAGATTATTAACTGGTCATCACTTTTAATGATTATTCCGACTACTATGGTAACAGTTGGCGGTTATTTCATTGCAAACGGTTTGATGTACGGTTTTGAAGGCGCAGTTGCAGAGCTTGCTACTTGGTGGTTACAGCCGGGTATGGGTGCTTTGATTTACATTGTTCTCGGTTTTGCCCTCGACAGAATTGATTTTAAGAAAAAACTTGCTTTAAAATAAGCACATTTGCTTATTTTAGGAATTTGGAGTATAATAAATGGAAAATAGATTTGAATTAAATAAAAACCTTGCGCAGATGCTCAAGGGAGGAGTTATTATGGATGTAACAACTCCCGAACAGGCTAAAATTGCCGAGGCTGCGGGTGCGTGCGCAGTTATGGCATTAGAGAGAATTCCTGCCGATATTCGTGCGGCAGGCGGAGTTTCTCGTATGAGCGACCCTAAGATGATTAAAGGTATTCAGAACGCAGTTTCTATTCCTGTAATGGCAAAGTGCCGTATCGGTCATTTTGCAGAAGCACAGATTTTACAGGCAATTGAGATTGACTACATTGACGAAAGCGAAGTTTTATCTCCTGCAGATGATAAGTATCACATTGATAAAACCGCTTTTGATGTACCTTTTGTATGCGGCGCCAAAGATTTAGGCGAGGCATTAAGAAGAATTAATGAGGGCGCATCTATGATTCGTACAAAGGGCGAGCCGGGTACAGGCGATGTTGTGCAGGCTGTTCGTCATATGAGAATGATGCAGTCTGAAATTCGCAGAATCGCATCTATGGCAAAAGATGAACTCTTTGAAGTTGCAAAGCAGTTACAGGTTCCGTATGATTTGGTTTTGTATGTTCACGAGAATAAGAAATTGCCTGTTGTTAATTTTGCTGCCGGCGGTGTTGCTACTCCTGCTGATGCTGCGCTTATGATGCAGCTCGGCGCAGAGGGTGTATTTGTCGGCTCGGGTATCTTTAAGTCGGGTAATCCCGAAAAAAGAGCATCTGCTATTGTTAAAGCTGTTACAAACTTTAATGACGCTAAAATGCTTGCTGAACTTTCAGAAGATTTAGGCGAAGCTATGGTAGGAATTAACGAGCAGGAAATTGAAATCCTTATGGCTGAGAGAGGCAAATAATTATGCAGATAGGTGTACTTGCTTTGCAGGGAGCTTTTATTGAGCACGAACAAATGCTTGCAAAACTCGGTGTGTCCTCTTTTGAAATCCGTTGTTTAGATGATTTGAAAAAGCCGTTTGACGGTCTTATAATTCCGGGCGGCGAAAGCACCGTTATCGGAAAATTACTTTTTGAACTCGGGCTTTTTGAGCCGATTAAAAAGTTGATCAATGACGGACTGCCGACTTTTGGCACTTGTGCAGGCTTATTGCTTTTGGCCGACAGCATAGAGAATGATACGAGAAAGTATTTTTGCTCTATGAATATTGAGGCCGTAAGAAATGCCTATGGCAGACAGCTCGGAAGTTTTTATGCCGAAGACAGCTTTGCGAACGAAGGAAAAATTCCTATGACTTTTATACGAGCTCCGTATATAAGCCGAGTTGGCGACGGTGTAGAAGTTCTTGCTCAAGTTGACGGAAAAACAGTAGCGGCAAGGCAGGGGAAACAGTTGGTAACTGCTTTTCACCCTGAATTAAATAATGATTTAACCGTACATAATTATTTTATAAAAATGATTAACGGAGAAATATAATGTATTTATAAGGGAGAAGAAAATAAATGGCTGACATACTTTATGTTTATAAAACATCAATTTATGCTAATCTGACTAACAAATGTCCATGCAGATGTACTTTTTGCATACGCAACAATACCGATGCAATAGGTAATGCAGATACACTGTGGCATAAGCACGATCCGAGTATTGAGGAGATTAAAAAAGCAGTTGATGATTTCGATTTTACAGGCTTTAACGAGCTTGTGTTCTGCGGCTACGGCGAGCCTACCAACGCCCTCGACAATCTCATTGCTACTGCGCAGTATGTCAGAGAAAAGCACCCGGATATTAAGCTAAGACTTAATACAAACGGTCTTGGTGATGTTATAAACAAAAAGCCTGTTGCAGAGCTTTTGTCAAAATATATTGACTCGGTATCAATCAGCCTTAACACCTGTTCGTCAGAAAAATATGACGAGGTGTGCAGACCTGTATTTAATAATGCGTATGAATCTATGCTTAAATTTGCGGCAGACGCTAAAAAATACTTTGGTCACACTCAGTTCTCTATTGTAGATACCATTCCGAAAGAGGATATAGAGGCTTGTCAGAAAATTGCTGACGATATGGGCATTCACCTTAGAATAAGAAAATATTCCGCATGATAAATTACCGCTCAACAGATTGATTTTCTGTTGAGCGGTTTTGATTATTGCCTTTAGGCAGTTCTGCACGCAAGTGCAGAACAAACAACCACCCGCTATGCGGGTGCGCGTCGAATGTTATACAAAAAATTCTCCAATCTTGATACAATGAGGATGTTCAAGTCTTATTGTAGAAGAAAGGAGAATATTTATGGCAAATCAATATAATAGTTTATCACACACAAAGTGGTTATGCAAATATCACATAGTAATAGTACCAAAGTATAGAAGAAAAATAATATATAATCAGTATAGAAAAGATTTGCAAGAGATCATAAGAACATTGTGTAAATACAAAGGTGTAGAAATACTTGAAGGACATATGATGCCCGACCATGTACATCTTCTTTTAAGTATACCACCAAGAGTCTGTGTGTCAAGTTTTATGGGGTACCTAAAGGGTAAAAGTGCACTTATGATGTTTGACAGACACGCAAATTTAAAATACAAGTTTGGCAATCGGCACTTTTGGGCAGAGGGTTATTATGTGTCGACAGTTGGGCTTAACGAATCAACAATAAGAAAATATATACAAGATCAAGAAAAAGCAGACATAGCCTTGGATAAATTAAGCGTAAAAGAATACGAAGATCCATTTGCTAAATAAACCCCTTAAGGGGTAGCCAAAGTGGCAAAAGCAATAAGGCTTGAACAAAGTGAAAGCCCGCGCCTTGAGACGCGAGCTGGTAACAGGGCTTATAGCCCCTGTGCAAACCACCCGTTTGACGGGTGGTTATGATTTTTTTACTATATTTGTCGAAGGGAAAAATTACTTGTCGAGGAAGAGAATATAAACGAAAATTAAAAGACGAAAAAAACAGTGCTTTATATAGCTGATCATTAAAAATCATGTTTGAAATGTTCTAAGCCCTATTACGACAATATATTTCTAAGCACTTGCCAATTGTTGCTGCTTATATCATCAGAATAGTTATCCATACAGATACATAACTCATCCGTGGTTGCATCATTGCGTACAATTCCGCCTTTAAGTCCGTGTTCAATTAGATAATTTTTTAGCACCTTGAATTTTTTTGATGTATAAATATCAATATCCTGACTGTTTCCGTTGCAGTCAAATCCGCCCTTTGTTTCTATTATCCAAATTTTTCCGTTTACACCTAGAATGTAGTCCGGATAGAAGAGTTTTTGTTTTCCCGAATTATCTTGATATACAATAGAAAGGTATTCGTTGCCCTTATCTCCGTTTTTGTACCACCATTCTACGCTGTTTGAATGTTCGCAAAATTTTTCAAATTTCACTTCCGGAGTAGAACGGGGTGCGGCTGATGAAAGATAGTTTTGATAAACATTTTTACTCATAATCAGCTGCGTTTTTGCTTCTGCGTTGTATGTAAACAAACAAGACTGCGGAATATGAAATTCATAAAGCGATTTAGACGGCACATCAATTTGCATCTGTGCCATTTCATACGCCATTGCCTCTCGCACTAAATGACGCAGCATGTCAACATTGTTAATAACAAAAGCGTAAACCTCTCTCGGCTCTAATGTGAGAATTTTACGGCTGTACTTAAAGTTTTTATCAAATAATTTGCGGATAATGGTATTCATATATGAATATTCCATACCAATTTCAAAACCAATTTTACCGATTTTGTTATGATAATCTCGCCCATGTATATGAGTGTTTAATTTTTCTGTAACTGCTATATCATTCATATCAGAATATTTAAAATTAAGTGTAGCCGATTCACCAGAAAGGGTGTGTTTTATGATATTTTTACTAAATTCATAGCCGGCAGCTTGCAAACGAGTGCGGTTTACCATTTTGTTTGTGCCTGTTCCGTATTCTTTTTCTGCATAGGTAACTATAGCCTGCAATGCTTTTTTGGGATTTCGTGAAGAAGTAATCATTGTCCTTTGTTCGCCGGTAAGAGTAATATCCTTATACTCGTTTTTAAGAAATAAAGTGCAAGCATTTAAGGCACTTTTGTCCAACGCTGTTTTAACTCCTGTGGTAAATTTGCTGTCAAAAGTATAAAGATAACAGCTGTCAAGCAAATCGTAGCCATAATGTTTTGCTTCCGGCATACGTCGAATACGACCGATTGTTTGTATCTCAAAGGTTTCATCCATATTATCACGAAGTTTTACAAGAATTTGCGCTCTCGTGCAGTCCCAACCTGTTGCAATTGCTTGTTTGATAATAATTGCTGTTGATGTCGCATTTAACTTGTTAATGTCCTTTAAATTTTCGTGCATATCGGACAGCCAAACCGCAAGCTGACCGTTTTCGTAGGTTAAGCCTTGTGTTTCAAAGTAGCGTTCAACATCATCTTGTAAATTATTCGATTTGTTCGGTAATTGAACAACAATAAGCGGATTGATGTCCGTGTTGTGTTGTAAATATGCGGCACGAAGCTCTTGCTGCTTTGCAAGTGCCTTTTTAATTAAAAATTCTGTTTGGTTTTCTGTTTCTACACTCTGAGAAAAATTTTGGTTGATAACAACCAATTTTTTGATAAGTCCTGATGCAATTACTTCTTCCTCAGATATTTCAATCATTTCCGCTTTTGTAATACCTTTCGGTGTTGCAGAGCAGCGGATAATTTTATCCGTGTGAAAGTACTGTATTATTTCATCTGCTTTTATGGTGTCGTTTTGGTGACTTTCATCTACGATGATTACAAAATGCAATCCGTCATTTAATGCGTGCTGAATATGCTCCAAAAAGTTGGTGCGTTCACTTTCTTTCAGTGCGTTGTTGCCTTTCTTAGTGAGTTTTTCCCAGTTTATAAAGCAGTTGTCATTTTCTTCAAAGCCTGCCGTCATTACATCGGAAAGCAATTTGGTATGCGAGGCGTGGATATACTTGTCCATTTTCTTTTTACTTTGCTCCTCAAGATTACCCTTGCCCGGTGTGAGCCATACAAAAACTGTTCTAGAATAAGACTGTATGTATTGGTGCATAAAATAGGTTAAAATAATCGTCTTTCCGCTTCCAGTGGGACTTTTAAGAATTATGTCACGAACAGGCTTTTCCATTGCCTCAAAAAGCAATTTTACCGTTTTAAGCTGAAACTCTTTTAATTCCATAATCAACCCTCCTGTAAATCACGATAATAATAATCGGGAATAATGCTGATTTCAATATTGTGTGCTTGCAGATCTTTCTCTTGCTTGCCCGTTGGCAAAATATCGTGACCCATATAGAGCTTTTTGCATTTTGTAAGGGTATCTGCATTGGCAACGAAATCTGCCAGTTCCTCCTCGGTAAGCACGATTCCAATTTCATTGTTACCCGTAAAATTAACACCGTTTTCGAGTTCAACAAGTTCACGAATATGCAAAAGTAGTTCATCGGCATATTCGTAATACATACGGTCTGAAATAGGAATATAATCCACCTTGTAGTATTTTAAACTCGCTGAATAATTTTCTTTGTCGATGACACGCTTAATGCGTTCGTAGGTTACATCACGGCAGATGTTGTTTTCGTTGTTGGTGCAGAGAATGAATTTACGGTTGCCGCCGTCCTCTGCATTTAATTTCATAACTGCGTGACCTGTTGTACCTGAACCTGAAAAAAAGTCGAGTATGTTTATTGATTTTGTTTTGTTTGTTATCTTTATCAAGTATGATATAAGAGAACTTGGCTTAGGAAAAGAAAAATTGATGTTTAAGTCTTTTAATTCTTTTGTACCAGATCTATTAATAAAATCCAAAAGTAATTCGGTAGGAATATTACCGTTATCTTTTTTTTCACGATAATATGATTTAGTATAAATATTCCAATGAGCTTGTTCACCTTTTTTGTTAATCAAAGGGGAACGTTTAGTTTTTTTGAAAGATAAGTATTCTTTCTTTAGCTTGTATTGTTCCACTTCCCAGCGCCAAACACCATCTCCACTATTGGGCGTAGCCCTCTCGCCATCAGCATTGAATAGCGGAAATGTAGTTCCGGGAGGAATCACCAATTCACCATCAGGACATTCAATCCAATATCTTTGATTGGGACGGGTTTCTAAGGTTGACAAATAAAATGCCGTGTCATCCTTGTATATTTCGCCTTTATATTTTCCTTTTGTTTCAACTTTTATATATTTTGATTTATCTGTTATATCCATAAATTTTGTGGGAAATTGCGAGCCAGTGCAATAGCATAAAATATAATCCAAACGCAAAGCAAAATAATTACCACGAAAACTCGTTGTTTTTGTTCTTCTTACAATTTGACCTAAAATATTTTTTGAGCCAAATATTTCATCACATAGTATTCTCAATGAAGCGTTTTCTTCTTTCCCTATTGATATAAAAATAACGCCATCTTGTGATAAAAGTCTTTTAGCAATTTTCAATCGCTTTTCCATAAACGAAATCCATTTACTGTGAATGAAAAGGTCATTTTCATCAACAAATGCATCATCATAGATAAAGCCACCGCCTTCATCACTATTCTTACCTGTATTATATGGCGGATCTATGTAAATAAGGTCAATTTTGCCTTTATGCGTCTTTTCAAGCAACTTGAGCGATGCAAGGTTGTCGCCCTCAATAAGAAAATTCATCTGTCCACCATTATCAATGAACAAGTCTTTGTTTTCTGTCAAAACCGGCGTATGCGTATCAAGTACTTCATCGATTTCTTCTCGGTGTTCCTCAAAAACAAGTCCATATTTCTTTCCATTTATATCCTTTTCCAAATCGGAAAGGTAAGAGAGTAGATTTCCAGTGTTCTCGTCCTGCGGTGCATTGGATATAAAAGTGCGAATTTCTTTGATTTTAGCAAGTAAATCCTCACGCTTTTGCTTTGATATATTTATACTCATATAACTCACCTAAATAATAAACAACATAATCAGCATTATGTTGTACTGCGGAAAAACAAAAAGCACTCACCAATGATTTGTGAGTGCTAAAAACTAAAAATGAGCATAAAAAAGCAAGCCTTGTCATAATCAATCTTGAAAAGGCTTATTTGCTTTGTATTAAAAAGTGACAATTTGGATATTTTTATCTTTTATGTATCTGTATCTGTTGTAAAATTGATTAAAATATGATATACTGAACTTATAATTATATCAATTTACAACATAATGCTGATTATGTTGTAATCGCCATTTTGGATAGCTCTTTTTATTTTTTATAAACTAAATAATCAAATGCATATTTTCCATACGGCGGCGATGTTCTGTGCCTGTGGAAATAATATAAATTCGTGTTGTGTTTATACTGCTGTGACCTAGTATATCCGCAAGTTTTGCAATATCCCTTTCAATAGCATAGAATACGCGAGCAAACAAGTGACGCAGATTATGCGGAAATACCTTTTTCTGGTTTACATTTGCCTCTTTACATAAGTTTTTCATCTCACGCCATATATTTGTGCGATTTATGGGTTTGCCTGTTCGTGTTATAAAAATCATACCGCTTTTAATCTTCTGCTTTGCCGCATAGCAAAGCAGTTTTTTCTTTATGTCTTTTACGATAAATACCGAGCGTGTTTTGCCCTTGAGCGATACAATCGCCTCGCTTTGTTTTACAGCCTCAACGGTTATAAATTGCAATTCGCTTACTCGAATACCTGTTCCGCATATGGTTTGCAAAATTAAATTTAATCGTTCGTTATGTTTGCGATTTGCCGCTGTGCAAAGCCTTGTGTATTCCGCTTTTGTGAGTTCTTTTTCTTCAGAACAGAACACCTGTTGCTGTAATTTTAAGGCTTTAATTTTTAAATCAAGCCAATCCAAAAAATCAAATAGGCAGTTTATGCTTGCAAGCATTGAGTTTACACTCCGTACGGCATAATTTTCCTTTAAATGTTCTTTGTATGCAATAACTGTTTCTTTTGTTATTTCGTTTTTGCTGACAAAAGTCAAAAAAGCTTTTGCGTCTCGCAAATATTTTTCTATCGTTGCCTTGCTTTTTTCTTGTAAAATTAAATGCTTTTTAAAATTGCAGAGATTTTCTGCTGTTAAAAACCGGCTTTCCATCGTTGTTACCTCCGAGTAAATGTTAAATTTATTTTACCCGAAAAGTACGAAAAAAAGCGGTACTATTAATTTTGGCAAATAAAAAACACCCTGCAATATGGCAGAGTGTTTTGGTTTGTTTTAGATTTTGATAATTCCGCACTGGGTGAGGATTGATGTTACGAGAATAATTATGAGGCAAACAGGAGCAACATATTTAATCATAACATTGAACAAGCCTTTTCTTTTAAAGGGTTCACCGTTGCGTGTAACTTCGTCTGTAATAGTCTTTGGCTTGGTAACCCAGCCTATGAGGATACAGGTGAAGAATGCTACTATCGGCATAAGAATACTGTTGCTGAAGAAGTCGAAGAATGAAAGAATATCCATTCCGAAAATCTTAAAATCAGACCAAATTCCGTTGCCGAGTGATGACGGAATACCCATCAATAAGCAAAGACCGATTACTACGATACAGCCGACCCATCTCTTTACATGGAACTTATCCATAAGCGAGGATACGATAGCCTCCATAATTGAAATGGCACTTGTGATTGCCGCAAAGAATACGAGGATAAAGAACAGCAGGGCAACTATGTCGCCGCCGGGCATCTGATTAAATACCTTTGGAAGTGTCATAAACATAAGTCCGGGGCCGCTGTTTGCAAGACCTGCTTCGCCGCTGAATACATAAACAGCAGGAATAATCATAAGACCTGCGAGGAGAGCAACGGCTGAGTCGAAAATTTCAATCTGATTTACGGATTTTGTAAGGTTAATTTCATTCTTTGTGTACGAACCGTAGGTAACCATAATACCCATTGCAAGGCTCATAGAGTAGAAAAGCTGTCCCAAAGCACCTGCAACCGTCATTATGGAGAATTTGCTGAAATCCGGTACAAGGTAGTAGGCAACACCGTCAAGCGCACCCGGAAGTGTCAGTGCATAAACCGAAATTCCGATTGTAAGAATAATGAGCATAGGCATAAGGAATTTACTGATTTTTTCAATGCCGTTTTTAACACCGAGCAAAATTACGCATACGCTTATTCCCATAAATATAAGAAAGAATATAAGCGGTGACCACGGATTACTGATAAAGTCGGAAAAATAATTATCTCCTGCCGCTTGTGTAACAAGACCTTGTGCATATACTGTAACATACTTTGTTACCCAACCGCCGATTACACAGTAGTAAGGGCAGATTATGATAGGAACTATAACTGCAAGTACGCCCAAAAAGCCGAATTTGCTGTTGAGCTTTTTGTAAGCAAGTACAGGACTTAATTTTGTTTTTCTGCCTATGGCAATTTCAGCGGTAAGCATTGCAAAACCGAAGGTTACGGCTAATATAAGGTAAACCAAAATAAAAATACCGCCGCCGTACTGTGCGGCAAGATATGGGAATCGCCAGATGTTTCCGAGGCCTACTGCACTGCCTGCCGCAGCAAATACAAATCCCAGGCCACCGGAAAAGTTACTTCTTTTCTTTTCCATAATAATATATCCCTCGTTTAAGAAATTTTTAATTGATTATACCATAATTCTACAAATAAAACAATACATAATGAATATTAATTTTTTTAAAAACAAAATATAAAAAAATTGACAGGCAAAGACTATAATAAATCTGTTGTCTGTCGGTTAAAGTCAGCTGTTTAATTTTTGTTTGTAATTTTTATATCGTACAATAAAGTATATAATACACTCTATGCATACAAAGACAGTAAATATAATTGAAAGATCTGCAATTATACCGAATGTGGCAATTGCAAATACCGATCCATAGTTTTTAACTGATTCTTTTACCATTGTAATTTGGTTTTGTACCCATATCCATATAAAAATACTGCTTAGTATATTTGATAAAGTCAGACCGGCTATACAAATACAAAAGTTTTTATATTCCTTTATCAGCACTCCGAAAATAATTGGTATGATAATTTGAACAAACCACATTATTATTGTAAAATATCCGCCTGTATTAATAGGAATATATATGCTGAAAATTGATAATGAAAGTATAATACATATGATGAGTTTTATTTTGTTATCTTTAATTATTTCCTTATCCATTGTTTTAATTATTCCTTTATTTCCATAAAAGGTATATTGTGTTCGTTTGCATACTGTTCTGCATAACTACCCTTTATTCCATAGATTGTGAGTTTGTCACAGCCTTCAAAAGCGGTGTCATCTATTTCTACACAATTGTTATAAATTACGATTTTTTCTAAAGACTCGCATCCTTCAAATGCATATGAAGCAATTTTTTCAATACTTTTGGGCAAAGAAATCTCTCCCAATGCTGTACAATGCGAAAACATACCCATAGAAATTGTTTTTAGTCCCTCACCAAACTTTACATCAGTTAAGTAAGCGCAGCTTGACAATGCAAATTGCTCAACATTGCAAAGCGTATTTGGAAACTCAATACATTGAATCGAAGACCAATTAAAAACCTGTGAATCTATCATTTTCAATTTTGATGGCAATACGACCGTTTTGATACTTTCATTATTCTCAAACATTCCTCTTGTTGTTTCTCCGTAAATAAAAGTATAATGATACCTGCCTATCCCTATAACAGGATATCCGTCTATTTCATCAGGTAGAATAACAATCACATCATCTTTATTAACCGTTTTTTCAATAAGTACCGCTTTTCCATCTTTTAGTGTATAATTATATCCGCTTGTTTTGTAATATTCAAAATCTTGTTTTGTTGTTTCTTTTTGCGTACAACCACAAAATAGTAACAGAATAGATATCTGAATACATATAATTTTTCTCATAATGTCTCACCTTAGGTCAAATAAAATTTATCCGTTGTACAGCTATTTACTAGTTTGTAGGCTAATATATTGTATCTAATTCTTCAAAAGGTATATTGTGTTCGTTTGCATATTGTTCTGCATATGAGCCTTTTATTCCATAGATTGTGAGCTTATCACAACCTTCAAAGGCATTATCAGCAATATACTCAATTTTATCATAGATAGTAATTTTCTCCAACAAAGTGCAATTTTCAAAAGCTCTCGAATAAATATGTGAAATATTTCTGGACAAAAACAATTGTTTTAAGGATGTACAATCACTAAATGTATAATCTTCTATAATTCTAATATTATCAGGAATATTTATGCTATTTAAAGATGTGCATCCATCAAAAGCACCGGACGCGATACCTCTAATAGTAATATTATCCGGAATTACAAGAGTCTCTAATGAAGAACAGCCTTCAAATGATAAACTTTCAATTTCTTTTACATCACCATTAAAATTAACATTTTTCAGACTTTCACAATTCGTAAAAGAGAATTGTTTTATAGTACTTGGGAGTTGTATGCTTTCTAATGAAATACAATGGTCAAAACATCTGTTAAATATATACTCTATCCCTTCAGAAACAACAATCTCTTTTACTATATCGTTATCCTCAAACATTCCTTTCCTTTCTGCTCCCCACAAATTGTATCCTGTAACATATCCGCCTAAAGCATTTACTTTATGGAAAAATATTGTTGAAGGAATTACAACTTTCTCTGACGGGTAGTTTATCTTTACAATTGTTGCCGATTTATTTGTATATCCATCGGTTTCATATGTGTACCCAAACCACCAATGTTCACTTGAAAAGATTTGCAACAATATAAATATCACTAACACTACGCACAATATCCCGATAGGTAGTTTATATTTTTTTATTTTTTTCATCATATCACCTTGGTAAAATAAATATTATAAAAATAATATCAGCGGAATATGCAATATCCTCTATATTCCGCTGATTTTTAACAAACTACTACTTTCTAGTTTGTAGGCTCATATGTTGTATCTAATTCTTCAAAAGGTATATTGTGTTCGTTTGCATATTGTTCTGCATATGAACCTTTTATTCCGTATATGGTTAACTTGCAGCACCCGTCAAATGCATTGTCTGCTATTGAGGTGCATTTTTCGTAAATATATATTTTTTCTAAACCGGAGCATTTGCTAAAAGCACATTTAGATATTTCTGTAATATTTTTTGATAAATCAATTTGTTTTAGCGAAACACAATTATAAAATGTCCAATTATTGATACGGGTTACTGAATCGGGTATGTTTATTTCTTGTAAAGATGTGCAGTTGTAAAAAGCATAATTGGATATACCGTCGCAAGCGATATTTTCAGGGAGAATAATCTTTTCCAATGAAGAGCAATCCTGAAATGATAAATCTTCTATTTCAACTGTATTTTCTGAAAATTTTACACTTGTCAGATTTTTGCAAGCAGTAACGGATATATCTTTTATTGTGCTTGGAAATTCCAAACTTTTTAAGGCAATCGCATTATGAAAACATCCGTCAACGATTGCTTCAATACCTTCTGATATTATGACTTCTTCGACAACTTTATCATTCTCAAACATTCCGGTTCTGTCAACACCCCATAGTGAGCGACTTGAAACATAACCGCCCAAAGCCCGAACTTTATAAAAACAGATTGTAGAGGGAATAACCATTTGTTTTTTAGGATAGTATGCTTTTGTTATGGTAGCGGTATTGTTATTATAATATTTGTTGTTTTCGTACTGAAAACCGCCCCATCTGTGAGTACCCGAAAAACCTTGAGTGATAAAAATAAATATGCAAACAGATACCAACATAATGGCAGCAAGACCTAACAGTAATTTTTTATTTTGCTTTTTCATAACATCACCTACACTTCTTTTATATGCCATTAATATAGCATATAAAAGAATATAATGATAGATGACATTTGTCACTGTTTTTAAGATAAAACGGCTCATTTCAATAAATTTAAAATGAGCCGTTAAGCTTTTTAAATATAATCATTTTTTACTGCATAAACCGCAAGTTGAGTTCTGTCTTTTAAATTAAGTTTTAAAAGAAGTGCAGAAATATTGTTTCGCACAGTTCCATCCGATAAAAACATAGTTTTAGCAATTTCTTTGTTGCTAAGTCCTTTTGCCACATTGACAAGTAATTCGGTTTCTCTGTTTGTAAGTTTTACTGTGTGCGTATTGTTTTTTGCAAGTTTTCCTTTCAAGCTGTCAAAAACGGTTTTTCCGAAAACATTTATGTCGAGCATTGTGCTTTTTATAGCATTAACTATTTTTATTTCGTCTACATCTTTGAGCACATATCCGTCTGCTCCGCTTGACAAAGCTTTAGTTATTGTTGCTTTGTCATCAAAGGTTGTGAGTACAAGTATTTTAATATTAGGAAACTCCTGCTTTATTTTAAAGGTAGCATCTGAGCCGTCACAATATGGCATTTGCATATCCATAAGTACAATGTCGGGATTTTCCGATTTGCACAAATTATATGCGGCATTACCGTCGCCTGCAAGACCGCATACCTTTATGTCGGAATCCTGCTCAATAATAATTTTTAAGCCGTTTCTGAAAATGTCATCGTCATCTGCAATTATTACCTTAATCAAGCTGATTCACCTCCAAGGGAATATATGCCTTTACGGAAAAGCCGCCGCCCGTAAATGACGAAAAATCAATGTTTCCGGCTATTGATTCTATTTTTTCTTTCATTCCGTTAAGTCCGTAATCGGCAATTATTTTGTCACAGCCTATGCCGTTATCTATTATATAAAGTCGAATACAATTCTCTGAAAATTTAATTATTACTTCAATTTTGTTTGCTTTGCCATGTCTTACAGAGTTTGTAATCGCTTCACGCACAACGCTTAAAATTATGTCGGCGGCAAAACGGTGACATTCCTTTTCGCTGCCTATTGCGGTAAATTTAATATTATTGTTGCCAGAATTGTAATTTTGAATGAAATTTTTTATTCCTTGGGTAACACTTGATTGCGAGTTTGTTTTTATGCCCGATACACAATTCCTTACATCGCTAAGCAATAATTCCGATGCTTGCAGGGCTTTTGCAATATTTTCATCTGAACTGCTCTTATCAATTTGTGAAAGCTTGAGTAAGGTCATAATTGAAACAAGGCTGTGTCCTATAGAGTCGTGAAGTTCTTGAGCAATTCTTGACTGCTCTTTTTCAACGGCAAGTCGTTTTTCTATTACATTCATCTTAGCAAGCTGTGTATTTGCTTTTGTAAGTTCTTGATTTTTTTCTGACAGTTTTTTATTCAGCATATAGTATGTACTTACATCATAAAAAACAAATATTTCGGATACGATTCTTTTTTCGTTGCAAACGGGCATTTTGCTGATTTCAAAGTATTTGTTTTCCGAAACGGAAACATCTAATGAACCTGAGTTTTTATTCAGTAAATCGCTGAATTTTGAAATATCGCTGTTTGTGATTTCCGCAATACGCATAAATGCTGTAATACAATCTTTATGTAAAATACTGTCATCAAGATTAAAGGCTTTTTTTACTGCGTCATTAATATAGGTAATTTTATGTTTTTGATTTGTAACAATTATTCCTTCGTTTATTGAGCTCATAAGATATTTTACGGTAAGCGGAGGAATGGTAATAAATTCGTATTTATAAACAGCTAAAAATATCAGTAAAGAAGTTATTGAAAAAGATACAGGAGTAAAATCATAGCTTATTGAAAAAACATCAAGCAAAGAAATTAAGTTGAAAGTAATGGGAATTATTGCCGAAAGCGAAATCAAAAGTATCTGCGGAAAATTCTCTTTAAAAGATTTAATGTTTTTTCCTACCATTAAACAAACGGATATTATCAGCAACAAGTAATTATATGCAACCGTTATGTAAAATCCGTTTCCGCCGATTACTTCGTTGCTCTGATAACTTTTAAAAAATAAATGAAAAATAGGATCTGTGATTTTAAGAAAGAACAGAGCGGCAGATGGCAAAAATATTATTACTTTAAAAATCTTGCTGTTCGTTATGTCGGCTTTTACATAATGCAGAGCAAAGGTGAGAAACATGGCTCCTATAGAACATACAGACAGGTAGCCGATATTGCTGAGAATTATTTTTACCGAAAGGTTTGTGGTGAAAATGTCAAAAATATGGCATACTATCCAGTTTATAATTAAAATCTGACAGGCGGTAAAATATCGTGACATCTTTTGACTGTATGAATTTTGTATAAATACAACGGTACTTATAATCGTAAGGCTTAAAGAAACAAGGTTTAAACCAAGGGTAAGTAATGTGTCCATAATAACTCCCTGATACTCTGTAATTTTTTTAATTATAACACGCATAAAATTGAATGGCAACAAGAATTAACCGAATAAAAACAAGCGACAGCATAAACTAACTGTCGCTTAAAAATTTGATTTATATTATGAATGTTGATACTAATCAATAAATTTGATTCTTACACAACATTAAAAATCCCAGTCGGGAACATATTTACGGTCGGCTGAGTCAAGCTCTTGAGTAAAGCCGTCAAAGCCGAGCATCATATAGTAATCTTTTACTTTCTGATATTCCCGCCTTGTAATTTTACGGTTAATCTTTTCATATTTATCAGCATTGCCCATAGGTATGTACTGCCCCATAAGGCTGACAAGTATTTGATTGCCGTAGTTTTTCTTGAGTATATCAAGAACGCCCATACTGTTTTTTGTGTGTGACGGCAGAATAAGATGTCTTACTATTATGCCTTTCTGCATCATCTGTCGGTCATCAAACTGTGGAAACCCAACCTGAAACAGCATTTCTTTAATTGCTACGGTTGCAGTTTCTACATAGTTTGGTGCGAGTGAATACTTAAGTGCAAGCTCATTATTGCTGTATTTGAAATCAGGAAGATAGATGTCAACTATTCCGTCAAACATATTTAAGATTTTAGGACTTGTATAACCACTGCAATTATACACAATCGGAATTTTCGGTTTGTAAATTTCAAAACTTTTTACAACTGCAGGCGCAAAATGATCTGCTGTAACAAGATTAATGTTATGAACATTCTGCTCTTCAAGTCGTTTATAACAGTCGGCAAGCTCCTGCGGTGTAATTTCTCTGCCTCTGTGTAAAGAAGAAATTTCGTAATTTTGGCAATAAACACAACCGAGAGTACAACCGCTGAAAAAAATTGTACCGCTGCCGTTTGCTCCGCTGATGCAAGGCTCTTCGCCAAAATGAGGTGCAACTCTCGCTATTACGGGATTTGTTCCCATTCGGCAAAAGCCGCCGCCGCTTGATTCACTTCTTTGTGCATTGCATTTTCTTGGACATAAATTACATATCACTGATATCACCCTAATAAGTTATGATATAAGTATAGCACATCTGCAAGAAAATAGCTATATTAATATGTTTTGAAATCAGTTAAAAAATCTTCTACTATATCGTCAATGTGACATTCCTCAATATCAAGAGAATTGCAAAGAATAACAAGTTTCTTTATCTCCTCCGCATTATCGGACAGATTGGCATATTGCCTGACAGTTCGCTCTTTGTCAATTACATCAATACCGTAGGTAATATTAGCATTGTTAGAATAAGTATTAATTCTGAACAGTAACATAAAATAAAAGTAACCTTTCTTTGTGATTACTAATCACCCTTAGGCAAGATAATACATCGTTTTACGATAAAAGTCAAGGCGAATACGCACAAAAGTATAGATATATATTTATCTTTGTATATTTTAACAAAATACAATTTTGTTTTTTATATAGATTTATTGTAAATTTTTTGTCATTTTTCAGATACAGAACTAAACAAAAAAGTATAAATTTGTAACCATAAAAATATCATTGATGAGTATTATAGTTAAAATGCTATACAAATTTGTTAATTACATAAATAATATTCGGAACAAATATTTGAAATGTGTTGACTTAGTGAACACTGTCATATGCTGTCATATATAATTAAATCAGTTCTGTATTTATTGTTGCCATGCCGTGTTAAATTGCAATAATATTTCTTGCGTGTAGAACAAGAAAATACTTATTCCTGTTAAATTTGTGTTTTCGACTGATATGCAGCTTATTACGGATTTTGACTGATTTTTTGGGCAGAAAACAATTTTGTTAATTATACACAATAAGCACAGTAAAACTTTGGTTTAATGTGCTTATTTATTTTCTGTAAAAGAAATCAAAACTTTGAAATATTTGCTAAAATTTGAATATATAAAGCAAATAGAAAAAAGGAGAGAAAGAAATGTTTTTAAAAAGAACGCTTGCAGTTTTACTTAGTGCTACAATGCTCTTTGGTATGACTTCGTTGTCAACAACAGCGGCAACCACAGATACCGAAGCAGTGTCGGCAGGTAATTACTACAATGCAAGCTATCTTGAAAACTATGCGAGCAATGCTTACAACGAGAAAAATCTTGGTGCAAATTACACAAAAAGCTCAACAGAGTTTAAGGTGTGGTCACCTGAGGCATCTGCCGTAAAGGTTAAACTCTATGCAACAGGTTCCGATTCCGAATCAGGCGCAGCTGTTCTCGGCACTTATAACCTTAAAAAGAACAGCTCTACAGGTATGTGGTCGGTTACTGTAAACGGTGACCTTAAGAACACATACTATACTTACCTTGTTACCGTAAACGGTACAACAAACGAAACACAGGATGTTTATTCAAAAGCAACAGGTGTAAACGGTAACCGTTCAATGGTTGTTGACCTTGATTCAACCGACCCTGAGGGTTGGGACAGCGATAACCATGTGCTTTTCAACAATGCTCAGGAGGCAGTGGTATGGGAGGTTCATGTTCGTGACTTCTCTGTATCGGACACATCAGGCGTCAGCGATGACAACAAGGGCAAGTACCTTGCTTTCACAGAGGGCGGCACAAAAATCAGCTCAGACACAAGTGCAAACGCTGTATCTACTTGCGCCGATTACCTTGTAAAATCAGGTATTAACTGCGTTCAGCTTATGCCTGTATATGATTTCGGTTCTGTCGATGAAACAATCACAGGTTCGGCAACAAACAGAAACTGGGGTTATGACCCTGTAAACTACAATGTTCCCGAGGGTTCATATTCTTCTAACCCATATGACGGTAATGTAAGAATTACAGAGTTCAAGCAGATGATTCAGGCACTTCATGACAGAGGTATTTCTGTTGTAATGGATGTTGTTTACAACCATACATATGTAACCGAGGGTTCATGTTTTACAGATACAGTTCCTAACTATTATTACAGAAAAACAAGTTCAAGCGTTTATTCAAACGGTTCGGGCTGCGGCAACGAAACTGCATCCGATAAACTTATGTACAGAAAGTATATGATCGACTCAATTCTCTATTGGGCAAGCGAGTACCACATTGACGGTTTCCGTTTTGACCTTATGGGACTTCACGACATTACTACTATGAATCAGATTCGCTCAAGCCTTGATAATCTTTATTCGGACGGTTCGGGTAAGAAGATTCTTATGTACGGTGAGCCTTGGACAGGCGGTTCATCCGCAATCAGCGACGGTTGTTTTCAGAGCAAAGCTTCTCAGCTTGATGCAAGAGTAGGTATGTTCTGCGACTCATACCGTGATGCTATTAAGGGTGGTACAAACGATGCATCAACCGGTTTTATTCAGGGTAATAATGGTAAAACTTACACAGTTGTAAACGGTGTAAAGGGTCAGTGCTTCGGTGCAAAAGCTCCTTCACAGACAATTGCTTATGCCGATGCCCACGATAACCTTATTATGTGGGATAAGATGGTGCTTAGTAACGGCAGTAAGGATTGGAACTCTACTTCCTCTTCGCTTACAGATCAGATGAAAGCCACAATGGGACTTCTCTTGACTTCACAGGGCATAGTATTTATGACAGCAGGTTCGGAATTCTGCCGTACAAAGCAGGGCGACCACAACAGTTATAAATCAGCCGATTCAATCAATGCCATTGATTGGACTCGTTTAAAGACATATTCTGAAACAGCCGATTATTATAAGGGTCTCCTTAAAATCAGAGAGAATTACTCACCGCTCAAGGGAGGTAACTTCTCAACTCCTACATTCCAGTCATCATACGGCTATGTTGTTGCTTATACATATTCAAACAATACAGCAGGCGAGTGGGGCAAGGTTTGCGTACTCGTAAACAGCGGTACACAGGCTTGCACAATCGGTCTTGACGGCAGCGACTGGACAGTTGTTGCAAACGGCACAAAGGCAGGACTTGAAAGTCTTGGCACAGTTTCGGGCAAATCATATTCTATCCCTGCAAGAAGTACTTGCGTACTTGTTCAGTCATCTACATTCGGTAATCTTCAGAATGCAGAGCCTACATACGGTACACTTAAGGTAAACCATGTTGATGAAAACGGCGATGTTTTAAAGAGCACATCAGCTACTTATAAGACAGGTACAACATACCGTGCTTTACCTGATACAACACTTCTTTATGACTATAATCTTGTTAATACAACAGGCACAACAACAGGTAAAGTTGAAAGCGGCAAGACATACACTGTAACATTTACATACAAATCTTCGGGTATTTCCTCAGGTTACCTTACAGTAAACTATGTAAATGCAAACGGCACAAAGGTTAAAGACTCTGTTAAGAACAAAATGAGAAGCGGAGATGAATACTCTGTAAGTCCTGCAACAATTCAGGGTTATCAGCTTGATACAGATAGTTTCCCTGCAAACACAAGCGGTACTTTCTCGGGTACTGACACAACTATTACATTTAAGTACAAAAAGCTTAATTCTACAAGCACAGTAGTTCACTACAAAAAACCGTCAAGCTGGTCAGATGTTCGTTGCTATTCATATACAGACGATGGCAAAAATCCGACAGGCGAATGGAATACCGCTACAGTAATGACAAGCGAGGGCGACGGTTGGTACAAATGTACAGTTCCTGCATCAGCTTGCT
The DNA here is from genome assembly GCF_003438075.1 of Eubacterium sp. OM08-24. Taxonomy (GTDB): domain Bacteria; phylum Bacillota; class Clostridia; order Oscillospirales; family Acutalibacteraceae; genus Ruminococcoides. The sequence goes on along the minus strand of NZ_QSTA01000003.1, from coordinate 67,340 downwards.
ATGTAATGTTCCACCCAACTTCAAATACAGCTCAGGAGCCGGGACAGGGCGCAAGCGGTTATCCTGCATCGGGCGAAGTATGGATTAATAACGGTGCTATCACATTTACCGGTACAGTAATTACAAGCCATATTGATATTGCAACAGGCAAAAAGATTGCCGCTGATGTTGTAAGCGAGAAAACAAAGGTTACTTCAAGCGACACATACACAACTTCTGCAGTTGCAGGTAAAAATGTAATTACTCCTTTAAATGCAACAGGCAATTATTTCGCAGGCGTAATCAATGTTGTATATCTTTACGATTCAGGTGAAGTTCCTACAACAGCAGCTCCTACAACTCAGCCAACAACCGCAAAACCAACAACTCAGCCGACAACAGCTACTGTTGCTCCTACTCAGACAGTTGCACCAACAGTACAGCCTACAACTCCTGCCGAGAAAATTTGGATTGGCGATGTAGATATGGACGGCAGAATTTCAATCAATGATGTATCACTTTTACAGATGTTTATCAGTGAGCAGACCACATTTACAGACAAGCAGCTTATTGCGGCAGATGCAAATGATGATGGCAGTGTTGATGTAATTGACGCTACACTTGTTCAGATGTACTTGGTTTATAATATTGCAGACGGCAGTTTAGTAGGTCAGTATAAGTATATTGTACAGCCTACACAGCCAACAACACAAGCAAGTACAGCGGCACCGACAACACAGCCTACAACTGCAGAACCGACAACAGAGCCTACAACAACTCCAAGCGGTACATACACAGTAACATTTACAAACTCACTTAACTGGGACGGTACAATTTACTGTTATTATTGGACAAGCGGCAGTCAGGGTGAAGTTGCTTGGCCGGGTACAAAAATGAATTTTGTAGAGAATAATGACTACGGTCAGGCAGTTTATACATTGACTGTTCCGTCTTCTTGCGACAGCGTAATCTTTACTAACGGTTCTTCACAGACAGTTGATATTAACACAGGTTCAAAAGACACCGATTACTATGCTAAAACAACAAAGACAGGTACAGGCTATAATGTCGGAACTTGGTAATTAGAAATTAATATAATTTTTGATAGTCACGCAGTAGTCCCTCCGATATTTTCGGAGGGATTGCTTTTGGATTTTTATTGAAAAATTGGAATAAATTATGGTTTAGAAAATTGCTTTATCAAGCAATTATAAAAGTTTGGTCAACCTTTTCAAAGTTTGTGGGTGTGGGCAACGCCCACAAATGCTTTATGCTATCGCAAACTTTTGATAGCCAAACGGCTTGCCGTTTGGCGGTTTGAACACAACGGCGAAAGCCAAATGCGACAGCAACAAAAGAAAAGCCACGCTACTAAACTACTAATTTTCCACTTTCAAGGGCAAATCAGATACGCATATAAGCTTTTTCATCCTTTAGAATATCTTTTCTCTAAGACCTTTCAAGTGTAACTTTCTCACTCTCTGCCACTCATTGGTCTTAGCTTTTGTTTCTTACTAAAGTATTGATTAGTCTAAGGTTTAGTTATTCTATGATATAAATTTAACAGTTTATTTTTATTGAAAATTAGTCCGTTTTAATTATTTAATGGGCTCTGCCCAAACCCGCAACCCTTTAAAAAGGGTTGACCTAAATTTTAGATTTATTAAACTCTGTTTTTAACCACAATTCCTCAAAATCCCCAAACATTTATAATATACAAAATTACCGCAAAATCAGCACAATTTTTTATTTGACAAGGTAAAAAGAGAGTGATATACTAAGGTTAGCAAAAACTAACTATAAGGGTGGATTACTATGGATACTATTATTTCTACAATTATTGTTTGTGCAATTATCGCTGTTATTTGTGTGTTTGGTGTTTTAAAATACATAAAAAACCTTAAAAGCGGTTGCTGTGGCGCAGGCGGCGACAGTGTAAAAAAGGTTAAGCCAAAGGACAGCAATGCAAAAAATTTCAATTATGAATATAAAATCGTTATTGACGGTATGACTTGCAAGAATTGTGCAATGCGTGTTGAAAACGCTTTTAATTCAGATGAAAATTACCTTGCAAAGGTTAAGCTGTCGGAAAATTCTGCTTTTGTAAGAGCAAAGCAGGCAGTTGAAGAAAAAGTTCTGCGTGATGTTGTAATCAAAGCAGGATATATTCCTATGAAAGTTGAAAAAGTATAATTTTTATCTGCTATGTCGGCAAATTCCATACATGGCAGATATTTTTAAACGCAAGAGTTAGCTAAAACTAACTAAATTGATATGTTAAAGTTTTTATTAATTATTTTTACTTGACAATATTTGATTTTTTGTGATAAATTATCATTAACGAACATATGAACAGATAAACATATATTCATATAATAACAGGAGGTAAAGTATGTTTCTTGAAATTAAGGGTATAGAAAAATACTACGGAACAGGGGATAACCGCACAAAGGTACTCAAAGGTATTACTACGGGTGTTGAAAAGGGCAAGATATGCGTTTTACTTGGCCCGTCAGGCTCGGGTAAATCTACGCTTTTGAATATTATTGGCGGTATTGAAAAAGCAGACGGCGGAAGTATTTCTATTGACGGCAGCAGAATTGAAGATATGGGCGAAAAACAGCTTTCGCTTTACCGCAGAAACCACCTCGGATATGTATTTCAATTTTACAATCTGATTCCGAATTTGACTGTTAAAGAAAATATAGAGGTTGGCGCATATTTGAGCAAAAATCCACTCAATACCGATGAGCTTTTGCACACACTCGGATTGTGGGAGCATAAGGACAAAGTGCCGAGTCAGCTTTCGGGCGGTCAGCAGCAGAGAACCTCAATCGGCAGAGCTATTGTAAAAAATCCCGATATTTTACTTTGTGATGAACCAACGGGCGCACTTGACTACAAGACTTCAAAGGACATATTAAAGCTGATTGAAACTATAAATCAAAAGTACGGAAATACAGTAATTATTGTAACTCATAATGACGCTATCAAGCTGATGGCAGACAAGGTTATTAAACTGCGAGATGGAAACATTCGTAAGGAATACGAGAACAGCGAAAAGGTAAAAGCCGAAGATCTTGATTGGTAAGGAGATGAATTTATGAAAAATCCGCTTAACAGGCGATTGCCACGAGAGCTTAAAAGCGACATAGGAAAGTATATTGTTATTTTCATATTTTTGGTGGCTACAATAGGATTTGTATCGGGTTTTCTTGTTGCAGGTTCAAGTATGAAAACCGCTTTTGACGAGAGCTTTGATAAAAATAACATTGAGGACGGCTACTTTGTACTCGATGATAAAATGACCGATGAACTGAATACTAAGCTCGAAAATCAGGACATTAAATTGTACGAGAATTTTTACAAGGAAGAAAGCTATAAAAACGCTGCATACAGAATTTATAAGAACAGAAATGATGTAGATAAAATCGAGCTTTTTGAGGGCGAGTTCCCGAAACAGGACGATGAAATTGCGATTGACAGACTTTTTGGCGAGAACAACAATATTAATATCGGCGACAAGGCAGAGCTTGACGGCAGGCAGTACAAGGTGAGCGGTTATGTTGCTTTTCCCGATTATACGGCATTATTTAAAAATAATACCGATATGATGTTTGATGCGCAGAATTTTACCGTTGCTGTGGTTACCGACAATGCCTTTGACAAAATATCGGATAAGCATTTACATTACTGCTATTCATATACTTTCAACGACAGCTCACTTACCGAACAGCAAAAGCACGATAAAAACACCGACCTAAAAGAATTAATTGCTAAAAATGCTGTGATGAATAACTTTGTATCCGAGCTTGACAATCAGGCTATACATTTTTCGGGCGATGACATTGGTTCTGATACCTCAATGATGATAACCCTTTTATACATTGTAATTGCAATTATGGCATTTGTATTTGCAGTCACTACTTCAAATACCATTGAAAAGGAATCAGCCGTTATCGGAACACTGAGGGCGTCGGGTTATACCAAGGGCGAGCTTTTAAGGCACTATCTTTTGCTCCCTGTTGTGGTTACAATCGTGGGTGCAATACTCGGTAATGTGCTCGGCTATACTGTGCTTAAGGATATTGTTGCCAATATTTATTACGAAAGTTACAGCCTCGGTCCGTATGTTACATTGTGGAACGGTTATGCGTTTGTAATAACAACCGTTGTGCCTTGCATTATTATGGTGATAGTCAATATATTTATTCTCAGCAAAAAGCTGGCGCTTTCACCGCTTAAATTTTTGCGTCGTGACCTCAGCAAAAAGGAAAAGAAAAAGGTTGCCAAGTTACCTAACTTTAAGTTTATGACAAGGTTCAGACTTCGTGTTATTTTTCAAAACAAGTCAAGCTACATTGTTTTGTTTGTAGGTATACTTTTTTCAAACCTAATTCTTATGTTCAGTCTTATGTTGCCGCCGTTGCTTGATAATTATAAGACAGAGGTAATCGACAATATGATTTGCGATTATCAGTATATATTGAAAATGCCCGTTGAAACCGATACTAAGGGTGCAGAAAAATATGCGGTAACTACGCTTGAAACCAATTTTAAAAATTCCGAAAAATCCGATGAAATTACGGTATATGGTGTGGATAAGGAGTCGGACTATGTAAAAGCAGGATTTATAGACAGAAACTCGGTTTATGTATCTGAGGGTATTTTGGAAAAATTCGGCTTAAAGGTTGGAGATAATCTTGACCTAAAGACAAAGTATGATGACAAAACCTATCGCCTTACAATTAGCGGTACATATAAATATCCTGCGTCATTGGCGGTATTTATGGATATAGAAAATTTCAGAACCGAGTTTGATAAGTCAGAAGATTATTTCAGCGGATATTTTTCAAATAAAGAAATAACAGACATTGACGATAAGCTGATTGCAAGCAAGATTACTCAAAAGGATTTGACAGTAATCTCTGACCAACTGACCGATTCAATGGGTGGAATGTTCCCAATGGTTTCGGCATTTGCAATACTTCTCTATATGCTGCTTGTATATTTGCTTTCTAAAATCATAATAGAAAAGAATGCAAATTCGGTATCAATAGTAAAGATACTCGGCTATCAGAACGGTGAAATTACAAGGCTTTACATTATTTCAACAGCTATTGTAGCAATTTTTTCGGTAATAATCAGCCTGCCAATTTCATATTTATTGATGAAGATAATATACAGTGAATTGATAAGCAGTTTTTCGGGTTGGCTTTCATTCTACATAGAACCTATGGTTTATGTAAAAATGCTCGTTTTCGGAATACTCGCATATGCGGTTGTAGGCGCTTTGCAGTTTAGAAAAATCAAAAAAATTCCAATGGAAGAGGCGCTCAAAAACGCAGAATAAAATACAGACCGACACTTTTGTTGTGTCGGTCTGTTGCTTTAGTTTTGAAAATTAATTTGCTGTTCTTCAATCAGCGGATAGCGCATAAGCTCGGTGCTGTCGAGATTTTCTTTGCGCATATCAACGGCGGAAATCTGATGATTATTATAGGTTGTGTAGTAGTAAATTCCCTTTGTTGTGTTACAGCAAGAGGTATAAATCGTAATTTCATACTTGCCCTCGCTCACTTCGCAACAGCCTCGCTGTTGGTCTACCGAGCCGAGAATATGGAAAAACTGACTTACACTTTCGTTTTCACTGTCGGCAGAAATTGAATTCATTTTTGTAAACGCAACTCGTGCAAAGCGTGAGGCAGAGGAGAGGTCACCCGGAAGTCCGAGTGCGCCCATTCCTCGGCTGTACGAGTTAAGCGCAAGCCCGTTTGCAAAGGCGTTTTGCGGCTGTTTGGGAGAAAGTGACATATAATTATTGAGCATAAACATTTGTGTTTCAAACGGCGGATTGTTTGTAAGCACGCCAACCGGATTATCGTAAATATGCAGTCCGTCTGCCATAGATTCCACTGTAATGCAGCCGTTCTCATCGGCAATTATCCAATGAAGTTGAGCGGTCGGGAGTTTTTCGCTGAACGGTGTATCTGTAAGATTTATGCTTGCAAGCAAGCTTTTTGCCTCGTTAATATTTGCGCATTTGCCTAAAATGTATGGTATAAATTCAAACTGAGCAATATTTTCCTTTCCGCTTACAGGCTTTGCGTAAACGGCATTTCCAACAAAGTTAAGTCCTGCCATTCCAAGGCCTTTTTCGTTGATTGCATCATAGTAAAGGGGATAATTTCCCACAATATGTGCCATTCCGATTATAGCATAGTGAGAGGTGCAAGCGCTTGTGTGGCGAAAATCAAAGGCATAGTTTCTCGGAGTAACGGTTATTTCGTCACCGTACGAAAATTCATAGTCAAGAGTTCGTCCAAAATAAAAATTCTTTGTTTTGTATGTTGCGGCAGTACACATATATAAACCTCCTTGTGTTATTGTTTTCTAAAAATAATTTAATATGTAAATGTTTAAAAATAATATCAGACTCCTCGCCAACCGACAAGGAGTCATTTTGATTTGCAGTCAGATTATTACCATTTAAGCTCGCCGTCACCGCCCATAAGTTTTGTCATTTCCTCAATTTTTTCAAGCGGAAACGGGGGAGATGATACGGGTTTCATTGCAATGGACATAAGTTTCATGGGATTATCATCAGCGGCAATTCTGTTTGAACTTAATGCTCCGCAGATTTTACAGCGGTGAATAATTGCCCATTCGCCGTTTTTGCGCACCCATACTGCAACGGGTTCCATTGCTCCTCCGCAGTCAGCCTCACGATCACCCGGTTCAATATCAAGGTGCATACTCGTAAGACAGTAAGGGCAGTGGTTGCGGTGGTCACTTCCTGCACCGTTTGGCACAACAAGTCTGCCGCATACCTTGCAGGTAAAACTTTCATTGCAGACGTGTGATTTATAATAACCTTTTTTATATGATTTTTTCTTGTTTTCTCTATTCATAGAGCATAATCCTCCAAAAAGTAAAATCAAAAACCTTTTGGGAGGTTTGTCGGTAAAAGCAGCAAACCTCCCGATTATGCTACTATTACCGTTGTATTAGTCTTTGTCAAACACTAATCTCCTTATAAAAATATTTATGAAAAAGCCAAGGCTTAGTCAACAATTTACAATTTTATTATATCAGCATATAAAATGTTTTTCAATATACATCAAGTTAATTTTTGTATAAAATTATATTTTGAATTTTCTCCCACTCTCTCCTTGTGATTCCGTACACAACAGTTGTTTCATTTTCACTGTCAATAAATTCATCAAGTTTTTTACAACCGTATGACACAGCGACAGCGGCGGAGGCAATGTTATCTTTTTTCATATAGGAATACACGGTATTGAAAGGAGTGTTAATAAATGTCCAATCTCTTACCGCAATGCTTGCCCCTTTTGCAAAACCCTTATGCTGCATATCCTTTCTTAAATGATACCCGATTTCAGGCTTTATTTGATTATTAATCATTTGCATTGTAATTCCGCAGTCGCCAATCATTTCACCTGTGTTTTTAAGGCAAACCGCCCACAATCCAAATCCGAAAATATGGTAGCGCTCAATGCTCCTGTTTATCCAATTTTGTACCCTGCTTTCATCAAAAGTGTAGGGGTAGTGCTGCATAATGTCGGAATCCGCCAGCACTTTATATAAAGCGTCAAAATCTTCGTGCGTAAGCTCCCGAAGATACAGCCTTTCAGTTTAAATTTTCATTTTATCACCATTAATAATTTTATAGCAATCAAAAATTTCTGTCAATAAAAATCAAAGGGAACTTCTCATTTGAAAAGTTCCCTAATTTTATGCAAGTGATTTTTCCTTCGCAAAGCCTTTCATTTTTACATAATACACAACAAGCATAAGCAGCATACTTGCAGTCCATGCGGCAGGGCCTGCAACGCATATTGACGCATAGCCGATTATTGAGCTGAAAAGAACAGGTGTGCATATTCTCATGGCAACCTCAATCAGAGAGCCAATCATTGGAATAATGCCGTTTTTAAGTCCCTGTATTGTGCCACGATAAATGAACAGCATACCGAGCGACCACTCAAACGGACAGTTCCAGAATATGAATTGTACGGAGTAATCTATTGTTTGCTGAGAGCTGCCGCTTGTGAATATTCCTGTAATTTGTGTGGCAAAAAGCATTGAAATTGCGCCCACAATTATTGAGTAGGCAATGCAAAGCATAAGGCAGTTATTAACGCCTTTTTTGATTCTGTCATACTTGCCTGCGCCCTCATTTTGCCCTGCAAAGGTGGCAATTACCGTACTCATAGAGTTCATAGGATTTTGAATAAGCAGCTGTACTCTGTTGCCAATGGTGTAAGCCGCAACCGCATAAGAGCCGAACTGATTTACAAAATACTGCAAAACCATCATTCCTATTGAGATAACGGAATTTTGAAGCCCCATAGGACAGCCTACCCTAAGCTCGTCTGTAATCATTCTTTTTATATCTTTAAAGCTATCTTTTGTAGGCAAAAGCATTTTAACCTTGAAGTATATATAAATGCAGCAGAGTACGGCGGAAATAAGCTGAGAAATAACCGTTGCTATTGCCGCACCCGATACATCCCACTTGAATACTACTATAAACAGCAGGTCAAGTCCTACATTGAGTACAGAAGAAAATAACAGCAGATACAGCGGAGTTTTGCTGTCGCCCACCGAGCGGAGAAGTGATGCGGTAAGATTGTAGAGCATTGTTGCAGGTATGCCAAGGTAAATTATAGTGAGGTATTGGCTTGCGTAGTCAAAGGTTTCTTTTGTTGTGCCGAGCATTGTAAGAAACGGATTTACCAAAAATACAAACGCAGCGGTGAGTACAACCGAGGACACTACACCGATGAGTATGTGTGCGGCAACACTTTTCTTTACCCGTTCTATATTTCCTGCGCCAAAGTGCTGAGAGGTTATTACCGAACAGCCTGCCGACAGTCCTATAAAAAATCCAAGTGCAAAAAAGTTTAACGAGCTTGTAGAGCCGACCGCCGCTAATTTTATTTCTCCAAGAGTTTGACCTACTATGAGAGTATCAACTACATTGTATAATTCCTGCAAAAGGTTTCCGATTATTACAGGAATAGCAAAAAGCAAAATCTGACTGAATATTTTTCCCTGCGTAAGATTTCTTATTGATTTTGACTCTGCCACAAATGTTCAACCACCTTTATTAAAAATTATTGTAAAAAATAAAAATAAGCTATAATAACTTTAAATTCGTATGAATTATAGCACAACAGAGTAAAAAAGTAAATCATACAATTCTAAAAATACAAAGACTTTTTGCGACAAAAACTTTGCAAAATGCACATAGATTTCAGCTCGGAAAATAACGATTGCAATTATTTTATTTGCAATGCAAAAATATTGTTTCAAGCTATTTTCAATACTTTTTCGGTGCGGAATTTGTTAGTCAAATGACAGTATTTCCCCGAAGTCGATGTCCTCATAGTCGAGTGAGCTGTAAATGTCTGTATCGTCAGACTTTTTATGAATTTCGTAATCATCGCAGTCTTTGTCAAGGCTGTAGAGCATAGCTTCTCGTGTTAATGCGGCGTAGTCACTGTCGCTGAGTGTTTTACTCCCAACACACTTTAGCGGATTTTGAGAAAAAATGCCCCATTTTAAGAGTAAATGCTCTTGTCCGCAAAAAGTGGTTACCATCTCCGTTTTGGCTGCTTCCGACAGTTCGAAATGCGAGAGAACTATCGGAGAGAACTAACCGTACTGCTATCAAACATAATAACCGAAAAAGCCCGTAAAATCAATGGTTTTGAGGAATACGGCAACTAAAAAGGTCATTCGATTTCGAATGTGTTATGTGATATGGAAAGTGTTAGAAAGGAGCAGAAAATAATGCAAGAAAAACTACTTTATTTACAGGTAAAATCCGAGCCAAAAGCGGCGAAAAGCGGCAAAAAACCGTGAGTTCGAATGGGTTTCAAAAATGGCTCAAAAAAAGCAAAAAAGAGAGAACTTGGAGAGAACGGAGAGAACTCAGGAGAGAACAAAACCCCTTTTCCCACCTACTTTTCAGGCACTCTCAAAATACTATTGGAGAGAACTTTTACACCTTTCTTCTGCTGTTGACCAAAAAGCGCAAAGAGGTGTAAGTGATGATTACAGAAAAATATTGCAACGAGATTTTGCAGCAATACCCCGAATACATAACCAAAGACCAAATGTACCGTATCTGTCATATCAGCAAAAAGACCTGCTTGTTTTTATTGGAAAGCGGTCTTGTGCCGAACATAGATAGCGGCAAAAAAACACGCCGCTTCAAAATCAAGACGGTTGATGTTATTCAGTATTTGAAAGACAGAGATGATTACCCAGAGCTATTCAAAGCTCCAGACGGCTTTTACAAAGGAAAAGGCGGAGATAAAAAAGCTCCGTCCTTTGATGAGGTGTTCACACAAGAGGATTTAATCCGTATGCGGCAGTATTATGAACGACTGCTAAAAAACAACCCAGATGTTATGTCGGTTGAGCAGGTAGCTCAGTTTACGGGCTACAATAAAAATTCGGTTAGTCGCTGGTGCGGTAAAAAAGAGCTGAAATGCTTTTATATCAAACAGCGTTATCAAATCCCTAAAGAGTATCTATTGGATTTCCTTGTAAGCAGATATTTCATAGGAATTGCCGTGAAGTCTGTCAAGCACCAGAGGTTTAATGAGCAAATACGAAAATTGCGTACAGGCAGCGATGGCACAATGGCGTAATTTCTTAAACATATCTATAATGAAAAATGAAACGGAGGTATTCGTTATGAAAGATAAAACCTACCACGCATATCTGGATAGCCACGAGCGACAGTTGGTAATACATAGCCTTGTAGAGCTGAAAAACAGACTGATACAGGAAGGTAGATACACGGACTGCGTTGACGAGCTGATTTTCAAGGTTGTCAATGCTCCTGTTAAGAAAATGAAAATTGAACATATCTAAGGCATATCACACATAGCCGCTTATTCTTATTCACCTAAGAGTAAGCGGCTTTTTTGCGTTCTCTCACTCTTTTACATAGCCGCCTTGACAAAGCGGCTAAATTTATGCGAAAGGAGGACGCACAAATGTCAAATTGCAAAGTGATTGCTCTGACCAATCAGAAAGGCGGTGTCGGTAAAACGACCACGGCGGTCAATCTGGGCGTAGGTCTGGTACAGCAAGGAAAGAAAGTTCTGCTCATTGATGCTGATGCACAGGCAAATCTCACAATGGCACTCGGCTACAACAGACCTGACGATATACCCATAACGCTCTCCACCGTAATGCAGAACATCATAGACGATAAATCTCTTGATGTTTCGCAAGGTATCATACACCATAGCGAGGGCGTTGACCTGCTTCCGTCCAACATTGAGTTATCAGGCTTTGAAGTAAGGCTTATCAATGCTATGAGCCGTGAGCGTGTTCTGAAAACCTATGTAAATGAGGTTAAGAAGAATTACGATTATGTGCTTATCGACTGTATGCCCTCTCTCGGTATGATAACGATAAATGCTCTGGCGGCGGCAGACAGCGTGATTATCCCAACACAGCCGCACTACCTTTCAGCGAAAGGTTTGGAGCTGTTGCTTCGCTCTGTGTCAATGGTAAAACGACAAATCAATCCCAAGCTGCGGATAGACGGTATTTTAATGACTATGGTAATGCCCCGTACCAACATTTCTAAGGAAATCACGGCAACGGTAAAAAGTGCCTACGGTCAAAAAATCAAGGTGTTTGATACTGAGATACCGCATTCTATCCGTGCGGTGGAAGCTACCGCAGAGGGCAAGAGCATTTTTGCTTACGACAAAAGCGGTAAGGTTGCCGCAGCTTATGAGCAGTTCGGAAAGGAGGTGGCAGAGATTGGCGAGAAGCAGAGAAACCAAAATCGAACTGACCGCTTACGATGACCTTTTTCAGACAGATGAAAGCCGTGCAGAAGCAAAGCTGAGTAAAATCAGAGATATTCCCTTATCGCAGATTGACGAGTTTCCAGACCACCCGTTCAAGGTTTTAATGGACGAGGATATGCAGCAGCTTGTCGAGAGCATTAAGCGAAACGGCGTAATGACCCCTGCTACCGTTCGGCTTAAAGAGGACGGACGGTATGAGCTTGTAAGCGGACACAGAAGAAAAAAGGCTTGCGAGCTTGCGGGGCTTGAAACGCTGAAATGTGAGGTTAAAGAGCTGACCCGTGATGAAGCCATTATTGTAATGGTAGAAAGCAATTTACAGAGGTCAACGATTTTACCGAGTGAGAAAGCCTTTGCCTATAAAATGCGGCTTGAAGCGATGAACAGGCAAGGACAAAGGAATGATTTAACTTCTGTGCCAATGGCACAGAAGTCCGAAAAAAAGACTTCTCGTGAAAAATTAGGAGAACTTGTCGGAGAAAGTCAAGACCAAATCCGCCGTTTTATCCGTCTGACCGAGCTTGTTCCCGAAATCCTGCAAATGGTAGATGAAAGGCAGATTGCTTTTCGTCCTGCCGTTGAAATCTCTTATCTGACCGAAGAACAGCAATACACCTTGCTTGAAGCTATGAGCTACAACGACGCTACCCCGTCGCTTGCACAGGCTATCAAAATGAAGAAGTTTATGCAGGAGGGTAAGCTGACAGGCGAGGTTATCCAGAGCATTATGGAGGAAGAAAAACCCAATCAAAGGGAAAAGCCTGCTTTCCGTGACGAGAGGATAACCAAACTCATTCCTAAATCTGTTCCCAAAGGACAGGAAGCGGATTTTGTTGTAAAAGCGTTGGAGTTTTACAACCGACACTTGCAGCGAAACAAAGCTCAGGAACGATAGCCGCACACCGAGGGCGAGGTCTGCCCGTTTTCGTGGATAGCCGCTTTTTCGGCTTCCCCCTCTCCACACCTCACCCCCTTTTTTACTACCAAGACTATCCGAAAAAGGAATATATGCAAAACTCTTTGTTTGAAAGATTTTCTACCTTTGAGAGCTTCTGAGGTTTTTCGTATAATGAAGCCGCAAAGGAGGTCTATGCTATGCGAAAAAAGATGATTGCAATGCTATTTGTGCTGATATTGACATTAAGCGGCTGTGCTGATGTTTCAACAGCTCCCGAAGAAAGTGATAATTATGAGTTTGTAGCGGAAACAGAAGCCGCCGCCGAAACAGAAAGCACAGAAAGCAGTTTTTTCTCGGAAAGTAAAGAAAGTGAAAGTGCCAAAACGGATACTGAGCTTGAAAGCAATGCCAAAGTTACAGAGTATGAGCCTGTTGAAAGCGAAACTTCAAAACAGAACGAGCCTGTATCGCAAGGAAAAAATCAAGTATCTGAAACAAAACCTGCGGTAACGGAAAGCAGCTCTGCTCCTGTCGAAAAGCCAGAGAAAACAGAGCCGCCTGCGGAGATACCACCGCAGACAGTTCCCGAAGATACAAAGCCTAAAACCGCCTATGATTATGAATTTGACATTGAAACGGTCAAGGAAGATTGTATCGGCATTGGTCTGGATATGGGGCTTGCCTTAGACAGCTCACTCACTCCGAGTAATTCTACTTGGTGGAAACCTGTAACGGCATCACAGAACAATCAGGGCGAAGCATTAAAGCAGAGCCTTGAACGCTATATCACATTCCATACTGTCGAAAATCTCGGCGCATACGGAATTGATGAAATCACAACTTTTAATATTTATTGCGAAGCAAGAGGAAACGGCAGCTACTCGATTTATTTCCTCTTTGCGTGAGCAGCTATCAGGCTTTTCCCTCTGTTCAAAGACAGAGGGATTTTTTTATGCCCAAAATCAAGAAAGGACGGTTTAACAGCCTATGAAAACTAAGTTTACAAAGAAAGGCAGGCGTATCCTGTCGGCGGCTCTCTGCTTGCTGATGATGATAACAGCTCTGCCGATGTCCGCCTTTGCGTGGACGAGCGAGGAAGGTAAAAGCTGCACATCTTCCTTTGGCGATTACTATGTCGGCTCTGACGGCGAGTATTACCGAAGCAAAGCGACCTATTCCTTTATCGTTTATGACAGTAAAGGCAACATTACCGTGCAAAGCATTAACGCAGGTAATGCCAAGCGAAAATATCTGATGACAGATAATAGCGGAACACATCAGGTTTACTGCGTGGAGTCTGGCGTTGATTTCAACACGGGCAATTCCTATGTGTCCAAAAGCGGAAAGAACAGCTCGTATTTTCAAAACCTGCCGACTGACGCTCAGTTCGGTATTATGATGGCTTTGATGTACGGCTGGCACGAGGGTAAATCCTCTCCCGTTGCAGGCACAAATGTAGATGATTATGCTTTTGCGACCCAGACAATTATCTGGGAATATCAGCAGCAGCTCCGCACAAGCCCCTCAAACCGCCAGAGTGCAAACGGGATTGACGGGGACACTTACTACTATTCCCTGAAAGGCAGACCCGCCGAGAAATGCTACAACTGGATTTTGTCGCAGATGTCAAAACACTATACCATTCCGAGCTTTGCAGCAAGAAGCCAGAGCAATGCGGACACCTACACTCTCAAATACAATCCCGATACAAAGAAATACAGCCTGACGCTTGAGGATACCAACAACACATTGTCCGATATTAAGTTTTCCGCAAGCGGTATTTCCGTAACAAGAAGCGGCAACAAATATACTTTTACGAGCGATAAGATGATTACTTCTCCCGTAACAGTATCGGCACAGAAAAATGTCAATCTCGATTGCGGAGAAATGCTTATCTGGGGCTGTGTTGGTAAACAGACAATGGTTTCTGGAGCTTCCGACCCCGTATATTTCTATCTTAAAATCGACACAGAAACCTACGGCACAGGGCAGATTAAAAAGACCTCTGAGGACGGTGTTGTGTCTGGCATTAGCTTCAATATTTCTGGAAACGGTGTAAATAAAACCGTTATCACAGGCGCAGACGGTACGGTAGATGTTCAGCTAATGCCGGGGGTTTACACCGTCACAGAGCAGTCCATTGACCGATACGAGCCGCAGAGCGTTCAAAGGGTAACGATTGTAAGCGGTCATACTGCTACCGTAACCTTTAACAACACCTTGAAGCGTGGCAGTCTGGAGATTATCAAAAACTCTGAGGACAATCTTGTGGAGGGTGTGAAGTTCCACCTTTATGGCACATCTCTTAGCGGCTTGCCCGTTGATGAGTATGCTGTTACCGATGAAAACGGTGTGGCAAGATTTGAAAATGTCCTAATCAGCGGCGAAACACCTTACACCGTAGAGGAAGTAGATACGGCTATTCGCTATGTTGTTCCCGAAAGCCAGACAGCTCCTATTGAATGGGAAAAGGTTACAAGCCGCAGCTTTACGAACATTCTCAAAAAGTTCAATGTGACCGTGACGAAATCCGATGCGGAAACAGGCACGGCACAGGGCGACGCTTCTCTTGCAGGTGCAGTTTACGGCATTTATAAAGGCGAAGAACTGATTGACACCTACACTACGGACGAGAACGGGCAGTTTACAACAGACTATTATATCTGTGATGATGATTGGACTATCCGAGAAATCAGCCCGTCTGAGGGTTATCTGCTCGATACTACAATTCATCATATCGGCGCAGAGCCAGAGCTTTATACCGTAGAGCGCAACAGTACCGCAAACGATGTGACTGAGCAGATTATCAAGGGCAATATCGCCATTATCAAGCACACCGATGACGGAGAAACCCAGATTGAAACACCCGAAACGGGAGCAACCTTTGAGGTCTATTTGAAAGCCGCAGGCAGCTATGACGCCGCAAAGGAAACCGAGCGAGATATACTCACCTGTGATGAAAACGGCTTTGCTCAAACAAAGGATATGCCTTACGGTGTTTATGTCGTGGAGCAGACCTCTGGGTGGGAAGGTCGAGAGCTGATGAAGCCTTTTGAGGTATTTATCAGCAAGGACGGTCAGACCTACCGCTATCTTATCAATAACGCTAATTTTGAAAGCTATATCAAAATCGTAAAGAAAGATGCGGAAACAGGTGCTACCATTCCGTATGCAGGCGCAGGCTTCCAGATTTACGACCCCAACGGTGAGCTTGTGACAATGACTTTCACTTATCCCGAAGTGACGACCATTGACACCTTTTATACCACAGCAGACGGTTATCTCATTACGCCGCAGACTTTGGAATACGGCACAGGATACTCAATCGTGGAAGTGCAGGCTCCGTATGGCTATGTTCTGAACTCCGAGCCTGTCTATTTTGATGTAACGCAGGACGGCTCTGCCGAAGAAAGCGGCATTACGGTCATTGAGGTAGTTCGCTCCAATATGGCGCAGAAAGGCACAATTACCGTTTCTAAGTCTGGTGAGGTGTTCACTTCCGTTTCTGAGAATAATGGAATGTATCAGCCCGTATTTGCAGTACAGGGGCTTGAAGGTGCGGTTTATGAGATTACCGCCGCCGAGGATATTTATACTCTGGACGGAACGCTGAGAGCTTCTAAGGGAGAGGTTGTTGACACTATTACCACAGGCACGGACGGAACTGCAAAATCCAAAGAGCTGTATCTGGGCAAATATGAGGTCAAGGAAATCACAGCTCCTTACGGAATGGTGCTGAATGACGAAATTCACGCTGTCGAGCTTGTGTATGCAGGTCAGAATATTGCTGTTACCGAAACCGAAACGAGCTTTTACAATGAAAGGCAGCGTGTGGAAATTGACCTTGTAAAGAGCCTTGAAACAGACGAAGCCTATGGTGTTGGCAATAATGGCGAAATCTTTGATGTAACCTTTGGATTGTATGCAGAAACAGACCTTACCGCCGCAGACGGTACGGTTATCCCCGCCGATGGTCTGATTGAGATTATTTCTCTGGACGAAAACGGCAAAGGCACGGTCAATAGTGACCTTCCGTTCGGCAGCTACTATGTAAAAGAGCTGTCAACCAATTCCGCTTATGTGCTGAATGAGCAGAAATACCCTGTCCATTTTGAGTACGCAGGTCAGGACACGGCGGTTGTTCATCTTTCCGCAAATGACGGCGAAGCCATTGAGAATGAAATCATTTACGGCTCGGTAAGCGGTCTGAAATCCGATGAGGACGGAAAGGCTCTGGGCGGTGCGGTCATCGGTATCTTTAAGACAGGTACAGAGGAGTTTACGAAAGAAAATGCTATCCAGACTACCACATCAGCCGATGATGGTAGTTTTTCTTTTGAAAAAGTACCGTATGGCACTTGGGTAATTCGTGAAATTGAAAGTCCCACAGGTTTTGTACTCTCCGAGGAAGAAATCGCCGTAACTGTCGGCAAAGTTGATGAGGTCGTGGAAATCGAGCTTGTGAACTACTTTATCAAGGGGAATATTGAACTGACTAAGGTTGACGCAGATTATCCCGACAATAAGCTCACAGGTGCGGTCTTTGAGGTGTATGCCGATACAAACGGCAACGGCGAATTTGATAAAGACGATAAGCTGTGCGGCGAAATGACTGAGCTTGAGGGCGGCGTTTATCAAATGACCGAGCTGCGCTACGGCAAGTATTTCGTCCGTGAAAAAACAGCTCCAGACGGCTTTGTGCTTGATGATGGCGTGTACGGAGTTTCCATCGAGGAAAACGGCAAGACCTATACCGTAGAAAACAAAGCAGGCGTTGGCTTTATCAATGACGCACAGAAAGGCTCTCTCAAAATCGTAAAGACTTCCTCTGACGGTAAAGTTGAGGGCTTCTCTTTCCGTGTGACAAGTGCTGACGGCTACGACCAGAATTTTAAGACAGACAAGAATGGAGAAATCTTTATTGAGGGCTTGCGTATCGGTGAATACACCGTGTCCGAAGTCAGCGACTCGGCTTCCGCAGGATATATCCTTCCTGCCGACAAACAGGCAACCGTCAAAACAGACTCTACTACGATTGTTGAAATGCACAACGAGTTCAGGGATACGCCAAAAACAGGCGATGACTTTAATCTGGGCTTGTGGGTAAGCCTTGCGGCTGCTTCCGTTATCGGTGCAGGCGTTCTCGGCTTTGTCGGCTTCAAGAAAAAGAAAAAGGAGGACTGATTTATGGACGCTAAAACCATTATCGCCATTGTGCTTGTAGTGTTTATCGTCGGTGCGGCAATATGGCTTAATATCCGAAACAGAAAGAAGAAATAACCCGATATGACAGGAAAGAGGGCGGCTTATGTTGATAAGCCGCCCTCTTTCCATATATGGAGGCAATCTATGAAAAATCTGAAAACCATTGAAGCTAAGGTAAAGGCTATTCTGCAAAAGAACGAGGACGCAAGAAACGATGATATGACCCTCTATCTGATTGTGTGCAACACCTACTTGAAAGGTGCAGGTGCAATGCCCTTTGCGGAAGTAATGGAACAGTATAAATATCTCGGTCTGCCGAGCTTTGAGAGCGTGGGAAGAACACGCCGTAAGCTGCAAGCAAAATATCCAGAGCTTGCGGGGAACGCCCGTGTAAGGCGGCTCCGTGCCGAAGGCGAAAAGGCATACCGCAAATACGCTAAGGAATGAGGTGTGAAATGGAAGAAAAACGCATAAACGGCGGTTATGAAATCATCGAAAGCTGTACTATCGGGAACAACGAGCTTGTCATCGGTCATAACGCCAAAGCCCCCAACCCGTATGTGTGTTGGTACTGCAAGGACGGCTCGGATTATTTTTGGGGATATTACTGCAATCAGTTATCGGAAGCGAGGGAAAAGCTGAATGAACGCTACCAAAGAGAGTGCTGTATGCCCTACAACCAGCCCGATAAAAAACAGAAAAGCCGTGATGACCGTGAGCGATAAACGAAAATATGACTGCACGACCTGTCCTTATCCCCGATATAAGGACGGGTCTGTTATTTTCTGCGATGTCTGTATCCGCAGGATTTTAGACGAGCAGAAAGAGGAAAAGAAACGAAAGGAGCAATCGAATGAGTGAAGAAAAACGAATGCTCGGCAATTATGAGGTCGTGAACAGCATTTATATTGGCGACAAAGAGGTTGTTTTCGGTGTAGATAAAAGCGATAAATACCCTTTCCTTGTAAGCTACTGCGACTACCATAATCCGTTTGGTGTGCCGTGGGCAACAGAAAGCGTTGGTTGTGACGATTATCTGGAAGCTATGGGGATTTTCATTCAGCGAGTACAGTCCCAGATAGAGCAAACCAAATCCGAATTATCCAAATTCGCTTTTGACAATACCGTGTTCACGAAAGACCATTGTATTCCCGACAAACGCAGCAGCAGTATTGTCGGCAAGGTTGTCGTTATCAATGCAGAGCCGAAACGGTATGAATATCAGCACCCTGCTTTTCAGCTCGTTTTGGCGGACGGCGGCAATGGAGCAACAGGCGGCAGAGGTAACGCTGTCTTTGGTACTTGCCTTGCCACAGGCGAAAAATCCAGATGGGAACGGTACGATGTGTTAGGAGAAATCAAGCCCGAATGTATGCCTGATTGGGCAAAGGAAGCTCTTGCAAAAATCAAGGAGCAGCAGAAAGAGAAAAAACAGAAAAATCGGGAGGAACGCTGATATGGAGATACGAGCCTTAACCCCTGCCGAACAGAAATACACCTACGCTCAAAGTATGCAGCTTGAGGGACAGACAAGTAATATCGGACACTTGCGTGGAGATTTTGCATCTTCTGGATATGGCTTTTACACTACTTGGTTTGATACAAGACCGCAATGGAAAACGGACGAGTTTAAGAAAGAGCTTGACGAGGTTATCAATTCGCTTCGTGAGGACAAGGGACTTTTGCACAACCGCTATGATATGAGTGCGTTTGCAAAGCATTATCCCGAAAGCGCATTTGCAGGAAGCTATTGCACCGAGTACGGTTTCCGTGTGGATACGGAAAAACACGCCTTTCTGTTTCGGTGCAATCCGACTAAGGGCGATTACAATTTTTACTGCTATTGCTTTGTGAAAGAATGGCTTGATAAGCATATCCAAAAAGCTGAACAGGGTATCCGATTTATCGACCCAAATTACAAAGAGCTGTTTCGTATCCCAGACGGCGGCAAAATCATCATCACATCATCGTGGGGAGAAAAAACCGAACGCCCCTGCCGTTTTATTGACGAGTATCATACCGAGATTGGAAATAACATTTTCCATATCTGCGAGTTTGCCGAGCGTATGGAACAAAACGGAGCGACCTATGAGCCAAAGCCCACAGAGCCGCAGACGGTAACAAAAGCCCCAAAGCATAAAGATTTAGAACGATAGGAGGTTTTGAAAATGGCACTCAACCAAAAGGCAATCAAGGTGCTTGGTAAGGTCTTTGAAGCAGGCTTTACTGATGAAAAGTCGATTGCCGCTATGACAATGGACGATATTCTTGCGATACAGGGTATCACCATAGCCGACATCGGTATTATCAATGAGCTGCAAAAGAGTATCAAGGCAAATAAGGTCATTTCCTTTTTCGGGGGTAATGCTGAATGAGTACAGAGCTTATCAACCGTATTACAGTAAAGAAAGACGGTGTATATCTGTCCTCACACAGTTCAAATGATACCGCCCCCTTTCACTCTTGGCGGTGTAAAAGCCTTTCGGAAATCTATGCCGCCGAGGGACAGGCAGGACTTGACCGAGAAATCGTTTGTATGCTGTATGAATACGCACAGCTCCGTGGCAGTCATAAAAGCCTTGACCGTTATCGCTATGCGATTGAAAGTCCTGCTGCTCACGCCATCTATAAAAAATATACCGACCAAATTGACGACAAATACGAACAGATGGACAAAGCAGATAAGGACAGCGTATGGTACAAGCCGACAGAAAAGGCAAAGGAATATCGAGCCTTTGAGCGTGAAATGCGTAACAAAATGTATGCTGAGATTGCCGAGCGATGCGGCGAGTATGACCGCAAACACAAAAACCGAGATTTAGAACGATAAGGAGGTGTGTAAAGAATGGCTGCGAAGTATCAGCTAATTACAGAGCTGTATCGGCGCACAGGCGTGGCGGTTGCTAAAAATCCGCAGGCGTGGCAGAGCTTTTTGTCTGCCGCTTGCCGCAACTATAAATGCCGATTTGATGAACAGCTCTTGATTTACGCTCAACGCCCTGACGCTGTTGCGGTAGCACAGCTTGAAACTTGGAACAAGCAGTTTAAGCGTTGGGTAAATAAAGACAGCAAAGGCATTGCGGTGTTCGACCCGAAAGGTCGTAGGAACACGCTGAAATACTATTTTGATATATCCGATACGCACGAGGGTTATTACGGCAGCCGCCCTGTTCCGATATGGCAGATGAGTGAGCGATACGAGCAGGCAGTTATTGAACGGCTTTCCGACAGATTTGGCGATGTGGAAAGCACCGACCTTGCTTCGGTGCTGATGGAAACGGCAAAAAACGCAGTTGAGGATAATTTGCAGGATTATATGCCGCAGCTCAAATCCTGTACGCAGGATAGTTTGTTAGAGGGTCTTGACGAATATAATATCGAGGTCATTTACCGACAGCTTGCGGTCAACAGCGTAGCATATATGCTGATGAGCCGTTGCGGTGTTGATACCGAAGCGGTATTTGAGCGTGAGGATTTTGCGGAAATCATTAACTTTAATACTCCTGCCACTATCAACGCTCTCGGTATTGCTACAAGCGATATTTCTGAAATGGCACTCAGAGAAATCTCTCAGACTATCCGAGATGTGCAAATTGCGGAGAAAAGTCAAAATCGCACCTTTGCGCCGCAATCTCAAACACGCTATGATGTAGGCAGAGAACAAGCCGAAAGGAGTAATCATAATGAGCGAAATCACATACACCAAACAAGGGGATTATCTTATTCCCGACCTAACATTACCGACAGAGCCAGAAATTCAGCTTGGCAGATACGCTTTGATGCACAGGGATTATCTGGAGCAGCACAAACGAGTGACCTACCTCAACCTGCTGACATCGGGCGAGCTGAACAAACATCTTTACGAGGTGGAACAGACGGCTCTCACGAGGTTGGAGCTTCTGACAAAACAGCTTTGCAAGGAGCAGGGCGTGACGGAGGAACTGAAGGAAAAAGCACCGATGCAATGGGTCGGGCTGATGAACAATATCCGCAGTCAAGCGGAGGAAACGATACTGAACGAGCTGATTTACAGCTAAATGTCGCTGATGAACAGCAGGTCACAGTTAATCTCCCCACCGTAGAAGAACAGATTGAAATGTTAGCTGAAGCAGAGGACGAAAAATCCTCTGCTTTTGTTATTTCTCAGGAAGATATTAACTCTGTTCTCCAAAGAGGAAGCGGATTTCAGAATGGTAAATACCGTATCTACCGTCAGTTTCAAAAGAATGAGGACAGCAAAGGCAATATTGATTTTCTCAAAAAAGAGTACGGCACAGGCGGCGGTACGCACTATTTCCCAGACGGTATGCAGGGACACACTTGGCACGACGGGAAAGGCATTGCGATTGAAAAGTACGGCTCATCTGCAAACCCCGACCTTGTTCTTTCTTGGGCAAAGGTAGAAAAACGGCTGCGTGAGCTGATAAAGAATGACCGCTACCTGAATGAAAAGGAAAAAGACCATTACGCCGATTATCTCGAAAGCGAGGAAGCTCCGCAGTACGAAATCGACACGCAAAGGAAAATGGCAAGGCAGCGTTTCATTGACGCAAACCGTGACCTTCCGCCTGCCGATAAGAGAGATACCCTTGCTTTGCGGCTGTCCGATTTTATCCGTGATTTAGACGGTTATGAGAAAGACCTGCTTGAAAATGTGGAGCGTACCGACCTTGCAGATGTGACCGCCGAACAAATGGAACAGCATTTAGGCGACCCCGCTACTGTCCAGCAGCTCATTGATTTTCTTGCTTTGGTACAGGGAAAGACCGCCGATGTTTACAGCCGCAGCAATGCGTGGCGGTTTTCACAGGAACTTATGGAGCTGTATCCTCTCCGCTATGTCTATCACGAGGACGATGTTGTATATATCGGGGCAGACAAATATGAGATTGCGGCGTTTGACGAAAACGCTGTTTCTCTGCGTAATCCTGACTTTCCATTGTTCGGAAAGGAACTCAGCCGAGCTGATTTTGAGGAAAAGTTAAAGGAAAACCCTGCTAACGACCACTTGAAAGTAGTCGTTACCGAAAAGCAGAGTGTTCAGACACCGTCCGAAGAAAAGCCAGACGGCATAAAGTTCTCTATCGGATTTTCGGAACACCCCGCCTTTTATGACAGGCAGTTTAATGACCGATATACCGATTTGAGCTTTGCTCTGGGTAACTATCTTCTCGGCGTTCTGGACGAAAGGCAGCATCGAGAGCGTGAAAGCAAGGATAATGTCGGTTGGTATCATAAGACCGATTTTGAGATTACCGCTACTATCGGCGGCGAAGATTTCCATTATGAAGGACGGTTTGATATTGGCGACGGCGAGGGCGACCTTATCTCCCATATCAAAAACTTTTACGGATACTCTCTGTCCCCGAATTGCCCGTTTATTCCCGAATGGAAGAAACAGGGCGAGGATTATTACCGTGAACAAATAGAAAGCCTGCAATGGGGACGAGATGTGTTTGTACCATATCTGGAGCAGCATAAAACGCTCACCCCAGAGGACGAAAAGCTCTATGCGGAGATTATGGCAACGGAAAGCGATTGGTTTGTCCCTGTTGAGGATAAACAGCAGGCTTCTGATTTGCAGCCGCAGATTGTCGCTTATTATAAATCCGATGACGAAAATATTGTCATTGTGCAGGCTTCCAACGGAAAATATTTTAATCACTACGGCTACGATGAGGACAGCAACAACTTTGCTTCTGCGGCAGGCGGCTTTGATACCTTTGAAGAAGCCGAGCAAACCTTATACGCTCACCGCCCGACAGCCATAGATATAACAGAGGAAAAGCAAACTCCGCATTATACCGTAGAACTGACTTCCGATGCCTTTGCCGACCCGTTTATCATACGGGATAACACCGTACCATACGGAGAGGACGGGCAATATTACGATGTGGACGGTATTTACCAGACCTTTGAAACCGAGGAAGAAGCACAGGAATATGCCGACACCTTGAATAGTGCCGAAAATATCGTCAAGCTGTTCGCTCAGAAAGATGAGGAACGAAGCCAGCAGGAACAGCCCGATATACAGGATAACTCTGACCTCATCGGTAAGGAAATCCTTATTGATAACCGCCGCTATGTCATTGAAAGTATCAGCGAAATAAGCGGCGATGTGTCAATGCGGGATATGACCTTTGCAAATGCCGTAGGCTTTCCCATAAACCGTGTTGAGAAAATCGGCTATATCCGCAGTCTGCTCAGTAAGGCACAGGAAGAAAAACAACCCGAAAAGGCTGTATCTCCTGTCCCTGCTCCTTCAGAGCCACGGCACAATTACCGCATTACCGAGGATACTTTGGGTGTCGGCGGCGCAAAAGAAAAGTTCCGTAATAATATGGCGGCTATCAATCTCTTGCACGAGTTGGAGCTTGAAAACCGACTTGCCACACCCGAAGAACAGGAAATCCTTTCAAAGTATGTCGGTTGGGGCGGTCTGTCTATGGCATTTGATGAAAACAATGCGGCGTGGGCTGATGAGTTCAAAGAGCTGTATGCAAGTCTTTCCCCAGAAGAATACCGTGCGGCAATGGAGTCCACCCTGACAGCATTTTATACGCCGCCTGTTGTAATCAAAGGTATGTATGAAGCTCTTGAGCGTTTGGGATTTTCCGAGGGCAGTATTTTAGAGCCGTCCTGCGGAACGGGCAATTTCTTCGGACTGCTCCCCGATACGATGGCAGGCTCAAAGCTCCACGGTGTAGAAATCGACCCTCTTACGGGAAAAATCGCAAAGCAGCTCTATCAGAAAGCCAATATTGCCGTGCAGGGTTTTGAAGAAACAAAGCTCCCAGACGACCACTTTGATGTGGTTATCGGCAATGTGCCGTTTGGCGATTTTAAGGTCAACGACAGCCGTTACAACGCCCAGAAGTTCCTTATTCACGATTATTTTTTCGCAAAGGCTCTTGATAAAGTTCGTGCAGGCGGTGTTATTGCGTTCATTACCTCTAAGGGAACAATGGATAAGGCAAGCCCCGAAATACGCAAGTATATTGCGCAGAGAGCCGAGCTGCTCGGAGCTATCCGACTGCCTGATAACACTTTCCGAGCAAACGCAGGCACAGAGGTTACGAGCGACATTCTCTTTTTGCAGAAGCGTGACCGAGTGATTGACGCAGAGCCAGATTGGGTACACCTTGATACCGATGAGAACGGTATTACGATGAACAGCTATTTTGTGCAGCACCCAGAGATGATTTTAGGCGAGATGAAAATGGAAAGCACACGCTTTGGTTTTGACTCCGCCTGCAAAGCCTATCAGGATATACCTTTGTCGGAGCTGCTTCATAACGCTGTTCAGAACATTCAGGGAGAAATCCCAGAGTACGAAAACGAGCTTGATGAAATCTCTGACGGGCAGGACGCTTCTATTCCCGCCGACCCGAATGTGCGAAACTTCTCGTATGCGTTGGTGGACGGCAAGGTTTATTTCAGAGAAGATGACCGTATGACCCCTGCGGCGGCGTCTGTTACCGCAGAAAACCGTATCAAGGGACTTATCCAAATCCGTGATTGCGTGAGAAAGCTCATAGAGTATCAGACCGAGGATTACCCAGATGATTTGATACACACCGAACAGGAAAACCTAAACCGTTTGTATGACAGCTTTACGAAGCAGTACGGACTAATCAACAACCGAGGAAACTATCTCGCTTTTGCATCGGACGAGAGTTACTTCCTTTTGTGTTCTCTGGAGGTGCTTGACGATGAGGGTAATTTCAAAAGAAAAGCGGATATGTTCACGAAAAGGACGATAAAGCCTCACCGTGAAATCACTTCCGTTGAAACTGCAAGCGAAGCTCTTGCCTTGTCTATCGGTGAAAAAGCCCGTGTTGACCTGCCCTATATGGAACAGCTTACAGGCAAACCGAAAGAAAAAATCATTAAGGACTTGCAAGGCGTTATCTTCCGTATCCCCGCAACCGAGCCTGCTCAGTATGTAACTGCCGATGAGTATTTGTCTGGCAATGTAAGAGCCAAACTCATAACCGCCGAAGCCGCAGCAAAAGAAAATCCAGAGTTTGCGGTCAACGCACAAGCCTTAAAGCAGGTCATACCGCAAGACCTGTCGGCGGCTGAAATCTCTGTCCGTCTGGGTACGACTTGGATACCGCAGGAGGATATTCAAAGGTTTGTAATGGAGCTTTTAACTCCGTCAAGCTATGCACAAAGCCGTATCAGGGTAAGATATACCCCGATTAACGGCGATTGGTTTATTGAGAATAAGAGTTCCGATTACGGAAATGTAAAGGCGGACAGCACCTACGGTACAAAGAGGGCTTCCGCCTATCGTATTATTGAGGATACTCTAAATCTCCGTGATACCCGTATTTTTGATTATGTGTATGACGAGAACGGAAACAAAAAAGCCGTATTCAACGCAAAGGAAACCACGGCGGCACAGGCAAAACAGGAAGCAATCAAACAGGCGTTTCAGGATTGGATATGGAAAGACCCAGAACGGAGAAACCGCCTTGTCAGGTATTACAATGACACTTTTAATTCCGTCCGTCCCCGTGAGTACGATGGAAGTCATATTACTTTCGGCGGCATCAGCCCAGAAATCACCCTAAGACCGCACCAAGTAAACGCTATCGCTCATATCCTCTATGGCGGCAATACTCTCCTTGCCCATAAGGTGGGTGCGGGAAAGACCTTTGAAATGGTAGCCGCCGCACAGGAAAGCAAGCGGCTCGGACTTTGCAATAAAGCGATGTTCGTTGTTCCAAATCATCTTGTCGGTCAATGGGCTTCTGAGTATCTGCGTCTGTATCCGAGCGCCAATATCCTTGTGACACGAAAGCAGGATTTTGAAACGGGAAACCGCAAAAAGTTCTGTTCCCGCATTGCCACAGGCGATTATGATGCGGTCATTATCGGGCATAGTCAGTTTGAAAAAATCCCGATGAGCATTGAACGGCAACGGGAACAGCTCGAACAGCAGCTCGATGATATTGAGCGTGGTATTGATGATGTGCAGGCAAGCAAAGGAGAACAGTTCACGGTCAAGCAGCTTATGAAAACCCGAAAAGGGATAAAAGCAAAGCTCGACAAGCTCAACGATACCAAGCGCAAGGACACGGTAATCGACTTTGAACAGCTCGGCATTGACAGGCTCTTTATTGATGAGAGCCATTTTTACAAGAACTTGTATCTCTACACGAAAATGCGGAATGTCGGCGGAATTGCCCAGACCGAAGCTCAAAAATCAAGCGACCTGTTTATGAAATGCCGTTATCTGGACGAAATCACAGGCAACCGAGGGACAATATTCGCAACGGGTACGCCTATCAGCAATTCAATGGTAGAGCTGTATTCTGTTCAACGGTATTTGCAGTATGATACCTTACTGCGAAACGGCTTGCAGCATTTTGACAGTTGGGCGTCTACCTTTGGAGAAACCGTGACTGCTCTGGAGCTTGCCCCAGAGGGTACAAACTACCGAGCTAAGACACGCTTTGCCAAGTTTTTTAATCTGCCAGAGCTGATGTTGATGTTCCGTGAGGTGGCGGATATACAGACCGCCGATATGTTAAAACTCCCCGTGCCGAAAGTAAATTACCATAATATCAAGACCAAGCCGAGCGAGATACAGACCGAAATGGTAGCTGCTCTTGCAAGCCGAGCAGAGAAAGTCAGGGCAAGGCTTGTAGAGCCGAATGTTGATAATATGCTCAAAATCACGAATGACGGGCGCAACCTTGCTCTTGACCAGAGAATGATTGACCCGATGCTGCCAGATGACCCGAACAGCAAGGTCAACGCCTGTATCGACAATGTGTACCGTATCTGGGAGGAATACGCCGACACAAAAGCTACGCAGCTTGTGTTTTGCGACCTCTCCACTCCGAAGAATAACGGCACATTTAACATCTACGATGATGTGCGTGAGAAATTGGTTGCCCGTGGTATCCCTGCCGAGCAGATACGATTTATCCACGAAGCGACCTCAGACGCACAGAAAAAAGAACTGTTCGCAAAGGTACGAAGCGGCGAAGTTCGTGTATTGTTAGGCTCTACCCCAAAAATGGGCGCAGGCACGAATGTTCAGGACAGGCTCATAGCCATTCACAATTTGGACTGTCCGTGGCGACCGAGCGACCTTGAACAACGACAAGGGCGTATTGAAAGACAGGGAAATATGTTCCCAGAGGTTGAGGTTTACCGCTATGTAACCGAGCAGACCTTTGACGCTTATCTCTATCAGTTGGTAGAAAGCAAACAGAAATTCATATCCCAGATAATGACGAGCAAAAGCCCTGTCCGTTCTGCCGAAGATGTGGACGAGGTTGCTTTGTCCTTTGCGGAGGTCAAAATGCTTGCTACAGGCGACGAGCGTTTTAAGGAAAAAATGGACTTAGACATTCAGGTTTCCAAGCTCAAGGTGCTGAAACAAAGCTATCTATCCGAGCATTACGACCTTGAGGACAGGATACTCAAACACTTCCCTCAGACCATTGCGGAGTATGAACAGCGTATTGTCTGCTACGAAGCCGACACAGCTCTTGCCGAACAGCACAGACCGCAGGGTGAGGAAAAGTTCTGTCCGATGACATTGCGTGGTATTAGCTACACCGAAAAAGCCGCCGCAGGTGAAATGCTCCTTGCGATTTGCAAGGAATATCCCTTGTCCGCACCTATCGAAATCGGCTCTTATCGTGGCTTCAAAATGGAGATTTTCTATGATACGGTGGGTACTCATTACTGCCTTAACCTCTGCGGGCAAGCAAAATACAAGGTGGAATTAGGCTCTGACCCTCTGGGAAACCTGACCCGAATTGAAAACGAGCTTGCCAAGCTCCCCGCACGGTTGGAAGCCGCACAGATTAAACTGACGGAAACTATCGAACAGCTTGAAACCGCAAAAGTCGAGGTACAAAAGCCTTTCACCTTTGAGGAAGAACTGAAAGAAAAGTCGGAACGGCTGAACGCTCTCAACATTGAGCTAAATCTGGATAAAAAAGACCCTGCCGTGCTTGACGCAGAGCCAGAAGAAGCCGGGGAACAGCCCGAAAGAAAATGTGCAAATCGTGAGAGATAATCAGATTTCCACATTTGTTAAGCTCTTTTTCGAGATGTATAATAGGGCTGTGAAATGAAATTCGGAGGTGGTTAGATGGCAAAGGATTTGAGCTTCAGCACATTTCTTGATGAATACGATACTGACTTTTTCGATTATCTCAGCAAAACAAGCACAGCTTGTCATTCCGAAACGAGGTATAAAGAGCTGACGGAAAAGATTAAAACACTCTATGAACAATATCCTAATGTGCGGAAAGTCCTTGATGTAGATAGACCCTGCGAGCTGTCTGCGGAAGAATGTACCGCTTTGAGTGAAGTGCTGAAATGCAAAAACGAAATAGCAAACTTAGAGCTGAAAGAGGTTTATTTCAAAGGCTGTATTGATTGCGTCAGCTACCTTAAAAAGCTAAGTATTCTCTAACCCATTGCGGCATTGGCGTGAAGCTGATGCCGCTTTTACATAGCCGAGAGGTTTTCTTAACGGAAAATCCCTCGGCTTTTTCTATTTCTGGAGGTGATTTTATTGAATGAGAAGTAACCGACCCTATGTGCAGCTTGACCCTGCCGTGATTGAGCAGGCACGGCAAATGGACTTGCTATCCTATCTGCAACGGTATGAGCCGAACAATCTAAAGCGTGTGGCAAGCAATGTGTATTGTACCAAAGAACACGACAGCTTGAAGATTTCCAACGGCAAATGGTATTGGTGGTCGAGAGGTTTCGGCGGCGTTTCTGCCCTTGATTATCTCATCAAGGTTAAGGAATACAGCTTTGTGGAAGCCGTAGAACTGCTTACGGGTATCACGGCGGATTGGAAGCCGCCGCCTGTCCTTGTTTCAAAAGACGAGCCGAAGGAACTGCTTTTACCACCGAAGAATAAGGACTGTAACCGAGTGACCGAGTACCTTTTCGGGCGTGGGATTGACCTTTCAATCATACAGGACTGTATTGCGGACGGTACAATTTTTGAAAGCTCCAAGTATCACAATGTCGTGTTTATCGGAAAGGACGAAAGCGGAACACCCAAGTATGCCGCCTACCGTGGCACAATGAGCAGTTCTTTTAAGGGGGACGCATCGGGCAGCGACAAGCGGTATTCGTTCCGACTTCTGGCAGACAAACCGAGTGATACCGTGCATTTATTTGAAGCCGCCATTGATTTACTGTCCTACGCCACCCATCTAAAGTGTGAGGGAAAGGACTATAAATCGGAAAATCTGCTCTCTCTTTCGGGTGTGTATCAGCCAAAAAAAGAGATAAAAGACAGCAAAATCCCCATAGCCCTAACCACCTTTTTGAAAGCAAATCCCCATATCAAGACTATTTTTCTGCATCTGGACAATGACAGAACGGGCAGGCTTTGTACCGCCGCCCTCAAAGAACTTTTGCAGAAATACTACAAAATCGTTGATGAGCCGCCGCCTGTCGGTAAGGACTTCAACGATTTTTTATTATCCTATCTGGGGATTGCAAGACCGATTTCAAGCCGTGAAAGGAGTGATGCCCGTTGATTGTCCGCAGATTTTGACCTGAAGAATAACACGACAAACAAAAAAATTAAATGTTGAAAGCGAGGAAATAACCATTGAAAAAGTATGATGTAACCCTGACTGCCCATTATGAAAAGACCATTTCTGTTTGTGCTGAAAGCGCAGAACAGGCAAAGGCAAAGACCGAAATTATCCTGTTCGATACCGACCTTATCAACTTTACCGATGAGGATTTTATCTGCGGTGAAGCCAAAATCAACGAGTCTTGCGAGGACGGTGCTGAAGATACCGACGAAGAAGAAGCGAACGAGGACGAATGTTGTTCGGACTGTCCGTACTTCTGTCCCGTGTGCGGAGAATGTATGTATGAGGACGAGTGCGACGAGTAATGTCTTACCAAGCACTGAATTTGGTTATCCAAATTCGCTTGTTAGGGGGCAACCCCTAATACCCCGCAGCAGAAAGAGAGGTGCAGCAAAATGCGAAAACGAAATGTGCAGATACTTTTCCGCTTGACTGAGGAAGAAGCCGAACAGCTCTACTCTCTCGTTAAAAAATCAGGCTGCTCAAAAGAAGCGTTCCTGAGAGGAATGGTAAAAGGCTATCGGCTCTGCGAAAAGCCTGACCCAGAGTTTTATAAAATGATGCGTGAGCTGTCTGCCATCGGCAACCGTATCAATCAGCTTGCGGCAAAAGCCAATGCTCTGAACTTTGTGGACGCTCCGATGCTGAAAGAGGAAGCGCAAAGGTGGCACGAGTTTCAAATCGCTGTCCGAAAAAAATATCTGCTTCCAAGAAAAGCACCGTAATGGCAGTCTGTGAAATATGGGATGTGCGTGGCAGGCTCGACCACCCCATAGATTATGCGGAAAATCCTGAAAAGACAGCTAACCCCAAATACACCGAAGCGGATTTGCAGGCTATGGTCGATGTAATGGAATATGCCACCAACAAGGATAAGACCGAGCAGCGTTATTTTGTCACAGGCGTAAACTGCGACCCGACCACCGCCAGAGATGAAATGATGATTGCAAAAGCGCAATGGAACGATGAAAGCGAGATTGTCTGCTATCACGGTTTCCAGAGCTTTAAGCACGGTGAGGTTACGCCAGAGCAGGCGCACGAGGTCGGTGTAAAACTTGCCCAAAAGATGTGGGGCGACAGATTTCAGGTTATCGTTGCCACTCACCTAAATACCGACTGTCTGCATAACCACTTTGTCGTAAACTCCGTATCCTTTACGGACGGCAAGCATTACCACGACAACAAAGCAAACCTGCGGCTTTTACGACAGCGTTCCGATGAGCTTTGCCGTGAATATGCCCTGTCCGTCATTGAACACCCAAGCGGAAGGAAAAAGCCATACGCTTTGTATCAGGCTGAGAAAAACGGTATGCCCACGAGGGATAATGTTACACGGCAGGCGGTGGACGAAGCTATCAGCAAGTCATTCACGCTGAAAGACTTTGACCGCATTATGGCTGAAATGGGATACCGTGTGAGCTTTGACCCAAACCGCAAATATTGGACGGTCATCGGTAAGGGGTGGAAACGCCCGAAGCGGCTGTATAAGCTCGGAGAAGAATATACCAACGAGAGGATTATGGAGCGTATCACAGAAAACTCCTACGCCGTAAAGTTCTCCAGATTTACCGAGCCGCAAAGGACGGTCAAGGTATTCCGTGTCAAAGGCTCTCTAACGGGGGCTAAAAAAATCGGTGGATTGCGGGGGCTGTATCTGCACTACTGTTACAAGCTCGGTATCCTGCCTAAAAATAAAAAACAGAATTACGCAAGGCTTCATTATCTTTTGAAAGACGACTTAATGAAAATGGAAGCTATCACACAGGAAACAAGGCTGCTATGCCGTAATCGCATTGATACGGTAGAGCAGCTCTTGTCATATAAAGGCTCTTTGGAAACGGAAAAAACCGACCTGCTTCAAAAGCGTAAGGAACTTTATTCTATCTCCCGCAAAACAGGCGGCGAAGAAAAGGAAGCAATACGGTCACAGCTTTCCGATTTATCCAAACGCCTGAGCGTTATACGAAAGGAGGTCAAGCTGTGCGAGAGTATCGAAGCCCGTAACGCTGCTCTCAAAGAAAAGTTATCCACCATACGGGCAGATGAAGAACAACAACGAAAGGAGCTGATGACGAATGAATACAAGCGGCGAAGCGGCAGAACAAATCGTCCGAATGAGCTTGGAAGGATTTGAGGTCGCAGCCAAAATCACAGGCGCAGGTGCGAAGAACATCGCCGTTCTCCTCTATTCCATTCTGAAAGAGGAAAAGAAAACAAAGGGCAAAGCAAGGCTTACCAATATGCTCCGTTCTGGCAAGGAACTGAAAGTCTTTACCGTAAAGAACGGCGACCTGAAAAAGTTTACGCAGGAAGCTAAAAAGTACGGCGTACTTTACTGCGTCCTTGCGGACAGAGGAAACAAAGACCCCAATGCGGAGGTCGATGTGATTGCCCGTGCGGAGGACGCATCGAAAATCAGCCGTATTGCGGAACGCTTCAAATTGGCGTCGGAAACCACCGCTTCTATTGTGACAGAAACCGAGAAATCCAAAGATGAAAAAACAGGTCAGCCAGAGCCCGACATCGGCGTACAGGAAAAAGCCGAGAAAGACAAGCTGCTCGATGAGCTTATGGGTAAGCCTATCCAAAAGGAGGAAAATGCTCAAAACCCCTCATTGGCAAAGACCGAAAAATCCCCTCAGTCCGAGCCTATCTCAGAGCAGCCAAAGAAGTCCGCAGAGGGGGCTACTATGACTAAGGAAGAAAAACCGTCTGTCAGAGAGGAACTGCGGAAAATCAAGGAGAGCCGAAAGGAACAGGAAGCGGATACTTCTTCTGCTTTGGAAAAAAGCTCTGCTTCTGACAGGGTGAAGAAGCAGCCCGCAGGCAAGACCGAGCATAAGCAGCCCCAGAGAAAGAAAAAGAAACCCAAATCTAAAGAAACGAGGTAAAACAGTATGAGCATTTATGATGTGTTTAACGGCAGCAGCAAACCGTTTGATAAAGCGGAATGGGCAGCCCAGAAACAGGCGCAGCGCAAAGAAGCCTATGAGCTGATTGACAACACCTGCGCTGAAATGATGATAAGCGGCGACAGCTTCCGTCAGTATCTTGATGTGCAGGGGCGTTTTGACCGTTACTCGGTTGCAAACGCTATTTTGGTATCGGCACAGATGCCCGAAGCGACACAGCTTAAAGACTACAACACTTGGAAGCAGAGCCGTGTCTATGTGAACAAGGACGCACAGAAAGTTGTTATCCTTGAGCCGAGCAAGGAATATACCCGTGATGACGGTACAAAAGGTATTTCCTATAACGCCAAAGTGGTATATGACATTTCCGAAACATCGGCAAAAGAAAGAATGCAGCCGCAGGAGCAGAAATCTATGCGTGAGCTTGTATCGGCTTTGATTGACGCAAGCCCCGTGCCTTGCGTTCCTGTTGATGACTTGGAACTGCCTGCCTACTATGACAGCTCTCAGCAGACTATCTTTGTCAAAAAGGGACTCTCTGAGGAAGTGCTGTTTATCAGTATGGCAAAGGAAGTATCTGCGGCGGTTTATGACTTTAAGTACAATGAGAGCCGTGATACTTCCGATTTCAAATCCTTTTGCGTTGCCTATATGGTAAGCTCCCGTTACGGAGTGGATACCAAAGGCTTTGATTTTTCCAGACTGCCCAGAGAGTATGACGGAATGGATACGCAGGTATTTAAGGGAGAACTTGGTACAATGCGTGATGTTCTGGGTGAAATCCAGAATGATATGTATAAGAGTATGGAGAAAAACAAGCCTGCAAGGAATAAAGAGCAGGAACGCTAATCGGAGGTGCAGCTTATGAAAGAAGAACGATACCATATCGCACTTGATAAGTACGATAAAAATATCGTTATCAATGCGCTCAACAACCTGAGAAATCGGCAGATACAGGAGGAACGCCCCACCGAGCCTGTTGATGAGCTGATTGACAAGGTAGCCAACGCACCGACCAGAAAGGTCAAGGTTGTTCCGTGCAGGTGCAATGAGGAACGATGACAAAAAAACGGGCTTAATCCTTTCTGTCTGCGGTATTGTTCCTGTTATATGGCTTGCCTTGATGACAGCACCCTATGTGGGTGGAGGTTTAGTTGAAATAATCCGAGGTCTGCCTGTGGCAATGGGCAATCCGTTTCAAATAACGGTGTGTGAGGACAGCGTAAAGACTGTCCTTATTTTTTTGCTTGCCTACGCTATGGGTATCGGCATTTATTTCTCTACACGCAGGAACTACCGCAGGCGTGAGGAACACGGCTCGGCTAAATGGGGCGATGCGGGGACTTTGAACAAGAAATACCGTGATAAAGACCCGTCCGCAAATAAGCTGCTCACCCAGAATGTCCGCATAGGCTTAGACGGGAAAAAGCACCGCCGAAATCTGAATATCCTTGTGTGCGGCGGCTCTGGAGCAGGAAAGACGAGGTTTTTTTGTAAGCCGAACGCAATGCAATGCAACACCTCAATGGTAATTTTAGACCCGAAAGGCGAAATCGTGCGAGATGTGGGCGGACTGCTTGAAAAGAAAGGCTATGAGGTGCGTGTCCTTGACCTTATCAATATGCACCGCAGCCATTGTTACAATCCCTTTGTTTATCTGCGGAATGACAATGATGTGCAAAGGCTTGTGACCAATCTGTTCAAGGCGACCACTCCGAAAGGCTCACAGTCTCAAGACCCATTCTGGGATACGGCGGCAAGTATGCTTCTGTTGGCGTTGGTGTTCTATCTGAAATATGAAGCACCGCCCGATGAGCAAAACTTCCCGATGGTAATGGAGCTGCTTCGTGCGGGTGAAGTCCGTGAGGACGATGACAGCTATGTAAGCCCTCTGGACGAACTGTTTGACCGTCTGGAAATGGTAAACCCAGAGCATATTGCCCTGAAGTATTACAGGGACTATCACTCAGGCTCGGCTAAGACCTTAAAGAGTATCCAGATTACCCTTGCCGCAAGGCTTGAAAAGTTCAACCTTGAAAGCCTTGCGGGGCTTACCGCCACCGATGAGCTTGACCTGCCCTCTTTGGGCGAAAAGAAAGTTGCTCTGTTCGCTCTCATTCCCGATAACGACACGAGCTTTAATTTTCTGGTGAGTATCCTTTATACGCAGTTATTTCAGCAGCTTTTCTATCTGGCAGACCACAAATACGGAGGAAGCCTGCCTGTGCATTGCCATTTCATAATGGACGAATTTGCCAATGTGAGCCTGCCTGATGATTTCGATAAGATTTTGAGCGTTATGCGTTCCAGAGGCGTGTCGGTCAGTATTATCCTGCAAAATCTGGCGCAGCTCAAAGCTCTTTTTGAAAAGCAATGGGAAAGCATTGTCGGCAACTGCGATACTTTTCTGTATTTGGGCGGCAACGAACAAAGCACCCACAAATATGTGTCGGAGCTTTTAGGCAAGGAAACGATTGATACAAACACTTACGGAAAGAGCGAGGGTCGAAGCGGCAGCTACTCAACCAACTATCAAATATCTGGGCGTGAACTGATGACGCCCGATGAAGTGCGTATGCTTGATAACCGCTACGCACTTCTTTTCGTTCGTGGGGAACGCCCTGTAATGGACTTTAAGTACGACATTATGAAGCACCCCAATGTAAGGTTGACAACCGACGGAGGTAAACCGCCGTATATCCACGGTGAGCCGACACAGGCTGTCGCAACCCTTGTGTTTGACAGCGATATTCCGAAGAACGCCGTAAGCGTAAAAGCTGTCAGCACTTCCTATGAACTTCTCTCCAATGAGGACTTGGAAGAAATCTTTAATATCTAAAGGAGGATTTTTATTTATGAAACTTTTTAAGAAAAACGAAAGCAAGGAAACCGTAAAGCTGCCGATGTCTGGCAAGGTAAAAAAGGGCTTCCGCTTTTACTGTGTGGCAGTTATGGCAACGGCTTTGGTAGTCGGCACATCTGTGACCGCCTTTGCAGCAAGCGACCCTCTTACCGTAGTCAATAATCTGTCCGACTTTATTTTCGGTCTAATTCGTGCCGTCGGTATGATTTTGCTTGGCTTTGGTATTGTGCAGATTGGTCTGTCCCTTAAATCCCACGACCCGTCCCAGAGAGCTAACGGCTTCTTGACCCTTGCAGGCGGCGTTGTCATTACTTTTGCAAAAGAAATCCTTACCCTCATTACAGGCTGATGAGGAACTGACACAAGACAAGATAACGGGAGCAGATCCGCTTTGCGGATTTACTCCCGTTATCCAATTATCTAAGGAGGTGGTCAAATGTCGGATAATTGGATTGTGCAAAACTTGGAGAACGCACTCAAGACTTGGAACGATAAGCTATCGGAAATATGGCAGCTCATTACCCAATCTCCAGAACAGTTCAAAGGCGGGTCGATTTGGAATGTCATTGTAGATATTCACGGCGCAGTACAGGCTATCGGACTTGCCTTGCTCGTGCTGTTTTTTGTAATCGGTGTAATGAAAACCTGCGGCAGCTTTGCCGAGGTTAAAAAGCCCGAACACGCTCTGAAGCTGTTTATTCGCTTTGCCCTTGCAAAAGGTGTTGTGACCTATGGTTTGGAACTGATGATGGCTCTGTTCAACATTGTGCAGGGTTTAATATCAACCATTATGAACGCCGCAGGTTTCGGCTCGGCTGCACAGACGGTATTGCCGCAGGAGATTGTTACGGCTGTTGAGGACTGCGGCTTTTTTGAGAGTATTCCATTGTGGGCTGTTACGCTCATCGGTGGGCTTTTCATCACGATATTGTCATTCATTATGATTATGTCGGTGTACGGAAGATTTTTCCGCCTGTATCTCTATACCGCAATCGCTCCCGTTCCTCTTTCCACTTTTGCGGGAGAGCCGAGCCAGAGTGTCGGCAAGAGCTTTATCAAGTCTTATGCCGCCGTCTGTCTGGAGGGTGCAATCATTGTGCTTGCCTGTATCATCTTCTCACTCTTTGCGGCTTCGCCCCCTGCTGTTGACCCGAACGCTGCGGCGGTATCTATGGTGTGGAGCTATATCGGTGAGCTGGTATTTAATATGCTCGTCTTGGTCGGTGCGGTCAAAATGGCAGACCGTGTTGTAAGAGAAATGATGGGCTTATAAGGAGGTGTAACTTTTGGAAGTCAAGATAAACAAGGAAATCCGTAATTACACGGAGAGTATGTTTTTTGGACTATCGCTCAGACAGTTCATTTTTTCTTTACTTGCCTGCGGTGTGGCGGTAGGGCTGTATTTTATTCTCCGCCCGTACTTCGGGACAGAAACCCTCAGTTGGGTGTGCATTCTCGGTGCTGCTCCCTTTGCGGTAATGGGCTTTGTTAAGTACAACGGTATGACCGCAGAGCAATTTGTATGGGCGTGGATTAAGTCGGAGTTTTTGATGCCGAAAAAGCTGATGTTTAATCCCGACAATCTCTACTATGAAACGCTGAAAACCACAATTCAAAACCACGAAAAAGGCATTTGTCCCGTGGCGAAAAAATCAAAAAAGCAAAGCGCAGCAAGGAGGTAAAGAATGCTGAAAACTCTTAAAACTCTGTTTAAGCAAGATAAGGAAAAGTTTGTCATTCCCAAATCGGTACAGGCGATTATTCCGATTAAGACTATCTGGGAGGACGGCATTTTTCTTGTCGGCAACAACAAATACGCAAAGACCTTTAAGTTTGAGGATATAAACTATTCCGTGGCAAGCCGTGAGGACAAAGAGGCGATGTTTCTTGAATACTCAGAGCTGTTAAACGCTCTCGACAGCGGAGCGACCACAAAAATTACGGTCAACAACCGCCGCCTTAATAAAACGGACTTTGAACAGACCATTTTAATTCCTATGGCAGAGGACGGATTGGATAATTACCGTAAAGAATACAACAAGATGCTGCTTGATAAAGTAACGGGGGCTAATTCTATCGTACAGGATAAATATGTAACGGTTTCCGTCTGCAAAAAGAATATCGAGGAAGCAAGGAACTATTTTGCCCGTGTGGGAGCTGATTTGATTTCCCATTTCGCACGGCTCGGCTCAAAATGCGTGGAGCTTGAAGCGGAAGAAAAACTCCGTATCTTCCACGACTTCTACCGCACAGGCGAGGAAACGGCGTTCCATTTTGACCTGAAGCAGACAATGCGTAAAGGTCACGATTTTAAGGATTTCATTTGTCCCGATACTTTTGAGTTTGAAAAAGACTATTTCCGCATTGGCGATAGATATGGGCGTGTGATTTTCCTGCGTGAATATGCAGCATATATTAAGGACAGTATGGTGGCGGAGCTTTGCGAGCTTAACCGCAATATGATGATGTCCGTTGACATTATCCCCGTACCCACAGACGAAGCCGTGCGTGAGGTCGAAAACAGACTGCTCGGTGTGGAAACCAATATCACGAATTGGCAGCGTAAACAAAATCAGAACAACAATTTTTCGGCGGTCATTCCTTACGACCTTGAACAGCAGCGCAAAGAAAGCAAGGAGTTCTTGGACGATTTGACAACCCGTGACCAAAGAATGATGTTTGCGGTTTTGACAATGGTGCATACGGCTGAAACAAAGGAACAGCTTGACAATGACACCGAAGCCTTGCTCACAACTGCCAGAAAGCACCTGTGTCAGTTTGCGGTGCTGAAATATCAGCAGATGGACGGACTGAATACCGCCTTGCCGTTTGGTGTTCGCAAAATCAATGCAATGCGTACTCTTACAACGGAAAGTCTTGCGGTATTTATTCCTTTCAGAGTACAGGAAATTCATCACGAAAACGGCGTTTACTACGGTCAAAATGTTATCAGCAAAAATATGATTATCGCTAACCGCCGCTATTTGCTCAACGGCAACTCTTTTATTCTCGGTGTGTCTGGAGCAGGAAAATCCTTTACGGCGAAAGAAGAAATGACAAATATTATTCTCACAGACCCTAATGCCGATGTCATTATCATTGACCCTGAGCGAGAATATTCGCCGCTTGTAAAGGCTATGCAGGGTGAGGTCATTCACATCTCGGCAACGAGCGAAAACCATATCAACGCTATGGATATGAACTCCGATTACGGTGACGGTGCAAACCCCGTCATTTTGAAATCGGAGTTTATTTTATCTTTGTGCGAGCAGCTCATCGGTGGCGCAAGTCTGGGTGCAAAACAAAAGTCGATTATTGACCGTTGTACGGCAAGCGTGTACCGCCACTATCAGCAAGGCAATTATCAGGGAGTACCGCCCACCTTGCAGGACTTCCGTGAGGAACTGTTAAAGCAGGACGAGCCAGAAGCGAAAGAAATCGCCCTTGCTATCGAGCTGTTTACGGACGGCTCTCTGAATACCTTTGCAAAGCATACCAATGTGGATACGCACAGCCGCCTTATCTGTTATGACATTCTGGATTTAGGCAAGCAGTTACAGCCCATCGGTATGCTTGTCGTTCTCGACAGTATCTTAAACCGTATTACCCAGAACAGAGCAAAAGGCAGAAACACATTCATTTTCATTGACGAAATCTATTTGCTGTTCCAACACGAATACTCGGCAAACTTCCTCTTTACTCTCTGGAAGCGTGTGCGTAAGTACGGTGCGTACTGTACGGGTATTACGCAGAATGTGGACGACCTTTTGCAGAGCCATACGGCGAGGACGATGCTTGCCAATAGTGAATTTATCATTATGTTAAATCAAGCGTCTACCGATAGGATTGAGCTTGCCAAATTGCTTAATATCTCCGACCTTCAGATGAGTTATATCACGAATGTCGGTGCAGGTCAGGGCTTGCTCAAAGTCGGCAGCTCCCTTGTTCCGTTCGTCAACAAGTTCCCACGCAATACCGAGCTTTACAAGCTGATGACTACCAAGTTTGGAGAGGTGTAACCGTATGAAAATGAAAAAGTATATTTGTCTGATTGCCGCCGTGTGCCTTTTAGGTACGGCGGCTTTTTGCGGCTATCACATTTACGACCATTATGCCGACGAAGCCGAACAGACCGAAGCCTTTGAGAATATTGCCGAAATTGTAGAGCAGGCACAGGCAGAGGACGGCAACGCCCCAGAAGTTCCCTTGACAGAGGAAGAAAATATCCTCACGGAATACGGCGAACTGTATTTGAAAAACACGGATATGGTCGGCTGGCTTTCCATAGCCGGCACGACCCTCAATTATCCCGTGATGCAGACACCGAATGAGCCTAACTACTATTTGAAGCGCAATTTTGAAAAGGAATACAGCGACTTGGGTACACCTTATATTCAGGAAAACTGCGACCTTACGAGCAGCGATAACCTTGTTATTTACGGTCATCACATTAAGGGCGGCAAAATGTTCGGGGCTTTGGAGAATTACAAGTCCCAGAGCTTCTATGAGGAACACAAGACCATTCAGTTTGATACCCTTACGCAGCGTGGCGAATATGAAATTATCGCTGTTTTTAAGACCGTGGCGTACAGCTCTCAGGGCTTCCGCTACTATGATTTTGTCGATGCGGAAAGCGAGGACGAGTTCAACGCCTATATTCAAAAATGCAAAGAGCTTGCATTATACGAAACAGGCGTAAATGCAAAATACGGCGACAGGCTCATTACGCTCTCTACCTGCGAATACTCAGCGCAGAACGGCAGGCTTGTGGTGGTCGCAAAAAAGACAGCTTGATTTTGACCGCAAAATCTTAAAGAATACTCTGTATTCTTGGAAAGGAGGTTATCTATGGCTGATATAAAGACCAGAGATGCAGTCAAAGGAACGATTAAGACCATTGACAAGGCTGCGGTAGCTTCTGAGCGTATGAAGTCTGCTTATTCCAAGATAAAAAGTAAGGCTGAACAAGGCTATTACGCCGATGAAAACTCCGCCACCGAATATGCCGCCGATAAAGTTTCAGCAGCTTCGGAGCGCATCACGGACGAGGGCGTTCATCAGTTCAACAAGCAAGGTCAAAAAGGAGTAAAAACCACAAAGGACAATGTGGTTAAGGCAAAGGATAAAATATCTGAGTTTAAGCAAAAGCGAGCCGCCAAAGCCGCCGAGCAGCGTATGTCTGGAAACAGCGTGCAGACCTATCGCAGTACCGTAAGCCGTTCCGCAGATAAGGCGGTCAAAGGCGCACAGCAAACGGAAAAAAACATAAAGCAGACTGCCCGAAGCGGTAAAAAGACGATTAAAACAGCCGCCAAAGGTACGGTAAAGACTACGCAAAAATCCGTAAAAACCGCACAGGCAACCTCAAAGGCAGCGATAAAAACTGCCGAGCATACCGCCAAAGCAACACAGGCGGCGGCGAAGGCTTCCGTAAAAGCGGCTCAGAGAGCTGCACAGGCAGCAAGAGCCACGGCGAAGGCTACGATTTTTGCCGTGAAAGCGGCGGTCAAAGCTACGATTGCGGCAGTTAAGGCGATTATTGCAGGAACAAAAGCGTTAATTGCGGCGATTGCGGCGGGCGGTTGGGTTGCGGTTGTTGTCATTTTGGTTATTTGCCTTATCGGTCTGCTCGTAAGCTCGGTATTTGGTATTTTCTTTTCGGGCGAGGACTCAGGAAACGGAATGACAATGCAGACCGTGGTTAGAGAAATCAATACCGAATATGACACCCGCCTTGATGAAATCAAAAGCGATACGGCTTATGATGTTTTGGAAATGTCGGGAAGCCGTGCCGTCTGGAAAGAGGTGCTTGCGGTTTACTCGGTCAAGACTACTACCGACCCAGATAATCCGCAGGAAGTAGCGACAATGGACGATAATAAAAAGCAGCTTCTGACGGACATATTCTGGGAAATGAACGAAATAAGCTCCAGAACGGAAAGCAAGACCGAAACCGTGATAACCGAAACAGATGACGGTCACGGAAATATTGTTCAGACCGAAACTACCCAAACACGGACTTACCTGTATATTACAGTCAGTCACAAAACCGCCGAAGAAATGGCAGACCAATACGGTTTTGATGACGAGCAGCGGCAGATGTTGTCCGAATTACTTGCCGATGAAAACAATTCGCTATGGTCGCAGGTGCTTTACGGCATATCCGTAGGCGACGGCGAAATCGTGACCGTGGCTCTGTCTCAGGTCGGCAATACAGGCGGTCAACCCTATTGGTCGTGGTATGGCTTCAACTCTCGTGTGGAATGGTGCGCTTGCTTTGTTTCGTGGTGTGCGAACGAATGCGGCTATATCGAGAACGGGATTATCCCGAAGTTTGCAGGCTGCATACAAGGCTCTGAGTGGTTTAAGGAAAGAGGACAATGGCAGGACGGCAGCTTTACGCCAGAAGCAGGACACATTATCTTCTTCGATTGGGAAGGTGACGGTCTTACAGACCATGTGGGTATTGTAGAGCGTGTGGAGAACGGAACGGTCTATACCGTTGAAGGTAACTCAGGTGATGCTTGCCGACAGAACAGCTACTCTATCGGCAGCAGCGTTATCTACGGCTACGGTATCCCTGCTTATTAAAAATGGGCAAAAGAAAACCAGAGGATTTTATTCCTCTGGCTCTTTTGCTTTACATAGTCCGTTTACAGTTGCTTCTATAACTGATAGTTCTTTATCATCTAAATTGTCGAGCTGTGCGTCTAAGCGTCTGCGGACGGAACTCTTTTTGACTTCTTTGTTAGGAAATATATACTCATCAACCGAAACATCGAACATTGTAATAAGCTGAATAAACAGCTCGATGCTTGGATATTTTCCCTCGTTTTCGATAGATTGAATGTGTCTGGGGGCATAGCCGATTATCCCAGAAAGCTGCTCTCTCGTCATTCCTCTTGCTTCACGGGCTTTCTTAATCGCCTGTCC
The DNA here is from genome assembly GCF_003438075.1 of Eubacterium sp. OM08-24. Classification (GTDB taxonomy): domain Bacteria; phylum Bacillota; class Clostridia; order Oscillospirales; family Acutalibacteraceae; genus Ruminococcoides. The sequence goes on along the minus strand of NZ_QSTA01000003.1, from coordinate 24,081 downwards.
TATCGGCATAAAATCGAAATCAAAATCGTTGTTTCTCTCGTCCATAAGCTCACCACCTTGTACCAATATAATTATCTTATTATATTGTATGGATTTGTGGCTTCTTGTTAAACGATGTGAAAATGCCGACTATAAGATATTTCACTTCTTATAAACAGAAGCAAAAATTCATATTAAATATTGTAATTTGAAGATTGAAACATATTTTTTATTCAGATACACTATATACAAGTTTACAAAAGTGAGCAGAAAAAGAGAGGAAATACCAATAGAAACAGATTACTATAACATAAAGGGAGGGCGAGTTAATGGAATGGTTGAGAAAAATCAGTGCAGCCATTGATTATATAGAAACAAATTTAGACAAAGATTTATCTTATGAGGAAGCAGCCCGTATTGCGTGTTGTTCACCATATTATTTTCAGCGTATTTTTTCGTATATTTCTGGGATTACGCTATCTGAGTATGTGCGCCGTCGTAAAATGACGCAGGCAGCATTTGAACTTCAAAGAACAGAAAGTAAAGTAATTGATATTGCTTTGAAATACGGGTACTCTTCTCCTACTTCATTTAATCGTGCATTTCAAAATGTTCACGGAATAACACCTATGTTGGCTAAAAATATGGGCTGCACACTAAGTGCATATCCACCAATCAAATTTTCAATTAAAGTAACAGGAGGAGAAGAAATGTCGTATCACATTGAGAAAAAAGAGAATATCCGTATTGTGGGAATTAAGACACCTTTAACGGAAGATTTAGAAGAAAATATGCGTATTGTCCCAATGTTTTGGGAACAGGCATTAGACAATAATCAGATTTCTAAACTTTCGAAATTATCCAATGGAAAGCCAACTGGAATAATGGGAGTAAGTGTTTATACAAACCCACAAGATATTTACTATTATATAGCAGTTGCAAGTGATGTTCCTATATTTGATGACATAACAGAGTTTGTTATTCCAGAAGCTATGTGGGTAGTATTTGAGAACGATGGTTTATTCAAAGAAGATGTACAAAGTGTATTTCATCGCTTCTTAACAGAGTTTCTTCCGTTTTCTGGATATGAATACGCTGGACTTCCAGACATTGAGATATATCCTATTTCCGAAGGGCGACCAACCAAAGGGCATTCTGAAGTTTGGATTGCAATAAAAAAGACAAAGGAGAGTTAAAAAATGTATCATTTAAGACTAAAAGGTAATCACTATCAGATGGGGGTTAAGAGAGGAAATATATTCAAAAAAGGCGGCATAACCTTTCCGCTGCATTTAGATGAGTTTCAGATGAAACACGGTAAGGAAAGCGAAAAAATATTAAATAAATTCTTTCCAGAGGTATGTGAGGAAATCCGAGGTTTAAGTGAAACAATAGGTGTAGATTACATTGAGTTTGTTTCTTGGATGCTGTGTATGGGGTGCTGTATGTACAACTTGGAGGAAAATGTTCCTGTTGAAATTAGAGGGTGTACGGCATTCGCATATTCTAAAGACAATAGAGTAATATATGGCAGAAATAATGATTTGCCACCATATTTAAAAAATGGTAGCAGCAGCGAAATTTATGCTCCAGAAAACGGGAATAGATTTAATTTAACAACTTCTTCTTTTATCAATGGTGAAGAAGGTTTGAACGAACACGGTTTAGCTGTTGCTATGACTTTTGTTCTGACTGAACTTGGAAAAATTAAAGCAGGTTTTAACTCTTGTTTTACGGTTAGGTATTTGCTTGAAAAAGCAAATACCACAGAGCAGGCACTTAATCTTTTAATGCAGTTACCTATTGCGTCAAATTATAATATTTTGATTGCAGACAAAAGCGGTAAAATGGTGGTAGTTGAATGCACACCGAATATAAAGAAAATCCGTGAAGCAAAAAGCGTTGACGATGGTTACTTGGTATGTACGGTTAATAGTTTTATTTCGGACGAACTTAAGCCTTATGACTTTGCTAAAGGGGATGATTATCATTCTTATACAAGATACTCTGTTGTTATGGATAATTGCATTAAAAATGTAAAAAACGCTGACCCTGTTGTTGAAACTCAAAAACTGCTAAAAGGTGAATATGGTTTTATGTGTCAATACGATGATGAGCCAGACTTTGAAACAGTATGGAGTTCTATATTTGATTTGTCAAATTTAATGATTTATCGTGCAGAAGGTGACCCCAGAAGGAAGAAATTTATAACCGATATAAGATTACACAATATCGTATTAGGAAGAAAAGATGCCGAAAAATAAATGGATATTATGCCCTGTTTGTGGCAGCAAAACTCGTGACAGACTTAGAGAGGATACATTGTTGAAGAACTATCCTCTCTACTGCCCGAAATGTAAACAGGAAACTTTGATAAATGCAAAGGAACTACATATAACCGTCATCAAAGAGCCAGACGCACAGACGCAGAGCCGATGAATTTGTGAGCAATCACAGTCATCGGCTCTTTATATGGTTAATTTAACTTCGGATTAATTATAAGGGTAAGCATATTTCAACTTCAAGCCCACCGTATTCGCTGTGCCTTATTTCTACTGTACCTTTGTGAGCAGCAGCAATTTGTTTCACAATCAGCAAGCCTAAGCCGTGGCGTTGTTCTGATGTGTTTTCATCACAGACCATATAGTGAGGCGAATTGTTTAGTTTGTCGATTTGTTCGTCCGTAGCTCCAACGCCATTATCTGAAACAACTATTTTACAGATTTTACTGTATTCTTCCTTGACAGCAACATAAATAGTACAACCGTTTTCATTATGGTTAATGCTGTTTTGTATCAAATTGCTGACAGCTCTTTTTATCAAATCTTTATCGGCATTTATGATAAGGGTATTTAAGTCGCTGTCGGTGAGCCATTCAATGGGATATTTACCGCCAATATCCAAATTGATGAAATCTACAACCACTTGCCGAACGGCAGAAATAACATTCACCTGCTCAATATGTGTTGGCTGCATATTATATTCCAACTTTGAAGCAAGGTTAAGGTCGTTTATGAGATTTTTCATTCGCTGACTCTGCTTAACGATAACCGCAGCCTTTTTTCGTTCATCTTCTGGCAACTGTTTGTTGCTTTCCAACTGGCTTGCATAACCCATAACCATTGAAAGAGGTGTGCGTATGTCGTGCGATACTCCTGCAATCCAATTTGCTCTTGCTGTTTCTTTTTTCCTGAGCTGATAATTTTGACTTTGCAATACTTCGGAAGTTCGATTGATGTTCGCAGCTATTTCTGAGAGTACACCTTTTTCCTTAAGCACAATCGGCTGTCCTGTGTGCAATGCTTGAATACCGTCCGTAATTGGTTTAATAGATTTCAGTAGTTTGGTGTTTGCTGCCATATAAATGAGAAAAACAATAAAAATATTTATAGCTAAAACGATAAGGACGGTTTTGGGCAAGTTGGCAATAAATTGATAATCCCAACTCGGCCACATATGCTTCCAGTAGCTATCTTTGGGATAGCCAAGAACCATCAGCCCGTTTTCGCCTTCTCCCGTAAAAGTCGGGTATCCGTCAATATATCCACGGGTAAGATTAGCTATATCGGAAACTGTATATTCCAAAGGAACGGTATCGGGAAGATTGTCCGAACGCCAGACGCATTCTCCCGTTGCGTTATCAATATAAACAGCCCATACATTTTGAGCATTCAGTTCCTCAATCATTGTATCGGGCATCACATAGCCTTGTTCTGTTTTATTTATACTTTCTGCGGCTTGCTCCGCCGTTTTCCACGGAGAGCCGTTCGGCGCTTGTGTGGCAGCTATGATGGCTAAAATAATAAAATTCATAAAAAGAATAACAAGAGAGCTTAACATCAAAATGCCAACAAAGCGTTTAATTAACTTTGGTACGCTTTTCATATTATTTATCTCCCACGATGAGCTTATATCCCAATCCCTTAATCGTTATCAGAGAAACAGGCTGCGAAGGGTTGATTTCAATTTTTTCACGAATGCGGCGAATATGCGCCATTAGAGAATTTTCATACCCATATGGATTGTCGCCCCAAGCAGCTTCACATAAAGCATCAATCGTAACAATTCGTCCTGCATTTCGATATAATGCGGCAAGTATATCGTGTTCTTTTGCTGTGAGAGCAATATGCTCTCCTTTTTTAATCACTTCAGCACGGTCAAAATCTATTTCGCTGCCCGACAACTTAACAATCGGACTTTCGCCTTTATAGCTTCTGCGGAGAATGGCGTTTACACGATAGATAAGCTCCTTTGGTAAAAATGGTTTCACAATATAATCGTCAGCCCCAAGTCCAAATCCACGAAATTTGTCATCGTCCTCGCCACGAGCTGTCAAAAACAGAACAGGGTAATCGGACTTACTTTTTAATTGTTCCATAAGGTCAAAACCATTACCGTCAGGCAACATTACATCAAGAATTGCAAGCTCTGGCTGAAACGCTTCCGCTATATTAAGCGCTTCTTTAACCGTTTTGGCTGTTTTGAGGTCGCAAAACCCTTCGTCTGCAAAGATAGAGGAAACCATATCTAAAAGCTCCTGCTCATCATCGACGAGCAAAATGCGTTTTTGCTTTAAAAAGTCAAAATCCATTTTTACACCCCCTTTGTGCTTTTTATTATAGCATATAAATATGTCTTTTTATAATGTGCGAATGAAAAGTAAGGTAAATGTAAGGTGGGGAGAAGGTTATCACAAGGTCGGCAAGTTAGAATAAACTTGCAATGATGAGAAAGGAGCAAAAAAACTATGAATATCATTGAAACTCAAAACTTGACAAAATCATACGCTGATTTTACAGCCGTGTCAAATGTCAATCTGCATATTCCAAAAGGAGCTGTATATGGCTTCCTCGGCCCGAATGGTGCGGGAAAATCCACTACAATGAAAATGTTTTTGGGACTCACAAAACCCACAAGCGGCTCATTTACCATTGATGGAAAAAAGTACCCTGAAGCAAGAGTAGAAATTTTGAAAGAAGTTGGCTCATTCATTGAAGCCCCTGCTTTTTACGGAAATTTAAGCGGTGAAGAAAACTTGGAAATTATCCGTAAGATATTAGGACTGCCAAAGTCTGCCGTTTCCGAAGCGCTTGAAATTGTGGGGCTTACGCAGTTCAAAAAGCGTCTTGCAAAAAAATATTCCCTCGGAATGAAGCAGAGGTTAGGACTTGCAAGCGCTTTAATCGGTCAACCGCCGATTTTGATTTTGGACGAGCCGACCAATGGACTTGACCCTGTGGGCATTCACGAGATAAGAACGCTTATCCGTTCTCTGCCTGAAAAATTTAATTGTACGGTGTTTGTATCGTCACATCTGCTGTCGGAAGTTGAGCTGATGGCGGATACAGTCGGCATCTTAAATCACGGGCGTTTGCTGTTTGAGGGAACGCTTGAACAGCTCAGAAACGGTGCCGCCGCACAAGGGTATCCTACCGATAACTTGGAAGATACATTCCTTGCTTTGATTGACGCAGACAACCGCCAGAGAGGAGCAGCAAAATGAGCCTATCTCTGGAATGTAAAAAAGCAAAGCGAACAGGATTTATCCCCGCATTTTTATGCGGCGGTATTTTGGCGGCGGCTGTGCCGATTGTCAATATGGCAGTCCGTTCTGAAATGTATGTCGGACAGCAAAACTCCCCGATGCAAATCCTAATGGGAGCAAATTGGCAAATGATGGCTATGCTTAATATTTTGCTTATTGTTGCGGGAAGCTGCCTGTTGTATCATACAGAGTTTGCTGATAACGCAATGCAGAAAATGAAGTCACTTCCAACCAGAGAAAGCTCAGTTTTCTTTGGGAAATTTCTTTTAACCTCGATTATGAGCGTAGTTGTACTTGCCATTGAAGCAGCTTCGATTGCGTTTTGCGTTTCATACTGGTTTGAAATTGGAAATGATTTTTGGCTGGAATTAGGTAAAAGCTTCGGATATTCGTTTTTGCTGATGCTACCTTGTGTGCTGTTATCTTTGTTGATTTCATCGGCTTGTAAAAATATGTGGGTATCTCTGGGAATTGGCGTTGTATGCGTGTTTACTGCAACAATGCTGCCAACGGATAACTTCGTTCTTTCTCTTTTCCCCTTTGCCACTCCATTTCAAGTCTTTGTGAATACGGAAATGGCACAGGTAATGCACTATGTTTATGCGGCGATTATTGAAATCGTTGTTATCGGCATTGCAGAGCTTGTATTTATAAAGGTTAGGAGGTCGTTTGAATGAGTTTTTTATCTCTCGTCGGCGTTGAATTCAAGAAAATAAAACGCTCAAAGATATTCCTCATATTGTTTGTTGCAACGGTTATTCTTTGGATACCGTCAATCCTCAATGCTGAAATGAATTTTAATATGCAAGCCGAGGGGATTTCTCCAGAAAATAATTTTTTCATTCAGGGCTTTATGGGAATGGCTTGGTTTATGTTTCCTGCAAGTATGGTAGTCGGTACTGTTCTTTTAAGCCAAACAGAAAGAACAAATAAGGGTATCTTAAAAATGCTTGCTTTGCCTATCAGCACGGTAAAACTTTGTTTGGCAAAATTTGTCGTGTTGCTTGCTTTAGCCGCATCGCAGATTTTGATGATGGTCGGAATGTACTACATTAGTGCTGCCATCGTAACAGGAACGCAGGATTACAATTTTATTTTGTCCCCGCTATTCGTTTTTAAAGAGGTTGGTTTTATAGCCGTTTCAACCATACCAATGTTGGCGTTTTTCTGGTTGCTTGCAGTATGTATTCAAACTCCGATTTTTTCCATCGGCATCGGATTAGCTTCCATTGTGCCGTCAGTTCTGATGATTAACACAAAAGCGTGGTTTGCGTACCCAATGTCGTATCCGTTTTTCGTTATTACTTCAGAATACGGAAAACTTGCAACAAACCTCACAACTTCACAGGTAGAGTTTTTCCCGTGGATACCCGTAGCAATCGCCATCACTATTGTTTGTTTGTGCATTTCCTGCTTCCGTTTTGGGCAGGCAGAAAGGAGATAAAACTATTATGAAAAACAAGATTTTGACCGCTATCAGTACCATTATGCTTTTTGTTCCGTGGACTATTTTACCTTTGCGAACTTTCGATTGGGCTTTAGAGTCGCCTGTTGCAGAAATAATGATTTCCTGCTATGCCGCATTTATGATTTTCAGCGGGATTTTTACCATTGTTTCTTATGCAAAAGCAAAAGTGCAGAACAATTTGATGAAAGTTGATTTGGTAGTAAATAGCCTTTATGCCATATTTGGTGTCTGTGCCTTTATTCTGATGGCAGTTACCAAGTTTTCTTAATGGGAGGGATTTCAAGTGAAAAAAATAAAATCGCTTGTCGCTGTATCTTTGGCACTTTGTATGGTGCTTTGTTTTGCAGGTTGTAGCTCTAATCACGATGAAGGAAATCTGAAAGACAATCTGGTGAACGGATTTAATAATTGGTTGGAATCATTCAGTAAACACGCCGTTACGAAAGATAAAAATCTTCAAGGTGAAAGGGAAAATGACATTGACCAATACACAGGTAGTTACACAGCTTCGTATGACGGCTTTAACGGCGAGGAGTTTATTTTCGGTGGCACTGCTTTAGAGAGGGACAATGGAAGCAATCTGGAAGCAACTTATTCGTTGACAATTACATCTGGAGAAGCCACTCTCTATTGGCTGAGTTCTGGAGAAGAACATATCATTTGCGAAGAAAGCGCAGACGACACTTACAAATTTACTCTCAGCTCAGGAGATAACTATATTGTGCTGAGAGGTGATGATTTCAACGGAAACCTCGAATTAACAGTTAAAGATGTGCAGAATTAAAAAAATAAAGATTTATTTTCGGTATGCAGTATTGGGTATCAGCTTGGCTTTTATATGTTTGCTGCTGATACCCATCGGCATACTTGCAACACTAATCTATTTGATTTGGTCTGTTACAGACCGTATCATTTATTGGTGTGAAAAAGGAGAAAGAGATGAATTTTAGTGAATGGGCATTCCACGATGTGGAGCCAATCTATTTGCAACTTATTCAAAAAATCGAGTACGCAATTTTAAGCAAACAACTTTCTGCTGGAGAAAAACTACCTTCTGTTCGTGAAATGGCAAAATTGTTACATATTAGTCCCAACACCGTAATGAAGGCATATACACATCTAAAGCATTTGGAACTGGTTGTTTCGCCAACAAATAGACATTATTCAGTAATTGCAAATGAACAGTATATCTTTCAAAAGAGAGAAGAAAAAGCGAAGGAGCTAAGCTGCTTATATTTAAGCAATATGATAAGGCTCGGATTTTCCAAAAAGGAAGCAACTGATTTTTTGATTGAATATTCAAATACATTGAAAGAGCTGAATAAATGAAATCATCAAAAATAGTGCGAAAGGAGCTGTCAAATGAAAAAGAAGCCAAGAAGTCTTATAAGAAAATTTGTACTTTATTTGTTTGCAGTCCTGTTTTTCATTACCACTATCATTTTCCTTGTATTTGGAGTAAAAGGATACTTTATGTATCAAGAAGCTGTAAAAGCATATCCCATTTCTCAAATGGTATCATCAATCCAAAATAGAGAGAACTTTGTCGAATACGATGAGTTGCCGACAATTTATATAGACGCTGTAATTTCGGCTGAAGATAAAAGATTTGAAACCCATTGCGGTGTGGACTTAATTGCAATTAGTCGTGCGGTTGTAAACGATATTAAGGCAATGTCTTTTGTGGAAGGCGGAAGCACAATTACTCAGCAAATTGCTAAAAATCAATACTTTACACAAGAAAAAAAGCTCGAAAGGAAATTTGCAGAAATATTTACGGCTATTGAGTTAGAACAGTATTGTTCAAAACAAGAAATATTTGAGTTGTATGTAAACACAATTTATTTTGGTAATGGATATTACGGGATTTATGATGCTGCAAAAGGTTATTATGGAAAACTCCCTTCTGAATTAAGTGATTATGAAGCCATAATGTTAGCTGGCTTGCCTAACGCCCCATCTGCCTATTCGCTGAATACAAATCCTGACTTAGCATATAGCCGTATGAAAATTGTTCTATCACGAATGGTTGAATGTGGCGTTATTACGCAAGAGCAAGCTAATGACATTTTAGCAAACGGCAATTAAAGATACTTTTAAATAATCAATATGGCAAGCCCACCAAATAAAAAAAACGGTGCTTTGGTGGGCTGCTCTGTCACGCCCGAATAAAATATCACAGCCCTCTAAACCCGTTTTGAGTTTGGAGGGATTTTTTATGCGCTGGTCTGCCCTGAGCGCCTTGCTGCTTATCAGAAGCAGCAGTTACCTACATAGCATCACGAATAAGTGAGGATAACCTGTTAAAAAAATCCTAAGTTATTCGTGGTACTATTACGCCCCTAAAGTAGAAGCCATATATCTACATAATAGAGTTTATATTGCTTATAACCGCAAAGGTATGACACCCTTTGCGGTTTTTTGTTTGTCGTTATTTGTCGGAATAAAGGACAAGCCTATATCTGGCGTAGGTTGCCGTTCGCCGCCCCTATCAGTCTGGATTTTTCAAATTTCAGATTGATAGGAGGAATAGACAATGGGTGAAAAGCATCCAAATCGTAAAAAAGACAAGTACAATCCATACACCTTGATTATATCAGACGGGCGTTATTACCTTTCTTTTAAGGACAGTCGAGGTGAATTGCAGACCATTGAGATTGACGAGATACTGTACGGTTTGTTTAACCGCTTTGAGCTTGAGGATATATCATATCTCAACAAGCTAAGCAGGCATATTGAACATTCGGAGCTGACAGAAGCGTCATTAAATGACCGTGTATTCTGTAAGCCAGAAAGCATTGAGGAAAAAGTATCAAGGAATATAGAATACGAACTGTTACATAAGGCAATCGCAAAACTACCCGAAATACAACGGCGTAGGCTGTTACTGTACTTTTTCGGTGAGATGACCTATGAGCAGATTGCAGCCTTAGAGGGCTGTACGAAAAGAGCAGTCAAGTTTAGTGTTGATATTGCTATTGAAAAGCTGAAAAAAGATTTTGGGATTTTTTAAGATTAACACTACACCAATCCTTTTTTAGTGAGCAAACAGGTGAAGGGGTATCAAAACCCTTTCACCTGTTTTCCTTTGTGTGGCGAAAACAGGATTGTTCCTTGTCAATCGAATAATCATTCGCCAAATACCTTCTCTTTGTGATTGTGATAAGCATAAGCGTGTCGAGAGGTACGCCACGACCTGCCGCAAGGCGGAGAGCGATAACTACCTACTCAAAATATCGGGCAGCTCCCGATTTCGCCGTAACCCACAAAGAGGATAATGATACTCCCGTCCAGTCACAGTCCGAGCGTGATAAAACCGTCGCAGGCAATGAGGGCGGCTCTGGCAGACCGTCAGTTGGGGTGAAACTCCCGTGGTGTCAGTTCGCTGCTGACCGTTTGGCGACTTCCCAGCGTGAAACGCATTGGCATCTTGGGGTGTCGAGGACAAATAGAGATGCTTCTATCATAAAGCCAAATACAAGGCGGTCTATGGAACAGAGAATTGTTTATGCTCTCCCGACCTTAAAAACTTCCTTGTGTTTGGCTGATTACATAGGCAGAGCTTACCTGCTTATATCCAGATAGGAGGTCAAACTAATGGATAAAACAATTAAGCGTGGTGACATATACTACGCAGACTTAAACCCTGTTGTCGGCTCGGAGCAAGGTGGGACACGACCTGTACTTGTTATCTCCAATGATATAGGAAACAAGCACAGTCCTACGGTCATTATTGCCGCCATAACAAGTCGTGTACGCAAAAAGAAGAAATTACCTACACACTTGTATTTGGGGCAAATTGAGGGGCTTCCTGCAAATTCAATCATTCTCTTTGAGCAGTTACGCACGATTGATAAAAGCCGCTTGAAAGAACATCTCACACACCTTGATGAGCAGTATTTGAAATCGCTTGAATTTCCTCTCCTCATCAGTATCGGAGTTGAAAAAAGGAGGAGCTTATGAACTTTGGAGATATATATGCGTTAGTCTTAAAAGAATACCCAGACATTTTAACCGTTGATGAAATGAGCAAGGCTCTTGGTGTCAGCACAAAAACAGGTTATCAATTACTTCGTGAAAACAAAATAGAACACTTGAAGGTGGGCAGAGCGTACAAAGTACCGAAAGCCCATCTTCTTTCTTATTTGAGGTTAGGTCTGCGAAATGCGGAAAATTAAAGAATTTGCACATTCGACTTCTTTGGCTTAAGTTGCTACAATGTATATGGTCAACAGCAGAAGTCGGTGCTACGCAAAGGAGGTTATATTTATGGTAGCAGGACATCTGCAAGAGAAAAAAGGCTATTTTTATATGGTTTTGAGCTATCCCGATGCTGCGGGAAAAAGAAAAACGAAATGGTTGCCGACAGGATTGCCTGTCAAGGGCAATAAAAAGAAAGCGGAAAAGATGTTGATGGAAACAAGGCAGACCTTTGTTCCTGAGTGCAAACCCATAAAGGACGATATGCTGTTTTCGGATTTTCTGCTTCAATGGTTGGAAATCGCAAAGCCGACTATCGCACTTACCACATACGCATCATACTCAGGTATGGCAAAGAGCGTTATCATTCCGTATTTCAAGGAAAGAGAAATCACGCTTTCCGAACTGAAGGCAACAGACATTCAGGCTTTCTATATGAAGCAGTTGAAACGAGTAAAAGCTAATTCGGTTATTCACTATCACGCTGTTATTCACAGGGCTTTGAAATATGCCGTAAAGATTGACCTTATTTCTGTCAATCCTGCGGATAAAGTGGAACGCCCTAAAGCTGATAAGTTCATCGGCAGCTTCTATGACAGCAACGAGGTACAGGCACTATTTGAAGCCGCCAAAGGAACGCTGATTGAAATACCGATTTTTCTCGGTGCGTTTTATGGACTAAGGCGAAGTGAAGCCCTCGGCTTAAAATGGGACGCTATTGATTTTCAAAACAATACGATTACCATTAGACACACCGTTACTTCCTGCAATCTTGATGGCAAGCATATCCAGATAGCACAGGATACGACCAAAACCAAGTCGAGTATGAGAACGCTGCCCCTTGTTCCTGCGTTCAAAGAGAAGTTGCTAAAGCTCAAGGAACAGCAGGAAGAATACAAACGAGTATGCGGACGATGCTACAACAAAAAGTATTTGGAATATATCTGTGTAGATGAGATGGGGACATTGATTTCTCCGCACTATCTCACATCATCATTTCCAAAGCTACTTGAAAAGAACAATTTGCGCCACATTCGTTTCCACGACCTGCGCCATAGTTGTGCTTCGCTGCTTCTTGCGAACGGTGTTCCTATGAAACAGATACAGGAATGGCTCGGACACAGCGATTTTTCAACTACGGCAAATGTATATGCCCATTTGGATTACAATTCCAAGCTGTCATCGGCTGACGCAATGGTAAACGGTCTGAGTGGCGCATTAGAGGCTATTTCATAACTTCTGCGGCGTATCGCTTCACTAAGGATACGCCAACTACATATCCTAAGTTCAAATCACGGAGAGAACTTACGGAAAAATCTTTCCAGAGTGGAGAAAAAGAAAAAGCCTGCAAACGGTAAAAACCGCTTGCAGACTGAACATTCTGGCGGAGAGAGTGGGATTCGAACCCACGGTTCCGTTAGGAACACGACTTTTCGAGAGTCGCACCTTCGACCACTCGGACATCTCTCCGTGTATTTATCTTCACATCAGCCCTCAAAAACATCTCGGAAAAAGGAGAGAACTGATGGAGAGAACTAAGGGATATTTACTTTTCAATGATAGCCGAAAAACCCCGTAAAATCAAGGTTTTTCAGAGGTGAGCTTCCAAAAAGGGCATTCGTTTTCGAGAGAAAGCAAAGCACCCACAAATTCTTCTTTTGTAAAGCCATGGAAAATCAATTCCTCATTATCAAAAATAAAGTTTATAGCCTGTTCAATAACCTCATCGTTACCAAACCTGAACACAACCGGAAGCCAAGCCATTTGCTCATCCTCATCATAAGGAATAGCCCTGATATAATCAGAAAAAGTTTTTTCATCAAAGTGCTCTGCAATAATATCTGCCTGCTCTACTCGTTTGAAAGATGTAAAATCTTCAGCGAATTCAGCAGAATATTCTGTATAATCAGAACACCAGTTAAGCTGACTTGTATATGCGTTGAAAACTACACAAAGGGTAAAGTCATCTACCACATTGCCGGTTTCTTTCCATGTTACTGTTGCACATGGCTCACTAAAATCTCGAATAAAGTATAAGCTGTCATGGGTATTAATACCTTTGTATTTAAACGAAACAATTTTATCATTTGCATTTTCATTGTAAGGGAAAAGGTTTGTTTCCAGCTCTTTATAAAGTTCTGCTTCAAATTTTGATAACAACGCAGGAATTTCGCACTTTGACACACATAAAATTTTAAACATATCTGGCATAAAAATCACCTTGAAAAAATTATTCAACGCACCGCTTTGCCGGCATAGCAGCTTTGTTGTGCTATAAGAATACAATAAAACTTTTAATTGCACAATGTATTTTCAGCAACAATTTTTTCAATGGTAAAAGTTTAGCTAAATGGTAAAATTGACTATACTATGGAAGAGTTGCGTTTGTGTAATGGGCAGAGGGCTTTGTGCAATACACAGAAAATTTGGCGATTTAATTGTATAAAATTACTCCCGGCACTGCTGATTAATGCGGTGTCGGGAGCTGCTTTTTATATATGAAGATGTTTGAGTACCGGAAAAAATTTCTTTAGCTTGCACCAAAGAAGTATAAAACCCGAGCAGGCGAGAATGTCAACTATTGTCATAATCCACCAGCAGTAGCTTATGTTTTGCAATACAGGAATACTGCTCCAAATGTGGTTAGAATAGCTGTTTACTGCATAATTGAGCGCCATAATAATTATGGTGTTCTTACCTAAAAAAGATAAAAATTTAAAATTATTCACATATTTGTAGCAGATAAAGAGTATTGCAGAGGAAACCGTAATTGACCCTAAAAATGTAAGGAAAGTGTTGTTTAAAGTGTTGTTGCAGAGGTCAACTCTCGGGTTAGTTATTATGCAAAATGCGCCGAGGGCAACCATAGAAACAACAAACGAAATGCCGTGATTGATTTTTTCAAGCGTGTTGTTTTCTTTTATTTTTAAGCCTATGAACATAAATACCGTACCGATAAGCGCAATGTTAATGTGCCAAGGCAGTTGAATTTTTACCGTAAGATATAAAATGTAGTCTAATATTACGGATAATAAACAGATTGCGGTTTGTATTCCTGCACTTTTAATTTTATTGAGGAAATAAAAGCAAATACAGCAGATGAACATACAGGGCAAAAACCATAGCGGTGTGCAGTTCGGCATTTTGTCAATAGAACCCCACGAGTAAAATATCCATTGCAGATGATTAATTGTAGAGTTAAACAACTCTTGCCCGCTAAGTCCCCTTATCTGTTCAAGCGGAATGTTTATAAGCAGATTGAAAAACGCAAGAATAAAATACGGCACAATGTACGATTTGAATTTTGTAACTATAAGATTTTTAAAACCGAGCTTGCTCCACTTTTCTTTGTTATACAGAAATCCCGACAATATAAAAAAGAACGGCATATGAAATCCGAAAATTGCTTTAACAAGCGGGACAGGTGCGTTTGCGTGACCGATAAGCATTAAAATAATCACAAATCCTCTTGCTACATCTATGTAAGACAGTCGCTCGGATTTATCTTTTTCCATCAATAATCCCCACACATTTTTTTATTTTGACATTTGCATAACTACTATTATAACCCAGATTTTGAAATTTTCAAGGATATGAGATTATTTTGCTTTTTTAAATATAATTCTTGAAATAAATACTTAAATAATAGTTCAAATAGCTTTTATTATAAAATAAATATGATATAATTATCTGTAAATAATTATTATAAATTTAAAAGGTGGTGCTTTTATGAAAGAAACTTATGAGGAAAAAATAAACAGAAGATTAAAGGTTAAGCAAAGAATTATTGAGGTTGCCGCAGGCAGGGAAAAGGCTGACCTTGTAATTAAAAACGCAACATATCTTAATGTATTTTCAAATGAGTTTTTGCAGGGTGATATTGCCGTTGCAAACGGTCTTATAGCAGGCATAGGCGAATACGAGGGAGAAAAAGAAATTGATGTGAACGGAAAAATTGTACTTCCGGGATTTATTGATGCGCATATTCACCTTGAAAGTGCAATGGTAACTCCGAGTGAATTTGCAAAGGCTGTTATTTCTCATGGCACTACAACGGTTATTACCGACCCACACGAAATAGCAAATGTTATGGGACTTAACGGCATTGATTATATGATAGAGAGCACTCAAAATCTGCCTGTTGATGTTTATTTTATGTTGCCGTCTTGCGTGCCTGCCACCGCCTTTGACGAAAGCGGTGCAGGGCTTGGCTACAAAGATATTGATTCGTATTTTGAGCATAAAAAAGTTCTCGGACTTGCCGAGATGATGAACTATGTGGGAGTGATAAACGGTGACGGCGATGTGGTATCTAAAATAATTGCATCGCAGGCGCACCACAAGAAAATTGACGGACATGCTCCCGAGCTTTCGGGAAACGACCTAAACGCTTACATTGCGGCAGGTGTGTATTCCGATCACGAATGTTCCACTTTTGAAAACGCACTCGAAAAGCTGAGAAAAGGTCAGTTTATTATGATAAGAGAGGGTACGGCGGCGCATAACCTCAGCGCACTTATGCCGCTGTTGACAAAGCAGTATAGCGACCGATGTATGTTTGCAACAGATGACAAGCACCCAAGCGATTTGCTTAACGGCGGACATATTGATTACATAGTAAAGCAGGCGCTGAAAAACGGCGCAGACCCAATAGTTACCCTCAAAGCGGCAACGCATAATGCGGCAAGATATTTTTTGCTCAATAACAAGGGTGCAATAGCTCCCGGCTACCTTGCCGATATTGTAGTGGCAGATAATTTTGCTGATTTTAATGTTGAAATGGTATTCAAAAGGGGAAAGCTGATATTTGACGGCGAGGTAAAGGAATTTGACGCTCCGTCTGTTGATGAAACACTTGTTGAAAAATGCCACAATACCTTTAACCTTGACGAGGTTACGCCGAATAGCTTTAAAGTTGACGGAAAGCTCGGACTTATCGGGCTTGTAGGCGGTGAATTGCTCACACGCAACCTTGGCTTTGCGGATAAAACAGATGTAGAAAATGATATTTTAAAGATTGCCTGCGTTGAGCGCCATAAGAACACGAACCATATAGGCGTAGGATATGTAAAAGGATACTCGCTGAAATCGGGTGCAGTCGCAACCTCTGTTGCACACGATTCGCATAATATTATAACCATAGGGTGCAGTGATACCGACATAGCCGTTGCGGTTAATGCCATTAGAAAAGCAAAGGGCGGAATAGCCGTTGTTGAAAACGGAGAGGTCAAGGCTTTGCTCGAACTCCCCGTTGCAGGTCTTATGTCGGAAGAAAAGTTGGAAACAGTAAACGAAAAACTCGAAAAAGCAAAAGCCGAGGCATACCGCCTTGGTGCAGATAAAAGCATTGACCCGTTTATGACCTTGTCATTTCTGAGCCTGCCCGTCATCCCGTCATTGAGAATAACCACAAAAGGCGTGTTTGATGTGGAAAAGTGCGAGCTTTTAAAGGATGAGATGAGTGTTTAAAGCGCAAAGTTTAGCATTTGTTTTACTTTATCGTCTGACTGAAACTAAGTTAAAATCCAATTTAAAATTTACTGATTATCTCCCAATAACCTCTCTGTAAAAATCTATAAAGGCATTCAGAGCGGGGGAGCGCCATTTGTTTTTGTGTATCAGTAATTGAGTCCACACTGAAACGCTGAAATTCATAATCGGCAGGTGCTTTATTTCGCCCGAACGGTAGTAATCCTCAGTTATGAAATCGGGCAGGAATGACACCATACGGCTGTCTTTTATAAGTGAACATATTTGCAGTGGATTGCCGATTTCGAGTATTGGGTGAATTTCCAACGATTGCAATGCAAGCTCGTTGTTAAGCAGTTTTCGGTAGCTCATATTGCTTTCTGTCAATACAAAGTCTTCCTCGCAAAGTCTGCTGAGTGTGATTTTTTTCTGCTGAAAAAGAGGGTGCTCCGCTGCTGCAAAAAAATGCACAGCCTCCTCGTGCTCGGCACATATGATAAATTCAGAATCGTAAATATGGCTGTCGAGCGTGAATATAAGGTCAACCTCGTTTTTCCTCAGCATATCAAACATTTTTTCTGTTCCGCTCTCAAATACCACAAGGTGGATATTCGGAAAAAGTCTGCGGAATTTCAAAAAATCATCTTTGAAATAGCGGCTGCATACAGAGCTTGACATAGCAAGGCGGATATTTCCCTCAACAGTTTCGGGTGTACGCAAATCCTCAAGCATTTTTTCGCGCGATTCAAGAATGTTTCGTGCGTGCTGTAACACTATAATTCCGTCTGCCGTTAGGCTGATTCTATGATAAAATCGGTCAAAAAGTACAGTGTTCAGCTCGCTTTCAAGCTGTTTTATTTGTGAAGATACTGTCGATTGCGTGTAGCCGAGCTTTTCGGCGGCGGCAGAAAATCCCGAATATTCGCAAACCGCAACAAAGGTTTTCAGTACATTTGTATCCATAGCTTTTTATTCCTTTACAAACGATATTTTCGTTATTATAACATATTATTATCAATTTTACAAATGATACAATATTTGATATAATAATATTTGCATTATGTTTAGTTTTAAAGGGGATTTTATTAATGAAGCGTGAGCAGCTTGGCAGTCGCCTTGGATTTATTATGCTTTCTGCCGGATGCGCTATCGGATGCGGAAATGTTTGGAAATTTCCGTGGATGTGCGGTCAAAATGGCGGCGGAAGTTTTATGCTTGTTTACATAATATGTCTTATTGTGCTTGGTATTCCGTCTTTGATTATGGAATTTGCAATGGGCAGGGCGGCGCAGACAAGTCCGATACATATGTATAAAAAATTAGAAAAACCGGGACAAAAGTGGGGCGGCTTTGGTTGGGTGTGCCTTGTGGGCAATCTTGCGCTGATGGCGTTTTACACAGTTGTGTGCGGATGGATTATCTACTATTTTGTCAATTTTCTTATAGGGAATAATGCCGACCTCGGCTTTAGTTCTATGATTTCTCAGCCGTCTGTAAATGTTATTTTTCTGCTGGTTACGGTAGTTATTGCTTTTGTAATTCTCTCGTTCAATATTCAGAGCGGACTTGAAAAAGTAACAAAATATATGATGTGCGCATTGCTTGTGCTGATGGTAGTTTTGGCGGTAAACAGTCTGTTGCTGAAAGGCGCAGGAGAGGGAATGTCGTTTTACCTCAAACCCGATTTTTCAAAGATTGACGGCTCGGTTATAGTGGCGGCAATGAATCAGGCATTCTTTACATTGTCAACAGGTATGGGCGGAATGGCTATTTTCGGAAGTTACATAGGCAAAGACCATTCCCTTATGGGCGAGGCTGTTAATATAATTTCTTTGGATACTCTTGTTGCCATTCTTGCAGGTGTAATAATTTTTCCTGCTTGCTTTACTTATGGTGTTGAAGTAAATTCAGGCCCGAGCCTTTTATTTGACACTATGGCAACTGTGTTTAATAATATGGCAGGCGGCCGCATATGGGGAACTCTCTTTTTCCTGTTTATGGTTTTTGCGGCTTTGTCAACCGTTCTCGGTGTGTGTGAAAATATTCTTGCAATGATTAGAGATTTAACGGGTTGGTCACGCCGCAAAGGAAGTTTGATTTGCGGAATTGCAGTGTTTATTCTCGCACTCACAACCGCACTCGGATTCAGTGTACTTCATTTTCAACCATTCTCTGACGGCACAACATGGCTCGATTTTTGGGACTTTGTGGTTTCAACAAATGTTCTGCCTCTCGGTTCGCTTGTTCTTGCTCTTTTCTGTTGCAATAAATTCGGCTGGGGCTGGGATAACTTTATCAAAGAGGCTAACGAGGGCAAAGGACTTAAGATTAAGTCGTGGATGAAACCCATTTTTAAATATGTTGTACCTCTGTTTATAGGATTTATTTATGTTTACGGCTTGATTACATTTAATTGGAAATGATTGTTTATATAACTTAAAAAGTAGGTCAACATTAAAATGTGTTGACCTACTTTTTGTGGTGTCGGTATTAAATTACAGTTATCACACAAAGTTTAGCTTAGTAAATTGCGTCAATGACAAGGTGTATCAAGGTCTATGTATAAACTTTTATATAGCAAATAAAAAAACTGTATATAAAAAGTTATGTAAATTACATTGATGCACATTGCACATCATAAAATTTATGCACTGAAAAAGACAGCATATAAATTGACGGTAATATAAATCAAAGAATAAATTTAGTCTTTGGATTTTCAAACTCTGCTTTGCGAATTTCAAAGGCTTTTTTTACATCATCTTCAAAGGCGAGAGTAGGCTTATCCGCACCCATCAGCTTTAAAAGCCTTTTTGTAAAATCGGGGTTGTTTACAAGTATCGGCCCGAGCTGAGCGGTAGCGACTAAGTTGTTTACCATAATGCCCTCTTTGTCGGAGTCTTTGTTAATGCCAATGCCCTTAATGCACTTGACAAAGCAGCAATCCGAGTTGTCTCCAAACCAATATGTAAACTGACTTCTGAAACCGAGAATTTCTGTTCCGTCTGCCATTGTGCCATGATTAAGACCGTTAAATCGTGTGTACTGCGCTCTTTTTGCGGTAAATGGCAAAATGCCGAGTGCAGGGATTTTTCTGCCGTCATAGTCCTCAATTTCATTGAAAAGCACTTCACCCGAATTGCCTGTAAAAAGCATTGGAGTGCCGTCCTCAATAAGCTGATTTATTCTGTCACGATAGGGTAAAAGCGCCTTTATTATAAGCTCCTGATTCTTTTCGTTTGACGGTGCGAGGTAAATTAAATCTGGCTCTTCGTCTGTGAATAACGGTTTGTCGCCAAAAGCAGTTGAAACGAACTCAGCGTTCGGCAGACATTTTTTAAGATATTTTATATTGCCCATATCGCCGAAAAGATTGCATATTTCGGGGAATAGAATTTCTATTTTCATTACTTTGCACTCCTTTCAGCCATTCTGTTGCCGATTGTGTTCTTAGAAATTGTAGCGTACAAGGTTGTGTAAACATCATAAAGAAAGAAGATTGTGTCTGCCTTGTCAAGGTCCACCGCCATTGCTGCATCAGATTCCTTTTCAACACAAGTGATTTTTTCCTCGGGAACACCTGCAAGAAGCAATCTTACCTTATAATCCATACGGCGAACTCCGCTGCAAATAACCTGCTCAATTGAGTTGTCATTCAAAAATTCAAAGTCTGTGTCATATATCCAAGCTGTGTTTTCGCTTGTTTCCTCTGCGTCACCGAGGTCATCGAGCATAAGTACAACAGACTTTTTGCCGCTGTGATTTTTAATAGAAGAAAATACTCTTGAGCAGGCAACAGGATTCTGTCCCTTTGCCACACTCATAATAACCTGCTTGTCGCCGATTTTTTCCTCGTCATAACGGCTCTTTACAATTTCGAGCTTTTCAACCGATTTTCTGAGCTGCTCTGCGCTAAGTCCGAACTCCGAAAGAACGGCGATTGCGCCTGCAAGGTTGTAGGTGTCTGTAACAGAAGTGCCCACCATTTTAAAGTCGGCGGTTTTGCCCTTGAGCGACATTGTAATTCTGCCTGTACCTTCGTTTACCTTTGTAACATCATAGTCAGCCTTTGGCGAGCGGAAACTGCATTTTGTGCAGTGAGCCGAGCCAATGTGGTGGTAGCGGCGGAAGTCATATTCAAGTCGGCTGCCACATTTAGGACAAAGCGGTGTGTCTATTATAATGGTATCCTCATTAAGAACCTCGTCACTCTGCTTTTCAATGCCAAAATAAACTCTGTCATTGCTTTTTGCCAGTCTTGCACTTACAAGGTCATCAGCGTTCAAAACAAGCTTTGTCTGCTTTGGAATATGCTTGTCGAGAATGTCAAATATAAATTCAGAGTGTGCATTTCGCTTATAGGAATCTCTGAAAAGGTTTGTGCAGAGTAGGTATGTAGGGTGCACATACGGATAAATAAGTCTTGAGCTGCGTTCGTCAAGCTCAAGTACGGCAAGGTCTTTTACTGTTTTGCCTCTTAAATTAACGGCAGAAATCAATGTAGTTGCCACACCGCCGAGAATATTACTTCCTGCACGATTATTTACAGGTGAATATCCGTTGTCGGCAAGAATATCATTAATCATATTTGCTGTTGTGGTTTTGCCGTTAGTTCCTGTTATGCCGATAATTGTTTTCGGCTTATCCATTCTGCCCAAAAAATCGGGACAAATTTTCATAGCAAGCACACCGGGCATATGAGTGCCGTTGCGGTGCATTACCGAGAGTGCAACAGTAGCAAGTTTTGCAGCGTAAAGAGCCGCAAAAAATCGAATACCCTTCATTTATAAAGCTCCTTTAATTCTGATTATAAGTTTTATTATATCAAATCAAACATAATAGTGCAAGGTTGCGAGCTGATAAAACAAACAAATAAACCACAATAATTTTATTATATTTTTGAAGATACAATTATCCTGCAATCTGCCACAAAAAATCTTTGACATTTGCAAAAAATAATGTTATTTTATATATAGTAATAGTTTAACAATATATTAAAATTTAAGCTACCAAGATATAGATATTTTTTATAAAAGGTGGTTACTATATGGCTGAAATCAGTTTGCTAAATCCGCAAAATTCTAAAGCGGTGTTTAAGAGCCTGACAAAAGAAAGTATAAATGACCTTTCGCTCGACTTTATTTGCAAGGCACTTACAAAAAGTGAATACGAACAAAATGTTATAATGAAAATTATGACAGAGATTACAGATGACGCAGATACTGTTAGGTACAGGGGTGATATTTTTGATGATTTTTTAAGATTTCCAAAGCTGAGGGAGTCCCTTGCCGAGCTGCTTGAGGAGCTTAATGATTTGCGAGATATTTCAAGATTTCAAAAGGATACCGAGGCGTCATCTTTGTGGAAGTTAATCAATCGCTTGCGTGAGATTGACGGCTATGTAAATTGCATTACAAAAATCAAGGAGTGCCTTGAAAGTCTTGATATTAAATCTGAGGGTTTGCTCACGCTAAAAAAAGAGGTAACGGATATTTACGCAAACAGCGGCTTTCCGCAGCTTAAAAAGGATATTACCGAAACCTTTGCCAAGGTGCAGAGGGTAAAGAGCATTACTATCGGTGTAAATCTTGATGATTTGCTAAGACCAAAGAGCGCAGGTATTCTTTCGCTGAATGACAAGGCTTTTGCCTCGTCGGGACTTATGCAGCATTTTTTGAAATTTACAAATAACGACGATGAAATTCATTTCGGTACGGATATATCCGATATTAAAAAGTTCCACCCGTCAAGTCCAAAATTCAAAGAAAACGATATTGGAATCGGCACGCTTGATGCAGTTCCCACAAACGGAAATCCTCATGTGACCGCAAGCGGACTTACGGGTGCAGATCCGCTTTCCGACAGTCTTAAAAAAGCGGTAACGGATATTATGAGAAAGACAGTGCGTGATATTCAGAGTGTGCTTACAAAGTATGTGAATATCAGCGGATACACACTCTCGGCGCTTATGCCTGAAATTGTTTTCTACATTAGGTGGGCAGAGCTTGTTGATAAGATAAGGGCAAAGGGACTTGATATGTGCAAGCCTGAAATTTTGCCGTCTGAAAGCCGAGAGATTTTTGCAAAGGGCGTTTATAACCTCAAGTTAGGCATTAAGCGTGTAAACGGCGAAGAATTTAATATTGTGGCAAATGATATTGATTTTGACGATAAGTCGGGCAGAATTTATATTCTTACAGGTCCGAACAGAGGCGGTAAAACCACATTTACTCAGGCAGTTGGACTTGCGGTGCTGCTTGCTCAAAATGGCATTTACGCACCTTGCGGTGAATTTAAACTCAGTCCATGTGATAATATTTTTACACACTTTCCGGCAGACGAAAACGATACCGTTGACCTTGGCAGACTTGGCGAGGAGAGTAAAAGACTTGCAGAGATTTTTGATGTTGCAACCGAAAACAGTATGCTTTTGCTTAACGAAAGCCTTGCTACCACAAATGTTTCTGAGGGTTTGTTTATCGCAAAAGATGTTGTGCGTGCAATGCGCTACCTCGGTGTGCGCTCTGTGTTCAATACGCATATGCACGACCTTGCCAAAAACCTTGATGAAATGAATACCGAAACCGAGGGAAAAAGCATTGTGCAGAGCCTTGTTACGGGAGTTGACCATGGCGAGCGCTCGTTTAGAGTTTATATTTCGCCGCCGCAGGGCAGCAGCTATGCAAGAGATATTGCAAAGAAATACGGTGTTACATTTGAACAGATAAAAACCAATATAGACAAAGCGTAAGAGGGGAATATTTACGAAAAGAAAATTATCAGCATTGTGCTTGCAGCTGTACTTTCGGTATTTACAGCAGTTGCGGCTGTTGTGCCTGCCGCAGCGGTTGAGGGCACTGTAAGCCGGCATTATGACGGAGAAATAGAAGGACAGGGACAATCAATAGAATACAAGTTCGGAATCGGCATATCGGGTGATTTTGAATTTACAGTCGGCGTTGCGCTTGAAAAATACGGAATACAGTTTTATGACGCAACAGGGCATAAGTATGTGGACGAAAGCTGTCATACAGGAAAGTTTGCCGATAAATTCTATATTTCAGCCGGCACATAATATGTTGCCTATGTTAGCGCCGACAACGCAACGGGCAGTTATGAGCTTGACACAACAAAAGCTGTATTCGGTGATTTTAACAATGATAATAAAATAGATGTAAACGATGTTACGATTTTGCAGATGTTTATTTCAGGCGGACATAAATTTTCGGATTTAAAGGTGCTTTCGGCTGATTTGGACGGCGACGGACTTGTTATGGTAACAGATGTTACCCACTTGCAGATGGCTATTACCGCCGGCGCAGAAAGTATGTAATTTATAGTTAAAACAACACGCACCCTTTACTTTGTGGTGACCCCCAAAAGTTAGACTTGAAAGCGTAGTGGCTTTTAGCTGCTACGCTTT
>NZ_QSTA01000021.1 GCF_003438075.1 Eubacterium sp. OM08-24 | reverse complement strand
GATAAACAATAATTTAGCGGCTTAAAGGTCGATGTCGGAGACATCAAGTTCGCCGGACATAAGTTGCGGCAATAATGAATCACGAAGTTGCTCTAAACGACAGATTTCATCGTAATTGTTGTGAATAGCGGCATCCATTGGAGCAACTAATGCCTCAAATTCATCAAGCTTTTCACTTGATGGTATAAGGATAGGCATTTCGTTCAGCGAATTTCTGTTAATTGAGCCAAACACAGTACCCTCTCCATTAAAAACATCCAACTGTTTTTTGAGATAAAACATTGTGTATAGCACAAAAGATTGATGATTATTCTTTGAATGAATAGCGGCAAGTCCTCGACCGATACAACAATCGGTATGAGCCACATTTAGGTCGCCGACAGGCGCTCGAACACTCATTAAAGTGTCATTAGCACAAGCCATTCGCTTCGGTTCAGTTGTATAAAGGCGAACGCTTGGAAATCTAAAACCAAATTCGGCTCGACCTTGGAAGAAAATTGTGCCATTACCATCTTCGTTGTAGCTACTTCCACTTGGGGACTGTCCCATTGTAATATCGGCTATATCGCTCAATGTGCCTTCTGTCCAATCTGAGCTTGCATTATCAATGAACATCTGCTGATATATTGCCTGAGCTTGTTGCTCTAAATTATTGTTTA
>NZ_QSTA01000020.1 GCF_003438075.1 Eubacterium sp. OM08-24 | reverse complement strand
GATAAACAATAATTTAGTAGCTTAAAGGTCAATGTCGGAGACATCAAGTTTGCCAGACATAAGTTTGGGTAATAATTTATCACGAGTTTCTGCGAGTTTTTGATTTTCCTTGATATTATTCTCTATTGTGTCGTACATAGGAGATACAATAGAGCAAAAAGCTTGGATAGTTTTCTCATCTGGTACAATAATATCATAAGTCAAAGTAATACTCGGAGTAGCTCGTTGCCTACTATTTGTTGAACCCGTAGTATGTGAACACAAAAAAGCTGAAAATCCTATACTATCAATAATTGAGTAAATAAAATCTCTATTCAAAGGATTTATTGGTTCATATACAATAAACTCAGTTGAACAAATCGGATTATCGGAAATACAGTAAGGTCTCCAAATTCTTTTGGTATCAGGATTGAGCTTTGAAATCATTACCGAATTTGATGATAGCCGGTATTTATTGCTCTTAATACCATTAGAAGTTTCAAATACCGGATAACGCTTTTCGTCATAAGCAGGAATACTATAATGCTCTACTTCAACATTTGGGTTCTTGGCAGGCGAAAATACCTCTGTTGAAATCTTCGCAATAGAGCCAAGCTGCGAGACTTTCCAATCTGAGGGCATAATCCCATAATTTAGTTCAAAGTCTACAAACCAAGACTTGAAAATAGCCTGCGCTTGCTGCTCTAAATTATTGTTTA
>NZ_QSTA01000002.1:343723-373723 GCF_003438075.1 Eubacterium sp. OM08-24 | reverse complement strand
ATGTGGAATTGCATAGACAACCAGGATGTTGGCTTAGAAGCAGCCACTCATTAAAAGAGTGCGTAATAGCTCACTGGTCGAGTGATTCTGCGCCGAAAATTTAACGGGGCTAAACTATACACCGAAGCTTAGGATACCGCAAGGTATGGTAGGAGAGCGTTCTGTACGGAGTGAAGTCGTAGCGAAAGCGGCGGTGGACTGTACAGAAGTGAGAATGCCGGAATAAGTAGCGAGAATTAAGTGAGAATCTTAATGGCCGAAAGTCTAAGGTTTTTGGAGGAAGGTTCGTCCGCTCCAAGTAAGTCGGGAGCTAAGGTCAGGCCGAAAGGCGTAGCCGATGCACAAACGGTTGATATTCCGTTACCGTCTACAATTTAAACAAAGGGACACATACAAAGCGTTTAACCCGGGCGATGGTTGACCCGGGCGCAAGGGACTGAAATTAGAGTAGGGAAGTAAATGTGGCGTATGGCGAGAAAAGCTTTGTGAATAGAAGTAGACGCCCGTACCGCAAACCGACACAGGTGGACAGGAAGAGAATTCTAAGGCCAGCGGGAGAAGGGTAGTTAAGGAACTCGGCAAATTGACTCCGTAACTTCGGAATAAGGAGTGCTCGAAAGAGCCGCAGAGAATAGGCCCAGGCGACTGTTTAGCAAAAACACAGGTCTCTGCCAAATCGAAAGATGAAGTATAGGGGCTGACACCTGCCCGGTGCCGGAAGGTTAAGAGGAGGAGTGCAAGCTCCGAATTGAAGCCCCGGTAAACGGCGGCCGTAACTATAACGGTCCTAAGGTAGCGAAATTCCTTGTCGGGTAAGTTCCGACCCGCACGAATGGTGTAACGATCTGGGCACTGTCTCAACTACCCACCCGGCGAAATTGTAGTACCGGTGAAGATGCCGGTTACCTGCGGCAAGACGGAAAGACCCCATGGAGCTTTACTGTAGCCTGATATTGGGTTTCGGAAATCTATGTACAGGATAGGCGGGAGACTGGGAAGTATGAGCGTCAGCTTATACGGAGTCGTTGTTGGGATACCGCCCTTAGGTTTCTGGAATTCTAACCTGCGACCGTGAATCCGGTCGGGGGACATTGTCAGGTGGGCAGTTTGACTGGGGCGGTCGCCTCCGAAAAGGTAACGGAGGCGCTCAAAGGTTGGCTCAGCACGGACGGAAACCGTGCCTCTGAGTGTAAACGCAAAAGCCAGCCTAACTGCGAGGATGACGGTCCGAGCAGTAACGAAAGTTGGAGTTAGTGATCCGGCGGTATGTGAATGGAAATGCCGTCGCTCAACGGATAAAAGCTACCCTGGGGATAACAGGCTGATCTCCCCCAAGAGTCCACATCGACGGGGAGGTTTGGCACCTCGATGTCGGCTCATCACATCCTGGGGCTGTATTCGGTCCCAAGGGTTCGGCTGTTCGCCGATTAAAGTGGTACGCGAGCTGGGTTCAGAACGTCGCGAGACAGTTCGGTCCCTATCTGTCGTGGGCGCAGGATATTTGAGGAGCTCTGTCCTTAGTACGAGAGGACCGGGATGGACGTACCTCTGGTGCACCAGTTGTCATGCCAATGGCACGGCTGGGCAGCTACGTACGGAACGGATAAACGCTGAAAGCATCTAAGCGTGAAGCCGACTCCAAGATTAGATATCCCATTGCATAAGCAAGTAAGACCCCTTGAGGACTACGAGGTTGATAGGCTGCGTGTGTAAGTGTCGTGAGGCATTTAGCTTGGCAGTACTAATAGGTCGAGGGCTTGACCACAAGAGTCTTTTGGTCAGCTTATTAAAGTATTTACAATATTACTTCTCAATGGTTTGCTTAACCTTTATTCAGTTTTCAGGGTACTCCCTTTAATATACACCTTTTAAAAGGTGACCTTTGAACTTACAGCACTACTTCGGTAGTGCTTTTTTGTTTGTCTAAGCGGTGTTTGCAACGTAACCGTCAAATAAAGCACAGTAAGCGTAAAATAAGGCACACCTTGACAAAAAACGAGAATAACAATAGTCCACCTGAGAGATTCAAGTGGGCTGTAAGTGTAAAAGTATAAAATTCAGAGCAGAGATTTTATCGTGTCGACACCTTGCTGTATGCTTATGAAAATCTGCTCAAGCCTGTCATATGGATTGATGTTGTTAGCCTTGGCAGTTTCGATAATCGAATAGATTATTGATGAAGCCTGAGTTCCTGCCTCGCTATTGCAGAAAAGCCAGTTCTTTCTGCCTATGACAAACGGCTTTATCGCCCTTTCTGCCGAATTGTTTGTAAGCTCAATTTTCGGATTTTTAAGAAAAGTTTCAAGCGTTACCCTCTGATTCAGGGCATAGCTGATTGCTCTGCCTGTCAGACTTTTGGGCAGAGTTCTCCCTTGGTTTTCTTCGCAGAATTTGAAAAATTCTTTTACCTTATCAGCAGAATGTTTCTCCCTGATTTCTGCGGTTTCTTCAAGAGTGTATTTCCTTTTTTCTCCGGGATTTTTCGGGTCAATCTTCTCAAGTGCAAAGATTTCCTGCGTTTGTAGGTTATTTCTTCAAGTTTTGGCTCAACAGTGAGCGGCTGTCTTTCAAGCTCAGCCTCATTAAAGAGATTAAGCTGTCCGTAATCCTCAGCTATCTTTTCTGATGATGAGCCGTAAATTTTCTTCTTGCTTAATTTCAGCTGTTCCAAAATCCAGTTGTAATTTGCGATTAATTCTTTATTATGAAGTGTA
The DNA here is from genome assembly GCF_003438075.1 of Eubacterium sp. OM08-24. Lineage (GTDB taxonomy): Bacteria > Bacillota > Clostridia > Oscillospirales > Acutalibacteraceae > Ruminococcoides. Next base: position 371,009 of record NZ_QSTA01000002.1, on the reverse strand, counting down.
AGATTTTTAATTTCAGATTGTGCTTGCTCGTATTTTTCTCTGCCTTTTCAGTCTGGTTTCCGAGATATTTTACCTGCTTTTTCAGAGCGGAATTCTGTGCCGGAAGTTCTTCATATGTAGGCATATTTTTCAAAAAATCACGCTCCGAAATCAGTTTTTTACTGTCTTAATTATACCGCAAAAACCGCATAAATACAAGAAAAACGCCCGTTTTACCGAGCGTTTTTAAGGGAATTGTATTTATGAATTTCTTCTATTTTCAAGCCGTGCAAAAGCCACGAAAGTTCTTCCTGAGTAACTGTGTGTTTATCAGCTGTAATACCTCTCGGAAAGTGGAATTTGCCGTGTTCTATTCTTTTATACAGCAGGCAGAAACCGTCACTGTCCCAATACAGAATTTTCACCTTGTCGCAGTGCCTGTTGTGAAATACAAACATTGCGTTACTGAACTGATTAAGTTTGAAATTCTGCTCTACAATCGCAGACAAGCCGTCTATACTTTTTCTCATATCAACATTTGCAGAGGAAATATAAATCTTTTCAGGGTGGATAGTCAGCATTTATTTTCACCGCCCAATACCAATTCAGAAAAATATACTTCTTTCCCGTCGGCAAGCTCAGCTGCACGTTCTATCCAGTATCTGAGAGTTCTGCGTTTTATGCCGTTTTCACGGCAAAATTTCCGTCCGCTCAGTTTGCTGTACGTAAATTTTCTGACTAACAAAGCACCTTCCTGTTCTGTCACCATAACCGCCTCCTTTTGCGTTTTCTGTTATTGTATCGCTTTTCGGGCGGTTTGTGTAGGTGTGCTTTATTTGACGGTTACTGCTAAACAATTATAAAAGTTTGGTCAAGCCTTTTTAAAGGCTTGACCTGAATTTTTAAATTTATTAGTTTGACTATTCGCTAAACCAAACTCACACCAATCTGAAAGTAATACTCGGGAAATTATCTTCCCCGCCGCAATTGCCGTTATTGTAAGAAATTCTGATTTTTTCGCTTTGGACACTTCCGTCCGTAAACTGCACGCTTACATCAATCTCTGCTCCGTCAACAATTTTTGAAAGTATGCTGTTATTTATATTTTCCATCTTTGTTTCAAGAGCATTTTCATCATCTGTGACTTGATTTTCTCCGTCATCACTCATACGATTTTTCGCTCTCATACTTAAAAGTTCACTGTCAAGTCGGTAATATTCGTCTGCCCAATTGTCAATTTCACTGTCTGTTCTGTCGGTTTCAACCATAAGATTTATCGCTTTATCAAGTTTTATCTCCTGTTCGTTTTCACTCGGGTTTTTTACCGTAAATGTAAATCCGTCACAAAACTCCCCATATAAACCGTCCGAATGTTCTTTAAATTCCGCTTTTGTATATTGTGAATTATCAAGAATTCCGTAATTTGAAAAATCTCCGATTTCGGCTATGGCTATACTGTTATAATAATTATAACTATTGCCGTCTTCCGCATCTTCCGAATTTTCATCATCGTTTATATATGAATTTATAAGAAAATAAATTCCTTTTTGTTTTGAATTAAATGTCACGCTCTCAATATTTTTTCCGCTGATTTTAAGGTTTGTAAGTTCAAAATCATTAAAATAATCGGTTTTTCCCTGTGCGTTTCGATAAATCGTGTCATCATTATTAAAATCTTTCAATAAATATTGACTTCCGTTGACCGACGAAAATACACCTATTTCAGACTTGTCCTCAATTTCGGCGGCGTTTGCCGTTATTGTAAAAATATTTTTATTTGAGGAAATTCGCTCTGTATTCGGTTTAAAAAATCCTGCATATATTGCAACAAATGCAAACACTGCGGCTATTGCTGCCGCTGTTCCTGTTTTCAAATTGAAAACTTTGTGCGATGCATTGTTTTGTTTATGTTGTTTTTCGGTATCACGCATTACTTTTATCAATTCAGCTTTCTGCTTTTCGCTAAGTTTAATATTTTTCGCATTATTTTTATATACTTCCGCATTAAAATCTTTTTTATCAGTCATATGATTGCTCCCTTTCAATAATTTCTCTAAGTTGTTTTCTGCCCCGTGCAAGTCTTGATTTAACCGTTGATTGTGTTACATTCAGTATTTTTGAAATCTCACTGATTTTTAAATCTTCATAATAAAACAAATAAATCGCAACGCTGTACTTTGGCGGCAATTGCATAACGAATTGAAAAATTGCTTTATCAAAAGTATTATCCGACACACCCTGTTCTCTTGCCTCGGCAAGCGGTACGCAATGGCGAACATATGCCGATGTTTTGCAGCTTTTGGCGCAATTTACGGCAACACGCAAAAGCCATGCTTTCAGATGACTGCGGTCTTTGATTTTATGTTTGTTTTTAATTAATCTTATAAAAACTTCCTGACACACATCAAATGCATCAGCGCTGTTTTTTGTTATGTTCAAAGCCACCCTGTAAATCGTATCGGAATATTCGTTTACGACAGTTGTAACAAAATCATCGTTGTTTAAATCATTCATTATTTCACCACCTTTGTATATAACACTTTTTAAATTATAAAAAGGTTGCAAAAATATTTTTATTTTAATGGGGATTTATTGAAAGTTGGGAAAATTATGGTTTAACACAGTGTTTAAGGCAAATAATTTAAAAATTCAGGTCAAGCCTTTTTAAAGGCTTGACCTGAATTTTTAAAGGCTTGCGGGTATGGGCAGCGCCCATAAAATCTTCCGATATTACAATTCATCAGGTGCAAACAGCGTGGCTGTTTGCGTGCTTGTACTTAGTTTGAAAAACAGGCGACATCCACTAAAAAGAATTATTTATAAATAAAAATAACGATTTTCTTTCTTGGTTGTTTTCACAAATTTAAAGGTTTTCGCCATTGTGTTCAATCCGCCAAACAGGAAGGAGTTTTGTCACCATAATCGCCTCCTTTTGCGTTTTCTGTATTGTATCGCTTTTCGGGCGGTTTGTGTAGGTGTGCTTTATTTGACGGTTACAAAACATCTGTTACAGAACCTGAAAATATGCATTACTGATACTTTGTCGGGACAGGCACACATCAGTTCTTGCTGTTTGCAATTGCCTGATCAATCAACTTTTGCAGCTTTTCGGACTGCTTTTCTGAGGTTATTGCACCGACAATCGGCTCTCCCACAATATTACCGTTTTTATCGACAACATAAGTTGTGGGGTAGGAGTACAATCCGGATGTGAATTCTCCGGCTTTACTTTTTGAATCAAACCAAATGTTTTTGTAGGTCACACCCTTTTTTGACAGAATATTCTTTGCGTCAGAGATAGCCGTTTTGTCACCGTCAAGTGTAAATGAATTGATTCCGACTACTGCTCCGCCTTTTTCTGCAAGCTGTTTATTCAGAGCTTCCATGTCGGCAAGTTCTTCTACGCAGGGATTGCAGGTGGTAAACCAGAAGTTTACTACGGTAACGGTATTTTTTGCAAAAAGCGTACTGCTATTAACTTCGTTTCCGTCAAGATCCTTGCCGTCAAATGTCGGGAATTTCATCAGATTATCCTTTTCGATGGGCTTACCGTTTTCCGCCGGAACGCTCATATCTCCATCAGACGGTTTTTCTCCGCATCCGGGAAATTTTTGTTCCAAAACTGTCAGCTTTCCTTCAATTTCCTTAATTTCTTCGGCACCTTCATTAAGCAGTTTCAACTCATCTGCACTGAACTGATCCTTGATACCGTCAATGGTTTTCAGAAGAAAATCACCGTAGTTTCCGCCGTCCTCAATCATCGTCATACCCTTATCGGCTGAAATAAATACCTTTTCCCAAAGTGCGCTGTTTTCGGAAAGAATAGCATTTTCTCGTGCCATCAGTTTTTGATGCAGGTCGGTAGCCTCGTCTTTTGTATTTGGATTCATAGCTGTCAGCATAGCTGTTTCGCTTTTCTTATTTGTGGTAGTATTAGTAGTATTAGTCGTATTAGTCTTATTGTCTTTGTTTGTGCCACAGGCGGCAAAGCTTAACAACATCATCAAGGCAGTCAGTAAGGTTAAAATTTTTGTCATTTTCATAATGTTTACTCCTTTTCTGTTTCAATATCTGTTTCAATTTTTGTTTCAATTTTTGCTTCAATTTTTTGTTTTGGTGTTTCTGCTTTTTTAGCGGGACAATCATTTTCATTTTCTTTGCCAAAGCCGTAGCGGAAGCTGACCGCCTTTACAGGACAGGCACGGATACATTTACCGCAGCGTATGCATTCGGCGTGGTCGGGAGTTTTGGTTACATCTACATCCATCTTGCATACTTTGGCACACTTTCCGCAGGAAATACATTTGTGTTTGTCTACTTTCATTCCGAAAAGCGACACCTTGTTAAGCAATGCATAAAATGCACCGAGAGGACACAGCCACTTACAGAACGGTCTGTAGAAAAGTACACTCAGTACGATTACCGTAATCAATATGCCCAGTTTCCACGAAAAGAGCGTACCCAGTGCGGCACGGATTCCCGAATTGACGGCAGCAAGAGGGATTGCCCCCTCGAGTACCCCTTGAGGACAAAGATACTTACAGAAAAAAGGATCTCCCATATCCACATCGTTTGTAATAAGCATTGGCAGCAAAATTACAGCAAAAAGTAAAACTGCATATTTTATGTATGTCAGCGGTTTTAGCTTTTTAGTGGAAAGCTTTTTTGTCGGTATCTTATGTAACAGTTCCTGAAGCCATCCGAACGGACATAAAAAACCGCAGATAAAACGTCCGAGCAGAACCCCTATCAATATGAGGAATCCTGTGATATAATATGAAAAACTAAATTTTGACGAACCCACCACTGCCTGAAACGAGCCGATTGGGCAGGCGCCCGATGCCGCCGGGCAGGAATAGCAATTCAGTCCCGGCACACAAACAGCCTTTCCTTTGCCTTGATAAATTCCGCCCTTAAAAAAATTCGGCAGATGAATATTGCTCAGCAAAGTTGCTCCTGCTTGAATCAGCCATCTAAAGCGTGAGAGGAACTGCGATACACTGCCTCTTTTTTTCTTTGGTTCTTTGTTATCCAATTCCCACACACTCCAAACACAGCCGGATTGCCTTGCTTAACACGGTTTCTGCCTCTCCGCGCAGAGCTCCGTAACACAGCATCGTAATTCCGCAGATAATCAGCACGATCTGAAATACGGCTTTTTTCTTTCGAGTCAATTCGGTCACCCCTTTCTTTTATGCTCTAATTGTAGCACATAGGATGTAAAATCTCTGTTAAGAATTAAAACTTAACAAAAACTTTATGTATGAGCGATATAATTAAATTATCAAAGAAATATTAAAACACAATAAGGAGAGTTTTTATGCGTATTTTAGTAATTGAAGATGAGCGTGCGCTGTGCGAGACAATTGTTCGCAGCCTTAAACGACTGGCATACAGCGTTGATTTTTGCTATGACGGAAACAAAGCAAATGAGTTGCTCGGAATGGAAAAGTACGATCTTGTTTTACTTGATCTGAATTTACCCGGTGCAGACGGGATGACGGTACTGCGAACTCTGCGAGAAACCGACAGGGATACCGGAGTGTTAATTCTTTCGGCACGCTGTGAGGTTGCCGATAAGGTGGAGGGACTGGATGCCGGAGCAAACGATTATCTGACAAAGCCGTTTCATTTGGAGGAGCTTGAGGCACGAATACGCAGTCTGACTCGCCGGCGTTTTACACAAAACAATGTTGTTTTGAACTGTGGAAGGGTTGCTTTTGACACCAAAGCCCGTGTTGCCGTTGCTGACGGTCAGGAACTGTCACTTACCCGAAAAGAAATCGGAATACTTGAATATTTACTTCTTAATCAAGGTCGCCCCGTCAGTCAGGAAGAACTGCTCGACCATGTTTGGGATAACAGTGTTGACAATTTCAGCAATTCAATAAGAGTACATATTTCTGCATTACGAAAGAAACTGCGTGCGGCACTCGGCTATGACCCGATTCGCAATCGCATTGGTGAAGGATATGTTATGGAGGAAGAAAAAGAATGAAAAAGCTATCCTTGCAATGGCGCATAACTCTGATGACTGCACTTCTTATCGGAGCTACCTGTGTTTTTATGAATGTTCTTATCGGCTATTCCGGCAGCCGTTACATGGATTCCATAGGCTCTTATGTTACAGGTTACGGAGATACGGACAAAGGAGAACCTGACTTTTTCGATCCCGAACACGAAAAGCTTGATCGTGAATTAACTATCGTAATTAACGGAGCACAGGAATCCTTTATCACTACCAATTGGTATATTACGGCGGTGGCAACATTGTTAGGCGGTGTGCTTGCGTATTTTTTAAGCGGGCATGCGCTGAAGCCTCTGCGTACTTTTACAGCTCGGGTTGAAAAGGTTCAACCTAACAATTTGACGGATATGAAGATAACCGAAGAGGTTCCGCCTGAAATGAGACAGTTTGTCAAGTCATTTAATCGGATGCTTGACCGTCTTGATGAGGGATTTACCGCTCAACGACAGTTCACGGGAAATGCGGCGCACGAGTTGCGTACGCCGCTTTCGCTGATGCAGGCACAGCTTGAACTTTTTTCGGCAGAGCATCCCGAGATGTTGCCGGAAACGGCGGAGTTCCTCCGATTGTTGCGTGAGCAGACCGAACGAATGACGCAAATGACAAAAACCCTGTTGGAAATGAGTGAGCTTCGGACAGTATCGTGTGCCGACCGCATAGAGATAGCTCCTATGGTAGAAGAGATTTTCACTGACCTTGCACCCCTTGCAGAGAAGAACAACATTACACTTGAAAGCACAGGCGATGCTGTTATGACAGGCAGTGACACGCTGATTTACCGTTTGTTATATAATCTGACCGAAAACGCTATACGCTACAACCGTTTTGACGGTACAGTGAATATTACCGTAACGCACAAAGACAATCAGCTTGTTATTACGGTTGCGGATACCGGCTACGGCATCCCCGAACAATACAGAGAAAGTATTTTTCAGCCCTTCTTTCGTGTGGATAAATCCCGAAGCAGGGAATACGGCGGCGTAGGCTTGGGGCTTTCTTTGGTGTGGGAAATCGTCACACTGCACAATGGTAAAGTCCGTGTGGAAGAAAGTTCGGAAAAGGGTACTGCTATATCAGTAAAGTTCCCGACAGATGCGATAAAAATATAATATTTTGCAAATTTTTTTTAGTAAATTGTTGAAATTACCGTAGTCCTGTGTTATAATATAGTTAATTAATCGATTAGTTATCAAAAGGAAGCGAACATTATGAGAACAACAGAGGAACAACACAACGAGCGTAAGCGGGAAATGATGGAAAAATGCTTTGAATGTTATGCTGAAAACGGGCTGACCGGTACGGGTATCAAGGCTTTGGCGGCAGCGTGTGGGTGTACAACGGGAAATCTGTATTCCTATTTCAATAGTGTGGATGAACTGATTATTGAATCAACTGCATACTGTATGGAAAAGGTTGAGGATGATTTTATGGAAAAAGCTCCCACCGACCCGAATGATGTTGTCCGATTTGTGAGAGAGGTTCCGTATTGGACCGCAAAGAAGCACGGCAAAAAATATCGGCTGATGTATCAGGTCTATACTCATCCGAAATATATTGAGCACGGCAAGAAATTCTTTGAGGGAGTGAATGAGCGCTATACCGAATATGCCAAGCGGTTGGAGCCGAAAATCGGTATTCCGTACACGGTGATTACACCGTTGATTTTTATATTTGTTCGTGCCTGTGTACACTATGCTATGTTTGAGGATGAATATTATTTAAAAACCCAAATGGAGGTCTTAAAACAGGGTGTCGCTCTGTTTGCGGATAAATACCGTTCACAATATTTGAAGGGAGGAAACGGAAAATGAAAAAACGAATACTCTGTACCCTGCTCACCCTATGTATGGTGATGTGTGTTGCTTTACCTATTATGAGCTATGCCACTCTGGGAGTATCGGCATCCGACTCGAGTGCATACGGCACACTGCTCACACCCGACACAACCCCACCGGTCGGATGGGCAGAGGATGAAAGCAACCCGTACGGCACAAAAAAGGGTCAGCCCTTTGCCATCACCCCATGGTATGAGCCGATCATTTACAGCTACCGCAACGCAGAGGGGCAGGCGGCGCAGGATCATACCAAGGTATACAGTAAGTGGAATTTCGGTATCAACATTGCCGAATGTACACCGAGTGCCCATCGGGTTTCTGCTGTCGATAATGTTGCATTTGCTGTTGGAACAGCTTACGACCCACTCGGCACGGGCAGAAACGATCATGCCATCTTTGTCGGTCTTTGCGATATGGATAATTCCAAGAACACTGCGAAGATCTGCTACTGGGTACAAAACCTTGTAAACAACAAGCGCTCCGAGCTTCAGAAAATTGCCGACGCTCCGATGTGGGCGTGCAAGAAACCCGGTTACGGCGAGCTGGAATACCAGGAATTCCGCCACTATTTCAATGTCACGGCGGGCGACTATGATGGTGACGGAAAGATGACCGCCGTTATCACCTACGTCGGCAATGATGATTTATGGGGAATCGCCGGCACGGGAATTGCCGGAGAGCAGGGACTTTCAAGAAAATCGTTTGTCAAATCCAAGGGCAGCGGCAATGCCTATTTCGACGGCTGGAACACGACTCTGTATGAGCGCGACCAGATCACGAAGTCGCTTGTCTCGGCGGATATTGACCGTGACGGCTGCGATGAGCTTATCGTGTACGCAGGCATTGCCGAGCCGGATAAGATCGACGGCAGGAACAAGGAGATTTCCGGCGATTCCTTCCGTAAGGCTGTTTCAAAGCTCTCGGTATACAAAGCCGAAAACGGAAACCTCAAAAGAGTGGATCAAAAGTCCCTGATGACCCTGAACCGCGAGGATGAAAAAGCGGACGGCAGCCGTTACTACGATCATATCCGCTACGGAAACCTTGCCGCGGGAGACATCAACGGCGACGGCTGGCAGGAAATCATAATTGCCGGATATTTCCGTGAGGTCAGGGAAGAAAAGAAGAAGGGCTTTATCTGGGACAAGAAAACCGACAACGAAAACATGGGCTTTGCCGTTTATTACGGTCAGAACAAGTCAATAACGAATGTGCAGAAAACCACGATGAGCGGTTATACCGCAAACGGAACAAATGATCTGGGCGTGAAGCCGAAGCCCGCCATGACAAGCGTTGCGATCAACGGCAGAGGTACGCCGGAGCAGGTATGGATCGCAGGCGGACTGTATGAGGTTCAGCAGAACGGCGCGCTTAATCTTCTGCGCGACACCGCGCGCGAAAAGAATTCAAGCGCGAGATGGTGGTGGTATCAGGATGTCATTGCCGGCAATTTTGACCACAACACGGAGGGCCGTGAGCAGGTGATCGCTCTTGCCGCCGAAAGGCAAAAGGGAAGCGGTTCGGCGCGCAAATTCGACCTGTTCACCGATGTTTTCTACGGCGAGAATTTCGGCAGCGGCACTCTTTCGGTCGCCGGGAAGTATACGGTAACAGCCGAAAAGGACGAGTTTTCCAAGCTCTGCCACGATGCCGACCTTGCATGGGATATGCCGTATAACTGCATACTGCTTGCGGCGGATGTGAATAAAGACGGTCTGTTTGCTCGCTATGAGGGCAAGGGCTACGGATATTCCGATGCACAGGTGCAGGCGGTGCTCCAGGCGGCTCCGTATTTCTCGGAGCTCGGTGACTATGATCTTGATTTCTCCGACGGCTCAACCACCTACACCTTCTCCTCAGGCTATTCGGACACGAAATCGTCATCGCAGAATACCTCCTTCGGTGCGTCCATCGTCGCACAAGGAGATCTGAAGGTATGGAGATACGAGGCGACGCTCGGATATACCATGGACTTTACCAAGAGCACAGAGGATACCCTTTCAAAGGAATACAGTGCCTCCTTCAATGCCGGCGGCAACGATTCTGTGGTGTTGTACCGCGTGCCGGCGACAACCTATTATTACTCACTTTATGACCCGCAAAAGGGCGATTTTGATCTCAGCGAGAAAAACACCATCGCCCTGATGATCCCCGGGCAGCCGGTTTACACCATGCTCGACCGAGAGTATTACGATGAGTTTGCGGTACTGTATAACGAAACCTACAAGAAAGACATTGCAGCGGGAAAGGCAAAGGCTCTGCCGATACTGAACAGCAATGTTTTGCCGGAAAATTCCGAGGGCGACCCGTTCGCCTATTGGTCGAATATCGGCTCTTCCGACGCTTCGGTTACGCAATTTGAATCGCTGAGCAAGCAGAAATATGAGCTTGGCTTCGGTGCAAGCAGTATCACGAACGACTGGACTACCACATCCGAGCACGCCGAGGGAGTTGAGATGGCGCACGGCTTCTCCGCTTCGATGAAAAGCACATGGGGCGTAGACGCATTCAATATGGGTTTTCTAATCGATTTGAGCTACAGCAAAGCAACAGGTACGGTCTACACCACGACGGAAAGCAACGGCGCCAGCGGTACGGTAAACAACATCGACCGCCGTTCGCTCCTTGCCTCCTACGGAATCGACTACGATGTTTCAAACAAATACGGCTTTACCTGGGATTTTGGTATGCGTACATGGACGGCAGGAGATCAGAAGATTCCTGTGTTCGGATATGTGCTGACCAATCTTCGTGCCGCACCGCCCATACCGACACTTACAGGCGTATCCGTAACAGACAATCAAAGTGCAAAAATCACCTGGAAGGCACCGACTGCAGACAGCAGACGCCCCTATACAGGGTATCATATCTGGATGCGTATGGATGACGGCGATTTTGTGCGTGTGACTGATGCTCCGCTGTCGGATTCGACTTTTGAATATACATACGATAATCTGGAAAAGGATACCACCTACACCTTTGCGGTTTCCTCTGTCGGCAATAACGGAACGGTATCGGCATTATCCAATGCCAAAACCTTCTCAACCTTTGCGGGATCTGACGGCAGAGAAATAGAATTACGCAGTGACGGCAGCAGCATCCAGTGGCGATATGTGGGCGAAAGTGACGACGCTTACCGTGTTCTTGTATCACTTTCCGAGTTAAAGGGAAATGACGGCGCAGATGGAAAGCAAATTGAACTGAATGTATATAATGGATTTATACAGTGGAAGTACAGCGATGATTCTGTCTGGAATAATTTGATTGCCTTGTCGGAGCTGACGGGCGATAAAGGCGATAAAGGCGATAAAGGTGACAAAGGCGACAAGGGTGACAAGGGAGAAACAGGTGCGCCCGGTCAGGACGGAAAAGACGGTGTAACGCCTAAGCTAAAAATAGGTGATGATAACTTCTGGTATATCTCCTACGACGACGGACAGACATGGGTATCCCTCGGTGTGAAAGCCACCGGAGAAAAGGGTGATACCGGTGAAACCGGACAACAAGGCGAAAAGGGCGATAAAGGCGACAAAGGTGACAAGGGCGAAACAGGTACACCCGGTCAGGACGGAAAAGACGGTGTAACGCCTAAGCTAAAAATAGGTGATGATAACTTCTGGTATATCTCCTATGACGACGGACAGACATGGGTATCCCTCGGTGTGAAAGCCACCGGTGAAAAGGGCGATACCGGTGAAGCCGGACAACAAGGCGAAAAAGGCGACAAGGGCGAAACAGGTACACCCGGTCAGGACGGAAAAGACGGTGTAACGCCTAAGCTAAAAATAGGTGATGATAACTTCTGGTATATCTCCTATGACGACGGACAGACATGGGTATCCCTCGGTGTGAAAGCCACCGGAGAAAAGGGCGATACCGGTGAAACCGGACAACAAGGCGAAAAGGGCGATACCGGTGAAGCCGGACAACAAGGCAAAAAAGGCGACACCGGAGAGAAAGGTGCATCGGGACAGAACGGCAAGGACGGAACAAATGGAACAAACGGAACAAACGGTGCAAACGGCTCTGACGGCAAAGACGGTAAGGACGGCATCGGAATAGTCAAAGCGGAGATCAATGCAGACGGCGAGCTTGTTATCACCTATACCGACGGCAAGGTAGTCAATCTTGGTAAAGTTGTCGGTGCGGACGGCAAGGACGGTCTTACCCCATTTATCGGTGAAAACGGCAACTGGTGGATTGGTGAGAAAGACACTGGTGTGAAAGCGGTGGCAGATGTAGCCGTTCCCGCAGGCTTCGGAAACATATCCGAAGGAAACATATCCGAACCCGCATCTTCACCTGCTTTGATTGTTATCGGTTCTGTTGCGGGACTTGCGTTGCTTGGTAACCTCGGTTTAATCTTATACATTGTACTGAAAAAGAAAAAGAGTCTTGTTTGAGGCTGCAAAACGGAGGTAACAGAATATGAAAAAACGAATACTTAGTATCCTGCTCACACTTTGTATGGTGCTTTACCTTGTGCCGATAAGCGTATTTGCCGAGAAGGTTGGGGCATGGGGCTCTGCTGCGATACAGCTTGGCGCAGACGCACTGAATAAAACTGTAAACACAGAGATCGCACCGACTGTGTATTTCGGACAAAACCATGAAAATAATCCCGCTGCATGGCGAGTTATCGGTTATGACGGAAACGGTGTTACAAGCGCACAAGGGGATATTACCCTGCTTGCGGCATATAATATGGGTTGGTCAAAGTTTGGCTCGAGTGCCGCTTATGCAGACAGCGATTTGAAAACCGCAATAGACGCGCTTGCAGAAAAGCTGACATCGGAAGAAACCGATGCAGTTCAAAAACAGACGCTTGCAAGCGGAAGTTACAACAGAGAAAATACCGACTGTGTATCTGGCACACAAGTGAATAACGCTGTATTCTGGCCGCTTTCCACAGCGGAAGCGTCTGCGGTAAATAATGATCTGCGAATTGCGGATAGAGAACATCAATATTGGGCATCAAGCTATTGGTGGTTGCGCTCCCCAGGCGCAAAGGGTCGCGATGTTGCCTCTGTGGACGGTTTTGCTAATATCGACCACGATGGGATAGATATCAGCAATATATGGGGTGTTCGTCCCGCTTTTAAATTAAATCTGAACTCTGTCCTTTTTGCATCTGCCGCTGTGGGCGGAAAGCCTGACGGAGGATTGACCGCAGTCCCCGAATATAGCGGCAACGAGTGGAAATTGACGCTTTTAGATAACAGCAACAATTTTGCCGTGACGGAAAAAGCTATCAGCGCCGCCCCAGGCGATACCGTTGTGCTGAATTACACCGGGGCGTCCGCATGGCTAAATGAATATATCTCCGCCATCATTGCGGATAGTAGCGGCGCACAGTATTATGGCAGGATCACGCGTCCTGACATGGGAAACGGAACGGTTGAGATCAAAATCCCGTCCGACCTTGCACCGGGCAGCTATACCCTGAAGGTCTTCAGCGAACAGTATAACGGCGATTATAATACCGATTATGCAAGTAATTTCACAGACATTGCGCTGACGGTGGAAAATCAGCCTGACGAGCAGTTTACCCTCGCCCCCGGCGGCAGATACTATTTCGACCTTTCGGCGATGAATATTCCCAGAACGGTAAACAGCAATCTGCCGGACAGCACACTTCATTATGTGCCGTTTACCTATGCCGGAACGGTCAATGCCTACAAGCTCACATCGGAGACGGCAACCACCGAGGAGTATGCACAGAAGAATAAATATCCCCACAGCCTGTTCGTGGCGGATTTTGCCGTAACAAATGATGTAAGCTGGGATAACCTGAATGCCAAAGAGCTGATTTTCGGCAAGGGCTATGCCGCAGGCGGCGTGGACTATACGCTGCGCGCGCCGTCCGTGGGAAGTGGTAGCAGAGGCTCGAGTAATTTGGGCACGCCCCAAAGCAACGAATGGGACAGGATACTGGACAAGAACGGCGGATATATCAAAAACTGGGATGGGATGTTTTCGTGGGGGCAGGATACTTTTGAACGTGGTACGGAGCCGAACCGTGCGGTTCGCGGGTTCGATTCGACCCGCCACTGGATCTACTTCCATGCTATGGATTCCCGCCCGTTCTTAGGTTTCCGCCCCGTCCTTGAAGTCCTGAACCCTGACACACTGAGCCCTGACGGGCTGAAAGCCGTTTCCATTGACCTTGGCGGCGGCAAGCTGGGCGGCAGCTCCGAGGATATTCAAATCATTGTGAAAAGCGGCGAAAGCTTTACCGCTCCTGCATCTGACGGTCTGACCCGCCCGGACGGAGATACAGACACCTACTTTATGTGGCTTGGCAGTGACGGAAACCTGTACGCACCCGGCGACAGATTTCCGGCTGATGTGACGACCCTGACGGTGCAGTGGACAGCCCCGACCTATGCCGTAACGCTGAACACAAACGGCGGAACGATCAACAACGGCAATGTCACCTCCTACACCTACGGCGTGGGTGCAAAACTTCCGACAGCCGACGATATGACCTATACGGGCCACACGTTCAAGGGCTGGTATGACAACAAAAATCTGACCGGCTCTCCTGTTACAGCAATCGGCGGCACAGAAACGGGCAATAAGGAATACTGGACGAAGTGGGAAATCAATCAGTACACAATAACCTTTGATACCAACGGCGGAAGTGAGATTGCACCTATCACGCAGGATTACGGTACAGCAATTACCGCCCCTGCCAACCCGACAAGAAAAGGCTATACCTTTAAGGGCTGGGATAAGGAAATCCCCGAAACTATGCCTGCGGAGAATATGACGGTTAAAGCACAATGGGAAATCAATCAGTACGCAATAACCTTTGATACCAACGGCGGAAGTGAGATTGCACCTATCACGCAGGATTACGGTACGAAAATTACCACCCCTGCCGACCCGACAAGAAAAGGCTATACCTTTAGGGGCTGGGATAAGGAAATCCCCAAAACTATGCCTGCGGAAAACATTACAATCACGGCACGGTGGAGAGATACCGAAAAGCCAACGGGCGAAATTATCATAGGTACAAATAAATGGAATAAATTCTTAAACGAGCTTACCTTTGGCATATTCTTTAAGGACACACAGGAGGTAACTATAAATGCCGTTGATAACAGCGGAACTGTGTTTGTATCCTATTTGGTAACAGATAAGGATCTCTCCGAGGCTGAGCTGGACTCTCTTGTATTCCATGCGTATGAAGAACCGTTTTGCATAGACCCTAACGGAGAATATATTGTTTATGTAATGCTTGTTGATGAAAACATTAACATAACATACCTTCGCTCCGACCGATTAACGCTTGATAATATTCATCCTGTAATCGGCGGTATTGAGAACGGCAAGACCTATTGTGAGGCACAAACCGTTACTGTTGATGAGAAGTATGTTGATACCGTTACCGTAAACGGAAAGGCGGCTACGCTTGACGCAAACGGAGGTTTTGTTCTCCCTCCGACAAACGGCGAGCAGAAGATAGTTGTCACCGACAAAGCGGGTAATAATGCAGAGATGACCGTAACAATCAACAACGGTCATACCTTTGGTGAATGGGTATCTGACAATGACGGTACGCATACCCGAAAATGTACCGTTGACGGCTGCAATGCGTTTGAAACCGAAAATTGCTCAGGCGGCAATGCCACCTGTACCAAAAAGGCGGTATGTGATGTCTGCGGCAAGGCCTACGGAGAACTTGACAAAACAAACCACGAGGGCGGTGTACAGGAGTGGACGACAAGAACCGCTTTTGTTCACGAGCAAAAATGGAACTGCTGTGGTGCAGTAATTGTGACAAGCGAAGTACATGAGTGGAAAGACGGTGTGTGCCGAGAGTGTGGATATGTATGCCTGCATAATGACACAGACAAAAACCATATTTGCGACTACTGTAAAAAGACAATCTCTACTTATGAAAATGCGGCAACCGAAGAAATCAAAAATGCTGACACCGTAACGGCTAAACTGCCTGATGATTCAAAATCTCCTCAGACAGGTGACAACAGCAACATTATTTTGTGGATTGCATTGCTGATTATCAGCGGCGGCATTATGAAAGGAGTAACGGCATTTGGTAAGAATAAAAAACATTCTGCCAAAATTAAAGATAAGTAATATCTTACGCTCTGTCATGAAAATATAGTGAATACGGCACAGTGGGCATAGAAACCTCAGTGCCGTATTTCTTTCAGGACGACTGATTTTGAAAAACTTGGCGAGTATCTTAAAAATCTCTTTTTATACAGACTGCTGCAAGGCAGTCAGAAATTTTACATTTTGTTTATCTTGATACTCCCAATTTTGCAAATACAATTAAACTTAAATAAATTTAATAAAAATTATAAAAAAGCTAATATTTGTCCTGATTTTGTCACTGTCGGTATGTTATTATATGTGTGTAAGATAAAGAAAAACAAAACTTACATTAAACAGCTAATAACTCATTTCCATAGATATTTTCCTCTCTCTTTTTTATTAAGCACTATGCTCGACTTCGGTCGGGCCTTTGCTTTTTTATCCGTAATTCTAATTTGTGTATTAAATAACCAAATATTTTAATTTTCTCTTTTTGTTGCTGATTTCATATGATATTAAAATTATTTGACAATTATAAAATATTGCAGACAAAATTGTAATATTTATTGATATTGTTTACGATAAATGTTATAATGTGAAAAATATGTTGTTATATGACAACAGTTGAGGAGAGAAATAATTATGAAAAAATTTTTTGCGGTATTACTTTGCGCTGTAATGGCGGCATCTGCAACAGCTTGTGCAAATTTAAGTGCAGGCAATAGCGAGAGTTCAAAGGCTGAGAGTGCTGTTTCGCAGGCATCTGAGGAAGAAACCTCTGCGCCTGAAACAACTAAGGAGGAAAGCTCAAAGGCTGAATCAAGCACAAGCATAATGTTCAGCAATATTCAGGAATACCTTGAGTATCCTTCAACTCAGAAATCTTTGGAAAGTGCTAAAGAAAGCGCTGAATCTGCTAATTTATTTACTGTTGAATGTTATGCCGATGATGATACGCTTGTGTATGAATACAAGTACACAAAGCAGTTGCCGGACGCTTCTATTGATCAGATGGTAGAATATTTTAAAAAAAATACAGAAACCCTTGAATATGGAATGGTTCCTGTTATGAAAGAATTGGTTGCATATGTAGATGAAACAGATCCTAAAATCAAGGTAGTTTATCTCAATGCTGACGGCTCTGAGCTTTATAGTATAACATTTGATAAGTCAATTCTTGATGAAGAGAGCACAGATGAGTCAAGTTCTGCTGAGTTGTAATTTTTAGAATTTTAAAAGGATAATAAAGTTAAGTGTCTATTATAAAGTTGTGGTAAGTTTAGTAAATTATGATTTAGCGGACTTTTGGTCGGGCAAAAAAGTTAAACAAAAGTAAAACTTTCCGTCCCAAAGTTAAAAGTTTGGTCAACCTTTTCAAAGGTTGTGGGTGTGGGCAACGCCCACAAATCTTTTCTTTTACGCAATTTAACGGTAGCCAAATGGCTTGCCGTTTGGTGGCTTGAACATAACAGCGAAATCCATTAAGTTGCGATAGCAACAAGAAAAAAGATATTCTTAAAATTTGTACCGTCATTGCATTGCTATGACGGTACATTATTTTAATCTTTTCCTTTTACTAAAGGCTGTCGCCTGTTTTTTAAAACTTAGTTATCAAAAAACCAACTTCAGATTTTGCAATTTATATGATAATCTGACTAAAAATATACATCAGCAAAACAATACACGCTGTCGGGTGTTGCATTTTGTGGCAAAAATAATCTCCGCAGGATTTATTTTCCTGCGGAGAATTTTATTTGCCGAAAATTCGAAAAATCTAAAAAAATTTTGCTTTTTTAGAAAAAAGCCCTTGACAAGCTCCCTTTGGTAGCGTAAAATAGTACAATGTACCATAATGGGGTTATGTACCGACACTGTCGGTCAAATCGTCAAAAAAATTTATCTTACAGGGGGATATTATCACAAAATCTCCAAAGTGTCAAGTGGTTTTTTGACAGGGGCATTGCCCTCAAATTTATTAAGGAGTGATACGCCTATGGTTAATGTCAAACCCGTTAAGCTCGGCAATCGTGAACGAATGAGCTTTGGCAAAATCAATGAAGTTATTGATATGCCTAACCTTATTGATGTTCAGAAGCAGTCTTATCAGTGGTTCCTTGACGAAGGTCTTAAAGAAGTATTTAAGGATGTTTCCGGAATTACCGATTATCAAAATAATCTCGTGCTTGATTTTATTGATTACTCAATTGATGTTGATCACCCGAATTACAGCATTGTTGAATGTAAGTCAAGAGATGCTACATTCTCGGCTGCTTTGCGTGTTACAGCAAGACTTTTAAACAGAGCGACAGGTGAGATTAAAGAGAGCAATGTGTTTATGGGCGATTTTCCGCTTATGACACCAAGCGGCACATTCATCATCAACGGTGCAGAGCGTGTTATTGTATCTCAGCTCGTACGAAGCCCGGGCGTTTATTATAAGATGGACCACGATAAAACAGGTAAAGAGCTTTACAGCGCTACTGTTATTCCTAACCGTGGTGCTTGGCTTGAATACGAAACAGATATAAACGATGTTTTCTATGTTCGTATTGATAAAAACCGTAAGCTGCCTGTTACAGCGTTTATCAGATCTTTGGGTCTTGGTACAGACGCTGAAATTCTCGACTTCTTTGGCGATGACGAGAGAATGCGAGCTACTATCGAGAAAGATCAGACAAGCAGTGTTGAAGAGGGTCTTATCGAGGTTTACAGAAAGCTCCGTCCGTCAGAGCCTCCGACAGTAGACAGCGCTCAGACACATATCAATAATCTTTTCTTTGACCCCGGCAGATATGATATGTCAAGAGTTGGCAGATATAAGTACAACAAAAAACTCGGCATTGCCGACAGACTTGAAGGCCAGGTTATTGCAGAGCCTATCTCTAACCCACGCACAGGCGAGGTTATGGCTTTCAGAGATGAAAAGATCACTAAGGAAAAAGCTGTTGAAATCGAAAACGCAGGCGTTCAGATTGCTTATGTAAAAGCACAGGACGAAAAAATCGTTAAGGTTATTTCTAACGGTATGGTTGACATTAAGGCTTATGTTGACTTTGACGCCGAGGCTGAGTGCGGAATCAGAGAGAATGTTCGTTTTGATGTTCTCTGCGAAATCCTTGACGCCGCTCAGAACGAAGATGAGCTTAAGGAAATGCTTGCAGACAGAGCAGACGAGCTTACTCCTAACCACATTACAAAAGATGATATTTTTGCTACAATCAACTACCTTAACTGCGTTGCTCACGGCGTTGGCAGAACAGATGACATCGACCACCTCGGCAACAGAAGAATCCGTTGCGTAGGCGAGCTTTTGCAGAATCAGGTTAGAATCGGTTTCTCAAGACTTGACAGAGTTGTAAGAGAGAGAATGGCTACACAGTCACAGGATATGGACTCACTTTCTCCTAACTCACTTATCAATATTCGTCCTGTAACTGCCGCAATCAGAGAGTTCTTCGGTTCTTCTCCGCTTTCACAGTTCATGGATCAGACAAACCCACTTGCAGAGCTTACACATAAGCGCCGCTTGTCAGCGCTTGGCCCGGGCGGTCTTTCAAGAGATCGTGCAGGCTTTGAGGTTCGAGATGTTCATTACACCCACTACGGCAGAATGTGTCCTATCGAAACTCCTGAAGGCCCTAACATCGGTCTTATTTCATACCTTACATCATTTGCAAGAATCAATAAGTACGGCTTTATCGAAACTCCTTACCGTAAGATTGATAAAGAAACAGGCGTTGTTACTGACGATGTTGTTTATATGACGGCTGATGTTGAAGATAACTACACTGTTGCTCAGGCGAATGAGCCGCTTGACGAAAACGGCAGATTTGTTCACGCCAGAGTAGTCGGCAGACGCAGAGATGAATTTGTAGATCTTCCTGCCGATGAGTTTGACTTTATGGACGTATCGCCTAAGCAGGTACTTTCTGTTGCTACCGCTATGATTCCGTTCCTCGAAAACGATGACGCAAACCGAGCACTTATGGGTGCGAACATGCAGCGTCAGGCAGTGCCTCTCCTCAGAACAGACGCACCTATCGTTGGTACAGGTATGGAGTACAAGGCAGGTACAGACTCAGGCGTATGTATCCTTGCAGAGGAAGACGGCGTTGTGCTCAGCGTAGACGCACGCAATATTCGTGTTCAGTACGACTCAGGCAGAATTCAGGACTTTGAGGTTATCAAGTTCTTGCGTTCTAACCAGGGTACTTGTATTAATCAGCGTCCTATTGTTGAAAGAGGACAGAGAGTTAAGAAGGGCGAGGTTCTTGCTGACGGCCCTGCAACAGACCATGGTGAAGTTGCTATCGGTAAGAACGCACTCATCGGCTTTATGACCTGGGAAGGTTATAACTACGAGGATGCGGTTCTCCTTAACGAAAAAATTGTTAGAGATGATGTTTATACATCTATTCATATAGAGGAATATGATACAGAGGCAAGAGATACAAAGCTCGGCCCTGAAGAAATTACAAGAGATATTCCAAATGTCGGCGAAGATATGCTCAAGTACCTTGATGAAGACGGTATTATTCAGGTAGGTGCTGAGGTTCACGCAGGCGATATTCTCGTAGGTAAGGTTACACCAAAGGGTGAAACAGAGCTTACTGCCGAGGAAAGACTTTTGAGAGCTATCTTTGGCGAAAAGGCAAGAGAAGTAAGAGATACTTCACTCAGAGTACCTCACGGCGAGAGCGGTACTGTTGTAGATGTTAAGGTATTTACAAGAGCCGACAGCCGCAACGAGCTCCAGCCCGGTGTAAACAAGGTTGTCAGAGTTTATCTTGCATTAAAGCGTAAAATCAGCGTTGGCGATAAGATGGCAGGTCGTCACGGTAACAAGGGTGTCGTTTCAAGAATTCTTCCTGTTGAGGATATGCCATTCCTTCCTGACGGCACTCCGCTCGACATCGTACTTAACCCGTTGGGCGTACCTTCCCGTATGAACATCGGTCAGGTGCTTGAGGTTCACCTCGGCTATGCAGCTAAGGCACTTGGCTGGAAGATTATGACTCCTGTATTTGACGGCGCTCACGAGGGCGATATTTTCCAGGCTCTCAAGGACGCAGGTTACAGCGAGGACGGTAAAACATGGCTTATTGACGGCAGAACAGGTGAGCGTTTTGATAACCCTGTAACCGTTGGTTATATGTACTACCTCAAGCTTCATCACCTTGTTGATGAGAAAATTCACGCAAGAAGTACAGGCCCTTACTCACTCGTTACTCAGCAGCCACTCGGCGGTAAAGCACAGTTCGGCGGTCAGCGTTTCGGTGAGATGGAAGTTTGGGCACTTGAGGCTTACGGTGCAGCTTATACACTTCAGGAAATTCTTACCGTTAAGTCTGACGATGTTATCGGCAGAGTTAAGACCTACGAGGCTATCGTTAAGGGACAGAACATTCCTGCTCCGGGTATTCCTGAGTCATTCAGAGTTCTTATTAAAGAATTGCAGTCACTTGCTCTTGATGTTCGTGTTCTTGACGCACAGGGTGAGGAAATCGACATTAAGCAGAAGTTTGATGAGGACGAAGACATTACAGATGCAGCTACAACCGAGTTCAACGAGGAGAGCGTAATGACCGAGTCAATGGACGGTTACAACCTCGATGAAGAAGGCGAAGAGGGCAATATGTTTGACGATTCGGGTCTTGCAGCAGATGACGACGACAGCGACTACTTTGACTTTGACGACTTAAACAAGAATGATATGTAAGGAGGAAGTATAAAAATGATAGATAATAACGCATTTGATTCAATTAAAATCGGACTTGCTTCCCCTGAGCAAATTAGAGCCTGGTCTTATGGCGAGGTTAAAAAGCCCGAAACAATCAACTACCGTACATTAAAGCCTGAGCGTGACGGCTTGTTCTGCGAGCGTATTTTCGGACCTACAAAGGACTGGGAGTGCCACTGCGGTAAATACAAGAGAATCCGTTTTAAGGGCAAAATTTGTGATCGCTGCGGTGTTGAGGTTACAAGAGCAAAAGTTAGAAGAGAGAGAATGGGTCACATTGAGCTTGCCGCTCCTGTTTCTCATATCTGGTACTTCAAGGGTATTCCTTCAAGAATTTCTCTTATGCTCGATATTTCTCCGAGAACACTTGAAAATGTTCTTTATTTCTCAAGATATATTGTTACAGATCCCGGCAACTGCCGTGATCTTGAAAAAAATCAGTGCCTGAGCGAAAAAGAGTACGCTGAAATGCGTGAAAAGTATGACAACGACTTTGAGGCAGGTATGGGTGCGGAGTCTATTCAGAAGTTACTCAAGGAAATTGACCTTGAGCAGCTCTCTGCACAGCTTAAAGAAGAGCTTGAAACAGCATCGGGTCAGAAGAGAGTTCGTATTCTCAAGCGCCTTGATGTTGTTGAGAGTTTCCGCCTTTCGGGCAACCGCCCCGAATGGATGATTATGGATGTTATTCCTGTAATTCCGCCTGATATCCGCCCTATGGTTCAGCTTGACGGCGGCAGATTTGCTACTTCTGACCTTAACGACCTTTACAGAAGAGTTATTAACAGAAACAACCGTCTTAAAAAGCTCCTTGAGCTTAACGCTCCTGAAATCATCATCAGAAACGAGAAGAGAATGTTGCAGGAATCTGTTGACGCTCTCATTGACAACGGCAGAAGAGGCAGACCTGTTACAGGCCCTAACAACCGTCCGCTCAAGTCACTTTCCGATATGCTTAAAGGTAAGCAGGGTAGATTCCGTCAGAACCTCCTCGGTAAGCGTGTTGACTACTCAGGCCGTTCTGTTATCGTTGTTGGCCCTGAGCTTAAGATGTACCAGTGCGGTCTTCCTAAGGAAATGGCTATCGAGCTTTTCAAACCGTTTGTAATGAAACGCCTTGTAGAAACTAAGGCTGTTATCAATATTAAGGCTGCAAGAAAAGCAGTTGAGCGTGCAAAGGACGAGGTTTGGGATGCACTTGAAGTTGTAATCAAGGGACACCCGGTTCTCCTTAACCGTGCGCCTACACTTCACAGACTCGGTATTCAGGCATTTGAGCCTGTACTTGTAGAGGGCAGAGCACTTAAACTTCACCCACTTGCTTGTACAGCGTACAACGCCGACTTTGACGGCGACCAGATGGCTGTCCATGTACCGCTTTCCGCAGAGGCACAGGCCGAGGCAAGATTCCTTATGCTTGCAGCAGGCAACCTCCTTAAACCGTCAGATGGTCAGCCTGTAACAGTTCCTACACAGGATATGATCCTCGGTTCGTACTACCTTACACTTGATAAGGACGGCGAGCTTGGCGAGGGCAAGGTATTCCGTGATGTTGATGAAGCTATGATGGCTTATCAGACCGGTGTTATCCAGCTTCACTCAAAGATTAAGGTAAGATACGAAAAGGTAATTGACGGCGTTAAGTATTCTGACCTTGTTGATACAACAATCGGTAAGATAATCTTTAACAACCCGATTCCGCAGAACCTTGGTTTTGTTGACAGAAGCAAGCCTGAAAACCGCTTTAAACTTGAGGTTGACTTCCTTGTAGGTAAGTCTAAACTTAAGAAGATTATTGATAAATGTATTAAGATAAACGGCACAGAGATTACAAGCCATGTTCTTGACCACATCAAGGCACAGGGCTATAAGTACTCAACAAGAGGCGCTATTACCGTTGCCGTATGTGACGCCGTTATTCCTCCTGCTAAGAAAGAAATCATCAAAAAGGCAGAGGCTGATGTCGATGTAGTTCGTGAGGACTATATGATGGGTCTTCGTTCCGATGAGGAGCGTTACGAGGAAGTTCTTAAGATTTGGGAAAAGGCTACAAACGATGTAACCGACGCCCTCCAGAAAAACCTTGACCGCTACAACCCAATCTTTATGATGGCTGACTCAGGTGCCCGTGGTAGTATGAGCCAGATCCGTCAGCTTGCAGGTATGCGTGGTCTTATTGCCAATACATCAGGTAAAACAATCGAAATTCCTATCAAGGCTAACTATCGTGAAGGCCTTAACATTATGGAATACTTTATTTCATCCCGAGGCGCTCGTAAAGGTCTTACAGATACAGCGCTCAGAACAGCCGACTCAGGTTACCTTACCCGTCGTCTTGTTGATGTATCGCAGGAAGTTATCATTCGTGAGGACGACTGCGGAACAACAGACGGTCTTGAGATTTTCGACATCAAGGCAGGCGAGAACAATGTTATCGAGGGACTTCACGAAAGACTTATCGGCAGATACCTCGTTGACGATTTCTGCGATTCAAACGGCAACACCCTTGTTTCTAAAGATGTAATGATGGGTGACAAAGAGGCTGACATTATCGTAAACAGCGGCATTGAGAGAATTAAGATTCGTTCTGTACTTTCCTGTCGTGCTAAGCATGGCGCTTGTAAGAAGTGCTACGGCTCTAACCTTGCAAACCGCCAGCCTGTAACAGTCGGTGAGGCAGTTGGTATTATTGCCGCTCAGTCAATCGGTGAGCCTGGTACACAGCTTACAATGAGAACATTCCATACCGGTGGTGTTGCATCGGCAGAAGATATCACACAGGGTCTTCCAAGAGTTGAGGAGTTGTTTGAGGCTCGTAAGCCAAAGAGCCTTGCAATCATCAGTGAAATTGACGGTGAAGTTAGATTTGAAGAAATCAAAAACGCTCGTCACGCTGTTATCTTCAACACTGAAACAGGCGAAGAAAAGCAGTACCTTATTCCTTTCGGCTTTAGAGTTAAGGTTCAGGAGGGACAGATCATTAAGAAGGGTGACAAAATCACCGATGGTGCTGTTAATCCACACGATATTCTTGCAATTCTCGGCTCAGACGCAGTAATGAACTACCTTATTTCTGAGGTACAGAGTACCTACCGCTTACAGGGTGTTGAGATCAACGATAAGCACATTGAGGTTATCGTTCGTCAGATGATGAGAAAGGTAAGAGTAGATGACGCCGGCGATACCAAGTTTATGTCAGGTCAGACCTATGACAAGAACGATGTTCTCTTTGAGAACGAGCAGATTAAAAAGCGTATTGCAAACGGTGAAGAAAACCTCAGAGAGGCAACATTCACTCAGCTGCTCCTTGGTATTACAAAGGCAGCACTCGCAACAGACAGCTTCCTTTCAGCCGCATCATTCCAGGAAACAACAAGAGTTCTTACAGATGCAGCTATCAAGGGTAAGGTTGATCCGCTTATCGGTCTTAAGGAAAATGTTATTATCGGTAAGGTTATTCCTGCCGGTACAGGTATGCCAAGATATGCAGGCGTAAAGCTCGATGAGCCAAAGCCTGAGGTTGAAGATACACAGGAAAATGAAGTTGAATCAACCGAGCAGACCGAAATTGCCGAATAAAAATTAATAATATTTTGATTTAGCATCAAATAAAGCCCGACAATGACTAAGGTTGTTGTCGGGCTTTTTGCGTGAGATTTTATTAACATTTTGTTGTAAGTATGTTGAAAGATTTGGTGTTTAGCAGACTTTTGGTCGGGCAACAAAGTAAGACAGATGCCAAACTTTCCGTCCCGAATATAAAAGTTTGGTCAACCTTTTCAAAGGTTGCGGGTTTGGGCAGAGCCATAAAAGTTTCCTTTATAGCTTACTTGCAGGAGCAAACAGTGTGCTGCTTGCGTGTTAAGACAAATGCTTGTGTAAGTAGGCGACAGCCTTTTAAAAAGGAATGTTCTATTATATATTGTTAAAGCAACTAATGTTTTAAATTAAAATGCCTACCATTTCCGCTTTTCTTTTGCGTGAAAAGAAAAGCTCCAAAAGAAAGCACGCTTAATGGGAAAGAAATTTCGAGTCCCTTTCCCATTAAGTATCCCTTTTCCTTAGACGACCAAGGTCAGTGACCTTGGAACTGCTTACTTTTATTTTATAAACAAAAGTTTGTGCTAAGCAAGATTTAGCTGAATTATGTTGTATTACAGAAGTCAAGTTTAAAAAATATAAAATTTAGTCTAAACTCTCTGCAATAATACAAAAACCGCTATAAAAGCGGTTTTTAATAAAAATTATCAGTATGACTGTATTACCGACATCATTTTTTCAGGTGTTATTTGTGTATATTTCATTCCGTCAAACACAAGGTCATTGCCGTCAAAGGTATAATCATATGTGTCTGTCTGCTCTCCGTCCATATCGTAAACGGCAGTTACCTTATTCAGCTTTGAATTATAGGTGTAGTATGTGAATGTTGTGCCGTATGAGTTGCAGTACATTCTGCCGTCCTCGCCAAAATAATAGTAAAGTCCCGTTCCGCTGTCCCATGCGCCAACAAGTTTTTTGTCTATCTGCGGATTTTCAGGTGTACTCGGCACAAAACTTGGGTTGTCTATCTTTTCAAGTACGGAATCTTCGCCGTTATTTGTAATTGTTATCTTCTTGCCGTCATCAGCCACAACATATGAATAGTCGCCGTTTATTCCAAACATAAGCTTACATTTAAAGGTTTCCTCGCCTGTCTGCTCGTCCGTACCAACCGAATATGTACTGCAGTATCCCATATTGCCTATGATTAATGATGCGTTGCCCTTGCCGTTAAAAAGGAAAATAAATTTTTCAAGGTTAGATCCTGCGCCCTCGGATATTTTCCAATAGCCTACAAACGGGTCTGCTGAATTTTCTTTTGGTGCGTGTATATTTTCAAGACTGAAATTAGTTGCCCCCGGTGCAGTGGTTTCCGCCTGAGTGGTGCTCTGTACCTGAGTTTCTGCCTGTGCCGAGCTTTGTGCGCCGTTATCCGAACAGCCAACTGCTGTTACCGCAAGCATTGAACATAAAATTGTCGCTACGATTGATTTTGTATAAGCCTTTTTCATTTTTAAATTACTCCAAACAAAAATTTATGGCAACAGCGCATATCGGCTATTGCCCAACATATTAATTTTATTATTATCTGCTGTTAAAGTCAATATTATTGCAAAAATTTATGTTATTGCAAATTTTAACATATAATCGGCTTGCCGTTTGGATAATGTTATAACTTCTATTCTAAATGTTGGTGTAACATTAATAAATTATGGTTTACCACATAAAGTTTAGTATAATAAATTCAAAATTTAGGTCAACCCTTTTTAAAGGGTTGCAGGTTTGGGCAGAGCCCATAAAAAGTTTCCTTTATATCGAATTATTTGGCGCAAACAGCTTGGCTGTTTGCGTGCTAAGACAATGTTTGAAAAAACAGGCGACAGCCTTTAAAAATGTAACGATTAAAATAATGCACTGTCATTGCAACGCAATGACAGTGCATATCATTATAAGCATATCCTTTTCTTGTTGCTATCGCAAATTTAGCGACTTTCGCCGTTATGTTCAAGCCGCCAAACGGCAAACCGTTTGGCTATCGTTAGATTGCGTAAAAGGAAATTTTTGTGGGCGTTGCCCACACCCACAACCTTTGAAAAT
>NZ_QSTA01000002.1:0-343713 GCF_003438075.1 Eubacterium sp. OM08-24 | reverse complement strand
GGCGTTGCCCACACCCACAACCTTTGAAAATGTTGACCAAACTTTTATATTCGGGACAGAAACATTTTCTTTTGCCGTACTTTGTTACCCGACCGAAAATCAGCTAAACCATAATTTATTAATAGAAAACTTTGTGCGGTTATTTCAAATTATGCAAAAAGTCCTGCAAGGCATTACCTTACAGGACTTTAAAAATCTATTAATTTTACGCAGCGTTAGACACAATTCTTTTGCCTCTCCATGTTCCTCTCTGCCAACGGATAAACACAACAATTCCTCTGAATATTTCATCACAAGCCATACCTATCCATACGCCTGCAAGTCCCATACCCATCACAATTCCGAGTACATATGCAAGCAGTACGCTTATGCCCCACATTGAGAAGATAGCGAGTATTGTCGGAAATTTTACATCGCCTGCGGCTTTCATAGAATTGATAATTACTATGTTTGTGGTTCTGCCTATTTCAAGGAAGATTGCTATAAACATCATATTAGACGCAAGCTCCACAACCGCCATATCTTCGGTAAATGCTCTGAAAGTAAATCCCGATGCAAGCCAATTCAGCACTGCAATGGAAATAGATACTACCATACCCATTCTCAGAGTTTTCATAACCCTTTTATATGCAAAGTCGTAATCGTTAGCGCCAACGCTGTGACCCACAATTATCTGAGTTGCTATGGCGGCGGAATATGCAAACATATATGTAAAAGTACACATCATATTTGCGTAAATTCGTGCGTTAATTGCGACCATTCCCATTGTGTTGATAAGTGCCTGTAACACAAGCTGTGAAAAGTTATAGCTTATGTTTTCGCCTGCGGTCGGGATTCCGAGTTTTAACAATTCTTTAAGAATATTTATAGGGAACGGGCGGAGGTATTTAATACCGAGTCTGCCTTGAATAACCTTATAGAAGTAAATAATTGCGGCTACAAGCGCAAAAATACGGCTTAAGCATGTAGAAATCGCAACACCTTCTGTGCCAAGGTCAAGAAAAGAAAGCGGACCGTAAAGGAAACAGAAGTTACCCACGATATTTACAATATTCATACCGAGCGATACAAACATTCCAAATCCCGTTTTGCCGTGGCTCATAAATATTGACGCAAAAGCATTGAAGACCGCCTGTGTAAATATTGTACCGCCGACTATTTTCATATACATATTGGCGTCAGGTATCATTTCGGCAGGTACCTGCATAATAATAAGTAGGGGTTCGCTGAACAAAAATACAATAAGACTTATTACCACGCTTAGCGCAAGGTTAAATGAAATTGCAACCGTGTAGATTTTATTCATTTTTTCAAATTGCTTTGCGCCGAGGTATTGGCTTACAATAACGCCCGTTGCACTCGATATAATGTTGAACGCAAGGTTTAAAAATCCGAGAATAGAGTTTGCATTGCCTATTGCGCCGACTGCCATGTCGTTGTAGTTTGACAGCATAATAGTGTCAATGTAGCCGAGCGAAAGTCCGAGCAGTGACTGAAAAAATATCGGCAGTGCAAGGCTGAATACCGTTCGTTTTAAAGGATCGACAGGTTTTTTTTGAATTTTGGCAGGAGCATCAGCCATAAAAAAACACTTCCTTTACAAGATGTATGTTGACTTTATATTTTTATATTGTATAATAAGGTCAGAAAATAAACCTTATATTGTTTATAATTGTTTTTAAGATTTTATATTATGAAAGGATAAATAAAATGAAAATTTGCGTATTCGGTGCTTCAAGCGAGCAGATAGATAAAATCTATATAGATACCGCCGAAAGCCTGGGCAGAGCGATTGCAAACCGTGGCGATGCCGTAATTTACGGCGCAGGAAAATACGGTGTAATGGGTGCGACCGCAAGGGGCGTAACCTCTGAAAAAGGTGAACTTATAGGTGTAGCGCCTGAATTTTTCAAGAAAGACAATGTTCTTTACGACAAGTGCACAGAACTTGTTTTTACGGACACAATGCGTGAGCGTAAAGGTGTAATGGAAGACCGTGCGGACGCTTTTGTAATTTGCGCAGGCGGTATCGGCACTTTTGAAGAATTTTTTGAAGTGCTTACTCTCAAGCAGCTTAGTCAGCACAGAAAGCCGATTGTTATGTACAATGTAAACGGATATTACGATTCACTCATAAATATGATGAAAAAGTCCGTATCAGAGAGCTTTATGAGTGACGATTGTCTTAAACTCTTTACCGTAGCAAATACCGAACAAGAGGTTTTTGAGCAGATAGACAACTATAAAGAATATACCTATGATAAGTACGGTTTTTTAAGGGACGGTGACAACAATGGCTGATCGTTGCGACCAATGCACATATTTTGTGGAAGATGACGAGTACGGCGATTACTGTTCGCTTAGTCTTGATGAAGACGAAATGGAAAAGTTCTTAACAGGCAATACCGAACAATGCCATTATTTCAGGCTCTATGACGAGTACAAAATCGTGCAGAAACAAAATTAAAGCTTCTTTATCACAGAGATATAATGTGAATATAAAATTCACATTGATTAAAGATTTGTAATATTTATTTAAAATCTTTGAAAAAAATAATTTTTGTTCTTTTTTTATATCTTATCAAAAAAACTTCCTTTTTACAAGGAAGCTTTTTTGTTTTTATTGTCATTTATAAACAGATAGAATAATAAAAAGATATAGTCCGTAAAAATATAAACTATTAAAAATACCGAACTTTTGCTGTTTTGTTAGTGCAACTATACAAAAGTTAATCTAATATTGATAAGTCCGTTGAAATAGTGTGCCAAAAGTATTAAAATAATATAGTGGTTTATAGAAAAATGTAGTAGTGTTTATAAATATTAAAGTAGGTATGGAAAACTACGGACAAAAATTGACGGCTTGCTCGCTTATCTTGACGAACTGTTCGGTGAAGAGAATATGAACGAATGTAAAGACTGCTTAAAGATGCTCAAAAAGCTTGTATAATCTGCAAAATAAGGGCGAACTTTGTTTGCTCTTTAGCTGATTGATTGACATTGTTCATCTTTGCTGATAAACTATATATATTGGCTTTTATTATGCTAAAAATTCTAAGAATGAGGAGTGATTATAATGGTAGATTTTGGTAAGTATTACAGATCTTACAGATATATGCAGGATCTGCTGAAATCGGATTTTACTCACAATTATATAGAGGAGGCTCTCAAAGACGGTGACGAGGGCAAAGATTCTATATCCGGCAAAACTAATGAAAAAGTAATTGATATGGATTGGGTTATCGCAATCGAAGAAACCCTGCCGTATATTCAAAAAGCAATTGACGAACAGGAGAGTTTTGCTATTTACGAAAATCGTGTGCTTTTGACCCTTATTCACAAGGCGCTTATGTTTGTTGATGACAAATATTCAAAAATGAAAGATGTGCCTAACGATTCTTACAATAATATAACAATGAACCGTCACCTTGAGCTTAATCAGCAAAAGCTTGATTTCAGCGTTAATTATGTAAACGAAAACCACGAATCACTTGCAGAAGACCTTGATGTAGAGGATATTGAGTCGCTTTCAGATTTTGACCGTATCCGCAGAATTCGTCAGGGACTTAACGAGTGTCTTGCAACTCCGCTTATGAAAGAGGTTGCAAAAGAACCGCAGGTAAGCCCACCGCTTACTCAGACTAACCTGCTCAAGGAAAACCCTAACTTTAAAAAGGCAGTTGAGCTTTGGAACTTCCTCGATACATATAAAAAGCAGGGCTTTGAGATTGTCGGCGAGGAATACAACGGCAAAATGTCTGACGAAAACAAGGAAGATGTTTACCTTGCAATGGAATTTCAGCATTTTATGATGTCGATTACCACCAACCCTGCCCTCAGAAAAATGCTGCAGGAAAAGTACGAAGAAGAAAATGCCCTTGCCAAAGAAGAGTCTGACCGCCCCGAAAAGGTAAAGGAAATGGCACTTGAGGCACAGATAGAGGCAGTGCGCAAAGAAGAAACGGAAATCCGCTTAAAGGAAATCCGTGAGCGTGAAAAGCAGATACTTGACCTCAATTCGGAAATTAAAAGTTTGAAAATCACACTCGACCAAAAAGAACAGCAGATACTCACTCTAAAGGGACAAATTTCCGCTTTACAGGACGAGCTTGACAATACAAAGAACGAGCTTAAGGAAACAAAGTTAAAGTTACTTGAGGCTCAAAAAGAAATCGAAAGACTTAAAGAAGAAACTGAAAAACTTACTGCGGAGATTACGGAACTTAAAGAAACTCTTGAAAACGGGCGTGTAAGTCACGCAAAGCAGGTAGAGCAGATGAATGCCGACTTTGCCGAGAAAACAAGAATTGCGGAAGAAAATTTTGCAAATCAGCTCAGCGCAAAGCAAAAGGAATTTGACGACGCACAGACCGCTCACAACGAATATGTAACAAAGCTCAACACAGATAATGCAAATAAGTTTGCCGAGTTAAATACTAACCACAGCAACGAGGTTGCACAGCTTAAGAGCAATTATGAAAACAGAATTGATACTATTAATAAAGAAAACGCAACCGCAACAGCTAATCTGAAATCCGATTACGAGGGACAGCTTACTTCCATGAAAGCGGATTACACCTCGCAGATTAAGAATTACGAAAAACAGATTGCCGATATTAATGCGGAAAACGCTAAGAATGTAAAAGAACTTAACGATAACCATGCCAAAGAAATCAAGACCATTACCAAAGAATCCGAAAAGCGAATGGCTGATTTTGAAAAAGAAACCACCAAGAAGATGAACGATACTATAGCTGATGTTAAAAAGAAAGCTAAAGACGAAGTTCGTCAGGCTGAAAAAACAGCAAAAGAAAAAATTGCAGAGGCAAAGGGCGAAAATAAGCTCTTTAAGAAGAAAAAAGAGGTATTCGAGGCGGCTTATGCGGCAGGTTCGGTAGGACTTATGGCAATGCTCGCAGAAAAATACGCATCTGAGGGCAGAACAGACTTTGCCGATCACCTTGTATCGGCAACAGCGGCAATCAGAGCAATTATGATTGCGCCCACACCAAAGGGCCTCACACTTACAATGTATACCCATGGCTCGGCTAAGTTGTTAAAGCTTTATGCAGGCGTTACAAGATACGATGTAGCCATTGCCGATACGGTTTCGTCATTCGGCGGAGTTGAGGGACAGCCTGTATTTATCAGCTTTGCAGGTGTTGAGGGCGAGGTAGCAAACGAAATTGCAGCCAAAATCAAAGAAACAGCTGATTGCAAAGTAACTGTTTCTCAAAACAGAAGAATACAGTCAACAGGAATTATTGGCATATATTTCTGCGGAGAATAAGCGAGGTATGCTATGAATAAATCGGCACAGCCGACGAGGACAACGATTTGTCGCAGGCAACTCCCGATGTTGATTACCTTTTGCTTTGACCTTTATATGAGAATACAGAATCCGAGAAAATTTACATTACTAAAGATTCCGTTCTCACTCCGAGGCAAGACTTGATCTTTCGGGAGGTCAATTTAAACTGAATTTTAATCTTGACGGAGAGCTTGCATAATTTTAAAGGCAGGTGAAGCGTATGAAAGCAGAAAAGCTGATTCTGGACTTTTTAATTAAAAAAGCCGAAAACCTTAAGGTTGACAAGAAAAAGCTTTTTACTTCATATGCTTCACTTTTTCTTGTTTCAGCGGTACTTGTAACCGCAACAGTCCTGCCAAAAAAAGCGATAGCTTTTTAAACTGTCACCTTAAATCGTATAAAAACGCTTTTATCTCTCTCTTTAAATAAAATATGAAAAGGACAGCAGATTTTTTCGACTGCTGTCCTATTTCATTTGTTGTGTAATTGTCGGATAGTAAACATTTTTTATTTTGCTGTTTGGGGGCAAATTAAAAATATCTGATTAATGAAATAACTTTACCCAGAATAGCGACTTCATCAGCGATAATCGGCTCGAAATCGTCATTTTCAGGCTGTAATCTAAAATGACCGTTTTCCTTATAAAAGCGTTTTACGGTTGCCTCGTCGCCGATAAGCGCAACAACAATTTCACCGTTTGACGCAACAGGTGTGCGGTTTACAATTACAATGTCACCGTCAAAAATACCTGCTTTTATCATACTTTCGCCTTTTACATGCAGTGCAAAAAGTTCTCTGCCACGGCTAAGACTTTCGGGAATAGGTATGTATGTTTCGATTTCTTCAACGGCAAGGATAGGATAACCTGCCGCAACACTGCCCACAAGAGGAACATTTACACTGCGCTCTTCACCTGCGATGCGTATGCAGCGGTTTAAACCGTGCTCACGCTCAATAAGTCCTTTTTCTTCGAGTGCGCTTAGGTGATGATGAACCGTTGAAGTTGATTTTAACCCCGTAGCCTCGCATATTTCACGCACAGACGGAGTTCTGCCTTCATCCGCACACTGTTTTAAAAAATTAAATATAGCCTGCTGGCTCTTGCTTAATGGTTTCATAGTAACCTCACAAATTGCAAAAGTGCCGATTTGTAACAAACTATTTACGGCCTACCATATTATAACACATTTCCCCTAAAAAATCAAACATTTGTTTTATTTCAAAAAATAATTTTTTCAATAGGATTTCATATTAAATTCACACGATTTTCAAATAAATATAGTTTAATATAACTGTACTCAAAAGGCGGAACCGCAACCGCCGAGTATATTGTTCTACCCTCCTCAATGCGGGCAATGTGCCCGTAATTGTACCCCTCATTTTTTTAAGAACAGGAAAGCACCGTGTTTTTGTTGGCATGGTGCTTTTCAATTTTTGCTGTATTTTTGTTTTGGAGGGAAAATTTGCTGTTAATTTTTGTGGAAATTCGATTTAACATATTTTAAATAATAAAAACTAAAAATTTAGGTCAACCCTTTTTAAAGGGTTGCGGGTTTGGGCAGAGCCCATAAAAAGTTTCCTTTATATTTTCATTTCAGGCGCAAACAGCTTTGCTGTTTGCGTGCTAAAACTAAGTTTGAAAAAACAGGCAGATGCTCAATGCGTCTGCCTGTTTTGCAATATTTTCAGAAATTATTTTGTCAAAACTTCTTTTATCTCGCTGATATACATTTTATGAAAATCATTATCATACCATTTACTTACACTCTGTTCGTCAAGAATACTCTCGCTGTTTAAAAACTGCGAATACATCTTTTTGCACACGAGCACGAGTTTTGCCTCGGCAAAGTACGGAATACCGTCCTCTGTAAAAGCAGGTGTAAGTCCTGTTTCGGCAACCTTATCTACATCTCTGCCGCTCTTTGAACCGCAAAGTTTGAGTGCGTCACGATATTTTTCATCAAAAAAGCTCATTGTGTAGTAATCGTTTTTCTCAATAAACTCAAAAGTATAGCGCTGAGGGCGAATGAAAGTAAAGGCAACGGGTTTGCCCCACATAATGCCTGCGCCGCCCCAGCTGATTGTCATTGTGTTGAAGTTGTCGGCACTGCCGCTTGTTACAAGCGCCCAATCCTTGCCGATAAGGTCAAACACGCTTTCGTTAATATCTGATGCGTTAATTTTCTTAAATTCTGACATAATTATCCTCCTTGTATCTTCTTGCCGCATTTGGCAAGAACATAATGTTTTGCATTTTTATTAATCAAAAATATTTTCCTTATTTTGTTCCCGTTGAGCCAAAACCGCCCTCGCCACGCTCTGTATCCGAAAGCTCGGTTACTTCTGTTACGGTCGGCACAATTACGGGTGCAATCACCATCTGCGCCACCCTTTCAAAGGGCTCGACAGTGTACGGCTTATCAGAAACATTGCAAAGACCAACGCAAATTTCGCCTCTGTAATCGCTGTCAATAACGCCGACACCGTTGGCAAGGCAAATGCCATGCTTTATTCCGAGCCCGCTCCTTGCGTAAATAAACGCCGCTACCGATGAATCGGGAAGTTCAATGGCTATGCCTGTCGGCACAACGGCAATCTGTTGCGGTTCAAGTGTAATTTTATCGGCGATGCAGGCATACAAATCCATTCCTGCTGCGCCGCTTGTTGCAATTTTGGGGATTTTTGCGTTATCTTTTACCTTTTTTATCTTTAATTCCATAGTGTTCCTTTCGATTTAGGTTGCATCTGCAATCAAATTTTGCAGGAATTTTTAAAATTCCTTGCAAAAGAATCAGACTTAAAAAATTAATAATGTGAAATTAGAATATTAAAAGTTTGTAATTTGTGTAACAGCAATTTAATTTAATTCTTTTAAACAAATTTAACAGAGTTATTAACATTAACATTGTTTTAACAATTCTATTTAACACCCCTGAGGTATAAACCTCTTGTTGATTTGACTTTTAACATCGGATTTTCCGTAAATTCGCACATACTTTTAACACTTTCAACATAGTTTTCAACAGTTAAACGAAGTGAATAAAAAGATGTTGAAAGTGTGGAAAACTCTTTTTCAGAGATATAAAGCGGTACACAATTCAACACTTCGGTGCATATTCCGTCACATTTCAGCGGAAATTTCTCACCTTTTCTGTCCGTCATTTTTGAGGAATTTTTGCAAGTTTTGCAAGAAATGTTCTCGCTCTTTGCAGGGCAGTTTACAGTGAGCATAAGCGGAAGATGTCCGTAGGTGATAATACCCCTTTTTATAGTTCCGCCAAGGCGGTTTATCCGCTCAAAAGTAAGCTCAAAGCTGAGTTCAACATCTTCAAAACCGTATTCCTCCGCCCAAAGCAGGTCATAGGTGTTCACAAGATTAAGTCCAAAACCGCCATGCACACGCATTTTTTCGCTTTTTGCCATATATACGGCGGCCAAGTTTCCGCAAAGTGCGTCATTAATGCCGAGCTGTTTAACTTCCGCAAGCCTTTTGGCAATTCTGTCCTCGTTTTTAAACAGACCTCTCGGAATTTCCACGCCGATATTGTAGCCGTTGGCAATAAGCGATTTCAGCTTTTCGCTGTCGGTAAAAATCGGAACATAAACAAGCTCACATTCCTTAAAAGCAGGCGAAAACTTTGCGGTAGTCATTCTTGCTCTTATTGCGTTGCCCTTTGGCACCAGAGAGGTGTCGGGCTCTGTAATTTCAACATTGTTAATAATATAGTTGTGCCACACCGCCCTTAAATCGTCAAGTCGGGCAAGCGCATCTCTGCGCATTGCGTTTAGCACTGAAAGTGGGAGAGAGAGGCTGTCCTCTGTATTTATACTCAAGCTGTCAAAGAAATATGCCGTTGAGCCTGTTTTCTTTAGCTGAGTTTCGCATTTTGCCTTGTCAAGGGCAACCTTTTCGGCTTTCTGACAAACAAAGTCAGAAGAAACCTTAACCGTATGCGAGCCGTCTGAAATTTCGAGTGTTGGATTTTCGCCGATTTTTGCAGTAAAAATACCGCTTATGGCAATGTTGCTAAGCTCGTCCTTGTACCTCTGTCGAATTTTTGCAAACAGCTTTTCATCGGCAGCCACAACATCGTTTTTCCTGCGGTAGCCAAACATTTCGTAACCCGTTTTTCCCGTATAGTAGCCGTCTGTAAAGCCTGTGCGGGAAAACACGCTTTTTAAAATTTCGGCTGTATCACCGCTAATAAAGCCGCTGTCACGCTGTTCCTTGCAGGCACGAACTGCGGCAGAAACATATTCGGGCCTTTTCATTCTGCCCTCAATTTTGGCAGAGGCTACACCCATTTCTTCAAGCTGCGTAATATATGGTATAATGCTGTTGTCTTTTAGGCTGAGTGCGTGACCGTCCTTTACCTTTCCTACGGAAAACGGCAGGCGGCAGGGCTGAGCGCAAGCTCCTCTGTTTCCGCTCCTTGAGCCGAGCATTGCGCTGAAATAGCATTGTCCCGACACGCACATACAAAGCGCACCATGAACAAAAACCTCAAGCTCTACGGGAATTTGGGCGGCTTTTTCAAGCTCTGCCTTGCTCATTTCTCTTGACACAACAACTCGTTCAAAGCCCATTTCGTAAAGCGCCTTTACGCCGAGGTAC
This sequence comes from Eubacterium sp. OM08-24, assembly GCF_003438075.1. GTDB lineage: Bacteria > Bacillota > Clostridia > Oscillospirales > Acutalibacteraceae > Ruminococcoides. The sequence continues at coordinate 333,787 of NZ_QSTA01000002.1, read as the reverse complement.
GAGTGAACGCTCATCTGAGTAGATGCGTGCAGGTGCATTGACGGCACAAGCTGACGGGCAAGTTTGGCAACACCCATATTTTGTACAATGAGTGCGTCTACATCTGCCCTTGCGGCGAGAAGTATAGCCTCTTTCATTCTCTGCATTTCGTCATCGAAAACTATGGTGTTAATTGTGACATACACCTTTACAGAGTGGATGTGGCAGTAGCGAACCGCCTCGATAAGCTCATTTTCGTCAAAATTATGCGCAGAAGAACGGGCGGAAAATTCCTTTTCGCCCAAATATACGGCGTCTGCTCCGCTTCGTACGGCGGCTGCAACGCTGTCCATACTGCCGGCAGGCGCAAGAATTTCAATTTTATTTTCCATAATCATAGCAATCAGTCAAAAAGCGAGATTTGCTGTTGGCGCATTTTTCGGACTATTTCGTCATTTTCTTCTTCCTCAACTGCGCCGTTTTCCTCTGTTTGTGCAGAGTTTACCGCCTGTTGCAGAGCATTTCTCAGCTGCTGATTCTCCTTTTCAAGTCTTAAATATTTTCGTGTAAGGGCAGTGTTTTCGTTGATAACCTCGGCAAGGCGGTTTTTGTACTCGGTGCACTGCTTGTTGAGGTCGTTTGTTTGGCGAATGATTTTGTCTGCCTTTGAAATGCAATCCTTTTTGTTGCGCAATGCCTTGTTGCGGTCATCGCAAAAATTCAGCGCCGCAAGAATTGCACAATCCCTTGTGTCGAGGTGGTGACTTGATGTAATAATTTCTTTGATTTGAGCAATAACCTCATCGGCAACATTCTGCACATATTTTTCGTCATCGGCAGTAATCACCGAATAGTTCCTGCCTTCGATCTGAACGGTGACTTTTCTTTTAGTATTCATTACATTATCTCTCCATATTCAGCCTTGCTCTGCAAAAACAGAGCTTATACCATAAATTATAATCCACCCTAAATTATAATATAAAATGCTGCGTTATTAAAGAATTATGTTAAAGTTGTAATCTTATTTTGATAAAATTATCCTTGTATGTCGGTTTTTTGCCATTTTTTGTCTGCTATATTGTAAAGGATCAAATTTTGTGATATTATATAATATGTGCGACAAAACAGTTGCGTTTTGTTGATTTCACATTGTTTTGCTATTTATAATATAGTTTTTTTGATAATAATTAATAACAATTTATTAACATTACATATCAAAAAGGCTTTTGCGGAATATTATTTTACAGGGAAGTGATTATATGCCAGTTCCTTTTGATTCACAAAAAATTTACTATCGTTCACCTTTCGGTGCGGTAGAGCAGGGAACGACCATACATTTAAGAATACTTTTGCCAAGAGATCTCCACACTCAGAGAGCGGCGTTGGCAGTAAAGTATGACTACGATTACAACTGGGAATACTTCGGCTTTTTCTGGTGCGGCACATTTGATGACGCTACCGAAATCTGGGAGGCTGACTTTACTCCTAACAAAATCGGTCTGTACTGGTATGGCTTTAAACTTCAAACAAAATACGGTATCAGATATATTGTGCCGTCTGATCCGTATAATATCAGCACCATAGAAACTTCACCGGGCAGAAGTTGGCAGCTTACCTGCTACAAAAAGGGCTTTACTACACCAAAGTGGCCTGTTGGCGGTGTAATGTATCAGATTTTACCTGACAGATTTAATTTTAGCGGCGAAGAAAAGAACCTTACCCGTACAGATTTTCAGCGCAATACAGATTGGTATGCACTCCCACAGTGGTGGCCTAACGAGAACGGCGAAATTACAAACAGCGATTTCTTTATGGGTGACCTTAAGGGAATTACACAAAAGCTCGATTACCTTGAGGAATTGGGCGTAAGCTGTATTTATCTTAATCCTATCGGCGAGGCATACTCAAACCACCGTTACGATACGGGCGACTATTCAAAGGTTGACCCGATTCTCGGTACAAACGAGGATTTCATAAATCTTTGTGCAGAGGCTAAAAAGAGAGGAATACATGTTATTAACGATGGCGTTTACTCTCATACAGGCTCAGACAGCAAGTATTTTAACAGAAACGGCAGATACGGCGAGAATACAGGCGCTTACAGAGATCAAAATTCTCCGTATTACAGCTGGTATAAGTTCAATAACTGGCCAAACGATTACCATTCATGGTGGGGCTTTTACACCTTGCCTGAGGTAAACGAAACCGACCCTGTATTTAACGAATATATCAACGGTAAGGACGGTATCGTAAGAACATATATGCGTTACGGTAACTCAGGCTGGCGACTTGATGTAGCCGATGAGCTGCCCGATGAATTTATGGAAAACCTGCGTAAAGCGGTAAAGGAAGAAGATCCCGAGGGCTTTATTGTAGGCGAAGTGTGGGAAGACGCAAGTAACAAAGAGAGCTACGGCGCAAGAAGAAAATTCTTGCTCGGCGAAGAGCTTGACTCGGTTATGAACTATGTTTTCAGAAACGCAATCCTTGATTTCTGCCGTGGTGCAGACGCCAAGTATGTTATGAATCAGATTATGAGCGTTATCGAAAACTATCCTCGTCCTGTTCTTCGTGTGCTTATGAACTCGCTTTCAACTCACGATACAGAGCGTGCGCTTACAGTTATTGCAGGCGAGCCGCTCAACGGCAGAGATCGTCAGTGGCAGGCAAATCAAAAGTTAAGCTACGACCAGCGTAAGCGTGGTACAGCACTTTTAAAGCTTGCCGTAGGTATGCAGTATACTTTACCGGGTTTCCCGTGCGTTTACTATGGCGATGAGGCAGGTCTTGAGGGCTATCGTGACCCGTTCAACCGTTGCTGTTATCCGTGGGGCAGAGAGGATAAGGAGCTTATTGAGTGGCATAAGGCTCTCGGTAATTTAAGAAAGTCCTGCTCACCGCTTTGGGACGGCGATTTTGTAAAGGTTACGGCTGACAAAAATTATCTAAGCTATATCCGCCTTGACAGCAAGTCATCGCTTTATTGTGCGTTTAATGCAAGCAATGAAGAAAGAATTATTGACCCACCGCCCGGATATGCAGACGGTACACCTATTTTAGATACAAAGCTCGAAAACGGAAAATTAACAATTCCGCCGCTCAGCTGCGCATTTATTATTAATGAAACAGACAGAAGACTGAGCCTTGCTTATTAATTAAAACTACAAATTTTATTTATACCAAATCTTAAAGAACGGTCTGCACGCTGCAGACCGTTCTTTTGTTCTTTAAATTATGTTTTTGGAAAATACCTTACCGTGCAGTCATAAAAGTTTAGTCAACCTTTAAAAAGGCTTGAACTAAATTTTAAAATTATTAAGTCTATAATGTTATATTTATAAGCTAAAATGGTTTTGTTCTAAATGTTGGGGTAACAATAATAAATTATGGTTTAGCAAATTGATTTGCCAAGCAATTATAAAAGTTTGGTCGACCTTTTCAAAGGTCGTGGGTGTGGGCAAAGCCCACAAATACTTTCTGCTTATGCAATCTAACAATAGCCAAACAGCTCGCTGTTTGGCGGCTTGAACGCAACGGCGAAAGCCCATAAATGCAATAGCAATAAGAAAAGAAATTCGTTATTTCATTAATAAAATATAGGCTTTTTTAATGGCTGTCGCCTGTTTTAGCAAACTTAGTTTTAGCACGCAAACAGCGTGGCTGTTTGCGCCTGATAAATTGTTGTATCGGAAGATTTTATGGGCGCTGCCCAAACCCGCAATTTTTGAAAAAATTGAGTAAACTTTTTTGTTTTTGGGAGGATAATTTAGCGTTAGCTAAATTTCAATGCCCGACCGACACTCCGCCAAACTACAATTTACCCCAACTTTTGATAAAGAACCGCCAAAATACACGCAAAAAGGCAGTTCCGAATTTACGAAACTGCCTTTTTATCAAATCAAGTATTAATGTTTTGGGTTTTTGCTTTTTTAGTTTTTACAGGCGGTGGGGTAGGGGTGATTTCTTCCGCTGCCTTTTTGCCCTTTTTCTTTTTAATAATATAGATATAAACGCAAATTGCCACAAATCCTGCAAGGCACACCGCTGATACAACAGCGCCCGGCTTAAAGCCCCTTGGATAATACACAAGCTCAATGTTGTGCTCGCCCTTTGAAAGGTTAAATGCCACAAGCGCATTTCCGACAGGAGTAATATTTACCTCTCTGCCGTCAACATATGCTTTCCAACCGCCCTCTTCGTTAGGAATAGAGGTGTAGAAAAGTCCGTCCTCGCTTGCGTTGATTGTGCCCTTCATAGATGAACCCGTACACTCTGTGGTTGTCATAACATCTTTGCTTATCTGTGCATAACCCTGCTCGAAAACATCTTGATTAAGCATATTTACATATACATGGGCATTGCCTGCCTGTCCCTGTGGGAGTTCAGCGTAAACCGAGATTTTATCGCCCTCGTTTACATATCCGCCGCAAGCGATATACGGTCTGCCCATACCGAGTGTTTTTGCGTTCTGCGACTCATCGTTTATCATAAGCGATACATCGTCTTTACCGTCTATGTCAGCATATACATACACATAGCCTGTGTACGGCGCTGTGTAGTTCCACTTGAGGTGCGGTGTTGTGGTGGTGTCTGTGCAGTTGTAGCTGTAATTGCCGTACGAAATTTTGTTTACAGGGAACTGTGAGTAGTCTGTGTGTCCTTGCGACACTACCTCAAGCTGAGTATATACATTGTCATTTACGCCGGTTGCCAGCTTGAAAAATTCATTTTGCTGGTCAAACGGGTTAAACTGGTCTTCATTTCTGTTTACCTGCCACTTGAGCAAGTCGGAATTTACCATAAATCCCATAGGAATGTAATGCTCGTTTTTAAGGAGAATAATACTGCCCTGCTGATAGTAGTTTGTAAGATCGTAGCTGTTCTGATACCTGCCATCTCTTGAGATGAGATATTTAAGGTTCATAAATGTGTTGGTTACAGGCGAGCTTTCGGCATATGTGTAACGGTTGCCGCTCTGCCAACCCATCATTCCGAAGTTTTCAAAGAATACGGTCATATCCTCGTTAGCCATTGAGTTGAACATTGAAAGTCCGTTGTAGCCGTTGAGCGAGCCGTCATTGAGAGTTTGAGTGCTTGTTGTTTCGGCTCTCCACATTTCTTTGGTGTCTTTTTCGGTTTCATTCATATAGCTTATAACATTTGCGGCAGCCTCTTCACCTCGTGGGTAGTCAACTGTGCTTGTAACTGTGGTGGTTTTTACACCTATGTATGCAGTCGCACCGCTTTCGCCTATGACTATTACCGCAAGAATAATCAAAAGCACTTGCTTTGGTATAATTCTCTTTGTGTAGAGGAAAAGCACAATGCAGACAAGCGCCGCAATTACGGCTGTACCCACGATTGCGTAGGTTTGCTGTGTGTCGATTGCAATCAGAATAATTACAGTCGAGAACAGCACCGCAAGAATAACATCCCAGCAGGTGGTAAAGTCAATGAGCATAAATGCTCTGTAAGCCATAACCACAATTACAAAGCTGATAAGATAGCTGAAACGGTAAGGAATCATATTTGTAAAGTGGAAACCATGCCAAATGTAGTCGAGCTGACGGATAACGCAGCTTATCATCATAAAGAGAATAAGACAGCCGTCAACGATTTTTTCTTTAAGGCTTATTTTCTTAGAGGTAAGGAACACAATGCCAAGCACAAGCGAAACAGTACCGCAGGCAATGTTTGGCAGAGCGTCAGCCTCTTTGGTGGCAGGAGTTATGAAAGTAAGGAGATTTGAGAAAATCTTTTTCATAGCCTCAAGTGTACCTAAAAGGTCGTTTGTAGAGCCTATGTTGATTGCGTAGGTAGTCGGGAATGTGCTTGAGGTTGCGTGGGTGTTTTGCAGTGCAAAGAACGCAGGCAACAGGAAGAAAGCCGTCATACCGATAGCAAGTACAGAGAAAAGCGCTGTTTTTGCGAGTTTTGTAAAAAAGCTCTTAAAGCCGTTCCACTTAACAATGCTGTACGCAATGAAGATAAGGAGAACGAAAATACAGGTAAACAAACCCATATAGTAGTTTGAAATGAGAGAAATCGCAAGCGTGATTGTAAACAGTCTGAACTTGCCCTCTGTAAGCAGTTTTACTATGCCGAGAGCCACAAGCGGAGTAATGCATACGGTATCGAGCCAAATGGTGTTCCAATAGTAACCCATAAAGAATGCGCAGAATGAAAAACTTGTGCCGAACACAACAAGCGAAAAGTCATTCTTTTTGAAAACCGAGCGCAGGAAAACAGCTGTAAAGCAGCCTGCAAAGGCAACCTTTGCGCATACGCTGAACATAAGAAATTCCCTGAGCCACTCAGACGGGATAAACACGCACAAGAAGTTCATAGGCCCTGCAAGGTAGTAGCTCATAAGCGAGAAGTAGTTTACACCGCCGCCCTGAGTCCAAGACCAAAACAGAGATTCGCCGTGCTTTAGCTTGTCCTGAAAGTCAACCAAAAAAGGAAAATACTGGTGCCAAAGGTCGGTAACGAGAATTTGATTATTGCCAAACGGAGAAACCTCCATTATCGCAAAACCTATGGTCATAAGCAAAAAAGGTATGGCAAAGGCAAGTAAAATAAACACATTTCTACTTAAAAATGCCTGAAATCCTTTTTGCTCAGCCGCAGGCTTTTCGTGCAGCTTTTTAGCTTTTGTTTGTAAAGCTGTCATAAGCATAAGAATTAAACCTCCATAAAATTATGTTTGCCCTTTTAAAGACAGGGCATTACCGATTAGTTATGCTTTTGCATATACTATAACTTATATATTGTAACACTTTATTTTGTCAAGGTAAATAACATTTTTAAAAAAGTGAATTGAAATTCAAAAATCGTCAATACTGCCAATGCGCTTGTTTAAAACCAACAAAAACAGGGGTTGAAATTGTATATAAAGAATTTTTTAAAATATATACATATTTGCTTACATATGGTATAATTTTATCAAATAAATGAAATTTGAGGGCAGGACTATGAAAAAAGCTAAAATATTAGTATCAACGGCGCTTGCACTTTGTATGGGAGCAACGGCAGTAACACCTGCATTTGCGGCGGATAATGAAAGCTTTACTTTTACAAAAATCGGCGATTACAACGCAGACGGTGTAGCAAGTGTATCAGACATTACTGCATTACAGTTACAGCTTGGCGGAAATGGTACAATTTCGGGCACTGCTCTTGAGCATATCGACTTTGACGGTGACGGCGCTTTTAATGTAAATGACATTACAGAATTGCAGAAAATGGTTGCCGGTACGGAATATACTTGCTATCAAAAAACAGACAGCTCATATAAAAACATTCCTATGCGCTATTATGACTATGACTATAACGGTAACTCTAAAGGCGATATTATTGAATATGAAACAATCTACACACCGGAGAATTACATTATGACTGTTGATGAAATGAGGAGAAATTCAGTTAAAGGAATTTCTCTCATAACATCAAAGGAACAGTTTGTCGATTTGTTTAAAGCGGAGTCGCCGGAATTTGACGACGAGTTTTTCAAGGATAACGCTCTTTTTGTAATACTCACAGTCAGGGATTGGTATGATTATACAGGAATAAACTCCTTTGCGCTTGACGGAAACAAGCTGATAGTATATGATTATGAGGTCGAAACTTTTTGGGAGTATGGCGAAAAGTGTTGTCGCAATAATATTTACAGACTGAATAAGGCTGACGTCGAAAATATTACAGAAATTAACTTTTATACACAATATTTAGCACAGTAAATCTAACCCCCTCTCCGAGTGGAGAGGGGGTATCTTTTGCAAAATTTTAAATAATTTATAAAAATATAGACTTTTTTGTGTGCTTTTGGTATAATAAAAATAATTGTAGGTTTATACAAATTTAACTATGCAAAGGCGATTTATTATGAAAACAATAGATTTAGTAGTGCCATGCTACAACGAGGAAGAGGGACTTGAGCATTTTGTGCTTGAAACCAACAAGGTTATTGAGTCAATGCCCGAATATGCGTTCCGCTATATCCTTGTGAATGACGGCAGTAAAGATAAAACATACCTTATAATGAAAAAACTCGCAAAGCAGTTTTCTAATGTAAAGTACATTTCTTTTTCGAGGAATTTCGGCAAAGAGGCGGCTATGTATGCAGGACTTCAGCACACCACCGCCGACTATGTGGTGGTAATGGACGCCGATTTACAGCATCCGCCCACACTTTTTCCGCAGATGGTGTATGCCCTTGAAACCGAGGGCTACGATGTTTGTGCTACAAAGAGAAACGAGCGTGAGGGCGAAAGCAAATTCAGAGGTATTTTTTCAAAATTGTTTTTTAAAATTTCAAACAAACTCACCGATACCAAAATGCCGTACGGCGCAATGGATTTCAGAATGATGAAAAGACAGGTTGTCGATTCGATTCTTGAGCTTGCCGAGGTACAGAGATTTTCAAAGGGTATTTTTTCGTGGGTAGGTTTTAACACAAAGTGGATTTCGTTCAAAACGGTTGACCGCCAGCTCGGTCAGACCACATGGAAATTTTCGAGCCTTTTCCGCTATGCGATAGATGGTATCACCTGCTTTTCGGTTGCACCGCTCCGCTTTACAGCTATAATGGGAGCAATTATTTTTGTTATTGCGCTTATCTACATAATGATTACGCTCATACAAACTCTGTTTTTCGGTATCACCACACCGGGTTATGTAACCACCTTGTGCGCAGTGCTGTTTTTGGGCGGAATTACCGAGATGTCGATTGGTATTCTCGGCGAGTACATTGGCAGAATTTATATGGAAACCAAAGACAGACCAATTTATATAACAAAATTTTCTAATTTTGAGGACGAAAACAACGAGAAAAAGGAATAATTATGGGCGATTTTATAAAAAAGTTTTTTGATATAAAGTTTTGGAAGTTTATTTTGGTCGGCGTAATTAATACCCTCGTTGGCAACGGCTTGCAGTTTGTGCTGTTTGCGCTGTTTGCGTGGGACAGATACGATTGGGGCGTGTGGCTTGCCTCGGCGCTTGGATATTTTATCGGCAGTGTCGTAAGCTACTTCCTTAATAAGTACTTTACTTTCAAAAATACCGAAAAAGGCTGGAAACCGATTTTGCGATTTGCGCTGAATATTGCAGTGTGCTATGCGCTTTCGTACTGCATAGCAATTCCGCTTATAAAGTGGATTTGTACGGCGAATAATTTTACAATGTTCTCGCTTACGGTTGAGCAGTTTGCAGGCTATGCCTCAATGATACTCGGCTCTTGCCTGTTTGTGGCATTTAACTACATAGGACAAAGATTTTTTGCATTCAGAGAAAAGAAATAAAAAGGTACTCCCGACATTAACATAGGTTATATCGGGAGTATTGCAATTTTACAGAAAAAGATGTGATTTAATGGGCAAAGCAATGGCAGCTGCAAAAAAAATAGCGAAAAGTCCCTTTGCGCCGCTCGCAAGGGTTGCGTTTGATGTGTTTGCAAAGGCGCAGTTTTTGTGCCTGAATATAAAATGGAAATTATCGGGCATAAAAAAGCCGACAGCCGAGCAGGCGCAACAGGTAGCGCAAAAAGTGACATTTATGTTTAAGTCATTTGAACGGCAAAAACAGGCGAAAATGCTGTATAAAAACATTCAAAAATACTACCCGAACGCAAGGGTGGTGATTGCCGATGACAGCAAAATTCCGCTAAAAATAAACGCAAAGAAAAATCCGCCCACAATCATTCATATGCCGTTTAACAGCGGTCTGAGCAAAGGGCTTAACCTTGCGCTTGCCGAGATACAAACCGAGTATCTTATGCGTATGGACGATGACGAGCTTTTAACACCGCTTTCAAATGTATATGAGGAATTGTGCTTTCTTGAGGCACATAGCGACATTGACCTTGTGGGATTTGTGCCGCTTACGGCAGGCAAATGCACACCTGTACAAAAAATCGCCAGGAATTATAATCAATTCGATATGAAAAATGCTTACAAACCGCTAAAAGTGCCACATCTCACTAAAATTGACGAAAATCACATTGTGTACGGAAAAGTACCGAATATTTTTCTTGCAAGAACGGAAAAGGTAAGGGAAATAGGCTGGGACGATAACATAAGAATGATAGACCATCACGAATTTTTTACCAGAGCCGCAGGAAACCTTGTGTCGGTAATGAATCCGAATACGGCGGTTTTTCATATTCACAATATGTTTGACAACTATTACAATAAATTCCGCAGTGATTTCAGCGACGATTACTACTATATTCAGGGCAAAATGATAGCTGTTAAAAAGGCTATGAAAAGCAACAAAAATCAGCAACATAAATAAAGTGCCGACATTGTTATTTGCAAAGTAATCGTGCTATAATGCTGTAAGTAACTGAATTTCGATAAGGGCAATTACGGTGGTAAAAGCGCCGTATCTGTCCGAGGACGGCACATATTATTTGCAAACCAACGAGATAGCTGACAAAGAAATAACGGCAGACAGGGTGGTGTCAATAATGGTGTGCAAAATACCGCACCTTGACGCATTGTATAACCTGTTTTTGTCGCCGTGGGGACTTGTGATATTCATAGCGCTTATAGTTCTGATTTTCTTTGATGAATTGGTAGCGTTTGTAAGAGCGCTGACCGGCAACACAAAATCGGCAAAAGAAACAACGGATATTAACGAAATAATCGACCGACTAACCGCAGAAAATAAGGAAAATAAAGATAATAAAGACGATAAGTGGGTTTGATATTTATTTTTAAGGATTTTATGCTAAATGCGTGGTAACATTAATAAATTATGGTTTAGCCGACTTTCGGTCGGGCAACAAAGTAAAACAAAAGCGAAACTCTCCGTCCCGAAGTTAAAAGTTTGGTCAACCTTTTCAAAGGTTGTGGGTGTGGGCAACGCCCACAAAAACTTTATGCTATCGCAAATTTTATTAGCCAAAACGCTTGCCGTTTGGCGACTGAACACAACAGCGAGAGCCTTAAGAAATGCGATAGCATAAAAATAGAAATGCAAAACAATTTACGGTATAAACGCTTGCGTTTATACCGTTATGTTTAATTATTTCTTTTCTAAAAAGTTACCGCTTGTTTTTCAAACATTGTCTTAGCACGCAAACAGCAAAGCTGTCTGCGCCCAATAATTTGATGCAGAGAAAACTTAAATGGGCTCTGCCCATACCCGCAAGCCTTTAAAAAGGCTGACAGCTTGACCAAAGTCAAGCTGTTGTTTTTTACTGATCTGCAATTTTGATATAAATATCTCCGCTTACCGTGGTTATTCGGCACTCTTCGTTTGAAACGCATTGCGGTACATTTACCGTGCCGCTGGTTGTTTTGGTAATAAATTGTTTATTACTTAGCAATGTTCCCGATATTTCGCCGCTTACGGTATCAAGTACAATATTTTTTGCGTCACATCTTTTCAAATCTATCTCTCCGCTTGTGCTGTTTGCTTTAAGCTTTTGGCTTGCAACCGTATCGGCAAGCATAACTCCGCCGCTGATTGTATTCGCAAAAATTTCTTTGCCTTTTACATTTGACAAGTCAATCTCACCGCTTACAGAACTTGCATTAATGCACTCGGTTGCCGAAATATTATTTATAATTACATCTCCGCTTGTAGACTCGGCATTAAATTTTTCCAAATTTAAATTCTCCGCATAAACATCTCCGCTTGTTGATGAAATATTAAGTTCTTGTTTTACATCGGCTTTTACACTTACATCACCGCTGATACTGCCGACCTTTGCATTATCAAAAGTAAATTCGTTTGCAACATCAATATCTCCGCTCATTGAAGCTGCATTCAAAGAATCATATTTGTTTTTCGGCAAATAAACCGAAACCCTCATATCCGCAATGAAAAATCCGATATTAATACGCTCAAACCAGTTGCGTTCATCTTTCACACGGACTGTTAATGTATTGTTTTCGTTTACAACAGTGTGAGTAACTTTTTCCCGTTCATCACACAATACCCGGCATTTATCATCATTTGATTTATAAAAATTTATATTGCTTGCCGCGTCCTCTATTATAATATTTGTAAAATCATCGTCAACAGTATAAGTATGCGTTACAAAATCTGATGTGCTGATTTCATTAAAATTAAATCCAAGACTGTATATACCGCAAAATCCGCAAATCATTCCAACCGCTATAAGAATTACAGCTACCGTTATCAATATCTTTTTCGATTTTTTCATTGTACTTCCTCTTTTCTTATAAACAGAGATTTTATCCAAATCCATATTTTTTTACTGACAAATACCATTCCTTTTGTAATTTGATTAATCCCGAAAAACGACAGTATTGACAAACCCGCACATACAAAAGCTCCGCCAAGCAGCACGAGCATTGCAAATATATTTGCATTTGTGGTAAAAGCATATGCCACTGTACTTACCAATGCAAAAATTCCGCTTACCGCCAAACTGAAATCAGCCGCATAAAAAGACAAAACCACAGACCATATAACTATGTAAACAGTCAGAACAATAACTACTGCGGTTAAAAGCAGAGGAAACCAAATGGGAGATCCTACTGCGAGCAATACTATTTCCCACACCTTCCAATCGTGTTTTTTGCTGACTGTTCTTTTAACCAATTTTGGCAATGAAGATTCCGATAAAATTTGCTGTATAATTTCGTTTACCGAGCCTATATCTTCAACAGCCTCATTTTCTGTCATACCCTCGTCCATTCTGTCGTCAATCATTTCACTGTAAAACTGAACCGAATTTTCTATATCTTCTTTCGGCAATCCCGATAAACCGTTATACAATGCCCTAAGAAATTCCTGTTTACTCATCATCATTTTCCTCCTTTATGATAAACCGATAAATTGATACTATCTCGTGCCACTCATTTTTAAAATCTTCTATTCTGTTTAATCCCTGTTGTGTAATATGATAATACTTGCGTAATCGTCCGTTATACTCTACCTTATTGACGGTAAGCATTTGAGCGGTTTCCAATCTTCTTAAAATCGGATACAAAGTTGATTCGGATATTTCTACATACGGTTTCATATCTTTTATAATCTGATAACCGTAAGAATCTTTGTTTTTTATAGCGGCAAGCACGCATATGTCCAAAAGTCCTCGTTTCAGCTGAACATCCATATTATACCTCCCTTTGCACAATACTATACACCACACAGTATTATATGTCAAGGACTTTTTTCGGATTATATAATAAAAATTTTGAACAGCCTATTAAAATCTCTCACCGTTATGTTCAAGTAGCCAAACAATAAAAAAGAAAAAGCAGTTTCAAAGCATTGTCTTTGAAACTGCTGAATTTACAATAATATTAAATTATAACTCAAGACCGCTTGTAGTCTTTAAAAACTCATTAAGTTTGTTGTAAATAATATCTACGCCGCCTACCGAATCACTCTCAATATTCAGCGGCATAATCGGGTCGTGCACAGAAAGTCTTAACAAGAACCAACCGTCACCGTTATCCTTATCAAAAGATACTCTTATGCCCTCACGATTATCGTTTGCTATATTCCAACCGTCATGCGCCATTGCGTATGCAGTGAGGTCGCCAATGATTTTTTCGCCGCAAGCCTTAAAATCAGGCTCAAGAATTTTAAATCTGACTTCCTTGCTCTCAACAGGCTCTTTAAGTTCCGCTGTAAGCTCGTCAAGCTCCTTGCCCTCTTTGCGCATTTGAGCCGCTTTAATAATTATCTTTGTGCAAAGGTATGCGCCGTCATCAAGAAAATAGTTTTCTTTCATTGCGGCATGACCTGAGGTTTCAATAGCAAGCGGACAGTTAATGCCTTGTGCGTTGAGCTCAAGCGCCTTGTCAATAACATTCTTGTATCCTCTGCGGTAGCGGTAGTGCTGACCGCCAAGTGTATCTTCAATAAATTCTTTAAGTCCCGATGAGGTGATAGAATCAGTAACAACAGTGCCGCCCTCGTTGCCCTCAAGTGCGATAGCCGCCGCTACCGCCACAAGTCGGTTTCTGTTGATTTCGTTGCCCTTGCTGTCAACTGCACCGCCACGATCAACATCAGTGTCAAAAATCACGCCGAGGTCAGCGTTTGCCTCTTTTACAGCCTCGCAAATTGATGCCATAGCTGTTGCATCCTCAGGATTCGGAATATGGTTAGGGAACATTCCGTCAGGGTCAAGGTAGCGACTGCCTGTTGTGTCAGCGCCGAGTACAGAAAGCACCTTGTCGGCATAAAAACCGCCTGCGCCGTTGCCTGCGTCAACTACAATCTTAAATCCCTTGAGCGGATGCTCGTAATCTTCGGCATTAACCTCTTTTTTTATTTTTTCGCAAAGTCCTTTTGCGTAGTCTGTCATATAGTCTACTTTTCTGATCTCACCGCAAGTTTTTTCTTCGGGTGATTCGCCGTTTTGTGCATATTCGAGAATTTGCTCAATGTCACTGCCCTCAAGTCCGCCCTCACGAGTAAAGAATTTGAGTCCGTTTCTGTTAAATGGGTGGTGACTTGCCGTAATCTGTAATGCGCCGTCACAACCGAGGTCAACGGTTGTCATAAACATTGACGGGGTAGACGCAAGTGAGCAATCGAGCACTGTTGCGCCGCAGCGCTTAAAACGCTCACTGCAAATTGATACAATATGCGGCCCTGAAATTCTGCTGTCACGACCGATTGAAATTGTGAGAGTTTCGGGAGCTTTGCTTACCTTTTTTGAAAGCCAAAGCACAAAGCCGTCAGCCATTCTTGCCACAACATCATCTGTAAGGTTTACAGGCTGACCCTCTACGCCCTCGCTTGCCACGCCTCTGATGTCTGTACCGCTTTTAAACTGCTTATAAAACTTGTCTAACATTTAAAGTACCGTCCTTTATTGTATTTTCGGATATTTCATTCTAAAAAAGCATACGCTAATTATAAATTACTGCATTAATTATAACCTATAACCGCAAAAATCTCAATATATAATAATTTTATTTTTGTAAAAAAAGTGATTTTTTGACGCTTAACTTTCCCTTTTGGTAGTTATTTTCACTAACAGCATTATAATTTTAATAAGCCAACAAATTTGTTTATCAAATAATTTTTGTGCATAATGTATATATTTATATATACTACTTTGTAAGCTGTTCACATTCAATTTGACTTTACCACAAATTTTCATTTAAAAAATTGTTGACTTTTATGGAATTGTGATTATAATAATAATTGTCAAGTAAATAGTCCGCTTGACTATCGACTGATTATACAGTCAGACTACTCGAGTAAGGTTTAATCAGGTCGAACATAAATAATTATTTTGCCAAATGGTAAATGGCACAACAATTTTATATTATCATTTTGGAGGAAATTTTTATGACACCTATTCTTAGTTTACATGATGTTGATGTAGCCGAATTTCTCGCTGTTCTTGATACTTGCGAGGGCAATGTATTTCTTGTTACAAACGAGGGCGACAGATTAAATCTTAAAAGTAAGCTCTGCCAGATTGTCGGTCTTACAAAGCTCATTGAGGGCGGTAAGATTGCAGAGGCAAGCATTATCTGCGAGAATAAAAACGATGAGAGCAAGCTCTTCCGTTTCAACTTCTTTGGCGATACTGCCGGCGCAGAGATTAAATAAATCAGCTATTCACGTTTTCACGTTAATTTCAAAACTTCTAAATCCAAAAACAGCCGCATTTGCGGCTGCTTTTGGCATATACGGTATTTTTGACTTGTAAAGGGAAGTTTTTTCGTCTTTTATCAAAAGTTGGGGTGAATTACGGTTTAACCGACTTTCAGTCGGGCAACAAAGTAAAGCAAACATTAAACTTTAAATTTTAGAAAACAAAAAAGTCTTCCACTTTGAGGGGAAGACTTGATAACTTTGTGCTTACCTCAAACTATTAAAAAAGTACCATAATTAAAAATTCAGAATAAAAAGGCAGTCGATTTTCTATAACCCCAATAAAACCGACTGCCTTATATTTTTAATTAAATTTTAAACCGCAGCCTTACTGCGCTCTGATTTTCTGTACTTAGACGGTGTAATGCCATAGTACATTTTAAATGCTCTGTTAAAGTTAGAAATATTGTTAAAACCTGACTTGCCTGCAATTTCAATAACAGGTGTGTCGGTTGTTGTAAGCAAAAGTGCCGCTCTTGAAAGACGGAGTTCATTAAGATAGTTAATGAATGTAGTGTTCAAAAGCTCCTTGAAAAGATGAGAAATGTAGTATCTGCTCAGGTTTGTGTGCTCGGCAATAATATCGAGTGTAAGCAGATTGCAGAAGTTTTCATTGATGTACTCTGTAACTCTGCGCAATGCTCTGTCTTTTTTGCCCTGAGTTTCAATATCATAAAGCTCAAGCTTTTGTGTTTCAAAGAAATAATAGAAAAGCTCGTAGAATTTGCCTGTCGCAAGAAGATAAAATCCTCTCGGCTTGTCTACCTCGGCTCTGAATGCGGTTTCAAAGCACTCGTGAACAGGTCTGTAAAATTCTTCGTTAGGCTTGAATTTGAAAAATTTTGTGCAGTTGCCGCCGACTATGCTTTTTATAACGGCAGTCGGAATAAACTGCTGAGTAAGTGTTGCGCCGTCATTAAGGTTTAAAAGCATAATCTCAATGTGCGCATCGTTGTTATGGTCGAATTTGTGCTTTTGGTTTGGCGCAATAAAGAAAATGTCGCCTTTATCAAGCTGTTCGATTCCGAGTGCGGTTTCTATAACAATAGAACCGCTCCTTACTATACCGATTTCAACTTCGTGATGAACGCTCCATAAATCATCTACAACAAGCTCGCCACATGATACACGAAAGCTTGAGCTTGTAGAGGTTACAGAGTTCAAAAATCTGATTGCCACTAATATTACCCCTTTTTATAATATTATTTTGTTGTATAATATCATAATACAAAAAGGTATGATTGTCAATACGGCAAAGTATGAATTATGACAAAATTTTATTGCTTATTATCTTCACGGGATATATTTTACTTTTTTGTTGTCTTTTGTTGTGCAAATCCTAATCGTTTTAACTTTATGGCTTTATATTGATAAAATGTTACTATAATAAAGCGAATTGTTTTGCGCTTATCATTATTGTTATAAGAAAAAATGGCAGTAATTTTCGGAAAACCAAAGATTACTGCCATATATACAATTTTGTAAGTCTTATGATTAAAAATCGCACATTGTTAAATGTCATTATTTTGTATATAATAATTATCATTTACGGCTTTCAGCTGTGCCTTAAATTCGTCAGCAACCTTCTTTGGTGACAAGATTTTAACACCGCCTTTAAGTCCGAAAACCCATGCAAAGAACTGACTGCTTATAGAAATTCTTGCTGTAAACTTAAATTGGCGGTCATTTTCTTTTACAATGAACACATTTTCACCAAACCGGTCGGCAATTACTCCCACAAGCTCGTTGTCCACGAGCATAGTAACCTCAACCTCTTCGCCGCCGTACATTGAAAAAATCTTTTTTGTGTACTCAGCGCCGTCAAAGCTCTTAATCTCATCGGTTTGCTCTCTGCTTTCGTCAAGAATTTTTACATCTTCTATCTTGTCCACACGATAATGCTTGATTTTGTCTGCCTCGCTGTCATAGCCTATGAGATAATAGTTTTCATCGTCCCAGCATAACCATATCGGAGAAATAACATACAGTTTGCCGTTTCTCCTCGGCACCTTTACCGCTTTTGCCCCCTGACCGAGAGTCCATTTCATATATTTAAAGCTGACTTTTTTATCATTTGAAATAGCGCTGTTCAAAGCGTCAACCACATAATAAATCTTTTCGTTAATGCCCTTAACCCTGTTGGTTATAAACACATTGCGCTTTAGCTCTCTGCCTTGATAAGCGCTTACAAGGTTCTCAATTTTTTCTATAAGTTCCATACTCTTTTTTGAAGTAATAAATCTTGAGCTTTGTATTGCATCAACGAGCAGTTTCAGCTCGGCAATCTCAAAATCTCTTGAGCATACGGAGTATTTTGTTGTGTTTGACTTTGTCTTTTTAATGTCAAGTCCGTACATTTGCAGCAGACTTATATCATCGTACAGACTCTTCCTCTCTGAGCTTATATGCAGTTCGCCGAGTGCGTCTATTATTTCTGACGCAGTCATACCATGGTTTTCGTCTGTTTTTTTAAGCAGAATATCACGCAGATATAAAAGTTTAAGCTTCTGTCCCGATGATTTTGACATAATTTCCCCCGTTTAAGCTGTCAGCGTTTGAGCGAACGCAATTACAAGCGGCATTGTTATTACAGAGAATACCGTTGTAACCGCTACAATACTTACCGACAACTCAGTGTCTTTATTATATTTTACGGCAAACATTGTGGTTGTTGCCGCTGTCGGTGCGGCAGACGCAATAACGCAAGCAACCGTAAGTGTTGACTCTATGTGGCACAAATAAAGCACAATAGCTGTTATAACAGGCACAAAAATAAGTCGCAGGCCCATTGCTATGTAAACCGATACATTTGAAAATGCTTTTTTAAGGTCTGCCTCGGAGAGGTAGTAACCTATAATCATCATCGGCAACGGTGTATTTAAGGCCGCCATATATTCAACAGGCTGACCTACCATATACGGCAGCTTTATGTTGAGCACAAATACTATAATTGCAATTACAACACCTATAATGCCGGGGTTTGTAATCAGCTTTTTGGCAGAAATTTCTTTTATATCGCCGCTCATACACACAAGTCCGTATGTCCATACAAGAATGTTGAATACAGCTACAAACACTGCGCCGTAAAACAAACCGTCATCACCGAGCACAGCCTCCTGCAACGGGAACGACATAAACGCACAGTTTGAAAAAACGGTTGCAAATCTCAACACTCTTTTTTTGCTGTCCTTACCCTTAAAAACAAAGCTTACCAAAAGTATGGTAGCAGCCATAACGGCTGTTGCGCAAATCACCATAATTCCGAGTCCGCCCAAAAGTTCGGGTGTAAAATCACGCTGGAAAGCAGATACCATAACGCACGGTGTAACAAAGTACAAAACAAGGTTGTTTATGTGCTTTGCCGAAACATCGGTAATGACTTTTTTCTTACCGCAAACAAAGCCCAACGAAATCAAAATAAACAGCACAAGCACCTGCTGTGTAACTACTATGAAGTTTTCTAACATAACCTTTTCCCCCTAAAAATTAACCACATTTAAGTATAGCATATTAACCCGTTTTTTCAATGCTTAGGCTGCAATACGGCTAAATTTTGGAGGGATATAAAAAATATATAACATAGAAAAATATCATTTTGTACAAAATTATGTCGAGCATATAGTGCAAACTAACCAATGAAAAGCAAATAATTTTACAAATATGTATTATCCGCTGAAATTATTTGCTTTTATTGACTTTTTGTACTTTGAATTATATAATATATATAAATAAAAATAGTTGTTTTTATTGTTATTTCACAGTGATTTTATGTATTTATTTATATTTTAAGAAAGAGGGATTTTACAATGGCAACAAGAAGAACTGCTACAAAACCGGCAGCTGCCAAGGATGCTAAGGTAGAAACAAAGGCTACTGCAACTGCTGTAAAAGAAACTGCTCCCGTAAAGGAAGCTCCTGTAAAGAAAACCGCACCTAAAAAGGTTGCTCCAAAGAAACCGGCTGCCGTAGCTGCCGCAGCAAAGGCTGCTAAGACAAAGGCTGAAGCTCCTGCAGAAGTTAAGGCTGAAACAAAGGTAAACTTTGTTGTTGAGTTTAACAACAAGCAGAACTCGGCAGAAGACATTATTAATAATGTTAAAGCTACATACGGTAAAGATGCAAAGGAAATTTCAATTTACCTCAAGCCTGACGAAAACAAAGCTTACTTTGTTGCCGACGGCGAAGAAGGTTCAATGGATGTATTCTTCTGCTAATTCAGCGCTAGCGCTAAATTAAATTACTGATTTTTTAGGAGCTATACCAAGCGGTATGGCTCTTTTTTTGTTTTTTCTTTAATATTTTAGTGAATATTTAATATTTAGATTGATTTTTTACAATGCAGGCTTTATAATGAAAATTGTAATAAATCCTCGGCTCAGGCAGTAATTCCGAGGTACAAATTCATTATAAAAGGAGCAACATATTATGATTACAAAGTACACAAGCGGCAATCCCATTCGTACAGACGCTGTTGTAAAAGATTTTGCGGGAATCGACATAAATAAATTCCCCGTTGATTACAAAATCGTTGACGGCAAATTCACATTCGGCTTTGATATGCAGGACAGCGACATAGTTTTCGGACTTGGCGAAGCACCGAGGGGCATCAATAAGCGTGGCTGGGTATATGAGAGCTTTTGCAGTGACGATCCGTTCCATACCGAAACAAAAAGCTCACTGTATGCCGCACACAACTTCCTTATGCTCAGCGGCAGCAAAACAGTCGGCATTTTCATTGATTTTCCGGCAAAAATCCGTTGGGACATCGGATACACCTCACCAAGCCGTACAGATATTACCATATACGGCACAGATTTTGACATTTATATTATCAAGTGCGAGAGCAACAAGCCGATTGACATTGTAAAGGAATTTCGTGCCGCTATCGGTCAGAGCTACATTCCGCCATTCTGGGCATTCGGCTATCAGCAGAGCCGTTGGAGCTATCCCAATAAGGCAGCGGTTGACGGCGTAATCAAGGGCTATGATGACGCAAAAATTCCGCTTGACTGCGTATATCTCGACATTGACTATATGAAAGACTACAAGGACTTTACAGTAGATGATGACAAATTCCCGAACTTTGCCGAATATGTGAAAGAAAAGAAAGCGCAGGGCATCCACCTTATCCCTATTATTGACGCAGGCGTAAAAAAGGAAGAGGGCTATGATGTTTACGAAGAGGGCGTAGAAAACGGCTATTTCTGCAAAACAGAGGACGGCTCAATCTTTGAGGGCGGCGTATGGCCGGGCATAGTAGGTTTCCCTGATTTTATGCAGAAAGAGGTTCGTGACTGGTTCGGCGCTAAGTATGACAGACTTACAGACGCAGGCATTGACGGTTTCTGGAACGATATGAACGAGCCGGCTATTTTCTACTCAACAAAGGGACTTGAAAAAGCGCTTAATAAAGTAAAATCACTTGAGGGCGAAAACCTCGACCTTTCAAAATTCTTTAACCTTAAAGATACTTTCCTCGGACTTTCAAACAGCCCGGAGGACTACTCAAGCATTTATCATATGATTGACGGCAAGCCTATTTGCCATGATAAGGTGCACAATATTTACGGCGCAAATATGACAAGAGCCGCAGGCGAGCATTTTGCAAAGAAATTCGGCGACAGCAAAATCCTTATGTTCTCAAGATCATCATATGTCGGCGCTCACCGCTCAAGCGGTATTTGGTTTGGCGACAACCATTCTTGGTGGTCACACATTCTCTTAAATCTTAAGATGCTCCCATCGGCAAATATGTGCGGTTTCCTCTACTGCGGCGCTGACCTCGGTGGTTTTAACGAAAACGCAACTCGTGACCTCGTTCTCCGTTTCCTTGCTCTCGGCGTATTTACTCCGCTTATGCGTAACCATTCGGCGCTCGGCACAAAGGCTCAGGAGTGCTACAACTTTGAAAATCCCGAAGATTTCAGAGATATTGTTACAGTTCGTTACAGACTTATCCCTTACCTTTATAATACATTTAAAAAGGCAAGCGAAAACAACGATATGATTTTCCGCCCGCTTGCTTTCGATTACCCCGAAGATAAAATGGCAAGAGAGTGCGAAACTCAGGTTATGCTCGGCGATGAGTGTATGATTTGCCCTGTTTACGAGCAGAATGTAAGCGGCAGATATGTTTACCTCCCTGAGGATATGACATTTGTAAAGCTCAGCGGTGAAAATGTTGAAACAAATCCTATGGAAAAGGGCGTACATTTCATTGAGGTTGCACTTAACGAAGTACCTCTCTTTATTAAGAAAGGCAAGCAGATTCCACTCTGCAAACCTGCAATGCGTACAAGCGAGCTTAATACAGAGGAACTTACTTATATTGGTTAATTTAATACAAAATTAAAGACTTCCCTTTAGGCGTTGCTTTTATTAAAGAAACGCCTAAAGGATTTTAGTTATTAAGACAAGCAATGAAAGCAATTTATTCTGAGGGATAATATGGAAAAAAATATTACTGCTTTTGTTTATAAATATTATATTTTTTTTAATACTAAAAATTTTATTTTGAGAGTATTAGGTTTATTCCTTGTTAGCTACTCAGCGATTGTGTGCGTGGAAATCGGCTCTCCGTATGGTTTTGACAGTATCGGATTTATATCTAAAAATGAACTTCCGTATACATTAGCACTCACTTTGTCTGCTGTATTGGTATCTTTTTTATCTTTTTGGTTATATAAAATTCATAAACTTTGGAGTTGCATATTGATGCGAGGTATAACGAATATATATATTTCTGTTTTATTTTTAATTGTATCTTTTTGGGAATTTGACGGAAATGCCATATATGCAGAGAATAATTTTTTTATTATTTTGAAAATGTGTATGTATTTTCTGATAATACCGATAGAATTGTTTATTCTGGCAAAATGGATTGTACCTAAATGCAGTCATAAAACAAACAACAAATTCAACTCTTTGAAATATATTTTCGGTGTTCCCGGAGTAGTGCTGTTTAGATTAATACTTATGAATAATCAGGGAAATATTGATATACCGTCACTGTTAAGAACTGTAATTTTTGCATTTGCTGTTATTACGTTGATTAACAGCATATACTATTTTACGCAGGCTTTTTTTGCAAAAAAATATTCACTTGATATATTAACCGATTATACGGAATCTTATATAAATTCTATACGCCGCCTATAAATAACAAAATTAAATCGGATAAAGCATTTCTGTTTTTTGTCAATAGTTGGGTAAATTATAGTTTAGCAGATTTTCGGTCGGGCAAAAAAATAAAGTGAAATCTAAACTTTCCGTCCCGAAGTCAAAAGTTTGGTCAACCTTTTCAAAGGTTGTGGGTGTGGGCAACGCCCACAAATGCTTTAAACTATCGCAATTTTTAATAGTCAAACGGCAAGAGCCGCTAAATTTGCGATAGCAACAAAGAAAAGATATTCTTAAAATTAAAGCCGTCAACGCATAGCGATGACGGCTTATCTGTTGATTATTTCTTTTTAAAAGGCTGTCGCCTGTTTTTACAAATTTAGTTTTAGCACGCAAACAGCAAAGCTGTTTGCGCCCAATAATTTGATGTAAAGAAAACTTTTATGGGCTCTGCCCAAACCCGCAACCCTTTAAAAAGGGTTGACCTAAATTTTAAGTTTATGAAAATAAACTTTGTGCGATAAACCATTATCTATTAATGTTACTCCAACATTTATAATATAACCATATTTATGTCTAAGGTTTGTTTACCTGATTTTTATGTATATATCCGCAAATATATATAATACAAATGCAATATTACACATAAAATCACTTATGCAACCGGCGGTTGCGCAAATGAAAACTAAAATGTATTGCAAAAAACAATGGTTGCGGTGTATAATTTGGGTAAAGTGAGAGGGAAAACGATCGTTGTAAAGCTCTCGAAGGAGGACTTAATATGAACATAGAAACAGCAAACAGACTTTTACAATACAGAAAAAAACATAACCTCAGCCAAGAGGAGCTTGCCAATAAGATAGGAGTAAGCCGACAGGCAGTGTCTAAATGGGAGAGAGCAGAGGCATCTCCCGATACAGATAACCTTATATTGCTTGCCGAGATTTACGGCGTTTCGCTTGACGAACTTTTAAAGGGAGAGTCAGCCGAGTCTGCAAAAGCAGAGCCTGAAAAAGAACCCGAACAGGAAGAAAACGCAGACAGCGAGCAAGTGCCGACGGGCGATGAGGGTACAGAGTATGTAAAAACAGACAAAGTATCCTTTAAAAACGGAATACACATAGACGATAAAAACGGCGACAAGGTACACATCAGCTTTGCAGACGGAATCCATGTGCATGATAAAGCCGGTACTAAGGTTGATATTGACAAAAACGGAATTTTTGTTGACGAAAACGGCAGGCAGAGGGTTTACACCACCAAAGACGGCGATGTAATGTACGATGCCGAAATGTCGGACAATATGTTCAGCAGGGGCAAGAGCCGAAAATTCTGGAACAGCTTTCCGTTTTTTGCAATAGCACTTGTGGCATTTTTGTGGTGGGGATTCAGCGGAGTGTGTTTTGGCTGGGCTTTAAGCTGGATAGTGCTGCTCACAATTCCGCTTTACTATTCGCTTGTAGACGCAATCTATAAGCGCAAGGCAGAGCATTTTGCTTATCCCGTACTCGTTGCAATGGCATACATTCTCATGGGTTACTTCAATGTGCTCGGCGGTTGGACAGTCGGCTGGGTAGTGTTTCTTTCTATTCCGCTGTACTATTGGTTATGCTCGTTTTTCAAGGAAATTTATAATCACAATAAAAACAATCAGTAACAGGAGGACATTATGGCAGAATTAAATTTACCGACAGACCCAATGATTTTATTAAGCTATGTAAATACAAAGCTTAGAGATTTTTACCCCTCGCTTGACGCACTTTGCGAGGATGCAGATATAAGCAAGGACGAAATAATAAAAAAACTCGCCGCCATAGATTACGCTTACAACGCAGAGCTTAATAAATTTGTATAATATTAAAATGCCCGACCAAACTTTTGCTTTGGTCGGGTTTATTACAGCAAAAAATCTAAAATTTAGGTCAACCCTTTTTAAAGGGTTGCGGGTTTGGGCAGAGCCCATAAAACGGTAAAAATGCACTTATTTTAAATTAAAACAAACGGTTGAAATTATATTATAGAATAACTAAACTTTAGATTACTCAAGACTTTAGCAGAAAACAAATGTTAAGACTAATGAGTGGCAGAGAGCAAGAAAGTTACACTTGAGTATCAGTAGAGAAAAAATATTTTAAAGGGCACAAAAGTTTGCGTGTGTGCCTAATTTGCCCTTAAAAAGCGGCAAATTAGTAGTTTTAGTAGCGTGGCTTTTCCTTTCGTTGCTGTCGCATTTTTAGGCTCTCGCCGTTATGTTCAAACCGTAGAGTTTCAGCCCCAAAATAGCTCAACCTTTTTAAAGGATTACAGATTTGCACAGAACCAACAAAAGGTTGACCAAACTTTTATATTCGGGACGGAAAGTTTGGCATCTGTCTTACTTTGTTGCCCGACCGATAATCTTGTAAACCGTAATTTGCCCCAACTTTTGTTAAAGAACCAAAAATTTAGGTCAAGTCTTTTAGGGTGAAAATTATTTTTCCCCGCAGATTTTTTCAAGAGCCGATTTATCAAGGATTTTAATACCCCTGTAATGGGTGGCAAGTATGCCTTGCGACGATAATCTGCTTAGTGTTTTTGTTACCGTAATTCGTGACACACCGACCGTAAGCGCAATTTCTTCGTGCGTGAGCGATACTTTGCCGTCAACCATATCGTCAAGCAAAAGCTTGGCAATTCGTGCGTCCGCCTGCATAAATGTCATTGAGTCAAGCTGGGTGGTAAGCAGTCTTATTCTTGTGGCGAGAATTTCGAGCAGTTCAAATGCAATCGGAGGATTTTTTTGAATAAGGTCGAGGAGAATTTTTTTATCAATAATTGTCAGCTCGCTTGCAGTTACGGCTTTTGCGGAGCTTACCCTCGGCTTGTGGTCAAAAAAAGCGCCCTCGCCAATCAATTCCCCTTTTGCGGCGGTGTTGAGAGTTTTTTCCATTCCGTCGGGAGAAATCATAAATACGGTTGCTTTGCCTTTCTTTATATAGTAAAAGCTGTCTGCAATGTCGCCTTGGTGATAGATTATTTCGCCTTTTGCAAAAGATTTTGTGTACGGCAAACTGTCAAACAGAGTTTTCATATCGTTGTGTATGTTGTAAAGTTGCGTGGGAGGAGTGTTAAGATTTTTTTCCATAGTTTCACCTCGGTTGTCGATTGGTAAATGCGGTTTATAAAACTTTTGCCGAGCAATTAAGCAATTATTAAAAGTTTGGTCAACCTTTTTAAAGGCTTGACCTGAATTTTAAAATTATTTGGCTAAAATTGAGTGATAAACCATATTTTAGCGACAAAGTTCTTATTTTATTTTAATTGTAGCATACTTTACAATCTTTTTGCAAGCAGTATGTAATAATGATATTAGAAAAAATATAAGGAGTGATATTTATGGGTATGACTATGTCACAGAAAATTCTTGCGGCTCACGCAGGTCTTTCAGAGGTTAAGGCAGGTCAGCTTATCGAGGCTAAGCTCGATATGGTACTCGGTAACGATGTAACATCACCTGTTGCTATCAATGTTTTTGAACAGAACGGTGCAACAGCAGTATTTGATAACACTAAAATTGCTATGATTATGGACCACTTTACTCCTAACAAGGATATTAAAGCGGCTACTCAGGTTAAGCAGGTAAGAACTTTTGCCGACAAATACGATATTAAAAATTACAGAGATGTAGGACAGATGGGCATTGAGCACGCACTTTTGCCTGAGCAGGGACTCGTTGGTCCGGGCTGTTTGTGCATCGGTGCAGACTCTCACACCTGTACATACGGTGCACTCGGTGCATTTTCGACAGGTGTCGGCTCAACAGATATGGCCGCAGGAATGATCAGCGGTAAGGCATGGTTCAAAGTTCCTGCCGCTATTAAATTTAATCTTGTCGGCAAGCCACAGGGTTTTGTAAGCGGTAAAGATGTTATCCTCCACATTATCGGTATGATAGGTGTTGACGGTGCGCTTTACAAATCAATGGAATTTACAGGCGAGGGTGTTCAGTACCTCAACATTGATGACAGACTTTGCATTGCAAATATGGCTATTGAGGCAGGCGCTAAAAACGGTATTTTCCCTGTTGACGATGTAACCCGTGAATACTGCAACGGCAGATATCAGGGTACACCTGTTGAGTACACAGCTGACGATGACGCTGTATATGATGAGGAATACACAATCGACCTGAGCGAAATCCGCCCGACAGTTGCTTTCCCACATCTTCCTGAAAATACAAGAACAGTTGATGAAATCGGCGAAACAGAGGTTAAAATCGACCAGTGCGTTATCGGTTCTTGCACAAACGGCAGAATTACCGACCTCAGAGCTGCCGCAGAGGTATTCAAGGGCAGAAAGATAGCAAAGAATGTAAGATGTATTATTTTCCCGGGTACACAGGCAATCTGGTTACAGGCTATGCACGAGGGACTTTTTGATATATTTATTGAGGCAGGCGCAGTAGTTTCTACTCCGACTTGCGGCCCTTGTCTTGGCGGACATATGGGTATTCTTGCCGCAGGCGAAAAAGCTATTTCAACCACAAACCGTAACTTTGTAGGCAGAATGGGTCATGTTGACAGTGAGGTTTACCTCGCAAGCCCGGCAGTAGCTGCCGCAAGTGCTGTTAAGGGTTACATTACAGACCCTGCAAAGCTTTGATTTTTTGAAAGGTAGGTACTGATTATGAACGCTAAGGGTACAGTCCACAAGTTTGGCGACAATGTAGATACAGATGTAATTATTCCTGCTCGTTACCTCAACACAGCATCTCACAAAGAGCTTGCCGCTCACTGTATGGAGGATATTGACGCAGAATTTGTAAATAAGGTTCACGAGGGCGACATTATGGTTGCCGAAAAGAACTTCGGCTGCGGTTCTTCAAGAGAACACGCACCGATTGCAATTAAGGCAAGCGGTATTTCCTGCGTAATTGCTTCGACCTTTGCAAGAATTTTCTACCGCAACTCAATCAATATCGGTCTTCCGATTCTTGAATGTGACGAGGCAGCAAGGGAAATCAAGGAGGGTGATGTTGTTTCTGTAAACTTTGATACAGGTGTTATCACAGACGAAACAACAGGCAAGACTTATCAGGCAGAGCCTTTCCCGGAGTTTATTCAGAACATTATTAAAAAAGGCGGACTTATTAAGTCTATTATGTAATTTATGGGCGGCAAAAGCAAAACTTTGCCGCTTTTATAACTTTAGATATATAATTTTTTAATCATTAACAAAGTTGGTGAATTATGGTAAACGAAATTTTTGAAAAACTTTCCGCATTGCCGCAGGTAGAGGCTATTGCTCTCGGCGGTTCCCGTGCAAACGGTGTTTTTGACGAAAAATCAGATTATGATGTTTATGTGTATGTTACAGATAACATCGACAACGGTGTAAGAGAAAATATCCTTGCGCCTTACTGTTCACAAATGGAAATCGGCAATCATTATTGGGAGTTTGAAGATAATATTATACTCAAAGACGGTGTTCCGATGGACATTATATACCGTCCAATGGATATATTCGACAAATTTATAAGCCAAATTGTTTTTGAACATAAGGCAAACCATGGC
The DNA here is from genome assembly GCF_003438075.1 of Eubacterium sp. OM08-24. Lineage (GTDB taxonomy): Bacteria > Bacillota > Clostridia > Oscillospirales > Acutalibacteraceae > Ruminococcoides. The sequence continues at coordinate 305,534 of NZ_QSTA01000002.1, read as the reverse complement.
TATACTACTTGCTTTTGGCACAATATTGTTACCTCGCAAATTGTTTATGACCCAAGCGGTAAATATGCAGAACTGAAAAAGAAGTTTACCGTACCGTATCCCGAAGAACTCCGTCAAAATATTATAGATTTAAATATGAAGATGCTTTCGGGTATTTTGCCGTCATTTGACAAGCAGATAAAAAAGGCGCTTGATCGAAACGATTTTGTAAGTGTAAATCACAGAACAGCCGCTTTTGTTGCAAGCTATTTTGATGTTATTTTTGCAGTAAATCGCCTTACTCACCCCGGCGAAAAGCGACTTGTGCAAATTTGCAAGGAGCGTTGCGAGATTTTACCGAAAGATTTTGAGGAAAACCTCGACAAACTTTTAAAAGAAAAGCCAACCGAAAAAATTATGGATACCGTTGCCGATATGACGGAAAAGCTGAGAGAAATAATTTAATTTTAAAATATCGGTCGGACCAAAAAGCAAAAATCAAACTTTCGGCTCTGCTAATGCAGAGCTGTTATTTTTTTGCAAATGTTTAATAAATAATTCCGTTTGCTGTTGACATAATTTGTTAAAAGTGGGATAATGTTCTTGTATTTTTATTACAGGGAGGCAATCAAATGAAAAACATTTTCAAGAAAATTATATCCGCCGCTCTTGCGGTTGCGGCAATTTCATCTGTCGCAGTCACCGCATCGGCAAGGGATATTAATAAATATGACCTGAATGGTGACGGCATTTTTGATGTACAGGATGTCACCTACCTGCAAGAGGGAATAGCAAACGGAGATACGCTCGACAGCAAAGCCGATTTTGATAAATCGGGCACTATAAATGTAAACGATGCTACCTATGCGCAGAATATTATAAACGGCAGTTTTTATGTAAAACCTGATTTTAAACTTCAGTCAAATTCAAAAAGCAAGCTGAATTTTAAGAGCGTATACAGCGGAGCAGACAGCAAGTATCCAAACAATGCCTACCACCCAAAGGTTGCGGATGTGGGCAAAAGCTGGAACGGATACCGCTATTGGATTTCGTACACGCCGTATCCAAACGGAAACGATAAGTACGAAAATCCGACTGTTGTCGGCTCAAATGACCTTATAAATTACTCGGAAATTAAGTTTTGCGAGGGTATTCGAGATGATTACAAGGCAGGGGTAAGGTTTAATTCCGACTCCGAGCTTGTGTATAATCCCGACAAAAACCGTTTGGAACTTTTTTGGAGATATACAGACTACGAGGCAAACTATATGGCGCTTTATATGCGTTACTCATATGACGGCAATAAATGGAGCGGCCGTACACCGGTTTTTGAAACCGACAACCGCAAAAAGTACGATATGGTGAGCCCTGCAATCGTATATGAAAACGGGACTTACAAGCTGTGGTATGTAAACGGCTACAAGGTTTGGTACAAGGAGTATAAGGGAGGTGTTTGGTCGGACAGTGTGGTTACAAGCCTAAGCTACCCGTCAACTACATACACCTGGCATATAGATGTTGAAAAAATTAACGGAAAATACGAACTCCTTGCTTGCTCGACCCAAGATAAATCAGACCGCAGGCATATGAGCCTTTACCACTCAACATCGTCAAACGGCTTTGATTGGAGCGAAGCGCAGGTTGTGCTCAAACCATCGTCCGATCCGTCAAATTGGGACGGCGGCGGTTTGTACCGTTCGGCATTTATCTACACAAACGATAACTACATTGTGCTTTACAGCGGCAGAAACGACAACGGCGATTTTGGCACGGGACTTGTATTCGGCGACAGTATGAATAAGTTGCAAGGTACAGACCTTGACTTTATCGGCAATCAGAAAACCTCGGCAGACAAGCTGTGGAAATATATAAATCAATAAAGGTGGGCAGGTTATGAAAAAATCATTAAAAATAATGTCCGTCTTTATGTCGGCAATGCTTACCTTAGGCTCACTCGGCGCAGTATCGCTGACAGCAGGCGCTCAAGAAAGCATTGGCACTGTCACAAAAATAACAAGCGGTGACTTTGTTTATACCGTAGAGGACAATGTCGCTACCATTGTGGATTACACAGGCTCGGCAAACGCACTTGTAATTCCGCAGACGATAGACGGCCGCAAAATCGTACGCATTGGCGACTATGCTTTATCTAAAAAAGCAAAATTAAACAGTGTTGTTGTGCCGGAGTCAGTCGAGAGCATCGGCTCAAGTGCTTTTGAAGATTCTGTTGACCTCAAAAAGGTTACTCTGCCCGACGGCGTAACCAAAATCGGACCTTCTGCATTTTACGGATGTTCAAAATTAACAACGGTAAATATTCCTGCCAAATTAGAGGAAATTGATGATTACACATTCAGCGGCTGTACTCAGCTTACAGATATAAAACTCTCGGAGTCGGTTACTTATGTCGGTGAAAGCGCATTTGAAGGCTGTTCAAACCTAAATTCAGTAACGCTTTCCGAAAATACAGAAACAATCGGCGATTGTGCTTTTTATGAGTGCGACTCACTTTACAGTATAAATCTTGAAAATGTAAGTCAGATTGGCGCAGGCGCCTTTGTGTATTGCGCAAATCTCGATGATATTGACCTTACGAACTGCTCGCTTATAGGCGAAAATGCGTTTTCCGTATGTCAAAGCCTTATTAATATAAAATTTCCCGACTCTATATACTCAATTCCGCAAACTGCCTTTGAATACACTCTTTGGGAGCAGAGTGCTCCTGACGGTGTGCTTTATGCAGGCGACTTTGCATACAAGATAATCGGTGATTTTACAGACAGCACATTGACATTTAAAGATAATACATACGCAATTAATGACGATTTCCTTTCTTATAACGAATATGTTAAAAAAATCAATTTGCCCGACAGCCTTACAAGTATCGGTGTGTCGGCTTTTGAAAGCTGTTCGAATTTAAAGGAAATTACTATCCCTAATCGTTGTTCTGTGCAGGCTATGGCGTTTTATGATTGTTCAAGTCTTGCCAACATTAACTACAACGAGAGCATGGTGTGGACTGCTCCGTCTGCCTTTTGTAACACCGCTTGGTACAACAGCCAGTCTGACGGCATTGTATATCATGGTACAGCCGCTTGTGCTTACAAGGGCGACTTTGCCGCAGCCGAAACTGTAAAGGACGGCACAACAATTATTGTTGACGGTTTGTTTTATGGCGATGAAGTGCTTACAAGTATTAATCTTCCCGACAGCGTTGAGTATATCGGCGATATGGCATTTGAGAATTGTATAAATCTTAAAAAAATAAGTCTGCCAAAGAGCCTTTATACCCTTTGTGATGAAACATTCCTCGGCTGTGAAAGCCTTGAGAGCGTTGAACTTTCTGAGGTAGTAAACATCGGTGTATCAGCCTTTGCTCACTGCACAAGTCTTAAAAGTATTGTAATTCCCGAGAGTGTAAACCAGAGCATTAGTGACAGTGCTTTTCTGAACTGCACTTCGCTTGAAAAGGTGACTATCAACGGTGATGTTCAATTAATTGGCGCAGCGGCTTTTTTAAACTGCGAAAATCTTAAATCCGTCAATATTCCGAAAAGCGTCGGATATATTGGCGCAGACGCATTTGAGTTTTGCGAAAAATTAACTATTAAGTGCTACGAAAATTCATATGCTCAACACTATGCGGAAGAAAACGGAATTAAATATTTGCTGATTGATGAAGAAAGATTGGTTGGAGATATTAATAATGACGGCAAGATAGATGTAAATGATGTAACAGAGCTGCAAAAACACCTTGCAGGCCATACAAAAGCTGACGATACACCTATCATTACAGACAGCGACCTTAACATTGCCGACATTACAAATGACGGAATTATAGATTTAAGAGATGTTACGGCTTTGCAGTTAAGTTTATCAGAATAATACATAATTTTAAATTATATAAAACTGCCCAAACCCACAACCTTTGAAAAGGTTGACCAAGCTTTTAACTTCGGGACGGAAAGTTTAGCGTTTATCTTACTTTGTTGCCCGAACGAAAGTGCGTTAAAATATTTACCCCCAACTACACAAAAAATCGCCCGATTATGGCAACAAGCCGTAATCGGGCGAATATTATTTTACACTAAATTTAAAATTATTTTTTAAATCCGTCTTTAAGTGACACACTGCGGTTAAAGACAAGGTGCTCAGGTGACGAATCCTTATTATCAACGCAGAAGTAGCCTATTCTCATAAACTGAAAACTCTGTGGAGCAACAGCGGTTTCGAGATTTTTCTCTGCCTTACAGCCTGTAAAAACCTCAAGTGAATTTGGATTGAGGTAGTCAAGGAAGTTTCTGTCGCCTGTATCGGGATCGGGTACTGTAAAGAGGTTATCGTAAAGTCTTACCTCTGCATCTGCGCAGTTGTTTGCGTCAACCCAATGGATTGTACCTCTTACTTTTCTGCCGTCAGGTGTGTTGCCGCCTCTGGTTTCGGGGTCATACTCGGCATAAACCTCTACCACATTGCCGTCCTCGTCCTTTTTGCAGCCTGTGCATTTTACAATGTAAGTTGACTTAAGTCTTACTTCATTGCCCGGATAAAGGCGCTGGTACTTTTTAATCGGCTCTTCCATAAAGTCGTCTGCCTCAATAAAACATTCTCTTGAGAAAGTAACCGTTCTTGTACCGTCCTCCGGTCGGTTCGGGTTGTTTTCAACCTCAAACTCCTCAACCTTACCCTCGGGATAGTTTGTGATAACGAGCTTTATAGGGTGGAGTACGCACATTGCACGCTTTGCGTTCTCATTTAAATCGTCACGCAGGCAATGCTCAAGAAAACTGTACTCAACGATAGAATTTACCTTTGATACGCCGATCTGCTCCGTAAACGAACGGATAGACTTAGGGGTATAACCTCTTCTTCTAAGTCCGCAGAGCGTAGGCATTCTTGGGTCATCCCAACCGCTTACATAATTCTTTTCAACAAGTTCACGGAGTTTACGCTTTGACATAACTGTGTTGTTAATGCCAAGACGGGCAAACTCAATCTGACGAGGCTTGTTAGGAACAGAAATATTATTGATAACCCAATCGTAAAGCGGACGGTGAGCTTCAAACTCAAGTGAGCAAAGGCTGTGAGTGATACCCTCGATAGCATCTTCAATCGGGTGCGCAAAATCGTACATAGGGTAAATGCACCACTTGTCGCCTGTACGGTGGTGAGTTAGACGGTTAATTCTGTAAATAACAGGGTCACGCATATTGAAGTTGCCCGATGCAAGGTCGATTTTTGCACGGAGTGTCATTTTGCCGTCCTCAAATTCGCCTGCTTTCATTCTTGCAAAAAGGTCAAGGCTTTCTTCAATCGGTCTGTCACGATACGGGCTCTTTGCCGGTGTTTGTGTATCGCCTCTGTTTTCTCTCATCTGTTCGGGTGTGAGTTCGCATACATATGCAAGTCCCTTTTTAATAAGTTCGACAGCGTAATCGTACATTTGGTCAAAGTATTCCGATGCAAAGTAGAAACGGTCTTCCCAGTCAAAGCCGAGCCACTTGATGTCCTCTTTGATAGCGTCTACATACTCTACATCTTCCTTTGTAGGGTTTGTGTCGTCCATACGAAGATTGCAGATGCCGCCGAATTTCTCGGCTGTGCCAAAGTCAATGCAAATAGCCTTTGCGTGGCCTATGTGGAGGTAGCCGTTTGGCTCGGGAGGAAAACGGGTGTGTACCTTTTTGCCCTCAAATCTGCCGCCCTCGGCAATATCCTCTTCAATAAATGTATGAATAAAGTTACCGTTCGGAACTTCGGTAGCTTCGGTATTCTTAATATCTTCTGCCATATAATATCCCTCTGTATTACTCAATTTTGCAAGATTTTTAATTAATCTTAAGCAAAAGTCGTTTTATTCTGCAAGTATTGCCATACCTTTTTCAAGTCTTGCAAGTGACTCATCTCTGCCGAGAATGTCAAGAATTTCAACAGCACCGCCCGGTGTAACGGTTTTGCCTGCGGCGGCAATTCTTACAGGCCACATTACCGTGCCGTTTTTAAGCTCTTTTTCGACAGCCATATTAATAAGGCAATCGTGAATTGAAGTTTCGTTCCATTCAGGCAGAGCCTTTAATCTGTCATAAGCCTCTTTCAAAACTACGGGTGAATTTTCAAGATTTGTCTTGCTCTTTTTATTTACGAAAAGCTCCTTTGTGTAGCTTGGCAATTCCGCAAAGAAATCGAGCATTTCGGGAATTTGTGTAAGCTGAGTTGTACGCTTTTGGAGTATTGCCGCAAACTTTTCGTATGGCATCTGTTTGTCGCCGAATACCTTTTTATAGTAAGGCATTGCAACCTCGGTGAATTTTTCAGGGGTCATAGCCTTGATGTATTCGCCGTTAAACCAAGAGAGTTTATCGTAGTCAAATACAGCGGGTGACTTGCTGATGCCGCTTATGTCAAATGCCTTTTCAAGCTCCTTAAGAGTGAAAATTTCCTGATTGTCTTTCGGGCACCAACCGAGAAGTGCAATATAGTTAATGATGGCTTCCGGTAAGTAACCCTCGTCAATCAAATCATAAAAGCCTGTTGCACCGTGACGCTTTGAAAGTTTGGATACATTGCCGTCAGCGTCCTTACCCATAATGAGCGGGAGGTGAATATAAGTAGGAATTTCCCAACCGAATGCCTCGTAAAGGAGGTTGTACTTAGGTGTTGAGCTAAGGTACTCACAGCCACGGACAACATGAGTAATGCCCATTGTGTGGTCGTCGATAACATTTGCAAAGTTATATGTCGGGTAGCCGTCTGTTTTAATAAGAATTTGATCCTGCAACTCTGTATTTTCAACAGTGATTTCACCGAAAACAGCGTCGGTAAACGATGTACTGCCCTCAATCGGCATTTTCTGACGGATTACATACGGAACGCCCTCGGCGAGTAGTCGGTCGATTTCTTCCTGCGGAAGATCACGGCAATGTCTGTCATAGCCGCCGCCGACTGTTTCGTTCTGGATTTTTTCAAGGCGCTCTTTTGAGCAGAAGCAACGGTAAGCCTTGCCCTCTTTTATAAGCTGTTCGGCGTAAGGAAGATACATATCCTTTCTCTCTGACTGAACATAAGGGCCAAAGTCGCCGCCGAGGTCAGGACCTTCGTCGTGTTGAAGTCCTGCAAGTTTTAAAGTATTATAAATAACATCAACCGCACCGTCAACAAGTCTTTCACGGTCGGTATCTTCAATTCTCAAAATAAATTTGCCGTTTTGGGATTTTGCAACAAGGTACTCGTAAAGAGCGGTACGCAGGTTGCCGACATGCATAAATCCTGTTGGACTTGGTGCATATCTTGTACGAACTGTAAGCTCAGGCATAGTTTTAACCTCTCTCTATAAAAATTAGCTTTATTCTTTATTATATCAATAACAGCGATACTTTTCAATATTTAAAGCCGTTTTTTTAGGCGCATCGTAAAGTTTATTACAATAGAATCAGCCACAAAGCAGGAAGTCCAAGGTTGCTGACTTTGCTCGTGTAAGAAAATGGGATACTTAAAGGGAAAGGAACTCGAAAATCCTTTCCCCTTAAGGTGCTTTCTTTCGGAGTTTTTTAATATAAAACTAAAGGTATATAACGGAAACATACTTATAAACCGTAAATCAAAAACATTACTTTAATTAAAACTCAACGCACAGCGCTTTTATAGTTGTCATTGAGAATGTTATAGGAATTTTCAAGATATTTCTGTTCCGAGGGGGTTAATTTCAGCTCAAGTATTCGCTTTGCACCCTCACTGCCGATTATTGCCGGATTGCCGAGGAATACATCTTTTTTGCCGCCGTACTCGCCACGCAATCGTACAGACACAGTCAGCACAGAATTTTCGTTTTCGAGTACAGCTCTCGCAACTCTAACGATTGCCATTCCTATGCCGTAGTAGGTCGCTTTTTTAGCCACTATTATTTCATGTGCGGCAGTGCGCACCTCTCGGCTGATTTTGTCTAAGTCCTCCATAAAATAGCTTTTCGGATTGTCGGCGAGTACATCGCATATCGGCTTTACCGCTATAAGCGCCTGCGACCAAGGTACAAATTCACTGTCACCGTGTTCGCCGATAACATAGGCGTGTATGTTGCGTGGGTCAACTTCAAAGTATTCGCCCAAAAGATACCTAAGCCTTGCGGTGTCAAGGGTTGTACCCGTGCCGATTACTTTTTCGGCTTTAAATCCCGAAAGCTCGCAGGTGATTCTTGTCATAATGTCAACTGGATTTGTAGCGACAATAAATATGCCGTCAAAGCCGCTTTCGGTTACCTGCGGAACAATTTTTTGGAATATTTCGTAATTCCCTTTTAAAAGGTCAAGCCTGCTTTGTGACGGCTGTCGCTGGTTTGCGCCTGCGCATATCACCACAATGTCGGCGTCTTTGCAATCGCTGTAACTGCCTGCGTAAATTTTGGTGCTTGCAGGCGAAAAGGCAATGCCGTGGTTTAAGTCCATAGCCTCGCCTCTTGCTCTCTGCTCGTTTATGTCAATCAGCGCAAGCTCATCGCAAAGATTTTGATTTAGTGCCGCATAAGCAAAGCTCATACCCACCATACCCGTACCTATGAGTGCGATTTTCTTTTTGTTTGTAAACATATAAATTCCCTTTCCTGTTAAATATATTGATAAATATATTTATTACAAAATAAAATGAATTTATACAGCTGTATGTGCATTACTTTGGAAAAAAGTGCTGAAAAAACACAACGAAAAATGACGAATTTGTATTGAAACTTTATCAATGTTATGATAAACTATACTTAAGCATATGATGCGATTTTATGTGTTGATTTTAAAAATTTATGCGAAGGGATAGATTTGAGATGTATAAGATAGTTAAAAAGAAAGCACTCAACCCTACCGTAACTCTTATGGAAATTGACGCTCCGCTTATCGCTAAAAAAGCGCAGCCGGGTCAGTTTATTATCCTCAGAGTTGACGAGGACGGTGAGCGTATTCCGCTTACCGTTGCAGGTTATGACAGAGAAAAGGGTACAGTCCGCATTATTTTCCAGATTGTGGGTGCTACAACAGAAAAACTCAACCACTTAAATGAGGGCGATTGCCTCCACGATTTTGTAGGCCCTCTCGGTGTTCCTACTCATACAGATGGCTACAAAAAGGTTTGCGTTGTAGGCGGCGGCGTAGGCTGCGCAATTGCACTTCCTATCGCTGAAAAGCTCCACGAGCTTGGCGTAGAGGTTCACTCTATTGTAGGTTTCAGAAACAAAGACCTTGTTATTCTTGAAGATGAGTTCAAGGCTTGTTCAGATAAGTTTGTTATGATGACAGATGACGGCTCTTACGGCAGAAAGGGCGTTGTTACTGCTCCTCTCGAAGAGATGATCAAGGCAGGCGAGAACTACGACCTCGTAATTACTATCGGCCCGCTTATTATGATGAAGTTCGTTGTTAAGACCACTAAGCCTTACAACATTCCTACCACAGTTTCTATGAACCCGATTATGATTGACGGTACAGGTATGTGCGGCGGCTGTCGTCTTACAGTTGGCGGCGAAACAAAGTTTGCTTGCGTTGACGGCCCTGATTTTGACGGCTTCCAGGTTGACTTTGATGAGGCTATGAAGCGTGGCGCTATGTATAAGGACTTTGAGCGCAAGGCTCACAGCGAAGCATGTAATCTGTTTAAGAAGGAGGTTGAGTAATTATGCCTAATATGTCACCTAAAAAAGCTCCTATGCCTACACAGGAGCCTAATGTAAGAAATAAAAACTTCCTTGAGGTAGCAACAGGTTACACAGAAGAAGTTGCAATCGAAGAGGCACAGCGTTGCCTTAATTGTAAGCACAAGCCATGCGTATCGGGCTGTCCGGTACATATTTCAATTCCTGATTTTATCAAGGAAGTTGCACAGGGCAACTTTGCAGGTGCTTATGATGTAATTTCAAAGTCAAGCTCACTTCCTGCTGTATGCGGTCGTGTTTGTCCACAGGAAACTCAGTGCGAGTCTAAGTGCGTAAGAGGTATTAAGACAGAGCCTGTCGGCATTGGCAGACTTGAGAGATTTGTTGCCGACTGGCACAACGCTCAGACAGATGTTGTTGTAAACAAGCCTGAGCCAAACGGTCATAAGGTAGCAGTGGTAGGTTCAGGCCCTTCTGGTCTTACCTGCGCAGGCGACCTTGCAAAAATGGGTTACGATGTAACAGTATTTGAGGCACTCCACCTTGCAGGCGGCGTACTTGTTTACGGTATTCCTGAGTTCAGACTTCCGAAGTCAATCGTTCAGAAAGAGGTAGACACACTCAAGGCTCTCGGCGTTAAGGTTGAAACAAATATGGTTATCGGCAGAGTTATCTCTATTGATGAGCTTATGGACGATATGGGCTTTGAGGCCGTATTTATCGGTTCGGGCGCAGGTCTTCCAAGATTTATGAAGATTCCCGGTGAGAACCTTTGCGGTGTTTACTCAGCAAACGAGTTCCTCACAAGAACAAACCTTATGAAGTCCTACAAAGAGGACTCAGCTACACCTATTATGCACGCTAAAAAGGTTGCTATCGTAGGCGGCGGTAATGTTGCTATGGACGCAGCCCGTTGTGCTAAGCGTCTTGGTGCAGATGAAGTTTACATTGTTTACAGAAGAAGTGAAGAGGAACTTCCTGCAAGAAGAGAAGAAGTTGAACACGCTAAGGAAGAGGGCATTATCTTTAAGCTCCTCAACAACCCTGTTGAAATTCTCGGCGATGAAAACGAGTTTGTTACAGGTATGAAGTGCGTTGAGATGGAACTCGGCGAGCCTGACGAAAGCGGAAGAAGAAGACCTGTTGTTAAGCCTGACAGCGAGTTTGTACTTGATGTTGACGCAGTTGTAATTTCTATTGGCACATCACCAAACCCACTTATTAAGGCTACAACAAAGGGACTTGAAACACAGAAGTGGGGCGGCATTATCACTGATGAGCACGGTCTTACATCTCGTGAGGGCGTATATGCAGGCGGTGACGCTGTAACAGGTGCTGCTACAGTAATTCTTGCAATGGGTGCAGGCAAAACAGCCGCAGCAGCTATTGACGAGTACATTAAGAGCAAAGAGTAATTCTTATATAAAAAAATTTACCCGATTATAGCAAAAGCTATAGTCGGGTATTTTTTGTGTGTTTCATCGCTAAGATTAATAATTAAGGCTCTTTATCAAAAGTTGGTGTAATTATGGTTTGGTAAAATAATTAAAAAATTTAAGTCAAGCCTTTTTAAAGGCTTGCGGGTTTGGGCAGAGCCCATAAAAAGTTTTCCTTACATCAAATTATCGGGCGCAAACAGCAAAGCTGTTTGCGTGCTAAGACAATGTTTTGAAAACAGGCGATAGCCTTAAAAAGGGGAATAGATAAAATAATGTGCCGTCATTGCGTAGCAATGACGGCACAAATTATAGGGAGTATCTTTTCTCTGTTGCTGTCGCATTGGCTTTCGCCATTGTGTTCAAGTTGCCAAACGGCAGCCGTTTGGCTGTCAAAAATTTGAGATAACCGAAAATATTTGTGGGCATTGCCCACACCCACAACCTTTGAAAAGGTTGACCAAACTTTTAACTTTGGGACGGAAAGTTTGGCTGTTGCTTTACTTTGTTGCCCGACTTAAGCTAAGCAAAATGAACTTAGAATATTTCACACAAAAACTCCCCTTGAGCATTAGCCAAGGGGAGTTAATCATTTAATTTTATTTTAAGAATGTTGCAAATCTCTTTGTTACCAGTGCAAATACAGCATAACAGCCAAAGCCTGCAACTACAATAATCCAGCGGACAAGCCACAAATCCATAAGCAGATACGCAAGCACGATGGCAACTATAAATATTATTGTCGGCAATGCAAACTGTCTGATAGGGAAGAGGTCTTTGTCGAGCTTTCTTGAGTGACGGGAGTGCATTATAAAAGAAACCATATAAGACGCTACCGTTGTAAAGCAGGCTGCCATACCGCCGAACATCGGCACAAAAATAAAGTTGAGCACAATGTTTGTAACTGCCGCCACAATGGTGTTGAATGCTATGTATTTTGTGGACTTGTAGTAATATTCTACATTTACATAAACCGTATACATATACATTTCAAAAGATGCAAATACAAGCGGCGGAATCATATATATACCGCTGTAATACTCCTTTGTAGCCATAATTTTTACAATTTCAGGCGCAACAAACATCAGGCAAAGCATTACAACAAGGGCGATTTCAAGGTACTTTGTAATATTTTTGTTGATGATATTCTTTTCATTGGTCATCAGCTTTCGTGTAAACCAAGGCACCCACACCGCCTCAAGAGATGCGGTAACAGCCATAGCAACCATACTTAGATTATAAATCAGGCTGTAAACACCTGTTTCGGAAGAATTATACAGGTTGGTAATCATAATTCGGTCTGAGCTTGACAGCAGTACAAGCGAAAGTCCGTGGAAAATAAGCGGCAATGAGTAGGTGAGGGCATATTTCCAATACAACTTGTTAAATACCTTTTTGCCCCTTATAAATGACGCAATCACAAAGTATATGCCCACTATGGTGTAAACAGCGGCATATGGGATAATGTAACCCATATACTTATTGTCGCCATGCATATTTAGAATTGTTATAATTGCGGCAACCTGTATCGTCAGGTTCGGCAGTGCCAGCAAAAGGGTCTTTTTTATGTAGTCAACCTTCATCATATATTTGGTGGTCATTGCGGTTGATACAAACTGAAAATACGACTGCATAAGACAGCAGATTACAAGCACAATGTCAATGTCGCTCCATATGAGCATTCCTGTAATTATGAGCGCCGAAGAACCCAAAAAGCTGAGAAGTGACAGTCCGTAGATTGAGGACATATATCCCTCGATATCGTCACCAAAGTCAATGTAAGCCGTTCTTATTGAGTTGCCGAGCGACATACCCACTATGAGTGTAAGTATGCTTACCCACGAAAGGTAGGTTTGCGATATACCGTACTCAGAGGTTGTGAGAAGTCGTGTGAATATAGGGATTGTAAAGAAAGCAAGCGCTTTGTTAAAAAGATTTCCTACAAGGTAAAATGCGCTCGCTTTAAGGCTTTTGTTGCCCTTTCCCGCTTTACTTGCCAAGTGAAAGTCACTTCCTTAAATAATAATGATAGCTGTGTTTTTTCTTCAGCGAATGCTTTTCTTTTTCTTCAAAAATAAAGTTTCCGTCCTCGTCCTTTTTTGGCAGAGCATAAGGAATAAAGGCGGCCAAAGTAAGGATTGAGAAGAAGTAGTAAATGTTGTAGTATGCCTCGCTTTGCAGCATAATCATAAAGGCACAAATTGCACCCGATACAACAAAAGGAATTTTGCCGTTTTTTCTGTTTCTATACAGCGCCACACCGCAGATGATAAGAATTGCAAAGAAGATTAAAAATCCCGGCAGGCCGCTTTTGTATAAAAGGTCAAGATAATAGTTGTGGGCATGGGTAGCGCCGATAAGATCTCGTGATGCCTGATTTTCAATTTCACCAACACCAAATACAGGCGATTTTGCAAAGGCGGCAAGCGCACTGTCCCAAATCTTAGTTCTTCCCGTAAAGGTAAGGTCCCTGCCGAGCATATCTACAATAATAAACGCAAATGCCTCCTGTAATCTGAGGATGATTACACCGAAGAAATACGCAATATTTATTGCGAGATAGGTAATGATATTGAGAAAATTCGGCATTTTGTTTATGAGTGCAAGCAAGAGGAAGAGTGTAAATACAGTCATACCGATTACACTTGTTGCCGAGAACGCAAGTATTACAGTGGCAAACGATACCGCAGTAATTACAAATGACGAAAGCGTCAGCTTGTTGTATTTTCTCAGTGAGCGAACTATTGAGAAGATAATCGCAGGGAAAAACAGCATAATTGAGTTGTTTCTGTATCCGAGAAAGTAGTTTTGCGTATAGTTATTAAATTCGTACATACCTTGCGGAAACAGAATTATAGTTGCAAAATTTATAAGCACAAACAGTCCGAGCGTAAACGATGCGCCGTCAAGCAGTGCGTCGGGGTCTGTTTTCAGTCCCATTTCCACAACAAGGCAGATTGCAAGCGCATTGAATATGGCGAGAAACAGCGAGGTGTAATTACCTCCGCAATAAATTGTTGCAAGTACACGCCACACCTCAAAGAAAACTATTCCTACAAAGAACAGCGACACTTTTTGGTAAAAGTAAAAGAACCATACGCCGAGAACGGCTATTACCATAACCTTAAACACATTTGATATGGTATCGAATGTGTGCAGCGCAGGCATTTGAGAAAACATTGCAGGCTTATAAAGCACCATAAATACAAGGGCGATAAACCAGCGTTGATTCATTAACTTTTTCATTATAACCTCCTTATATTACAGCATCTTTTTAAGCCTTTTAAGGACGGGTAAAATACCGAGTTTGCTTAAAACTTTGTTGCGTTTAATTTTAAATTCCCTCTTTTTGTCAACCGTTGCATATTTAAACACAAGTTCGTCAAAAGGAACGGTGTCAAGCCGATTAAAGAAAGCCTCTCTGTTTGGGTGCGCCTTTGTCGGTGTGCCCATAACAGGATAGGTGAGCCTGAGCTTTTCTTTTGGAATATCTCTGAAAAAGATTTCGCTTTTAATATTGTCAAAGAGCTTTTTACCTTTTTCGTTGTTTAGCAGTACAAAAGAAATTCCCTTGTGGTCGTCAAGGTCGGGAAAAATCTGCTGAATAAGCCACAAATCTCCGAGTGTAATATCGCTGATTCGTGGGAAAGACTTTAGTCGGCAGGTGCTGCAAGCAGGACGGTTGAAAAGTGAAAAACCAAATCCTCTTGCGAAGGCATCGTCTTTCCAAAAAGCCGATTTTTCGTGGTCTTTATACTTAATGGTGAGGGAATAATTTTCCCAGCTTATCCTTTTGTCACGGAAAGAAACCGAGTCGATATGTTCGTTATTCGCATTTGCAAATTCAAGGTACTTATTCCAAATTTTAGGTGACGGAGCACCATGGCAAAACAAATCAACCGTTATAAGATTTTCGTAATCCTTGCCCAAAAAGCTCTTTAGCGCCCTTATCTGACAGGGAGTGCCTGAGAAAAGAACCGTTTTCTTATTATCGAGCAAGGCTTTGGTTTCCTTATAAATGCCCTGAGTGTTACTCTGAACATATTTTGAACTTCTGAATTTTTTAAGGTCATCTATATTATCAACGGCAATGTGTCTTACACCGAAGTTTTCATCAAACGCAGCGCCTATAACAACGCCGCCGTTGCTTATTATCGCTTTTGCAAGGTGGGTAAAAATTCCGCCCGAAGTGCTCTCGTGGCGAATATTCTCATCTTTGCTGTATGCCGCAACAGCCGAAAATTCAGCTGTGCCCTTTTTAAACTGCTTTATCGGGCAGGCTTTAATGCACGCACCGCAGCCTATGCACGCCGATTCGTCAACATTTGCATACACAAATCCCTCGCTGTCGGGTTTCATACTTATAGCTTTGACAGGACATTTGTCGGCACACGCCGAACAGCCGCAGCAATCGTGCTTGTCATACAGCTTTATATGTTTTTCATGGGCAGGCAAAATTCCGTCAAGCGCAGCGGTAATGTATTCGGCAGAATGAGCCTTTAATTTTTCAAGCCTTGCCTGCACCTGTGTATAATCAATAGTTTTGTTTAGTTTGCCGTCCCATTCGTCGGCAAGCTCGCTGTCTTTTATCTGTCTGTATTCAAGACCAAGGCTTTTTAAAAGTGACTCAAGCCTTGTGTTGGTTGAACCCTTAGTGCCCTGAGCAAAGCGCTCGAATACAAAGTATTGCCTTTCAAAAATGGTAGAGAACACACTGCCATGGAAAGAATCGGTGCAAACATACTTTGCGTTTTTAATAAGGTTTACAAAGCCGTCGGGCGCAATATCATAAAGCGCAAGGTCAGCATATCCGTTGTCCGACTCCGTATAGCCGTCAATATACGGCAGGCACACAACCCTTAAGCCTGTTTTTTCGGCGAGCTTTCTAACCTTTTTTCTATGCTCAGGATTTTTGCCGAGGAAGTAGCAGAATATGTACTCGCCGTCAACCTTCGGTGTACTTCCGCTCATTTTGTCCCATATTTTCTTGTCAACCATAAGGGTTGGGTCAAGAACAAGCTGAGCCTCTTTGTTTGTGAGGTTTTTTATTATGTCGCAGCCGCTCATCTCTCGGCAGGAAAGGCTGTCAAAGCCGTTGATAGCTGATTTATAAAGGCTTTCATCGGCTTCCTCAACCGAGCTTATGCCAAAACTCGGCGCATACGCAATTCTGCGAGTTCCCTTTGGAACGAAAGAAAGCGTGTAATACTGCTGTTGAATATGAACAGGCAGCCAAATTTGGTCACTTCCGCAAATTACGGCATCGTATCTTTTGCTGTATTCTTTTAGAGCTGCAAGGCTGAGAAAATTACGGGTTATGCGCAGATTTTGATTTACAAAATTGTCAAAGCCTGCGTTCCTCTGAGCCATACACTTTGAGTATTCCACATTGCCTGCCATACGTATGGATAGATTTATAGCAATGTCACCAAATCCGTACTTTGAGTATTCCACATTGCCTGCCATACCCTTTTGCGACTTTTTATATTTGATTTTTGCCGCAAGTTTTTTGGGCGAGAGCAGTGTGGCGAGCTTGTCTTTTTTGCTCGATGTATATGTAAAATTGATAATTTCGGTATCATATCCCATTTCGGTAAATATGGACTGCATAGCATATGCCTGCAATTTTGTACCGTAATTTTGAGTTTTAAATGGGGTTGCCAGACCTAACATAAATTTCTGAACCTCCGAAGTTTAGTTGCCTTTTGTTTTATCTTCATAAAATTGCTGCAGCTTTTTAGCCTCAACAGAAATTTCAAAGCCGCAGTTTTCTATTTCCTTAGCCATATCTTTTCGCTCGTAGTCAAGGCTGTTTTCAAGAATTTGCTTTGCCCAGAGTTTATCCTCTGACTGAGAATCAATAAAGTGCATAAGCGGTGTGCAGTCAACCTCCTCAGGCACAACCTTTGCCGTACCAAAGGTCATAAGACCTGCCGCCTGAGCCTCAATATACACAATGCCAAAGCCCTCGTATCTTGACGGAAGAACAAATGCGTCAAATGCCTGCATAACATCGGGCACATCTTTTCTAAGTCCCGTATAGGTAATTTTATCGGAAAATCCGTTCTCTTCAGCATATTTTTTAAGTCCGTCAAATTTTGCATAGCTTTTGTAGTCGCCGACTATAACAAGGTGAGAATCGGGGTGGAGCTTGCAAATTTCATTGAATATGCTCAACATTCTTTCGGGATTTTTCTGATAATAAAGTCTGCCTACAAAGCCTATCGCAAAGGTGGTGTCGGCTATGCCAAACTCGTTTCTTATTCTTTTTCTTGTGCTCGGATTGTAGGAGTAGCTTTTTGTATCAATCGCATTCGGTAAAACTCTGAATTTGTTTTTTTCAAGGATTTTGTCGCCGAAAAGATACCTGCCTGCGTCCTTACTGCAAGCAAAAAAGTCTGTTGCGTAGCGGCGAAGTCCTACCTTTAGCACACTGTTATACATTCTTTTTACAAAGCTCGGATTGTTTACATACGCAAGGTGTGCGTGGGCAATTCTTGTTTTTATGCCGTATTTTTTGCCGAGCTTGCAGTACAGCGCCGACCATTCCTCCATATTTGAGTGGAGAATATCGTAATTGCCGTTTTTCATAATCTCGCTGACCTGCCTGATGTTCTCGCTCAGATTTTGCGATTTGGGAGTAACACGAAAAATATTACAGCCCATTTTTTCAAATGCGTCCTCGTTAAGACTGCCGTTTTTAACTGACGGCAAATCATCAATTATGATGTCAAATTTTACATCGTTGTGGTTCATATGGGCGTAAAAGTTCAATAAAACAGCACCCACACCGCCACCGTTGATTCCGACAGCAATCTGTAATACTTTCATTTTCGTTTCCTTCCTGTTTTGCTTAATGCAGTTTTTTCAGTACCCTCTTTACGCCGAGAGGTATCATTTTTTTGATTTTGGTTTTCGGGTTTACCTTGAACGCAAGTTTTGTTTTGACATAGCTGTCAAAATCTAAGCCGTCAAAGCCGTCATAAATTGTATCTCTGCACGCCGGTCTTTCTGATGCCACGACAAGGTTTGAGTTCATAGCAGAGGCTTTTTCGTAATCCGATTCTATAATTTCGAGCCTGTCTTTTATCAGGTCAAAATAATCTTTGCCCTTTTCGGTATTTACGAGTACGAGAGATACTCCGTTTTCGTCATAAAAATCGGGGTGGAATTTTTGAATACCCCAAAAATCGGCAAGCGAAATATCGCCCACTCTGTTTTTATTGGCAAATTTACATTCGTAACAGCTCTCTCGGTAGGTTTTGCAGTAGAGAAAGGCGCTGTAATACGGGTCAAAAAATCCGTAGTCCGACTTGCTTTTTTTGCCGTTTTCAGCCTTGTAATACAAGTCCCAGCCTCGTTTTTCTTTACTTCTGAAATTGTATGAGGTGAGTTTTCCGCCGAGCTTTCTGCCCATATAGTCAACATAATTTTTAAAGAGCGCAGGACTTGGCACACCATGGCACACAATGTCAACGGTAAGCAGTTTTTCGCAGTCCTTGTTAAGGAATGTTTTAAGTCCTGCGACCTGACAGCCTGTACCGCTGAACAAAACATATTTATCGTCTGCAAGCAAGGTTTTTACCTGCTTATAAATACCTCGGGTGTCGCTCTGCACGTACTTAGAGCTTTGCAATTTGTAAAGCTCGCTTTCATTGCTTACGGCAATGTGCCTTGCAACAAGATTTTCGTCATATGCACAGCCGAAAACAACGCCGCCCCTTGCAAGCACTTCCTTTGCAAGCGGAATAAAAAGTCCGCCCGATGTGCTTTTAAAAGCCGAGGTGCGGTCTTTGTACTTTGCCGCATACACCTTTGGCTCATCGCAACGCTTTGCGTCAGTCATAATGGGGCAGTGCTTTACGCACAGACCGCAGTCAACGCACTTGCTTTCGTCAACAACAGGGTAGAGAAATCCCTCGCTGTCGGGTTGTATGGTTATACATTTTTTAGGACAAATCTGCTCACAGCCTGAGCAGCCGCAGCAGCTTTTGCCAAGCTGAAGTATATTGTTCACAATTAATCACCTATCATATTTTTAAGAATATCAAGAGATTTTTTACGCTCTGCCGATATTTTTTCGTTTACCTTTTCAAAATCTATTTTTTCGCTGTCAATGTCAAAGTCGTTGTAGCTTTTGAGTATTCTGTTTTCGTAGCCGATAAGCTGAAGAATACTTGAGATTCTTTCGCTGTAACTCTTTGGCAGAACATCGGTAAATTGTGTGTTAAGACCGATTGCAAAGGCAGTGCCATGGAAAGAATCGGTAAGGAAATGCTCGGCATTTTTTATGTACCACAAAAATTCACCGATTGGCGGACAGCAAACAAATTTGCCGCTCCTCACAATATGGTGGAAACAGTGGCTCAGTCGGTAGAGTTTAAGTCCTTTTTTCTTTGCGTACTGCTTTGCGTATTCGTCAAATTGTTTGTTTGGGTGGAGCTGATACACAAGCACATATTTTTCGCTGCACTCTCGCTGAGGTATGAGCTTTTCCCACTCCGATTTTTCAAGCAAAAAGGTAGGGTCAAGCACCTGCTCGGCAGGCACTCCGAGTTCGTTTGCGATTTTTACACCGCTGTTTTCACGAATTGTAATTTTATCGTAGCGTTTAAGCCACTTTTTAATGTTTTCTTTGTCCTTTGGCAAAACTTCACTGCCGCCAAAACTTGCGGCATATGCAATCTTCTTTGCACTGTCGGGCAAAAACGACAGAAAATATACAGGGTCAATCTCACCGCACACAACGGTATTCCACACCTGATCACTGCCTGTCATATAAATATCTGCCTGAGGAATATCGGCGGCAAGCTCCTGTTCGCTGTTGTATTCCTTGTCGGTCACCTTAACGATTTTTCTGTACTCTGCAAATCGCTTATCCGCAAATTTATATACGGGATTTTGAGTTGCTTTAAAAACAAGACGAGTGAGTGCATTTTTATTCCACTTTGCACTCACACTTTTGAGTCTTGTGTCAACAAGATTTTCGGTTTTTTCGTCTGTTCGGTAATAATCTATACATACGGCATTTGCGCCGAGCTTTTCAAGAGCGGTTTGTGTTGCATATGCCTGAAGTACAGAGCCGTAGTTAGATACGGCATGTCTTGTAAGATATGCAACGGTTTTCTTCTTTTTCATACTTTCCTCTTTATTTTTGCTTTTTACTTCCAATGAGTTTTATGTAATAATCTGTAAGTCTTTGTGCGTATGTTTCAGGTGAAAATTCAATTTTTGCTTTTTGGACAGCACGAGTGCTCATAGCTTTATATTCATCTTGAGAAAGGGCACATACCTTTTCAATTGATTTTTTTAGGTCATCGCTATTAAAGGGCTTACATACAAATCCGGTTTTTCCGTTTTCTACAATTTCAGGAAGACCGCCGTAATTCGTTACAATTACCGGCTTGCCCTGCGACATTGCCTCCATAATTGCGTAAGGTCCGTTTTCATACCATTCACTTGGAAGAATAATACACTTTGCCTCTGCGACGAACTTTTTGAGCTCATTGCCTGATTTAAAGCCGAGCATTTTAACCTTGCCCTCAAGGTTGTGAGAAGATATGTATTCTTTTATTTCATCCTCCATAGGACCAGTGCCGAGAATAATAAGAGGTATATTATTGTTCAACTTTTCTACAGCTTTCAAGAGAGTGAGAACGCCTTTTTCTTCTGAAATTCTACCAAAATATAACAGGTAGTTCTTATCAGGATTACTGTCTGAATATACTGTATCAGTAGGAAGAAAATTCTTCATGTGAATAATTTGGCTGTGAATAATTCCGGATTCCTCAAGCTTTTTCTTATAAAAATAAGACGGTGTTATATACAGGTCTATATCGTCATATATTTTCATTCGCTTATAGTTCATTGCCTCAATAGCGGCAAGCGTGCTTTTGGCGGTTGAGCCTTTTACACATTTATTTTTTATGCAGTTTAAATATTCGCCATGCAGACACTTTTCACACACCTTGCCATTTACAAGCATTTCATGATTTGGACAAACGCAATTCAAGTCATGAATTGTAAAAACAATTGGAATATTGTATTTTTTTATTGCTCGGACAATTGACAGTGTAATATGACGGTGCACAAGATTTATATGAACAATATCGGGATGCTCAGTTTCAATTAGCAAAGAAATATTTTTTTTTGCCTCAAAAGAGTAGAGAACGCGAAACCCAGCCTTTACTTTTTGCAACTTAGAAATATTGCCATTGAAGTCAACATTGCTGACAAAGTACTTTTCTTGTTCACATGATTTGTTATGACTGTCCGCCATTGCAAAGTAGATTACATCATGCCCGAGCTCTGTAAGTAGCTTTGCAAGTCCAAAGTAGTAGGTTTCACTGCCGCCTTTTACATAGTGGTATTTATTTACAAGCAGAATTTTCATTTATTCGGCCCTGCCTTTTTGTTTTAATGCTCGTGCCATAGGGTAGAGCTTTGAGTGAACAAGCGAGATTACGGCAATCATCATACCCTTTGGCATGGCATTGCACACACTTGTCATCAGTTTTTTAGATTTCTTTCTGTCATCGGGGTACTGCGGAAAGTCTTTCCATGGCGACATAGCCTTGTACTTTAGGTAATCGCCGACAAACGGGTGGTTGTTGTTTTCGTTCCATGGTCGTGTACCCGACAAAAAGCACGAAGTATAGTGAATAATATACGGGTCTGTTACCGTTTCGCTGTACTCCTGTTCGCTTAGATGGTGCTCAGGCTTTCTGACCTTCATCAGGTCTTTAAAATTAAAGTCGAAGAATACAGTCATTGCATCATATTTTGTATGTACTACCTTTACAAGTCCCTTTTTGGCGAGAACACCGTTGAGCACACCTTGGTCAACATAGGTTATGTCGCCGTTGTGCGCAATGATAAAGTCGAGAAATTCCTTTTCAACATTCATCTCACGCCAGCTTTTAAGGTCAATGAGCAGTACGCCGTTGTTTGTGTAGGTGCTGTTGCTGTCAAGGTTAAGCTCGGTTTTGTAGCGGTCACTTCGGCAGTCGTCAACAGCCGCCACAACCTTGTCTCCGAGGTCTGTTTCCCAAAATTCCTTTAGCGAGTGGCGAATAACTGTGTCGCAGTCAAGATAAATACATCTGTCTATATCGTCAGGCAAAATGGTGCAAAGAAAAAGTCTGAAAAAGGTACTGATATTCCATCTGCCAACCTCAATTTCCACGCCTGCCTTTTTGTTGAGGTCGGGCTGAGGTATAAAGTGAATGGTGCGTCCGTATTTGCCGACCATTTCTTCAAAGCGATGTTTGTTCTCGGCAGAAATGCTGTTGTCTATCATATAAATATTGATGCTTTCAGAGTCTGTATTGTTATGAAGTAAAGACATTATCGACACACCCGCAATCGGTGCATAGCTGTCAGAACTTGAATAAACTATGTTCATTTTACCCTCCGTAAAAATATTTTTAAGTCATTATTTAAGATACTTTTCTTCAAATTCCTTAAACGACTGGAGATTTTTGTCTTTATCGGCTAAAATAAGATTTTCAATACCGCCGATTTCGTCAAACGGCCACTCAACGCCAAAGTCGGGGTCGTTGTACATAATGCCGTCATCGTACTCGCCGTAGAACTTTTCGCCGCATTTGTAAGAAACAACAGACGGCTCAAGCACAAGGTAGCCATGAGCAAAATGTTCGGGAACATAAAGTTCGTTCATATTTTCTTCGGAAAGGTAGAAACCCTGCCACTTTTTAAAGGTAGGGGAGTCGGGACGAAGGTCAACGATAACATCAAAAACCTTGCCTTTAATGCATCTTACAAGCTTTGCCTGCTCGTGGACTCTCTGAAAATGGAGAGCACGGATAACACCCTTGTGAGATACTGTGTAGAAAACCTCTGCAAGGTTGTGCTCAAGACCGTTAGCCTCGAAAACCTCTTTTGAGTAGTCCTTAATAAATGCGCCTCTTACATCTGTTGCGCAGAAAGGCTTTATAAGATATGCACCCTCAAAATCGGTATTGCAAAATTCAAACTTCTGAATCATATAAATAATCTCCTTAAAATGTTTCTATTCTGAAAATTAACCCATAATTTTCATAAAAACGCAGTTTGCATAACGAATATAAAGGGCGAAAGATAAATTTCGCCCTGATTTTTAGTCTACGGACTTAATCCACTCCATAGTAAGCCTTGTGCCCTCTGCAAAGGAAATCTCAGGTTTGAAGTGGCAGTCTGTTTCTATGTCGGTTGTATCAAATGCCTCAAGCGGCATATTTACACCTGTAAACGGCACATCACCGAAAATCGGTTTTGCCTCAGGTGCAAGCTCGTTCTGCATTTCTAGAATGAACTCCTTGAGTGGTCTTGCGTTGCCACTGCCTATTGTGTACTCTTTGTTTGCAATGCCGTATTCGCCGATTGCCTCAAAGGCTCTTGCAACATCGTCTATATAAATGAAATCGTAATTTTGTGTAGCGGCTGTAAACTGTAAAGGCTCGCCTGCAATAATTTTGCGAATTGTTGAATTAACAAATCTCGGCGAAAACTCACCTGCGCCGTAAGCGTTGGTAATTACCGCCCAGCAAAGGTCTATGTCAAGGCTGTTTGCAATCGGTTTGCAGATTGAACGGGCAATGAGCTTGCCTGCGCCGTAAATGTACGGCAAACCCGGTTTGCTTTTCTGAGTGTAAACCGCTGTATAGGTTTCCTTTTCCATAATAGAACCTGCGTTTACAAACTTTTTGCACTGCATTTTGTCGGCTGTTCTGAGCGCACGAGCTGTCCAAAGTGCGTTTTGCAGCTGAATGTTCTCGTCACATCTGAGCGGGCCTGCTGAGCCAACCCATGCAAAGTGGTAGAAAACATCAACATCTCTGTCTGAAATTTTATCAAAGAGAGTTTCAATTTCATCAAGCTCGCAGTACACAATTTCAATGCCGTCAAGCTTTTCTATGTTATTGATTTTTTCGTTTTCATCTTTTACAACGGCATAAACTTTAACTCCGTCAGCGCAAAGTCTTTTGCAGACATTTGAACCCACAAAGCCGTTTGAGCCTGTTACAATCGCCTTTTTCATCATAGAACCTCTTTTGTAGATGATATATTAAATTCTGCTCGCTAAAAATTCCGCAATCTGCTTGTCCATACATTCTCGCACATCGCCTTTTTCCATATAACAGCGTGACCATTCAACAGTTTTTTCAACGGCCTCAGTTACATGCCAATGCGGTTTCCAGCCAAATACAGCCTTGAGTTTTGAGCAGTCGAGTTTTAAGAAATTCGCTTCGTGTACGGCATTTTTCTCGCTCTTGTTTATCCATTTTATCTTGCCGTCCGCATACTTTACAAACAGGTCTACAAGCTCGCCCGTTGTAACGCAGTCGCACTCATCAGGACCTACATTGTAGTAGTCGGCAAATTTTATGTCCTCATACTGAGCCTTTGCAATCATAAGATACGCAAACAGCGGTTCAAGCACATGCTGATACGGTCTTGTTGAATGAGGATTACGAACGATTATATCTTCGCCTTTTTCAAGTGCACGCACGCAGTCCGGAATAATTCTGTCGTTTGCAAAATCGCCGCCGCCAATAACATTGCCTGCTCTTGCGGTTGAAATTGCCACTCTGCCGTCTGCAAAGAACGAATTTTTGTAGCTGTGTGTTACAAGCTCCGAACAGCTCTTGCTGTTTGAATACGGGTCAAAGCCGTCAAGCGGTTCGTTCTCACGGTAGCCCCACTGCCACTCCTTGTTTTCGTAAACCTTGTCTGTGGTAACATTCAAAAATGATTTTACGCAGTCCGACTGCCTTACGCACTCAAGAATATTTACAGTGCCCATAACATTTGTTTCGTATGTATAAGCAGGCATTTTGTAGCTGTCACGCACAATCGGCTGAGCCGCAAGGTGAAGTACAATTTCGGGCTGTGACTCGTCAAATGTCTTTTTAAGCAAATCAAAATCACGAATATCGCCGATAACGGACTTAATGTCGCCCTCAATATTTGCAATTTCAAATAAATTCGGGTTTGTAGGCGGATTTAGCGAGTAGCCTGTTACCTCTGCGCCTGCATTTGCAAGAATTTTGCAGAGCCAACTGCCCTTAAAGCCTGTGTGACCCGTAACAAATACTTTTTTACCTTTATAAAAATCAAGCATCAGTCATTCCATACCTTCCATGGAGCGTTGTTTGTGCTCCAGAGTTTTTCGAGCTTTTCTTTGTCACGAAGAGTGTCCATACACTGCCAAAAACCGTTGTGTTTCCAGCACATAATCTGACCCTCTTTTGCAAGCTGTTCCATAGGCTCACGCTCAAACATTATGGTGTCGTCCTTTACATAGTCGAGTACCTGCGGCTCAAGCACCATAAAGCCTGCGTTTATCCAACCTGAGTCAATGTCGCTCTTTTCACGAAATGCCTTTACCTTGTTGTCGCTTGAAAGGTCAAGCACACCAAAGCGGCTTTCGGGCTTGACTGCCGACATAGTGGCAAGTCTGCCGTTCTTTTTGTGGAACTCTAAAAGTGCGTTTATATCTACATCAGAAACGCCGTCACCGTAGGTCATAAAGAAAGGCTCGTTGCCTATAAAGTCACGCACTCTTTTGAGTCTGCCGCCTGTCATTGTGTTAAGACCTGTGTCAACGACCGTGACCTTCCACTGTTCGGCCCTTTTGTTATGTACGATTATTTTATCGTCCTGTGTAAAATCAAATGTTATGTCCGAAGTATGCAGAAAATAATCCGCAAACCATTCTTTAATTACATGCTGTTTGTAGCCTGCGCATATAATAAATTCATTTATGCCGTAGTATGAGTAAAGTTTCATAATATGCCACAAAATCGGCATTCCGCCTATTTCAATCATTGGCTTTGGCTTAAACTGCGATTCCTCGGAAATTCGTGTTCCGAAACCGCCTGCAAGTAATACCGCTTTCATTGCTTTTCCTCCTTAAACCGCACCTTCACGCTTGAATACAGAAATAAATGTTTTGAAAATTATTTTTAAATCAAGTAATACGGAACGATTCTTTACATAGTAAATTTCCATAGCTCTTCTGCGTGTATATGTAGTGTGACTTCTGCCGTTTGCCGCCCAAAAGCCTGTAAGACCCGGCTTTACGCTGAGCAGCATATTGCGGTAGTTACCGTAAATTTTAGTTTCAACATCCATAACGGGGCGAGGGCCTACAATAGAAATATCGCCCTTAAGAATGTTAATAAGCTGTGGAAGTTCATCAAGACTTGTTTTTCTCATAAAGTTTCCTACTTTTGTAACTCGAGGGTCGTTTTCAAGCTTAAAGTTTTTTTCGTATTCGGCTTTTTGCTCGGGGGTAAACTGCTTTATAAGTTCTTCCGCATTTGTTACCATACTTCTGAACTTATAGATTTTTATTGTTTTGCCGCCTTTGCCGACACGCTTGTGCGCAAAGAAAACAGGACCTTCGCTTGTGGTTTTTACAAGTATGGAAAGAATGATAAAAACAGGTGAAAGAACAATCAAACCGATGAGTGACCATACAATATCGAAAACACGCTTTACAAAATCGTAAATCGGCTTCGGCTTAACTGAATGTGTGTTTGATGCTGCCGCTTTCGATGTGTCGGTAATGTTTGCTTTTTCCATAATTGTTTTCGTTTTCTCCTCCGTAAATTTTTATCATACCCAATTAATTACCTGTGTAATTAAATAAAATTGCTCTGAAGTATTAAAGCTTAGTCTTTGGTTGAATTGCTGTAATATCCGCCGTATCTTGAGTAGTAACCCTTGCCTTTTCTTGTTTCCTGCGGTTTAACTCTGTTAAGAATAACTCCGATGATTTTTGCGTCTGTACGCTCGACTGTTTCTACGGTTTTTGCAAGCTCGGGATATGTAGTTGAGTTGTTTCTTGCAACAATTACCACACCGTCAGATGCCTTGAGAATCGGAACTGCGTCAATAACAATGCCGACAGGCGGTGTATCAAAAATAATGTAGTCGTACTCTTTTTCAACCGTCTTGATAAGGTAAGCCATAGCCTCACTCGCAAGCAGCTCGGACGGGTTAGGAGGAATTGCGCCGTAGGCAATCGCCTTGAGGTTGTCAATCTTAGTGTCCTTTATAATGTCTTCAAGCGAACACTCGTCATTAAGATAGTTTGTAAGACCGGGTGTAGGCTCAATTTTAAGTGCTGTGTTTACTCTCGGACGGCGAAGGTCGCACTCAACTACAAGCACCTTGGTGTCAACCTGCTGAGCAAGTGCCGACGCAACATTGATAGAGGTTACTGTTTTGCCCTCGCTCTTTGTAGATGATGTAAAAGCTACCTTTTTGCAGCCTTTTTTGAGAATTGAATAAGCTATATTTGTTCTTGCCGCCTTGTAAGATTCACGAACCTGAAAGCCGAGAACATCGGTATCTATTGAACGATCAATTTTTGTTTTATTCTTTTTCATTGCTGTGTAACTCCTTTACTTATTTGCCGTATCTGTTGCCGTATTTGTTTGCATTTTTCTGATTTGAAAAATACTCAAAGTCAGGAATTGCGGCAAGAATAGGAAGATCAAGAATAGTTGTCATTTCTTCGTTGTATTTAATCTTCACATCGAGGAAGTCACGAACAAATGAAATGATAAGAGCAAGTATAAGTCCGCCGAGAAATGCAATAATTGTGTTTCTTGTTACATTCGGTGATGTAGGTGCTTTCGGTGTATCTGCCTCATCAACAATCTTGAGTTTTGCGTTGTCCTTTACATTTGCGATTATCTTAGGTGCTATTTTAGCAATGGAGTCGCCTATTTCTTTTGATTCGTAAGGACTTGGCGATACAACTATCGCCTTAAATACCTCGGTATCCTCAATGCTTTCAAACTTAATCATAGTTTTGAGATGTGACGCTGTGTATTTTTCGTGGAGCTCCTTTGAAACCTCGCTGTAAAATGTGTTTGAATCGAGCAGCTCAATGTAGGTTAAAACAAGGTTTTTAGCGTAGTTTACACTCTGGTTGTCTTCCATAGCAGAGGAAGTGTTGTAGTTTGTTTCAACATAGAGCTTTACGCTTGAGGTGTATGTTTTCTGAATAAAAAATGTAGTTACAAAAACCGATATGATTGCAAATAAACACGATACAACCAAAATGAAAACGATGTTTTTCTTAATTACTCTTGTTATGTCCTTAAACGATATTTCCATTAATACTTTACTCCTCTTGGTTTTTGCCGTTATGAACAACCACCATATAATTGTCATATAAAAATCGGCACAAAAACCCATAATTCAAAATAATATAACATAAATATTATATTTGAAAACAGAGTAAAAATCAATAGAGCAAAAAATCAGCAAAAGGGCTGTGTTTATGCACATAATGGAAATTTTTGTAAAAAAATATAAAACACTTTGTAGTTTATGTAAAATAAGGAATAATCTGAGAAAATGATTTGTGAATTGTGCCTACAAGAAATAAATTTTGTTACAATGTTGATAAGGACGATATAATAAATATTCACAAAAAAATCCGTTTTTCTTTCATATTTTCTACACATACAATCTTGTTTGAAGATAATATAAATCACACCTCACAATGAATTGTATCGGTAAATAATCGTTCGGCGCAATAAAACAAAATCGCCCTGTCGATGCGGTCATCAACAGAGCGAAAAGCGTTTGTTTTATATTAATATGTAAAGGCGAGCAAATGCCTGTGCCTTATTTGTTCTTTTCGTAAATAAGTCTTAGTCCCTCAAGTACAAGGTCATCATTTATGATTATATTCTTTTTGCAGTAGCTTACAATATGCTGAGCCATTCCGCCTGTGGCAACCAAGGTGCATTTTTGCTGAACTTCCTCCTCAAAGCGGTCAATCATTCCGTCTATCATAGCTGCGTTGCTGTAAATTATGCCACTGCGAATACAGTCGGCGGTGTTTGTTCCGATAGCCTTTTGCGGAGCGGAAAAATTAACAGACGGCAGGAGTGCGCATCTTGCCGTAAGAGCGTCAAGCGAAATTTGCACACCCGGCAGAATCACGCCGCCGCAATATGCCTTATTCTCGTTCATATAAAGAATTGTTGTTGCAGTGCCCATTCCCACCACTATAACGGGGCAGGGGTAGTATTCCTTTAAAGCCACGCACATACACACAATGTCAGAGCCGACAGCGCCCGGATTGTCAAGGCGAATGTCAAGTCCTGTTTTTATTCCCGGCCCTATAACAAGACTGTCTACATTGGCAACAGTCATAATAGCTTTTTTAAGCAGGTCAGTTACAAGCGGTACTACACTTGAAATTATAGATCCGCTGATTTCCTTTACATTAACATTGTTAATCTTGAATATAGTATAAAGGTCAACTGCATAATCATCGGCTGTTTTGCTGCGATTTGTGGAAAATCTGAGTTTCATAAGCAGTTTGTCGCCGTTATAAAGTGCGAATTTTATATTTGTATTGCCCACATCAGTGCAAAGCAACATAAATATCACCTCGTTTGTTTTGCTGGGAAAAAATATCCTGCAACTTAAAATTATATCGTATTTTCGCTCTTGTTTCAACTATGTTTTTGACAATATTTATGATGATTGCAGAATTAATCGAAAAATAAAAAATTGTATTGTTTTTAGACAGAAGATGTTGTATAATAAAATATGTTTTACAATTATAATGAGAAAACAGCGTTTGTTATCTGTTACTTGTTGTTTATGGCAGGAGTGAGAATGTATGGCAGATAAATATAACTTAGATTATTTTGATGATGATAAGGTTGCCGCTCAAAGAAGTCAGTACAGACGAGAGCATCGTCAGCCTGCAAACAGACCGGCGCAAGGCGGCAGGCGACCTGCACCTACAAACCGCAGTAATGTGCACCGCAAGCCGAACAGAAGATTAGTAAGCCGAAGAATGAGAAACCGCATTATTATCGTTGGTGTTGGTATACTTATATTAGTGCTTATTATCGCTATAATATCTTCAATGTTCAAAGCCTGCACAGGCAGCGGCAAAAAAGAAAAGAAAGTTGATGAAACAATACCGCCTACTCAGGCAGCTGCAACCCAGCCTGCAACACCATCGGCAAGTGCGTCGGCACTGAATTTTGTTACGCCGAACATTCAGGACGACAACACAGCAGGATATATGGGCACGAACGCTTATATTTGGAAAGGCGCAGCGTTTGAGCTTTTTGGCGGTGACGAATTCAGAGCAGAGCTTTATGCCGATTCAATCAACAGCTATCAGCAAAAGCTCAGCGGAATAAAAGTTTACAATATGGTTGTTCCTAACCATACAGAGATGGGACTTCCGCAAAGACTGAAAAACAGTGACGCACCGTCTGATTCACAGGCGGAGAACATTAAGCAGATATATTCAAAGCTCAACAGCTCGGTTACTCCGATAAATGTTTACAACAAGCTTGCTGAGCACTGCAACGAGTATATTTACTACAATTCAGACCACCACTGGACAGGACTTGGCGCTTACTATGCTTATACAGCATTTGCCGAGGCAACAAATCAGGATGTTCTTGACCTCAGCACCTGTACCGAAAACAAGGTCGAGGGCTTTACAGGTTCGTTTGCAAACACAAATGACGGACTTAAAACCGATACCGTAAGCTATTGGACATTCCCTTATAATGTTACAATGGATATTACGGATTCAAACGGCACTGTATCAAACTACGATTCGCCTTATTATCAGTATGCGGAGGCGGGTTCAAATACATACAGTTTATTTATTATGGGCGACAATCCGCTCACCGTTTTACATTCGGATTCAGAAAAAGGCACGGGCAAGAAGATTGCCGTTATCAAAGAAAGCTACGGCAACGCATTCTCGCCGTATCTTACAAACAACTATTCTGAGGTTCATATCATAGATTTCAGATATTTCGGACAGAATCTTGCAGACTACTGCAAGCAGAACGGCATTACAGAGGTTCTTTACCTCAACGGCATTATGAGTGCAAATACTCAGGTACAGCTCGACAGTATGGACGGCTTACTGAATTAATTGTTGATTTTTATTTGAATTAAGAAAGGAGGCAGCGGCAATGCTTGCGGAAAATGTAAGAGTAAATGTGTTTGGCAAGGTCGGAAAAGGTTTTTTCTCGGCTTATGTATCGGGAAATTCCTTTTCAAACAAGAGCGCATACCTTGTTACTCGCAAAGACAGGGCAGAGGAATACTTGGACGGAGTAGTGATTGCCGTTGCTAAATTTGAGGGTCTTGAGGGTGACAAGCTCATAGTTGCTCCGTATGGAGAAATTTACTACGAGCCTGAGCTAAAAAAAATACTTGCCCGCTTGCGTAATGTAAAAGTGGAGAGCATAAGCTGCCTTTACGAAAAATCCTGCGGTGCTGTGATTTTCTACCGCAACAAGCAGAATACAAAGGTGTTGCTTGTGAAGAACAGCAACGGCAGATATTGGAGTTTTCCGAAAGGTCATATAGAAAATGATGAAAACGAGCAGGAAACCGCCTTGCGAGAAATCAAGGAGGAAACAGGCTTAGATGTTACCCTTGCAAAAGGATTTCGTGAAATCAGCGAGTACTGTCCGTTCGGCAAAATCCGCAAAAGAGTTGTGTTCTTCCTTGCGCAGGCTTTTACCGACAGCGTAAAAATTCAAGAGGAAGAAATTGACAGCTACATTTGGGTCGATCTTCAGCAGGCACGAAAGCTGTGCACCTATGACAACGACCTTAGAATAATAGAAAAAGCCGAAACCGCAATACATTTAATGAGAAATTAATTTTAAATCCGTTTCATATATATAATCGGGTGATTATATATGAAACGGATTATTTTATTGCTTATTTCTGCTTTTGTGCTTGCCTGTTCGGTTATGACGATTGTCGGCGGAAAGGAAACCGACAATTTTATTAAGTATGCGGAGTTCAATGTTACGGCTGACGCACTGCAAAAAGCTGTGAGCTACGATATTTCATCTCAGAGCGAGGATACAAAATTAAATTATATCGAAATTCTTGCATACCTCGGCGCAAAATACGGCGGAGATTTTGCAAAATACAAGCAAAGCGATATGGATAACCTCTGCGAAAATCTGAAAGACGGCAAAACAATAGCCGAGCTTACCAAGGATATGAAATACTATACATACTATTATAATGTATATACGGCGGTGCTCAGCGGTATGGTCGGCGACTTTGAGGAGGAGCAGTCTGACGGCAGTGTAAAGCAGGACTACGGACTGCGGTGGTTTTCGCCGATTGCAAAAACCTTTCCGTATTCGCATTACGATGACTTTGGCGCAAAACGAACATTCGGCTACGCAAGACCGCATCTGGGGCACGACCTGATGTCGGCAGTCGGTACTCCCGTTATAGCCGTTGAATCGGGCAAGGTCGAGTGCCTCGGCTGGAACAGATACGGCGGCTGGCGCATAGGAATCCGCTCGCTTGACAATAAAAGGTATTGGTATTATGCGCATTTGCGGCAAAACCGCCCGTATGCCGAAAACCTCAAGGAGGGCGATACGGTTACGGCAGGCGATGTTATAGGCTATGTGGGCAGAACGGGTTACAGCGATACCGAGAACATAAACGGCATTACAGAAAGCCACCTGCACATAGGACTTGAGCTTGTTTTTGATGAGAGCCAAAAGGAAAGCGACAACGAAATATGGGTTGATATGTATGCACTCATAGGCACTCTTGAGCAACACAAAAGCGCCGTTTTGCGAAACAGTGAAACAAAAGAGTTTAAAAGGCAGTATTCCTTTAAAGAAATTAGTTGATAATGCCAAAAATTCCGAAAAGCAATTATATTTGCGCTGTTTTCATTGACTGTATTCTCAAAATAATGTAAAATAAACTGTAATCACCCTCACCAAAAAGCGGTGGGGGTATTTTATAGTGTGCAAATCCCGACAATTATTATACTGCGTTCAGAGCAATGAATTATCAGGTTAAAAAAGATATTTAACGCTTGATTTTGCACTTATTTTATAGAATATTTGGGGGTATACAGATTGGTTTTTTCAAGCCTTGTATTTATGTTTGCGTACCTGCCGCTTACTCTGCTTATATATTATATAGTGCCGAGAAAGGGCAGAAACATCTTTCTATTCTTTATAAACCTTTTGTTTTACGGCTGGGGCGAGCCAAAGCTCATTGTGCTTATGCTCATAAACATTGCCGTAAACTACATAGGCGGTTACCTTGTCGATAAATTTAGAGATGACCCCAAAAAGCGTAAACTTGTGCTTATACTCACCTGCGTTATCGACATCGGCACACTCGCCGTGTTTAAATATACGGGAATGATTGTAGAAACCGTTAATATGCTGCCGTTCCTGAATCTGCCGACTCCGCAGATTTCTTTGCCGATCGGTATCAGCTTCTATACATTCCAGACAATGAGTTATGTAATTGATGTTTACAGAGGCGATGCGCCCGTATCGAAAAATCCGATTAACTTCGGTACATATGTAGCGCTTTTTCCGCAGTTGATTGCAGGCCCTATCGTTCGTTACCGTGATGTTGCCGAACAGCTCACAAACAGAAAAGAAACCTTGGACGAGTTTACAAAGGGTGTAAACCTCTTTATAATCGGCTTGGGCAAAAAGGTGCTGATTGCTAATCAGATGGGCAACCTGAGTACGGCAATGTTTGCCACAACCGATGAAAACGGCGTTGTCGGCACTTGGGTAGGAATTATAGCCTACAGCTTTCAGCTTTATTTTGACTTTTCGGGCTATTCCGATATGGCTTGCGGTCTTGGCAATATGCTCGGCTTTGAGTTTCTTAAGAACTTTAACTACCCGTACATTTCAAAATCCGTTACGGAATTTTGGAGAAGATGGCATATTTCACTTTCAACATGGTTTAAGGAATATGTTTATATTCCGCTCGGCGGCAACAGAAAAGGCGCAAAAAGACAGATACTTAACCTTATTATCGTATGGGGACTTACGGGCATTTGGCATGGTGCGTCTTGGAACTTTGTGTTGTGGGGACTTTACTACGGCGTTTTGCTTATTTTTGAAAAATTTGTTTTCAAAAAGGTTCTCGACAAACTGCCGTCGGCAATTCAGCATATCTACACAATGTTTATAGTAGTTATCGGCTGGGGACTTTTCTACTTTACAGATATGAGCAAGCTCGGTACATTCCTCGGAGATTTGTTTAACTTCGGCAACGGTATCTGCGGAGAGCAGGCGCTCAATCTTATACTTTCATATTTGCCGCTTATCATTGCAGCGGCTGTTGCAAGCACACCGCTTGCGGCAAAGCTCTACGCAAAGGTGCAGAACACAAAGTATATCGGTTTTGCTCAGACTGCGTTTGTGGCAGCAGTGCTTGTACTTTGCACAGCCTCGCTTGTAAATCAGAGCTATAACCCATTCCTATATTTCAGATTTTAACGGTAGGAAAGGAGAGTCTTTATGAAATATGCAGCAAAACATTCAGCAAAACATATGGAATCCTCAAAGCCTGTCTGCCGACATTTGCCGAGTTTTGTGTTTATACTTTTTATATTCGGCTTTGCAATTTGGTTTTTGATAAATCCAAAAGCGGATTACAGCTCAAGCGAAAAAAGATATTTGCAAAAATTCCCGACAGTAACGGTAAATTCGGTGCTTGACGGCAAGTTCGGCACAGATTTTGAAAAATATTTTGCCGACCATTTTCCGTTGCGTACGCAGTGGGTAGGCGCAAACGCATACTTTAATCTTTCGGTTGGCAACAACGGTGCTGACGGAGTGTATAACTGTAAGAACGGCTACCTTATCAACAAGCCTCAGCTTGATGACAGCACACTTAAAAGCAATGTGCAGACAATAGCTGATTTTGCAAAATCGGTTGATGTGCCCGTAACGGTAACTCTTGTGCCGTCAACAGGCTACATTGCAAGCGATGTTCTGCCTGCGGTTCACGATACATATACAGATGACGAAAAAATCGAGAACGCACAGCAGGTGCTTGCAGAGAGCGGCGCAAACTTTGTTGATTTGCGTTCGGCTTTCAAAAATGCTTACGCAAGCGGTACACAGCTTTACTACAAGACAGACCACCATTGGACAACGGCAGGCGCATATACAGGCTACACAGAGATATGCAAGGCGCTTGGAATTACTCCTGCCGACAAGAGCCTGTTTACTGTTGAAAAGTACGATGATTTTTACGGCACAACATATTCGACAAGTGGTTTTTGGCTTACTCAGCCCGACACCATTGAGGTGTGGAACAACAAAAACAACACCCAAAAGAATATAAGCACAGAGATTATTGAGGGTGACGAAAAGCAGGAGTACCATTCTATGTACTTCTACAACCACCTTAAAGAGGACGATAAATACCCTGTATTCATAGACGGAAACCACGCAATGACAAGAATTAAGAATACAAATGCCGCAGGCGGAAAAATTCTCCTTGTAAAGGACAGCTTTTCACATTGTCTTGCGCCGTTCCTTGCAGAAAATTACAGTGAGGTAATACTCGTCGATATGCGTTATTACAAAAACAGCATTTCAGAACTTGCACAGCAGGAAAAACCCGATAATATCCTGGTGCTCTACGGCATAGATAACCTTGCAACCGATACCGACATTGCATGGCTGTCATAAAATGATTAATAGCGGTAAAATTGACACTCGGCTTTTTAGTCGGGTGTTTATTTTTTGCGTGGATAAATTTTAATATTTTCAGTATAAATTTGTTGTTTTATGAAATATTTATGCTATAATGATTTCAGTGAAATATAAGAACTAAAGGCGGTGAGGACAATTAACAGCATAGGAAGAAATATATTTAAAGCTATTCATGAGGGCAAGTGGCTTTATATAGAGTATAAAAACAAAAGTGATACGATAAGTAACGAGATTTTGCTAAGCTATCATTATCGCTGTAATAAAGCTATAATAGATTTCAGCAATAAAAAATATTATAATAATAAACTGAAAATTAAAACAGTATCTCAAAGCACACAGCCCCTGACATTTGTTGATATTCAACCAGAAAATCCTGATTCGGGAAAAGATAATAATACAGGTAACAATTCTGGTTCGGGAACAAATGAAAATGGAGGAGAAAAGATAGAATCTGTTTCAACAGGAGACGAATCTGCAGTTGGATTTTGGAGCCTAATGGCTGTAATCATGGTAAGTATAGTGATGTGTATGGCATTTACAAAAATAAGACGTAAAAAGCAGAAAAATTAAGGAGCCACATAAGTGTTCAGAAAAAAGTATAAAGTAGTATTAAAAGTAGTAGTATTAGCAATTGTTCTTGGAGTTCTATTAAATGCTTGTAGTAAAAGACAAACAGTAACCGAGGAATATAATACAATAAGTGATTTGGCGTATTCTGAAAAATGTAAAATTGAACCAATCATATATATTGAAGAAAAAACAGGATTTGTTCCATATATTGTATTAACTAATGATTATAATGGTAAAACACTTTTGTTAAGAAAAGAAATTCTTCCAGAGAATAGAAGAGTTAGTGATTATTCGGCTTACTATGAAGAAAGCGAAATTGATAATTACTTAATGGGAGAGTTTTTTGATAATTTACCTATTCAAACTCGTTGCTTAATTCAAGATTCGGAAATAGAGATTTTAGATGAACGATGCTTGAATCAAATAGATGATAGCGTGATAACTATTGTAAGAAAAGTGTTTTTGTTGTCTTTTACTGAACTTGGATATAAAAAAAATGGGCATGTCGGAGTTGAAGGGGTGCCATTGTTGTATTTTAAAGATAATAAGAATCGTTTTGCTACTACGAATAATGGAAAGTTTACTGTAAGTTGGTGGTTAAGAAGTGCGGATTCTACATATGATTCTTGTGTATATGCAGTAGGACCGGAAGGTGAAATTGGAAGCACGAATGCATGCGATATGAATGGTATCAGGCCAGCATTTTGTGTTGACGGTAAGCAAGAAATACATAAAGAAGAGGGCAGATATATTTTAAAATAACATAACTTATTTATATTAAAGTGATTATGTTATTTTGAAAGAATTATTGAAATTCATTTACCTGTGCTTATCTAAACGTTAATTGGCTACATTTTATTACTTAGTTTGATAAGTCATAATTTATCAATATTACCAATAATTAGGATACAACAAAAAATCCGACAATAGTTTTTACTACTGTCGGATTTTGATTGTTAAACTTATTCTTCTGTAATATCTTCGGCCTTTTTCGGGATAAAGTTATTTAAGAAACTTGCTTTTTTGCCTCTGTTTTTAAGGTAGATAAATCCCAAACCGTTAAAAACAACTGCGCCGATAAAGTTTACAAGCAGGTCTTTCATTGTGTCTATAAGACCGATGTCGAGGTAGCCGTTGATGCCGAGGTCTTTGCCGCTTACGGTTGTAGATGTTATTCCGCTTATATGGGTAACGGCGTTTGTATCGTTGCCCGAAAGCAGGGTAGAGTTGATTGTTGTGACGATTGTGTCTTTCTGCATATCTTTGCCGAGAAAAGTGTCAACGCCAAACTCGAAAAATTCCCACACTGTACCTGCCGTCATTGAAAAGCAGAACGAGAACAGGCATACAAAGATAGGGGAGAGGTTGAATTTAACCTTTTTACTGCGGTTCAAAATATCGGTAAGTCCAAATCCCACGCCTGCGCAGATAAAACCGTTCAGCGTATGAAGAATTGTGTCGAGAAAAGGTATTTTTTCATAGAATGAACCGATTTCACCGAGAATATTTGCCGAGAATACAAACAGTATCATAAAGGTTTCAAGCACGCTCGGCAGTTCAACATGAAGTCGGCGGTCGATAAATGACGGAATCAGCATAAGTATAAATGTAAGTCCGCAGGTCATTGCACTTTCGTATTTGCCACGGATGATGTTGAGAACAAATATAAATATAATTACAAGCCTTAGTATAAAGTAAAGTGCGGTAAGCTCCTTGTTTTGCTTTACGCTGTAAAGCAGTGGGTGCTGTTTTGGCGCTTTTGCCTTGCTTTTATTCTTTTTCACTCGTTTCACCTCTTAAAATTTTTGCTATACATTATTATATGTAGATGTTAATGTTAATTTTCTAAAAATGTTCTGTTTAAAATTGGTGGGGAAAATTAGCCAGCCTAAATTTTAGATTTCGGGACGAATAGTTCGTTATTTTTCAAACTCTGTTGCCCGACCAAAGCTATCTGAATTATCACAACTTAAAAAGCCTTAAAAATAATACAGTCCGATTATAAAATATCGGACTGCGTTTTGTTAGGATTTTTGCTCTGCGTCCTGTTTTTCGGCAAGCTCTTTATTAAGCTCCTCTTTTGCAACAGCAAGCATAAGCTTGATTCTGTTTTCCTGATTTACCTTTGGAGCACCGGGGTCATAGTCGATTGTAACTATGTTCGCCTTTGGGTTTACTTCCTTGATTTTACGGATAGCGCCCTTGCCGTTAATGTGGTTTGGCAGACAGCCAAAAGGCTGAGTACAAACAATGTTTTCGTAGCCTGTTTCGGCAAGTTCAAGCATTTCTGCGGTCAAAAGCCAGCCCTCACCCATTTTGCTGCCGTAGCCGATAATGCCCTTTACAAGCTGTTTTGTATGAGCGTATTCGTGCGGCGGAACAAAGTTGTATTTCTTAGCAGACTCAATCATAAGTGCTTCGAGTTTTGTGAGGTAGTCAAGCAGCATTTTACAAAATGTGGATTTAATCTTTGCACCGCCGTAAAGTTTGGCGTCCTCAATTCGGTTGTCAACCTTAAATGAAGCAAAGCCCATAAGACCCGGTACGCAAACCTCGCAATCCTGCGATGCCAAAAATTCCTCAAGTCCGTTGTTTGCCATTTTTGAATATTTTACATAAATCTCGCCTACAATGCCTACCTTTACCTTTGGCACTTTATTAAGCTCGATTTCCGAAAAAGATTTTGTGATTTTATCAAGATTTTCGTCAATTTCTTCAAGCGTATAGCCGTTGCCCTCAATAAGCATTTTCGAGATTTTCTCGCTCCAGTCGGCAACAAGTGCCATACTTTCGCCTTCGTTTACCTCATAAGGCTTGGTTTGGTTAGAAAGCAGCATAAGCTGATCGCCGTACACAAGACCGCCCACAAATCTTCTGATAAGCGGAAGTGTGAGTGAAAAACCGCTGTTCTTTTCCATACCAAAGGAAAGAGAAATTACAGGCACAAACTCAAAGCCTGCTTTTTTAAGCGCTTTTCTCAAGAGAAAAATATAGTTTGACGCACGACAGCCGCCGCCTGTCTGAGTAATCATAAGTGCGACCTTATGCACATCATATTTACCGCTTTGCAAAGCGTGAATAAACTGTCCGATTACCAAAAGTGCAGGGTAGCAGGTATCGTTGTGAACATATTTAAGACCTGTCTGCGCAATTTCAGGGCCGCAGGTGTCTAAAAGCTCTGATTTGTAGCCGTAATAGTTAAAAACATTCTGAAGTATATTGAAATGAATAGGCGCCATATTCGGCATAAGGATTGTGTATTCCTTTTTCATTTCTTTTGTAAAAAGCAAACGACCTGTTTTGCTGTCGTATTTAAGCTCAGCCATTTATAGCACAACCTTTCATACGGTGATTAATCGTTATCAATAGCAGCAAGCAAGCTGCGGATACGGATTTTAACTGCACCAAGATTTGTGATTTCGTCAATTTTAATCTGCGTGTAAATTTTGCCCTCTTTTTCAAGAATTTCTCTTACTTCGTCAGTAGTAATGGCATCTACGCCGCAGCCAAAGGAAACAAGCTGTATAAGCTCCATATCCTTTCTTGTTGTAACATACTTAGCGGCAGCGTACAGTCTTGAATGATATGTCCACTGGTTAAGTACATGAGTATTAAATTTTTCAACCCTCGGAGATATTACATCTTCGCTGACAATAGCAACATTAAAGCTTGAAATCAGCTTATCAATGCCGTGGTTGATTTCGGGATCTATATGGTAAGGTCTGCCTGCGAGCACCATTATCTTTTTGCCCTCTTTTTCGGCTTTTTCAATAATCTCGTTGCCCTTTGCAATTACCTTTTTTCTGTACTTATGCTGTTCGTCATAAGCAAGTTTTGCGGCCTTTCTTACCTCGTTGAGAGTAAGGTCAGGAAAATATTTTGAAAGTGCCTCATATGCCTTTTGTGGGAAATGCTTTGGCATATGTACGCCGAAATATTCCTTTATAAAGCAGATTTTCTGCACATCTTTCATATTGTTGTTGATAACTTCGGGATAGTAGGCAACAACAGGACAGTTGTAGTGGTTATCGCCGAGGTGCTCGTCAAAGTTGTATGACATACATGGGTAGAATATAGTTTCCGCACCCTCGTCTATTAAGGTCTGAATATGACCATGCACAAGTTTTGCCGGGAAACATACGGTATCACTCGGAATCGTCTGCTGACCTCTCTGGTAAAGCTTTCTTGTAGAGAACGGTGAGTGGAACACCTCAAATTTAAGCTCTGTAAAGAATCTGTACCAGAACGGATACATTTCAAACATATTGAGTGCCATCGGCATACCGAGCTTGCCACGAAGTCCCTCAACAGGCTTGTATTCCTCAAGCATTTTCAGCTTGACAGCGTACATATTAAGCTCGTTTGACTGAGATTTCTTTGTAATCGGTCGCTCGCAGCGGTTGCCTGCAATAAATCTTCTGCCACCGCCAAAGCTGTTGATTGTAAGTCGGCAGTTGTTGCTGCACATACCGCAGTTTGTTACCTTTATATCGTGAACAAAGGCTTTGAGCGCTTTCATATCCGAAAGCTTGCTTTTGCCGTTGCCCTTTGATTTGTTTTTGGAATAGAGAGCCGCACCGTATGCGCCCATAAGTCCGGCAATGTTCGGACGAACAACCTCAACGCCCATTTCCTGCTCAAATGCACGGAGTACGGCGTCATTAAGGAAAGTACCGCCCTGTACTACAACTCTTTTGCCGAGTTCGTCAGGACTTGACGCTCTGATGACTTTGTAGAGTGCGTTCTTTACAACGCTTAAGGAAAGACCT
Source organism: Eubacterium sp. OM08-24 (assembly GCF_003438075.1). GTDB lineage: Bacteria > Bacillota > Clostridia > Oscillospirales > Acutalibacteraceae > Ruminococcoides. The sequence goes on along the minus strand of NZ_QSTA01000002.1, from coordinate 264,604 downwards.
GCTGAAATATCCTCGATTGTTGCGCCGTCTTTCTGAGCCTGTTTAACGCTTGAGTTCATAAATACGGTACATCTTGAGCCGAGGTCAACAGGGCGCTTTGCAAAAAGTCCGAGCTTTGCAAAGTCGGCGATTTCGTAGCCGAGCGCATTTGCAAATGTCTGCAAGAAACTGCCGCATCCGGAAGAACAAGCCTCGTTGAGGAAGATGTTGTCGATTGCGCCGTTGTGAATTTTAAAGCACTTGATGTCCTGACCGCCGATGTCGATGATAAATTCAACATCGGGCATAAAGTATTTTGCGGCGGTAAAGTGCGCAATGGTTTCTACTATGCCGTAGTCAACATCAAAAGCGTTCTTTATAATTTCTTCACCATAGCCTGTTACGGCAGATGAAACTATGTTAATTTCGGGATTGATTGTATAGACTTCCTCAAGAAATCCCTTGATGATTTCAACAGGATTTCCCTTTGACGGAAGATATTTTGAATAAAGAAGTTCGCCGTCGTCGTTAAGCACAACGCCCTTTACGGTTGTAGAGCCTGCGTCCATACCCACATAAGCCTTGCCCTTGTAGCCTTTAAGCTCCTTTTGGGTTACGGTAGCCTTTGCGTGGCGGTCAGAGAATTTTTTGTAGTCCTCTTCATCTTTGAAAAGCGGCGGATTAAAAGCAAAGTTGCCGCTGCCACGATAATTTTTAACTTCATCTATTACCTTGTCAAAGTCAATAGGCTTTTCGGCGCAGAGAGCCGCACCGCAGGCAACAAAGTAAAGTGAATTTTCAGGGCAGATACCCTTTGTGTTTAAGGTTTTGTCAAAGCAGTTTCTAAGCTCGCTCATAAAGGTGAGCGGGCCGCCGAGATATACAACCTGACCTTCGATTTCTCGTCCCTGTGCAAGACCTGCGACAGTCTGGCTTACAACGGCGTTGAAGATACTTTCGGCTATATCGCTCTTCCTTGCGCCTTGATTTAAAAGAGGCTGAATATCTGTTTTTGCAAATACACCGCAGCGAGATGCAATAGTGTAGGTTTTTTCGTATTGCTTTGCAAGTGAGTCAAGCTCCTCAAGCGGAACATTGAGCAAGGTTGCCATTTGGTCGATAAATGCGCCCGTACCGCCTGCGCAAGTACCGTTCATACGCACTTCAAGACCGTTTGTAAGGAAAAGGATTTTTGCGTCCTCGCCGCCAAGCTCAATGACAACATCTGTGCCCGGAATAAATGTGTTTGTGGCAACTCTTGTTGCGTAAACCTCCTGCACGAAGTCAATATTGCTTGACTCCGCAACACCCATACCGGCAGAACCGGAAAGCGCAACGGCTGCGTTTTCAACACCCTTTACCTTGCTGCGTACAGTTGCAAGAATTTCGGCGATTTTCTCGGTTATCTGAGAATAATGTCGCTCATAGGTACTGTATATAATTTTGTTTTCTTCGTCTAAAACAACGCATTTTATTGTAGTTGAGCCAATGTCAAGTCCTAATTTCAACATACTGCCTCCGTGCCTTATAAAGTTATATAAAGTCATATTATGTCAATTGATTATCCAAACTATTATACGCTTTTTTTATTTAATTTTAATTCTTTAATCGCAATATAATTTCTTTAATAAAAATGACTATTATTTACAAAAATATCAGCCGTTAAGTTGTATGTTTTCTTGCCAAAATAATACAATTTTCGCATAATGTATGTATAACAATTTTTTGCGTATGAAAATTATTGACGAATTTTACGGTTTTATGGCAATTAACAAACTTTTGTTTTGTCTAAAAATCACCTGAATCGGCGAAAAACTCGGTTTTATGAGGAAATTTAAAATATTTGGTAAAGTTTTAGAAAAATCGGGTAAAAACATATGCGTTATTGTTGAAAACCTCTTTACAAATTAACATTTAAGTGTTAAAATTTATTATGATACAGTATGTATCTTTAAAAATTGTATTAAATGCGACAAACGGTGTTGTCGCTGACATACTTTAAGGAGGACAATTCCAATGGCAAGAAAAATGAAAACTATGGACGGTAACAGCGCTGTTGCTCATGTTTCTTATGCGTTTACAGATGTTGCTGCTATCTATCCTATCACACCTTCTTCCGTAATGGCTGACCTTACCGACAAGTTCTCGGCAATGGGCACTAAAAACCTTTTCGGCAGAGAAGTACAGGTTACGGAAATGCAGTCGGAAGGCGGTGCTTCCGGTGCGGTTCACGGTTCGCTTGCAGCCGGTGCTTTAACCACAACTTACACAGCTTCACAGGGCTTGCTTCTTATGATTCCGAATATGTACAAGATGGCAGGCGAGCTTTTACCGGGCGTAATTCATGTATCTGCCCGTGCTCTTACAAGCCACGCTCTTTCAATTTTCGGTGACCATTCAGATATTTATGCTTGCCGTCAGACAGGCTATGCAATGCTCTGTTCAAACAACCCACAGGAATGTATGGACCTTGCTGCCGTTGCACATCTTTCGGCTATCAAGGGCAGAGTTCCTTTCCTCCACTTCTTTGACGGTTTCAGAACCTCTCACGAGATTCAGAAGATTGAAGAGTGGGATTATGCGGATCTCGCAGATATGCTTGATTGGGACGCAGTAGAAGCGTTCCGCAGAAGAGCACTTAACCCTGAGCACCCTGTAACAAGAGGTACAGCTCAGAACGACGACATCTTCTTCCAGGCAAGAGAGGCTTGCAACAAGTATTATGATGCAGTACCCGAAGTTGTTGTTGAATATATGAACAAGGTAAACGAGAAGATCGGCACAAACTACAAGCCATTTAACTACTATGGTGCAGAGGACGCAGAGCACATTATCGTTGCTATGGGTTCTGTATGTGATTGTGCAGAAGAGGTTGTAGACTTCCTCAACGCAGCAGGCGAAAAGGTTGGTCTTTTAAAGGTTCACCTTTACAGACCTTTCGTTGCAGACTATCTCTTAAGTGAGCTTCCTAAGACAGTTAAGACTATCTCTGTTCTCGACAGAACAAAAGAGCCCGGTTCAATCGGTGAGCCACTCTATCTTGATGTTCTCGCTGCTATCAACGGTTCAGACTTTGCCGGCGTAAAGGTGTTTACAGGCAGATACGGTCTTGGTTCTAAGGATACAACTCCTGCCGACATCATTGCTGTTTACAGAAACGCAGAGAGCGACGCTCCTAAGAGAAGATTTACAATCGGCATCGTTGATGATGTTACAAATCTTTCACTTCCTATCGTTGAGAACCCTGACACAACTCCAAAGGGTACACATTCATGTAAATTCTGGGGCCTTGGTGCTGACGGTACTGTTGGTGCAAACAAGAACTCCATTAAGATTATCGGCGATAACACCGATATGTACGCTCAGGGCTACTTTGCTTATGACTCAAAGAAGTCGGGCGGTCTTACAGTTTCTCACCTTCGTTTCGGTAATCAGCCTATCAAATCAACATATTATATTTCTAAGGCTGACTTCGTTGCTTGTCACAACCCATCATATGTTGACAAGTACGACATCGTAGACGACCTCAAGGAAGGCGGTTCATTCCTCCTCAACTGTCCTTGGGATGTTGACGAGCTTTCAGAAAGACTCCCTGGCAAGATGAAGAGAATCCTTGCTACAAGAAATATCAATTTCTACACAATCGACGGTATCAAGATCGGTAAAGAAATCGGTCTTGGCGGCAGAATCAACACAGTTCTTCAGTCAGCTTTCTTTAAGATTGCAGACATTATCCCGGCTGAAAAGGCTAAGGAGCTTATGAAGGCAGCCGCTAAGAAGTCATATATGAAGAAAGGTCAGGCTATCGTAGATATGAACTACGCAGCTATTGACCGTGGTATGGAAGACCTCAAGAAGGTTGAAATTCCTGCTGATTGGGCAAATGCCGCTGACGATAAGGCAAGCGATGTAGTTCCGGGCGAGGGCGCACTCGTTGAGTATGTAAACGGTATCCTCAAGCCTGTAAATGAGTACAAGGGCAACAAGCTCCCTGTATCTGCATTTATGGATCATGTTGACGGTACTGCTCCTAACGGTTCAGCCGCTTATGAAAAGCGTGGTATCGCAGTTGATGTTCCTGAGTGGAATTCAGACAACTGTATTCAGTGTAACAAGTGTGCTATCGTATGTCCTCACGCTGTAATCCGTCCTGTTGCTATGACAGAGGACGAGCTTGCAGCCGCTCCGCAGGGCACAAAGAGCATTCCAATGATCGGTCTTAAGGAGCTCAAGTTCGTTATGACTGTATCAACACTCGACTGTACAGGCTGCGGCGCTTGCGCTAATGTATGTCCGGGCAAGAAGGGCGAAAAGGCTCTTACAATGAAGCCAATCGACAGCCAGCGTGCAGAGCAAGCTGTATTTGATTATGCGGTAACTCTTGACGAAAAGCCTGAAGTAGCCGCTAAGTTTAAGTTCTCAACAGTTAAGGGCAGCCAGTTCAAGCAGCCACTCCTTGAGTTCTCAGGCGCTTGCGCAGGTTGTGGTGAAACACCATACGCTAAGCTCGTTACACAGCTCTTTGGCGACAGAATGTTCATTGCTAACGCAACAGGCTGTTCATCAATTTGGGGTGCATCTGCTCCGGCAACACCATACACAAAGAACAAGAAAGGCTTTGGCCCTGCTTGGCAGAACTCACTCTTTGAGGATAATGCTGAGTTTGGTCTTGGTATGGCTCTCGGTCAGAAAGCTATCCGCAACAGACTTGTAGAGTATGTTGAGAACATTCAGAAAGATACAGACAGCGAAGAGTTAAAGACAGCTTGTCAGAACTACCTCGACACAGTTTGCGATTCAACAGCAAGCCGTCCTGCAACAGACGCACTTATTGCAGAGCTTGAAAAGAATGTTGATGACGCTAAGGTTGGCGAGCTTGCTAAAAAGACACTTATCGACAAGGACGAGCTTGCTAAGAAGTCAATGTGGATCTTCGGTGGTGACGGCTGGGCTTACGATATCGGCTTTGGCGGTCTTGACCATGTTATCGCATCAGGCGAAAATGTAAATATCCTCGTATTCGATACAGAGGTTTACTCAAATACAGGCGGACAGGCATCAAAGGCTACTCCGGTAGGTTCTGTTGCACAGTTTGCTGCTGCCGGTAAGGCTGTTAAGAAGAAAGACCTTGCTGCTATCGCAATGAGCTACGGCTATGTATATGTTGCACAGTGCGCAATGGGCGCCGACAACAATCAGGTACTCAAGGCTATGGTAGAGGCTGAAAGCTACAACGGCCCATCACTTATCATCTGCTACGCTCCATGTATCAACCATGGTATTAAGGGCGGTATGAGCATTGCTCAGCAGGAAGAGAAGAAGGCTGTTGAGGCAGGTTATTGGAATATCTTCCGTTATGACCCACGCCGTGCCGATGAGGGCAAGAATCCGTTTATGCTCGATTGCAAAGCTCCAAGTGCATCTTATCGTGACTTTATTATGGGCGAAGTTCGTTACAACTCACTTACCCGTTCATTCCCAGAGAGAGCAGAAAAGCTCTTTGCTAAGGCTGAAAAGGTAGCTGAGGAGAAGTACGCTCATCTCGAAAAACTCGCAAGCATTCCGGATGCAGAGTAATTTGGTAAAATAAATTAAAATTTAATAAGTTTGCGCTGTCCTCTGCCAAAAGGTGGAGGACAGCCACACCTTTTATTTTGGGCAAAGCTCAGAATAAAAATAATTTATCGGCTAACAATAATGAGGTAACAGTAAAATAAGTATTTTTACGGCAGTGATCGCAAATTATATATGTTTGCTCGCTTAAAATGCTTAAAAATACAGATAGAATTAAGAATTTTGAAAAAATTATAAAAATTTTCAAAAAAATTTAAAATATCCCTTGACAAATCGAGGGTATTATATTATAATCTATCTTGCTGATTTGATGTTGGCGAACAGATGGCGGAATAGCTCAGCTGGCTAGAGCACTCGGTTCATACCCGAGGTGTCGTAGGTTCAAGTCCTATTTCCGCTACCATACGGCCCGGTGGTCAAGCGGTTAAGACACCGCCCTTTCACGGCGGTAACACGAGTTCGATTCTCGTCCGGGTCACCAAACTAATTAGCCGGTGTGGTGGAATAGGCAGACACAAGGGACTTAAAATCCCTCGGTCATTGCGACCGTACCGGTTCAAGTCCGGTCACCGGCACCATAAAAAGGTCTATTGTCGAAAGGCGGTAGACCTTTTTAGTTTTGCTTTCAGCAGTTAAGATGGCAGCAGGTTAATGTCGGTGGTTGAGGAAAATTAGGATTTAGCGCACAAAGCTTAGTTTAATGAATCCAAAATTTAGGTCAACCCTTTTAAAGGGTTGCAGGTTTGGGCAGAGCCCATAAAAGTTTCCTTTATAACTTACTTATAGGCACAAACAGCTTTGCTGTTTGCGTGCTAAAACTCAGTTTGAAAAAACAGGCGATAGCCTTTAGAAAAGAAATGATTAAAATAATGTACCGTCATTGCATTGCAATGACGGTACAACTTATAAGAATATCTTTCCTTTGTTGCTGTCGCATCGGCTCTCGCCGTTGCGTTCAGCCGCCAAACGGCGAGCCGTTTGGCTATCGTTAGATTGCGTAAAAGGAAAGTATTTGTGGGCGTTGCCTACACCCACAACCTTTAAAAAGGTTGACCAAACTTTTAACTTCGGACGAAAAATTCGGCTTTTGTTTTACTTTGTTGCCCGACCGAAAATAAGCTATAACATAATTCATCCAATATTTAGCAAGGAAGTGTGTGCAATGTATCAAGATATAAATCAAAGACCGCTGTATAGACTGCAAGATTCTTCGGTTGATGAATTAATTGCATTTATTGAAAGCAAGTGCAAGGAACGCAGTCGATGTAAGTTTACCGTCAATTTTAACAGAAAGGGATACCAAAGCGGATTTTTTAATATTTCCTGCTACTCGGATTATTACAAAGGATATATTGTAAGTATTAATACGCAAAACGGTTCTCATGGCAAATGCTGTATAAATGATCCCGAATACAGAGAATATGTTTATAAAATGGTAAAGATTTCTGAAAGCGAGTACCATTATTAAGCGAGAATAAATTTTGATATAAAGTAAAACGGAGCAACTCATCAAAGCGAGTGCTCCGTTTTTTGTCTTATTTTGCTTTATCTGAATTATCAGTCTTATTATAATTTAACGCAAAAATTTGCGACAGCCGAAAATATTGTGCGCTCACTGACGGCTCGGATTTAATCTTTATATGGTATTCTGAAATAATCAAGGTATTTTTTGAATTTGTCTTGCGCTGTAAGGCAGGTATCAATTAAATAACCCTTTTCGTTTTGCCATTCGCTTAGTCCTCTGTAATAGAACATTTTTAGGTTTTCGTCAATAATAAACGGGACTATATTATGCTTTAAACACTCTTTAAACAATATCAATCTGCCTATACGACCGTTGCCGTCTTGAAATGGGTGAATACACTCAAATTCATAGTGAAAGCTGATTAAATCATCAAAAGATTTGTTGTCGGTCTTGTTGTAGGCAGAAATCAGAGCTTTTATTTTATCGTGCACTTCCTCAGGAGGAGTGGTAATTTTACCTCCGGCTTCATTCGGATATTTTTTATAATCACCGACGGCAAACCAATCCTTGCGTGAGTCACTCGTTCCGTTTTTCAGCACCATATGCAGCTGTTTTATAAAAGTTTCACTCAGAGGCTTTGCTGCCTTGTCAATCACCATATCAATGCACTTAAAATGGTTTGCGGTTTCAACTATGTCATCTACATTAATCGTACTGTCGGTAAAGCCGATTGTATTTGTTTCGTAAATGTAGCGTGTTTGGTCGTGCGTTAATTTACTGCCCTCGATATGGTTTGAATTATATGTTAGTTCAACCTGTATTTTATGGTATATGCCGCCGCTTATTTTGCTTGCTTTTTCGGCTTTTAAAACCTCCAATAGATTACTCGGCGCTTGTTTTACTGAGTTGCTCCTTTTCGGAGGTTCGGCATTTTCGGGAATATTCCATGTTTTGCCTGTTAAAAAGGCATCGGGAATTTTTCCGCTTGCGCAGTAATTGCGCACTGTTCTTTCAGATAAATTCCAATTTTTAGCTACTTGAGCAACTGATAAAAATTTCATATTCCACCTCCGACTCTAAATAATTATATCATATTATCGGCAATAAATCAACGAATTATACATTGCAAAATTCGACTTTCTTGCCGATAACGGCATAACCCATTTGATTTAGCCGAAAAAATAACCGCCACCAAAATAATACTTATTTTGACGGCAAAAGGTGATATAATTTATAAAAACCGCATTTTCAGTAGATTTTATAAGAACAAAATCTGTTTGTTATTGCGGCAAGAATTTTTTGCAGGTTAAACTTGCATATGAAAAATGGTGTGAAAAAATTACCTGAGATTTTAATAATGAGAAAATCAAACGATTATTTAGTGTAATTTTACTATCAGGTTATGGTAAAAATGTAAAAAATTAAAAACTTGACCTGCAAATTTATATATATTGCATAAAAACTAAATATAATTTTTGTTTGATAAAATTGCTCTCTTTTATTGCTCTTTTGACAAAAATATGATAGAATAATTCAGAGGTAGTATGTATTATGGATAATGTTATAGTAGTAGCCTCCGGAAAAGGCGGCACCGGTAAGTCAACGGTGTGCATTTGCCTTTCGGTTGCTCTTATAAAACAGGGTAAAAAAGTTTTGCTTATCGACTGCGACTGCGGTATGCGTGGTCTTGATATTATGCTCGATATGGAGAACGATATTGTTTTTGATGCGGCAGACGCCGTAAGCGGCAACTGTTCTTTTACAGATGCGGTTTATAAAAGCAAAAACAATGAAAATCTTTATCTAATGGCAGCACCTTTCGATACCGATAACGAGCTTAGTCCGGGTGTGTTCCGTCAGCTTGTGGAGTCTTTAAAGGCTGATTATGATTTTGTTATTATTGATTCACCGGCGGGTATCGGTTCGGGCTTTGTTACTGCTGCTACGCCTGCCGACAGGGCGCTTATAGTAGCTAATGCAGAGCCTACAAGTGTACGAGGCGGACTAAAGGTTAAAAACAAGCTCGATGCTTTGGGTGTAAAAAACCAAAGGCTTGTAATTAACCGCTTTGACAGAAAAACTTTTACCGAGCTTGGCTTTTATGCCGACCTTGATGAAGTTATTGATGCGGTGCAAACTCAGCTTATAGCGCTTGTGCCGTTTGACATAAGAATATCAGTTATTATGCAGCGTGGAGTTGCAGGGCTTAACTGGAGTGCCGCAGCATCGGTTTTTGATTGTCTGGCACGAAGGCTTGAGGGGCAAAGAGTACCCTTGGCATTTAAAGGATAAGCCTTTTAATATATAGGGAGGAATTTGTGTATGAATATTGCTCTTATTGCGCACGATGAAAAAAAGGAACTTATGGTTCAGTTCTGCATTGCTTATTGCGGTGTTTTAAGCAGAAATAACCTTTGTGCAACAGGCACTACGGGCAAAATGGTTTCAGAGGCAACAGGCCTTACAATTCAGAAGTTTTTGGCAGGCTCACAGGGCGGCAGTCAGCAGATTGCGGCAAGAATTGCTTGCAACGAAATTGATATGCTTCTCTTTTTCAGAGATCCGCTAAATCCAAAGCCAAACGAGCCTAATGATATGAATATGCTCAGACTTTGCGATATGCACAATATTCCGGTTGCAACAAATATCGCAACCGCAGAGGTACTTATTCATGGTCTTGAGCGTGGCGACCTTGACTGGAGAAATATTTTAAAGTAAAAAACGATTTCATTGTCGGGCGGTTTTGTGCTGCCCGATAATTGTGTTTATACGGAATTTTCGATTAATATAAAAGGTTTTATAATTTGGAGGAAATAATGGGAGTAATCACCAAAAAGATTAAGGGCACAGAGGATGTTTTGCCAAAGGACAGCTACCGCTGGCAGTTCGTTGAAGATGTTATGCGCAAGGAGTCGGCGTCTTACGGCTTTAAAGAAATTCGTACACCTGTTTTTGAGCACACAGAGCTTTTTGCAAGAGGTGTGGGTCAGACAACAGATGTTGTTCAGAAAGAAATGTACACATTCGATACAAAGGGCGGAGAAAGTGTTACCCTTCGTCCCGAGGGTACGGCAGGCGCAGCAAGAGCAGTGCTTGAGCACGGTCTTGTAAATGACAGCTTACCTATCAAGGCAAGCTATTTTGTGTCTTGCTACCGCTACGAAAAGCCGCAAGCAGGCAGATTAAGAGAGTTCCACCAATTCGGTCTTGAGTGCTACGGTACACAGTCACCTGTTGCCGATGCGGAACTTATTTGCGCCGCACAGTCTATTTTTGACCGCCTTGGCATTAAACAGCTCAGACTTGAAATTAATTCTATCGGCTGTCCTACTTGTCGTGCCGAGTACCACAAGGCGCTCAAGGAGTATTTTTACGGATACAAAGACGAGCTTTGCGAAACCTGCAATTCAAGACTTGAAAAAAATCCTATGAGAATACTCGACTGCAAAAGTCCCGTATGTTCAAAGATTGCACAGGGCGCACCTAAAATTACAGATTATCTTTGCGATGAGTGTAAAGAGCACTTTGCAAGCGTTCAGAAATACCTTGATGCCGCAGGTGTTGAATATACAGTAAATCCTACAATCGTTCGTGGACTTGACTACTACACAAAGACTGTTTTTGAGTTCGTTACCGACTTTATCGGTGCTCAAGGCACAGTTTGCGGCGGCGGCAGATACGACGGACTTATTGAGGAGCTCGGCGGAAAGCACTTGCCGTCACTCGGATTTGCAATGGGCATTGAAAGACTTTTAATGCTTATGGACAAACAGGGCATTGAAATTCCGAAACCGTCAACCTGCGACCTCTATGTTGCGGTTATGGGCGAAAAGGCATCGCTTAAATCATTTGAAATTATCAAAGCTGTCCGTTCCTGCGGACTTATTGCCGAAACCGATGTTGTAGGCAGAGGACTTAGAGCACAGATGAAATATGCCGACAAAATCGGCGCAAAGTTCTCTATGGTGCTTGGCGACAATGAGATTGAGCAGGGCAAGGCAGTTATTAAGAATATGTCGAGCGGCGAGCAGACTGAAATTGTACTTGACGATACATTTGCAGAGAAATTTATGGTACTTCAGCTTGCCGATGTTGACAGCTTTAAGCTGTAAGCGTTGACAACTTAATTTAAGGAGATATACAAAAATGGCAGAATTTATGACAGGACTTAAACGAACCGACTATTGCTCCGACCTTAGAATCGGCGATGTCGGCAGAGAAGTAACAGTTTGCGGTTGGGTACAGCGTTGTCGTGACCTCGGTCAGCTTATTTTTATAGATTTGCGTGACCGCACAGGCATTGTTCAGCTTGCGTTTAATGATAAGACGGATAAAGAAATTTTTGATAAAGCTTTTGCTTGCCGCAGTGAGTATGTTTTGGCGGCAAAAGGCATAGTATGTGAGAGAAGTTCCAAGAACAAGGATATTCCCACAGGCGATATTGAGGTTATGGTAACAGACCTTCGTGTGCTTTCAAAGGCACAGACACCTCCTTTTGAAATTGTTGACGAAACAAGCACAAACGAGGAGTTAAGACTTAAGTACCGTTATCTTGATCTTCGCCGCCGTCCTATTCAGAACAACATTATTATGAGAAGTAAGATTGCAAAGGTTGCAAGAGATTATTTCTACGAGAACGGCTTTATCGAAATAGAAACTCCTATGATGATAAAGTCAACTCCGGAGGGCGCAAGAGATTACCTTGTACCGTCAAGAATCCACAAGGGAAAGTTCTATGCTCTTCCGCAGTCACCGCAGATTTACAAGCAGCTTTTGATGGTATCGGGTTTTGACCGCTATATTCAGCTTGCCCGTTGTTTCAGAGATGAGGATTTAAGAGCCGACCGTCAGCCTGAGTTTACTCAGATTGATATGGAGCTTTCGTTTGTGGATATGGATGAAATTATGGAAATCAACGAGGGACTTTTCAAGCGTTTGTTTAAAGAAGTGCTTGGCAAGGAGCTTGTAACTCCGTTTGAGAAAATGACATACAACGACGCTATGGAGAACTACGGCTCGGATAAGCCTGATATTCGTTTCGATATGAAGATTCAGAATATCTCCGACCTTGTAAAGGACTGCGGTTTCAGCGTATTTACAAGCGCTATTGAAAACGGCGGTTCGGTTCGTGCCATTGTAGCAAAGAACGCAGCATCTGTTTACACAAGAAAAGAAATTGACAAGCTCACAGAGTATGTAAAGGGCATCGGTGCAAAGGGTCTTGCCTATGTAAGATGGGTTGACGAGCCGAACGCATCTTTCAAAAAGTTTATGACAGAGGAAGAGCTTTCTGCAATTTATGAAAGACTCGGTGCTGAAAAGGGCGATGTAATCTTTATTGTTGCCGACAAGAACAGCACAGTTCTTTCTACACTCGGCGCATTAAGACTTAAGGTTGCCAAGGTGCTCGACATTATTCCTGATGAATTTAAGTTCCTTTGGATTGTTGACTTCCCATTCTTTGAGTATGACGAAGAGAGCGGCGAGTGGCTTGCAATGCACCACCCATTCACAATGCCTAAGGAAGAGTGCTTGCAGTACCTCGACACAGACCCGTCAAAGGTTATTGCAAAGGCTTATGACCTCACACTTAACGGCACAGAGCTTTCAAGCGGTTCTATGCGTATTACAGATTATGAGTTACAGCAGAGAATGTTTAAGGCATTAAAGCTCACAGACGAGGAAATTGAAGCAAAATTCGGATTCCTTGTAGAAGCATATAAGTACGGTGCACCACCACACGGCGGTATGGGCATCGGTCTTGACCGTGTTACAATGCTTATGTGCGGCACAGACAGCCTTCGTGATGTTACAGCATTCCCTAAGGTACAGAACGCAAGCGAGCTTATGTCAGCTTGCCCGTCTGTTGTTGATGATGAGAGCCTTGATGTTCTCGGCATTTCAGTAAAGCCACAGGAGTAAGCGATGAATTTTATCGTATCAGCTTTTTTGGCGAAAAGTGCAGCGGTTTCTTCGGGCGGAGTGCCTGTCGGACTTATTGTAACGCTTGTTATAATAGCGGCACTTGTCATTGCCATTGCGGTGGCAGTTTACAAAATAAAAAGAGGAATAAGACAAATTTCAAGAACTATGTTCGGTACGGATTCCTTTGCACAGGGAATTAATAATCAAAAAATGGAAATGAGTGAAACTCCACGCTCTTTGCAGGCTATGACAAGTCTTTGCTTGCCGAGGATACAAAGAGATTTTCCCGAATTTGATTACGAGGACTACAAGCAAAAAGCAGAAACCGTACTGCGCAGCTATATGAACTCTATTGAGGAGAAAAATCCGGAGCTTTTGTACAGCGAGTGCTCCACAGCCTTAAAAGACAATGTAAAGGGCATTATTGCTGACTTGTCAAACAGAGGCTATGCACAGAGCTATGACGATATTGTAATTCACCGTACGGAGATTTCACGATACACAAAGGACGGCGCAACCGCAAGAATTTTGTTTGTGTCTTCCGTTGGTTCTTACACCTACACCACAGACAGCTCAGGCGGCGTGGTGTACGGCAGCAGAGATATGAAAACTCAAAGTGTGTATGAAACCGAGCTTGTGTATATTCAGAATGTGGATATGGTGGCAAACGGCAGCGAGGGACTTGGTCTTAATTGCCCTAACTGCGGCGCACCTATCAAAAACTTAGGTCAAAAATTCTGCGAATACTGCGGCACAGGCATTACGGAAATCAATATAAGAGCGTGGAAGTTCTCATCGGTAAGGGAACAGACAACCACAACAAGACCATATTAATTTATAATTAAAATGTACTTTGGCAGATATCGAAAATTAGATTGACTCACTCTTAAAAAATCTTGAAAAGTTGTTTAGGAGTATCTGTTCTAAAGAGTAAACTCTCCACTTCGGTACATTTATTTCAGCTCACAAAAATAAATAAAGAAAATTTCTTGTAAAAAGGAGAAAAACTATGGGCATTATCAGAGCAGCCATTAACTCAGTTAAAGGCGGATTGGCAGATTCTTGGCAGGAGGTTATTCAGCCAAGACCAATGAGCGGAACTCTCGCAATGGTTCCGGGTGAAAAGATAACACACGGAACATCTCAGAACACAAAGGGCACACCGAATATTGTATCAAACGGATCTGTTATTCAGGTTTACGACAATCAGTGTATGCTCCTTATTGACGGTGGCAAGGTAGTTGACTTTACAGCAGAGCCGGGTTACTATCAGGTAAGCAACAGCTCAATGCCATCACTTTTCTGCGGTCAGTTTGGCGACTCTCTTAAAGAAACATTCTCACGTATTAAGTACGGCGGAATTCCGTCACAGTCGCAGTATGTAATCTACATCAACCTTGCAGAAATCACAGGTATTCTTTTTGGCACAAAGAATGTTGTAAACTACTTTGACAGCTTTTACAATGCAGAGCTTTTCCTTCGTGCACACGGTACATATTCAATTAAGATTACCGATCCGCTCAAATTTTATCAGGAGGTTATCGACAAGGGACTTGTAACAGCTTGTCAGCCTTTTGACTACAAGTCAAAGTCAATTCAGTACAACACAGAGTTTGAGGCAGCGTTAAGCTCGGCTATAAACAACTTCTCGGCTGACGGTTACAGAATCAGCTTTATTAAGGGTAAATCCCGTGAATTTGGTCAGTATATGGCTAAAACTCTTGACGAGGAATGGGAGCAGCAGCGTGGTTTTCAGGTTCAGGCAGTTGCTATCAACATTTCTTATAATGACGAGAGCACAGAGCTTATCAATATGAGAAACAAGGGCGCAATGCTTTCAGACGCAGCAGTTCAGCAGGGCTATGTAGCAGCTAATGTTGCAGAGGGTATGAAAGCAGCAGGCTCAAACTCAAACGGCGCTATGGCAGGCTTTATGGGTATGGGCATGGGTATGAACGCAGGCGGTAATATCCTCGGCGGCTATCAGCAGAACCCACACTACAACAATCAGCAGCCACAGCAGCCTCAACAGCCACAGGGCAATCCGCTCGGCGGCGCACAGCCTGCTCAGCCACAGCAGAATGCTCAGCCGGCACAGGCACAGCCGTCAAACGGTTGGACTTGCGCTTGCGGTGCGGTAAATACAGGCAAATTCTGCCCTGAATGCGGCGCAAAAAAGCCTGACGCACCTAAAAAGCATTTCTGTGTAAACTGCGGATATGAATTAAAAGAAAATCAGAAATTCTGTCCGGAGTGCGGTACAAAAGCAGAATAATTTTGAGAGATAAGGTAATAGATGGGTACAGTCAATTATAACTGTCCGTCCTGCGCCGCACCACTGACATTTAACCCCGAAAGGCAGAGATTTTGTTGTGAATACTGCCTTTCGGAGTTTTCGCCTGAGAAAATTCAGCAGATTTACGCTGAAAGGGAGCAAAGCGGTGCGGACACTCAACAGGAGTTTAAAGAGGAACTGCACGATGGATATGTGTTCCATTGCGATTCTTGCGGTGCAGAGGTTGTTGCAACATCATCAACAGCGGCAACAACCTGCTTTTACTGCCACAATCCTGTTGTGCTCAAGGGCAGATTGTCGGGAGATTTCAGACCCGACAGAATTATTCCGTTTAAGTTGTCACGAGAACAAGCCGTTTCAGCTTTTATGGATAAAACAAAAGGCAAAAAGTTTTTGCCCAAAGATTTTTTAAGCGACTCAAATATTGAGAAAATGACAGGTGTATATTTCCCGTATTGGTACATAGATACTCAACAGGATTCTCATATGACGGCAAGGGGCAAAAAGTACAGGCACTGGAAATCCGGTGACAGACGATATACCGAAACTTCGTATTATGACCTGTTCAGAAGCGGCGATGTTTATATACGCAATGTTTTTGAAAGGGCGCTTTCATCTACCGACAGAGAAATGCTGCAGTGCATACATCCATTTGATTTGTCAGAGGCACAGAAGTTTTCTATGTCGTATTTGTCGGGATTTCAGGCTGAAAAAAGAGATATAGAAAAAGCGAATATTCAGCAAATGGTTGACCAAAGGGTTGACGAGTATTGCAAAGAGGTGCTAAAAAGCACTTGCCGAGAATATTCAGGTGTTGAAGTAACAAATTACTATGACCGCACAGACATAGAAAGCTGGAGCTACACGCTTTTGCCGGTGTGGATTATGACCTATAATTATAAGGGCAAAATTTATCCGTTTGCCATCAACGGTCAGACAGGTAAACTCTACGGCAGTTTGCCTGCCGCAACCGATAAGCTTGTTATATTCTCCTGCATTTTGGCGGGAATCGGATTTATTCTCGGTATGCTGGGAGGTATATTCTTATGCTGAAAAATATACTTTCCGTTGCCGCCACAGCGTTGGCGGTAAGTGCAATGCTTGCGGTTTCTGCTAATACGGCATTTGCCGAAAGCACAAAAAAGCTTACGGACGATGCGGACATTTTGCTTGATTCACAGGAAGAAAGCATTGAGAATAATCTCAAAAAGTGTACGCTCGCAACAGGCTGGGACACTATAATCTATACAAACAACAACAATGTTTCATCATACGATATAGAGGACTATTGCAACGATTATTTCGATAACCACGATTACGGTTGCGGTGACGAAAAAAGCGGCGTGTTCCTCACTGTTGATATGAGCTCTCGTGAAATGTATATCATTACAAAGGGCGAGGCTATGTATTATTTTGATGACAGTCGTATGGATACTATGCTTGACGATGTTCAGGCGGAGCTTGCAGATGGCAACTATCAGGGTGCGTGCGACGAATTTATTGATTCTGTGCAGTACTATCACTCTGTTGGCAAAAGCACCGGCAACTCAACATATAACAATGTTAAGATTCAAGACGAGCCGCTTACGCTTGCCGACAGATTTTTAAAAGGTATGTACACCGGAGCGGTGCTTGCACTTGCGGTGGGAGCATTTGCGGCAGGTGCGTGCGTTATTATCCGTTATAAATACAGTCAGAACGGTAAGGGTGCAAACTACGACCTTGAAAAGAACAGCTCGCTGAACCTCACCGAAAGCAGGGATCAGTTCTTATACAAAAATGTGACTTATACTACCGTGTCGAGTTCAAGCTCAAGCTCGTCGTCGCACAGCAGTCACAGGAGCAGCAGCAGTCACCGTTCAAGTCATTCATCACACGGCGGCGGTGGCAGACATTTTTAAATTTGCAACAATGGCGTTCTTCATATTTATCAAGAACAAAATCAGACTCTTTACAAACGATCGGCAGGAATTTTGTTCCTGCCGATTTTTAAAAAGTATTAATTAGACGGTTTGCCAATGGTTGTGGTAATTGCAATGAATTAGTTTTGGTCGGGCAACAAAGTAAGATAAAAACAAACTTTCCGTCCCGAAGTTAAAAGTTTGGGTCAAGCCTTTTTAAAGGCTTGCAGGTTTGGGCAGAGCCCATAAAACAGTAAAATACACTGCTTTTTAACAAAAGCAAACAGTTGCAATTACATCATAAAAACCAAACTTTAAACCAATCAATGTTTTTAAATAAATAGGAATTTAAGACTAATGAGTGGCAGAGAGTAAGAATGTTACACTTTAGCCAAAGTAGAGTAAAGAAATTCTGAAGGAAACAAGAGTTTGCGTGTGTGCCTAATTTGCCCTTGAAAAGTGGCAAATTAGTAGTTGTAGTAGCGTGGCTTTTCTTTTTATTTTGCTTTCGCATTAAAAGGCTTTCGCTATTATGTTTAAGCCACCAAACGGCAAGCCGTTTGGCTATCGTTAAATTGAGCAAGAGGAAGTATTTGTGGGCGTTGCCCACACCCACAACCTTTGAAAAGGTTGACCAAACTTTTATATTCGGGACGAAAAGTTAAGTTTTTGCTTTACTTCGTTGCCCGACCGATATTTACCTTAACTATTAACACATAATCAAAATAAGATTTATTTTGATTGGACAACAAAGATAAAAATACAACAAAAGAATTAAAAATATGTATAACTATGAAATCATTGATAAGCTCTGCTCCGAGCATATTGCAGACAAAGCGGAGCTTGTCTTTTTAATAAATACAATTACAGATTCGGAACTTGAGTACCTGCGCAAAAAGGCACAGCAGACGGCACAAAAATACTACGGTAACAAGGTGTATATCCGTGGTTTGATTGAGATTTCAAGTATTTGTAAAAATGACTGCCTTTACTGCGGTATACGCAGGTCAAATGCAGATGCCGTTCGTTACCGACTCTCAAAAGAGCAGATTTTACAGTGCTGCGATACAGGCTATGCGCTCGGTTTTCGCACCTTTGTTTTGCAGGGCGGCGAGGACGGATATTTTACCGATGAGGTTATGTGCGATATTGTGCAAAAAATCAAGAAAAAATATCCCGACTGCGCAGTAACGCTTTCTCTCGGCGAACGCAGTTACGAAAGTTACAAAAGACTGTATGATTCGGGCGCAGACCGCTATCTTCTCCGCCACGAAACAGCCGACAAAAGCCATTATGAAAAACTGCACCCAAGCAGTATGTCGCATAAAAACAGGCTTGAGTGCTTGCATCGGCTCAAAGAAATAGGCTATCAGACAGGCGCAGGCTTTATGGTGGGGTCGCCTTTTCAAACCGCCGAAAATCTTGCGGATGATTTGCTTTTTGTAAAAAATCTAAATCCGCAAATGTGCGGCATAGGGCCGTTTATTCCGCATAAAGACACACCCTTTGCAAGTTATCACACAGGCAGTGTGCGGCTTTGCCTTATGCTCATCTCAATAATAAGACTGCTGTTGCCGAGCGTACTGCTGCCGTCAACAACCGCACTCGGTACGGCGGACATCAACGGCAGGGAAAAGGGGATACTGCACGGAGCAAATGTGGTTATGCCAAACCTTTCTCCGCTTGAGCACAGAAAGGACTACTCTCTGTACGATAATAAAATTTGTACGGGTGACGAGTCGGCGCAGTGCATAAGTTGTATGAAGAACAGAATGAAGTCAATCGGCTACGAGGTTGTGACCGATGTGGGAAACTACATTGAGCCTAAGTTGTGATATGAAAGGAAATATGAAATGTATGACAAAAAATCTCTGAAGGCAGAGGAATTTATTAATGACGGTGAAATTCTTGACACCCTAAAATATGCAAACGAAAACAAAGATAACCTTGCGCTCATAGACAAAATCATCGACAAGGCAAGGCTTAGAAAAGGACTTGGCCATAGGGAGGCAAGCGTATTGCTTGCGTGCGAGGACAGCGACAGGCTTGCGCAGATTTACGACCTTGCCGAGCAGATAAAAAAGGATTTTTACGGCGACAGAATAGTTATGTTTGCCCCTCTTTATCTTTCAAATTATTGTGTAAACGGTTGTGTTTACTGCCCGTATCATCTTAAAAATAAACATATCTGCCGAAAAAAACTTACGCAGGAAGAAGTGAAGAGCGAGGTTATCGCCTTGCAGGATATGGGACATAAAAGGCTTGCGATTGAGGCAGGCGAAGACCCCATAAACAATCCGATTGAGTACATTCTTGAGTGCATAAAGACGATTTATTCGATAAATCACAAAAACGGCGCAATCAGACGAGTTAATGTAAATATTGCCGCCACCACGGTTGAAAATTACAGAAAGCTAAAGGATGCCGGCATAGGAACTTATATTCTTTTTCAGGAAACTTACAACAAAAAGAGTTACGAGAAATTGCACCCCACAGGGCCAAAGCATAATTATGACTACCACACAGAGGCAATGGACAGGGCGATGCAGGGCGGAATTGACGATGTGGGACTTGGCGTGCTGTTTGGATTGGAACTTTACCGCTATGAATTTGCGGGACTTTTAATGCACGCAGAGCATCTTGAGGCGGTTCACGGAGTAGGCCCGCATACAATCAGCGTCCCACGAATTAAGCACGCAGACGATATTGACCCCGATTCATTCGACAACGGAATTGATGACGATACATTTGCCAAAATTTGTGCGCTTATCAGAATTTCTGTTCCGTACACAGGTATGATTATCTCAACGAGAGAGAGCAAGGCGGTGCGTGAAAAGGTTATAAGACTTGGCGTATCGCAGATAAGCGGTGCGTCCTGCACAAGCGTTGGCGGCTATGCCGAGCCTGAGGAAGAGGACGAAAACACTTCGCAGTTTGATGTGTCGGACAATCGTACGCTTGACGAGGTTGTAAATTGGCTTATGAGCCTTGGCTACATTCCGTCATTCTGTACTGCTTGCTATCGTGAGGGCAGAACAGGTGACCGATTTATGTCGCTTTGCAAAAGCGGTCAGATTCAAAACTGCTGTCATCCCAATGCACTTATGACATTAAAAGAATATCTTATGGATTACGCAAGCGAGGATACAAGGAAAATTGGCGAAAAGCTTATTGAAAAAGAGCTTTTGAAAATTCCAAATGAAAAGGTAAGAAAAATTGCGGCTCAACACATTGCAGAGATAGAAAACGGCAGTCGGGATTTTTGCTTTTAAGAGGTGCTTATGGGACTTAATGACACACCGCTTGCAGAAAGAGTGCATATTGCATTTTTCGGCAAGCGCAATGCAGGAAAATCAAGCCTTGTAAATGCGGTTACGGGGCAGAATTTGTCGGTTGTATCCGAGGTAAAGGGAACGACCACAGACCCTGTAATGAAAGCAATGGAGCTTTTGCCGCTCGGCCCTGTTGTGATAATAGACACACCGGGTATTGACGATGAGGGTGACCTTGGCGAAATGCGAGTTGAAAAGGCAAGACAAGTGCTTGACGGAACGGATATTGCAGTGCTTGTGGTTGACGGTTCGATGGGAAAAACAGCGGCAGATTCTCAACTTATAAATCTGTTTGAACAGAAAAACATACCGTATGTTGTGGCTTATAACAAGGCTGATTTGCTGAAAAATCCACCGCATACAGATGACGGAATGTTTGTAAGCGCAGAACAAAATACAGGTGTTTTTGAGTTGAAAGAAAGAATAGCAAACCTGTTAAAATCCGACAGAGAGCAGAGAACGCTTTGCTCGGATTTAATTAGCGCAGGTGATACGGTAGTGCTTGTTGTGCCGATAGACAAGGCTGCGCCAAAAGGCAGAATAATTTTGCCGCAGCAAATGGTAATACGGGAAATTCTCGATTCGGGCGCAATCGCCGTTGTAACGAGGGACAGCGAATTTGAACGGACTTTGAAATCGCTTGCCCAAAAGCCATCGCTTGTAATTACCGACAGTCAGGCTTTTGCAGTAATCGCAAAACTCACCCCGAAAGACATCAGACTTACTTCTTTTTCAATTCTTATGGCGAGGTATAAGGGCGTGCTTGACACTGCCGCAAAGGGTGCAAAAGCTATAGATTCGCTTTGTGACGGTGACACGATTCTTATAAGCGAGGGATGTACTCACCACCGCCAATGCGACGATATTGGCACGGTAAAACTTCCACGGCTTTTAAGAAAATATACGGGCAAGGATATAAAAATAGAAACAAGCTCGGGCAGAGATTTTCCCTCTGACCTTACAAAATATAAACTTGTAATACATTGCGGCGGCTGTATGCTTAACGAAAAAGAAGTTGACAGCCGCAGACAAAAAGCCGAAAACGCAGGCGTACCGTTTACAAACTACGGCATTGCTATTTCATATATGCGTGGAATTTTTAACGGTGATTTGTTTGTAAATAAAATATGATGAAACGACCTCACAAAAGTTTTCTGCTTTTGTGGAGTAAATTATGGTTTAGCAAATTGATTTGCCAATTAATTATAAAAGTTTGGTCGACCTTTTCAAAGGTCGTGGGTGTGGGCAAAGCCCACAAATACTTTCCGTTTATGCAGTCTGACGATAGCCAAACAGCTTGCTGTTTGGCGGCTTGAACACAACGGCGTTAGCCTTTAAAAATGCGATAGCAACAAGAAAAGAAATTCGTTATTTCATTAATAAGATATATTTTTTTAATGGCTGTCGCCTGTTTTAACAAACTTAGTTTTAGCACGCAAACAGCGTGGCTGTTTGCACCCGAAAAATTGTAATATCGGAAGATTTTATGGGCGCTGCCCAAACCCGCAATTTTTGAAAAAATTGAGTAAACTTTTTTGCTTTTGGGAGGATAATTTAGCGTTAGCTAAATTTCAATGCCCGACCGACACTCCGCTAAACCATAATTTTTTTACACTTTGAATAAAAATCGTAAAAAATTCTCTGTTAAACAGCAAAAGTCCGACTCCATACTGAAGTCGGATTTTGCTGTTTATTTATTTGAGCTTTTCATTAAGCTAAACCGCATTTTTCGATAAAGTCGTAAAGACCTTTCTTGTTGTTTTTAATCATCTTTGCTCTGATGTTGAACATCATAATTGTGAGGAGTGTAAAGATAACTGCAATTGAGAGAAGAACGATTGTTACTTCAAGTATATTGCCATTGCCTGAAATTGTGCCTCTGAATGCGTCAACAGCATAGCTGAATGGCAACCACTTGTGAATTGTAGCAACAAAGTCGCCTGAAATTTCGATTGGGTAAGTACCTGCCGAACCTGCAAGCTGTACTACCATGAAGATAAGCATTAAGAAGCTGCCTACCTTGCCAAGCCATACATTGAAGAAGTAAAGGATTGACATAAATGCGATTGCGGTAATTCCTGCAACAAGGAATGTGTTTAAAAGCTCGGTAGGTTCAAAGTGTAAGAACAACTGGAGTGAACCTATCATTGCATAAGCAGAAACAAGTGCTACAAGATAAGCAACGCCTGCTTTGCTCAGCCACCAAGAGAAACCTGACTTGATTGTGCCATGGTGCTCGGTGAGAGGATACATAATACAGAATGCTATGCAAAGTACCCACAAGCCAACGCACATCATATAGGCTGCCATTGCGTGACCGTTGTTTTCAACATTTGAAATCTTAGTTTCGTTTGATTCAACAGGACTTGAAATCATTCCGTAAACTGCATCGTCGCCCTTGTTTTCGTTTATTGTCTTTTTGCCGTCCTCAAGACCTGTCTTTAAGGTGTCTGCACCGTCTTTAAGGTCAGAGAGTCCGTTGCCGAGGGTTATTGAACCGTCGTAAAGTTTATCTGCGCCGTCATTAAGTGTTACTGCGCCGTCTGCAAGCTGATTTGCACCGCTTGAAAGTTTTGAATTGTTTGCTGTAAGTGTAGCAAAACCGTTTGTAAGTGTCTTTGTACCATCGTCAAGAGTTTTTGTACCGTCTGCAAGAGTCTTAGTACCGCTCTTTAATTCATCAGCACCGCTGTCAAGTGTTTTAGCACCGCTTGCAAGCTGGCTTGCACCACTTGAAAGCTGAGTTGCGCCTGAGTTTAGCTGAGCTGAATTATCGTTAAGCTGAGTAAGTCCGCTGCCAACCTGAGCAACACCGCTTGTGTAAGCTGTAAGTCCGCTTGAAAGTGACTTAGCGCCGTCTGATACCTGAGAAATACCGCCGTCAAGTGTTGCCATACCCGGTATGAGCTGAGTGTCGAGTGCATAGCTTACATTTGCAAGACCGCTGTACATTCCGCTTACGGCTGTTTTAGCACCGCCGAGAACAAGCTCTTTGTTTTCGTTAAGCTCTGCAACGCCGTTTTTAAGCTCTGTTACCTTTGAAAGTGAAGGCGTAACCTGCTCAAACACTGCACTGATTGCTGTTGCGTCATTTGCGGCAGATGTAACATTTACTGCAAGGCTGTCTGCAATTTCCTTTACCTGAGCGGCTGTCTGTAAATCACCGCTTGCCTGTAACTGAGCTGCAAGCACATAAAGTGATTTTGCATTGTCGCCTGCATTTGTAAGGCTGTTTGTAAGATCGGTTTTAACAGCATTGAGAGCTGCAAGCTCTTCCTCGCTCGGAAGTGAAGTGTTCTGCAATTCTTCGTTCATCTTGCCGATAGCTGCCGAATAAGTATCAAGTCCACCGCTTAATTCGGTGATTTTATCCTCGCTCGGCAAACCGCTTTTTACTGTACTGCTCATCTGATTAAGTCCGCCGAGAATTTGCGCACTGCCCGATGAAAGCTGTTCGTTGCCTGCGGTAAGCTGCTGAGCACCGCTTGTGAGTGCCGTACTGTTTGAGTTAAGCGCAGCCGCACCGTCATTAGCCTGCTTTACTCCGTCTGTATAGGTTTTCAAGCCGCTCTCAAGTGTTTTTGCACCGCTCTCAAGTGTTGTTGTACCTGATGAAAGAGTTTTTGTGCCGTCAGAAAGTGAATTTGCGCCGTCATTGAGCTTTAATGCACCTGTAAGTAAAGATGTAGCACCGTTTGCAAGTGTAGTTGAGCCGTCTGAAAGCTGATTTACACCGTCAAGGTATGATGAAAGTCCAACCTTTAATTCGCTTGTGCCGTCTTTAAAAGTAAGTGTACCTTCCGACAAAGTTTTTAGATTATCTGAAATAGTTTTGTTGCCGTCAGCGAGCTTTTCAGTGCCGTCATAAATTTCGCCTGCACCGTCTGCGGCGTCTTTCATTCCGTCACCTGCTTCGCCGATTTTATCAAAGATAGTTTCGGCATAGGTCTTTGTGACCTCCTGAGCAACCGAAGTCTTGATTTTTTCAAGAGCGGTTTCGCTCATCTTCATTGCTATATAGTTTGTACCCGGATTTGTTTTGTAGTCAAGCTCCATTTTCTTTGGTGTTGCATCCGTAAGTGTGGTAGCATTTTCAGAGAAATTCTTTGGAACTGTGATTACCATGTAGTAAGTACCGTTTTCAAGTCCACACTCTGCCTGCTCAGTGTCTGTAAAGTTAAAACACAGTGAGCCGTCTTCTTTGAGCTTGTCAACAAGTTTTTGACCTACATTAAGGGTTTCGCCCTCATACTCGACCGGTTCGTCAAGGTTTACCACTGCGACAGGCAATTCATCGAGCTTGCCGTATGGGTCCCACATTGAACCGAGGAAAAGAGTGGTGTAAATTGCAGGAATTGCAATGATGAATACCAATACAATTATTAGTATCGGATTACGCCACAGGCTTTTCCATTCCTGTTTTACCATAACAGTATTCTCCTTTCTTTACACTAATCAACTCCGTTGTTATTAAACTATATTATATATTTTAATAGATAAGGTGTTGATTTTCTTTGTGTTATATATTATAATATCTATAAAGGAAACATTCAAGCATTAAAAAAAGCGCTTGTGTTTAATAATAGACATTGTAAAAGTGAAATGTTGAGGAATGGTGAATAAATTATGGCAGAGCGAACAGACAGGCGTGTAAGAAAAACAAAGGCGGCTTTAAGACACGGACTTGCGGTACTTACACAGAAAAAAAGCATAAAAGAAATTACAGTAAAAGAGCTTGTGGAGGAGGTAGACATTAACCGCTCTACCTTTTATCTGCACTATACAGATATATATAGTATGGTGTCGGAGCTTGAGCGTGAGCTTTTAACAGAGTTTAAGCACGCTATTGATTTGTATCCGCCTACAAGCAGTGAAGAGGAAATGTGCAGATTTTTTGAGCATATTTATAATATCCTAAGCGATAACCGAGAAATCTGCATTGCTCTTGTAAGCGAAAACGGCGATATTTCATTTATTCGTCAGGTAGAGGATTTTGTTGCCGAAAGAATAAAAAAGATATTTGAGAGCGGTATGGTCAAGAATGTGTACGATGTAAGATATGTTTTTGACTTTTGCATTTCGGGCGGTATGGGACTTTTTAAGCATTGGCTTACAGATGAAAACGCCCTTGAGCCTGCGCATATGGCAAAGATTACAACCGATATGGTTGTGGGTACTTTAAAGAGTTTTGACAATAACTTTCAGGTGTCGGATTATTCAAAAATAAAGCTTTGATTTTTGCGTATTATATAATGTATAGGAAAATCGACTGCGAAAATTTATATACACAGGAAAATTTTGCGTAAAAAGAAAGAAAATCAGAGTTTTTTTCTTAAATCTCTTGCATTTTTTGAAGTTATATGCTATTATAATTGACATATGACTGATACTTTAAGGAGGTGGGACAATGCCAAACATTAAATCTGCAAAAAAGCGTGTAAAGGTTATCGCTGTTAAGACAGCTCAGAACAAGGCTGTAAAGTCAGCTTTAAAGACAGTTATCAAAAAGGCTTACTACGCTGTTGACACAAATGCTGCCAACAAAACAGAGGCAGTTAGTCTTGCTATGAAGAAAATCGACCAGGCAGCAGCTAAGGGTATTATGCATAAGAATACAGCTGCAAGAAGCAAGTCATCTCTTGCAAAAAGACTTAATGCATCTGCATAAGTTAAAGATTTTGAATTGCAACCTTAAAAGCAGAGATTTTTTCTCTGCTTTTTTTGTTTTTATGTTGACATTTTCATTAAAAATGATAGAATATATTTAGATAATACGCATATAATATTGCCGTTAATTTAACATAATCGGGAGGAACAGCATATGAAAAAGAAACACTTTTGGCTCATAATCAGCATTATTTCAGCGGTTGCGGTAGCATCTGCCGCACTCACAGCTTTCTTTATCGTTAAAGATAAGCAGAAGAAAGACGATGAGGAGCTTATGGAGTACCTCGACAGTTCTATTGAATAATGTAATTAAGGTCATCCGCTTGGGTGACCTTGTTTTTGTTGCGGAGGAATTTTGTGATACAGCACGAGCTTGACAGACTTTTAAAGGACGCTAAAAATGATAATAATCTTAAGGCAAAGCTGATTGCCACCAAATCTGCCGAAGATCCGGTGGCGGAGTTTTGTTCGCTTTGCCAAAGCCTTGGCTATGATGTTAGTATAGGCGAGCTTTTTGCCTGCGGACAGGATATGAACGATTCCAAACTCAGAAGTGTAAACGGCGGCGGAGTAAACGGAATTGACGGTTGGGACGATACTTACGAGCAGTTTTTCCTTACTCTTGAATGGTGCAAATAAAAAAGCACAGCTTTCACTGCGCCTAAATCCTATTTTAAAGTAATATTGTTGACATAAATTATGTTGTATGTTAATATAATAGTGTAAAGAAACGGCTTTAGCTGTTTCGCTAACATTTTTGCTAAATTATTTTATTTAACCGTCCTGTATTGCGAGTGCAGGGCGGTTATTTCTTTTTTATATCATTTATGATTTTATCAAATGCTACCAAAACAATAGCAAATGCAATTAAGTATGTAATACTCTCAACCATAAAATATAACACCCCCTTTCACAAGGGAGCTGAAACAGCCGCCACCGTTTCTTTACTATGACATTATAACAAATATCAGTCGGCTAATCAACAATAATTTTTGCTATGCACAGCACTTGCAAAATCATAATAATATTGCAATTTTTCGCCATATGTGGTACTATAAATGATGGATAGTATTCGCTTTGAAACTGTACCACTTTATATTTTTACTATTATCCGTTCGCCTGTATCCGCTCGGAACAGGACAATACGGAAAGCGGTACGGGATTTACTTAGTTTTTGTAAATCCTTTTATTTCTTTTTAGCGGTATGTTCAAATACTTTTAAGGAGAATTACCAATGAAAAAAACTGTAACAACATTTGCCAAAGCTAAGCAGTCGGGAGAAAAGCTGACAATGCTTACCGCCTACGATTATTCAACTGCAAAGCTTATGGACGAGTCCGGTGTAGATGCTATTTTGGTCGGCGATTCACTGGGTAATGTAATTTTAGGATATGACAGCACGGTTGCCGTTACTATGGAAGATATGATTCACCACGGTGCGGCGGTTGCAAGAGGCGCAAAAGAGGCAATGGTAGTTGTGGATATGCCGTTTATGTCATACCAGACCTCGGTTTATGACGCACTTGTAAACGCAGGCAGACTTATGAAAGAGGCTAACGCAGGCGCAGTAAAACTTGAGGGCGGCGAAAGCGTTTGCGATGCAATCAAGGCTATTACACAGGCAGGTATTCCTGTTATGGCGCACTTAGGACTTACTCCGCAGTCGGTAAATGCATTCGGCGGATTTAAGGTTCAGTGCAAGGACGAGCTTTCGGCTAAAAGACTTGTAAAAGATGCGCTTGCGGTTCAAAAAGCAGGTGTTTTTGCGGTTGTGCTTGAGTGTGTTCCGGCAAAACTTGCGGAATATGTTACAAGTATTCTTGATATTCCGACTATCGGTATCGGTGCAGGTGCAGGCTGTGACGGTCAGGTGCTTGTATATCAGGATATGCTCGGAATGTTCAGTGATTATACACCGAAATTTGTTAAGAAATACGCAGATGCAGGTTCGTTTATGCGACAGGCATTTGCCGACTATATAAATGAAACTAAGTCGGGTGCTTTCCCAAGCGAGGAGCATGGCTATAAGATAGATGATGAAGTTATGAAAAAGGTTATGGAGGAAGAAAAATGATTAAGCGCACAGGTTCTGTTGCTGAGGTAAGACAGCAGGTTAAGGAATGGAAAAAGCAGGGACTTACAGTAGGTCTTGTACCTACAATGGGTTATCTTCATGAGGGACACAAGAGCCTTATTGACAGAGCGGTAAAGGAAAATGACCGAGTAGTTGTAAGTATTTTTGTAAATCCTATTCAGTTTGCTCCGAATGAGGATCTTGAAAGCTACCCGAGAGATATTGAAAAGGATACAGAGCTTTGCACAAATGCAGGCGCAAGCCTTATTTTTAATCCTACACCTGAGGAAATGTATCCGAACGGCTTTTCTACAAATGTTGTAATGAACAATCTTACAAAGGAGCTCTGCGGCAAAACAAGACCTACCCATTTTGGCGGCGTTTGCACAGTTGTAAGCAAGCTCTTTAATATTGTTGCGCCGGACAGAGCATATTTTGGCGAAAAGGATGCACAGCAGCTTGCTATTATTAAGAGAATGGTAGCTGACCTTAATTTTGATATTGAAATCAAGGGTTGCCCTATCGTTCGTGAGGCAGACGGCCTTGCAAAAAGTTCAAGAAACACTTACCTTTCCGCAGAGGAAAGACAGGCAGCTTTGGTTCTCAGCAAGAGTATTGCTCTCGGCAAGAAAATGGTTGAGGACGGCGAGCGTAACGCTCAAACTGTAATTGACGCTATGACCAAGTGTATTTCGGCAGAACCGCTTGCAAAGATTGACTATGTAAGCGTGGTAGACGCACTCAGCATTACACCTATTGATGAATACAAAGGCTATGTGCTTACAGCAATCGCCGTTTACATTGGCAAAACAAGACTTATTGATAACTTTATTGTTGATATTGACACACTGTAAGCGTGTTTTCGGAAAGGGAGAGGGTTATGACAGTTACAATGCTTAAAAGTAAAATTCATCGTGCAACTGTTACACAGGCTGAGCTTGATTATGTAGGCTCTATTACCATTGACGAGGCTTTAATGAAAGCGTCGGGTATTATGGAATACGAAAAGGTGCAGATTGCCGATGTAAATAACGGTCAGCGCTTTGAAACCTATGTTATTGCAGGCGAGGAAGGCTCGGGCGTTATCTGTCTTAACGGCGCAGCGGCAAGATGTGTGCAAAAGGGCGACAAGGTAATTATTATGAGCTATGCTCAGATTGACAATACAAAGGCTTTTGAGCATAAGCCAAAGGTTGTGTTTGTTGATGATGACAACAAAATCACACGAATTACATCTTACGAAAAACATGGTCTTTTAAAGGATATGGAGGACTGAAATGTTTAAAGGAAAAAATATAATCCTTGGCGTAACAAGCAGCATTGCCGCCTATAAATCGGCAAATGTGGCAAGTGCGCTCGTAAAAAAAGGCTGTAATGTCAATGTGCTGATGACGCAAAACGCAACAAACTTTATTAATCCGCTCACCTTTGAGGAGCTTACAAAGCATAAGTGCATTACAGATACCTTTGACAGAAATGTTCAGTATAATGTGGCGCATATTTCGCTTGCCACAAGTGCGGACGCATTTATTATTGCACCTGCATCCGCAAATGTTATCGGCAAAATAGCAAACGGAATTGCAGACGATATGCTTACTACCACTGTTATGGCATGCAAGTGCCCTGTTATTATTTCGCCTGCTATGAATACAAATATGTATGAAAACCCTATTGTGCAGGATAACCTTGCGAAACTTGAGCGTTTCGGCTACATTATAGTTCCGCCTGCCGAGGGCAGACTTGCCTGCGGTGCAATCGGTAAGGGCAAAATGCCCGATGAACAGGTGTTGCTCGACTATCTTGAAAGAGCATTGTCGGATAAACAGGATTTCAAAGGAAAAAGGGTGCTTGTTACCGCAGGCCCTACTCAAGAGAGCATTGACCCTGTTCGCTACCTCACAAATCATTCTTCGGGCAAAATGGGTTATGCCGTTGCAAGGCAGGCAATGCTTAGAGGCGCAGAGGTTACTCTTGTGTCGGGCAAGGTAAATTTACCGCCTGTTCCTTTTGTAAAAATGATATATATAACCACTGCAGAAGATATGTACAATGCGGTCACTGCGGAATTTGAAAACACCGATATTGTTGTAAAGGCGGCGGCTGTGGCTGACTTCAGACCAAAGCGGATTGCAAGCGATAAGCTGAAAAAGGCGGACGGAATGAACAGCATTGAGCTTGAACCGACAAAGGATATATTAAAAGAGCTTGGCAAAAACAAGAAAACTCAGTTTATATGCGGATTTTCTATGGAAACGCAAAATATGACTGAAAATTCAAAGAAAAAGCTCGACACAAAAAATCTTGATATGATAGTCTGCAACAATCTAAAGGTTGAGGGTGCAGGCTTTCAGGGTGACACAAATGTTGTTACCATTATTGACAAAACGAATACAACAGAGCTTGGTATAATGTCTAAAACTGAGGTTGCAGACAAAATTCTCGACAGAATTGCCGAGCTTAATAAATAATTAAAAAGGATAAGAATTTTTAGATTGGATGATTTTTATGCACGAGAAAATAGTTGAGATTCTCTCTCAGACAGAAGAATACATTTCAGGACAGGAACTTTCGGCAGAGCTGGGAGTTTCACGACAAGCCGTTTGGAAAGCGATAAATGCTTTAAAGGCGCAGGGCTATGTTATCGACTCCATAACTCGCAAGGGCTACAAGCTGCTTGCCTATCCCGAACATCTTAACACATATGCAGTAAAATCACATTTGAATACCAAACTTATCGGTAAAAATCTTACCGTTTTGGATTCCGTAACATCTACAAATGATTATTTAAAAATACTTGGCGCAAACGGCTGTGAAAGCGGCACGCTTGTTGCATCAAGAGAACAGACAAATGGCAAGGGCAGACTCGGCAGAGTGTGGCAGACAAAGAAAGATGACGGCATAGCATTTTCTTTTCTGCTCCGCCCCGACCTTGCGCCTAACGAAATTACAGGTATCACTCCGCTTGCAGGTCTTGCGGTTTGCAAGGCAATAAAAGACTATACGGGCATTGACTGCAAAATCAAGTGGCCTAACGATATTATTGCGGGTCACAAAAAGCTCGTGGGTATTCTTACCGAGTTGAGTGCTGAATTTTCTGCGGTTGAATACACAATTACGGGTATAGGCATAAATGTTGAGCACACAGAGTTTCCCGAAGAGATTGCCCATAAGGCTACATCAATATTCCTTGAAACAGGCAAGCATATTGACCGCAACGAATTTTTGGCGGTTGTTATTGAGTACCTTGAAAAGGAGCTTTTAAACAATGATTTAAGGCTCACAGAAAAGGCGCTTGAGGAATACACCTCGCTTTGCGCCACTATCGGAAGAAATGTCTGCTTTTTCAGAAATTCACAGCAGTTGAATGGAGTAGCTGAAAAAATTGACAATAACGGCGAGCTTGTGGTAAGGCTTGAGGACGGTACTCTGCACACCGTAAATTCAGGCGAAGTTACAGTGCAGGGAATCTATTAATTGGAGGAAGAGATGCCGATATACAGAATTGCCGACCTTAATATTGAGATAAATCCAAAATACGAAAAAACAAGGAAAATTCTTGCCAATTATATTACAGATGAAAATACGGCGGATTTTTGTGTAGAGGCAAAGCAAAGCGAGATTGACAGGCTCACAGCAAACGGCGATATAGATTATATGGTTGAGAACAGCATAATCAACACTTTGGTGTGCGGAAAAATTCTCGACAGCTATGACGGACTTTTCTTTCACAGCTCGGCTTTAATGCTTGACGGCGGCGCTTATGTTTTTTCTGCGCCGAGCGGAACAGGAAAATCGACCCATACGGCGCTATGGAGAAAGCTTTTTGGCGACAGGGTTACAATGATTAACGATGACAAGCCGATAATCCGCAAAAAAGACGGAGTTTTTTATGTTTACGGCACTCCGTGGATGGGCAAGTCAAATATAGGAGCAAATATATCTGCGCCGCTTAAAGCTGTATTTTTGCTTGAGCGTGACAGTAAAAATTATGCCGAAAAGGTGAGCGCAGGCAGGGTATTTGCAAAATTGCTTGAGGCAACGCTGATTTCACGCAAGCAGGATAAAATGTTGAAAATTCTTGAGCTGTACGATGAGATTTTTTCTGCGGTCGATTTATTTTCATTGCATTGCACAGTCAGTGACGAGGCGGTAATTGCGGCATATAACGCACTGCGTAAATAGCATATCGAAAGGAAATTACTATGGATTTTGAAAGAGTAGTATCTGTAAAGAATATGAGAGAAAGTGACGCACGCACCATAGCGGAGCGTACTCCCTCTGTCGAGCTTATGATGAGGGCGGCACAGGGCATTTTTGATAAGGTAAAATTTGCAGGAAAAACCTGCGTTGTGTGCGGCAAGGGCAACAACGGCGGTGACGGCTATGCGCTTGCGTGTATTCTTGCAAGACATTCTATGGAGTGTACAATTGTAAGAGTGGTTGACGGCTTTTCAAAGGACGGACTTTATTACTATCAGCTCGCAAAGTCGCTCGGGGTAAATGAAATGTCGCTTTATGAGGCAGGCAATTTTGAGGGCTATGATATAGTTGTGGACTGCTTGCTCGGCACAGGATTTTCGGGCAAGGTTGAGGGCGAAATGGCACAGGCAATTACACAGATAAATATGACGCCTGCCTATGTTGTAAGCGCCGACATAAACAGCGGAATAAACGGCGATACGGGATATGGCGAGCTTGCGGTAAACTCAGACCTTACGGTTTCTATCGGCAGTCTGAAAACAGGACTTTTCCTTAATGATGCACCGTACTATATTGATTCGCTCACAAATGCCGACATTGGAATAGAGCTTTTGCTTGATGAATACAAGCTGATAGATTACGATAACCTTGAGCTTTTTGAGGGTTACAATTCAGAGGTTTATACAACCGAGGAATTTATGGAGAAATTCAATTATTGTCCCGAAACCTGCAATATCACCGAGGTTATTACAGAGATGAGCGCAAAAAACAAGAAAACAATCGTTGTAAAAACCGAACATTCGGCGGTGATTGCAGATGTAAAATATGTGTATTTCTGCGCCGATTATATAAGAGAATGATAATGCTTTTATTTTGACTTTTGTATATTGCAAAACATAAGGGCGTATGATAAAATAGCTTTTGAAAGGAATTGATGTTATGCGAAATTTAATGCAGAAGTTTGCGATTTTTATGCAGGGCAGATATGGCACAGATAAGCTCAACAACAGCCTTTTTGTGTTGTTCCTCGTGCTTTGGTTTGTGAATGTATTTGTATTTGCACCGATTCCTACACTGATTATAGACGCTTTTGAAATTGCGATAATTGTCATTACGGTGTTTCGTTCGCTTTCACGCAATATCTCCAAAAGAAGTGCCGAAAATCGTGCGTTTTTGCCTTTTTACAATGCGGTTACAGGTTGGTTTAAGCTCACATATAAAAAAATTCGTGACCGCAAGGAGTACCGCTACTTAAAATGCCCGATATGCAAGGCTCAGCTCAGAGTAAGAAATGTAAAAGGCAAACATAGAGTGCATTGCCCAAAATGCGGCAGTGAGTTTGATAAGAAAATATAAATAGAAGTTTTAGATTAGGTCAGCCTTTGAAAGGTTGACCTAATTTTGTTGGAAGTTGGGGTGGGATAAGGCTTAACTCACTTTCGGTCGGGCGGCAAAGTAAAGTAAAAAACGAAACTTTCCCCTCGAAGTTAAAAGTTTGGTCAACCTTTTCAAAGGTTGTGGGTGTGGGCAACGCCCACAAAACTTTAAACTATTGCAAATTTTTGATAGCCAAACGGCTTGCCATTTGGCGGCTGAATATAACGGCGCAAGCCTTTAAAATTTGCGACAGCAACAAAGAAAAAGCCACGCTGCTCAAACTACTAATTTGCCACTTTTCAAGGGCAGATTAGCCACACACAAGCTTTTGAGTCCTTTTAGAATATCTATTCTCTGCTAATGCTCAAGTGTAACTTTCTTGCTTTCTGCCACTCATTACTCTTGACTTTTCTTTTATCATAAAGTCTTAAATAATCTAAAATTTAGTTATTCTATGATATGATTTCAACTACTTGTTTTTATTTAAAATCAGTGCGCTTTATAGTTTAATGGGCTCTGCCCAAACCTGCAACCCTTTAAAAAGGGTTGACCTGAATTTTAAATTTATAAAACCAAATTTTATGCATTTAACCACAATCTCCCCATTACCACATATATACAAAAATGTATACATCATTCATTGAAATTAAAACAATTCTACATATAAAATATACATTTTTTGACAAAAGTATTGACTTTTTTGCGGATAATAAATAGAATAGAGTTATATAAATATGAGAGGAATAAAATTATGAACGAAAATAATTATTATCAGCCGAACGGTGGCAACGACCCACAGTATAACAGCGGCTATCAACAGCAGAATAATTACAATCAGAGCTATGATAATAACTACAATCAACAGCAAAATAATTATAATCAGAGTTATGACAATAACTACAATCAGCCGAATAACAACGCATATGATCAGCCAACCTATGACAACGGCTTTGCACAAAATTATCAGAATACTTACCCACAGCAGAATGTTGACTATGCTCAGCAAAACTACAACGGCGGTTATCAGCAGCCTAATATTCCAACTCAGTTCCCCGGAGATTCCGAGGCTAAAGCTGCAATGATTACAGGTATTATAAGCCTTGTTGCGTCAATAGTTGCGGTTATTATGTTTTGGACAGCATTTATTTGCACAGGCTCAAGCTCATACGGCACCTATATGTCGGGCACTTCAATGTTAGGATTTTATATAGGTGTAATCGGTTCGGGCATACTTTCGGTAGCAGGTGTGGTTACAGGCATTATTGCTATCGTAAAGGCATCTAAATACAATAAAATTGCGGCTCAGACAGGTAATTATGCGGGCAAGAGCAAAGCTACAACAGGCTTGGTATGTGGTGTTATCGGTCTTATAATTGCCGCACTCTCAATTATTTCTTGCGTATCGTGCTTTGGTTGCGTAATGTGTGCGGTAGGCAATTTGGCATCTTATGCTAACTCAATGTATTATTAATTGCTTATTATAATGTTTAATACAGGGCAGTGTGCGTGTTTCACACTGCCTTATTATTTGGAGAGATAATATGTTTTCTACAAGAGAAACACTCGGCATTGAACTGCCGTACTACGGCTTTATGACAGGACTCGGCATACTTGCCTGCTTTCTTGTTATAAAGTTTATTACTATGAAAAGGCGCAAAAATATTGAGGGTTATCGCTATGTGATAATCGGTGTTGTGGGCGGAATATGCGGTTTTATTATGGCACATATCGTATTTGCAGTTGCTCAGCACGAAAAGCTGTATTTTGTGTTTACCCACCTCGACAGAGTTTTTAGCAGCTTTAAAATGTTTGCGCTCTATGCTATGGATATTTTCGGCGGAATGGTGTTTTACGGCGGACTTATCGGTGCGTGTATCGGCGCATATATAAGTATGAAAACGCAGCGGCTTGATGTACGCAGTTATTCCGACACCATAGTGCCATGTATTCCGCTGTTCCATGCTTTCGGCAGAATCGGCTGTTTTCTTGCAGGCTGTTGCTATGGAGTGGAGAGCGACTTTGGCTTTGTATATCGGCATTCGCTTATAGAAAGCGCAAACGGAGTGCGCAGACTGCCTATTCAGCTTATTGAGTCGGGCGAAAATATTGTAATTTTTATTGTGCTTTTGTTTTTGCTTTGCAGGTGCAAAAATCTTAAAAACGGAATACTTATTTGGATATACGGACTTATTTATCCTGTTTTAAGGTTTATAAACGAATTTTTCAGAGGTGATATTTCAGAGCGTGGCTATTTTGGCGCTTTGTCAACCTCGCAATGGCTGAGTATATTTATTTTTGCCTTTTCTCTGTTTATGCTCATAAGGGATTTGCGCAAAAGGGATGACAAAAATTTTCAATCTAATACTTAATTTTAACGGGCACTTTGCGGAGTGCCTGTTTTTATATGTATTTTCCTATAATTCTTTGCGGTAAATATGCGTAATATATGAGTTCTTACTGTTGAATTTACAAATTAATTATGATACAATAATCTATATATGCAATTACAAAATTTTGTTTTGACAGATTACCGAAAGGGGTTTTATATATGTGCGGTATTTGTGGCTTTACAGGCGAAGTTATCGACAGAGATAAGGTCATTAAAAA
Source organism: Eubacterium sp. OM08-24 (assembly GCF_003438075.1). Classification (GTDB taxonomy): domain Bacteria; phylum Bacillota; class Clostridia; order Oscillospirales; family Acutalibacteraceae; genus Ruminococcoides. Next base: position 228,207 of record NZ_QSTA01000002.1, on the reverse strand, counting down.
TATGACCGATGTCATCACACACAGAGGTCCTGACTCGGACGGTGTGTTTATGGACGATTACATTGCAATGGGCTTTCGCAGACTTTCAATCATTGACCTTGACGCAGGTCATCAGCCTATTTATAACGAGGATAAAACACTTGTCCTCACCTTTAACGGCGAAATTTATAACTATAAAGAGTTAAGAAAAGTTCTTATAGCAAAGGGACATAAATTTTATACAGACACCGACAGCGAGGTGCTTATTCACGGCTTTGAGGAGTGGAGAGAGGACTTGCTCTTAAAGCTCAGAGGTATGTTTGGCTTTGCGATTTACAACACTAAGGATAAGTCGGTTTTTGTTGCTCGTGACTTCTTTGGCATTAAGCCGATGCACTACACAATGATTGACGGCGAATTTGTGTATGCAAGTGAAATCAAGAGTATTCTTGAGCACCCTAAGTTTGTTAAGAGGTTTAACAAAAGAGCGCTTGATACCTACCTTTCATATCAGTATGCTGTTCCGCCCGAAACTTTCTTTGAGGGTGTGTTCTGCCTTATGCCGGGTCATTATCTTTGGTATAAGGACGGCGAGGTTGAAACTACCCGTTATTGGGAGGCTCGTTTTAATCCTAACGATGAGATGACAGAGGAAGAGGCTGTTGATTCTATCGAAAAGGTGTTTGAAAATTCTGTAAATGCGCACAAAATTGCAGATGTTGAGGTTGGCTGTTTCCTTTCAAGCGGTGTTGACTCAAGCTATGTTTCAACCTACTTTGCCGATCAAAAAACATTTACAGTAGGCTTTGATTTTGGCGAGCACTACAACGAAATCAGCTGGGCAAAGGGACTTAGCGAGAAAATCGGTGTTGAACATCACACACACCTTATCTCAAGTGAGGAATTTTGGGACGCAGTTCCTACTGTTCAGTATCATATGGACCAGCCGCTTGCAGACCCGTCTTGTATTGCACTTTACTTTGTATCAAGACTTGCAAGCGAGTATGTAAAGGTTGTACTTTCGGGCGAGGGCGCAGATGAGTTGTTTGGCGGTTACACCTGCTACAACGAGCCGAGAGTATTTAAAATTTATCAGACAATCGTTCCGCATTGCATCAGAAAGGCTATCAGAGCCGTATGCAAAAAGCTGCCTGACATAAAGGGCAGAGATTACCTTATCAGAGCGACAGACCCACTTGAAGAGCGCTACATAGGCAATGCCTTTATGTATGATTACAAGGAAAAGCGTGAGCTTTTAAAAGACCCTAACCTTGCAAGCCGTCCGCAGGACTATGCAAAGAAGTATTACTACCGTTGCCGCAGATATGACGATGTTACAAAGATGCAGTATCTTGACATTAATATGTGGATGGTGGGCGATATTCTCCTTAAAGCAGACAGAATGAGTATGGCTAACTCGCTTGAGCTGAGAGTACCGTTCCTTGATAAAGAAGTGTTCAAGGTTGCGTCAACTCTCCCTACAAAGCTCCGCTGCAACAGACACAACACAAAGTACGCTATGCGTAAGGCGGCTGTTCGTCATATGCCTGAGGCTACCGCCGAGAAAGAAAAGCTCGGTTTCCCTGTTCCTACAAGAGTATGGCTCAGAGATGAAAAATACTACAATGTTGTTAAGACAAAGTTTAAGGGAGCAACAGCCGAGAAGTTCTTTAATACAGATATTCTTATTCGTTGGCTTGATGAGCATTACAGCAACAAAGAGGATAACAGCCGTAAGGTTTGGACAATCTATGTGTTCCTTGTATGGTATGATATTTACTTTAACGAGGATAACGAAAAGGTAGAAAAGCCTGTAAATCACCTTGATGAGTTGAGAGCAATTGCCGAGGCAAGACAGGAAAAAAAGCTCAATGAGTTTGGCGAGGCAATTATGACCGAGGCCGAAAAGCTCGACAAAGATTATGACGCACCAAACTTTGGCATAGATAAATCGGCAAAAAAAGCTGAAAAAGAACAGGCAGAAGAAAAAGAACCTGTAAAGGCAGAAAAGCCTGCTGAGGATAATGTTGCCGAAGAGGTAAAGGCTGAAGAAAAAGCCGAGGAAAAACCTGAAGAGGTAAAAGCGGAAGAACCCGAAATTAAGAAAGAGGCTGAGCCTGAGGAAGTTAAGACCGAGGACGAGCCTGTAATTGAGGAAGAAGAGCCGCAGGAAACCGAGCAGGCTGAGGAAGAGCCAAAGGCAGAGAAATATGTGAATATTTCTAATCCTGAGGATACAGAGGTTTATGAAGAACCAAAAAAGCCGAGTACTCCGCAGGAGGAGCTTGAAATGGCGATTGAGGGCATTGAAAAGCGCTCAAAATATCTTGATGAGCCTAATGTTATTTCAGACGAGGCGATTGACGAAATTGTAAAGTCGATTAAGTTCTTTGATGACGAGGACTAATTAAAATAAAATAAAAACATAACTGCCCGACACCACAAAAGCGGTTGTCGGGCAGATGATTATAATAAAATGGTTGTGTTTTAAATGTTGGGATAAGATTAATTAATGATGGTTTAACGCACAAAGTTATAGTTTTAAAAACTTAAAATTTAGGTCAACCCTTTTTAAAGGGTTGCGGGTTTGGGCAGAGCCCATAAAATAATAAAATTGCACTGAATTGAAATCTAAATAAACAGTTACAATTATATTATAGGATAACTAAACTTTAGATTAGTTAATACTTTAAAATAAAACAAAAGTCAAGACTAATAAGTGGCAGAAAGCAAGAAAGTTGCGCTTGAACAGTCTTAGAGAAAAGATATTCTAAAGGATGCAAAAGCTTTTGTGTGCGGCTGATTTGCCCTTGAAAAGTGGCAAATCAGTAGTTTAGTAGCGTGGCTTTTCTTTGTTGCTGTCGCAATTTTTTAAGCTTTCGCCATTGTGTTTAAGCCACCAAACGGCAAGCCATTTGGCTATTAAAATTTGCGATAGCTTGAAGTTTTGTGGGCATTGCCCACACCTACAGCCTTTAAAAAGGTTGACCAAACTTTTAACTTCGGGCGGATAGTTTGGCTTTTGCTTTACTTTGTTGCCCGACCGATAATTTGCTAACCCACATTACCCAACTTTTGATAAAAACCAATAAAACAAAACAGAAAGATTTACACAATAACTCCAAGACAGAGCATATTGAGCATTATGTTGTACTCGGGTTCAAAATCGGAGAGAGGGAGAGGATTTTTGCCTTTGCCCATCTCAATAGTGAGCGCAGGACGGCGGAATTTTTCAATAAACCAATCTTTAAATCCACCGCCTGTTGCAATGTCCTCGGGCACTGATATATTGTATCCGCTTGCTTGCGACAAAACAGACGCAAGGCGAAAACTCATAACGGGCGTGTGCTTGCCGAATGAACAGTAAATTTCTCTGCCCTGACTATGAAAAGCAATGGCTCGGTCAAAGTTGTTGCGCTTGCAAAGGTTTGTGAGAGCCTTGGTTTCAGGCTCGCTTTCGGGTGCATTTCCGCCAAAACGAGTTGCGGACGGAGATTTTATATTCATACTCAGCTCACGATTTTTCAGCTCGTTCCACCCTGCGTTGAAATTGTGGTTTATGTCCACACCTCGTGCGTTTGCCTGCCAAACCTTGTTGCCTTTTGAGGCTTTGTCTACAAGAGATTTGTATTTGAGAGCGGCGGCAGAGCCATGGATTGCAATTTCCACACCGTCGGGATTTACGCAGGGCACAATCGTAAGACCTTTATCACGCAGAAAATCTCTGATTTTGTAGCGGCCCACAACGGAATCGTTTTGCATTGCATCGGCGCATTGCTCAAAAAATTTGAGCACAGCAGTAATGGTGAGATATTCCGAGCCGTGAAAGCCTGCGCAGTACAGCACTTGATTTTTTGTGTTGCCAATGTGCAGAACATCAATGCATCTTCCGCATACGCTTTTGCCTGCAAACGAGTGGTGCACAAAGCTGTATTTTTCGCAGATGCTGTTAATAATCTTTTTTCTTGTTTGGTAGTCGGGCATTACATTGTAGTCTGTCATAAAATTTTCCTTTCTGTTTTTTTCCTTAAATTAATTCAAATGAGGTATAAGTATGAAACTTTTTGAAAAGACCTTGAACAGCACTTCTGTTTTTGACGGCAGAATTTTGCATATCACCCTTGATGATGTTGAACTTGAGGACGGCAAAAAGTCCAAGAGAGAAGTCGTAAATCACCCCGGCGGAGTTACTGTTGCCGCACTTGACGATGACAATAATCTGTTTTTTGTAAGACAGTTCCGTTATCCGTACAAGGAGGTTGTACTTGAGCTGCCGGCAGGCAAACTCGAAAAAGGCTCAACTCCCCTTGAAAACGGCAAGCGTGAATTGCTTGAAGAAACAGGCGCTCAGGGATATTCGTATACTTCACTCGGTCAGCTTTATCCGTCCCCCGGCTACACCAACGAGATAATTCACCTTTATGTATGCAGAATAAAAAGCGAGGGCGAGAGCAAGCCTGACGAGGGAGAATTTTTGAATGTTGAAAAAATCCCACTCGACAAGGCTGTTGAAATGGTGCTCAACAACCAGTTGCCTGATGCCAAAACTCAGGTAGCCGTACTAAAAACAGCAATGCTGCTTAAAAGTGGAAAAATTTAACTTGCAGGTGCTCTGCAATTAAGGTATGAATAAATATATGCAAACTTTTTTTGAATTATTACCCGAAAAAGAAAATACATCTGTTGCACTCGGTTTTTTTGACGGACTGCATATCGGTCACCGCAAGGTTATAGGCGAGGCGGTAAAGGGCAATGAAAAAAACCTTGTGCCAATCTGCTATACTTTTGCACAAAGTCCGAAAAGTGTGTTGAAAAATCAGCCGCAAGAGGCGCTTATGAGCATTGAAAACAAAAAAGAGGCGCTGTCCGAAATCGGAATACAGCACCTGTATATGTGCGACTTTAAGTCGGTGGTGGATATTGCACCACGAAAATTTGTTGAGGATATACTGATAAAAACATTTAAAGCCAAAAAGCTGTGCTGTGGCTTTAACTACACCTTTGGCAAAAACGGAGATGGCAACACACAAATGCTCGCTGAAATTTGCAGGGAAAACGGCATTGAGTTGAAAGTTTTGCCGCCCGTTGAGGAGAAGGAGGGTGTTGTATCATCAACGCTTATCCGAGAACTTATAAAAGACGGAAGGGTGCGCAGAGCAAACGAGCTTTTAGGTTCATACTTTGGCTTTAGCGGCGAGATTGTGCATGGACAGCATCTCGGCAGAGAACTTGGCACTCCTACGCTCAATCAATCACTGCACGAAGAACTTGTTGTACCGAAATTCGGTGTGTATGCATCTTGCATAACCCTTGATGACGGCAGAAAGTTTTGCGGTGTAACCAATATCGGAGTAAAGCCGACAGTCGGAGAATTTGCCCCGTTGTGCGAAACCTGGATGCCCGATTATAAGGGCGAGGAATTGTATGGCAGGGTGGCAGATGTGCGGCTTTTGGACTTTATAAGAGGAGAGAAGAAGTTTTCTTCGCTTGATGAACTGAAAAAAGCTATCTTTGATAACGCAAAGACAGCTAAAAATATTTTTGCTGAAATAGCAGATTGTAATTAAAATTATAAACTTTTTATCTTAAACCACAAAACGGCTGTTCTCGTTGAACAGCCGTTTTCATTATTACTCTTATTTTTTATTCTTTTTATATTTGCCTATTACATAAATCAGTACAAAGCCGAGCAGAAAAGCACCTACTACGCATTTGAACACAATACCGAGCACGCCGTCAAACATTGCTATGCCCGAAAAGCTGTTCATTGCATACCATACTGTCATAAAGGAGAAAAATCCGCCGATAATATAGCATAGCGAACCGAGCTTTTTTGCTGATACAAACATATACAGTGCGATTATCGCCCATAATATAAAGTAAAAGTTTTTAATAGTTTCCATTGTTAATCTCCGTTACAGTTTAAGATCCGGAATGTACTGCTTTATAATTGAAATTAATCCGACCTTTGGAGTATCTTCGTCGGGTAACTGCGGAAAGTCATATGCCGCATAGTCATTGCCCTCAATAATAGCAGGGCCGTTTTCGGAAATGCACACATCCCAACCGCAATATTTGAATTCGGGTTCTTCAAGCGCCGCATTCTTGACAAGCTCCTTGACCTCTTCACAATACGGAATCTTAAATCCCTTAAATTTTATTCCCGAATAGGGGTGTTCGTATGCAATGTCCATATTCGAGGTATGTCCGGGGCCTGTTACCGTTCCTGTATCAAGGTCAAAGTGGCAGGCAAATCCGCCGTTTTCAAGATTATCTACAAATTTACCGTTGTTGCCTGTTTTGAACACAGCATAGAGAATGTTCGGCTTGCCGTCTACCACAAGTGTGGCAATTCTCAGACAGTTGATTGAATGCGGATAAATTTTTGAAACATCGGGGTGTTGTTTTATTGCCTCTTCAAGCACACCGAATTCGTTTTCTTTGTCAAAAACATAATTATAAAATTCTTCGTCACTCTTAAAGTCCGCTTTAACAAGTCTTTCAATGCCTTTGCCGCATTCGCCGAATGCAGGTTTTGCAATGAAAACATCCCATGGCTTTATAAACTCGCTGAACTGCTCAAGGGTTACCTTTTCGTCAACCACAAGAACTCGTCTGCCAAGATATTTTGCAAATCGTGTGTCAAATAATCTTTTATCGTTAAAAATCTCTGCGCTTGTAAGGTCGTTTTGCATTAACATAAAGCGCTTGTTTTTAAAGCGTGTCATATATGTTTTGCGCTGGTCGGCTGTCATATTGTAGTATTCAAACAGAACATAGTCGTTGTATCCGGCTCTGTATTTTAAAAAGCAACCTACCATATCAAAGAAAATGCCGGCTTTGTTTTTGCCGGATTTTGTGTGAACAGTGTTAATTGCACCGGAAAGTTTGCCAAGAGTTGCTCCTGAACAAACTCTGAAAAAGTAACCAATCCCCATAGTAACCTCGAAAGTATGTATTTTATTAAAAGCAGTGGCAAAAATATGCCGATTTATTAGATGAAAATTGTAATAGTCGATATAATACTTATTATAGTATATATTGCGGTAAAAAGTCAATATGAGTGACTGATTTGTGAAAAAGTTTTTGAAAAGTAAAATTTTTCTAATAAAACTCTTGACTTTTGCTGACTTTAAGATTATAGTATAAACATAAGAGTTAGCACTCACATATAGAGAGTGCTAAAACAACAAAACGCAGGCAGAGAGGTGGTACCTATGGAGCTTGCGGAAAGAAAGCAAAAAATTCTTTCGGCTGTTGTTGAAAACTTTATAAAGACAGGCGAGCCGGTAGGTTCAAAAACTCTGATAGATGAAACCAACCTAAAGGTTTCATCGGCTACTGTAAGAAACGATATGGCAGACCTTACGCAAAGGGGCTATCTGATTCAGCCGCACACCTCGGCAGGCAGAATACCTACTCAGCAGGGATACAGATATTATGTTGACAATCTTATGAAGATTGTGGCAGTGTCACAGCGGGGCAGAGAACTTGTGGAGGATAGGCTTTACAGAAATGCCGAGTCGCCCGAAAATATTTTAAAGTCAGCCGCAGATCTTCTTTCGGAGCTGACAGGACTTACCGCAGTTGCCACAACACCGAATTCCGCAGAAAGCAGGATTCACAAAATCAGCTTTGTGCAGACGGGTTCACATACAGCAATGGCTGTTGTAATTGCCTCAAACGGCATTATAAAAAATCAGCTGTTCAGATGCGAATTTATAATCACTCCCGAAATTCTTGAGATTTTCGATAAGGCACTCAACGAGTTGTTTGACGGAGTAAGGCTTTCTTCGATAAATCGTCCGTTTATACAAACGGCAGCGGCAAGATTTGGCGAGTTATCGCTCTTTATGCCAAGTGTGCTTACGGCGATAAAAGATGCGGCAGACAAGGCAAACGAAGTCGGAATCTTTTTGAGCGGTCAGACAAAGCCGTTGTTTATGCAGAATGTAAATTTTCTTGCGGCAAGAAATGTAATTGAACTTCTTTCAAGAAAAGGAGATCTTGCAGGTGTTCTTACAAGCCTGCCGATAGGTACTTCGGTAAGTATAGGAACGGAAAACAGCCGCATAGAGCTTGCGTACAGCTCGGTAATATCCTCAAGTTACAGCGTAAAGGATACACCGTCCGGTACGCTTGCCGTAATAGCTCCGATACGAACGGATTACGGCAGAGTGATTTCGATTATAGAATGTATAAGCGAATGTGTAAGCAAGATAATAAGCGAGCTTATAGAGCATTAATATAGAAAGGAAAGGTAATATGTCAAAGAAAAAAGAAGTGACAAAAGACGAAGCTGTTGTAAACGAGAATACATCCGAACAGACAGCTGAAGCGGTTACGGAAGAAATTGATGAAACCGCCAAAAAAATAGCTGAACTTGAGGAGGAGCTAAACTCACAGAAAGACAAATATCTTCGCCTTTGTGCCGAGTATGACAACTACCGCAAGCGTACAGCAAACGAAAAGCTTTCTATTTATGATGATGCAACAGCAAAGGCGGTTACAGAACTTTTGCCGGTAGCAGACAGTATTCAGATGGCTATTACAAATTTAAAGGACGCCGATCCCGATATTTTGAAGGGCATTGAGCTTATTTCAAATCAGCTTGCAAAGTCGCTTAAAAAGCTCAAGGTTGAGCCTTTCGGTGCGCAGGGTGAGGAGTTTAATCCGGAAATTCACAACGCAATCTCAAAGATTGACGATGAGAATTTTGAAAAGAATTGCATTTCACAGGTGTTCCAGACAGGTTACAAAATCGGCGATAAAATTATTCGTCATGCAATGGTTCAGGTTGCAAATTGCGACTAAGACCTTTATATAAATAAATCAGTATAAAAGTAAAACAAATATATTCAGGAGGAATTTATTATGGCAAAGACAATAGGTATAGATTTAGGTACAACAAACTCATGTGTAGCAGTTATCGAAGGCGGCGAGCCGGTAGTTATTCCTAACGCCGAGGGCGCAAGAACAACTCCTTCCGTTGTTGCTTTCTCAAAAGACGGCGAGCGTATGGTAGGTCAGGTTGCTAAGCGTCAGGCTATTACAAACCCTGACAAAACAGTTTCTTCTATCAAGAGAGAAATGGGTACTTCATATAAGGTATCTATTGACGGCAAGCAGTACACACCACAGGAAATTTCAGCTATGATCCTTTCTAAGTTAAAGGCTGACGCTGAGGCTTACCTCGGTGAAAAGGTAACTCAGGCAGTTATTACAGTTCCTGCCTACTTTACAGACGCTCAGCGTCAGGCTACTAAGGATGCAGGTAAGATTGCAGGTCTTGATGTAAAGAGAATTATCAACGAGCCAACAGCAGCAGCTCTTTCTTACGGCATTGATAAGGAAAAAGACCAGAAAGTTATGGTATATGACCTCGGCGGCGGTACATTCGATGTATCTATCATTGAGATGGGCGACGGCGTACAGGAAGTTCTTGCAACAGCAGGTAACAACCGTCTTGGCGGCGATGACTTCGATAAGAGAATCATTGACTGGATGGTAACATCATTTAAGAATGAAACAGGTATTGACCTTTCATCGGATAAGGTTGCTATGCAGCGTTTTAAAGAGGCTGCTGAGAAAGCTAAGATTGAGCTTTCAGGCGTTACAACATCATCAATCAACCTCCCGTTCATTACAGCAGACCAGACAGGTCCTAAGCACCTTGACTTAACACTTACAAGAGCTAAGTTTGATGAGCTTACAGCTGATCTCGTAGAGGCTACAATGGGTCCTGTTCGTTCAGCTCTCTCAGACTCAGGCTTACAGATCAGCCAGATCGACAAGGTTCTTATGGTTGGCGGTTCTTCAAGAATCCCGGCTGTTCAGGAAGCTGTTAAAAAGCTCATCGGCAAAGAGCCGTTCAAGGGCATTAACCCGGATGAGTGCGTAGCTGTCGGCGCTGCTATTCAGGGCGGTGTTCTCGGCGGCGAGGTAGAGGGACTTCTCCTCCTCGATGTTACACCACTTTCACTTGGTGTTGAAACAATGGGCGGCGTAATGACAAAGATTATTGAGAGAAACACAACAATTCCTACAAAGAAGAGCCAGATTTTCTCAACTGCCGCTGATAACCAGACACAGGTTGAAATCAATGTTTTACAGGGTGAGCGTGAATTTGCAAGAGATAACAAGCAGCTCGGTTTGTTTGCTCTCACAGGCATTGCTCCCGCTATGCGTGGTATCCCACAGATTGAGGTTACATTTGATATTGATGCAAACGGTATTGTTAATGTATCTGCAAAAGACCTCGGTACAGGCAAGGAGCAGAAGATTCAGATTCAGAACTCAACCTCAATGAGCAAGGAAGATATCGACAAGGCTGTTAAGGAAGCAGAGCAGTACGCTGCAGAAGATAAGAAGCACCGTGAAGAGGTTGATGCTAAGAACGAAGCAGAGAACCTTGTATATCAGGCTGAAAAGCTCGTAAACGAGAGTGGCGACAAGATTTCTGAGGACGAGAAGAGCACAATCAACACAAAGTGCGCTGCCGTTAAGGACGCTATCGCTAAGAACGACAAGTCTATGATTGACGCTGCTAAGGAGGATTTACAGAAAGCTGTTTACGAAGTTTCTGCAAAGCTCTATCAGCAGGCAAACCCACAGGGTGCTCAGGGTGCAGCTCCACAGGGTGACCCACAGCAGGGCGCTCAGGGCGGCTCAAACGGAGATCCTAATGTATATGATGCCGATTTTAAGGATGTAGACGGCAACTGATAAAAAAGATTTACACAATGATTGACTTCATTTGTTTTTCCTGTTAAAATTTGTTAAAGGGGCTGTTTTTTACAACGGCTCCTTTAGCACTGTATGGATTTTTGACAGCGTATATAGATAACCTTTATACAGCTGATAACAAGTTATTAAAAGGTGAGAATGATGGCAGATAAAAGAGATTATTACGAGGTGCTTGGCGTTTCTAAGGGAGCAAGCGAAGACGAAATTAAAAAGGCTTACCGTCAGAGCGCTAAAAAGTACCACCCTGACCTCCATCCGGGAGATAAGGAATGTGAAGAAAAATTCAAAGAAGTCAACGAGGCTTACGAGGTACTTTCAGATAAAGATAAAAAAGCCCGCTATGACCAGTACGGTCACGCAGGCGTAGACCCTAACTTCGGTGCGGGCGGCGCAGGCGGTTACGGTGCATACGGTCAGGGCATTGATATAGATGATATTTTTTCAAGCTTTTTCGGCGGATTCGGAGGCAGACGCTCCAATAATCCTAATGCTCCGAGCCGAGGCAGCGATGTTGAGGCAAGCATTTATATTTCATTTGAAGAGGCTGCAAAGGGCTGTAAAAAGACCGTAAGCTACGATTGCGTTTCTTCTTGTGATGAATGTCACGGTACGGGCGCAAAACCCGGTACTCAGCCTAAGACTTGCTCTGTATGCGGAGGCTCGGGCAGAGTTACAATCAGCCAGCGTTCACCTTTCGGAGTTGTTCAGACACAGCGTGCCTGTGACGCTTGTCACGGTAAAGGCAAGATTATTGACAGTCCTTGCCCTAAGTGCGGCGGTTCGGGCAGAAAGCGCAGGACTAAAACTGTTGATATTACAGTTCCGGCAGGCATTAAAGACCAGCAGATTCTTAATGTCGGCGGCAGAGGCAACGCAGGTTACAACGGCGGCCCTTCGGGTGACCTTCATGTATATGTAAATGTTCAGCCGCATCCTGTATTTGAACGCAGAGGCGATGATGTATGGTGCAATCTTCCTCTTACATTTGCACAGGCTGCTCTCGGCGCAGAGGTGGTTGTTCCTACTCTTGACGGCAAGGTTTCGTATCAGGTTCACGAGGGTACACAGCCGGGCGATGTATTTAAGCTTAAGGGCAAAGGCATTCAGCGTCTTAACGGCAGAGGAAAAGGCGACCAGTATGTGCGTGTAACCATTGAAGTTCCGAAGAATCTTAACGCTAAGCAGAAAAATCTTATAAAAGAATTTGAGAACGTTACAAACGAAAAGAACTACGCACAGCGCAACAGCTTTTTTGAGAAAATAAAGAGAATGTTCAACGAATAATTCTGATAACAGTATATAAAGGGGCTTAACAAATGGAGTCTTGGACAGAAATAAAAATTGCGGTAAACGCAAAGGATATAGACAGGGCAGGCGACATTGCGAATGTTGTAGTGCCTTACGGAATTTATATTGAGGACTACACTGCTCTTGAGCAGGAAGTGCAGGAGATTGCACACATTGACCTTATAGATGAGGATTTGCTCAAGAAAGACAGGAGCGTTGCCTATGTTCATATTTACCTTGAGCCTGATGTTTCTCCTAACGAGGCGGTGGCATTTTTATCTGAAAGGTATAATGCCGAGGGTATTGAGCATAAAATTGAATTGCTCGACTGCGCCGAGGAGGATTGGAGAAATAATTGGAAGAAGTATTTTAATCCGATTGCCGTCGGCGAAAAGCTCCTTATTCGTCCGAGCTGGAGAGATGATTACGATCCGCAGGGCAGAATTGTTTTAAATATTGACCCCGGTCTTGCCTTTGGTACAGGCAGCCACGAAACCACAAGACTTTGCCTTGAAATGTGCGAAAAGTATATGAAAAAAGGCGACAAGGTACTTGATGTGGGCTGCGGCAGCGGTGTGCTCGGCATTGCGTCTTTGCTTATGGGCGCAGAGAGCGCAGTAGGTGTTGACATTGACGATGTTGCGGTGAGAACCGCCAAAGAAAACGCAGAAATCAACGGGGTAGCAGACCGCTTTACAGGAATTTGCGGCAGTTTTACAGACAAGGTAACAGGTAAGTATGACATTGTACTTGCAAATATTGTAGCTGACGCAATTATGTTCCTTTCAAAAGGTGTAAAAGACTTTATGAAAGACGATGCGGTTTATATTATGAGCGGTATTATTGATACCCGTGCCGAAGAAGTTAAAGAATCTGTAGGCAAGGATTTTGATATTATAGAAGAACACCTTGAAAAAGGTTGGGTGTGCCTTGCCGCTAAGGCGAAAAAATAAGGCGCAAAGCTCACTATGTGCTGTATTGTGCGGTATTTGCTGAACATTTGTCAAAAAACTGTCACAATGGCATGGTAAAATCTAATTAACTTTGATGCTCGGAGGCACGATTATGAAAAAAACAAATAAAAAGGATACAGTAAATCTGTTTTTCTCTGCATTCCTTATTCTCGCATTTGTAGTATGCGCACACTTTTTTGCAAACTTTGCACTCGGACAGAGCGAAGTCTTTTCAAATGTAATTCAGCTTTTTGTATATGCAGTATTCGGTCTGCTTTTGTTCTATGCAACAAGAGTAGGTGACGGCAAGCCTGTTAAGCGTTTTTCACCGCTTACATTAATTGTTATGGTGTTGCCTGCTTTATACATAATGATCGCAAGTATTGCAAGCGGTATGCCGCTTCACGATGCATTTGTAGTAAATGAGTCTTCACTCAGTCTTGTGGCAACACTCGCAGGTGTTGTATTTGGTTATGGCGTTCCCTATACATTCCTCAGCGGCTATGAAATGGCCGAGGACGAGGGCGAAAACAAGGAAAAGCTTGTTGAGGGCGGCGTTGAGGCTGACCTTAAGGCGGCTGACGAGGAAAGCTCACAGGAAACAACAGAAACCGTTGAAAGCGAAAATGACGGCGAGGAAAGCACAGAAGAATAATTTTGCTTTACTTATAAAATTAACAGCGACTTGACAAACTCGAGCCGCTGTTTTATTATTTAAGCGGTAGTAATTATTTGTTTGAATTAGCTTAAGAGGGTGAATTTATGGATGAAAAGGATAAATTTGACGGTATAGACGGCGAACAGGAAGAGGCAGTGTATGTTGCCCGTCATGCAAGGCAGGACGAGGAAGAGGATAGATTTGCCGATGTTGAAAATTTTGATGTAGACAGCACCGAGCCTGAAAGTGTGCAGTACGGCACAGAGGGTAAGGATGATTACACAGACAGCTACGGCGACGATTTTAATTTTCAGTCGGTAGCAAGCAAAAAGCATATTCCGTCAGATAATCCGAGCAAGAGCAATAAGGATTACGGCGATGACTTTGACGGTCAGACAGGCGAGCACAGGCACGAGCATAAACGCAGAAAGCCGGATAATGATGACTATTATGTAAACGATTTTCATATTAACCACCATAAGGGCAAGAATAAAAAATCAAAAAAGAAAAACAATAAAGCCACATTAATTTGTATTGTGGTGGCTGTTGCGGTTATATTGGTTTGTGTTATTGCTTTTGTGTTGTCAAAGTGTTCATTCCAGAATAAAAAGTCTGAGACAACAACCGTACCGACAACAAAGGCGGCTATAACAACTCAACAGCCGACAACGGAGTATTATGAACCCGAAACTGAGCCTGAGTATGTTCCCGATTACACAGAGTATGAAGAGCCTACCGTTTCAGATGAAACCGAGGCTTACACAGAGGAATATACAGAGCCGTATACGGAGGAATACACAGAACCCGAAACATATGAGTCAACACCCGAAACCGAGCCTGAAACAGAGTATGTGGAGGACGAAACAACACAGATTGTATAAATAACTTTAAATAAACGGAGATGAAAAATATGGGATGTAGTCATGATTGTTCTTCTTGCAGTTCGGATTGCAAGTCAAAAAATCCCGAAAGTATGAGAGAAAGCCTTAACAAGTACAGCAGTGTAAAGAAAGTAATTGCCGTAGTATCGGGCAAGGGCGGAGTAGGCAAAAGCCTTGTTACTTCAACTCTTGCGGTAACTTTCAATCGTCTTGGTAAAAAAACGGCTGTTCTTGACGCAGATATTACAGGCCCGTCAATTCCAAAGGCTTTTGGCATTAACGAAAGAGCAAAGGGCAACGAATACGGAATTATTCCTGTTACAACCGAAACGGGAATTGATATTATGTCAGTAAACCTTTTGCTTGAAAATCCGACCGACCCTGTTGTATGGCGTTCACCTGTCATTACAGGCACGGTAAAGCAGTTTTGGAAAGATGTTATCTGGGAAAACGAGGACTATATGTTTGTTGATATGCCTCCGGGAACAGGAGATGTTCCGCTTACCGTATTCCAGAGTTTGCCGATTGACGGAATCATTGTAGTTGCATCTCCGCAGGAGCTTGTTTCCATGATTGTCGAAAAGGCGGTAAAAATGGCAAATATGATGAATGTGCCGATTCTCGGTCTTGTTGAGAATATGAGTTATTTTGTATGTCCCGATTGCGGCAAAAAGCATAATATTTTCGGTGAAAGCCATATTGATGAAATTGCCGAGCGTTACAATACAAAGGTACTTGCAAAGCTTCCTATTGACAGCGACCTTGCCAAGTGTGTCGACGATGGCAGAGTAGAACTCTTTGAGGGCAACTACCTTGATGATGCCGCACAGGAAATCGAAAAAGCACTTGCGTGAATAATAAATTATGACTTTGCGCAAATTTAAGATAAAATCTTATAATCGCTTTACGAAATGTTTTTCTGAAACATAATTTTAAAGCTAAGGCTCTTCTGAACGGAGAGCCTTTTGTTATGCACTTTAGCTAAATAAATTGTTATTTTATGCTTTATTATATCCAAAAATATGCTTGCATTTATATGTATCAAAATGGTATAATTATGCTGTTCTATGGAATGTAATTGATATAAAATTTGGAGGAACAGAAAAATGCACAGATGTCCGGATTGCGGAGAAAGATTTGAGGGTAATATATGTACTTTTTGCGGCAGACCCGTACCGCAAGAAGAATTAGAACAGGAAAAAGCCGTTCAGGAAAAATCCGACGAACAGGAAAATATAAATAATTCTGAAGAAGTGTCGAAATCTACAGTTGAAAATACTGCTTTAAACAGTGCCGGTGTTCAGCCTGTAAACGAATACGCACAAAGCGGTTACAGCACGCAGTCTGTAAACAACTATGCTCAAAAAAATTACAATTCACAGCATAGTTACGGAAACCCTAATTACAACAACAGCGCAATGCCGAGCGGTTATACTAATCAAAATCAGCCGTTTTCGGATGTTGTAAATGCCCGTGAAAAGAAAAAATCAAAAACAACTCTCATAGTTGTTCTTGTTATTGCAAGTGTATTGATTATCAGCCTTTGTGTTATCGGATATACCGTCATAACGAATGTAATCAAAAACAATAAATTTAATATGGGAACAGGTGAGCTTACGGGTGCGGATGACTCTGCTGCCGTTTCGTCCGTGAGTATGGATTTGGACGAAAACTCGTATTGCTTTTACACTGAAAACGATGACGGAACTGTTACAGTCACAGGTATTGACACCGTGGATTACTACAATGATTTTAAGGATGAAGTTGTAGATGATACTTACAATTTTTATTTTAATATTCCGAGTGAAATTAACGGCAAAACCGTAACTGCTATCGGAAAAATCAATCCGACCAATCCTCTTTCCTCGGGTACTCTCCATATTTATATTACAGTACCCGGTACAGTAAAGACAATACAGAGCGATACTTTTAAACTGTCGGAACATGTGCGTGAAATTACCTTTGAAGACGGTGTTGAAACTCTTGAGCCTGACGCTATTGTGGATTGCTATTCGCTTGATAGGGTTAATATTCCGGAATCGGTGACCGTTATAGGCGAGCATGCGGTAGGCTTTAATATTGCGGGAGATACATTTTCAGAGCCTGTCGGCAAAAGAGAATATACCCGTTCTCCGCTTACTTACATATACGCTAAAGAAGGCTCGGCTGCCGACAGATACGCTAAGGATAACGATTTGTACATTAAATATAACTGATGCTTTGATTAATCGTGAGCGTTTAAATTCTAAAGGCTCTTATCGAAAGTTGAGATAATTGCTTTGATGAAATTATGCTAAATAATAAACTTAAGGTTCTCTGCTGCGGAGAACCTTTTTGTTATGAAATTATAAAAATATACAATATATTGCTTTTTTATATGTAAATAAAAGCAATTGATTTTTGCATAAACAAAATGGTATAATTATGCAATAGTATGGCAAATATATTTTGCTTATTTAAGGAGAGGTATAGTAAATGAAATGTCCTAATTGCGGAAATGAAATCACAGGTAAGTTTTGCACAAGCTGCGGCACACCCGCTCCTGTCGAAGAGCCTGTAAAAGAGCAGGAAACTCAAACACAGCCTGCACAGTCGGATAATTTTGCGGCAAACAATTATAATTCCGAACCTGCACAGCAGAATGTTGCTGACAACAATTCACAGTCAAACAGCTTCGGTGCGGATAATTACAACACACAGCCAAACAATTTCGGTTCGGACGCATATAATTCACCTTCGGGTTTTGGTGCCGACGCAAACAATGCACAGCCTGCACCACAGCCGTATCAGTATAATTCATCTGCTAATCAGCCAAACGGTATGCCTGTAAATAACGGTTACACAGGTCAGCAGTTTACAAATGTTCCTAACAACAATATGCCTAATCAGCCTAAAAAGGGCATGAGCGGTGGCAAGGTTGCGGCTATTGTAATCAGCGTTATTCTCGGTATCATAATTATTCTTGCTGTTGTTGTCGGTGTTGTAGCTTGCAATGCTTTTAAGGCTGTCGGTTCGGTTATTGGCGGCGTTAAGGAAGGCGTAAGCATATTTGTAGAAGATAATGAAAGCAAATACAACAGTGACAGCAGCGCTGAGAGCAGTGAAAGAAATTATGACAGTGCAAGCCATTTTTACTATCAGGAGATTAACGACGGCAGCGAAATTGAAATCACAGGCTATAATTATATGGACACATTTGACGAAACATTTACCGATAAGAATTTTGAAATCAGAGTTCCGAACGAAATTAACGGCAAGCCTGTAACAAGCGTTTGTGAGATATATGTTTATAATTATTCGAATATCGACACCGATGATTTGAATATGAAGCTTATAATCCCCGGCTCTGTTAAGAATATTGAGGGCTATGCTTTGTGGGGCTTAGAGGGCGTAACCGAAATTGTTTTTGAAGATGGTGTTGAAAGTATTGGAGACTATGCTGTTTATAACTGCAAGTATCTTAAAAAGATTACAATTCCGGAGTCTGTAACATATATCGACGATGTCGGTGTCGGATATTTAGATTTAAATGAAGAAAATGTTATTTCAAAAGACCTTGTTATTGTAGCAAAGAAAGGCTCAGCAGCCGAAAAATACGCTCAGGATAACGGCTTTAAGGTTGAGAATAACTGATTTGGCAAAGCTAAAAATTGATAACCTTTTATATAAAACTGCTCTCTGATTTGTCGGAGGGCAGTTTTTGCGGTATATGCAGAAAATTTTGGGGTAAAATAGTATCTGCCACAGCACAAAACTTGAAAATGTAAGTAAAAATGCCGTAAAATCGGGATAAAAATGCTTGACAAAATGATATTTGTTGGGTTATAATACTAAATTGTGGAGCAATGTGTAATTGCACCTTGCTCGCCAATCGGCTCTGCTTGTCAGAGCGGTTAATCAATTTCTTAATATTTTGGGAAGGAGGAAAAATATGCCTACATTTAACCAGTTGGTAAGAAAGGGCAGAGAGGTTTCCGAAAAGAAAGCTAAGGCTCCTGCACTCTTAAAGGGTTGGAACTCTAAGAAGCGTGTTGCTATCAATCAGAGCTCACCACAGAAGAGAGGTGTGTGTACAGCTGTAAAGACTGCTACACCTAAAAAGCCTAACTCAGCTCTCAGAAAGATTGCCAGAGTAAGACTTTCTAACGGTATCGAAGTTAGCTCTTACATTCCGGGCGTTGGTCACAACCTTCAGGAACACAGCGTTGTTCTTATCCGTGGTGGCCGTGTTAAGGACTTGCCTGGTGTTCGTTATCACATCGTTCGTGGTACACTCGACGCACAGGGCGTTGCAGGAAGAATGCAGTCTCGTTCTAAGTATGGCGCAAAGCGTCCAAAGGCAGGTAAATAAGGAATTGACATAACTTCGGCTTAAATTGATTTTAAGTTCTGCTATGCGGCAGGATTTCTATATATATGTATGGATTTCTTGTTGGCATACGGGAGTTTGTCGCTTTCGAGTACCTATGATATCTCAATTATTGTGAAGGAGGGAAGCAAAGTGCCAAGAAGAGGTTCTATTGCGAAGCGTGACGTATTACCAGATCCGCTTTATAATTCAAAACTTGTAACTCGTCTTATCAATAACATTATGTACGACGGTAAAAAGGGCGTTGCTCAGAAGATTGTTTACGGTGCATTTGAAATCATTGCTGATAAGACAGGTAATAACCCACTTGAGGTTTTCGAGCAGGCTATGGAAAATGTAATGCCAGTTCTCGAGGTTAAGGCTCGCCGTGTAGGTGGTGCCACATATCAGGTTCCTATGGAGGTTCGTCCTGAGAGAAGACAGACACTCGGTCTTCGTTGGATTTCAACTTACTCAAGAGCCAGAAATGAAAGAACAATGAAGGAAAGACTTGCAGGAGAGATTCTTGATGCTACTAACAGCACAGGCGGTGCTTTCAAGAAGCGTGAAGACACTCATAAGATGGCTGAAGCAAACAAGGCTTTCGCTCATTACAGATGGTAATTTTTATTACCGGAGTAATTTTTAGAGGAGGATTTTATGCCAAGACAGGTTTCACTTGAACAGACAAGAAATATCGGTATCATGGCGCACATCGATGCCGGTAAAACCACAACAACAGAGCGTATCCTGTATTATACCGGCGTAAACCATAAAATCGGCGAAACACACGATGGTGCTTCAACCATGGACTGGATGGTTCAGGAGAAAGAGCGTGGTATCACAATCACTTCTGCTGCAACAACAGCATTCTGGTTCGGCAGCAAGCATCAGTACAAGAAACACAGAATCAACATCATTGATACACCTGGTCACGTTGACTTTACTGTTGAAGTTGAGCGTTCACTTCGTGTACTTGACGGTTCTGTAACAGTTCTTTGTGCTAAGGGCGGCGTTGAGCCTCAGTCTGAAACAGTATGGCGTCAGGCTGATAACTACGGTGTACCAAGAATGGTTTACGTAAATAAAATGGACATTATGGGTGCTAACTTCTACCATGTTGTTCAGATGATGAAGGACAGACTTAAATGTAATGCTGTTCCGATTCAGCTCCCAATCGGTGCCGAAAGCGACTTTACAGGTATTATCGACCTCGTTACTATGAAGGCCGAGATTTACCACAACGAAGACGGTACAGATTACAGTGAGGAAGAGATTCCTGAGAATATGCAGGATCTTGCTAACGAGTATCATGAGAAACTCATCGAGTCAGTTGCTGAGCTTGACGAGGATCTTATGGAGAAATACTTCGGCGGCGAGGAAATTTCTATAGATGAAATTAAGAAAGTTATCAGAAAAGCTACAATCGACAATACAATGGTTCCTGTAACTTGCGGTTCTTCATACCGTAACAAGGGCGTTCAGATGCTCCTTGATGCTATTATCGATTATATGCCGGCTCCAACTGATGTTCCTGCTATTAAGGGTACAGACCCTGATACAGGTGACGAGGTTGAAAGACATTCTTCTGATACAGAGCCATTTGCGGCTCTCGCATTTAAGATTGCTACTGACCCATTCGTTGGTAAGCTCTGCTTCTTCAGAGTTTACTCAGGTGTTGTAAATGCAGGTGACACAGTTTACAACTCTGTAAAAGACAACAACGAGCGTATGGGCAGAATTCTTCAGATGCACGCTAACGACAGAAAAGATATTGACTGCTGCTATGCAGGTGATATCGCTGCTGCTGTTGGTCTTAAAAATACAACAACAGGAGACACACTCTGCGACGAAAAGCATCCTGTAATTCTTGAGTCTATGGAGTTCCCGGAGCCTGTTATCAGAGTAGCTATCGAGCCTAAGACTAAGGCCGGCCAGGAAAAGATGGGCATTGCTCTTGCAAAGCTTGCAGAAGAAGACCCAACATTCCGTGCTTATACTGATGAAGAAACAGGTCAGACAATTATCGCAGGTATGGGTGAGCTTCACCTTGAGATTATCGTTGACCGTCTTCTCCGTGAGTTTAAGGTAGAGGCTAACATTGGTGCTCCACAGGTTGCTTACAAAGAAACAATCCGTACAGAGGCTTCTGTTGATGAGAAGTATGCTCGTCAGTCAGGTGGTAAGGGTCAGTACGGTCATGTTAAGATTAATGTATTCCCTAACAAGGACAAGGGTTACGAATTTGTTAATAACATTGTCGGCGGTGCTATTCCTAAGGAATATATCCCAGCTGTTGACCAGGGTATTCAGGGCGCAATGCTCAGCGGTGTACTCGCAGGTTACAATGTAGTTGACGTTAAGGTTGAGCTTTATGATGGATCTTACCACGAGGTTGACTCATCAGAAATGGCATTTAAGATTGCCGGTTCTATGGCATTCAAAGAGGCTATGAGAAAAGCTGATCCTGTTCTCCTTGAGCCTATCATGAAGGTTACAGTTATCGTTCCTGACGAATACCTTGGTGATGTTATCGGCGACCTTAACTCTCGCCGTGGTATGATCCAGAGTATGGAAGCTGAGAACGGTGCACAGAGAGTAACAGCTCATGTTCCGCTTTCTGAGATGTTTGGTTATGCTACTGATATGCGTTCTAAGACACAGGGCCGTGGTCAGTATGTAATGGAGCCTGACACATATGCAGAAGTTCCAAAGAACATCGCTGAAAAGATTATGAGCGAGAGAGCTAAGAAGGACTAATAAATCCTTTTTGCTGAATATATAAGGTTTTTTATAAAAACCTCTTGATTTTTTGTTAATTTGTTGATACAATAGCATTAAATCTATTGTAATGTAAATTACAATGAATTACCATATTTAAGGAGGAAATTTCCAATGGCAAGAGAAAAATTTGAAAGAAATAAACCCCATGTAAACATTGGTACAATTGGCCACGTTGACCATGGTAAAACAACACTTACAGCTGCAATTACAAAGGTTCTCAACTTAGAAGGCGATGCTGACTTCGTTGATTACGCTAACATCGATAAGGCTCCTGAAGAGAGAGAGCGTGGTATCACAATTAACACAGCTCACGTTGAGTACGAGACAGAAAAGCGTCACTATGCACACGTTGACTGCCCAGGCCATGCTGACTATGTAAAGAACATGATCACAGGTGCTGCTCAGATGGACGGCGCTATCCTCGTTGTATCAGCTGCTGACGGTCCTATGCCACAGACAAGAGAGCACATCCTTCTTTCTCGTCAGGTAGGTGTACCTTACATCGTAGTATTCATGAACAAGACAGACCAGGTTGACGATCCTGAGCTTCTTGAGCTCGTAGAGATGGAGATCCGTGACCTCCTCAACGAGTATGACTTCCCTGGCGATGACACACCAATCATCAAGGGTTCAGCTTACCTCGCACTTACAAGCGATTCTAAGGATCCTAATGCTCCTGAGTATGCTTGCATCCACGAGCTTATGGATGCTGTTGACGAGTTTATCCCAACTCCTGACCGTAAGGCTGACCAGCCATTCCTTATGCCTGTTGAGGACGTATTCACAATCACAGGTCGTGGTACAGTTGCTACAGGTAGAGTTGAAAGAGGTCAGATCAGAACTTCTGAGGAAGTTGAGATCGTTGGTCTTACAGACGAGAAGAGAAAAGTTGTTGTTACAGGTCTTGAGATGTTCAGAAAGACTCTTGACTATGCTGAGGCTGGTGACAACGTAGGTGTACTTCTCCGTGGTGTTCAGAGAACTGACATCCAGAGAGGTCAGGTACTTGCTAAGCCAGGTACAATTCACCCACACACAAAGTTCCGTGGTCAGGTTTACGTTCTTACAAAGGACGAGGGTGGCCGTCATACACCATTCTTTAACAACTACCGTCCACAGTTCTACTTCAGAACAACTGACGTTACAGGTACAATCTCACTCCCAGAGGGTACAGAGATGTGTATGCCTGGCGATAACGTTGAGATGGATGTTGAGCTTATCACTCCAATCGCTATCGAAGTAGGTCTTCGTTTCGCTATCCGTGAGGGCGGCAGAACAGTAGGTTCAGGTGCAGTTATCGCTATTAACGAGTAATTCACTTTGAATTTATAACACTTTCTTAAATAATTGAGCCGATTCGCAAGAGTCGGCTCTTTTTGTTTTGATTAAATTGCATAAACGGAAAGTATTTGTGGGCTTTGCCCACACCCACAAACTTTGAAAAGGTTGACCAAACTTTTCAAATTGTTTAATCACAACTGTGTGATAATTCAGTCTAAACTGTGCATTAATCATAATTTCAATTATTTATTTAATTATAAACTTAAAATGCAATATTTTATGTAATAATAAAAATATATTGCTTTTATTATTTCAAGACAGTATAATTAAAAAGAATAGGGTTTTTACGGATAAAAACTCAAAAAAGAGAAAGAGGAATCAAAATGGATAAAAACAACGGCGCAATCTATGACGCCCGCAAACTTGGCAAGCCAAAGATGATAATTCTTGGTATTCAGCATATGTTTGCAATGTTTGGTGCAACAATTCTTGTTCCGATTATCACAGGACTTGACATCTCGACTACTTTGCTTATGGCAGGACTCGGTACTCTGTTGTTTCACTGCATAACAAAGTTTAAAGTACCTGCTTTTCTCGGTTCTTCATTTGCTTTTCTTGGCGGTTATGCCGCTATCAAAGCGCTTGCACCCGATGACCCTAACAGTATGTTACCGTATGCCTGCCTTGGCGTAGCGTGTGCAGGACTTGTCTATTTTATCCTTGCCGCTATCATTAAGGCAGTTGGCATTGACAAGGTTATGAGATTTTTCCCACCTGTTGTTACAGGCCCTATCATTATCGCAATCGGACTTGGACTTGCTCCGTCTGCTGTATCTAACTGCACAACCAACTGGCTGCTTGCCGTTGTTGCACTTGCGGTAATTGTTGTGTTCAATATCTGGGGCAAGGGTATGGCAAAAATCATTCCGATTATTCTCGGATTGCTTATTTCTTACGGTGTAGGACTTGTCCTTTACTTTATTTCGCAGGCAAACCCTAACCTTATTCAGAATGTACCGTGGTTATTCTCAGGCGGTGCAGATGCCAACGGCGTTTATCAGCCGATTTTCGATTTTACAAGCGTAAACACTATTTGCGATAATATTGCTAAGGGCAATATTTTTGGCAGTGAAGGTCTTATCGGTATTCCGATTCATTGGGAGAAAACCGTATTCGGCGGCATTGACTATTCTAACACCGCTCTTATCGCATCATCAATTATTGCCATTGTTCCTATCGCATTTGCTACAATGATGGAACATATCGGTGACATTTGCGCTATCGGTTCTACAACAGGCAACAACTACATTCAGGACCCGGGTCTTCACAGAACACTTACAGGTGACGGTATCGCAACAACCGTAGCGTCACTTTTCGGCGGCCCTGCAAACACAACTTACGGCGAAAACACAGGCGTTCTTGCGCTCACAAAGGTTTATGACCCACGAGTAATCAGAATTGCCGCTTTCTTTGCTGTCGGTGTTTCATTCTTCCCGATTGTATCTGCAATCATCGGTTCAATTCCAAGCTGTATTATCGGCGGTATCTCATTCGTTCTTTATGGTATGATTTCAGCTATCGGCGTAAGAAATGTTGTTGAAAACAAGGTTGACTTTACAAAGAGCCGTAACCTTATTGTTGCTGCTGTAATTCTTGTATGTGCGCTCGGACTTTCAAGCGATACAGTAAGCTTTGCAATCGGCAGTGCTACAATCACACTTTCACCGCTTGCCGTTGCTTCAATCGCAGGTATAGTTCTTAACGCAATTTTCCCCGGTAAGGACTACAAGTTTAATTCTGCAAATGCATCTGATGCGGCAAACTTTGAAAAAGAAGTTGAACCGAAAGCAGATAAAAAGTAATTAAAAGTTTGACATTCACAGCGAGGTGAATTACTATGGTATGTAAAAATTGCGGTGCAAATGTCGGCAGTGAATACAGACTTTGTCCGTATTGCCGCTCGGAACTTGAATATCCCGAGAGCAAAGCCGCACCACAGCCGATTATTATTCAGAATGTGATAAACAATGTAAATCCAATTAATTCAACACCGTATGTTGAATACGAAAGGCACAGCAAGAAAGATAAATCAGTGGCTTTAATTCTCTGTGTAGTGCTTGGCATGCTTGGCGGTCATTGCTTTTATGCCGGTAAAATCGGTATGGGCATTTTGTATTTGTTTACCTGCGGACTGTTTGGCTTCGGTTGGATAGTTGATATTATCAGAATTGCGACAGGCTCATATAAAGACAGCAAGGGATTACCGATAAAATAAGGCGGCGACATATGCGCATATTAAAAATACTTCTTAACATAGCTATTATTACTTGTGATATTGCAATAATAGTGTTAATTCTGAAAAAGCGGAAGAAAAATTAATAATTGCACTGAAATGGCTGAATACCGAGTATTGTTAGCGCAATGCTCGGTATTTTTGCTTTTGTCAATAGTTGGGTAAATAATGGTTTAGCACACAAAGTTTAGTTTAATAAATTTAAAATTTAGGTCAACCCTTTTTAAAGGGTTGCGGGTTTGGGTAGAGCCCGTAAAATAATAAGAACGAATTTATTTAAATAAACAGTTGTAATTGCACATTAGAATAACTAAACTTTAGATTAATCAAGATTTTAGGATAAAGTAAAAGTCAAGATTAATAAGTGGCAGATAGTAAGAACGCTGCACTTGAGCAGTCTTAGAGAAAAGATACTTTAAAGGATGCAAAAGTTTTTGTGTGTGGCTAATTTGCCCTTGAAAAGTGGCAAATTAGTAGTTTAGTAGCGTGGCTTTTCCTTCTGTTGCTGTCGCATTTTTAGGCTATCGCCATTGTGTTCAATCCGCCAAACGACAAGCCGTTTGGCTATCAAAAATATGCGATAGTTTAAAACTTTTGTGAGCGTTGCCCACACCCACAACCTTTGAAAAGGTTGACCAAACTTTTAACTTCGGGACGGAAAGTTTTGCTTTACTTTTTTGCCCGACCGATAATTTGCTAAACCACAATTTTTAACATTGCCAATACAAATTGTTAAAAACTTTTTTGATTGCAAAGTCTTTTTTCGGCTGTTGCCCAATTTACCACCTTGATAAAATCGTCAATGTAAGACTTGCGGTCGCTGTAGTGCTTTAGGTAGTAAGCGTGTTCCCAGACATCAATGTTAAGTATCGGTACAAGACCTCGGCAGAGCGGAGTATCCTGATTTTTGGTGGTGATAATTTTCAGCTTTTTGCCGTCATATACAAGCCACGCATAGCCTGAGCCGAAAACAGACATAGCGGCGGCGGTAAACTCATTTTTGAAATTTTCAAAACTTGTAAAGTTCTCGCTCATTTTGCGGTGAAGTATCCCTCGCTCAAGTCCTCGGCAGTCGGGACTCATACCGTTAAAATAAAATCTATGGTTATACACACCGCCTGCGTTATTCAGCACATCTCTGCGTTTTTCTTCCGGAATACGGCAGGAATTTTTTAATATTTCCTGCAAACTCAATTTTTGAAGCTGTCTGCATTCGCTCATCAGCAAATTTAACTTGTCAATATATGCTTGCAGGTGTCTGTCGTGATGCAAAATCATTGTTTTTTCATCAATGTACGGCTCAAGCGCATTGTATGGATAGCGCAACGGCGTGTTTACAAACGGGTATTTATTGTCCATAGCAAATCATCCTTTCAGATTATTTTATGCCTCAGCATTGCTATAGTTACCGGTTGAGTATGTAAAAATGATTTTTTATTCATATAATTGAATTTATGAAATGTAAAAAAAGTTGAAAAACGGCGTATGTTCTGTTATAATGTAAAATAGCAGTAAATTTTTTTATTTTATTGATAATGAGTTTATATGTGATAATAATAAAAGCAGGAGGTATTGCTATGGTTAAAGAAATTGTTGCAGAAGAATTTGAATCCGAAGTTCTTGGCGCAGATGTGCCTGTGCTTGTTGATTTTTGGGCAGAGTGGTGCAGTCCTTGCAGAATGATGGGTCCTGTTTTTAAGGAGCTCTCTACAGAGATTGGCTCACAGATGAAATTTTTTAAGCTTAATGTGGAAACCGAGCGTCAAGTTGCCGATTACTACGGTGTTATGAGTATTCCTACACTTATCCTTTTTAAAAACGGTGAAGAAGTGCTCAGACTTACGGGTCTTCGCAAAAAAGAGGCTATGCTTGAAGAATTAAAGCCGTATTTAAGCTGATGAGCATAAAAAATTACAAGGTAGCCGCTGCACTTGCAATATTTTGCACTTTGCTTTGGGGTACTGCGTTTCCTTTTATAAAAGTAGGCTATGTGCAGTTTGGCATAGAGGGAAACGACATAGGCTCAAAGCTGCTTTTTGCAGGTGCAAGGTTTACCCTTGCAGGAATAATGGTGCTTTTCATTTTTTTAGTCAAGAACAAGCACTTGCCTAAAATTGAGAAAAACGGCATTATGCCTGTTATGCTGCTCGGCTCTGTGCAGACTTTCGGGCAGTATATTTTTACATATATCGGCATAGGATTTACAAGCGGTGCGAACACTTCGGTTATAACCGCCTGTGCAACCTTTTTTACTGTGCTTTTTGCTCCGCTGTTTTTTAAGTCGGACAAGCTCAATGTTTGTAAAATTATCGGTTGTATTCTCGGCTTTTGCGGAGTTTTGTGTGTAAACAGCGGCGGCGGTGTAACTGCCGACATGCTGTTCGGCGATTTTATGATATTGATGTCCACCTTATCGGCGGCAGCAGGTAATTTTATTTCTAAGGGCATAGTTCGTGACCGAGAACCGATTTCGGTCACGGGTTTTCAGCTTTCGTTTGGCGGAATACTGCTTTTAATTGCAGGATTTATAGCAGGAGGCAAACTTAACTTTTCAAGCATAAAGGCATTGCTTGTGCTTTTTTGGCTTGCTTTTGTATCAGCTGCCGCTTTTGCGATATGGACGGCTTTGCTCAAACACCACCACGCAAGCAGAATTTGTGTGTTCAATTTGCTTGTGCCTGTGTTCGGCACACTGCTGTCGGGAATTATGCTCGGCGAAAGCGTGTTCGGCATAGAAATGATTGTTTCTGTGGTGCTGATTTGCGCAGGAATATTTATATCTAATATGCAGATAAAAAAGAGGTGTGAGCGGTGAAAATTCAAGGTGTAATATCTGATATGGACGGAGTTATTCTCGACTCCGAAAAGCTCTATGTTCGCTTTTGGTGCGAGGCAGGAAGATTTTACGGATTTCCCATGGAGGAAAAACACGCACTTTCAATCCGAAGTATGGCTCGGCCGCTTGCATCAGCTAAGCTCAAGGGAATATTCGGCAACGGTTTCGATTATGAGGCTGTGCGCTCAAAAAGAGTTGAGCTTATGGACAGTTATGTTGAGAAAAACGGTATTGAGTCAAAGGACGGGGCAAAGGAACTGCTTGAGTTTTTAAAAGAAAACGGCTATAAGGTGGCGCTTGCAACGGCAACTCCGCCTGAAAGGGCAGAGCGGTACCTCAAGGCTCACGATTTATATAAATATTTTGATGTTACGGTGAGTGCGTCAATGGTAAGCGTTGGCAAGCCTGCACCCGACATCTACCTCAAGGCGGCGGAAATGCTCGGACTTTCTCCGCAAAATTGCGTTGCGCTTGAGGATTCTCCAAACGGCATTAAATCGGCAAGCTCGGCAGGCTGTGTAACAGTAATGGTGCCTGACCTTGACAAGCCGAGTAATGATATAATTCCGCTTTTGCACGGTGTTGCAGACGGACTGAGTGATGTAAAAAGGATTTTGAGGGAGCTTGAGGATTGTAATATACAGTAACCTTGAGCAATTGAGCAAAAAAGAAGAAGGGATTGAACTCGATGGATTTTCTACAAATGCTGAATGACTTTTTTACAAAGTTTGACAACATTTTATGGGGCGTGCCAATGATAGTAATTTTGCTTGGCGCACACATTTATATGACCGTCAGAACAAAGTTTGTTCAGCGCAAAACATTTAAAGCGATTAAACTTTCTGTTACAAAAGACCCTGATTCAGACGGCGACATCAGCCCGTTTCAGGCGCTTACTACAGCACTTGCCTCTACAATAGGTACAGGTAATATTATCGGCGTAGGTACGGCTATTGCGCTTGGCGGTGCAGGTGCAGTGCTGTGGTGCTGGATTTCAGGCGTGTTTGGTATTGCCACAAAGTATGCGGAGTCGCTTATTGCGGTGAAATACCGTGTAAAAACTCGAGACGGTAAAATGCGCGGCGGCGCAATGTATGCTATTGAAAACGGCGTATCAAAGAAAACAGGAATTAACTTTAAGTGGGTAGCCGTATTGTTTGCGGTATTTGCGTTGTTTGCGTCATTCGGCGTTGGCTGCGGTGTTCAGACAAATGCGATTGCAAAGATTATGGATACAACCTTTAATCCTGACAAAACATATATGCTCCACTTCTTCGGAATGGATATTTCGACGGTTGCGCTTATTTCGGGTATTGTAATTGCAATCTGCGTTGCTCTTGTTATTTTCGGCGGTATTAAGTCTATTTCAAGAGTATGCGAAAAACTCGTACCTCTTATGGCAATACTCTATGTTATCGGTTGTATCATTATTTTATCAATTAACTTTGATGTGCTTTGGCAGACAGTTACACTTATTTGCGAGTCGGCTTTCAGCTTTAAGGCATTAGGCGGCGGACTTGCGGGTACAGGCATTATGATTGCGGCTCGTTACGGTGTTGCAAGAGGTCTTTTCAGCAACGAATCAGGTATGGGTTCTGCTCCGATTGTTGCATCTGCAGCCCAGTCAAGAAACTCGGTTCGTCAGGCGCTTATTTCATCGACGGGTACATTTTGGGATACTGTTGTTGTATGTCTTATGACAGGTCTTGTAATTGTAAGTTCATGTATTAAGAACCCGAACATTGATACAGCTTCGGTTGAGGGCGGCGAACTTACATCTGCCGCATTTGCACAGATTCCGTACATAGGCACACCGATTCTTGTTGTCGGTATCGTATTGTTTGCATTTTCAACAATTCTTGGTTGGAGTTACTATGCCGAGAGCTGTGTTGATTATCTTTTCGGTCCAAATGGAATTATCCCTTACAAGGTGCTGTTTATAGTTATTCTTCTTATTGCTCCGATTACATCTCTTGATATTGTATGGACAATGTCAGATATTTTTAACGCTTTTATGACATTGCCAAATATATTTGCAATGGTGGTGCTCGCACCTGTTATTACAAAGGAAACAAATTATTATCTCTACGGCAACAGACTTGATGAGTACGATAAAACTCCTGTTCCGTTTGTTAAGAGAAGAAAGTAAAAAATGCCCGACTTTAGCGTTAGTAAGCTAAGGTCGGGTTTTTGATTTACAATAAAGATATAAAAGCCTGACACTGCGTGATTTGTGGTGTCAGGCTTATTCTTACTGTTTTAAAACCTAAATAAAAAATGTGGGAAACGCAGAAAATAGACAGAATTTTCCATTTTGTGCAATAGTAGAATTTCGGTTTTGACCAAAACGCACATTTAATAAATAAGCTTTTTATTATAAAAACAGTGTTTAATTAACAAGCGACAAGCGAATAGTAGTAATATTACCATAAAAATTATTTTATATATACAAATAAATGTATTTATTACGGCAGATTACACAAAGAAACGAGAAATTACTTGTGCAAGCATACAAATGTTTAAAAAACAGAAAATAATGCTTGAAATCCACAAAAAGATGTTGTATTATATAGGTGTCAAATAAATAACCGCTTTGAGGCGGAATAAAAAAAGGAGACTTAAATATGCATGCTTTAAAAAGATTCGGAACAGCTTTCGGTGGCTACAAAATGATGGAAAATTATCCCGTACCTGAGTGCGGACCTGATGATATTATTCTTGAGATCAAGGCCGCAGCAATTTGCGGTGCGGATATGAAACACTGGGGCGTAGACAATGGTTATGATGATACAAACTGCGAGGGACAGCAGCAGTCAGTTCGTGGTCACGAGTTTGCCGGCGAGATCGTTAAAGTTGGCGAAAATGTAAAAGACTGGCATGTTGGTCAGAGAGTTGTATCAGACAACAGTGCTCATGTATGCGGCGTTTGCCCGGCTTGCGAAAGCGGTGACTTCCTTTGCTGCGAACACAAAGTAAACCTTGGACTTGACAACAACACATGGGGCGGCGGTTTCTCAAAGTACTGCAAAGTACCGGGTGAAATTCTTGCAATTCATAAACACGCTATCTGGGAAATTCCTGAGGGCGTTAAGTATGAAGAGGCTGCAGTGCTCGACCCAATCTGTAATGCTTACAAGGCGGTGGCTCAGCAGTCACATCTTATTCCGGGACAGGATGTTGTAGTATTCGGTACAGGCCCACTTGGTTTGTTCTCAGTACAGGTTGCAAAACTTATGGGCGCTGTAAACATAGTAATGGTTGGTCTTGAGGACGACACAAAGGTAAGATTTGGCGTAGCTAAAGAGCTTGGCGCTACACATTGTGTAAATGGTTCAAGAGAAGATGTAGTTGCAAGATGCACAGAGATTTGCGGCAGAGATAACCTCGGACTTGTTATTGAGTGTTCGGGTGCAAACATCGCATTAAAGCAGGCTCTTGAAATGACAAGACCAAATGCGGAAATCGTAAGAGTCGGTATGGGCTTTAAACCACTTGAGTTCTCAATCAACGATATTACTTCTTGGAACAAGAGCATTATCGGTCATATGGCTTATGACTCAACTTCTTGGAGAAACTGCATCAGACTTCTTCAGTCAGGTCAGATTAAGGTTGAACCAATGATTACTCACAGACTCGGTCTTTCACAGTGGAGAGAGGGCTTTGACGCAATGGCTAAGAAAGAGGCTATCAAGGTTATCTTCACATATGATTATGACGATTAATTAATAATGTATTAAATGCATTTTGGAGGATTTTCAATGAGAAAGCTAATGATTGCCCCATCGGTAGGTTGTTGTGATTTATTTCACATAGAAGAACAGGTTAAGCTGATTAATGAAAAATCTGATTTTCTTCATATGGATATTAAAGATGGCGTTTATGTACCGAGCTACGGTATAGGCCCTGATTATCTTGATTATCTTAACAAGCATATCAAGAATTTAAAACCTATGGATGCTCACCTCATGGTAAAGCATCCGCAACAGTACCTTGAAACCTTTGCAAAAGCAGGTGCTGCTTACATTACTCCTCATACAGACTGCATTGAGGGCGATGCTTTTGTAACAATACATAAAATCAAAAAGCTCGGTTGTAAAGCCGGCATAGCTTTAAGCCCATCGGTTCCGCTTTCTACTATTGAATATTATCTTCCGTTACTCGATAAAGTTACAATTATGATTGTTGATCCCGGCATCTCAGGACAGCCTGTTGATTTACAGATGTTTGTAAAAATCAATCAGCTGGCTAAACTCAGAAGAGAAAGAGGTTTGAAGTTCATAATCGAGGCAGACGGTTCAATGAATAGCGGCTTGTACCGTCCACTCTATGAAGCAGGTGCAGACCTCGTGGTATTAGGACCTCCGGCATTGTGGAACAAGGATGCGGACTTTAAAAAAGCTTGGTCCATTATGGAGGCAGATCTTGAGCGAGAGCTTGACGGTGCCGAGAGAAAAATCAAATTGTAAAAATAAATCAAAGAAGTGAATAAAAGGAGAAAAATCTATGGCTAGCAAATCCAATGTCAACATTGGCGCAAGACTTGACCGCTTGCCTCAATCAAAATGGCATATCAAAATGTGGCTTGTTACAGCTTTTGCACTTTTGGTATGTTGGTCAAACGGTATCGGCGGTGCCGTTCAGAACATTCTTTTAAACGAAATCCACTGGCTTGAGCCGGGTACAGCCCTCCTTGCAATGTGGGGCACAACTTACACAGCAGGACAGCTCTTTGGTGCGTTAATCGGCGGTCCTATCGGCGACAAAATCGGTCGTAAAAAGAGTATTCTTCTTTACGAAGTTATCCACATCATCGCTATGATTGGCGGTGCATTATCACCAAATGTTTATGTTCTTTATGTATTCAGGCTTTTACAGGGTCTTGCACTCGGTGCATTGCTCGTAGTTCTTTTTGCAGGCTTTACAGAGTATGTTCCCGGTAAAAACCGTGGTACATGGTCAAGCCGTACATCATTCATCGGCAACTGGGCTCACCCGATTTGCAACGGTATCGCACTTCTCATTGGCCTTACAGGTGTAAGTATGGCTATGAACTGGAGAATCCAGTTTATGATTCCTTCAATCCTTTCAATTATCGCTTGCGTATTCATCGTTAAGAAGTTTCCTGAGTCACCAAGATGGCTTGAGTCACAGGGCAGATACGAAGAAGCAGATGCTATTATGACAAGCATTGAAAAAGAAATTGAAAAGTCAACAGGCAAAAAACTTCCTCCAATTGAAGTTAAAGAAGCTAAGCCTGTTAAGAAGCTCCCTTACAGAGCACTCTTCAAAGGCAAACTCTTAAAGCGTACAATCGTTGGTTCACTCGTTCTTATCGGTATGAACACAATCCAGTATACACTTATGAACTGGATGCCATCAATGCTCAAAGGTATGGGCTTTGATACTTCACAGTCACAGTTTATGACAATGTTCGGTTTATTCGGCGCTCCATTCGGTATCTTTATCGCATCTCTCATTATGGATAAAATTCCTCGCAGAGTTATGGGTGTTATCCTTCTCCTCGGCATGGCAGGTCTTGGCGTTGCAACAGGCTTGCTCGCTCCGCAGCTCGGTATGTTTGGTCTTATCGTAATGACCTTCTTGCTTAACACAATTATTTATATGTATGTTTGCTACGCATCAGCAGTATATGTTCCTGAAATGTGGCCTACATCAGCAAAACTTTCGGGTTCAGGCTTTAGTAACGCAATGGGTCGTGTAAGTAACATCTTCTTCCCGTTCCTTGTTACAAGTGTAGCAGCATCTTCATTAGGCTCAGGCGGTGTATTCATTCTTATTTCAATCGTTGCAGTTATCATCGCTGTTGCTATCATCTTCCTCGGTGTTGAAACAAGAGGCGAATCTGTTGAAGACATCGGTGCGGTAGATTAATTTTACAAGTAAGTTTATTGGCATATTATTTACTCGTTTGGCACCCGATTAACCTCGGGTGCCAAGGCAAAACACTTTTTTTAGGGGGTTCTCGTTATGAAAAATTCAGAAGCAATTTTAGTTACACCTAAGCAGTTTGAAATTCAGGAGTGCGCAGTTCCTGAACCAAAAGATAATGAAATTTTAATGAAAGTTGAATATGTTGGTATGTGCGGTTCTGACATTCACGGCTTTGAGTTTGGCCCGTTCATTCCACCTAAGGATCCAAATCAGAAAATCGGTCTTGGTCATGAGGTAGCAGGCGAGGTTGTTAAGGTTGGCGCAAATGTAACCAAATTTAAGGTTGGCGACAAAGTCCTTATAGAGCCGGGTGTACCTGATGATTCATGTGAATATTGCCGTACAGGCAGATATAATATTTGCCCTGATGTGGATTTTATGGCTACACAGCCTAACTACAAGGGTGCACTCACACAGTATATGACTCATCCTGAGGAGTGGACATATCACATTCCTGAGGGTATGACAACAATGGAGGCAGCACTTGTTGAGCCGGCAGCAGTTGGTATGCACGCTGCAATTCTCGGCGGTGCTCAGCTTGGCAAGAGCATTGTTATTTTAGGCGGCGGTACTATCGGTCTTATGGTACTTCAGGCTTGCAAGAGCCTCGGTGCTACTGATATTACAGTTGTTGACATTATGCAGAACCGTCTTGACCTTGCATTAAAGCTCGGCGCAAGCAGAGTTATCAACGGCAAGGAGCAGGATACAGTTGCACTTCTCCGTTCACCTGAATATTTCGGTGACCATGGCTGCGAGCTCGTATTTGAGGCAGCAGGTTCTGTATTTACAGCTCAGCAGGCAGTTCAGATTGTTGCTCGTGGCGGCAAGATTATGATGGTCGGCACACAGTCTAAGCCTGTTCCGATTGACTTCCTCAAGATTAACCGTGAAGTTACAATTCAGACTTCATTCCGTTACTGCAATAACTTCCCACAGACAATCGAGGCTATTGCAACAGGCAAATTCAATGTTAAAGATATGGTTACAAATGTTTATGACTACAAGGATGTTCAGCAGGCATTTACGGATGCTATCGACCCTGTTAAGAAAGCCAATATGGTTAAGGGCGTAATCAAAGTAGCTGAATGATTTTTAAATATTACTATTACTAATGAAAGGTGATTAACTATGATTTCAGATATCAGATATTGGGAAAGAAAAGCAACAGAAGGTCATTATGCAATTCCACACTTCAATGTATGGAATGCTGAAATGCTCATGGGCGTTATAGATGCAGCTGAGGAACTCAGAGCTCCGATTATTATTTCATTCGGTACAGGCTTTACAGGCAACACTTCCTTTGAAGATTATTGCTATATGATGGAGTCAATGGCAAAGAAAGCAACAGTACCTGTAATTCTTCACTGGGATCACGGCAGAAATATGACAATTCTCCACAATGCAGTAAACCACTGTATGAATTCAGTAATGCGTGACGCATCTGCTCTTCCATATGAGGAAAATGTTGCTGAAATCAAGAGATGTGTAGATTATTTCCACGCATACAACATTCCTGTTGAGGCTGAGCTTGGTCATGTTGGCAACGAAACTGTTTACGAAGAGGCTCTCTCAGAGTATCAGTACACAGACCCGTCAAAGGCTAAGGAATTTGTTGAGAGAACAGGCTGTGACTCACTCGCAGTTGCTATCGGTAATGTTCACGGCGTATATTCTTCAGAGCCAAAGCTCGCTTTTGATGTTCTTGAGGCAGTAGCAAAAGAGGTTGATGTTCCTCTCGTACTCCACGGTGCATCAGGTATCGGTGATGAGGACATTAAGAAAGCTATTTCACTTGGTATTGCTAAGATTAACATTCACACAGAGCTTTGTCAGGCAGCTATGGAGGCTGTTAATGCTCACAAGGATGAGCCATTCCTCGCATTAGAGCGTGAGGTTAGAAAGGCTGTTAAAGAAAGAGCTATGTATAAGATTAAATTATTTGGTGATGACGGAAGAGCTGATGAGTAATGAGTAATAAAAAATTAGATGTAATTTGTCTTGGTGCTGCGGTCGTAGATATTCCTCTGCGACCCGTATCAAGAGATATATTCGATATAGAATCATATCCGGTTGACCGTATTGCAATGTCGGTTGGCGGCGACGCTATGAATGAGGCAACAATTATCAGCCGACTCGGCTTTAAGACAGGCATTATCGCTTGTATAGGCGATGATGCGGCAGGTCAGTTTATTCTTAAATCCTGCAAGCAGGATAATATTGATGTTGAGGGAATTAAGGTTGACCCCAACATTGATACTTCAATGAACATAGGACTTGTTACAGATGACGGCGAAAGAACTTTCGTTACAAACCGCAACGGCAGCCTTTGGAAAGAAAACATTGAGCATGTTAACTTTGAAAAGATGAAACAGGCTAAAATCCTTTCACTCGCAAGTATTTTTAACTGCCCGCTTCTTGACGGCAAAGCACTTGTAGAGATATTTAAGGTTGCAAAAGCCGAGGGGATGACAATTACCGCCGATATGATTAAACCTCGCCTTGGTGAGACACTTGACGATATTAAGGAAGCACTCAGCTATGTTGATTATTTCTTCCCTAATTTTGACGAGGCTTGTCTGATGACAGGCGAAACCGACGAGGCAAAGGTTGCCGATGTTCTTTATAATTGCGGTGTAAAAAATGTAATTATGAAGATAGGCAAGAGAGGCTGTTATATCCGCAACAAAGACGGCGCAATGATTGTTCCGGCGTGCAAGGGCGTAACTGCCATTGATACAATCGGTGCAGGCGACAACTTCGCATCAGGATTTATTTCAGCTCTTTTACAGGGCAAAGATATTCGTGACTGCGGTATTTACGCAAACTGCACAGCTGCCATTTCTGTTCAGTATGTAGGCGCTACAACAGGCGTTAAAAACAAGCAGATGGTAGAAGATATGCTTGAAAAATATCATAAGGATTATATTCTTTAAAAACACTTTGCAGCTGCCCTGCATAGTTCCCCCATGCAGGGCAGAAAATCAACTTTAATATGAGAGAAAAGGTGATTACAATGAAGACAATGAAACTTGGTAAAACAGGTATAGATATTTCAAGAATGGGTCTTGGTACATGGTCAATCGGCGGCGGCTCTGCATGGGGCGGCGACCACGACCTTCAGGTTGTAGTAGATACAATCAGAGAAGCTCCAAAGCTCGGCGTAAATCTTATTGATACTGCTCCTGGTTACAACTTTGGCAACAGCGAGAAAATTCTCGGCAAGGCTCTTGAGGGTATGAATCGTGAAGATGTTGTTATCATCACAAAGTGCGGTGTTACATGGGATCAGGAGATGAAGGGCGACCTTTTCAATAAGGTAAACGGTATTCAGCTTTACAAAAACCTCAACAGTGCGTCTATCAAGAGAGAGATTGAAGAATCACTCAAGAGAATGGGCACAGATTATGTTGATGTATATATGACACACTGGCAGTCAATCGAGGGCAGCGAGTATTATGTTCCGATTCAAAAAACAATGGAAGTGCTTAATGACCTTAAGGCTCAGGGTAAAATCAAGGCTATCGGTGCAGCAAATGTTGACATCAAGCAGATTGAAGAGTACCTCAAGTGGGGCGAGCTTGACATAGTTCAGGCTAAGTATTCAATCCTTGACAGAGGCATTGAAGATGAGATTATTCCATGCTGCCGTGAGAACGGTGTTACAATTCAGGCTTATTCACCACTTGAAATGGGTCTGCTTTCAGGCACAATGCCAAGAGATTACAAGCCTGTTGGCGCTCAGATTCCTAAAAAGTGGTTCCAGCCTGAGAATATGCAGAAAGCTATGGATGTTATGGATCAGTGGAAACCACTCTGCGAAAAGTACAACTGTACTATCGCAAACCTTGCACTTGCTTGGATTCTTGCACAGGGTGACTTCATTAACCTCCTCAGCGGTTCAACAACTGTTGACCAGATTGCTGAAAATGTTAAGTCAGCAGAGCTTGAGCTTGAGGCTTCCGATGTTGCTATGATGCGTGAAATGGTTGAGGCAATCGACAAGGATTAATTATCTAACAAGTTTTTTCAATATATTTCGTATATTTGTTTATGTGCTCTTTTTTAGTCAGCTGTCTGCGGTAAAAGCTCAGCCGCAGACAGCAACTAACCCTCAAAAACATATTTCTCTAAATGTTAAAATTTTGTATTTGTTTACATAAAGTCTTTACTTATTAGATAATAATTGTTAAAATATAATATAGTTAATTGATGAGAGATATTGTTGTTTTAGGAGAAATGTACTGATGGAAAAAAGAATTGATAAGATAAAAAAAGAAATAGAGCTTTCGGGCGAGGTCTTTGTAACCGACCTCAGCAGGAAATATGATGTTACGGAGGAAACAATCCGCCGTGACCTTGAAAAGCTCAAGAACGAAGGACTTATTACAAGAACCTTTGGCGGTGCGGTGCTCAACACAGTAAGCCAAAAGGATCATATTCATTTCTTTAAAAGACGTTCTATTAATAACGAAGAAAAGAAAAAAATCGCCGAAATTGTGTGCGGCAGACTTTCTGATGTAAATACAATTATGGCAGACAACAGCACCACTGTAATGGAGGTGGTAAAGCTGATTAAGAGCAACAGCGATATTACCGCTATCAGCTTTTCTACTCAGATTTTGCAGGAGCTTGAAGGTGCAAAAATGAAGGTTATTTCTACCGGCGGTACATATGACGAAAACTCTCTTTCGTTTCAGGGTACACTCGCAAAAGAAAATATTGCAAGATATAATGTAGATGTTGCTTTGCTCGCCTGCAAGGCACTCGATATAGAAAAAGGTATTATGGACTCCACAGAGGGAGAGGCAGTGCTGAAGTCGGAAATGGCAAAGAGAGCCTCAAAGGTAATTCTTCTTGCGGACCATACAAAATTTAATCAGACAGCTTTTGTTAATTTTCTTACATGGGGCGATGTTGACTGCATTGTTACCGATAAAAAGCCTGACGATAGGTGGCTTGACTTTTGTGCGGGCAACAATATTGAGCTTTTGTATGAATAAAAAATCAGCTGTCGGCGTTAATATTAATTTGAAAATAAGCCATAGTGCTTTATATATATTTTAAATTATTTTTGACAATTTAATATTTTTTAGTTTGTTTTTGATTATTGGTTATTATTGGTGGAAAAACTGCATATGTGGGGCTTTTAATATGCGGCACACCTTATTATAGCGTTTAGTGATTAAAAAGGAGATGTAGAAATGAAATCACAAAAGCAAAAATCTTCAATAGTCAAGAAAATGCTGATTGCTGTTGCTGCCGGATTTGGTGTTGGTATTATCTGTCTTTTAATTAAGGCACAGCTTGTCGGTACGGATGCCGAGGGCATATGGAAGGTAGTTGACGCTATTTTCTTCCAAGATATTACAGCCACTACCAAAATCGAAGGTATAGGACTCTTTTATATTATAGGACAGCTTTTTATGCGTGGACTTCAAATGATGATAGTTCCGCTTGTACTCTGTTCACTCAGCCTTGCTCTTTGCAGTCTTGCAGACCCTAAAAAGCTTGGCAGAATAGCCGGTAAAACTTTTGTGTGCTACCTTTGCTTTTATATAGTTGCAGCCGCTCTTGCAGGTGCAGGCGCTTACTTTGTAAAATCAATGGGTTGGTTTAATGTAAATCTTCCGGCTCAGCAGGCACAAGACCTTGTAACTATGGACGGTTACAATCCGCTTGTTACTGTTGTTAATGCTGTTCCTTCAAATATAATTAATGCGTTGTCATCAAATAACGCAATTCTCTCGGTTGTTGTAGTTGCCATTGTATTGGGACTTTGTATGACAGCTATGGGAGAAAAAGCGGCTCCTTTAAAGAGAGTTATTGAGGTTTTAAACGATGTTGTTCAAATGGCACTTAACTTCCTTATCAATAAGGTTGCTCCTGTTGCTATTTTCTGTATGATAGCAAGAGCATTTGCTGTATATGGTGTTGAGTACATTTCACCTACACTCGTGTGGATTGCTACAACAATCGTTGTCAGCCTTTTGCTTGTTGTTACAATTTATCCAATCGGCATATTCCTTACAACTCGTTTAAATCCATTTACATTCCTCAAAAAGAGCGCAAAAATCGGTATGTTTGCTGCTGCTACAAATTCATCAGCCGCAACATTGCCGCTTAATACAAAAACTTGTACCGAGGAGCTTGGCTGCTCAAAGGATATTACAAGTTTTGTATTGCCAACTGGTATGACCGTTAATATGAACGGTACAACAGCAATGCATATGATAGCAATTACATTTATTGCTACCGCAGCAGGTGTGGAGATTACACCTGTAACATTAATGCTTACAGCTTTCTTGTCAATCTGTACCGCAATCGGTACACCGGCTATTCCGGTAGCCGGAACAACAATGGTTTATGTTGTAATGATGGGACTTGGTTTAAATTCAGAGCTTTGTATGATCGGATATTCTTTGATACTTGCTATGAACTACCTCCCGGGTATGGCAGTTATTACTCTTAATGTAATCGGCGATGCCGCAACAAATGTTATAGTTTGCAGCAAAGAGGGCAAACTTGATAAAGAAGTTTACAACAAAAAATAAGGCCTTTCTTTATGCCCCTTAAGAAATCAAATTTTACTCCCGTCATTATGGCGGGAGTTTTTTGTAAAGGTTCTTTATCACAAGTTGGAGTAATTTATGGTTTATCGCACAACTTTAGCTAAATAATTTAAAATTTCAAGCCTTTGTAAATTAAAGGTAAAGTTTAATAGAAATTTCCGTAAAAATTCATGGTTTTGTGTAAGTTTATTTTTAATAAATAAGTGTAAATATTTGACATAAAAACAGCTTGCAAATACTGTACTTTTTCGGCATTTTTAAATCTTGACAAATCTGTAAATCGGTACTATTATATGTACGAAAAACAGAAAATGTATAGAAAAAGGAATGAAAAACAAACAAATCAAAAATTTTGATGTTGTTTTTGATGAAAGGGTAGGAAAGGTAGTATATGTTTTCAAACAAATATATTTTCAGACTTATTGTTCCTCTTATCTTTGAACAGCTCCTTGCGGTTAGCGTGGGAATGGTTGACACATTTATGGTATCAACAGTCGGACAGGTTGCGGTTTCGGGTGTTGCACTTGTTGATAATATAAATAGGTTAATCATTCAGGTGATGGCGGCTTTTGCCACAGGCGGACTTGTAATTGCAAGTCAGTATTGCGGCTGCAAGGAAACCGAAAGGGCAAAGCAGACCTGCGCTCAGCTTGAAACGCTTATGATGATTTTCTCGCTTGCGGCAACAATCTTTTTCTGCATATTCACAAACCCAATGCTCTCGCTTATTTTCGGTTCAATTGAGCAGGATGTAATGGATGCGGCGTGTATTTACCTGTTCTTTACGGCGCTTTCGTATCCGTTTTTGGGTATGTATAATGCCGGTGCGGCAATTTTCAGAAGTACAGGCAACAGCAAAATCAGTATGCAGATCAGCATATTGATGAATATAATTAATATCAGCCTTAATGCTGTGTTTGTTTATTGCTGCGGACTCGGTGTTGCCGGTGTTGCGCTTGCCACATTAATAAGCAGAGTAGCCGCAGGATTTATTATGAGCGGATTTATTTTTTCAAAAAAGAATCCTATGGAAGTCAGAGAAATCAGAAAGTTTATTCCAAAAAAGAGTTATGTAGTCAGAATTTTAAAAATCGGTATTCCGAGCGGCATTGAAAACGGAATGTTCCAGATTGGTAAAATCGTTGTTGTGGGAATGGTTGCTACACTCGGCACTGACGCAATCGCCGCAAATTCAATAGCGTTTCAGATTATCGACTTCCCAAATATTCCCGGTACTTCAATCGGACTTGCAATGGTTACAATAATCGGACAGTGCGTTGGCGCTAAGGATATGGACGCCGCAAAGTTCTACACAAAAAAACTTATGATAATGACTTACATTGGCGACTGGGCATGCAAATGGCTTTTGTTTGCGTTTGCTCCGCTGTTTGTAAATATATTTTCACTTTCGCCTTCGGCAAGCGATACGGCGGTATTTGTACTCAGATGCTTCAGCATCGCCTCACTTGTAGGCTGGCCGCTCAGCTTTGCTTTGCCAAATGCACTCAGAGCCGCCGGAGATGTAAACTTCTCCCTCGGAGTAAGTATGATTTCAATG
This sequence comes from Eubacterium sp. OM08-24, assembly GCF_003438075.1. Lineage (GTDB taxonomy): Bacteria > Bacillota > Clostridia > Oscillospirales > Acutalibacteraceae > Ruminococcoides. The sequence goes on along the minus strand of NZ_QSTA01000002.1, from coordinate 186,079 downwards.
TGGATATTCAGAATTGTATGCAGCTATATCCTTGTTATGGTGCTTGGTATGGGCGTTTTGGGAGTATGGATAGGAATGTTCGTTGATTGGTACGCAAGAGCAGTGGCATACCTCGCAAGATACCTCTCAGGCAGATGGAAAAAGCATAGAATGGTTTAATACAAAAAATTTAGTTTAATAAGTTTAAAGTTGGGTCAGCCTTTGAAAAGGTTGACCTGATTTTTATATTCGGGACGGATGGTATTGCTTTTGTTTTATTTTTGCCCACCAAAATTACGCTAAACAATAATTCACACTGACTTTTGATAAAGAACCGAAAAACATTGACTTTTTTGCTGTTATTATGTAAAATAAAAAGTAGCGTATATATAAAACTCATTAAGCTAAAGGCATAGATATATAGATAAAGTGTCGTGTAAAGAGGATTGGAGAGAGGAAAATGCAGCTTTCAGGTGCAGAAATTATTTGTGAATGTTTGTTAGAGCAAGGAGTTGATACCGTTTTCGGCTATCCGGGTGGTGCGGCTCTCAATACATATGACGCTCTTTATAAGTACAGCGACAAGATCAAGCATGTTCTTACCGCTCACGAGCAGGGAGCATCTCACGCAGCAGACGGTTACGCAAGAGCTACCGGCAAAACAGGCGTTGTTATTACAACCTCAGGCCCGGGTGCTACAAATATAGTTACAGGTATTGCTACCGCTAATATCGACAGTATTCCTGTTGTTGCCATTACAGGCAATGTTACCACAGACCAGCTCGGCAGAGATAGCTTTCAGGAAGTTGATATTGTAAATATCGTAAAGCCTATTACAAAGGCAAGTTTTATTGTAGAAAAGGTTGATGACCTCGCCCCAACTCTCCGCAAGGCTTTTGAAATTGCTCAGTCGGGCAGAAAAGGCCCTGTTCTTGTAGATGTTCCAAAGGATGTTACAGCTAACAAGACAGAGTTTGAGGCTGTAAAGCCACAGGAAATTCCAAGAGTAAGCATAAAGAATCCTGAAACAATCAAAAGGGTTCAGGATATGATAAGAAAATCAAAGCAGCCTATTATTTATGCAGGCGGCGGTATTATCAGCGCAAACGCAACCGAGGTTTTCAAAAAGTTTGCCGAGCTTACAGACATTCCTGTTTGCTGCTCACTTATGGGACTTGGCTGTATTCCTGCCGACCATCCGCTTTGTATGGGCAATATAGGTATGCACGGCGGATATGAAACAGGTATGGCTACCGATAAATGCGACCTTATTATTACTTGCGGCGCAAGATTTTCTGACCGAGTAGCAGGCGACAGAGATAAGTTTGGCGCTCAGGCTGAAATTGTGCAGCTTGAAATTGACGAAAAAGAAATTAATAAAAATGTTAAGGTTAGCGAGTATGTGCTCGGCGACCTTGAAAATATACTTGAGGCACTTTGCGATGGTATGGAACAGCAGAATCATTCAGAATGGCTTTCTGTACTCGGCGAGTGGAAACACTTTTTAGATAATAAAATTCCTGCTGATGACAAGTACCCTCAGCCAAAAGATATTCTTGACGCACTCAACGAAATCAAGAGTGACGATGATATTGTTGCTACCGATGTAGGTCAGCATCAGATGTGGGTTGCTCAGTTCAACAAGGCTCAGACTCCACGAACATTCCTTACTTCCGGCGGTCTTGGCACAATGGGATTTGGTATGGGTGCAGCAATCGGCGCTCAGATGGCTTACCCTGACAAGAGAGTAGCTCTCGTTACAGGTGACGGCAGTTTCCATATGAACTTAAACGAGCTTGTTACAATGAAATCTTACGATTTGCCTGTTGTAATTCTCGTTATGAACAATACTGTGCTCGGTATGGTTCGCCAGTGGCAGAAATTGTTTTACGGCAACCGTTTTTCTCAGACCGATCCTCATCGTGCAACTGATTTTGTTGCCCTTGCAAATGCGTTCGGCATTGACGGAATGAGAATTAACACAAAAGAGGATATTAAGCCCGTACTCGAAAAGGCATTTGCGCTCAATAAACCTGTTCTTGTTGATTGCAGAATCAGCCCCGATCAGAATGTACTTCCAATGATTCCTCCGGGAAAGACAGTAAACGAAATAATCACTGAGATGTAATTTTTACTCCCGACTTTAACAGTAGTTACGGTCGGGAGTTTTTAACATTTTATTATGCTGATGTTGAAAAATTGGGCTCTTTATCAAAAAGTTGGGTAAATTGTGGCTTAACACACAAAGTTTAGTTTTATAAATTTTAACTTCGGGACGGAAAGTTTAGGCTTTTTGTTACTTTTTTTGCCCGACCGAAAGTGTGCTAAACCATTATTAATATTACTCCAACATAGAATAGAACTAAAAATAAATGCGAGAGGTACACTATGAAAATTGCTTACCACGAATTTTACAGGAATTTTAAATGTATTGCAAATAAATGTCCCGACAGCTGCTGCAAGGAATGGGATGTTGTGGTTGATGATGACAGCTATTTAAAGTATAAAAACGCCGAGGGCGAAATTGGCGAAAAACTGAGAAATGTTATGACGATAGATTCAGATGGCGACAGGATTTTTACCCTTGACAATAGCCGTTGTCCATTTTGGAATAAGAATATGTTGTGCGATATTTATATAAACCTCGGCGAAAACTCGCTTTGTGAAACCTGCAAAAGATTTCCGAGAATTATTCTTGACTACTCGAAATTTCAAGAAAAAATACTTTCGCTCGCTTGTCCCGAAGCACTCCGACTTATGCTGAAAAAGGGCGCAATGCAAAAGTTGATTGTTACACAAGATGAAAAAATCGCTGAGCCTTGCGACTATGATACTGAGGTAATGGATTTGCTGTATAGCGCAAGGGAGAAGATTTTTTCTGGACTTGGCAATGACAACAATGGCATTTTTGATTGCCTGGATATGATATATAAAATCTGCATTGAGGTGCAGTCTGCGCTTGACGGAGTGGAGTATGAGGCTGAAACAGAGTTTGACGAAAACGGCTTTATTGCTGACTACAAGCAGACAATAGACTTGCTTTTGCAGCTTGATATTATGACAGACGAGTGGAAAGCCTTGCTTGAAAGGGCAGAAAAATATAAAGCAGACAGCAAAGATATTTTGCGTTTTAGCGAGTATATAGGCGAATATGATTACGAATACAAAAATCTAATGTATTATTATGTTTACCGATATTTTCTTAATTCTATTGTTACCTACGATGTTACAGAGTGCTTTAGCCTTATTTTGCTTGCGGTAAAATCTGCGTATATCCTGCAATTATTTTTGTTTGTGAATAATGGCGGACTTAATATTGAACAAAGGCATAGAATAATAGGACTTTATTCAAAAGAGGTTGAACATTCCTATGAAAATATTGAATATCTGAGGGAAAAATTTTTTAATTCTTAAATTATGGTTTAGCTGATTTTCGGTCGGGTAACAAAGTACGGCAAAAGAAAATGTTTCTGTCCCGAATGTAAAAGTTTGGTCAACCTTTTCAAAGGTTGTGGGTGTGGGCAACGCCCACAAATACTTTATGTTATTGCAAATTCTGATAGCCAAACAGCAAGCTGTTTGGCGAATTGAACATAATGGCGAGAGCCAATGCGACAGCAACAAAAAGAAAAGCTACGCTACTAAAACTACTAATTTGCCACTTTTTAAGGGCAAATTAGCCACACACGCAAACTTTTGCATCCTTTATATTATCTTTTCTCTAAGACCGCTAAAGTGTGACTTTCTTACTTTCTGCCACTTATTAATCTTGACTTTTGTTTTATTTTAAGGTCTTGAACAATCTAAGGTTTATTTATCCTATGATATAAATTCAACCATTTGTTTTTATTAAAAATCAGTGTGTTTTTAATGTTTTATGGGCTCTGCCCAAACCCGCAACCCTTTAAAAAGGGTTGACCTAAATTTTGAATTTATTATACTAAACTTTATGTGGTAAACCATAATTTAGCATTTTTGGTAAAGAAAAAAGACCGCTATCATTTGAAAGCGGTCTTTTGAATTTATTGATTTTTATTACTTGCTTTCCTGCAATGTAATTGTTACCTTGCCAGTGCTTGAGTCAGAGGTGCGGTAATATTCAAGCTCGAGCTTATCGCCTGCTTTGTGGCTTTCGAGTACATCGTAAAACTCTGCAAAGTTAGATATTTTTTTGCCGTCTGCACCGGTGATAATATCGTTTTGCTTTAATTCTGTATTGCCGCAAGGACCGTCCTCGTCTATGCTGTAAATTGCAATGCCTGCCGGAATATTTCCACGGCTCTGAACATTCTCACCTACAACACCAATCATTACTCTGCCCTGCACATAGCCGTATTTCATAATATCGTCAATTACATCTTTTACAGTAGCTGACGGAATAGCAAAACCCATTCCTTCGTAATCGGTAGCGGCAATTTTTGATGATGAAACGCCTATTACCTGTCCGAACATATTTACAAGCGCACCACCCGAATTGCCCGGATTTATAGCTGCGTCTGTCTGAATGAATTTTACATTTGTTGTAATACTGCTCTGTCTGTCAACGGCAGAAACAATGCCCTGAGTAATTGAGTTGCTGTACTTAATTCCGCCCGGATTTCCGATAGCAATTACATTTTCACCAAGTGCAACATCTTTTGAGTTGCCAAAGTTTGCGGCTTTAAGACCGCTTGCATCGTCCATTTTAAGAAGTGCAAGGTCTGTGCGTGTATCGTAACCAACCACACCTGCTTTATACTGCTTGCCGTCTGAGGTGACGATTTGTATAAGGTAAAGTGTTTTGCTGTTGCCGATTACATGAGAGTTTGTTACCACATATCCGTCTGAAGTAATAATAATTCCGCTGCCCTGCGATGTGCACTGCGAATCGTCTGTAATTTCGTCCGAGTAGCAAAGCACACCTACGATTGAGTCTGTGATTTCGTTGCTTGCGTACTCTGTGTTGTATTTTGAATCTTTAGTGTCGCTCGGCTTAGCCTTTAAATCAATTCCCTCGTAAGACGGATTTGTTTTGTTGCTGTAATCCGATTCGCTATGATCCTGAGTGCTTGAGTTGTTGTTAAAGTACGGACTGTCACTCGGGAGTGTGAATGTGTAGCTGTTGCTGAAATTATTTGATTTTGACGAATTTGCCGCTATCGATGCAACAATTCCACATAGACTGCCCACACAAAGAATTGAAAGCACAACTATTATTACGATTATGCCTGGCGACATTTTTTTGCGTGGAATATTTGGTATTGGCGGCTGAGCATATGTATTTGAATAATTAACAGGCGCACCCTGCTGTGTGTACGGCTGATACTGTTGCTGATTAAAGTTTGAATTTTGATAATTTTGCTGTCCGTACTGAGGGTACTGCTGATAATGCGGATACTGCGGCTGTCTGTATTGCGGTTGCGGCTGCTGATACGGCGCTCTGCCGTTTGCCTGCGGATTGCCGTATTGCGGATAGTACGGCTGCTGCGGATTTACAGGCTGACCGTACGGCTGATTATAATTTTGGTTGTACTGTCTGCCGCCGTTGTTTTGATAATATCCGTTTTGCTGCGGCTGTCTGAAATTCGGCGCTTGCTGTGCAAAATTGCTTTGCTGAGGCTGATTTTGCGGAAAGGCGCTTTCGTAATTATTTTGCGGTTCATCGTAAAACTGCTGTGCATTTTCGCCTGCATTGTCAACAGCCTTTGCACCGTCCTCGTTTTCGTTTTCAAAAACAGGAGCAGGCTGTGGCTCGTTTGGCTTTTCTGTAAATGGCTTTTCAGGCTCAAACTGATTATTATTAAAATTATTATCCATAAAAATATCTCCTTATCAGGGCAATTTGCCTGATTGCAAGTATTTCAAATTTACTTTGCTTTAATAATTATATATCTTTATCGCTTTAAAAGCAACAAAATTATATCATGCTTATGTGAGTGTATGTTGAAAATTAGGTGATATTCCGAGAATTTTCCTGTAATTTCTGCAAAAAAGCAAAAAACTTTTGCAAAAGGCTTTATATTTGAAAAGTTTTATTGTATAATAAAAGTAACTCGGAGCGACTATGCTTTTTGTTCCGAAAATTTACTACAAAGGAAGATTAATATGCCATTAGTAAACGCTAAAGAAATGCTTACAAAAGCAAAAGCAGGCCACTATGCAGTTGGTCAGTTCAACATCAATAACCTTGAGTGGACAAAGTCAATTCTTTTAACTGCTCAGGAGCTTAACTCACCTGTAATTCTCGGTGTATCTGAGGGCGCAGGTAAATATATGTGCGGTTATAAGACAATTGTTGGTATGGTAAACGGTATGCTCGAGGAGCTTAACATTACTGTTCCTGTTGCTCTTCACCTCGACCACGGTTCATACGAAGGCGCTAAGGCTTGCATCAAGGCTGGTTTCAGCTCAATTATGTTTGACGGTTCACATTATCCAATCGAAGAGAACATTGCTAAGACAAAGGAACTCGTAGCTGCTTGTAACATTCTCGGTCTTTCACTTGAGGCTGAAGTTGGTTCAATCGGCGGTGAGGAAGACGGCGTTATCGGTATGGGAGAGTGCGCAGATCCTAAGGAATGTAAAATGGTTGCTGACCTCGGCGTAACAATGCTCGCAGCAGGTATCGGTAACATTCATGGTAAGTATCCTGCAAACTGGCAGGGTCTTAGCTTTGAAACTCTTGACGCTATTCAGCAGCTCACAGGCGATATGCCACTCGTACTCCACGGCGGTACAGGTATCCCTGCTGATATGATCAAGAAGGCTATTTCACTCGGCGTTTCAAAGATCAATGTAAACACAGAGTGCCAGCTCGCATTTGCTGATGCTACAAGAAAGTATGTTGAGGCAGGCAAGGACTTAGAGGGCAAGGGCTTTGACCCAAGAAAGCTCCTCGCTCCGGGCGCAGAGGCTATCAAGGCTACTGTTAAAGAGAAAATGGAACTCTTCGGTTCAGTTGGTAAGGCTTAATTTTATATATTATCTTACAATATTTTCGCAAATTCAAACCTCCGTCTTATGGCGGAGGTTTTTTGTGTGCAGACAATATTACACATAACCACCACTTTATCTATTGAAAAAATAAGCAATTTGATGTATAATATAATATTAGTACGAAAGAATGTAGTACGCATTATTAATTAAAAAGGAAGTAATTTTATGGCTAAGAAAGAATTTAAATCAGAGTCAAAAAGACTTCTCGACCTGATGATTAATTCAATTTATACTCATAAGGAGATTTTCCTCAGAGAGCTTATTTCAAACGCAAGCGACGCTATCGACAAGCTTTGCTTTATTGCGCTTACAGATGATAAGCTGAATATGAGCAGAGAAGATTTTAAAATTTTTATAAAGCCCGACAAGGAAAACCGCACGCTTACCATTACCGATAACGGTATTGGTATGGATAAGGATGACCTTGAAAACAACCTTGGTACAATCGCATCTTCGGGTTCATATAAGTTTAAGCAGGAAATGAGCGAAAAGCAGGACGATATTGACATTATCGGTCAGTTCGGCGTCGGCTTTTACTCAGCTTTTATGGTAGCAAAGAAAATTACCGTTGTTACTAAGAAATACGGCTGTGACACAGCTTACAAGTGGGAATCTGACGGCGCAGACGGCTACGAAATCACAGAAACCGAGAGAGATGAAATCGGTACAACTATTGTGCTTGAGATTAAAGACAATACCGATGAAGAAAACTATGACGAGTTCCTTGAGCAGTACAGAATACAGGGACTTATTAAGAAATATTCCGACTATATCCGCTATCCTATTATGATGGATATGACTCACAGCAGAGTTAAGGAAGAAACTAAGGACAGCGACAAGCCTGAATATGAGGACTACACAGAAACCGAAACTCTTAACAGTATGCTCCCGATTTGGCAGAGAGCCAAGAAAGATGTTAAGCAGGAAGAGTACGATAATTTTTATCGTGAAAAGTTTATGGCTATGGACAAGCCTTTGCGTACAATCGTAACTTCCGTAGAGGGTGTTGTTACATACAAGGCATTGCTTTTCATTCCGTCACAGGCACCTTACGATTACTATACAAAGGAATACAAAAAGGGACTTCAGCTCTACTCAAGCGGTGTTCTTATTATGGATAACTGCGAGGAGCTTTTGCCTGAGCATTTCAGATTTGTAAAGGGTATTGTAGACAGTGCAGACCTCTCGCTTAATATTTCAAGAGAAATGCTCCAGCATGACCGCCACCTTATAACCATTGCTCAGAACATTGAAAAGAAGATTAAAAACGAGCTTACCTCAATGCTCGCAAATGACAGAGAAAATTACGAAAAATTCTTCAATGCCTTTGGCAGACAGCTCAAGTACGGTGTTGCATCCGATTACGGTATGCACAAAGAGGAATTGCAGGATTTGCTTATGTACTACTCCTCAACAGAGAAAAAGCTCGTAACCCTCTCTGAGTATGTTGACAGAATGAAAGAGGATCAGAAGTTTATTTACTTTGCTGTCGGCGAGAACATTTCATCAATCGACAATCTCCCGCAAACAGAGCTTTTGCGCTCAAAGGGCTACGAAATTCTCTACTGCACAGAGGAAATTGACGAGTTCTCACTCCAAACACTTATGCAGTATAAGGATAAGAAATTCTGCTCGGCAACAAACGATGACCTCGGCATTGAGAATGACGAGAACAAAGAGGAAGAAAAGGACAGCAGTGCAATCCTTACATTTGTAAAAGAAACTCTCGGCGATAAGGTCAGCGAAGTTGTTGCATCTAAAAAGCTCGTTTCTCACCCTGTTTGCCTTACCGCAAAGGGCGGAATTTCATTTGAAATGGAAAAGTACTTCAACGCAGTTCAGCCTGACAGCGGTATGAAAGCTCAGCGAGTTCTTGAGCTTAATATGAACCACTCGGCTGTAAAGGCAATGGAAAGCGCAGTGCAGACAGACATTGAAAAAGCAAAGAAGTACGCAGAACTTCTCTACAATCAGGCACTCCTCATAGCAGGACTTCCAATCGAAAATCCGGGCGAATACGCAGACCTTGTTTGCAGTCTTATGGTGTAATTTAATATTTTGAATTTATACTCCCGTTTAACCGACTGATTATGGTTAAACGGGAGTTTTTATGTTAATTTTTACATCAAAACGGTTAATTACAACAAATATATTGAAACATATATTTTTATATTGTATAATAATGTTAAAATAAGGCTTGAGGAGGATATTATGAAAAGGCAACAATTTTTAAGCAAATTTTTGGCAATTACACTTGTAGCTACAATTATTTTTTCGGTATTTACAGTTAGTGTAAGTGCGGTAACAAATGATGAAAATGCAAGCGCACAGAATGCAAGCATTCAGAACAACCTATCCGTTCAGGGTACAAGCTCGGTGGGCGCAATGCTTGCGAATGAAATTGAAGATAAAAACGAAGAAACGGAGGAGAACAATGGCTGTAATGTATTTTCTGTTGCAGTTTCGGGCAACAATGCCGTAATTTCGTTTGAAACCATTGTTGACGCAACCTTGCTTGTGGCTATTTACAACGAGAACTGCGACACACTTATTGCAACAGGCACAACAGAGGTAAAAAAGGGTGAAACCGAGAGAAATGTTACCCTTGATACCGAGAATATGCCACAGTACTTTTATGTAAAGGGTTATCTTATTGACACAGTTACAAACAAGCCTTTGTGTACCGCTTATTCTTCACCGATGTATACAAAGGAAATGCAGGAATTTCTTGCAAAAACTACCGATGACTTTGACGAGAACAAAGTGCTTAATTTCGATAACGAAGACGATAATAACTTTGCTGTTTATAATGGAGATGTAAAACTTGTTGATGATTCGGCGATAAAAACAAGGTTACAAAAAGTGACGATACCACAAAAACCTATGTAATCGAAAATATAGACGAGAGTATTTCTTCTCTTAATGAGGGCGATATTTTCTCTTATAATTACAGTGACGGCGACGCACTTGTGGTAAAAATTGCAAATATCACCATAGACGGCACAACTGCAACTATTACAGGTGCGGATACCGAACTTGACGAGGTATTCGATTATGTAAAGATAGACAGTACCGCTAAAAAGTCGGATTTTACATATGACGATTCAAACCTCAGTGATGAGTTAAAGGTTGAAGAGGCGTCAAGCAGGAGCAGAACCTCAAGAGCGGTGGATATGGAGGCTTCGGCAGCATTTTCTACGGGGTTTGCGATTAATTATTCCCCTAATGATACCATTTCTGTAACAGGCTCATTGAGCTTTGGACTTTCGGTTTCGGCAAAGGTTTATGTATCTCTCAGCTATCAGTACCTTGAACTTATATCAAAGCAATCCTTGGGTGTAGAAATCAGCGTGTCGGCAACTATGTTTTCGCACGATTTTAGTTTGGGCGAGTACGGAGTATCTCCTGTTCCGGGATTATACATATCAATAGAGCCGGCTGTTTCTTTTGAGGGTGAAATTGAAGTATCGTTTGGTGCTTCTGTTGAAACTCAATTCGGCTTTAGTGTGTCAAGCAGTGAGGGCTATAAAGATTTAAGCAAAGCGGCAGAAATAAAAACAGAGCTAAAGGTAAAAGGAAAGCTGTTTATCGGCTTAAAGGTTACAGGCAAAGTAAAGCTGCTCGGCGCTGTTGCGGAGGGCGGAATTTCGGGAAAAATAGGGCCTGAAATAAGTGCCGAGTTTGCAGAAACGGGCAATAACGAGGACTATAAGCACGATTGCGGCACCTGTCTTAAGGGTGAAATAAATTATATAAAAGGTATAAGCGTTTATGCAAAGTTTTTTAATTCAGATAAGCTAAAGTTTGAGTGGTCGGCATCTAAAAGCTATAAGGGCGGCGACTTTTACTATTCATTTGATTATAATCAGTTTGGTTTTACCACCTGCCCGCATATTACATACAAGGTAACGGTTGCGGTAAGGGATAAAGGCAAAAAGCCTGTAAGTGGTGCTACTGTAAACGGTACAGAAACAACCGACTCCAACGGCATTGCGATATTATATTTACCTAACGGCAACCATAGTATTACCGCCTCATATAGCGGTCAGGCGGAGTCAACCGTTTTAACCGTAAATAATGCGGCAACATCGGCTGAACTTGTGTTTGGCGGTTCACAGGGTAATACGGATTACGACTTTACCCCGACAGGCGAAATAGCCCCAATAGCGGCAGGTAGCAATCACTCGGCGGCGGTTACAAAAGACGGCGATTTGTATATGTGGGGATCTAACGGAGGTGGACGGCTTGGCAACGGAAACAGAACAAACAGTTACACTCCGGTAAAAATAATGAAGAATGTAGCGGCGGTAAGTCTTGGCGATGAGCACAGTGCGGCAGTAACCAAGGACGGCAGTCTGTATATGTGGGGATATAACCGATACGGGCAGCTTGGCAACGGAAGCACAACAGACAGCTATACTCCGATAAAAATAATGGAAAATGTAACGGCGGTAAGCCTTGGCTATTATCACAGTGCGGCAGTAACCAAGGACGGCAGTCTGTATATGTGGGGAGCTAACTATTGCGGGCAACTTGGCAACGGAAGCACAACAGACAGCTATACTCCGATAAAAATAATGAAAAATGTGGCGACTGTAAGCCTTGGCGGCATTCACAGTGCGGCAGTAACCAAGGACGGCAGTCTGTATATGTGGGGATATAACGGTAGCGGACAGCTTGGCAACGGAAGCACAACAGACAGCTATGCTCCGATAAAAATAATGGAAAATGTAGCAACGGTAAGCCTTGGCGACTATCACAGTGCGGCAATAACCAAGGACGGCAGTCTGTATATGTGGGGAGATAACTATTACGGACAGCTTGGCGACGGAAGCACAACAAACAGCTACACTCCGGTAAAAATAATGGAGAATGTAGCGATGGTAAGCCTTGGCTATAATCACAGTGCGGCAGTAACCAAGGACGGCAGTTTGTATATGTGGGGAAATAACAATTGCGGACAGCTTGGCAACGGAAACACAACAAACAGAAGTACTCCGGTAAAAATAATGGAAAAAGTGGCGGCAGTAAGTCTTGGCGGCAACCACAGTGCGGCAATAACCAAGGACGGCGGACTGTATACCTGGGGAGATAACTATTTCGGACAGCTTGGCAACGGAAGCATAAAAAACAGCTATACTCCGATAAAAATAATGAGTAATGTTGTAAGCAGTGCTGGCGGTTCCCATACAATAGCCTTAAAAAATAACGGTACGGTATACACCTGGGAAGATAACGAATACGGACAGCTTGGCAACGGAAGTACCTCAAGCAAAGCCTCGCCTGTTGCTATTCAAATTTATGACCATACTAAGGTGCTGAGGGCAAAGCAGGCACTCGAACCCGTAGGTGCGTCATCCTCTAAGCATACCGCTAAGTTTGCAGGCTACACACAAAACGGTATTTATAATTTTTATTCATTAAAAAATAAGAATGTCGATAAGCTCTTAACAGATGATAATGTTTTGTATGTAGATCAGGTACGGGCTGACGCTAACGGCAATATATCTGTAACCTACACTCCAAAGGCAGATTGCGATACACCGTATGAGTTTGTGGCAAGCATTACACAAATTAGCCTGAGCAACGCAGAGGTAACTGCCGAAAACCTTACTTACAACGGAAAAACGCAAGCTGTTAAGCCTGTTGTAAAGGTAAACGATTACACCCTGTACGAGGGCATTGACTACACACTTACAGGTGCATACGAGGCTAAAAACGCCGGCGAATATACATACACAATAGTGGGCAAGGGTGATTTTGTAGGATACACTACAAAGACCTTTACAATTAACACTGTTGATGTGAATGACTGCAAGGTTTCGAGCATTAACTCGGTGCCGTATTCGGGCAAGGAAATTCAGCCTGATGTTGCAGTAACAATGGACGGCTACACCTTAGCGAAAGATGTTGATTATACCGTAGAATACCAAAACAACCTCAATGTGGGCATAGGTATTGTTGTAATTAAGGGTATAGGCAATTTCACAGGAAGAAATATTTGCTGGTTTGATATTACAAGGTGCGATATTTCAACAATTCCTAAAATTGTTGTTAAAAACTGCGAGTACTCCGGCAAGGCGGCTGTTCCCGAAATGATACTCGAAAACAACGGCATTGCCCTTGTTAAGGATAAGGACTATACCGTAACATTCAAAAATAACACTTCTGTCGGCACTGCCACTGCTATTATCAGCGGTATTGGTAATTACAGCGGAACTGTTGAAAAAGCATTTACAATCGGCAACATAATGGTTGGAGATGTTGATATGAACGGCAAGGTTGATGTAAATGATGTAACTTTGATTATGAAATATAATGTTGATTTAATTAATTTATCAAGCGAGCAGGCAGAGCTTGCAGATGTCAATAATGACGGCTATGTTGATGTTTTGGATGTAACCCTACTTCAACAATACATTGCAGGGTATGTAACAGAGCTTGGGGCATTAAGTTTAAGATGATTAAAAAGCGGTCGCTAATTGCAGTGACCGCTTTTGCTATGTCTTATTTACTTTTTGTTGCAATTTTCGTGTGTGCGTGTTATTATAAAAACAGGTGATTTAATGAAAAAATCCAAAGTATTTACATTCTTTTACAGAGTGCTGCTTTGCGTTGTGCTTATGTTTGGCATTAACTCTATGCTGCTTTCTGTGGTGCTTGAAAAATGGTATTTGTCATTTTTCGGAGTTATGCTTTTTGTGCTTGCAAATGTTTTTCCGTCTGTTGCAAAAGGCGGCTATCCGTCTTTTAAATTCAGAATGATTGCACACGGCAGTGAATTGCTCTTGCAATTTTTAATAACAACTCTGCTTTCGTGCGGGATTTATGTTTACTCGGCTTTTCAAATGCTGCCCGACAGTTGGATAAAATGGGCAATATCCCTTGGCTGTGCGGTGCTTGCGGAGTTCGTTTTGTTTTGGAACGGCATAATTTCCGTTTACTGCTCATCGGTTCAGCTTGGCATAAAGCATAGGGTAATCGGCTTGCTGTGCGGATTTATTCCGATTGCAAATCTTGTTTGCCTTGGCATAATTATAAAAATAACTATGAGCGAGGTTAATTTTGAAATTGACAAAGCCGAGCTTGACAAAAGCCGAAACAGCCAAAAAATTTGCAAAACAAAGTACCCGATTTTGCTTGTGCATGGCGTGTTCTTCAGGGACAGTGCCTACTTAAATTATTGGGGAAGAGTTCCTGCCGAGCTGGCGGCAAACGGTGCGGAAATTTACTACGGTAATCACGAATCAGCTGCATCTGTTGATGAAAGCGCAAAGCAGCTTGCCGAGCGAATAAAGCAGATCGTTGCTGAAACAGGCTGTGAAAAGCTGAATATTATCGCCCATTCAAAGGGCGGACTCGATTGCAGAAAAGCTATTGCCTGTTATGGTGTTGAGAATATGACAGCGTCGCTCACAACTATTAATACTCCGCATCGTGGCTGTGGCTTTGCCGACTATCTTTTAACAAAGGTTTCTCCGAATGTTAAAAATAAAATTGCTGCTGCATACAACGCAGCTTTGAAAAAATTTGGTGACAAAAATCCCGACTTCATTGCGGCTGTAACTGATCTTACTCAGGAAAACTGCAATAAATTAAATACCGAGGTGTTTGATTCGCCTAAGGTTTATTATCAGAGCTTTGGCTCAAGGCTCAACAGAGCAGGCAACGGAAAATTTCCGCTTAATTTTTCGTACAATCTTGTAAAATATTTTGACGGCGCAAATGACGGATTGGTTTCGGAAAATTCATTCCCTTGGGGTGCAAAATATACTTACATTACCACAAATGGCAAGCGAGGTATTTCTCACGGCGATATGATTGACCTTAATCGTGAGAATATTAAGGGCTTTGACATAAGGGAATTTTATGTGCAGATACTTGCAGATTTGAAAAAAAGAGGTTACTGATAAGGAGGATAAGATGAAGAGAAAAGATTATATTTCGTGGGACGAATACTTTATGGGCGTGGCTATACTTGCGTCTAAGCGCAGTAAAGACCCAAACACGCAGGTGGGCGCTTGCATTGTTGACAACAACAATATTATTCTTTCCACAGGCTACAACGGTTTTCCGTTTGGCTGTTCCGATGACGATTATCCATGGTGCAGAGATGGCATTGACACAAAGTACAATTATGTAGTACACGCCGAGCTTAACGCAATTTTAAATGCGAGGGGAAACAACCTAAAAGGTGCAAGACTTTATGTTGACCTTTTCCCATGCAACGAGTGCGCAAAGGCGATTATTCAGTCGGGCATTGCCGAGGTGGTTTATCTTTACGATAAATATGCCGACAGCAGTGCGACAGTTGCATCAAAAAGAATGTTGCAGTCGGCAGGGGTAAAGTGCCGTAAGTTTACCTCGGATAAAAAAAGTCTTTCTGTTGATTTTGACAAATAACAAACATATAAAAGCTGTATCCGATAAAATGTTACTATTTGATTATACATCAATAATTATATAAAACAAGCTGTATTGTAAAGTCTATGTAAAAAGCCCTCGCTGCTGCACGAGGGCTTTAATACTAAAATTTTATAACAACACTGCCTGCGTGGTTTACATCACTTGCGGTCTGCAAGGCGGTTTTCAGTTTGTCAATCGGAAATTCGTGGGTAATTATACTCTCCAAATTCCAATTACCGCTTACCATAATTTTTTGCACATCACGCACATCTTCGGGCATATATCCGCCAGAGCCTACAATGCTTTTTTGAGAATATGTAATATGCAGCAAATCAAGTTTGCGCAAAGCTTTGTTTACGGCAACGGCAACAAAATGACTCTCGATTTTTCCGTATTGCATAAAGTCATCAAAAATATTTTCTGCGCCTGCGGTATCTATCCAGCAATCAATATTTGCTGTTTTGACTGTTAATGACGGCGCTGTACCAAAATATTCTTTTGCGTGCAAATCAAAATTGCCGCTTGAAACATTGCATACCTCAAAGCCGAGGTCTTTGGCTATGTTTAGGCGGAAGTCCGAGGCGTCGCACATCATTACACGCTTAGTACCGAAATATTTAAGGGCAACCGCCGCAGCAATACCTATTGTGCCACAGCCGAATACTGCTGCGCTGTGGCTGTTTATGCCTGAATTAACTGCTCGTCTTGCGGCTCTGCAGCCTACCGTAAACGGCTCAATAAGACTTGCGAGCTTGTCAGAAATTCGCTCATCAACATCATAAAGCGAGTGGTTGCGCTTAGCGTTTGGAATAAGTGTGTATTCCGAAAATCCGCCGATAGTTCCTGCTCTGCGAGTATCGCCCTTTGCATAAAGCGGGTACGGATACACACGCTCCGAAACCTTAAATTCGGTTACATTATTACCGATTTTTACAACCCGTGAGATTGTTTCGTGCCCAAATTCACCGCCTACGGTTATTTTGTGGCCTGTATTTTTACCGTGGTTAAACACAGCAACATCAGTTCCGCAAATGCCCGAATAAATATTTTTAATAAGCACATCATTGTCACCGACTTGCGGAATATCGGTTTCTTTAATTTCAATATTTTCTTTTCCTAAATAAATTCCGGTTTTCATTGTGACCTCCGGTTTTCTTTGTTGTCAGGCAAAACGCAATCTTCAATAATTGCAATGAGATTTTCAACAGACTCCTTGCAGTCGCTTTTCAGCCATTCCGATATAATCGCCATAAGTCCGCTTATGTAAAAAGACATAATGTAGTTTCTGCGTTCCTGCGGTATTTTAAATCTGTTCATAATTGGATTGAAAATGTGCTCGAACATTAATGAGTAGCTTTTGTCAAGATTAAGCACGCTTGCGTTTTTAACCGAGGTTTTAAAAATGCTTTTGTGCTCCTTTATATATGAAAGGTAGGGGATAAGATATTCGGGTGTTATTAAGTTAAGCTCCTCTATCGGGCAATCGTTGAGCTTTGACATAAAATCGACCGAATTTATTTTCATATAATCAAGGAAATGCCTGTTTATATATTCAACGCTTTCAGAAAGCAGATCGGATATAGTTTCATAGTGCAGATAAAAAGTCGAGCGGTTTACGCCTGCCCTTTTGCAAATTTCCTTTATGGTTATGTATTCAAAATCCTTTTGCTCAAGCAGTTCAAGAAATGCAATATCCATTTTCTTTGCCGTATTAAAATATTTGCTTTCTGATTTGTTCATATCTGCACCTTCTTTTTGTTTATTTATCGCTGATTTCCTTTGCAAGCTGTACGATTTCAAAAGCGTATTTCTGTTTGCCCTTGGCAAGCATTTTTTTGTAAATCGGGTAGTTTACGCTTATGCCGATTATTCCAATAACACCAAGTATAATTCCGATTATAAATGAAACGGTTGAACTGTCGCCAATCTGTCCCATTGTAAGGCACATACCTATGCCTAAAATCAAGGCCGAGATAATGCCCAAGGTATAAGTAAAAATTGTGGCAGGGCGCTTTGCTTTTGCGTCAAGCTTTTTAAGAGCTACTACCTTTGATGTATCCTTTGGTGTATATTCGTTTGCGAGCTGTTCTGCATAAATTTTATCTGTGTTCATAATTGAACCTCCTTTATTTGATGATTTTATTATAAAGGAGATTTTCCGTAAACAGAACAACACAAAAGCCACTTTGTGTTGTAATCAAAATATAAAATAAGCAGTCGACTGTGCGACTGCTTAGATTAACAAATTATTATCAGATTTTATCTGCAATTTCGCCGAGGCGCTTGTAAATGCTGTTTGCCTCTACATAACCTCTTACAAATGAAAGAGGATAAATATTTGTGTTTCTGCCGACTACCGAGCCGGGGTTTAATACGCTGTTACAGCCAACCTCAACATGGTCGCCGAGCATTGCACCGAATTTTTTAACGCCTGTTTCTACCTTTTCGTTGTCGCAATTAACTGTAACAAGCGACTTGTCGCTCTTGAGGTTAGAGGTAATTGTGCCTGCGCCTGTGTGCGACTTGTAGCCGAGAATACTGTCGCCGATGTAGTTGTAATGCGGTACTTGTACTCCGTCAAAGAGAATTGAGTTTTTCAACTCTGTTGAGTTGCCTACTACCGCACCCTTGCCTACGATTGCGCAGCCTCTGATAAATGCGCAGTGTCTTACTTCTGCGTCCTCACAAATGATGAGTGGGCCGCCGAGGTGAGCAGATGGGTAAATAGTTGCGCTCTTTGCAACCCATACATTTTCTCCACGCTGTTCGTAGATTTCAGGGTCAAGAGTTTTGCCGAGCTCGATTATAAAATCTTTGATTTTAGGAAGTGCCTCCCAAGGATAGTCGAGCGTTTCAAGAAGTGGTTTTGCAATTGTTTTGTCGAGGTCATAAAGATTTTTTATGAGCATTTTTTCATTCATTATGTATTATTTCCTTTCGGTTTAAAATCAAATTATGCTGCAAAAAACAGCCAATATCCATACGAGTCCTTACCTGCAATAAACTTTACTCCGTCACTTGTGTATTCCGAGAAAACATAACTCTTTTTGTCAAGCGGCGAGGTAACGGTAACGCATTTGCCTGTACCGCACCATCTTTCGTTAAATACATTAATTCCCCTTATTACAAAGTAGTCCTTTGAGGTTTTGCCTAAATATCTGTGTTCGGTCATTTTACATCACCTTTTTTACGAATAATCTTTTTGTTAAGACGGTTATCCCAGCCGAAATTTTTAAATATAAGACAAGTTATTATTGCAAGCGCAATACCGAGTACAACACCACAGATTACATCTGTAGGATAGTGTACACAGTTGTAAAGCCTTGAAAACGCAATGAGAAAAGCAAGTACAGCCGTAAAAACGGCGAACTTTTCTTTGCGTATGATAATTACCGTTGCAGCGGCAAACGACGAGGTTGTGTGTCCCGACGGAAAGCTGAATCCTGTCGGCGTAATTCCGTTTACGGTAAAGTCGTAGGTTACAAACGGACGGGGGCGGCAGATAATATTTTTTATGCCGAACTCACCGAGCAGCAATCCCAAAATCATTGCGCAAAGCATTATAACTCCCGTTGCCCTTGTCTTTTTGAAAAGGCAGAGCGTAAGTCCGAGTATAATCCAGATAAGACCTTTTTCACCGAGAAAGCTCATTACAGCCATAAATGTATCAAGAAAATCACATTTTATGCCTTGTATTGACTGCAAAACCGATGCGTCCCACGGAGTGATTGTTTCAAAAAAAGACATAATTTCTCCTATAAATGTTATATGCCGCTTGCTGATATGCTTATAAACATATTATAGCAAACGACATTTGTTTTTTCAATAAATTTAGTCAATAAGATATTTTTCTGCTTTAGAATACAGCTTTTCATCAAGGATTGCCTCAACCTTAATGCCCTCGGCAACATAGTCCTCACTGATAAGCGTTGCATTTTTGCGGATTTCGGCAACCAAGCCAGCGTCTGCAAAAGGAATGAGCAAAGATACTCTTTTTACTCTTACAGGCAGGTTATCGTCAACAGCTTTTAAAAGGTCGTCAATGCCTGTGCCGTTTTTGGCGCTTATCTTGACATATGAGCCTATCTCCTGCGGAAAACTCTCTTCTTCCAAAAGGTCGCACTTGTTTAGTACGGTGATAATCGGTGTGTCGCCGCAGCCGAGTGAATTTAAAAGGTCGGTTGTAACCTGCATATGCACTCTTGCCTCATCGCTCGAGGCATCGCATACATTCAAAATAATGTCTGACAGAGCCGCCTCTTCAAGAGTTGAGCGGAAAGCCTCAACAAGGTGGTGCGGAAGTCTGCGTACAAGTCCTACCGTGTCAATCATCATAACCGTAACGCCGCTTGGTAGCTTGAGAGCTCTTGATGTAGGGTCAAGAGTTGCAAAAAGTTTGTCCTGAGCAAGCACCCCCGCATCGGTAAGATAATTCATAAGGGTGGATTTTCCTGCGTTTGTGTAGCCTACAATAGCGCAGGTGATAACTCCGTCTTTCTCTCGGCGCTTTCTCAGCATTGAGCGGTGCTGTTCCACCTCGGCAAGCTCTGCCTTGAGGGTTTCCATTCGCCTGCTGATGTGTCGGCGGTCGGTTTCAAGTTTTGTTTCGCCCGGGCCTCTTGTGCCTATGCCGCCGCCAAGTCGTGACATTGCCACGCCCTTACCTGTAAGTCGGGGCATAAGGTATTTAAGCTGAGCAAGCTCTACCTGCAGCTTGCCCTCTTTTGACCTTGCACGCAAAGCAAATATATCGAGAATAAGCATTGTGCGGTCAATGGTTCGTGTGTCGGTTTCTGCCTCTATATTTCGTATTTGAGTAGGGGAAAGCTCGCAGTCAAACACGAGCAAGTCGATTTCCTGCTGTTTGCAAATATCCGCAATTTCCTGCAATTTGCCTGTGCCCACATAAGTGCCTGTTTCGGGGCGCTTTAAATTTTGTGTGACTGTAAATACAGGTTCTACACCCGCACTTTTTACAAGCTCCTTTAGCTCGGCAAGAGATGCCTCTGCGTCATAGTCGCCTGTGTCAACGCTGACAAGTACAGCCTGCGTAATTTTTTCTTCGTTACTTATCATTTCCATAATTTCACCGTTTTTATCAGAAAATAAAAGATTTTGTTTACATTTTATTTACTATTCCTTTAATAAGTAGTATAATATATTGGTATAAATTTGTAAACAACATTTTTACTATTAATTATTTGCAAATTAAATTTATATAATCGGGGTTTTACAAATGGATAAAAAATATGATGTAATAATTGTCGGTACAGGTGCTGCCGGACTTTATGCGGCACTCAATCTGCCGGAGGATATTAACGCTTTGCTCGTTTCAAAAAAGGAACTTACGCTTTCCAACTCCTCTTTGGCACAGGGTGGTGTGGCAGCAGTGCTTGATACTGTTCACGACAGTTACAAGCTGCATATTACCGATACACTTATTGCAGGTAAATACAAGAATACTCTTGATGCGGTAGAAAAACTTGTTACGGAGGGCCCGTCGGATGTACTGAACATCAAGGAGCTTGGCGTTGACTTTGACCTTAACGAGGACGGCACAATGTGCAAAACTCTTGAGGCAGGTCACAGCAGACACAGAATTGTGCATCATAAGGATTCAACGGGTAAGGCTATTGTTGACGCACTTATTGAGGTAGTTAAGACACGCAAAAATATTACAATTCTCGACAACTGCCTTGTGTATGCGATTGACAAGGTGCTTAACGGCTTTTATGTAAGTGTTGTTAAGGACGGCGAAAGCAAGACCTACGGCTGTAACTTCTGTCTGCTTGCAACAGGCGGTATAGGCAGAGTTTATAAATACACCACAAACTCGGCTATTGCCACAGGTGACGGCATTGCTTTCGCATATATGATGGGCGCAAAAATCAAGCACCTTTCAAGAGTTCAGTTCCACCCGACTGCTTTTGCGGCTGAAAAGGACAGAGAAAGATTTTTGATAAGTGAGGCTGTTCGTGGCGAGGGAGCTGTTCTCCTTAACTGCGAGGGTAGACGATTTGCCTCGGATTATGACAGCAGAGGCGAGCTTGCTCCGAGAGATGTTGTGTCTAATGCGGTTATAAGAGAGTCAATAAAAACTCACAGCGAAAAGTTCTATCTTGATATTACACACAAGCCTGCCGAATTTATTAAAAACAGATTTCCTATGATTTACGAGCGCTGCCTTGAAGAGGGAGTAGACATTACGGTAGATAAAATTCCCGTATTCCCTTGTCAGCACTACCTTATGGGCGGCATTGATGTTGATACAAACTCAGAAACCTCTATTGAGGGACTTTTTGCGGCAGGCGAATGTTCACATACAGGTGTGCACGGCGCTAACCGTCTTGCAAGCAACTCATTGCTTGAGGCACTTGTATTCTCAAGAACAGCCGCAAATGTAATTACAGAAAGATTAAGAAAAGAGCGCAAGCCGCTCGGCAGACAGCCGCTTAAAAAGTCGATTGATGGCAAGGCACTGCCGCATGGCTACCGTTCGCAGATAAGAGAGATTTTGCAGGATACATATTTTGTACTTCCTAAGCCTGAAAAGGCAGAGGAAAGCTACAACAAGGTTGAGCAGATTCTTTCCGAACTTGTATCGGACGATTTTGCTGTTACATCTGACTATGTAGAGGCAAGAAGTATTGCAATCGTTGCAAGTATTATTCTTGAAGAATTTAAGGAGGGCATTAAATAATGCTAATCAACAGTATTTATGCAGATAACATTATAAAGACAGCTTTGCTTGAGGATATTAACTACCTTGATACCACAACCGACTATCTCATTGACGAGGAACAGGAAGATACCGCAAAATTCCTTGCAAAGAGCGACGGCGTACTCTGCGGTATTGAGATTGCACTTCGTGTTTTTGAAATTTTACAGCCGACAGGTTTTGAGGCTAGGGTTTATAAAAAAGACGGCGATGTGCTCAAGAAGGGCGATATTATTGCGGAAATTCACGGCAAAACCCGTACAATCTTAAAAGGCGAGCGTACAGCGCTTAATCTTATTCAGCATATGAGCGGTATTGCTACCGCAACTCACAATGCCGTTGAAATTGTAAAGGGCACAAACGCATCTATTGCCGATACAAGAAAAACTCTCCCCGGACTTCGTGCATTGCAGAAGTATGCGGTAACAGTAGGCGGCGGAAGAAACCACAGATACAACCTTTCAGATGCGGCTATGCTCAAGGACAACCACATTGACGCAGGCGGCGGAATTGCAAATGCCGTAGCCAAGCTCAAGACAAAGCTCGGTCATATGACAAAGATTGAGCTTGAGGTAAGAAACCTTGATGAGTTAAGACAGGCACTTGATGCTGATGTTGATGTTATTATGCTCGACAATATGAGCCCTGCCCTTATGAAAGAGGCAGTTGAGATTACAAATGGCAAGGCATTGCTTGAGGCAAGCGGCGGTATTACAGACGAAACTTTAAGAGAAATTGCCGAAACAGGCGTTGACATTATTTCAATGGGTGCGCTTACTCACTCGGTAAAAGCGTTTGATATTTCGCTTAAAATCGCAAAATAATTTTTATACACATAATAAAGAAAAGTAGAGTAGAATGAAGAAAACAGGAATAAATAAAAATGTGATTATGCTCTGCGAATGTGCGGTTATGGTTGCGCTTGCAACTGTATTGAGCCTGATAAAAATCGAGTTTCCGTACGGCGGAAGTATTACGATTTGCAGTATGCTGCCGATTTTGATTATCGGTTATCGTTACAAGCCGTTGGCAGGTTGTCTGACAGGTGTTGTCTACGGACTTATTCAGATGCTTTTCGGTATGTCAAACTTTGCGTATGCAACTTCTTGGCAGGCAACTCTTATGATTCTCTTTTTCGACTACCTTATTGCCTTTGGCGTAATCGGTCTGGGCGGAGTTTTCAGAGGTATTAAAAATCAGGCAGTCGGACTTGCTTTGGGCGCATTGCTTGCAAGCGTGTTGAGATTTTTGTGCCATTTCTTAAGCGGTATTACCGTGTGGGCAGGTTTTGCGGACGGTATGCCTGTTTGGCTGTATTCGCTTATATACAACGGTTTGTATATGCTCCCCAAATTTGGCATATTGATTGCAGGCGCAATTATACTCGGACTTTTAATTGATTTCGGAAGTGAAAAGCTCGGTCCAATCAGACGAGCTGAGAAATAAGTTTTAAGCAACAAGCCTTCCTCTTATGAGGGAGGCTTGTTTAGAATGGAATGGGTAAAATTGTGTCAAAGCATAAAACTTAGCTTTAAAAATTTAAACTTTAGGTGTTCCCAAAAATTCATCAGAAAGGATAATCAAATGGATAAAAAACTAATCAACCGAGAAATACGCACACTCTCAAATTACAGCTCACTGCCGCTTTTATGCTTTGTGATTTTATCGCAGATGTGCTCGTATTTTGTGTATTTTATATTTGACCTGCTTAAAGGCGCTGACATCGGCAACGATTACGGTTTTAAAATGTTTATCAGCTACTGCTTGATTTACCTTGTGATAATGCCGCTTATTCTTCTGATTTTTTCGGAACTGCGTGGCAAAAGGGTAGGTCTTTCGCTGAAAACCTGCTTTGTAAAACCGGCAAAGCCTGTCGGTTGGATTATTAAATATGTAATAATAGCAATCGGCTTAACATATGCGCTTGCGTTTTCATCGTCAATTATAAGCTCATTACTTGAGTCGGTCGGCATAAATCTTAATACCACCGATATTTCATTCGGTGATTCGCCTTTTGGCATAATAACAACAGTGGTTGCCTTGCCTCTGTTTGCTCCGCTCTTTGAGGAGCTTTTGTTTAGGGGCAGTATTTACAGAAACAACGAGCCGATGGGGCAGTGGTTCGCAATCATTGTTTCGGGCGTTGCGTTCGGTTTATGGCACACAAACTGCGTTCAAACCATTTACGCAACAGGTATGGGCATTATTGCCTGCGCTCTTTACGCAAAAACACGCTCGGTAATTCCGTCTATGATAGTCCACTTTGTCATTAATTCCATAGCAGCGGTTCAACAGCTTTGCTCAAACGGCATTGATACCGATGAGATTATCGGCGCAAATCCCGAATATATATCAAGCCGCATTGCTCAGATTTCGGTTTTAGGTTTAAGCGGGCTTTTGGTGTTTGGCATAGTTATTGCGGCAATAGTCCTTTCGATTATTGAGCTTGTAAAGCATCGTGGCCGCTTTCCTTTATATAAGGGAAGATATAATATTTCTATCGGCAAAAAACTCGGTGTGTATTTTTCAGCACCCGTAACTATTATTACCTATGTAATTCTTGTTTTTGAAACAGTTGTAAACGCTTTGTATGGCGGATAAAGTAATGTGGTGACATTTTGTGAATGTCACCACTGTTTTTATATTCTTTGTTTTAAATTGTCGGTGCTGTACCCGTAATAATCGCTGTTGCAAATGAGCCTGCCGGAATTGTAACCGGTTCGGCATTGCCTGTCGGGAATTTTAGAACATTCTCGGCCTGCGTCCACTGATCAGCATTGTATATAACAGTAGGCTGACCGTTTACCGTAAGCTCAATGCCCGTTACTTTGTAGCCGACAGGAAGTGTGTCGGTAAATATAATGCCTTCGGCGGCAACCGTACCCTCATTCTGCGCAATGAGAGTGTAAGGAAGAATACCTCCCGATGCAACGCTTGACGGAGCGGCTTTGAGCAGAGTTACAAGTTCTTGCTGTGCAGGTGCTATTGTTGCGGTGTCGGTTGCGGTAACCGTTGTAGCAAGAGGAGTAGTTGCCGTTACCGTAGCTGTGTTTGTGATTTCGCCTGACTGTGCGGCAGAAGGAAGAAGTGACAGCGCTATTGTAAGCGACTGCCCTGCCGCAAGTGCGCCAAAGCCTGAAATACTGAGAGAATTATCTGTTCTTGTAACTGTCGGTGTAATTGCCGTTGCCCACAATCGTGCAACAGCCGTACCGTCAATATAGTCAAGCAGTTTAGCGGCTGTGTCGCTGCCGAGATTATCCGATACTGTAATACCGGTAAGATTGCCTGTTCCTGTATTTGTTACAGTCATAACATAACCGACCGGCTCGCCCGGAACATAATTTGTCAGCAAAGCGTCTTTTGCAATGGCAACGGACTGCGATTCCCGAACTTCGGTATCTACTTCGTTTGAGTTTACAGTCTGAGCATTATTGTAGGTCAGCGTTGCCGAGTTTTTGATAATAGCCATATTTTCGCCGCCTTGCTTTTCGTTATAATCCGTAAAATTATTTTCTTTTGCTTTATATGATTTTTTATTTTGCAAATCATTTATTTTACAGGGGACTTTACTTGTCCCTTGGTATATAGTATGACAGCACCTGCAAAGTGTTACATTATAATGTATATAAAAAGGTTCTATGATAATGTTGGGAGAATTTAATAAATTATGGTTTAACTAACTTTCGGTCTGGCAACAAAGGAAAAGATATTCTTATAATATGTGCCGTCATTGTGTAACAATGACGGCACATTATTTTAACTATTTTTTTTAAAAGGCTGTCGCCTGTTTTTACAAACTTAGTTTTTGGTGCACGCAAACAGCTTTGCTGTTTTTGCGCCTGCAAGTAAGATATAAAGGAAACTTTCACGGGCTCTGCCCGAACCCGCACCCCTTTAAAAGGGGTGACCTGAATTTTAAGTTTATTAAACTAAACTTTGTGTGTTACATCGCTATTACTGCTTATATCAATCTTTATTGCACTTTTTGCCGACTAATACAGCAAATGTACCGCCGGATACGAGGGCAAGCAAAGCAACAAGTGTTGGAATATAGCCTGAAGTTTTAACGGTATTGTTATCCTGAGAGTTGCCTTTAGCTGCGCTGTCAGCGGTTGCCATAGATGTAGTGGTTGCAGCGGTTGACGGTTCAGTGTAGGCAGGTGATGTAACTGATGTAGCAGGCTGAACGGTTGCAGGCTGCACTGTTGTTGGTTCTGTTACATCTGCTTTTGCAAGAAGATTTTCTTTTTCTGCCGCCTGTTCAAAGTTTCCCTTTGAAATATAGTCACGAAGTGCCTGCTCGCAGGTAGTGTATTCTTTTGCAATCGGCTGTGTGCTTGCAGTACCGTAATCGGAGCTTGAAAAAGCATAGTTGTTAGAAACGACCTTGTAAGTCTTGTTGAGGTCAATCGGTTTGCCGCCAATCAAAACATTAGAAACTCTGTTTCCCTGTGGCTTTGCAAAGTTATATTCAGCACTCAAGCCGCTGAACTGCATTACAGAACCGCTGTTATTCGGCCAGCTGTACTGATATGGGTCTTCTCCTTTTTTAATTGCCTCTTTTTGCAGATCATAAACCGCTGAATTTTCCTTCATAAGGTCAACGGTAAAATTCAGAATATCCATAATCTGACTGCCTGTAAGCTCTTTTTCTATAAGCACATTTCCGTACGGTGAAATTGAAATTAAATCTGAATATGTAACATTGCCCTTGCGTATACCGGAGCGAATACCGCCTGCGTTTTCCATAGCTACATCAGCACCTGTGTAATCAAGGTAAGCGGCTGTAACAATTCTGCCTATTTTCTGTTCGCTTGTGCGTATTTCTTCCCAGCTGTAAGGATAATCGTTTTTGCTTTCGCCGATTACCTCGTTAAGCACACTTTCCTCACGCTTTTCAATGGCAGAGATTTTTCCTGCAATGTCGGCGTCCGACATATCCTGAGTTTCGGCAGAGGTATATACTTTTTCAGACGCTTGTGTAACGCCAAGCTCTTTGTCATATGTAAGGGTAAGCACACCTACATCGTAAAAATAATAGCCTGCCTCTACAACTCTAACGCTCTTGCCGTCTTTGTTTGTGTAATCCTTATCAATGAGAATATGCTGATGTCCTGCTATAACGGCATCAATTCCCGAAGTGTTGGCTACAAAATCATCAAGATTATTGTTATGGGTGATTGCAAGAACTATGTCGCAGTTTTCGTCATTGCGTAGCTTTTGTGCAACCTCGTTTGCTTTGTCGGTATCTTCTGTGAAACGCACATTTTCCACATTCTTAGATGCGGTCGATGTATAAAAACTTTCGTCTGTAACACCGAGCACACCTACCTTTAGCTCTGTGCCGTCATCGGCAGTAACGGTCTTTACAAAGTAGGTGTTGTCAAAGAAACTGTCGCCGTTGTCATCTACAACATTTGCGGCTAAAACCTTAAATGTGCTGTTTTCGTCAAGCTCCTTTACTCGGTCTGCGCCGTATGACCAATCATGGTTGCCCGGGGTCATAGCGTCATAGCCAAGGTCGTCCATCAGCTCAGCTATACTTTTGCCGTTCTCAACCGTTGCAAAGGACTGGCCATGAAATGTGTCGCCTGCATCGAGCAATAGATCTGCATTTTCTTTGCTGACAATCGTTTTGAGCGAGTCAAATCCGATTTGTCCGTTTGAGGTCGATTTGTAATAACCGTGAATATCATTTGTGTGAACAATATGAATTTCGGTTTTCGTTTCTTCTGCGGATACGCTGTAAACGGAAATGCCCGACAATACAGCTGCTGTAAGAAATATACAGCATACCTTTTTGTTTTTTGCTTTTTTCATATTATCTCCTTTTGAACACTGCATTAGATATAATATTGTTTTGCTTATTAATTGATTATATTTTACCATATTGTAAAATGATTTCAATAGCTTGCAAAACAATTATTTATATATTTTATTGCAAAAACCGCCCAGCCTAAAGTATAAGGCTGAGCGGTAAGTTTTGAAAATTATTTAAACAAGATTATAAAAATTATAAAATAAAGCCAATCTTTTTCATAACCTTATTCATTGTGCGGCTGCTGATTTTAAGTGCAATTTCGTCAGCC
The DNA here is from genome assembly GCF_003438075.1 of Eubacterium sp. OM08-24. Lineage (GTDB taxonomy): Bacteria > Bacillota > Clostridia > Oscillospirales > Acutalibacteraceae > Ruminococcoides. The sequence continues at coordinate 157,909 of NZ_QSTA01000002.1, read as the reverse complement.
TTGCGGTAACATTCCTCAAGGTATGCCTTGTCTTTGATATATGATTCGTAGCGCTCACGAATCGGGCGGAGCTCCTCTACTACTGCCTCGCCGACAGCTGTCTTAAAGTCGCCGTATCCCTTGCCCTCAAAGTCGTGCTCAATCTGCTCAAAGCTAAGACCTGTAATTGTGCTGTAAATACCCATAAGGTTATTGATGCCGTCTTTGCCCTCGCCGTAGTGAACATGAGCCTCGCTGTCGGTAATTGCACGCTTGAATTTGCGCATAATTGCCTCAGGTGAGTCGAGAAGATGTACGCAACCGTTTACATTTTCGTCTGACTTACTCATCTTCTTTGTAGGGTCTTGCAAGCTCATTACTCTTGCGCCGTTCTTTGGAATAAATCCCTCAGGAATTTTGAAAACATTGCCGTAAAGACCGTTGAAACGGGTTGCAATATCTCTTGTAATCTCAATGTGCTGCTGCTGGTCTGCACCGACAGGTACTTTGTCTGCCTGATAGAGCAAAATATCGCCTGCCATAAGTGACGGATATGTAAAAAGACCTGCGTTGATGTTGTCAGCGTGCTTTGCCGACTTATCCTTGAACTGTGTCATTCTTGAAAGCTCGCCAAACTGTGTGTAGCAGTCGAGCACCCATGCCATTTCTGCGTGTGTGTGCACATGGCTCTGAATGAAGAAAAGGCTCTTTTCTGTATCAATTCCGCAAGCGAGGATTGATGCGTATGCGTCGAGAATATTTTTTCTCATCTGTGCAGGGTCTTGTCTGACTGTAATTGTGTGGAGGTCGGCAAGAGCGTAAATGCAGTTGTATTCGTCCTGCATGGTTACCCAGTTGCGAATAGCGCCGAGGTAGTTGCCAAGTGTGATTGTACCACTCGGCTGAATAGCACTGAATGCGATTTGTTTCTTTTCATTTTCCATAAATATTCTCCTTTATTTCAGCTTGCTGTTTGCCAGCTCACCGAGTATCTTAATTCCTTTTTCAAGCTGTTCGTCTGTCGGCGTTGAAAAGTTGATTCTAAAGCTGTTGCATTTTTCGTTTTCGTCTGTAAGAAAAGCGTTTCCCGGTACTACGCATACCTTTTTGAGCACTGCCTCTTTACAGAATGACGGCATATCAATGCTTGCGGGCAGGTCGCACCAAATGAAAAGTCCGCCGTCAATTTTATGATATGTGATTGCCGGACTTGCGTATTTGTCAAGTAAATCCATACAGAACTGAGCTTTCTTTGTGTAGAGCTTGCGTAATTTCTCAAGATGAGCGTTGAAATCGTACTTTGTAATGAACTCATCGCAAACATACTGTGACCAAATGTTGGTGTGCACATCACTGCCCTGCTTGCATACAACGAGCTTTTGGAAAATAGGCTTTGGCGCAATGCAGTACGCAACACGCATACCCGGTGAAATTACCTTTGAAAAAGAACCGCAGTAAATTACGATTTCGTCCTCGTCAAAGCTCTTGATGTTTGGGATAAATTCGCCGCTGTACCTTAAATCCCCGTAAGGGTTGTCCTCAAGAATAAGCACGCCGTATTTTTTCGCAAGCCCATAAACAGCCTTGCGTTTTTCAAGGCTCATTGTAACGCCCGATGGATTTTGAAAGTTTGGTATTGTGTATATAAACTTAGCGTTTTTGTTGTCTTTAAGTGCCTGCTCAAGTGCAGGAATGCTCATTCCGTCAGGCTCAACGGGAACTCCCACGAGCTTTGCGTTGTAACTTCTGAATGTGTTGAGCGAACCGATAAATGACGGTGCCTCGCAAATAACCACATCGCCCTCGTTTACGAGCGCCTTTGAGCATAAATCCATAACCTGCTGAGCGCCTGTTGTGATTAAAATGTCATCGCCATCTCTGCCTACATTATGCTCCTTTTTCATATACTCGGTAAGGTGTTGTCTGAGGGGAGTGTATCCCTCACTTACACTGTACTGTAAGACAGAAATAGGATTTTCGGCAAGAACCTTTGCAGAAATTTCGGCTATTTCCTTTGCAGGAAAAGCGTCGGGTGAGGGATTGCCTGCCGAGAGAGAAACCACCTCGGGGTCTGCCGCATATTTAAAAATTTCTCTGATTGCACTTGGCTTAAGGTTAGAAACCCTGTCGGAAAATGTATATTCCATTTAAAAAATCTCCTTAGTTTTCATTATAGGCTCTGTCTAATAAAGGCTTAGCTTTTTCAAAATCTTCAACAGATTTTAAATTTATACGCAAATCGCCTGTACCCCAATGCCCTTTATTTCGTACATCTTCAATGAACCCCTGTGCTAAATCAACAGTATCCGGATTTAATCTCAGATGTAAACAAACATTATTGCGATACACTTCAGCACAAATTATGTTGCGAACTTTTTTAAATGCTACATATAATTTCAATCTATTTTCAGAAACATCGTCACCTAAGGACAAAATATAATCACGAACAGAATAAAATAAATTTTGATTTTTTATACCAGCCTCATTAAAATACTGGTCAAAATCTTTATCTTTCGAATTACTTTTTTTAGTTTGTTTCACAAAACCATCATCAAATTCTATTGGCTGTACCTGAGGAGCATTAAGATATTCTAGAGAAATCAAGTCATTTCCAAATTTTTTATATTTCACTAGCTTAATGTTCCTTTGCATTTGATTGACTGCGTGTTCATCAAATTTCGTAAAATCATTTGCTACGCATATAACACAAGGCATACTCCAATCAATTTTATCTGCCTGCTCACTTCCGAGTGTATCCATAACTAGAAGTTTAAAATCTGCTTTATGGTCAAGCAACCAATCAAGATAGAATAGTCCTTGATTTATTACATTTTCGTTTACACTACGCTTATATTCAAAAATAACAGGACAATTATTTTCATCAATTCCAATGCTATCCATACGACCATTAGTTATACGGTACTCTGATTTAAGAAAAGTAACGCCAAAAAAGGTAGACATGTTTTGTTCAAGTAATTGTTGTAATTCTTTTTCAAGAGGTACTTGATTAGAATTAAGCTCCTTAACTTGACCTTTTAAAGAAAATAATTTTATATCAGCCATAGATTCACCTCCGATGATCATTTTGTTATTTAAGACATTTGTTGAACCTTTTTAAAAATTGCAAAAAGTAAACTTATAAAAATTAACTATAAACCACATTATATTATAATACAACAAAGAAAAATATTCAAGCTACCGAGCGGCAAAAGCTATAATTTGTGCTTTAATTTTTAAAAAGCATTGCACAAAATGCTTACAATTATTTTGCAAATTAACAGAATTTTAAAACGAAAGCCAAAAACTCGCAACTAAATTCAGTAAAATAGTTCTTAATTCTAATAACGAAAAATAATTTATTTCAATTATGTTACTATGTATATGAAATTGATTACTTCTATTTAAGGTTAATCAGGAGGATAATGGAATGGACAGTTCAGAAATCAAGCAGCTCCAAATTCTTGCAACAAAGGCAAGAATGGGAGCAATTCTCGGCACTTTTTGTGCTAAGTCGGGACATCCGGGCGGTAGCCTTTCGGCAGCGGATATTTTCACATATCTCTACTTTAAGGAAATGAATGTTGACCCTAAGAATCCTAAGTGGGAGGACAGAGATCGTTTTGTTCTTTCAAAGGGTCACTGTTGCCCAAGCCTTTATGCAGTTCTTGCACTTAAGGGCTATTTTGAGTGGGACGAGCTTACAAAGCTCCGTCATGTAGGCGCAATGCTTCAGGGTCACCCTGATATGAAGGGTACACCCGGTATTGATATGAGCACAGGCTCACTCGGACAGGGTATTTCAGCAGCCTGCGGTATGGCACTTTCTGCAAAAATCAGCAACAAGAGCTATCGTGTATATTCTGTACTCGGTGACGGCGAGGTTGAAGAAGGTCAGGTATGGGAGGCTGCTATGTTTGCCGCTCACAATAAGCTTGACAATCTTGTGATTTTCGTTGACCAGAACGGTTTACAGATTGACGGTACAGTTGACGAGGTTGCAGGCATTGAGCCGCTAGACAAAAAGTTTGAGAGTTTTGGTTTTGAAGTGTTTAAGATAGACGGTCATGACTTCAATCAGATTGAGGACGCACTTAACAAGGCAAGAGAAGTTAAGGGCAAGCCTGTTGCTATCCTTGCAAAAACAGTAAAGGGCAAGGGCGTTTCATTTATGGAAAATCAGGTTGGCTGGCACGGCACAGCTCCTAACAAAGAGCAGTACGATCAGGCTACAGCCGAGCTTCAGGCTGAAATTGACAGATTGGAGGGCAACTGCTAATGGCTGAATCAAAGAAAATTGCTACTCGTGAGAGCTTTGGTATGGCACTTTGCGAGCTTGCTAAAACTAACGAAGACATCGTTGTTTTTGACGCTGACCTTGCAGCAGCAACAAAGACAAGTATTTTTAAAAAGGAATTTCCTGAAAGATTTTTTGATTGCGGTATTGCCGAGGGCAATATGGTAGGTGTTGCAGCAGGTCTTGCAGCAGCAGGCAAAATTCCGGTAGCCGCATCTTTTGCAATGTTTGCAACAGGCAGAGCATTTGAGCAGATCAGAAACTCGGTTGCTTATCCGCACCTTAATGTTAAGATTGCAGGCAGCCACGCAGGTATTTCTACAGGTGAAGACGGCGCAACTCATCAGTGCCTTGAGGATATCGGTATTATGCGTACAATTCCGGGTATGGTAGTTATCAACCCTGCCGACCACTACGAGATGGTGGCTGCAACAAAGGCAGCTATCGAGTACGACGGTCCTGTATATATCCGTCTTGGCAGACTTGCTATTGAGAGCTTTAACGACCCTGAAACTTATACATTTGAACTTGGCAAGGGTATTACACTCCTTGACGGTGACGATGTGGCAGTTATTGCAACAGGTCTTTGTGTAAATGAGGCTCTTAAGGCTTGTAAGCAGCTTAAGGAAGAGGGCATTAACGCTCGCCTTATTAATATTCACACAATCAAGCCTATCGACAGAGAAATCATCGTTAAGGCAGCAAAGGAAACAGGCAGAATTATCACTATTGAAGAGCACAATGTAATCGGTGGTCTTGGTGACGCTGTATGTTCAGTTGTCAGTGAAGAGTGCCCTGTAAAGGTTACTAAGGTTGGTGTAAACGATTGCTTTGGTTACAGCGGTCCTGCACTTGAACTTCTCGATAAGTTTGAGCTTACCGCTCCGCACCTTGCAAAGAAAATCAAGGCAGCGGCTCAGGATAAGTAATTTAAAATCAAATAGATTTGTATTTACCGCTCGACAAAAATTGTCGGGCGGTTTTTTCTTGTGAAATGTTGTGTTAATAGTAAGAAGTGTGGTTTAACACACAAAGTTTAGTTTAATAAATTCAAAATTTAGGTCAACCCTTTTTAAAGGGTTGCGGGTTTGGGCAGAGCCCATAAAATAATAAAAATGCACTGATTTTTACTGATTTTTAATAAAAGCAAACAGTTGCAATTACATCATAAAAAGAACAAACTTTAGACTAATCAAGGTTTTAAGATATAACAAAAGTAAAGACTAATGAGTGGCAGAGAGTGAGAAAGTCGCACTTGAGTAGTCTTAGAGAAAATGTACTCTAAAGGATGCAAAAGTTTGCGTGTGCTGCTGATTTGCCATTGAAAAGCGGGAAATTAGTAGTTTAGTAGCGTGGCTTTCCTTTTTTATTTTGTTTTCGCATTTAATTTTGCTTTTGCATTTAAAGGTATTCGCCGTTATGTTCAAACAGCCAAACAGTAAGGCGTTTGGCTGTCAAAATTTGCGATAGCATAAAGTTTTGTGGGTAATGCCCACAACCTTTGAAAAGTTTGACCAAACTTTTAACTTCGGGACGGAAACATTTTTTTGCCGTACTTTGTTGCCCGACATATAATCTGTTAAACCGTTATTTACACCGACTGCCTACAAAAAACCGAAAAAAAGAACAGCCTAAGCTGTTCTTTAAAATTCAATTCCTATTCTGCCTGTAATGCCTTTGTCATAGGGATGCTTGATTTTCTTAAATTCCGTAATATAATCGGCGCAGTCCATAAATTTCTTTGGCGGATTGTGTCCCGTCATAACAATTTCCATACTTGACGGCGCATTTGTAATAAACTCGTAAACCTCGCTCTCGGAAAGCATATGGGCATTGATTGCCTCAAACACTTCGTCAAGCACAACCATATCGTATTTTTCTGTGAGCGCTGTTGTAACGGCACTGTCAAAAATGCCCTTGAATATCTTTGCCGCCTGTGCCTTTTCTTTATCGTCCATCTCAAAGGTGAATTTCAGCTCAAGCGGACAGAATGTAAGAGTAACATTTTCGGTATGGCTCAGTATATGCCTTTCTCCCGAAAATTCAGTTTTTAAAAACTGCACAAACAGCACTTTCATTTTACTGCCTGCCGCTCTTACAGCAAGACCGATTGCGGCTGTGGTTTTGCCCTTGCCGTCACCGTAATAAATGTGTTTCACAAAAATCAACTCCAAAACTCTATATAGGTATAATTATATATGTTTAAGAGTGATTTGACAATAATGTCAAATTGCACAAAAACTCGGTTTAAAATTCTCAAAAGTTCTCTAACACTATATTTGCGAAATACTTGAAAAAAAGGGGAACATATTGTATAATAATGCTTGCGTGACTGCAATATAGATATGCGATGAAGCGGGAGGTTGCGGCTGAAACAGGCCGGTTTTTCCGTGGAGTATGTCCGATTTTAAACCGGGCGATTTACAATGAAACACTGAACATACTTTGGCATAGGGGTTGCTGTGTCTGTAACTATGTTCAAAACGCTTTCAGAACGTCCCGGTTAACTGAATAGTTAAACGGGTTTTTTAATGCAGGGTGGTGAAACACCCGGCTGTGTTATTAAAAAAAGTTCTAAAGCGAACGCCCGCCAACTAACGAAGAGTCGGTAAAACGGCTCGGCAAAATTTTCAAGGAGGCGACGATAATGGCAGTCAAGGAAAAGATTAGAATAAGATTAAAGGGTTACGATCATCAGCTCGTTGATCAGTCAGCTGAGAGAATCGTTGCAACAGCAAAGCGTACAGGTGCCAGAGTTTCAGGTCCTGTTCCACTTCCAACAGAGAAGCAGGTTGTTACAATTCTTCGTGCTGTTCATAAGTATAAGGACAGCCGTGAGCAGTTTGAGATGAGAACTCACAAGCGTCTTATCGACATCTTAAGACCGTCAAACAAGACAGTCGAAGCTCTTATGAGCTTAGAGCTCCCTGCCGGCGTTGATATCGAGATTAAATTATAATCCGTACCAACCTACAAGCAGACAGGGTCAAGTTGGTGAAAACCAACCAATAACCTAACAAGGAGGATACATTTTATGCAGAAAGCAATCATCGGCAAGAAAATCGGTATGACACAGATTTTCGATGAAAAGGGAGTATTCGTTCCCGTAACTGTTATCGAAGCAGGCCCATGTGTGGTTACAGCTAAGAAAACAGTTGAAAACGACGGCTACGCATCAGTTCAGCTCGGTTATGGCGACTTGAAACCACATAAGGTTACAAAGCCAATGAAGGGCTTTTTTGACAAGAACGGTGTAGCACCAAAGAAAACTCTTAAAGAATTCCGTTTTGCTGACACAGACGCTTACAATGTAGGCGATCTCGTAAAGGCAGACGTATTCACCCCTGGTGACAAGATCGATGTTACCGGCAAGAGCAAAGGTAAGGGTACAGCAGGCGTTATTAAGCGTTGGAACTTCCAGCGTCTTAAGGAAACACACGGTACAGGTCCTTGCGTTCGTCACGGCGGTTCAATCGGCGCTTGTTCATCTCCTTCAAGAGTATGGAAGGGCAAGAGAATGGCAGGCCATCTCGGCGCTGAGCAGGTAACAGTACAGAACCTCACAGTTGTTAAGGTTGACGCTGAAAACAACCTTATCGCTATCAAGGGTGCTGTTCCAGGCCCAAACAAGGGAATCGTTGTAATCAAAGATTCCGTAAAGGCTTAAGGAAGGGGGATTATAAATGCCTAATTTTGCAGTAGTAGATATGGAAGGCAAGCAGGTTGGTTCTATCGACCTTAGCGAGTCCGTATTCGGTATTGAGCCAAACACAGCTGTTATGCATCAGATGGTTGTAAACTATCTCGCAAACCAGCGTCACGGCACACAGTCTGCTCTTACAAGAGCTGAGGTTTCAGGTGGCGGCAGAAAGCCATGGAGACAGAAGGGTACAGGCCGTGCAAGACAGGGTTCAACTCGTTCACCACAGTGGACACACGGTGGTATCGTATTTGCTCCAAAGCCAAGAAGTTACAGATTTACTGTAAACAAGAAAGTAAGAAGACTTGCTATGAAGTCAGCTTTCTCAGCTAAGGCTATGGATAAGGAAATCATCATTGTTGATTCAATCGCAATGACTGAGTACAAAACAAAGAAAATCGCTGCTATGCTCGAGGCTATCGGTGCAGAGAAGAAAGCTCTCATCGTTCTTCCGGAGAATAACAGCATGATCGTAAAGTCAGCATCTAATATTCCTGGTGTTAAGACTGCACAGGTAAACACACTTAATGTTTACGATATTCTTAATGCAGGCACACTCGTAATCGCTAAGGATGCTGTAAGCAAGATTGAGGAGGTATATGCATGATTGCTCAGGATATCGTAATTCGTCCGATTATTACAGAGAAGAGTATGTCAGGTGTTTTAAACAAGGTATATACCTTTGAAGTTGCTAAATCGGCTAACAAGATTGAAATCGCAAAAGCTTGCGAAGAGCTTTTCAAGGTTGAGGTTGCTAAGGTTAATACAGTAAGCGTTCGTGGTAAGTTCCGCCGTCAGGGCAGAAACAACGGCGGTTACACAAAGAGCTGGAAGAAAGCAATCGTAACACTTAAAGAAAACAGCAAGCCTATCGAATTTTTTGAAGGCATGATGTAAGCCTGAAAAATTATTCAGGCAGAATGTATGGGAAAGAGCCATTTTCCCGCAAAGCCATCATGAGGAGAGTGAAACCAAATGGCAATTAAAGTATTTAAGCCGACCATTAACTCCAGAAGAAATATGTCGGTTACAGATTATTCTGTTCTTTCAAAGGTTGCACCTGAAAAGAGCTTACTCGCTCCTTTAAACAAAAAGTCAGGTCGTAACAGCTACGGCAGAATTACTGTTCGTCACAGAGGCGGCGGTAACCGTAGAAAGTATCGTATCATTGACTTCAAGCGTCAGAAATTTGATGTAGAAGGCACAGTTAAAACACTTGAGTACGATCCAAACCGTTCAGCATTCATCGCTCTTATTGAGTATACTGACGGTGACAAGGCTTACATTATTGCTCCGGAAGGACTTAAGGTAGGCGATAAAGTAACAGCAGGTGAGAACGCAGACATTAAGCCGGGTAACGCATTACCGCTTACTGCTATTCCTGTTGGTACATTCATTCATAACGTAGAGCTTTATCCGGGCAGAGGTGCTCAGCTTGCTCGTTCAGCAGGTAATATGGCACAGCTCATGGCTAAGGAAAACGGTCTTGCACTTTTAAGACTTCCTTCAGGCGAGCTCAGAAACGTTCCTGAAAGCTGCATGGCTACAATCGGCCAGGTAGGTAATGTTGATCACGAGAATGTTAAGATCGGTAAGGCCGGTCGTAAGAGAAACATGGGTTGGAGACCTACTGTTCGTGGTTCTGTAATGAACCCTAATGACCATCCACACGGTGGTGGTGAAGGTAAATCTCCGGTTGGTCGTCCGGGACCTGTTACTCCTTGGGGTAAGCCGGCACTCGGTTACAAGACTCGTAAGAACAACAAGAGCAGCGACAAGCTTATCGTTCGCAGAAGAAACGGTAAGTAAGGCAGAGAAAGGAGCTTAAATTATGAGTAGAAGTACTAAAAAGGGCCCTTTTGTTCAGCCTGTATTGCTTAAAAGGGTTCAGGAGATGAACGAAAAAGGCGAAAAGAGAATTCTTAAGACTTGGTCAAGAAGCTCAACAATTTTCCCTGAGTTCGTTGGTCACACATTCGCAGTTCACGACGGTCGTAAGCATGTTCCTGTATATGTTACAGAAGATATGGTTGGTCACAAGCTCGGTGAGTTTGCTCCTACCAGAACATTTAAGGGTCACGCTGGATCTAAGACATCTAAGTAAGCGGAAGGAGAGTATTGCAGATGGAAGCTAAAGCAATTGCAAAATTTGTTCGTATCTCACCCCGCAAGGTAGGCGTTGTTCTTGACCTTATCAGAGGTAAAGACGCTAAATATGCGGAAGCTGTTCTCAAGCACACTCCTAAGGCCGCTAGCGAGCCACTTTTAAAGTTGCTCCATTCAGCTATGGCTAACGCTGAGAATAATCATGATATGGATGTATCAAGACTGTATGTTGCAGAATGCAACGCAACAGCAGGCCCCATCCTTAAAAGAATTCGTCCAAGAGCACAGGGCAGAGCGTTCAGAATTAACAAGAGAACATCTCACATCAGCCTTGTCCTCAAGGAAAAAGAAGACTAAGGGGAGGTTTAAATATGGGTCAGAAAGTTAATCCGCACGGTTTGCGTGTCGGTGTAATTAAAGATTGGGATTCCCGTTGGTTTGCAGACAAGAAGAACTTTGGTGCAACACTCGTTGAGGATTATAACCTCCGTAAAACACTCAAGGCTCAGCTCTACAACTTCGGTATTTCAAAAATTGAAATTGAGCGTGACGGCAAAAAGGTTAAGATTAGCATTCACTGTGCTAAACCGGGCCTTGTTATCGGTAAGGGCGGCGCTGAGATTGAAAAGCTCAAGGCTCAGTGCGAGGCTATGCTTAAGAAGCCTGTTGCTATCAATATTGTAGAAGTAAAAGCTCCTGAGCTTGACGCTCAGCTTGTTGCTGAAAATGTTGCTCAGCAGCTCGAAAAGAGAATTTCATTCCGTCGTGCTATGAAGCAGTCAATTGGTAACGCAATGCGTCGTGGCGCTAAGGGTATTAAGATTATGTGTTCAGGTCGTCTTGGCGGCGCTGAAATCGCTCGTTCAGAGCAGTACCACGAGGGTACTATTCCGCTTCAGACACTTCGTGCTGACATCGACTACGGCTTTGCCGAGGCTAACACTACTTACGGTAAGGTTGGCGTTAAGGTATGGCTCTACAAAGGCGAGGTTTTAAACGAAGTTAAGTCAAGAAAGCCACGCAGAGAAGGAGGCAGAAAGTAATGTTATTACCAAAGAGAGTTAAGTACAGAAGAGTACACAGAGGTCGTATGACAGGTAAGGCTCTTCGTGGTAACAAGGTTACTTACGGTGAGTTCGGTCTTCAGGCAACAGAGCCTGCATGGATCACTTCAAACCAGATCGAGGCTGCCCGTGTCGCTATGACTCGTTACTGCAAGAGATTCGGTAAAGTATGGATCAAAATTTTCCCTGACAAGCCTGTTACTGCAAAGCCTGCAGAAACTCGAATGGGTTCAGGTAAAGGTTCACCTGAGTATTGGGTAGCCGTTGTTAAGCCGGGCAGAGTTATGTTTGAACTCGGCGGTGTAGATGAAGCTACTGCAAGAGAGGCTCTTCGCCTTGCTGCAAATAAGCTTCCAATTAAGTGCAAGTTTGTTAAAAAAGAGGAGGGTGAGCAGTAATGAAAGCATCAGAAATTAGAGAAATGTCTGTCGAAGAGCTCGAGTTAAAGCTCGCAGACCTCAAGGAAGAGTTATTTAACCTTCGTTTCCAGCTTGCTGTTAATCAGCTCGAAAACTCATCCAGAATCGGCGCCGTAAAGAAAGACATCGCAAGAGTTTCTACAATTCTTCGTATGCGTGAACTCAATGGCGCTGAGGCTTAAGAGAGGAGGACTTAACAGTGAGTGAGAGAAATATGAGAAAAGTTGTTGTCGGTAAGGTTGTAAGCAACAAGATGGACAAGACTATTGTTGTAGCAGTCGAGGACAGCGTAAAGCATAAGCTTTATAACAAAATTGTTAAGCGTACAGTTCGTTTCAAGGCACATGACGAGAACAACGAGTGTGGCATTGGCGACCGTGTAAAGATTATGGAGACCCGTCCTCTTTCTAAAGATAAAAGATGGAGACTCGTCGAGATTATTGAGAAAGCAAAATAAGTTGCGGCTTTTGAGAAAAGGAGGAATACACTGTGATTCAACAGCAGACACTTCTCAAGGTTGCCGATAATACAGGTGCAAAAGAACTTATGTGCATTCGTGTACTCGGCGGTACCAGAAGAAGATATGCCAACATTGGCGATGTAATCGTTGCTTCAGTTAAAAAAGCAGCACCCGGCGGTGTTGTTAAAAAAGGCGACGTTGTTAAGGCTGTCGTAGTTCGTTCTGCAAAGGGCGTAAGACGTGAGGACGGTACTTATATCCGTTTTGACGAGAATGCAGCTGTTATTATTAAGGAAGATAAGAACCCTAAGGGTACTCGTATCTTCGGACCAGTAGCAAGAGAGCTTCGTGATAAGGATTATATGAAGATCTTATCACTTGCTCCTGAAGTACTTTAATTGGAGGTGTCACAATATGAGTAAAGTTCATGTAAAAACAGGCGACACCGTTATCGTTATCAGCGGTAAGGATAAGGGCAAGCAGGGCCAGGTTCTTGCTGTCAGCCCAAAAGAAGGCAAGGTAATTGTTGAGAAGGTAAACATGGTTTCTAAGCATGTTAAGCCAAGAAAAATGGGCGAGCAGGGTGGCATCGTTAAGGCTGAAGGCGCTATGTACGCATCTAAGGTACAGATCGTTTGCCCTCGTTGCAAGAAGCAGACAAGAGTTGCTCACAAGATTTACGAAGACGGTTCTAAGGGCCGTGTATGCGCTAAATGTGGCGAAGCACTTTAAGGAGGATATAAGATATGGCAAGACTTAAAGAATATTATTCAAAAGAAGTTGCACCTGCTCTTATGAACAAGTTCTCCTATAAGAGCACAATGCAGATTCCAAAGCTTGACAAGATTGTTATCAATGTTGGCGCAGGCGAGGCAAGAGAAAATTCAAAGGTTATCGACGCTATTTCTAAGGACCTTGGTATTATCACAGGTCAGAAGGCACTTGTTTGCCGTGCAAGAAAGTCAGTTGCTAACTTTAAGCTCAGAGAGGGTATGCCAATCGGCTGTAAGGTAACACTTAGAGGCGAGAGAATGTATGAGTTCCTCGACAGACTTTTCAATGTAGCACTTCCACGAGTAAGAGACTTCAGAGGTATTAACCCTAACTCTTTCGACGGCAGAGGCAACTACAATATGGGTCTTAAAGAGCAGCTCATTTTCCCTGAAATTGAGTATGATAAGGTTGACAAGGTTCGTGGTATGGACATTTGTTTCGTTACCACTGCAACAACAGACGAAGAGGCTCGTGAGCTTTTAACACTTATGGGCGCACCGTTTTCAAAGTAAGGAGGGATTGTTGTGGCTAAGACTTCAATGAAAGTTAAGCAGCAGAGAGAGCAGAAGTTCTCTACAAGAGAGTACACAAGATGTAACATCTGTGGTAGACCACACGCCTACCTCCGTAAGTTTGGTATTTGCCGTATTTGCTTCCGTGAGCTCGCTTACAAGGGCGAAATTCCGGGTGTAAAGAAAGCAAGCTGGTAAGGACAAGGGAGGTAACATCTAATGCAGATTACAGATACAATTGCTGATTTACTTACAAGAATCCGTAACGCTAACTCAGCAAAGCACGATACTGTTGAAATTCCTTCTTCAAACCTTAAGAAGTCAATCTGTCAGATTCTTCTTGACGAGGGTTACATCAAGAATTTCACAGTTATAGAAGATGGTAAGCAGGGCGTTATTAAGGTTACTCTTAAATACGTTGACGGCAAGACTCCTGTTATCACAGGTCTTCGTCGTGTATCAAAGCCAGGTTTACGCATTTACAGCAATGTAGAAGATATGCCAAAGGTTATGAAGGGCCTCGGTATTGCCATCATTTCAACTTCAAAGGGCGTAATGACAGACCGTCAGGCTCGTGCTGAACATGTTGGCGGCGAAGTTCTTGCTTACATTTGGTAAGGAGGTACGATAAATGTCTCGAATTGGAAGAAAACCTATAAATATTCCCGCCGGTGTTACAGCTTCAATTGCTGACGGCGTTATCACTGTAAAGGGACCAAAGGGTTCACTTGATTTCAAGTACAACCCGGCTATGACAGTAGAAGTTAAGGGCGATGTAATCGAGGTTACTCGTCCTGACGACGCAAAAGAAAACCGTTCACTTCACGGCCTTACAAGAACACTTATTCACAATATGGTTGTAGGTGTTACAGAGGGCTACAAGAAGACTCTTGAGGTAAACGGCGTTGGTTACCGTGTTCAGAAGCAGGGTAACAAGTGCGTTATGAACCTTGGTTATTCACACCAGGTTATCGTAGAGGATACAGACGACATCAAGATTGAAGTTCCTGATCCAAACAAAATCATAATCACAGGCATTGACAAGCAAAAGGTTGGTCAGTTTGCTGCCGAGGTTAGAGAAAAGCGTCCACCGGAGCCATATAAGGGCAAGGGTATTAAGTACGATTATGAAGTTATCCGCCGCAAGGAAGGTAAAGCAGGTAAGGGTAAATAATTAAGGAGTGAATGACTATGGTAAGCAGACCTGAAACAAAAAAAGCACGCATTAAGCGTCATAAGAGAATCCGCAGCAAGATCAGCGGTACTGCTCAGTGTCCACGTTTATGCGTATTCCGCTCCACAAACAACATCTACGCTCAGCTTATTGATGACGTAGCTGGTGTTACACTTGCTCAGGCTTCAAGCCTTGACAAGAGCATTGAAGGCAATGGCGGAAACAAAGAAGCAGCTAAGGCAGTAGGCAAGCTTATTGCACAGCGTGCAGCTGAGAAGAATATCGTTGATGTTGTATTTGACAGAGGCGGTAACATTTATCACGGCCGTGTTAAGGAATTGGCCGAAGGCGCTCGTGAGGGCGGACTCAATTTCTAAGGATAGGAGGAATAACTTTGGCTAAAACAGTAGAAGTAACAGGCGAATTAAAAGAAAGAGTAGTTACTATCAACCGTGTATCAAAAACGGTTAAAGGCGGTCGTATTTTTAAGTTTGCAGCTCTCGTAGTTGTAGGCGATGGTAACGGCGTAGTAGGCTTTGGTATCGGCAAGGCTGGTGAGGTTCCTGATGCTATCCGTAAGGGCATTGAGGATGCAAAGAAAAACCTTATGAAGGTTTCACTTAGAGGTACAACAATCCCTCACGAAATCGTTGGTGAGTTTGGTGCAGGCAGAGTTCTTATGAAACCTGCTGCTCCCGGTACCGGTGTTATCGCAGGCGGCCCGGTTCGTGCCGTAATCGAGGCAGTTGGTATTAAGGATATCAGAACAAAGGCTCTTCGTTCAAACAACCCATGCAATGTTGTTAGAGCAACACTTGCAGGTCTTGCAGCTCTCAGAACTGCTGAAGAAGTTGCCGCAGTTCGTGGTAAATCTGTTAAGGAAATCGTATAAGAGGGAGGTTGTAAACTATGACAATTAAGTTAGTAAAGAGCCTCATCGGCTGTACAAAACCACAGATTGCAACCGCCCAGGCTTTAGGTCTGAAGAAAATCGGCGATGTAACAACTCAGCCTGATAACGCTCAGACAAAAGGCAAGGTAGCAAAGATTATCCACCTCGTAGAGGTTATCGAAGCATAAGCAAGGAGGTGCGTACTTATGAAGTTACATGAACTTTCACCGGTTGAGGGCTCAAAGAAGGACTCAAAGAGAATTGGCAGAGGTCACGGTTCAGGTTGGGGTAAAACAGCCGGCAAGGGACACAAGGGCCAGAAGGCTCGTTCAGGCGGCGGCGTTCGCCCGGGCTTTGAAGGCGGCCAGATGCCACTTCAGCGTAGAGTTCCAAAGAGAGGTTTCAATAACATTTTCGCTAAGAATGTTGTTGCTATCAACCTTAGCACTTTAAACAGAAAGTTTGAAGATGGTGCAACTGTTGATACTGAGGCTCTTGTAAACGCAGGCGTTCTTAAGAACGGCTTTGACGCTGTTAAGGTTCTCGGCAACGGTAAAATTGATAAAAAGCTTACAGTAAAGGTATCTGCTTTCTCCGAATCTGCTAAAGCAGCCATTGAGGCAGCAGGCGGAAAGGCAGAGGTGGTATAATTGTTAAAAACAATTAGAAATGCCTGGTCAATACCTGACCTTCGTAAGAAACTTTTATTTACACTTATGATTATCATCGTATTCAGAATCGGTTCAGTTATTCCTGTTCCGTTTCTGGATATGAAGGCTCTCGCCGATGCCATGAACGGTATGAACGAGGGCAATACAATGCTTGCATATCTTAATACATTGTCAGGCGGCGCTTTTGCAAATGCAACACTTTTTGCAATGGGCGTTACACCTTACATCAACAGCTCAATTATTATGCAGCTCCTCACTGTTGCAATTCCTCCTCTTGAGAGAATGGCAAAAGAGGGAGAGGCAGGCAGAAGAAAGATTGGTACAATCACTCGTTATGTAACAGTTGGTCTTGGTCTTATTCAGGGCTTTGCTTATTGGTTCTATCTCCATAATTCAGGCGTAACTGTTTACAGAGATGGTTTCTCACTCTGGTTCTCTGCTATTGTAATTATTCTCGTATTCACAGCCGGCACAGCACTTATGATGTGGCTCGGTGAGCAGATCAACTCAAACGGTATCGGAAACGGTATTTCAATTCTCCTTTTCGCCGGTATCGTTGCTCAGCTCCCATACACATTAAGTATGCTTGGTCAGTTCTGGGAACTTGCAGGCAAGGGTTCTACTCAGTTCTACTTCCTCGTTCCTCTCTGGATCGTTATCTTTGTTGCTATTGTATGGATTATCACATTTATGCAGGACAGCGAAAGAAGAATTCCGATTCAGTATGCAAAGAGAGTTGTTGGCAGAAAGATGTATGGCGGTCAGTCAAGTCACCTTCCAATCAAGGTTGCTCTCGGCGGCGTACTTCCAATCATCTTTGCAAGCTCAATTCTTTCTATCCCGGGTACTATTAATCTTTTCTTAAAGGTTAAAGACGGTTTCTGGGGTGCTTTCTTCAATGCATTTGATACAAGCGGTTGGCTTTACAATGTATTGTACTTTATCTTAATTATAATGTTCGCTTATTTCTATACTACTATTCAGTACAATCCGATTGAAATGGCAAACAACCTTAAGTCAAACAACGGTACTATCCCCGGTATACGTCCGGGTGCTCCGACAGCTGACTATATAAGAAACATTCTTTCAAGAATCACTCTTATCGGCGCTCTCTTCCTCGCAGTAATCGCACTTGTTCCAAGTGTTTACGGTTCTGCAACAGGTATGGGTCGTATGGCTATCGGTGGTACCTCAATCATCATTCTCGTAGGTGTTGCACTTGAAACAGTTAAGCAGCTCGAGTCACAGATGATGATGAGACATTATAAAGGTTTTCTTGACTAATTTCTTGACATATTGAAAGAAAAGGAGTATAATAAAATGAACATTATTATGTTAGGTGCTCCGGGTGCAGGTAAAGGCACTCAGGCTGCTGTACTTTGTGAGCATTTTGGAATTCCCACTATTTCAACCGGAAATATGATCCGTGAGGCGCTGAAAAACGGCACTGAGATGGGTTTGAAGGCTAAGTCTTTTATGGACGAAGGCAAGCTCGTTCCTGACGAGGTTGTTATCGGCATCGTAAAAGAAAGACTTTCACAGGATGACTGCTCTAAGGGCTTTATCCTTGACGGTTTCCCAAGAACTATTCCTCAGGCTGAGGCTCTGGATAAGATGGGCGTTGAAATTCAGTATGTTATCAACATTGATGTTGCCGACGAAAGAATTATCAAGCGTATGTCCGGACGCCGTGTATGTGAAAATTGTGGCAAGCCTTATCATCTTACAAACCTTCCACCAAAGGTTGAGGGCGTATGCGACGATTGTAACGGCACCCTTGTTCAGCGCAAGGATGACCACCCAGATACTGTACTTGCTCGTCTTGCTGTATATCACAAAGAGACTGAGCCTCTCGCAGCTTATTACGAGAAGCAGGGCAAGCTCATTAATGTAGAGGGTAAAGACGATGTAGTTTCTACTACAAAGCTTATCTTAGAAGCAATCGAGGCTTAAGTATGGTTATTGTAAAAACAGCACGGGAACTTTCTAAAATGAAAGATGCATGCAGAATATCAGCGGAGGCACTCCGTGTTGCAGGTGAGGCTGTAAAGCCTGGTATCACCACTTACGAAATTGATACTATTGTTCGCAAATATATCGAGAAACAGGGTGCTACACCCTCGTTTCTCGGTTATGGCGGTTTTCCTGCAAGTGCTTGCATTTCCGTAAATAATGTGGTTATCCATGGCATACCGAGTAAAAAACAGATTCTTAAAGAGGGCGACATTGTAAGCGTTGATGTCGGCGCATTTTACGAAGGCTTTCACGGCGATAATGCCTATACGTTTGCCTGCGGTAAAATCAGTGACGAAGCTCAGCGTTTGCTTGACGCAACTAAAGAAGGCCTTTTTGAGGGAATTAAAATGGCTGTTGCCGGAAATCGTGTAGGCGATATAGGCAGCGCTGTTCAGAAGTATGTCGAAGCTCGCAGTTACTCGGTGGTACGAGATTTTGTCGGCCACGGCGTAGGTGCGAAATTACACGAAGACCCAAGTATCCCCAATTACGGCACACCGGGCAGAGGCGTAAGACTGTTGCCGGGTATGACAATCGCTATTGAACCTATGGTAACTCAGGGCTCCTATGAGGTGCGTGTTCTTGATGATGAGTGGACTACCGTTACGGTTGACGGTAAGCTTGCCGCACATTTTGAACATACAGTAGCAATTACTCCTGACGGTCCTAAGATTATGACTCTTTGTGATTAAAGGTGATTTATGAACATTCAAAAGGGTAGCATAGTCAGAGCAAAGTCAGGGCGTGACAAAGGTAAATTTTTCCTTGTACTCTCGGTTGAGGGTCATTTTGCGTTTATAGCAGACGGTAAAACTCGTAAGCTTGAAAAACCGAAGAAGAAAAATTTACTTCATCTTGCGGCTACAACTGTAGTTTATACAGGTTCAGCAGAAACCAATCCGCAGATAAAACGAATTTTAAGTGATTTAAAAAACGACTAACGGAGGTTTAAGATATGTCCAAACAGGATGTAATTGAAATCGAGGGTATTGTAAGGGAGGCTCTCCCTAACGCACAGTTTAAGGTTGAGCTGCCTAACGGTCACGTGATCTTAGCTGTTATTTCAGGTAAATTGCGTATGAATTTTATCCGCATTTTGCCGGGCGACAAGGTAACGGTGGAAATGTCACCGTATGACCTGACAAGAGGAAGAATTACCTGGCGTTCTAAATAAGCCGGGGCAATACGACTTTTTAGAAAGGAATGATTAACTAATGAAAGTCAGACCTTCAGTAAAGAAAATGTGCGATAAGTGCAAAGTAATCAAAAGAAAAGGTAAGATTTTAGTTATTTGCGAAAACCCTAAGCACAAACAGCGTCAGGGTTAATTACCTTAACAACATTAAAACACAAACTACTAATTTAATTTATTGATTTTTAATGGAGGTGCAACTGAATGGCTCGTATAGCAGGTGTTGACTTACCAAGAGATAAAAGAGTTGAAATCGGTTTAACTTATATCTACGGTATCGGCCGTAAAACTGCAGGCGACATTATTGCTGCAACAGGTGTAAATCCTGACACTCGTGTCAGAGATTTGACAGAAGAAGATGTATCAAAGCTCAGAGAATATATTGAGCATCATTGTCGTGTTGAAGGTGACCTTCGCCGTGACATAGCTTATGATATAAAAAGACTTATTGATATTGGTTGTTACCGTGGCGTTCGTCACAGAAAAGGTCTTCCGGTAAGAGGTCAGCGTTCAAAGACAAACGCTCGTACTCGTAAGGGCCCACGCAAAACCATGGCTAACAAGAAGAAGTAAGGAGGGCAATGGATTATGGCAGCACCAAAGGGTGGTAAGAAAGTTATTCGCCGTCGCCGTGAACGCAAAAATATTGAAAAAGGCGCAGCACATATTCAGTCAACTTTTAACAACACAATTGTTACTATTTCTGATACACAGGGCAACGCTGTATCTTGGGCAAGTGCCGGTGAACTCGGTTTCAGAGGCTCTAAGAAGTCTACTCCGTTTGCCGCACAGTCAGCAGCAGAAACAGCTGCAAAGGCTGCAATGGAACACGGTATGAAGTCCGTTGAAGTATATGTTAAAGGTCCGGGACAGGGCCGTGAAGCTGCAATCAGAGCTTTACAGTCAGCAGGTCTTGAAGTTACTATGATTAAGGATGTAACTCCAATTCCTCACAATGGATGCCGTCCTCCTAAGAGAAGACGTGTATAGTATTTAAAATATTCTATTGGAGTGAAAATAAAATGGCAGTAAACAGAGATCCTATCTTAAAAAGATGCAGATACCTGGGCATTAGCCCTACTGTTGTAGGCATAAACAAGGAATCTTTCAGAAAGCCAAATGCAAATGGTAGAAGGAAGGTTTCAGAATACGGCTTACAGCTTAAAGAGAAGCAGAAGTTAAAGTTTATCTACGGCGTTCTTGAGAAGCAGTTCTATCACTACTATGAAATTGCTACTAAGATGGAAGGTCAGGCAGGTACTAACCTCATCGTTTGTCTTGAAACAAGACTTGACAACATCATCTTCAGAATGGGTATGGCTCAGACAAGAAGAGATGCAAGACAGGTTGTTACTCACGGTCATTTCCTCGTAAACGGTCAGAGAGTTGATATCCCATCTTACAGAGTTAAGGTTGGCGATGTTATCACAATCAGAGACAAGAGCAAGAACAGCGTTAAGTTTAAAGAAATTCTTGATAAGACAAGCGGCAGACTCTCACCAAAGTGGCTTGAGGTAAATAAGGAAGAATACACAGCAAAGGTTGTTGCTTTGCCGGGTCTTGAGGATATCGACTACGAAGTAGCTCCTCACCTTATTGTTGAGTTGTACTCCAAGTAATCCCTTTTTTCACAGGCAGGTTACACACGCATTGGCTGCGTTATGCAGCCGCATAATGTTTAGGAGGATTCGCGAATGATCGAAATTGAAAAGCCGAGAATTGACACCGAGAAATTAACCGAGGATGGAAAGTACGGCAGATTTGTTGTTGAGCCGCTCGAGCGTGGTTTTGGCAATACATTAGGCAACAGCTTACGCAGAGTATTGCTTTCTTCTCTTGAAGGCTGTGCTGTTACTTCTATCAAGATTGACGGAGTTCTTCACGAATTTTCAACTATTCCCGGCGTAAAGGAAGACGTTACGGAAATTGTTCTTAATATGAAAAGCGTTGTTGCAAAGCTTTACGAAACAAGCCCAAAGGTTGTTGAAATCTCAGCACAGGGTCCTTGCGTAGTAACTGCCGGAGATATTAAATGTGACAGCGAGGTTGAGATTCTCAATCCTGAGCAGCACATTGCAACTCTCGGTGAGGATGCAAAGCTCAATATGGAAATCACCATTGACAAGGGCAGAGGTTATATCCCTGCTGAACGCAACAAGCTTATTAGCGGCAATAATGTTATTGGCGTTTTACCTATTGATTCTATTTATACTCCCGTATTAAAGGTAAACTACACAGTTGACAACACTCGTGTAGGTCAGATCACCGACTATGACAAACTCACACTTGATGTTTGGACAAACGGTGTAATCAACGCACAGGAGGCTGTATCACTTGCAGCTAAGGTGCTTACTGAGCATTTAAACCTCTTTGTAAACCTTTCAGATAAGGCATCAAGCGCAGAGGTTATGGTTGAGAAAGACGATAAGGGCAAGGAGAAAATTCTTGAAATGACTATCGAAGACCTTGATTTGTCGGTTCGTTCATTCAACTGCTTAAAGCGTGCCGGTATTAATACGGTAGAAGATTTGATCAACAAGTCAGAAGAGGATATGATGAAGGTAAGAAACCTCGGCAGAAAATCTCTCGAGGAAGTAATCCAGAAACTCAATTCTCTCGGATTTAGTCTTCAGAAGGAAGACGAATAAACACTTTAAAAACCCAACGGTAAAGGAGTGAACACAATGCCAGGTACAAGAAAATTAGGAAGAACAACTGCTCAGAGAACAGCTATGCTCCGTGCAATGGTTACATTCCTTCTCGAAAACGGCAAAATCGAAACAACTCTTACTCGTGCCAAGGAAGTTCAGGCTATGGCAGAGAAGATGATTACAACAGCTAAAGAAGATAACCTTCACAATAGAAGACTCGTTTTAGGTTTCATTACTAAGGAAGAAGTTACAGTAAAGCTCTTTACTGAGATTGCTCCAAAGTATGCTGACAGAAACGGCGGTTACACAAGAGTAACAAAGATCGGTCCTCGTCGTGGTGACGGTGCTGAGATGGCTGTTATCGAGTTAATCTGATTTTTCGGTAATTAATATTTGCTGAATATATACGCTCTCAACTTTGGTTGAGAGCGTTTTTGTTGTATTATTTTTGATTTTTTAATGGTGATGTAAATAATGGTTTAGCGCACAAAGTTTAGTTTTATAAATTCAAAATTTAGGTCAACCTTTTTAAAGGGTTGCGGGTTTGGGCAGAGCCCATAAAAAGGTTTTATTATTACTTATTTTCTGGCGCAAACAGCAAAGCTGTTTGCGTGTTAGAATTTGTTTGAAAAACAGGCGATATCCTTAAAAAAGTAAAAAAATGTGCCGTCATTGTGTAGCAATGACGGCATAAATTATAAAAATAACTTTTTCTTCTTGCTGTTGCAATTTACAGGCTCTCGCTGTTATGTTCAGTCGCCAAATGAACCATTTGGCTATCAAAAAAATTTGCGATAGCATAAAGTTTTGTGGGCGTTGCCCACACCCACAACCTTTGAAAAGGTTGACCAAACTTTTTTTCTTCGGGACGGAAACTCTTGCCTTTTCATCACATTGTTGCCCGATTGAAAAAGCTAAACATAATCATTTACAAAGCATAAATAAAATCCCTGTTAATTTATTTCGGTTCTGTGATAAATGTTGGGGTAATGATGATATCCTAAAAATTTCAACAAACTAAACAGGCTTCCCCTCAAGGGGAAGCCTTAATAACTATGTTCTTAACTCCAACTATTGACAAAGAACCAAATTTTATAAATTATTGTTAAAATTATTTTCACATAAAGGCTCAGGGCAGTGCTCATATGAACACTGCCCTTTGCAAACTATTATTTAGAGTTGATTATGAAACTTGTTGTCTGATTAATTATAAAAGAGTTTTAAGGTAATCGCTTATCTCTTTTTCTGTGGCCATTGCAAGTACCTTTTCAGCTACTTTGTCTGCCTCTGCCTTTGACCATGTAGAAATAGTCTTTCTCACCTTTAATACCGACGGTGCGGATACACTGAACTCGGTAAGTCCGAATGACATTAATAGCGGCACCATCATTGGATTGGCTGCTGCCTCGCCACACATTCCGACAGGAATATTATTCTTGTTTGCGCAATCAATAATATACTTAATTCCTCTCAGCACACTCGGCTGCAACGGTGAATACAGATATGCAACATCGTCATTGCCTCTGTCGCAAGCCATTGTATAACCCGTAAGATCATTTGTACCGATGCTGAAAAAGTCGGATTCTTTTGCAAGAATATCAGCAATCATAACTGCCGCCGAGGTTTCTGTCATAATGCCGACAGGGATATTTTCGTTGAACTCTACTCCCTGCTCTCTAAGCTCAGCCTTAACCTCTTCTACAAGTGCCTTGCCCTCTCTAAGCTCATCAACCGCTGTAATGAGTGGGAACATAATTCTTACATCACCAAATGCACTTGCTCTTACAATAGCTCTGAGCTGTGTTTTAAATAAATCCTTGTGCTTTAGGCAATATCTTATTGCTCTGAAACCCAAGAAAGGATTTTCTTCCTTTTTAAGTCCGAGATAAGGAATTTCCTTGTCACCGCCGATGTCAAGAGTTCTGATAATAACAGGCTTTCCCTTTAATGTAAGCGCTGCCTTTTTGTAAGCGTCAAACTGCTCGTCCTCGGTTGGCAAAGCGGTTCTGTCCATAAATAAAAATTCAGTTCTGAACAAACCAACGCCCTCGCCGTCTGCATCAACTGCCTTTATTGCATCCTCCGGCTTGCCGATATTGCAGAAAAGCTCGTATTCCTCACCGCTTAAAGCTTTAGTTGCCTTGCCTCTGAAATTTTCAAGTTCTTTGCGCTCTTTAAGAAAATTAATTCTCTTTGTATTGTACTCCTGAATAACAGCGTCATCCGGCTCATCAATTACTACGCCCTCACTGCCGTCAACGATTACATAAGCACCGGCCGAAAGTTTTGAAACCGCACCGTTTACGCTTAGCACGGCGGGAATTTCAAGTGCCCTTGCAAGGATAGCCGAATGAGATGTTTTGCCGCCTGTTTCGGTAATAATTCCGACAATATTTTCTTTATTGATGCCTGCTGTCATGGACGGAGTAAGTTCTTTTGCGACAACTACCGTACCCTTTGGCGCTGCCGAAAGTTTTACTTCTTTTACTCCGAGCAAAATGCTTAGCATACTTGTTTTTAAATCCTTAACATCAGCTGCTCTCTGCTGTGTCAGCTCGTCATCTGTGGCAGAAAACATCGTAATAAACATATCGCACATATACTCAAGTGCAGCCTCGGCACACTGACCGTTGTCAATGAGTTTTTCGATTTCACCGCACATATACGGGTCTTTCATCATCTGAATGTGACCCTCGAGAATTTCTGCCTCTTTTTCACCTGCCGACGCTTTCAGCGCATCTGCTTGAGCGGCGGTATTGTCGCAGAAAATCTGAACGGCATTTCTGAAACGCTCAACCTCTGCCGCTGTATCAGTAACAGTAACATTGTTATATTCAAGTTTTGTTTCTTCAATAATCATTACTCTTCCGAGTCCGATACCCTCGGAAGCGGGTGTTCCGTGTAACATAACCTCACCTGCTTTCAAATTTTAGTAAGAAAGCGTGCCGCAAGACACGCTCCCGTTTTTATTCACCAAGTCCGCTTTCAATAAGCTCTACTGCCTTTGCAAGAGCCTCTTCTTCGTCAGGACCGTTACATTCTACTACAAACTCGCTGCCGCACTTAATACAAGCTGCAATAATATTTAAAAGACTTTTTGCATTGATTTTGTTTGAGTTGAAATCAATTGTAACATCACTCTGGAACTTTGCCATTGCTGTTGCAAATACTGATGCGGGACGCATATGAAAACCTGATGCATTATTTAATGTAAGTTTTTTTGATACCATAATAGAAAACCCCTTTATAATAGTTTTGTGTTAGACAGGGAGGGCTACTCCCTGTCTGAATTAAGTTTATTTTATCATATTTTAAGAAAGAATGGAAGATTTTTTGTTGAAATTATTTAACCTTTTTAACCTCTTTGTTGAGTGGCTTTTTAAGTAAAGCAAGCATAAACATTGAAACTACTGCACCGATTGCAAGAGCAAGGAGGTAGAAATACCATGTACCCTGCATTGTTGCGAATACGAAGATACCGCCGTGAGGAGCCATAAGCTTACAGCCAAAGAGAGCTGAAAATGCGCCTGCTACTGCAGAACCAACGATACATGAAGGGATAACCTGAAGCGGATGACCTGCTGCGTAAGGAATTGCACCTTCTGTGATGAATGAAAGTCCCATTACATAGTTTACGGGAGCATTCTTTCTTTCTTCGTCTGTCCAACGATTCTTGAAGAATGTGTTTGAAAGAGCGATTGCAATAGGAGGAACCATACCGCCGATCATAACTGCTGCCATAATGATGTATGCCTGATCGTCTGCATTTGCAAGGTTAAGTGTTGCGAATGCATAAGCTGCCTTGTTGAAAGGACCACCCATGTCGATAGACATCATACCTGCGAGGAGCGCACAGAGCGGAACCATCATTGCAGGGTTAGAGGCAATAGCGTTAAGGCCGTCTGACATACCTGAGTTAATCATACCCATGAACGGGTTGACTGCGCACATTACAACGAGAATACCGCCGAGTCCGAGAAGCGGATAGATGAGAACTGGCTTGATACCCTCAAGAGCCTTAGGCATCTTATCGCACATTTTTTCAATAGCAAGCATTAAGTAACCGCCTACGAAACCTGCAAGCAAGCCACCGAGGAAGCCTGACGGAACTGTGTTAACAGCACCCGGATCTGCAAAGGTTGCGCCTGATGTTGCAAGGAATCCGCCTACAAGACCAACGAGAAGGCCGGGACGGTCTGCAATTGACATTGCGATAAAGCCGGAAAGAATAGGAACCATAAGGTTAAATGCCACACCGCCGAGTGTCTTAAACCATGCGGCTGCAGGAGTTACCGTACCGAATGTACTGCCAACCTCCTGTGCGTTAACACCGCATGCAATATCAATAAGGAATGCAATTGCAATGAAGATACCGCCTGCTACAACGAACGGGAGCATATGTGATACACCGTTCATAAGGTGACCGTAAGCGCCGCCTCTCTTCTTTGGAGCATCTGCAGAACCGCCTTTGTGATGATATACGGGAACTTCTTTGTTTACAATCTTGTTGATAAGCTCTTCTGGCTTATGAATACCGTCTGAAACGGCACACTGTAAAACGGGCTTGCCGTCAAAACGGGCAAGATTTATTGTGATGTCAGCGGCAATGATGATACCGTCACAATTTGCAATTTCTTCTTCGGTAAGCACATTCTTTGCACCGCCCGAACCGTTTGTTTCAACCTTAATCGGAATGTTAAGGCTGTCGCCGGCTTTCTGGAGTGATTCAGCCGCCATATAAGTATGAGCAATACCTGTTGGACAAGCTGTGATAGCAAGAACTCTGTAACCCTTCTTTGCAGGAACTTCTGCCTTTGGTTCATCGGGGAACTTCTCTGTTTCTTTTGCGTCAATAATAGAGATAAATTCTTTCGGAGTTTTTGCGGCTTTAAGTTTCGCTGTAAAGTCCTCGTGCATTAAAAGCTGCATAAGTCTTGCGAGCACCTCAAGGTGAACATCGCCGTCTGTTGTAGCCGCTATCATAAAAATAAGTTTGCAAGGCTGTCCGTCCGGAGCCTCATAATCTACACCGTTAGGAACTGTAATTGCAGCAAGTGCAGGAGCTTTAACTGCCGTGCTCTTTGCGTGCGGAATGGCAACTTCCATACCGACTGCTGTTGTTCCCATTTCCTCTCTTGCGAGGATTCCTTTCTTATACTCGGCTGCATTTACAAGGTTTCCGCTCTTTTCGTGCAATGAAACTAGCTTGTCGATTGCTGCCTGTTTGTTTGCCACTGATACATTAAGCTCTATGGCACTTTGCTTTAATAAATCAGTAATACGCATAAATTCTTCTCCTTTTTTATTTATTTATTTCTACCCACTCAGAACTGAGCAAGCAATTCTTCGATTTTTTCTTTTGTGGCAAGTCCGTTTAAAAATGCTGTTGCATTTCCGCAGGCACTGCCGAGCTTTAACGCATAGGCGTAATCGTTTTTGTCAATACAGCCGGCTACAAAGCCTGCTACCATCGAGTCACCCGAGCCTACTGTGTTGAGCACCTTGTAGCCTTTAATAACGCCCTCTTTGTGAACCTCACCAAATTCATCTACAAGCAATGCACCGTCACCGCCGAGCGATACGAGAACATTTTTAGCACCCATTTTCTGTAATTCCTGAGCATATTTTACAACATCGTTTTCGGTTTTGACTGTGGTATCAAAAATTTCTGAAAGCTCTTGTCTGTTTGGTTTGATTAAAAACGGCTTGTATTTTAAAGAATTTACAAGCAGCTTTTTGGTTGCGTCAACAACAATTCTTACATCTTTGCCCTCAAGTCTTTCGAGGATTCTCTCGTAAACATCGTCAGGCAGGGTGTTCGGAATATTTCCTGCAACTATGAGTGTGTCGCCGCTTTGAATATTGTCGATTTTATCAAACAAATTCAAAAGTTCTTCTTCGTCAATATGCGGACCTTGACAGTTGATTTCTGTTTCCTCTCCTGCCTTTATCTTGATATTGATTCTTGAAATTCCGCCTTTAAGTGTGATAAAATCTGCTGTGATTTTAGGATTTTTCAGACCTTTTTCAATAGCCTCTCCGGTAAATCCTGCAACAAAACCAAGCGCTGTGCTCTTTATACCGAGCTCCGAAAGCACACACGAAACATTTATGCCCTTGCCGCCGATATAATATTCTTCGCTTGTAGTTCTGTTTGTAATTCCTGTCTTTAGCTCATCAAGACGAACGATGTAATCAATTGATGGGTTTAGTGTAACTGTGTAAATCACTTCATAACCTCCTTGATTATTGTTTTTTCCGAAAACTCCTTGTACGGAAGTTTGTCGGTTATAATACAGCAGTCTTTAATATCCGCAAAGGTAATAGGAAATACCTTTCTGAATTTGGTGTTATCGGCAAGAACAAAAGACATATAGCTCCTTTTTATTACTTCCTCTTTGATCAAGCCCTCGTCCATATCAGGTGTGGTAAAGCCTGCATTAATTTCAATTCCGTTAGTACCCATAAAGGATTTTGTAAAATTATATGTTTTAAGCGACCTAAGTCCCTCTGTACCTACAATAGCCTCGGTAGCCGGCTTTATTCTGCCTGCGATTGTGTAGGTTGTTAAGCCTTTTCTTATCAGCTTTTTTGCGTGTGTAATGCCGTTTGTAACATAGGTTGCGTTTTTATTTGTAATGTAATCCGTGAGAAGATCAGTGGTTGTGCCTGCGTCTATATACACAAAATCCGTATCATTAATAAGTTTGGCACAATAGATAGCGATTGCTTTCTTTTCCTCAAGCATTACGCTTTCTCTTGACTCCACATCAGGCTCATATACGCCCGACAGCTGATGAATTGAGGTTGCTCCTCCGAATACCTTATTCAGCTTGCCCATCTCGTCAAGTGTTGTAAGGTCACGCCTTATTGTTGACTCGGATGTATTTAACAGCTTTGTAAGCTCCTGAACCGTAACCGTATTTTTTTCGTTTAATATTTGAAGTATTGTTTGGTATCTTTCCTGAGTAAGCATTTCCCTCACCTCTTGAGTACATTATAACACCTGTTTCGCCAAAGTCAAGCAAATTATTTCAAAAAAATTCATTAAAATTGAAATTCAGTTAGTTTACATCAAAAATCGCATATAGTTTTATGTATTTTAACAAGTGATTTTCCTTTTACACTTTTAAATCGTTCAAATTCAGTCATAAATCAGTCAAGATTATTCAAAAATATTCTATCCCGATTACTGTCTTTTTATTCCCGTATTTTGTCATTTATAAAAGCAAAAAGCTGTTCGGTAACTCTTGCCCGAACAGCTTTAAAGTACTTTTAATATTAAATTTTAATTACGAAGCAATAATAGTCTGAATCTTTGTAACATCGGCAACATCAATTTTACCGTCGCCGTTTGCGTCTGCCGCCTTTGTATTTTTAATTACATATGATGAATTGCCCGAAAGATACATCTGTAAGTATGTAACATCCGATACATCTATTTTGCCGTCATTATTTATATCACCTACAGGTACAGTTTCCTCCTGCAATGCTTTGAATGTAATTTTATTTTTGGTTGCGTATGTCTGCGCCTTTGTATTTTTATAGCCGTAAATTATAAATCCGTCAACAACTCTGCCATCACTATAGCCCACTGCGGTTGTACCAAAATATGTAACACTCTTTGGAATAGTAATAGATTTCATAGCTTGGCAATTTTTAAATGCAGATGTTTCGATTGATGTAAGAGTATTCGGCAAAGTTACCGAGGATAATTTTGTACAGTCATAAAAGGACATTGAACCTATTTTTTTAACTGTATTTGGAATGGTTATCTGTGTCAGATTTGTTGCTTTACTAAACAAATTATTCGGCACTGATGTTGCTCCGTTTTCTATAGTGGCTGTTTTTAGTCCCGAATCTTCAAACACATCATTGCCTGCTTTGGTTACAGTCTTCGGTATTGTAATTGTTGTGAGCGCTGTTGTTCCGTTAAATGCGCTATAGCCGATTTCGGTAAGAGTATTTGGCAATGTTACCGATGATAGACTTTTACAACCGTAGAATGACATTGAGCCGATTTTTTTAACTGTATTCGGTATAGTTACTTTAGTTAAATTTTTAGCGTTACTGAAAAGATTGTCTGCTACTGCTGTTGCACCGTTTTCTATAGTGGCTGTTTTTAGTCCCGAATCTTCAAACACATCACTGCCTGCTTTGGTTACAGTCTTCGGTATTGTAATTGTTGTGAGCACTGTTGTTCCGTTAAATGCGCTATAGCCGATTTCGGTAAGAGTATTTGGCAATGTTACCGATGATAGACTTTTACAACCGTAGAATGACATTGAGCCGATTTTTTTAACTGTATTCGGTATAGTTACTTTAGTTAAATTTTTAGCGTTACTGAAAAGATTGTCTGCTACTGCTGTTGCACCGTTTTCTATAGTGGCTGTTTTTAGTCCCGAATCTTCAAACACATCACTGCCTGCTTTGGTTACAGTCTTCGGTATTGTAATTGTTGTGAGCACTGTTGTTCCGTTAAATGCGCTATAGCCGATTTCGGTAAGAGTATTTGGCAATGTTACCGACGAAAGTTTTTCACAATGATAAAATGACATTGAGCCTACTTTCTTTACTGTATTCGGAATTGTTACTTTAGTTAAATTTTTAGCGTTACTGAAAAGATTGTCTGCTACTGCTGTTGCACCATTTTCTATAGTGGCTGTTTTAAGTGCCGAACCGTTAAATACATTATTACCGGCTGTTGTAACCGTTTTTGGAATTGTAATTGTTGTGAGCGCTGTTGTTCCGTTAAATGCGCTATAGCCGATTTCGGTAAGAGTATTTGGCAATGTTACCGACGAAAGTTTTTCACAATGATAAAATGACATTGAGCCTACTTTCTTTACTGTATTCGGAATTGTTACTTTAGTTAAATTTTTAGCGTTACTGAAAAGATTGTCTGCTACTGCTGTTGCGCCGTTTTCTATAGCGGCTGTTTTAAGTGCCGAACCGTTAAATACATTATTACCGGCTGTTGTAACTGTTTTTGGAATTGTAATTGTTGTAAGTGCTGTTGTTCCTTCAAATGCATTATAGCCAATTTCCGTAAGATTGCTTGGTAATGTAACTTTTGAAAGTTTTGTACAATTGTGAAATGCCATTGAACCGACAACTTTTATTGTATTTGGTATTTTAACAGAAGTTAATGTGCTATTGTTGTAAAAAGAATTATCAGAAATTTTTACAACATTTTTATTTAAAATTTGTGACGGAATTGTAATATCGGTTGCTATACCCTTATATCCCGCAATATTTACGGTATCATCTGAATTTACAGTATATTCATAGTTGCCGCTTATAAAAATAGTTGCCGCATTTGCTGTAATTGAAATCACAGATAACCCGCTTACAGCTAAAACCACAGCAATAATTAATGCTAAAAATTTTTTCATTTATTTTCTCTCCTTGTCATTATAACAAAATATTTTATATACTTCTCAATATACAATAAAAATAATAGCAAATATGAAATTTACTGTCAATACAAAATTGTGCAATTCAGTTACTTGCACAAGCACTTGAATTTTTAGTATTTTTATTTGGGAATTATTGCAGTATCTGATTTTATAATGTAAAAAGAGCGCCCATACCGAGCGCTCCTAAATTATGCTTTTGACTTTGAAATATTGGGGGTGAATGCGGATTTAATGGATTTCCACACCTTTTTCTGAATAACTCCGATAAGAATGGAAAAGAAAATTCCTACCGCAAGGTAGATTATAGCATAACTGTAAACTCCGTTTGGCATATAGAAATACCAGATAGTTTCTTTCATTGTCTGAATACTGAAATCAGAGAAAAGCGGAGTTATGCGGCTTATTAAATAGAACAGCCATTTTACCAACATAAAGCCTGTAAGGTGGTGAATCATTATGCTGTATGTATTGTCGGCTACAAGCAAAATCGGTTTCCAATGCTTGATAATCGGCGCAATGAGCTTTGACACTCTAAGCCAAAAGGCAATACCTGTAATTGCCGTAATGTACGGAATTATACAGCCGTTTTCAAACTGATTGCACTTTGACGGTGTGTACTCAAGGTTCTTAAAGAATGTAAGCAAAATGAGCTGAACCGCAAAGAGAATGCCAAAATACGCAAAGCTGTTGAGGTTATCGTGCTTTTCAAGTTTTGCCTTATAGAACTTGCCAAATTCAAAGCATGGCAAAAAGAACATAGTCCTGAACAGTAAGAGCATTGGTCCGTGAAAGCCGTTAGGTGTTTCTATTGAAGTCTGAACGGCAACCATACCAACCACCGAATATACAATAAGAATGATATACTCGTTATTGAGTTTTATAAGGCTCAACAGCTTTCTGAAAAGTATGTTGATAATATACACGCAGAACAGAGGATATACAAACCACGAACCGAGGTTGTATTGGAATGCCTCACCGTCTACAAACGGCATAATAAAGAGGTTATACGGGTTTACATCTGCACCCGAAACATATCCGCAGTTTTTCATAATAATTACGAATATACCGTATGCAATATTCCAAAGATATGCGGGGATAAGCAGTCTTTTTGCTCTGCCCCATATGTACTTTAATACATTATCCTCGTGCTTGTCCTTGTAGAAATAACCTGAAATGAACACAAACAAGGCAAGGTTAAAGGAATAAATCGGAAACCAATCATACGCAAGGGAAATTCCTCCCTTGTAGCAATGTCCCGAAACTATAATTATAATTCCTATTGCCGACAGCAGTTTAAAGCTGAGGTTTACTCCGCTGTCGGATTGAGCAACCGCATTTGTCAATCGTTTACTACCATTTTTACTCATAAATATTTACCCTTTCTCATTTTACTAAATAAACTCTGCCCAATAATACTGCGACATATATTCGTTCATATATGAATTTACAGTGCCTGCGTCAAGCTTTACCTCTCTGATAGAATCAACAAGCATTTCAAGCGCAAGCGCCTCGTCATCTGCTGCAAGTATTTTCATAATTAATCCTCCTTTGTGTCTTTAAAAATTTTAATTGTAGATACAGTTCCTTTGCCTGCCTCGCTTTCAATGGTAACATCGCCGTTGCACATTGTTGAAATTCTTTCTTTAATGTTTTCAATGCCGAGATGTGTCGGGGTTCGGTTTTGTGGATTGTCAATGATAAGCGGCATATAGTAATTGAGCGTATCAAAGAGAAAATAAAGACCGCCGAAGAAAGCTACCGGCGCAAAGCTGAAATTTTGCAGCTTTGATTTTCTCATAGGCACACCTGCAAGCGAGAATGTGAGTATGCCGAGGAATGACATAAGCATTGATTTTTCCTTTAAAAGTTATCGACTTATAATTATTATTTAAAAACGGGTGATCCCTGTCAAGTTTAAAGGTATCGCCTTTGTCGGTTGTGTATTCGCCCGTCAGAGTTACAGGCGTAACGGAATAGCCGCTGCTTGTAGCAAATGTTTTTGCGGTAATGCAAAATACTACCGGCAGCACTACAAACAATATGGCAAATACTACATTTAGGCTGATGCCCAGCCTACTCTTTTTCAAAATAACACCCCACAAATTATTTTCTACACTATTATACAACTAAACCACAATATGCACAAGGAGAATATCCGCAACTATATTTGTGTATATTTTTATATTAAAGCAAAAATCCCACTCCAATATCGGAATGGGATTCTTGCAATATATAAAATCAAACTTCCATTTACTTAACCAACAGAAAATGTTGTCCTAAACGACCTTTTTGTATGTTTGATAATTGATAGGTTTTTAAAATTACGCTCATATGCGTATCTCCTTAAAAGTTGATTTAGCTCTTTGCGCTGTAAATTCTCATTAAGAGGTCAAGAACCTTGAAGTAGAGCCAAATTACTGTAAAAGCAAGACCGAATGATACTGCCCACTCGTCTTTCTTTGGTGATGATTTTCAACAGTTTCACGAATTACCTGAAAGTCGCTGATGAGGAATAAAGCTGCAATTACAATAAATACAACTGACATTACAACACCGAAGATTGGATTATCTGCAAAAACCAATACAAAACCTCTTGTTGCAGGAATAAGGAAAGCGATAAAGCCAAGAATTGAAATGCCGATTGTTGAAAGTAAAAGTGTAAGAGTAACAGCTTTGAACTTGTCGGTAGCTCTGATTTTGCCTGAAGTAAAGAGTAAAAGCATAGCGAATACAATTACAAGAGTAATAACTGCTGCCCATACAATTAAATTTGAATAAGCGCCCTTATAGAAAACTGAAATTGCTGCAATAATAATGCCTTGGCTGAGTGTGTAAAGTGTACCGCTTACAGGTGCTGTACGCTGAGTAAATATAGCAACAAACGGTGCGATTGTGCCTACGATAGCTGCAACGCCTGTAACCATCATCTGCGGAAGGTAAAAATCAAAAATTCCGCTATTAATATGATGACCAAATGCAAGCATTGGAGAGATTAAGCAAGAATAAAGCAAAGCCTGCAACGGTTGCAGCGAGGAAATAAAGTGTCTTTACCAATATGCCCTTATATGTTGCGCAGCTCGAATCGGTTGCTCATGCGCTTGATTTAGACATTCTTCTTAATACAGGGTTTGAGCTAAATAATGTTGATGATCTTTGTGTTTGGTTTTGATTGAGTTTGTAAGTTGTCATAATGATTTCTCCTTTAAGAAATGAAAGTTTGTCTGTTTGATTTTCTATGCCTTTATTATACAGACACAACTATGACAACATCGGGACAAATACGGACAAAATTTTTATTTTTTCTTTTGCAAACAATAAATATACCATTATATATCGTCAATATTTAAAAACATTATAAAAATAATTGACAATGCAAGCCTATGATTTTATAATATTTATATAAATACAAATACATAAGGGGTTGAAATTATGATAAAATTCAATAATGTTACAAAGGTGTTTAACAACACCCTTAAAGCGGTAGACGATTTGTCCTTTAATGTAAACAAGGGCGAAATTGTAGGCTTTATCGGGCCAAACGGCTCGGGAAAAACCACCACAATAAAAATGCTGACGGGTATTTTATCAAGCGACAGCGGAGAAATCAGCATTAACGGCTACGATATTAAAAAAAATCCGCTTGAGGCTAAAAAAAGCATCGGCTACATTGCCGACAGTCCCGATATGTTTTTAAGGCTTAAAGGAATTGAATTTCTCAATTTTATAGGCGACATATACAAAGTTCCCACCGATGTGCGCAAAAAGAGATTTACCGAGGTTTGCGACAGATTCGGTCTTACCGACAGTCTTAAAGCTCCTATGCTGAGCTATTCGCATGGTATGCGCCAAAAAATTATGGTTGCCGCCGCACTTGTTCACAATCCCGATGTATGGATTCTTGACGAGCCTTTAATCGGTCTTGACCCAAAAAGTGCCTTTGAACTAAAGTCTATGATGCGTGAACACGCCGACAAGGGCAACTGTGTATTTTTCTCTACTCACATACTTGAGGTAGCGGAAAAGCTCTGCGACAAGGTTATTATCATTAAAAA
This sequence comes from Eubacterium sp. OM08-24, assembly GCF_003438075.1. GTDB lineage: Bacteria > Bacillota > Clostridia > Oscillospirales > Acutalibacteraceae > Ruminococcoides. Next base: position 122,534 of record NZ_QSTA01000002.1, on the reverse strand, counting down.
GGGCAGGTCGCTGTATGACGGCACTCTTGATAACCTTTGCAGTCAGAACACAGGCAAATCACTTGAACAAATCTTTTTGGAGCTGACTGAAAATGAGTAATTTCTTAACTTTATTAAAAACCTTTATAAAAACAACCGAGCTTACCTCGGCTGAAAAAAAGCGCTCAAAGCACTTTTATAAAATTATGGGCACTGCCGTTGTTCTGCTGATTATGATTCCCGCAGGACTGCTTGTCGGCATAATAACCTATGCGCTCACTCTCGGCGTAATGTCTTACGGTGGCACAACGCAGGGCGCAAATGTAATTTTACATATTATATCCATTTTGTCGGTAATCTTCGGTATTAATGTAATCATTAATATATTTTACTTTTCAAACGATATTGAAAATCTAATTCCTCTGCCGTTAAAGCCGAGGGAGATTGTAAGCGCTAAGTTTGCCTATTCTCTGCTTTCTGAGAACATTATGGAGTTTATCCTGATTCTCGGCGCTTGTGCAGGCTTTATGTGTGCGCATGGATTTTCGGCTACGGGTATAGTTGCCTCATTAATCGGCATTTTAACCGTTCCTATAATTCCTCTTGCCTACTGCGGAATTATTGCCGTTATATTTATGTATTTTACCCATTCGGTAAAAAATCGTGATTTTCTCAACAAAATCACAGGTATCGGCACTGCCGTACTTATAGTAGGCTCATTGGTAGCCCTCGTGAGCGTGAGCGGATTTAATCCCGAGGCAATCGTCAGCTCACTTGCAAGTGCCGACAACGGATTTTTAAATGTAATGAACATTATTTTTCCGCACATTCCGCTTATGATGGATTCTATCTCAAGCGAATCCGTATATCAACTGCTTTTATACTTGCTTGCAAATGTAATTTTTGTTGCAGTCTTCCTTTTCCTTGCATCAAAAATGTATATCAAAGGTGTGTCGGACATCAATACAACAAAATCAAAGCGCAGTAAAAGCATTGCAGGACAGGCTATTGAAAAATCTGTTCAGAAGGACATTTTTGCAAGCTACCTTAAAAAGGAATTTTTGGTGCTTTTCAGAACACCGCCGTTCTTTATGGACTGCATTGCCATAAATCTTTTGTGGCCTGTATTTATGGCTGTTATTATGATTTTGCAGGGAAGTACAAACTTTTTGTCGGGTGTGCTGACTCCGTACCTTGCAGGCGACCGGAAAAGCATTACAATCATCACTGTATCCGCCGTTGTAATCTCGGCACTTGTTACGGCAATCAACAGTATTGCCTCGTCCTCAATATCAAGAGAGGGCAAGCATTTTCAGTTTATGCGCTACATTCCTGTTGGACTGAGAACGCAAATCAACGCAAAAGCTCTCGCAAGCATAATAATCAGCGGCTCAGTTATGGTGCTGTATGTAATAGCATTTAATGTGTACTGCGCAATACTCGCAACAACATTTAATCCGTTTGTTTTCATAGTAACTCCGCTTATTCACATTGCCCTGAGCTTGATTTGCGTTGTGTTTGTTACCTACCTCGGAATATTTTTAGACACCATAAATCCTAAGCTTGTGTGGGACGATGAAATAAACGCACTGCGTGGCAACTACAATACAGTAATAAATGCGGCTATAATTATTGCAATTACCGCCGCTATCTGCACAATTTCTCTTGTATTACTATGGATTTTTAGCGTTGAACCTGCTATAATTAACCTTGGACTTGTTATAGTAATGTGTGTTCTTGCTGTTGCGGCACAAAAAGTTTGCCTTAAAAAGGGCGTAGCAAATCTTGAACAGATTGAAAGCTGATAAGTCCGAATAAATTGGAATTAAAATTTCAGGTGATTTATAATGACAGAAACTAACTATTCTATGCTCTGCGATTTTTATGAGCTTACAATGTCAAACGGCTATTTTAAAAACGGCTTTTACAAAAAGAATGTTTACTTTGATCTTTTCTTCAGAAAAGTGCCCGACAACGGAGGTTTTGCCATTGCCGCAGGTCTTGAGCAGGTAATTGACTATATCAAAAATCTTCACTTTTCTGAAAGCGATATTGAATATCTCAGAGAAAAAGGAATTTTTGACGAAGAATTTTTGAAATATCTTGCAAACTTTAAATTTACAGGCGATATTTACGCTATACCGGAGGGAACTCCTATCTTTCCTAACGAGCCGATTATCACTGTAAAAGCGCCTGCTATTGAGGCTCAGCTGATTGAAACCTATCTCCTGCTGACAATCAACCACCAAACGCTTATTGCAACAAAGGCAAACAGAATCGTTCGTGCGGCTCAGGGCAGAACAGTGCTTGAGTTTGGCTCACGCAGAGCGCAGGGCGCAACAGGTGCTGTTGACGGTGCAAGAGCGGCATATATAGGTGGTTGTGCAGGTACAGCCTGTACGCTTACAGACGCACTCTATGGTGTTCCTGCCGGCGGTACAATGGCTCATTCATGGGTACAGATGTTTGACAACGAGTACACTGCTTTCCGCACCTACTGCGAGCTTTATCCCGAAAACCCTACATTGCTTGTTGATACCTACAACACACTTAAAAGCGGTGTTCCAAACGCAATAAAGGTGTTTAAAGAAGTGCTCGTTCCAAAGGGAATTAACGAGTTTGCAATCCGTCTTGATTCGGGCGATATCTCGTACCTCTCAAAAAAAGCAAGAAAAATGCTTGACGAGGCAGGGTTGCCGAACTGCAAAATTGTTGCGTCAAACTCTCTTGACGAGTATCTTATCCGTGACCTTATGATGCAGGGCGCTCAGGTTGATGTTTTCGGCGTTGGTGAAAGACTTATCACCTCATCAAGCTCGCCTGTATTTGGCGGCGTATATAAACTTGTAGCTGTTGAAGAGCCTACAAGCGGCGAGATTATCCCTAAAATCAAGGTCAGCGAAAATACAACAAAAATCACAAATCCGCACTTTAAAAAGCTCTACCGTTACTATGATAACGAAAGCGGCAAAGCGCTTGCCGATGAGCTTTGTGTGTACGACGAAGTTATGGATTTCTCTAAGCCGCATACAATTTTTGACCAAAATGCTACTTGGAAAACAAAGACTTTGACTGACTTTACAGCGAAAGAACTTCTTGTGCCGATATTTAAAAACGGCGAGTGTGTGTATAACTCACCAAGCATTGAAGAAATTGCTAAATACTGTAAAGACCAGATCGGACTTCTTTGGGACGAGGTTAAGAGATTTGAAAATCCGCATAACTACTATGTTGACCTTTCCAAAAAGCTCTGGGATATTAAAAATATTCTCCTCAATATTTATCAAAGCTGATAAAAGGTGCAGATATGAAAAAATTAAAACAAATTATAGCCGTAATTCTATCGGCTGCTGCGGTAATTTCAACTGCGATGGTGTCGGTATCGGCGCAAGACTTGCAAGACTATGACTTAAACGGTGACGGAAAATTTGATGTGGTTGATGTTACATACTTGCAGATCAACATATCGGGCGACGGTCAATTAACCGATGAACAGAAAAAAATTGCCGACTACAACAATGACGGCAAAATTGATGTTCAAGATGTAACCACAGCACAAATTCTGATTTCGAGCGGAGATACTCCAACCGCTCCTACCACTCAGCCGACCACCGCTCAGCCAACAACACAACCGCAGCCAACAACAAAACCTGTTTCGCAGGCAAGCTACAACAGAGAATTTGCCGATAAGGTAATTGAGCTTATAAATGCCGAAAGAGCCAAAGAGGGTATTCCGGCACTGCAAAAGGATACTACAATCACTAATGCGGCAGACACAAGAGCAAAGGAAACAGTTACACTATTCTCTCATCAGCGCCCAAATGAAACAAGCTGGATAACAGCACTGATTGAAAACAATGTTTTCTTTAGTGCGGCAGCCGAAAATATTGCTAAAGGACAGACTACACCTGCTCAGGTTGTAAAAGCATGGATGGAGTCACCGTCACATCGCCAAAACATTATGAACAGCAATTATAACAAAATCGGTGTGTCCTGCTATGTTGACAATAATGTTTATTATTGGGAACAGTTATTTGTAAAAGGCTAAATAGTTATTAAAGTCCGACTTTTAAAGGTCGGACTTTTTTATTATGGTGGTTTAGCGAATCATCGGTCGGGTAACGAAGTAAAGCAAAAGCAAAACTTTTATATTCGGGACAAATAATAAGCTGTTTGCTAAATTTGCTGCCCGACCAATACCGTAATTAAAATTAAATACGGGAAATGAGCAAATTTACAAATAAAAATCGTATTTTTAATTTTATTGACTAAATCGGGCAATATTGATATAATTTTGTTAAATAAGGCAGGCGGTGGAATTATGAAAAAAACTCGGCTTATAAAAATTGTGCTAAAACGAACAGGCGCATTAAAATTTTTGACTACATACATAATCATCTTTGCTTGTGTGAGCGTGGGTGTATGGATAATAGAGCCTAATATAAAAAGCATTTTTGACAGTATATGGTATTGCTTTAGCGTGGCAACAACAATCGGATTCGGAGATATAACAGCTGTTACAATTTTAGGCAGAGCCATGTCAATATTCCTTTCTATCTGCTCAATTCTCATAATTGCTGTTGTACCCGGAATAATAACGAGCTATTATATTGAAAGCACAAGGCTGAGAGAGAAAGAAAGCATCGCAAAGTTTCTTGATGACCTCGAACATCTGCCGGATCTTTCAAAGGAAGAGTTGCAAAGCCTCTCTGAAAAGGTTAAAAAGTTTAATAGGAAATAAATTAACAGGGACTTTATTTATGCTTTGTAAATGATTATGTTTAGCTTTTTCAATCGGGCAACAATGTGATGAAAAGGCAAGAGTTTCCGTCCCGAAGCAAAAAAGTTTGGTCAACCAATAAATTAAAAGCGTTCACTAACTTAAAAAGTGGTGAACGCTTTTTTCAACATTTCAAACACAAAATGTTAATTATTTTTCGTCGCCAAAGGCAATGCCCATTTTCCTTGCGGCGGCTACGATTTCGTGGTCGGCAGGAACGGCTTTCAGCTTGCCTGCAATTTCCTCAAGCGGTACGGCAACAACCTTGTTGTTTACAAGCGCTACCATTTTGCCATAGTTGCCGTTTATGATAAGCTCAGCGGCGGCAATGCCAAAGCGAGTAGAAAGCACTCTGTCATATGCGTCAGGACTTCCGCCTCTCTGGAAATGTCCGGGCACTGTAACTCTTGTTTCCTGTCCTGTTGCATCCTGAATTTCCTTTGCAATCTTATATGAGATTGACGGATAGGCAATTTCAGCTAAAGCAGCCTTTCTCTTTTTCTTAGGCATTGCGGCAAGCTCCTTTGAAATTGCGCCCTCGGCAACGGCAAGAATTGAAAATTTCTTTCCGCTTTCGGTTCTTTTCTTAATTGTATTAATTACGGAATTAATATCGTACGGAATTTCCGGAATTAAAATAACATCTGCACCGCCGGCAATACCTGCATACAAAGTCAGCCAGCCAACCTTGTGCCCCATAACCTCAACAATGAAAACTCTTCCATGTGAGGTTGCGGTGGTGTGAATACAGTCGATAACATTTGTTGCAATGTCAACGGCGCTTTGAAAACCAAATGTTTTATCTGTACCCCAAAGGTCATTGTCAATTGTTTTTGGCAGAGAAACAACATTCAAGCCCTCTTCACGCAAGAGGTTTGCGGTTTTCTGTGTGCCGTTTCCGCCGAGAACAACAAGGCAGTTAAGCTCAAGTTTTTTATAGTTCTTTTTCATTTCGGCAACTTTATCAACGCTGTTTTCGTCAATAACTCTCATAAGTTTGAACGGCTGTCTTGATGTGCCGAGAATAGTACCGCCCCTTGTAAGAATACCCGAAAAATCATCAGGTTTCATCATCCTTGTTTCGTTGTAAATAAGTCCTCGGTAGCCGTCAATAATGCCGATAATCTGCACGCCGTCATTGCCGCAATTCTGATAAAGTGTTTTTGCGACTGCACGGATAGTAGAGTTAAGTCCCTGACAGTCACCGCCGCTTGTTAAAATACCGATTCTTTTCATTCTGCTTTTTCTCCTTCCTTTGCAGGTACTATAGGAGTGCCTACTGTTCTTACATATGTCTGTTTTTTAACGGCATTTTGTGCCTGTTGTGCAAGTTTTGAAAAATGTTTTTGGCTGTTAAGTCGTTTTTTGCCACGCTTATCTACAAGGTGATATGTGGTGTCGGGTAACTGCTTTCTTGCATTTACCGTGTCTTTTAGCGTAACTTTTAAAATCTGTTCAACCCTGTTTTTAATGTCTTCGTCCTCAACAGGGAACACAAGTTCAACTCGTCTGTCAAGGTTTCTCTGCATCCAGTCGGCACTGCCGAGGTAGTAGAGAGGATTGCCGTTGTTTTCAAATTTAAAAATTCGGCTGTGCTCAAGGAGCTGTCCTACAATGCTTATTACCTTTATGTTTTCGCTCCAGCCTTTTAATCCCGGAATAAGACAGCAAATGCCACGCACGATAAGCTCAATTTTTACGCCTGCCTGCGATGCCTCGTAAAGCAAGCTGATGATTGCAGGGTCTACAAGTGAATTTACCTTTGCGGTAATTGACGCAGGAAGTCCCTGCTTTGCATTTTCAATTTCCTTTCTTATCATTTCCTCAAAGAAAGGTCGCATACCTTGAGGAGCAACAATAAATTTATTGTATTCGGGCGGTAAAGAATAGCCTGTAAGTGTGTTGAATAATGACGATGCGTCAAGGCCGTATTCTTCACGGCAGGTAAACATACCGATGTCTGTGTAGAATCTCGCTGTGCTGTCGTTGTAGTTACCTGTACCCATATGCAGATAACGGCGGATTCCGTCTTTGTCTTTTCGTACAACAAGGCAGATTTTGCAGTGAGTTTTAAGACCTGTAAGACCGTAAATTACATGACAGCCTGCTTTTTCAAGTTTGGTTGCCCACTGTATGTTGTTTTCCTCGTCAAAACGAGCCTTAAGCTCAACGAGTACGGTAACCTGCTTGCCGTTTTCAGCGGCTTTAATAAGTGCCGCAACGATAGGAGAGTTGCCGCTTACACGATACAATGTCTGCTTGATTGCGAGTACATCGGGGTCTTTTGCGGCTTTTTTAACAAAGTCAACCACTACATCAAAGCTCTCATATGGGTGGTGCACAAGTCTGTCTTTTTCACGAATAGCCTCGAAAATATCGTTGCAATCATAAAATTCGGCAGGCGGATTAACAGGTGTAATCGGCTCAAAACAGAATTTTTCGCAGCCCTTTATTCTTGCAAATTTAGAAAGGAAAGTGAGGTCAAGCGGACCGTGCTGTACATAAATTTCGTCCTCGGTTACATGCAATGCATCTACAAGGAATTGGCGGATTGACTTGTGGCATTTTTTAGAAAATTCAAGTCTTACAGGCACACCACGCTGACGCTTTTTAATGGATTTTTTAATTTCCTCCATAAGGTCTTCCGTGTCCTCGTCAATGTCAAGGTCAGAGTCCCTTGTGATTCTGAAAGCTGCCGACTGTTTGATGTTATAAAGCTCAAACAGTTCGCCCAAATGAATGGTAATAATTCTTTCAAGGGTTATAAAGTCACGCTTGCCCTTTGCAGGGAGTTCCAAAAATCGTGGGAGAATCGACGGCACCTGCACAAGTGCGTAAAATTCTTCACCCTCGGCATTTGTCAGCAAAACCGCAATGTTAAGGCTCTTATTTGCAAGCAAAGGGAACGGACGGCTTGTGTCAACCGCCATCGGTGTGAGAACAGGGAATACCACTCTCTGAAAATAATCGTCTGCAAATGCTTTTTGCTCGTCGGTCATTTCATCTGCCTTAACAAAGTTAATGCCGTTTGCTCTCAGTGACGGAATAATGGAACGATTGTAGCAGTTGTACTGCTTTTCGGCAAAGGCATGTACTTTTTCACTGATTTTTTTCATCTGCATTTTAGGTGTAAGTCCCGATGGGTCGGGTTTGTTTGTGCCACGATGAATATTATCAAGTACGCCTGCAACACGAACCATAAAAAATTCGTCAAGGTTTGAGGCTGTAATTGAAAGGAAGTTACATCTTTCCATTATAGGATTTTCCTTTTCAAAAGCCTCTTCAAGTACACGGGCGTTAAAATCGAGCCAGCTTAGCTCTCTGTTATTGTAAGGCATTTCAAGCCATTTTTTTAAATCTTGTTTCTTTTTTACATCAATTGTTGAAGTCATTATATCACTCCTTATTATTCTTATTATATTGTTAAATCTTAAATATTTCAAGTAAAATTTATGTAAAAGTTACAAAAAATTTTTGAAAAGTCATTTGTAATTATTCGTATTAAAAGTTTGAAAAAATAAATACCCATAAACAGCGTTTTTATGATATAATAAAATTTATCACAAAAATAATAAAAATCATAAATCAAAAAAATTTAAAAAAATATTAAAAATTTTAAAAAAATTAAATGGAAGTTGATTTTCAATCGTCTATATTATGTACTGCTTTTTATACTGATTTAAAGGAGATATTTATGGAAGAAATAAGTAGTTTAGTAATTAAAGCCAAAAACGGTGATAATACGGCATTTGACAGGTTGTATTATCTTACACAGCAAGAGGTGTGGTTTACCTGCATAAGTTTGTTGAAAAACGAAACTCACGCAGAGGAAATTATGCAAAATACATATGTTACCGCATTTTTAAAGCTGAATACTCTTGAAGAAAACGCCAAATTCCCTGTATGGGTTAAGAAAATTGCGGTAAATAAATGCAAGGACTTTTTTAAAGCCAAACAGGAACTGCAGCTTGATGATGAAATTCTTGAGAATTATTCTGAAACTTCGGAAATAACAATTCCCGAGGAATATATAACCGATAATGAAAATCGCAGAATAATTTTAGAAATTATGCAGAATACTTTGTCGCAAGTACAATACAGAGCCGTTTTTATGTATTATTTTGATGAAATGTCAATAACAGAAATTGCAGAGGTTGAAGATTGCCCCGTGGGTACTGTAATGTCACGCCTTAATCTTGCCAGAGGAAAAATGAAAAAGGCGATTTTAAAGTATGAAGAGGAAAACAACGATAAATTGCACATTATTGTACCCGTTCCGTTTTTTACTTCTCTTTTCATTACAGAGGCAAAAAACTTAATTGTTCCGAAGATAAGTATAACATCTCAAAATTTAGAACCGAAAAGCAGTACATTAAAAGCAGAAAAAAATATAGGCGCATTTGGAGGAAAATTAATGTCAAAATCAATTCTTTTAAAACTTTTTGCAATAGTTGCAGCTTTTGCTGTTGTTATTGGCGGAATTACGGCTGCGGTGGTAGTGAATAACAAAAATAAGGATAAAAACATCGATGATGTTGTTTCTCAAATAAACAGCAATATTTCCGATGAGAACAGCGGAGCTGACAACGGAGAAGACGGATTAACTCAAATTGATTACAGTCTTGATGAACAGGTGCTTTTTGATAACGACAAGTGTACTGTCACTGTCACGGGTTGTGAGATGTATAGTAACAGATTTGAGGTAAAAGCAGAACTCAAAAATAAAACAACAGATGAAGAAATAAAAGTTGATACAGATTTTAGCGATTACTTTTATGTAAACAGGTATTATTGCCATGATATTGGTAGGGTTGGCTATGGTTGCACAGATCCGGGCGAAACAGATTCATTCAGCATAAAATTTGATCTTGAACAAATTAAAAAATGCGGTATAAATTCTATTGATGAAGTGGCATTTAATCTACAGGTATATAATACTGAAAATCATTCTGACGAAGAAACATTTTATTGTAATCAAATATTTTATTTGTATCCAACAGGCAAAACAGCTGACGAAATCACTCCGCCGGCAAGAGAAAATACAAATACCGAACAGGTTGTTTTTGACAATGAATACGGTACTTTATTGTATTTAGATACAGACCACACCTCATCAGAAAAATATGATAGATTAAGATTATATTCACATAATAAAACAGATAAAACTGTAAAGTTTGAGATGCTCAGTGCAACGATTAACGGAAACGATACTACAGCATATACAATACAGTATTGTGCCGCTGATATGAATTGCTATTATTATATTTTAGTAGATAAAGAGGATATTGAAAAGTACAAAAATGCATCGGGAAAAAATATTTTAGAATTCAGAATGATAGAAGAAGATTCTGAAACCCACGCATGGGCAAGCGGAGTTTCGGGAGATAGAGCTTTGTATGAGGATACATGTACAATTGAATTTTAAACCAAAAAACGGTCATTCGCACATTTTGCGAATGACCGTAATTTTATTATGTAGTTTTAGAGTGTTTTTTGTTTTGAAATAATGCGCTGTAAAGCTGTTACATCGCCTACATCAATTTTACCGTCGCCGTCAAGATCGGCAAGCTTTAGCTGTGCGTCTGTAAGGTCGCCGTTTTTAGATACATACAACTGGAGAGCGGTGGTGTCGAGAACATTGATTTCACCGCTTAAGTCGATATCGCCAATCTTGTATACTATGTCATCACTTGTAGGCTTGTCCTGAATAAACTTACAGAAGTCAAGAGCCACCCAACCTTTTTTGCCTTTGTTGGTACCCTTGATTATTTCTGAATAACCCCATGTGTAGCCGCCGTTTGCTTTAATATCGGTAACATAAACCTGATCGTTGTTATAGAGCTGAGAAACTGTTTTTGAAGAAGTTGCTGCGGTTTCTCTCATATTGAGATAGTCGCTTACTTCAACCTCATAAACACCGTTTTTGTAGTCTGTAACAACATTATCGCTGTCACTGCCCTTGTTAAAGTCGCCAAGGTAAATAAATCCCTGGAATGTCCAGTCTGACTCACCCATTGTAGGGTCATTAACATCGGCATATGTAAGGTAGAAGTTTTTCCAACCCCAAGCTGAGTTTGAAAGTGTAACTGTACCGTTCTCTACCTTTTCTACAACGGCAACATGACCGCCTGTTTCGCCGTTTCTGTAATATTCCCAACAAGCAATAGCGCCAACCTTTGGAGTCTGACCTCTGCTGTAACCATCGTTGTAGTCATACCACTCGTAAGCGTCATAGTGGCAAAGTCCCGGATCTCTGCCAAGAATTTCGTATGCTCTGCCGTAAGCGTAAGCTGTGCAGTTTGGCATACCATAGCCGTATTGGTAATAGATATTTTTATTGCTGTAATAATAATCATTGCTGTATGACGGTGCATCAAGTCTTGAGGTGAAAGACGATGACGCATTAGCAATCATTGAATACGAAAATACTGTGGTAAAAAGTAATGCACAAACTAAGAACATTGCCGGAATTCTTTTGAGTTTTTTATAAAACATTTTAAATCTTCCTTTCTGTCAAATATGTTTACATTTCTGTTTATCAAAGCCTATTTTACCACATCTGTGATAAAAAGGCAATGAATTTTTAATATTATTGTAATTATTTGTAATCTTTGTAAAAGCAGTTAAAGCAAACTCTTGATATTTTGGCAGTATTGATATATAATAAAAATCAATAATAGCATAAAACAAAATGCTGACAAGCGCTTTTTGCAAAATATTGTTTAAAAATGCCGAAAAGCGTCTGTTTTACTTGAGTTTTTAGCTTTTATATAATCGGAAGTGTTAGTATGAATGTTAATGTCGGTGACAGAGCAGAAATGAAAAAACCGCACCCTTGCGGTTGTAAAGAATTTGAAATATTAAGGATTGGAATGGATTTTAAAATCCGTTGCCTCGGTTGTGGCAGAGAGGTTATGGTGCCACGCAATAAGATTGAAAAAAATATTAAAAGAATTTTAACCGATAAGGAAAAATAATATGTTTGAAAGAATAGAAATTTTTGACAAAAGGTACTCCGAGCTTTCGCAAAGGCTTTATGAGCCGTCGGTTGCGGCAGATCCCGAGCAGTATCAAAAAATAATGAAAGAGCTTAAGTCGATTGAAGAAATTGTGCTTACATATCGTGATTACAAAAAGGCGGTAAAGGCGCAGGAAGAAAGTCTTGAAATTCTTGACGAAAGCAGTGACAACGACTTAAAGGAGCTTGCTCAGCTCGAACTTGACGAGGCTAAGCAAAATATTGAGGAGCTTTCGGAAAATCTGAAAATCTTACTTTTGCCAAAAGACCCGAATGATGAGCGAAATGTTATCGTGGAAATTCGTGGCGGCGCAGGCGGTGAGGAGTCGGCGCTTTTCAGTGCGGTGCTTTTCAGAATGTATAGTATGTATGCCGAGAAAAAGGGATACAAAATCGAAATAGTAAACGCAAACGAAACCGAGCTTGGCGGCTACAAGGAAATTTCTTTTATGATTGAGGGCGAGGGCGCATACTCTCGTTTTAAATATGAAAGCGGCGTGCATCGTGTTCAGCGAGTGCCCGAAACCGAAAGTCAGGGCAGAGTGCATACTTCAACCACAACGGTTGCCGTTTTGCCGGAGGCAGAAGATGTCGAGCTTGAAATTGACCCTAACGATTTGAAAATAGACACATTCCGCTCAAGCGGTGCAGGCGGTCAGCATATCAACAAAACCAGCTCCGCAATCAGAATTACCCACTTGCCCACAGGCACTGTTGTTGAGTGTCAGGACGAAAGAAGTCAGTACAAAAACAAAGATAAGGCGCTCAAGGTGCTTAAAAGCCGACTTTTAAAGGAAAAGCAGGACAAGCAGGCGAGTGAAATTGCCGCTAACCGTAAGTCACAGGTAGGCACAGGCGACAGAAGTGAAAGAATAAGAACCTACAATTATCCGCAGGGCAGACTTACCGACCACAGAATCGGACTTACGCTATACAAGCTTGAAGATATATTGAATGGCAATCTTGACGAGGTTATAGATGCTCTTGTTACAGCAGACAGAGCCGAAAAGCTCAAGGAAAGTATGGAAAATTCATAATCAAGGTGACAATATGCAAACATTATTGCTCGAAAGTACACAGGAAAACATAAACAAAGCAGGAGAAATCCTGAGAAAAGGCGGACTTGTAGGTATGCCGACCGAAACCGTTTACGGACTTGCGGCAGACGCTCTCAACGGCAAGGCAGTCGCAAAAATTTTCAAGGCAAAGGGCAGACCGATGGATAATCCGCTGATTGTTCATGTGGCTGAGTTTGAGGATATAGAAAAATTCGGCTTAACCGCAGAAATTCCCGAAAAGGCAAAAATTCTTGCCAAAAAATTTATGCCGGGCCCTCTTACAATTATAATGAAAAAATCGGATATTATTCCCGATGAAGTGTCGGCAGGACTTGAAACCGTTGCAATCCGCTGTCCGTCACACCCTGTTGCAAGGGCGCTCATAAGAGCGGCTAAAACTCCGCTTGCCGCACCATCGGCAAATTTGTCGGGTTCGCCAAGCCCTACTACCGCAACTCATGTAATGAATGATATGAACGGCAAAATAGAGGCTGTTATTGACGGCGGCGCAAGCGAAGTTGGTGTGGAGAGTACGGTTATCACTCTTGCGGGCGAAGTTCCTTGCCTTTTAAGACCGGGCGGAATTACTCTTGAACAGCTCAGAGAAACCATTGGCGAGGTTGAGCTTAACAAGGCGGTGCTCGACAAGCTCGACCCTAACCAAAAGGCGGCAAGTCCGGGTATGAAGTACAAGCATTATTCGCCAAAAGCGAGGGTTATACTTCTTAAAGGCACAGATGAAGAATATATTAATTATGTAAACAGCAAGGCTGACGGCAAAACAGCCGCCTTGTGTTGTGACGAGGATATTTCACAGCTGAAAGTAAAAACATTTTCGCTTGGCAAAAGAAAAGACTATGCACAGCAGGCGCACAGACTTTTTGATATGCTCCGAGAGGTTGACGAGGTTGGCGGAATAGATACGGCGTATTCCCGACTGCCGTCATGTGAGGGCGTTGGAATGGCACTGTATAACAGGCTTATCAGAGCCGCCGGCTATGAGGTGATTGACCTTGAAAAAATATAAAATATTAGGACTTACAGGGCAGACGGGCGCAGGCAAAAGCACTGTATCAGAGGTTTTTGCCAAAAGCGGTGCGGCGGTAATCAATGCAGACCGTCTTGTGGCAGAGCTTTATGCGCCAAACTCGGTGTGTCTTAAAATTCTTTCGGCGGAGTTTGGCAGTGACATAATATTGCCAAACAAAACTCTTGACCGCAAAAAACTTGCGCAAAGGGCATTTGCAACAAAGGAAAAAACAGAAATTTTAGGCGAGCTTATCCACCCGTTTGTGCTTTCGCTTTTTCTGAAAAAAGCCGAGGAGTGTATAAGTGCCGACAAAAAGCTGATTGTGTTTGATGCGCCTCAGCTTTTTGAGAGCAGGGCAAATGTGATTTGCGATTTCATAATCAGCATTACCGCAGATGAAAATATAAGAAAACAGCGCATAATGCAGAGGGATAATATTTCAGAAGAAATGGCGGACAGCCGTATAAACGCTCAGCTTACCGAAAGCTATTTCAAAGAAAATTCGGATTTTATTCTTGAAAATAACGGCTCTCGGCAAGAACTTATCAGCAAAGCCGAGGGACTGCTCGGATACTTACGGCAGGTGATTTAATGGCGGCAAATCCACGATACAAGAAGAAACCACAAAAGAAGAAAAAAGGCTTTATAGTCGGCGGCTGTATTGTGCTTGCGGCAATTTTGCTTGCACTGTTTGTGTTTAATTGTTATGACAGCGCAAGGGAACAGCTGCTCGAACTCAGCTATCCGAGAGATTACAGTAAATATGTGCAAAAAGCCGCAAAGGATTATGAGCTTGATGAGTCGCTTATTTATGCCGTTATCCGAACGGAAAGCGGATTTAATGCAGACGCTCAGTCGGACGCAGGCGCTTGCGGAATAATGCAGGTTATGCCGAGTTCGTTTGAATGGCTGCAGCAGGTGAGAGACTGCGAGGGAAAATACACAGAAGACGACTTGTTTAATCCCGAAATCTGTATAGACTACGGCTCGTATCTTTTAAAATATTTTCTTGATTTTTACGGAACAGAAACATCGGCTATTGCAGCGTACAACGCAGGTTTTGTGGTGTCTGACTGGCTTGACAATCCCGATTACAGCACAGACGGCGTAACGCTTACAGATATACCGTATCCCGAAACAAAGGAATATGTGGAAAGGGTAACGGACGCAAAAGCAAAGTATATTGAGTTATATTATTCATAAAATAATATGGTACAACTAAATGAAAGGAAGATAATTATGGCAGACGAAAAAAGTAAGGCAACTCTTCTTAAAGAAGAAATTTTTATGAAAGGCAAAAAGGGCGTGGCTGCCCTCAGTGCCGAAGAAGTTGAAAAGGCAGACGATTTCTGCGTAGGCTATAAAGAATTTTTAGACCATTCTCCTGTTGAGCGTGAGGCTGTAAGCTACACTCTTGAGCTTGCAAAGAAAGCAGGCTTTACAGAGTATAACGAAAATGCGTCATATAATGCAGGTGACAAGGTTTATTATGTAAATCGTGACAAGGCGATTGCTCTTGCAGTTATCGGTAAAAACGGCGTAAAGAACGGCGCAAGACTTGCGATTGCTCACATTGATTCACCGAGAATTGATTTAAAGCCAAACCCACTTTACGAGGACACAAACCTTGCACTTTTCAAAACTCACTACTACGGCGGTCTTAAAAAGTACCAGTGGACAGCACTTCCGCTTTCTCTCCATGGCACAGTCGTAAAGCTTGACGGCACAAAGGTAAACATCACTTGGGGCGATGACGAGGGCGAATCTTGTTTCTGCGTTACCGACTTGCTCCCACACCTTGCAAAGGATCAGGTTTCAAAGCCGCTTGCAAAGGTGTTTACAGGTGAAGACCTCAATGTTCTTGTCGGCTCTCGTCCATATGCTGACGGCGAAGACGAAAAAGACCTTGTAAAGCTCAATGTAATGGCAATTCTTAATAAGAAATACGGCATAGTTGAGGGGGATTTCCTGTCGGCAGAGCTTTGTCTTATTCCGTCATTTAAGACAAGAGATATTGGATTTGACGCAAGTATGATCGGCGGCTACGGTCACGATGATAAGGTTTGTGCTTATCCTGCGGTTATGGCGGCTCTTGATGTAAACACTCCTGAGCAGACCTGTATTACTTACCTTACCGATAAGGAAGAAACAGGCAGTGACGGCAATACAGGTATGCAGAGCGACTTTTTGCGTTACTTTGTGTATGACCTTGCAAAGCAGGACGGCATTGACGGATACAAGGCACTTTCAAAGAGCACTTGTCTTTCGGCAGATGTAAGCGCAGCATATGACCCAACCTATGCAGCGGCTTACGAGGCAAAGAATTCTTGCTATATTAACGAGGGTGTTGTTATTTCAAAATATACAGGTCATGGCGGAAAGTACGATACTTCGGACGCATCTGCCGAGTATATGGGCAAGGTAAGAGCTTTGCTTGAGAAAAACAATGTAATGTGGCAGGTAGGCGAGCTCGGCAAGGTTGATATGGGCGGCGGCGGAACAATCGCCAAGTATGTTGCCAATATGAATGTTGATGTAGTAGACCTCGGTGTGCCTGTACTTTGTATGCACGCACCTTTTGAAATCGTATCAAAGGTTGATGTTTATATGGCTTACAGAGCATTCTTTGCTTTCTTTGATGATAAAAATTAAAAAAATAAATAAATAAAAATTCAAAAAACACTTGCTTTTTTTAAAAGAATGTGGTAATATACTTCTTGCGGTTAATAATTAACCGCATATGCGCTGGTAGCTCAGCTGGATAGAGTGTCTGACTACGAATCAGAAGGTCGGGAGTTCGAGTCTCTTCCAGCGCGCCAATAACACACCTTGATTTACAGGGTGTGTTATTTTTTTCGGTTCTTTGTCAATAGTTGGGGCTAAGAACAGAGTTATCAAGGCTTCCCGGTATTCCTATGTAAAGGAAAATGTCGCATAGCGACAAAGGGTTAGCCGTTTTCGCAGAAAAAAGCTGTCACGCAAGTGACTGATGAGGTGTAGAACTCGTTAAGAGTTCTCTTATATAAAAGATTAGATTAAGAAAAACGCCGTAAACGGCGACACCTCATCTGGCATTTTCCCTAGAAAATGCCAACTTCCCCTCAAAGCGGAAGGCTTTTTAGCTTGTTGAAATTTTTAGGATAACATCATTACCCAAACATTTATCATAGAACCAAAAAGAAATAATCAGCAGATAAGCCGTCATCGCTATGCGTTGACGGCTTTAATTTTAAGAATATCTTTCCTTTTTTGCTATCGCAATTTAATGGCATTCGCCGTTATTTCAAACCGCCAAACGGTAAGCCGTTTGGCTATTAAAATTTGCGATAGCATAAAGCATATGTGGGCGTTGCTCACACCTACAACCTTTGAAAAGGTTGACCAAACTTTTAACTTTGGGATGGAGAGCTTTATTTTTGCATTACTTTGTTGCCCGATCGAAAATCGGCTAAATCATTATTTACAATGTTACCCCAACATTTAAAACAGAACCTGAAAAGATAACCACAATAAGTGAAACAGAGCAGCTCATTCTCCTCTCAAAAACGCAACTATTCTTTCAAACTGCATTGAATGTGAGGCTTTTACTAAAATTGTATCGCCCTTTTTAAGCAGATCTTTAATTTCGGGGAAGAGAGAGTCAATATCTGCATACCATTTTCCGCCACTGCCCTCGGCAAGTGATTTTGCGAGCGGCCCTACTGCAATTACAAGGTCAACGCCTTTTTCTTTTGCGTACTCTCCTGTTGTGCGGTGCATTTCAAGCTCGTTTGTGCCGAGTTCTTTCATATCGCCGAGAATCGCAACCGTTCTGCCCTTAAAGTTCACAAGTGTATCTATGCTTGCCATAACCGAGGTCGGGTTTGCGTTGTAGCAGTCATCTATGATTTTGTAATCTTTAGTATTAATAACATTTGCTCTGCTGCCTACTGTTTTGTAGGATTCCACACCCCTTATCAGCTCGTCATTGCTAAGTCCGCAAAGTTTGCCTACTGCAACGGCGGCAAGCGCATTTGATACCATATAACTGCCGATAGCAGGAATTTTTACAGAAAGCTTTGTGTTGCCAAAGCAAAGGTCGGCAAGCACACCGCCGTCTGCATTGTTTTGAATATTCTCGGCATAGTATTCGTTTTTGCTGTCAAGTCCAAAGAAAATCGGCTTTTTGTCGTTTACTTCTGTTACGGTTGAGAGCTTGTCATCGTCACCGTTGAGCACAAACTCCGCACCCTCGCTTGCAAATTTAAACATTTCTGTTTTTGCTTTTAATACACCGTTGCGGTCGCCAAGATTTTCAAGATGGCAACAGCCGATTATTGTAATCACGCAGATGGTTGGCTGAACCATTTGCGCAAGTCGGCTCATTTCGCCAAAATCTGAAATTCCCATTTCAATTACAGCCGCCTCGGTATCTTCCGGCATTGCAAGAAGTGTAAGAGGCACACCAAGCTCATTGTTTAGGTTGCCCTGCGTTTTGTGGGTTTTAAATTTCTGAGAAAGCACAGCGTAAAGCATTTCCTTTGTAGAGGTTTTACCCACGCTGCCCGACACGCCGACTATCGGAATGTCAAACTTTTTGCGGTATGCCATACCTATTTTTTTAACCGCCTCAAGGGTAGAGTCAACGAGTATGTACGGCTTTGTAGGATTTTTCGGTGCGTTTTCGCAGATAGCGCATACAGCGCCGTCAGCATAGCATTTTTCAATAAAATCGTGTCCGTCTGCTCGCTCGCCTTTAATGGCAAGGAAAAGTGAATTTTCTTTAATGCATCTGCTGTCACGCTCAACTGATGAAATTGCGGTTTGCTTTAAATTTTCGTCACCCACATATTTACCGCCGCAGGCAGCAGCTATTTCCTCAAGAGTAAATTTTTTCATATTATCACGCCCTGTTAAATTTTTATTTATACTTTTATATACTCTAAATATACCAAAAATACTGTATTTTTGCAATAGCGGTAATATTTACGAAGTGCTGATTATTTTACATTATTATGCAGTTTTTGCATAACTGTTTGATTTATTAATAAAATAAGAATAATGCTATTTATTGACTAATCAGTCTATTTTTGATATTATTTTATCTGTAATAATTTTAGGTTTATTCTGAAAGGCGAGATAATATGCAGTTGTATAAGCAATTTTGCACCGAAGAATTTGACAACGATAATACATTAAAGAGCTTTAAGTTAAAATTTGAAGATAACTATAATTTCGGATACGATGTGCTCGACCAAATGGCAGAAAAAGCACCAAACGATATTGCTCTTGTGTGGACAAATCCAGAGGGTGAGGAAAGAATTTTTACATTTGCGGATTTAAGCAGACTAAGCAACAAGGCGGCAAATGTTTTCTTGAAATACGGCATAAAAAAAGGTGACAGAGTATTGCTTATGCTCAAGCGCAACTATGAGTATTGGTACATAGTTACAGCGCTCCATAAGCTGGGCGTGGTTGCGATTCCTGCCACAAATATGCTTACCGCCGAGGACATAAGTTACAGAGTAAATGTTGCAAATATTAAAATGGCGGTATGCACACCCGACAGCGACACCGTAGAGAATATTTTGCAGGCAAAGAATAAGGGAAATTCATTAAAAACAGTGTTTGTGGCAAGAAAAGATTTTGACGGCACTGTAAATATTACAAAAGAAATCGAAAGCGCAAGCGCCGAGCTTGAACGAGTAGAAACCAAGGCAACCGAGCCTATGCTCATTTACTTTACTTCGGGCACAACAGGCTATCCAAAGGCAGTGGTGCATAACCACATTTATTCCTTGTGCCATATAATTTCAGCAAAGTATTGGCAAAATGTTAAAGAGGGCGGACTTCATTTTTCAATTGCCGAAACAGGCTGGGCAAAGGCATCATACGGTAAAATTTACGGTCAGTGGCTTTGCGGTTGTGCGGTTATGGCTTTTGATTTTGAAAAGTTCTCACCGTCAAAAATCCTCAAGGTTATTGAAAAATTCAAGGTTACTTCATTCTGCGCACCGCCTACCGCATACAGATACTTTGTCAAAAAAGGTATGCAAATGTACGATTTAAGCTCGCTTGAATATCTCACAACAGCAGGCGAGGCACTCAACCCGATTGTGGCAGAGGCAGTGTATCAGCAGACAGGACTTCACCCAATGGAAGGTTACGGTCAGAGTGAAACTACATTGCTCATTGCAAATCTTAACGGCACTCATGGCAAAACGGGTTCAATCGGAAAGCCAAGCCCAATGTATGACATAAGACTTGTTGACTCAGACGGCAACGAGGTAAAGCAGGGCGAAACAGGCGAGATTGTAGTTATACCTCCAAAGGACAGAAAGCAGTACGGAATATTTACAAATTACATTGGTGACGAGCAAATGTATCAATATGCGTGGAGAAAGGGAATGTACCACACAAACGATACTGCATATATGGACGAGGACGGATATTATTGGTATGTAGGCAGAGCTGATGACCTTATAAAAACAAGAGGATACAGAGTAGGCCCTTTTGAAATTGAAAATGTGCTTATGAAACACCCTGCCGTACTTGAGTGCGCCGTAATCGGTGTGCCCGATGAAAGTCGTGGACAGGCAATCAAGGCAATTATAAAAACCGTTGACGGATGCGACGCTGACAAAAATCTTGTAAATGACATTAAAGTTTTTTCAAACAAGCGCCTTGCATCATACAAATGGATACAGTACATTGAATTTACCGATGAAATGCCAAAGACAATCAGCGGTAAAATAAAAAGAGTTGCACTCAAAGCAAATGCGTAATAGTTTTGAAATTAATTTTAATATATACACTTTTGTGCAAAACAAAAAATCACCGTCAGGTTATACTTGGCGGTGATTTTTGTATGAATTAAATGTTTGATGAATAAATACCTGTAAGGCTTTGTACCAAGAGAGATACGGCAGTAATAGAAATCCAGCAGCATAGGCCGAGTAAAATAGGCTTTCCGCCGTTTTTTATAAGGTCAACAATATTAGTGTTAAGCCCGATGCCTGCCATTGCCATTGCTATAAAAAATTTTGCAAGCCATTTTGTAAATGTAATAAAATGACTGTAAAAAAGCGTAAAACTACATTCCGGAATAATTCCCACAACTGTTGTTATTACTGACGCACCTATAAAGAATAGGATGAACCAAGGGAAAATTCTTTTAAACGAAAACGAGCCTTCGCCTTTGTCTGACTGTTTTGCTTTTCTTGCTCTGTAAATGGCAAGACAAAGAGTAATCGGAATAATTGCAAGTGTGCGTGTCAATTTTACGGTTACAGCAGCAGAAAGAATACCTGTTGTATTGTAAATGCTTTCGGCGGTAGACGCAGCGGCTGTTACAGATGAGGTATCATTAACGGCAGTGCCTGCAAACACAGCAAAACCCTCTGTGCCAAGCCCTATTGAATATCCGAAAACAGGAAATATAAGTGCGGCAAGAATATTGAAAAAGAAGATTACAGAAATTGACCTTGCCACATCTGAATCGTCTGCATCAATAACGGGTGCGGTTGCGGCAATGGCAGAGCCACCGCAAATTGATGAGCCAACACCGATAAGACAGGCGGTTTTTGAGTTGATTTTAAGAATTTTCATCATTAAAAAAGCAACGATCAGCGATGTTGAAACAGTGCAGATAATTACAGGCAAACTTTTTGCACCTACAACAGCAATGGTATTGAGGTCAAGCGAAAAACCGAGAATTATAACTGCCCATTGCAATATCTTTTTAGATGTAAATTTAATTCCGCCGGCAAATGTGGATTTTTTTGCAAGAGTAGGCGAGATTAGTGAAATAATCATACCTGTTATAATAGCAAATACCGGCACACCTATAAGTTCAAATGAAAATCCGCCAATGCCGAACATACACATAATTTCGGCAAAAGCCGCAATTATAGCGCAAAGCAATATTCCGCCGCAATTTTTCTTAATAAATGTCATAAATTTCCCTCCAAATTTATATTACCTATTGATTGTAACACAAGTTAGTAATAAAATATAATTATGATTTAATATGAAATAATAAGTAAAATTTATGAGGTTATTATGATAGATTACAGAATAAAAACATTTCTTGTGCTTTGCGATACGATGAATTATCGAAAAACAGCAGAGCTTTTGAATATGACACAGCCTGCCGTTACTCAGCATATTCATTTTTTGGAGAACGAATATAAGTGTAAGCTTTTTATATATGACAGACATACGCTAAAAATTACCGGTGACGGAGAGCTGCTTAAAAATTATGCTGAAAATGTGATTTTTCAGGAGCAAAAGCTGCTTGAAAAAATGCAGACAGAGCGAAAGCCTGTGCTAAGAATAGGCGCAACAAAAACAATTGGTGAATTTGTGATTGATGAAAAACTTGCAGATTATTTAAAAAATCCAAACAACAACCTGCTGATTGATATAGACAACACCGTAAGGCTTTTGCAAAGACTCAAGAAAGGCGAGCTTGATTTGGCGATGATTGAAGGCTTTTTCGACAGCAAGGAATTTGCAAGCAAAATTTATAAGGAGGAAGATTTTATCGGTGTGTGCAGTAAAAATCATCCGTTTGCAAACCAAGCAATTTCTCTTGAAAAAGCTTTCTCCCAAACACTGTTTATTCGTGAAAAGGGTTCGGGAACAAGGACAATCCTCGAACAGCTTTTGTCTGAACATAATTACACCGTTGAGAATTTTAGGCGAAATGTGTGCGTAAGCAATTTTGGATTGATGTCAAAATTAATTGCAAAAAATATCGGAATAACCTTTGCGTATAAAGCATTTTTGAAAAGCAGTGACACACTCGCTCCTTTTTATATTGACGGTTACAAGACCGTACGCAATTTTAGGTTTGTGTATCTTGATACTCCGGATTCACTGAAAATAGTAGAGAGTTTTGAAAAAATACTTGCTTAATCAATTTTGTGTGATATAATTGTGCTGTAAATATACCGAATAATATAAAAAGAAGTGATTGTATGCAAAACTCAATACCAACCGAACTTTCTGTAAACGGCAGAAATTTTAATATAATAAAACTGCTCGGCAGGGGAAAGGGTGGATATTCCTACCTTGCAACAGACGGCACAAGCAATTATGTGCTAAAGCAGATTCACCATGAGCCATGCAGTTATTATAAGTTTGGCAAAAAAATTCAGTCCGAGCTAAACGATTATAACCGTCTTTTGAAAATCGGTATTACAATGCCTGAAATGCTCGACATAGATATAGAAAACGAGCGTATTTTAAAGGAATATATTGAGGGCGACACTGTTTTTGAAATGGTGAAAACGGACAGCGTGAAACCCGAATATATAGAACAGGTAAAGAATATGTGCACACTGTTGTATGCAAACAATACAAATATAGATTATTTTCCGACCAACTTCGTAGTTAGAAATGAAAAACTTTTTTACATTGATTACGAGTGTAACGACTATATGGAGGAGTGGAATTTTGAAAATTGGGGCATAAAATATTGGTCAAAAACGGCGGAATTTCTTGAATACTTAAATACACATTAATTTTAAATCGGTGCGTTTTCGTGCCGATTTTTTGTATGCAGAATTTATAAAAATTTGGCTATACTATTAATGTAAATCTTTTTAGAGGTGCTTTAATGGTAAGAATAATAACAGATTCCGCATCGGATTTTGAGGTTTCGGAGCTGAAAGAATTAATGGTTGACTGCGTGCCGCTTTCAGTAAATTTTGGTGATGATGAGCATAAGGATAACGGAGAACTCTCGAAAAATGACTTTTTTGAAAAGCTGAAAAATACAACAGAGCCCGTAAAAACCTCTCAGCCGTCACTTCACGATATAGTGCAGGAGCTTGAGATTGCCAACAGCGGCAAAGACGGCGGTGTGGCAATTTTTATGTCATCAAAAATCAGCGGAACGGCAAATACGGCAAGGATTGCCTGTGATATGACAGGCTGTAAAAATGTGTATATAGTAGATTCTTTAACCGCCTCAGCAGGACAAAAACTGCTTGTGGAATATGCTGTCAAACTGCGCGGACAGGGCAAAACCGCAAAAGAAATTTTTGACGGACTTGAGAGCGTAAAGTCGAAAATATCATTGCTTGCCTGCCTTGACACACTTGAGTATCTGCATCGCGGCGGCAGGGTGAATTATACCAAGGCAATGCTTTCGGCGGTCGCTCATATAAAACCTGTAATAAGGCTCAGTGGCGGCGAGGTGGAATTGCTTGCCAAGAGTTTTAGCATTAAAAGAGGACTAAAGAGTCTTGCTCAAAGGCTCGAAAGGGAAGAACTCAATCCGCATTTTCCATTGTATGTAATGTATTCTGACAACAAAAGCCTTGCAAAAGAGCTTGCGGCAGACATAAAAAAACACCTGCCAACGGCGGCAAGTGTTAAGATAATGCAAATAGGCGCAGTCATTGGCAGTCATATCGGCTCAAATGCCTGCGGTGTTGCATATGTAAAATTGTAATCAATTATCCGAATACCCGAAAAACACCTCTTGTTTAGGGGTGTTTTCTTTTGCGTGAAATAATTTGAAAATTTTTTCAAACTTATGAGCAAAGTCCTGATTATTGGACAGGTAATGTGCTATGATTATTTTATAAATAAAAAAATATATAAAATAAACATATATTAGGAATATTGACAAACAATTTTGTTTACTGATATAATGCAAATTGAATATAAAAGATAAAAAACGGAGGTTAAATATGAAAATCTTATTGCGATTTATTACAAAGCATAACAAGTTTCCGCTTGACTATCGGCGAGTATGTCTTTCTTATTTTAAGCGGTCACTGTCAGAGATTGCCGAGGGAAAGTATTTTGAAAAGTATTATTTTACACCCGAACGCAGAAATTTTACCTTTGCGGTAAATTTGCCGATGCCTAAATTTTCAAAAACGGAAATAGAGCTTGGCAAGAATGAAATCAGTATCACTTTTTCTACTGCCGACAGCACAACGGGATATATTTTTGCATCTGCTTTTATAAAGCAAAAGGGCAAGCATATTCCTGCACCGCTTGGCAATGAAATGATTCTTACCAGCGTTAGTCAGGTGCAGGAAAAGACGGTTAGTTCAAATTCTGCACTTGTAAAAATGCTCAGTCCGCTTTGCTTGAGAATACATAACGCAGAGAGTAATTCGGACAAGTATGTTTCTGTTGCAGATGAAAATTTCAACGAGCTTGCCGAGCAGATAATAAAACGACAGCTTAACGAAAACGGTTTTGATGAAAAGATACTTTCAAAATTCGGCATAAAACCGTTAGATGCCAAAAAGACTGTTGTGTACCACTACAAAAATTATATAGAGTGCAGTTTGGGCACTTTTATTATCAGCGGTGACAGGGCGGTAATAAATTACTTGCTCAAAAGCGGTATCGGCTCAAGAAAATCCGCAGGATTTGGTTTTGCCCAACTTATAGCCGAAGGAGATGAAACGAACTGATGAAAACAACTATTAAATACTATGGTTATGATACATTGCTGCAGCCTACCGATTGGAGGGCTGCGGCGGCAGTTGTAGGCTTGTGCAAGTATTTTGACCATTTTAGAATCGACTATAAAATTCTTTATAATGTTGACGAAAAGCCTGAAAATTATATTCATGGTTTTGACGGAATTATTTATAAAAGCGATAGTATTACCGAAGAAAAGTATCTCGATTTTGTTGAGAGTTATTTTGAAAAATATATGACGCATATAAAATTGCAAAATATTCTCAATAAAGACAAATTAATCGATGAAGATATAGTTAATTTTAAAAGGATTTGCACGGATTCATTTTATGAAAAATTTTTTGAAAACAAAAGATTTGATGGAAGTAATAAAGATTATTTTATTTCAGCCATATACGAAAAAAGATATGAAATGATTACACATTTATATAAATATAAATTGAATTTATATGGAAATTATTGTAACAAGAATAGATTGTATACTGATAAAAATAAAGTTTGCAGAATAAAAGGTTACGATGTTGATAATAGCAAAAAAACCAATATTCTCGGCTTTTGCTTTTCAAAAGAAAGTTTTGACGCTAACGATATTTTGGAATTTGACTTTATTCCGTTTGCTTTTTCAAATCCCGATATGCGAGAAACATATTTTGTAAATAATAATTTTTCGGTTGAAACTTTAGTAAATACTAATCGTGCTTTTTCAGAGCAGCTCAGCAATACAGAGGGCAAAGGCGACAAAAATAAACTTTTGCTTGTCTTGCAAAATTCAAAAGATTATATCAGCTATGATGTTGAAATAATATCAAAGTCACAAAGTAAAGATTATTATGAAACATTTTTTGTAAGACTGGACAGACTAAAGCTGTTAAGGAATTTATCGGAGAAAATGTTGAATTATTATTATTCCACAAATAATTATACATTAATACTTCAAAGTGAGGTGTATTATCGTTGCCTTAATAATGTTTTGCTTGATGATGTTATTCTCAGAATGTTAAAGCTATATTTTATAGACACCAATAACAGAAGGAAAATAAGAGCAAATACAGATGTACTTATTCAAATAAATGTATCTTGGAAAGGAATTGTGAATATGGATAAATTGTACTCAGCAAAAAAATGTGGCAATAAAGTTTCACAAAAACTTATTAGCTTAAATAGTGAAAACACTATTATTTCGTATAGACATAAACTAACATCATCACTTTGCGTTCATGATTACGACAGAGTAAAAGATATACTTCTTAAATTATATGATTGCGTTGGAATAGATTTTCCTTTTATGTATGATTTTTTTGAAAATGCAGAAGTAAACAAGGATGTTGTTTATATGTTTGTATCAGGATTATATGTATCAAGCGAAAGAAATAACGAAAATAAAGACTAATATAAAGGAGATTTTATTATGAAAAACAAAGCTTTAACTCTTACAGTAATCGCAAATATGACAAGTAACTATGGCGAAAGCCTTGGCAATATTTCAAGTGTTCAAAAAGTGTTCAGAGGCGGCAAAGAATACGCAACAAGGAGCAGAGAAAGCCTGAAAAATGCCATCTGCGTTCAGTCTGGATTTTATGATGATTTACAAACTAAGGTGGATAAAGAAAAAGAAAAAACAGTAACGCAAAAGCTTGTAAATAAAGAAATAAATGCAGCAAACTGCCGATCTCTTGAGGGGGGATATATGTTTACAAAATCAAAAGATGTTACATATATTCGCAACAGTTCTTTCTATCTTACCGATGCGGTAGCAACAGAACCTTTTATTAATGACGCCCGTTTCCACAACAATCTTTATCTCGCAACAAATTATGCAAAGGCACATGGTTTGAATGTTCAGAATAACGCCAAGGATTGCGGACTTATGCCATATCAGTATGAATATGACAAGTCAACAAAGATTTACAGTCTTACCATTGACCTTGAAAAAATCGGCAAAGACGAAAACTTTGGCGCAGAGGCAGACAACAACGAAAAATGCGAGAGAGTTATTGCTCTTATTGATGCAGTGGAAAATCTTTCACTTGTTGTTAAGGGCAACCTCGACAACGCAGAGCCAATCTTTGTTGCAGGCGGACTTTCACCACGCAAAACCCACATCTTTGAAAATGCGGTTTCTGTTTCAGGAAAAAAGCTTATTATTGAGCCTGTCAAGGAAAAGCTTGCTCAGGGTTACAGCTGTGCACTTATGCGCAACGGCGAGCTTTCAAACGAAGATGAAATTGTAAGAGAGCTTAACCCAACAAGTGTAACGGATTTTTTTGAAAATCTCAGAGGTCAGGTAAAAGAGTATTTTTCAGAGTAAGGCGGAATTAATATGAAAGCAATTAGACTTCATATAAAACAAAACAGCGCAAATTATAAAAAAGAAGAAACGGTGCAGTGCCGTATGACATACCCTTTGCCGCCATATTCTACTGTTATCGGAGCAATTCACAAGGCTTGCGGTTATACAACCTATCACCCTATGCAGGTAAGCGTACAGGGAAAGTACGGCTCGTTAAAAACTAAAATGTATAAGGACGATTGTTTTCTTAACAGTCTTAAAGATGACCGTAATACCCTTGTAAAAATGAAAAATCCTGATATGCTTTCAAGTGCATATCAGGTGGTGGCAGTTGGAAATAAAAGTGAAGAATCCGGGAGTGCTAGCTTTAAAGATGGCGTCAAAATAAAAGTTGTTAATGAAAAATTGTTAAACGAATACCGTTCATTAATTCGTACTAATAAACGATTTGGCAAGCATAAAAATATAATTGATAAAAAGAAAGCCAAACTTAAAGAGATGAAAGCTGATGAAAATATTTCTCCAGAAGAGGTGAAATGTTATCGTAAGCGCATCAAATATATTGAATCCATTTTCAAGGAACTTAAAAGAGTAAAATATACCGTTCCGTTTTCGCATTTCAGAACCCTTGCAAAAGGCCCTAAGTATTATGAAATCCTTTGCGACATTGAACTTGTAATTCATATTGTGACTGATGACAATACTATGAATGATATTATGGAGAATATCGGAAACCTTACTGCAATCGGCAGAGGAGAGGACTTTGTAGAAGTGCTCGAGTGTGCTCAAACAGAGCTTACTGAGGTTGATGAAGATGTTGATTACGAAAAAGATGATTTCGATGTTTATATGCCTGTTGAGTATTATGAGGAAAATCAATCCGATATGGATATAATTTCAAAAACAGACGGTGGATACGCAGGAGGCACAAAATATTTTATGCCAAAGGATTATGTGGTTGAGCAAATAAAGGGCGGTATGAGAAAACGAGTGTTTAATCGTGTGCCTGTTATTTTCTGCCAGATTAATTACCTTGACAGCGGATGTAAAGGTATAATGCTTGATAAATCAGAGAACGGAATATATACAGTGCTTTTAGCTTGAGGTATTTATATGAATATAGAAGATAAACTTGCAAAACCCGACAAAACTATCGGACAACATTCAAATGAGCTTATAGAGCAGGCAAAACTGCTCTATAAGCTCGGCTATATAAAATCTGATGAGTTATATTCAGATTTACTTGTTGCGTGCAAAAAACACGATTACGGAAAGGCAAACTCTCAATTTCAAAAGCGAGTGCAAAGGGGCGGCAAATTTCAGTCGGAGCTTGAAATTCCGCACAATGTGCTTTCAATATTTTACATTGATAAATCCGAGTGCAATAAGCCTGATAGTGTATATTTTGCAGTGATGTATCATCACGATAATAAGGAATCTCCTATTACGGTTTTCGGTGAAAATAAAGAACTTATCGAAACCTTTATTTCTGAACTTGGTTTGGAAACCGCTTCGTACAATAAGATGAAACGCAATGTTAAGAAAATTAAAGACCTGTTCGACAAAAAACTCAGCGAACCCGAAAAACAATACGCTGTTTTGTTAAAAGGCTTTTTGCACAAATGCGATTACAGTGCAAGCGCAGGCATTGAATGTGAAAAGGTCAATGATTTTCTTAATACTTCACTTAATGAATGGGAAACAGCTGAAAATGTAAGCTACAATGAATTGCAAGAATTTTGTATTAAAAATACGGACAGCAACTTAATTGTAACAGCACCGACAGGTATGGGCAAAACCGAGGCAGGCTTGCTTTGGTGTGGCGACAACAAATGCTTTTTTGTTTTGCCTTTAAAAACAGCTATCAATGCGATGTACGAAAGAATTAAAAAGCTTTGCGGAGATAATTCGCAAGAAGATTATAAGGAAAGAGTGGCACTTGTTCACTCCGATATGAAATCCTATTATTTGGAAGATTCAATAATTAACGGAAAAAATTATGATTTTGTATATGCTCAGTACAGCAAACAACTTTCTTTGCCGATTACAGTATGCACTCCCGACCAAATATTTGACTTTGCCTTGAAGTATGCAGGTTATGAATATAAACTTGCGGTAGCATCATATTCAAAGTTTATTATTGATGAAATACAGATGTATTCACCCGATGTTTTGGCAGCTGTTATTTACGCAATTAAAATGATTCATACGCTTGGCGGCAAGGTGGCAGTGCTGACCGCTACATTACCGCCGTTTGTGAAAAATGAGCTTGAAAAAATCTTTGGAGAAGATGTAAAAACAGCTGATTTTTCGGACAAAGGAAAATTAAAGCACAATGTTAAGGTGCAAGAAAAAGCGTTGCAATCAGATGATATTATTAAAATTTTCAATGATACTAAGTGCGACAAAGTAAAAAAATATCTTGTTGTATGCAACTCGATAGATATTGCAAACAAAATGTATCTTGAATTGAAAGATTCAGAGATAAATGCAGATATAAATCTTTTTCACTCGAATTTTACTAAGAATGACAGAAAAGACAAGGAAAATGAAATTTTAAAAGCCTCTGAAAAACCTAACGAAAGTATGAATATTCCTGAAATAT
Organism: Eubacterium sp. OM08-24; assembly: GCF_003438075.1. Lineage (GTDB taxonomy): Bacteria > Bacillota > Clostridia > Oscillospirales > Acutalibacteraceae > Ruminococcoides. The sequence continues at coordinate 92,341 of NZ_QSTA01000002.1, read as the reverse complement.
GGATTTCAACCTCTGTTGTAGAGGCAAGCCTTGATATAGATTTTGATATTCTTATTACCGAGTTATCGGATTTATTTTCCCTGTTCCAACGCTTTGGCAGAGTAAACCGAAGAGCTAAAAAAGATTTTTCAACATATAATTGCTTTGTGTTTACAGAAATACAGGGCAACGCTCATTACTTTGTTGATGATACCATCCATGCACTTTCAAAGCAAGCTGTACTGAATGTTGACGGTGTGATTTCTGAGGAGGAAAAGAAAAAACTGATTGACAATTACCTTTCAACCGAAAAAATAGTGCAGTCAAAATATTATGATGAGTATTGCAAAAATTTAAAAAGGTATGAAGATAATTTTGACTATTTGGAGTTGAAAAAAGACGGAATAAGAAGAATTGACAGAAGTGACGCAATTCCTGCTGAGGTGTTTGATCAAAACGAAAGCGTTATTAATGATGCTCTAAAAGTGCTCAATTCAGAATCTGTAAGCCCTGTTGAAAAACTAAAAGCAAGCGAAACAATACTCGGTTTCACTGTTTCTGTAAATCGGTTTAGAATTGACAATAACAATACAGGTAAGTTTATTGATATGAAGTACAATAAACTTCCGATTATTGAGTGTATCTATGACTCCGAATGTGGCATTAGATTTGACAAGAAAAAGAAAACACCAAAGCAAGAAAAAGAAGAGTTAGGCGAAAAAGAAGAACCTGATAACTTTCTATGAGGTAACACTATGGACGAAAACAGAGTTACGGGTATGCATATATACTATTATTATGTTTGTAAAAGAAAACTGTGGTATTTTTCAAACGGGTTGGCTATGGAGAGTGAAAACGAAAATGTAAAACTCGGCAAGCTGATTGACGAAACCACTTATAAGCAAAATAAAAAGCATATTATGATTGACAATACAATTAATATAGATTTCATATCTGAGCACAATCTTTTGCATGAAGTTAAGAAAAGCCGAAAAGTCGAAGAGGCAGGCATTGCTCAGTTAAAATACTATATTTATTATCTTAAAAAACGAGGGGTAGAGGGTATAAGAGGCAGGATTGATTATCCGTTGCTAAAGCAAAGTCTTAATGTTGAGCTTAGCGAAGAAGACGAAAAAGAACTTGAAAGTGCGACAGCCGATATTATAAAAATCATATCGGCTGATTTGCCACCACAATATGAAAATAAAAAGATATGCAAATCATGTGCTTATTATGATTTGTGTTGTATTTGAGGTGATTAAATGCAGGAGAGCTATTACATATATTCAGCAGGCAACCTAACGCAAAAGGATAACACGCTCAGATTTACGACGGTTGACGGAAATGTAAAGGATTTGCCGATTGAAAATATAAAAGAAATTTATATTATGAATGAGATAACGGTTACCTCAAAACTTCTGAATTTATTTTCAAAATACGGTATACTTGTACATTTCTTTAATTACTATCAGTTCTACATTGGCAGTTTTTGCCCTAAAGAAACCAAACTTGCAGGTCAGCTTTTGGTAAAGCAGGTGCTCGCTTACGGAGATTCTGTAAACAGACTTTCAATAGCACGAGAATTTATAGTCGCCGCTTCATACAATATTTACAGAAATCTGAGATATTACAACGGCAGAGGCAAAGATGTATCGGCATATATGAGTTCTATTGAAAATCTGAGAAAGAAACTTCCGAATGTGCAGAGCATAGAAGAGCTTATGGGAATTGAGGGCAATATCCGTCAAGAATACTACAAGGCATGGAACATCATAATTGACCAAGATATAGAATTTGACAAAAGAGTTTATCACCCTGCGGATAATATGATAAACAGTTTAATTTCTTATGTAAACTCACTTGTGTATACCAAAACCCTTGCCGAAATTTATAAAACCCAACTTAATCCTACAATCAGTTATCTGCATCAGCCCGGTACAAGGAGATATTCTCTTGCGCTCGATGTGTCTGAGATTTTTAAGCCGCTAATAGCCGACAGATTAATTTTCTCACTGCTCAACCGCAAGCAGATAACAGAGAACAGCTTTGTGCAGGGATTGAACGGTTTACAGCTAACAGAAAAAGCCTCAAAAATAATTACTTCTGAATTTGATGAGAAACTCAAAACAACTATTTTTCACAAAGAGCTTAATAAAAATGTTTCGTATCAGTTTTTAATACGGCTTGAGCTTTACAAACTGATTAAGCATATAATAGGCGAAAAAGAGTATAAAGGCTTTGAAATGTGGTGGTAAATATTGTATGTAATACTTGTGTATGATATAATATGCGATGAAAAAGGCAAAAAGATTTTGCCAAAGGTATTTAAGATTTGCAAAAAATACCTTGTGCATATTCAAAATTCCGTTTTTGAGGGCAATATCAGCAAAGTGAATGCCCTTGCATTAAAAAAGGAACTTGATGTTTATATCAGAAAGGATAAGGACTCCGTTATAATGTTTCACACTCGTGAAGAGCGATGGATGAGCAAAGATTTTCTCGGAATTGTTGATGATAAAACATCAAATTTTTTATAAGGCATTTTATTGTCGACCTCACATAGCTAAAAAATACGGGGAGGTTGACAGAGCTGTTTTATCAAGCGATCATCGGTGTTTTAGGCTTTTGTATGTGTTGATATAATAAATTCTTAAGTATATTTTAATATGTTGACAAAACAGACCACAATAACGCCGATGATTACTTAAGCTTTTGCCCCACGGCTATAAATCTATCCATACTGGATTTTAAATGCCGTTGTGGTGGGCGAGGTTGGAAACAAACACACACTATAAATCTATCCATACTGGATTTTAAATTCAAAAGAATGGGATGGAAAGTCATATCGAAAATGTCTATAAATCTATCCATACTGGATTTTAAATACACTGCATATGTGTCTGCAAGTGAGGGGCAACTCCTATAAATCTATCCATACTGGATTTTAAATTTTCTCGGAAAATTCTTCTGAAAAAATTTTTTCTTCTATAAATCTATCCATACTGGATTTTAAATAATGTTAGAAACAACACTACCAAGGAAACTAAAAGCTATAAATCTATCCATACTGGATTTTAAATAATGGTTATTGGGTTAAAAAAATACAATTACCTGACTATAAATCTATCCATACTGGATTTTAAATAAGAAAGCAAACACCAAAATCAGCAATGAAAAAACACTATAAATCTATCCATACTGGATTTTAAATAAGTAACGGCTATGTTTGCGGAAAATTAAAAACAGCTATAAATCTATCCATACTGGATTTTAAATACAATAACGAAGCAGGAATTTTATGTGTTGCATTGGCTATAAATCTATCCATACTGGATTTTAAATTTGACAATCAGGCTATACATTTTTCGGGCGATGACTATAAATCTATCCATACTGGATTTTAAATACAATGGGTGCTTATATTCGTACTTTCAATAGTACCTATAAATCTATCCATACTGGATTTTAAATAGGATTTTTGTAAAAAACAATAATGATAGGAGATTCTATAAATCTATCCATACTGGATTTTAAATATCGTCATAAGTTAAATATTTTTTATATTGCGGGAACTATAAATCTATCCATACTGGATTTTAAATTTGTCAGACAAAAGACCTTCAAATGATGTATCAGCTATAAATCTATCCATACTGGATTTTAAATCACCTTTTTGATATTATCTTGCTAACAACTTCTTAAACTATAAATCTATCCATACTGGATTTTAAATTGGAGCATTTAAAATATCAGTAGCGTTCTTTAACTGCTATAAATCTATCCATACTGGATTTTAAATTAATCGACCTTGTGTAAGGGTGCGACAAAAAAGGTCTATAAATCTATCCATACTGGATTTTAAATAAACAGCTCCTAATTTTTTTAGACAAACCTTTGGTCTATAAATCTATCCATACTGGATTTTAAATTTTTTGATTGCCTCAAGGATTTTTAATTCCTGCTCTCTATAAATCTATCCATACTGGATTTTAAATTTTTTTCCTGCACCTCGCCCGACCACGCAAACTAACTATAAATCTATCCATACTGGATTTTAAATTTAAGCTCACTGTCGGCATTCAGCACAGCATTTACTATAAATCTATCCATACTGGATTTTAAATAGCGTTGACGGAGAGATAACACCTTGTAAGCAAAGGCTATAAATCTATCCATACTGGATTTTAAATCACTTTCAAGCCAATGTAAAGTGCAATTATAACAGTCTATAAATCTATCCATACTGGATTTTAAATAAAGTTCGGGATTATCAAAGATGTTGCCGACAACCACTATAAATCTATCCATACTGGATTTTAAATACAATTTTTATGAAAATCTATATGCTGAGGAATACCTATAAATCTATCCATACTGGATTTTAAATGAACAAAATCGAAAACGGCATATCCGAGAACAGCATCTATAAATCTATCCATACTGGATTTTAAATATTTAATTAAGTCAAGCATTAAGCCAGAATTGTATCTATAAATCTATCCATACTGGATTTTAAATGCGATAAAGTAAGGTATGCCCTGTTCACTCATATGCTATAAATCTATCCATACTGGATTTTAAATTACTTATATATGTACGAATAATGTCAATGTCGATTCTATAAATCTATCCATACTGGATTTTAAATCAAGTACCAGAACGGTATTTGAGGGGCTGTTTTTACTATAAATCTATCCATACTGGATTTTAAATTGCGATAGACTCAAAGCATACGCAAGCGGTATTGACTATAAATCTATCCATACTGGATTTTAAATCGTTATTTGTGTGGAGTTTGGTACTGACGCATATTTCTATAAATCTATCCATACTGGATTTTAAATTAGCCTCTTTGAATTGCTCATTAGAGAACGCAAAGCTATAAATCTATCCATACTGGATTTTAAATTCTAATTGGGCGAAAATATCATCAATGATAGTATTCTATAAATCTATCCATACTGGATTTTAAATTATTTTGAAACATTCAGACGGCTTATACTCTTCAGGCTATAAATCTATCCATACTGGATTTTAAATTTTAAATTGCCTGTATCGCTTTAAACAGTCAAGTAATACTATAAATCTATCCATACTGGATTTTAAATTTCGCAAAATCGGGAAAAATTACGGGGGCAGAAAAATCTATAAATCTATCCATACTGGATTTTAAATTACAAACAAAGAAACTTACTAACACAAAACGAATACCTATAAATCTATCCATACTGGATTTTAAATCTAATTATATACATACTAAGAAAAAAGAACTTAATCTATAAATCTATCCATACTGGATTTTAAATGGCGACAACAAGTGGCTTGTCGTAATCTTCAAGCAACCTATAAATCTATCCATACTGGATTTTAAATGTATCTGCAGCAGAAACTGAAATGTTAAGTGCAAGCTATAAATCTATCCATACTGGATTTTAAATTATCCAATGTCTTTGCAAAAAAGTAATCGTGAATACTATAAATCTATCCATACTGGATTTTAAATTTAGGATGCAAGCGTTCCGCCCGATGTGGGCGGAGGTCTATAAATCTATCCATACTGGATTTTAAATATATTATCAGAGATTACATAAATAAGCCAGATGAATTCTATAAATCTATCCATACTGGATTTTAAATTCTTTAATTAAATCAATAGAATCTTTAATATTGTAACTATAAATCTATCCATACTGGATTTTAAATAGTTGTGATTATGTCTTTATTAAAGAGGGTGACGGTCTATAAATCTATCCATACTGGATTTTAAATCACAATCCAAAATTCAAACAGATTTAATTAGGAGGCTATAAATCTATCCATACTGGATTTTAAATTTAATTTTTAATAATCTCTTCAAGCGTTCTTGGCGCTATAAATCTATCCATACTGGATTTTAAATAAACAGTAAGGCAAGAGAAAAGGATAATTAGGAGAGCTATAAATCTATCCATACTGGATTTTAAATACATAAAGTCTTAAAATGTTTGTTTCTATTCTAAACGCTATAAATCTATCCATACTGGATTTTAAATAAAAAATTTCAATATTCTTCTGACGAAGTTATTTCCTATAAATCTATCCATACTGGATTTTAAATTGCTCTGCAATTCTTGACTTCGATACAAACGGCAGACCTATAAATCTATCCATACTGGATTTTAAATCATTGGATAAGATGTGAAATGCAGTTAAGGCGTGAGACTATAAATCTATCCATACTGGATTTTAAATACAAAAGCACAAACAATAAAGATAATCATTGCAATACTATAAATCTATCCATACTGGATTTTAAATTGCTGTTTTTCTCGGTCTTGGTGTTCTTACTGCTGGCCTATAAATCTATCCATACTGGATTTTAAATTAAGTAATACAACCTTTCATTTTTCGGAGTTCCTAACCTATAAATCTATCCATACTGGATTTTAAATTAGTGATAAGAAAATCGGTTACCATTTCATCAGAACCTATAAATCTATCCATACTGGATTTTAAATATAAGATTGAGGCTGAAATTGTTGTAGATGAGTATGCTATAAATCTATCCATACTGGATTTTAAATCTCCATTCGGTCTTTGCGTTCAAACTGGCGAGCGTTCTATAAATCTATCCATACTGGATTTTAAATGTTTAGATGTTGCTTATGATGACTTTCAGGGTTTACTATAAATCTATCCATACTGGATTTTAAATGAAACTCGCAGATAAAAATTTGTAGTGCGAGTCCCCCTATAAATCTATCCATACTGGATTTTAAATCTGTTTAAGCTGAGGGATACGCCTGCGGGATTTTCCTATAAATCTATCCATACTGGATTTTAAATAAACAAACAGTAATTAATTCAACTAATATCATAGTCTATAAATCTATCCATACTGGATTTTAAATACCTGATATGTTGAATAATTTTAAGGGGATATATACTATAAATCTATCCATACTGGATTTTAAATACAAGAAAACAGGTGAGTTAGTCAGCTTTGGTAAACTATAAATCTATCCATACTGGATTTTAAATCTGAAAGCAGGAGTTTTAATATGATAAAAGCAATGCTATAAATCTATCCATACTGGATTTTAAATAAAAGTCAAGGAGCCTTGAACATTTTATCTAAATGACTATAAATCTATCCATACTGGATTTTAAATCTGAAAGCATTGAACAGCTGTTACAACATCAAATCTATAAATCTATCCATACTGGATTTTAAATGATACGTTCTAAGTCACTTTTTTATGTGTCCTAAACTATAAATCTATCCATACTGGATTTTAAATGATTTTGATTATACAAAAACACTTCTCAAAGGTGGACTATAAATCTATCCATACTGGATTTTAAATTTTATATATTGTAAGTTGTACCCCCCTGTTAGCGGCTATAAATCTATCCATACTGGATTTTAAATTTTCCTCTTGTGTAGCTTTTGCAAATGCACCAGCACCTATAAATCTATCCAAACCGGAGCATAAATCAGTTAATCATAACACATTAAACCCACACATCAGAAAAGCAAAATAAATAATCCCCAAAGAGCAGTATCAAATTTGGCTTTAATATCAACTCTAAGGGGATTATTTAAAATTTAAGAAAGATTTTTAATCGGAATATTTAATTAGTCATCAAAGTTTGGCGTTTGGATTGCATCATAGCCAGTTTCGCCGGTACGGATTTTTACTGCTTGCTTAAGGTAGTAGGTAAAGATTTTTCCGTCGCCGGGGTTGCCTGTGAAAGCGGTTTTCTTAATCGCCTCAATGGTTTTTGCCTCCCATTCCTCAGACGAAACCACGATTTCAAACTTGATTTTCGGGAGAACCTGCACATCAACTTTCTGACCTCTTACATATTCAGCCATACCTCGCTGAATACCGCAGCCAACAACCTGATAGGCAGTAATGCCGTTTACGCCAATGTCCATAAGGGCTTTTTTTACATCGAGAAACATTTCCTCTCTGACAACAGCCTCAATTTTTATAAGCTGAACTTCATTATTGTTATCCATATGTTTAATCCTCCGTTAGTTATCAAGACCGTTAAATGACGGATATGCTGATTCACCATGCTGAGTAATGTCAAGTCCAAGCATTTCGTCACGCTTGCTTACTCTGATTTTGCCTGTAAGAATTTTTGTTAAGCCATAGCAGATAAGTGTGCCGGCAACAGCAATTACAAGTGTTATGCCAATGCCGAGAGCCTGTGCGCCGAACTGAGCAAACTCTCCGAATACAAGACCGTTGCCTGCGTCAGCGTTTATTGCTGTGCTTGAGAAAACACCTGTAAGAAGTCCGCCCCAGATACCGCCTGTACCGTGACAACTGAATGCGTCGAGTGCGTCATCAAATCCGAATTTCTTTTTACCGAATGAAATCATAAGGTAGCAAACAGGGCTTGTTGTAAGACCGATTATTACTGCCGCCCAAATCGGTACATATCCTGCGCCCGGAGTAATACCTACAAGGCCGGCAATCATACCTGTGCTTGCGCCGATGAGCGTAGGCTTTTTGTTTTTGATTACATCGCAGAGCATCCAAGAAAGGATAGCGGCAGCGGCAGAAACGGCTGTTGTCATAAATGCGTGAGCAGAAAGACCGTTTGCCTCAAGTGCAGAGCCTGCGTTAAATCCGAACCAACCGAACATAAGCAGTGACGCACCGAGAACAACTGTCGGAATATTGTGGATTCTGTAAATTGCGTGTTCGTAATCGTTGCGCTTGCCGAGAATAATGCAAAGCACGAGAGCGGATACACCGGAGCTGATATGAACAACATCGCCGCCGGCAAAGTCGAGAGCGCCGATACCGTCAAGTCCGAGAAGTCCGCCGTCTGCCCATACCATGTGGGCGAGAGGATAATAAACGATTAATGACCATAAAATTATAAACACAAAAAGTGATTTAAACTTCATTCTGCCTGCAACAGCACCTGTAATGAGCGCCGGTGTAATGATTGCGAACATCATCTGAAATCCGCAGAAAACCATATTCGGAATTGCTGTGCCGTCTGTGTAACCCTCTGTGAGAGATACACCCTCAAGTCCTATCCAACTAAGGTCGCCGATAATTCCGTTTGAGCTTGGAGCAAATGAAAGTGAATAGCCGAAAAGCACCCACATTACAATGCCTGTTCCGATGATGAAAATTGAAGTCATCATTGTGTTTACTACATTCTTTTTGCGTACAAGTCCGCCGTAAAACATTGCAAGACCGGGCGTCATAAGGAACACCAAAGCCGAGCATATCAGCATAAAAGCTATGTTGCCTGCATCCATTTTTAAAACCTCCACATAAACCGAATGAATAAAAACAAGGCTCACCACGCCTTTGCAAATTGCAAGAAAATAAAAATAAATTGCAAATTTACCAAAAGCAGGGTGAACCTCTTTGTTCTGAAATATTCATTTTAAAAATAAGCGAAAATAAGAAGTTTTCCGGAAACTTTACTTTACAAGTTGAATTATAGCCTTGTTTTTGCCCTTTGTCAATAGATTTTTGCAAAAAAATTAGCTGAAATTCAAAATTTTCTTATCATAGCCAAATTCAAGCACAAAGTATACAGATTTTAAATTTTGCAAGAAATTTTATAAAACTTTCATAATGCTAATAAAAGCAGGGATAACGCTTATACAGAAATCATTACACACCTTTGCGGCGGCAGGGCAATTTTCCTCAAGGCTTTCTAAATCATAATTTACCCCAATTTCCTATAAAGAACCTCTGAATATTGCCCAACACTAAGTAAATTCTATTTTCATTATATCACAGTAAAAAGCATAAGAAAACCGCCCTGCAAAAATTGCAGAGCGGTAAATTGTTATATAACCGACGGTTAAATTCAGTCTTAATTATTGTTTTCTGCAAGGTAAATCTGATATGCTGTAATATCGTTTATATCTACCTTGCCGTCTTTGTTATAGTCAGCTCTTTCGTAAAAGTCAGCCGGCTTTTCTTCTGTGCCTGCCACAACGCACTGAGCAAAGGTTACATCCTGAACATCAACTTTGCTGTCCTCATTGAGGTCATATTTATTATCCGATAATGTCCAGATCTGAGTGCCATAGAATGGGTTTGCTGTGCCTACAATGAGGTTATCATCGGTTACTGCAAATGTACGACAGCCATGGTTGTAAGGATCACCGAAACCGTTTGTTGTAACGGTCTTTACATTAAGATTGCTGTCAAGTGTGAAAATATCAAAGCCTCTTTCGGCTGTGCTCATATAAGCCGCACATTTTACAAATGAAGTCATTTTTGCAATGTTTTCTTCTGTAAATATTTTACCGATAATTTCACCTATTGAGATTGTCATATTCTTAGATGCTTTAGAAAGCTCTGTATATGTTGCAATAAATTCTTCGCTCGCTTTTTCGTTAGCTGTGTTTTCAATCTCCTGAGCAAGCTCAATTACATTTTCTGCATTTGCTGCTGTTGCTCGGCTGATTTTGCCTGCATTGTTTACGCTTTTAGCCATATTTCTCGCATCATCTCTTGATATAGAGAGTGTGGCAGGAGCGGCAACAGGCAGCTGTGGCGTTTTATATTTGTTAAGAATAAGCTCGGCGAGCACCTTAATGTATTCAATTTGTGACTGCCATTCTTCGTCTGTCATTTTGAGAAGGTCACCGTTTGTAAGCTGTCCGATTGGTTCGAGAAGTGAACTTGTATCAAATGTACCTACATAGAGCTTGTTATTGTAAACCTGCATTCTCCAAATATACTGGTTTTCGTTGCGGTCAAAACCTGAGCCTAAACCTGTAAGACCGCCGTCGGGGAACATTTCATCTGCATCTCCCACAACAAGCTGAATTTCCTCGTTTTCGTCCATTCTGTAAAGATTTACGGATTGCTCAAGGTTAGAATTCATAAAATCGCAGCTCTGGTCAAACAAAACTCTTTCAAGTGCAATTTCTTCATCGTTGTACTCGCCAATGTAGAGGTAGCCGTCATAAACGCAGAGGTTAGCCGCACCGGATCTTGTCCTTTCGGGATCAATACCGTAGGTGTACTTTGCATTATTCTTTTCTTTGTCACCGATAACCGAAGTCCATGTCCATTTGCCGTTGTCATCTCTGTCACCCTTGATAAGCGCAAAAGACTGCATTGTGTTATCGTCAGGCTTGTTTTCAGGAGTACCTGTGCAGATAGAAACATACAAAGAACCGTTATATGCAGCCATATCCCAAATTGAACCGCCGTAGATGCTGTCCTGATAGCGGTAAGCAGGATAATTGAACATATCGCTCATTGTAGCAATTACCTTAAATGAATCGGGATCTTCGGGATTGTCACTTTCACAGATATATGCGCCCTCAAGACCAACAAGGCTTATTATGAGCTTGTTTTCAAATGTGCTTATACCTCTGATACCAACGCTGATACCCATTTGATAAGCCTTGTAAAAATCTGCCTGATCTATACTCTGATAAACCTTTTTGTACTCGTCGGTTGCAGGGTCAACCTGATAAACCGTCGGTAAGCCGTTTACCGAGCCGCAGAAGTAGAATTTGCCGTTTAACTCAACAACATTTCTGAACTGAACATTTGTGTTTGTGGTAGCCTTTGACATAAGAAGTTTAACTTCGCCTGTCTTTGTATTTACTTTTACGAGAATACCCTTAGGATCTCCGCCGTCCTCTTCAGCTGTAAAGAAAGCGCCGTTGAACATAGCATTTAGGGTAGCTGTCATAATTTCTTTGTCAAATTTATTTCCAAGAATTGTACCCATAAAGTTAAGGGTTTGAGTCATGGCATTAGGGCAAGTGCCGATATACACCCAGTCGCCGTAGCCGATTGCAGACCACGCATAGTTTTGGGCACGATCGCCAACACCTGTTATCTCGTCTGTAACAGTGCTGTTGCCAATGTAGTCAACAATACCGTCAGGAGCTTTTAATCCGTTTTCGGGATGAGTGATTTTGTTAGCGGTAAATGATTTTTGCTGATAGGTTGTACCGCCTATTGTGTCGCTTGCTGCCATGGCAGTAATTGAAGAAAAGCTTGTCACAACCAATGCAGCGGAAAGCAACGCTGAAATAATTTTCTTTTTCATTGTCTATTCCCCTTTACTAAAAATGATATATAAAAATATCTTTTCAAAATTGTACTATAAAAGGTGAATTTTGTCAATGAATATTTGCACTTAAATGTCAATCATTCTTTACAATAATGCACAATTTTATAACAATTAAACGGTATATAGATATTTTAGTGCTTAATAATCATAAAATTAAAGTATGACTGTAAATATACATTTTACAGATTGTTTTATATTAAAATACCGTTACAATGGTCAATTTCGTGCTGAATTATCTGCGATGTAAAATCGGTAAATGTGCGTGTTGTGGTTTTGAATTTGTCTGTTGTGTATTTAACCTTTATGGTTTTAAATCGCTTTGTTTTGCGTTCACCGTCAAGCGAAAGGCAGCCTTCCTCGGTTTCGTATTCGCCGTATCCCTTGATGATTTCGGGATTGAACATAAGAATATACTTTCCGTTGTCGCTTACCGCAATAATTCTTTTAGATACGCCAATCATATTTGCTGCCATACCCACGCAGCCTTCAAAGTTAGCCTTTAAGGTGTCAAGCAAATCAATAGCAACGGGCATATCAGCCATACTTGCGTCAACCGACTTCCTCTGCAAAAACATAGGATCTCTTACAATTTCTCTTACCATATTTATCCCTCGCTTATTTTTTTCTGATTATAGCATATATCTGGGAATTTAACAATGATATTAAGAATATAAAGGGTGTATAATTCCTTTGTTTATTAATTCTTGTACTTTTTCAGAATGAATATTGTTTTTGCCTCTAACAAGGTCAAGAAAGACTAATAAGTACTGTAATTTTTCATCGCTGAATACAACCTTTAGCTGATGATTGCCATATAAGCCGTTAAGCACAAAGGTGAGATAAAGCTCCATACAGTTGTAACTATTCGTTTTAGCGTTTAGCATCATTAGTTCTTTGTTAATAATTCTTTCTCGCTTTGTCGGAATAAAGTCTTGTGGATAAAATACAAAGTATAAATCCGGTGATACACGTTCATAGTATTCAATATCATCGTATTCTTTTTTTAAGTGTTTTGTAATCATATCAACAAGAATGTCAATTTCAAAGCAAAACAAGCAGTCAGAAAAAGGTGAAAAACGAATATGTGATTTTTCAAAATCGAAATACATTTCTGTATAACATAAATAATCGTAAATGCTATCATTTTTGTTTGCACAATTTACATAATCGTCTATTTTTAAAAATAATCTTATGCCATCTAAATCTAAATCCAAGTAAGCTTTTGATTTTTGCATAACTTCTCCTCAAACTTCCAAGCAATCTTCATTGCTGTTGATTACTTCGTCAGTTTTTTCTAAGTACTTATCCTTAATACCGTCTACAACCTTACAAATCACCTTTGTAGAGGTGATGAACATTACCTTTACCTTAAACTTTTTCTTAACATAACAGCCGATACCGCCTGCGCCGAGAGTTCCTGTTGCCTTGGTGTACGGTGAGTTTGCTATGTAGCCGATTGTACCGATGTTTTTCATCGTAACCTTAATAGCCTCGTTGTCATGCGGATTGGTGGGCTCTTTTTTACAGGTGAGCTTTTTGCCAATCTTAAAAGGCGTCATTCCATAGTAGTACTTTGTGCCTGTAATTGTAACATATAGATTTTTCATAATTTTTCCTCCTTATTATTTAAAAAATATGGTTTTGCTTTCTTTATCTTTATCTATATTATAAATAATAAGGTGTCCCAAAAAACTCCCTTTGCTCTTTAGAAACGATATTTTTTAAGTATAACTTAAAAAATTAAATTCTTAATTCAGAGCAAAGTCCTGATTATGGCCCATTGAAAATTATATAATTAAAGCATAACAAATAAGACATAAAAGGAGTTAATAATATGACAGACGCTAATTTATATGTTAATGTGTGTATTTTTGTAATTATAAGCTATGCAATGCGCTACCCTGTAAAAGCAATTTTCAGAAAGCCGAAAGCCCACAAATATTCAGCAAATAATTGCCGGGTAAAACAAGTGTCGCACAGAAAAACGGCATAAAAACAAGACAGATTTTTAGGTCTGTCTTGTCGGTTATACTAGTATTAATTATTGACCGCCTTTTGCTGACGAGAAACCGCCTCGCAAAGCGAAACAAATATAATGAACAGCGGTGTTGTAATCGGCTGGGCGAGGTTTACAGTTGCCTGCACGGCGTAGCTGATAACAGATACGGCAAAAATAATTGCAAGCGGATTTTTTGCGGCGGACTTTATTGCACCTTTCAGCGCACCGAAAAGTATCGAAAGGTAAGAGACAAGTCCCAAAATGCCCGTAGTTACAAGGTAGTTTATGTATTCGTTATGCGCACAGTTTGTGGAGCTGTCGCCGTAGTGCATAAGTCCCTCAAAATACGGCTCAAATACAGTGGCAAATGTGTCAGGGCCACTGCCGAACAGCTTGTTATAAAATGAAAAGTCGCCGAATATCCAAAACGAGCGAATCCACATATAACCACGATGAGTGCCCCAGCTGTCATTGAATCGAAGAAAGCTTTTAAGAAAGCCGAGGTCGGTTTTTGTGTCTATCACGCTGAAATAATACACCGCAAAAAACATTGCACAAACAGAAAGAACAAAAATACTTCCTATTATAATAGGTATAGCAATCGGCATGGTTTTGTATGGAAATCTATAAGCCGCAAGGTACAAAAGCGCAGTAATAACAGCAAATACGGCTATTACCGCCCATATTACATTTGAATATACAAGCAGACTTTGAAATTCAGAAATTCCCTTTGATTTGTCGCCCATAAAATACGAAAACAATCGAAGTGCTTTTCCGCTCAAAAGCATAATTGTTGTTGCAAGAAAAAATCTTTTTAGCCTTGCAACCTTGCGTGAAAACCATACAAGCAGTACGGCAAATACTGCCCCAAGTCCCAAAATGCCCGAATAGCTGTCGGCTGTCATCAGCGCCATATAGCCGAATGCTGAAGATATATAATAGATAATGCGGTGGTTGCGCTTGTTGCTCAATACAGAAAAGGCAATGGTAACAGGCATTACAACGCAGATAAAACTCGACATAAGATTTTTGTTGCCGATAGTAGAGGTAAAGTTTGCAATAGTTTGCTCATCGGTGAGCGTTGCAAACATTCCGAGAGGATCAATGTAAAAGCAGTTGAGAATATCAAGCAGGTAAATTATAATCGAACATCCTGCAAGCGCCACAAAAACATAGCTTTTAAAGTGATAAAACCGAGTAATTAACAGATACACAACCGCATAATAAAGCATAAGGAATAAGCCGTTGTTTCTGCCGCTTATGCCGAAAAATGCGTCATACGGATCTTGCGAAAAGACAGTTGATATTGTGCATACTAAAATGAAAGCGCCAAACGCATAGTCGGTGAAAGACAGCTTTTTGTACCATGGTATGGCTTTCTTTTCGTTTTTTGCGCTGGCTGAATCGGATTTAGTAACGGCAACAGCGCCGAGCATAAGCAGGAGCGCATCGGTTGCGAACAGAAAGAAATAATATTTATCGTGCCTTATGTTGTAATAATAATCGGTATAGAACAGCGGAAAAACCGTAAACATAACAAGCAAGAATATGTTTACAAACTTGCTCTTGGTAGTATATTTATTCTCAGGCAAACCGCTTGAGGGATTTAATTTAGTATTTTCAGACATATAATCACCCTTAAAATAGTGTAATCATATTTTATACCTCACAGCAATGTATGTCAATTAAAGAAAAACAAAAAATATTTTAAAAATCTGAAAAAATTTAAAAATAATTGTTGACAAATCGCACTTCGTGTTATATAATAATTAAGCTGACTAATTGAGGCAACAAAAATTAATAAATTTCGAGGTGTAACTCAGTTTGGTAGAGTGCTTGGTTTGGGACCAAGATGCCGCAGGTTCAAGTCCTGTCACCTCGACCACAGAAAAAGGGCGTTAGTACAAAAGTATTAATACCCTTTAGTGTTATATGTATAATCTTTCAGGACTTGAAGGCGAGCGTTAAGAAAACAGTCCGGTGGACTGTTTTTAGCGAGAGCGTTGATGATACTATGACTATGAACAAGCCGCAACAGGCGAGGCAGAAATTATTATAATAGTATAAACACTGTCACCTCGACCACAGAAAAAGGGTGTTAGTACAAAAGTATTAATACCCTTTAGTGTTATATATACAATCTTTCAGGACTTGAAGGCGAGCGTAAAGAAAACAGTCCGGTGGTAGCCTTGCGACCGCCGCCGGTGGCGGATAAAGGGAGCAAAGCGCTGTCTGAAATAAGGAGCATAAGGAAGTGTATTTATACACAACGCAATGCGACTATATTTCAGACGGTAAAACATTTTAGAGAGCGTTGATGATACTATGACTATGAACAAGCCACAACAGGCGAGGCAGAAATTATTATAATAGTACAAACACTGTCACCTCGACCACAGGAAAAGGGTGTTAGTACAAAAGTATTAATACCCTTTAGTGTTATATATACAATCTTTCAGGACTGCGCCCGAGCAAGGCGAGGAAGTGCCCTTGGGGCACGAGTGTAAAGAAAACAATAAAAATTATTTCTATGTGGTCGCATTATGAATTTTAGACCAAAGCACTTTGCGTAGATGCAGGGTGCTTTTTCTGTTCTGGGCATAAAACGAGCCATAACAAATTCGCATTTTTTAACATACTATTAAGGAAATGTTGAAAACTAAATTATGATATTTCAAGACAATGTAAGGATTATGTGTATTATTTGCAAATTCTTTAACAGAAAAATCGCAAAAATGCCTGCAAAATTCGTCACCTGAAAACTACGCAATACTTGAAATATTGACAGTATAATGTTATAATGCAAAATAGATAATTATGTGTCAGAATTAAAATTTTACAGATTTGGAAGTGAGTTATTAAAGATGAGCAGATTTTTTAAGGACATCAAAAAATTCTTTAACTACACGGTATTTTCTTCAAAGGCGGAACTTAAGTCCGAAGTAGCGGGCTCTTTCTTGAGCTGGCTGTGGTGGATTCTTGATCCGTTCTTCTTTATGCTTGTGTATTCGTTTATCGCAATCCTTGTATTTAAGAGCGGCGAGCCGTATTTCCCGGTATTCGTATTTATCGGTCTTAACTGTTGGCAGTTCTTCAGCAAGGTTGTTAAAAGCTGCGTAAAAGTCGTGCAGTCAAAAAAGATGATTGTCACGAAAGTTTATATACCTAAGCACATATTTATTCTTGAAAAAATCGGTGTTTACGGCTTTAAAATGCTCGTATCCTATGCTCTTACGGTTCTTTTGATGATTATTTACCAAGTGCCTTTGAGCTGGCGTATGTTCTGGGCACTGCCGATTATGGTTCTTTTGGTGGTAATCACATTTGCCTGCAGTACAATTATGCTCCACTTTGGCGTATTTGTTGAGGACTTGCTCAATGTAATTACCATTGTGCTGCAGCTCGGATTCTACATTTCAGGTATTTTCTATTCAATCGAAAATAAACTTGACGGTATTTTGGGTGAGCTTTTGATTAAATGTAATCCGATAGCTCTTATTATCTGCGATTTAAGACGAGTGCTTATTTATAATCAGGATCCACACTGGGTAGCATTGCTTGCGTGGTTTGTTGTTGGCATCGTTATCAGTGTTATTGGCATCAGAACGATTTATAAGCACGAAAACAGCTATGTAAAGGTGATTTAATTATGGGAGAATCAGCAATTTCAGTCAGAAATGTTAAAATTAAATACAGATGTTTTAAAAAGGTTTCGCTTTTAAAGTCTATTTTTGCACCGAGAAAGAATAAGAAAATTGAGTATTTTGAGGCTGTAAAGGGTGTTTCTTTTGAGGTTGAAAAGGGTCAGATTTTGGGTATTGTCGGCAAAAACGGCAGCGGTAAATCTACACTTCTTAAGGCAATCGCAGGCATTTTTTCACCTGATGAGGGCGAAATCGACTTGCACGGCCATTCAATTTCCTTGCTTTCAATCGGCGTAGGCTTTCAGAATAAGCTGAGCGGAAGAGAAAATATTTTCCTTTCGGGTATGCTTTTAGGCTTTGAAAGACCGCAAATTGAAGAAAAACTTGACGAAATCATTGAGTTTTCTGAGCTTGGCGACTTTATTGACCGTCCTGTAAAGACATATTCAAGCGGTATGTATTCAAAGCTCGCTTTCTCAATTACAGCTATTCTTGAAACCGAAATTATGCTTATTGACGAGGTTTTGAGCGTTGGTGACGCAAAGTTTAAAAAGAAGAGCTACGAAAAAATGCGCAGCCTTATTATGAATAAAGACAGAACGGTTGTTATTGTATCTCATAGCTCAGACACACTCAGAAAGCTTTGCGACAACATTCTTTGGCTGCACGAGGGCGAAGTTAAAATGCAGGGTACTACCGAGGAAGTATTGCCTTTGTACGAAGAATTTATGTCTTAATGGTGGGGTATGTCAAGATTTTTTGAAAAACTCAAAGATGTAAAACCGAGAGATATACTGCATATTTTTCTGTTTATATTTGCCTTGCCGATTGCGCTCGTGTATAAAATTTTCAGAAAAGATTTGTGGCTTGTATGCGACAACGGTGTAGAGGCAACGGACAACGGATTTTGTTTTTTTGAATATGTGTGCAAAAATCACCCTGAGCAGGACTGCGTTTATGCGGTGTATAAAAACAGCGTTGATTACGAAAATGTCAAAAAAACCGGCAAAACCGTAAAGTACGGCAGTTTTGCGCATTGGATTTTGTACCTTACCGCAAAGGTAAACATAAGCTCGCAAAAAGGCGGCAAGCCAAACTATGCCGTTTGCTATCTGCTTGAGGTTTACGGAATTTTGCACAACAGCCGAGTTTTTTTACAGCATGGTGTAATTCTTACAAATATTGACTTTCTTTATTATAAAAACACAAAAATGAGTATGTTTGTTACCAGCACATACAGGGAGTGGGAGTATGTAAGCAACAATTACGGCTACCCCGAGGGTACTGTAAAGCTGCTCGGACTTCCTCGTTGGGACAAACTTCACGATTTTAAAACAGTGCCGAATCAGATACTTATTATGCCTACATGGCGTGACTGGATCGGTACAGACGCATTTTCAAAAAGCATTGAAGATGATAAAAAGGCTTTTTGCGAGAGCGATTATTTTAAAAATTGGAGTAAAATAATCAACAGCAAACGACTTGAAGAAATTTGCGAAAAGTACGGCTGTACTGTTATGTTTTACCCGCACAGGGATATGCAGAGATTTATCGACTGCTTTTCAAAGAGCAATCCGTACCTTACAATCTGCAAATATCCCGAATACACCGTGCAGGAGCTTATGAAAAGCTCAGCATTTATGATTACCGATTACTCAAGCGTGCAGATTGACTTTGCTTATATGAAAAAGCCGCTTGCGTATTTTCAGTTTGATTATGAAAGATTTTCGGAGCAGCACTACGGTAAAGGTTATTTTGACTATACCGAGGACGGATTTGGCCCTGTTTATAACGAAGAACAGGGACTTATGAACTATATAGAGCAGATGGCACAGCGTTCGTTTGCAAACACAGAGCTTTATTTAAACAGACACAAGGAATTTTTTGACTTGTACGATACGGAAAATTCAAAGAGAAATTACGAGGCTGTCAAAGAAAGATGGCCGTGAGGTATGTATGGAAGAGAAAAACACAAACCCGATTGACTTTGTAATAATTTGGGTTGACGGCAACGATAAGCAATGGCAGGCAGAAAAAGCTAAATATGACGGCAAAACCATTACCAATGCAAACAGCGAGGTGCGTTTCAGAGATTGGGACAATCTTCAGTATTGGTTTAGGGGAGTGGAAAAGTTTGCCCCTTGGGTAAATAAAATCCATTTTGTCACATGGGGCCATTTGCCAAAGTGGCTTGATACCTCAAACCCAAAGCTAAACATTGTAAACCATAAGGATTACATTCCAAAGGAGTATCTTCCAACCTTTAACTCGCACACTATTGAGCTTAATTTGCACCGTATAGAGGGACTTGCCGAGCAGTTTGTGTATTTTAATGACGATATGTTCATTACAGCACCCACTAAGCCGGAGGACTTTTTCAAAGACGGCAAGCCTTGCGATACCTTTGCGCTTGACTGCATTTGCTTTAATAAGGACAGCGCAGGCTTTTTTAACGGCGCAGATGTTTCTGTAATCAATGACCATTTTGATAAAGAAAAAGTTTTTAAGCGTGATTGGAAAAAATGGTATGACAGCAAAAACGGATTTAAAAACCATTTAAAAACAACTCTGTTGTTGCCTTGGCATTGGTTTCCGGGATTTTATTATCAGCACACACCGTCAAGTTTTATGAAATCAACCTTTGAAGAAATTTGGGAAAAGGAATTTGAAACGCTTGACGCAACCTGTAAGGATAAGTTCAGAAAAACAGGCAATGTAAACCAGTGGCTTATGAAGTTCTGGCAGTTGGCGGCAGGCAATTATACAGTCCGCAAGGACAGCTTTGCCTATTGCTATCATGTTAAGGAATATAACTATCCCGATTTGTGCAAGGATATTCCGTCACAAAAGCACAATATGATTTGTATTAATGATACAGCCGAAACTACGGATTTTGAGGTGAAAAAGCAGGGCGTTATAGACGCATTTGAAAAGCTCTTGCCTGAAAAGTCATCTTTTGAGCTGTAATATAATTTTGTTTATTTGTTTTGTATTTTGCGGTTTTGGTAGTTTACCAAAGCATAGACCATATACTAAAGGAGTAATTTGATGGGTAGAAATTTTATATGGCTGTTCGGCGAAAATCTTGCCGCAACCTCAAATAATAACTCATATTATTTTTGGAAACAGGTAGTAGCTCGCAGAGATGGTATTGACAAGTACCTTGTACTTGAAAAAAATGCCGCCAATAAAGCAGCCTATGCCTCTCTTTCAAATGAAGAGAAGAGCTTTGTCGTTTGGAAAAATACAGTAAAGCATTTTAAAATTTATTTGAATGCCGATATGTACTTTGTTTCTTTAAGCTACAAGGACATTACTCCTACAAAGCTCGGCTTTTTAAAGACAGAATTTTTCATTGAAAAGCCTCTTATTTACTTACAGCACGGCACACTCGGCATCAAAGCTATTGAATATAAGGGCTATGGCTACAATAATAATATGTTCCGTTTTTTGTATTACAACAAGAACATTAAGCCCACTCTTATGGATTACAATAAATTCAAAGATTATCAGCTTTACTACGGAATTTATCCGCCACGCTACATTGAGCTTGTAAAGCGCCACAAGGCTTACCACTCAGAGCCGAAAAAGGGCAAGGATATTCTTTGGTTTATGACTTGGAGAGAGTACCTCGGCGACAACTATATGACTCAAATGCTTATGCATCAGATAAAGGGCGTGCTTTCGAGCCAAAAACTTGCCGATTATCTTGAAAAAACAAATTCAACCTTTACGGTTTGTTTGCACCAGTTCTTTGATGAGGAAAAAATCGAAGAATTTAAAGAGTGCATTAAAACCGACAAAATCAAGTTCATTCATTCGCACAAAACAGATGTGCTTGATGAGCTTGCTAAAAACGATGTGCTTATTACCGACTATTCATCGGTAGGCTTTGACTTTACGGTGCTCAATAAGCCTGTAATTTTGTATCAGCCTGATTTGAAGAATTACCTTGCAAAGCGTAACCTTTACTGCGAGGTAGAGGAGCTTGAGCAGTGCTCTTACACAAAAGCAAGACAGCTTGTTGACGCTATTGCCGACGAAACCTATACGATAAATCCGTTCTTTAAGTCAAGACTTCCCGAGGAAATCGACTATGACTTTATCGAGAGCGGCGCTCATATTGACAGAATGTATGAGGAATTTTCTACAATTCAGAAGAACAAGGTTACATTCCTCGGCTACAATTTCTACGGTGTGGGCGGTACTGTTTTTGCTACTCGTTCGCTTGCAGAGGCTTTGCTTGAGAAAAACTATCTTGTAGAGCTTTTGTCGCTAAAGTGCACCGCAAAGCCAAAGGAAATGCCTTACGGATTGCAGCTTACAGCATTGTATAAGGCAAATTCACGCCGTAAGATCGAGCTTTTAAAGCGTGGCTTTTTCAGATGGAAAGGACTTTACGGTCACCTTGACTGCGATTGCAGTAAGCAGAACCTTTCGCCGTACTCAGGTATGGCAATGAGGAAAAAACTTGAGAATATCAACAGTAAAACCGTAATTTCCACAAGAGAGTCGCTCCACCTTTTCCTTAATGACGCAACCTCCGAGAAGATAGAGGAGAAGATATACTTTTTCCATTGCACTGCGGCACTTGTAAACGAGCTTTTCCCTGATATTGTTAATAAAATGGAGAAAATCGACATTGGCAAGGCAGTATTTGTAAGTGAGGAAAACCGTCAGCTTTACCTTGATAAATTTAATTTCAAAAATTACAAGGATTATATCGTGCTTGGCAATACACTTGAGTCAAGCCGTAGTGTGGCAAGAGAGGATATAGGCGCAATAGAGGAGAATGTAAACTCCAACAACCCTGAAGAGCCACAGCGTGACTACTTCCTCGGTATGTATTTGCTCAGAATCAGCCACGAGCGTGAGGCTGATATTAACAACCTTATCGGCTTTGCAAAATATCTGAAAGAGCAAAAGGTTGACGATATTGTAATTGATGTTTACGGCACAGGTGATTATCTCAACGAGTTCCTCGATAAGATTTTTGACAACGAGGTGGAGGACTATATTTGCTATTGCGGCGAAACCTCGAACCCTAAAAATCAGATGAAAAATCACGATGCGGTTGTAGATTTCACACTCAACCATTCGTTTGGTATGCCGTACATTGAGGCAATACTCAACGGCAAAATGGTATATTGCACAGAGAACACAGGCTCAAGAGAAGTATTAAATGGCATTGACGGCTGTATCTATACTTCATATGAGGACTTGCTTAACAAAATCCGCAAGTTCCCTGAGGTTACAGACGATCAGCTCAGAGATAACTACGATAAAATCAGCAAGGTTTATTCCAGAGAAGTTCTCGGCGAAAAATTTGTTGAATTTCTTGAAAAATAATATTGTTATATCGGTAAATCGGCAACACTTAGCGGTGTTGTCGATTTTTAGTTAAAAATTTAAAATTCAGGTCAATGGTTTAGAAAAATGTAGTTTAATTTATTTTCAGTAGGGCACTAAGCAAGAAAAAAGCAAGACTATTCGTACCAAAAGACAAAAAAGTTTGGTCAACCTTTTCAAAGGTTGTGGGTGTGGGCAACGCCCACAAAACTTTAATCTATTGCAAATTTTTGATAGCCAAACGGCTCGCCGTTTGGTGGCTGAAACAAATGGCGTATGTGATCCACTGTTATTATTAAAGAAATTTTAATGAATCACCGCAAGCCTTTCTATCTCATAATGAATACCCGTTTCCTCAAAAACTTCTTGCAAAACAGCACTTTCTCCCATATGAACTCCACTGCCGATAGAGTAGTAATATTCATTTTCGTTGCCTGCAAGAGTACACATCCGTTTTCAATTATAATTGCCGCCGTTCTCTGTACCTGAACCAATGCCCTCACAAGTAAAGCAACAGTCAGGCTCCTTTTCGTTATCTTTTCCGCTCATAATATCCTTCAATTTGAATTGTTTGCATAAATTGTAAAGGTAAAGTTAATCAATTTTTATTTTATAAAAAATTAAAATTCTACGAGCAAAGTCCTGATTATTGGACAGCTAAAATGATATAATTAATCAGAGTGTATTTAAGAGTAAATATAAATGTTAAATAAAAGCACATTAAATATATTTCTAATTATAATAATATATAAAAACAGGCTGTAAAAAAATAAAATTATGTTGAATTTATTGTAAAGAGGTGATACCATATAACAAAAAGGACTTTATATGACAATATTTAGCAAGGGGCGGAAATATGACAAAATAAAAAGGACCTGATAAATCAGATCCTTTAATCACACACTGTGATGGTTGCAAAAGCAACGATTTGAATAAATTTTTATTTGAACTCATAGTGTAATCTCATAAGGTATTGAGATTATCTAAATTATATATCTAAAAAATCAATTTGTCAATACAAAGGAGTTAATTTTATGAATGATTATTATGCAGGCTTTGATATGGGTACAGATTCTGTTGGCTGGGCGGTAACCGACCCTGACTATAATTTATGTAAATTCAAGGGCAATGCTATGTGGGGCATTAGACTTTTTGATGAAAGCAATACTGCCGAAGAGAGGAGGGGCTTTCGCACCTCAAGGCGAAGAACCGAAAGAAAAAGGCAACGCATTGAATGGTTGCAAATGCTTTTTGATACAGAGATTGCTAAGAAAGATATAGCGTTTTTTCAAAGGCTTAAGGAAAGTAAATTATACCTTGAAGACAAGTCGACAGCTGTACCTTATGCGGTTTTCGCAGATGAAGATTTTACAGATGTAGATTACCATAATCTTTACCCGACTATTTATCATTTGCGCAAAGAGCTGATTTTGAGCAGAGAGCCACACGATGTAAGACTTGTTTACCTTGCGTTACACCATCTTATAAAGAACAGAGGTCACTTTTTATTTGATAATATGGGCTCAGATTTTGAAAAAGAGTCATCGTTTGAAGTGCTTTTCTCTAATTTACAGGAGTACCTTTGTACCGAATATGAGCTTAGTCTTGAGTGTACCGACTGTACTCAAATTGCCGAGATTTTAAAGGATAAAACTAAGAGAAAAACCGCAAAATCATCCGAAATTTGCAAAATGCTTGGTATCAGTAAAAAAACTCACCCAAAGCAGACGGCGGTAATTTTACTTCTATGCGGACAATCTGTAAAGCTGGCAGATTTGTATGGTGACGATAGCTATAATAACGAAGAAAAGCCGTCAATTACTTTTGAAAAAGGATACGATGATAATGAAGAATATTATCGTGACTTGCTTTTAGAGCGTTTTGAGCTTATTGAAAAGGTAAAGGCTTTATATGATTGGGCAGTCCTTGCAGATATTCTAAAGGGAGAAAAGTATATTTCTTTTGCAAAGGTAAAGACCTATGAAGAACATAAGAGCGATTTACAGCAATTAAAGAGTTTTGTAAAAGAAAAATGCAAGTCGGAATACAATGAGATTTTCAGAGAAACAAAGGACAAACTTAACAATTACACAGCTTATTGTGGAAAATTTAAAGAGGACGGAAAAAACGGAGCTATTATTTACAGAACAAATCAGATTGATTTTTGCAAATATTTAAAGGGAAAATTTGATAAGCTTGATAAAACAGGCTATGAAAGTATGTTTGAAAAAATTGAAAACGCAACTTTTATGCCTAAAATAGTAATTAAGGATAACGGCGTAATTCCTATGCAGGTGAACAAAAGCGAGGTTAAGGCAATTCTTAAAAATGCGTCAGAATATCTTGATTTCTTAAATGATGCAGATGAAAACGGAGTTACCGTTGCGGATAAGATTTTGCAAATATTTGAATTTCGTATTCCATACTATGTTGGCCCTTTGAATAATAGTAGTGACAAGGCATGGCTTGTGCGCAAAGAGGGTAAAATATGTCCATGGAATTTTAAGAGTGTTGTTGATGTGGATAAATCGGCAGAAGAATTTATAAATAATCTTACTGCAAAATGTACCTATTTGCCTGATAAAGATGTTATACCTAAAAACTCGATTTTGTACTGCAAATTTATGGTGCTTAACGAACTCAATAACTTAAAAATTGACGGCAAAAAACCTGATGTTAGCTTCAAGCAGGCAGTATTTAACGACCTGTTTATGCGCAGGAAAAAAGTTACACAAAAGGCGCTGAGGGATTACATTAAAGCTCAGACGGGCAACACTCCCGAAATCACAGGAATTGACGGAGATTTTAAGGCGAATATGCGTTCTGCGCTGGAGCTTAGTATTTATAATTTAACAGAGCAGGATAAGGAAGACATAATCAAAGCTATAACTATTTTTGGCGATGACAAGAAGTTGTTAAAAAGACGAATAAAAATGAAGTTTTCCGATAAATTATCGGAAGATGAAATTAAGAAAATCTGCAAACTAAAATATAAAGATTGGGGAAGATTATCTCGTGAATTTTTAACAGAAATATACGACTTTGATACCACAACAGGCGAGTGCAAGGACAATATTATCAACACTCTTTGGAATACAAACGATAATCTTATGGAGCTGCTCGGCTCAAAATATAATTTTGCCAAAAGTGTAGAAAATGCAGTGTTGGGTTCTACACATAAAGCATCAATAGAAAAAATGATAGAGAATATGTATGTATCGCCAAAGGTTAAGCGCCCTGTATATCAGTCTATGAAAATTATGCAGGAAATCGTTAAGGTAAAAGGCGGTGCGCCTAAAAAGATTTTTGTTGAAATGACAAGACATGATGGCACAAAAGGTGATGCAGGTCGTACAAAATCAAGAAAAATACAACTTGAAGAACTCTATAAAAAATGCAAAGAGGACAGCGGAGAACTTTGGGAAGAACTTGAAAAAACAGAGGATGACAGATTTAAGCAGGACAAGTTGTACTTGTATTATACTCAAATGGGCAGGTGTATGTATTCGGGCGAAAGTATTGAGCTAAAGGATCTTTTCAACAATAATCTTTATGATATTGATCATATTTTCCCTCGCTCAAAAATCAAAGATGACAGTCTTGATAATCGTGTGCTTGTAAAAAAGCAGATAAATGCTCATAAGGATAACGATTATCCTCTCGATGGCAGTACGAGAGAAAAGATGAAAAATCATTGGCAGTATTTGTATCAGCATAATTTTATATCAAAAAAGAAATACGAAAGATTGACCCGAGTTACTCCTCTTACAGATGATGAACTTTCGGATTTTATCGCAAGACAGCTCGTAGAAACTTCTCAATCAACAAAGGCTGTTGCAACGTTGTTTAAAACTTTGTATCCGAATACAGAGATAGTTTATGTTAAGGCAGGTTTGGTAAGCGAATTTCGTAACGAGTATAAGTTTACCAAGTGCAGAGATGTCAACGATTTGCACCATGCAAAAGACGCATATCTCAATATAGTGGTGGGAAATGTTTACAATGTTCGCTACACACACAACAAATCTATATTTATCAAAGGCTTGCAGACTAAAAAGTACAGCCTAAATAAAATGTTCACATTTGAAACAAAGGGAACATGGGATATAGAAAATTCAAAATCTATTTCCACAGTTAAAAAGAGTATGCATAAGAATAATATTTTATTTACAAGATATTCTTATGTGCAGAAGGGCGGCTTGTTTAAAATCAATCCTTTAAAGAAAGGTAACGGACAAGCTCCTTTGAAAAAAGATTTGCCGTTAAGTGATATTAGTAAATATGGCGGATACGATAAGCCGACAGCAGCATATTTTTCATATGTTAAATACGATGGTAAAAAAGGCAAGGAATGCAGACAGCTCGTTGCTATTGATAATTATTTAAAGAAATACTATGAAGAAAATCCGACAGAATATCTTACTGCAAGGCTCGGACTAAAAAATCCTGTTGTGCTTATTCCAATAGTAAAATATAATTCGTGTATAGAAATTGACGGTTTCAGAGTACATATGAGTGCTAAAACAGGAAAATATATTTCCTGCAAGCCTGCAACTCAGCTTGTCTTAGACGCAGATAAGGAGGCTTATGTCAAGAAAATAAGTAAGTTATTGTCTAAACCCGAAGAATGGAAAATAACGAGCTTTGACGGAATAAGTGAAGATGAAAATATCGCTTTGTTTGATGCCTTTGTTGACAAGATGACAAATACCATTTTTAAAGTGAAATTTGCCGATATGGGAAGTAAAATCAGTTCTCATAGAGATAAATTTGTTTCGCTTGATGTCAGAAAGCAGTGTTATGTTTTAAGTGAAATTTTAAAAATAATACACTGTAATGTTGTTACAGGAGATTTAACATTTATTAATGAGGCTAAGAAAGCAGGGGCAATAAAATTTGGTATGGTAGTGACAGATTTAAAGGGCATCAATTCAATTAAGCTTATAAATCAATCTGTAACAGGTTTGTTTGAATCAAAAGTTGATTTATTAAATATTTGATAAAATAAAAGGAGGCGAGCAGCGGTGAGTTGGCGTACAGTTGTAATTACTAAAACTTCAAAGCTCGATTATAGTATGGGGCATTTGGTGGTGCGAGATGTTGAAAGCACTACAAAAATACATATCAGCGAAATATGTGCAATGTTAATTTATTTAATGAAATTAATAACTTGCGTGAGTGTTGCAACAATATATGCGAAAGCTTGGCTAAAGAGTATGACTTCGATTTTGATTTTTGTAATAATATAGAAACATCTGCATTTTTAAAATTGTTTGCTTTTACACCACGCAACGATTCTGAAAACAGCGCAGAACGATTGGTGAGATATTTGAAACTTCTTAAAAATTATCTCGGCATAAAATGTTTTCTGTTGCAAAATCTCCATTTGTATCTTAATGACGAAGAAATAGAAATGATTTTATCATCGGCAGTTGCACATAATATTTGCATTGTAGATATAGAAAATTCTGTTCCTGCCAAAATTTCTAAATCAGAAAGTCTTATAGTAATTGATAAAGATTTATGCAAGATTGTTGACAAAAATTAGTTAATGTTTTACAATTATCTTATGAAATTACCATGCACATTATAGTGGGTGCATTTTATTTTCAATTTTGAGGTTTGAGAATAGTGTAATTTCATAAGGTAGTAAAACGATAATGATATTGATGTTACGCTGATTGACGTTTGAGAATAGTGTAATTTCATAAGGTAGTAAAACTTAGCCGCTGTCAATGTAGCTCCCATTTTGTTTGAGAATAGTGTAATTTCATAAGGTAGTAAAACTGGGACAGGACTTACAATTCAACAGCGCCGGTTTGAGAATAGTGTAATTTCATAAGGTAGTAAAACATATTTTTCGCCGTTCGGAGCATACGGCTTGTTTGAGAATAGTGTAATTTCATAAGGTAGTAAAACAACTGTCACCTATTGCTACAACACTATGAAGTTTGAGAATAGTGTAATTTCATAAGGTAGTAAAACAGAGATGCTCAGAGCTGGCAAACTTATTTCGTTTGAGAATAGTGTAATTTCATAAGGTAGTAAAACTTTCAATCGTACATATTCAAAAGCTGTAAGTTTGAGAATAGTGTAATTTCATAAGGTAGTAAAACTTAAATTCGTATTTAATGTTATTCTCTGTTAGTTTGAGAATAGTGTAATTTCATAAGGTAGTAAAACTGTACTCAAATTGTTCCAGGTTATCAAGGTGTTTGAGAATAGTGTAATTTCATAAGGTAGTAAAACAACAACAACGCAAGCAATAATTATAAGCGTGTTTGAGAATAGTGTAATTTCATAAGGTAGTAAAACAAACGGTACAGACGGTAAAGTTGTTCAAGGGTTTGAGAATAGTGTAATTTCATAAGGTAGTAAAACAGTCATTATAAAAACTCTCGGATTGAAATAGTTTGAGAATAGTGTAATTTCATAAGGTAGTAAAACCGATTTTGGCAAAGTAAAAGCCTCGATTGTGTTTGAGAATAGTGTAATTTCATAAGGTAGTAAAACAAGCGGTTTTGACAGCACAAGAGGCTGAACGTTTGAGAATAGTGTAATTTCATAAGGTAGTAAAACTTATATTCTTGTGGTTTCTCTCGTGTTGGTGTTTGAGAATAGTGTAATTTCATAAGGTAGTAAAACTCCGGCATCCGCTATACTGTCAGTCCATGTGTTTGAGAATAGTGTAATTTCATAAGGTAGTAAAACGATTGACGGGTCGCAAGTAAACGCTTTTGTGTTTGAGAATAGTGTAATTTCATAAGGTAGTAAAACGAACTGCAAGGTCTCTTGACCTTTTCACTAGTTTGAGAATAGTGTAATTTCATAAGGTAGTAAAACTGTTCTTCAGGAATAAGTATATACTGTACAGTTTGAGAATAGTGTAATTTCATAAGGTAGTAAAACCTTTAACTTTGTGGCTTGTTGCAGTAGCAGGTTTGAGAATAGTGTAATTTCATAAGGTAGTAAAACTTAGAAAGTATCACCGACGGTCAGTGGAATGTTTGAGAATAGTGTAATTTCATAAGGTAGTAAAACTTTATCATAAAATTTATAAGTATGGTTATTGTTTGAGAATAGTGTAATTTCATAAGGTAGTAAAACTGTATGTTTGGCAGTTCGGAGTGGGTGATGTTTGAGAATAGTGTAATTTCATAAGGTAGTAAAACATAGCACTGATTATATTCCTTCTCTTTTTGGTTTGAGAATAGTGTAATTTCATAAGGTAGTAAAACCCAAAAGAGCAATCAAAAGTGCAATGCAGGTTTGAGAATAGTGTAATTTCATAAGGTAGTAAAACTTAATATACACTCAATAATTGTTTTTGGTAGTTTGAGAATAGTGTAATTTCATAAGGTAGTAAAACTGCTTGCGAACACTGTCAACAAGTATTGCAGTTTGAGAATAGTGTAATTTCATAAGGTAGTAAAACTGTTCACCTGATATGGATATAGACGATTTAGTTTGAGAATAGTGTAATTTCATAAGGTAGTAAAACTGTCAACGGTGTTCTCTCTAATGTAAGTACGTTTGAGAATAGTGTAATTTCATAAGGTAGTAAAACACCTTCTTTATTTTTATTAGCAATCAAAGCGTTTGAGAATAGTGTAATTTCATAAGGTAGTAAAACCGCCGGAATAGCATAGTAGCAAAGGCTTATGTTTGAGAATAGTGTAATTTCATAAGGTAGTAAAACAGGTAAACAGCGGTATCCGCAAAAAGACCGGTTTGAGAATAGTGTAATTTCATAAGGTAGTAAAACCTCATATATTCTTTACTCTTTGCCGTTCTAGTTTGAGAATAGTGTAATTTCATAAGGTAGTAAAACATAACTGATGTGATTGTTTCTGACGGACTTGTTTGAGAATAGTGTAATTTCATAAGGTAGTAAAACTATAATATGCAAATTAAAGCGATGACAGATGTTTGAGAATAGTGTAATTTCATAAGGTAGTAAAACAACAGCAATATTGTCGGTCATCTGTTACAGGTTTGAGAATAGTGTAATTTCATAAGGTTTAATAAAGTGATAAATAATAAAATTATATTTCGCAAATTGCAGTAGCAATTTGCGTTATTTTTATATTAAACATATTATATAAAACTGTTGGTGAAATTTTGTAACAACAGGTTATTGCAAATAATTGTAAAAAATGATAAAATAATACATATTATACTATGTTTAAATAATATAATCTATACAAAATTGTGAATTTTTATAACGACTATGTAACGGTTATTCAGATGAAATCAAAAAAGGAGAGAGTACTATGGCAGAAACTAAACAGGAGTTTTATAAATGGCTTGATAGTTCTGTCCGTTCAGCCGATATTCCTCGTGTTAAAAAGCTATGCGATTTAGTTGATACATACAGTAAAAGTAACAGAAAACTCGGCTATTCGCTATTTGAAGTTACCAACGCAGATGATGTATATAAGGTGATGAAAGTCGTTAATAAAGATGTGGTTTTTAGGGCAAGAAACAGTAGGCAAATTCAAAAAATTGATAGCGCCTTGAACGAATATTACCGATTTTTTATAAAATATATTTCGAGCTATGCTTTGGATAAGAAAAGTAATCCAAACATTGGCGATAAAACAGATAAAATTTCTTGTGCTGGTCAAACAGCCTTTTTTAATGCTCTTTTAGAGCAGTACAGAAAGATTTTGTCGGCTAATTATAAAAAAGGTTTTAGACTTAATGATAAATTAAGTCTTCGAAGATTTCGTATTCAATGGCAAAATACTTTTGAAACCGAGTTGCAGTATGATGATCAAACAATTTGTGATCATATTCAAAGCATAACCATTAAATATGGCAATATGGCGTATCTTCCCGAAGATATGCTTGGTGAAGCGGCAAAGCAGAGGTTGCTGAAATATATCAGTGACACTTTTGAAAGTGGTAAAAATATAATTTATTATGATTCGCTTTACCGCAATTTTGCAGACGATTTTGCACAAGGCAGAATAAATAGTGTTGATATGCTGAAAACATATCTTATATATATCAATCGCTCAAATATGTATTTTTTAAAGAAAAACTTCATTGCAAGCGGAGAAAATGTTGAGGCAGATGAGGCGCAGGAAATTCGTGATTTTTTAATATCAAGCGGAATGCCTGTAAAAACAGAGGACATTGTTTTGGCGCTTTCTCATATTTCAAACAGCAAAATAAAGAATATAATTTCGGGTTCAAACAGTGACGAGTTTATCAGAAATAAAAAGGGCGAGTATTTCCATGCAGATATTGTCGAGCTTACTCAGTATGAAATAGATTTAATTGCAAGGTGGATAAGCTTATCTATTGCAGATAAAAAGTATATGGGAGGCAAGGAACTTACCGATACTATCGAAAGTGAGTTGCCGTCTGTTATGGAGAGGTATCCGTATTTAACCGGTATTGGACTGAGAGATGTAATTGGCTATAAACTCAAAGATAGGTTTTCGTTCAAGGGTAAGATCATCAGCACTTTTGGCGAAAAATTATCTATGAGCGATGTTTTTGCAACATTTGCAAAAAATCACAATCATTTTACATTAGAACAGCTTGATATCTTAAAAGAAGATCTCGATACTTCTATTTATTTTGAGCCTGTATATGAAAATTCCTTGAGAATAAGTAAAGACGAGTTTGTTTCAAAATCGCAGGCGAAATTTGATGTTATCGCTACCGATAATGTATTGGAGCAATTTTGTATCGGAGATTATGTTAGCGTAAAAGATGTAGATTTATTTGGCGGATTTCCAAATGCCGGTTTTCCATACTTGACCCAAAGGAATACAAAACCGAAAGTAAAAAAATGCCTGTTTTCAAACTTAAAGAGGACTACTAATGAAAAAATATTGCATAAGCTGCGGATTACAAAATCTTGACAAAAATACTGTCGGTATCAATAAAAAACTCTTGGGCACACAGGCCGATACATTTTATTGCTTGGATTGTTTGGCTCAGTATTTGGATACAACGGTAGAGGATTTGCTCGATAAGATAGAAGAATTTAAAGACGAGGGTTGCAAATTATTTGAATAAGGCGGTGTTATAAATGATTTATGCCGATAATGCAGCTACAACAAAATTAGACTTAGATGCTTTTAATGCGATGCGCCCGTTTTTGCTTGAAGATTACAGCAATGCCTCTCAGCCTTATTCGTTTGCCAAAGCATCAAAAAAGGCACTTAAAAACGCAAGGGAAAGTATAGCCAAATGTATTAATGCCGAACCTAATGAAATATTTTTTACTTCAGGCGGCACAGAAAGCGATAATTGGGCGCTCAAAGGAATTGTGAATTTACACAAGCCAAACAGTGTAATTATTACCTCTGAGTTTGAGCACCACGCAGTGCTTAATTCCTGCAAATATCTTGAAAGCTGCGGATACAAAGCAAAATATATTCGCCCTACAAAAGAAGGCTTTATAACTCCAAAAAGCCTTAAAAGCGCAATATCAGAAAACGCAGTGCTTTCTTCGGTTATGATGGCAAATAACGAAATCGGAACAATTCAGCCGATAAAGGAATTGTGCGCCGTTGCCCATGAAAATGGTTTGATTTTTCATACCGATGCAGTGCAGGCATTAGGTCATATCAGAGTTGATGTAAAAGACTTAAATATTGATATGCTGTCATGTTCAGCGCATAAATTCAACGGGCCTAAGGGAATAGGTTTCCTTTATATTAAAAATGGAGTTGAAATACAGCCGTATATAAACGGCGGCGCTCAAGAGGGCGGTATGCGTGGCGGAACGGAAAATATTAGTGCGGTAGTAGGAATGGCGAAAGCCTTGGAGAAAAATATTGCCGCAATAGCTGAGAATACAGAGCATTTGCAAAAATTGGAGCAAACAATAGTGCATTTGCTGAGCAGTGCAAAAATTGACTATATTCGCAATGGCGCACAACCGCAGATAAGCGGCAATCTCAGTCTTTCTTTTAAAGGCGCAGAAGGGGAAATGTTGTTGCACCGTCTTGATTTAATGGGAATAATGGTGTCAACGGGTTCGGCTTGCGACAGCCAAAATACACAAATTTCTCATGTACTGAAAGCTATCGCCGCACCTAATGAATATGCAAAGGGTACAATCCGAATATCTTTAGGCAAAGACAACACAACCGACGAGGCAGTAAAGATTGCTAAGGCATTAATACATATTTTAAAGGGAAAATAAACAATAATAGATGTAATAGTCTAGAAAATCAAGGTAATAATTTTGCACTATTCATAAAAATTATTGAAAATTCACTGCATTATATTATAATATTACATATATTATATAGCGTGGTGATAGCTTTTGGGTGAAAAGCTCTATAATAAACTTGTTCGTGACCGCACTCCGGAAATAATCAGATCAAACGGAGATGAGTGTTCAATAGAAATTCTCGATGATGAAGAATATATTAAAATGTTGGACAAAATGCTTGACGAAGAAGTTGCAGAGTATCATGCAGATGACCTATTCCTATAAGCCGTTGCTTTTGAAAGCATTTTTTAGATTTGCTGACGATGAGGGTAAGGCACAATTTTCTGATATTGTAGATTATTTTGATAAATTCTATAAAAAACGCAGAAATAATGGACTCGTTGCCGAGAAAAAGGGAAGTATTTATTCTTCAAATAATTGCAGTAAAAAACAGATTGAAAATAATATCCTACGCTTTCCGTTTAAACGATTCTATGATATGAATTTTATGGAAATCTCATGCAATCAAAAATACATATATTTAAACCCCCAAATATACAATCGCCTTTCCAAGTCGGATATAGAATATATCTTAACCGTTTGCGATACAAAGCTGGATGAATATTATAGGAATTTGTAAGTATAAAATAAAGGGATTGACGCAATTTGAATTTCTTGCGCATTTCCTTGTTTTCCTAAAGCAAAGATATTGTCCGTTCTTTAATATGATGTGCTTAGCTTTGCATATTATGAAGTATCAATCCGTTTGATAGTATGTTATTTGGTATTCTGATTTAGATACAAAATAAATATTAAATTTTCAAAAAATCCTTGACAAATTATGCGAAGTTTGATATAATACATCTTGTCTTGAAAATAAAATAGATATAGGGGTATAGCTCAGTTGGTAGAGCAGCGGTCTCCAAAACCGCGTGCCGAGGGTTCAAGTCCTTCTGCCCCTGCCAAGTAAAAACGGCTTAAACACTGCGTTTAAGCCGTTTTTTGGAATATAAATATGTGCGGA
Source organism: Eubacterium sp. OM08-24 (assembly GCF_003438075.1). Lineage (GTDB taxonomy): Bacteria > Bacillota > Clostridia > Oscillospirales > Acutalibacteraceae > Ruminococcoides. Next base: position 57,092 of record NZ_QSTA01000002.1, on the reverse strand, counting down.
ATGTGGTTTGTCAGACCGATATTTTCAGCTGATTTTTTGCTAAAAATCGTTATCCGGCGCTAATAATTCCAACCTTTCCGTCAGCTGCATCATCAAAATAGCATCAATTTATAAGCAATATTATTTACAAAAATTTTAACTATGCTATAATCAAAATAACAATCATACTATTTGTAACAGGAGGGTATTATGAGCGTCAAGCGTGTTTTTGCGTCCTTTTAATTTAGATAATAATTAGGAGGACGCAAATTGGAAAAGATAAATAAAAAGTTAATTTTAGCAGTTGATATGTATGGTTGCCCAAACAGATGCAAGCACTGTTGGCTTTGACATATGAATAACAAGAATATGAAAGAAAGCGACGATGGATTTATTGTCAACTTTTTCAAGCCATATTTTAATTCAATAACATATTACAGCTGGTTAAGAGAACCCGACTTTACGGATGATTACATTAATCGTTGGAAACGAGATAATCAAATTTCAATAAATTCAAAGCCTCAGCGTTTTGAATTGGCGAGCTTTTTTCGATTAGTCCGTGACAAAAAATATGTTCGTTTTTTAAAATCGCTTAATGTCAATTCTGTTCAGCTCACATTCTTTGGACTTAAGAAGCTAACTGACAAATATGTCGGAAGAAACGGAGCTTTTGAGGAACTGCTACAAGCAACTGAAATTCTGATTAACAACAAAATCGCACCCCGTTGGCAGGCATTTATTAATCAAGAAAACGCTCAAGAAATAGTCGGGATTTTGAAATTAAGTGAAACGCTTAACTTGCGTGAAAGATGCAGGGCGTTTAACCGAGATTTCATCTTCTTTGTGCATTCAGGCTCTTGTGACGGTGAAAACCGTAAGCTGTATGATATAAGAATTAACAAAGAAGATATCCCGAAAGAGTTAATTACATATTATCCCGATTTAAAAAATATGTATGCAGAGTCAGAACTATGCAATATGCTAAAGAATGACTACTCCCATTTTGTATATCACAATGATAATGATATTGTTCTGAATATTTCAAATGAGTTTGATGTTTATTTTAATTTCACTCATATGCTTGATAATTGGAAAATCGGCAATCTGAAATTAAACAACCCTGATGAGATGGTCAAAAATATTTTAACCGAAAATATCCCTGCGCTTAATATTGCGCGAGAAATTACTATTGCAGAGCTTGTAGAAAGATATGGAAATTTTAGATCGCATAAGATTTTTGATAGCTATGATTATAAAGCTTATCTCTTAAATAAGCATATTGATAATGTATGTAGTTAGTATTTCCGGTTTTTATAGGTAAAACAAAAACTAACATCGGATTTGAAGTGAAGTTCAAGTCCGATGTTTTTTCGCCTTACAATTCAAACCCATCCGTTATCCCATTAAATTTCGTCAAATCTCTTTTTACATAATACAGTTCGGTTATTTCCGAAGTTGTATGGCCGAGTAAGTCTGCAACCTGTCTTGGAGTTAAGGATTTGATTGAGCCGACAGGTTGCTTTATTCCGTTTACAAGGTTGGTGGCGAAGGTGTGGCGGAGCGAGTGCAAACCTTTGGTTTCTATACCTGCGGCTTTGAGGATTCTGTAATAGCGTTTTCTGAAATTTACAGGTCTGGTGAAATTGCCGTTTTCATCGGGTATCAGCGGTGAGTCTTCTCCGAAGTAGAATTCTTTTCTCAAGTCGAGTATCATTTCTATTGCAGCATCGTTCAGCGGAACATCTCTCTTGCTTGTGGCACTTTTGAGCTTGCCGACTTTTATTTCTCGTCCTTTTTCTGCTGTGACGCCGTCACGCTTTGATATTTCCTTAACACCTCTGTTCAGGTGCATAACCCTGTTTTCAAGGTCAATGTCGCTGTTGATAAGTCCCAGCACCTCGCCTGTTCTCAATCCAGTATTCAGCATAAGGATATATGCGGCGGCTTGCTGATATTTTCTCTTGCCGTTTGAGAATGTACTGAACGCTTCATCTTTGAATATTTTAATCTCTTCCGGCGTGAACACCGTTATGGTTTCGCTCGTCGGAAGATTTTCTTTCTCCTGCGCCGCCAGAAAGTTGCTCTTTTTAATCATCGGAGCACTTATCATAGGATTTCTGTCAATATACTCTTGTTGAGTAAGATAACGGAAATACTCATTCAGCACATTATGTACCTTCTTAACCGTTGTGTAAGCATAACCCTCGTTCATCTTATCATTGAGCAACTTTTTAATGTCAGCCGACTTAACATCTCCGACTACCTTTTCACCGATATACGGATAGATTTGATTTTTCGCTGTACATTCGTATCTGTCATATGTAGTACGTTCAACAGACGGAAACTTAAATACCTCAAGCCAGTTCTGCATACTGTCTTTCAGTCTTTTCTTTGTTTCTTGCGACTCAATTATTGAGTCGTTGAACACCGCAATATATTCCGTTATTTTCTTGTTGACTTCGGCTTTTGTTGTACCGGAAAAGCTCTTCCTTTTTCGTTCGCCTTGCTCATCCATATACCAAACAACACCGCCCCAACGACTATCCGTCCTTTTGAAAGCGTTGCCGTTAGTAAGTAATTTTCTTGTTGACATAACATCAAGCCTCCTTTTCAAGTACAACAACATACCATAAATTTATCTGAATATCCAGACCAAATTTTAATTTCTCAAAAACCGTCTGTGTCGGTTTAAATTTAAAATTTCGATTACTTTCCTGCTGATTGCAACAAAATCGCAACACGGGCAGCACACGGCTCAACAGAGGGATTACATTGACATTGTAAATCCCTGTTCCTCGTCATTTTCGATTTCATTCTGATTAACTGTTCTGTCGGTTTTAAGTCCGTGGGCAAGTTTTTTCTCTTCAAGCTTGGATTTTAGTTTGCTGTCAACCTGACCGAATAATTTAGTTCGTTTACGCCTACAACTGTTTGCAATAAGTTTTGCAAGCGTTAGAACTATTCCTGAAACATAATGTTCAACACTTGATTTATCCATTTTCTTTGTCGTGGTTGTCTGTGAAATCAGATTAACCGACTTCAAAACGTAATTTTTAATGCTTCTAAATTCCTTGTTATCTTCAAGCGGTATATCAGGTTTTTCTTTATCGTAGTACAACGACAGCTTTTCTCTGTTGATTTCATTCCACTTTAAATAGAGCTTTGACAAATTTTTATCCTTTGCAAGTTCCACCACAATATTATTGACAGTTTCCTTGAATGATTTGGGAAGGTAACCATACATCAACCTGCCGTTGTAACTTTTGAGCTGTTCATCAAGTTTTCTAAACAGCTCAACCATTTTATCGGAAACATATACGTCTGAATCAATATTTGCAACTAAATCATCAATTACATTTTTTGCTTCGTTTTTTAGCTCGTCACGGATTTCTGTCTGCATTTCAAACAGCTTGTACTGTTCGTTTCTGAATATATCATTACCAAATACACTTCTCATACTTTCTATGCCTTGGTTGGTTAGATAGCCTTGTCCTGATTTAGAATATACCAGAAGATGTATGTGTGGATGATATGTTGTGTTATGAAATGCTCCGTACCATTGCAAGTCGCTTGGCTCTATCTTATGTGCTTTGGCAATTTCAAGTACATTCCTTCTCACAAGACTTTTCCATTCATTTGCATTGTTGTAGCCAAGTCTTTCAGCATCTTCTCTTTTAAGACTTATCACATGAGTCCACACAATTCCATTGTGATTTGAAACTTCTTCAGCAACCTCTTCAAGATTTATCTTCTCGTCAGTTTGAGAAAACAATCCGTGTTTACTTAACTTCTCAACACCCGGTCTTTCTGCATAATATGAAACTAACTTTTTAACACCGCCTATCCTGTCTGCGTTGCGTTCAAGAAATTTGTTGAGGAATTCTGTTGCGTTAGACTTTGTCTTATTTTCAAGATATGCTTTCAGTTCAGGATAATCCCAAGCTTCAGGAACGGTTTTAAGTGCAGTACATATTAAATTATTTTGTTTTTTAGTTGCAGGGGCATTATCAATACCATTCGGTAGTTTCTCAACACCCTCACGAGTGCCCATATATTTTATCAGCTTACCTGCATTTGATGATGCAGGATTTTTAATGTATCGACTTGTAAAAATTATTTTAGGCATTTATTAACCTCGTTGGAATTTGTACGCATCTTCAAAGGTGATGATACCATTGTTCCTTGCGACTTCTTCTGCACAAAGCTTATTAAGTGCCGACAATGAATGATTATCAATCTTATTTGTTGCCGCAACAACATTGCTCAGCTTTGCTTGTTCAACAGCCATCTTGAACAGCATTTCAGAAACATTCTTTTCCACGCTTTCAATTTCACTTTTAATGGTTTGTGCAAGGATAGGAGAAAGATAATCAATGCATTTTTGTTGATGAAGATAACCGATATAGAAATTAACTGCCTGACAGACAAAATCACTTTTTGAAGTTGCGTTTGCTGTATCAAGCATTTCTGTCATTTCTTCTACCATTGAAGGCTTCATCCAATAGGCATATTTCTTTTTATTTTCGCTCATTTTTGATAGACCCCTCAAATCCTAATTTTTGACATACTGCAAAACTGCATAACAGTCGGCTCTGCCGTCTGATGTGACGCCGTGGGGAGACGCCCCACTTTAACCTGCTTAAAATAATTTCTTCGAAAAATCGGCTCAATTATGCGTTCCTCCGCAACTGCTCACTATGAAAATAATCAATGGCTTCTGCAATAGGACGGATAGTATAGAGCAAGGTTCCGTTGCGTTTTCGTCCGTCTTTTGTAATTACCTCTGTTCTCTCGGTAGAGATTAAATGCTTATCTTCAAGGCTTTGAACATATTTTCTAACCGTATTCTGACTCATTTTCAGAGCTTGTCCTATTGTTTTATAACTCGGATAGCACTGATATGTTTTTCGATTTTCACATCGCAATAGAAAACTATACACGGCAATCTCTCCCGATGATAGACCAAGACAGAATATTTCATTCGGCAGAGTAAAGTAATGGCTTGCACTATTTTTAGAGTTATATCTCAAATACTTCCTCCTGTATTCTGCTCCACCCATTCACGGAACTTTTCTTTTGGAACAACCATTCTTGAACCTATTTTCAGAACAGGGAAGCCCTTTGATCTGACCAATTCATATGCACCTGTCTTTGATATTCCAAGTACCTTTGCAATCTCCTGCACCGATAACATCAACGGAAGTTCATCATAGCTTTTGTAAAAATTCTCATTCATCTTCATCACCTCTGATTTTAGGGTAACAGAAAATTGACAGTCAGACAATAGAATTGTATAATCTTAGTTGGAGTGATGTTGATTATCGAAAATCTAAAACATTTACATTTTCTAATTTTGGGAGCAAATTATGAAGAAGGATTACTCAGAATATAAACATACAGATTATGAAAAATATAATATTGCAAGGCAAAGCAACAGCTATGTGTACTATGATTTCTTCATTAACTTTGCATCATTCGATCCGGACTCGAAGTTGTTTTCAATCAAAGTTGATAGGGTTAATGAAGACCTTTCAATGAAAGAGGCTATTGATGAATTTGAAGAACTTGAACACTCACTTAGGGATGTTAATCCTGACATTTTATCTGATGAAGATATAGCTGATGATGAACAAAATAGAGTTGAAGGCTTAGAGAAAAACAAAGCCTTGCGAGAACATTTCTCTGCAAAATATAATATTGACTGGGATGAGAGTGACGAGTATTTTCAAGATCTTATGGATGAATATGAAATAGAAAAAGAAGAGCCTCTTCATAATGTGCTGAGTGGTACAGTTATTAACCTGCAAATAGGTGAGGGAATTCTTGATTTTATCTATGCAGACTTTAAAACACCATTTAAAGAAAGCTACGGATTTGTTTCTGCTTTTGATAACTTAATTAAAAACAGCGAAGAGAAAAATCGCTTTGAAATCAATGAAAAACCTGAAAAAATATACAACTGCAATCAGGAAAATGTTGAAATGTTTTTCAGATATACAGACAGCAAACTTTTCATTGAGAATATAGCCAATGCGTCTTTATACTCAGCAGTTTGTCCTCCTGTGTTTTTGAAAGAAAACTTACCTGTTGAAGGTCTAACTTGGTATTACAACTATCTGCTTACATTACAGAATGAGTATAAGGAGCTAATAGAATTCTGTTTTGACGAAGACTTCTATCCGGAGGTAATGGAGAAAATCAAGCCGGCTGAAAGGTATTATCTTTACAAAATAATACATAACCAGCCTCTGACAATTCAAAGAGAGGAGTATTTTAGTTACAGCAGAAGCAATCCCAATGGAAAAATCCTGCCGATTCATTTATCTCAAGAAGATTTTCTCAGCAGAGTTATGAATGAATATGAGACGACTGAACAGCATAAGGAATTTCAGAAGAAATATAATTTGAGTGACGCCGTGATGGAAGTGTTCTGTCGCTTTCCTATTTCCCCTAATACAAGTTATAAATTCAGGAATATCAGGAAAGCACTTGAACTTGAATTTACGAAAATGCTTGAACAGGATATTCGCTTCAGAAAGTGCAAACGCTGTGGCAAGTGTTTTATTATGAAGGGCAATTACAACACAAACTACTGTGACAGAATTGCAGAGGGTGAAACTCGAAACTGTCAGGATATTATGGCACTTGAAAATTACAAAAAGAAAATGGCGGACAACGCCGCCATTAAGATTTATAATAAATATTACAAGAGATATTCCGCCAGAGTTAAGGCTCATACTATACTTGAGGATGATTTTAAGAAGTGGAAATATGAGGCTATAACCAAGCGAAATGAATGTATGGACGGAAAGCTGACAGAGGAAGATTTTATCAATTGGATGGATAGTTGCTTCCCTAATAGGAACAGAAAGCATTAAAATACAGACCAGAAAATTCGACAAGCCACGGATTTTTTTCATGGCTTGAAATTATTTATTGTATGATTTGTAGATTGTATTTTTTACGATATCAAAAAATTCTTTGCATAAGAAGGCGGCATGTTTATCAAGTTTACACTTGCAAAAATCCGCAATATATGAAGGAATTTCTTTATAGTAAGCTTCTGCGATGCTTCCTGCCATGGCAGCAATTGTGTCTGAATCACTTCCATATGAAATTGCAAGTTTTATGGCTGATTCAAAATCGGTACTTTCTAAAAAAGCAGCAACTGCCAAAGGAACTGTATCCTGGCAAGTTACGCTATAATTACTTTTTTCACGCAATACTTCAACTGATAAATTCAGTTCGGAATAACCAAATGTATGAATTATATATTTCTTAATTCCATTTTTTGATTTTTCGTTTCTTGCAAGAAATATTGCGGCGGCAATGCACATTGCTCCTTTCTCCCCTTCTGGATGATTATGAGTTATATCAGCAGACAACTTTGCAAAACGCATAGTTTCTTTCATAGTATCAAAAAACCATCCAACTGGACTTACTCTCATTGCAGAACCATTTCCAAAACTGTTATAAGGTTCGTATTCATCAATCAGATAGGCTTTGTTGCACCATTGCCAAAAATTAAATCCGTAGTCCAATGATTGATTTTTATATTTTCTGCAAACATAATCAACCGTTCTTTTTGCTAACTTTTCTTTAAAGCAATCATCATTTTCATAATCATTCAAATCATGTAACAGCCAGTCAGCAACAGCGGGGATCAACACAGTGTCATCGGTGAAATGACTCCCGCCTCTAAACAAATCAATTTCTGAAATATTATTGTATTTCTTCTCTTCAAACTCAAATGTTGAACCCAAAATATCTCCGCAAATTGCACCGAATATATTACTGTTAGTTCTGCAAGCATGACAAAGAAAACGCTCGTCATCAATAATCGTGTATTTACTTTTAATTCCAAAGGCAATACATTTGTCAATATATGAATTGTCTATACAGGGATCTTTATAAATAATGTAAGAGTCCGAGCATAATTCATATATGACTTCTCCACGAGGATAGAAGTCATATTCAACTTTGTATTTGCCCTTATATAATTCATCCCAGACTTCTTTATGAGTTTTAGAATATCGGTATATAGCACCTTCTTGTTTTCCTTTAGTGAAGTGTTCGCTTTCAATAATCAATTCATCTCCGACGAGAAAAAATATTTTTACCATAATATTCCCAATATTTCATCAGATTATATGTCAAAAGTATTTTTGAATTTTTCAATACTGTCATCATAAGTTTTATCTGATGAATTTATGAATATTGAATTAAATTCAGGTGAGTAAAAACATTCATAATTCTCTATGTAAATGATTTTTCTATTGTCATTAAATTTATAAATTTTATTTTTTGTAAATCTGCATTTTTTATAGACTATACATTCTTTTGTTTTTGGATTTTCTTCAAGTATATTTTTAATCATTTCATAAGAATGTACTGTATTGTTATCAATATTATAAAATTCAGCAAGTTTATTTTTCAGGTATGAATTTTCATTAAGAGTTTTATATAATTCGCTTTTTGAAATAATATAAATATTTGTATTTTTATATTCTTCTTTTAGTCTGTCTGCTTCTTCTTGTGACCATTTCCCCGAAAAAAGATATATTTTTTCATAACTATCTTCTTTTGCGTATCCTTTGGGGTCGATACTCTCTTGATTCTTAACCTGACAGGTTATAGGTTTTCCAATTTTGCTCACAAAGCTAAACTCATAATTTTGTTTATTAACCTTACATGAGGATGGTAACAGTACATAACCGTTTTCTCGGTGTTTGTCGTATATAAATTGGCTTACAAGATCCTCAAGCTCCATATAATTAAGTGTCGTCACAAAATTGCTTTCATTTAAAAATATCTTTGGTATGTTAAAACCGCATTTATTTGATTTATGCTCATAAAGGGAGATTATCAAAGCTTTTAACCTTAAATTGGATACCTGTTGAATTGTTGAATGGTATTTTTGAGAAAATCTTCCTACAATTTCAGATGGGATTTTTTCTTCATTTTCAAGTTCAATCCATTCATCAACATTGCATCCCCACGACAACCTATTAGCACCATCAACGAATAATCTTTGAATATATTTTGCGTTTCCTATAATTCTGCCGATGTAATAATGAGAGTTTTTTAAACGCATAATGACAAAATCACCGTCGGATATCTCTTGATATGAATTGAGAGCAGATTTATATGGTTCATTGCGGTATTCTTCTTTTTCTTTAGCTTTTGTTTCATATATTTTTTTGCTGAAATCGTCTAACTTTGCATTATCCGGTATATCAGTAATTATATCAGTGCCCCAGCCCATACCAAAAATCTTATGTTCTATGCAAGCCTTCTGAAATGGCAAAACCTTAAATGAATCTCTTTTTTTCTCCGAAAATGGCATAAGGTTTACAATCCAGCATTTTACTCCGTGCAAATAAATAGTATTCATAATGAAAATCTCCTTTTATTTATAATTTTCCATTGCAAAAGCAATATCATCTTTAATTTTATCAACAAGGCTTTGTGGTGAAATAACCATTATATGCTTTGCGTATTGTAACGCCCACAGCTGCATAGCTGTTTCATTTGCCTTTACTGTAACGGTAACTTCATCATCGGTTTCATCGGAAAATTTTATATCTTTTCCAAACCAGTCAATAATTTCGGTTGTTAAATATCGTTTTGTTATAAATCTTACTGTAACGCTTTCTCCTGAAAACATATAGATGTGCTCAGCCATATGCTTTGGTAAATCAAGTCCGTTTTCAATTCCTTTGACCTTCTTTTTTGGCTTTGCAGGAGTCTCAAGCAGTCTGATGTTTGTAATCCTGTCAAGCCTGTAATGTGAAATATCATCGTATTTATCGTAGTTTGCTACATGGTAGTACCTGCCGTTTGTTGCAACAATCTGGTACGGATTTATAATGTAGTTGCGCACCTCCCCCTCGCTGTTCTTGCGAGGATGAAGCTTTTTATCAATGTCATAGGAGTTGTATGTAAAAGACACCTGCAAGCCTCGGCTTATAGCCTTGTCAAGCGTTTCAATGGTCATAAACAGCTCGCTGTTTGACGGCTGATTCTCAGGCAGGTTGCGAATGTGCTTTACCCTTGACCTGAAGCAAATATTTGAAAGTCCCTCAAGCTTTTCAACAAGGTCCTTACACTGCGAATAGGAAATATGGTTTGAAAACAGAACGCTGTCAATCAGCAGCCTAAGCTCGCCGTCGGTAAAAGGTCTGTTGAGATAAAAGTCGGACAGTATTTTGCTTTCCACTTCTTCTCCGTTTTTATCCTTCACAAGCCTTATCGACTCGCTGTACTCAATATCGTACCCGAATTCAATCAGGTTCATCAGGTTGCGCTTGACCGACTTTCTGTCGATTTTCATACAGTATTCTTTGTTGAGAATCTCAATTATGTCCTTCTGGCTGAGCCTGTGGTTTTCGTCTGTATGTTTTTTAAGGATATCGAGGATATTTATAATCAGCATCTTTTTCGGCGGCGGAGCGTACATACAATCACCTCACACAAAAATCAAATTTCTTTTAAACTTAATGCTGTTGCTTTTGGCATACTCAATAGCGTAGCTCCCGGCAGGAGCGCAGATTGTAAGGTTGTCGCAATGATAAAAAGCACTATCTCCGATGCTTGTAACGCTTTCGGGAATTGTTATGCTTTCCAAGGCTGTGCATCTCATAAAAGCATGATTCCCGGTGTTTGTTACACTGTCTGGTATTGTTATACTTTTCAACGATTCACACCAAGAAAAACCAGTATCCTCAATACTCGTGACACTGTCAGGAATTGTAATGCTTTTCAATGATTCACACGAGAACAAAGCACTTTTTCCTATGCTTGTTACACTGTCCGGTATTGTTATACTTTGCAATGATTCACAATTCATAAAAGCGCCATCTCCAATGCTTGTTACACTGTTCGGTATTGTTATACTTTTCAATGATTTACACTGTGAGAAAGCATCTTCTTCAATACTCGTGACACTGTCAGGAATTGTTATGCTTTTCAATGATATACAATACATAAAAGCAAAATCCCCTATGCTTGTTACTCCATCAGGAATGATATAAGATGTATCTTTTTTCCCATCCGGATATTTAATAAGTGTTTTTTAGCCTTATCAAATAATATACCGTTGCAAGACGAATAAGAAGTATTACTTTCGCTCACATCTATGGTTTTCAGCGATGTGCATCTGTCAAATGCTTTGCATCTGATACTTGTTATGCTGTCAGGAATTTTTATGCTTTTCAGTGATTTACTCCAGTTGAAAGCATATTTTTCAACGATTGTTACACCGTCAGGTATCGTAAAAGATAAATCTTTTTTCCCTTCCGGATATTTAATAAGTATGCTTTTGGACTGGTCAAACAATACACCACCACAAGAGAAATAATTGGAATTACCCTCGCTTACATCTATTCTTTGCAACGAATTGCATCCTGAAAAGGCATATTTTCCAATGTTTATTACACCGTTTGGTATTGTTACGCTTTCCAAGGCTGTGCATACCGCAAAAGCCTTATTCCCGATGCTTATCACACTGTCAGGAATTGTTATGCTTTTCAGTGCGTCACAACCCCAAAAAGCTTTTTTCCCGATGCTTGTTACACTGTCCGGAATTGTTATGCTTTGCAATAATCCACAATCAAAAAAAGCATTTTTTCCGATGCTGGTTACACCGTCGGGAATTGTTACAGTCATGTTTTCTTCTCCCTACATCCTGCACTTTGTCAGGACACCGTTCTGAATTTCAAAATGCGGAGTACACATACAATCACCTCATAAAATGAATATCAATTATATCCGCTTAATCGGATGATTTACTTTTTGCTACTTCAATCCAAGCAAGAGACTCCCACTCAATAGGAGTAAGAGAATTATACTTTTCTTTAATCACTTTTTTAACTTCATCCTGAAAATCCATATACTTATCATAATTGTCCCAAGAGCTCCAAGATGATTTTGATATAGGACTCACTAATTCTAGACCGTATTGATAATTATCTTTTTTAGCACCAACAGCCTCTATTATGTAACTGTCAACAGGAATATGCAAGTATTCTTCATTCAAGCCATCCGGCAAAATATTGAGGAGCCATAAATATTTCAAAGTCATATTCAGCCACTTTTGTGCTTGACCTATTGTAAAAGTATTAACCTTGATGATGAAATCATTTGTCTTGTCAACTGCCTCGTTCATATTGTTTTTAATGGATTTACACTTTTTTTCGTGCCATTCATTAAAATCATTATTGTTGCACTCTTTGCCATCAATAGCAGCAAGCATACTTTCACATATTCCATTTATAAGCTTTTCTTTTTCTTTAATAAAGGCTTTCGCTTCATCTTTCTCATTTTGTGGAGAGTTTTTCTTTTTCATTTTATCTAATTTTGATTTGGAGTATTTAAATTCAACCGTACGGGCTAAATCCAAATACGCACGATTAGCACAATATGTTGGGATTTCGTTTTTGTTTTCTTCAATTTTTTTAGTTCCCCCGTCAAATCCAAAATAACTGTAAAGTAAAAAGTCTAATGCATTTTTGTATTCCATAACTATGTACTCCTTTAAATTTTATATTTTTTCAACGACCTTTCCAGATCATTTTTAATCTTATCTCTCAACTGCTTTGGCTCCAGAACCACTACATCAGGCGCAAAGCTTTTTGCAAACTGAAACATTGACATTTCGTTTGCATTGGCTGTGACAGTGACAAAAGAATCTGTTTCATCCGTAAACCTTACATCATTTCCGAACATATCTATTACGTCGCTTATCATCGGTTTGGTAATTCGGAATTTAACTCGAACAGTTTTACTTGAGAACATATAAATATGCTCTCCCATATATTTACTAAGGTTCAGCCGTTGCTTTTCTGCACCGTCAAGTTTTTCAAAGGGCTTTGCCAGAGCATCAAGGAGTTTTATTTCGGCAATTCGGTCAATCCTGTAATTTGATATATTGTTATATTTATCATAATTGCAGATAAGGTAGTATTTGCCTTCCTTCGCCGCCATCTGATACGGATTGATTATGTATTCTCTGACACTTCGGTCGGGTCGCTTGCGGTAATGGAGCTTTTTGTCCGTTCCGTATTCATAATACAAAAAAGATACTTGTTTTTTTACTGATTGCCTCGTCTAAAACATCAATAGTATAGAAAAGCTGTTTGTTATCCACTGAATTATCTGTAAAAGTAGAGATATGCTTTACCCGTGACCGAAAATAGATATTAGAAAGTCCCTCAAGCTTTTCAACAAGCTCCATACATGGGGCATGCGGAATATGCTTTGAAAACATCAGGCTGTCTATAAGCAATCTCAGCTCTCCATCGGAAAAATCACAGTTCAGATAGAAGTCGGAGAGAATAAGGCTCTCAATTTCTTTTCTCTGTTTATTTTTATAAACCCTCAGAGATTCGCTGTATTCGATATCATAACCGAACTTAATCAGATTCATAAGATTTCGCTTAACTGATTTTTTGTCGGTTTTCATATCATATTCGTTATCAAGAATTTCAACGATTTCCTTCTGACTGAGCCTGTGATTTTCGTCAGTATATTTCTTGAGAATATCAAGAATATTCATAATCAACAGCTTTTCGGCTGCGTAACACACATACTATCATCTCCGCCATAATCTTAACACTTTTACATAAAAAATTCAATAATCTTACAAATATTTCAGCTAAATTCTACCCCCCTTGATGATCGGTTAATGCCTTTTGTTATATCGTCCTGAATATCTTTATTAATTCTGTCGTTCATAACACGCTTATTCAAATCATATCTTGTCCGTCTTGTCATGCCCTTATGGAATTCATCGAAAATTTCTCTTTCAATTTTGTCTTTTTCTTTCTGTGATTTGCCGTAGCCGGCTATTGCGCTCAGAACAAAAAGAATACCTGTTGCAACAAAACTTCCGCCAATGATGAGAATAATCTCATTTTCCAGATTCAGCCCGAGTATAAAAACCAGCACTCCGACAATAATGATAATTACTTTTGACATATTCATTTCTCCTTTGAAGTAAATTTGAAATCATCCGATTCCCTTTTCAACTTAAATATATCAAATGGCATGGACTGTTTTTTGTGCACATGATATGTTATTGTATAATCAAAAAGATATAAGGAGTTTGCGATATGGATTTTTTAATTGAAAATGGTGTATTAATAAAAGTTATTGACCCCGAACCAAGTGTAATTATCCCTGATCTTGTACGAATCATAGGAAGTGAGGCATTTTTGGGTTGTGAAAATATTACGGATGTCGTAATACCTAACAGCGTAATAAGTATTGAGCAAAGTGCTTTTGCTTGCTGTAATAAAATTGAAAAAATAACAATTCCGGATGGTGTTAAAAATATAGATTTCTATGCGTTTGCATTGTGCAAAATTTATGTGAGGTTAAAATATTAGCAAAAGAAGTCAAAATTAATAACTATGCATTTGCGAATAACATAAGGTTAAAACATATAACAATTCAAAGTAGTATGTCAAATGGATAGCGTTGCCTGACGGTAGAAGAATACAAATTATACATTGCGTTATACAATATTCCGGAACAGTTAACACAATATTTTAATAGCAACTCAGCGATAAAAAGTCCAGAACGATGTCACGGTTTGCATATGTTAATCAAGGCACCCCATAAAATTCTGTGTAAATAATAATCTTTCAAGCAATAACAAAACAGCGGATTGCGGTGTAATCAGGCTTTCTGATTTGCCCCGCAGCAACTTTTTGGAGTTTTTCTAGCTTATCTTTGTTTACTGCGACTCAGATTTTGAATATGTAACTTGCAAAACAGGAGACCACATTTGCGTGATCTCCTGCTTGCTTTTGTACTTTCAGGTCATTGCTTCAATGACAATCTTTGCACCAAGCTTAAAGCCTGTGATAAAGGATTGCCGTTCGCAGATTTCAGAGATTTCCCAATTGCAGTCCTTGTATTTTTCAAAGGTTTCTTTCTGCTCATCGGAAAGTGTTGCAATGAGCTTTTCTTCATTTCTGTTGAGTAAGACAAGCAGTTCTTTGGTTTCATCATCAAGCTTAGCGCATTTTTCGTTTGGAAATAAGTTTCCGTAATATAAATCTTCAAGTATATCCATAGTTTATACCACCTTTCGCAGCACAAACATATACCACAAAATTTTGAGAAAGTCCAGCAAAAAATATTATTTTACATTGCAATAGACATAAATCTCTTTTTCCATTAACATTGGTCGCTTTTATCATTTTGAAACTGGGTGGATATTACAATGTGTATTAAATTTCCATGATAAAATATCAAGTTAAAAGTTCTTTAAGATTTTTTGTACAGCATAGGGCTTTGCATATTTTATAAGTAAATCGTCTATATATATGGTGTTTGTTTCATTAGGACAGTTCCTCATTGATGGGTAAATAACTATTTGCTTGACGACTTTATCCTTTTCAACAAATATTTTATTATCTTCATTGAAAATTTTTATTCCATAATTTTTTAAAATGTGTTCGAGTGAAAATAATAAAACAGCTTGCTCTTTAAACTTAATATCATCAGGAATTTTGCTGTTTATTCCCCAATAAAGTAAATCCAGTGCCGCATTTCTATCCAAAATTCCGTGTATGCTTTGATTGCGATAATGCTTAAGACAGTTATGACAAGCATCTTTACAATTGCAATTTGATAATAGTTCAATTGTGTAATCAATGATTTGCAAAAGAGAATTTTCAATGCCTTTTGAATATCCGGCACCGCTTGATAAGCTGTCATAAATATAGATATCAACAAAAGCTCCGTTACAATTCTCTCTAAAACGATATCCTGTAACCATTTCAGTGAACTCAATATCAAGAATTTTACTTGCCGCCAGTCGGATGCCTTCTGCAAGAGACAGAGCAGCTCTTGATAACCATTGATTTTCAACTCTTGTTGCATTAATTAATTTTTTATCAAGAGATATTTCCAAAACGAGCATATCTGTTATAAAATCATAGCCAAGATCAACATTTAATGTATTGTGGTGTTTGCATTCTGCACCGGCAAACTTATTTATATACGGTCTTTTAACTTTTACAAGTGCGTCTTCAACATCACCCGGCATTGCCGCACCGCAATCAGCACAAACGGTAAAACCCTTATTGCCCGGACCGCTATTAATCATAATAATCCGTTGTCCGGTTCTTGAGGCTTTTTTGATATTATCCATTCCCGGTATATTTACCATCCCTTCAGATTCCGGTAATGTAGAATATAACGGTAAATTAACCGAAGAATATTCTTCGTTGAGTTGTGCTTCAGGAATCGGCCTTGCGTTTTTAGGAGCAAAGCCCCAAGGAATCAACATATCCCTGGTAGCGACTAACTCTGAACTTCCGCAAAAAGGACATTTATCAACCCCGTCTTCCATCAATCCAAACCATTCGCATCTTTTACAGGCGTGAATCTTTTTTACATAATTGGGGTCATTTATAAAGCTACCGGCAGCCGACGACGCTTTTCCGCTTTGCTTATCACTACCGGGATAATAAAACCCTCCAATCTGATATGTTTGTTTATCTACTACAATAGCCCTTCCGGGAGCATATTCGCTTATAGCAACATCAAGCCCTCTCTCAACCTGATATAATATATTACCATTATAGTCAGATATATAGGTACTAACCACATTCTTAGGAAATGAATATGTAGGAATAATTCCTTCCTCATATAAAGCATCAAGTAATGACTTCTTCTGTTGTGAAGAGGTTGGCAAGCCGGACACACCAAACAATTCAGGATGTATATTTCGTTTTTCATTAAGCAAAAATAATTTTTTAGTTAATTCAGTTTTGTATTCTGAATTATTTATTTTGCAAGGCACTAAAACATTATTATGCGGAATTTTATATGATGACAGATATTTTATGAATCGTTCTAAGTGATTATCCAGAAACTCAACTGCACTTATAACATCCATACTCTGTAAATTATCTGATAAATAATTTTGCATTATTATCATAGTAATATGTCTGTATAATAATTTTTCATTATTTACATCAATCCACGGCCGCCTTGGTTCTCCTCTGAGCATAGGTTCCGGATTGTTAAAATATAATGTGTCATGAGGACCGCCTTCACAATAAGTTACTATGGTAGATAAACTTGAACCTCTTCGTCCGGCACGACCGGCTCTCTGCTGATAATTTTCCCTCATCGGAGGTATATTCCTTAATCCGACTGCTACAAGAGAGCCAATATCAATACCTACTTCCATTGTAGTTGTGCTGCTCAGTATATCAACAGGCGTCTCATCTTCTTGTACCAGATCCTGAAATCGCATTTCATATTGTTCTGTTTTTGACCAAAGATTATCTCTCTGATCTTTATGTGACAGCTGAGCAGTATGCTCCTCTGTATCCATCACAAATATCCGTTTTCCGTTTAATGCGTCATTAGCAGGTTCACGCCAAAAGCTTAGCGCTTCAAAATCTAACTGTGAGGTTGTGTGAACATCTTCACTGCCGCAAAAAGGACATTTTTTGTTTAATAAATACGGTGTCAGTTCAGAGCATTTTTCACATTTAAACCATTTGTGAGCCAAATCAAACCTGGGTTTTATTCTTGATAAATCAACATACAGCTTTCCTTTGTTAATTTGTCCTTCCTCAAGAAAATTCTTTTTCATAATTCTTTTCCATATGTCAACTTGTTTATCTTCTCTTTTCCAACCCATTATACTATAAATATCCTTCGAGAAATCCCATTCATATGGCAATCCATAGCCTTTTTTATGGTAAGGTCGTACTTTATATCTGATATCGTCAGATATAGTCTGACCTAAAGCTGTATATTTATCTATAACAGAAATAATCCATGCATTAAAAAATTCTATAAAATCCTGTTCTGAAATCTCAATTCCATTTTCATTTAATTCATCAACAGCCTCAAACAATACAGTATCTGTTGGCTCTATCCAGCTTAGTCCCGAATCAAACATTGTATTATATCCGTTGCAATACAACTTCATAAGAGTTTCTTTCATTTGATCGGGAGCATTATCAATAGTTAAACCGGGTACATAAGGTCTGTGTCGCTTATTCAGCCTATTATAGCTTTCAAGACGGGCTTTACCGTGTTCTGCAAAAATTTTTCTATCCTGACCGCTGAACAACTGAACATTATTTTTATACGCTGCCATTGCAAAATAATCATAAAAATTATTCATTGTTTGCTCAACAACTGAATTTTCCATCATACTTACTGTAAGAACGCAAATCTGACGAGATGCAGTCATATCAGAATAATCAGACATATCTCTGGCAAGCTTAGCCGCTCTTTGACGACTATCTGAAAATAATAATACCTTCCTACCTTCGTTAGGCATTAAATCTTTGTTGTCTTTTCCGGGGACTGCCGGTTGCGTCTGAAATTGAGCCTTGATAAGATTGTAAAAAGATTGATTGCCTTTAGTGGTAAAGCCTGTTAACTGTTTCTCGGCTAAACGATGCTTACAGTGAGGACAAACGGTAAATGTTATGGTATCCGGCTTTCCTTTAGCAGAAAAATTGCAATAATATAATTTTCTGATTCCCGTCTGACCATTTAAACTGTCATCGGTAAAATTTATAAATCCACTTTTGGTATCCAGATAGCATGGGAGCACCTTGTAATTGGAACTACGGGATTTTAATATATAATTGTCAGGAGAAATATATAAATGAAGTTCTTTCATCCTTTTATCAAAAGCCTGTCCCGGATATCTCCATAAATATGTCTGATTGTCAAAGCCTACGTCATCTTCAAGAATATAGCCTTTAAAAAACAAAGCTCCGCATCTTCTGTCATTATAAAGCTCATACACAACACTGTTGCAATGGGGACAAATCAGATTGCTGTCATTTAGAAATAACTCTCCTAGAGTCAATTCACCATCGGTATGTGAATGAGGACATTCCAGATTAGTACATGCGTAAACGCCTTTTATTCCCCTGAATAACATATGCATACGAGCAGGGAACAAAGATATATCCTTTTTATTTTTAGCAAATGGTGTTATGGCTAACATGACGCCGACAGCATACAAAGAAGTTTCTGTATCAACACCATTGAATATTTCTTCAGCAAGTTCCTTTAACGATACTGCTTTTCCTCTGCATAATCTTAATAAATCCATAAATGGCTTATATTCAGTTAAATTATTATATAGCCATTCCGAAGCATCGCTCAAATCGTCAAAACTGTTTTTAATCTCTGATATTAACCCGATAAATTTGCATAATTCAGAAAATCTTTCTTCCTTTGTTCCTTCCAATTTTTCAATATTGCAATCAGAAAAAATATGAATGTCAATTTCTTTTGAATTAACGCTTTTCAGCTGTTCCTGTTCTCCCGTGATGTACTCAAATTTGTAATTTTCATCTGCGGCAGTAAGCTGATTTGCAAAGTTATGTACAGCTTTTTTGTCATCCTCATCTGAATAAGGCATACTTGCGGTAGTTAATATGAACTGAACTCTGCTTCTATCAATATTCAGTTTATTGAAAAGTCTTCTGATTAAAAGAGCTACCTCTCCTCCGGAGGAGCCTCTATACATATGAGCCTCGTCAATTATTAACAAGAGCCTGTTATTATTATCATTTTCGAGCCAAGCTCTTGTATCTTCCCAGATTTTATTTTCTATCGGTCTTAAAAGCATATACTCAAGCATAGAGTAATTTGTAATAAGAATGTCGGGACAAAACCTCTGCATTTCAAATCTGGTTATTAATTCTGCATCGTTTTCATCAGGAAAATGTTGACCGTTATGTATTTTTTCCAAAAATGCAGACATATCTTTTTTTGCAGGTATTTTTCCTGAATTTGATAGTTGATCAAGATATTGTTTTTGATTTTCAGTGCTTGCCTCAACAAATTTTTTCATTGTTCTTTCAAGCTGACGATCCTGTGACAATTTAGGCTCGTTACCGGGATAGGGTGTTCTGCCGGTGTACATACCGAACTGCGGTCTTCGCACCTCTTGTCCGGCACTTTCTCGAAATATTCCAATGAATTTTTCGTCTTTGTCACCTATCAGCCGTCTTAATCTACTGACCTGATCCGATACAAGAGCATTCATTGGATACAGAATTATCGTTCTTACCCCTCGTTTATTCCATGATGACGGATTTGTTTTTGCTTCTTCAACCAGTTTAGCAAGTAAAGGCCACATAAAACACTCTGTTTTACCTGAACCTGTTCCCGTAGAAACAAACAAATCTTTGCCGGCAACGGCACTTTCCAACGCTCTTACCTGATGAGAAAAAGGAGAACTGAACACTCCGAGATTATTATCGGATAACTCTTTAAAAAATTTTCTCATCCATTCCGGTAAATTTGAATTTATAATACCGTTTTCCACTCTTTTATACGCAGGAGAAGATTCAATAAAGGGCTTCTGATATAAAACGCCTTCTTTATCAAGTGAACCTTCGATTGCTTCAAGCAAAATTTTTGATTTACTGAAATACTGTGATTTTATATATTCCTTAAGCTCTTTTCTTAATTGTATATGTACTTCATATGCTCCTTTGGACATTACTCTTCCTCCCGAAACTGATAGCCTGACTGTTTCAATATGGACTTGAAAACGTTATAAATCCTTTTACTCATTATTCTGTTGAAATTCTGATCTGTGGTCAGATAATTTATCGGCCAACTATAAAGCTTAAAAAATTTTTCTTCATTTGGCGGCAGAAGATAATTCAATTTAATATAAACTATCTCATCACTTAATTTTGCACTTATCGGAGGCAGCTTATTACATGATTGCAAAATGCCTGTGCTAATTGCACGATACTGAAAATTTTCTGTTCTCCAATTCTCAAGAGGCAATTCAAAATATTTCCCGTTATCATATTTATACAGAAAATACATCGTATTGTTTATTTCACTTATTCTTGCAAGTGAAACAACATTGTCTTTATCAGGTTCTTTTTTCCAATACCCATTTGTAAACGGCGGTTGTATCTTTAAAAATTTATAGTCTTTTATGTTTTTATCAAACTTGGCAGGAATCCATTCTTTGTTTTTTATTATTTGATCTACATATCTATCAAATGTCGTCCTGCTGATATTAAACATATCAAATACATCTTCCTGTGAATCAATACTACTGTTTTCTATGTAAAACCCCATTCCGCTCATATTAAAATCATTATCCGGAGGTAAGCCTCTTGCCAAAACAATATTATTTACAACAGATAATTTTTTTACTGCCGGAGACAGTCTATATGGCATATGATAGAAACACCCGGCAGAAAGAAGAATATTATAAATTTCTTCAGACAATTCATCATAATTCGGAGAAAACATATTTAAGGAATCCTGAAAAATATTAAGATACGCATTCAAAAGTTTTTTGCAGTGATTTTTAAAATGAATTATCGCATCTGTATGATAGTCCTCGCCGTTTGACCCGACAGAAGCAATTGCGAGCTTTGCTACAGAGCTATAAATAACACGATTTATCCACTGCGTTTCATTCTCTTGTTTATCCTTTCTTATCCCAAGCTCATTCGATATTTCATAAAGTAAATCTCTTTCGCTTATCATACTTCTTCTCCGAGATAATTCAATAATTCTTTAATAAGAGTATCCGATAGTTTATTATTATTTTTAATATATTCAGATATTATTTCCTTTTTATCTGTAACAATTGCCAATGGAAAAAGGCAAAACAAAATATCAGAATCTGCCCCTTCGGCAATGATTTTATGAACATCTGATAACAATTGCTGAATTCTGTTCTTCTCATATTTAGATACCGGCAATTGTCGCAATAACTTTTCGCCCACAGGAACAGATTTTGCTTGTATGTATTCTGCGTAATCGTCAGATAATACTGCACCGAGAAATCGGTTTGAAGGCTTTTTATCGACAATAAGCTCAGTAAAAACAGGCAGCATATAATTATATAAGCTATTCGGTTCAATCAGCAAATCCTCAGTGTAGGGATGTACATATATAATCATTTTGCCCGAGTTGTTTAATTCAGGAGGCAGTTTGTCTATCCAGTTACCGTTAAACGGATTTTTTACTATAATTATCTCATCTTCGCTGTTAAGCAGTGCTTTAACAGACTCATTGCTCCAGTCTCCGTTGCATGACAAAACGCCTGCATTGCTTAAAGAAATTACAGACGATAATGCATTAGCAATACTTTCTCCAAATGGACCTGCTAAAAGAAGGTTAATATTATTTACGTAAGCAGCATATAAAAAAGCGGCAAATTGGTGACACAGATTGTCTGATACTCCTGCTTCTAATAATTCTACTTCGAGAATTTCAACAGTGTTTTTCCAGCTGTTGGAAATTTCTGCATCTTCTTCTGACAATTTTTTACCATTTACAAAAGAAGATTTTTCAATATTCTGACTTCTTGCGGTATCATTTATTGACGAAGCTGATGTAAATAATGAAAGCTCCGATAAAAATTCTGATACATCGTTTTTTGCCTGGGATATTTTATTTCTCACTTTCGATAAAGTGTTTTCTCCGATTGCATTATATTCTTCTGTTTTCGCAATAACTTCATTAAGCCTATACTCAGCATTGGTAATTTCGGCAGACAAAATATTGCACTTTTCTTGTTTTTGTTCGTATTCTTTTTGTTTGGCGGCTAAAAGTTCTTCCGTTTCCTTAAGTTTTTGATTTGCTTCGTCAACAAACGTCTTATTATTTTTTATCCATATATCACCTGCTTTTGCTTGGCAATACTCTCTTAGTTCTGTATGATTCAGCACAAGTTTATCAAGTACCCTTGAATCAACATCTGTTCCGTCAACATAAGCTTCCGCATCTTCTAAAAATACCTGAATATGCTTTTGGGCATCTTCAAGTGAGCAATCGCATTGTTCTTTAATTCTTTCGTAAAAGTCTGTATCGGAAATCTCCTGCAAAAAGTCACGAAGTATTTTCCATTCTGCTTTACTGATTCCTTTTGCTTTAAAATTAGGCCATGTTACAAGTTTAATGATTTCATTCTTAATTATTTCTGACATATTCTTTGTCAAAACATATTCAGCCGGTTCACCTATATCCAGACTCCGCAGAAATTCAATGTTTTTAATTTTCAAAATATCTCTATAAGACAAGTAATATACGGGCAATTTGCTCTCCTTGGTTTTCAGCCGAAAAACACCGTCATCTTCATACAAATCATCATTATGGCATAATACTCCCTTATAATTTGTGTATGAAGGATTTTCAGAGTAAATAAACATTACTTTTTTTAAGTATATAGCTCCGCAGCTTACACCGTTTTTTAGTGCATGCACAAGCTCCTCTGAATCGCAAACGTCGTTTACCCGTATTATCTGAATCGGATGACATCCAAGCACATAATAGCTTTTCTCAACCCAATCTTTTGAAACATCGCTGTCATGCTCTGTTACTGACCATTTCCATACACCTATACTACCTTCTTCAATCGGAATGTCATGTGAATATATGATTTTTCTATTGGAGAAAGTTGCAGGTGTATTATCATTATATTCAAACGCAGTTATCACATCACCGTTTATGTCTGCTAATCTATATAGCTTTAAATAATCTTTTTCTGAATCCCTGATTACTTTACAAACAGAAATGAACTCCATATTACTATTCATATTTATTTTTAACATTCCTTCCTACATTGAACCCAAAACACATTATGTTTTTCTTTTATAAATATTGTCGTAAAATCAATAAAGATTTCCTGTTTATTTTTTTGTTCCTTATCGCACAATATATCCATTTCCTTATCAAAGTATATTTATTATATTTTGATATTATTGCTCCGAAAGAATGGGGAATTGGCACCGTTTCTCCCCGTTGTGAGTCCAGTAAATTAACAAAATCAGCTTCATTAATTACTGATTTTGACTTAACCTCTTTTTTACTGAATATTATTTTTCTTACTATATCGATACCTTGTTTAATGATTATTTTTAAACCATAATTTATATCTGTAATCTGAAGTCTTTTTCCTGCCGATAAGTTAAACTGAATTTCACAAAATTCATCATGAAATATTTCAATTTTTCCATCAAATTCCGCAACAATTATTAAGCATTTATCTTTAGGAAGTGCGTCATATTCAGTTTTGAGCAATTCATTACCTTTTATATCTGTAACCTTTACTTCGGGCATTTTTGCAGTCATTGTAAGAGGCTTTTTCCAAAGATAAGTATATTTCAAAACTTCGGAACGTCCTGCTGAAATAAGCTGTTGCCTTTCATTGCAACAGAATTTAATTAATGAATTATTTTTTTGTATTTGTGTATAAGGGAACGCCTTTATGTTAGCATTGCCCTTTATATACATATACATATAATCTGAATTATGAAACAACAGATATGGATTCTCAACTACTACCGGCCATATGGGCAGTAATTCAATCGGATTTTCTGTTAATCTGCAATGCAAGTTCAGAAAAAATTTAGCCGATTCTTCGGAATAATCATTAGCTGTTACTTCATATAATTTCCAGATTCCCCAGTTATTATTGTTAATCGGCAATTTATTTATTTTCACATGTTCGCTGTTTACGTAGACATATCTTTGAGTAAGTAAATAATAATGACATCCTACTTTTACGTCTGCATCATAAGGCAACTTTTTTCCTGTTTCCTTATCAAACAGACTACCCTTGCTGTCAACTCCGAAAACTTTATCTGCCCAAAAAGATACCAGTGCCCCACTAACGCCGGAATAGTTAAGTTTATATACACTTGACGGTTTATCACCTGCATATAAATAGGTCGTTGTATTATTTTCTATTCTTTCCAATGAATATTTATATAAATTTTTATATCCGTCAATTATCTCAATATAACCGTTTTTACTTTGATTTAAAATATCATCAGGAACAGAAATCATACCCAATTCAAATATATACCTGTTATTAACTAATCTCATCCTTAGCGGCATACAATATTTTTTAGGCTCTAAATCAACTCTATATCCGCTGCCAAAGGTTCTTTCCGGACAATTTTTGCTTGCTTCATATGCACTGTGCTTAAAATATCTACCTCTGATAAACCCATTAGTTAAAGTTACATATTGACCGCATAATTCGCAAAAGAACAATCCGCTTCTTGCTGAAACCGTACCACCCGGATGAATAGCACTTGCTTCTTCAGCGGTCACACGTTTCCATTCCCCATCAACCCACATGCAAACATGATTAAGTGTCATATGGCAACAATCACTTTCATTATTGTAATATTTTCGACAATTTCTACATATAATTTTATATCTTTTTAATGTTTTTGTCAATGAATGGACATAAGTTATTTAAAATCACTTGTATTTGACCGGTTAAAATATGTAATTACCTTTCAATCTTTGTTTAGCAACGCAGATTTTGAAAATATACCATTAACATATTTAAAGAGGAAACCACGATTTGTGATTTCCTCTTTAAATTTTTTATTCAGTTTAAGTCATCACTTTACTTATGAAACACAAATAAATACTCATGTGCGATGAGCAAAAAGTTATATTTCACGCTGTTTGTTTTCCAATAGCCTGTTGCCCTGCAATTATGCTGTTCTTTTATGATGATTTCTTTTAGCTTAAAACCTGCGTCCTGAAAGATTTTCATTACCTCAAAAGACATCGGAACCATATGCCCTTTCTGACGGGTATCTCCCATAAGCACTGCACAAAACTTATCTTTCTTTAGTACCCGATAACTTTCGGCTGCAACCTTTTTCATTTCTTCAAGAAAATCCTTGACTTTGAGTTGAGATAAATCTCCGTCTATACCGTCGCTGTATTTGATGATATTAGCGTAGGGTGGATGAGTGCATATCAGGTCAATACTCTCATCAGGGATAAACTCAAGATTTCGTGCGTCGCCTTTTTTTATATACACTTTTCCTGTTGCAGGTTCGTAATCAAAATCAATCTTTTCTCTGCACCGTTCTAAAGCAACATCGTTAATATCCACTCCGATTATATCACGATTCAGTAGCTTTGCTTCAACAAGCGTTGTTCCGCCGCCTGCAAACTGATCAAGCACTAAATCTCCTTCTTTTGAATAGCGGAGAAGAATATTGCGAGGAATGTACGGCGACCAGTTACCTCTCCACTTTGCATCGTGAGTTGCCCAATCTCCACGTTTCGGAAACGACCAATGCGTTGTCATTTCCAATTCAAAATCTTCAGGTTCCCATTTAGTTATCTTTTTATTCGGCACTATACAAGCCCCATTTCTATAAGATGGTTATATAACATATTTCTTCCTGACCAATTCCAATATGTAATATCCTGCTCTATAAATAACCACTTAATGGCAAGTAAAATAATTGCAATAGGTCTTAATATTCCATCTCCATCCGGAAAAACTACATTTTCTAATCCCTTAAAACTATATTCATTAATTTGAAAAATATTGATAATTTGCTTCGCAACTATATCGTATTCATGCTCATAGTTGTTTTTTACATAGTTAAAAACTTTAAATATATCATTATGAGAAGGGTTACTATACCTTCTATTCTTTTTAAAATACATTCCACTAATATTTACCGTAAAATCAAAACCCTTGTTCAAACCTGTTGGCCTTTTGAGAACAATTGAATATTCACCATAGTGCTCTACGATATAGTGATATTTGGAACAATTTTCACCTTTACCAATTCTGGGTTCTTCTAAAGTAAATAATTTAGCAACTTCTATTCTGATGCCAGTTCTATTATCAGATTGAAGATTGTATTCAATATTATGCAATGCCATGTTAACCTCCATATGCAATTCTTACATCATAAACAAATTGCTTTTGAAAATAAAAAGCATGGTTTTTGTTTGAAACTTTCCGTCCGTATATTTTTGAATAAATTGGATGATAAGGCTTAGAGTCCTTGCTCCTAACCTGAATATGCCTACCGTTTGATGTATGTATAAATCCATCCTTTGATGTTTCAATGTGTTCTTTTAACTGTCTGCAAATAGAGTAATAATCATCTCTCCAAATGTTCAAAAGAGAAGAAAACTCGGGTTTTGACAAATCAATATGAATTGCATCAAGAAACATCCAGTTATGCGGATCTCCGACTTTGCAAACAGGTACATACAACATATTGTTGATTTTCTCGTATAAGTGTGTTTCTTCAAACGGTTTTTCAACAATTAGTTCGTCAATAATACTTGCAATTTGCGTAATAAAAACTGTCTCAAGAGGTCTACCTGTTGCATCACATTTATTGCTCTTTAGTTCTCCGTCCTCAAAGTCGATGTTTGCATTATCAAGTTTCTTTCCTAAAGCCATTTCCAGTAATTGACCGGTTTTGCCTTTGTTCTTGATAATCATAGGAAAATCTAACTCTTCAAAAATATCCGCAAAAGGGATATTGCAAATGGTTTTAATTTTTGCCTGTGCTTCTTTTAACTTCATAGTTATTGACCTTCTTTCCAAAGGAACAAACTGCACATATTGCGCAGTTCAAATAATCATATATAGGGTATTAAGTATTAATCTGATAGTGCATAAAAAATTTTTCTGCACCATCAGCACTTTTGTTAGGGATTTAACTATCACTCCTACATTCTTTGCACCAAGACTGCGGAATGATTTTTTCATCGCCTATATTTCTGTAACCAAAAAGCTCTTCTATTTCTTCTTCTCCGTGAGCAATTTTACCACAGTTTGGACATTCTGCATATTCACCATATGGCATCATTTCACCCACCTTTTTTTAATAATTTGTAATCAAAAGCTCTTTTATTTTCCCTCTGCCTTTGCCTTTGCTGTTAATAGCTCTGTTTGCCGACACTCGATTTATGTTAAGCCCGGCATACAGGCCATCAAAGAATTCGTCATTTTCATCTACATTCTTCGGATCTGAATTACTTGCCATTACCTTCGCTGTTTTAAGTGATTTAATAAATTCGGCTAATTTAATCTGATCTTCATCATTAAAGTCATCAGCATTGTATGACGTAAATTCAGACGTCTTTGTCAGCGGTCTGTATGGCGGATCGAAATATACTAAAGTGTTTTCATCAACTACATTTTCAATGCAAGTATAATCGGCTGTCATAATAGTAACGCATTGCAAAAGCTCTGAAGTTTTTTTGAGGTTATCAATATCGCAGATTTTCGGATTTTTATAAGCTCCCATCGGCACATTATACAAGCCTTTTCTGTTGACTCTATACAAACCGTTGAAACAGGTCTTGTTCAGGTAGATAAACAATGCTGCCCTCAACAACGAATTGTTTTCATCCGGTTTCTGAATTTCTGCGTTAAACCGCTCTCTCTGCTGATAATAGTATTCTTTTCTGCCCTCATCATCTCTTTTAAGGTGCTCATTTTCATACTTCATCAGCAATTCTATTAACTGATTTACATTTTCTTTTACTGCTATGTAAGCGTTCATCAGCTCGGCATTCGTATCGCATATATAGACCTCGTCCATTTCATATGTGTTGAGAATATCAAACAGCACAGCTCCTGCTCCGACCATAGGCTCACAATATTTGCGTATGGTTGTTCCCATTCCGGCAGGATAGAATTTTCTGATTGTAGGCAACAGCTGTCCTTTACCGCCTGCCCATTTCACAAAGGGTTTTGCAGGATTTTTCTTGTCATATCTTATTGTTCTTCCGTCAACAGGCTTTACAGCGTCCTTTGGTATTATCCACATATTTCCGAGCATAGCTACATCGGGAATTCTGTTTTCCTGACACAAAGTTATAACTCTCCTATGGGATATACTCCATTTTTCTGCGGCTTCACCAGCAGTCATATAAGCAAGCATTCTATCACCTCAAATATTACTGTTTTTATTATATTCTAATTCTGGAATAATAGCAATACTATTTTTATATAAAAAAGAAAATTCAGATCTATGTATTTTATCCATAAGAAAAAACTCACTTTCTTTTGTAAAAGTTATTTTTTCCTTGAACACACTATTTTCAGGTGATATACTAAACATAAAGAATATACTTACCAAAATATTATGGAGGATACTTTGAGCAGAAATAAGAGCAGAATATTAATGCTATACAGAATACTGGAAAAATACACTGATGAAGATCATCAATTATCTATGGAGGAGATTTTACAAAAGCTCTACAACAAAGGATTTGAATGTGAACATGACTCTGTAAAAAGAGATATTAAATTACTGCGTGAAGATTTTGGCGTAGAAATAATTTCAGGCAGAGGTAGAAATGCTACCTACTTTATAGGAGACCGTCTTTTACAAAACGCCGAAATAAAATTATTGTTAGACTCTATTTATGCCTCTAATATTATTCCAAACGGCATTGCGGATAGTATATCAAAGAAGTTGAGAAGCACCGTCAGCATATATGATGCAGAAGTATTAGACAGGAGTATTTTAGGTATCAATATTGCAAAAAGTGAAAACAAGAGAATACTAATCAACATAAATAATATTATGCACGCAATAAATAATAAAAAACAGATTTCCTTTGAATACCGTCATTGGACTAAGGATAAGGTCCTGAAAAACAGAAATGGAAAATCATATTCATTAAATCCGTTTACACTTATTTGGGCAGACGGTAGATATTATCTTTATGGATATGACACCAAGGAAACTGATGGTATTCTTAAAGAAAGAGTTTACAGAGTTGACAAACTCTACCATATTGAACAGTTGGAATTTGAAATAAGAGGAAAGGAACAGTTTTCAGAATTCAATCCGGATACATATGTATCCCGAAGAATCGGCATGTTTTCCGGGAAAGAAGAATGTATTACTGTAAAAATACCCGAATACTTGGTAGGTGCATTTCTTGACCAATTTGGTACAAACATTGAAATTTGTGATGACGAGCAAACAGAATATTTACAGGTTTCCTTTTATGCTGTTCCGTCTAATATATTTTTAGGATGGATAATTGGTCTTGGTAATGTAGAGATTTTACAGCCCGATAATGTGAAATCAAAAATGCTCGAACTTTTAAAAAAGAATATAGATTTATGTCAAGGATAAATAGGGGGTACTATATGCCCTTATTTATCCTTTTTATTATGTTATACTATATAGTGACAAATCTTAACGAGGTGATAACTACGAAACAATACATAGACTCAGTTTTAAACGACAATGTAAACGGCCTTTTTCTTTGTGAACTTCCCACAGGATACGGAAAAACTTACACAATCACAAATTGTATGCGAGAATATGCCGCAAATCCTAATAACACAAGAAAAATAATATACCTTACAACCCTCAACAAAAATCTTCCAGAAGAAGATTTAAAAAGAGCATATAATGATGAAAAATTATACAATAAAGAGGTACTGCGAATACGTTCAAATTTTGCTGAAGTTGTAGATAAAATCCCTGTTCTTGATATTCCTGAAGAATTTATATCCGCTGAATATTATGAACTTGAAAAAACAATAAGAAATTACACAAAAATAAAAAACAGCAATATAAACGATACTCAATATCAACAGATGTTAGTTGATAATGTTAACAGGGCAGAAAGAAATTTCAGGCACTTTGTTTCCGATACACTGAAAAAGAGGTTTTCAAATAAAAAAGACAAGCTAAAAGCAATAAAGAATGATGCAAATTACAAGTGGATAGGTGCACTTTATCCTGCAGTATTTACTGATGAAAGAAAGATTATTCTTATGAGTATCAGCAAATTTATGAAGCGAAATTCTGTTATAGTAGAACCTAGTTATGAATTTATAAAATCTCCTTTATTTACCGATTCAATCATTATTGTTGATGAATTTGATGCGACAAAATCCACTATTGAAAATGAGCTGATTGAAAGAGCTGTTTCAGTTCGAGAAGATTATATTTCTGTTTTCAGACAGATATTAAGAACTTTTAACACGGATTATTTTTCAAACAATCTTAAAAAGGCTATTGACTCAATTGACTATAGTAAAGGTAAAATAATTACCTTTGCAAAGTTGAAAAAAGAGGCGGATGAAATTGCCAATAAATATCACACTAATCTGAGTATAAAGGTAAACGAAAATCATATTGACAGAAAACAAAATTTCCTGTTCAAGGATGCTACCTACCACTCTATACTAAATGGAAATGCAAAGTATATTCGTGCAACAAAGGATAAGGAGGAAAACATTGTTAAGGTTTTCTTTGAGGATAAAAAAACATTCTTTGAAAACCGCAAAAAAGACGATATTGTAATTTATAGCTTTTTAAGAGATATTAACAGATTTTTACTTCACTTCAGAAGATTTCTTTTTCACTGGGCTAATGAATATATGAACATCATCAACAAGGAAAGACCGTTTATTGCTGATGCTATGACTATTGAAAATGCTATATCTACTATTATGAAAAAGCTTGAGCTTAGCAGTAACCAAAGCAAACTCCTGCTTGGTGAATTATGTGAGCAGAAAATAAGTCAGAAAGAAAAACACAATATTCCAGACGATTCTTTCTACCAAAAAGGAATTGAAATCTTTGAATTTGAAGATAGTGACTCACACTTTGACTTTACAAATCTCCGTTTTATAAAACTATATGATACACCTGAAAAAATTATAGGATATATTTCAAAGCACAATGCTGTCATCGGACTTTCAGCTACCGCTGAAATACCTACTGTTGTCGGCAACTACAATCTTGATTATCTCAGAAACTATCTGGAGAACGACTTTCATTCTACACCTGAAGATATGAAAGACAGAGTTAAAAAACAGATGTTCAGGCTTTATGAACCATACAAGGACAAAGGAATTAGTCTTAGTACCGAAGTTATCAGTACTGAGTACAGTGAAAGCAGAAGTGAAGATATTTGCAGAGAATTATTTGGAAACAATGATTTTGCAATGGTATGCGGTAATATTATTGACAATGAGTGCGAAGAAATATATTACCGAATCAGGTACTGCAATATTCTGTATGCTATGGTATCCTTCCTTAAAAATACAACACTAAAATCCATGCTTTACCTTGGAATGGCTCTTCCTGAGGAAAACAAAGCATCTATGAACTATAATCTGCTTTTAGGATTAATGAAAAAGGCAATTTTATTTTGCGGACTAAACTATAACGCAACAGATACACTGTTTGTGCTTAAAAGCAAAAATTTTGAAGAGGATAAAAAAGTTCTGATTAATAAATTGGAGCAAGGAGAAAAAATTCTTATAATTTCTTCTTACAGTACAATCGGCGCAGGGCAAAATCTGCAATATGCAGTTACAGACAAAACAAACTATATTGAACTTGCCGAATGTAAAAATCCAAAGGATAAACGCCACTTTACAAAGGATATTGATGCTCTGTATCTTGGAAATATTACAAATCTTACTACCAATATTTATACAGATGAAAAAATTACAGTTAACCAGCTGATAAGTATGTTGGTACAAATAGAAAGTCTGTATGAAAACGGAGAAATCAAGCGTTCACAACTTAATAGTCTTATTAGAACAGCCTTTAATTCCTACTCTACAGGGCATGCCTATGAAAATAATGAACTATATAAAATTAAAAGTATCCGTATGCAGGCAACAAGAGAAGTCATTCAGGCAGTAGGCAGAATGTGCCGCACATTTGTGAAAAACAGAAACATTAATATTTACATTGAGGACAAGCTGCTTGAAAAGATATATAGCGGTGAACTACGGAAAAGAATAATGTCGCCTGAGCTGGAGGCTATTGCTGTTTTGAGAGAAACTCTTGGAAGTGATTATTCGGATGAACGGCAGCGCATCCTTAATACTGCAGAAAAAATATCTTCAACCGGAATGTGGACTATTAAAGGCTTGCTTTACAGAAAATGGAACGAAAGGAGTATGCAAATATGGCATGAATTAAGAGAGCTGGTGTTGACTTTTCCTACTGCAAATCAAAGCCAATATAATGCTGACTATAATTTGAAAATGCTTTATATTACTGCCGGTAAAAAAATCAACAAATACCTTTACTCTCAGTACTATGATTTTGATGATGTAATTATTGATTTTGGTACAAGTAAAATTGACTTTCAAAACAGTGGCAGAGCAAAAATGAAGGGTATAACAAACGAAACTATTATTTATGAGGCAGGAGAGAAAAACTCTTATCTTCCATACGCGATGAAATATAGCGGTATGAGAGAACACTTCATTAAATTAGGTTATGCAACAACTTTTGAAAAAAATATGTATATGATGAGCCCGGTGCTTTTCCACAACATCTATAAAGGTGCATTAGGAGAAGTCTGCGGCGAGTTTATACTAAGCAGAGAACGGGGAATGAAATTAAAGCCAATTAATGACCCTGATAGATTTGAGTTCTTTGATTTTGAACTTAATGACGGTATTTATGTCGACTTCAAAAACTGGAAACCTACATACCTACAGGACAGAGAAAGCACTACTGAAAGAATACGGCAAAAACTTGATACTATTAAAGGCAAAAGGGCATATATAATCAACCTTGTAGGAAACAGCAATACGAAACCTACTATAAGTTGTGACGGAAAAATTGTAGAGATTCCGGGATTGATTGACCAAGACGGAAAACCAATAACCGCAAATATTGATATGATAAGGAGTGAAGATTTTTTATGATACTTACCAACAAGTTTCGAGCAGAATACAACTATGAAAATATAGAAAGGGATTTTGACATTTACTTTGTCAAAGGTACAACAGGTTTATACAATACAAATATCCTTGATATTCCTACCGCTGAATACAAGGCACTTGCAGTACAACATTCTTTTGGAAAAGAAGCACTTGTCCTCTTTCAAAAAGGCAAAGCATATAATCTCAATTTTAGCAGAGAAATAAAAGAGCAGTATCCAAATGTTACCGTAGAAAAAATCAATGTGCTGGATAAGGCTGAAAGAAACAGAGTTTTCTATTACAATGACAGACTTCTTGCGCAACTGCTTATAAATTCTATGAAAACTCCTAAAAGAGAGTTGTTCTCCTATAATAATCTTACAGGTAAGTTATACTATGGCGACAGCACATCCCCGATAAGAGACAAATCAACTAAAGAAATATATATGTTCCGATTCCTCCAGATTTCACTTAAGCCGGGAATGTACTTAACCCTTGATGTCAAGACATTCAGGAAAAACAGTTATTCAAAACAGGGCAGTTTCTACATAATAGACGCCGAAACAGGAGCTTTCAGAAAAAAACTGAAAAGTGACAAAGTTGACCTAAAGGACACCTTTGCGCTGGGTTCATATAAAAATTCCCACAATACGGTAGAATTTTTATGTTATGAAAACCCAGAAAAATTTTCCAGAAGCAAACTGGGTATAATGAATAAGTTTCTTGAAGATGTAAAGCTAAAACTGTCTGATTACTTAACACTTGAATATGACTCATACGATGCTGTTGATAAAACGGAAATTAAAAAAAGCAAAAAGACTGAAATCAGCGTAGAAGAATTCGGAAAAATGCTTAGTGAAAAAGACGTTACCATATCCGACTACTGCAAGGACAAACAGTCCGAATCAATGCTTGACAGCATTGTTCGCATTCTTGAAAGTGATTACAATATACACCCTCTGATAGATACAACCTCAGAAAGCGGTTACAATATCCGTATTATCTATGGTGAGAAATACTATGAAAATAATAAGTTACCGGACCCACACAAAGATGATAACAACGGTCTGATTGTTCAACATATTATAGTTGAAAACCATAGCGAGGAAAAATTAAGAAACATGGTAAAAAAGGTAGTCCAGGAATTAATAATTAAAGGGGATATTTATAGTCGTAAACTCTCTATTTATGATTGGACACAACTAAAGACAGACAAAACCTGGTCGTTTGTAACAAGAGAAAAGATAGAAGGATATACATACCCTGATTCTCACTTTGAATACAATATGATGACAGTAACACCAACAGGTGATTTGAATTTTGAAACCTTTAATGATATTGAACCCACAGAAAGTACTGATAAAGAACGAATAATGCTTATGTATTCAGAATACAACAAAGAAAACAGCAGGGTATGTAACAGTGTTGAAGGTCTTATGTTTTCTGATATTAATAATATACACGCAATTGTGAGGACCTGCGAATTTACCATTCCTGACATTTACAAACTTAACATGGCACTTAAAGAAACCAACCCAAACACAGCAGTACGAAAAGAAAATCTAATTAATATGATTAATGCATTTTCATCAGAATATCCACAGTACGCTGATGAAACAAACAATCTTATAGCAATTATAAGAGAGCAGCAACCTGTTCTTACAAAGTATGAAATTCGCAGATTTATGAATATGCAAAAAAAGTATGCTATTGATCTAAATAAGTATATGCGCGATAAATATGGTGTGTGGATGCATCCGAGAATCCAAAGTCTAAAAAATGACGAATACCTTATGAGTAATATCGTAAATATATGCTGTTTTAAAAAGGATTTTGTTCTTGAAGAGGGTGAAGAAGTGTACTATTATGCAGGAGAAAAATCGCTTAGAAGATCCGGTGTCAGCAGAGCTTGTATTATTCGTAAAATAATATCAGAAAAGAAAATAGAATTCAAGGACCTGTTACCACTTCTCTCCGTTGAATTTGTACGCAACGGTCAATATACCGTTGTACCTTTCCCATTCAAATATCTGCGAGAATATGTAAAAATCAGCAAAAACATATAGTTTAATATACTGAAAAAATAAAACGAATCTGTTTCCGCTTTGTATTCTTTGTTTACAGCGGCGCAAAATTTGAGTTATGAATTGATTGACAGATT
This sequence comes from Eubacterium sp. OM08-24, assembly GCF_003438075.1. Lineage (GTDB taxonomy): Bacteria > Bacillota > Clostridia > Oscillospirales > Acutalibacteraceae > Ruminococcoides. Next base: position 21,468 of record NZ_QSTA01000002.1, on the reverse strand, counting down.
GATTTTAGCATGTTACCATACACTGCAATAAAGGATGTTATTTTAGCATACCGTCAGCATTTGAAATTTCTATAGAATAAAAAAGTCATCAGCTATTATATTGTAAGCTTAAAAATACCAATAGCATCAAAAAAGCATCAAAACCACGAAAATGTAATTTTGATGCTATGAATTTGGCTTAAATAGTGGCTTGTCTATGCAGTTTTGAGCTTTCAACAGTCGCTCCAAAACCGCGTGCCGAGGGTTCAAGTCCTTCTGCCCCTGCCATTGAGAAACGGCTTAAGCACTGCGTTTAAGCCGTTTTTTGATATATTTTTATGTACGGAGCACGGTTTGATTTTCCACTTTTGACACTTATTTCAGGCGTCAAAATGTTCAACCGGTGCTAATAATTCCAACATTTCCGTCTGCTACATCATCAAAATAGCATCAAAAATTATCACATCTACCGCTGTATTATCATGTCAGCTTCATTATATCGTCAAGAATATCGAATGACCAATAAATTTAGGCTTTGAGAAAAAATTAATTTTCCAAAGCCTTTTCTTTGTTTACAGCGTAGCATATTTTGATTTATAAATGTGTCCCACTGAATATACTATATATTTCACATTCATGAATAATCCTGCAATTCAACTTTTAGAATGGCCTTTTTACACTCATAAATAGAACAAAAGGTAGTTTTGCCAATTTGTATCTAATTAATATTACAGCGGTTTTCTTCGTGAATTAACATAACTTCCACCTGTTCTCAATCATCTTGTCTTTTGTAAAGGTTATCTGTTAGGTGAGTACTTTTTATCAGACTTTTCATAGCAGTCATCACATAAGGTTTTTGCCCACGGTAAATCCTTTCTAAGTTCTCCTTTAGCACTGCAATGTTCACATTGTTTTTGCTTTTTTCATAGCTACGCACTATTTTGGCTATATCACTTCTGGGCTGCTTTTTAAAATCATCAGAATGGTTATTATTGGAGGCTAATCGCAGACTTAAACTTCTGTCACCGATAATGCCAGAGAGTGTATTGGGCAAGGGGCATCTTCATACGAATAGTAACTGCAAATAACATGTAACCCTCGTATCATGTTATTATAAAATTATGCTATTCTGAAACTGCTGAGTATTGCGATAACCTCCTTTTCTTCCTGCGGTGTAAATTCTTCTGGGGTAGAAGCAGTAAATGAAATTGTACTTGAATACCAGAAGGTATATTCACCGCTTATTGCTCTTCTTACGCCCTCTCTTATGCCCTCTTCACTAACGGGAAGTACAGCATATGCAACATTTCCATCAACCTCTTTGTACTCTCTGTCGGTTTGCATATTTAGTTTTCCTATTGTTTTTATCCTTGCTACCATAAATTCACCAAGTGAACTATGGTCTGTTGCCTGTACAAAACCCGGAACAAATTGTGAAGAAGCAACTTTACTGATTTCTTCTTTATTCATATAAACTCCGCTGCCGCCACCCTGTAATTCACCTGAGTAATGTAAAAATGTCACGCTTGCACCTCCATCGTTTTCGAGAGTAACAAGCTCCTCCTGCTGATCGCATTCTTCTTTTGTAACGCTCCAATTATCGGGATAATTAAATACAAATGTAGGATATGTAACCTGATTCACTTCCTGATAACGAGTGGTATATTCATTGTTAAGAGCTACAGTTTTTTCTCCCTTTTCAGCATTACTAACATCCTTCTCTGTCGCACTCTCAGTTGCATGCTCAGTTTTCTTAGTCGTTTCCTGAACTGTCATTGGCTCTGTCGTTTGAGCTTCTGTTGCTTTTGTTGACAGTATTACCTGCGTTGCAGTTGTTTCCTGCAATTCAGAACTTTCACCGCCGCAAGAACAACTAAAAAGTGCAACAGCAATAATTAATACAGATAAAAATATTTTGTAAACAGCACGCATTTTTATTTCTCCTCGTTAATTCCTTCTACAGCATATGTCCAATGTTCTATTCCTATTTCATCCCATAACTGACGAAGTGTCGTTATACGATTAATTTTCGCTCTCTTCTTGTTTTTTCTTTTTAATTGAAATTATGTACAGCTGATTTGCTTATACTTTCTCTGTCAGAATTCACGTTTAATTTATATAATGACATAATCCCATCATACAAAAGCTTATAATCTTTGTCGTTTTTATCATCAAAGTTTTCCAACAATCTCAAAAGTATTGTCACTGCATCATTATAGCCATCCATATGCACATTATGAAGGAAGTCACCTTGAATAATATTGAAATATTCATCGGATATTTCTTTTAGCTTTGGATTATCAGCGCTTCTAAGCCTCATAAGAATTGACATAAAGGAACCACGCTTACTTATGTTTTCACAGGCATTTTTTAAAAACTGCTTTAAATCCTGTTCATTACTGATATTTGTCCAAGGCAAGGAATTATTGACATTACCGTTCTCAATATTACTGTGAGAATCAAACAAAGGCTTGACCTTATATTCTCCATTTACACTTTCCACATAATCCCATAAATAGAAGTAATTTATATATTTAGTGAAATTACGCTTATCAAACAAAAGCTGATTACCGTATGCAAAGCCGTCATTTTTGAGCCATACTAAAGAAGAATCCCAAAAATCAAAAGTTTTTCCGTATCTACCACTGTTAAAGCGACGAGGAACAAGCACCATATTTCCTATCGTATGATATAAATCAGCAAATCGAATAAAGTAAGGCTCTTTTTGAAGTTCAAAAAGAAGTTCTTTTGGATAATTACAATATATCTGTAAGCAGTCCATAAAGCTGTAATTATTCTTTTGATACTGCCTTAAATTACTGTTTTCAGATTTGCTCAGAGCATAACCCATTAATGCATTAAAAGTTGTCTGCATTGAATTCATCGTATCTCCGCCAAACTCGCCCTGAAAATTCGGAGTTGAAATTACACCTGAGGAATAATATCCCTTTTCCCAATTCCAGAGTTTTTTATAAACATCAAGGGTAAGCGCATTTCTTCCGTCAGAGCCATCACAATCGGGAATATCACCGTATGTGTTCAGGCTATTCAGACAAAACTTTTCGGCATTACTAAGGTTTTGTTTATCTTTATCAATCTTTACGCCTGTTGATTTATAGGCAAGATACCTTTCTATCGGATTAAGTGCTTCATAGGCTGAATTACCGTATTCAAAATCCAAGCAGTATTCATATGGTTTTTCTTCGTTTTTAACGAATGTTTCAATTCTGTCATATCCCATTTTAATTTCTCCTCAATTTATTTTTAAAGTCTAAATACATTAAATCTGACTGCTTAATCAATCAATAACTTCATTCTATCAAATATTTGCTCGGCTTTTTCCGCTTAAATAATATATTCTTGAATTTATTAACATCTGTTTTTAACTATTTTCTCAACATATTGCAAAACACCGTTTGCAACCTCTCTGCGATACGGTCTATCCTGCGACACTTTTCCGTCATAAAAAGGTGGTAAAGTGTTTTTCTCTGCCAGTCTGTTAAGCACATTAACATTACCCAATAAAGCGTTATGGTATGTAGTTCTTGATTTATCAAGCTCTTCAATTTTAATTTTATAATTATCTTTATCAACATTGCCGTTTGAAAAGATTTTCATACATATTTCAAGTTTATAAATCTGACTGTGATATTCCTCAAAGGAGATAAGACACCTTTGAATAGTGTTCAGTATTTTTTCATCATCCTTGTAAATTTTCAAAAGGCTTAATATTGTTTCCTCGTTAATCATCATAAGCTCCTTTATTGACATATTTTTATGCCTCCAATTTTGTTAAGGCAGTTACCAATTTGCAAAACTCTTTATGATATTTATTTTCATATGAAGAATTATTGCTATTGTTTTTCGTCAGTATCAGTGGTTCAAGCTTTTTATACAACATTGTTAAATACGATGTCGCCGCTCTTTCCGTAACTTTAACATCATATATTCCGGTATTTACCCCCAATGAAAAATGCTCTATTCTTGCCAAGTACCCCGACAGAACCCTGTATTCATTAATAGTATTATCATACTCATGATGAGTGTTCCAGAATTCAGTTGCTGTTCCTTTTTTCGCAGTGACAAATTTTCTTTTCTCTTCTGCCGACTCATTCCATTTGTCCGAAATATCCTTTATTTCTGCAAAGGTATATTCATTTAATTTGTCAAAAACCTGTTCCTGTAACAAATTCAACGCCTCTAATGTTGACTGTTTCTTTTCCCTTTGTTCGCCCCTGTATTCAACTAACACAGTATAAAGAAAGGTTACAAAGGAAATTATAACTGCTATAATTGATATTATAAGTTCCATTTCTACACTCCTTTGTAAATTTACTTTTCTATATATTTTTTATTAAGACTCATAACCTTTTCTATTACCATATTTCTGACCGATTCAGGTTCAATTATCTCTACTCTGTCGCTGTACTGCAACGCCCAATTTGCCATAGCGTACGGACTGCACTTAACTTCAACTATATCGTCATATGGTTCTGATTCTTCTGTTCTTATGTATTTAAATGTATCACCAAACCAATCGTACATAAAAGTGTAATCAGCACGCAAAGGCTTTGACGGATTATCTTTTTCTTTTGGACTTTTTATTCTCAATTTAATCTTTACAGGATTATCAAAAGACATATTCAAATGAGATAACTGAAAATCTTCGCTCCACGACTGAGGAAGATTATCAACCTTCCACTTGCTGACTGACGGAATACCATTGATATTATGTTTTTCATCTCTCCCGGGGATTTCAATTTCCGACATTAAATCAATACGCCATATCGACATATTTGTGATTGTTTTCTCGCTAAACACAAGCTCTTTACAAGCTAGTAGATAGTATCTTCCGCCGCTTGCAACAATATAATAAGGACTGACCGTATCTTTCTTATTGTGATTCGGCACAAGCTTTTTGTACTTGTCATAGCCGTTAAAAGTAAAGCTTATTTGCACACCGTCATCTATTGCATGCTGAATCTTCAGCAGATTTTCACGCAGGATTTCTCTGTCGACAAGCACAGGCTCTTTTATTCTGCAAATATTCTTTGCACCTTTTTTATAGAATTTGGTTGTCAGGTTATTTTCTATTTTTTTAATAATCTTGTTTGCAGATTCCGTATCTATTGTTTTTGAAAACAAAATACTTTCAATCATACTGTTAATTTCCTCATATGTGAAAGTATGATTATAATACAACCCTCGGATTCTCATTGTCTGATTATCGTCATATTCATCTGCTGAATCGCTTTCATCAAGCGATTCAGCCCCGAATTTTTTGACGAAATCTTTAAAAATAAGTTTCCATTCATTTTCAGACTTTACTCCGTATTCATCAAAATTCAAAGCCATCGCCATTTTTACAATCGTGTCGTTATAGGTTTCCTTGTCACCCAGATACGGCTCGATTTCAGATTCTCTTCTTAAAGCCGCCTGTGTTACAGTGTGTTCGCTGTCAGAATTCAGCTTTAAATATTCAAGTATCTTGAACGCTCTTTCAAGCTTTGAAAATCTCTCTTTTTGTTCTTTCATTTTACTTGCCTCCGTTTCAAATTCATTATATCACACATTTGCTCGGTTTTTTCCAACTTTCTGCAAAAATTTTAAATAAAAAATATTTTAAATTTAAGTTTAAGCGGAAAACTCCGCCTGACTGATTGATATAATAGTCAATGTCAGCTGAACAAATGAATAATTAAGGAAGGCGGAATTTAAATGAGCAAAATTTCAAAAGAAGCGAAGAAAGAAGAAACTGTTAAAAGATTGGAGGAATTAACAAAAACATTTAATCTGCGACCGAATATATATTAAAATATTTTAAGGAGGATAAGCCTTATTACTCATACATAACCTGTAAAGGTCTGCTGGGGACTATTGACACCATTAACTACGATAAAAGGTATGCTGAAGTCGTTGACAGATTTGAAGAAGAATATGATCGTCTTGTTTATCACGTCATTGAAACCGGCAACACTATAGCGTTATTGTTTGTCAGCGATAACAAGGAAGAGTGGGAATTCGAAACACTCTGCTGCGGTCAATATGTTCTTGCATATGTGTGCAACTTTGACAATCCCGATTATTCAGAATTTGGGGATATTATTATAAGCAGCTTTAAAGGAGCTTTAATCAGGATAGGAGACTATGTTCGGGTAACAGATTCATCTGAGAATATTTTTTGAAAAGGAGAATTGTTATGGAAAGAAGAACAATTACAGTATTTGATAAATCAAAAGAATTCCAAAAAATTGAGCAGAACAAATGCAACGAAATGATTATCAATGATATACTGAACCCACTGCTTCAGATAATTTATGCGCTCAGAGAAAGCGATAATTTCAACAACATCCCCGGTACTGATGTCGGCAAAAAAACAGGCTGGGACTATTACACAAGCGAATTTAATAATATTTACAGAGCCATTAACTGCAACTTATTTCTTTCAGAATATCAATACAGAGAAATTTACAAAACAGTACAGGGAATTCACTCATACACAAGAAAGTTTTCAGGTGCTGACGGCTTGCAGGACTTTTTCTTTGAAGCAAACGAAAATCTGCATTACTACACATTTGCATTCAGCGAGGACGGAAAACGCTGTAAAAATTATTTAAAAATTCGTCAGGACAATGCCCCGACTGAAAACGAGTATTCAACGTCAGAAATTTACCACGCAAAAAACACTCTAAGAAATGATGAATTGAATCTCCGTTTTGAAGAGGAAGATTTTTTTGTTGAAGAACTTGCTTATGCGGTCAGAGTGATTTTTATAAACATAATCAGGGAAAATGAAAGAGAATCAAAACCTTAAAACGCCGTACATAAAACTATAATAATTACATAAAAAATGCGCAGCCATAAAGAGCTACGCACGAAAAAAGCACGGCTCATTTGCTGCTACACAAAACTTTCACTACATCTCAGTGCATATGAAAATTGAGCCTGCATTTTTACCAGGAAAAACACAAACCGAGATGTAATTATTTTTAGTTTTGTGTAGCACTTTTATATACTCAAAGTTTGCAAGAAAGGGCAAATACAAATTCTAATTATCTGAAAGACTTAGTAACTTCACAGAGATTTTTCCTTTGAAGTTCATTCAACTTTCTGTTAGTTTTCAATTCTGGAATGTATCTCGGGCATAAAGGCAACAGTACAATCCTTAAAATACCATGTTTTTGCATTTAAGAGGTTCATACGATCTGTAAAAAAGTTCCTTTTTACAGATTAAATCCATCCGTAATCCCATTCAGCTTGGTCAAATCTCTTTTTACATAATACAGTTCCGTAATTTCAGAAGTTGTGTGCCCAAGCAAATCTGCCACCTGTCTTGGGGTTAAGGATTTGATTGAGCCGACAGGTTGCTTTATTCCGTTTACAAGGTTGGTGGCGAAGGTGTGGCGGAGCGAGTGCAAACCTTTGGTTTCTATACCTGCGGCTTTGAGGATTCTGTAATAGCGTTTGCGGAAATTTACCGGTCGGGTGAAGTTGCCGTTTTCATCGGGTATCAGCGGTGAGTCCTCTCCAAAGTAGAATTCTTTTCTCAGGTCAAGTATCATTTCAATCGCCGTATCGTTCAGCGGAACATCTCGTTTGCTGGTGGCACTTTTCAGCTTGCCAACCTTGATTTCTCGTCCTTTTTCTGCCGTTACTCTGTCACGCTTTGATATTTCCTTTACACCTCTGTTAAGGTGCATAACACGATTTTCAAAGTCAATGTCGCTGTTGAGAAGACCGAGCACCTCACCTGTCCGCAAGCCCGTATTCAGCATAAGTATATATGCGGCGGCTTGCTGATATTTTCTCTTGCCGTTTGAGAATGTGCTGAACGCTTCATCTTTGAATATTTTAATCTCTTCCGGCGTGAATACCGTTATGGTTTCGCTCGTCGGAAGATTTTCTTTGTCCTGAGCCGCCAGAAAGTTGCTCTTCTTAATCATGGGCGCACTTATCATAGGATTTCTGTCAATGTACTCTTGCTGGGTGAGATAGCGGAAATATTCATTCAGCACATTATGCACTTTCTTAACCGTAGTGTAAGCATAGCCTTCGTTCATCTTATCGTTGAGTAACTTTTTAATATCTGCCGACTTGACATCTCCGACCACTTTATCGCCGATATACGGATAGATTTGATTTTTCGCTGTACATTCGTATCTGTCATAAGTAGTCCGTTCAACAGATGGGAACTTAAATACCTCAAGCCAGTTCTGCATACTGTCCCGAAGTCTTTTCTTTGTTTCTTGCGACTCAATTATTGAGTCGTTGAACACCACAATATATTCAGTCATTTTCTTGTTGACTTCGGCTTTTGTTGTACCGGAAAAGCTCTTCCTTTTTCGTTCGCCTTGCTCATCCATATACCAAACAACACCGCCCCAACGACTATCCGTCCTTTTGAAAGCGTTGCCGTTAGTAAGTAATTTCTTTGTTGACATAATATCAGCTCCTTTTCAAGTACAACAACATACCATAAATTCATCTGAATATCCAGACCAAATCTGAATTTTTTAAATATCGCCTGTGTCGGTTTTAATTTAGAATTTCGATTACTTTCCTGCTGATTGCAATAAAATCGCAACACGGGCGACACGTGGCTCAACAGGAGGTTTACATTGACACTGTAAATACCTGCTCTTCATCATTTTCGATTTCATTCTGATTAACCGTTCTGTCGGTTTTAAGTCCGTGAGCAACCTTTTTCTCTTTAAGCTTGGATTTCAGTTTGCTGTCAACCTGACCGAATAATTTAGCTTGTTTACGCTTGCAACTGTTTGCAATCAATTTTGCGAGTGTGAGGACTATTCCTGAAACAGATTGCTCAACACTTGATTTATCAATTTCGTATGACGGGGTTGCTTTAGATAATAAATTGACCGACTTCAAAATATAGTTCTTGATACTTTTGACAAATTTTTATCCTTTGCAAGTTCCGCCACAATATTGTTGACGGTTCCTTTGATTGATTTAGGAAGATAGCCATACATCAATCTGCCGTTGTAATTTCTGAGCTGTTCATCAAGTTTTCTGAACAGTTCAACCATTTTATCGGAAACATAAACATCTGAATCAATATTTGAAATTAAATCATCAATTACATTCTTTGCCTCATTTTTAAGTTCGTCACGGATTTCTGTCAGCATTTCAAACAGTTTGTATTGCTCATTTCTGAAAATATCATTGCCGAATGAACTACGCATACTCTCAATGCCATTGTTAGTAAGATAGCCTTGTCCTGATTTAGAATAAACAAGCAGATGTATGTGAGGATGCTGTGTTGTGTTATGAAATGCTCCGTACCATTGCAAATCGCTTGGCTCTATTTTATGAGCCTTGGCAATTTCTAAAACATTTCTTCTCACAAGACTTTTCCACGCATTTGCATTGTTGTAGCCAAGTCTTTCAGCATCTTCTCTTTTAAGACTAATGACATGAGTCCACACAATTCCATTGTGATTTGAAACTTCTTCAGCTACCTCATCAAGATTTATCTTGTCATCAGTTTGAGAAAACAATCCATGTTTCCCTAACTTCTCAACACCCGGTCTTTCGGCATAATATGAAACTAACTTTTTAACACCGCCTATCCTGTCTGCGTTGCGTTCAAGAAATTCGTTGAGGAATTCTGTTGCGTTAGACTTTGTCTTATTTTCAAGATAAGACTTCATCTCGGGATAATCCCAAGCTTCCGGAACAGTTTTTAGTGCAGTGCAGATTAAGTCATTTTGTTTCTTGGTAGCAGGAGAGTTATCGATACCGTTTGGCAGTTTTTCAACACCCTCACGAGTGCCCATATATTTTATCAGCTTACCTGCATTTGATGATGCAGGATTTTTTATATATCGGCTTGTAAAAATAATCTTCGGCATAGATTAACCTCGTTGAAATTTGTACGCATTTTCAAATGTTATGATACCGTTGTTCCTTGCGACTTCTTCTGCACAGAGATTATTCAGCGATGATAATGAAACTTTATCAATCTGATTTGTTGCTGATATAACATTACTTAGCTTTGCCTGTTCAACAGCCATCTTGAACAGCATTTCAGAAACATTCTTTTCCACGCTTTCAATTTCACTTTTAATGGTTTGTGCGAGTATTGGTGAGAGATAATCAATACATTTTTGCTGATGTAGATAACCAATGTAAAACTGAACAGCCTGACAGACAAAATCGCTCTTTGAAGTTGCATTTGCATCATCAAGCATTTCTGTTATTTCTTCAACCATTGAAGGCTTCATCCAATAGGCATATTTCTTTTTATTTTCGCTCATTTCTGATAGACCCCTCAAATTCTGATTTTTGACATACTGCAAAACCGCATAACAGTCGGCTCTGCCGTCTGATGTGACTCCGTGGGGAGACGCCCCACTTTAACCTGCTTTTCATAGTTTTTTTCTAAAAGGAGGTTGTTTGATTGTTGGGTAAGCATAAGAAAATGACCATTTCCGAATTTGAGAAATGGTCACGGTTTGCGTCAAGTTTGAGGGATAAGGCGGTTGCAGGAGAGATTAAGTTTGAACAGTATTATGCTGATATACGCAAGTAGCTTATCTTTGTTTTCTGCTATGCAAATTTTGGATATGTATAATCAGGTATTATATAATTATAAAAATATTACAAACGTTTGAAACAAGAATTTGATAACACAAAAACAAATATACTACTTATCAATATAAAAATATATGGACATATTATGTCCATGGTGCTGCTTGGAATATCAGATGAAAGCATATTAATAAACTTAAGAAAGTCAATATTGGCAGTCATGCAAAATATTTCGTAACACACACTGATAATAAAAGGAATTGCTATATTTTTTAAAATTATAGATATTGAAAAACTAATACTAAAAAAAGCAAATGCCTGAACAAAAAATATAAAAATATAATTGAAATAATTAAAATTTAGTATTATACAATATAAACCAAGCAATACACATATATGCAGGAAATAAAAAGCAAACACAAGAAAAAGTTCAACTATAAGACTTTTTTTATAAACAAGCAATAGTTCTCTGATCCTGCCCTCTACATACTCTCTGAAACCAAATAAAGTCCACCATACAGCAAAAAATGGGCAAAAAATTTGTAACATTATGTATGTTGAAAAATAACATTGTTCGGGTGAATATCCTTTAGCAAAATCCAAATATGTTAAAAAAGGAAGTACAAGAAATAAAAAAACAACAGGTACAATATAGAGAATTCCCATTCCTTTAAGTGTTAATTGTATTAATGAAAGGCGGTTTATATATCTTTTAAGGCACATAAATATCCATCCTCTATATCAGCGTTAATACTCACTCCCTGCTCAATAAAATTACTTGAGAGAACGATTATATAATTTTTATTATCCTTACTGATTCTGTCTTTAACATAATAATTTCCCTCTAAATTATTTTCATATTCTTCGTCTAAAAGAAAAACTTTTTCATTTCCGATAGAAGTAATATCGCTGCAAGTTCCCTGAACAACATTTCTTCCCTCATTAATTATAACAATCTCATCACATATTGATTTTACGTCCGAAACAATGTGAGTAGAAATAATAATAGTTTTATCATTTTTTATTTTCCTTAAAAGAGATTTAAATCTTACTCTCTCCTCAGGATCAAGACCTGCAGTCGGTTCATCAAACAAAACAATTTCAGGATTTCCCATTATAGCTTGGGCTATTCCCAATCGTCGAACCATACCTCCTGACAGCGAACCCACTTTGTTTTTAATTTTATCACTTAGGTTGACCAAATCAATGCAATATCTGATTTCATTGTCTTGATTTGACTTAGGTATTTTCTTTAATGTGGCAAAATATCTCATAGTTTCATATACAGTCAATGACTTCATAGCACCAAACTGCTGAGGCAAATATCCTATATTTTCACAATCGCACTCAATGCTTCCCTTTTCGGGAGAAAGCAAACCGCATATACATCTCATCATAGTAGTTTTGCCGGAACCGTTTGGCCCAAGCAAGCCATAAATACCGTGCTTAAATTCGCAGGAAAAATCATTTAAAGCTTTTGTTTTCTTAAAAGACTTAGTGCAGTTCTTCAAAATCAGCACAATTACACCTTCTTCCTTGTTAATTATCATTTATACTTTCGGAGTCAACCACGGCTTTTTCTACATATTTAGAATAGCCCATATCTCTTTGAGCAAGAAGTATTTCAGCAACTTGCTTCTTTGTTTCCTCATCAGTTGCTTTATTAATAAAAACTGTATCATCTCCTAAAAATATTCCATCATAAATACAATTAGAAGAAAGCATTTCATTTGTCTGAATAATAGTATATTCTTTGAGATTTAATTTATTGCTGCTATTGTTATCCAACTCATTAATGTATTTCTGAATTTCGTCTGTATATTCTTCATCTATTTCGCTCAATCCCCACCCCTTTACAGTAATTGCATAAATCTTATAAATATCAGACGAATTTGATTTATAAAATCCACTAAAAAGCGTAGGATAGCTTGTAACCCCGACAAAACAATTTTTCTCATTCTTTACCTCATCAAGATTTGAATAAAACTGCCTTGCTGAATCAACTCGAATATTAAATTCTGTTTCGGATTTTATCTCAATCGGATTATATGTGGTATAATCACCCGTAATTTTGTAAAATCCGGGAATAGGGTAATATGCAAAAAAGCCGGGCAGAGAACACGCCTGATAATTACTGTATAATATAGGTGAATAACCGCTGTACTTTATGTTTATAAGTTGCAGGTTTCCGTTCCCTATTACAGTAACATAATCTCCTTCACGATTATATTTTAAAGCATTTCCTTCAATATCAGTTATCTTTAAAACATTGTATCCATGGTACAATGTAAAATTGTAATACTCTAAACCTGTATCAGATAAAGTCATTGATACTTCGGCATCTAATTGTCTGTAAATGCTTAAATCCATATCGTATGATGTAACTTCAAAATCCGGATCTTGGTTCTTTTGCTCATTTTCAGTATAAAACAAATAATCTGACATTGAAATACTGTCAAGCTGAGCTCCCTTTTCAATATGGCTTCCACCATAAAAGTAGCCAACCAGATTAAATGTTGAAATTAATAGTGTTAATGACAGTAAAACAGCTTTTAATGCGGTTTTCTTTATTTGACAAAGTTTGAAAAACAAAAATGACAGTAGAGAAATCCAGAAAATAATTAAATTCCATCTATAAATTTCAGCATACATACCGTAATCATGGTTTATGTACCACTCTAAATCATTTGGCAGAATATATGCAAGAAAATATTTTGCTTCCCAAAAATTAATTTTGGTAACCTGGCTTAAACCCCCCGGAATAAAGTCAGATGTACTTGACACAAGGAAAATTATAAGCGCCATAAGAGCATATGAAACAATCCTTTTCGTCTTTTGAGCAAAAAAAACGCCAAGTAAAATCGGGATTATTCCACCCAGAAAAACATATAAAAATAAAACTGAAAATATATGATACAAATAACTGTAGTCATTCATTCCGGATGACAAAAATATAACAAAATTAAATACAAATGCGCTAAAGAACTCTAAAGCCGGAATAAACAACAAAACTGTTACAGTACTTGTTAAAATCCTGGTCTTACCATTTTTGTGTGAATACAATGCTTCATCTATATAACAACGCTTATATAGGTAAAAGAATTCATATGATGTAAAACATAATATTACAAATGATAGTAAGCATAATTTTATAGAATTCTTTAAATATATTAATACATCATTATTGAGTGAAAAGCTATAACAACTATATACAAGATTCCCCAAAAAACATACTAACAGTATGATAACCGGAATAAATATTATTTTAGTTTTAAAAAACAATTTTAAATTTTGTTTTATCATTTTTACTCACCCTATTCCTTGTAAGTACGGGTCTTACAAGGAAATAATAAATACTAAATTAGATTGCTGTAATTTTACCTGTGGCTGAACAATTCTTACCACCCCACCACCATGAATTCATTTTACCTCTCCATGATGCTTTGGAATTATTTATGACGGTGTATACACCTGATGATGCATTATATCCCGGTTCAGCAAAAACATGTTGCGCCTGTACCCATGTTATAATAGAAATAATATAACATCTTGTTGGCGTTTTAGCATGGTAGCCGCCTGCAAACTTACGAATAACTATAAAAGACAAGTAAAACACTAAACTTTCAGTCAATAGATTGAAAACCAATCCTAAAACTATGACTGTCGCCATATGAAATGTAGAGGACAAAATTATGTATATGGCATATTCATATAACTCATAATTATCTGTATGCTTTTCATCTTTGCATAAGATGCGGGCGACTTTGCTTGAAATCAATTTGATCATTTGATGTTTTTAAACTTTTCAAAACCCTTTGGCGTTTTAGGCTGATAGATTATATAACACCCTGAAGAATTTGCGTTAACTTTCAATGTAGCAAACAATCCTTTTTTGACTCCGTCTTTAATTTTAGTTGATAATAGTTTTTCGTTTTTCATTGTAATCAACCTCCTTATTATAAATTTATCAAAAAAATATTTGTAAATGTTGAATTTTACAAAAATGGTAATAAATTCGACAAAAAATGCACTTTTAATCTATTATAGCCCTTCATCTTACAACTATATAAAAACTTTTAAATATTATAATCATATAAGAATATTATCTTTTTTAAATTTATTAACAATATTGCCGATGATTGATAACATTTTATTGGTTGATATTAATGTATGTAGACTACAAAAATAGGAATTTGTATAGCACAACATAGAAAAGAAATAAAAATGGAGAAAAATGCTTTAGCCAAAAAAACATGTTTTTCAAATTATCACATATCAAATATTGAAAACGGTTACTCTGTACTAGGTATTGAAACATTTGCTAAAATCTGCAATGCATTAAATATCACACCTGACTACCTCTTATTAGGTACTTTAAAAATTAATAACATTCCTCAAAATATTGTTAACAAATTAAATCATTGAATCTAATATCAAAAATAATATATAGAGTTTTAACTGAACAGGAATAAAACAGATGACAAATTCTTTTTTTTGAGTTATAATCCTAATTAAGGAGGTATAGCTCTATGAATGTACTGATATGTGATGATGATTTGAAAATCGTTCAGCAAATCAAAAATTTTCTCCTTAAATTATCAAAACAGTCAACCTATAATTTTGATATTACCTGCTTTTCAAATGGGGATTCTATATTGGATAAACAAATTAAAACTGATTTTGCGTTTATTGATATAGAAATGCCCGGTGTTAATGGACTTTCTGTTACAAAACATCTTCAGACACTAAATCCGAATATTATTGTCTTTATAGTTACATCTTTTCAAGGATATCTTGATGATGCAATGGATTTAAAGGTTTTTAGATTTTTATCTAAACCCATTGACGAAAATAGATTTTTTAGGAGCATGGAGATTGCTTTAAATCTGTATAAACAAAGCACAGAAAAAATTGTCTTAGACTATTTTGATGAATGTCACAATATATTTACAATTGACATCTTGTATTTAACTATAGAAAATCGCAAAACTAAACTAGTTACAAAAACGCAAGAGTTCATTTCAAATAAAAAGTTTGATTATTGGAAAAGCCACTTAAAACCATATGGTTATTTTGCACAATCACACTATAGTTATCTTGTTAATCTGAGGTATGTCTCGGATTTTAATAAGACTGAGCTTAATATTAATGTAGATTTAAGAAGTGAAACTCTACCTATATCTCAAAGGAACTATTCAAAATTTAAAAAATCATATTTTGCGTACATAGGGGTATGAAAATGGTATACACAATTTGCTATGCGTTTATTTTTCTTGCAGAAATTCTGATATCACTGTTTTATTTTGAAAACAAATTTGAAAGAAAATCAAGCAAAAAATTTTTGTTATTTTCAGTTGTTATTGTGTATGTATTATTGTATTTATCTCGATTATTGAATTTAACATTGGTTAATTTAATTGCATTTTTTGCGTGTAACTTCTTTTTACTTTATTTTTGTTATTTCATAAGTGTTAAATCCTGTATTTTCCACTGTAGCATATTACTTATATTTATGGCAATCACAGAAAGTATTGTTATGTTTGTTTCAACAGTATTATTCGGTACGGATTTATTCACTTGCCTGGATAATTCTCTAAGTCTCATTATTCAATCGCCTATCAGTAAACTGTTATATTTTTTGATAATTTACTTTGTATCAAAATTCTCAATAAAAGAACATAAATCAGAAAGTTATTCTCTTTCTATACCTCTTTTGGTTTTACCTGCCTCAAGCATTCTGCTACTGTATGCAGTATCATATGCACTACACAATTTTGATTTAGAACAAAAATACATGTATTTATTAATAATAAGTATAGTGCTATTACTTTTCTCAAATATAGCGGTTTTTTGGGTATATGAATTTACTTTGAAAACTCAAAGACACAATATGGAATTGGAATATGAAAGGCAAAAGGAAAAATCTACGGCTGAGTATTATGATTTACTTAATGAGCAAAATGAAAACTCAAAAATTGTTATGCACGACATTAAAAGACATTTAAATGCAATTAAAAGTATATCAGGGGACGATGCTGTTACCGAGTACATAGATGATTTTATCGAAGATTTCAGCGTAAACAAATCCGTTGATTATTGTAACAATCCTATGGTTAATTCTATAGTCAACAGGTATAAATCTGTGTGCGACAGGCTTGGGGTGAAGATGAATATTGACATCAGAAGGGCCGATTTTGGTTTCATGAACCAACCCGACATAACTGCTCTGCTTGACAATCTGCTTGAAAACGCAGTCGAAGCGGCAGAAAATACAGAAAACGGATTTATAGATTTTTCGGTGTTTGTACGCAAAAATAAATATCTGTCAATACAGCTTACAAACTCGGTCAAGAATATTGTAGCCGTCAAGAACAACCGCATAGCATCATCAAAAAAAACTGACGCAATACATGGAACGGGACTGAAAAGCATTAAAAGAGTAGTTAAAAAATATGACGGTGAAATAAATATGAAATTCAATGAGGATGATATGACCTTCACATCAAATGTTGTGTTTGAAATTCCTCAACTAAACTATGAATATTGATTACAAAAACATTAATAAGACGAGTTTCAACGCCTGTTAAAGACAAAGAAAACACTTTAGAAATGACTTCGCTCTACAATAGCGGATTTTCCGATTTCTCTCCTAATGGTGTATTCAAGATTCACAGAATTATATTTGGTGATGTATATGAATTGGCAGGAAAACACAGAAGTATTAATATTAAGAAGCGTTAACCGTTGCTTTTAGGAAAGAGTGTATGGTATTCTAATTGGGATTGTATTGATAAAGATTTGAATACTGTGCGGTAATATCTGCAATGCTTTTGTTATCTGTTATTTTTGCGAGCATTCTGAATATGAACACAACTTAAAATACTTCTTGCCGCTATTTATTCTAAGCCGATTTAAGAGTCTGCTGCTACAAATATCATCACAGAGATTACAATCCTTCACCACATGAGTATATTGAGGAAAATAAAAATCTCTATTCTTTGTTTATTGCGGTGCAAATTTTGAGCTATAGATTGCTTTACAATGAATTTTAATTATGTTATTATATGTAGCAACGAGGAAGTTAATTTGGCAGGAATTTTCCAATAGCATCAATAAAGCATCAAAACTGCGAAAATACAATTTGATGCTCCGACTTTGGCTTAAAAAGTGGCTTATCTATGCGATTTTGAGTTTTCAACAGTCGCTCCAAAACCGCGTGCCGAGGGTTCAAGTCCTTCTGCCCCTGCCAAGGAAACCAGTCTAAAAAGATTGGTTTTTATTTTTTGTAATGAGAGTTAGGGAATTAACGCAGAAGGACTGCGCCTGAGCAAAGTGAGGAAGTGACCTTGGGGTACGACCGTTAAGAAAACAGTCCGGTGGTAGTCTTGCGACCGCCGCCGGTGGCGGATAAAGGGAGCAAAGTGCTGTCTGAAATAAGGAGCATAAGGAAGTGCATTTATATACAACGCAATGCGACTATATTTCAGACGGGAAAACATTTAAGAGAGCGTTGATGATACTTTGACTGTGAACAAGCCGCAATAGGCGAGGCAGATATTTTTAAATAAATGTAATCACTATAATCAAACAGTACCGTATTTTCTTTAAAATTTAAAAAATACACTTGCAATCTTGTATTAATGGTGTTAAAACAAAAATACACACTATGAATATGACCCGACCCCCAAAAGTTAGACCTAAAAAATCTAACTTTGGAGGTCGGTATTTTTATGTCAAAATACAGTTATGAATTCAAGAAGAAGGTAGTAATGGACTACATAAATGGAAAAGGAGGATATAAAAGTTTATGTAAAGAAAATGGGATACCGAGTCAAACAATATTACGAGATTGGATCTCAGCATACAAAGAATTTGGAAACAAAGGATTAATGCGATCAAGAGAAAAGAAAAATTACTCTTTTGAATTTAAGATGCATGTGGTAGAATTATACTTAACAACGGAAGTATCGTATCGAGAACTTGCATTGAGTTTAGGTATCAATAATCCACCAATGATAGCAAAATGGGTAACCGATTACCGTGCAGTTGGAGCTGATGCGTTACGACCAAAGAGAAAAGGACGGAAACCCAAAGTGTCTAAACCAAAAAAGATAATACCTAACACAGGAAAAGAAAAAGCTGAATCAGAATATCTGAAACAGCTTGAAGATGAGAATTTAAGATTAAGGATTGAAAATGCGTATTTAAAAGAGCTGAGGAGATTGCGTTTGGAGGAAGAAAAACCTCCGAAAAACAGGCAAGAATAATACACAGTCTCCGAGGAGAATTCAGGCTAAAAGATATTCTTGCCGTAACAGGTTTTCCAAAATCAACATATATGTATTGGCAAAATAGATTTGAGCGAGAGAACCCGGATGAAAAATTAGAAAAAGAAATTCTTGATATACGAAAAGTGCATAAAGACTATGGTTATCGCAGAATTTGTGGAGAATTGCGAAACAGAAATATTTTTGTAAACAAGAAAAAAGTTCAAAGAATTGTTCAGAAATTGAACCTGCAAGTAACCTCGTTTACTCATAAAAGCAGAAAATACAGTTCATACAAAGGTAAAGTAGGAAAGATTGCTCCAAACAGGATTAACCGTAGATTTAACACAAGTGTACCGCATCAGAAAATCACAACAGATACAAGTGAATTTAAGTATTATGAGGTTGACAGCAAGGGCAGAATGATAATCAAAAAGCTCTATCTTGCTCCATTTATGGATATGTTTAACGGAGAGATTCTGAGTTTTGGCATATCTCAAAAGCCATCTGCCGAGAACATTATGAGTGCATTAGATGAAGCTATTACTATCACTAATGACTGTTTATATCGCAGGACTTTTCACTCTGACAGAGGATGGGCTTATCAGATGAAAGCATATTCACAAAAGCTGAAAGAAAACAGAATATTTCAGAGTATGTCAAGAAAAGGAAATTGTCACGATAACTCTGTTATGGAAAATTTCTTTGGAATATTAAAGCAAGAAATATATTATGGAAAAGTTTATTACAGCTATGAAGAGCTTAAACAAGCAATTATCAAATACATTGATTACTACAACAACAAGAGAATCAAACAGAAACTCGGCTGGTTAAGTCCGGTTGAGTACAGGATTAATGCCTTAGTTGCATAACAAAAGCGTAGCAGCTAAAAGCCACTACGCTTTCAAGTCTAACTTTTGGGGGTCACCACATGGGGAGCAAAGCTGTTTTACTTTGACCATCGTAAATGCCTGCAAATTTGTAATTTTGCAAGCAAACTGACGGTTGTGCTTGTGGATATTAAAAAGTCGGATTTAGAATTTGTGGGTGATTATATTGCATGCTATCTCTTTGAAATATATTCAGATGATAAAATAATGACAGTCTTGTTGGAACGATTTTTTAACGAGCATCCGAGCTTGTAAAATAAAGTGTGTAAGTTAAAAAATAGCTTGCACACTTTTTGCATTTGTGGGAAAGTGTGCTACAATGAAAGAAATGACAGAAAAGGAATGAACGAAATGGCAAAGAAAAAGGAAAGCACACCGGGCGGGAACCTCGCAAAGCAGATCATCGAACAGTATCGTCCGAAAAGTGTAGCCGATATGCAAGACGCATTGAAAGACATTTTCGGACCGATGTTTGAGGCGATGTTACAGGGCGAAATGAATAGCCACCTCGGATATGAAAGTAACGATCACGGTGCAAAATCAACCGATAACCGTCGCAACGGCTACACCAATAAGAAAGTCAGGACAAGTGCAGGAGAGGTTGAAATTAAAGTGCCTCGTGACAGAGATTCAAGCTTTGAACCGAAGCTTGTACCAAAGCGTCAAAAGGATGTATCTGAAATTGAAGAAAAGGTATTAGCTATGTATGCAAGAGGAATGAGTCAGAGAGATATTGCTGATACTATTGAGTATATCTATGGCTTTGAAATCTCACACGAAATGGTATCTCAAATTACCGACTGCGTATTGGATGAACTTAACGATTGGCAAAACAGACCTCTAAAAAGGATGTATACATTTCTGTTTGTCGATTGTATGTATGTCACCATCAGAAAAGAGTATGAGAGCAAGAATTATGCATTATATACAATTTTAGGCTATGATATTGACGGACAAAAGGACATTTTAGGCTTGTGGCTTAATGAAAGCGAAAGCAAACACACTTGGATGCAAATATTTGACGAGCTAAAAGGACGAGGTGTGGAGGACGTATTGTTTATCTGTATGGACGGCGTTTTCGGTCTTGAAGACGGTGCAAAAGCGATATTTAAAGATGTTGTCGTCCAGCGTTGTATTGTGCATTTAATCCGAAGTTCAATCAAATATGTGCCAAGCAAGGACTACAAAAAATTCACACAAAGCATAAAGAAAGTGTACGGAGCACCTAGCCTTACAGCCTCTCGAAAGGCCTTTGAACAGTTTTGTCAGGAGTGGTCGCAATATCCGGGAGCAGTTAATGTTTGGAAGCGAAATTTCAACCATATAGAGCAGCTTTTCGATTACGGAAGTGCTGTTAGAAAAATTATGTACACAACAAATGCGGTTGAAAGCATCAATTCGAGCTTTCGCAAGGTCACCAAAAAAGGTGCTTTTCCAAACGAAAATGCATTGCTCAAATTGCTCTATCTCAGAATTACCGAGCTTTACAAAAAATGGAACGGAAGCAAGGTCCAAAACTGGGCTATGGTCAGAAATCAACTCGCGACAAACGACAAAGTTAAAGCCCGTATTGAAAAATACGAGCACTTAATCTGACGCCTTTTTCGTTGCGCTCCGCTCCACTCCAAAGGCGTACAAAAACATCAATTATCTATTTTCTAAAAAAACTTGCACACTTTTATTGACAAAGCTTTTCAACATAAAAAACAGCAACCGTATTGCTGTGGTGACCCCCAAAAGTTAGACTTGAAAGCGTAGTGGCTTTTAGCTGCTACGCTTTT
>NZ_QSTA01000019.1 GCF_003438075.1 Eubacterium sp. OM08-24 | reverse complement strand
TGCTCTAAATTATTGTTTAGCATATAACATACCCATAACTTCCGTGGGTGGCGGGAGTTAATATCGGGGAACTTCCGCCCCATAGTCGTTCTCTAAAAATAAAAAGGAGAATTGACTGTGAAACAAGATTTAATCAAAGATGTTGTTCAAGGAATGTTACCATACTTGAACAATGCGCAAAGCGAAAGGTTGCAAGAGGTGTTGCAATACACCCTTGCAAGGTATGAGGTAACGGAAAACAAGCAACAAGAGAATAACTCGGAGCAGAACTATGTGGAGCTGTTCCTATCGGCAAAGCGAATTGAGGGCTGTTCCGAGAAATCTCTTAAATACTACAAAGCAACTATCAAAATGATGATTGAGGCCGTCGGAAAAAGCATTAAGCACATTGAAACCGACGACATAAGGCGATACCTGACCGAGTATCAGGAAAAGAAAAAGTCAAGCAAGGTTACGATTGATAATATCAGGAGAATACTCTCCAGTTTCTTTTCTTGGCTTGAGGACGAGGACTACATTTTGAAAAGCCCTGTTAGGCGAATACACAAGGTCAAAACCGGTACTAACATCAAAGAAACATACTCCGATGAAGCGTTGGAGCTTATGAGAGATAACTGCACCGAAACGAGAGATTTGGCGATGATTGATATGTTAGCTTCAACGGGTATGCGTGTCGGTGAAATGGTGTTACTCAACAGAAATGATATTGATTTTAACGAGCGAGAATGTATCGTGTTCGGTAAGGGAAACAAAGAACGAGTGGTCTATTTTGACGCAAGGACAAAGATACATTTGCAAAATTACTTAAACAGCAGAACCGATGATAATCCGGCACTTTTTGTATCGCTGAAAGCACCGCACGAAAGACTGAAAATCGGCGGTATAGAAACAAGGCTCAGAGAATTCGGAAAGCACTTAGGACTGCACAAGGTACACCCGCACAAATTCAGGCGAACCCTTGCAACTATGGCAATAGACAAAGGAATGCCCATTGAGCAACTGCAACAGCTCTTGGGGCATAGAAAGATAGATACGACCTTGCAGTACGCAATGGTAAAGCAGAGCAATGTTAAGATTGCCCACCGAAAATACATTGGATAGAGAGGAAAAAACTATGGCTGAATGGATTAGCAAAACCCTTGGTGAACTTACATCTTTCATTTCTAAAGGGATACCCCCAAAATATGTTGATGAAGAAAATGAGAATACGATACGGGTTCTCAACCAAAAATGCAATAGGAATTTTGAAATATCCTATAATGAGTCAAGAATACATAATGCAGCAGTCAAAAAAGTACCCGAAAACAAATTGCTTCATAGTGGTGATGTTTTAATCAATTCTACTGGCACCGGTACAGCAGGTCGTGTTGCACAAATCTTTAATATTCCTATGCCAACAACAGTTGATGGTCATATGATATTGCTTAGACCGACAAAAGAAATCGATCCTCTTTACTACGGATATGTCATAAAAAGTTATCAAAAGAAAATAGAAAGTCTTGCCGAAGGTTCAACAGGACAAACAGAAATAAATCGACAGCGCTTGCAAGATGAAATATATATAACCTTTCCAAAAGACAGAGCATTACAAAAAGAAATAGGAACATTCTTATTTCAAATAGATGAGAAAATCAAAAACAATAGCGAGATAAACAATAATTTAGAGCA
>NZ_QSTA01000018.1 GCF_003438075.1 Eubacterium sp. OM08-24 | reverse complement strand
ACAGAGGGCTGCAACAACAAAATCAAGGTGCTAAAGCGCAATGCATATGGCTTCAGAAACTTTAAGCGTTTCCGCAATCGTATTTTGCATATGTTTGCCTATCAATCGCAAAAACAAGCGACAGTTTAATTTTCTGCCACTTGTTAAATATCTCTATTTCATTTTTCGGATTACCCCAACTATTGACATAGAGCCATAAAATAAACGAAGTTGGGTACGGCGACGTGCTCTCAAATGCCAAAGGCA
Source organism: Eubacterium sp. OM08-24 (assembly GCF_003438075.1). Taxonomy (GTDB): domain Bacteria; phylum Bacillota; class Clostridia; order Oscillospirales; family Acutalibacteraceae; genus Ruminococcoides. The sequence goes on along the minus strand of NZ_QSTA01000018.1, from coordinate 3,073 downwards.
AGAGGAGCTCGCACATAAACCCCAACTTCGTCACTAACAGTATATCTCAAAGTGAAAATAATGTCAATACGAAAAATAACACCGACAAGGGTGTTGATATTAAATATTCTATAAGTGATGATGTGATTAAAAAATTTGAGATTGAAAATATAAATGATTATGTGCATGTTCAAAAACAAGTATTATCTACACTCAATGCAGAAAACTTTTTCAATGATGAAGGTGGAAAAAGTAAAACTGTAATTAATAAAGATAGTGGAATGGTTATTGTTATAAACAAAAAAGGAATTAAAGAAACTTTTAATAACAAAAATTATTTTAATTATAGTAGGAATTTAAAATTAGCTAAATTAGCTTCAATTCGAAAAATTCCCGAACTTATTGAAAATGGAAAATTAATTTTAGATGATGAAAAAAATTATCATAGAAATAACAGTTCAATTAAGTATGCATATATTGTATGTGAAACAAAAATTAATGGTAAAAATGCTAATATAAAAATTACAGTGAGAAAATCTCCTCAGAATAATAAATTTTGGGTGCATCATATTTACATAGAAAAAGGCACCGAAAGAACCTCCGCTGGAACTTCTAAGAGTTCTAAAACGGCCTTTATACCTTTCGGTGCCACTAACAGTATATCTCAAAGTGAAAATAATGTCAATACGAAAAATGACGAAAGTAGCAATGATATCAAATACAGCATGGGAGGATTGAAAGCAGAAACTGCGGACAAGAGTGCACTTGAGAAAGCTATGAAGCTTGAAAAGGACGGTACAGATTCCGAGAAAATCCGTAAGGAAACGGGTTGGTTTAAGGGATATGACGGCAAGTGGCGATTTGAGATAGATAACAGCGAATTAGAGTTTAAAACAGATATCGAAAAGAACAGAGCTGCCGCAATTGAACTTGCAAAAATGAAAGCAAAAAGCGCCGAAATTGAATGGAAAATTGTAAATGATACGGCTACGGAAGCAGAGGAAAATGAATATTACAGCCTTGATGAAAAAATGGTTCAACTGAGAAAATGGCAGAAATTGAGTGATGTAATAAATCATCCGAAACTTTTTAAGGTGTATCCGCAATTAAAGGATGTAAATGTTTATTATGAGATTTCTTCACTTAATCGTGGATTATACAGTTCAAAAGGTAATGTGATAAGGTTAAATCCGATGTGCCCGATTGGTGAACAGAAAGAGATAATAATTCATGAAATTCAGCACGCAATACAAAGAATAGAAGATTTTGCAAACGGCAGCAGTTTGGAATATTGGGAAAATCTCGGATACAGCGATGAAGAAGCAATGGCAATGTATTATAACACTGCCGGTGAAAGAGAAGCAAGAGATGTTTCTGCCAGAAGAGATTACAATGCAGAGCAAAGAAAAAACATCCGTCCGGACATTGACAGGAAAGATGTTGTATTTGCTAATAGCGGTGATGCAGGGTATTTGACAGATAAAGATTTTACTAAATATGATAACCTTGAAACTCTTGATGATAAAGAAATCAAGGTGTATAATAAGCGTGGATGGGCATATGGATTGTTTAACAGGGGAGACATGAAGCTTCTCAATGAAAAATTCAGTGAATTAGACAAACGCTTAAACGGTAAGACAGATAATATGCTTGCTGACGGTACAAGAGTTGTTGAAATAAACAACAAAATTGTGTCGATTGGCGGAACATATAATGATCCTGAAATTTACAGTGTATTTGAAATTAATGCTTATCATGAATATGAAGCAGAAAGAATAAAGGATGATATAAAATATGGACAAACAGGAAATGGAAGAAACCGTTATAGTTTTGAAGAACTCGGCAAACTTATCGAAAATTATAAGGGAAAAGAAAATGTCAGATTCTATTCAAGCACAGATTACTCTTATATTAGGGGAAGAACTGAAAAAGGAGCGAGAGCTATATCCACAGGCGATTTTAGCCGTTACGGATATAATAAAGAAAGCAACATCAGAGGAACAAGTGATGCAAATGCTAAAGGAGAAGTATCCGCAGTACAGTTAGATGAAGATACCTCCGACATAAAGTACGCAACAGATGATACGATTCAGAGTGAAAAGTATGATAACCTTGAAACTCTTGATGATAAAGAAATCAAGGTGTATAATAAGCGTGGATGGGCATATGGATTGTTTAACAGGGAAGACATGAAGCTGCTCAACGAAAAATTCAGTGAATTAGACAGACACTTAAACAGCAGGACAGATAATGTGCTTGCCGACGGAACAAGGATTGTTGAGATTAACAATAAGGTTGTACTGATTGGAGGAACATATAAGGAGCCTGAAATTTACAGTGTATTTGAAATTAATGCTCGTCATGAATTTGACACAGAAAGTATAAAGGATGATATAAAGTATGGACAAATACGATATGGAAGAAGCCGCTATAGTTTTGAAGAATTCGGCAAATATGAGGAAACTTGTGAGGGAAAAGATAAGGTCAGATTCTATTCGCAAACAGATTATTTATATATTAGGGGAAGAACTGAAAAAGGACTGCGAGCTGTATCCAAAGGCGATTTTAGCCGTTACGGATATAATAAAGAAAGCAACATCAGAGGAACAAGTGATGCAAATGCTAAAGGAGAAGTATCCGCAGTACAGTTAGATGAAGATACCTCCGACATAAAGTATGCAACAGATGATACCATTAATGATTGGCTTGATGATGAAAGCACACCGCAGGGAATTGACTTTGACAAGGCAGTTGAAAAAAATCCTGTAATAGCAGTAGCGAAAATATATAAAAGTGCGGCACAAACTGCAAAGAGCGGACTTGCACAGGGAAAGAATGTAAAACTTGATGAGAAAGAATACCTAAGAATTGCCGGAAGTATAATGCAGACATACGGTATAAAAGGCAAGTATAACCCTAATTACAAGAAAGAGCTTGCAAGTCAACTTAAGAATTTTGTTGACAGCATAGGAAAGAAAGATGCGAATTTTACAGATTTATTTAAAGAACTTGTAAATGACTGCAAAGGCGTTTGTCGGCTTTGTCAATAAAAGTGTGTAAGTTTTTTTAGAAAATAGATAATTGATGTTTTTGT
>NZ_QSTA01000017.1 GCF_003438075.1 Eubacterium sp. OM08-24 | reverse complement strand
TTTGCTGTTTCAGAATCAAGTCTGCCCTCTCTGCTCCACTTTGTCTGGAGAATTTTTGGAAGACCTACTGTAGAAGCCTGTTCTGTTTTAAAGTCAGGAAGACCCGCAAGACATCTTGTGAGGTCACTTCCACCACCTTCTGTATAACCTGCTACACCGCAACGAATCCAATCAGGACCCCACCAGTTAGCCCAGTCTGCTTCATTTGTATTGTAGTCGATAAAGCTGTGATATGTTTTGTTGTTTACATTCTGATGTGAATAGTATGCGTCTTCCCAGCCCGGTGCTACTGTGCCGTAACCATACTCTGCCATATCGTAAAGCGAGTTGTAACCTGAGTGGTTCATTACGATATCCATAATAACTCTGATGCCGTGCTCATGAGCTGTGTCAACAAGAGTTTCAAACTCCTCGGCAGTACCGAAGTTTGCGTCTGTCTGTGTGTAGTCGAGAACATAGTAGCCGTGGTATGAATAGTGAGCGTAACTTGGATTACCGTCGCTGCCTACCACATAACCGTGTATCTGCTCATACGGAGCGGAAATCCAGATTGCGTTTACACCGAGGTTATTGAAATAACCATCTTCGATAGACTGTGTAACACCGGCAAAGTCGCCGCCGTGGAAGGTAGCTCTGTCATCAATGTTAGAAACAACCTTACCGCTCTGGTCAAGACCTCTGTTGTATGAGTGGTCGTTTGATGTGTTTCCGTTTCTGAAACGGTCGGTTAAGAGAAAGTAAACCGATGCATTGTCCCAAGAAAAGTTATCTTTGCTCTTTGTTGTAGAAGCAGATACTGTTTCTGTAGTATCAACGGTAGCAGCACTTGCCACTGTTGAGAATGCAAAGGTTGTGCTTGACATAACGGTGCAAAGTGCAATTACAACGCTTGTCGCTTTTAGCATTCCGTGCTTGTTCATTAGTTTGATTACTCCTTTCAAAACTTCCAAGGGCATCCTGCCCTATCGTTTATAATGTTATCACAAAATTATCACAATTTCTATAATTTTATTATAGAAAAATGAAAAACGGCAAATTTTACAAATTCAACTACGGAATTATGTGCAATTTGCCGTTCCATTCTCACATTATTATTGTTAATCAAACAATTCCGGGTGCATTCTGCTGTAATGAAATATGTATTGTTGTGCTATTCCCGCACAATCGCCGAAATCCGACGGCGTCATACCGGGGAAAAGCTTTTCCATTGCCTTTTTCATCCATACATCAACAGGAAAAGCCTCTATTCTGTGTAAACCAAAAAGCAGAGTGCAGTCGGCAACCTTAACTCCGACACCCGTAATTTTCATAAGCTCTTTTCGTGCCTGCTCGTAATCAAGCGTACGGCAGCTTTCAAGGTCAACCTCACCGTTGTAAACCTTTTGCGCCGCATCTATAAGGTAACGATTACGAAAGCCTGCCCTTAAAGGCGCAAGGTCATCGGCTGAAAGTTCCGCCATTTTTTGCGGTGTAGGAAAAGCAAAATCTCCGGGAGAAATTTCTTCTCCGAAGTTTTCGCAAAGTCTTTGAACAATGCCCTTGATTCTTTTTATATTGTTATTTTGTGAAATAATGAATGTACAGAGTGCCTCATAAGGCTCTTGCCTTAATATTCTTATACCGGGAGCATATTTTGCCGCCTCTTTAAGCATGGGGTGAATTTTGCTTATTTCTTCTCTGATTTTTCCGTAATCGAGTTCAAGGTCAAAGTAGTCTTTCCAAATATTTTCAAAATCCGCCTTTGTGGCATTTTCTATGTAAAGGCTGCTGCCGTCAAGTTTTACTCTTACTTTTTTGCCAAAGGCAATGCCGTCAAACGAGCCGTCGGGATTTTCGCTCCAGCGAAAGCTCTGTCCGCAGTCAAGAGTTTGCCGCAGGTCAAGGTCATACACTCCGTCAACGCAGACATAGCCGTCAAATTCATTGCAGGTCATAATATACTCCTTACCAAGAAAGTTTCTTACATTATTATACATACTTTTCTGTGCAAAAACAATATTTATGTTGAAGGAAAAATTTTGATAAATTGTGTCAGCCTATTTTCGGTCGGGCAACAATACTTTGCAAGCAACTAACCCACCGTCCTGAATTAAAAATTTATGTTATTGCAAATTAGATTACAACAAAAAAGCACCGCTCGTAACCTTAATTACGAGCGGCGCTTTATCGGATTATTTTAAGTTGTCAGCTGTAAATAATTTAAAATTCATCAAAAGATCTCGCAATGTACTGCTGAACTCTTGTTACATCCAAGACAGAAATTTTTCCGTCTTTATTAACATCCGCTGCTTCTTTCTGCTTATCGGTAAAACTTTGATTCTGAGCAATATAAAGCTGTATAGCGGTTACATCGTTTACATCTATCTGTCCGTCGCCTGTAACATCGCCGAGCATTACATCATCGTCACTATACAAATATGCCTTTGTATTTTTGTTTATCGCAAGTTTTTCGTAACCTGCAGCAGAAGTAACACCGCTCTGAATAACGCTGTTTCTTACAACTGCCTCAAAGTTGACTTTTAAATCATTGTCAATAAAACCTACGCAAAGAGTTTTAAGATTAAGGTCTACTGTCGTACTGCCTGTACCTATAACATTAAAGTAAGCTCTTACAAATGTCTTTTTGTTTGTAAAGTCCTTAAGGTCAGTAATATCCGTAAAGTTGGATAAGATACGGCCTGTTTTGATGTTTGTAACCTCGTTTGAAACATTCGGCATAAAATCTTTTGAACGGGCAACATCAAGCTTAAGTTTTGAAGAATCGTAATTAAGTGCCCACTCTGCGTTTACAAGTTTCATTGATGACTGCAGTTCATATTCAACACAAAGCTCTTTGTTGTTTACAAGTGTAACCTTTGCACTCGGGAAGTAGTTTGATGTAGCGGTTACATTAAGATTTTTGCTCTGTGTAGGTTTGGCTGTGGTCGGTTGAGTGGTTGGCTGAGTTGGCTGAGTTGGTTTTGCTGTTGTAGGCTGTACTGTCGGAATAACAGGACTTGTAATATTGCCCTTAGACATATTATATGAACCGATTGCCGAAGATACGCCGTTCCTCTCTGCCTTGAATGTAAGCTTTGATGAAGCGTTAAGTGTAGCTGTTGTAACTGTAAATACACCTGTTACATCGTCAGCCTGTGTTGTGTATGCTGTGCCGTTTACTGTTACTGTTACCTTTGAAGCAGGAGCAGCAACACCGCTTACTGTATTCTTGCCCTTAACTGCATAGCCGAGTGCAGGAACATTAAGCTGTAACTTAGCCTTTGCGTTCTGTAATGTTGTTATCATTGCAGTAACCTGATCGTCGTCAGCATCACCGCCCTGTGCAACGAGTGCGTCAACCGACTTCATAACTGATTCAACAGTTGTCCATGAAGATGCTGTGTAATCGGAAGAAGACATTGCTTTAACTTCTCTTCCCTCTTTCTTAAGCTGCTCGAGCGGTGAAGCAGGAGTTTCTACAATCTCAAGATCATAAGAAGAGAATGCTGTATTTTTAACTGTGATAATTGCGTCGCCTGTAATGCCTGTAATATCAGCTGACTGTACTTTGCCGCCGTTATTGAGCACTACATTGTAAGTTTCTGTTGTATTAATGTCAACATAGTAGTCACCGTTATCATCCTTAGATGTAAGCTGTGTGCCAGGCCATGCACCGAGAAGTGCGTTGCTTGCGCCTGTCCAAGCATATACATAAGGAGCTGAACCGTCAGCTGTCTTTACAACAAGACGAGATGATGTTTTTACAGGAGCTGTTGTGCCGCCCTGTACTTTTTTCTTGAATGTTGCTTTTGACTCGGAAGAACCGATCTCGTTCTCTGCCTCAAGAGTAATTGTAATTGTATCGCCATCATAAGCTGTGTTACCGATTGTGATTGTGTCGCCGTCTTTTACGATAAACTTGTTACCGCC
>NZ_QSTA01000016.1 GCF_003438075.1 Eubacterium sp. OM08-24 | reverse complement strand
GTAGAAAAAACGCAAAAAGTACTTCGGGTGGGCCAAAAAAATAAAAGACACCATAGTTGGGGCACCCTCCGTAAGGAAGGTGCCCCAAGCAGGCTCTTGTATCTCAATTAAATTTGTTTCTTTGAAACGGTGTAACCCCTGTGGTTACGCCGTTTTTTCTTTGTTACGCTAGGCGAGGTGCTGCTGGAAGGCTTCTTCCATCTCCTCCGGGGTCAGCTCGTGGAGGATGCCCACGCTGCTGTAATAGATGTCCAGAAACTGCACTCGCTTGCCGTCAATCGTTTTCGGTGCATAGACCACGATTTTGTCCACGAACTCGTGAATCAGCTCCGGCGTCAACACTTTCAGCTCCGTAATCTGCTTGACTTTCTGGATGAAACGCTGTAAGCTCTCGGTCTTGTCTGTTTCGGCTTCCAAGAAAGACTGTATCTCCGGCACAGCGGCTTTTAGTGTTTTCTGTTCCTCCTCATAGGACAGAGACAGCGTGGCATAACGCTCATCGGACAGCTTGCCGCTGGCATTATCTTCATAGATTTTCTGAATCAGAGCGTCAATCCCTGCGATACGCTTCTTCGCCTTGCTCAGCTCCCGGCGCTTTGCCGCCAGCTGCTTTTTCTTGTCCTCCGTGTAGCAATCCATCTGCTTGCGGGAAAATTCTTTCTCAAACGCCTGCACATTCAGCAGGATACGCTGCATACTCTCCAGCACGATTTGCTCCACCACCTTTTCACGGATATAGTGAGTGGAACAGACCTCGGAGTTCTTGCGGTAAGAGGAGCAGAAGAAATACGCCTGTTCCCGCTTGTAGTTGTTGGTGACGCTGTAATACAGCTTTTCTCCGCAATCAGCGCAGTACAGCAGGCCCGAAAACGGACTGACAAATCCACTTTTTGTAGGTCTACGGCGATGCTCGCTATCCCTGTGGACATCGTTTTTCTCTTTGCCGTTTTATCCGAATGTCGTTTTTCTGTGTCTGTCCCGGAATCTCACCGCAGCGTTGCTCCGCTCGCTCCCATCGGGGAGGTCGTGGCAGAATCATATCCCATTCGGACGGTCATTCAATTGTCAGGTCGGCTCTTTGCCCTCACGCTAATCAATTGGGAATTTATTATCGATTTGAACGAAGTAAATTTTGTAAACTTTCCGCAAACGACAAAAAGAGCCGGTACACAGCACATCAAATCGGTGGGAGAAAATATCTCGCCATATCTTTGATGAAACTATGTATCGGCTCTGATCTTCAGAAACCTTCAGTGTCTGCTTTCTTCCGTTCCGCAGGCAGACGCTGCGACAGGAGCGGCGCAGCCGCAATCCCTTTCGTCGGCTGCCTTGTGTTTCATTTCAGATATTCAGTTGTGGGCTCTGCTATGAGAGTAGAATATAGTATAGCATATAGAACGCTTGTTCGTCAACCGTTTTTGAATATTGCTCTCGAAAATGGGACGCCCAAAACGGTTCTGACGGTTAAAAAGATTACGGCGGCTACCGTTTCCGATAGCCGCCGCATAGGTTAAGGTGCTTTGTTATCTGTTGTACTTTTTCTTTCTGCTGACAACCGTTGTGGCGATGGCTACACCGCCGCTGACAAACAGCAGCGCAGCCCACAGAACAATATTGCTGGTATCACCGGTCTTCGGGCTTGTTGTCCCATTGCCGGTATTCGGGCTTGTTGTTTCGCCGGTCTTCGGGCTTGTTGTCCCATTGCCGGTATTTGTCGCAATGATTCCATATTGACTCAAATGGTTTGTCTCAAATACAATATAACCGTTTTCTACCGCAGCAGGCAAGGTCTCTTTAATCTCATCATTTACAATGTAAACGACTTCGTATTTGTCATACCCCTTCAAATCTTCCGGCAGAGCAATTCTGATCTTCATTTTGGTATCGCTGATCTTCACAACATTGTTGTTTCCGTCCAGCACATTGATGTCCGCAACGAATTTCACATTCTTGTCTGCCAATTCCTTCTTGACCTCAATGGACTTGATATCCAATTTGTAATCCTTGCTGACCTCTGTTGCAAATTCGATTTTTGCCTTTGTCTCTCCCGTGCTTTGAATTTCCTTTACCGTGTCCTTACCGGGTTTTTCCGGCTCTCCGGAGGCTTTCGTCCAGGAGGCGTACAAGGTCACATTTTTATACCGCACATAACCGTTGTCTTCCGTAATCAAGGTATCCTTATCATATTTCTTATTGGTCTCCTCGTTATTGTCCCAAATTCTCCAATAAATATACTTCTCCATAGTACCGCTGCCGTCGCTTTTGGTGTTCCAGCCGTTAAAGGTATACCCCTCTCTTACGGGAACATAGGGCAAAAGTGACATTAATGCGCCGGAGTCTCTGCCGCCTACATAGTCGTATGTGTTAGACTCCTTACCGTTGAGCTGTCCGCCGTTAGCATTGAGAGTTACTACGATACCGTCGTTGTCAAAGGTGTTTTTGGTATAGGTTGCGAGAACCGTTACAGCGTCGCTTTTCTTAAAGCAATCAGCCGATATTTCCGTTACAAACTCGCCGTTCAAAGCCCAACCGACAAAGGTATAGCCGTCTCTTACGGGGGTGTATTTGGTTAAATCAACCGTCTTATACTCGCCCGAGCTGCTTGTCAGGGTCATTTCATACTTGCCGTTTACTTTGCCGCCGACGCCGTCAAGCGTCAGGTAATATGTGCCTGTTCCCTTTAGCACTTCTTCGGAGAAGGTCGCATAAATCGTAAGACCGTTGGTGTATGCCACCTCTTCGTCTTCTACATAAAAGGTACCCTTAGAGTTGAAATCGGACAAGGGTATATCCTCCGGGACTCTTGTTTCGCCCGTCCAATCCGTTGCCCAATAGGCGAATTTGGTGCTGCCGTTGAACGGAAGTACGCCCGCAGTCAATTCGGATAAGCTTACCGTTGTGTCCCCGTCGGCAGCATCAAACTTTATCATTTTTGCATAATCGCCGTCGACCTTGCCGTCCATACCGTTAAGGCCGCAGGTGAGTAGCAGCGTGTATTTTCCGTTGTCCTTGACTGTAGCGGCATTGACCGTCATTATGCCTGAAATGCTGAATATTGCTACGAGTAATAACAAAAGTGCCGATTTCAATTTCATACTGACTTTCCCGCCTGAGTTTTTGTTAAGGTTTTTTAATTTTTTCATAAGAGTTCCTCCTTTATAAAGCCTTATTCCAAGGCATTTTTACTTTTCTTTCTGCTTGCAATGCCAAGCACAGTCAGGACGCCGCCGCTGATGAACAGAACGGCAAACCACAAAGCAAGGTTACTGTTATCGCCGGTCTTCAGGCTTGTTGTTTCGCCGGTGCTCGGCTTGTTATCGCTCGGCGTTGTCGTTGCAGATTCGGACTTCCAAGTTGCCTCATAGGTAGCGTTGCTTGTCACTGTGGCTGCAACCGCAGGCTTCCATCCGGCAAAGGTATAGCCGTCACGGGTAGGTGTGCCATTAAATGCAGGAGTAGCCTTGCCGAATTCCACGGTATAAACCTGATCCTTGAAGATTTCCTCATTGCCCACGCCGTCGGTGTAGGTAACGGTAAAGGTTTCGGCAGGAGTCAGATTCTCCCACTGTGCGGTGTAAGTAGCATTCCTGGTCACAGTGTCGGCAACTGTCGGAGTCCAGCCGGTGAACTTATAGCCGTCACGGGCAGGCGTGCCGTTGAATGCAGGGGTAGCCTTGCCGAATTCCACGGTATAAACCTGATCCTTGAAGATCTCTTCGCCATCCACACCATCGGTGTAGGTAACAGCGTACTTCTCGGCAGGAGTCGTGCCACCTGCTTCAGGGGTCATTGTCAGATCAGTGAGAACCCACATAGTGCCGTCGGAGCCGTCGCTCTCATCGCCTTCGTAGCGCGTATAATTCACAAATTCGCCGTTGATCTTCAGCTTGGTGTTGGGACCGAATAGATAAGTGGTGTTTTCACTTTCAACATAGCCCACAGCCTTTACATACACACCGTAATGATAGGTCTTCCCGGCTTCAAAAGCGGTGATTTTGTTTTCATAAGCGCCGCTGAAGAAATCTGCGGAAATCGCACCGGTTTTGCTGTCCAGTTCCCACCACTCGCAATTGTATGCATACTTCACGCCTTCGGGACTCTTGCCGGTAAAAACGGGCTTGTCGCCGTCCTTGAAGCTGACGGTGACATTGTTGATCTCCACCACATCAATAACTTTCACGGTGGTCGGCGTCATGGTCAATACATTCATGAACCAAATGGTTTCGCCGTTATCGTCTACACTGATCTGATCAGGTGTCAGGGTGATTTCTTTACCGTTGATATAGAGCTTTGTGTTCTTATCAAAGCGATAGCCCTCTTCCATGCCCAAGTCGGAAATCTTGAAATATACGCCATAGGTGTAACTCTTTCCGGCTTCAAATTCCGTAATGAGCTTGCCGTTGTAACGCTCGTTCCAGTAGTCGCTAGAGGTAATGCCATAGCCGCTGCCGTCATTGGCGTCCCAACACTCATGGTCGAGATCAATAAACGGATTCACGGCACTGGTCATAAAGCTCGGTTTGTCGCCGGCATTAAAGTTGATACGAGCATTAAAGTCAATTTTCTCTACAGCCTGACCGGGGCGCAGCTCTGTTCCATATGTAATGAGGCAAGTTTTTCCATCATCCATCACCATGACCCACGCAAAGGACGGCAGACTTGCTCCGTTCAATGTGACATTTTCTTTGTTTGTCAAATTACTGTCGAAGGTATAGCCGTCTTTCGCCTGAAGTTTCACGGAATATTCGTATCTTCCGCCCTTTTCAAAGGTGCTGAATCGAACATCGCCGTCCGAATAGCATCTTTCATCGGAATACCAATAGCCAACCGTGTGCATGCTGTCATTGGCGTCTTTCTCATTCTTCTCCCAGCACTCGAAGAGAATATCATATTTATCCTGATCGGCGCCTGCTCGCTTGGCCGATACCTGCGGGGCATTGCCCGGCTGATAGTCGAGTTTCACATTCGCAACATCGACGGCAGTGATCGTGCTGTTTTGTTTGGTCGGCGTAATCGTTTTAACAGCAGGGACATAGAGGAAGTCTCCACTCAAACTCGACTTTATGCTTTCCCCATTCACTGTAACGGCGGTTTCGCTGCTGAAGGAATATCCATCCTTCGACTTCAGCATAAGGGAATACACATAATGCTTGCCGCTTTCAAATTCCGTGATGGTTGGCAGAGAGCCATGCGAGCCGTTATCGGAATACCAGGCGGCAACGGGTTCGTTGTTTTCAAACTGCTGCCAGCATTCATAAGCAATCTCATATTTGTCCGCATCGGCATTATATACCTCGGCGGTTGCCTGTGGGGCATCACCCGGCTGATAGTTGAATTTCATATTCTGGACAACGGCAGAGGTGATGGTGATTGCCGGCGGGCTGTTTTCCTGCACGGTCAGGTCATAGGTGTAATTATGTTTTAGATATTCGTGCATATCCAGAAGTTTAGTGAAAGTACCGGTCGCATCCGGGTGCTCACTGAAATACTGTTTTGCTGCGTCTAAATCCGTGCTAAACTTAACTGGGTCACCGGACGCGGGCGTGAAAGTATAAAAAGACGCAGTCTCAAAATGGTCAACGATTGTCTGCCAGGCCCCGTCTCCGCGCGTAACAGTTCCACTGGCCTGATACGGTGTTTCGATCTCGACCTGAAGGGCTGCAAGTTTGGTCTGCAATGCACCTACACCGCCTTCCAGAAACTCTTCGGAGCTTTTCGTAACCTGTTTGGTTTCAACCACTGCGCCATTGGAATCCTTAACGGAGACATTGGCTGTTACATTGACTTGTTTGTGATATGTGTGCTTGAGGTCATTAAGGTATGTTACTCCCTGCGGAAGGAAATCGATCTCGGCCGCAAACGCCGTAATCGGCACGATGGACAGTGCCAAGCACAAAGTCAGCAGAACAGCCAACAGTCTTTTTGGTTTTGTTTTCATATAATTTTCTCCTTTCTGCGACCATCGCCGCATAAAAATTCAATGCTAAAATTGTCTGTTTCTACTGCCACATTGAAAATGGACGGCAACGATCCATAACAACTGAAGCGTATTTAGGACATTGTTTTGCAATATCATTTTACCATAGGTCAAGAGAGAATTTTAGTATGGTTCCCGAAGTGTCAATTGACTCTTTTGGAAATTTATATAGGAATTCTATTTCCTTTCGTGAACAAATCCGTTATAATACTATTAAATGAAGCATAGCGAGGTAGTTTTTATGGACTTTAATTACAAACTGAATGAATATATGGAGCGTCTTTCCTGTACTGCAAGAGAGCTTTGCAGCTTGTCCGGAATCTCGGCAGCCTCTTTTAGCAGATACAGAAACGGGGAGCGTGTACCGGAATTGGGAACAAAGCCATTTGAGGGATTATGCAGTGCCATTGCACAAATTGCCGTACAAAAAGGAATCACGGGCATTACGGTAGACTCCGTCAAAGCGTCTTTTCTTGCTTGCGAAGATTTTGTATCGACCGACAAGGAGATTCTCCGACAGAACTTTAACACGCTTCTTACCACTCTGAATATCAACCTGACGAGATTGTGTCAGTACATAAACTACGATGCTTCCGCCATTTTTCGTATCCGTAACGGCACAAGAAATCCGGGAAATTCCGAACAGTTTGCCTCTGCGGTTGCTTCCTTTGTGGCAAGGGAAAATCAGACTCTGCCAGAAATTGCTGCCGTGGCAGAGCTTATCGGTTGTAACGCCGACAAAATTCAGGATATATCAGTACGTCATTCCAAAATTAAAGGCTGGCTTTTGGAGAGACAGGCGCAGAAGACCGGAAGTGACAGCATATCAGAGTTCCTACATAAACTGGATGAATTTGATTTGAATGAGTATATCAAGGTTATCAAATTTGATGAATTGAAAGTTCCGTCCGTACCGTTTCAGGTTCCGACCTCTAAGGCCTACTGGGGAATAGAAGAAATGATGGAAAGCGAACTGGATTTCTTAAAAGCGACGGTACTATCTAAATCCATGACTCCTGTAATCATGTACAGCGATATGCCCATGAAAGAGATGGCGAAGGATCCGGATTTCCCGAAAAAGTGGATGTTCGGTATGGCGATGATGTTGAAAAAAGGATTACATCTCAATCAAATCCATAATCTTGACCGTTCCTTTGACGAGATGATGCTGGGTCTTGAAAGCTGGATTCCGATGTATATGACAGGGCAAATCTCGCCGTATTACTTCAAGAATGCGCAAAATAACCTCTTCCTGCACCTTTTGAAGGTGTCCGGAACTGCGGCCCTTTCGGGTGAAGCCATTGCCGGATACCATTCCGATGGAAAATACTATCTTACAAAATCAAAGCGTGAGGTGGAGTATTATCGAAAACGGGCGGAGGAAATGCTGAAAAATGCCTATCCACTGATGGATATTTACCGTAGTGAACAGGAAAATGAATTGACTACCTTTCTGCTCTCCAATGCAGTAAAGCCGGGCGGCCGCCGAGGCATCTATTCTACATTGCCGCTGTACACAATCAGTGAGGAACTGCTCGATCGGATTCTGACTCGGAACAGTGTGAAAGCCGAGCAAAAAGAGCGCATCAAAAAACACGCCGTAGCACAAAGGCAAAGAGTGTTGTCAATCCTTTCATCCGAAACGCTTGAAGATGAGATAACAACCTTCCTGTTGAACGATTTCAATGAAAGACCGCCGGTTTTGGAGCTTTCATCGCTGTTCTATGAAACGGACATTCCGTACAGCGAAGAAGAATATGCAGAGCATCTGAGAGAAACCATGGCGTTTGCCGAGCGGAATCAGAATTACAAAGTAAAATGCAGTACAGCTCACGCTTTTCACAATCTGCAAATTCTGATTCACGAAGGCCGCTGGGCAATGGTATCCAAAGGAAAAGCGCCTGCAATCCATTTCGTCATTCACCATCCTAAATTGCGTAGTGCAATAGAGAACTTTATTCCACCGATAACAGAAATCAAATAGCAAAGAACACATAAACACATAAAAGAGCTGTATAGAAAATGGCCGACAGGTTTCTCTGCCGGTCATTTTGCTTACTATATGTATATGATTTCAGAATTGACAATTTCGGTGGCTCGGTTTCGGATATTGTTCATTTTGCTTACCCAAGCCATGAAGTCGGCGGCTTTTAACTGTTCGTTAATGCCTTCCACCTTTGCCATTTGTTTTACCAGCCGAAAGAACAGTTTCTCTGCCTGATTGCAAATATCGGCAAGGTAATCGTTCAGTTTACCGTTTGTCAGCAGTTCGGAATAGAGTACCCTGCGGTGCTGTTTCAGATACCGCAAGTGTCGCTGTCCCCATACGCCGATATGCCTTGATTCTTCTTTAGGCAGTTTCAGGCAAGGAAGATAGTAGTCACTCTGCAATTCATACCAAAGCCCGTTTTTCTCGTTATAAATGTACTTATCCATTTTGTAATCCTCCAAATATGATTGATTTTACCTACAATCCAATCATTCCGGTTGATTACAAAAGCCAAAGGGAGAGAACTTCCTTACGAAGCCTCTCCCTTGTGGTGTCTTTTGCTTTTTTGTAACACAAAGAAATCTAAGGGATTTGAATCCGACCGTAAAAAAGTTGTGGTGAATTTGTTTTAACACACAAAGTTTAGTTTTATAAATTCAAAATTTAGGTCAACCCTTTTTAAAGGGTTGCGGGTTTGGGCAGAGCCCATAAAATAATAAAAGGTGCACTGATTTTTAATAAAAAGCAAACCGTTGAAATTATATCATAGAATAACCAAACTTTAGATTAGTCAAGACTTTAGCAGAAAACAAAAGTCTTGACTAATGAGTGACAGAAAGTTACACTTGAGTATCAGTAGAGAAAAGATATTCTAAAGGATGCAAAAGTTTGTGTGTGTGGCTAATTTGCCCTTGAAAAGTGGCAAATTAGTAGTTTAGTAGCGTGTCTTTTACTTCGTTGCTATTGTATTGTGTTCCAGCCGCCAAAAGGCAAGCCGTTTGGATATTAAAAATTTGTAATAGCATAAAGTATTTGTGGGCATTGCCATATCTACAACCTTTTGCAATGTTACCCCAACATTGTAAATTTACATTTAAAATCATAAAATTCTAAAAAATAATTGAATTATTTTTTATCGGTAGTATAATAATAAACATACTGAATGGCAAAAGCTCAGCATTTATGCGGATTTTCGGTTTGCTTAAACTTTTTTGAAAAAATTTAAAAAAATTCAAAAAAAGTGTTGACATTTGGAACTTCGTATGGTATTATATATGAGCAGTCAACGAGAGAAACAAAAACAAAACAAAATCTCTTGTAAAACAGCGAAAACGCTGGTGTAGCTCAGTTGGTAGAGCAGCTGATTTGTAATCAGCAGGTCGGGGGTTCAAGTCCGTCCACCAGCTCCAAAATAAGCCTACTGTTTAGGCAGTAGGCTTTACATATGGGAGAATTCCCGAGTGGCCAAAGGGGGCAGACTGTAAATCTGTTGTCACTGACTTCGGTGGTTCGAATCCACCTTCTCCCACCAAAAAATCCGTTCTCATTGAGGACGGATTTTTGCTTTTCATATATTTTGTAGGCTCTATACTAAATGTTGGGGTAAGGAAAGAGCCTACAATATAAAGGCTCTATGTCAATAGTTGGGGTAATCCGAAAAATGAAATAGAGATATTTAACAAGTGG
>NZ_QSTA01000015.1 GCF_003438075.1 Eubacterium sp. OM08-24 | reverse complement strand
TTAGTTGCATAACAAAAGCGTAGCAGCTAAAAGCCACTACGCTTTCAAGTCTAACTTTTTGGGGTCACCACAGTTTTGACGGTGCTGTAATATAACAAGATAATATGATTATCTCTTTGAGAACTGTGGTGCTCTACGAGCTGCTTTAAGACCGTATTTCTTACGCTCTTTCATTCTTGGGTCACGAGTTAAGAAACCTGCCTTCTTAAGTGTTGAACGAAGGTTCTCTGAATCGTACTGAAGAAGTGCTCTTGAAATACCGTGACGGATTGCACCTGCCTGACCTGTAACGCCGCCGCCTGCTACTCTGCAAACGATGTCGAACTTCTGGTCTGTTTCTGTTAAGGCGAGAGGCTGTCTAACGATGAGCTTGAGTGTTTCAAGACCAAAATAATCGTCGATGTCACGATCGTTGATTGTGATTTTGCCTGTACCCTGGTAAAGTCTTACTCTTGCAACAGAGCTTTTTCTTCTGCCTGTACCGTAAAAATAAGGTGTCTTATCGTACATTATAAATTTGCCTCCTTCTTTTAAGCTTCAATCATTTCAGGTTTCTGAGCCTGATGATTGTGTTCTGCACCCTCAAAGAGTCTGAGTCTGAGCAAAGCATCTCTGCCGAGTGTATTCTTTGGAAGCATACCCTTAACAGCAAGCTCCATAGCCTTTGTTGGCTTTGTAGCCATAAGAGTATCATATCTTGTTTCTTTGAGATGGCCGATATAGCCTGTGTGACGCTGCCACTTCTTCTGAGTGAGCTTATTGCCTGTTAATACAGCGTCCTTGCAGTTGATAATGATTACATGATCACCGCAATCTACATTTGGTGTAAATGTTGCCTTGTGCTTGCCTCTTAAAAGAACTGCTGCCTGAGCTGCAACTCTACCGAGTGGCTTGCCTGCTGCATCAATTACATACCAGCTGCGTTCAATTTCGCTTTTTTTAGCTAAATATGTTGACATAACAAATCCTCCTATAATTTACTTGTGCCTTTGAATTATAATACATTTATTTTGTCTTGTCAACACTTTTTTGAAAAAATTTAATTTACCTTTATACAAACTTTAAAATACGCTCAAATGCTCTTATATGCTCCTGTATGCTAATGTGTAATTTTAAAAAATATTTTTCAAAAATCTCAGTATTTATCGCAGTTATCCTTTTTGTAAACAAGCACGCAAAATTCGATTTCCGTTTGGAGTGTGCTCAGCTTTTCAACCTTTTGCTGGTCTGTGCGAGAGGTTTTGTAGTAGTACGGAGTCATTTTGAACAGGCTTTCAATTTGCTCGTTGCTTTTAAGCTCTATGCTGTATTTAAGCTCTTGACTTTCGGCAAGTGTAAAGCCGTCAATCTCTGTGCTTTCTTCGGGATTTTTCAGCGGATTATCGTATATCGCCTTTTTGAGCGAAAAAAGGTGATTTTCAAGCGGAATAACTCTCAAAAGCACACCGCCGCTTTTCAGCACTCTTGCGTATTCTTCGGGCGCAAAAGGTGAGAATACATTGAGCACCGCATCGCACGATAAATCGCCGACAGGCAGGCTGAACACGCTTGCCACCGCAAGATTAATGCTCTTACTTCTCTTTGCCGCCGCAATGAGCGCCGATTTTGATATATCCACACCGACAACGCTTGCGTTCCTATCGGCAAGCGCCTTTTCGATTTTTTCTGTATAATAGCAGTCGCCGCAGCCTGCGTCAAGCACGCTTGCGTTTTGCGGAACATATTTTTTTAAAAACTCGCACATAAGATCGCACAACGGCTTGTAAAAATTCGTATTCAAAAACCGAGTTCGTGCCTCTATCATAAGTTTATCGTCACCATGGCGCTTGCTTTTTGATTTGTTGCTCTGTAAAAGATTTACATATCCCTGCTTTGCGCAATCAAAGCAATGGTTTTTTATACATTTGTAGGTTCGTCCGTCAAGGTTTAGCTCCTCTTTGCAGACAGGACAGCAGAATTTCAACATATTTTTACCGCCTTTCATTATTAGAATAATAGCATAAATTCTTTGTGATAACAAGTTAAAACAGAGTTGTATGTGCAAAGTGCAGTAATTTTTCTATTAGCGAATTAGAAATTCGGCTTTTTGCGTTATAGCTTTATCTTTTAAAATATTGTATAATATTGCTTGACTGTATGTAATCTTTATTATTTTACAAAAAATGACTATTGAGTGGATAAAATATGAAAAAATCAATAGCATTGCTCAGCATAGCTCTTTGCTTATTGGTGGTGGCAGGTTCGGCAGTAGGTACCAAAGCGGCGACTGCGTTAAAGCCTCATTCGGGTTTTGATATTATCAGCAATCCAATAACTGTTAAGGACAACACCTTGAATGTTTAAATCTATAATATGGATAATACCGCAACGGGCGGTATAAAGCTTTTGGCAACATTGACCTCAGCAGCAGTGTAGATGTAAACGATGTTACCGCATTACAGCAGTACCTTTCTGAGCAGGTAACCTTTGACAATTTGCAAAAATTTTATGCCGACATTAACAGCGACAGCAAAATTGATGTTAGGGATGTTACGACTTTACAAAATGTTTTAACGAAAAAATAAATTAAGAGAGGGTAAAAAATGAAAAAATTTGTAAGCATAGCACTTTGTGCAGTATTGGCGGCAGGTGGGGCGGTATCTGCCAACGCAGCGGTAAAACAAAATAAGGATTATCAAATTTTGAGTTCAAAAATAACAACTAAAAACAACACTATAAGTATTTACACATACAATATGAAGAATACAGGCTCAGGCGGCGGATTTGTACTTGACGGTCAAAAAAGCGGAAAAAGATACAAATATATATTTAAGAATTATTTATCGGCACCAAAAACAATAACTATGCCGTCTAACGAAAAATATAATATTTGGTCTTGTCTTTCAAGCAGTATGGGCGGAACTACTAATTTGGATTTAAGACAGGCAGGCGGAGAATATGTAAAGGTAAGAGCCAAGCTGTCGGATATAAATCCAAATGAATTTAAAAGTAACGGCACACACACCCAAGACGGACATACATATAATTTTACTCGTCAAACGGTAAAGGACGGCTACTATGAATCTGTTTTGTTTTTCCAGAGCGGCGGAGTTTTTACCGGTGCAGTTCCCGACAGCAACGGATATGTGGAATTTTATGTGAGTACAAAGGTAAACCATAGTGTGAATTACTTTACAGAATACGGCTTTGATGTGGGGCTGACAAGCGGCGGTGGCGGCGGAACAAACGGCATAGAGATATATAAGCTTACTTTTGGCAATATAAATTTAGATTACAGCGTAAATGTAAACGATGCGTCATTGCTCCAGCAGTACCTTTCGGGCAATGCAGAGTTTGATTCTCTGCAAATGTACCATGCCGACATTAATCGTGACGGCAAAATAAATGTTCAGGATGTTACCGCTTTGCAGACAGCCGTTGCCGAATACTATGGATATTAATTTTAATTTAGTTTTAAAGCGAGGAGGAAATCAATGAAAAAACTTTTAAGTACAGCACTTGCAGCTGTTATGGCAACAGGCTCAATAGTTTCTGCCAATGCGGCAGTTGTTCGGGAGAATAAGAGCGTTCAGGTGCTTGATTCAGGGGTAAAACTTGAAAACAACACCTTAAATGTGTTTACTTATAATCTTAGCAAAAATACGCTTGGCGGAGTGTGTTTTTACGGCAAAAACACAGGAAAACCATATGCTGTACAATACAAGGATTGTATAGGTAAAAATACCGTTATTTCCATGCCGTCAAGCGAAAGCTATACTCGCTTTGTTTCGGCAAACGGCGGTAGCAGCGGAAATACTTATGCAGGCTATTCCTTTGCGAATACAGGCGGCGAATATGCAAAACTAAAGGTAAAATTAAGTGATGTTTCAAGCTATTTTAACAGTGACGGTTCATATACCGATACAGACGGAAACGGAGCAACCTACACTCTTAGGGAAAATGGATCCAATCTCACTTTCTTTAGCGGCGGTGCGGTAAACGGTGTTGCACCCGACGAGAACGGCTGTGTGGAAATTTATATAAAAGCAAAACCCGGTGTGAAAACCGCATTTTCAACCTACCTGCCTAATTACAGCGGAATAATAAGTATGTATGTGCCGATGCTTTGTTTTGGCAATATTGACCTTAAAGGCAGTACAAATGTAAACGATGTAACCCTTTTGCAGAGATACATTGCGGGCGATGCGGAATTTGATAAACTTCAGATGTTTTATTCCGACATAAACCGTGACGGCAAAACAAATGTTAAAGATGTTACAGACTTACAACAAGCTATTACCAAATAATTATAAAGGAGTATAAAATGAAAAAATTTGTATGTTTAATTCTTTGTGCGGTGCTGACTGCAGGTGCAGCAGTGACCGCAAACGCAAAAACCGTTAAGCCGCATAAGGGTGTTGAGATTTACAACTCGGCAAAAAACATCGGCAACAACACGCTTTTGGTTTCTGCGTACAATATTCCGTCCGATTATACAAACGGAGTATTATTTACGGGAGGCGATACTCAAAAAAACTACTCCATGAAATTTGCCGATTGTATAGGCGGTGACAAAACACTCTTTATGCCGTCTTCCGAAAAATACGCCCGCTATTTTGTAAGCGGTTCGGGAAACACATACGCAAGTTACACATTTGACAATAAAGGCGGAAGGTATGTTAAAGCAAAAATAAATCTTCACGAGTTAGATCCGAATTATTTTAACAAGGACGGCTCGCATACAATGGAATTCTCAAGTATCGGCAGTCATGATTATAACTTCAAATACGAAAAAGCAGACGGCGGCGGTTATTATGACTCCGCCTTGTACTTCCAGAGCGGCGGTGCTGTAACGGGCGTAGTTCCGGATAAGGACGGCTGCGTGGAAATTTATCTGTCTACCAAAATTAATGAACCAACAGTTTACTGCACTACATTTTCTTACCGCAAAGCTTATGTAGTCGGCGGCGGAGGCGGTACTGTCGGTTCGAATATATACATATTGAGATTCGGCAATATTGACCTTCACGGCGCAGTAGATGTAAACGATGTTACTTTTCTGCAACAGTACATTTCCGGATCGGTTGAGCTTGATTCGCTCCAGTATTATTACACAGATATAAACTTTGACGGTTACCGTGATGTAAGGGATGTTACCACCTTACAGCGAGCAATAGCAAAACGATAATTAAAATTTATATTTAACGCAACTCCGACCGAGAGATTTTACTTGGTCGGAGTTTTTTTAATCGTCAAAATTTAACTAACGCTATTATCCGACAAAAATAAAAAAAGTTTACTCAATTTTTTCAAAAATTGCGGGTTTGGCTATCGTTAGGCTGCATAAACGGAAAGTATTTGCGGGCTTTGCCCATACCCACGACCTTTGAAAAGGTCGACCAAACTTTTTAGTTTTGTGTTTTTAACATTGCAATAAACTAAGCTAAACCATAATTTTACCCCAAATTAAGAACAAAACCTTTACGCATTGATTTTTCATAATCATTGCAGTAAAATAATACAGGTATTTATTTTATGGGGTTGATATTATGGAAGAAAAATCCGAACAAAAAGGAAAAAAACTGTTTTGTGGCGAGCTTGCACTGCTCATTGCGGTAATTATCAACAGCTTTGGCGTAGTGCTTATGCTCTATTCGGGCGCAGGCATTTCGGCAATCTCAAGCGTGCCGTATGCTTTCTCCGAGGTTTTGCCGTTTCTCTCGCTCGGCACATGGACATATATTTTTCAGGGTGTTTTGGTGATGAGTCTTATGGTTATGCGCAAGAAGTTTGTTGCAAACTACCTTTTCAGCTTTGTGGTAGGCTTTGCCTTTGGTGAATGTATGGATTTGCACGAATTATGGATAAATATTCTGCCTAAAAATCTGTTTTTATGCGTGGTTTACTTTATAGTAAGCTATATTCTTATAAGCATAGGAATTGCGCTTTCAAACCGATGCAAACTCCCTATCATTCCTACCGATTTGTTTCCGAGAGAGCTTTCGGACATTACAAAGGTTGGCTATCCTAAAATCAAAATCGGTTACGATTTAAGCTGTCTTGCAATTACGGCAGGTCTTACTTTCTTCTGCCTCGGCTACCTTGACGGACTCGGCATAGGAACTATACTTGCAGCCTTTACAATGGGCAAGGCTGTTGGTATAATAGGTACATATATAGATAAATTCTTTTATTTTGAAACCTTTAAAACGCTTAAAAAGCCAAGAGGAGAGGTACAATGCACGAAATAACACTTATTGTAAAATATTTTATAAAAGACGATATGTTAAACGAGTTTTTAGCGGTGCTGAAAAACAACGGATTTCCCGAAGTTGTGCAGAGCGAAAACGGTTGTATTGAATACAATTACTTTGTGCCGGCTTTCGGCAAGGAAAATGTAGTTGTGCTTATCGAAAAGTGGGAGTCCGAAAAATTGCAAAAAGAACATCTTAACACACCGCATATGCAAAAGATGAAAACTTTTAAGGACAGCTTTGTAGAAAAAACAACTGTTGAAATTTTTTAATGAGGGATAAAATGAAAAGGAAAAGAATAATTGCCTCTGTACTTGCAGCGGTAATGGCTTTAACAGCACTTGTCGGCTGTCAAAATTCGGGCAAAAGCTCAAAAGCCGAAACAAGTGCAGGAGAGCAGAACACACAAGCTAACGAGAGCACAGCGCCTGTTGACCCGTATGCCGACATTGATCTGAAGATTTCAAGAATGACAGTCGAGGAAAAGGTGGGTCAGCTGCTTTATGTGAATTGCCGTGGCAACGATATGACCAAGGCGATAAACGATTACCACATTGGCGGAGTTCTGCTGTTTGGAGTTGACTTTGACGGCAAAACAAAGGACGAGGTAAAGGCAGACATAAAAGCCATGCAGGCAACGGCAAAAATTCCGCTTATTATCGGTACAGACGAAGAGGGCGGAACTGTGGTGCGTGCGAGCGATAATCCAAAACTAAGGGAAAGCGCATACCTTTCACCGAGCGAAACCTTTGCAAACGGCGGCTGGAGCGCTGTTGAAGACGACGCATACGATAAAGCGGAATTTCTGCTTTCGCTCGGAGTAAATGTAAATATGGCGCCTGTCTGCGACATCACTTCCGACCCCGATTCATTTATGTACTACCGCTCGTTTTCGAGTGATGCAAACGATACAAGCCGATTTGTGGAAACCGTTGTAAAGGCGAGCAAGGCAAAGCACCTCGGTACTGTGCTAAAGCATTTCCCCGGCTATGGCGACAACGGCGATACGCACTATTCGTCTGCAACTGACAGCAGAACTTTCTCGGAATTGCAGAACAACGATTTTCTGCCGTTTCAGGCAGGAATAAAGGCAGGTGCAGACAGTATTCTCGTGTCGCACATAACAGTAAATTCGATTGACAGCGGAAATCCCGCCTCGCTCTCTGAGCCTGTGCATGAGGTTATAAGAGATACGCTTAAATTTGACGGAGTTGTTATGACAGATGATCTCGATATGTTTGCCGTTGATGCCCTCGACATTTACGAGCCACTCGCGGTTGCAGCTTTTAAGGCAGGCAATGACTTCCTCTGCTGTGGTGATATTGAAACCGAATACAATGCCTTGCTGACTGCTGTGCAGAACGGCGAAATAACAACCGACAGACTTGACGAATCGGTAAAGAGAATTTTAATTTGGAAAAGAAATCTTGATATATTATAATACTTGCCCGACTGTGATTTTGCAGTCGGGCATTGCTTTTATGCAAAGTTAGCTTTAAAAACTCTGAATAAAAAGTTTATACCATAGCTATAATAATTGCCGTTGGTGCGAAAATGAATATTCACGCTGAATATTCATAAAAATATACATTTTATGCAAAAATAAATTCAAAAAATGAATATTCATTATTTCTGTATATATGCATTTTTATACATATATGGAAGATTTATGTCAGTTGTAAAGTGGATTTTGCAGTAAAATTTGTGCGCAGACAGCGGAAAAAGGTGCATTTTTTACAATTTTGTACAGTATTGAATATTTATTCAAAAAACACTTGATTTTTCCGTCAGAAAGCGTATAATGTAAGAGTAATATAAATCATTTCTATGGAGGAAATTAAAATGGCTGACAATAAAATTAAAAAAGTTGTTCTCGCTTATTCAGGCGGACTTGACACTTCTATTATTATTCCTTGGTTAAAAGAAAACTATGACAACTGCGAGGTTATCGCTGTTTCGGGTGATGTTGGACAGGGCACAGAGCTTGACGGTCTTGAGGAAAAGGCTATTAAAACAGGCGCATCTAAACTTTATATTGAAGACCTTAACAAGGAGTTTGTTGACGAGTACATCATTCCTACCGTTAAGGCAGGCGCTGTTTACGAGGGCAAGTACCTCCTCGGCACATCTTTCGCTCGTCCTATCATTGCTAAAAGACTTGTAGAGATTGCTAAGGCTGAGGGCGCTGACGCTATCTGCCACGGCTGCACAGGTAAGGGCAACGATCAGGTTCGTTTTGAACTTGCTATCAAGGCTTATGCTCCTGATATGAAGATTATCGCTCCTTGGAGAACATGGGAGTTCAAGAGCCGTGAGGACGAAATCGAGTACGCTGAAAAGCACAACATTCCGCTCAAGATTAACCGTGAAACAAACTATTCTAAGGATAAAAACCTCTGGCACTTAAGCCACGAAGGTCTTGACCTTGAAGATCCTGCAAATGAGCCTATGTACAACAAGGAGGGTTTCCTTGAGCTTGGCGTTTCTCCTGAGCAGGCTCCCGACAAGGCTGAGTATGTTACAATTTCATTTGAAAAGGGTGTTCCTACAAAGCTTAACGGCGAGGAAATCGACTCTGTTGAGCTTATCAAGGAGCTTAACAAAATCGGCGGCAGAAACGGCGTAGGTATTACAGATATCGTTGAGAACCGTCTTGTAGGTATGAAGGCTCGTGGAGTTTATGAAACACCGGGCGGCACAATCCTCTACGCTGCACACAACAAGCTTGAGGAAATCTGCCTTGACAAGGATACACTTCACTACAAGAAGAACCTTTCAAACACATTTGCAGAACTCGTTTATGACGGCAAATGGTACACACCTCTCCGTGAGGCTCTCTCGGCATTCGTTGACAGCACACAGGAGTATGTAACAGGTGATGTTAAGTTAAAGCTTTACAAGGGCAACATCATTGACGCAGGTGTTACAAGCCCATATTCACTCTATGATGAAGAAATCGCAACCTTTGATGAGGATCAGGTTTACGATCAGAACGACAGTGCAGGTTTCATCAACCTCTTCGGTCTTCCAATCAAGGTTCGTGCTAAAAAGGGTCTTATTAAGTAATTTTTACTCAAAGACTTTTGTATGAATTAAAATAATTATTCCGGTTCGGGGACAGGGAAATTCTCTGTCCCTGACAGTTGTTTATACGGATATTTTTAAAAAGCAATATCAATCATAAATAATACACAAATTAACAATCATTCATTAACCCGAGGTGATTATATGCAGCTTTGGAAAGGCAGATTTAAAAAGGAACTTTCAAAAACCACTAACGATTTTAACAGCTCAATCTCATTTGACAGCCGTATGTATAAAGAGGATATCGAGGGCAGTATAGCCCACGCAACAATGCTCGGCAGATGCGGAATTATCAAACAGGAAGAGGCTGACGACATAGTTCAGGGTCTTAAGGGAATCCTTGCAGACATAGAAAACGGCACACTCCATATTGATATGGAAGCAGAGGATATTCACACCTTTATTGAGGGCGAGCTTACCAAGAGAATAGGCGACAACGGCAAGCGACTTCACACTTCAAGAAGTCGTAACGATCAGGTTGCCGTTGACATTAAGCTTTACCTTAAAAAGGAAGTTGTTAATGTCAAAAAGCTCGTTGTTGACCTTATCAAGGTTATTGCCGACAAGGCGGAAAAGTACAGCGAAACCGTTATGCCCGGCTACACTCATTTACAAAGAGCACAGCCAATCACCTTTGGTCACCACCTTTTAGCTTACGGCGAAATGCTTTTAAGAGATGTGTCAAGACTTGAGGACTGCTTAAAGAGAATGGACGAAATGCCGCTCGGCTCTTGTGCTTTAGCAGGCACAACTTATCCTATTGACAGAACAATTACTGCCGAGCTGCTCGGTTTTGAAAGAATTACAAACAACTCGCTTGACGGCGTATCCGACAGAGATTACTGCATTGAGTTTGCGTCTGTTCTTTCTATTATTATGGTGCATCTTTCAAGATTTTCGGAAGAAATCATTATGTGGTGCAGCTGGGAATTTAAGTTCATTGAGCTTGATGACGCATTTTCAACAGGCTCGTCAATTATGCCGCAGAAAAAGAACCCCGATATTGCAGAGCTTGTTCGTGGCAAGAGCGGCAGAGTTTTTGGCGACAATATGACATTGCTCACAATTATGAAAGGCATCGCCCTTGCATACAATAAAGATATGCAGGAGGACAAAGAGGCAATTTTTGACGCTGTCGATACAGTTAAAATGTGCCTTACAGCCTTTACTCCAATGCTTGATACAATGAGAGTTATTCCGCAGAATATGCGTAAAGCGGCAGCAGGCGGATTTATTAACGCAACTGACTGCGCAGACTGGCTCACAAAGAACGGTGTTCCGTTCAGAGATGCGTACAAGGCAACAGGCGAACTCGTTGCAAGATGCATTGAGCTTGGTACAGACCTTGAAAACCTCCCGATTGAGGAGTACAAAAAGGTTTGTGATGTATTTAACGAAGATGTTTACAGAGCAATTTCACTTGAAACTTGTACAAACGAAAGAAAAGCATTCGGCGGCCCTGCCTCTGAAAATGTAAAAGCGCAGGCAAAGAGAGTTGCAGAGATTGCTAAGAATTTATAATTTATTTTTGCAGGATTTGCATTTGATTTTGCAAAGAGTATCAATAAAAAGGATTGATTAAAATGATAAAAGCAGGTATTGTAGGCGCAACAGGCTATGCCGGTGCCGAGCTTGTAAGACTTCTGACAAGTCACCCCGAGGCTGAAATTTCAGCTATCAGCTCGGTTTCTTTTGAAGGTCAGAAGTTAAGCGATGTTTATCCATCGTATACATTTTTAAACGATATGGTCTGCGAAGACCAAGACGCTGTTGTTGAGAAGAGCGATGTTATCTTCGCCGCACTTCCCCACGGTCTTTCACAGGAGCTTGCCGAAAAGTGCATAAGCGCAGGCAAGGCTTTCATTGACCTCGGCGCAGACTTCCGTCTTGAGAGCGAAGAAGAATATACAGAGTGGTACGGCGGTACTTTTCTTGACAAAAAGTTACACGAACAGTCTGTTTACGGACTTCCTGAATTTTTCAGAGATAAAATCAAGGGCAAAAAGTTAATTGCAAACCCCGGCTGCTACACTACCTGTTCTCCGCTTGCCATTGCTCCGGCAGTTGCAAACGGACTTGTAAGCACAAAGGGTATTATTTGTGACTGCAAGAGCGGTGTTACGGGCGCAGGCAGAAAACCTACTCAGGGTAACCATTTCCCTGAGCTTAACGAGGGTTTCCATGCATACAAGGTTGCAAGTCACCGCCACACTCCCGAAATTGAGCAGACACTCTCAAAACTTTCGGGCGAAGATGTTACAATTACATTTGTACCGCACCTTTTGCCTGTAAACAGAGGTATTCTTGCCACTGTTTATGCAGACATTAACGAGGGCGTGACATTTGAGCAGATCAGAAAGGCGTATGAGGATTTCTACAAAGACGAATTTTTTGTAAGACTTCTTGACGACGGCAAGTGTGCCGACATTCACAATGTGCGCTATTCAAACTTCTGTGATGTTTCAATTCATCACGATAAAAGAGCAAATAAGCTTGTGGCTTGCGCAGCTATTGACAATATGGTTAAGGGTGCAGCAGGTCAGGCAATTCAGAATATGAACATTATCTTTGGACTTGACGAAAAAACAGGTCTTGTTATTGTTCCACCTGCTTTTTAATCGGTAAAAGCAAATAAAAAACGGAGGCTTTATTATGGGAAATTACAGATTTATCGAAGGCACAGTTACTTCTCCTATGGGTTTTACAGCAGCCGGTATTTGTGCGTCAATCAAGCCGTCAAACAAAACAAAGCGTGACCTTGCGCTGATTTATTGCGACACTCCCTGTACGGCGGCGGCTGTTTATACCAAAAACCTTGTTAAAAGCTCAGCTATTGAGGTAACAAAAAAGCACCTCGAAAACGGCGTGGCTCAGGCGGTTATCGTAAATTCCGGCAATGCAAACACCTGCAATGCAAACGGATATGACATTGCAAATCATATGTGCCTTATCGCAGGCGAAACTCTCGGTGTAAAAGCGGAAGATGTTATTGTAGCGTCAACGGGTGTAATCGGTCAGCCACTCCCTATTCAGCCTATTTTAAAGGCTTGCGTTTATATGAAAGGTCACCTCACCAAAGAGGGCGGCACAGACGCAGCCGAGGCTATTATGACAACCGATACGGTTAAAAAAGAAATGGCTATGCAAATGGAGCTTGACGGCAAAACCGTTACAATCGGCGGCATTGCAAAGGGCAGCGGTATGATTCACATTAATATGGGTACTATGCTCTCTTTTGTTACAACAGATGCGGCTGTTTCTTCGGATATGCTGCGTGAGGCTCTGCGTGAGGCTGTTGAGGACAGTTACAATATGGTAAGCGTTGACGGTGATACATCTACAAACGATACCCTTGCTATTATGGCATCGGGCAAAGCCGGCAACAGAATGATTACCAACAAAAACGAAGATTACTATACATTCTTAAGCGGACTTACCGCAGCTTTCAGAGCACTTGCAAAGAAACTTGCGGGTGACGGCGAGGGCGCAACAAAACTTCTTGTTTGCAAGGTTGAGGGTGCTAAGAGCAAGCCCAACGCTGTTAAAGTTGCAAAGAGCATTATCGGTTCAAGCCTTGTAAAAGCCGCAATGTTCGGCTCAGATGCAAACTGGGGCAGAGTTCTTTGTGCAATCGGTTACAGCGGCGCTGATGTTGATGTTAAAAAGGTAGATGTATCTTTTGAGTCGGCTAAGGGCAGTATCCTTGTTTGCAAAGACGGCGCAGGAGTTGAGTTCTCGGAAGAAAAGGCAAAGGAAATTTTGCTTGAAAAGGAAATCAATATTCTTGTATCATTAAATGACGGTTTTGGCTATGCCGAGGCTTACGGCTGCGACCTTACCTATGATTATGTAAAGATTAACGGAGATTACAGAACCTAATTGGGAAAGTAATTTGCCAAACCATAATTTATCTGAAAAACGGGCATTAAATTTATATCAGGGGAAATGAAAAATGGATATTAATAAAAGAGCAAAAGTCTTAATACAAGCTATGCCGTATATTCGTAAATTCAGCGGTGAAACAATTGTTGTAAAATACGGCGGCAACGCAATGGTAAACGATAAACTTAAAAGCGCAGTTATGAGCGATATAGCACTTATGCGACTTGTAGGCGTTAATGTTGTGCTTGTTCATGGCGGCGGCCCTGAAATAAATGCAATGCTTAAGGCAGTCGGCAAAGAGAGCAAGTTTGAAAACGGTATGCGTGTTACCGACGAAGAAACTATTGATATTGTGCAAATGGTACTTGCAGGCAAGGTAAACAAAAACCTTGTTCAGCTTATGGAAAAACACGGCGGCAAGGCAATCGGTCTTTGCGGTCTTGACGGCAATATGCTTATGGCGGAAAAACTTGTTACAAGTGCAGACCTCGGCTATGTAGGCGAGATTAAAGAAGTAAATCCGGAACCTTTGCAGAATGTTATCAACAACGGTTATATTCCGATTGTGGCTACCGTTGCAAGCGGTTATGACGGAAATGTTTATAATGTAAATGCGGATATTGCCGCAGCTCACATCGCCGCAAAAATCGGTGCCAAAAAGCTCATTCTTATGACAGACATCAGAGGTCTTTTAAAAGATGTAAACGACGAAGACTCGCTCATATCTGTTGTAAATGTCAGCGAAGTTCCTATGCTCAAGCGTGAGGGCATCATAAAGGGCGGTATGATTCCGAAAATTGACTGCTGTGTTGAGGCTGTAAGAAGCGGCGTAAGCAGAGCACACATTATTGACGGCAGAATTGAGCACTCTATCCTCATTGAAATGTTCAGTGATGAGGGTATCGGCACAATGTTCTATTAATAAATTGCAAATAACTTGCCTTATGGCAGTTGGTAAGGAAAAAACAGATATGATAATCAGAGAAATGACAATAGCAGATTACGAGGAGGTCTTTGCCCTTTGGCAGATTACCTCTAAAAGAGCCTTGTCCAAGGCTGACGAAAAAGCAAAAATTGAGTCTTATCTTACAAGAAGCGAGGGTATGAGCAAGGTTGCCGTTATTGACGGCAAAATTGTAGGTACTGTACTTGCAAGCCATGACGGCAGACGGGGCTTTATTCACCATATGGCAGTTTTGCCCGACTACCGCAGAAAGCGCATCGGACACGAGCTTGCCAAAAGTGCGATTGAGGCTATTAAGGAACAGGGAATAGATAAAACTCATATCTTCTGCTATCAGAACAACACCACAGGTCAGAGCTTCTGGCAGGATTTCGGATTTAAAAAGCGTGAGGATATATTTGTTTTTTCTTTTAATAATGAAGATGTAGATAACACTTAAGGGAGTGGGAAAATGAATACAAAGGAAAAGGATTCGCAGTACATAATGCACACTTACGGCAGATATAATGTAGCTTTAAAAAGCGGTAAGGGTGCTGTTGCGTATGATGAGGACGGCAAAAAATATGTAGATGTTGCATCGGGTATCGGCGTAAACAGTCTTGGCTGGTGCGAGGACGGCTGGGTAAAGGCAGTCAGCGAGCAGGCTAACACAATTCAGCATATGTCAAACTATTTTTATTGTCCGCAGGCAAGTAATCTTGCCGAAAAACTCTGCACACTTACAGGCTTTTCAAAGGTTTGCTTTGGCAACAGCGGCGCTGAGGCTAACGAGTGCGCAATTAAGGTTGCGAGAAAATACAGCTTTGATAAATACGGTGCTGAGCGCAACGAAATTATTACACTCAACAATTCTTTCCATGGCAGAACAGTAACCACTCTTTCCGCAACGGGACAAGATGTGTTTCACAACTACTTTTTCCCGTTTACTCAGGGATTTTCTTATGTAGACGCAAACGATATGAACGCACTTGAAAATGCCGTAACCGACAAAACCTGTGCGGTTATGCTTGAGCTTATTCAGGGCGAGGGCGGTGTAAATATTCTTGACAAAGATTATGTGCAGAGCCTTGTTAAATTCTGCAACGAAAAGGATATTTTGGTTATCGTTGACGAGGTACAGACAGGCGCAGGCAGAACAGGCAAGCTGTTCGCTTTCCAAAATTTTGATGTAAAACCTGATATTTTTACCGTTGCAAAGGGCATTGGCGGCGGACTTCCGATCGGCTTATGCGTTTGCGGCGAAAAGCTCAAAGATGTAATGTCACCTTCGACTCATGGCACAACATTCGGTGCAAACCCTGTTGTTTGCGCAGGCGCAAACTATGTGCTTGATAAAATTTCAAAGCCGGAGTTCCTTTCCGAGGTTGAGTCAAAGGGTAAATATATAGAAGAAAAAGTCCTGAAAATGGACGGCGTAAAGGCTGTTCGCAGAATGGGACTTATGATTGGCATTGAGCTTGAAAACGGCGACGCTCACGACATTGCGGCAAAATGCGTTGAAAATGGACTTATTATTATTACCGCAAAGTCGCTTTTAAGAATGTTGCCGCCGCTCAACATTACAAAGGAAGAAATCGACCTTGCACTCAGTATTCTTGAAAAAACATTAGAGGAGAATTAAAATGAAGCATTTACTTAAACTTGAAGACTGGTCAACAGATGAAATCATCAATACACTTAACCTTGCCGACCAGCTTAAATATGAGCAGAAACACGGCATTGAGCACAAAATTCTTGCCGGCAAAACTCTTGGTATGATTTTTGAGAAGTCAAGCACAAGAACAAGAGTATCTTTTGAGGTTGGTATGACACAGCTCGGCGGTTA
This sequence comes from Eubacterium sp. OM08-24, assembly GCF_003438075.1. Classification (GTDB taxonomy): domain Bacteria; phylum Bacillota; class Clostridia; order Oscillospirales; family Acutalibacteraceae; genus Ruminococcoides. The sequence goes on along the minus strand of NZ_QSTA01000015.1, from coordinate 10,455 downwards.
TCCGCTCTTCCTTTCATCCAATGACTTACAGATCGGCAGAGGCGAGCCCGTTCAGGATACAGCAAGAGTTCTCTCTCGTTTTCTTGACGGTATTATGATCAGAACATTTAAGCAGGAAGAGGTTGAGGCTCTCGCCGAGTACGGCTCTATTCCGATTATCAACGGTCTTACAGACTACTGCCACCCATGTCAGGTGCTCGCAGACCTTATGACTATCCGTGAGTTTAAGGGTAAACTTGAGGGACTTAAAATGTGCTTTATCGGTGACGGCAACAATATGATGAACTCTCTCATTGTCGGCGCACTCAGCACAGGTATGTCTTTCTCTGCAGCTTGCCCAAAGGGATATATGCCGCCTGAACACATTATTGAATTCGGTAAAAAGTACGGCAACGGCAAATTTGAAATTGTTGAAGACCCGATGGAGGCTGCAAAGAACGCTGATGTTGTTTATACAGATGTTTGGGCATCTATGGGACAGGAAGAGGAGAAGAAGATTCGTGAACAGGCATTTGCCGGCTATCAGGTAAACAAAGAGCTTATGTCTGTTACAAATCCGGAGTGTATGGTTCTTCACTGCTTACCTGCTCACCGTGGCGAAGAAATCACTGCCGATGTATTTGAAGAGCATGCTAATGAAATCTTTGAAGAGGCAGAAAACAGACTTCATGCACAAAAAGCGGTTCTTGTTGAATGTATGTCAGATAAAAAAGTTCGTGAATAATCACAAAAATATAAATGTAAATAAAACTGTTTGTGAGTGTTTAGTATAAAAAACTAAAAATCGACATAATTTTAGAGCTAAGTATTTACAAAAAAGAATTATTGTGGTACAATATTTTATAAAGTAGATAATTGGGCAAAATTTCATATATATAATTTTGTTCAAAGATTTGCTAAATACTTTAGAGAGGCGGTATAAATAATGAAAAAGTTATCTGCAATCCTTGCATCAGCAACAGTTATTGCTATGGCTACTGTGCCGGCTTTTGCCGCTGGTATCAACAGTGCAGAACAGGCTGTACTTGACAAGCTTTCAGAAGTAAACACAAGCTACAACGGTGGTTTTGTTTCTAATGCTGATGAGATGCTCAACCAGGCTGAAAACTACTTCAACACTATTGACATGACAGACGCAGAATCTAAGGAGATTATTGCGGACATCAATGATGCTGTAGATTACCTTAAGTCACAGGGTGCTTCAACTGTTAAGGATCTTAACAAAGCTCAGAAGCAGGAGCTCTTCACTTATGGTCAGAAGGCTGCTAATGTAATCGGTGTTACAGTTTCTTACGACAAGGCAACTAAGACTGTTTCAGCTACTGACAAGAACGGCAACGCAATTGTTAGCACAAAGGTTACAACTGACAGTAAGGGTAACACAACAACTACAAGCAATGCTATTGCTACAACAGGCGCTAATGTAAACACATTCGCTGTTGCTACAGTTGCAGGCGCAGCAGTTGCTCTTGCAGCAGGTGCTACAGTTGTTCTTTCTGTTAAAAAAAGAGAAAGAGCTTGATTGTAAATGTCTGATATGAAAAATACCAGACACAGGCATAAAAAAATTGGTGGGAAGGGTTTTTTAATTCTTCCCTCTATATTTTTTGTGGTAATTTATCTTTTAGGCTACCTTGTACTTATGCCGTCATCTTCTTTAATTTCGGCAGCAGGTCTTATGTTTTCGGACTCTGCAAGAGATTATTCCACAGAATATAACAATATATTTGTGCCGGTGTCAGAAAACAAAAATGAAACCGATTCAAGTAATAAACTGCTTATAAGTGAAATCCAATACCCAAAGACAGGTGAGCAGTTCGGCGAACTTATCATAGAGGATTGCTCTATTGACAATAACCTTTTCTTCGGCGACGGAAATGTTGCACTGCGAAACGGCGTAGGCATATATAACGGCAGTTTTATACCGGGTTACGGAAAAACAATTCTTGTTGCCGGACACAACAATACATATTTTAACGGACTTAAAAACGCTAAGGCAGGGCAGACTGTTACCATTAAGACAAGCTACGGCAATTACACATACGAAATTACCGATACGGCTGTAAAGAAAGCGACAGACACCTCTGCGTATGATTTAAGCGCAAATGAAGAAAATCTCATAATGTATACCTGTTATCCGTTTGACGAGCTTGGTCTTACAGATCAGAGATTTTTTGTGTATGCAAAATATGTTTCAGGTCCTCAGATTGATAAAACATCAAAGGAGGGCTGAGTATGTCAACAGTTAAAAAGATAGTTAATATATTGCTTTCACTTGTGCTTGCGGTGCTTTTAACAGTGCTTGCGTATGCTGTTTCGCTGCAGTTCACACTGTTTAATGACAGCTTTATGCTTGACAATATGAACACCTGCAATTACATAACCGAGAAAAAGGACGAGATAACAAGCAGTTTGACCGACCTCGGTTATGCAAGCGGACTTGAAGAGGACTTTTTCAACGGCTTGCTTGATGAAATAATGATTCACGAGGATACTGAAAAGTATATACATGATTATTATTCGGGCGAGGGCAGTGTGATTGATAAAACAGCTTTTAAACAGGCGTTTAATACAGCGCTTGACGATTATATAGAGCAAAAGGGCATAAGCGCCGACAGTGTTTCGAGCGAAAACAGGGAATACCTTATAAAAGAGGCGGCTAAAATTTATAAGCAGTCGCTGGAATTGCCGTTTTTCGGAACATTAGCGGGCAGATTTCAGAATGTTAAAAAGCTGTTGCCGTTTGTAATTGCAATATGTGCAGTGCTTTCGGCGCTGATTTGCGTAATATTTGTATTGTCAACAAAATGGAAACATAGGGCAGTGCGCCATATTTATTATGCATCAGCCGCCACATTTTTGACAACGTTGGTATTGCCGATAGTAATTTTGTTGTCAAAGAAGATTGAAACCTTTAACATAGCGTCAAGAGCAACATATATGCTGTTTGTATCGTGTGCAAATAACATTATAATGTGCGTGCTTGCGTGCTCACTGTTCTTTTTAATAGTATCGGTGGCATTGTTCTTGGTTTATAAAAAGCTGTATAAAAAAGCGGTAAGCTGATTTAGAAAAGTATTAAGATACCCGATTGTAGCAAAGGCTATAATCGGGTTTTTGTTTGCTGTTTTGCAGTGACGGGGTGGGGAAAATCAGACTAACCATTCATAAATCTAAAATTTAGGTCAACCCTTTTTAAAGGGTTGCGGGTTTGGGCAGAGCCCATAAAATAATAAAAATACACTGATTTTTAATAAAAAACAAACAGTTGAATTTATATCATAGGATAACTAAACTTTATATTACTCAAGACTTTATTAGAAAACAAAAGTTAAGACTAATGAGTGGCAGAGAGCAAGAAAGTTACACCTGAGTATCAGTAGAGAAAAGATATTTTAAAGGATGTAAAAGTTTGCGTGTGTGGCTAATTTGCCCTTAATAAGTGGCAAATTAGTAGTCGCAGTAGCGTTGCTTTTCCTTTATTGCTATCGCATTTTTAGGCTATCACCATTATGTTAATGCCAATGCGACAGCAACATAGAAAAGATACTCCCTATAATTTGTGCCGTCATTGCTACGCAATGACGGCACATTATTTTATCTATTCCCCTTTTTAAGGCTATCGCCTGTTTTCAAAACATTGTCTTAGCACGCAAACAGCAAAGCTGTTTGCGCCCGATAATTTGATGTAAGAGAAACTTTTTATGGGCTCTGCCCAAACCCGCAAGCCTTTAAAAAGGCTTGACCTGAATTTTAAATTCATTAAACTAAACTTTGTGTGCTAAACAAAAACCTGCCCGAGTCAGAATTAACTGAATCGGGCAGGTTTAAATTAATTATTAATTAAGTTAGGTTAATTATGCCGCAAAGTCTGTAACTTCTTTATTATTTGCAACTGTTTTAACCTGTTCTATCAGCTTGCTTGGATTTGTCTTGTAAAGGTGTCCTACGCTTTCGCCGTTTACCTCTGCAAGATATTTGTTTCCGTCTGCATTATAGAATTTAACGGTATCTGTACTGCCGTCTGAATATTTATATTCGGCGGTAAATACTGCGTTGCCGCTTGGCTTGTCGGCCGTTGTGTCGCTCTTTGTAAGCAATGTGAGGTTCTGGAAGAATGTTGAGAAGTACGATGAGTTAAGCTCGTTATCCTTATATACTACTGTGGTAGTAGTTGAGGTTGACTCCTCGCCGTCCTCGTTTGTTGTGGTGGTTTCCTTTGTACTTATATCAAATGTATAAGTGTCAGAACCGTTATTAATTGTAAGGGTTGATACCGCCGACATAAGTGGGTGAAGTACATACTCCGAAGTGAGCTTTTCGTAGCTCATATCTACCCATGGAAGATTTGCAGATGCCATTGTATATACAACTTTTCCGCCCTTTGGCATAATGTTTACTTTGCCTGAGCTGTCAGGCTTAGATGCAATAAGGCTTACTGTTGTGTCGGGATATACCGCCTCAATAGCTGCATACGGGTCGCTGAGTCCAAGCTCCTTGAGCTGTGCGTCTGACGGATTTACCATTTTTACAGATTCGGCAAACAAGCCTCTGATTGCACCCGAAACCTTACTGCTTGCATCTTCGTTTGCATAGGTCTTTTTAGGTGATGTGATAACTGTTGTTGCCGAGTTTTTGCCGTCATTGTTAGGTTCAAGCACTACACTTTGTGGGAAGTTCTTGCCCGAAAGTGTAATTTTGCTGTACTGCGAATTATCTGTGTTTGATGCTGCGTCGTTAATTGCCTTTGAGAACATATCTGTAAGGCTGTATGAGAACGAATCGACTGCGTCACTCCCTACAAGGTAGATTGTGTCGGATGTGCCAAACTTTACATATGTTCCTGCCGATGACGGTGCGTCACCGCCCACAATAATTTTTGCCTTTGTATTGTCTGTGTAGGTAACGAGAACTGTTGCCTTTGGACTGTCAAAACCGCATTCTGATGCCTTTGCGCCATCAAGGCTTATTACCTTGCTGAAGTCAAGCGCCGCCGCATCGTTTGCGATTGCATCAGGAAATCCTGTCTGCAATGAGAAGTCCTCAAATCCTACAAGTGTATATACGGTTTTTTCTGTTTTGCCGTTATCGTCAACCGGAGTTTCAGACTTTATTTCCATTGTGCCGGAGGTGTTTTCAACATTGATTGTTGAAATTTTTGCCGGTACATATTCAAGCAATGTGCCGTAGCTGTTGTTTTCAATTTCGCCCTTATCGTTGGTATTGATTTTTGCCTGGTGCATTCCGTTTTCATCAACCGAGGTTGACATATCAATACCCTTATCAATGCTGTCCATCGGATCGGCATCGTCACCCGCTTTTGGCAGGAATATGAGCAGCAGCATAACGCCTACAAGCACTACCGCCGCAATAGCAATGATGATGAGAAGTTTTACATTCTTTTTCATTATTTATTCCTCCTGCGCAGCCACATTACAATGCCTGTTACAAGTACGGCAACAGGAACTAATACAACAAATATTACAAAGAGAGTGTTCTTTGTTGTAGCGTCTGTAATGCCAAGCTCTGCATTGTTCATTGACTTGCTCTCAATGGTAATGCCTGCGTCATCCTTGTTTGCAAGGGTGTTGATTGTGTTCATAAGGTAGCCTGAGTTGTTAAAGCTGTTGTAAGACATAATGTCTGAAGTAAACATTGAGTATGAACCGAATACAACTACCTTTGAAGAAGAATTGTCTGTGTTTGACTTAACACCCTCGGCGGCTATGTTTACAGCCTCGTTTGTGAGATTGTCCTTGTAGTTCCAATTTTCGTCAGCATCAGTAGGACGAATACCTGCCGAATTTGAAGTTGTAAGAAGTGCGTGTGCCACACTTGTGTCTGAAAGTGTGATAGCTCTTGAGAAGAGTGTAACAACAGGAATGTTAGGATTTTTAAGTCCTTTTGTGTAGTAGTCTGTGTAGTCAACAGTGAAGATGAACGGCGAGGTGTTGCTTACAAGGCGGTCTGTGCTTGTTTCATATACATAGCCGTCATTTACCTGCATACCCCACTCGTTTAAGAGACTGTCAAGGTTCGGAGTTTCAATGCTGTTTTCGGTAGGAATGTAAATAAGGTTTCTGCCGTACTTGCCATCATTGTCGAGCCACTTTGAAAGCTTTTCCACTGCGCCCTCGTCAAGGTCAACCGACGGCGCATAGAGAATAGCAAACTTGGCATCATTGTCGAGGTCGCCTGTTGCAAGAGTAACCTCGTTTACCTGATATGCGTTGTTTTGAAGAAGTGTTTTGATAGCTGTGCTGTCCTGCTCCTGATTACCTGTAATCATATCAACAATTACCTTGTCGTCTGTGGTAACATTGAGGATAGCTGTAACAACACCCTGCTCTACAAGTGAAGATGTTACATAGTAAGAGCCGTACTGTGCGTAGTAATTCTTGTCGTATTCAAAGCAATCGTCAATAGTAAGCACTCTGTACTGGTCGCCGCACTCAACAATCATCATATTTGAGTTCTTTGTCCAGTCTGCATCTGTGTATTTCTGTGCGATTGACGGGTTGCTTGAAAGGTCAACATACTTGAGCTTGATTTTGCCGTTTGAGGCACTCTCCATTTTTTCAAGGAGCTTGTTAGCCTGAATGTAGTAGTTGCCCGACGCCTCAAACTTTTCCTCTGTGGCAAGAACTGTAATTGTAATGTCCTTGTCAATATGAGATACATAGTCTACGGTGTCGTTTTCAAGTGCAAAAGAAGACTCCTTTGTAAAGTCGATTACCATATTCGGGAATCTGTTTACGAGTAGTGAAACTATAATATTGAGAACAACCACAAGTGCGATTACAACCGCTACTACGGCAATCGCAACCGAGCCGTGGCGTGCTTTTCTTGATTTTAAGAAAGCCTTTAATCCGCCTTTTTTCTTGTCTTTCTTAGGTTTGTCGGCTTTTTTCGGATTTGTCGATTTAGCATCGGCATTTTCGTTTTTTACCTCGGCAGTGTTTTCTGCCGCAGTGTCTTTTTTAAATTCGCTCATTGCTCTTTACCTCCTTAGCTCCAGCGTCTTTTTTCGAGTACACGAGCGGTAAAGAACAAGAACAATCCCGTAACACTCAAAAAGAATACAATATCGGTAAGGTTAAGCATACCGTATGTGAAGTTTGTGTAGTATGTAAGAAAATCAATCTTTTTTACAATAGTTGCAATCCAGTCAACTGTAATGTAGCTTGAAAGATTGCTGAGCATATAGATGAGCAAGCCTACGCCCATACCTGCAACAGCAGAGATAATCATACTTTCTGTGAGAACAGAGATGAAAACATCAATCGCAATAAGCGCTGCGCCCAAAAGAAGAAGTCCAAAGTATGTGCAGAGTACAACCGCCCAGTCGGGAGTTGTGAAGAATGAAATTACAAGTGCATACACTACAAAGATAAGTGAGCAGAGTGCAAAGAGGATAAATGCGCCGAGGAACTTGCCCATTACAATTTCAAACAGGCTTGTAGGTGATGTGAGAAGTGCCTGGTCTGTGCGCTGACGCTTTTCCTCCGAAAAGGTTTTCATTGTTATAATAGGAATAACAAAAAGAATGATAATGAACATATTGCCAAATACATATGTAAGGCTTGCGGAGTCGTTTTCAATACATATCATACTGAAAAACAATCCCGAAAACAGAAAATACACCGCCATTACAACATAGGCAACGGCTGAATTAAAATAAGAAGAAAGCTCTCGCTTTAAGATTGCAACCATTATTTTTTACCTCCGACTGCGTCATAATTGCCGTTAGTAGTTAGCTTGAGGAACATTTCCTCAAGTGTTTCGTTGCCCGACTGCATATCGAGAATAGGGCAATTTATTCTTGACATTGCGTTGAACACATCACGGCGAATGTCATGCTCATTTTCGTACTCAACCATATATTTAGCCGAATTACCGCTTTTATCGGAAATTTTATTTACACGAATAACCGCAGGAATATTTTTGATTGCCGAAATAATGTCTGAAGAAGTACCCTCAACCACGAGTGCGAGCTTTTCCTCGCCTGCTGTTGAAGAAGAAAGCTCATCTGCCTTTGCATCGGCAACAATCTTGCCGTTTGAAATAACAAGGATTCTGTCACAGGTTGCGGAGATTTCCGACAGCACATGAGATGAGAATATAATAGTATGCTTTTTGCCGAGACTCTTAATCAGCTTTCTGATTTCAATAATCTGCTTAGGGTCAAGACCGACAGTCGGCTCGTCAAGAATAAGTACAGGCGGATTGCCGAGTAAAGCCTGAGCAAAGCCTACACGCTGGCGATAACCTTTTGAAAGGTTTTTAATGATTCTGTCTGCCTGCTCAGTAATACGAACAAGTCGCATAACCTCTTCAATGTGTTCCTTTTTGGGGAGCTTGACCTTTTTGAGGTCAAACATAAATTCAAGATACTTTTTCACTGACATATCAGTGTAGAGCGGCGGAATTTCGGGAAGATAACCGATTTTGGATTTAGCCTCTTTCGGATTTTCGAGAATTTCCTTTCCGTCAATTTTTACAGTGCCCGATGTGGAAGAAATATACCCCGTTATCATATTCATAGTGGTAGATTTTCCGGCACCGTTCGGGCCAAGAAATCCGAGGATTTCGCCCTCGCCAACAGTAAAGCTGATGTTGTCAACAGCCCTGATGTTGCCGTAGTTTTTTGTAAGGTTTTTAACCTCAACCATGTGACTTGTTCACTCCTTAATAATAGTAAGCGTATTGTTTACTCTGTGCTTTCGCAGAGCCATAATACAACATTTTACATTATACTATATAAAATCGGCTTTGTGTATATTTTTTATGAAAAATTATAGTTGCTACACAAATTTTCATTTTTTCGTCACATATCAGAATAAAATTTGCTAATCGGTTAAAAACTAAAGGTAATAAATATTATAAAGAGGAATAGTTATGGATTATATAAATGCTTTTTGGACAGGCGGACTTATTTGCGTAATCGGTCAGATTTTAATTGACAAAACAAAACTTACTCCCGCCCGAATACTTACAGGCTTTGTGGTGGCAGGTGTGATTTTGGGTGCAGTCGGACTTTACGAACCCTTCGCCGAGTTTGCGGGCGCAGGCGCATCTGTACCTATAAGCGGCTTTGGTTTTTTGATGAGTCAGGGTGTAAAAGAGGGACTTGCCGCAGACGGCGCTCTCGGTGTTCTTACAGGCGGACTAAAAAGTGCGGCGGCAGGCATTGCGGCGGCAATATTCTTTGGCTTGATTGCAGGCTTAATCACTAAGTCGGGCGATAAATAATATATTTTTTCAAAAGGAATCCGATTGTTATGTCGGGTTCCTTTGCTTTTTTTGACCTTACATAAAGCACTGTATAAGCATAGTCGGCTCCGTTAAATTTTACAAAGCATAAGGCATAATACACATAAACAGCTCAAACTATTTGTAAATGTTGCCGTATTTATTTTTTAATTAATAAAATTATGGTAATTGTGATAATTATGTGATAATATTATTTATGACAGAAATTCAAAAATAGGGCAGATTGCCCTTTAAATTAATTTTGAAAGGAGTAATTAAACTAATGAACAAGCACGGAATGCTAAAAGCGACAAGCGTTGCAATTGCACTTTGCACCGTTATGTCAAGCACAACCTTTGCATTCTCAACAGTGGCAAGTGCTGCTACCGTTGATACTACAGAAACAGTATCTGCTTCTACAACAAAGAGCAAAGATAACTTTTCTTGGGACAATGCATCGGTTTACTTTCTCTTAACCGACCGTTTCAGAAACGGAAACACATCAAACGACCACTCATACAACAGAGGTCTTGACCAGAGCGGTAAGGTTGTTTCTAACATTGATGACAGAGCTACCTTCCACGGCGGCGACTTTGCCGGTGTTACACAGTCTATCGAAGAGGGTTATTTCAATAACCTCGGTGTAAACGCAATCTGGATTTCCGCTCCGTATGAGCAGACACACGGTTATGTGGTAGGCAGCGACGGTAATCCAAGTTACGCTCACTATTCATACCACGGCTACTATGTTCTCGACTACACACAGACAGATGCAAACTTCGGTACTGCCGAGGAGTTTGAAACTCTTGTTGACACAGCTCACGAGCACGGCATCAGAGTTATTATGGATATCGTAATGAACCACTCAGGTTACAACTCACTTTACGATATGGCAGAGTATGGTTACGGCACAGTAGCACCGGGCTGGGAAGACTCATACTATTCACATAAGAATGTTAACAACAAAACATATCACAGCTTTATCGACTACAATACAAATGCAGAAGACTGGGCTAACTGGTGGGGTCCTGATTGGATTCGTTGCGGTGTAGCAGGTTATACAGAAGGTGGCGGCAGTGACCTCACAAGATCTCTTGCGGGTCTTCCTGACTTTAAAACAGAACAGGCTTCTAAAGTAGGTATCCCAAAAATTCTCCAGACAAAGTGGAGCAGAGAGGGCAGACTTGATTCTGAAACAGCAAA
>NZ_QSTA01000014.1 GCF_003438075.1 Eubacterium sp. OM08-24 | reverse complement strand
GCCTACTGCGGCTTGTTCACAGTCAAACTTTCATCAACGCTCCTCCCTAAAAACAGTCCACCGGACTGTTTTCTTTACGGTCGGCTTCAAATCCCTTAGATTTCTTTGTGTTACAAAAAAGCAAAAGACACCACAACTATGGTGTCTTTTATTTTTTTGCCCACCCGAAGTACTTTTTGCGTTTTTTCTACTTTCCACCTCGCCTACTGCGGCTTGTTCACAGTCAAACTTTCATCAACGCTCCTCCCTAAAAACAGTCCACCGGACTGTTTTCTTTACGGTCGGCTTCAAATCCCTTAGATTTCTTTGTGTTACAAAAAAGCAAAAGACACCACAACTATGGTGTCTTTTATTTTTTTGGCCCACCCGAAGGGATTTGAACCCCCACTCTCCAGAATCGGAATCTGTTGCGTTATCCAATTGCGCCACGGATGGATATAAGCCGCATTTTTCATACGGCTGTTTTTTATTATCAAATACAATCAATCAGAGAGTTCTTCCCAAATTGCGTACTGCTCTTCCTGCTCGTTTTGGAGATCCTCAAGCTTTTTGGTAAGTTCAATCAGCTTTTCGTAATCTGCCGCTACATCTTCGCTTGAAAGCAACTCCTGAGTTTGAGCAATCTCTTCGTCAAGTCTTTCAATAGCCTCTTCTGCCTTTTTAAGTCTTGTCTGTCTTTTTCGCTCCTCGCTCTGTCTTTGCTTTTGCAGGAAATAATCATTCTGCGGTTTTTCTTTCTTTACCGCAACCTCTGCTTTAGCCTCTGTCTGCTCTGTTCTTATATGCTCAACATAATAATCATAGTTGCCGAGATATTCGGTTATACCGTTTTTATCGAGCACAAGCACTCTGTCGGCAAGTTTATTGATAAAGTAACGGTCATGACTGATTATAAGCAAAGTGCCGCTATAATCGGCAAGCGTTTTTTCAAGTTCTTCTCTTGATGCTGAGTCAAGGTGGTTTGTCGGCTCGTCAAGCAAAAGGAAATTACTGCCCTTGAGCATAAGTTTTGCAAGAGAAATTCTTGCTCTTTCGCCGCCGCTCATCTTTGAAAGCGGTTTAAACACCTCGTCCCCTCTGAAAAGGAATGAGGCAAGCGCACTTCTTACCTCGGTTTGCGTCATTTGTGGGAAAGTATCCCATATTTCGTCTACGGCTGTATTCTCCAAATTGAGATTTTGCTGTAACTGGTCAAAATATCCCACAGTAACATTTGTGCCATATTCATATTCGCCTGTATCTTGCGGACATTTTCCTGTCAAAATTCTAAACAGGGTTGTTTTTCCGCAACCGTTTCCGCCGAGGATAAACACCTTTTCGCCCTTTCTGATATGTATGTTTACATCAGAAAACAGCTTTTTATCACCAAAGGCTTTAGAAAGATTACTGCACATCAAAACATCGTTGCCGCTCTCAATCTTCGGAGTAAAGTGCATTTTAACGGTATCAAGCTCGCTTTCGGGTTTAACAAGCTGAGCCTTTATGCGGTCTGCCTCTTTCTGCTTGCTTGCGGCGGTGATAAAGTTTCTCTCTCTGCCCCAGCGCTTTTGCTGTTCAACAATGCCTTCGATTCGCTTTATCTCGCTCAAGTCATTCTCATATTTATTCTTTAAAGACTCGTTATATGCCTCTTTTTTCTTAATAAATTCGGAATACGAACCCTTGTAGCACATTGTTTTGCAATGCTCAAGTTCAATCGTCTTATTCGTTACATTATCAAGAAAATATCGGTCATGGCTAATGATTATCATTGCGCCCTTAAAATCACGCAAAAAGCTCTCAAGCCAATTTACTGCGCTTATATCAAGGTGGTTTGTCGGCTCATCGAGCAAAAGAAAATTGCTCTTAGAAAGCAACAGCTTTGCAAGGCTGAGTTTTGAGCGCTGACCGCCGCTTAAATTACCGACAGGCATATCAAGCTCGGATTCCATAAATCCAAGTCCGAGCAATGCCGAGCGTGTGCGGCTTTTGTATGTAAGTCCGCCGAGCCTTTCAAACTCGTCAATAAGCCTTGTCTGTCGCTCTACAAGCGCATTTAGGTCGCCGTCCTTATTTTCTATTGCGTTAGTTACCTCGGCTATCTCCTGCTCCATATCGGTGAGATAATCAAACACCGACAAAAGCTCGTTATAGATGCTTATTCTCGGATTGTTGCAGGCGTGCTGTTCCATATAGCCGACAACGGTATCCTTTGCAAATACAACATTGCCCGAGGTAGGTGAAATTTCACCGTCCAATATTTTAAAGAGAGTTGTTTTGCCCACGCCGTTTGCACCGATAAAGCCGATTTTATCTCTCGACTCCACTTCAAACGATACATCGGTAAACAGGTTTCTCTCTATAAATGTCATTGTAAGATTACTTACTGATAAAGCGGGCAAAAACAACACCTCCATTTTTACTCATACTTTATTATTTTACATTAAAATACGAAAAAGAGCAATACAAAATTGAAAATATGCCAAAGATTTACGAGCATGTATATAGAAATGCCCACATACAGCATTATGTTTATTACACGACTGTCGCCTGCATTTGCCCATTTATTCACCAGACAGCACACCAAAATGACCGCAAGAGGAATCACTCCTTTAATTATGACGGTTTGCCAAAAATTATTCAGTACAGGCTGCATTACAGGATTTGCCTCTGCAAAACATCCGCTTGCAAGCAAAGCCTCGGTGCATATCCAATCTGTAATATTTAAAAAATACAGAAAAAATATTTTCTGATAAAATGTAAATTTTATCCTTTTTTGCTTTGCTGTCTTTTGGGCGGCTATGTTAATTGCCTCTGACATTAAAAAATCACCTCACAACTATTATTTGCTGTGAGGTGGTTAAATATTACGATTTTTTCCATGCAGACGGTGCAAAAAGGAGCAAGAGCGGGTAAATCTCAAGTCTGCCTGCCAGCATATCGAAAATAAATACTATCTTTGACAAAATGCTGAAATCGGCATAATTTCCTACAGGGCCAACAGCACCAAGGCCCGGGCCCGTATTGTTAAGATTTGCCGCTACCGCCGTAAAACTTGTTGTAAAGTCCATATTGTCTATGGAAACAAGCAAAAAGCTAATGGCAAACACACCTATATAAAGCACCAAATACATTGAAGTGGTACGCATAATATCGTGATTTACTGCCTTGCCGTCCATTTTTACGAGTTTAACATTTCGTGGGTGTACAAGGAGAGAAAATTCCTTTCTTACCTCCTTAAAAAGCAGGATAATACGGGAAATTTTAAATCCGCCGCCCGTACTGCCTGCCGACGCACCTATGAATGTAAGAATTATAATAATGGTTTTGGAAAGTTCAGGCCATTTGTTCACATCTGTAAGTCCAAAACCTGTTGTTGAAATAATAGAGGTCACATAGAAAAAGCTCTGATGAAAAGCGTCATACGGCTTGTAAATAGAGCTGATATTAAACGCAATAATTGCAGTTGAAACCGCTACTATTCCGAGGTATATCCACAATTCCTCAAATTTAAGCGACTGCTTAAATTTTCTTGCGATAAGGCAAAGATAAACTGAGAAATTCACACCGAACAAAAGCATAAATACAGCGATTACCATTTGCACATAGTAGCTGTCAAAAGCCGCTGCGTTGCTGTTGTAAATACCGAAACCGCCTGTACCTGCGGTTGAAAAGCTCGTGTTTATCGCCTCAAATACATTAAGTCCGCCAAACAATAGCAAAATAAACTCAAGTGCGGTAAGAGTAATATAAATGCCGTAGAGCATAGTGGCATAATTTCTCATTCGTGGCACTGCCTTGCCGATAATCGGACCGGGGCTTTCTGCTTTCATAAGAAAAATATTCTGCTGTCCGCCGAGTTTAGGGATTATTGCGAGCAAAAAGACGATAACACCCATACCGCCTAACCAGTGAAGAAAACTTCTCCACATAAGCATACCTTTGCTAAGCGCCTCTACATCATTGAGAATTGTTGCGCCGGTTGTAGTGATGCCCGATACGGTTTCGTAAAAAGCATCTATAAAAGACGGGATTTCTCCGCTAAGCCAAAACGGCATACAGCCTACAAGCGAAAGCAAAATCCAACTAAGCGCCGTTGATGCAAAACCTGCTTTTTGGTAAAGCACCATATTTTTAGGCTTTTTAACCTTTATAGCAAGTACACCGAGTATTGCGCTTACAACACCGGTAAGCACAAAATACCACGCCTCTTTTTCACCGTAAATTAAAGATGTAATTGTGCCTATCTGCATTGCAACGGCATCAACTATAAGCACCCAACCCAAAATATAAATAATACTTCGTTTATTCATAGTTATTTAACCTCAATGCTTTAAAATATCATCAAGGTCGCTAAGGCCTTTATGCTTAGTAATTACAACTACGGTATCGTCACACATAATTTTATCGCTGCCTTGCGGAAGTATAATTTTTCCGTGACGATTAATGCTGATAACCTGCAAGTTATCTTTTAAATTAAGTTCCTGCAAAGGAATACCCGTTACTCTTGATGTACTGCGCACTCTGAATTCAAGCGCCTCTACAGCGTCATCATTGAGTTTGTACAATGTTTCTACATTACTGCCGAGTGAATTCTGCATTGCACGGATATAACTTGCAATATACTCGCCCGTAAGATTTTTAGGGTGAATAATTGTTTTTATTTTCAAGCCGTGAAGAATAGAGTCAAAAGAAGTATTATTTACCTTAGTAATAACCTTTGCCTTTGACACGCTCTGAATATAAAGAGAAATAAGGATATTCTCTTCATCATAGTCCATAAGTGCAGCCACACCGTCGGCGTGTTCAACACCTTCGCTTAAGAGAAGATCCTGATCCATACAGTCACCTTGAATAACAACGGCCTCGGGAAGTATGTTTGTAAGTTCCCAACAGCGATCAGAATTTTTTTCAATAATTTTTACGCTTGCACCCGAAGCAATAAGGTTTTTTGCAAGATAGAACGAAATCTTACCTCCACCAAGCAAAATCACATCTCGGCTTTTACCGATTGATACGCTGATACGCTTAAAGAATTTTGCCGCCACATCGGCCTTTGACGCAACAGAAATTCTGTCACCACCAAGCAGCACAAAGTCACCGTTAGGAATAAATACCTCGTCACCTCTTTCGACAAGGCAAATTCTGACTTTACCTTTTAAAATATCAATCTGGCTTATCTTTTTATTCGCTATTGAAGAATTCTCGGGAAGAGCGACTTTTATAAGTTCAACCGAGCCTCTGGAAAAAGTGTCGATTTCAAGAGCACCCGAAAATCTGAGAAGTCTGCTCATTTCTTTTGCCGCCGTAAGCTCCGGATTGATAGACATTGAAAGACCGAGAGTATCTTTAACACGGTGAATATCCGCCGCATATTGCGGATTTCTTACTCTTGCTATAGTGTGTGTTGTACCCGCAGCTTTTGCCATAAGGCAGGTATAAAGATTTACTTCATCGAGAGCCGCCGCCGCAATAACAAGGTCAGCCTTTTCCGCCCCTGCCTCCGCAAGCACCTCATACGATGCACCGTTACCCTCTATTCCCATAACATCAAGGGAATTAGAAAGATTTTGCACAGCGTTGCGGTCAATATCCACTACAACAATGTCGTGCCCCTCCGCATTAAGCTGGGACGCTATAGATGTGCCGACTTTACCGCATCCGACAATTACTATCCTCATATTATTACCTCATAAAATTAATTGGACAAAATATGTCAATTATAATTCTAACTAATCATACACCAATTAAATATGAAAATCAATACATACTCGGTAAAATCTCTGTTTATTGAAGTTACAAATCCGTTACAAATCAAAAAGCCCTCAAAAGAGAGCTTTTATACTGTTACGGCATTCCTACTATATAATAAACAAGTACAGAAGAAACGCTGAATACCGTTACAAGAGTGTAAATTGCTCCTCTTGCAACAGATTTATATTTTTTGTCTGAAGCTTTGCCTAAACACTGCACCGCAAGTCCCGTAAAGAATGCTCCGAGTATTATAAGCGGTACTGCATATCTTATGTTTTCTGTACATACAAATGGGAATTGGAAACAGAAAATATAATATGATACAAAGAATACTGCATATATCAAAGCAATAAATATTTTATGCGCATTGTTAAGGGCTGAATTTTTCCTTTTACAAAAAGCATAAATCATTGCCGCAAATCCGAATATTCCGATAATAACCGCAGACCAGAACAAAATAATGTTAAACCCTGCAATTTTCGGATAATTGTTTGTATTTATAAGTTCGTCAAACATTGATGTCTTGAACAATGCCACAAGCGGGTTGTACTCATTATATGACGCACCGTAGGTGACAAACTGATCGCCTACATTTGCATACTGATTTAAACCGAAGTCAAACAGTCTTTTTGCATACGGCAAATTTCCGATATACTGGTCGCTTGTAATTGAAAGTGCCGGCACATAGGTAAGCGGTACTCCGAATTTCAAAAGATTTCTTACCTGCCACCACAGTGCAAGAGGTGCACACACAACGCCAAAGCACAGAAATTGAACGAGGTACTTTTTAAAGTCCTTTAAATTCTTAAAGAAAACATATAAAAATACAAACGCAATTGCAGGTGCTACCATCCATACGGAAAGCTTTGTCATCATTCCCAAGCCAACACAAAGAGAAATTGCCATAATTCTCGGGAAAGTCGGATTTTTATACCAATAAAGCGTATTTAAAACAGCCGCAAGCATAAAGGCAATCGAAAGAATATCGTTGTTTACGCTGCCTGCCATTATGTAGAAAGTGGGGCAGAAAGCCACTATTGCGACTGCACATACAAGACCTCTGCCTTTCAAACCCAATTGTCTGAAAATCTTATATGAAAGGACCATACAGATTGATGAATAGAAAAGTGTGAGAATCTGCACATTTTCGCCCGCAGCATAGTAATCTATACCTAAAAATGTCTGCAAACGCATCCATAATGCCGCTATAATATGGTGGAACGGAGGATGATAGAACTGCCAGTAATTTCTTACATCAAAATCAGGCAGATTAAAGTTTTCGTAAAAATATCTTATATATCCGCAATGACCTATTTCCATATCGAAATTTCCGACATCGTGTTGTCTTACCGAAATATCGGTATAAAGCACATAGGCAAGCCTTAACACAAAGCCGAGTGCAAAAATTACAACCACAAAAGCCTTATCCGTCAGTCTGTCTGTACAGGCAAGGTAAATAAGCACAAGCGCCGACACAAGCAAACCGTAATTCAGAATATGAAAAGCCGTTGAGCCTTTCATAAGTATTATTAAAAACAGCCCTATCGCACCTGCAAATGAGGCGACAGACATAAACAAAGCCATCTTTTTTCTGCTGTCGTCATCGATTGTGTTTTTTGAACTGAAATAAATTCCGACAGGAACTCCCGCAAATAATACAACGAGCATAGGAACAATCGCAAATATCGGCAAAAGACTTCCGAATGATGTGCTCGTTGTAATAAACGTGCTTGCAAGGCACAATATTGCAACCGCAATGTACGGATGTGAAGTTACAAATTTTATAAAACCGTTGCAAGGATGATTTTCCCTTTTTACAAGGCTGTGCTCATCCTGCACCAAATGGTTAGGTTTAAATTCCATCAGATTACCTCCAAAACCGATTACTTTGTTTCGTGGTATTCTTTTTCGGTATTTACATTCCAAATTGTGCCCTTGTCTGTTTTGCCTGCCTTTATAGCCTCAGCGGCACGAATAGCGGTAAGCATAGAGTGGTCCATATTATTGTAACGATGCTGACCGTTTCTGCCGACGCAGTAAAGGTTTGTGTATGTATCAAGATACTTGATAAGCTCGTCCATTTGAGCATAAGTATCAAAATAAGCGGGATAAGCCTTTTTGATTTTCTCACGGTGAGAGTCGAGAACTTCGCTTGAACTGATAACGCCCATTGATTCAAGTTCTTTTGTAGCAAGCTTAATGCACTCTTCATCGCTTAAATTCCAGAAATCGTCTCCCTCGGCGCAGAAATATTCAAGTCCGATCCATACTGTATTTTCCGGGTCTTCCACCATATACGGCGACCAGTTGTTGAAAATCTGAATTCTGCCGAGTTTTACGCTGGTTTCCTGAACATAAATCCAGCAATCGGGTACGATATTGTTAAGAGTTTTCATCTTGGTTTCATTCTTAAGGTTAAGTTTATTAACAAGAAGTCCGACCGTAACAAAATCTCTGTAAGGAAGATTCTCTGCAATATACTTAATCTCCTTTGAAGGCTCATCGCCTGTCATACCTGCAACAAGGTCTTTAACAGGCATTGACGATACAAAAATATCGCCCTCAATAGTCCTTTCGCCTTCGGGAGTATTGCAAATAACGGCTGTAATCTTGCCGTCTTTGCATACAATATTCTTTACACTATGATTTTTAAGAAGTTTTGCGCCTCTTTCAATCGCTCTGTCGGTTGCAATCTCCCAAAGCTGTCCCGGACCGTACTTTGGGTACCAGAACTGCTCAATAAGCGAGGTTTCCACCTCTTTTGATGATTTTTTGCCGCCGAATGCCTTTGAGAACATATCCTTTAATACGGCTCTGATTGAAAGTCCCTTTACACGCTGTGAACCCCAGTCTGCCGAAATCTCGCTTGGGTGTCTGCCCCACAGCTTTTCTGTATAGCCCTCAAAAAACATTGAATAAAGTACCTTACCGAAACGGTTAATGTAGAAATTCTCAAGAGAATCTTCGGGCTTTTTGAACATTACGGATTTAAGATAGCTGAAACCTGCTTTCATTGTGGTGAGAAAGCCCATATTTTTAATTGTTGCCGCCGACATTGTAACGGGGTAATCAAAGAAGTGCTTGTTATAGTAAATTCTTGAAACTCTGTCACGCACAAGAATAACCTTGTCGTCCTTTTCGGGGTCAGGGCCGTTTTCAACCAGCGGCTTTTCTCTGCCGAGAATTTTATCGTCAAAAGACGGCTTGCCCTGTACAGGCATAAGCTCGCTCCACCAATTCATTACCTCGTCGCTCTTTGAGAAAAAGCGGTGACCGCCGATGTCCATACGGTTGCCGTTGTAGCGTACCGTTTGAGAAATACCGCCTATACGCTCTGTTTCCTCAAGAATTGTAACATCATATTCGCCTTTTGTATCCTTTAAAAGCTCATTTGCCGCTGTGATACCTGCAGGGCCCGCTCCGATAATAATTACTTTTTTCATTATATTTCCTCTCTATCTGTAACAAAATTATTTTTTGCTCTTATCAAATAAAATAAATTTTCTGCCGCAGAAGTTCCATAAAAATACAACTACAGTAGAAACTATCTTGCCGATGTGGTAATACTGAATACCCCAAAGCCAGAAATACTTTGTTTCGCCGTTTACCACAGCAGATTCACCGCCAAACACAAGACCTGTCGCAAGCGGATTTTGGAAAAGCCAGATAATTGCGGCATTAATTCCGAGACCGATTACACCGATAAGTGCAAAGGCAAGAAATTCCGCAAATCTGTTTTTTATTTTTGAATTTTTAAATATCCAAAATGTACTGAGCAGGTAGTTTACCACAAGTCCGGCAATGAATGAAATTGTCGACGATACAACAGGGTAAACCGAGAACACCTCGGTTAATAATGTCATTACGCCAAAATCAACAACAAAGGCAAAACCGCCTACAAAGCAATACCTGAAAAACTGAATAAAAGTATTGTCGGTATCACCGACAAACAGGTTTTTAAACTTCATAAATAGTTCCTTTCACAACGCAATAACGCTGTATTTTTACGCACTAAGCTATTTATATTATTTTAATTCAAATAGCGCAAAAAGTCAACGATTTGTGTTATTTTTATACAGTTTTGTCGCAAAAATAAATACCGTTACAGAAAAACTGCAACGGTATGTTAATTGTGTAGATTTTTTAGAATTAAAATCTGTTTTGCTCCTTAATGGCACGCTCCATATCTCGTTTTGCAGAGCGTTTTGCCATATCCTCTCTCTTATCGTAAAGTTTTTTACCTTTGCACAGACCCACCTGCACTTTAACCTTGCTGTCTTTAAAATAAAGACTTATCGGTATAAGCGAATAGCCCGTCTGTTTTACAATACCAAAGAGGCGGTTGATTTCTTTTTTGTGCATAAGCAGTTTGCGCACACGCATTGGGTCACGATTAAAAATATTGCCGTGGTCATAGGGAGAAATATGCATTCCGTTTATGAAAATTTCGCCCTCAACTATAGAGCACCAACTGTCCTTAAGGTTTACTCTGCCTGCACGGATTGATTTTACCTCTGTTCCGCAAAGCTCAATGCCTGCCTCAAAAGATTCTTCAATAAAATAATCGTGATGTGCCTTTTTGTTCTGCGCTACTGTTTTTAATGAAGCCATTATATTTCACTCCTGCCTTCAAGAGCCTTTGCAAGTGTGTATTCGTCTGCATATTCAAGGTCGCCGCCGACAGGAATACCATAGGCAAGCCTTGTAACCTTTACGCCGAGCGGCTTTAACAGCTTAGAAATATAAAGTGCTGTTGCGTCGCCCTCAACGGTAGGGTTCGTTGCCATAATGACCTCTTTAACATCATCACCGCTAAATCTTGCCAAAAGCTGTTTTATGGTAATGTTGTCAGGGCCGATTCCGTTAAGCGGAGAAATTGAGCCATGCAAAACATGGTACACACCCTTGTACTCGTGTGTTTTTTCGATTGCTGAGGCGTCACGGGGAGTTTCTACCACACAAATCACTGACTTATCCCTTGTCGGGTTTGCACATACAGGGCAGAGCTCTTTGTCCGTAAGGTTACAACACTCTGCGCAATAGTGAATTTTTGTGTGAGCATCGGTTACAGCCTTTGCAAGTGCCTCTGCATCTGTTTTTGACAGATTAAGCACATAATACGCAAGCCTTTGCGCTGTTTTGTGGCCGATACCGGGCATTCTTTCAAACTGCTCCACCAATACTTCAAGCGGAGCTACATTATATTCAGGCATTATCAGAACATTCCCGGAATGTTAAGTCCGCCTGAAATAGTTTCCATTGTGTCTTCCTTTTCCTTATGAGCAGCTCTTAAAGCCTCGTTTGCAGCTGCAATAATAAGGTCAGAAAGCATTTCTACATCTTCAGGGTCTACAACATCAGGAGAAATCTCTACCTTTGAAAGTTCCATCTTACCTGTAACTGTTACGCTTACTGCGCCGCCGCCCGAAGTAGCTGAATACTCTTTTGCCTCAAGCTCCTGTGATGCCTGCTCCATATCGTCCTGTAACTTCTGTGCCTGACGAGCGAGCTGCTGAATATTGTTTGCGCCGCCGTTGCCGTAGCCCTTTGGTAATCTTGCTTTCATATTAAAAACATCCTTTCAATTTACAAATTATTCTTGTGTTATTTTCACTCCGCTGCCCTCAAGGCTTTGCACCAAAGAGTTTAGCGGATCTGTTTTTTCTTCTTTTTTAGGTGTTGACCTTTTGTAAGGTCCAAGACTGTAATTTTTGCCCGTCAGCTCTAAAAGTGCCGACTTAATCTCTGCTCTTCTGCCGTTTTGCCTAAGCAAATCAAAAGCAAGCTCATTGTTTGTGTCAATCAAAAGATAGTTTCCGCTTTCATATGCGGTTGATCCTGCAAACGCTGCGGCTATTGACCTTGAAACCGACCTTAAGCTGTTTACCACCTCTACCCACCTTGTAAAGGGTACTGCGTTGTCGTAAAGCTCATCAAGATTTACGCTTGCTCTCTGCACAACAGGTTTAACCTCCGGTGCAGGCTTTGCAACAGGTGCTTTCTTGTGCTCCGGTTCGGGTTTTGCAAACGGTTCTTCAACTTCGGTCTGTGTATTCGGTACACTTGCCGATTGCGCAACTTCCGCCTGTACGCTCTGCTGTGCAGGCTGTGCGTAATTTACGGTAATTCCACGCTTTACCGCTTTTTCAAGTGCAGTAACTCTTGCGGTCAATGCCTCTACCGTGCCGTCAAGTTCGGTTGCCGACAGCTTTACAAGAGCCATCTCAAGCTCTGTTCTGTCGCCTGTTCCCCTGCCCATTCGCTGATATGCCCTTGAAAGCACATCCATATAGAAAACTATATCTGCAAGCGAAAGATAATCCGACTGCGTAACCGCCTGCTCAAACTCATCGTCCGACATTATCAGAATATCTCTCGGATTTTTGATTGTTTTAATAAGCATCAATGCTCTGAAATGTTCAACAAGTTCATCACAAAGCCTTGCCATATCCTTTGACTCGGAATACAGCCTGTCTATTATCTCAAGCGACTTTGTGGGATTCTTGTTAATTATAGCCGTTGCAAGTTCAAAAAGATATGTTTTGCTTACAAGTCCCGCTGCATTGCGGACTACTTCCTCATCAATATGAGAACTTACGGCAAGACAACTGTCCAAAAGCGAAAGTGCGTCACGAAGTGCGCCGTCTGCAACAGATGCAAGCATAAGCGCCGCCGACTCGGTAATCTCTGCATTTTCCTGCGAAACCACATACTCTACTCTGTCTGCTATCGCCTTAGGCGGTATTCTGTGAAAATCAAATCGCTGACATCTTGAACGGATTGTCTGCGGCAGCTTGTGAACCTCGGTAGTGGCAAGTATAAAAATTACATGCTCGGGCGGTTCTTCAAGCGTTTTAAGAAGAGCGTTAAAAGCCTCTGTGGTAAGCATATGTACCTCATCGACAATATACACCCTGTATTTGCACTTTGCGGGCTTAAACTGTACCTCGTCAATTATCTGACGAATATCATCAATTTTACGGTTAGATGCGGCGTCCATCTCGACAATATCAAGAATACTTCCGTCATCAATGCCCTTGCAGATTTCACATTCGCCGCAAGGATTGCCGTTTTGCGGATTAAGACAGTTTACAGCCTTGGCAAGAATTTTTGCGCAGGTGGTTTTGCCTGTTCCTCGTGAGCCTGTAAAGAGGTAAGCGTGGTTAAGTCTGCCGGACGAAACCTCGTTTTGCAAAGTCGAGGTAATATGCTCCTGTCCCGAAACATCGGTAAACACGGCAGGTCGCCACTTGCGGTAAAGCACACGGTACATACAAAACACCTCTCTTCAATAAAAAATGCAAGCCGTCAGCCGAATATTATACGGCGTCATGCAAATAAGTGAACGACAGACTTACTGCATCGCATCGGCAATACTGCTTAATGCTGCTCGGTTCCCCGCCTGACATGATTCACAGACCCCAATCGTACAGGGCCTGCCGCTCACTTAATTGCATGCATATGGCTTGCAATTACTTTGTAATTATAGCATAAAATTTTATCAAAATCAATACCTTTTTAATAAAAATGCAAAAGGTCGGCAATTTATACAACTGCCGACCGAATATTTTTACATATAAATGTTATATTCAAATTTTATTTTTTAACTTTTTCCTTATACATTACAGTAAATGCTCTGAAAATAACAGAACCGACTCCGTTTGCAACCGATACTATTAATATGTAAACAAACATCTGCGCAACCTGTTCAAGTGATGACGCTGCATAAGAAAAATAGCAAATATCTGCAATACTATGCTCGAAGCCTGCAAATATAAAAGCAGGAATACCGAGAAAAATACCGAGATATTTACCCAGCGGACTGCTGTTTGTGCTGTAATTTTCAACAACAATATACATAATCATACCGCAAAAAATGCCGAGAATGAATGTCTGCAAAAAGTTCTGCGAAAGTTTGTTTTCTGCAATTACCTTTGCCGCCTCAGTGTACTTTGGACTTGCAAATCTGAGCGGAACTGTTGTTATAAGACAACCGACAAGGTTGCCGAGCCAAATCATAAGACAATTCGGATTATTTTTTGTAGGGATAACATATCCGATTTTACCTGTAAAAAGATTAAAGCCGAATGCGCATATACCAAAAAGTCCCAGACAGAACAAAATTGAACCGAATACCTTGTTTTCTGACGAAATAAAAGCCGTAACGCCCAAGCCGATCATTACGCCGGCAGGTACAGACTTTAAAAATGTGTTCCAATTACTCATATTATAACCCCTTGTTATATACTTTGTATAAATCCGAACTCAAAACGAGAGGTCACAGAAAAAACTCTGCGACCTCCCTAATTGCATTAACCGAAAGGTAATTTATTTATTTAAACCCTCGTAAACTGCAACTGCACATGCAACTGTTGCGCCTACCATTGGGTTGTTACCCATACCGATAAGACCCATCATCTCAACGTGAGCAGGAACTGAAGATGAACCTGCAAACTGAGCGTCACCATGCATTCTGCCCATTGAGTCTGTAAGACCGTATGAAGCAGGGCCTGCACCCATATTATCCGGGTGAAGTGTACGACCTGTGCCGCCGCCTGAAGCAACTGAGAAATACTTAACGCCGTTCTCGATAGCCCACTTCTTGTATGTACCTGCAACAAGGTGCTGGAAACGAGTTGGGTTAGTTGAGTTACCTGTAATAGATACGCCAACATTCTCATGCTGCATGATAGCAACGCCTTCACGAACATCGTCTGCACCGTAGCAGCGAACAGCAGCTCTCTCGCCGTCTGAGAAAGCTCTCTCTTCAACGATCTTGAGCTCTGATGTGAAGTAATCAAACTGAGTCTTTACATATGTAAAGCCGTTGATTCTCGAAATGATGTAAGCTGCATCCTTGCCAAGACCGTTAAGAATAACCTTAAGTGGCTCTTTTCTTGCCTTGTTAGCGTTACGAGCAATACCGATTGCGCCTTCAGCGGCAGCAAAGCTCTCGTGACCTGCGAGGAATGCAAAGCACTTTGTTTCATCTCTGAGGAGCATTGCGCCGAGGTTACCGTGACCACGACCAACATTTCTCTGCTCAGCAACTGAACCCGGGATACAGAAAGCCTCAAGACCGATACCGATGCACTCGGCAGCCTCTGCTGCTGTCTTAACACCCTTCTTAATAGCTACTGCACAACCAAGTGTGTAAGCCCAACCTGCATTTTCAAATGCGATTGGCTGAACGCCCTTAACGATGTCATAAGCGTCAAAACCCTTGCTGTTGCAAAGCTCTCTTGCCTCTTCAAGACTTGCAATACCGTATTCGGCAAGGCACTTCTCAATTTTAGGCATTCTTCTTTCCATACTTTCAAATGTAACTGCCATTATAGTGTCCTCCTACCGAATTATTCTTCACGAGGGTCAATGTACTTAGCCGCATTATCAAAACGACCGTACTGACCGATGTTGTTTTTGTAAGCTTCGTTTGGCTCTACACCGTGACGAATGTCCTCGAGCATTTTGCCGAGCTTTACGAACTGATAGCCACAAACCTCGTCGTTCTCATCAAGAGCTGTCTTGATTACATAGCCTTCAGCCATTTCCATATAACGAACGCCCTTAGCGTTTGTGCTGTACATTGTACCAACCTGTGAACGGAGTCCCTTACCGAGGTCCTCAAGACCTGCGCCGATTGGAAGACCACCCTCTGAGAAAGCTGTCTGGCTTCTGCCGTAAACGAGCTGCTCAAAAATGTTTTTCATAGCTGTGTTGATAGCATCACAAACAAGGTCAGTATTAAGGCACTCGAGTAATGTTTTGTTAGGGAGAATTTCAGCAGCCATAGCAGCTGAGTGAGTCATACCTGAACAACCAATTGTTTCTACAAGAGCCTCTTCTACGATACCGTCTTTAACATTAAGTGTGAGCTTGCAAGCACCCTGCTGAGGTGCGCACCAGCCAATACCGTGTGAAAGACCTGAAATATCCTTAATATCATAGGATTTTACCCACTTACCCTCTTCAGGAATAGGTGCAGGACCGTGTTTTGGACCTTTTGCGACAGTGCACATCTTTTCTACTTCATTTGAATAAATCATGTGTACTTCTCCTTTCGATTATTGTTGAGCCTCTACACTCATACACATTTATTATAATGCGAAATAACGCATTTTTCAAGCATTTTTTACAAATTTTATCCTGCTTTTAATTTGTATATTTTGGATATATGTGTGGCATACTCAACAAAAAAGCACCTGTGCAAAGCAAAGCAATAGTCAAAATTTACTCTGTTATATCAAAAATTTTCACTGGAAATTTTAAAAATATTGCAATTTTAACATAAGTATAAAATATAGTTGAAATAATCAATAAATTATGCTATAATTTATAGTACGAGCGTGTACTCGCACAAAATAATAAAAAAGGCTGATGAGGATGAAAAAATTTTTCGAAAATAAGCTAAATACCGTACTTACCGTTATTCTCGGAGTGCTGATATTCACACTTTTGGGTCACACTGTAATATCTGCGCTTACGCCGCAAACCAAAAGACCTGCCGTATCCACTTCGGATGTGGCACTGAAAAATCGCATAAATCCTAATATTTCAAAGATTGCAACAGCTGATACGGCAACAAGTGAGCCTACCGAAGCTCCTACAACAAAGCCTGCCGCTACTCAGAAAGCAACAACAAAACCCACAAGCAAGCCAACAACAGCGCCGACAACCAAACCAAAGGCTACAAAGGCGTCTACCAAGGCAACAACACAAAAGGCTACTGTTCAGTTTGCAACAGCCATTCCCGTTGCCGAGCCTGCCGACTACAACGAACAGTGGAATGCAGGATATCTTGTAGCCATTGATAATCCCGATAAATCCTACCAATGCGGACAGGTTACTTTAAACGATGCCGACAGAGATTTGCTTGAGCGACTTTGCATGGGCGAATTTGGTTCGGGCGGATTTGTAGGTGCGTCACTTATTGCCCAGTCGGTAAAGGACGCAATGTGCTTTGACGGATTTTCAAGTGTAGCCGAAATCATTAAAGAATATCACTACACAGGCAGTACGGATATTCCTGCCAACGATTCATGCAAGCAGGCAGTAAGCTATATTTTTGATCAAAACCACGATGCGGTTCAGCACAGAATACTTTATATGTATAATCCTTTGCTTGTTGACAGCGAATTTCACGAAAGCCAAAACTATATTCTCACTTATGAAGATGTAAGATTCTTTGACCGTTGGGGATATTGATTTTTCACTCATCATCTTAATTAAATATTTTACTCCCTTTTGCAGATAATAGTGCAGAAGGGAGTTTTTTTATGATACGAAGAATAGGAGGACACACTCTCGGCTTTGAAGAAATGCCGACTATAATCGGATATGCCTCTGTGGCAGGCAAAAAAGAGAGTGAAGGCCCGCTTGGAAAAGGCTTTGACAAAATTATTTATGACAGCTACAACGGCAAAAGCACCTATGAGCAGGCGGAAAGCACATTGCAGTTTACAGCGGTTGAAACCGCTATGCAAAAAGCTGATGTAAAAGCTGAGGACATCGACTATATTTTTGCAGGCGATTTGCTTAATCAGTGCATATCCTCAAGCTTTGGACTGCGTGACCTTAATATTGCTTATCTCGGGCAATACGGCGCTTGCTCTACCATGGCGCAGGGATTGCTGATGACAGCCGTATTTGTTGAAAGCAAGGCGGCAAATATCGCTGCGTGCGTGACCTCTTCACATTTTGCATCAGCTGAGCGACAGTATCGCTTTCCGCTTGAATACGGCGGAGTTCGCACACCTACCGCACAATGGACAGTTACGGGTTCGGGGTGCTGCATTGTAAGCAACGCAAAAAAAGGCGCTTGCATAGCAAGGGCAACAGCCGGAAAAATAGTTGACCTCGGCGTAACCGACGCAAACAATATGGGCGCTGCCATGGCGCCTGCCGCCGCACAAACATTCATTGATTATTTTAACGACACAAACACAAAGCCGTCTGATTATGACGCTGTTTTTACAGGAGATTTAGGTTTGGTGGGCAGTCGCTCGCTGTATGACTTACTTAGCCTTGAAAACATTGACCTTGAGCCAAAGCACTATGACTGCGGTATGATGATTTTTGATTTAGAAGGGCAAGATGTGCACGCAGGCGGTTCGGGGTGCGGATGTGCAGGCTCGGTGTTTTGCTCTGAAATTCTAAATTCCGTAAACAGCGGAAAATACAACAATATACTTTTTATGGCAACAGGTGCGCTGATGAGTCCGACATCGGCAGGACAGGGTGAGAGTATCCCCTCTGTTGCACATTTGCTCAACATAAAATTAAGATAAATTTTATAAAAGCTCTGTTCAAATCAAAACTCTTGTGATATAATAAAGATGTGTAACGATATTGTTCAGCAGTTGGTAATTATTTGCTACTAATATTAACAGCTTTTGGAAATTTAGCAATATCAGCGTTGATTAGGAGTTTTGTTATATGTTCGGACGCATTCAAACAGTTGACAACAAAGTTCTATATAATATCAGCAGAATGCACAAGCCTGCTTTAACCAAGATTATGGTGGCATCTTCAAGGCTGGGCAATGCCGGCTTTGTATGGTGGGCGATCTGCATACCGTTCTTTGTTGTACCGGAGTGGAGAAAAACAGGCTTTAACTTTGTTTTCGCCCTCTGCCTTGCTCACCTTATGGGCGAAATCATTATTAAGCATCTTGTAAAGAGGACACGCCCTTGTCATCTTCTTGAGGACGAGGAGCAGATTATAAACAGACCGAGGTTCTACTCGTTCCCGTCAGGTCACACTACGGCATCATTTGCATTTGCCACAACGGCGCTGTTAAGATGTCAGCCTGCGGCTTGCCTGCCAATTCTTATGCTTGCATTCTTAATTGGCTTTTCAAGAATTTATCTGAGAGTTCATTATCTTACAGATGTAGTCTGCGGTATGTTACTCGGCTCAACCTGCGGTGTTATCTCGGTAATTCTTTTCAACAACATTTTTGTTTAACCAATAAAAAATCGGCACTCTTTGAGTTAATTCTCAAGGAGTGCTTTTTGTTTTGCTATTTTAATTTTAAGTCGGCATTTTTAACGCTTATTAATATATGACAGGGTGCAAAAATCAGTGACATAATAATTAAAGGTACATTCAACAGCATTACTGCGCAAAACAGAAAAAGTACAGACGGAATTACCGAGAGTGCTACCGCCCTGAATAAGCAATTTCTTCTGAAAAATATTACCCATACAAGGCAGTAAGCTGTAACAAGCACTGTGCATACTATTATATATACAGCTAATGCGTTGTCGAACCAAAATCCAATGTAAGTATATGGTATGTTAAATATCATTAGGCCAAAACAACCAAATCTGCCGATTTGCTCAAGTGTTTCCACAATTTTGTTATGCCATAGATTTTCAAATCCATTTTGTATTTTTATGGCAAATACTATATTCGGTATCATTATTAGGGCAATTATTATTAAGCCGTATATGTTAAACCAACCCATTATAATTTCACTCGTTTCTAATGTAAAATTACATGCTTTTTTCTTAAAAATTTTTTCGCTCGGTTCGTCAGAATAATGTCAAAAATTTTAGCTTAAATTTTTATCTTTGCACTTTGCCAAATACAACATATGGTGTTCATAAGCAGACATAAGTTCTTTATCTGCCATTGCTGATTTCAACACTGATTTTATTTGACTTTTTTAGTCCCCCACATATGAATTAATCGCATAAATTTTTTGTTTAATTTTATTACTTGACACTAAAATAATACTATTTGTAATCAATTTCTTTTAACATTCAACTATTAACATTGATGTTGAAAACTTCTGCATTAATTGTTGAATTGTTACATTTCTGTAAAGTATTGGGTGTTACTTGTAAGAGGGCTGTAATTTCAACGGTGTTTTAACATCTGTTTTCACACTTTCCACATAGTTTTCAACATTTATGTTAAAAGATGTGTTAAATACAATTTGTATAATTCACAAATTTCTGTTGTTTTTTCTTTTATCAAGATAATTCTGTAAAATGATAGTTGCGGCAACTTCGTCCACAACATTTTTCCTTTTTTTGCCCCTTGTATTGGTATCGTTCAAAAAGTTGTGTGCGGTAATGGTAGTACCTCTTTCGTCCTGCAAATCCACCTGCAAACCTGTTTCTGTATGAAGTCGCTCGGCAAAGGCTCTTGCATTCTGCGCACTTTCGCCCTCACTGCCGTCCATATTCTTAGGAAGTCCCACAACTACTATTTCAGCCTTTAAATTCACAACGGTTTCTTTCACTTTTTCAAAAAGTTTTTCGGGTGACTTTTCAAAAATTACCGTGTGCGGCGAGGCTAAAAACTCCGTCTTATCGCAAACTGCTATACCTGTTCTTGCTTTTCCCAAATCAACTGCCGCTATTATCATATTAACATCCTTTCAAAAAAGGGAACCCTGCCGAGTTCCCCCTATTCATATTATCGTAACGGTCTTTTTACATTCGATGCAACCTTGAACACATCACTTGA
Source organism: Eubacterium sp. OM08-24 (assembly GCF_003438075.1). Taxonomy (GTDB): domain Bacteria; phylum Bacillota; class Clostridia; order Oscillospirales; family Acutalibacteraceae; genus Ruminococcoides. Next base: position 23,254 of record NZ_QSTA01000014.1, on the reverse strand, counting down.
TTTGCCAAGCACTACAAGGTGGTCGTTTTCATCAAAGACATAATCGCCGCCAAGGTTCAGATTAAGTTCATTATCATTTTTTACCGCAATAATATTAATGTTATGTTTGCGGCGAACATCAACATCCTCTACCTTTTTTCCAATCCACGATGATACAACGGGAATTTCAAAGATAGAATACTCCGATGTAAGTTCAATATAATCAAAAATATTGTCTGCATTGTATCTTACCGCAAGGTTTTCGGCAATCTCTTTGCTGGGGTATACAACCTCGTCAGCGCCTATTTTCTTTAAAAATTCAACCTGTCTTGACCTTTTAGCCTTTGCAATTACATACTTTGCACCGAGTTCCTTTAAAATGGAAGTAATTTCGAGAGAGGCATAAAAATCCTCACCGATTGTCACAAAGCAATAATCAAAAGTATTAACTCCTATAGATTTCAAAATTCCGTCTGTCGAGCAATCACCGCAAAAAGCATCGCTGAATTCAGGTGAAAGCTCCTGTATGAGTTCCTCGTCCTTGTCTGCAATCATTACTTCATTGCCGAGGTCCTGCATTTTTCGTGCAAGATAAATACCCATTGTTCCCATTCCGATTACAAGTACCGACTTCATAAATATTTCTCCTTAACCGATTAATATCTGTTCTGTAGGGCGCTTTACAGGTGCTTCGGGTTTTCTTTGTCCAAACACAAGCACAAGCGAAAGTCCGCCGATTCGTCCGCCATACATCATTATCATTAATATTATTTTTGAAATTGCCGAGATTTGGTTTGTTATGCCTTTTGACACTCCTACTGTGCCTGCCGCCGAGGCGGTTTCAAACAATACCTGCGACATGCCCAATCCCTCTACGCTGCAAATAATCATTGACGAAAGCATAACCGCAAAGAGATAAATCAAAATAATTACCGCCGACTGCTTAACCACATCAGACGCAATTCTGCGCTTAAAAGTGTTTATATCGTCACCGCCTTTCGCCATTGCAAATACCGCAATCACAACCACCGCTATTGTAGTTGTTTTCAGACCGCCCGCCGTTGAACCCGGGCAGCCGCCTATAAGCATAAGAATAAGCGAAAGCAATGTGCCGGAATCCGAGAGATTTGAAAGGTCAATTGTATTAAAACCTGCCGTTCTCGTGGTTACCGACATAAACATAGCGTTTACAATTTTTTGCGGAACAGTCTTGTCGGCAAGCTCGCCGTTGTATTCAAAAATAAAAAAGCCAAGTCCGCCTGCGACAAGCAAAATTGCCGTTGCAACAAGAACTATTTTAGTATGAAGCAAATATTTAGAAAAATGAAATTTATTTTTTAAAATGTCATTCCACACAATAAAGCCGATACCGCCGATTACAATAAGCGACATTATAATTATGTTTACATAGTAATCATTTGTATAGTAAGTCAGCGAAGAATACGGTTGGCGAAATCCCATAAGGTCAAAGCCTGCGTTGCAAAAAGCAGAAATGGCGTGGAAACAGCTATAATATATTCCCTTTAACATTCCCATTTGCGGACAAAAGCGGAATGCGAGCAATACTGCTCCTATTCCCTCAAATATAAAAGTACCTCCGACTATTTTCTTAACGAGTTTTAAAGTACCGTCAATCTGAGTATTTCCCGATGACTGCATCATCATTTTGCGCTCACGCATATTGATTTTTTTGCGCAGAAATATGGAAACCATTGTAATTATGGTCATAAGTCCAAGACCGCCGATCTGAATCATTGCCAAAATAACAAGCTGTCCGAAAATTGTCCAATGAGTAAATGTATCAAATACAACCAATCCCGTAACGCAGGTTGCACTTACCGATGTGAAAAGTGAATCAATAAAATTTGTCCATTCCCCTGTTTTCGAGGAAATCGGCAGGCACAAAAGGAAAGTTCCAATCAGTATTACAGGAATAAAGCTCAGCGCTATTATTCTTGTGTAGCCGAGCTTAGATATTAACTTGCTTATCATTAAGCATTCACCGCCTTAAATTCTATTGTAACATATTATATAACAATTCACAACAATAAAATGCCCCTGCAAGCATTTTTGCAGGAGCATAAATTCAAAATAAATAATTAAGACGCAATATGAAGTATAAGCGTTACGATTCTGATTGCAAAGAGAGCAGCTGCAACCCACATAACAGGGTGAATCTGCTTGATTTTGCCTGTAACGATCTTGAGAACAACCCAAGAAATGATACCGAACATAATACCTGTTGCGATTGAATATGCAAATGGCATCATAATAATTGCAAGGAAACCGCCAACTGTATCGGCAATGTCAGACTCAAAGTCCATCTGAGTGATGTTTTTGAGCATTAAAAGACCAACGAATACAAGAGCCGGAGCTGTTGCAAATGATGGAATTGCAAGGAAAATAGGATAAAGCGGAATTGCGATAATGAAGAGAACACCTGAGGTCAAAGCTGTAAGACCTGTTCTGCCGCCCTCTGCAACACCTGTGGTTGACTCAACATAAGAAGTTACAGTTGAAGTACCAAGGCAAGCACCTACGCAAGTACCTACGGCGTCAGCCATCAAAGCCTTGCCAACTCGTGGGAGTTCGCCTTTTTCGTTAAGAAGGTTGCCCTGCTGAGCAACACCGATGAGTGTACCTACTGTATCGAAAAGATCTACAAAGAGGAATGCAAATACGATAACAGCGAAGTTTACTACATTCTGAGCCACATAAGCAAAGTCAAACTTAAACAAAGTTTCTGTTGCCATATTCTGAACAGGAGCGAACGCCATATAATTTGAGAAATCAGGAAGAAGTGATGTGCCCTGATACCAGCCGCAAAGCTGAGCAATAATACCTAAAATATAAGTAACGATGATGCCGATAAGGATTGAACCCTTAACCTTGAAGTGCCACAAAGCGGCAACTACAAGAATACCTACAATAGCAAGTACAACATTTGCAGAGCCTAAATCGCCAAGAGTTACGAGTGTAGATGACTGAACAGCTGTACCGTCATAGTAAGCATCGGAAACGATAACGCCTGCACCCTTTAAACCTACAATTGTAATGAAAAGACCGATACCTGCCGAAATACCGAGTTTTAAGTTCTTAGGTACTTTATTAACAAGTGTTTCACGGAATTTGAAAAGTGAAAGGATAATAAAGATAATACCTTCAACAAGGATTGCTGTAAGAGCAACCTGCCATGGATTTGTAATACCCTGTGCTGCAAGCTGTGGAACTACTGTGTATGCAAAGTAAGCATTAAGTCCCATACCTGATGCAAGAGCGACAGGATAGTTAGCAAAAAATGCCATAATAAGTGTTGCAAATGCTGCCGACACCGCTGTTGCGGCAAAGACCGCACTTGAGTCCATTCCTGCGGCACTGAGCATACTTGGGTTTACGGCAAGTATGTAAGCCATTGCAAGGAATGTGGTAACGCCGGCAACAACTTCTGTTTTTACCGTGGTACCGTTTTCTTTGAGTTTAAATAGTTTTTCCACTTAGAAAACCCCTTCATTAAATTTTTTATACAAAAGCCAAAAGGCTATTGTTTACCGCATTAATACTAAAAGTATGACATCTTTCGAGCAAAAAGTCAATGCTTTTGCGATTGGAAAATTTTTTTTGTAGGATACTATAAAATATTCCGTTAATTTTTTAACATTAACACAATAACATATTAATATGATAATTTAATATACTGTATTTCACAAAAATTTTTATCAGATTATGGGCAGCAAAAAATTCCGACCCTTGCAGATCGGAATTTTTATTTTAGCTGATTTTTAAAAATTATAAATCCTTACCGCAGCACTTCTTGTACTTTTTGCCGCTGCCGCATGGGCACGGATCATTTCTGCCAACCTTTTTGCCTTTACGGATTGTCTTATTGGCAGTGTCTGTACCGTCACCGGAAGTTTCTACCGGCTGAGCAACCTGCTCACGCTTTAAAGCAACTTCAATAGGGCTTTCCTGCGGCTCTTCGTCCTCGCCGTTATTAAGTACAACCTGATGTGCAGCCTGAGCCTGCTTTAATGCCATACGCTTTGCAGCCTCGATAGCGTCCTGACGCTTTTTAACCTCATATACTTTTTTAGGCATAATAAGCATCATCTTTACTGTATCTTCTCTGATGCTCTCGATCATCTCGTCAAACATATCAAAGCCTTCAATACGGTACTCAACAACAGGGTCGTGCTGACCGTATGAACGGAGTCTGATACCTGACTTGAGCTGATCCATATTATCAATGTGATCCATCCAGTGTGTATCAACATTCTTGAGGAGATATACACGCTCCATTTCACGAATTGTTTCGGCAGGTAAAAGCTCCTCGTTCTCTTTATAGATAGCTGTTGCATCTTCAATAAGCATATTCTTGATGTCTTCAGGCTCCATATCTTCGAGGTCTTCCAGATCGAAGTCATAGCGGCTCTCATCCCTGATAAGCCAATCCTTGTAGTAGTCCTTAAGGCTCTGGAGATTCCAATGTTCACGAGGTCCTTCAGGGAGATACTGCTTAACGCTTGTTGCGATTGTATCCTCAATCATCTTGTAGATTGTATCGTGTAAATCCTCGCCGTTAAGCACCTGATCACGCTGACCGTAGATAATTTCTCTCTGCTTGTTAAGAACATCGTCGTACTGGAGTACATCTTTACGGATACCAAAGTTACGGAGTTCGATTTTCTCCTGCGAGCTGTCTATGATATTTGAAATCAACTTAGCATCAATCGGAGTGTCCTCTTCAACATTAAGTCGTTCCATAACCATCTTCATTCTGTCACCGCCGAACAAACGCATAAGATCGTCCTCGGTAGAAAGGAAGAACTTACTTACACCGGGGTCACCCTGACGACCTGCACGGCCCTTAAGCTGGTTATCAATTCGTCTTGATTCGTGGCGCTCTGTACCGATAATGTAAAGACCGCCTACTTCTCTTACCTTTTCAGCCTCTTCCTTGATTTCTTCTTTATATTTTGAGTTAAGCTCATCAAATGTCTTTCTTGCGTTGAGGATTTCCTCGTTGTCTGTTTCAGCATGACCTGTTGATTCCTCAATAAGCTCATCTGTAAAGCCCTGCTTACGCATAGATGCCTTAGCCATAAACTCAGCGTTACCGCCAAGGATAATATCGGTACCACGACCTGCCATATTTGTTGCGATTGTAACCGCACCGAGCTTACCTGCCTGTGCTACGATTTCAGCCTCTTTTTCGTGCTGTTTTGCGTTGAGCACATTGTGCTTGATGCCACGCTTTTTAAGCATTCTTGAAAGCTCTTCCGACTTTTCGATAGAAATTGTACCAACGAGTACAGGCTGACCCTTTTCGTGAGCCTCCACAACCTGATCGATTACATTCTTAAACTTGCCCTTTTCTGTCTTAAATACTGCATCGGGGAGATCTTTTCTCTGAACAGGCTTGTTTGTAGGAATTTCCACAACATCAAGCTTGTAGATTTCCTGGAACTCCTCAGCCTCTGTCTGGGCAGTACCTGTCATACCCGAAAGCTTTTTGTAAAGGCGGAAGTAGTTTTGGAATGTGATTGTAGCAAGAGTTTTGCTCTCGTTCTGAATCTTAACGCCCTCTTTTGCCTCGATTGCCTGATGCAAGCCCTCGTTAAAGCGTCTGCCGTACATAAAACGACCTGTAAATTCATCAACGATGATAACCTCGCCGTCCTTAACAACATAGTCAACATCGAGCTTCATAATGCCATGAGCCTTGATAGCCTGATTAACATGGTGCTGAATTGTAAGGTTTTCAGGGTCTGTAAGGTTTTCAATGCCAAAAAATTCCTCGGCTTTCTTAACACCGTTCTGTGTAAGTGTTGCGGTTTTCTGCTTTTCGTCTACTACATAGTCAATGTTGTTTTCCTTGTAGTAATCCTCCATATCCTCTTTAGAGTCAAGCTCCTCAAAGCGCTGAACCTTTAATGTTCTTGCAAACTTGTCAGCCTTTGCATATAAATCGGTAGACTTGTCGCCCTTACCTGAAATAATAAGAGGTGTTCTTGCCTCATCAATGAGGATTGAGTCAACCTCATCGACAATAGCGTAAGCGTGACCACGCTGTACCTTCTGCTCCTTGTAAACAACCATATTGTCACGAAGGTAGTCAAATCCGAGTTCGTTGTTTGTACCGTATGTAATGTCAGCGGCATAAGCCTTTTTTCTGCCGTCATTGTCAAGTGAGTGAACGATAAGACCTGTGCTGAGTCCGAGGTATCTGTAAAGTTTGCCCATCCACTCGGAGTCACGGCGAGCAAGGTAATCGTTGACTGTTACGATGTGTACGCCCTCGCCTGTAAGACCGTTGAGGTAAGCAGGAAGTGTAGCCACCAAAGTTTTACCTTCACCTGTTTTCATCTCGGCGATTCTGCCCTGATGAAGTACAATACCACCGATAATCTGAACAGGGTAATGTTTCATACCAAGCACACGCCATGCGCCCTCTCGGCATACAGCAAACGCATCGGGTAAGATGTCATCTGTGGTTTCGCCGTTTGCAAGACGCTCTTTGAGAACAGCAGTCTGATTTTTGAGTTCGCTTTCGCTCATAGCCGCATACTTGTCCTCAAGTGCAAGCACCTTATCGCAAATCGGCTGAATTCGCTTTAATTCTTTTTTACTGTAATTGCCAAACAAGGCTTTGAGAATATTCATATATTAATGTCCTTTCGGTATAAATTCTATTTTACTGAACAGCGGCTGCGCCAAGTGACTTTGCCGCCTGTATCATTGCCGCCTCAACAACCGGGCCCGCATAGGTAAAGCCAAAGCCGGAATCCTCTACAACGCAGGCAAACGCAAGCGGACAATCCTCGTCCTTTGCATAGCCTACCATCCAGCCGTTAGGGCCTTTATCCTCGCCTACCTCGGCAGTACCTGTCTTTGCGCACACTGTAAGTCCGCCAAACAGGTCATCGCCATAGTAATCGGTCATTGTAAAGCGCATCATATCGTCGAGTGCCGCCGCTGTACTGCCGCTGAAAAGCTCGTTTGTGCTGTCTGAGCCGCCAAGTCCGAGCACTCCAAGAATTGAACCGTCCTTTATCATATACGGTTCTTTTGTTTTGCCGCCGTTTGCGATAGCTCCGCAAATAACAGCCATCTGCATTGGGTTTACCTTGTCATTGTACTGACCGACGCCCGACCAACCGAGCTGGTTGGTGTTTGCATCGCTTACATCGTAATTTCCCTTTGCGGTTTCGTTGTCGTCAACCTTAAAGCTGCTGTTTATGCCGGCTTTATTTGCGGTGGCAGTCATTTTTTCTTCGCCGAGTTCAACCGCAAGCTCTGCATATACAATGTTGCACGAATGTGACATTGCCTCTTTAAAATTGATTGTACCATGCGCCTCAACACAGGTTACATCACTTCCGCCGATATCTTCTTTTCCCGAGCAATACCATGTGCGGTCATAAATATCAGGAAGATTTTCGATAGCGCAGGCTGAAGTAATTATCTTAAAAATTGAACCGGGCGCATAGGTTGAAGAAATTGTGTTGTCAAGATACACACCATCGTAGTCTTTTTCGTTTTCCTCGGTAATTTCGGGAGGCGCTTCCGGATCGTAAGCCTTTGTACTTACGGAACAGATGACCTCACCCGTTTTGTAGTTATATACAACGCAAGCACCGTCTTTGCCGTAGCCTGACAACACATCATAGGCCGCTGCGCAGGTGTCTGCGTCTACTGTCAGATTAATGTCATTGCCCTTTCTGAGCGAATCGGGCATATTCAGTCCCCAAATAAGATTATATCCGATAAGCTGGGAACGGTATCTGCTCTGTAAAGCAGTAGAAATATTAGAAGAATTATCGCCTATTGTGTGCAAAAGCGAAGTTCTGACGCTTTGGTTTTCATTATAAACTCTTTTTCCGTCAACACTTTGAGCAAGAATATTGCCGTTGCGGTCATAAATTGTACCTGCCTTTGCAAGTCCGTCAGTTCCTGCGATGTGGTAGTTATAGTGCTGATCTACCCAATCGCCCGAATTTGCAACGAGCTTGTAGGCGAAAAAGCCCATACCGCCGATAAAGGCTACCGTAACCGCAAATATAAGCGTACTTCTCCGTAATACTCTTTTCATTCAAACACCGTCCTTTCTCTGATTTATTCAGAGGGTACTGCAAAGCAATACCTCATTCGGTTTTGTAAGATTATTTTTTCACCGCATATGTTCTTTCGTCTGCCGCCTTGATAAATGCAATAAGTCCCCAACAGGAAAGCACACTTGAACCGCCACAGCTGATGAACGGGAATGTTACACCTGTAAGCGGAAGAATATCGGTTGCGCCAAAAACATTGAGTGAAAGCTGTATTACAAGCAAACCCGCAGCACAGCAGGCAGAAATAGAATAAAATGTACTTCTGCTTCTTGTTGTGATTGCTCTTGCATATATAACAAGGCAAGCTACCGCAACGGCGAGAGTAATTGCAACAATTACACCCATTTCTTCGGAAACCAAGCCAAAGACGAGGTCACTCTCCGATGCTCCGACGCCCTTTAAAAAGCCGTTGCCTATGCCGACGCCGAAAAGTCCGCCGCTTGCTATATATGTAAGCACATGAGTTTGCTGATAACCTAAGTCATTTGCGTATTCCCACGCATGTCCCCAAGCCTTAAAACGGTCAAGAACATAAGATTTAAAGCGCAACACAATAGACACACCGAATACAGCCGCCGCAATGGCAAGAATTACTGTTTTAAAGTCGCCCGAACGCATAAATGAGATTAAAAGGAAGGTCATAAAGAAAATAAGCGCCGTACCAAAGTCACCCATTAATGCAAGCAATCCTACACAAACAGCCGAGAATATAATAAACTCAAGCAAATTCTTTTTTGTCTGTAATCTGTCAAGTGTGTTTGCACCTATAAATATGTATATAATTTTTACGATTTCCGACGGCTGAATTGAAATTCCGCCAATTCTGATCCAGTTAGCCGCACCGTAAGTAATTTTACCGAACACAATGCTTACGCCGAGCAGTCCTACTGCGGCAATCATAAGTCCGTATCGCAACTTTGTAGATGAGGTTCTGTCGGGATCTTCAATAAACTTTATAATAACGCAAAACAGTGCCATTCCCACAACTGCGGCTATAAGCTGAACATAAGCTGACCGCTCTACCTGCCGCACAAGCAGCATTACGCCCACGCCCGTTAAAAACAGTGCAAGGCTTTCAAGCTCAAAGCTAACTCGCTTGAGCACCTTTGTGGAAACGAAGAAAAATGTCCATTCTGCCACTGCAAGGCATCCGAAAAGTACGAGCGGTGAATACTTGTTGGTACCGTCCTGCCAAAATACCGCCTCTACGCACATAAAGAAATGGAAAAGCGTAATTAAAAGCATAAGTTTCCAAGACTTCATTGCAGGCTTGTCGTTTACCTTTTTAAAGAACCAGCTGTAACGGAGATTTTCGTCATAATCTTCGCCACGCAAAAACTGAAACTGCGAATTGCCGACATTGATAACATCATCAATAAGCACTCTGGTTCTGCCCTCGGCAGCCTCACCGTTTACATAAGTACCGCCTTTAGAGCCTGTATCACAAATATACCAACCGCTTGCTCTTCTCAAAAGAACGCAATGGTTTCTTGAAACGGCAGGATCATCCACAACAATGTCGCTCGACTTACTTCTGCCGATGGAATTTTCCCAAAAAATAACAGGAAGTTTTTGTCCTGTAACTGTATTGTAAAGTGTAACAAGAGGCTTTTCGGGCCTTCTGCGACGACGCATTGCCGCATAGCACTGATATACAATTATAATAGCGTATACAGGCATTAACACTCTCAGCGCAACAATGGCTAAATCGTAAATTACCGTCATATCAAGCACAGGCATCCTCCTTGTAATCATAGCTAAAGTTATACATTTATCATAATACCGCATTTTGGTAAAAAAGTCAATAAAAATTACGGATATTTAGCGGTGCAACGCAATATATCAGTTGTTAATCAGCAATATATTTTTATATTTTAAGTTGATAATTATTTATAAGTTTATAAAAAATCAGTACATATTTGATAATATAACGCAAAGCAAAGCAGGCACAATAAAAATATCGTACCTGCTTTTGCTTACTATTTTTCAGAGATTAAGTTTTGAAAGTTCCTTTGCGGTAGCGTCAACAAGCTGTTCACACTTTTTAGCATTACCACCAAGCATTGAGCCAAAACCGAAAATTCCGTTTGTTAAGGAATCAAGAGCCATATTCTTAGCTGTGTTGCCAAGCCCTGCCTCCTCCGATTTTTGTATGGAAAACTTTTGAGATTCCTTTGAAAATCCGCTTTTCATTATCCAAACCTGATTTTGACTGTCAAGTGCCGGAAATGTAATAATAGTGGCAGCTCCGTGCTTAGTTAATGACGGTTTGCCCGCCGTAAACTCTACATCTTTGATAGCCTCGTAAAGACTCTCAATAGTATAGGAATTATTAGTTTTAATGTTTTTGATTTTTACTCCTAAAGCCATCGGTAACTCCTTTCAGCTATGTATAAAATCAGTTTGTACCCCAAACATTGCCGTTTTTGTCGGTATATTTGCCCATAATAACCATTATAAAGTCAATAAGCCAGCCGATACCGCAAACGCCGCCTGTAAGCAGCCAAATTATGCCTGTGCCGATTTTGCCTGTTAAAAATCTGTGAACACCTAAACCTCCAAGGAAAAATGTGATTAAAATTGCTCCTGCTTTACTCATAAATAAATACCTCATTTCTTGAATTTTGATTACAGTTAATATAATACATACTAAAAGCAATAAATGCAACAATTTGGCAAAAAGGTCGATTTTCGGGCAAGAATGGCATAAATCTGATATTATTTCAAATATTGACAATCGTAACTTATGTAATATATAATTTTTTATATATATAACGATAAGTGATGTTTATTATGAGAATTGCATTGGCACAAATGGCTATGAGCAAAAATATTGACAGTAACCTTCAAAAGTAGCTTGATTTTTGCGACAAGGCAAAGGATTGCGATTTGCTGTTTTTCCCCGAAATTCAGCTTTCGCCGTTTTTTCCGCAATACGAAAAATCGGATGTAACAGAATATGCAATGAATACAAATTCCTTTGAAATTATAAAGCTTGCCGAAAAAGCCAAGGGAAACAGCTTTTATCTCTCGCCTAACATTTATCTTGAACAGGACGGAAAGTTTAGCTTTTTCTTTACTTTGTTACCCGACCGATAATTTTCTAAACTCTAACCCCAAAAACTTTGACAAATAATAAAAAGCCGACAAACATAGTACAAAACTAAGTTTGTCGGCTGAATTTTTATATCATATTATGCTGTTTCGGACAATCACATTCTTGGTTCTTTAACTTCAAATGTAAATGTTTCCTGTGCGGTTTTGCCGTCTGCATCCTTTACTTCTACAAGTACAGTGTGCTCACCTATTTCTAAAGATTTGCCCTGTTTTTTAAGTTCAGACATCTCAATAGTGAAATCGGCACTTTCGGAATAATCCTGAACTAAAAATCCGTTGTCAAGTGTGAACTTGTACTGATACGGCGCTGTTCCAAAAATTGCGTTTGCAGATATTGTAAGAGAATATTCATCATAACCTATATAATCGACATCTGTATGAATACCCACAATAACAGGATCTTCACTTTCATATGCGTCAACTACCGTATAATTATACAGGGTTTCCTCTGTGCAATCATCAATAGCGTTATAACTCCTTACCGAAACATCATAGCTGCCACTTTCACTAAATGTATAGGTAAATGTGTTTGACTCTGATTTTTGCTGAACAACCTCGCCGTTAATCAAAAATTCATAGCTGAACGGTGTAACGCCCGAATCCATTGTTGCGGTAAATGTTACAGGAGTGCCTGTCATTGCCTTTCCGGAATCATAATCGGCGCAAAAATTACGGATAATGTGTTCCAAATTAGTACTTTTTCTCTCAAATTCATACTTTCCGGCAATATGTAATTGAATAAGCGTAACATCTTCAACATTGGTTACACCGTTAAAATTAACATCGCCTGCATAATTTTGACTTTTATCAATTTCTGCACTTCCTGCCAGCGCATTCTGAAGAAGTGTTACATCGTTTACATCTACTTTAGAATTCCAGTCAACATCACCTGTAATTATAGGTCTTATCATCGCAGAAGTTGAAAAGCACTGCGCAGCAAGCATACCCATTACAAGTGCGCCCGACAAAGCCGCTTTTATAATTTTTTTCATAATCCTCAAATCCTCTCTGATTTAACTTTTTATTCAAAACTATTAAAATATAATAATTTTATATCAAAATTATATCATAATATTTTCAATATTATAAGTGCATTTTTAGCTGAAAACAATTTTGTGTTTTTGTGCATTTTTATTAATATATGTTAAAAATGCATTATAAATATATTTGTTGTGAATATGTATCACTTAATTTTTTGAGTTAATAGAATATGTTTAATTACGCAACTATTCTTTACATCTCTTGTATAATTTAGTTGGTTGTTTATGTAAATTTGCTGTGCTATACTTAGGCTATGAAAGGTGTGAAAAATATGATTGGTATGAATTTAAAGGCGCTGCGCAAGGCAAAAGGATATTCGCAGGAAGAAGTCGCTGAAAAAATGAATGTATCCCGTCAATCGGTAGCTAAGTGGGAAAATGACGAGAGTATCCCCGATGTTATAAAATGCAGTGAACTTGCCAATCTTTACGGAATTTCGCTTGACGAGCTTGTTCATAATAAAATATCTGTTGATGAGGAACAGGCAAACGGCGAAGAGGGCAAGTATGTGTTTGGCATAGTTAAGGTTGGTGAAAGAGGACAGATTGTTATTCCGAAACACGCAAGAGATGTTTTTGACATTAAGCCCGGAGATAAGCTCCTTGTGGTGGGCGATGTAAAGCGTGGCTTGGGAATCGGCAAGCTCAGCCGTTCTATTGCAAACGATTTTGTATTTGAGGAATGAGGCGGTATTATGTCAGCAATAGTAACTAAAAATCTTACGAAAAAATATAAAGATAAAATTGCGGTAAACTCCATAAATCTTTCTATAAATGACGGCGAAATGTACGCTCTGCTCGGAGTAAACGGTGCAGGAAAATCAACAACAATAAAAATGCTCTCCTGCCTGATAAAGCCTACAAGCGGAGATGCACTCTTAAACGGCAACAGCATAGTAAGCGACAGCGAAAAGGTTAAAAGAATAATAAATGTGTCGCCGCAGGAAACCGCAGTTGCCCTTAACCTTACCGTAAGAGAAAACCTTGAATTAATGGCGAGAATTTACGGATTTGGCAATGAAAATACAGTAAGCAAAGCTCAAAAAATGATAGAAGATTTTGAATTGAGCGATATAGCCAAATCAAAGGCAAAAACCTTGTCGGGCGGCTGGCAAAGAAGATTGAGCATTGCAATGGCACTCATAAGTGATCCTGAAATTTTATTTCTTGACGAGCCGACTTTGGGACTTGATGTTTTGGCAAGAAGAGAATTGTGGAATAAAATCAGCGCTTTAAAAGGTAAGATTACGGTAATCCTTACAACTCACTATCTTGAAGAGGCGGAGTCGCTGTCAGACCGCATAGGTATTATGGTAAAGGGAAATCTTGTGGCTGAGGGTACGGCTGACGAACTTAAAAACAGCGTTAATGCCACATCTTTTGAAGACGCTTTTGTAAAAATTGCGGAAGAGGGTAAATGATTATGAAAACTTTAGCTTTTGCGTCAAGAAATGCAAAGGAATTGCAGAGAGATGTTTTAACATCAATTTTCGGTATTGCTTTTCCTATTGTATTGCTTGTTTTGTTGTCGGTAATTAACTCAAGTATTCCGAAAGAGGCACATATGACCTTGTTTGAAATAAAAAGTCTGACAGGCGGAATTTGTGCGTTCGGACTTGTGTTTTTGTCGCTTTTCTCTGCCCTTTTGGTAGCAAAAGACAGATGCACAGCCTTTATTATCAGGCTTTACGCCTCGCCGTTAAAGCCGAGCGGATACATAATCGGCTACACACTTCCGCTAATTCCTATGGCTGTATTGCAAACACTTGTTACCTCGCTTTCTGCGCTGATTTTCGGACTTGAATTTTCGGCAAATATTTTACTCGCCTCGGTTGTAAGCATTGTGCCGGGATTTTTATATATTTCAGTCGGACTATTGTGCGGTACGGCATTTAGTGATAAAATGGTAGGTGTATTATGCGGTGCGGTACTCACAAACCTTTCGGCATGGCTTTCAAATATATGGTTCGATATATCGCTTGTTGGCGGTGCATTTGAAAAAATCGCAGGATTTCTTCCGTTTATTCATTGCGTTAATGCGCTGAGAGCGGTGTTTGAAAGCGATTACTCGCAAATAATCCCCGAATTGCTTTGGGTGGCAGGATATGCTGTTGTAATTTTTGCTTGTGCTGTTTTACTGTTTAACCGCAGAATGAAACAGGATAAGTAAGGATTTTGCTAATGATTAAGGATACTCTGAAAAATAAAAAACGATATGAACTCATCGACTCGATTCGTGGCTTTGCAATCATAAATATGGTTATTTTTCACACATTGTACGATATATTTATGATATACGGCGACGGTTCGTTCTTCACAAGTCCATGGTGTACGGTGTGGGAAAGATTCATTTGCGTATCGTTTATTATTATTTCGGGAGTATCCTTTAATTTTTCTCATCATACGGTAAGAAACGGAATTATCGTAAGCCTTTGCGGATTTCTCGTCACGATTGTAACTGCCTTGGCTATGCCGGAACAGGCTGTATGGTTTGGCATACTCAATCTTTTAGGTATATCAATGCTGATTTGCTCGGCACTGAAAAATTTAATAAATGCCGTTCCTCCTGCTTTGGGAGCAACAGCAAGTTTTTTAGTCTATGCCGTTACCTACGGAGTGCAAAACGGATACATAGGATTTCTAAACGCATCTATTTTTGAACTTCCGCAAGCCTTATACAGTTACAAATACCTCTCGTTCATAGGCTTTCGCTCAAGTGACTTTGTATCAAGCGACTATTTTCCAATTATCCCATGGATATTCCTATATATATTTGGAATCTTTTTATGGAAAATTATTAAGAACAGTAATCTTGAAAAATATTTTTACTTCAAAATTCCAATTCTTAATACAATAGGCAGATATAGCCTCGTAATCTACCTCGCCCACCAGCCTGCAATTATGCTGATTATGAATGTAATCTTCGGATACTAAAAAACAACCCCAAGTGTATGTTCTCCTGAACCTGCACTTGGGGTTTTATTGTAAATGGCTATATAAAAAGTGTATAAAGCACAACACTGCAACAGAGGATAAGTAATCTTTCGCAAATATATTGAATATAAACTTTAATCTGATTTATGTAACTGTTTTGCCGTTATGCGGAGTTGACCAAAGCATTGCTACATAATAGAATATAATAGAAAAATATACATATAGGATTGGCTTATTTTGACATTTTTCTGCATTATGTTAATTGTAATCACAACAGTGTTGTGTTAAAATATGTAACAAGATACAAATGGAGGTTTATTATTATGAAAATAAGAACAATTATAATTACAGCGGTACTTACTTTATCTATGGTTGCGGGCATGGCAGGATGTGCAGGCGGAAACGGCTCTGTTTCAGATACAAGTTCAGTTTCTCAGGTTTCGCAGGAAAACGGTTCGAGTTATTCAGATGACAATGACACCAAGGTTTTACAGATGCTTGATAAGGTCACGCTCAACGGAAAACCAGTTGTTCTTCCATTTAAATTGAGTGATTTAGGGGAAGGATATAGTTTTGATAAAAATGATGTTAGTGTTTACGAAAAAGACGGAAACACATATGCCTATACTGATTTGTTATATAATAACAAAATGATTACAACAGTATCTTTGTTTGAGTATGCTGAAGGTCAAAAAACTGAAGATTTCATTGTTGATATGATATCATATTCTTATCTTGACGATGAAAGTGTAAGTGAAATAATTAAGGTTGATGATATATCAGGTAAAAATAAAAAAGAAGATGTATTAAGTAAATTTGGAGAACCTACAAACAGAGAAACTCTTGATACAGGAAGTGAAATAATAACTTATGAAATGAACAATAATGATAACTCATATGTTGAATTCTGGTTTACCAAAGATAATATCATTAGTACAATAATGATTAAAAACATTTAATTAATTGTAGATTTATATGGATAACAATTTCGTTTTTGATACAACAAAATTTGTTTTAGGTGAAGTAAAAAAAGAGGCTTTAAAAACTGCAATGGAGGAGCTTGCCGAGTTGTTCGGCGACAGAACATACCTGAAAAACGGAAATTATGCAAATTCAGGTTTTCAGGCTCTGGCTGAATATCAGGATAAACGCAGGGATTTCTTTGCGTTTTTTATTTTGTCTGATTTATGTAACTGTTTTACTGTTATGCGGAGTTGACCAAAACATTGCTACATAATAGAATATAATAGTAAAAACATACATATAGGATTGCCTTATTTTGACATTTTTCTGCATTATATAAATTGTAACCACGACAGTGTTATGTTAAAATATGTAACAAGATACAAATGGAGGTTTATTATTATGAAAATAAGAACAATTATAATTACAGCGGTACTTACTTTATCTATGGTTGCGGGCCTGGCAGGATGTGCAGGCGGAAACGGCTCTGTTTCAGATACAAGTTCAGTTTCTCAGGTTTCGCAGGAAAACGGTTCGGGTTATTCAGATGACAATGACACCAAGGTTTTACAGATGCTTGATAAGGTTACGCTCAACGGAAAACCAATGAAGATACCTTATAAACAAAGCGATTTGCCGGAAGGGTTTTCGTTTGATGATGATGTGTCAGTATATGAAAAAGACGGCAATACATATGCATACGGTACTTTATTGTTAAATGGTAAAAAAGTTTCAAGCATGAATATAAGTAATTATAAGGAAAACATCACTCCCGATGAAATTGTTGCGTCCTCTTTAGATTATACTTTTTTAAAAGAAGATTATGCCGGTCTGGTCGAAATTGACGGTATAAGCGGAAAAAGTAAAAGGGGGGAAATACTGAGCAAATTCGGAGAGCCTTCGAGAATAGAAACTTTTGATGACGGAAGCGGAGTATTATATTACGGAATGGACAGCAATGATAATACATATATAGATTTCTGGTATAATGAGGACAGTACAATCAACACAATATCCATTGTAAATGAAATATGATATGGAGGAAAAAATGAGCAACGGATTTTCTTTTGATACAACCAAATTTGTTTTAGATGAAGTAAAAAAAGAGGCTTTAAAAACTGCAATGGAGGAGATTGCGGCTTTGTCAATAAAAGTGTGTAAGTTTTTTTAGAAAATAGATAATTGATGTTTTTGTACACCTTTGGAGTGGAGCGGAGCACAACGAAAAAGGCGTACAAAACGGCGTCAGATTAAGTGCTCGTATTTTTCAATACGGGCTTTAATTTTGTCGTTTGTCACAAGCTGATTTCTGACCATTGCCCAATTTTGTACCTTGCTTCCGTTCCATTTTTTGTAAAGCTCCGTTATCCTGAGATAGAGCAATTTGAGCAATGCATTTTCGCTTGGAAAAGCACCTTTTTGGTGACCTTTCTAAAGCTCGAATTGATGCTTTCAACCGCATTTGTTGTGTACATAATTTTTCTAACAGCACTTCCGTAATCGAAAAGCTGCTCTATATGGTTGAAATTTCGCTTCCATACATCTACTGCTCACGGGTATTGCGACCACTCCTGACAGAACTGCTCAAAGGCTTTTCGAGAGGCTGTACGGCTCGGTGCTCCGTACACTTTCTTTATGCTTTGTGTGAATTTTTTGTAGTCCTTGCTTGGCACATATTTAATTGAATTTCGAATTAAATGTACGATACAACGCTGCACGACAACATCTTTAAATATCGCTTTTGCACCGTCTTCAAGACCGGAAACGCCGTCCATACAGATAAACAATACATCCTCCACACCTCGTCCTTTTAGCTCGTCAAATATTTGCATCCAAGTGTGTTTACTTTCGCTTTCATTAAGCCACAAGCCTAAAATGTCCTTTTGTCCGTCAATATCATAGCCTAAAATTGTATATACTGCATAATTCTTGCTCTCATATTCTTTTCTGATAGTGACATACATACAATCGACAAACAGAAATGTATATATCCTTTTTAGAGGTCTGTTTTGCCAATCGTTAAGTTCATCCAATACGCAGTCGGTAATTTGAGATACCATTTCGTGTGAGATTTCAAAGCCATAGATATCCTCAATAGTATCAGCAATATCTCTCTGGCTCATTCCTCGTACATACATAGCCAGCACCTTTTCCTCTATTTTAGATACATCCTTTTGCCGCCTTGGCACAAGCTACGGTTCAAAGCTTGAATCTCTGTCACGAGGCACTTTGATTTCAACCTCACCGGCGCTCGTTTTGACTTTTTTATTTGTATAACCGTTGCGACGGTTATCAGTCGATTTTGCACCGTGATCGTTACTTTCATATCCGAGGTGGCTATTCATTTCGCCCTGCAACATCGACTCAAACATCGGTCCGAAAATGTCTTTCAAGGCGTCCTGCATATCTGCAACGCTTTTCGGTTTGTACTGTTCGATGATCTACTTTGCGAGGTTCTCGCCCGGTGTGATTTCCTTTTTCTTTGCCATTTCGTTCATTCCTTTTCTGTCCTTTCTTTCATTGTAGCACACTTTTTCCCAAAAGCAAAAAGTGTGCAAGTTATTTTTCTAACTTACACACTTTATTTTACAAGCTCAATCGGATAGGCAGTCAATTTTCCATTGATTGCCTATCCGATTTTTAATTATTTACTACATCAATTATAATCCTTGCACCCAACCGAAAGTCGTTCAGGAATATCTCTCGCTCACTGATTTCAGAAATTTCACGATTGCAATCCTTGTATTTTTCAAAGGTTTCTTTCTGCGCCTCAGTCAGGGTTGCCTCAAGCTTTTCTTCATTTCTTTTGAGCAGTTTCAATAGTTCCTTAACCTCATCGTCAAGCTTCGCACATTTTTCATGAGGGAATAAATTGCCATAATATAAATCTTCAAGTATATCCATATCTTATGCCACCTTTCGTAGAACAAACATATCCCACATAACTTTGCATAAGTCCTGATATACTTACCTTTATTACTTTACAAAAAGCAATACAAGAAGTATAATAAATATCAAATAATTTCCAGTTAAAATATATAATAGGAATAGGGGCATACAAATGAAAAGCAAAATCTTATCAGCAATAATATCCATCGTGCTTATGATTTCACTTGTAGGATGTCAGCAGAATAATACCATTATTAAGCCTTATGTAGAAACAAAAATGGTCACGGAAAACAGCCAATTAGATTTAGTAACCTTTACATTTGAGTCGCCCGACAGTTGGACATCTGTAGCCGCAGATAAAGATTCACTTATTTGCAGGAGTCCATCATCAAACGAATCGGAGGAATATAAAAACTATATTTCTCAGGATTATTTAGTTATTTCAAACTATACTACAAATGATATTTTGCCGGTATCAGACGAATACAAACAGGGCTATGAAGATTTGTTCAAAGGAACATATGACGGAATAGAAAAAATCATCAGCGACAGCATTGAACACATAAATATAAGCAAATATTTGGACAGCTTACCTGACGGAGAAACCGGCTCGAAGTACAGTTTTTCAGATTTATTGAATATTCTTTCAGATCCTGACAGCTTTCCTGATTATGAAATTCCTGATTCCCTGCGCAACAAAACGTGGGCATCTGATTTTAAATATTCAGAATATCAAGGGAAAGACGGTAAAATTATTACTGTAGAATATTCATACTTGGTTGATGATATTACGCATAAAGCTATTAATTGTTACAGAGATGATAATTACTCAGTATGCGGTGCTTTTGATGATAGCAACGAGATTTCTTCAGGAGATGTTGCTTTATGGGTTGCAAATACCCTTGAGGTTTCTGAACATTACAAAATTGATGACGGAGCGGTATTAATAGAAGGAAAAGACTATTAATTATTAAATTTCCAATAGTGATATAATTACAGCCGAAGCATTTCAAATTACCGTGGTGTTAATATTTGTATTCAATTTCTAAACTCTTTCATATCATCAAGGCGGCGGAGGACAGGCTCGGTTTTGCCGTCTGCTGCGCCCATATCAATATCGAGCCAAGTTCTCGTTTTGATTATTTTGTTACGATATTGCTCGCCATAATTCATTGTCGGCGTATGACCTAAAACGGTTATAATATCATCAAAATATTCATCAGCAAGATCAAGCCAAGCCCAAATGAAAGCGTCGGCAGGATAGTCGCTGATTTTTTTGCCCTTTTCAAAATCATCAATGCCACTGTGACAAAGGAAATAATCCTTACCACCTGCCGTAACAGCTTCGTACAAAGGGCAGTCACGCAGATAATCAAGAATATTTGCAACGGTTTCGGGCGATTCTTTGTTAAGTCCTGCAAGGGCTTTCAGCGTAACATCACCGCCGTTTAGCTGATAATTTGATAGAATTTCTATTTTTTCACTGTCAAAATCAGCAATGCTGTCGTCCGTGATTTCTTCAAACAAAAATGCACAAGCAAGAAGCATCGCCTCGTGATTTCCGAGAATGAGCTGAACATTAGGCCGGGAGAGCAGCCACCGCAAAATCGCAACGCCACCATCACCATTTCGGTCAATCACATCACCAAGTATGTAAAGAAAATCATCCTCGCAAAACCCAGCCTTTTCAAGCAATATTTTTAATTTTTCAATCGAGTAACCGTGTAGGTCAGATATTACATAGGTCATATTTCGTTTGCTTTCATAGGATATTTAGTATATGACGGATGATAAATATCAAATATAGTTATTCCGTTAATTTTTACAAACCTTTTTCTGACATTAGATTTTCTGTATATGATATTTGATGACTCTGTTTTGTTCGGGTCTATGTTATTCATTTCACATATTGCTTTGAAAATATCATTACAGGTAAAAACATATCTTACTTTGCCGTCACAACAATTTAAAATGTCAAGAAATTTACTATATTTATTAGAGTTGCTAAGTTCTTTATATTTTTTGCTTGTATAATTTTCTCCATCTGATGGGCAAATGTTAGCATAGGCGGAACCCGATAATTTATAATTTCCTTCTAAATATCCAAGATAAATATTAAATTTGTTTTTGTAAAGAGTGAAACTTCTTTGTGTACTGTTGTTTTCTAAAGATTTTTTAAACCAAAATTCTGTTTGCTTAGGTGCATTTGGCTCACGCAAAAGAAAAAGTACACCGTTAAAATGCTCCTTGTCCGATAAAAAGCCCTCTATATATTCATTATTATACTTTTTGAATTCATTATTGCTCATAATTAAATCCCCCTAAATCAATCGTTGCTTTCTATTCTAATAAATAAGTTTCTCAATAAAACAATATGCGTGTACGATATTATTTTTCGAGTCAAACCCTTGGCGGAATATTAGCGTGCCGTTAAATTCTGCTTTAGTATTGCAATACATTTCTGCCAACTATTTTGCAATTAGCAGAGATGATATGTATTCTTCTGAATATTCTTGAAAATTTTCTGTTGTGGCATAACTTTTAATCAGCGAAACGATTTTGGCGTAATCAAACAAAAAAGCAGGATTTGAATTATTCAAATCGTTAGTAGATAAATTATATGATGTTATAATTTCTCTTAGGTAATTATATGATTGCTTTATAAGGTCTGTATAATCGTCATAATCAAAATCATATTCTCGAAAGCTATGATATTTTTATTTGCAATATAATCGTCTACCCATCTTTCGCATAAATCTCTGAATATTATTGAATCTATGTAACCGTCAAATAAAGCACACCTTGACTCCGAAGGAAAGTGTCAAATTCAATAAATATTGCCTGAAAGCATATCAAGCACTTGTTTGTAGCCGTAATTCATTTTTCTGCGAAGCTCGCTGTCACTCATATTGTCGCTTTCGTCAAAGACATCAGATATGTAATACACAAAGGCTTCTGCGACAGGCTCGTTTTCACGACACATTTTTGCATATCTTTGTATTAAGTGATAATTGAAATCACAGTCTAAATCAAAGCGGCTGTCTTTCAAGCTCAGCTTCATTAAAGAGATTAAGCTGTCCGTAATCCTCGGCTATCTTCTCGGCTGAAGAACCATAAATTTTCTTCTTGCTTAATTTCAGCTGTTCCAGAATCCAGTTGTAATTTGCGATTAATTCTTTATTCTGAAGTGTAAGATTTTTAATTTCAGATTGTGCTTTTTCATTTTGATTTTCGAGATATTTTACCTGCTTTTTCAGAGCGGAATTCTGCGCAAGAAGTTCTTCATATGTAGGCATATTTTTCAAAATAATCACGCTCCGAAATCAGTTTTTTACTGTCTTAATTATACCGCAAAAAAGCGCATAAAATCAAGAAAAACACCCGTTTTACCGAGCGTTTTTAAGTGAATTGTATTTATGAATTTCTTCTGTTTTCAGTCCGTGCAAAAGCCACGAAAGTTCTTCCCGAGTTACTGTGTATTTATCAGTTGTAATACCTCTCAGAAAGTGGAATTTGCCGTGTTCTATTCTTTTATACATCAGGCAGAAACCGTCACTGTCCCAATACAGAATTTTCACCTTGTCGCAGTGCCTGTTGTGAAATACAAACATTGCGTTACTGAACTGATTAAGTTTGAAATTCTGCTCTACAATCGCAGACAAGCCGTCTATACTTTTTCTCATATCAACATTTGCAGAGGAAATATAAATCTTTTCAGGGTGGATAGTCAGCATTTATTTTCACCGCCCAATACCAATTCAGAAAAATATACTTCTTTCCCGTTGGCAAGCTCGTCAGCACGTTCTATCCAGTATCTGAGGGTACTGCGTTTTATGCCGTTTTCACGGCATAATTTCCGTCCGCTCAGTTTGCTGTCCGTAAATTTTCTGACTAACAAAGCACCTTCCTGTTCTGTCACCATAACCGCCTCCTTTTGCGTTTTCTGTTATTGTATCGCTTTTCGGGCGGTTTGTGTAGGTGTGCTTTATTTGACGGTTACGTAATTTAGATAAGATTTTGAACAAAGAAAAACAGAGTAGGTAAAAACTACTCTGTTATGGCTCCCCCAACTGGGCTCGAACCAGTGACATCATGATTAACAGTCATGCGCTCTACCGACTGAGCTATGGAGGAATATAAGACAAAACACCCTACTGGGTGATTTGCTTGTGTTGGCATCTCCCTATTTTTCCAGGCCGTCACCAGCCAAGTATTTTCGGCACC
>NZ_QSTA01000013.1:21944-56227 GCF_003438075.1 Eubacterium sp. OM08-24 | reverse complement strand
ATAAAAATACCGACCTCCAAAGTTAGATTTTTTAGGTCTAACTTTTGGGGGTCGGGTCAAACGATGGTGCTGTTTTTTATCTCACTGTGGTGTCCTCATAGCGCAGCTATTGCGGTAAAAAAAATAATCTTTGTTTATTTGCTTTTTGCAGATTTTACATATTATTTTTATTGATTGCCTTTTAATATATAATATGCTATAATATTATATATTATTATATGTTAAAATATTTAAATTTTAATCTATTTTATATTTTATTTCATAAACTGAATATAACTGAATATAATAAAAATATATACTGAGTTTTATTGAATACATATAATTGTAAATAGTAAATTTTTTTAAAATATATTGAAAAGAGGACATATATGTGCGTTTATATAGGAATTGAAGATTTAGCTGCTAATGCATTAATTGAAAGAATGGCTAATAATGCAAATAATAGATTTGTTTCATATAAAGAACTAGAGGACTATGGGGCTGAAGTTGTAAAATTTTTAAATTCAAAAGGAGAAAAAGCTATCCTAATCCTCTCAAGAGAAAGTACTAACGATATGTTTAGAAATTATTCTGATATATTTGAAGAAACTTCTTGCAGTGATTCGCTTGGCATTGGACTTAAATCGGAAATTACTATTAATGATTTGATAAATAAGTTTAGAGGATATTTAGCATTTGATGTTTTGTTAGCATTTATTAACAAACAAACTGTATCAAAACTAGGGGTATAAAAATGCAAGAATATAAGCGATTTAAGGATCCTATATATGGCTATGTGAAGATACCAGCCAACTATGTTAATAATATTATCGATAGTGCTGAATTTCAACGCTTAAGGAGAATAGTTCAAACAAGCTATTCTCCATTATATTCTGCAGCGGTACATAATAGATTCATACATTCGATAGGCGTGTATCATTTGGGTACAATTGCGGCTAAAAGTGTATTTGCTGATTTAGAAAAAGTGGATTCGGTTGAGTTTGATGTTGATTTAAAAAGAATAAAGGAAGTTTTTCTATTGGCATGTTTATTACATGATGTTGGACATGCTCCTTTTTCTCATACAGGTGAGAAATATTACCTAGATGAGAATGGCGGCTACTCAGAACTACACAATAAGTTAACTTCTTTTGTAAATACTGAATCTTTTAAAAATGATATTCCTGAAAATAGTAAATCTGCTGCTCCGCATGAAATAATGAGTGCAATTGTTGGATTAAAATGTTTTGGATATTATTTTGAAAATGATTTTGAAAAAGAATTATTTGCAAGATGCATTACTGGATATAAATATTCGGAAAATAATTTATTAAATTCGATATACAATTGCATAATAACACTGCTTAATTCAAAAGTAATCGATGTTGACAGATTGGATTATTTAATTAGAGATGCGTATTTTACAGGTTTTGAGACGGTTAATATTGATTATGCAAGATTACTCTCTTCATTAACTATTGTTATTAGAGATAATAATAAGGCAAGTTTGGGATACAATAAAAACGCAATCAGCGTAATAGAAAATGTCGTTTATGCTCACGATGCTGAAAGAAAGTGGATACAAACTCACCCAATTGTTTTATATGATATGTATATAATTCAACATGTTATTGATAATTTAAATACGAGATTTTCAACAAACAATGAGGGAAAATTGTTTTCTCTAGAATCTTTGAGTCTTGAGGGACATATTTTAAATAATGATTTGGAAATATCGTTACTATGTGATGATGATATTGTACACTTATTAAAGAAAAATAAGCAAGATCCTTTATGTATGGAGTATTTCTCCAGAAAAGACAGGCGTCATCCGTTATGGAAATCAGAATCTGAATATAAAGCTTATGTTTCGCTTCAATTTGGTACTGAAGGAATCATGCAGAATAATTTTTATGAAGCTTTATCTGAAACAGAAAAATATATGAGAAAAAATTCTGAAAGTTGGATAATCAACGACAGCGTAATAGCGAAAATAGAGCAGGATTTAAAAAATCTAGATGATGAAAGATACCAAATAGGTCAAAGTACAAAGAATGCTCAGAGAACACAAAAAGAAAAAATCCTAAAAGTAATTAACGCTTTAAAATCATATGCGAATAAAAATGGTATGGATTGTGACTTTGTCTTATTAGAAGCTAGTAATTTCTATAGTGGATTTAACAAGGACGATTTATCTAATATTCCTATAAAATTTCCCCAAAAAACAGGAGATAACACTTTCCCTTTAAAAAAAGTTGTTTCACTTTTAGAAAGTGATAAAATTAAGAGCAAGTATTTTTTCTATCTTTTTTATAAAGAGGGGAAAAAACCTATAAATAAAGAAGAGCTTTGTAAGGAACTTTACAAGGCTTTGATATGATATTAATTTTTAAATCAATATTATAGAATTAATACAGATAGGAGTTTTTTATGCACCAGAACCGTGATACTTCATATCTTGCTGAGATTATTCGTGCATTAAAACAATTAGATGGAGCAGGTTCTTTAAAAGAAATTAACTCTACAATAGAACAAAACAAGACTATGCCGTACATAAATACTAATCTAAATTGGAAAAACAATGTTTCTGCTACTATTCAACGACATTGCATACAAACTCGTTCATATAGAGGCGCTGAAAATTTATTTTATTCTGTATTTGGACTGGGTGAAGGTTTTTGGGGGTTAGTCGAATATAAAAGTAATATAGAAGGACAAGCCGTAAATCCTATTGAACAAAGAGAAATAAAAATGATTTTTAACGATTCAAATTTAAGTCAAACCGAGAAAGAAGCCATTATTATGGCGAGAAGAGGACAAGGCATATTTAGAGAAAGACTGATAAATAAATATAAAAGCTGTATTGTAACAGGTATATCTGATGAACGGTTACTGGTTGCAAGTCATATCAAGCCCTGGAGGAGTGCTGACAATTTTGAACGTTTAAGTCCTGATAATGGTTTACTTTTATCGCCTCTTTATGATAAACTTTTTGATTTAGGGTTAATTACATTTAAGGTAAATGGTTGTATTTCAGTGTCAAATCAATTATCCGAAAAAGATAAAAATTTAATAAAAATAGACGAACAATATAATTATGTAAAAGATATATCCAATAATCTAAGAAAAAATATTGAATATCATAATGATAAAGTTTTTCTAAAATAATATATCATAAAACAGTCCATTTGAAATTTATTCTTACAAAGGCTTTTCTTAGAAAAAAGTATATAATTTATAATATTATGCATTAAAAAATTTCTTTGCGGACAAGGCAAGGAAACACAAAGGAAAGAGATGAAATGCTATGAATTTTTTGGAAGAGAGAATTGTAAAGGACGGAATCATAAAAGAGGGGAATGTGCTTAAGGTTGACAGCTTTTTAAATCATCAAATGGACATTAACCTGTTTAATCAAATGGGTGCGGAATTTAAGAAAAGATTTGCGGGAAAAAATATAAATAAAATTGTTACCATTGAGGCATCGGGAATCGGCATTGCCTGCGTGGTTGCCATGCACTTTAATGTGCCCGTTGTATTTGCAAAAAAGTCTAAGAGTATCAATATTGACGGCGATATGTATATTGCGGAGGTTGAGTCTTTTACTCACAAATGCAAAAATCAGGTAATTGTTTCAAAAAAGTTTTTAAACGAAAACGACCATGTTCTTATTATTGATGATTTTCTTGCCAACGGTTGTGCTTTGCAAGGTCTTATTTCTATTATAAATCAGGCAGGCGGCACTGTTGAGGGCATTGGAATTGCGATTGAAAAAGGTTTTCAAAACGGCGGCAAGATTATACGCAACCTCGGATATCAGCTTGAATCCCTTGCGATCGTGGACTCTATGGATGCCGAAAAAGGCACGATTACATTTAGATAACAGTAACATTAAATAACAAAACGGCAAGTGAATTTTGCTTGCCGTTTTCACTTTATTATGACATAATATAACCAGAGGCGATAAAATGTTTCGCAAAATGAGAAGATTTAAGCAACGGCTTACAAATGACGAGTGCATTACTATATTGAAAAACAGCAAAAGCGGTGTGCTTGCTGTTAGCGGCGATGACGGCTACCCCTACACTGTTCCGCTCAATTTTGTGTATGCAGACGGCAAAATTTATTTTCACTGCGCCAAGAGTGGGCATAAGTTAGACGCTGTCAGAGCAAATGACAAGGTATCTTTCTGCGTGATTGACAAAAACGAGGTAGACGCCGAAAAGCTCACCACTTTGTTTAAGAGTGTGGTTGTGTTTGGCAGAGCAAAAATTATGAGTGATACCGAAAAAATAAAGTCTGCTATGACAATGTTCGGATTAAAATACAACAACGATGTTACCGCAGTTGAAAAAGAAATTCAGCGGGAATGGAACGGACTTTGTTGTGTTGAGATTAGCATTGAGCATATTACAGGAAAGCAAGCGATTGAGCTTATGAAAAAGGAATAGTTTTGATTATAGGGCAATAGTTGAGGAATTGTGGTTTTAACTGATTTTTAACGGGCAAGAAAGTTTTTGAAATACAAAACTATCCGCTCCAAAAACAAAAAAGTTTGGTCAACCTTTTCAAAGGGTGTGGGGGGGGCAAAGCCCACAAATACTTTATGTTATTGCAAATTTTGATAGCCAAACGGCTTAAACATAACGGTGAAAACCTAAAATGCGACAGCAACAAAGGAAAAACCACGCTACTACATCCACTAATTTGCCACTTTTCAAGGGCAAATTAGCCACACACGCAATCTTTTGTGTCCTTTAGAGTATCTTTTCTCTAAGACTGCTAAAGTGTAACTTTCTTACTTTGTGCTGTAAAGCGTAATTGTTTTCAACATTTCATTAATCAAATGTTAATAACTTTCCTCTCCCCTTTTTGCAAAAAGAACGACCATAACTTACTATGGTCGTTCTTTTTATTAAATATTATTTACAAAGTCGCTCACAACCGCAACGGTTTTCTTGCTTGCCATTTCGCAGAATTTTACAAAATCCATTCCCTCATTTTCGTTCAGGTCATCGGAAATCGCTCTTAATATTCCGCACGGTACTTCCGTTCTTGAGCATATATGGGCAATCGCCGCACCTTCCATTTCACACGCAAGGGCGTTAAAGGTTTCGCCTATCTTTATTCTTTTCCTGCGCTCGGAAATAAATATATCACCGCTTGCCACTGTTCCCTTTTCTACCCTTGTGTTTTCGAGCTTTTGAGCTGAATTATAAAGTGCATCGCACACCTTTTTATCGCACTCAAAATACATTACCTTGCTCTCAGGGAAAGAAACCTCACCCTGCAAATCGCCGAGCGCTGTTGTATTCATATCGTGTTCGACCACATTTGTAGCAACTACAATGTCGCCGACACTGACTTTTTCGGAAACCGAACCTGCTACGCCGCTGTTTATAACGCAATCGGGCTTATAATTCTGAATCATTGCAAAACTGCACATAGCGGCATTTACCTTGCCCACACCGCAAACTACCACCACAAGCTCCTTTCCGTTGAGTGTTCCGCTTGTGAATGTCATTTTGGCAATTTCCCTTTGCTTTTTGTTTTCCATAAGCGCAATTATGCCGTCTGCCTCAATCTGCATTGCACAAATTATTCCTATCATCATTATTCTCCCTTAAGCAAAAGTTCTTTCATTTTATGCACATCTCCGTCCATTATCTTATAATTGCTGAGCAGCTCGCCCTCAATTTCAGGTGAAATGCTCTGATGAATATACAACGAATCTATGCCGAAATCGTGTGCACCCTTTATATCTGAAATGTAATCGTTGCCAATCATTACCGACTCGCTTTTTTCGAGTCCGTATCTGTCAAACAGAATTTCAAAATAATGGCTGTCCGGCTTTGAGCACTCCTCATCGGAGCTTATGCAAATTCCGTCAAAGTATTTTGTAAGTCCGAGCATATCCATTTCGTTTGCTGTAAAACTTCTCTGTGCATTTGAAAGCAAATAAATCTTCTTGCCGTTTGCCTTTAATGCGTCAAGAACTTCTGTTACGCCGTCATAAAGTTTAATATACTTTGTGGAAAAACATCTGAACACTGCACAGGTCTGCTCAACAGCCGCTTTTGTAACCTTAACACCTTTTTGATTGTAAAGCTTTTTAAAAACCTTATCTATCTTAATATCAATAACTTCGTATTCCTTGTGGCGCCTATGAGTAGCCTTTCTTTCAGCCTCAACGAGCTTGCCGTACTCCTCATTAAGCTCCTCGGCAGTATAATGTGCGCCTTTGTAGCCGTAATAAATCGCCATTTTCTCCCATATATCTATACTCCACTCGTCTGTGTTTATGTCAATTAATGTTCCGTATAAATCGAAAACATAATTCTTATACATTTAAAAAATCACCCTTTCATCTATATTTTAACAGTTTTTTATGTGGATTGCAATAGCAATTATTTTGTGTTACACTATTAAAGAGGTGATATTTATGGATAAAAAACAAATTGCCCTTTTAGCTGTTGAATCGCTCAAGGCAGAGTATCCCGATGCGATTTGCAGCCTTGTATATACCGACCCACTGCAATTACTCATTGCCACCCGGCTTGCCGCACAATGCACTGATGCAAGGGTGAATATGGTAACTCCTGCGCTGTTTGAGAGATTTAAAACCGCTCAGGACTTTGCAGATTCCACTCCCGAAGAAGTTGCCGAGTACATTAAATCGTGCGGACTTTATAAAACAAAGTCAAAAGACATTGTTGCTATGGCAAAAATGCTTTGTGAGGATTTTGGCGGAGTTGTTCCCGACAACATTGATGACCTTACCAAATTGCCCGGCATAGGCAGAAAAACCGCCAATCTTGTGTGCGGAGATATATTCGGTAAACCGGCTGTTGTGGTGGATACCCACTGCATACGAATTACAAAGCGACTTGGTTTGCACGATTTAAAGGATCAGAAAAAAATAGAATTTGCCCTGCGTGACTTACTTCCGCCAAATGAAAGCAACGATTTTTGCCATAGACTTGTTCTCCACGGCAGAGCAGTATGTACTGCACGAAACGCAAAGTGCGAAAACTGCTGTATGCGTGACTTCTGTCCTAAAATTATATGAGGTGACTATGAATAAGATAAAATTACTTGCGCTCGACCTTGACGGCACAACGCTCACAAGCAAAAATACCCTAACCCCTGCCGTAAACTCCGCACTTGAAAAAGCGATTGCAAACGGCATTACGGTATCGGTGGCAACAGGCAGACCGCTCGGCACTATGCCGCAAAGCATACTTGACATAAAAGGTATTGATTACCTTATCACTTCAAACGGCGCAGCTATCTATGATAAAAGCCGCAAAAAAATTCATTCCGCAACGCTCAGGGAAAGCGATGTGCTGAAAATTCTTAATGTTATGAAAGATGAGGATATTATATCCGAGGCATTTGTGGACGGTCTTACCTACACTGACAAGCGCTACTCCGACAATCCGCTTGCTTACGGCTGTACCGAGGCTTACATAGATTATGTTAAGGCATCTCATGGACACATTGAAGATATGCGAAAATTTATATTTGACCACAGGCACGAGCTTGACAGCATAGAGTACATATCTACCGACCCGAACACAAGGAAAAGGATTTGGTCTATGCTTGAAAATGCCGTTGAAGATATTTTTATAACTACTTCGTCCGAGCATTTCATTGAGCTTATGGATAAATCGGCAACCAAAGCCTCTGCCCTATCCCACCTTGCAAATATACTTGGCATAGATATGCAAAACACCTGTGCCTGCGGAAATGCCGACAACGATGCCGATATGATTGCCGAATCGGGTTTTGGTGCGGCGGTTGATGACGCATCTAAAAAGTGTATTGAGTGCGCCGACTTTGTTGTGCCGGACTCTGACAATGACGGAGTAGCAGTGCTGATTGATTACATTTTGAGTAACTGTTAAACAATGTTTCACGTGAAACATTTGATAAACAGGTTTTATTAAACATCGGATAATTTATTAAATTAACAGTTATCAGACATTATTTTGGCTTTGCTCACACCCGTAACATTATAAAAAAGAATGACCAAACTTTTATAATTACTTATCAAGGTAAATTACTAAATAATATTTATTCAACATTAAACAATACATTAAAGACAAAACTGCAACTCACTACGGGTTGCAGTTTTTCTGTTATTATTTAATTTTAGGAGCGGTAAGTTCAAAGCTAATGTCGAGAAAAAACTTTATATTATCTTCACTTGCCGAACCGTCAAGTGCCGCCGTTATCCAATTTTCCTTATTCATATGATACGCAGGATAAAAGCCTTTATTACCAAGTGCAGAGCCAACCATTACTTTATCACACTTAAAATTTACAATATCAATGTACTCGTCACTGTCAACTCCAATACAATGCTTTTTCACCCTCACCACAAGCGCAAACCATTTTCTGTTACCAATATGACGAAAAACAGTTGACTCGGGATCTTTTTGCCACGGGTTATCGCCTTTCACACCGTATGCAGTTTGAACATAGTTTATAAATTCGTTTCTGTTCATAACACCTCAAACAAAAGGGAAGTCTTGCGACCTCCCCTTTTTAATCAATTATTTTGTTGGAACTTCAATCTTTTCTTTGCCGCCCATATATGGTCTGAGTGCAACAGGAATATTAATTGAGCCGTCCTCATTAAGGTTGTTCTCAAGGAATGCAATCAACATTCTCGGAGGTGCAACAACAGTGTTGTTAAGAGTATGAGCAAAATATTTACCGTTTTCCCCTGTAACTCTGATCTTAAGACGGCGAGCCTGAGCGTCACCAAGGTTAGAGCATGAGCCAACCTCAAAATACTTCTTCTGACGAGGTGACCATGCCTCAACATCAAGTGAACGAACCTTTAAGTCTGCGAGGTCGCCTGAGCAACACTCAAGTGTACGAACAGGAATATCCATTGAACGGAAAAGGTCAACTGTATTCTGCCAGAGCTTATCAAACCACATTTTGCTGTCCTCAGGCTTACAAACAACAATCATTTCCTGCTTTTCAAACTGGTGGATTCTGTAAACACCACGCTCCTCAATACCATGAGCGCCCTTTTCCTTACGGAAACATGGCGAATAACTTGTGAGTGTATAAGGGAGGTCTTCCTCTTTATTAATTGTGTCAATGAACTTACCGATCATCGAGTGTTCGCTTGTGCCGATAAGATAAAGGTCTTCGCCCTCAATCTTATACATCATAGCGTCCATTTCGGCAAAGCTCATAACGCCTGTTACAACATTACTTCTAATCATAAACGGCGGTACGCAATAAGTAAAGCCCCTGTCAATCATAAAATCTCTTGCATAAGCGATAACTGCGCTGTGAAGTCTTGCGATGTCGCCCATGAGATAATAGAAACCGTTACCTGCTACCTTTCTTGCAGAGTCAAGGTCAATGCCGTTGAGTTTTTCCATAATGTCTGTGTGGTACGGAATCTCGAAATCAGGTACAACAGGCTCGCCAAAACGCTCGATTTCTACATTCTGGCTGTCATCTTTACCAATCGGAACTGATGGGTCAATCATCTGCGGAATAACCATCATAATCTCGGTTACTTTTGCCGAAAGTTCTTCTTCTTTCTTTTCAAGCTCGGCAAGCTGTTCAGCCTGACGGGTAACCTCTTCTTTAAGTGCCATACCCTCTTCTTTTTTACCTTGAGCCATAAGAGCGCCGATCTGCTTTGAAATTTTGTTTCTGTTAGCACGCAACTCATCAGCCAGTGACTTAACTGCTCTGCTCTCAGCGTCAAGCTCGATTACCTTGTCAACAAGTTCAAGTTTGCTGTCCTGAAATTTATTTCTTATGTTCTGCTTTACAGCCTCTGGGTTTTCTCTTAAAAATTTAATGTCTATCATTTTGCATTTCCTCTCATTATATTTTAATGTGCCATACGGCATTAAAAATATCTTATTTTAATTTATTAGAAAGCTCGGTCAGCTCTTCATCTGAATAAAATTCAATCTGAAGTACGCCGCCTTGCTTGCCTTTGTTTTTATTTACCTTGATTTTTCTGCCAAGACTTTCGTTCAGCGCAAGCTCAACCATACTGTAAAAAGACGGTTTTCTCTCCGGTTGAGTATCTTCCTCAACTTCGGGCTTTTTCTTTGCAAGTTTTTCCGCCTGACGAACCGACAAATCTTTTTTATAGATAAGTTCCGCAAGTTCAAGCATATCTTCTTCGTTGTCTAGCATAAGCAATGCTCTTGCGTGACCTGCGGAGATTTTATCCTGCTTTACATACTCAAGAACACTGTCCGGCAGTTTTAAAATTCTTAGTGAATTTGCAATTGCAGGTCTTGATTTACCGACTGATGTTGCAACTTCTTCCTGCGAAAAGCCATGTTCATCTATAAGTGCCTTATAACCGAGCGCCTCTTCAATCGGCGACAGGTCTTCTCGCTGTAAATTTTCTATAAGCGCAAGCTCCATAGTTTCTGTATCCGAAAGCTCTCGAATTGTTACGGGAACTTCGGTTAATCCTGCCATTCTGCAAGCACGATATCTTCTCTCGCCTGCCACTATCTGATAACCGCCAATCGGCAATGGTCGCACAAGTAACGGCTGTAAAAGTCCATGCTGAGAGATGCTCTGAGCGAGGTCGGACAAGGCATTTTCATCAAAATCCTTACGAGGTTGAGAACGGTTCGGCTCAATTTCAGAAATTTTCAGCATAACGGAGCTGTTGCTGTCTTCGGTTTCGTTCTCGGCAAAAATAGTATCAAGTCCCTTGCCAAGACCGCCAAATTTTTTACTCATAGCTTCTCTCCTTTGCTATTATTTCCTTTGCAAGTTCCGTGTATGTAATACTTCCCTTGCAATTCTTGTCATAGTAAATTACGGGCATACCAAAGCTTGGAGCCTCCGACAGTCTTACACCTCTCGGAATTACGGTTTTAAACACCTTACGAGGGAAGAATTTTTTAACTTCCTCGACAACCTGCTGTGTAAGATTCAGTCTGCCGTCATACATAGTGAGCAAAACACCTTCAATATCAATAGTGTTGTTGTACTGCCTTTTAATTCGTCTTACCGTACTCATAAGCTGTGTTAAACCCTCAAGTGCGTAATATTCGCACTGAATCGGCACTAAAAAAGTATCCGATGCAGTAAGAGCGTTAGTTGTAATAAGACCGAGTGACGGCGGACAGTCGATTATTATGTAATCATAATACTGCTTGATAGGCAAAAGTGCGTTTTTGAGAATGGACTCTCTGCCCTTTTTGTCTGAAATTTCAAGCTCAGCGGCTGCCAAATCAAGACTTGACGGCAAAATGTGCAAATTCTCATACGGAGTTGTAACAATGCAGCTCTCTGCCTTAGCTCCGTCTACAAGAATTTCATAGGTTGATGCTGTGACCTTACGCTTGTCAATCGCAACGCCACTTGTGGCATTACCCTGAGGGTCGGCATCTACAAGCAAAGTTTTTTTGCCGAGCGCACCCAAACAAGCAGCAAGATTAACCGCAGTAGTGGTTTTGCCAACACCACCTTTCTGGTTTGAAATTGAAATAATTTTAGCCAAAATATCACCTTTACTGTAAAAAATGCGTGTTTTCCTAAATCTATTATACATTATACCACTAATAATACATATTTAAAAGGGTATTTACAGAATAATTGCAATTTTTCTTATATTTTTTGCTTGTTAAACAGTAAAAATGTTTCACGTGAAACATTAAAATAAAAAAGTTCAGGTCAAGCCTTTAAAAAGGTTGACCAAACTTTTATAATTGCTTTGCTGCTATATTTCACTAACCCATAATTTCACACGGTTTTTAAAACCCGACTAATTAAATTACCGCAATACCCAAATAAGGAATTTCCTTTAAAACCTCCTCTCCCCCACTCTAACTATCCCACATATTTTTACATAACACAAAAAGTCCGACAACAACCTTAGTCATTGTCGGACTTTAACGATTTAAATTAATGAAAAGTTATTTACTTGTATAATCAATTAAACTTTTCTGTAAGATGTGTGCCAAATATCCTTAGCATACTCTACAATAGCTCTGTCTGATGAGAACTTACCTGCATTTGCAATGTTGATAAGGCACTTCTTACCAAACTCTTTACGGTTAGCGTAATCTGTGTTAGCTCTGATCTTTGTTTCAACATAAAGTGGGAGATCATAGATGTGGAAGTAGTGGTCTGCCTCCTGCCATGATGTACCATTGATAAGAGCATTGTGGAGTTCTGCAAAGCTGCCCTCGCCCTGAGCGCCGTCATCATCAAATGTGCCGTCGATAAGTGTATCAACAACCTTCTTGATTTCAGGATTAGCCTCATAGAGTTTCTTAGGATCGTAGCCTTCCTTCTTGAGTCTTTCAATATCTTCTACTCTTGCACCGAAGATATACTCGTTCTCTTCGCCTGCGCACTCTGCGATTTCGATGTTTGCACCGTCATATGTGCCGAGTGTTAATGCGCCGTTGAGCATAAACTTCATATTACCTGTACCTGATGCCTCAAGACCTGCAGTAGATGTCTGCTCTGAAAGGTCAGCAGCAACTACGATCTTCTCAGCGTAAGATACATTGTAGTTAGAAATGAATACAACCTTAAGCTTATCCTTTGTATCAGGATCGTTGTTTACAAGGTTAGCAATCTCGTTGATGTACTTAATGATTGCCTTAGCTCTTGCATAACCGGGAGCAGCCTTAGCACCAAAGATGAATGTTGTAGGTGTCCAGTTAGGGAGCTTGCCTTCCTTAATGCGGAAGTAAATTGTCATAATTGAGAATGCGTTAAGAAGCTGTCTTTTATACTCGTGAAGTCTCTTAACCTGAATATCATAGATAGAATCAGGGTTAATCTCTACGCCGTCCATCTTCTTGATGTACTCAGCAAGCTGAACCTTCTTCTTCTTCTTGATTGTGTTAAACTTTGTAATTGTCTTAGCATCAATGCTGTCATTGAGCTTAGAAAGGAGTGAAAGGTCGATAAGCCAGTTGTCGCTGCCAACCTTATCTGTGATAAGTGCAGAAAGCTCCGGGTTGCAAAGACCTAACCAACGGCGCTGTGTAATACCGTTTGTCTTGTTCTGGAATCTCTCAGGATATACCTGATACCACTCCTTAAGAACATCGTCCTTGAGGATCTCTGTGTGGAGCTTAGCAACACCGTTTACATATGTGCCTGCATATGTTGCAAGTCTTGCCATATGAACTGTGTTAGCGTCTACAATACGCATCTTAGCTTTCATATCCTCGCTAACACCCTTAGCTGTGAGCTCTTCCTGGAGCTTATTTGCAATAAGGCAGATGATGTGGTAAATTTCAGGAATTACCTGCATCATAAGGTCAGCATGCCACTTCTCAAGAGCCTCGCCGAGAACTGTGTGGTTTGTGTAAGCGCAAGTCTTTCTTGCGATTTCAAATGCCTCGTCAAAGTTCATACCCTCGTTCATAAGAAGTCTTACGAGCTCAGGGATTGAGCATACAGGATGTGTATCGTTAAGCTGAATAGCGTTTTCCTTAGCAAAGAAACTGAAATCGTTGCCGTGCTTTGCCTTGTATCTGCGCATAATATCCTGAAGTGATGCTGAGCAGAAGAAATACTGCTGCTTAAGTCTTAAAACTTTACCTTCATACTTATTATCGTTAGGATAAAGAACCTTAGTGATGTTTTCAGCATCGTTCTTCTCCTGAACAGCTCTGTTGTACTCAGTGTTGTTAAATGCCTGGAAGTCAAACTCGTTGAGAGCCTCTGCCTGCCAAAGTCTGAGTGTGTTGATGTTGTTTGTTTTGCAGCCGATAACAGCCATATCATAAGGAACAGCCTTAACTGTCTGACCCTTGAAAGAAACTGTTACAGCCTCGTCCTCACGACGGAGGCACCACGGATCTTCAAATCTCTGCCAATCATCAGCAACCTCTACCTGATAACCGTCTTTGATAAGCTGCTTGAAAAGACCGTACTTATAGCGAATGCCGTAACCGTCGAGCGGAACTTCCATTGTAGCAGCACTGTCAAGATAGCAAGCTGCAAGACGACCAAGACCGCCGTTACCGAGAGCTGCGTCGTCGATATCTTCAAATACATTGATGTCAACACCCTTTTTCTTGAGCATCTTCTTTACATCCTCAAGAATACCGAGGCAGTAAAGGTTGTTGTACATCATTCTGCCCATAAGAAATTCAGCAGAGAAGTAGTAAGCTCTGCGCTCGCTGTTGTGCTTAGCCTTGCTTGCTGCCCAGTTGTCGGCAATTTCGCCCATAACAGCCTTGCCGAGAGAAAGATGAAGTTCGGAAGGTGTAAGCTCTTCTACCTTCTTACAATACATAGACTGTGCTGTAAGCTCAAGCTTTTCCATAATATTGCTCATTTGTTTAGTCCTCCAGTCGTCCGCTATTTACAGACATTGTTTTTAATTTTTCTGCAAGCTCATCAGTAAGAGCCGCTTTATCAACTCTCCAAGTCCAGTTACCGCCGAGTGTTGACGGAATGTTCATTCTTGCCTCTTTACCAAGACCGAGAATATCCTGAACAGGAATAATAGCCATACCTGCCTTGCTCTCATATGCTGTACGAATAAGACCCCAGTTAAAAGGCTCGTCCTCAGCCATATGGCAGTAATTTCTTGCGTAGTTTACATCCTCAGGCTTAGCTGTTTCTACCCAACCCATAAGAGTGTCATTATCGTGAGTACCTGTGTAAACAACGCAGTTTTCGTTGTACTTGTGTGGGAGATAATCGTTCTCTTCACCGCTGTCAAAAGCAAACTCAAGTACCTTCATTCCCGGATAACCTGTCTGCTCCATAAGCTCTGTTACATCGGGAGTAAGTGTGCCGAGGTCTTCAGCAACAATGTTAATCTTGCCGATAGCCTCTTCCATCATCTTAAAGAACTTAATGCGTGGGCCTTCAATCCATTCACCGTTAATGGCATTTTCAGCCGGATATGGAATTGAATAGTAGCTTGCAAAAGCTCTGAAGTGGTCAATTCTTGTAATATCATACAGCTTAGAGGCTGCCTTGATTCTCTCAAACCACCACTCATAATCTGTTTCAGCAAGGTAATCCCAGTCGTAAAGCGGATTGCCCCAGAGCTGGCCGGTTGCTGAGAAATAGTCCGGAGGACAACCTGCAACCGCTATCGGATCACCGTCATCATAAAGTTGGAACAACTCAGGATTTGCCCAAGTGTCTGCGCTGTCCATAGCAACATAGATAGGCATATCACCCAAAATCTGAATGCCAAGACCGTTTACATAAGCACGGAAAGCATCCCACTGCTCATAAAACTTAAACTGTAAGAACTTCCAGAAATCTACATCGTCCTTAAGCTTGCGCTCATAACGCTTAACAGCAGCTTCCTCGTGCATACGGATTTCTTCGTCCGGCCACTCAGTCCAGGAAACCATATTAAAGCTCTTCTTTACAGCCATATAAAGTGCGTAATTCTTGAGCCACTTGCTGTTCTTTCTCTTAAATGCAGAGAAAGCCTTCTGGTCTTTCTTTTTGAAATTATCGTAAGCAATTCTAAGAGCGTCGAATCTGTTGTTGTAGATTTTTTCGTAATCTACTTCAGCATCGTTAGAACCCCAATCATAGCTATCGAGCTGCTCTTTAGTAATAAGACCCTCTTCACAGAGAGTGTCGAGGTCAATCAGGTAAGGGTTACCTGCATAAGTTGAAAAGGACTGATAAGGAGAGTCGCCGTAGCTTGTAGGGCCAACAGGAAGAATCTGCCAAACCTTCTGACCTGCCTTTTTGAGGAAGTCAGCAAACTCACGAGCCTCTTTACCAATAGTACCAATTCCGTAGGGGGACGGAAGCGAAGTAACCGACAACAGGATACCTGCACTTCTTTCCATTAAAATCAACTCCATTCTGACGGATATTAAGTTATATTTTCGGGATAAATCAAAAGATTAAATTATAATTACTTAAATGAATTATAATTTAAGGGCAAAAAAACCCCCATATCCACAGTTACGATTTTATTTTACCACAATATTAATTTTTTTACAAGATTTTTTTACAACATTTAGCTTAATTTCCAAATTGTATAAAGAACGGCATTACAAGCAAGTTTTCTTATATAATTTCGGGAATTTTCACTTCCGTTTGTTTTGCCGAGCAAGAGCTTTACTGAAAATTTACTGCAATTTGCACAAATTCCCACATATACAAGCCCCACAGGTTTTTCGTCTGTTCCGCCAGTTGGCCCTGCAATTCCCGTAGTGCTTGCGCCAATGTCGGCATCTGCGAGGTTTTTTACACCCTCAGCCATTTGCAAAGCGGTTTCGGCAGATACAGCGCCGAGTGTGCTGAGCGTTTCCTCGCTCACTCCGAGCACCTTATGTTTAATTTTATTTGCATACGAGCAAACTCCGCAGTCAAACACCTCGCTTGCACCGCTAACGGCGGTAATTCTGCCCGAAAGCAAACCGCCCGTACAGCTCTCGGCGGTGGCAAGTTTGAGATTCTTTTTTCTCAGCTTTTCCACTACCATATTTTGCAGCTCATCGGGATTAATATTCTCGTCCTTAAAAATTTTTTCCAAATCATCAGCCGTATATGTCAGCATATTAAGACTTCCTTTTATATAGTATATCCAATATTATGCAAATAATTTTATTCACCGTTTTTCGCCGCAGTTTTGGCGAGGTCTGTGTTTACCTTTCTGCTGAAAAAGCAAGAATGGCAATTTAGCTTATAAGGAGAAAATTCGGAATTTCCGAATTTTCTTTTTTGTCAGTCTGTACCCGTCAAAAACGCAATACTTCTTTCAATCGAATCTTTTGATGTACCCCAATCCTGCCCCTGACTGCGGTAGTCAAACATTGAGCAAAAGTGTGTAATATCCGATTTTAGGCTTACAAGATAGTTCTTTGTGAGAGCGGCGGTTTCCGCGTAAAAGTCAGGCAAAAGTTTTGACGATATTCCGCCCTTGCCTGTTGCGGCACTCATTATAAAAGAATAGTGCTTCAAACAGATAAACGGCTGTTCATTGTAGAGCTTTCTGAACTCTCCGCCCTTTGCCCATTCTACAAAAACAGTAGCCATAAAGTGGTGCATATCGCTTGCGATTCTGTCGCACACATAGCAAGAGGAAAGCTCCTCTTTTATGCCCTCAAGCTGTTTTTTATCAGGCTTACCTTTCAGCTTTGCCGGCATATATTTGTCGATAATCTCCTGCAAATGACTTTCGAGTATAAGTGCGTTGGGCAGTTTTTGACCTACCGTAAACATCTGCGAAAAATGGCGGTGGCAAAAGCCTTTTTTATTGGTTTCTATTCTAATGTTCGGCTCCATCATAGCATCGCCTGTAATGAACTTTACATACTGTTTTTCAAGCATATCTTCCATTCGGCAAATTGGGCAACCGTCCTTTGGCATAAAAATATCGTTTATCGGTATAGTACAAATTGTTTCTTTCACTGCAATTCTCCTTATACTGTTTATAATTAATAATTATATCACATTTTGACTGTTTTTTATATACTTTTTGGATTTTTTCTTTAATTCATTGTATATTTTTCTATAAGTTTGTTTATTTTTTCCGACTTAAAATAAATATTAAATACAAAGAAAAAGTTTTCAACAGCATTATAATAAATTGTTGAAAACTTTTCTTGTTAATTATATCATTTATAAAGTGTGTCCTTGAAAAAATCCGCTACCATATCCCATAGTTTTTCCTGTGCAAAGAAAATATCTGCGTGTTCTGCGCCGTTTACGGCTACCAATGTTGCGTCGCAACCGTTTTTTATAAGCAAATCATAAAGCACCTTGCCTTGCGAAAACGGAACAGTTGAATCGTTTGTGCCATGAAAAATCATAAACGGCGGTGCTGACGGTGTTACAAAAGATACAGGGCAACATTCCTGTGCCTTTTCCTTGTTGAGAACTACATTCATTCCGAGCATAAGCGACTCCATACTTGCGCTTGCCTCAAGAGCCGATTTGTACGGAAAAGTTGCAAGGTCTGTCGGCGGATAAAACGGACAGCAAGCCTGCACTTCGCTTGAATAATCGAGATATTCACCCACATCAAGACTTTTG
This sequence comes from Eubacterium sp. OM08-24, assembly GCF_003438075.1. Classification (GTDB taxonomy): domain Bacteria; phylum Bacillota; class Clostridia; order Oscillospirales; family Acutalibacteraceae; genus Ruminococcoides. The sequence goes on along the minus strand of NZ_QSTA01000013.1, from coordinate 38,242 downwards.
TCGTTATTGAGAGCACACATTGCGGCAAGATAACCGCCTGCGGATTCACCGGCAACACCAAAGTGGTCTGCATCAAGACAGTAGCGGTCTGCGTGCGCCTTGAGATAGCGGATAGCCGCCTTTACATCTTCGAGCGGCATAGGGTAAGCGCCCTCGTTGCTTGTGCGGTACTCAACGCTTGCTACGGCAAAACCGTTGAGAGCGAGTTTTGCAAGGTAGGCAAAGTGAGCGGATTTATCCATTCGTATCCAACCGCCGCCGCAAATCCAAACAATGCAGGGGACTTTTTTCATTCTGCTCTGCGGATAAATCAAATCCAGCTTTAAATCTCGTGTTGTATGACCAAACCAAGCGTCAACCTGAGCAAATGTAATATCAGAAACAGTGTAGTATCTCGGCTTTTCAATATTCAAATCAAGATTAATAATCATAATTTGTCCTTTCTTTGTTAAAAACATATAATAAATAATTAATTTGTAAATTTTATATGATAATTTTAACACAAGATAAATAAAATTACAATAAATAAAATGGCAGTTGCTTTGTTGTTTTATAATTTATTTTGACTATTTTAAGTTTGGCAAAAAGTTTAGAATAATAAATTCAAAATTTAGGTCAACCCTTTTTAAAGGGTTGACGTTTGGCGGTTTTAACATAACAGCGATAGCCAAATGCGAGAGCGACAAAAAGAAAAGCTACGCAACTAAAACTACTAATTTGCCACTTTTCAAGGGCAAATTAGCCACAACCTTTGAAAAGGTTGACCAAACTTTTAACTTTGAGCGGAAAGTTTGGCTATTATTTTACTTTGTTGCCCGACCGAAAGTCATCTAACCATAATTTACCATAACTTTTGATAAAAAGCAAAATTAAAAAGGACTGCTGTTTTGCAGTCCTTAAAAATCAATCCTCTGTATTATACTTTTTCGGCTCGGTTTCGTACACATTATTTCCATTGCTGTCAATGGCAACAATACAAGGGAAATCCTCAACTGTATATCTTCTCACTGCCTCAGTGCCCAAATCCTCATAGCAAAGCATTTCTTCTTTTTTAATGCTCTTCGCTATCAAAGCGGCGGCACCGCCGATTGCCGCAAAATACACACAGCCGTTACGGACAATAGCGTCTATTACTTCCTTATTTCTTGCGCCTTTGCCTACCATTCCTTTTAATCCGAGGTCGAGCAGCGCAGGTGCGTATTTATCCATTCGGTAGCTTGAGGTTGGGCCTGCCGGACCTACCGCATATCCCGGTTTTGCAGGTGCAGGGCCTACATAATAAATAATTTCGCCCTTTATATCAACAGGCAGTTTTTCGCCCTTTTCTATAAGTTCAAAAAGTCTTTTGTGTGCGGCATCTCTGCCTGTAAGCATTGTTCCGCTGAGCAACACGCTTTCTCCTGCTTTTAAGTTTTTTATATCCTCATTGCTGAGTGGCAATGTAAGTTTTTTTGGCATAGTCCTATCCCCCTTAAATCTCTGCGCTTGCGTGTCTTGCCGCATGGCAACAAATATTTACCGCAACAGGCATACCTGCGATATGAGTCGGCGAGGTTTCAATATTTACTCCGATAGCGGTAGTAGTTCCGCCAAGACCTGCCGGGCCGAATCCCATTTTATTTATGCTTTCGAGCAATTCGTCCTCAAGTTTTGCGTATCTTTCATCGGCATTGTGAGTATCAATGGCTCTGAATGTAGCTTTTTTAGCAAGCTGAGCGCATCTCTCAAAAGTTCCGCCAATTCCCACACCAACCACAATAGGAGGGCAAGGATTAGGGCCTGCTGTTCTTACGGTATCAAGAATAAACTTCTTTACACCGTCAATTCCGTAAGACGGAGTGAGCATTTTTATGGCAGACATATTTTCACTGCCAAAGCCTTTGCCGCCTGCCGTAATTTTTATTTTGTCACCGCTTACAATTTTAGTATGAATAATAGCAGGTGTGTTGTCCTTAGTATTCAATCGGTCAAAAACAGGGTCATTTACCACGCTTTTTCTTAAATAACCGTCCTTATAGGCCTGTCTTACACCCTCGTTGACTGCATCTTCAAAACTGCCGTCCTCAATCACAACCTTGTCGCCGTATTCGACAAACAAAATAGCCATACCTGTATCCTGACAAAGCGGAACTTCCTCTTTTGCGGCGAGCTTGTCATTCTCAATAATCTGAGTAAGCACACTTTTGCCAACCTCAGATTTTTCGTTTTCCCTTGCGTTTTCAAGAGCGGTCATAATATCTTTGCCAATAAAATAGTTGCAGTCGAGAAAAAGCTGTTTTACTGTTTCAGTTACAGTTTCAGCCTTAATTTGTCTGATATTCATACTCAAATTCCTTTCGGTGTAATTTATCCGTATTCTTTTATTATAAAACTTTTTTCGCCCTATTTCAATAAATTTCTGCATAATGGTTTAAAAAAAGGAAGTATAATAAATGCTGGGGTAAATAATGGTTAAGCCGACTTTCGGTTTGACAATCAAATTTTATTTATAAACTAAAAGAGATGTTTTCTCTTTTATGCTTTATGTACAAGAAAACATCTCTAATAAATTTTTACTATAAGGATATTTATTCGCTAATTTCGGCTCTTATTAAATCAGGCAATTTACTCCAATCCTGCTTATATGTTAGTTCTCTCTGGATTTGCACAATTTCTTCATTTGATAGAGAACTTGACGGAGCAAACTCATGATACATCTCAAAGAAACCGTCACTTGGCATAGGCAAATTATCGTTCTGAGTTTCGCTTCGTACAACCAACACAGAAATAAACACGCCGTATTCTTTGTATGTAAGTTTTGTCAAAGGGTCGAGTACAGCTCCCATAGTTCTTGGACTGTTGTAACCTACTTCTTTGCACAGTTCTCCGTAAGTAATTGTTTTGTTTTCTTTTGCACACTGCATTAGTACTTTTGCAATGTCAATATGTAATGAATTTAGAGTAGTCATAATAATCTCCTTAGAATATTTGTTTTTAGAATTGGAATTATTTAATAATCTTGAACTTACTGATTATAGGAAAAGTTTTGGTTTCTCCTTTAACTGCGTAAACAATACAAACTATTTCAAGAATAGCTAAAGCAAATGAAAACAGTCCGCCTAAAAGTCCGCCGATAAAAGGAATTACATTAAGCAAAATAGTCAAAGCCCAACCAATACAGAACAGTATTCCCTGATTAAGATGGAATTTCAAAAACGGAGAATTTTTATATTCGCCTTTTAGCAACGGAATGATAATAAGAATTCCCAGATAAGAAATCACAGCCATAACTTTGTTTGCCTCAATATCATTTATTTTAGCCTGATCTTGAATTTCTGTACCGCACTTCGGGCAGAATTTAATGCCTTCCTGAACCTGTGTTCCGCATTTTTTACAATAAATCATAATTTTACTCCTATCTGTATTACTTTATTCTGTCAATCCAAAATATTCTTTGATTTTTGTGATATCTTCTGATTGACCAAATCTTGATATCGCAAATTCATAATATTCGGGTGAGTACGGATTTGTAACAATCAACTTAATTAGTGTATCTAAAACCTTATCCTGTGGAAAATTCGGATTTGATAAATTTTGAAAAATATTTTTATACTGTTGGTCAGCATCTCTTGTCTGCCACCAAATATCACTTCCGCTATTTTTTAATGTACAAACAAGAGAGATGTAAACATTCCAGTAGTCTAAAAACACACGCTTTAATAAAATGTCTGCTTTAATGCGTCCGTACAATTCTGCTTGCTGTGGCGGTGTGAGGTTTCGTGCATTTTTAATTGCGGCATTACTTATTCCTTGTGTTACAGCATTAAATGTTGTCGCCATTGCTACACCTTTTAACGCACCTTTGAAACCAAAGCCACCGCCTACCATAGTCGGAACATGTGACATAACACCTGCAACACTTCTTTGATTATTAGCAACGGTTAGATTTACACTTTCTGTCATTGCATTATAATCATCTATGCCAAGATGAAATTCAGAAGTATGCTGTTCATAAAACGAGTCAAAAGTTACCGTCCAATTTCCGTTAGCAACTAATACATCTACGGCTTTCTGTATTATCGGCGAAAGATTGTCTGCGTATATTTTTGGAAAAAATTCCATAAATGAGATAAAATCATTTATTTTTAAATCATACTCAGACCTAGCTCTTTCAAGGCACTTTTGTGCAATCTCCTTGAACTTTGATCTGTAAGAATTGAACACATCTAAATTTTCGGGAATTCTAAGACTTTTTCCGTAAAAATTAAATTCTTTTATTTTTCCGACTATCGGCTCCCATACTTCTGAAGTTATCGGTGGAATTTCTGCTTTTTCATTTGCTGATTTAAGTGTGTTATCAATGTAGTCGATAATCTCTTTTGCTAAATTAAAATTCTGCTGACCTATGGGTATTGAATATTCGTTAATAATCAAATTATCGCCACTAATATTTACATTCAAATCGGCAAACATAATTATGTCGCCTGTTGCACCACATTTAAATGTATTGTTAATGCCTGTGCCTAAACTGCCAATGCTGTCTATAGCTTTACCAAGTCCGCCCGTAATTTTTCCTGTGAGTCCGTTACCGTTTAACCCAAAGCCTTTGCTTATTTTATTAACGCTTTCACTGCCTTTGGTTGTTTCGCCTTTGATATAGTAAACTATAAGATAATCACTGTAAACTTCAACTTTAGAACCCGATGGCGACTGCAAAACAAATTTATATTTTTTAGCATTTCCGTGTTCTGCATTGATTTGTTCATTAGCGTAACTTAGAACTGAGTTAAAGCGTGTATTATCTTTGCGACTAAAGGCTAATGTCAATAACTCTCCGTCTTCCGAAGTAGTTTGTGCTACACCGTTTGAAGCAAAAGTAGGTGCAGTTATCAGAGTGATAGGTTTTAACTTCGCATATTCATATTCTTTATCGCTGTAAACAAGAGATTTTTCTTTGAATGCAAATTTTCTGCCCATACCTAATGTCGGTACAAATTCTTCATAGACTACTTGCGACTGTTGCGGTTGATTGACAACATCATTCTTAACAGCTGTTCCGCATACGGTACAAAATGCATAGTTATCATCTAATTTGCTTCCGCAATTGGTACAAAAAGCCATACTATATTACCCCCTAATTATTAAAATATCGATGTTCTTTAATTTGATTGTACAACTATATTCTAGTTTTGTCAACTAGTTTCTAGTATTTTTAACTATTATTTCGTATTTTCCTTTAAAATAATTATGGGTGATTACTATGAATTTCAGCGAAAAATTACGCTTGCTTATAGACGAAGAAAACATTACACAAAAGCAATTTGCAAATGACCTCAATATTGCACCGTCAACAATTGGAGGATATGTTCAGGGGATAAGTGAGCCTGACTTTGAAACATTGAAAAGAATAGCTTTATATTTTAATGTGTCCGCTGATTATCTTTTGAACATTCCCGAAAACAAAATAAATAACCTTGCGGAAGAAGAATTACTTCGTGTATTTCGCTCAATGACAATTGAACAACAACAGTTGTATATAGAGCAGGGAAAAGTATTTGTCAGAGCAAATAACCAACTAAAAGCGAAGAAAAAAGTAAAATCATCTTAATTGAGTTTGACAAACACAAGCTCAAGTAATTAACTCAATATCTAATTAAGGCACACGCAGATATTAAGTATATTGTTACAGATTAAAGGAAATAACGGCTATTCGCTGTTTTTGCTTTAATCAAAGCTATAAGTGCAACTGTTTTTGGGCTTTGCTCACACCCTCAACCTTTATTTTGAGCTGAAAGTTTTAATTTCGTTTTAATCTGTTGCCCGACCGACAATTTGCTGTAACAGAAACTTTTTATGGGCTCTGCCCAAGCCTGCAAGCCTTTAAAAATCTTGACCTAAATTCTTGAATTATTGCAACACACCTTACAATTAACCACTTAAAAGCAAAAAGAACAGCTACTGTCATTACAACAGCAGCTGTTCTTTTTGGGTATAATAAAGAAAAAACTTGTAATCAATTTTAATCATCTGTTAAGCAGATGCTTTTTGTACTGCGCAGGAGTATAACCGTACACCTTTTTGCACTGTGTAATAAATGACTTTACATTTGCAAAGCCGTTTTCAACAGCGGCTGCGGTTACGGTAGAGTTCTTTGTAAGCATATCCTGCAAAGCATTTTCAAGACGAAGATTTGCAAGGTACTCTGAAAAGCTAACCTGAGTTACGCTCTTAAAGTACTTTGAGAAATAAGACGGTGAAAGATTTACCACACTTGAAATCTCGTTGAGCGGAATCTCCTGCTTGAAGTTTTCATTAATATAAGCAATAGCGGTTTTTGCATAAGAAAAATCACGCTTTGGAATAATAAACGAATTTGCACTTCTCTTGAGTGATGTGCAGTATTTAAGCAAGGTATAATATAATAAATTAACACCCGAAATCTGCTTGAGCACACCGTACTCGTCGTGGTCAATATCTATGTTTGCAATCTGTCTTAAAATCTCGCAAATTTGGTCTTTATGCTCAGGTCTTTCGTGAAGATCAAAAATAACGCTGTCAATGGTTTTGCAAAACATTCTCATATATTCAAAGGAAAGCTGAATAATAATCATATTTGCACGATATCCCATTTTAGGACGAACAAGATGCACATCCTCGCTGTTAAAAATCATACATTCTCCTGCCGGAAGATCTTTCATCTCACCGTTGTGTGAACATTCTCCTAACCCCTCAAGAACATACACAATCTCAGGTTCACGATGCCAATGTAATTCGGTTTTATGTGTATCTGAAGATAAATCACAATATAAGATTTTTGCAGGAACATTTTTATCGTAATTTACGATTTCATATTTGTAGTTCATGTCACTACCTCCGCAAACAGATGTTGCATTTCACAAAATTTTGTTGTATTATGTAGTTATTATAAACAACTTTGTAATCTAAAGATATAGATAATTGTTTCTTGTTTATGGGTATATGTTGCAAATAATTAATTTTTGGAATTTTTAAGGTGTATTATGGAAAATATTAACAAATATCGGATACAAGCCGAAAATAATATTTTAAACGGCAAATTACATTTTTCAAAAAAATACAGTCTTGCCACTCTCAATAAAAAACTGCCTGCTCTCTACTACCTGCTAAAAGGCAGTGGCATTGTATGGATAGACAAGGTAAAGTATGATATTAAGGAAAAGCAAAGCATATTTGTAAGGCCAAACTCGCAATGCACCTTTGAAACCGCTGAGGATGACTGCGAAATGCTCTATGTAAATTTTACAGGTGCAGATTATATGCTGTTGATTTCGCACACCTCGTTTATATCGGGACTGTATGTTTCTCCGCCTATTGACCTGCCCGACCCAGAAAAATTATTTGATGTAACCTCTGACGGAAAGGGAGAAATTTTTCAAAATGCAAGAATGAAAGCAAAAATGAGCTATTTGCTTTCTTATTATATAGAGTATTTCCCTGCGGTAAAAGAGGAATACAACCGCTATGTGCTCTCGGCAACAAAATACATTGAGCTGAATTTCAGAAATCCGTCATTCACTGCAACCGATGTTTCAAACTACTTAAAGCTCGACCGCTCGTATCTTTACAAGCTGTTCAAGTCTGAAATGGGAATGTCGGTTCACGATTATATAAACAAACTGCGAATTTCAAGGGCAAGCTCTCTGCTCGGAAGTTCAAACCTCACCATACGAGATATTGCACTCGATTCCGGCTTTGCCGACCAAATGTATTTTTCTCGGCTTTTTAAAAAGAAAAAGAACCTAACCCCAAGCCAATACAGAATATACTTTAAAGATAATCAGAAAAAAAAATATTGATTTTATTAATGTCAAAGGGACTGTTATGCGTCAGCCCCTTTGTGTTTGTGATAATTAAATTTTAAAAACCGCCGTTCTGATAAGCTCTTGCTATCACATATGACGGCTCATAATAAGCACTGCAATTATAATTGTCTATTACCTTGCAAATAGGATCATTGTATACTCTGATTATTCCGTCAACTTCACTTTCGTGCGGTAACGCAGTATCAAAAATTAATCTTTGATACACTTTTCCCATTTGTGTTGCAGTCGGGATTTTTTCGACAAGTTCAGTATCTACATCTGCTACATTGATATTTCCATTTTCATTTTTTATATAGTTATATTTATAACTGTATTACCTTTTCGAGTATATGCCCAACGCCTCGCCTGCTTTTCTGAGTTGGTACAATAAAATCCATAACCGAAGTCTTTATAATATCCATTTATAAGCACTTCAGGGTTTTGCACAATAACATTACTTCAGTGATATAATATATTATCGCTCATTGTGTAATCTCCTATTACTCACTATCAGTATTTTCATCTTTCTTATTTTCCACAACTCTTACGGTGTCAAGCTCGAACCAGAAGGTACTGCCTTTGCCGAGGGTACTTGATACACCGCATCTTGCGTTGTGGGCGTTGAGAATAGATTTTACGATTGAAAGGCCAAGACCTGTTCCGATAACACTGCGCTTGTGCTCCTTGTCAACCTTGTAGTATCTGTCCCAAATATACTCCAGCTTGTCGGCAGGGATACCCTCGCCGTGGTCGGTAACATTTATTCTCACCTTATCGCCGATTATCTGCTGAGTTACAACAACGGTTTTGTCGTCGCCGGCATAGTTGATTGCATTATTTACAAGGTTGTATATTACCTGCGAAATTTTGAGTTCGTCAGCCTTTACATATACTCTCTCCTTGCATTTGTCGAGATAAATATTGTAGCCGTCCTGCTCCTTGAGCTTAGCGTATCTTGCAAAAATAGCCTCAAAGCTGTCGGTAATGCAAAATACAGACTTTTGCAGTTTCATAGTACCCGACTGCAATTTTGACAAATCGAGCAAATCGTTTACAAGGCTTGAAAGTCTTGTTGCCTCATCTATGATAATCTGTATATTTTCGGCGGTATTTTCACCCGGTAAATCACGCATAACTTCGCCGTAGCCTGTAATCATAGTCAGCGGTGTGCGCAAATCGTGGGAAATATTTGCAATAAGTTCCCGTTGCAGTCTTTCGTTTGCAGCAAGCTCCTTTTTGGCAAAATTTAGTGTATCGTTAAGTTCCTGCACCTCAAGGTAACCCTTTGAGTCAAACTCAACATCGTAATTTTTCTTTGCGAGTTCCTTTGCCGCCTTGGTTGTAAGTGAAATAGGTTTGGCAATTCTTTGGCTTGCATAAAGCGAAATTGCCACAGCAAGCACTATAAACGCAATAGAAATTACAAAAATTTGGTCTTTTATAATTTCAATCGTATTGTTAATAGGTGTGATTACGGAAGAAACCAACACAAAACATTCGGTGCCGTCCTCAAGTGATAGAATTTTGCCGTATGTCATAATTTTGGCTGTATTGTTTACCTTTTTCTTCCATATAGATTTATTTGCGGTATCACTTGTGGCAGGGGTAATCTGATATTCGTCAAAAAAACCGTCCTGTCGCTCGTTTTCGCCCTTTATTTCAAGGCAGCTTCCCTTGTTGTCGAGGGCATAGGAATAATAGGAATAAACCTTGTGCGCCTCAATGTTCAGCGAAACCGACGGAGAGGCGTAGTTACATTCATAGCGTTTCTGAAAAAACGCAGTGCTTGTATCGTAAACCTGCACACACAATGAATTGTATGACGCAACATTTTCTATGGTTGCAAGCGGATTTTGATTATTTTCAAGCGATTCCGAAATTATTTTTGCACTTTTTTCGGCGGCTCTTTTCTTGGTGGATGTGTAGAACGGTTCAAGAAAAAATGATTGGAATATCCACAGTACAACAAGAATTATAAGTCCGAAAAGCAAAAAATAACACAAAAGTGTGAAATGCAACGGCATTTCTCTGTTTTTTACCTCAGCCCAGCTGAGTTTTCTGAATTTAGAGTGTTTCAAAACGATAGCCAACTCCTCGCAGAGTAACAATACATTTGCTGTATTCTTTCAGACTTTTTCTGAGCAATTTAATGTGAGTATCGAGTGTGCGCTCGTCACCGAAAAAGTCATATCCCCAAACCTCGCTGATGAGCTTTTCACGAGTGAGGGCAATGCCCTTGTTTTTAACCATATAGAAAAACAGCTCGTACTCCTTTGGAGTCATATCCACTCTTTCGCCGTCAATGGTAACGATTCGAGCGGAAAAATCAACGCTAAGACCTTTGTATGTAAAAATATCTTTTTCAGGCTCGCTGTTCGCCTTTCCGCTCCTCTTGATAACAGCGTTTACACGCATCATAAGTTCCTTAGGCGAAAACGGCTTTACAACATAATCGTCACTGCCGATTTCAAAGCCATGAATTTTATCGTACTCCTCACCTCTTGCCGAAAGCATAATAATAGGTGTGGATTTGAATTTTCTGATTTCCTTGCAGGCAGAAAAACCGTCAAGTTCAGGCATCATAACATCCATAATAATTAAATCAAAGTCCTGTCTTCTGCAAAGCTCGATAGCCTGCATACCGTCAACAGCCTCTTCTACCTCATAGCCCTCAAACTCGGCATATTTTTTAATAATCTGTCTGATTCTGTATTCATCATCAACAACAAGCAATTTGCTCATAACGGCACATCCTTTCGTATCCCTCATTATATATGAATATCGTAACTTTTTAATGTGACAATTTTTTGATATTCTTTTTAAAATTAATAAAAGTTTGGTCAACCTTTTATAACCTATGCGCTGACATCTAATTTCTGCCTAAAAAATTCGTTAATCTATTCCATAAAATCTTTTTGCATTTTCTGCGGTAATATTTAAAAGCTCCTGCACTCCGATATTTCTTATTTCCGCAATTTTTACGGCTGTATATTTTATCATCGTGCTGTCGCATCTTTTGCCACGGAACGGTACGGGCGACATATACGGACAATCGGTTTCAAGCAAAAGTCTGTCAATCGGCACTTCTTTTGCAACCTCAACGCTGTGTCTTGCATTTTTAAAGGTAACAACTCCGCCAAGACTGATGTAACTTCCGTAGCGCATCACTTCACGCATCATCTCAACACTGCCCGAAAAGCAGTGAACAAGCGCCTTAGGTTTGTACTTTCTCAAATAATTGAGAGTATCGCCATGCGCCTCTCTGTCATGCACGATTATCGGCATATTTACATCAAGCGAAAGTTTTATCTGTTCTTCAAAAACTCTGTTCTGCAAATCTCTCGGTATATCCCAGTGATAATCAAGTCCCGTTTCTCCGACAGCTACAATTTTTTTGTGCTTTAAAAGCTCTGCAACCCGGTCAAGATAATCATTTGGCATATCTTCGAGATTTTCAGGGTGAAATCCAACCGCACCGTACATAAAATCGTATTTTTCGCAAAAATCAATACAAATTTGAGCGGTCGCCAAATCTACGGCATTGTTTACAATACCGCAAACTCCGTTTTCCTGCATTGACGAAAGCAAAACTTCTCTGTCCTCATCAAACCATTTGTCATCATAGTGTGCGTGTGAATCAAAAATATTATAAAAATTATTTTCCATAATTACAAAGCCTTTGCCTTAATTTTTCCCGATTGACGGGGGTATTTTTGCGGAGTGTTTCTAACCTTTCTCACAACCGCAATCGCTCTTTCTCCGCCATTTTCGGGCAGTTCAAAAAAATACTTATTTTCAAGCTTTCCGCCGAGAGTATTTATAGCGTTGAGCGACTCTTTAAATTCTTCATTTGCTTGTGCGCCTTTCATTGCACAAAACGCACCGCCAACCTTTACATACGGCAGGCAATATTCACTCAAAACATTCATTCGTGCAACCGCTCTTGACGCAACAAAATCAAAACTTTCCCTAAGTTTTTCATCTCTTGCGCCGTCCTCCGCTCTGCTGTGGATAAGTTCGGCTTCAATATCGAGTTGAGCGCATACCTCGCCCAAGAAAACAAGTCTTTTATTCAGACTGTCTATAAGGGTGAGCTTTATGTCGGGTCTGGCAATTTTTAGAACAACACCCGGAAAACCCGCACCCGTACCGACATCGGCAAGACTGCTGTTCTGCGGAATGTCAACAAAGTTGAGCAAGCTAAGGCTGTCGGCAAAATGTTTGAGCGCCACACCGCTCTCGTCTGTAATTGCGGTAAGATTCATTTTTTCATTCCACTCTGCAAGCAGTTCAAAATATTTTTGAAACTGCTTGTACTGATTTTCGGTGAGTGTAATTTTATAGTCTTTTATAAAATTCAGGAGTAAATCTTTAATCATAAATTCCTCGTTATTTGTTTTGAGCAAGCCAAATGAGCAACACGCTGATGTCGGCAGGCGATACGCCCGAAATTCTCGATGCCTGTCCTATGCTCAACGGCTTTATTTTGTTCAGCTTTTCTTGTGCCTCAAGTCTAAGTCCCTTGATTGTGCGGTAGTCAAAATTTTCGGGTAAATGGCGGTTTTCAAGTCTGCGCATCTGCTCCACCTGCTTTAACTGCTTTGCAATATATCCCTCGTACTTTATTTCAACCTCTACCTGCTCAAAAATATTCGGGTCAAGCGCAGGTCTGCCTGTATCTATGCTTTCGAGCGACTTGTAGTCAAGCTGCGGTCTTTTTATAAGGTCAATGAGATGCACACCCGTTGTAATTTCACTTGTGCCTCTCTCGGTAAGGATTTTGTTTACCTCATCTGTCGGAGAAATTACGGTTGTCTTAAGTCGATTTATCTCCTGCTTTTTAAGCTCCTGCTTATGCAAGAATTTTTGGTATCTTTCTTCACTGATAAGTCCGATTTCGTGACCGAGTGGAGTAAGTCGCTCGTCCGCATTGTCCTGACGGAGAATCAAGCGGTACTCACTTCTTGAGGTCATCATTCTGTACGGCTCGTTTGCACCCTTGGTTACAAGGTCATCTACAAGTGTGCCGATATAAGAGCCTGCTCTGTCGAGAATGAGAGGAGATTTTCCGAGAACTTTTAGAGCCGCATTAATTCCTGCCACAAGTCCCTGAGCCGCCGCCTCCTCGTAACCCGAACTGCCGTTGAACTGACCTGCACCGAAAAGGTTTGGAAAATCTTTAAATTCAAGGGTAGCAAGCATAGCTGTCGGGTCAACGCAATCGTATTCAATCGCATAGGCAGGGCGCATAATTACGCAGTTTTCAAGACCTTTTATTGTGTGGTAAAACTTGAGCTGTACCTCTTCGGGAAGTGACGAGCTCATACCCTGCAAATACATTTCCTCTGTATCAAGACCGCACGGCTCAATAAAAAGCTGATGCCTCGGCTTGTCTTTAAATCTCATAATTTTATCTTCAAAACTTGGGCAGTAACGAGGGCCGATACCCTCAATTTTGCCTGCATAAAGCGGCGAACGGTGAATATTGTCGAGAATAATCTGTTTGGTTTTCTCATTTGTCCAGCTTATGTAGCAATCCACCTTGTTCTCGCCTAAATTTTCGGTTTCATACGAAAAAGGCTGCGGCGGTTCGTCACCCTTTTGTACCTCAAGGTCTGAGTAGTCAATGGAATTTCTGAGAACTCGGGCAGGAGTGCCTGTTTTAAATCTTCTTAACGGCAAACCGAGTTTTTTAAGACTTGCACCGAGAAAAGACGCAGGAAAAATGCCGTCAGGGCCGCTTTCGTATGATACCTCGCCCACAAAAATTCTTCCGCCGAGGTATGTACCCGTTGCAATAACAACGGTTTTGCAATGAAAAATAGCGAGCATTCTTGTGGTGAGATCGTAGCCGTCTTCGGTTTTTTCAATTTCAACGATTTCAGCCTGTCTAAGTTCAAGATTTTCTTGCAGTTCCAGCTTGTGTTTCATAACCGTTGAATATTTGCGGCGGTCAATTTGTGCTCTGAGCGAATGAACGGCAGGGCCTTTGCCACGATTCAACATTCGTGACTGCAAAAAGCATTCATCGGCGGTCTTTCCCATTTCTCCGCCGAGTGCGTCAATTTCACGAACAAGATGACCTTTTGCCGTTCCGCCAATTGACGGATTGCAAGGGCAGTTGCCGACTGCGTCCATATTTATGGTAAAAACTGCGGTTTTACAGCCAAGTCTGGCGGCCGCCAAAGCCGCCTCAATGCCTGCATGACCTGCACCGATTACCGCTACATCATATTCTCCTGCAAAATATTTCATATATTTCATTCCTTTTTAGGGTTAATAAATTATAAAAGTTTGGTCAACCTTTTCAAAGGTTGTGGGTGTGGGCAAAGCCCACAAATACTTTTTGCTAACGCAAAGTTTTGACAGTCAAACAGCTTGCTGTTTGGCGGCTTGAACACAACGGCGTCAGCCTTTAAAAGCGATAGCAACAAGAAAAGAAATTCGTTATTTCATTAATAAAATATAAGCTTTTTTAATGGCTGTCGCCTGTTTTAACAAACTTAGTTTTAGCACGCAAACAGCGTGGCTGTTTGCGCCTGATAAATTGTTATATCGGAAAATTTTTATGGGCGCTGCCCAAACCCGCAATTTTTGAAAAAATTGAGTAAACTTTTTTTGTTCCTTTGCTGATAATTTAGCGTTAGCTAATTTTCAATGCCCGACCGACACTCTGCTAAACCATAATTTACTCTGACTTTCGCTTTTCGATAACAAGATTACTTGCCCACGCAAAAATTATGGAATACTCTGTCTACAACTTCATCACTTGTTCTCTCACCAGTGAGTTCAAGCAAACTTGTAATTGCCTCTTCAATGCTTACAGTGATTGCATCATAGGTAAGTCCGATTTCAAGAGCATTTTTTGCGTCCTTTACAGAGTTTAGGGAGTTTAATACCGCCTGCCTCTGTCTTTCATTGGAAAGTACACCCTCACTCGGGTTAAAATTATCCATTCCCGCAATATCTTCAACCGCTTTTACAAGCTCTGCTCTGCCATCTCCGCTTTTTGCCGAAAGATAAACCACATTTTTTATCTTGCTTTCAATGTACTCTGTGTCAAGCTGTTTGTCCAAATCGGTTTTGTTGATTATCGCAATGCAAGGCACTTCGCCTGCCGATTCTATCAATTCTTTGTCGTCATCGTCAAGACTGCGGTTATAGTCAAACACCGCAAGCAAAAGTCCGCACTGTTTTAGTCTGTGCTTTGCCCTATCCACACCGATTTTCTCTACCTTGTCATCGGTTGTTCTAAGTCCCGCAGTGTCGCTTAACCTAAGAATAACATCTCCGACAATTACCGTGTCTTCAATAATATCTCTGGTTGTGCCGGGTATGTCGGTAACAATACTGCGCTCGCAACCCGAAAGCAAGTTCATAAGAGTGCTTTTTCCTACATTCGGTCTGCCCGCAATTACCGTGTCTATACCCTGCTTTACCGCCTGTCCGCTGTCATAACTCGAAATAAGTCCGTCAAGTATTGCAATACTCACATCAAACGAATCGTAAAGCTGTTCGTCGGTTACTTCGGCAATATCTTCTTCGGGATAGTCTGCCCATGCGGAAAGATGTGCCGCCGTTGAAAGCAAGAGATTTTTTACTTCGTCAATTTTGTTGCGAACCGCACCCTCTTTTACACAAAGAGCCGCCCTTGCGGCGGAACGGGATTTTGCGGAAATGATGTCGATTACAGCCTCCGCCTCGGAAAGGTCGATTTTTCCGTTTAAAAATGCCCGTTTTGTAAATTCGCCTGCCTGTGCCGGAACTGCGCCTGCATCAAGCACCGCACGAAGTACAAGTTTTGTAATATAGATACCGCCGTGGCATGAAAGCTCGACAACATTTTCGCCCGTATAGCTAAGCGGTTCACGAAAAACAAGTGCGACCGCCTCGTCTATTTCTTCACCGTCACTTACAATTTTTCCGAAAGATGCGGTATAGCCTTTCATATCGGCAAGTTTTTTATTATTGATGCCTTTAAAAATTTTATCGCAAACAGAGAATGCGGAATCACCCGAAATACGAATTACAGAGATACCGCCCTCACCCTGTGCAGTGCTGATAGCAGCAATAGTGTCAGACATAAAATCACTCTCTTTATAATAATAAATAAATGTTTGTAGATTAGGGGTTAGCTGATTTTCGGTCGGGTAACAAAGTACGGCAAAAGAAAATGTTTCTGTCCCGAAGTTAAAAGTTTGGTCAACCTTTTCAAAGGTTGTGTGTGTGGGCAACGCCCACAAATACTTTATGTTATTGCAAATTCTGATAGCCAAACGGCTTGCTGTTTGGCGAATTGAACATAACGGCGAGAGCCAATGCGACAGCAACAAAAAGAAAAGCTACGCTACTAAAACTACTAATTTGCCACTTTTTAAGGGTAAATCAGCCACACACGCAAACTTTTGCATCCTTTATAGTATCTTTTCTCTAAGATTGCTAAAGTGTGACTTTCTTACTTTCTGCCACTTATTAATT
>NZ_QSTA01000013.1:0-21934 GCF_003438075.1 Eubacterium sp. OM08-24 | reverse complement strand
TACTTTCTGCCACTTATTAATTTTGACTTTTGTTTTATTTTAAGGTCTTGAACAATCTAAGGTTTATTTATCCTATGATATAAATTCAACCATTTGTTTTTATTAAAAATCAGTGTGTTTTTAATGTTTTATGGGCTCTGCCCAAACCCGCAACCCTTTAAAAAGGGTTGACCTAAATTTTGAATTTATTATACTAAACTTTATGTGGTAAACCATAATTTACAAACATTCACAAAAAGCAAAAGGGAGCAAAACTGCCCCCTTTTTCAAAAATCATTATTTATCAATTCTGCCGTAAAGTCCGTCAAGGCTTCCTTCATTAAGGGGCTTTCTGTCGGGATTTACCTCGTTTTTAACAGAGTTGTTATTGTATGGGCGTCTGCCGCCTCTGCCTCTGTTGTAGCCTGAATTGTTGTTTCTTGAATATCTCTTAAACTTTGGATCAGGTCCGATTACAACATGACGGTTTGCGTTTTCACCCTCGCTCCATGAAATAGCGCCGTTCACCTTCTGCACCGAAGTGTGAATGATTCTTCTCTCATATGGATTCATTGGCTCAAGACTTGTTTTTCTGCCGGTCTTTATTGCCTTAAATGCGAGCTTTCTGCCGAGAATTTCAAGTGTTTTTTCTCTTTTCTCTCGGTAGTCGCCTGTGTTTACAGTTACCTTAAAATATGAGTTGTCTGCGTGGTTTGCAACAAGACTTGTAAGGTACTGCAATGCGTCAAGTGTTTCGCCTCTTCTGCCGATTACAAAACCGACATCTTCGCCCTCAAGGTCAAACTCAACGCCGTTTTCAATCTCTTTTTTATTGATATAAACCGACTCAAGCTTCATATTTTTAAGTACATTGCCTAAAAACTCCTCGGCTGTTTCAGCAGGGCCTGCCTTGAGTGTGATTTTTACCTTAGCAGGTGCGCCGCCAAAAAGACCGAATTTCTTTTTTTCGGCACGCTGAATAACCTCAAACTCAACAACCTCGGATTCATCAATACCGAGCTGTCTTTTTGCGTCTTCAAGGGCGAGAACTTCTGTTTCGCCAACGCCGATTGCTTCTCTAATCATAGTATTCACCTATTTCAATTACTTCTTTTTCTTTTTGCCGTTGCCGTTTGACTTTGTGCTTGTCTTCTGTTCAACAGGTGAGTAAACATAAGGTACATTTGCCTCATTTAGCTCCATAAGAGCAATGTGACGAGCCTCTTCTTTTGCGGTGAAGTGTACCGGAGTAAAGAACTTTGCTATAACCAGCGATTGGATAAATGCAATTACTGATGAGCAAATCCAGTAAAAACCTACCGCAGCCGGAACGGTATATGCGATATAGGCTGTGAATAACGGCATTACATACAGCATTACCTTTAGACAACCCTGCTGCTGTGCCATCTGAGCCTTATTGATTTTCTGCATTACTAACTGTGAACCAACATATGATACAAAACAAAGTACAGGAATGAGTGAGTACCATGAGAAAATACCCATATCCTTTGGAATTGTAAGAAGGTTGATTCCCATCATATTAAATCCGTTTGCAAAATCGATTATCTGCTGGCAGTCCGCAGCTGAGAACAGTCCCTGAATTGTTTCAGTGTTCATAATGCTTGGGAACACCCTGATAAGCTCGATTTGCTGATAAGTAGCATTTGTTGTTATTGTGTAACCCGGAATTGTGTTCATATATGAAACAGCACTGTTTACTGTGTCCGAGTTAAGATGAAGTGTGTTTGTAAGAGGATATGCAACGGCATAAAAAATACCGAGCATTACAAGGAGAGGAACAATCATAGTAAGGCAACCGCCCATTGGCTTTACTCCCTCTTTTTCGTAAAGCTTGTTCATTTCCTCCTGGAGCTTAACCTTGTTATTAGCGTATTTTTCCTGAAGCTCTTTTTGCTTTCTTTGCAGCCTCATTGTGCCTGCCATAGATTTTTGCTGCTTGACAGTAAATGGGAACAAAATAAGTCTGATTACAATAGTAAATACAACTATTGAAAGGCCGAAATCTTTTAGAAAGTAGAATGCAGCCCAAAGAACATAGCCGAGAATACTTCCAAAAAATCCAAATATATTTGCCATAAGCTACCTCACTTAATTTTTCTTGGCTTGTCCGTTTTTTCCGGGACAGGATCGTATCCACCCTTTGAAAAAGGATTGCAGCGCAGTATCCGCCATATGGTCAGAGCTGTACCTTTTAGTGCGCCAAAGCGCTCGATTGCCTCAATGCCATACTGAGAACAGGTAGGCTCATACTTGCAACTTTTTGGCAGATGCGGAGAGATTGCAGCTTTATAAAATTTTATCAGCAGAATTAAAATTCTTTTCATAGATATACAATATTATTTTTTCAAAACGCCCGCAGACTCCAGATGATTTTTCATAGCGTCATATACCTTTTGAGATTTTACAAAAGGAGTCTTGCTCCTTGCCACAAATACAAAATCATAGCCGGGTTTTAAATCATTGTAAAGCTGATAATATGCGGCACGAATCACACGCCTTGCACGGGTGCGCTTAACCGCCTTTCCGACTTTTTTGCCCGTAGTTATTCCAAAACGCAGGTTATCGGATTTATTTTTTATAACATAAGTTACCAAAACAGGACTCACAAAGGATTTTCCCCTCCTGTAAAGTCTGGAAAAATCCCTATTGTCCTTTAAAGTGATGAATTCACTCAAAATTAAAACCACCTAAGCAAAGTAAAAGCCGCAAACTACAAAGAAAGACCACTGTTATAAAGTGGCCTGTTCTTTAGTAAGACAACCTTTTTCTACCTTTAGCTCTTCTTCTAGCCAATACTTTTCTACCATTGGCTGTTGCCATTCTCTTTCTGAAACCATGCTCCTTCTTTCTGTGGAGCTTCTTTGGCTGATAAGTTCTCAACATACTGAAAACCCTCCCTTCAATATATAACCTTGCAATATAGCATTATATCTTAATTTTTCTTTATAGTCAACAAAAAATAAAAAGTTTTTTTTTATTTTTGTAAAGCTGAGCGGGTTTATTTATATTACTTATATATAGAAAGGTAATTTATAATAAAATATTTTTCTTTTTTATGCAATGCAGTCTGTGTAAATTGCGGTTTAGCAAAGCAGCTTGCTTTTGAAATTTTGATTTTTATTCATTTATAAAATGTTTGGTTATCTCTTTTAGTTTTAAATAAGCGTATTTCTAAGTTTTTTTAAATAGACTTCAAAGTCAAAGTTTTAATAAAAATCACCTGTTGGGCTTAAAAAGTACCTTAAAAGCCGTTATTTTTAAGGTATAAAAAGATTGATTTTTTTTAGGAAGTGTTCTATAATATAATAGAATAGATTTACTATGGGGTAATATGGCGATATTGCTGTATTTATATGGAAGGGAAGTCGTATATGGAATCTTTTGAAGAAGCGTGGGGAATTATATGCAGCTATTGCAAAACTAAAATTACAGACGTCGCTTACAACACTTGGATTAGCAGAATCGAACCCATTGAACTCGATTTTGATAAGAACAAGGCTGTTATTTTAGTGCCTAACGATTTTCATCGTCAGACTATAACTCGCTGCTATCTTTCTCTGCTCAATGAAGCTTTTGAGGCTGTTTTCGGACAGGTATTTATGATTGAAATGAAAATTCCGGAAGAAATTTCAGCCAAAGAGGAGCAGCAGGCTGTTGCAAATGCGGAAATCAACGATATTAGTTACGAATATACTTTTGATACTTTTATTGTAGGTGCGTCCAATAAATTTGCTCATGCCGCCTGCCTTGCAGTTGCCACAAATCCTGCCAATGCCTACAATCCTCTGTTTTTGTACGGCAACTCCGGCCTTGGCAAAACTCATTTGCTGTATGCCATTGCAAATGAAATCAAGAAAAATTCACCGGAAAAAAATATTTGCTATATCAAGGGCGATGATTTTACAAACGAACTCATTGAGTCACTTCGTATGGCAAGAATGAGTGAATTCAGAAAAAAATACAGACAAACAGATATTTTGCTTGTCGATGATGTTCAGTTTATCGGCGGTAAAGAGAGTACGCAGGAGGAATTTTTCCATACTTTTGATACTCTTTATAATGCGCACAAGCAAATTGTGCTTGCTTCCGATAGACCGCCTAAGGAAATCAAAACTCTCGATGACCGTCTGCGCTCAAGATTTGAGTCTGATATTATCGCTGATGTTCAGCCGCCGGATGTAGAAACAAGAATCGCTATCATTAAGAGAAAAGCCGAGCTTTTAGACCTCGATCTTTCACAGGATGTTTGCGAATACATTGCGTCTAAAATCAAGGCAAATATTCGTCAGCTTGAGGGTACAGTTAAAAAATTAAAGGCAAAAAGCCTCTTAAATCAAGAAAAAATTACAGTTTCTTCTGTTCAGGAGGTTATATCAGATATTCTTAATAATGATACTCCGCCTGAGGTTACAGTAGAGAGAATTATTGAGGAGGTTTCCCGTACTTTCGGCGTTACCCCCGAGGCTATCCGCTCCGAAAATAACAGAAGTGCAAATATCAGCAACGCAAGACACATTGCAATTTATATTTCAAGGGAGCTTACAACTCTGTCTATGGCTAATATCGGTGAAGAATTTGGCGGCAGACATTACTCGACCGTTATCTACACCGTTAAAAAGGTAAAGAAGATGATGCAGAATGACCGCAAAATCAAAGAGATCATTGACGACACCATCAAAAATATTCGTGACAGATAGTAATATGCTTTTTAACATATTTGGTTACATAAATTTTACCTTTTAACATTATTAACATTACATTTTTGTAACTATTGTGAACACTCATTTTTCGGCTTAATTACTTGATTTTGAGCCGATTTACAAAAAATCTTACAGGTCTTGTTTAACACAACCTGTTAATGCCTTTCCATAGTTTCAACATTTTTTATATGTTGAAAAATATTTAAAATTTTCATTAAAAAATTTATCGGAAAATTGCTGCAATTACTGCAATTTCCGCACTGTTTTGAATGTAGTTGGGGGAGCAATTAAAAATACTGCTTTTGCTCTTTGAAATTCCAAGTAAAAATCAGACTTTTTCAGCACTCTGAAAAGCGCCGATTTATACATATATATAATAGTATATAAAAGGCGCTGAAAATGAGCAAAAATTTTTCGGATAAAAAATCCCGAAAAACAGAGATTACTTTGCAAAAAACGGCAGGCTTAATTCATTTATAACTTGATGCAAGCGAATATTACCGCTTTTTCAGGGAAAAAATAAAGAGATGTCATTAACATTTTTATTAACATTTCATCAACAATTTTTAACCCGATGTTGAAAGAATAATCTCTTTTCACAAGCCATGTAAAAGCTGTTAAAATACTGTGCAGTGATTTGTGGACGGTTTTTTCAAGGAATTATCGGAAAAGTTACAAATTTTTAACATTTTAACACCCCCTACTACTACTACTAATTTTTTAAATTATCAATACATAAAGGAGCGCTACACTTGAAATTTTCGTGCTTGCGAACAGACCTTGCCAACGCAGTGTCAAATGTTTCAAGAGCAGTATCTTCAAAAGCCGCAATACCGGCACTTGAGGGTGTGCTTATAAAAGCATATGACAATTTGCTGAATATATCAGGATATAATCTCGAAATAGGAATCACCACCGACATTGATGCGACAATTCAAGAAGAGGGTGAAATTGTTGTCAGCGCAAAACTGTTTCTTGACATTGTAAGAAAATTGCCGGAAGAAATCGTGATGATTGAAACCGACGAGAGAATGGTGACTTATATCACCTGCGGTAATGTTGATTACCAAATTGTGGGAATGTCATCTATCGAATATCCGGATCTGCCAACCTTTGAGCAGACCGATATGATTACCGTAAATGCAAAAACTTTGCGTGAAATGATCAGAGAAACCGTTTATGCTGTATCAGACAACAATGCAAAGCCGATTTATACAGGTTCACTTTTTGAAATTGAGGACGGACTTTTCAGAATTGTTGCCATTGACGGTTACAGAATGGCTATCAGAAGTGAAAATGTAGATTCCGAGAGCAAAAACAAGTTTGTTGTTCCGGGTAAAACTCAGCTTGAGGTTCTTAAACTTTTGGGCGATGACGAACAAAATGTCGATATTATCATAGGTCAAAGACATATCACCTTTAAGGTTGACAATTACAGAGTAATTTCAAGACTTATTGAGGGTAATTTTATTGACTACAAAACTACAATTCCGACCGATGTAAAAACAGAGGTTATTATAAACACAAGAATTATCATAAATTCGGTTGAAAGAATGTCACTTCTTAACAACGACAGAATCCAAAGTCCTGTCAGATGTAATTTTGCAAACGATGAAATCAAACTTTCGTGTGCATCGGCAGTCGGCAGAGCTAACGACAGTATCGCAGTTTCGGTTATGGGTGAAAAAGTTGAGATTGGTTTTAACAACAAATACCTGCTTGACGCACTCAAAAATTGTGATACCGATGAAATCAGACTTGCTCTAAGCGGCCCGGTTAAGCCAATGGTTATAAAACCGGTGAAGGGCGACAGCTTTTTAAGCATTGTAGTTCCAATGAGGCTTTCAAATGAAGGATAAAAAAATCAACATTGACACAGAATTTATAAAATTGCAGGATTTGCTAAAGCTCGCCGGTCTTTGTGACACAGGCGGAATGGCAAAAATGCTTATTCAAAACGGAAATGTCACCGTAAACGGTGAGGTT
The DNA here is from genome assembly GCF_003438075.1 of Eubacterium sp. OM08-24. GTDB lineage: Bacteria > Bacillota > Clostridia > Oscillospirales > Acutalibacteraceae > Ruminococcoides. The sequence goes on along the minus strand of NZ_QSTA01000013.1, from coordinate 15,248 downwards.
TGCACTATGCGTGGCAAAAAAATGCGCAAAGGTGACTTTGCCGAGCTTGACGGAGAAAAAATTACAGTTATTTGAACCGGGAATGATATTTTTTGAAGGTACTTGCGCTGAAATTTGAAAATTACAGAAATCTTGAAGACGCAATTATTACTCCGTGCGAAGGTGTAAATGTAATTTACGGCGACAACGCACAGGGGAAAACAAATTTACTTGAGGCTTTTTGGATGTTTTGCGGCGGTCACTCTTTCAGAGGTTCAAAAGACGGCGAACTGATAAAATTCGGCAAGCCGTTTGCAAAACTTGATGTCAGATTTTTCGGACAAAACAGGGAGCAGACCGCATCTATAAAATTCAAAGGCAACAAAAAGCAGGTAGAAATCAACTCGGTGGCGAAAAATTCGGCGGCGGCACTCATTGAAAAATATTGTGCTGTGGTTTTTTCGCCTGAGCATCTCAATTTAATAAAACGAGGTCCGTCTGAAAGGCGAAAATTCATTGACAGCGCAATTTGCAGAGAAAAACTCAAAAATGCGGTGGTGCTTTCTAAGTACAACCGCACACTTAATCAGAGAAATTCTTTGCTGAAAGATATTTATAAGCACCCCGAACTTGAGGAAACTCTTTCGATCTGGGACAATTCCCTGTTCTCAAACGGAGCTATACTCATAAAACAGAGAATGGAGTATCTCCAGATGCTCGAAAATCGGGCTTCGCAGTACCATTTGGGTATTTCAGGCGGCAGGGAACGGCTTGAAATCAGATATTTATCGACTACAAATGCCGAATATGGCGACAGTATTGAGCAAATTTACCAAAAATTATGTGAAACCTTTGAGCAATCTAAAGCAGATGATATAAGAAACGGTTGTACCACAAAAGGTGCTCACCGAGATGACGCAGAGATACTGATTAACGGCAAAAATGCAAGACTTTATGCCTCGCAAGGGCAGCAAAGAAGTGCGGTTTTGTCATTAAAACTTGCCGAGGCGGCAGTTTTGTCGGAAAGAATGGGCGAAAAGCCGATAATTTTGCTTGACGATGTTATGAGTGAACTTGATTCCAAAAGACAGGATTTTTTACTCAATAAACTTGATGACTGTCAGGTTTTTATAACCTGTTGTGAGCAGTCAAACAAGGAGCAGCTTAGACAGGGCAAAATTTTTAATGTTTCTAACGGAGTTATAAGCTGAAATGTATTTGCATTTAGGACAGGATACTGTCATTACCACAAAATCAATTATCGGTATTTTTGATATAGACAGATGTACCGTTTCAAAAAAAACGAGAGATTTTTTGACTGCGGCAGAAAAAAGAGGAGATGTCGTGAATGTTTCCTACGAACTGCCAAAATCATTTATCGTTTGCAGGGAGAACGGCAGGGTAAAGGTGTATATAAGCCAGCTTTCGAGCAAAACTCTGCTAAAGCGCCACAAAGACGGCACTGATAAAATATTGCAGTCAGAAATCAATTAATATTACCCAGAGTATAAAATAAGATAAAATTTAACTTAAAAGCAATGATTTAACAATGCAATAAATTATAGATCTATGAATAAATAATGAATATTTATTCATTATAAAATACAAACCAAAAGAGGGATTGTTTATGAAAGCAAAAAAATGTCCTTACTGTTCAAAGAGAGTTTCTTATATTTCGGGCTTTGCGAGCAGACGAAAAAGTGAATATATATGCACACAATGTGGAAAGGAAAGTAAGGTTGTAATCAACAAAATGATTTTTGTTGCCTTTGCACTTGCAGTTGCCGCCGCAGCAGGTATTATGCTTTACTGGATTAAGTCCGGAAATATCAGCAATCCTTTAGGAGTTTTGCTTGTTGCAATCCCACTTGTAATTTTTATGTTTATTTCACCGGCATTTTTGAATTATAAACCGCTCACAAAATACAAGAAGTCAATGGAGGCTAAAAAAGCCGGTATGGTGTATTCCGAGAATATCGCCGGTGACATATCCGATGAATTTGACTTTAATCCGATAAAATTAACCGGCACAACCGAGGATTATCAGCCTGAGGACACCACTCCTAAGGTTGCCATAGATACAGGTGTGTTTAATCAGCTCAAGAAAAAGAGAGATGAGGAGAGAATACACCTTCAGGAAGAAATCAGCAAGGCTGACGATGTAAAGTCGGGCAATACGATTGACTTTGTGCCTGTTATAAGCGATGTAAAAGAGGAGCACGCATCTATGGACGCACCGCTCAAGAAGATTCGTTCCGATACGGATACGGGATTTTCTCGCTCACGCCACTATATTCCGCCAAAAGAGGACAGTGACGGCACAAAAAGAGCAGATACCAACAAATACACCGCAAACAGAAAGTTTTAAGCTATGCTGAAATTACCAACTTGTCCTCATTGCCATACGGTTTACAGATATGGCGAGGTAAAAAAGATTGCAAAAGAAAAATCACACACCTGCTACCACTGCAAAAAGGAGTTTAAGGCGAGCAAAAAGCCTTGTATTATTCTTGTGCTTGTTTTGCTTGTGCTTGCCGTTGCGGCAAATGTAGGCGTTCTTTATATGACGCCGAGCCTGAATTTCTATGTTTTGGTGGGCATAAATATAGTGTTTATCCTGCTTTTCATAGTTTTGTATCCGCTGTTTACGGCGTTTAAGGATATAAACAAAAAGCAGAAAAAATAATTAAAATTAACTCAGCACACAAACTAATCGGGTAATTTGCGCCCGATGATTTGTAATAAATCGAGCTTTTACCGGATTGCGCCTGCAAGCCATAAAAGTTTAAAATTATCGGCAGATTGAATTTGTCGATAAAAATTCAGAAATTGAAATTAACAAAAACAACCTGACACTTTTGTACCAACGGTGCGAAATTCGGTCAGACAAAATACTTTCCGCCCCTTTATGGGGTGCGAACAGGGCAAAGGCTATGCTTTGGCTCTGATATTGGAGGTAAAAAAATGGACAATGAAAATAACATTGAGATGACCAAGGTTGAGCAGGAATACGGCGCCAATGAAATTCAGGTTCTTGAGGGACTTGAGGCGGTCAGAAAAAGACCCGGTATGTATATCGGCTCAACAGGTCCGAGGGGTCTTCATCACCTTGTTTATGAAATTGTAGATAACTCTATTGACGAGGCGCTCGCAGGCTACTGCACCAAGATTGATGTAGTTATTGAGGAGGGCAATATCATAAGAGTAACCGATAACGGCCGAGGTATTCCTGTTGGCATCAACAGCAAAACAGGCTTGCCTGCCGTAACGGTTGTATTTACGGTTCTTCACGCAGGCGGCAAATTCGGCGGCGGCGGTTACAAGGTATCGGGCGGCTTGCACGGCGTTGGTGCGTCTGTTGTAAATGCGCTTTCAGAGTGGCTTGAGGTAAAGGTTTGCGATGGCGAAGATGTATATACCCAGCGCTATGAGAGGGGCAAGATTGTTTCTGACCTCCACAAAATAGGCAAGTCAGACATAAAGGGTACAGAGGTGCGTTTTAAGGCTGACCCACTTATCTTCAAGGAAACCGATGTTTACGATTACGAAATTCTTGAAAAGCGTTTGCGTGAACAGGCTTTTCTTAACGCAGGCGTGCATATAGAGCTGAGAGATGAGAGAAACAAAGATGAGATTATCAAGAAAAACTTTGTTTACGAGGGCGGCATAAAGAGCTTTGTGGAGTACATACACAAAAAGAGAGCGCTTGCCGTTATTCATCCCGATGTTATTTATTTTGCGGCTAAAAATGACGAGGACACTATTTCCGTAGAGGTTGCATTGCAGTACAATGACAGCTACAATGAAAATCTTTTGACCTTTGCAAATAATATTCATACTACCGACGGCGGTACTCACGAAGAGGGCTTTAAGCGTGCGCTTACAAGGGTAATGAACGATTACGCACGAAAGTTTGGCAAGCTAAAGGACAACGATAAGAACCTCAGCGGTGAAGATGTGCGAGAGGGTATTACCGCCATTATCAGCGTAAAGCTGAAAGAGGCCCAGTTTGAGGGACAAACCAAGGCAAAGCTCGGCAACACCGAGGTAAGAACTATGGTTGATAAGCTCGTAAGCGAAAAGCTGATGATTTATCTTGAGGAAAATCCGCAGGTGGCAAAGGCTATTTTTGAAAAGTCGCTTGCATCTGCAAGGGCAAGAGAGGCAGCAAGAAAGGCAAGAGAGAGCGTAAGAAGAAAATCGGCGCTTGAGTCTGCTCAGCTGCCGGGCAAGCTTGCCGACTGCCAGTCAAAGGACAGCGAGATTACAGAAATCTACATAGTAGAGGGTGACTCTGCGGGCGGTTCTGCAAAGGGCGGTCGTGACCGTAAGTTTCAGGCTATACTTCCGCTTTGGGGTAAGATGCTCAATGTAGAAAAGGCAAGACTTGACAGGGTTTACGGCAACGATAAGCTGATGCCTGTTATTACCGCACTCGGTACGGGTATTGGCGATGAATTTGATATTACAAAACTGCGTTACGGCAAGATTATTATTATGGCGGATGCCGATGTTGACGGCCAGCATATCAGAACACTTCTTTTGACATTCTTTTTCAGATTTATGCGCCCACTCATTGAGGAGGGTCATATCTACATTGCTCAGCCTCCGCTTTACAGAATTTCAAAGGGCAAAGACCATAAGTACGCTTATTCTGATAGCGAGCGTGACCAGATTTTGGCAGCAACAGAGGGCAAAACCGAAATTCAGCGTTACAAAGGTCTTGGTGAGATGGACTCGGAACAGCTTTGGGAAACCACAATGAATCCCGAAACAAGACTTATGCTCAGGGTAAACCTCAACGAGGCTGAGGAGGCAGACGAAATCTTCACCATTCTTATGGGCGATAAGGTTGAACCAAGACGAGAATTTATTGAGAAAAACGCAAAGTTTGTTCAGAATCTTGATGTTTAATTTTTAAATAAAGGAGTGATTTTTGTGCATTCACGAACAAAATTCCGTGTGCGATATGCCGAAACGGATTGTATGGGTATTGTTCACCATTCCAATTATCCCATTTGGTATGAAATGGGCAGGGGTGACTATATAAAAATGCTCGGCTTTAATTATCGTGAAATGGAGGCGCAGGGCATAATGACGCCGCTTTTGAACTTGAACTGTTCATTTGGCAAGCCTGCTCTTTATGATGACGAAATTATATTGCGCACAAAGGTGATTTTGATTTCAGCCGCAAGAATTACTTTTTCATACACTGTAAAGAGGATTGAGCCTGACGGCTCGGAAACCGAACTCGGCTACGGCACTACCGAGCATGGCTTTGTGGATTCAAAGACCTTTCGCCCGATAAGCATAAGAAAGCGTATGCCTGAGCTTTACGAAAAGATAAAACAATTTACATAAACCTTGAGGAATGAATAATATGGACAACGAAAATATGGAAAACTCAGTATTTAACGAGGGAAAAATAATAGATGTCGATGTAAACGACGAAATGAAATCGAGCTTTCTTGACTACTCGATGAGCGTTATTATTTCCCGTGCATTGCCGGATGTCCGTGACGGCTTAAAGCCTGTTCATAGGCGTATTCTCTACACAATGTACGAAAAAGGTCTTGACCCAAACAAGCCTTATCATAAGTGCGCAGATACAGTAGGTGCCGTACTCGGTGCGTATCATCCTCATGGTGATGCGTCTGTTTATGATGCGCTTGTGCGACTTGCGCAGGACTTTTCAATGAGATATATGCTTGTTGACGGTCACGGTAACTTTGGTTCGGTAGACGGCGACCCGCCTGCCGCATACAGATATACCGAGGCAAGAATGAGCAAGATTTCTTGCGAAATGCTTACCGATATTGACAAGAAAACAGTTGATTTTCAGCCAAACTTTGACGACAGACTCGAAGAGCCTACCGTACTTCCGAGCAGATTTCCTAACCTGCTTGTAAACGGCTCAGACGGTATTGCCGTTGGTATGGCTACCAAAATTCCGCCGCATAACCTCGGCGAAACTATTGACGCAGCCTGTGCGCTCATTGAAAATCCCGACATTGACCTTGCAGGTCTTATGGAATATATGCCGGGTCCGGATTTTCCGACAGGCGGCATTATTATGGGCAGAAGTGGCATTAGAGCTACTTATGCGACAGGCAGAGGTAAAATTATCGTAAGAGCCAAAACAGAGATTGTAGAGGCTAAGAACGGCAGATATAAGATTATTGTTACCGAACTTCCTTATCAGGTCAACAAGGCAAGACTTATTGAGTACATTGCCGACCTTGTAAAAGATAAGAGAATTGAGGGTATTTCTAATATTGAAGACCACTCCGACAGACAGGGTATGCACATTGAAATTGATGTAAAGAGAGAGGCGTCGGCGCAGATTGTGCTTAACAACCTCTTTAACCTTACTCAGCTGCAAACTACCTTTGGCGCAATTATGCTTGCTATTGTTGACGGAGTGCCTAAGGTACTTAACCTTAAGGAAATGCTTACCGAGTATGTAAACTTCCAGCAGGAAATCATACGCAGAAGAACTGAATTTGACCTTAAAAAGGCAAAGGACAGGGAGCATATTCTTGAGGGCTTAAAGATTGCCATTGACTTTATTGACGAGGTTATTGCAATCATAAGAAAGAGTAAGGATCAGGCTACCGCTAAAATAAATCTTATGGAGCGCTTTGGTCTTGATGATGTTCAGGCGCAGGCTATTGTTCAGATGCGTTTGGGACAGCTCACAAATATGGAGCGCACAAAGATTGAGGACGAAATTGCCGCATTAAAGGCTAAGATTGACGAGTACATTGCTATTCTTGCCGACGAGGGCAGACAGCGTGAAATTATCAGAGAAGAGCTTATTGTTATAAGAAATAAGTTTGCAGATCCGAGAAGAACAGAAATCTGCGCCGTAAGCGGCGAGGTTGATATTGAGGATCTTATTCCAAATCAGGAGTGCGTGCTTACACTCACTCAGTTTGGCTATGTAAAGCGCCTTGCTGTTGATACCTATAAGATTCAGAACAGAGGCGGTCGTGGCGTGTCGGGTATGTCACGCAGAGAAGAAGATGTTGCAACAGAGATGTTTGTAATCAATTCTCACGATTATGTGCTGTTCTTTACCGACAAGGGCAGGGTTTACAGACTGAAATGCTATGAAGTGCCTGAGGGCAGCAGACAGTCAAAGGGTATGAATATTGCAAACTTGCTCCCGATTGCGTCTGACGAAAAGGTTACTTCAATGATTCGTGTGCCTGAGTTTGACGAGGACAAGTACCTTGTTATGGTTACAAGACAGGGTATTGTAAAGAGAATTTCTCTTAATGCGTACAATACTGCAAGAAAGGGCGGACTTATCGCACTTGAACTCAACGAGGGTGATGAGCTTGCGTGGGTAAGACTTACAGACGGCAATCAGCAGGTTGTTGTTGCCACAAAGAACGGTCTTGCCATAAGATTTGAAGAAACCGATGTTCGTCCTATGGGCAGACAGGCAAGAGGCGTAAAGGCTATCTCTCTGCGTGAGGGTGACTGCGTTGTGGGTATGTGCGTTGTTACAAACGATGACCTTATACTCACTGCCTCAGAAACAGGCTTTGGCAGAATTTCAAATGTAAGCGACTATCGCTTGCAGAGCCGAGGCGGTAAGGGTATTACTAACTACCATACAGAAAAGTACGGCAATGTTGCGGCTGTCAGCGTGGTTGAGCTTACTGATGATATTATCATTATCTCTCAGGAGGGCGTAATTATCAGAATTGCCGCTGATACAGTAAGAATTTGCAACAGACCGAGCAAGGGCGTTACACTTATGAGAATAGGCGAGAACGATAAGGTGGTTACAGTTGCAAGAGCACCTCACGAGGACAGTTCAAAGGAAGAAACAAGCGAAGAGGTTTCAGAGGATAATACTGCCGAAATGAGCAAAGAAGAAAATACAGAAGAATAAAATAAAAATTATAGCCTTCCTGTAAAAAGGAGGGCTATAAAATATTTGAAAATGATTTTAAATTTAGGTCAAGCCTTTTTAAAGGATTGCGGGTTTGGGCAGAGCCCATAAAATTTTTCTTTATTACAAATTATAAGGCGCAAGCAGCTTACTGTTTGCGTGCTTAGGACGAAGTTTGAGAAAACAGGCGACAGTCATTAAAAGATAAAATGACTTTTAACAAAAAAATAAATTTCTTTCTTATTGCTGTCGCAAATTTAAAGGCTTATGCCATTATGTTCAGTCCGCCAAACGGCAAGCCGTTTGGCTACCAAAAATTTACGATAGTTAAAGGTATTTGTGGGCGTTGCCCACACCCACAACCTTTGAAAAGGTTGACCAAACTTTTATATTCGGGACGGATAATTTGTTTTTTATCAAATTTTGTTGCCCGACCGAAACTATTTTTTATAATTACAGCTTAAAGTTTGAATATTAAAAATTTTTAAAACCAACCCAAAACGAGGTAACAGTTATGAAGAAAATTGTGCCTTTACTGCTTGCATTTATGCTTGCTTTTTCTTTTGCTGCTTGCGGCGAGAAGAAAACAGTCGTAAAGGGCGGTACTGCATCGCTTGACGAAATTCTTGCCTATACTAAAGATAAAGCGCAGGAGGACAGCACAAATGTGAACGGTAAAAGATATAATTTAGATATTGAAAAATTTACCGAACGATATAACGAAATTATGTTCCGCTCGGGCGGCGAAGATTATCTTAATATGGAGAATTGGAAAAGGCTCGGCGAAACTAAAACAGACGCCAACGGCGTTGAGTATTACTGCTACTATTACGATATAGACAAGGCAGAGCTGACCGTATCCGTTGAGGCACGAAGTCATAAAATTATGAATGTCGGCTGCGGCACTACTATGTCTAAGTATGTGTCGATTGACGGTGAACACCAGTACAGCGAAAGAATACTTAATATGTCGGCTGTTATGGCTGCTGCTGTCGGCGGATATACAAGCGATGATGTCGAGCTTTTCAAAAAGATTTTTAACGAAACCACCTTTGAAAATAAAAGCTCACTTGCATACGAAAAAAATATTTTTAATCTTACAACAGGCAAAAAAAACGAGAATAATGACAGTGCAATGCTTTTCAGATATTTTCCTGTTACCGATGAGCATATTGCAGAATGGAATATTCCAACTTATTCAGAGTAAAGAGGTACTATTATGACTCCCGAAAAACTTACCGAGATTTTATATCTTGCAGAAAATTTAAAGAAAAATACAAGGCATAGCTGGCTTTCTAACGGCAGGCGAGAGAGCGTTGCCGAGCATAGCTGGAGATTGTCGCTGTTTGCTTACTTTGTAAAAGACGAGTATCCTGATGTGGATATGGACAAGGTAATTAAAATGTGTATTTTCCATGACCTTGGTGAGGCTTTTACAGGTGATATTCCGTCTTTTTACAAGACAAATAACGATGAAGAGGTCGAAAAGCATAAGCTCAGCGAATGGGTTAATACTCTGCCGCAACCGTATAAAGACGAGCTTAACGCACTTTATACCGAAATGGAGGAGCTTAATACCGAAGAGGCAAAGCTTTGGAAGGCTATGGATAAATTAGAGGCGTCAATTCAGCATAACGAGTCTGAAATCCGCACTTGGCTGCCGCTTGAGTACGAATTAAACCCTGTTTACGGCGAAAAAGAATGTGCCTTTGACGAATATATGAAAAATTTACAGGAATATACTAAGCAGCTCTCCTTGGATAAGATTGCAAAGGAAAGCAAGAAAGATTGAAAAAATGCAAGTTATTTATACAATATACTAACTATGCCCTTGCGGGTCTTATAAAAAATGCTATACCCCTTGCGGGTGACAAAGTGACGAGTTTCATACTCGTCATTTTGTCTTTATAATAAAAATTTTAATATTATAAAAATAATCGTCCAACTATCAGACAAGCAAATGTTGGACGATTATTTAATCCGAAAAACATAATAAAGACTGATTGCTTTATTATATTTTTTCTGTAACTTATTATATATTAATCAAAACGGGCGTGAGTCTCGTTTTTTTATTGCAAAATCAAAAATTATCTGTCTGAAACATTATAATAGAAAGAGCGGCGAGAGGAGCGGTTTCCGCTCTTAAAATTCTTTTGCCGAGGGTTGCCGGACTGCCTCCGTTTGCTATGATTTTATCAACCTCGCCTTGCTCAAATCCGCCCTCACTGCCGATAAACATTGCTATACTTTTTGGCTTTTTGTCGAGAATTTTATTTACTTTTTCGCCGCCAAGCTCATAAAATATAATCTGTTTTTCACTTTCAAGGCTCATTTCAGCCGCTTTTTCAAAGCTTACGCACTCGCTTACCTGCGGAATAATTCCTCGTCTGCTCTGCATTGCCGCCTGTAAAGCTATCTTTTGCCAGCGCTCACATTTCTTTTTTAAAGATTTTGCATCGGGTCGTGAAACGCATCTTGCCGAGAGCATTGGAACTATTCTTGATATACCAAGCTCAACGCATTTTTGCACGATATAGTCCATTTTATCGCCCTTTGGCAGTGCCTGATATAATGTTACAAATACATCGGGTTCGTTTTCACACTGCTTTTTTTCTGTGATTTTTACCGTTGCGTATTCTGCTGTAATGTCTGTGAGTACGCACTCACACTGTGTATTGTCGGGAGTGATGAGAGTAAGCTCCTCACCCTTTTTCATTCTCAATGATTTTGATATATGTCTGGCATTTTCACCCGAAATTACATAGGTGTCAGCCGTTATATTTTCATCTGCAAAAAACCATGCCATTTAAAAAACCTCTTTTTTATTTTATAACCTTAATATAACAAAAATACCGCATAAATGCAAGCATTTCCTATATTTGAATATGTACACTCAGCCTGTATATACTATATATAGAAAAGAAAACCGTAAAAGGAAGTGTTTGTATGCAGTTAAAGGGATCTAAAACAGAGAAAAATCTTGAGGCGGCGCTTGCAGGCGAGTCAATAGCGAGAAACAAATATACCTTCTATGCAGGCAAGGCAAAGGCTGACGGTTACGAGCAGATTGCCCAACTGTTTGAAGAAACCGCACACAATGAAAAAGCACACGCAGAAATGTGGTACAACCTGCTGACAGGCAAAGACAAAACAACGCAGGAAAATTTACAGCTTGCCGCAGACGGCGAGTTTTTTGAGTGGAGCGAAATGTATCCGCAGTTTGCAAAGGTGGCAAGAGAAGAGGGCTTTGACTTTATTGCAGGACTGTTTGAAAAGGTTGCCGAGATAGAAAAACAGCACGAAGAAAGGTTCAAAACTCTGCTTAAAAATGTAGAAGAAAAACTTGTGTTTTCAAAGGACGGCGAGGCAGTGTGGATATGCCGAAATTGCGGTCATATTTGCGTTGGAAAGTCCGCTCCAAAGGTATGTCCTGTTTGTGCTTACCCACAAAGTTATTTTCAGCTGAAATCCGATAATTATTAAAAAGAAATTTAATATAAAAATAGTTAAAAATTGAGTTTTAGTAATAAAGCTCAATTTTTGTTTTTTACATAAAATTCAGTATTTAAGCCGTATTTTCAATACTTTTAAAAAGTAAAAATAGCTATATTTTTATTTGTAATACTTTTGTAATATATCTTGATTTTTGGTTACAAACTTGTTACAAAGTGGTATCTAAAAAGTAAACTTTCATTTTCTTGCAATTTGACTACAAATTTGCAGGATTTTAATTCAAAAAACGAAAAAATAATTTGCTAAATAAGAAAAAAAGTCGAAATCGTTGTGCATTTTCCATAAAAACTTTACTTTCTTGCTGTTTGACATATTCAAAACATAAGCCTATAATAACGCCATTGCTTGCGAACGGCTTACTACAAGCGTAAACTAAGCCTTCACAATGCAACAAATTTTAGAAAAAAGCCAAACGGAAAGCGGTTTTTGCACTTGCAAAAATCACTGAAGAAAGGAAGAATTTCTTATGATGCTAAAAACATTTTCAAAGCCTGCCATTAAGTGGACGGTCGCAGCTATTCTTTGCGCAGCTATTTCAGCAGGTGCTTTGGTAAATGCAGCAGCAAATACAGCGTCGGCAGATGAGGCTGCCGCTACAAACAAAACATATGTTGAAAGCTCAACAGAGTTTGAGATTGGCAACGGTGATGTTATTGTAGGCACAAACAAAGACTTCAATATGTCTTTTGATGTAATCAAGGCTAATACAATCACAATTAATGACTGCGGCGAAGAGCAGACTATCTCGCTTGCAAAGGGTACTGTCGAAGAGGCTTTAAACAGAACAGGCATTACTCTTGCAGAGAATCAGAGCGTTACACCATCGCTTAATACGGTTATTACAGGCGATATGAACATTTATGTTTATAACTCAAAAAATATCAAGCTCACAACAAACGGTACTGAGATGACCGTAAAAGCTCCTGAGGGTACAGTTGAAAACGCTCTCAACATTCTCGGCTATGAAATTACAGACGATGATATTTTAAATGTTGACAAAAACGCTCAAATTGAGGACGATATGAAAATCACCCTCAAAAAGGTAACATATGTTGACGAGAAATCAACAAAGAAAATCTCTTACAAAACAGTTGAAAAAGATTCTGACGATATTATGACAGGCGAGTCTGAGGTATCTCAGAAAGGCGTTGACGGTGAAAAGGAAGTAACCAAGAGATGCAAGTACATTGACGGCAAGTACGATTCAACAAAGGTAATTGACGAGAAAGTTACAAAAGAGCCTGTCGATAAAATTGTTTTAAACGGCACAAAAAGAGGTACAACAACCGATTCAAGCGGCGCTCCTGTTTCATATAGCTATATGGTATCGGGTTCGGGTACAGCATATACAGCAGCTCCGGGCGCACTTACAGCAACAGGCGTGCCTGTTTATGAGGGCGGCGTGGCAGTAAACCCTGCAATTATTCCTTACGGTTCTAAGCTTTACATTGAGGCGGCAGACGGCAGCCATGTTTATGGCTATGCAACCGCTGTTGATACAGGCGGAGCTTTAATGGACGGCTCAGCTATTGTTGACCTTTTCTACTTCAGCTACGATGACTGCGTTAGCTTTGGAAGAAGAGATGTTAATGTGTATGTCCTTTAATATATAAATTTAAGCGGAAGTGCGTTTGCATTTCCGTTTTTTTCTGTAAAAATAATATAATGCTTGATTTATCGGCAAATATAAGCTATAATATACGAAAAGTGTAAATTCGCATTGAAAGGATTTTGAAATATGAAGAAGATTATCTCTGCATTGTTGATGGCATTTGTAATTGCTGTTTCAGCAGCAGGCTGTGGATATAACGATGCCCTTGAACAGGCATCTAAGGCTAATCAGCAGACAACATCCGCAAGTCAGTCTGCATCTGAACAGACAAGCAAAGAGGCTGAAAAGGTATACAAGGATTCGTTTGATGGACTTTGCAGCTATATGCAGGATAAGGGTTACTATACAGACAAAGCTGTTAAAACCGAGATGGACGCATCTTTCATCGGTGCAAAGCAGGGCATTAAGTACAGCATCAGCAACAACCTTGCTATTGAGTTATATGAGTATGATACCGCAAAGCTCAACGAAACAGCTAAAGAAATCGTTAATGAGGTAAAGGAAAGCAACAGCTTTACTATTATCGAGGGATACCCTGTAAATGCCGCTTACCTTTCAGACAACGGCAAGTATCTTATGATTTACAACGATACCAAGATCGACAAGAACAAGCCTGATAAAAATTCAAACGAATATAAAGCTCGTGAGAATGCTGTAAAGGATTTTCTTGCATTTCAAAAATAATTTATAATCAGACATAACAAAAGGAGATACCGCTTTGGTATCTCCTTATTTGTTTATTTACATTTAAAATTTAGTGCCGCAGTACGGGCAGAAAATCATTTCGGCAGGCGAGTGCTTTCCGCAATGAGCGCAAATCTTTTCGTCTGACTTCGGCTCTGCTTTTTCGGTATTATTAAATACAGGCTGAGGTACAAAGTCCTGCGGTGGTGTCTGAGGTGCAGACGGCGCACTGCTTGCAGGGTTGCTTGCGTATGGGTTTTCATACATAAAGTTGTTTTCAATAGGTTGGCTCTCAGGCATAACAGGCGGTACAAACGGCGCATTGGTGTTCTGATTAAAAGGCATCTGCGGTTCGCTGTTATGCTCAGGTGTAGGCTCACTGTAAAAGCGTGTAGCCTCGTTGTCAACAGGAGTAAACACAAGACTGTCGGTTGTTTTTCTTATATAGATGAAATACATTATAGCAACTATGCCCACCATTATTAGCGGAACAATTTCCGATATACTTCCTATAATAGTAAGCGAAAATGTTGAGTGTATTAATTCAGAAATCATATTAGTAAACTGCGAAACCGAATTTATATTTAATAAGTCTGAAAGGCTCTGAAGTAGGAAAGAAACTACATCGAGCATAGACGGCAGGAATATATATCCTATAATAACAGAAACAACTGATACCGCAACATTTATAAAAGCAGTTACAGCAGTAAACTTTGAGCCTGCCTTTGTAATGAATACAGAGGTAAGCGAATACTTAATTCCCTTTGAAAATCTGCTCAGGGCAAGGTAGAACATAAAATCAGCTAATGCCCCGACTGCATTTATGATTGCAATTCCGAGTACGCTCTGAAAAATGTAGTTTGGCATATATGAATTGAACACAAGTAATAGGATTAAAAGTATTAATGCTACTGCAAGAGCAATTCCTGCAAATACTGTAAAGATTATCGCAATTACCATAAAATATGTAACAGGCGATTTAAAATTAACAACAGGCTTGCGACTTCTCGCCGTACAGAATAAAATCAAGAGCGCAAGACCAAACAGCAAAGGTGATAAATCGGGACGGACTGAAAAATTTAATCCACTGTCAGATTCGGAAGCAAAGTTGACCAAATAAGGTATAGTATACATTAATGTACTGACAGAAGTGATCAGCTTGGTTATAGTCGGCACACAAAATGATATGGCGGTAATAAGCACGATCGGCTTTCTGAAAAATCCTCTCAGCACATCTGCATTGTGTTGGTAAGGATTGAATGGTTGGTTCATAGTTATCCCCCTATTAAATTTATACTTATATTTTATAATATATTATATTTATTTGCAATAGCATATGCAAGTGTAAAGTTATTTTTGGCACAAACCACTATATGTTGTGGTTATATAAAGTATATTGTCGAATATAGTCGTAATTATAATAAAAAGCAAATTTTTTAAAAAATTTTTCAAAAAAAGGTTGACTTTTCGTAAAACGGTGGTATAATATATCTTGCGCTTGAGGAAAGCACAAAAACAACAGAAAAGTTTGAGAGCACAGAGTAAAGCTATTAA
>NZ_QSTA01000012.1:24047-59044 GCF_003438075.1 Eubacterium sp. OM08-24 | reverse complement strand
TAACGGATTTTCGGAAAATATGCTCTACTTTTTTTGAAAATTTTTTAAATTAATTTTGTGGGCTCTTTCCTTACCCCAACATTTAGTATAGAGCCCTTTTTTATGTACAAATAATGCATTATTTTCCACACAAATTAAAAAATCCGGCTCAACATTATGCTGAGTCGGATTTTTATTGAGAGATTATATTAATGAAATAAAATTATATATTAAAAATTTGCAAACTTCTTAATTGACTTTATATTACTTATGAACATACTTTGCATACATCCATAGAATAAACCATATTGTCTTTGGTTACCATTGTAAGCGGCATTTCCGGCAAAAGCCTGTTAAAGCCCACAAGGAAACTCTCTTCACCGCCATCGTGAAGTCCTGTTACTATTCTTGTGACATTGTTATCTTCGGCAAAGCCAGCCGCTGCGCAATCTGCATTCTTGTCAAAAAGAATTGTCATATCTGCGCCAAACTGTTTTGCTACCATATTCAGATATTCAATCTGCCACGCTGCTTCGGTGTAATCGTGCGTAGGTTCAAGTACAGAGAGCACCCTCAGCTCGCAGTCGGTATCATCGGCAATCTGTTTTGCAAACTTAATAATTCGGTCGCACTCAAACTGCATTGTTACACAAGCAAGCACTACGGCACGCTTTTCAGTATCCATTTTCTCACCTCCAAAACATTTGTGCGTAAGTCGCATTGCACAAATTATAAATCTTTATTCAGATAATCCCACAAAAGCGGGACATCTGCCTGACCATTGTTTATATAATCCAAATCGGTACCATGCAGGTTAAACATATTCCTGCCGACAAGGAGTCCGATACCGAAGTCGTCGTAATCGTTTCTTGCACTGTACATAACTATATAGTGATTATCCGCATAAATAAATGACGGTCTGTAAAGTCCGCCGCCGTCCCACGCTGTATAATCATCTGACGGAGAAGCTACTTTCATTGCTGTTTCCCAACTGAGTCCGTCCTCCGATGCTGAAAAATACAGATCCATATGCTTTCTGTCTTTTTTATCGGTTGTAGCGCAGGCTAACAATTCATATCCACGGTTTGTTTTTATTACATCAGGGTGCCATACATATGCACCGTCTTCAAAAGTTAAGTCTGTCGGTTGAGGCTGCGACCATACACCGTTTCTCAATTCTCTGTAATAGAGTTGATAATGACACACATACCATACTTTATATGCACCGTCGTCACGGACTATGGCAGGACTCACCATATCATACTTTTCTTTTTCGTAGGTTTCAAAATAAACAAGTTTGTCGCTCCAATTATCACCGTCATACGAATATCTCATATACAATGCCATATAGTCTGTATCGTAATCGGTATATCGCCAAAACAGCTCAAGGCGGTCAAGTTCTTCGTTATATACGAGATGACTGTCCGAATTATAGCGTACGGATTTTTTATAATTTGCAAGCGGCGGCTCTGTAAATTTTACCTCCGAATAATTTATAAGATCGTTTGTTCCGACAATCTGCGGATTTTCGTAGTAATCGTTGCCGCTCGGATAAGGTGTGTAAGACAACCAAAATCTGTAACCGTTCCATTCCTTACCAAGGTCAACGAGCTTTGGGTGATATGCGTTGTTCGGGTAATAGCTTTCTATATACGAATCCGAATTAATAAGATTTAGCTTGCTTACCGAGTTGCTGTAAAAATTGAACTGCGGTTCAAAACCGCTTTTCTTTTCTGTATCGGATTTCTGACTTTTTACATTTACCTTATTGCTCACCGATACGGATGTACTCTGCGGCTTGGTTTCGCTTGCCGAGGCGCTGTCCTTACTGCCTGCCGAACTTGCACAGCCTGTAAAAGCCGACGCCGACATTACTACCGTAAAAATAATTGCAAGTATTTTCTTCATATGTACCCTTTCTATACAGAGTCAGCACCTACGATTCTACTATTTTAAATCCCTTTTTCCTGATATCGGGTTCACCTGTAAAATCTTTGTACTGATCTATAAAATTCCAAAACTTCTGAGCACTGTTTACAGAGTCATATACATAGTCGCAATTTGTACCGTAAAGATTATACATATCCTTTCCGAAAAGAAGTCCTACACCAAAGTTCTTGGCATCGTTTCTTCCGCCGTAAAGCACATAGTACATTCCGTCAGAATACATAAAGGTTGACCTGTAAAGACCGTTGCCGTCCCAATCGGCATCATAACCCGTAGGTCTAAGTACTGCTTTTGCAGTGCCGAATTTCAAGCCGTCATCTGACTTTGCATAGTAAAGATTCATATGTTTTCTGTCATTTTTATCTGTTGTTGCACAAGTCAGAATTTCGTACTTATCTTTGTTCTTGATTAAATCAATATGCCATGAATAAGCATCGTTCTCATAAGGAAGTTTGCACATTCTGATTTTTGACCACTTGTTATCCTTAAGCTCACGATACTTGACTTTATAAGCATTTACATACCATACTTTGTATGTACCCTTATCATACAGAATTGCAGGACTTACCATATCTTCTTTTACACGGTCATAGGTTTCAAAAAAGTTCTGTGGCTCACTCCATGTGTTTCCGTCGTACGAATAACTCATTAAAAGTGAGGCATAATCTATATCGTAGTCTGTATATCTCCAAATAATTTCAAGACGATTCAAATCATTGTTATACACAAGCTGACTGTCCGAGTTAAAACGGATTCCCTTTTTGTAATTCTGCAATACAGGTCGATAAAACTTTATTTCAGAGTAGTTTATCAAATCATTTGACGCAACAATATGCGGATTTTCAAACTCATCGTTGCCCTCGGGATAAGGTGTATATGAAATCCAGTATCTGTATCCGTTCCAGCCGTCTTTGCCAAGGTCAAGAACCTTTGGGTGATAGGCATTGTTTGGGAAACATTCTTCCTGATATTCGTCAATACACTTAAAATTGAGTTTTGACGGTGAATTTTTGGTAAGCTCAAAACCTGTCATATCAACAGTAGGCGAGGGGGTAAACTCCACGGGCTTTCTGTTAAGGCTTGTTGACGCCATTGTATGGGTGGTTTCATACTTAGTATTATTGGTATTTTCCGGTATATTGTATGCTGCAAAAACCGAAACACTTGCTACTAAAACGGCAGTAACAAATATTAAGAAAAACTTCTTCATTAAAAAGTTGCTCCTTTTCTATACAAACCTGCTTGCTTTCACAATAAATGTATTATAAGCATTAATACATACAATACATATACTATATATCGCAATGGTATATTTGTCAAGCAAAAGAGGACAACTTTTTTACAATCTCTAAAAAAAGATTCCCAAAAAGGTCATTTCGTATGTTTAAATACTTTCTTTCTGACTTTACAAATATCATAGCCTTTGTATATGATTATATTATATCGGCAGTGTGAAATTAAGGTGAATTTTGGCATAAATCAATTTAAAATTAATTTATGCCTCTTTCTTATTTATAAGTATATTTATATTATTACATTTTATTATTATAACACAAAAACTATAACAAAACAGTGACAACAGAGATTTTTTCAAACAAAAACCGCCATTCTACATGCACCGTCCAAAAAAGCAAGGCGGTACACTATGAATGGCGGTAAAAACTCACTTTAACAGCTTAAAACAACTCTGTATCGTCAGTTTCTGTATCAGCGTCAAGGCTCTCGTCCTTGGCATCTCTCTGAGATAACTTATTTACATAAGCCTTTAAAGCCTCCATCTCTTTGTCAACAGAGTCTTTTTCCTCAGCCTTAACTTCTTCGGCTGTTTTTGGCTGTTCTGCCGCAACTTCCTCTTTCTGCTCTGTCTGAGCCTCAAAAGGTGAACTTTTGTATTCGTTTTCGTTTGAGCAAGCTACTGTAATGTCAACAACCTCATCATTTTTAAACTCAGGCTTTGGCTGAGTTTCGGGTGTACCGTAAAAAACATCGTTTGAATTGTCTACAATCTGGCGGTAGCACTCTCTCGCCTTAGCAATCTTAGCCTTTGAATTTTCGATTACCTCAAACAGCTTTTTCTGCTGATCCTCAGACACACTCTCGCCCTTTTTAGCATTTTCGTAAAAAGACTTGCCGAGCGCAATATAAGCTCTGTTCATAAGCTCACTTTCGCATTTCATAATAAGACGAAGGCGGTTGAGCTTTGCATTTGTACGGTTTTTTTCAACAATGTTCTGAGTAACATTAGAAATAGTATCTGCCGCTGTGTTGACTGTACCCTTTACAGTATCAAAAAAAGTCATAGTAATATCTCCTTTAACGCATATATGCGGGTCCGTTTTTATAACACTATTATTATGACAGATATTAAAGATAAAATCAATATTTTTTTTGAATTTGCTTGTTAAAAATGTACTTGTTTGATATAATATTTTAGAAAGAGGTGTTGAAATATGTCGGACAAGGTAATAAAGGCAATAGTGTGTCCGGGTTGTGGAGAGCTTGTAAAAGCAGAAATCCACACAAGCATAAATCCTGCACGAGATAAAACAATAAGAAAGCGAGCGCTTGACGGCGAATTGTTTGCGTTCAGATGTCCGTCCTGCGGCTACACAGCCAAGCTGAATTATCCGCTTTTATATAACGATATGAAAAACCGCTTTATGGTTTACCTTATTCCAAAAATAGATCGTTTTCAACTCTGCGACGACGAGCTTGAAAACAAATACAGCAACCTGCGCAATATTAACAAGCGAATTGTGCCAAACTTCAACTCATTCAAGGAAAAGCTGTTTATTTTTGAATCGGGACTTGACGATATGGCGGTGGAGCTTACAAAGCTCGCAATTAGCCAAACGGTATCCAAAAAGCTCGGCAACATTGAAGTAAACGAGGGTTACTTGTCTATGTATGACAGGGAAACCAACACAATGGGCTTTACATATTTTACAGGCAAAGACAAAGAGCCGTATGTACAGACCGCTAGACTTGAAATTTACGGCAAGTCAAAGGGAATTATAGATAAATTTGCATATAAAGACAAAAAGCTGAGAGGCTTTATAAAGATTGACCGAGAGTGGGCAGAAAATGTGCTCTACCGCTACAAGCACTTCCGCCATATGGAAAAGGTCAGAAAATTAAATGAGGATTAAAAAATTACACTCCTATCAGTAACCATTACCGATAGGAGTGTTTTTTTGTTTGTATTTTAATGAGTGGTGGGTTGTGGTTTACCGCTCAAATTTTTTGTTATTTAATATTCTGTCGCTTGACTAAAGTAAGCCGAACCACACTTTACCGTTCGCCCTTAAAATCAGCTTGCAAAATCAACCGTAACTGCAAGGTGAGCAGGAAAGTCATTTTCTATCATTTTATTAACCCACGCTTTGTTTTGCTCATCTAATGCGTCATAGATTTTTACGGTTAGGGCATTTTTCTGCGGATTTTCAATTAACTCAAAGCCGCCAAGTCCGTATCCCTGCAAAATCTTATTAAATGCCTCGGGAGTACAAAACTCCTCGTTTGTCTGCTCTCTTATCTTTAAAAGTTCCCGTCTTTTCTCAATACTCAAATCATCTCTCACTGCGCCTGTAAATCTTTCCCGTTCGGTAAGTCCGTAGCTTTGCGCCGTATCTATATAGTATTCCCTGAGCATCTCGTCAAGTTCATTAAAAATCATATCAAGTCCGACAGAAAATGCCTTTATCTCTGCATAATTTCTGCCGCCCGGCTTAACTGCATAAATCTTAGTATTTTCAAGCTTTTTTGTCATTGAATCCAAGCTGTTCATTATTTCACCTCAATATTTACCGTACCTGCCGAAAACACCTGCGCCGCCGTTGCGCTGTTGTCAATAAAGTTCGTTGCAAATTTATACGAACGAATACAACCGCTGTTCATCAGCCTTTTTCCGACCTCTGCCGCATACATAGTTCCGCCAATCTCAATTTCATTTAAGTAATCCTTAAAAACCTGCGTGCATATATCGACAATATCGTTTCTTATGTATCCGCCTTTTGCATACACCACAACCGACATATTAACCCTTTTAGCCTGCGCCGCCGCAACTCTTACATCAACATTCAGCTCTCTGTTTTTTGCAATAAGTTTCTGAGCCTCAGCCACTGCCGCTGCCGTAGGCGAGTTTTCTCCGTTACTCACATACACATCAACAGTGCCTGTACCTCTCTGCTTTGCAATCACGCCTGCCTTGGTAATTCCCGATACACTGAGCGCAAGTTTTTCGTAATATGCCTTGTTCGTTCCGTTTGACGGCACAAGAAAACTCGCCTTTATTCTCTCCCTGAGCTCGTCATCAGTTTCCTCATCACAACCGTTTTCAAACGGTTCTCTGTTGTACGCATAATTAATTTCCGCCGGTGCAGACACAATAATTTTTGCACTGCCTATCGGAATATTTGATTTTCTGCCTGCCACATCTGCCTGAGCCGACACACTCACAAGCGTATTGCCTGCCGTAATTTTGGCGTCCTCGGTGGTAACATATCTGACAGGTTCTGCGTCTGCCGTAGCCACCATACTGCCCGTTGGAATAAAAATACTGTTTTCGGCAGGCTCGTTGATAAAAAATGTAATTTCGCCCTGCGCCTTTTGCGCCTTTTTGCGCTCAATTCCCCTTTGCGATGCAAAATAGTCGAGGTACTCTCCCGTTGCCGTTGCCACAAACATTTGTCTTTTCAGCCATTCAATGCTCGTCATAGCATTAAATATTTCTCCTGCAAGCACCCTTATTCTTATATCCGCATCGCTCTTTTCGTCAAAATCAAAACGGCTCTGCACCTCAAACTCCGACCTCATCTTGTTGTATATTTCATCATATGTAATCATTGGTATTAATAATCTCCCTTCTCTCACTGCCGTTACAGCTTAATCTTATGCTGAATTTCGGCTTGCGCACAGCCACAACCTCAGCCTTTACCTTTGGATAATCCGCAAGTGCCTGCGCCATAATCAAATTTAACTTTTCCGCAAAATTCTCATCGGCAAAGTCTGCTGCGCAAAGCTCACAGCCAATCTCTCTGTTATACACAAAGCCGCCAAGCCTTGCGCAAATGCTTATATATGCCTTTTGCAAAATCTCCTCGTCACCCGAAATATGTACATATCTGCCGCCGCTGTCCACAGCAATATCCCTGTTTTTAATCAGTGTGTCCGTATCATTCACCAACCTTTACTCCGTTAATATATACCGAGCCGTCATTTTTAAGGTACACCTCTGCACCGCCCTTTGACTTCAATAAGATTTCCCCCGGCTCTACCGTAGAAATCTCAGAAATAACTCCCACGCAAACCTCCATATCCGCAAGCGGAAGTACCACCGCCTTTTCATTTACGGGCGGAATAGAATAAATGCCGTAAGGTGTAACAAAATTAAAACCGCTATGCACACCCGATGCCACAAGTGCGTTTCTGCCTATCTCGCTCATAACAACATTTCCGCTCTCTGCCGTTGGCTTGTTGATTGTATTTTTACTTAAATTCTCCGCAATCCACATATCAAATCTCCTTTTTAAGTGTAATAACCGTTTTTTCGCCCGAACTGTCCGAGGTGTATCTCAACTTATGCACATACAGTCCGTCAAAGCTCCCCAATGTTTCATCCCTCAGTTTGGCTTTTCTGCCGACCTCGCACATCAGCCTGTACGGGCAGGTAAGCACAACCTCAAAGGCATTTTCATTGCTCTTTTTTATAATTCTGTCCGCCGTACCCACAGAGCCGCCGCCGTTGAGTGCGTCCACATATCTTCTGCGTACAAGCCTTGTGTCTGCAAGGCTGTTTTTTATTGCACTGCCGTATCTGTTGCCCTGCACAACCTTTAGCCTTACCTCAGAAATCACCTTGTAGCGCTTTATCTTCTTTTCTGCCGAGGTGTAATCATAGCTTTCGTTTTTACCAAAGCACAGCACCTCTTTGTCTGAAATTCCGTTGAGCAATACCCTGCCGTCACCTGTAATTCTCGGACTCCTGCCGTATTTATTCACACAGTAATTTTCAAAAACCTGCCACTGGCTCATACCCTTGCTGATTTTTAAATATCCAAAATACGGCTCGTTGTCGCCCTCAAAATCAGCAAAGCCAAACGGCTTTAAATGCCTTTCAAAAATCACAGATGATGACGCATTAAAATAAATGCAAGGTTCTGCCTCGTTGTCGAGCAAAATGCCTGCCATACTTCGTGCGGTAATTTTTACAGTGATTTTATTCGAGCTTTTCAAAGTGACAATCTCATCAATCTGCCCCTTGAACACAAGGCTTGAGTTTTCATAGCCTAAAAGAAAATCTCCGTCCTCGCATCCTTTAACATACGGAATCTCAAGCGTTACATCATCGGCCGGCACAGAAAATTCGCTGTTATACACCACAGCAATAGGTGACGGCAAAAGCATTTCGCCCTGCCTTGTAGTTATCCTAAAGCTCAGCAAAGTCTTATCACCCTGCCCTCCTGCAACTGCTCGTCCGCCTGTTTAATCCAAGGGTTAAGATTTAAAAGCGTTTCAACTTCCAACCTTGTTCTATATGAAATATCCCACAGGCACTCATTTTTCCCTGCAATGCACTGAGTCTGAATTTCCGCCCTTTCGCTCTCCATAGTTTCTCTGAACACAAAGCTGTATGTAAGCATATCGGGCACAGGCTCGCCGATTACCGTCAGTTTTTCAAACACCGCATACACAGGCTTTATAAACGGCAGGGCAAGTACGCCGACCGTACCCTCTGCAAACACTTCCCACAATTTTTCAAACTGCTCGTGACAATCCTCACCGCAAAGCTGACCCTTGCCCTTTATCAGTCTGTTTTTTCTGCCGAGGTTCTGCACATATGCCGTACCCTTTGGCGAGTCAAGTTCTCGCACATTCTTTTCGCACTCAAAGCTAATCTCCTCAGGATTGTATCGCCATTCATAATTTTTAAATCTCATCGGTACAAGCGTCATCTTTCCCTTGCCTCTTCTTCCTCGGTAAATCCGTAACTGTATCGTCTGCTCTCTCTTTCAATCTCCTCGCTTATGCTTTCAGCCTGTCCCACATCAAGCACCAAATCGTTCTCTTTATACTCCATTATGTAACCTCTCTTTTCTCACAGCTCAGCACCATTTTCAGTATAGAAAAATCACCTGCGCTATGCCTGCTCCAAGCGCTTTTTACAGTGCAGTTTTTATAAATTTCACTCCCTGCCTCACTTCTCACCTCAATGCTGTTCATTCTGCTTTCCTTTAAAAACCCGTCCCTGCTCGGTACATTCATTTCAATGGTAACGGTGTAGCCGTCCTTTGTATGCGAACAGCACACATCATCGCTCAAATACTGTTTTACCCCGTAAACAGTGCTGTTTTTCTGAGTTTCCACGCTTATTATTCCTCCGAGGATATTGCCGTTTTTAAGCACGGTAATATCCTCTCCCTTTAAAAATTCCCTCAAAGCTAAACCTCCTCGCACAAGCAAAATTCCATGGTAAATTCAACTTTCCTGTAAATTGCGTTCATATCGTTGTCAAAGTCAATAGCCGATACCGAAGTATCATAAATTATCTTTTCGGTATCTGCCTTTTTAAGCCCCTGCAAAATCTCGCAGGTAACCTCAGAAAGACCGTTTCCGTTTTCACTTGACGGGGCATAAACAAATATCTGCACCTTTGCCACAAAGCGTTCGCCCTTCACAGTGGGAGAAAGATAGTCCCCCACAAACTTTTTTGAAAGCGAAGTATCGGTTACGGCAACCACAGCAAGAAATTCTGTTAAATTTACCTCTGCACTATGGTTGCCATGCTCTCTGATAAACTTAACCTTTGACAGCTTTTCGTTTAGCTTAAGCCTTGCAATAATTCGGTTAAGTTGTGTAGTTATCTGATTCATACTCATCCTCCAATACCTCACCGCAAGGAGCAAGCACAGCATATGTATATACGCCACGCCCGCTCATACGATAAATATCGCATCTCCTAACAATATATTTACCGTCTGCGGTTTCTATTACACTTTTGTCGCAAAAAAGCCTTGTTTCAGGCTTGCCGATATACAAAAATCTTTCATTTGTAACACCGCCTGCAACCTTGCGCTCGGTAAGTCCGTAATACTTTCTGTTGTATCTTATCGGCTGTATAAACGCCCTTGCCTTAGCATTGTCAACCGTAATGTCCATACCGTATCGGTCAATAAGCCTGCCTATTTTGCCGTATATTTTCAAATTACCACTCTCCTAAGCAAAAATCCCTCTTTCCTTACCAAATCCGAGCATTTTATAAGCTGGTCCTGCCACAGTTTTTCAGCTCTTTCTGCCTCGTTGGCAGGAGATGTCACAGTAACATCTCCTGCCTTAAAGGAAGTAGCCTCGCTTTTGCCGCACATTGCATACAGTCTGTAAGCATACACAGCACACAAAAGCTCAAGTCTGCGCTCATCGTTATAGGTTAATTGCTTTTTGGTAATTCTTGAATACACATAGGCACAGGCGTCATCAATAATGCTCCGCCATTTAAGCGAGTCGCCGCTTTCTGTTCCCGAAAGCAGTTCAAACTTTTCTACAATACTGCCAGTATTCAAATTACCACCTCATCAGTAAGACAATGTCTTTACAGACTCCGCAAAAATCTTAGAAAAGCCTGCGGTGCAGGTGATTGCGGCACGCTCAAGCTGACGGTCAATGAGCTTGTCATAGTCGGTATTGACAGTACCTGCCTGCACCATTTCGAGTGCGCAGTTTTTATCAAGACCAATAATCTTTTTGCCTGTCATTTCGGGTGCGTGGAGTAAAGATGCGCCCAAAGGAGTAATCATTCTACCGCTTGCCTGAAAATCAAGACCTGCGTTAGCGTCTTTCATCTCGCTCATAGAAAGCAGCTTCTGCATCGCCTCGGTCGGCGCAATAATGGTGTTAAGCTCATAAGGCGAAAGCTGCGACCACAACTTTAAGAGGTCGTCATATGTAAGTGAACCACTTGCCGAGCACGCAATATTTTTGGCAGGGTTTGCGTTGCCGTCACCGTTTACAAGCACATCAATAGCGTCCTTGAGCTGAGCTCTCGCAATGTATTCGCCGATTCGTCTTAATGTAACGGTAAACAAGTCAATGCGCTGAAATCTCACCGCCTCGTATGATGCAACCAACATTCTGCCACGCTTATGGAGCTTTACAAGGTTTTCTCTCGTCTTAATTTTTGTCTGCGGAATAACAGCTCCCTCGCCGACAGGCTTTAAGGTTTTGTCATCGTCTGTCATATCCGACTCAATGCTTCTGTAATCCATACCGTCAATATTTGTAACGGTTGCCACAAGCTGAGGGAGAATGTCTGCCCTCTCCATACCCTGTCTTACCGCACGACTTACATATTCAGGGAAAAGCGCCGAGGAATCAGATGACTGAAAGAACTTTTCAACGCAGTCACTGCCTGCACCGCTCACCTTAATGTCAAAGCGCTTGAGCTGTCTTGAAAAAGCGTCAAGTCCGCCGAGCGGAGTACCCTTGTAATTTTCCGACGGGTCAAGTGTTTCGAGCACATCTGTAAGTGTTTTTCCCTTTGCCTGATACATACCCTTTTCAATAGTTAAGTTTTCAAAATTTGCCATAATTAATTACCTCCTTAAAGAATAAAGCCAACCGAGTCAGCTGTTGAATTTAACACAAGATACTCTCTGCCTGTTGTTGATGATGCCACTGCAGAACCCTCGCCCGCAGCAAGCTTCTTGTAACCCACTGTGATTTTTGATTTGGCGGGCATGGTAACATAGCCCTTAAGCTGAACCGTTGCATAACCGTCTCCCAATGAAAGGCAAATACCGCAGAATACATCGCCGCTTGTGCAAGCCGTTACCTTGCCGTCATCAGTCATTTTTACAGGAACACCCGCTGCTTTAAGATTGGTGCTTGCCTCAAAAGTAAGCACATTTTCGTCATAACCGTTAAAATTTACATTCATAATTAAAACCTCCGTTATATTTTAAAATTGCCGTTTGATTCGGCTGTAATATCGTTCTTCTGTTTGTAAAGCTGGGGAACTGACGGCAAAATGCTGTCTGCCCTCTTTTCAAAAGCGTTTTTAAATTCCTTGAGCTGAACAACGCTCATACCCTTTGCCACACTCTCCATGGTTTCTCTTGAAATATCGGGCTGAACAACCGCCGATAATCTGAGCACCTCCGAGGTAAGGCTGTTGCGGTAGTACGCTCCGTCAGCCGCACTTTTTTTAAGCTCGTCTATGTATGAGCATAGTTTTTTGCAGTCATCACCGCTGAGGTTAATTTCCCTTTTGGTGTAAATGCTCTTTAAAATTTCCTCCATCTTCATTTCCTTTCCCTTAAAATTTTTTGTAACTCCTGCGTTTCTCTGCGCAGGCACAGCCACAAAGCTCCACTCGTAAGCGTCATAAATATTTGTAAGCTCACCACAGCACAGCTTGCCGCCGTAGGTTTCACCCTTAATATGTGCGCAGTGATTTATATTTTCACCGCATATGCCGCACCTTACTTCACCTGCCGCACAGCCGATGCTCACTTCCTTTAAAATACCGCTGTCAATCGCCTGTATAATCTCCTCATTTCCTTTGGTTTTCGGAATATATGCCCTTGCGGTAAGCCTGAAGTAGTCATCTCCGTTTGCGGTTTTTCTGCCGCCAACGCTTTCTACCGAGCAAGCAAAAATTCTTGCCGTCTGATTTTTGGCGGTAGGCGAGTGGTCAAAAATACCCGTCTTGCCCACAAAGAGCTTTTCAAGCTCAAAAAGCGACTCCACAGTAAAGCGCTCGTTATCTCTGTCAATGTCATTGTCGCAAAGCACCACTCCAAATACATAAACCTCGTCCTTTGTAAGCGTTCGGCGTGAGTACGCATTGATAAGTGCCATTTCATCATCGGTAACGGCAGCTGCGTTGTTGTCGGTCACTGCGCTCATTTCCTTTTTAATCTGTTCTGTCATTTTTCACCTTACCTATTTCAAATTCAATCTGTTCTGCCCTTGCATTGTTAAGTCTTGCATTTGAAAGCTGAACAGCGTCCTGCATATTTATATCGTCCCACTCAACCTCAAAGCTGTCGGTATAACCCTCAAGCCTTAGCACAGCTCTTATAATCTTTGTGATAATCGGATTGAGCAGGGTTCTGTAATACTCAAGCTCACTCGTCAGAATATCCGCCTGCTGTTCGCTCATTCTTTCGGTGCTCGACCACGAAAATCCGAGTAAGAACGGCGGTAAGCCGAGTTTTGCCACAATTTGCTCAAGCAAATGCTTTATAGGCACATCGCAGTCGGGAATCTGATTTTCCGCACCAATCACCTTTACCGACACATCGCCCACCGACACAAAGTCGCACACGCTTTCACTTCGCATAGCCTTGCTCCATTCATCGGCAATCATCCTTGCGCTGTCCTCGGTAAATACTGCGTTGTCAGACGGCTTGCAGGTAACGGCAAATCGCACATTGCCTACCCTTTCCCAGTTGGTTTTAATTGACTCAAAAATTTTTAAAAGCACAGAGCTTACAAACGGCAATCCCTTTAAAAGCGAACTGCCTCTTACCGTACCCGGTTCGGGATTTAAAAGGGTGGCAAACACAAGCTCCGAATACTTCACAGGTGTGAGCACTCCGTCACCCTTAGTGCAAATCACAAGGTCAAGCGGAGAACTGCCTTCCCTTATCTCAACATCTTCAACGCTTGCATTGTAAAGGGCGGCAATCCTCTTTCCGTCACGAGATAGCACCATTTCGCCCACAGCCTCGCCATATGTAAGCAGTGACTCCATATACGAAAACACAAAGCCGTTAATGCCCATACCAGTTCCGTTTGTGCGCACATTGCGCATAAAGTCATCAATAATTCGCTGACAGCGGCTGTTTTTAGTCTTTACCTTAAAAGTGCCGAGCAAGCGTATCAGCTTGCAAATTGCCGCATCAATCACAGGCACGGATTTTCTCAAATTACGGTATAACTCACGCTCCACCGCCGTAGAGCTTACATCTGAAAGCATAGCAAGTGACGAATTTATTTTTCTCGGTGCGGTTTGCACAGCCGCACCCCTGTTTTCTTTTTTCCTGCGTGAAAACAACTAAGCCTCCACCTCCTATCGTTTAAGTGCAAATACCGAAAAGCTCCTTTTGCCTGCCGATATTGATGCCGTAAAATATCTTATATCGTCCATAGAATGGTCATTCTCCTTTATCGGCACATCTGCGCCGTTTTTTGTATCCCACCTGTAAAGCGAAAATTCTCGCCTTGCGTCCTTGCATGGGTAACATATTTTTATTCTGCCGTCCTTTAGCGCCTGACTTACAAGTCTTATGCCGTTTACAACATTGTTTTCGGCAGGAATAACATTAAATTTCTTATGTCTGCGAATCACCTCAATAAAACTTGCGGCAGAGGGATCAACCACTACCCTGCTTATTTTTCTGTTCCCCACAAGCTCCTCAAGTTTTGCGTAATGCTCCTCGTCTGTCCGCTGAAACCCCTCCTTGCGAGAGTCAAAGTAATACTCCTTTATTCTGTACCACACTCCGTTTTTCTCGCCCCACAAACCAAACGATGCAGGATTCACAGTGCCGTAATCGCAAGAAACCGCAAAATCGTCAAAGCTAAAATCGGGCACCTCGCAGTACATTTTTTCATCGTCCATAAACGGATACACTGCGCCATGCACAGCAACCCATCTGCCAAGTACAAATCGCTGATAAAACACACCCGAATACAGCCCCTCGTACCTTTGGCGCACCTCCTTTGAAAGCGATGGATTATCCTCCATTGTAAAGTGCAGGTACAGCGCATTTTTGCTCTTTGCCTTTTGTATCCACTCGGTGTAAAACCAATGGCGTGGATACTCGGGATTGCAGTTAAACCAAAACTTTGAGCCGCTCACAGAGCACCTCGCAAGCGCCTGCTCCACAAAAGAACGGGGCATAAGCGCCACTTCGTCAAAAAGCACACCGCACAATGTCATACCCTGAATAAGCGATGCCGAGGACTCGTCCTTGCCGCCGAAAAGGTAAAACCTGTTTTCAATGTCACCATAGCGCACAGTAAGCAGATTTTTTGAAATTTGCTCACTGCACTCAAAGCCGAGGCTTTTAAGAACAGGGATAATCGGCGTTACCATATTTCTGCGCAGAGAGCGAATAGTCTTTCCGCAAAGGGCAAAATCCGAATTTGCAAAGCGGTAAAAGCTCCACGCAAAAAACGAAATGCTCATACAAAAAGTTTTGCCCGACCGCACAGCGCCGTCACAGATAATTGCGTCTTTGTTCCTGTAAACACTCTCCCTGCACCACCACGAAAGCACCTTTAGCTGCTGCTTTGAAAAAGTATCAACCCTCATCATTGTCACTTCTCAGCGCCTCTGCGCCCTTTGCGATTGCGTCATAAAACGGTGTTGCCCTGTCCTCTTTTTCACTGTCTCCCGTCAGCTTTTCAAGCGCCTTGAGCCTGTCAAAAAATTTAATTTCCATTGAACCGTCCTTTGGTCTTTTTATTTCCGACACCAAAAACAAGTCCATATGCTCAAGCTGTTCCCTTGACGGATTTTCCATATATAAAAGCGACACAGCGTCCGAGATTTTGCCGAATGCAAGCCGTCTGTAACCCACAGTTGCAATTTCCGACAATGAGCTTGTGCGGCACTTGCCGAGCCTTTTTATTTCATTGGCAATATCATCTCTGCACAAAAGCTCCTCGCCGCTCCTTTTCGGATTTTTAACAAAGCCTGCATTGTATGCCGCCTCGTCTGCACTGCCACAGCTTACAAAGCAGTTGCAAAAGGTTTTTTCTTTGGCCGTCAGTCCTTTTGATTTTCTTTCCATAAACACCTCCGTTTGAAAAGCAAATTTAAAACTGCCTTTCACCTATACATACAAAAACTTCAAAAATTGCACTAATTAGGCTAATCTTTCAAAAAATAATTTAAAATTTTTTTAAAATCTCGCCTTTTTCGCAAAAATCCGCCTTAACAATCAATAATTTTTATTCAAGCATAAAACCGACCTTAATTTAAAAGCATTAAATTCAAGCGATATATTTCTCTGATCTTTTAACATATTTTCAATAAAATGTTAAAAGCTAATCCTTGAACAATCATTTTAATAAATACGGAGGAAATATGTTTACAACCGATTACAACACAAACCTGCAAGTCCTGTCCGATGCACTTCGCAGTGAACAGAGCTTTGACCTTGTAAAGCGTGAGCTGGTAATTGCAAACCGCCGAGCAACTATATTCTTTATTGACGGACTTTTAAAGGACGATATTACCGAAAAAATACTTGAGTTTTTTTATAAAAATGTAAAGGACGAAAATTTCAAATCCGCACTTTATTTTTCGCAGTCAGCCGTTCCGTATGTGGAGGTGGAGGTATCCGCAGAGCTTAAAAAAGTATGCACAGATGTGCTGAGCGGAATTTCCGCCCTTATTGTAGAGGGCTTTACCGAGGTTATCCTGCTTGACACCCGAACATACCCACAGCGAAGTACAAGCGAACCCGACAACGACAAGGTTTTGCGTGGCAGTCGTGACGGCTTTGTGGAAACCCTCATAAACAACACAGCGCTTATCCGCAGGCGAATCCGTGACACAAACCTTACGGTAAAAGCCTACTCGGTAGGAACACAGTCGCACACAGATGTTGCCGTTATATATATGGAAAACAAGGTTGACAAAAAACTCCTTGCAAACCTTGACAAGCGCCTAAACGCAATTAATGTGCCGTCACTCACTATGAATCAGCAAAGCCTTGTAGAGGCACTCTACAAAAATTTATGGTACAACCCTTTTCCAAAGGTTAAGCATACCGAACGACCCGACACCACAGCCTCTGCCATTCTTGACGGCAACATTGTTATTCTTGTAGACAATGCTCCCTCTGCCCTGCTTTTGCCAACCTCTATTTTTGATGTGCTCGAGGAGGCGGACGATTACTACTTTCCGCCTGTCACAGGCACATACCTAAAACTCGCACGATACTTTATCACAATAATCACAGTGCTGATAACCCCCTTGTGGCTGCTCGCCATACAAAATCCCGACTACTGTCCCGATTTTTTCCGCTTTGTCTTGCTGAGCGAGCCGCAGAATATCCCCGTATTTTGGCAGCTTATTCTTATGGAGGTTGGCATAGACGGACTGCGCCTTGCCGCACTCAACACGCCAAACAGCCTTACCACACCGCTTAGCATCATAGGCGCAATAGCCTTGTCGGAATTTGCCGTTGACTCCGGTTGGGTGTCAATGGAGGCAATCCTGTATATGGCGCTCGTCACAGTGGCAAACTTTACACAGCCGAATTTTGAGCTTGGCTATTCGCTTAAATTTTGCCGTATTCTCCTGCTTGTGCTGACCTATATATTTAATGTATGGGGATTTATAATTGCATTTGTAATAAATCTTGTATTGCTATGCACCAACCGCACGCTTTCAAACAAAAGCTACCTCTACCCACTCATTCCGTTTAACGGCAAAGAATTTTTTCGTAAAATTTTGAGAATACGCAATCCCCGATAATTCATTAGCAAGGCTTTTTTTGCATATATTTTTCTTACGAGGTGATTATATGCAGAAAAAGCTGATGTATTTTGAAATAGCAGGAATTTTGTTTATAGTTATAATGTCTGTCTTTATGCAAAATCTCCTTGAACTGAGCGGACACACCCTCATAGGCGTAATGTTCGGCTCGGTAAACGACAGCATATGGGAAGTAGAAAAAACCTTGCTTTTGCCGTATCTTTTGTGGGCGGGCATTGAGCTTTTGTGCGTAAAAGTGCCGTTTCGCAAGTTTGTTGTCGCAAAGTCGGTTTCGCTATGGAGCTTTTGCCTGTCTTATGCCGCACTCTGTCTTTTGTATTCGCTCACAGGTGCGCAGGCTCATTTTTTGCCCGAATTTACCGCTGCGCTGATATGCTGTACCCTTGCGCTGTTTATCTCTTACCGTCTTACGGTTGGCAATACAAACTGTGAGGTGCTGTTTTACCCTGCGTTTTTTATGCTTTTGCTGTTCGTGGTAATGTACTGCTCGCTCACACCGTTCCCTATGCACAATTACCTTTTTATGGACAGAGCCACAGGACTCTACGGCATAATTCCCGAAAATTTTGACAAAGGCGCAGTATATCTCGACAGCTTTTTTTCGCTAAACTATTCCTAAACATTTTATTATGTGTTATAATTGAAAGAGTATCTGAAAGTATAATGACATACTTATGCTCTCAGATACTCAAAAAAAGATTAGTACAAAGCGAGGAAAGCTTTATATGAATAACAGAAACAACGATACAGAAGTAAAGTCTGATGTAATAGCAGGCAGAAACCCTGTAAGCGAGGCAATCCGCAGTGGCAGACCGATTGACAAAATTCTTGTGGCAAGGGGCGAAAAAAGCGGCGCTGTTGTGGGCATACTTGCCAAAGCCAAAGACAAGGGCATATTGGTAAAAGAGGTTGACCGCACAAAGCTCGACTATGTAAGCGGAAACGAAAATCATCAGGGCATTGTAGCCTTTGCCGCTGTCAGAGAATACTCCACAGTAGACGATATTCTGGCATATGCCGCTGAAAAGGACGAGCCGCCGTTTATCGTAATTCTTGACGAAATCGAAGATCCACACAACCTCGGCGCAATTATCCGTACCGCAGAATGTGCCGGAGTTCACGGTGTAATTATTCCGAAAAGGCGCAGTGCAGGTCTTTCCTACACAGTAGGCAAAGCCTCGGCAGGCGCAATAGAATATATGCGAGTTGCAAGGGTAACCAATATTGCCGCACTCATAGATGACCTCAAGAGCAAGGGTGTGTGGGTGTACGGTGCAGATATGAATGGCACAGATTATCAGAAATGCAATTTTTCGGGTGCGTGCGCAATCGTAATCGGCAACGAGGGAAAGGGTATTTCCCGACTTGTGCGTGAGAAATGCGATGTTATTGTATCCTTGCCGATGAAAGGACAAATAAATTCCCTCAACGCATCTGTTGCGGCAGGAATTATAATGTATAGCGCAATGAAAGACAGATAAACGCTTTTTGTTAAAGGAGTGATAGATTTGCCGAATAATCTTAACAACGATGACAGCAAGCTTATTGATCGTGACAGAGAGGTTGATGAAATCTTAGAGGAATCAAAGTACCTCTTGGATCAGGAAAAAATGGAGCTTACTGCTCAGAAATACAGAGCAAAACAGCCTGTTGCCGAAATTTTCAGCAATGCCGATAAAAAGCCAAGGCTTGAAAACAGCAATCCGCTTGATGTGGACAAAGAAAAGGCTGTAAACGAAAACGAAATTTCAGGTGACAAAACAGCCACCACCCTGCAAGCCGAGCTTGTGCTTGAGGGCACAGATGATGACTACCCGTCACAGCAAGACGCTGCGGCAGACAAAACCGCCGACAGTGCAAAGGAAGAAAAAGAAGAGAAAGCCAAAGAAACCGAAAGCACAGAAACTCAAACTGAAAGCAGTGCATCGGCTAAAGATACCGAAAACACAGAAACCGAGGACGATGAGGACGAAATCGTAACCCTCACGCCCGAATATTCCGAGGGTACTACATTTTCACAGGATATTCTGGACGATGTAGACCAGTTCAACGATAACGAAACCCATATAAAAAGCATACATACCATTGATATAGACATTACGGACGATGACACCAAACCGCCGAAAGCGCCAAACGAACCGCAGGGGCAGTTTGACGAGCTTTTCAAAACCGAAGAACCCGATGTTAAACAGCACAAAAAGGTAATAGCCAAAGTGCCTGTTTACCGCAAAGAGGGCGAGGAAAACACCCTCAATGTAAAGGCAGGCAAGTTCTCGGAGGTTGTCGGCTATGAGTACGAGGAATACATAAAGTCAAAAAATCCGTCAGTTATAGCTCATGTAATTAAGCCCGACACCCAGCGAACCGTAATTGTAGAAGAAGATGACGAACCCGAACCGCTTGATTTTCACTCGGCGTCGGAAAAGATAATGGCAAACCTTGTGGGATTTTTCTCAAAGGATACCTCAAACGATGACGATACGCCCGTAAAGGAAACCGAAGTTGTAGATGACTATATGGGCGAAGATGACGAAAAGAGCATAATGCAGGAAATTAACCTCAACATAAAAAAGCTCTTTGGCAGAACAATGCTCACAGGCGGACTTGCGCTTGTATCCATAATAATTACAGTGCTTGTAAGGCTTTTTCCGCAGGCAATATGCAACGCAGTATTTTTTGCGCCTGTTGCCTATGCGGTAATAAACTTTTTGCTCATAGGTTTTTCAACCTTTGTAAACCGAGTGGCAATTATGAGCGGACTAACGCCCCTTGCACATTTCAAAGGAAATTCCGACACAGCCGTAGCGCTTGCGGCGGTTGCCTCGGTGGTACAGACGGTAGTATCTTTCTTCTGCCTGTACGGAGTAACCTCATTTGACATAAACTACTATACGGTAATAGTTCTGGTTGCTTTCTTTGCCAACAACTTAGGCAAATTGCTTATGGTGCTCAGAGTTAAAGAAAACTTTAAGTTTACCGCTGCCGACGGTCAGCGATATGCCGCAAAGATATACAACAACGAATCGGTTGCAGCACAGATGATGAGCGGTACGGCTGTTGAGCGACCAATCATTGCTTATCAGCACCGCACAGGTTTTCCGTCAAACTTCTTAAAAATCTCTTATGCGCCCGACCCAAGCGAAGACCTCGCCTCAAAGTTAGCGCCTGCCACAGCCGTTATCGCCGTTGTTGTTGCCCTGCTTTACGGCATATTCTTTGGTTCGTTTTCGGGTGCTGTAAATGCATTTGCACTTGTATGTGCGGTATGTATCCCTGTTTCAACTCTGCTTGCGGTAAACATTCCAATGTATGACCTTTGCAAAAAGCTGTTGCCCACAGGAGCAATGCTTTCGGGTTATCCGTCAGTAAAGCAGTTTTGCGACAGCACCGCAGTTATGATAGATGCAAACGAGCTTTTCCCTGCCGATTCGGTATTCCTTGACGGCATAAAAACCTTTGAGGACTACAACATAGATGAGTCGCTTTTGTGCGGAATTGCAATTTTAAAAGAGGCACAAAACCCGATAGCCAAGGTATTTGAAAAGGTTGTAGATGAAACCGACGGCGACCTGCCCGAGGTTGAGAGCGTTCTCTATGAGGACGAGCTTGGACTTGTAGGCTGGGTAAACGGCGAGAGAATACTCGTGGGCAATCGTGAGCTTATGACAAAATACAGCGTTGAAACTCCGAGCATTGAGTACGAGGACAAGTACATTCAGAGCGGCAAGCAGGTAACATATGTTGCTCGTGCCGGCAGACTTATTGCAATGTTTGTCACCCACTACATAGCCGATTCAATTCTTATGCCTGAGCTGCACAGAGCCGAGGCAAACGGCATAAGCATACTTGTGCACTCCACAGACTGCAACATAACAAACGACCTTATATGCAGTCTTTACAATGTATTTTACCGCACAGTAAAGGTGCTCCCGACAGGACTCGGCACAGTGCTCAAGGAGTGCAAGTCAACCTTTGAAGAAACCTCAAGAGCCTACCTTATCACAAACGGCAAGACCTCGGCTTTCTTAAAGGCTGTATCGGGAAGTGTGCACATAAAGCGCAACATTTCGCTTTCAATCGTAATTCAGCTTATATCGGTTGTGCTCGGTGTACTGCTCACAGCCACCCTTGCATTGTACGCAGGAGTTGGCGCACTTGGCACACTTGAGGTACTTATATATTCACTGTTCTGGGGCGTTGCCACACTCGTTGCTCCACTTATACACAAAACCTGATGAAAGGAAGTTTGCAAAATGAAAATTGCTCCTTCACTCCTCTCTTGCGACTTTGCAAAAATGGGAGAAGAAATTGAAAAAATGGATAAATGCGGTGCGGATTATATGCACCTTGATGTTATGGACGCCCACTTTGTGCCAAATCTCACCTTTGGCGCACCTGTAATTAAAGCGGTAAGAAGTTACACAGAAAAGCCTTTTGATGTGCACCTTATGATTTCCGAACCGCTCAAATACATAGATGATTTTGCAAAAGCAGGCGCAGACATTATCACTTTCCATGTAGAAAGCGACTCCGACATCAGCAAAACCATTGATAAAATCACAGAAAACGGTGTAAAACCCGGTCTTGTAATCAAACCGAACACTCCGGCAAGCGCAGTTTTCCCTTACCTTGACAAATTGTTTATGGTGCTCGTTATGACAGTTGAGCCGGGATTTGGCGGTCAGAGCTTTATGGCAGATATGCTGCCAAAGGTACAGGAAATAAAAGCCGAGTGCGCAAATCGTGGTCTTGATGTTCTCATTGAGGCAGACGGCGGAATCAGCACCTCAACAATCAAGCAGGCGGCAGACGCAGGCGTTGATGTATGTGTTGCCGGCACAGCAGTTTTCAAAGCCGAAGACAGCGCAAAAGCCATCGCCGAGCTTAAAGCCATCGCCGAAAATTAAACTTTTATAAATAAAAATTAAACCCGCCGTTGTCAGAAAAATTTGACAGCGGCGGTTTTTATTCTTTATCAAAAGTTTAGTTTAATAAATTTAAAATTTAGGTCAACCCTTTTTAAAGGGTTTCGGGTTTGGGCAGAGCCCATAAAAGTTTCATTTATAACATTCTTTCGGGCGCAAACAGCTTTGCTGTTTTGCGTGCTAAGGCAATGTTTGAAAAACAGGCGACAGCCTTTTATAAAAGGAATAACTAAAAAATGCGCCGTCAACGCTATGCGATGACGGCGCAAATTATAAAAAGCACTTTCCTTGTTGCCGGCGCATAATGGCTTACGCCATTATGTTCAAGCCGCTAAACGGCAAGCCGTTTGGCTATCGAAAATTTGCGTTAGCATAAAGTTTTTGTGGGCGTTGCCCACACCCACAACCTTTGAAAAGGTTGACCAGACTTTTAACTTCGGGACAGAAATTTTTTCTTTTCCTTGCTTTGTTGCCCGACCGAAAATGTGTTGAATCATACTTTATCAGATTTACTTCCGAATCAGAACTTCTATTTTCCTAATTTCCCCAAACGGCAATTACTGCATTAAAATATTCCTCAGAAAGCTGTTTTCTCAAAATCTCCCTATCACTCTCGCAGTTTGTATATGCGTTGCGGACATTTTCGCCGACCTGCACATCTTCGCCGCCGAGATTGATAAACTTCTGTCTTAACACGCTCACGCTGTCCTTTGTAAGCATATCTAGTGTGATTTTTTCTTTAAGTTCCATAAACTTACCTCCTACTGTCTGATATATGTAATTGTAAAATTGATTTTCTCATCATCTGTAAATTTATCCGTCGGTGAGTTGATGTAAAGCCACGAGCCGTCAAGGCGAATGTTTCTCAGCTTATTTGTAGTTGAGTACACCGCAGTGCTTGAGAAACGACTTTCGCTTTTTGCAGGGAAAGGCAAGCCTGCCATCTGAATATATGATTTATCCGCAACAAGTTTTGTAATGTTTACCGATACCGTAACCACTCTGCCGTTTTTCACATAGTTAAAACTGCCCTCGTTGCCGTCATAAATCGCCTGTCCGGGTGTAAGACTGCCCGTACCGCTCTCAACATTTGAGCTGTCATATTTTGCCGCAATAGCATTTTCCGCAGCGGTTTTATTTTTTGCAATAGTCTGATTAAGAGTATTAACGCTGCTGTACAATGTGCCGCTTGTAACATAATTTGGGCTGTTTGCCGCAGGCACGGTATCAAACGGCATTTTGATAAGTTTATTATTTAATGCCTTATTCAAATATGTTTTATCGTAAGCATCGGTAATTCCGTAACCCGATAAAGTATCAGCCTTATCCGCTTTAAGATTAATCTTCATTGTCACTGTTTCGTCAAGGTCTGTTATCTGCCTGTCAACCTCCTCGGCATCATAATAGTAGTTGTTAAGATATTCCACGCTTGCATAGCTTTGCGCCGTCACATCTCCCTTTACCACCGCTTTATTCTGCTTGTCCTCCTTAAACGAAAGGTCGCTCTGTTCAATAACACGCTTGTTTTTTTCTATCTTCTCGTTCTGTTCGGCGGTTTTCGCCCACAGCTTTTGCACCTCATCACGAAGTGCAAGCGTTTCACTGTTCGGATTATTATATTCCTTGTCCTCAATCGGCAAGGACTCGCCTGCAAAAAGCCTGATAATTTCCGTCTGCAAAAGTCTTTCACCGTCCCTCAGCTCAAGCTGAACCTCTACCCAACCGTGGCAAAAAATATCATTCTTTGAAATTTTCCACATTAGGCAGGTGGAATTGTTAATAACTTTTACACTCTGCGGAGCGACCGAGTTCACACTTCCGTCCGAAAATCTAAGATGAATTGCCGCAGTAATATTCTCACCTGCAAAGCCGTTCACCGTAAACTCGACCTCATTCACAAGATTTTCGCCTGTAATGCCAATGTTTTCTTCCAAAAAAGTACCCTCGTACTTCTCTTTATTAAAAATAATCAAATTATTCACCTCCACCTATGCGTACATAAACCTTAAAATTTGCACTAATTGCAACAATTTTTCAAAAAATAAATTTTGAATTGACTATAAAGCCAAAATAAAGTAAAATTATAAATAGTATATTTATAAAAAGTAATGAGATGATTTTTTGAACATCTGCAAAATAAAATTCTCGGCAAAAAGCGCCATAGCGTTTGCCTTACCGCTTGCAATATGCTTTTCACTCGGCGGCTGTTCGTTATTCGGCGAGCCACAGCTTGAGGTATCAAGCAAAACCGAGTCGCTTTTGTCGAGCATACCACAGCCAAAGCAAACCTCTTACAGCTACTCGGCAATCACAAACGAAAATGTAAAAAATTTGTACGCACAGATAGAAAGCGAATGTCAAAAGCCTGTTCCCGAAGAAATACAGTGCACAGGCAAGCTCTCTCAAAAGGATATTTACGAGGCGATTGTTGCCTTTAAAAACGATCACCCCGATATATTTTGGCTGAAAAATACTTTTACCTATTATGACTATGACGGCTCAACCTATATTGAGCTTGCTTATATTACCTCGGGCGATGCGCTTAAGGAACAAAAAGAAAATTTTAATACAGCCCTAAGCAGCTTTGTTGACAATGCAACAATGTATTATTCGGAATACGAGCGTGAAAAGTATGTAAACGATTTCATAGTGGATAATTGCGAATATGACACAGAGGCGGCAAAAAGCGATTACACAACGGGCAATGTCAGTACAGCATACGGTGTGCTTGTTGAGGGCAAGGCAATATGCGAGGGATACGCAAGAGCCTTTCAGCTTTTGTGCAATAAGCTCGGCATTGAGTGCGTAAGCGTAACGGGTATGACCGATAATGTAGGTCACGCATGGAACTGCGCCCGCATTGACGGCGACTGGTGTCAGGTAGATGTTACATGGAACGATTCGGGCAATGAGGTTGACAGGTACTACTACTTTAACCTCACAGATGAGCAGATGTATGCCACTCACCGCCCCGATGATTACTTTGCCGACATAGAGCCTGAAAACTACAACAATGACGAAAACCTTATCGGCAACCTGTATATTCCCGAATGTACCACCACCTCGCACAACTACTATATGAATACGGCGTCAATGCTTTATGATTTTGATGATGAAACCTATGATAATATCGTCACCAATCTCGCACTTGCGGCGCTCAACGGCGACAAATACTTTAGTCTTTATGTGAGCGACAGCCTTGATTTTGGCGAAACCTACTCAAAGCTGATAAATGACGCTTATATAATAAACTACATTGATTCCGCAAACGATAAGCTTGCAGGCTCAGCCGAGCTGAGTACCTCAAGCTATGCCTACAAAAACGAAACTCTTAGAGTTATAACCATAGAATTAAGCTATGTAAATTAAAAATATTCTGTTGCAAAAGGAGAGAAAAATATGAAATATGATGTTAAAGCCTTTGAGCTTTTGTCAAACGAAGAAATTGCAGACGGAATTTTTGATATGCGTGTAAAAAATGACGAGCTTGCACCACTTGCAAAATGCGGTCAGTTTGCCCATGTATATGTTCCGTCAAAAACTCTGCGCAGACCTATTTCGGTGTGTGACAGCGAAAACGGCGTACTCCGCCTTGTTTATCAGGTAAAGGGCGAGGGCACAAAGATTATGTCGCAAATGAAAAAGGGCGAGTCGGTAGATATTCTCGCACCGCTCGGCAACGGCTTTAATATTGAACAGGGCAAGCGCTATTGCCTTATCGGCGGTGGCATAGGTGTTCCGCCAATGCTCTACACAGCAAAGCAAACCGAAAATCCGCTTGTTATTACAGGCTTTCGTAATAAAGACCTTATTATTTTGCAGGACGATTTCAAAAATGCAGGCGCTGAGCTTGTGCTCACTACCGATGACGGCAGTGCAGGCGTGCATGGCTTTGTAACAGATGTCCTCAAAGAAAAAATCAACGAGGTTGACGAGGTCTGCGCTTGCGGCCCTACTCCAATGCTCAAGGCTATTGCACAGGTTTGCAAGGAATTTAACAAGCCTTGTCAGATTTCACTCGAAGAAAGAATGGCTTGCGGCATAGGTGCTTGCCTTGTTTGTGCTGTTAAGGTACGCAAAAACGGCGAGGAAATTATGCAGCATGTATGCAAAAACGGACCTGTATTCAACGCAGAGGAGGTTGTATTTTAATGGCTGATTTATCTGTAAAAATTGCAGGGGTTGAGTTTTCAAACCCACTTATCGCCGCATCGGGCACATTTGGCTTTGGTAAGGAATACGGCGAGTTTTATCCGCTCTCAAAGCTCGGCGGCATCTCATGCAAGGGCATTACATTAAAAAAGCGTGACGGCAACCCACCGCCACGAATTGCAGAAACACCGTCGGGTATCTTAAATGCGGTTGGACTTCAAAATCCCGGTGTTGATGTGTTTATAAACGATGACCTCCCATGGCTCAAACAGCAGAACACAAGGGTAATTGCAAATATTGCAGGCAACACTCACGAGGAATACTGCGAAATGGCAGAAAAGCTCTCATCAACAGATGTTGATATGATAGAAATGAACATTTCCTGCCCTAATGTAAAGAGCGGCGGAGTTCAGTTTGGCACAAGCTGCGAGTCGGTAGGCTCAATTACAAATGCCGTAAGAAAGCATTGCAAAAAGCCGCTTATCGTAAAGCTCAGTCCAAATGTTACCGATATTGCCGAGATTGCAAAGTCAGCCGAGGCAAACGGCGCAGACGCAATCTCTATGATTAACACACTCACAGGTATGCGCATAGACATCAACACAAAGCGCCCGATCATCCGCAACAACACAGGCGGAATGAGCGGCCCTGCTGTTTTCCCTGTTGCGGTAAGAATGGTGTGGCAGGTGTCAAATGCCGTTAAAATCCCGATTATCGGTATGGGCGGTATCAGCACATGGCAGGACGCAGTAGAAATGATTATTGCCGGCGCAAGCGCATTGCAGATTGGCACAGTGTTCTTCTCAGACCCATACGCACCGATTAAAATTGCCGAGGGAATGAACGAATACCTCGACAAAAACGGAATAAAGAGCGTATCAGAGCTTACAGGTACAATCAAGCCTTGGTAATTTCTGCTTTTTCGGTCGGGCAACAAGAAAAGCGATTCTTATAATTTGTAATCTGAATAATTCATAAAATAAAATCCATAATAACCTTAGCGCAGGAGGTTATTATGGATTTTTTTCGTGTTTTTATAACCGCACCTATTTCGCTCATCGTACTGTTTTTGCTTGCAAAGCTGATGGGCAACAAGCAAATGTCGGAACTTAATATGTTCGACTATATAAACGGCATAACAATAGGCTCAATCGCCGCCGAGCTTGCAACGGGCGAATTTACAGATATATACGACGGAGTTATGGCAATGGTGATTTACTCACTTGTGGCAATTCTGCTGACCGTACTCTCGCAAAGGTCACTTGTTCTGCGGCGCTTTATAACAGGCAAGTCAATAATAATTTTTGATAACGGCAAATTCTACAACAAAAACCTTAAAACCGCCAAAATAGACATAAACGAAATCTTAGTAATGTGCCGCTCAAAGGGATACTTTAACTTTGACGAAATACAAACAATAGTCCTCGAAAGCAACGGTCAGCTTTCTATACTTCCAAAAGATAAGAACAGACCGCTCACACCTGACGATATGAAAATAACGGTGTTGCAGTCGGGAGTTGAGGCTGTTGTGATACAAGACGGCAAGGTGCTAAACAAGAATTTGAGAGCCACAGGCAATAACGCAGAATGGCTGAAAAAGGAGCTTAATAAACAGCACACCAAAATAAGCGAGGTTTTCATTGCGTTTTGCGATAATAACAATACACTGAAAGTCCACAAAAAGAATAAAGCACACCCGACAAACGATATTTTTGACTGATTTTTAAAAAATATTAAAATATTTCAAAAAATTCTTAAAATTAACAATATTTTGTCATACTGTTGTCACAGTTCATATGGTATTATATATGTGTAAGGTAAAGATAAATAAAACCTACATCAAAAAGCTAATAAGTAAATTTTTTCATAGATATTTTCCTCTCTCTTTTTTAATTAGCAATCAGCCCGACTTCGGTCGGGCTTTTGCTTTGTTTTTTGTTTCAGTCGGGCAACAAAAGTAAAGCTAACGCAAAACTGTCTGCCCGAAAATAAAAGTTTGGTCAACCTTTTCAAAGGTTGTGGGTGTGGGCAACGCCCGCAAAAACCTTTCTGCTATTGCAAATTTTTGATAGACAAACGGCTTGCCGTTTGTCGCCTTGAACACAATAGCGTAAGCCTTTTATTGCGAAAGCAACAGGAAAAGTAATTCTTATAGTTCACGCTGTCTTTGCATAGCAAAGACAGCATATCTTTTTTACTTCCTTTTTATAAAGGCTATCGCCTATTTTTCAAACTTAGTTTTAAACACGCAAATTAGTTATAAATGAAACTTTTATGGGCTCTGCCCAAACCCGCAACCCTTTAAAAATGGTTGACCTAAATTTTAATTTTTTAAAGCTAAACTTTTAATAAGATTTCCGTCCTCACAACCACCGACCTATAACGGCAACCGCATTGGTTTTGCAAATTTCCTTTGCGTTTTCTCTCAGCCTTGCGGCAAAAACATTACTGCCGCACCTTGCGCCGTATTCGTGTAATATCCGCTTAAATCTCTTTGGTACGGCAGGATAATCAAATACAAGGTAGTATGTGCCGTTTTGCTCATAGGCAGAATTTTTGTTACAGCACACATTTTGCCTGTAAAGCAAGCGGATTACTTCAAGGAAATTTTTGCTGTTTCCCACCTCATAGCAATAGCAATTTTTTCTGTTTTGCAGTCTGTATCGCCTGCTTTTTCTGTCCTCCACAGTCAAAAGCAGTATGCATCCGTTCACTGTCGGCAGAGCCTCCACCGTCATTTTTTTATCCTTTATTTCTATGTCGGTCTTAAAGCAGGCAACCTGCAAAATACGCATAATTATTTTGCGGCAGTGGCTGTCATACAGGCTTAAAGTATCATAATCAAGCGAAAAATCACGCATATCTTCATCGCCGAGCGTTATCAATATTTTGTTGCTTTTTATCCTGTCTATCGTCAAAATATCCCTCCTTGCACCAAGCTGTAATTTATAATTGCTTTTATATATATTATGATGAAATGCCGTTTCCTGCAAGTAATTATTTTTGGAAATATACCAAGCAAATTATAGTAATATTTTTGTTAAAACGCATAATATGCTTGTCAAAAATCCTCAATAATGTTACTATGTTATTGTAATAATAAAAATTAACAAAAGAAAGGATGTTTTCTATGCCACAATGGCTCAACGATTCGGTTTTCTATGAAATTTACCCACAGAGTTTTTATGACACCAACGGTGACGGTATCG
Source organism: Eubacterium sp. OM08-24 (assembly GCF_003438075.1). Classification (GTDB taxonomy): domain Bacteria; phylum Bacillota; class Clostridia; order Oscillospirales; family Acutalibacteraceae; genus Ruminococcoides. Next base: position 29,318 of record NZ_QSTA01000012.1, on the reverse strand, counting down.
GTGATATTAACGGTATCATCGAAAAACTCGACTATGTAAAGGGACTCGGCTGTAACGCAATCTGGCTCAACCCTGTTTACGATTCACCGTTTATGGACGCAGGTTATGATGTTCGTGACTACAAAAAGGTTGCTCCTCGCTACGGCACAAACGATGACCTTGTAAGACTTTTTGACGAGGCTCACAAAAAAGGAATGAAAATTCTCCTTGACCTCGTTCCCGGCCACACATCGGACACTCACCCTTGGTTTTTAGAGTCTAAAAAAGCTCAAAAGAGTGAGTATACAAACCGTTATATCTTTACAAAATCAGTATGGGACGCACCGCCTGAGTACAGAATGATGTGCGGTATTTGCGAGCGTGACGGCAACTATATGGTAAACTACTTCAGCTCACAGCCTGCTCTTAACTACGGTTTCCACGAAATCACTCACCCCGAGTGGCAGCTGCCTTGCGACCACCCGGACTGCCTTGCAACAGTAGAGGCAATCAAAGACATTATGCGTTTTTGGCTTGACAAGGGCGCAGACGGTTTCAGAGTAGATATGGCCGACTCACTTGTAAAGAACGATGACGAAAAGGTAGCCACAGCAAAAATCTGGCGTGGTATCCGTGAAATGCTCGACAAGGAATACCCTGAAGCTGCAATGGTAGCCGAGTGGTGCAACCCACAAAGAGCAATCAACAACGCAGGTTTCCATATGGACTTTTACCTTGACCATTACGGCAACGGTTACAGCAGACTTTTCCGTTACGGCGATGATGACGGCAACAAGGGTATTTTCAATCCAAACGGCAAGGGCGACATCAAGAATTTTACAGACGAATATCTCCCTGCTTATGAGCTTTCAAAGAATAACGGCTACATAAGCTTTATGACCAACAACCACGATATGCCGAGAATGACTCACTACTTTGGTATGGATGCAATCAAACTTGCATACGCAATGATTTTCACAATGCCGGGTGTTCCGTTCCTTTATTACGGTGACGAAATCGGTATGAAATATCAGGAAAATCTCGTAAGCAAAGAGGGCGGATTCAGCCGTACAGGTTCTCGTACACCAATGCAGTGGAACAGCGGTAAAAACCTCGGCTTTTCTGCAAGCGATACACCTTACCTCCCTGTTGATACTGACGAAAACGCACCGACTGTTGAAAATCAGCAGAACAATCCCGACAGCATTTACAAGGTTGTTACAGATATTATTGCACTTCGTCACGCAAACGAGGATCTCCATGGCAACGGCGATTTTGAAATGATTTTCGAGGCAGGCAAGTTCCCGTTTGGCTACAAGAGAGGCAAGTTTGTAATGCTCTTTAACCCACTCGGCAAAGAAAGTGACATTGAAATCAATGCCAAGGGTGCAAAGAAAGTTTACGAAATCGGCACAACAGAGGTTGCTGACAATAAAGTTAAAATGTCGGCACAAAGCTTTGTAATGCTTGAAATTTAATATACCTATGTAAAAAATAACGGCGGTAGTCTTAATTGCGACTACCGCCGATCTTGTTAGGTTAGTTGTTAATAGTTGGAGTAAATTATGGTTTACCACATAAAGTTTAGTATAATAAATTCAAAATTTAGGTCAACCCTTTTTAAAGGGTTGCGGGTTCGGGCAGAGCCCATAAAACATTAAAAACACACTGATTTTTAATAAAAACAAATGGTTGAATTTATATCATAGGATAAATAAACCTTAGATTGTTCAAGACCTTAAAATGAAACAAAAGTCAAGATTAATAAGTGGCAGAAAGTAAGAAAGTCACACTTTAGCAATCTTAGAGAAAAGATAATATAAAGGATGCAAAAGTTTGCGTGTGTGGCTAATTTGCCCTTAAAAAGTGGCAAATTAGTAGCATTGCTTTTTTCTTTTGTTGCTGTCGCATTGGCTCTCGCCGTTATGTTCAATTCGCCAAACAGCAAGCCGTTTGGCTATCGTTAGATTGCGTAAAAGGAAAGTTTTGTGGGCATTGCCCACACCCACAACCTTTGAAAAGGTTGACCAAACTTTTATATTCGGGACGGAAATATTTTCTTTTGCGTTACTTTGTTGCCCGACCGAAAATCAGCTAAACCACAAATTTTTTAATTACCCCAACCTTTTGAAAGCACTCAAAGCAAAAACGGTACGGCAGAAAATCCGCCGCACCGCTAAAAATAGTGAAAAAAATTATTTCTTTGTAAGCACGCTTGTCATACCTGACGCTGCGTCTGTATAAGAAATTGTGCCATCCTCGTTGTACTGATATTCATATGTACCGGAATCAAATACCATTGTAATTGTTTTTCCGTCAAATGTGTATGTACCCGAAACCTCAACGCCCATTAAAAATCCCGATACATTGCCGTCTGTTGTAAATGCATACTTAATGTCAAGTGTTGATGCGTCAACACCGTTTGCCGCACAATAGTCCTCCATTGAAACTGCATTGTTTTCTGCGTCAATGATTGTTGATATTTCCCACTCGCCCTCAAGGTCAGCCTCGGTAGCCTGTGAGCTTTCCGCAGCCGATGTGTCTTCGGCAGCCTCCGATACAACAGATTCCTCCGGTGCAGATGTGTCATTGCCGCCGCAGCCGTAAAGGCTGAATGCTCCTATCATACAAAGTGCAAGTAAAAGTGCTAATTTTTTCATAGTATACCTCTTTCTGTGTTAAATATTTTTTAGATTGACTTAATAATACAAAATTACAGCAACATTTTCAACATATTGGCAACAAAGTCATTTTTCTGGCAAAAAACTACCTGTATAATAATGCACATTATTTGCATTTTGTGTTATAATTATAAAAAACACATAATCAGAGTGGGTGAAAAAATGAAAATTGCCATTATCGATGATGAAAAAAGGTATATGAATGTTTTGTGCGGCGTATGTAACGAGTACTTTATCAGCAGAAAAGAACAGGGTTCAATAGAATGCTTTTCAAACGGTTTGGATTTTTTGGATAAATGCAGCGAAAGCGTTTATGATATAGCTTTTATTGATATTTTTATGACTACGATTAACGGAATTGAGCTTGCGGAAAGGCTAAGAAAAATCAGTAAAGAAATTGTGATAGTATTTGTAACATCGAGTGCGGATTTTATGATGCAGGCTTTTTCGGTTCACGCATTCCACTATATTACTAAGCCATATGTTAAGGAGCAAATATATAAAGTCCTTGATGACGCTGTCTTTTATATGAGAGATAAATCTAAGTTTGTTGAAATATTGTGCGACCGAAAAACCGTTATGCTTTCTGTCAAAGAGATTGTGTCTATTGAATCGGACGCACACTACCTTAATATCTCAGTGGTGTCGGGAATGATTTATCGCACACGAATGACAATAAATAATTTTTTACAGCTTACCGAAAACGACCAGCGCTTTATAACCGTAAACAGAGGAATTGTGCTTAATGCCGACTATGTAGAAAACATTGAGGGTACGCTTTGCATTATGGGTAACGGCACAAGATTTCCGATTAAAGTACGAGAAAAAAGCGATATCGAAAAAAGAATCAGGGAGCATATGTTTAATAAGCTGAGAACAAACCAGCAGATTTGAGGGAACTATGGATTGGGTAGAATTTTTTAAGGGATTGTTTTCTTTTTCTATTATTATCCCTGCAAGTATAATGTGCTATTTTCCAATGAAAAATCAACTCAGATTTTCCGTAAAAAAAATAGCGTTGCTGTTGTCAGCATCCTTTGTAATTATAGCGCCATTATCATCATACATAATGATTGCTTGTGACATAAGAACTACAAATATCGTGCTTATGCCCGATATGATAATTTGCTTTTTGCTTTTTAAATACACCGTAAAAACGGAATTTGCGAGAAGTATGTTTGTATTTTTAAGTGTAATTTGCTTGTTTTCAATATTTTCACTATATGTATATGAAATAGAACCGTTTTACAAAGCAGAAATGGATTACGGAATCAGTTTTTCGTTTGATTTGCTTTTTATGGCTATAAGTCTGTTCTTTTTGGGTGTACTTGCTTTTCCGTTGTTGAAATATTATTCATGGATGATAGATAATATCAGCTATAAAAATCTGTGGTATGCTTTTATGGTTTTGCCGATTACTGTTTTAGTTACAAATATGTACACAATACCTATTTCTTATGCCAATTTGCGAGTAGGCAAAGTCGGAGCAAAAGCATTAATTTTACATACCGTTGTGTTTTTACTTTATATTTTGGTATTTGTACTGTTTTACATATTCAGTAAAACCACACTTGAAAAGACAAAGCTCGAAAAACAAAACTTTATGCTTGAAATGCAGACAAGCTACAATGAAACTTTGCAGACATATATTAAGCAAACTACCAAAATTCGTCACGATTTAAAGCATTCAGTTCATCTTGCGCAGTGCTTGCTCGACGAAGGAGATCTCACTACATTAAGAAAATATATCGGTGAATATTCTCAAGCGCTGAATATTACCTCGCCTGTAAGGCTTTGCAGTAGCAACGCAGTAAATGCAGTGCTTAATTATTACCGTCAAAGTGCCATTGACAACGAAGTAGACATTAACTGGAAAATAAACATTCCCGAACATTCATCTATTTCGGAAGTTGATTTTTGCGGCATTTTAGGAAATTTAAGTGAAAATGCAATTTCAGGCTGTAAAACAATATTAAGCGGAAAGAAATATTTTGATTTGTCAATTGATTACAAAGGCGGATATATTTACATTGTCGCAACAAATAACTTTAACGGAGAGCTGAAGAAAACCGAAAAAGGCTACGAATCCACAAAACACAGCGGCAGAGGAATAGGCTTGCGCTCAATGAAAAATATGGCAGAAATATACGGAGGATTTTTTGAGGCTGTAAATACAGATGATACCTTCTGCGTTAATATGACGCTGAAATACTCTTAATAAATCTGCCGCAACAGATAAACAGAATAATTAAAAAATTCTTTAGCAAAAGTTAAGGTAAATTAGGGTTTAGCTGACTTTCGGTCGGGCAACAAAGTACGGCAAAAGAAAATGTTTCTGTCCCGAATATAAAAGTTTGGTCAACCTTTTCAAAGGTTGTGGGTGTGGGCAACGCCCACAAAAATTTTAATTTATCGCAAATTTTGATTGCCAAACGGCTTGCTGTTTGGCGGATTGAACATAATGGCGAGAGCCAATGCGACAGCAACAAAAAGAAAAGCTACGCTACTAAAACTACTAATTTGCCGCTTTTTAAGGGCAAATTAGCCACACACGCAAACTTTTGCATCCTTTATAGTATCTTTTCTCTAAGACCGCTAAAGTGTGACTTTT
>NZ_QSTA01000012.1:0-24037 GCF_003438075.1 Eubacterium sp. OM08-24 | reverse complement strand
TAAAGTGTGACTTTTTTACTTTCTGCCACTTATTAATCTTGACTTTTGTTTTATTTTAAGGTCTTGAACAATCTAAGGTTTATTTATCCTATGATATAAATTCAACCATTTGTTTTTAATGTTTTATGGGCTCTGCCCAAACCCGCAACCCTTTAAAAAGGGTTGACCTAAATTTTGAATTTATTATACTAAACTTTATGCGGTAAACCCTAATTTATCCCAATTATTTACAAAAAGCCATAAACAATACCCCGTCACCACAAAGCGATGACGGGGTTAATTATACGAATTTTTTAAAGTTCCAACAAATACGGTCTTAGCTCTCCTGCAAGGTAAAGCGAACCGCAAATAACGAGCGGTATGTTCTCTTCCTTTGCCTTTTTCACTGCCGCATCAAGCGCCTTTTTGTTATCGTCAAAAGCCTCTACCTTTGGAAAATGCTGTCTGCATTTTTCGGCAAGTGCCTCTGCCGTAAGTGTTCTCGGGTTATCTACCGTAACGGTAAAAATCTCCTCAAAAAGTCCCTCAAGCAAATTAATCGAGCTTGCGCTGTCCTTATCGGCAAGCATACCCATAAGGCAAATTCGCCTTTGATTAGGCAAATATTTTTTAACCGCCTTGCTCAGCGCCTCAATACCGTTTGGATTGTGTGCGCCGTCAAGCAAAATTACGGGATTTTTGCTCATAAGCTCAAGTCTTGCAGGGTTTACCGCCTTTGCTATTCCCTTCTGCAATGCGCTTTTGCTCACCTCTATTTTGCCGCTGTCACAAAGTGCCTTTAATGCGGTCAATGCCGTTTTTGCATTTTCAATCTGGTGCTCGCCAATCAAATGCAGGTCAAGCTCTGTACCGTCATATTCAAACCTTGTGCTTTCAAGGCTTTCTGAAATCACTTTTATTTTTGCACTTTCACTTTTGAAAAGTTCAACATTTCTGCTTTTACAAGTACATTCAATCACGCTCATTGCGTTTTCTTCCTGCTTGGAAGTAACGGCAATCGAGCCGTTTTTTATAATACCGCACTTTTGCCACGCAATTTCCTCAATGGTATTTCCGAGAATTGCCGTATGGTCAAGTCCGATAGTTGTAATCACCGAGCAAAGCGGCGGCAAAATTGTATTTGTGCAGTCGAGAAGTCCGCCCATACCCGTTTCGAGTACAACAATGTCGCACTTTTCGTTTGCGTGGATATAAAACTGCAAAGCGTTTACATATTCAAACTCGGTAATAATCACCCCGTCTTTGCGCAATTCCTCAATAATCGGGAAAGTCTTTTCCACTGCGTCGGTGAGAATTTCCTTTGAAATCATCTGATTATTAATCTGTATTCTCTCACGAAAATCCGTAATATACGGTGAAATAAAAAGTCCTGTTTTGTAGCCCGCCTCAACAAGAACCGCAGAAAGCATTGCACAAACCGAACCTTTGCCGTTAGTACCCGCAATGTGAATATACTTTAGTTTATCCTGAGGATTGCCGAGTTTTTCGAGAAAAATTCTCATTCGGTCAAGTCCGGGACGAGAACCAAAGGTAAGCAGTGAATGTATTTTTTCAATAGCCTGTTCGTATGTCATCAGATCAGCTCCTTGTAAATTTCGTTCTTCTTAAAGCCTGTCAGCGCCGCCGCCTCTTTTGCCGCATCGGTTGCTCTTGCTCCGTTTTCTATCAGCTTTTTAGCGGTTTCAACCGCATACTCAAGTGTAAATTCTTCGGTATCGTCAATCTGCGGCGCACCCTCAAGCACAAGCACAATTTCGCCTTTAACACTGCCGTCGCTGAGATTTTCCGCCGCATTTTTAGTTGTGGTGCGTATAACTTCCTCGTGAATTTTAGTAATTTCACGCACAATGGTCAGCTTTCTGTCGCCAAAATTTGCGTACAAATCACGCAATGTCTGCGGCAGTTTATGCGGAGCTTCGTAAAAAATCATAGTACGGTGTTCATTTGCAAGGCTTTTTAAATGGTCTGTACGGCTCTTCTTATTCACGCTCAAAAAGCCCTCGAAAGTAAATCTTCCCGTACTGAGTCCCGACACCGCAAGGGCGGAAATAACCGCACTCGGGCCGGGAATAACAACCGTTTTTATGCCCCTCTCCTCGCACAGCTTTACCAAATCTTCGCCGGGGTCGGAAATGCAAGGCATACCTGCGTCCGTAACAATGGCGCAGTTTTCGCCCTGCTCTATTCTTGCGCAGATAATCTCTCCACGCTCTCTTTTATTGTGCTCAAAATAGCTTACCATCGGCTTTTTTATGCCAAAATGATTTAAAAGTTTCAGCGTAACCCTTGTGTCTTCCGCCGCAATAAAATCTACCGATTCAAGAGTTTCCACCGCTCTCGGCGACAGGTCGGAAAGGTTGCCTATCGGTGTTCCCGTTACATATAAAATTCCGCTCATAGCCTATTATCCTCTGTATTTTCTAAATGATCTGATTTATAACTTCCGTAAATCTCAAGCATTTCCTTTGAAAAATTACCGTTTTCGTCCTCTATAAAAAGTGTGGGCAATACATTCAAAAAACCTCGTTTTCCGCCTCGTCTGCCCTCAAGCAAAAACAACTTAGGCGCTTTTGTCAGCCTCTGCTGAACAAGCCGCAATGTCTTTGGCTCAATTCCGAATTTTCGCATCGACTCCATTACATCGCTCAGCCTTTCGGGGCGCTGGCACATAAAAAATCTGCCGCCAAACTGCAGCAGCTTTGCCGCCGCCGAGCAAATGTCATCGAGCGTACATTCACTTTCGTGCCTTGCAATCAGTCTTGCCGAGGTAGGATTTTTTATTCCGCCGCCGCCGATTTTGTACGGCGGATTGCACACAACAACATCATAACAGCCAAAATTCAGCTTGCCCTTAAGGTCACACAAGTCGGCATTCACAATATTTATGTTGTCGCAAAGGTTGTTATGCTCCACGCTTTTTTGTGCAACAGTACAGGCATTTTCCTGAATTTCAACAGCGTCAATTTTCAGATTTTTATTGTCCCTGCACCACAAAAGCGGAATCGTGCCGCAGCCTGTACCAAGCTCCGCACATTTTTTACTGCCCATAGGCTTTGAAAAATCGGCAAGCAAAATGGTGTCGGTCGAGTATCTGTAACTTTTGGTAACATATATTTCAATGCCGTTTCCCAACGGCTCAAGGTGCAAATTTTCCATTATATGCTCGGCAAAGGCTCAACCTCTGCCCTATCTCCTTGTAAATTTTAGCTTAACATTTTAATTATACTACTCAAAGGTCAAAACTGCAATAAAAACCAAATTAAATAAGCATAAGCTAATCAGTTGTTATCTAAAACGGAAAGATCGCTTTTTTCATAGCGATTATGTCCCTGCAACTTCTTTTTATATTTCCGGCATTTTATAGCATCTTCAAGGCTTTTGCCTTTGTTGTCGGCAAGCCGTATTTACGACAGAAACTCACAAGCTCCTCCTTTAAATAATAAAACTCTCTGAATGTCTTGCCGTCAAGATTTTTGTCAAGTTTTGGTCTGTCAATCATAAATTACCTACTTAGTTATTATTCTGCGAACAGTTTGCGGCATCAATGGCGATAGCGAGCATAAGCACCAAAATTTCGTTTCTCGGGTCTGCATAGTCGATAACATAAGTATCTCCCCAACGGAACAGCTTTTTTGAAATCTGCGCAACCATACTGCAAGCCTCGTAAACGCTGTAGTTCCAAGACATAAAATCGCCCTCACAGCGCCAACCGTTGTAGTCGAGGTTATACTTCGGCTTAAAAAATGTAAATTTTTTCTCAATACTGCCAAACGGCTGTCCGTTTATTTCTATATCAAAAGTCGGCATAAGCGTAAAAAATCGCTGTTTAATCATACCGATTTCATTGCGATTTCTGTCATATATATGAATCTGATGCGTAAGCCTGAACATTTCAGCCCTTACAAAATATTTCGGCTCGTCATACTCATCGTAAACATCGTAAGTATCTGACCACGAAAAAACTCGCTGTTTTATAAGTAATTCCATTTTTTTACCTTCTGATTTGTGTGTTGTTAATGTCCATTTTGGTTGGGCAAACAAAGTAAGATACAAGCAAAACTATCCGTCCCGAAAATAAAATTCAGGTCAAACCTTTTATGATTTTTTAAGCTAAAAGTTTTGCGTTTCCAAACTTTGTTACCCTACCGGTGTTTTACCTATCTGATCACCAAACAATTTTCCTTACAAAAACAGTCTGACAAGCACATTATCTTATCAGACTGTCCAAATTTATTAAATTAAAATACCTTTGACAAAAATTCTTTCAATCTCTCGTTCTTAGGATTTGTAAAGAATTCCTGCGGCGGTGCTTGCTCTACAATTACGCCCTTATCAACGAACACAACCTTTGTGCCTACCTCACGGGCAAAACCCATTTCGTGAGTTACAACAACCATTGTCATACCGTCCTTGGCAAGTCTTTTCATAACCTCAAGTACCTCGCCTACCATCTCAGGGTCAAGCGCAGAGGTCGGCTCGTCAAAAAGCATTACCTCGGGATTCATACAAAGCGCACGCACGATTGCCACACGCTGTTTCTGACCGCCCGAAAGCTGTGACGGATAATCGTTTGCTCTGTCGGCAAGTCCTACTCTTTCAAGCAGCTCCATTGCCTCTTTTGCAGCCTCTTCCTTGCTCTTTTTAAGGAGCTTTACAGGGCCGAGAATCATATTCTTGAGCACTGTCATATGCGGAAAAAGGTTGAACTGCTGGAACACCATACCCATTTTTCTGCGGTGCAGGTTAATGTCTATATTTTTATCGTTAATATCTACGCCGTCAACTATGATTTTGCCGTCTGTCGGCTCTTCAAGAAGATTTAAACAGCGCAAAAATGTTGATTTGCCCGAACCCGATGCACCGATAACCACCATAACATCGCCCTTATGGATTTCTGCATCAATGCCCTTGAGCACTTCGTTGCTGCCAAAGGATTTTTTAAGTCCCTCAACCTTGATTAATACATCATTATTAGTGGTCACTGCTGCGCAGCCTCCTTTCGAGCTTTTTGAGGAAGTATGTCAGAATCAATACTATTACAAGGTAAATTGCCGCTACCGAGATGAGTGGGAAAAATGCCTCGTATGTTCTTGAGCGGATAAGGTTGCCCACATAAGTAAGATCCTGAAGTGCAACATAACCTGCAACAGAGGTTTCCTTTACAAGTACAATAAACTCGTTGCCGAGTGCCGGCAACACATTTTTGAAAGCCTGCGGAAGTATTACATGGAACATTGTGCTGCTGTAATTAAATCCGAGCGAACGGCTTGCCTCAAACTGACCCTTGTCAATAGACATAATGCCCGAACGCACAATTTCAGCCACATATGCGCCTGAGTTGATACCAAACGCAAGTACCGCTGCAATAATTCCGTTTCGTGAAGATGAAAATACAATGTAGTACATAATCATAAGCTGAATTACAACAGGTGTACCTCTGATTACCGTAATGTAAATATTGCAGATGAAATTTAAAATTTTGAGTACATAGTCGCTCGGCTTTCTGCACTTTTTACCTATAAGATTTTTATCATAGGTCGAGCGAACCATTGCGATTAAAAAGCCAAGGATAATACCGATAACGGCGGCAACAACTGTAATTTCAATCGTTACTCCAAGACCTTTTAAAAACTGCAGCCAACGGTCATCTTTAATAAAAGTTTTCTGAAAGCTTGCAGCTATTTCCTGAAAAAACTGATCCATATGCTAAATTCCTTTATATATCAGAAAAGCAGCTTTTCGGCTGCCTTTCCAAAATTCTTAATTATTCTTTAACTATAATTACCTGAGTAGCTGTTGTGTAGCTGTCTGAGAAACTTACAGCCTGCTGTCTTTCCTCAGTTACTGTCATACCTGCCATACCAAAGTCAGCCTTGCCTGTCTGAACAGCTGTTACAATAGCGTCAAAGTCCATATCGTCAATAACGAGCTTGTAGCCGAGCTTATCGCAGATAGCCTGTGCCATAGATGCGTCAATACCAACTACTGTGTCACCGTCATAATACTCATAAGGCTCAAAGAATGCGTTTGTTGCCATATGGAGCTCGCCGTTAGGATACTCTGTTCCCTCAGGAGTTACATAAGGAGTTTTGCCCTTTGTGTCATCACCGATAAAGTTGTTTGCGATTGACTCTGTTGTGCCGTCTTTCTTAAGTTCTGCAAGAGCTGTATTGATTTTACCAAGAAGATCTGTGTTGTCTTTAGCTACGCAGATTGCATAATCTTCCTCAGCGAATGGCTCGTCAAGAATTTTAAGCCCCTTGTTAGCTGCAACAAATGCCTTTGCAGGCTCGCTGTCGATGATAACGCAGTCAATCTTACCCTGTGTAAGAGCCAAAACAGCGTCTGCACCCTTGTTAAAGCGTTCAATTGTTGAACCCTTTTCCTCGTAATCACTTGCATAAATGTCGCCTGTTGTGCCGAGCTGAACGCCGATCTTTGCGCCCTCAAGGTCATTAACGGTTGCAATAGTCTTAGTTTTTGCCGGTGTTTCGTCCTTAGTTGCTGTGCCTGCATTTCCGCCGCAAGCAGCAAGGAGCATTGATGCTGAACAAATTACAGCGGCAAGTGCCAATGAAATAACTTTTTTCATAGTAATCCCCTTTTCTTTTCTTTAAAAATCATACACTTATATAGTAATACAAAATCAAAAATAAATCAAGTAAAAATCACAATATAAATTTGCTAATTCCTACAAAATATCCGCAAAATTTCTGTAATTTTTAAATTCACACAAAAAAGCAGAGCGATATTTTTATATCAAATACCACTCTGCAAAATTATGTAATTTTTATTGTTATAAATTGACTTTGAGGTTGGTGTTTTTTAAGTGTTCCTCGCTGAGTTTTTTGTATAGTCTGTTTCCGCTCCAACGGCTGTTGTCGGGAGTTAGGGCGCAAATGAGGGGCATTTTCTTTATGCCGTAGTTTTCGAGTTTTTTCAGCATAATATTAAATGTAAGCTGCGGAAAATCCTTGATAACCATAAGCTCATCGTCAAAACTCGGAAAATCATCGCTTAACGGCTCAATATCCTTTAAGCCAAACAATGCCCCGATAGGCTTTGAAAAGTCTTTTTTAGTGGCTATTTTTACAGGTATTTTCATAGACAAAAGCGTGTTCCTTACAGCTTTGAGTCTATCGCCCTTGTAATTATAAAGAAGTACAGCCTCGTTCACCGCAAAATCACCTCAAAAAATTAATTGTATTTTTCAAGAGAAACCTCAATGATTTTTTCGCAAAGTGTAGGATAATCAATACCCTCTGCCGCTGCCTCCTGAGGGAGCAGGCTTGTAGGAGTCATACCCGGGAGTGAGTTTGCCTCAAGGCAATAAGCCTCGCCCGACTGCTTGTCAAGAATAAAGTCGATTCTTGCATAGCTCTGCAAATTGAGCGCCTTAAATGCAGCCTCGGCAGCCTTGCGGAGAACATCGTCCTCGCTTGCTGTAATATTTGCAGGGCAAATTTCATCTGTTGCGCCTGCCTGATACTTTGCTACATAATCATAAAAACCGGTCTTTGGAATAATCTCGATTGGTGGCAATGCTCTGCCGCCGATAACTCCGACCGAAAACTCTCTGCCCTCAATAAACTGCTCAACTACAATTTCCTTTTCATATTTAAAAGCCTCTTTTACAGAGTTTAAATATTCCGCCCTGTTGTCAGCCTTTGTAATGCCAACGCTTGAACCGCCCGAGCACGGCTTTACAACGCATGGATAGTAGCTCCAATCCTCGGCGTCCTCGGCAGACTTATAAACTCTGCCGGCAGGAGTTGTAACTCTGTTCTGAAGAAGAACGCTCTTTGTAAGCGCTTTGTTCATAGCAAGTGCCGAACCGAGATAACCCGAACCTGTATATTTAATACCGAAAAGGTCAAGGGTAGCCTGAATCTGACCGTTTTCGCCCTCGCCGCCATGAAGTGCAAGGTATGTAATATCTGCCTCGGCGCAGATTTCAATAACATTTACACCGATAAATCTTGATGATTTATCAAGTCTGTTTTCCTTTACTGTCTTGATGTCAGGAATTTCTGTACCCACACCAAGGCTGTCGGTAAAGCTGTAATTGTGCTTAAAGAGTGCGTCAATGTCGCAGAAGTTCTCTTCATAACCCATAAATACATCAAGCAAAACTACCTCGTTACCCTTTTCACGCAGAGCAGACGCTACCTTGATACCCGAAGATATAGACACATCACGCTCTGTACTTAATCCGCCTGCAAGAACAACAATTCTCATAATAACTCTTTCTCCCGTAAAAATATAAAATATATAATCAATTATTGTCAAGTAAATAACAGTTTGCCCTTAGAACATAAAGCTGTCCATGCCCCAATGTTCCACTTCATCATATTTAACATAGCAACGCTTGCCCTCAACACCGTAGGACTGCATAATACCGCAAATATTCTCTGTAACCTTTGCATAGCCGTCCTTTGTGCCTTTACCCAACAGCTTTACTTCAACTATCGCCGTCGGTTCATCACTGCCCTGAAAACGCATTTTCAGCGCATCATTTACGGCACACATTACATATGTTTCGCTTTTGCCGATTGCTTTAAGCGAACCCGAAAGCTCTTTCATAAGCTCGTCTGCTTTCTCCTTTGAAAAAGCTACATTTGTTTTAACATCTATAAAAGGCATAAAATCTGTCCTTTCGTAAATCATAAGCTAAATAGCTAACCTATATTATAATACGCACACAAATTTAAAGCAAGGATTTTTTGATGTTGTAATAAAGTTTATAAAAAGCGTTTTTTATACATCTTAAAAAGCAAAATATTTTTGTCATTTTGCATATTAAAACATTAAAATACTATTGAAAACAACGAAGTACAATTGCCGAATACACAATAATACTTTATAAACATTTTATATTATTCACAAAATGCCGTCTTATTTACAGGCTCAGAAAATTCGTTATAAAAATTTTAAAAACTGCAAATTATGTGTTGCACTTACCGAATTTATTTGATATAATAAAGTTTAATAATAAACAATTTTGAGAAAAGGAAAATGGAGGATAGTTTATGTTGAATACAGATTACAATCAGAAATTCGGCAAAGAAGGTCTTACCTTTGATGATGTTCTTCTCATTCCGGGAGAATCTGATGTAGAGCCGAAAAATGTTGATATTTCAACAAATCTTACAAAGAATATCAAGCTCAACACTCCTGTTGTTACAGCCGCTATGGATACTGTAACCGAAACTGCAATGGCTATTGCTATTGCCAGAGAGGGCGGTATAGGTGCTATTCATAAGAATATGAGCATCGAAAAGCAGGCTGACCAGGTTGACCGAGTTAAAAGAAGTGAAAACGGTGTTATTGTAAATCCGTTCTTCCTTTCTCCTGAGAATACAGTTCGTGACGCAAACGATCTTATGGGCAAATATAAGATTTCAGGCGTTCCGATTTGTCGTGACGGCAAACTTGTCGGCATTATCACAAACCGTGACCTTCGCTTTATGACAGGTGCTGACTTTAACCAGCCGATTGCAAGCGTTATGACTTACGAAAGCCTTGTTACTGCTCCGGTTGGCACAACATTAAAGCAGGCACAGGAAATTCTCCGTAAACACAGAATTGAAAAGCTCCCGCTTGTAGGCTCTGACGGCAGCCTTAAGGGACTTATCACAATTAAAGATATTGAAAAGTCGGTTCAGTATCCACATTCAGCTCGTGATGACAAAGGCAGACTCCTCTGCGGTGCTGCTATCGGTGCAACTGCCGATGTTCTCGACAGAGTTGCGGCTCTTGTAGATGCTCAGGCAGATGTACTCTTCCTTGACTCTGCTCACGGTCACAACAGCAACATTATTAAAACAGTTGCCAAAGTTAAAAAGGCATATCCTGATGTACCGCTCGTTGCAGGCAACATTGCAACAGCTGAGGCTGCAAAGGCACTTATCGACGCAGGCGCAGATTGCGTAAAGGTTGGTATCGGTCCGGGTTCTATCTGCACAACAAGAATTGTTGCAGGTATCGGTGTACCACAGATTACAGCAATTTATGACGCAGCTTGCGAGGCATCTAAGTACGGTATCCCTGTTATAGCAGACGGCGGTATTAAGTACAGTGGTGATATTGTGAAGGCTCTTGCCGCAGGCGGCAGTGTAGTAATGGTAGGCTCACTTGTAGCAGGTTGTGAGGAAAGCCCGGGAGAAAACGAAATCTATCAGGGCAGACAGTTCAAGGTTTACCGTGGTATGGGCAGCCTTGGCGCTATGGGTAAGGGTAGCTCAGACAGATACTTCCAGGCAAGCAACAACAAGTTTGTTCCTGAAGGTGTTGAAGGACGAGTACCTTACAAGGGATTACTCGGCGACACAATTTATCAGCTTATGGGCGGACTTAAAGCAGGTATGGGTTACACAGGCTGTGCAACTATTTCCGAGCTCCACCAGAAAGCTAAGTTTGTCAGAATTTCAGGTGCAGGTCTTAGAGAAAGCCACCCACATGACATTCAGATTACAAAGGAAGCTCCTAACTACTCATTTAACGGTTAATTTTAAATTTAAAGTATTTTACCGCTTGGTGCATTGCATCAGGCGGTTTTGTTTTGCGGCTCTTTGCCAATAATTTTTTTTTGGGGGGTAAATTATGGCTTAGCAAATTATCGGTCGGGCAACAAAGTAAAGCAAAAGCCAAATTTTCCGTCCCGAATATAAAAATTTGGTCAACCTTTAAAAAGGGTTGACCTAAATTTTAAATTTTTAGGCTCAACTTTTATGCCAAAAAGTCAGTTTTTTAAAATTCTCTCCCCAAAAAGCAAAAAAATTTTTTTAATTTTCTATTTTTTGTCACTATATTGTCATAGTCCGAATGTTATAATATATTCATAAAGTAACAGTATAGGAGCAATATTATGAAAGGTAATTATAAACTCAAATGGCATAAATTTACAATTTATTTTGCACTTTTCACGCTGACAGCGATTACACTTTTTGCGGCTGTTCCGTTTTTTATAGGCAAAAACCACGCTGTCATCAACGGCTCACAAATTATATTTAACAATGCTCAAATATATGCCCAGCATCCTATGATGCAGACCTATGACATATTATTCGGTATATTTTTTGTGATGTATGCCATACTGATTGTAATAACCCGACAAAAACTCGCAGGTTTTAAAAAAGACGCACTCCAACTATTATACACCTGCTTGGGTGTTTCGGTATTAATACCGGCAGCGTATGCGGTGATAAATATTGTTGTAATTGGCTTTTTTAGAATATATTTTTACTTAATTGTTGTATCAATGATTGCGGCAGTAATACTTTTTTTAATTTACGCTGTATATTACGGTAAGAGAAAATCTCTCTTTACAAACTGATTTACTAAACCTTTTCCTAAAACTTCATATAAATAATTACCCAAAGAAAATGCAGTCCATATAAACGGACTGCATTTTTCTTTTATGATTTTGTAAATAGTTGTAAGAAATGATGGTTTAGCGGATTATCGGTCGGGAAACAAAGTAAAACAAAATTAATAGTTTCTGTCCCGAATTAAAAAATTTATTAAACTAAACTGTGTGTGTTAAGCCATAATATTAATGTTACCCCAACATTTAGAATAGAACCTTTTATACTTACTGTTTAAACAGCAAAAGCACTACAAAGTATGAAATTGCAAACAATACAAATGAAATTATCTGACTTAAGTAATAGTTTTTGAAATAGCTTTCCGGCGGATCCGGTTCAAGCTGAGATTTTTTGTATTTTTTTAATGAATACATATTTCCGAAAAATGTAAGTATAACAACAAAAGCAACAAAGATATAAGCACCGTTCAATTCGATTAGATCTACTGTTTTTAAAAAGAAACTATTATAGCTGTGATAATAAAAATAAAATGCAGCAAGTGCCGGTGCTGCCTCAAACATATAAACAATTCGTTTTTTCTTAGCAAACACAGCATAATTCCAAAGCGAGAACTCACCATGATGATGCCATCGCATCTCTGTAAAGTAATCATCGTTTTCAAAGATTTTCAGCAGCATAACTATAAAACAAGATATTAAATAAACAGCACTTCCAAAAACAGCTACGGAAATGTTAGGACAAGCCTTTTCCGATAACTCGCCGCCATTTCTAAGTGTGTTAACTTCCAGTATGGAAACCACTATAAAATTCATTACCATATACTTTGTGGGAATTATAATGCTTTGGTCGGTTTTACCAATACACTCCATAAGCGACATAATTGAAAGAAATGTTATAATACCGATAACCACGAAACTTTCTACCAAGTACAAATAATCTTGAGAAAATGAAAAATAAAATTTGTAAAGCGGCACCGTTACACTTACCAAGCTACCTAAAAAGGAATGAAAATGATGCGTAAAAAGTAAACTAACAACATTTATCACCGAACAAAGAATGATTGCAAACTGAAATCCGCTGAGAATTTTATAAGCAAGCTGAAACCTCGGCTTGCGTGATGTGTAGTTATAATCATTTACTGAAATCATAATAAAGCACCTTAAAATCGTCTTGTTTTTATCTGTATTTCTCTGTAATTTAATAATACTACCTTTTAGCTCTTTTTTCAATACTTCCCATCCGCAATATTATTAACATACCATTAAAATAATGTTAAAAACTTTTCTGCTTTAAAGGTCAAATTGAGCATAAACCCTTGACATTGATAAAAAAATGTACTAAAATGTCTGTACTTATAATAAAATATGGTCATCGGAGGACATGGTGTCGTAACACCGTTTCTATTTTGGAACACTGTCGATAAGATGTCGGGTGAGCTCGGTTATGAATATAGCTGAGCTCCTTTTTTATGTAAAAATTCAGGAGAGTGAAATATGATACAATTATCAGAACATTTCAGCTACATAAAACTTATGCGCTTTACAATTCCTACCATTGCAATGATGATTTTCACTTCAATTTACGGCGTGGTAGACGGATTGTTTGTGTCAAACATTGTGGGCAGTGAGTCTTTTGCGGGAGTTAATCTGATTATGCCGGCACTTATGATGCTCGGCTCTGTCGGATTTATGGTGGGAACGGGCGGCAGTGCCCTTGTGTCAAAAACGATTGGCGAGGGCAACAAAAAGCTCGCCAACCGCTACTTTTCAATGCTCATTTACTTTTTGCTGATTGTCGGCATTGTGCTTTCAATCCTCGGAAATGTGTTTATCAGACAAATTTCCGAACTCCTCGGAGCAAAAGGCGAAATGGTCGATATTTGCTCCACATACGGCAGAACTCTCCTCTGTTCATTGCCGTTTTTTATGCTGCAAAACTGCTTTCAGAGCTTTCTTGTAGTTGCCGAAAAACCCGCAATGGGACTTTGTGTTTCCGTTATTGCAGGTCTTTCAAATATGGTGCTCGACTTTCTGTTTATATATGTTTTCCGACTTGGCGTATTTGGCGCTGCGCTTGCAACAGCAATCAGCGAATTTGTGGGTGCGGCTATACCGCTCATCTTCTTTATCCGCAAAAACAACTCGCCGCTAAAGCTCATAAAAACCAAGCTCGAACTAAAACCGATTTTGCGCACCTGCTCGAACGGTTCGTCTGAAATGGTCACAAACATATCAATGTCGCTCGTAAATATGCTTTACAATTTACAGCTCGTAAAATTTGCAGGCTATGACGGTGTTGTGGCTTACGGTATTATAATGTATGTCGGCTTTATCTTTTCGGGCACTTATCTCGGCTATTGTGTCGGCGTTGCTCCTATTGTCGGCTATCACTACGGTGCGGCCAATACAGCTGAGCTTAAAAACCTTTTCAAAAAAAGTCTTTTTCTGCTCTCGTCTGCCGCTGTTGTGCTGACCGCCTGCGCCGAACTGCTGTCATCTGTTCTTGCAGGAATCTTTGTAGGTTACAACCAAGACCTCCACGATATGACAACAAACGCAATTCAACTCTTTGCACTGTCG
Source organism: Eubacterium sp. OM08-24 (assembly GCF_003438075.1). Taxonomy (GTDB): domain Bacteria; phylum Bacillota; class Clostridia; order Oscillospirales; family Acutalibacteraceae; genus Ruminococcoides. The sequence continues at coordinate 10,131 of NZ_QSTA01000012.1, read as the reverse complement.
TACATTATCAGCGGAATAAATATTTTTGCCTCGGCATTCTTTACCGCACTAAACAACGGACTTGTGTCTGCCGTAATTTCGTTTATGAGAACGCTCGTTTTTCAAATTGCTTTCATCTTTATTCTCCCCGAACTGCTCGGACTTAACGGAATATGGCTTGCCGTAGTAGGCGCAGAAATTTGCTCGCTGATTATAAGCGTATCATTCTTTGTGGCAAACAGAAAAAAGTATAAATATGTATAAAATAAAAAGCTGTTTTTCTTGCGGGAAAGACAGCTTTTTAACATTATGCTTAAACAGTTAATTAAAAATCAATATATTCTAAAAGAGAATTGCAAAGTTTTATTGGCTTTTTATTTGGCATTGTTTGATATACAGCACCGTTTGTATCTTGCCATATTACTATATCGTCAATATTTGCCTGTTCAATTACATACCAATCCTCAGGCACTTTATTATATTTGCGTTCTTCTTTAGTAACATCAACTACATTCAATCTTTTCGAATTACATATGCCTGTTAATTCATGACCGCTAAATGTAACTGCGCCATATTCTTTAATAATCATTCTATAATCAGAAGCAAATCTAATATTTAATATTAATTCTGCTTCTTTTATATTTTCTTCTGATATATTTCCTATGCTATAAAATTTTGATTTATTTTTTATCAAATTTAAAATATCTTTCACACTTATACTCCTCCCGTAGATATGGCTCTCTGTGCAAATTCAGTCCAAAATTTTTTTCTCTGTTGATTCCATTTGTTTCCCTTACCATAGACTTTGGTCTCTTCTCCGAATTTATGCCATATTGTATTGTTTCCATTTTTCCTATGTTCAGCTTGGGTTAGAATAGCAAGTGTAGAATCAGCTTTCTGTCCGATGTGATGAAGTTCATACGGAATACCGTCAGGGTCAAGTGGAGCAAAGCCGTCTAACATTCTTTGCAAGTTAGTGCGACCATATTCATCAACAAAATTCAAATCTATTTTTCGAATCAATGCAACATTTCCATTTATAAATTCCGCTGATAATCCGGCTTTTTTACAAATATTATATTGTTCCATGTTTGAAAACTGCTTAATAACATCCAAAGGATATTTTGATTCTTTTTGAATTGAAGCAACTTCATTCATCGTTAAACCATTTAGCGTTGCACCTTTTAGCCCGGCCGCTTCTGAAGCACCGCCAAAAATAGCACCGGTAATTGCTCCCCATTTAAATTCATTACTGCCAGCTAATGTACCGGATTTTATGGCTTCTTCAAAATTACCGGTCTGTATTCCTGTTACTAATCCTGCTGCAACTCCGCCGATTATACCTGATGATAAACCCATAACAGCACTCGTTTTTGCTGATACTGCAAAAACAGCACTCATTGCAGGTAATCCTGCGCCACCACTTACAACAGAAACCGTTACGCAAATTAATATTACACCTGTTCCGATAGCTACATTTTTAATTACTTGTTCGTAAGTATCATCATACTTTTCAAATTCTTTTACAATGGTTTTTCCGTCATCATCCGAAGTAAAAATATATCTTTTGCCTTGAAAGCATGAATCTAATTCAGACAAAGTATACCCAAAATATATATTCTCTTTTGAGTTGTATTCAACTTCTTCGAGATATTCCTTAGATATATACTGCGTACTTACATTTTCAACAAAGTAATCTTCGCTGTTTAGTTTTTCAACAAGATTTTCATATACTTCATCTTCTATATAATTTAATAAACTTGTATCATCCAGTCCCGTAAAGGTTGGAACTTCTTCTGATAATATACTTTGTGTTACATTTTCTGTTGGAATTGTATCGCTGACTTCACTGTTTATTTGAGATGTACAGCCAACCAGAAGTGTACATATTAATATTAAAGCTATTAGTTTTTTCATTTTTTCACACTCCTGTCGCTATTCGAATATATATCATTATCACTTTCAGCTTTTTTCTTTTTTCGAATAAATACAATTGTAATAATAATTGCCGTTATCGCAATTAATCCAATTGCGATATACAACCAAATAAACCATATTGGTTTTTCATTACTGTTTTGATTCTTATTTACTGTTGATAAAATATTTTCTTTTTTATTTGAATCGCCATCTGTCGGATTTGTTTCCTCTATAACCGGTAAAGTTTCGTTAGATGCTGTTATCAATGTTCCGTCCTCTGCTACCTTTCCACCTAACGCAAGCTGATGTTCTACATCAGAAATAGACAGTCCTGTTGCTACATGTGCTTTTAATACATCATCCGTACCAACATAAATTACTTTTGTAGTAGTTTGATCTGTATAAATATTTTTTACAGTGATTGTATATATACCCTCATCCGTGTATTCTTCGCCATCTTTTGCGGGTTTATTAAAACGTACATCTTCGGTGAGCCCTTCTGCACCATCTTTGCGTATTTGTTTTTGAATATCAATATTCAAATATCTTGATTTCGCTAAATCCAAATAAAAGCCATTTTCTGTTATTGACTTATTTGTAAGTTCATCTCCGGTTTTAACATCAAAAGGATACACCATGCAATTTCCGTTTCGTACAGAAAATTTGAAAAACACTTTATAGTTATAATATGACGGCAATGGTTTCCAGCCAAATATATTAAAATTAGTTTTACTGATTTCATAATCCAAAGCAACCTCATAGTCGCCCTCTTCACAAAGTTCAACTTTTACAGCTTCGTTTTGTTTTGCACTTGCAGATAAATAATTTGTATAAATAACCGGATCAACAGTATGGTTCTGATAATCAGTATGACGAATAATCAAAGTTCCTTTTCCAAAATCAGTTTTTTCTACACCAAAATATTCATCGTATCCGTTGGTATCGTCACAAATGCTTAGTTCTTCATTGTCATTAAGTTTATCTATATTCTGTTCCAATTCAAACCATAAAGTTACAGTATCACCAACCGTTTTGAGAAAAATCGGACTTTCATTTTCGCTGTTTTTAATTCTTGTATATCCGCTAATATAGAATTTTCCTAATTCCCAGCCAAAGTGCGGATCGTCTTCTGTAATTTTATCATTTTTTGAAAAACCCGTATCATGCCCGGTATTAACTGTATTTCCTATGTAAAATATATTTTCATTACTTGAATCCGCAGCGTGCACCGTTAAATAAAAGCATTGAATACTACTTATTACGAGAGCTAATATTATAGCTACAGAGTTTTTAAATGTTTTTCTCATATTTTCCTCATTCCAGTCTTAAAATTTTGTTAATTACTATACATTATAGCAATAAATTAAATTATTTTCAATAATTATTACAATAATTTTATACAACTAAATAAAATGTAAATCTTAAATTATCTTGTATGTATTTCTTTCCGTACAATCACAAATTTATTGCTATTGCCTGCAAAATATGTTATCATAAATATGTATATATTCAGACAGGCTTTGCAGCCTGTAATAATCGTGCAGGCTTACCTGCAAATATCTGCGAAAAGGTGATAGAATTGTCATTTCCACAGGACAAAATTAGAAATTTCAGCATAATTGCTCATATTGACCATGGCAAAAGTACGCTTGCCGACCGTATTCTTGAGCAGACGAACTCTGTTTCGGCTCGTGATATGGAGTCACAGCTCCTTGACGATATGGAGCTTGAGCGTGAGCGTGGCATAACAATAAAAGCGAGAGCGGTTACTGTTACTTACGATGCCGATGACGGCGAAAAGTATCTTTTTAACCTCATAGATACTCCCGGTCATGTTGACTTTAACTACGAGGTTTCCCGTTCTTTGGCGGCTTGTGAGGGTGCAGTGCTTATTGTTGACGCATCTCAGGGCATTGAGGCGCAAACTCTCGCCAACACCTATCTTGCTGTCGACAGCGGTCTTGAAATTGTGCCCGTAATCAACAAAATCGACCTGCCGAGTGCCGACCCTGACAGGGTTATTGAGGAAATAGAAGATGTAATCGGTATTCCTGCCGAGGACGCACCTAAAATTTCCGCAAAGCAGGGCATTAACATACACGCTGTTCTTGAAAAAATCGTATCAGACATTCCTGCTCCGACAGGCGATGTCAACGCACCTCTCCGTGCGCTGATTTTCGACAGCTACTACGACAGCTACAAGGGTGTTATCATTTATGTGCGCCTTAAAGAGGGACAAATTCACCCGGGCGATGAATTTAAACTTATGGCAACAGGCAGTACATTTACCGTTGTGGAGTGCGGTCTTATGCACGCAACTTCAATGGAGTCTACAAGCGGACTTTATGCCGGCGAGGTTGGCTACATTGCGGCATCTATCAAAACTCTTGCAGACGCAAAGGTTGGTGACACCGTTACTCTTACGGCAAATCCTGCGGCAGAGCCGTTGCCGGGTTATCGTGAGGCTCAGCCAATGGTTTACTGCGGTATTTATCCTGTTGACGGTGCAAAATACGGCGACCTGAAAGATGCTCTTGAAAAATTACAGCTCAACGATGCGGCGCTCTCCTTTGAGCCGGAAACCTCGGTTGCTCTCGGATTTGGCTATCGCTGCGGATTTCTCGGACTTCTTCATATGGAGATTATTCAGGAAAGACTTGAGCGTGAATATCAGCTTGACCTTATCACAACTGCGCCGAGCGTAATTTACAGAATTACAAAAACAGACGGCACTGTTGAAATGATAGACAACCCGACAAATTATCCTGACCCTGCGCTTATTGCAATGGCTGAAGAGCCGATGACTACCGCACATATTTACTCACCAAAGGAATATGTGGGCAACATTATGGAGCTTTGTCAGGACAGACGAGGAATATTTATAGATATGCAGTACATTGACGCCGACAGAGTTGACCTGCACTATGAATTACCTCTTGCCGAGATTATTTATGACTTTTTCGACACGCTTAAATCACGCACAAGAGGATATGCGTCCTTTGACTACGAGTTAAAGGACTATGTAAAGAGCAACCTTGTTAAACTTGACATTATGCTCAACGGCGATGTTGTCGATGCACTGTCGTTTATTATTCACGCAGACAAGGCATACGGAAGAGCACGAAAAATGGCGGAAAAGCTCAAGGAGAAAATTCCAAGACAGCTGTTTGAAATTCCGATTCAGGCTTGCATTGGCGGTAAAATCATTGCGAGAGAAACCGTTAAGGCTATGAGAAAAGATGTACTTGCAAAGTGCTACGGCGGTGATATTTCCCGTAAAAAGAAACTTCTTGAAAAGCAGAAAGAGGGTAAAAAGCGTATGCGTCAGCTCGGTTCTGTTGAAGTTCCGCAAGAGGCATTTATGGCTGTACTTAAACTTGATACAGATTGATTTAATCGGTAGAATTTATATAATGATAAAATTAAACTCGGATTACGGCAATGGCTGTAATCCGAGTTTTGGTTTTGAGAAAAAGCTGCACTTAAAAACAAAAGAGTTAAAATTTAGGTCAACCCTTTTTAAATGGTTACGGGTTTGGGCAGATCCCATAAAACAGTAAAAATATAAACAAGCATTTGTAATTAATACCACAGAATAACTATACTTTAGATTTATCAAGACTTTAAAATAAAGTAAAAATCAAGATTAATGAGTGGCAGAAAGTAGGAAAGTAGCACTTGAGTGTCAGTAGAAAAAAGGAATTTTAAAGAACGCAAAAGTTTGTGTGTGGCTATTTTGCCCTTGAAAAGTGGCAAAATAGTAGTTGCAGTAGCGTGGCTTTTCCTTTATTGCTGTCACATTTTTAGGCTCTCGCCATTATGTTCAAGCCGCCAAACGGCAAGCCGTTTGGCTATTAAAATTCGCAATAAGCTAAAGTTTTGTGGGCGTTGCCCACACCCACAACCTTTGAAAAGGTTGACCAAACTTTTTAATTCGTGACGGAAAGTCTTTTCATTCGCTAAAATTGTTGCCCGACCAAAAGTAACCTGTTTTTTATTCCACTCGATGGTAACAAAATGTTTGACCTAAATTTTTTAACTTTATCTCTGTAATTTAATTCTGCAATTACGCAAAAGAAAAATACTCGTCATCGCAAATGCAATGACGAGTATTTATTTTTAAATCATCCGATTATTAAGTGTGATAATTTAGTTTGCTTTGCCGAGATCCCAGTAGCCGAGGAACATACCGTAGCCGTCTGTGCTTGAACCTGTTACCTTAGAATCGCAAACAACGAATGTTTCGCTGTTGTGGTCTGCAACTGAGAATGTACCCTTGTTGTATGCTGAGCTGTAAGCACCGCTCTTTGCGTTAAGTACATTGTAGCCTTTTGAGAGGATTGTTCTGAAATCACCGTTGCTGTTGCAGAATACAACATTCTTTGCACCGTCAATAGCCTCAATCTGATCGCTGTTGAGTGTTACCTTATATACAGAGTACTCACCTGCTGTAAGAGCGTTTGTCTTTAATGAAGGTGTGAACTTTTCATCTGTTTTCTCCATAGCAATCATTGTAAGGCCATTTGCCGAGTTGCTTGAACCGTATGCAAGGTAAACGCCCTTATTCATAGCTGTTTTGCTCTTTGCAGGGTTAGGGAATACACAATAAAGTGTAGCTGTGCTCTCAACAATTTCGATTTTAGAAGTTGACCAGTAACCTGTAAATGTGCCGTAGCCCTCAATGCTTGTGCCTGTTGTTACACCGTCACAAATTACAAATGTGTTCTTCTCTCTGTCAGCAAGTTTTGCCTTTGTTTTTGAGTATGTGCTTGAATACTGAGCACCTGCCGGAGCTTTCATAACGCTGTACTTACTGTTGATGAATGTTCTGTAAGTATCTGATGCGTTCTCGAAGATTACATATGATGAAGAATCAATAGCCTTTACCTGATCCTCTGTAAGAGTTACAGTGTATACAGGATATGTGCCGTCTACAAGCTGTGTTGACTTAGAATCAACATCAACATATGTACTTGTTCTTGTCATCTTAATCTTTGTGAATGAATCGAGCTTATAGTCGTTGCTGTAAGCAAGGTAAACACCCTGATTCCAGCAGTTCTTCCACTTAGCAGATGCAGGAGCTACAGCATTGATAGTTGTGCACTTTGTCCAGTAACCTGTGTATGTACCGAAACCGTCAATGCTTGTGCCTGTTGCTACATCACCGTTCATAATGAATGTGTAGCCGTTGAGGTCTGCTACTGAAGTTTTAGCTGTGTTGTAGTCTGCACTGTATGTGCCTGACGGAGCTTTAAGTAAGTTGTACTTTGAGCTTACATAAGTTCTGTAATAATTTGACTTGTTTGTAAGAACAACATATGTTGCCTTGTTAATAGCCTCTGCCTGTTCCTTTGTAAGTGATACCGAGTAGAGAGCATATGTGCCGTTTATGAGTTTTGTTGACTTTAAGTCAGGTGTGAGATACTCTGTTGTCTTTGTGAGCGGAATCTTTGTGAATGAGTTGAGCTGGTAGTTGTTGCTGTATGCAAGGTAAATACCGTCATCCCAACACTTAGGACTTGATACTGTCTTTGGAACAACAAAGTTGAGTGTTACCTCGTCAGTTTGCTCTGCTGTTGCAGAAATCTTTGTGCTTGTCTTAGCTGTGAAGTTTTCAAAACCAGGAGTTGAAGTAACATCTGTCTGAGCTACTCCGCCTCTTACAACAGGCTTGAACTTAAGGTTGTAGTTGCTGTCAAGGTAACCTACGCTAAGTGTTTTAAGGTTGAAGTCAACTGTTGTGTCGCCTGTGCCGATTACATTGAAGTAAACTCTTGCAAGAGCCTTGCCGCCACTGAAATCAGCAAGATTCTGAATTTCACTGAAGTTAGATTTGATTGTGCCCTTAGCGTCAATAATGTTAGTAACCTCGTTAGTAACATATGGCATAAGCTTAGCTGAACGCTCCTTATCAACAGCGAGCTTTGTGTTATCGTAAGTAAGTGTCCACTCTGCATTTACAAGATTCATTGATGAATCTACAATGTACTCAAGACAAACTGTATCGCCCTTCTTAAATGTTACATTTGCATTTGAGAAGTAGTTAGATTTACTTGAGATATTAAGGTTTGTGCCCTGTGTAGGTGACTGTGTTGTCGGAGCTACTGTAGTCGGCTGTGTAGGTCTTGCTGTAGTCGGCTGTGTAGGTCTTACTGTTGTTGGCTGTGTTGGTCTTGCTGTTGTCGGCTGTGTAGCCTGAGAAGCTGTTGTAGGAACAATAAGGCTTGTGATGTCACCGCTTGACATATTGTATGCACCTACAGCTGATGAAACGCTGTTTCTCTCTGCCTTGAATGTAAGCTTTGATGAAGCGTTAAGTGTAGCTGTTGTAACTGTAAATACACCTGTTACATCGTCAGCCTGTGTTGTGTATGCTGTGCCGTTTACTGTTACTGTTACCTTTGAAGCAGGAGCAGCAACACCGCTTACTGTATTCTTGCCCTTAACTGCATAGCCGAGTGCAGGAACATTAAGCTGTAACTTAGCCTTTGCATTCTGTAATGTTGTTATCATTGCAGTAACCTGATCGTCGTCAGCATCACTGCCCTGTGCAACGAGTGCGTCAACCGACTTCATAACTGATTCAACAGTTGTCCATGAAGATGCTGTGTAATCGGAAGAAGTCATTGCTTTAACTTCTCTTCCCTCTTTCTTAAGCTGCTCGAGCGGTGAAGCAGGAGTTTCTACAATCTTAAGATCATAAGAAGAGAATGATGTATTTTTAACTGTGATAATTGCGTCGCCTGTAATGCCTGCAATATCAGCTGACTGTGCTTTGCCGCCGTTATTGAGTACTACATTGTAAGCTTCTGTTGTATTAAGGTCAACATAGTAGTCACCGTTATCATCCTTAGATGTAAGCTGTGTGCCAGGCCATGCACCGAGAAGTGCGTTGCTTGCGCCTGTCCAAGCATATACATAAGGAGCTGAACCGTCAGCTGTCTTTACAACAAGACGAGATGTTGTTTTTACAGGAGCTGTTGAGCCGCCCTGTACTTTTTTCTTGAATGTTGCTTTTGACTCAGAAGAACCGATCTCGTTCTCTGCCTCAAGAGTAATTGTAATTGTATCGCCATCGTAAGCTGTGTTACCGATTGTGATTGTGTCGCCGTCTTTTACGATAAACTTGTTACCGCCGTCAACAGAGCACTTAGCCTGCTCGCACTTGTCAAGGCTTACTGTAACAGTCTGTGTACCTGTAAACTCTGCGTCACCCTTAACAGACATAAGAGGTCTGCCGTCAGGCTCTTCAACGAGGATTGTACCGTTCTTGCCGCTGTTGAATGTAACCTTACCGTTTGATACAACAGCAGATGACTGATCGTAAGCATTTACAAGATACTGACCGTCGCTCCAAGTGTCGCCAACGCTGATTGTAACATCAGTATTTGCATTAGCATAGATACAGCCGATTACCTTATCTGTAATGCCGTTCTTGTCGTAATCTCTTGCAAAAGCATAACCTGATGTTGATGTAAGGCTTGTGTTAGAGCCTGCACCTACAGAGATGTGGTTGTTACGGAATACACCGACTTTCTGCCAATGCTCAAGAACATTTGTATCCATTGAGTCCCAGTTCATATCACTTCTGAGTGAGTGACCTGCGCCGCCGTTACCGTCGTTAGGAACACCTGATACCATTGGACGGTTTGTTTCGTCACCGTAGAATATCTGAATTCCGCCCGGGCATAAGAGAAGACCTGAACCTGTACCTATAAGGTCGCCTCTTGCGAGAACAGAGTCGTGTGAAGATACATAAGAAAGAACATTGAAGCTGTCATCGTTATTGATAGCCTTTGCAAATCCATCATATGTGCCCTTAACTCTGCCTGCGCTTAAAAGTCCGCCACCCTGAGTTGAGAAGTTGATCATTGAATCAAATCCGCCCTGTGTGTAGTAGCCGTCCTTATTAACACCGTGATCCCAACATTCACCTGTCATCCAGAAATCTTCATCCCAGTCTGCGCCCGGCTTGTCAGGGTTGTTTGCTCTCCACTCTTTAAGAGCGTCAACACAAGCATTCTTAAGGTTTTTCCAAGAAGCAAATTCAACGTGTTTTGCGGTATCGCAACGGAAACCGTCAACACCGTACTCTCTTACCCACTCTGAAAGCCAGCCTGCAAGGTAGTTGCTTACAGTCTCGCTTCTGCCTGTTTTGGTGAAGAAGTTATTAATCTTTGCTGTTTCAGAATCAAGTCTGCCCTCTCTGCTCCACTTTGTCTGGAGAATTTTTGG
>NZ_QSTA01000011.1 GCF_003438075.1 Eubacterium sp. OM08-24 | reverse complement strand
TTTTTTAAATTAATTTTGTAGGCTCTTTCCTTACCCCAACATTTAGTATAGAGCCAATAATGTTTTAGCACACTTTCGGTCTGGCAACAAAGTAAAGCAAAAGCTAAACTTTCAGTCCAAAAGTAAAAGGTTGTGGGTGTGAGCAATGCCCACAAATGCTTTAACTATAACAAATTCTTGATAGCCAAGCGGCTTGATGTTTAGGATTGACCACAAAATCTCATCAATATTTCAATAACCGTTTAGCTGTCAGAGTTTGTTAATTGGCATAATCGTACATATCTTCGTCATACAATTTTATATTTTTTGCATAGCATAGTATTAAGGCTATCTTAAAACAGACATTGATTAAACCTATAATAAAGCTAAACATAAAAACACCAAAAGAGCCGACAATGTCAATTACAAGCAATAGAATTAATATTCCATATTTCATCTTACTGGGTTTCATGTACGCACTCCAAGCTAAACATAGACAAACAAAAAACATTGCTAAAATCAGAATGGTTATTAAAACACTTAATGCACTTATTTCAAAACCAAAAATAGTCAATAAAAAAAGTGGAAAATAAAAAATTGACATAAATAAGCAATATGTATATTCTGCAAATGCAAAATCAGAATTTAAAAAACAACCACATACAATAATCATAGTTCCAAAAATTAACACACTCGTCATTATCGGAGCCAATATTTCTGTAATGTGTTTATTTTTCACTTTACATTCCTCCTTTCATTGAAATAAAAGTTGTAGAATATATTTTGTGATCAACCCTTTATTAAACCTCAAACACCTCAAGGTCATTTGGAATATACAGGTTTCCGCTGAAATATTTTTTGCCCTCATCATAATACAGTGATTTTCGGTTGCTCAAATTTTTATCCTCCGTATGATACAAAACAAGGTTTTTAATTTTCAATTCTTCCGCAAGTTTGCAGGCGTCTGCAACGGTGGAATGGTTTTTCTCATACGGCTTAAAAATATCCGCCTGAGAATACAGACAAAAAGCCTCGTGCAAAAGCCAATCACTGCCGTACACATATTCCCTTTCACATTCATGAAAAGGCTCGTCACCACAGCAGGTGAGTTTTTTGCCATTACCATACTGCATGGTAAATCCAAATTGCTTTGTCTTTACCGACTCAACATCAAAGAACTGCCCCCTATGCCCTATTATTTCAAGCTCCTGTCCGTTTTCAACCGTAACAAGGTGCAGTTTGCTGCCGATAAGGTCAAGCTCACGCTTGAGCAAAAGCAGATTTGCAATATCTCTTATGATTTTTATTACTTCATCATGACCGTAAATATATGCCTCGCCCTCGTATGTATTGCGGTTGATATGCTGGCAAATCATTCTTACAAACCACATAATGCCAAACAGGTGATCCATATGCTTATGAGTAATAAAGATATGCCGCACACTTTTCCAATCAATATTCGCCGATTTAAGCTGTTTAAAAATAGTGTTGCCGCCACCGCCGTCAACCATAAAATTTTGATTATTATCTGTAATCACAAAGCAAGTATTATAGCAATCGGTTACGCTTGCACAACCTGTACCGAGTATAGTTAATTTCAAAATATCACCCCGATTAATAATACCACAATTTTCAAAAATTGTCTAATCAGCAGTCCACAACAACGCAGTCATTAAGATGAATGGAATATATTATACATTCCTTAACCTTATAATCGGTAAATTCTTCAACCGCCTGCTTATAAAGGCTGAGCTGTTTTGAATACAATTCCTTTAGCTTGCCGATTTCACGCACACGATCCGTTTTGTAATCAACAACTACAAGCTCATTGCCCTCTTTAAAAACAAGGTCAATAGCACCCTGCATTACCACTCTTGTTTCGGCACTCTCGCCCTCAAGCGTACTGTCAAGCATACCTGCTTTGATATTTACGGTAAAGCGCTGCTCCCTATTAACAAGCGGCGAGTCCATTACTCTCTTTGCAAGACTGCCGTCAAGGAATTTTTGTATTTCGCTCTTATTAATTGAGGCAACCTGTTCGGCTGTCAAAAACTTTTCGGCTAAAAGTCTGTCAAGCTCAGCCTGCAAGTCATTTTTTGCCTTTTTAAAATCGCAGAATTGCAAAAACTTATGGTGAGCCGTACCTCTTTCAACCGCCGAGGAATTGCCATTTGACAAAAAGGCAGGCTTTAAGAAGATTTTATCAAAGGTGTCGCCATCATTATGCGCAACATCCGAGGCACTGACCTTTTGCGGAATTTTTAACACAGATTTATTTCTATATGGAAAATCTGTTCTTTCCTTAAGCAAATCAATTACAGTTGAATCGTAAATTTCGTTATCGGAATTATTTTCTGTATCGGCAACTGCTTCCTCTGTATCGTTAACAAAATCAGCCGATTTAATAAAATTAATATCCCATGGCAATTCGTCTGTTGCCGAATTTGTAAAATCGGTTTCTCCAAGCTGTAACTTCATTCTTAATTCATTATGCAACGGGTGCACCAAGGCGCACATACTTATCCAATCGCTTATAGATTTTGCTTTCATAACGGAATACGGGTCTATCACTCCGCCTGCCAACTTTGAATGTAGCTTTGCAAGATAATCGGTTGGATTTTTTTGTGACGATATAACAATCAACTTTTCCTTTGCACGAGTGAGCGCTACATAAAGCACACGCATTTCTTCGGCAATTTCATTTTCAGATATTTCAACACCTACCGCCATTCGTGGCAAGGTATTGTATCGGCAAAAGCCCTCAACTCTCCTTATGCCAAGTCCTGCCTTGCTGTCTATAAGCACATCTGCGCTAAGGTCTGTTTTATTAAATTTCTTTGCCGAGCAAGCAATAAAGCAAACAGGATACTCAAGTCCCTTTGACTTATGAATACTTATTACCTTGACGGTATTGTCGGTTTCGCCGTTATCGCCCGAAGACGACTCAAGGTCAGCACCGTTTTCAATCAGCTTGTCCATATATGAAATAAATGCAGACAAACCTCTGTATCCGCTTGATTCAAAGCTGCGGGCATATTCTCTCAACAGATTAAGATTTTTTATGCCCTTTGCGCCGCTGATAGCGGAGATTATAGCCGAAAACGAAGTAAGCTCATAAATACGGCTCAGGAGTTCATCAACCGAACAGGTGCAGGCATAAGTTTTGAGCGAGCTAAGCTCCTTTAAAAACTCGGCTGTTCTGCTGTCTTTTTTTGCAAATTCCACTACTGCCGAATACAAATTAGTGTACCTGTTGCCGTTCTTAATCTTTGCAAGCTCGTCTACCGTAAAGCTGTAAACAGGACTGCACATTACTGAAAGCAACGGAATATCAAGTGACGGATTGTCTATACAGCGCAAAAAGTTGAGCATTACCTTAATTTCATTGGCGTCAAAAAAGCTCTCCTTTATCTCTGAGGTTGCAGGCACACCAAGACTGTTTAAAACATTTACAAAGGTGGTTGCGGTATTTTTTGTACTTCTTAAAAGAATTGCACAATCGCCGTACTCAAGCGGTTTGCTATCTCTGCCGACCGTAAAGCCCTCCGACTTCATTTTGAGAATTTTATTTGCTACAAATACAGCCTCATTTACCACGCTGTCATCTGTACTCTCGTTCTGAATATAATCTACCTCAAAATTACATTTGTCACTCGGCGGATATACAGCGCCCACATTCAGGTATTCATCTGCGCCGTAATCCATTTTTGCCGAGGTTTCTGTCATAAGATTTTTAAAAATGAAATTAACAGCCGAGCAAACCTCCCTGCGACTTCTAAAATTCATATCAAGAATTATAGTTGCAGGATAAATTTCGTTTTCTCTGTCATACTTATTGTATTCGTTTTTCCTATCAATAAAAATCTCAGGCTTTGCCTGTCTGAATCCGTAAATGCTCTGCTTAACATCGCCAACAACAAACATATTGTTTTCGTCAGTGCTTACGCATTTAAAAATAAGATTTTGAACATCGTTTACATCTTGAAACTCGTCAACCATAATTTGGTCAAAGCGTTTTGAAATCTCTTTTGCCTGCTCTGTTTTTATGTATCCGTCACCGCAAGGCTCGGCAAGCAGTTTTACAGTCAAAAGCTCAACATCTGAAAAAGACAGCATATTTTTTGCGTATTTCATATCCGAAAACTTTTTAAGATATGCCCTTACAACCTCAAAAAGCTCGGATACTATTATGCGAAGATAGTCAATTTCGGCTCTGATTACAGTGCTGTCCCACATAAAGATATTGCAAATGCTGTCCACCGATTTTTTAACATCGTCACGAGAATTTGCAACGGCAATTTTAATCGGGTCATCTTTGTAGCCCTTTGGTGTTTTCATTCTGCCCTTAACAAAGGTTTCGGCAAATCTTTTGATTTCGTCCCATGAGCCTTCCTCAAATTTTTCGGCAAGCTTTTCAAAATATGCCTTATCGTCAAGCAAGAGCGGCAGGTTTGCATCTCTCAGTTTTTCGTCCTCATCAAGCAATTTTATTGAGTTAAGCGTAAGCAAAAGCGAGTGGTCAGCCGTTGACCTTGCGTATTTTATAAGAATTTTGCCAAACAATGATTTTTCTATCGGAATATCGGGGCAATAATTTGACAGCATATCTTCAAGCCATTTTTCGCCAAACGGCTGAGTTGCAAGAAAGCCTGCTATTTTCAGCACTGCGTTTCTCAAATTATCATCGCCGTTTTTATTTGCAAAAGCGTCTGCAAGTGCGTTAAATTCAGGTGTATTTCCCCTGTAAAAGTCCTCAAGCACAGTTTCGAGCGCATCGTTTCCGATTACCTTTATTTCGTTTTCATCTGCAAGGCGAAAATCTTTTTGCACGCCAAGCACATGGAAATACTCCCTTACAATCGAACCGCAAAAGCTGTCTATGGTGCAAATGCTTGTGTTATACATAAGCTGTCGCTGACGCAAAAGCAATGAATTGTACGGGTCTTTTTCAAGAAGAGCGTTAATGGCTTTTGCAAGTCGCTCCTTCATTTCGCTTGCCGCCGCCCTCGTAAAGGTTACAATAAGCAGTCGGTCTACATCAATCGGGTTTTCTTTGCGTGTTATCATTCTTATTATTCTCTCAATAAGAACGGTGGTCTTACCAGAACCTGCCGCCGCCGATACAAGCACACTGCCGCCCTGCGCTACGATTGCATCTGTTTGCGCATCGGTAAATTTAGCCATCAATCCTCGCCTCCTTTGTTCTGTTCGTTCCCAAGTATTTTGCACACCTCGTCATTATCTACCGAAAAGCTGTTTCGGCAAGCGCTCATATGGTAGGCGCAAACGCTGTCATACGGGCAATACTCGCACGAATCCTTGCCGCCCTTAAGCGGTGACGCCTCAACATTGCCCGAAAAAAGCTTATCTCCCATCTCGGCAACAGTCATATCGAGCTTTTTAAAAATCATACCTAATTCTTCAAGGCTCGCAAGATTTCCGCCTGTTGTGAGAGTTCCTTTTTTTGTATTGAAAGAAATATATTCCTTATCGGAATTATCAATAACATCAAGCGAATTTAAAAGCATACCGTTCATTTTCAGTCCCTTTGAAACCTGCTCGTTAATTTGCGCATCAATCATAGCGCCGTCAACTGAAATCGGCTTTACGGTAGCCGGCATATAGAGTATTCCTGCCGGCGTAACCTTTCCGTAGCGCTCCTCACCGCCAAGTGTAATTGCATAAAGGTAAATAAGCATTTGCAAATTCAGTCCGTATAAAATGTCGGACAGCTTAAACTCCTTTGAACCTGTCTTGTAGTCAATTATTCTGATATAGTTTTCCTCGCCCTTTTTGAGAATATCTACCCTATCCACACTGCCTCTGAGCATTATTTTTTGACCTGTCGGCAAAGCAACCTCATAACCGGGAATATCGCCGTCTATTTTAAGCTCGCAGTCAATCGGTTCAAATCCGCTGTGTTTTAGCTCCTTAATGATATGTAAAACAAGGAAATGCACATTTTCCCTTATCTTATTAAATCTATACATAAATCGTGGGGTATTTTTTTCTGTACCGCCAAAATGCTTGTCCACATAATCGTCAAGAATATCATCGCAAATATCATAGATTTCATCTTCGCTCATATTTGAAAATTCGTTTTTAGAATATTTGCTAAAGAAAATCTCCATAATATAGTGAATAAAAGTTCCGTATTCAAGTGGGTTTATCTCTGCTTTTCTGCGCTCACGCACACGCAAGCCGTAGTTACAAAAATAAGAAAATCGGCATAAACTAAACTTTTCAACCTGCGATGCTGAAATTTTAAGGTCACTGCCAAACAAAAGATTTACATTGCTTTTATCGTCAAACACAAACGGTTTTGCAGTGCTTGCATTTTGCAGTGCCTTGTACTTATCTTTAAATATTTCGTTATTCGCAAAATAATTTTTCAGCGCTCTGTTTTCCTCGCTGTCGCTGTTAAAGTTTCGTGCGCACTCCTCAAACGCAGGCAAAATTGCCCATGTGCTGTCCTTTACCGAGCAATACTCCTCCTCCCTATGCAAAGCAATGCTCGGAAAAATACTTACAACCTCGTTTATAATTGATGACTGCATATATGTACCGCCTGTTAAGTCCGATTTGTAAAAAGAAACAAACAGCTTTTGCGATGGTGAAGTGGCGGATTTATAAGCCATATAATTTTCAAAATCCGCAAGCTCCGCCGGCTCATCGCCAAACGGCAAATTATTTGCAATCAAAGTTTTTAATTCGTATGCAGAAAAAAGACCTGCGGTGGACGGAACAGCAGGAAAAACTCCGTCTATACAGCCAATAAGGAAAACTGCTTTTTCTTTGTTTAGTCTTACTCTTGTCGCCGTACCGACAGACACGCTGTCTACTGTGCGTGGAATATCCGCAATTTTCAGTACCGAAAGTCTGAGCGAGAGCAATTCAAAATATCTTTTCGGCGATACCTTTAAATCACCTGCAACGGCAACCATTTGGTCAAAGGTATTCATAAGCAAATTCCATAGTCTGATTTCTTCCTTTGCCTGCGCAAGCTCGCCGTCAGCTTTTAGCTTGTCATACATAGCGGATATGGCTTTTGTAACCTCAAGTCTTTCAAGCAGATTATACAACAGTTCGGTAATCTCTCTGCCCGTTTTGTCCTTTATATCTTCTCTGAATTTTTCAAGCGGTTCTACTAATCCTTCTCTCACATTCTCTGCCATTTCGAGTTGCTCCGTTTGTGAGTCACTCATAGTTTCCGAAAAGCCGTCAGGATTATTTGCAAAAGGCTTTTTAAAAGCTGCGCCGTTTATATTCCAAACATAAACATAATTTTCAAAGGCCGAAATTTCTTCATCAGAATTATTTGTAAGCCCTGTTTTTAAAATTGCAAGCAAATCTTCCTTTTGCCAACCGTTTAAAATCGCATTAAAAATCGAACACACATACCTTATAATCGGCTTTATGTAAATATCATAGCTTATATCCATAAAATACGGTATTTCGTATTTATCAAAAATTGTGTTCAAAACTCCCGTATATGGCGTAATATCTCTGCAAATAACGGCTATGTCGGAATACAGATACCCCTGTTCTACAACAAGCCTTTTAATTTGCCTTGCCACAAATTCACATTCGCCGTAAACGGTATCTGCCGAAAAAGCGGTGATTGAATCGTTTTTTAACTCATATTCATTGCTTTTGTTCTGATAAAAATTCTTTTCGAGAATTTTAAGTTCTTCGCTTTCGTTTCTGAAATTTTCCTCAAGTTTTACAGGCGCTTTAATCTCAACATTCTCTGATTTTGCTATTGCCTTAAGCCTTTTATATGTATCGTTAGTTGTGCTGAAAAGGCTCTGCTCCTCATCCTCATATGGATTTAATGTGAGCGCAACATAGGTGCTTTCGCACTGAGCAAACAACAGTTTAAGCACCTCAAGCTGTTGAACGGAAAAACCGCTGAAAGAATCAACGGCAAGCGTAAAGCCGTTAAACATATTTTTCTCTTTAAGAATTTCCGCCACCCTTGTAAGATTGTCGAGCGGATCTATATAACTTTGCTCGACAATAGCGTCAAAGGTGTCGATAATAAGTGCGGTTTCTCTCAGCTTTGTTTTAAGTGTTTTATCGTCTATCAAAGCCGACACATTTCTAAGCGCCTCGGTAGAAATTTTCGCTTTCTTACATTCTTTAAGTGCAGAAAGCATTGAATCTATCACACTTTTTTTGCCGCTGCTGTTTGCAAACATTTCAAGGCTTGTATCAAGCTGCTCAAGTGCAAGGCTCATAATTACGGCTCTTGTGCTGTCATCAATAACATTTTTCTGCTCAAAATTAACTGTATCAAAAACATAATGACAAAATCGTGAAAAACCGAATACTTTTACATTCTGACATTTTTTTGCGCCGAGTCTGTCAAGAAATACTTTTTCGGTTTCAAATGAGCTTTGATCCGGTATCAGCATAATTATGCGGTTTTCGCCCGTCTGTGCAAGCTCGGTGAGCTTATTATAAAGGTACTCGGTCTTGCCCGTACCGCTTTTTCCAAGTACAAATCTAAGCAAATATATCCCTCTTTTCAAAGTAAATTTATATATTATATTACTATGATACCATAACAAGTGTGTCATTTAAAGGACATTACTCAAAAAACGAAACTATTTTTTCAAATATTTCTACCACCTTAAATTTATATTCGTATTCGTTCCCCCTTACTATTTCCTGCTGATTTTCCGAAAATGTTTTTTCTACCTTTTCGTCATTGTTTATCGCACTTGAAATACATATTGACGGATACATTACGCACCACCAATTATGCCCTTTGCCACTGCCGATAGTTATTCTCAGTGCATCATACATACCGGCAGGCATTGTGTAGTTTTCATAGTATCGGGTATTAAAATACATCTTTACAACCTCGGCATTAACGGTGTAATTACAGCCGTTTTTATACACCGTATTTTGAGCAACGCTCTGCAAAGTTTCTATATTTTCCTTTGCTATGTTCTCGGCATCGTTTCTGTCCTTTGCATCGTCGAAAAGCTTATCTGTGTACTCAAGCAGGGCGTCACGCACCTTTAGCTTTAACGCCTGATCCTCTTCACTGTCTGAATTTGCAAGAATGTGCAGTCTGAACACCTCGGTTGAAATCTGCTCGCACTCCGCTTGAAAAGGAATTACAGAGTAAATAACAGTAAGTACAAAAGCTATGCAAAGTGATTTTATAAGTAGTTTCATAAAAAATAACCTGTCCTCTCTTTTTTTAGAGTATGGACAGGTTACTAAAAAATATTCAAACAGAATTATAAATTATTCTCTTTTCTGATTTCGAGTGTAGCCTCAACAAGATTCTTCAAACTCTTTACAGTTTCATCGTTGCCTCGTGTTTTCAGTCCGCAGTCGGGATTAATCCACAATTTGCTTTGCGCAACCTTTGAGAGCATTTTGTTTATTGCCGATTTAATCTCATCAACCGTAGGTATTCTCGGAGAGTGAATATCATAAACACCAGGGCCAACCTCGGTGCGGAAATTCTTAGCCTTAAGCACATCAAGAATTGTAAGGTCTGAACGGCTTGCCTCAAATGTAATAACATCGGCGTCCATATTATCAATATCCTCAATAATATCCCCAAACTCGCTGTAACACATATGAGTGTGAATTTGGGTTTCAGCCTTTACACCGCTATGCACAAGACGAAATGCCCTTATAGCCCAGTCGAGGTACTCATCGTTCCAATCACATCTGCGCAACGGCAGTTTTTCTCTTAATGCCGCCTCGTCAATCTGAATGATTTTAATTCCGTTTGCCTCAAGGTCTAACACTTCCTCACGAATAGCCAGTGCTATCTGATATGCACTTTCTTTTAAAGAAATATCCTCTCTTGGGAAAGACCAATTTAATATGGTGACAGGGCCTGTAAGCATACCTTTAACAGGCTTATCGGTGAGGCTTTGAGCATAGGTTGACCATTTTACAGTCATCGGCTTTGCTCTTGAAATATCGCCCCACACAATCGGCGGCTTAACGCACCTTGTACCATATGACTGCACCCACGCTTTCTCGGTAAAGATATAGCCGTCAAGACATTCTCCAAAATATTCAACCATATCGTTTCTCTCAAATTCACCATGAACGAGCACATCAAGACCGATGCTTTCCTGAAGAGCAATACATTCAGAAATTTTTTCTTTCATAAACTTTTCGTATTCAACCTCAGAAATATTACCCTTTTTGTATGAAGATCTTGTTTGGCGAACATCTGAAGTCTGCGGAAAAGAACCAATGGTAGTTGTTGGCAAAAGCGGCAAGCCAAACTCTTTTTTCTGTATTTTTTCACGCTCTGCAAATTCAGGCGATCTTGTAAAATCTTTTTCGGATAATGCGTTTATTTTTTCCTTTACATCTGTATTACAGCCGCTTCTTGCCTGCGCAAATAATGCGACATTCGCTGTATATTCAGATAAGGTGATAAAATTATCGGTTTCGGCAATTTTCTTGATTTCACTTAATTCAACCAATTTTTCGCTTGCATATGAAAAATACTTTTTGTATGTATCGGAAAGTTTCACTTCGTTTTTAACTGTATACGGAACATGGAGAAGTGAACAGGAAGTGTTGATTACCGTATTAATTGATTTTTCCTGCAAATTTTTCAACAAAGCAATAGTTTTTGCATAATTATTTTTCCAAATATTTTTACCGTTTACAACGCCTGCAAATAGTACCTTGTCACTTGGAAAACCGTTTTTATCAATAAGCTCAAGTGTTTTTTTGCCCTCAATAAGGTCAAGACCGATTCCGTCAAAGTCAAGGGCGCAAATTTCATTGTAGCAATCTCTTACATCGCCAAAATATGTTTGCAGGCGAATTTTTATGCCGTTCTTATTTTCAAGAATTTTGGTATAAAGTGAATTGAAAAATTCAATATCAGCTTTGCTCATATCCTTAACAAGGCAAGGCTCGTCAAGCTGAATCCACTCAGCACCGAGGTTCACTAACTTGCCGATAATCTGAATGTATGAGTCTGTAATGCCGCCGAAAAAGTTTTCCTTTGATTTTTTGCCTGTATATCTTGCAATCTTGAGGAAAGTGTACGGGCCGATAATAACAGGAGTTGTTTTTATCCCGTTTTCAAGCGCCTCGACAAAAAGCTCGAAAGGCTTGTTTGATGAAAGTTTTAAAACTGTATCGTCATCAATTTCAGGCACCATATAATGATAATTTGTATTGAACCATTTTTTCATTGCAAGCGCCTTTACATCGCCTTTTTCTCCCTGATAGCCTCTTGCCGCCGCAAAATACTCATCAAGCAAAGATAAACCAAGCTTCTTATATCTTTTTGGAACAGCATTTAAAAGAAAAGCAGTGTCAAGCATACCGTCATAAAAAGAAAAATCATTTGACGGAATAAAGTCAAGTCCGCTGTTCTTTTGCTCTGCAAGATTTTCTAATCTCAGCTTTTTTGCCACATCAAAAAGCTCTGCCTGTTCAATTTCATTTCTAAAATATTTTTCGCTTGCAAATTTAAGCTCACGAAGTTTGCCTATTCTCGGATACCCAATTATTGAAGTTTTCATATTTACAAGTCCTTTCAAAAAATCTGTAAATATTATACAGCCTAAAACAAAAATGCGCCAATACTTAAAAATCGTTGTTGGATATAGCTTTAAACTATATCCAAGCTGCATTTAGTATCGGCAACAAATATGATTTGTGAATTAATCAAAAATTCTGTTTAATCAACTACACACTTGCATTTTTTGCAAAAAGGACTATAATACATTATGGAAAAAAATTTAGGGGAATAGTTTATGAAAAATTTAAAAGGACAAATATCCGAATCACGCCGACTCGCAATATTGCTTGCTGTATCGGGCGGATTTATGGATGCCTATACCTACACCTTTCGTGGCGAGGTATTTGCAAACGCACAAACGGGCAACATTATATTATTTGCCATAAATTTATCCGAGGGGAACTATGCAAAAATGCTGCAATATCTCTTCCCGATAATCGCATTTGCATTAGGTATAATTCTTGCCGAGCTTGTGCACCGCTTTTGCAATATAGACAACATTTTGCATTGGCGGCAATACACCGTACTGCTTGAATGTATAATTTTGCTTTCGGTTGGGTTTATATCTCAACGATACAATCTGATAGCAAACTCGCTTGTGTCTTTTGCCTGCGGAATACAGGTAGAGAGCTTTAGAAAAGTAAAAGGAAATGCCTCTGCCACAACAATGTGCATTGGCAATCTGCGTTCGGGAACACAAAATTTATTTAACTATGTGTTTAACAAAGACAAGGAATGTCTTAGAAAATCGCTGATATACTATGGTGTAATTTTCTTTTTTGCATTCGGTGCGGTTATAGAAAATATAATTATAGGCTTTTGGCAGCAATACACAATATGGTGCAGCTGCATATTGCTTTTTGCAGGATTTCTGCTTATGTTTATACAGGCTGAGGAAGAAGATAAACGGAGTGGTAAAACGAAATGAATTGGTGTTTAGAGCACAAAGTTTAGTTTAATAAATTCAAAATTCAGGTCAACCTTTAAAAAGGGTTGACCTGAATTTTTTGTTTCTTGTGTGGAAAATTTTATTTTTTCTCTGTTGCTCGTTTAAAAGCAAAATAAAATAGCCTGATAAAAATCAGACTATTTTACAACCTTCCTTTGTAGGATGACAAAGGAAAACTTTATCATATTTTTCTTTCAAAGAATCAACGCATTTTTTTGCTTTGCGCTCGGAATTATAAACAGCAAATACCGCCGAGCCTGAACCCGTCATACTTGCTCCGAGTGCCTTGCGCTTATACATAATTCTTTTAATTTCATTCACTTCTTCGAGCTTTAACGCAAGTTCAAAATCATTGAACAGTGTTGTTGTAATTCTAAACATATCTCGGCTGAAAAGTGACTTTATCATTTCATCTGTATACGGTGGGTGCGGATTTAACGCATCCACCTTTTTGTATGCCTCGGCGGTTGAAACACTCACATTGTCAGGCTTACAAATAACAATATGTGACGCAGAAAAGTTAGGCATTTTTTGCAGCTTAGTACCTATTCCCGTTGCGTACTTTGTGCCGCCCTCAAGGCAAAACGGAACATCTGCCCCGATTTTCTCTGCAATCTCGTGCAATTCCGCCGGACTTAAAAATGCGTCAAACATTCTGTTAAGTCCCATAAGAACAGCCGCACCGTCTGTACTGCCGCCTGCAAGACCCGCTTGTGTGGGAATAACCTTGTCAATATCTATATGTACGCCCTGTCCCTCGTTGCGAGTAGCAATAAAAAATTTTTCTGCCGCTTTGTAGCAGATATTTTTTTCATCACAAGGAACACCGTCATAATTACACGAAATTGTAATCTGCCCGCTGTCATTGTCGGTAATGGTTATGGTGTCGTACAAATCAACACTCTGCATTATCGTCATAATATCGTGGTAGCCGTCAGGTCGCTTACCTGTAACATCAAGTGTGAGATTGATTTTTGCAGGTGCAAGAACCTTAATTTCCATTTTTCTGCTCCTCTAAAAATTCCTTAATGCGCTGTAAAGCCGTTTTAAGATGATTTAATGAGTAAGAATAAGAAACTCTTACAAAGCCCTCGCCGCAATCACCAAAGGCTGTACCCGGAACAACGGCTACATGCTTGTCCATAATGAGCTTAGTACAGAAATTCTCTGAGGTCATACCCGTACTCTTAATACAAGGGAATACATAAAAAGCACCGTATGGCTCAAAGCAAGTAAGTCCCATTGCATTAAATGAATCAACAACAAGTCGGCGGCGCATATCGTATTCATTGCGCATATTTTGCACATCGGCATCACCGTTGCGCAATGCCTCAATAGCGGCATATTGTGCGGTAGTAGGTGCAGACATAATGCCGTACTGATGCAATTTTGTCATCTGAGCAATAATCGGTACAGGGCCGAGTGCATAACCAAGTCGCCAGCCTGTCATTGCATATGACTTTGAAAAACCGTTTATAACAATAGTACGCTCATACATTCCGTCAATAGCGGCAATAGAAATGTGGTTCTTTCCGCCGTATGTAAGCTCACAGTAAATTTCATCCGAAAGCACAAACAAATCGTGCTTTTTAATTACCTCTGCAATAGCCTCAAGGTCAGCTTTCTCCATAATAGCGCCTGTTGGGTTATTAGGAAACGGCAAAACAACGAGCTTAGTTTTATCGGTAATTGCCTTTTCGAGGTCATCAGCTTTAAGTCTGAACTGATCCTCTGCCTTTGTATTAATTATAACTGCCTTACCGCCTGCCATATGAGTAAGCGGTTCGTAACAAACAAAAGACGGCTCGGGAATAATTACCTCGTCACCCTCTGAAACAAGACATCTGAAGGCAAGGTCAATAGCCTCACTGCCGCCAACTGTAACAAGCACCTGAGTTTTGCCTACATACTCAATGTTAAAGCGTCTTTTATAGTAGTTTGAAATTTCATCTCTGAGCTGAGCAAAGCCACGATTTGGCGAATACCATGTTTTGCCGTTTTTAAGGGAGTTTATGCCCTCTTCACGAATATGCCATGGCGTCTGAAAATCAGGCTCGCCGATGCTGAGCGAAATAACATCATCCATCTCGCTTGCAATGTCAAAAAACTTACGAATACCCGATGGCTTTATTTCTTGTATAGAATTATTTAAAAATTTTGAATAGTCAATCACAGAATTAAACTCCTCTCATCCGACCCTTCAAAATCGATGAGATTCATTCCGCTGTCTTTGTAGCGACGCATAATGAAATGTGTGCCTGTTGAAAGCACTCCGTCGATTGTGGAGAGTTTTTTAGATACAAACATAGCGATATCCTGCATAGATTCGCCCTTAACAATCAGTGCAAAATCATATGTACCCGCCATAAGGTAAACAGAATCTACCTCGTCAAACGCCATACACATCTTCGCCATTTCGTCAAAGCCTGCATCCTTTTTAGGAGTAACCTTAAGCTCAATAAGTGCCTCAACATAGTTTTCCTTGGTATTCTCCCAGTTTACAACTGCCTGGTAGCCTTTGATAATGCCCTGAGTTTCGTATTCCTTTATCTGAGCCTTGATGTAATCTTCCGGCTCACCGAGCATTGTCGCTATCTCGGCTGTGGTAAAGCCTGAGTTTGTACTTAAAAGCTGAAGTAATCTGTCCATAATAAATCCTCCCCTGTGAATTTATACTTTTGCCCGACAAAATTCGGGAATTAACAAACCTGACAGTCAGGTTCTCTATAATTATACCGCCAGTCTGACGGGATTGTCAACTGTATTGAGCATATTTATACAAACCGCCGCCGATATGGATAACAGCTCGTTGCTCTGCGAATAAACATCAAGCTCGTAGCTTTCTGTGCTTGAAAAAGTCCTTTTCTGCACCGCAATCACCGTATTGTCCACATCTTGAATTGAAAAGCATTTTTGCGCAACATTGCCGCCGATTTTCCAATTCACTCCCGAACACATACAGACAAGCTCGTCGTGGTTTGCACCCATAAGAATTCTCATTCTTTTGCCGCCTGCTTTTATGTTGCAGGCAATAATATTTGACATCTGCAAACATCTTATCTTCACATAAATTTCGTTTGCACTATGAATTATTATTTTTCTGCTCCTTTTGCTTTTTGAAAATTCCGCAAGATATTTTTCTATGCCTGTTTCGTCATATATTTCAAAAGCGCCAAAATCTGCGCAAACATCTCTTTTTATAAAATATTTCACAAAAAGCCCCCTTGAAGTCAGATTTACTGATTTTCAAGCTCATCAAGCCACATTCTCACGCTTGCGTCACTCGGCATTCTCCAGTCTGAGCGTGGAGAGAGTGTAACCGAACCAACCTTTGGCCCATCCGGCAAGCAGCTGCGTTTGAATTGCTGAGAGAAAAATCTCTTTAAGAATGTTACAAGCCATTTTTTTATGGTATCGTTATCATATTTTCCTGCAAAGGTGCGCTTTGCAAGGTAGTAGATTTTTGACGGTGTAAAGCCAAAACGAACAAAGTAATAAAGGAAAAAGTCGTGCAGTTCATACGGGCCTACAACATCTTCTGTTTTCTGAGCAATCTCGCCGTTTTTGTCGGGTGGCAAAAGCTCCGGACTTACCGGAGTATCGAGCACATCAAGCAAAACGGTTCTTAGCTCGCCGTCGCTTATTTCTGCCTCATACGCTGTAAGATAGCGCACAAGTGTTTTTGGAATAGACACATTAACCGCATACATACTCATATGGTCGCCGTTATAGGTAGCCCAGCCGAGCGCAAGCTCCGACAAATCGCCTGTACCGATGACAAGACCGCCGTATTTATTTGAAAGATTCATAAGAATTTTAGTGCGCTCTCTCGCCTGCGAATTTTCGTAGGTAATATCGGTTACGCTTTCATCGTGCTTAATGTCAATAAAATGCTGTCTTACTGCCGCAGTGATGTTTATTTCTTCAAAAGAAACATTGTAAGCCTCGGCAAGTTTTTCGGCATTTGACTTTGTGCGCTTGGTAGTTCCAAAGCAAGGCATTGTTACAGTGTGGATATTCTTTCTTTCAATGCCGAGCATATCAAAGGCGTGAATGCAAACAATAAGCGCAAGTGTGCTGTCAAGTCCGCCCGAAAGTCCCAAAACTACATTTTTAATGCCTGTATGTGCAAGTCGGGTGGCAAGACCCGTTGCCTGCATTGTAATAATCTCCTTACATCTTCTGCTTAGGTCATCCTTTGCAGACGGCACAAAAGGAGTTTGCTCAAATTTTCTTGAAAGTTTGGTATCGGTAAGCGGCATATCAAAGTAAATTCTTCTGATATTTTCGCTGCCGGAATTAAATGTACTCATTCTTCTGCGCTCGCCCATCAGCTTTTGAACATCAACATCGGCATAAGTAATGCCTGTTGTAAAGCGCTCGCTTTCGCTTAATAAAGATGCGTTCTCACATATTATATTCTGAGCGGAGTAAACTGTGTCTGTTGTACTTTCGCCAAAGCCCGAATCCGTATAAATATATGCACAGCACAACTTACCGCTCTGCATTTTAACAAGTGAGCGCCTGTACTCTGCTTTGCCGATTGTATCGTCCGAGGTTGACGGATTGCAAATGATAACCGCACCCGACTTGGCTAGTGATATTGACGGCGACTCCGCCACCCACAAATCCTCGCAAATTTCCACACCGAGGGTAAAGTCAGACATATTTTTATTTTGAAACAAAACCTTGTCACTCAAAACAGTTTGCTGACCGGCATACTCAATTTCAAAATCTGTATTTTTACCGCTTGTGTAGTGTCTTGCTTCGTAAAATTCCGAATAATTCGGGATATTTACCTTTGGCACAAGTGCAAGCAATTTGCCCTTAAAAATGACAGCCGCACAATTATAAAGCGCCTCTCTGAACGCTACGGGAACACCCACAACGGAAATTATATTCAAATTCTTGGTTTCCTCAATAATTCTGTAAACCGAGCTTTCGGCAGATTTCAAAAGTGTTCTCTGTAAAAACAAGTCACTGCAAGTGTAGCCTGTTATGCACAGTTCCGGAAAATTAACCAGCGACGCTCCCTCAACGCTCGCCTCTTTAATCTGAGCGACAATTGCGTCTGTATTCTTTTTGCAATCAGACACTCTGATAACAGGAGTAGCCGCCGCCACCTTTATAAATCCGTATTTCATTTTATATCAATTCCTTTTCAGAAAAATAAAAACCGCAGGTAAATATACCTACGGTTATTATAGCCTAAAAATTGTAAATATACAAGTATCAAAGCAGACTTCTGCGGAGTCTTTTTTGATGAAAAAGATAGCGTGTTTCAAGCATAGGCTCAAACTTTGCTATGTAACAGCTTGTGTAGCCCATAATAAGCCAGAACCACATTACCATAAACGAAACATCATAAAGGAGTGCCTTTTCAAACAAAGCATAGAAAAGGTACGCACTCAAGAACGCAAACATACAAGGGTAAGCATCGTTTTTAAATGTTTTTTTCTGCAAAAACAAATGCTGAGCTGCGTGCTTTGCAAAACGAAAACCGAATATACCGAAAACAACAAATCCAAGCACACCTGTTGATACCAAAATCGTTAAAAATCCGTTGTGCAAATCATTGTTATGATAAGTATATTTTAAAGTGCCGTTTGCGTACTCTTGGCTGTAAAATACAATGTTTCCGTTGCTTATGCCAAAGACAGGAGAAATCTTAAATAAATCTATGGATTCTCTATACAGCTTAAATCTGCCGCTGTCGATATTTGAGTTTTCGTGCTCAAAGGTAACAGGCGGTTCGCTTGCGGATTCGGCTTTTTTGCTATTCTCTGCATTTTCTTTATCCTTCTGCTTCTGCAAGGAAGTCTGCTGTTCGGTTTTTCCCGTAATTTCATCAAGGAACGAATAGGTCTTTGCCGTAACTACCGAAAATCCCTGCTGGCAAATCTCTCTGAACATTAATGATGAGCCTACAAGGAATGTGCCCACAAGCAACAGCGCAACTATTCTCATAGTTACCTTTGCAGGAGAAAGTCCGTCTTTGGCAGCAAAGAACTGATACACAATATAAACTATCATATATGCAAGCATAAGCACCATAGATGCGTTTGAATCGCAAAGCAAAAGCGAAAACAAACTTGTGCAAACGCAGGCTACAATCCAAATTTTGCTTATTCCTCTCTGATTAACGGCATTCTGAAAATCAGGCTTGCAAAGAATATGACAGCAGAAAATTGCAACGCAGGACACAAATCCAAGCAGATTTGGATTTACATACACACCTGTAAATCTGTTTTCGTATATTGTAAACTGTATCCAATACCACTCAAATCTAATGTTAAACATAAGGCAGAAAATACCTATGAAATTTGCAATGGTGGCAATATACACAATTCCTCGTGCAACTGTGCAAAGCTCGTTTTTAAAGTCAAAGTCAGGCTCGGTATGCATACCGTAAAATATGAAAAAGCATATAAGAATATGCAAAAACATAAATGCGCTGTATATAATGGTGTATGTGAAATTAAGCAGCATAGTCAAAAGAGATACCGCAAGAAATCCCCACACCCACAAACCGAATCTGAGTTTAAAAAAAGTGTTGTTCGTTTTCTGTTTATAATATGTAAGC
This sequence comes from Eubacterium sp. OM08-24, assembly GCF_003438075.1. Lineage (GTDB taxonomy): Bacteria > Bacillota > Clostridia > Oscillospirales > Acutalibacteraceae > Ruminococcoides. The sequence goes on along the minus strand of NZ_QSTA01000011.1, from coordinate 47,303 downwards.
CACACACCCCAGCAAAACAAAAACGCAACCAAAATATAAGCCGGAATCTGTAAAAATGATATATTACAAAAAAACAAAGTAAAAATATAAACTTTTCTGAAATAAGAAAAGCTTTTTAGTTTTTTCTTTAGCTCCTCCATTTTACACCACCTGTTACTTAAGTACCTCTTTAACAGTTTTTAGCATAAGTTTTATGTCAGACAAAACTCCGAAATTTTCAAGATACATTAAATTGTACTTCATTTTTTCAGGCAAAATAGTTTCCACATAAACCTTGTCTGCATCTTCAACATTTTGCAAAAGCTTTTCCTCGTCTTTATACATAATAGACGCAAGCGAGGTTATTCCTGCCGGCATAAGCAAGGTTGCATAGTATTCGTCTTTATACATATCAACATACTTCTGCACCTCAGGACGAGTACCGACAAAAGTCATTGAACCCGAAAGTACATTAAAAATCTGCGGAAGTTCATCAAGACGATATTTTCGCAATACTCTGCCAACCTTGGTTACTCTCGCATCTCCACTCGTGGTAACAAGCGTACCGATTTTATCGGCATTCTGCACCATTGTGCGGAATTTATATATTCTAAACACCCTGCCGTAAGAAGTAACTCTCTCCTGCCTGTAAAAGACAGGGCCTTTTGAGGTTGCTTTAACAATTACGGCAATAACCGCAATGGGTATTATAAGAATAATAAGGATAATAAGTGAAAAAATAATATCGGTAATCCTTTTAAGCGCAAGAGAAACAGACTTTTTAGCAATAATATCGTAATAATGCTTTACCTCGTCATTTTGAAACTGAGGAGGTAATTTGTCAAAAGTTCTCATAGTTCCACCCTTCATACAGCAATTTTGCCGTAAAATAAAAAATCAATGCCTTATAAACGCCAAAAATCGTTTACAGACAGTATTATTTAGCATTATATATCTTTTAAATCATTTTTTCAAGCATAATTATTGCCATTAAATTTAAAAAAGCCCGTATTTTACTGAACACTTTTTACATAAAGTAAAAACCGACGACTATGAAGTCGCCGGTTTTTAGGTAATTTTATGGAGTAATCAAGCACATTAAAAGGAAATTGTTGTTCAATATGTCTATAATATATCATATCTATTGTAATTTGTCAACATTTTTATTGAATATTTTGTAAAAAAAATATATATTTTAATTAAATGCGAATAATGCTTGACTAATCGCTTAAAAAATTGTAAAATAAACTTAACCAATTAATACAGCGCTTAGTAATTATTTTTATGTTTCCTTAATTTTTCAATTTTGCATTTTTGGCGCTGTATTATTTAACAAGTGCATACGAAAGGATATTTTTTATGGATAACGAATTTAATGTAGATCTTATTACTTTAATTAATGACGAAGGCGAAGAAATGGAATTTGAGATTCTCGATATTATCGAGATTGACGAAGGCAAGTTCTATGTTCTTTATCCTTACTACGAAAATCCGGCTGACGCTGTAAACGATCCCGGCGAATACTACATTATGGAAGTATTTGAAAAAGACGGCGAAGAAGAGCTTGCTGAAATTGAAGATGACGAAAAGCTCGACAGAATTGCCGCTATCTTTGAAGAAAACTATTACAGCGAAGACGAGGAAGATGAAGAAGAAGAGTAATTCTCCTTTAGCTTTCATATAATAAGTAATGGTAATTTGACAAACTCCCTGCCTGATGCGTGAATGATTTTAAAATAACCCTACAACTCTTAAATCGGGAGCCCGGCTCTTTAATCGGTGTGCAGACCTCCCGCTTTGGCGGAAGAAGGAAGCCTAATGTTTAAAGGAGAGCACCCACCTGCTTTCTCGTAGGCAGGTTATTATAAAAATCATACGGTCAGGCGGGGTATTTTGTTTTTTAGCATACATAATTTAGCAGACTTTGCCTGCATTTGTGCCTATGTGCCTTTTGCGGGCTTTTATATTAATAAATTTCAGGTGATTATAAATGAATATTTCTGTTTTGGGATGTGGCCGTTGGGGCAGTTGCATTGCATGGTATCTTGACAAAATCGGCAACAATGTAATTTCTTGCGGACTTGCAGACGCACCAGAATTTATACAACTCAGCACAACACACAAAAATGACTATCTTACTTTTCCCGAATCAATAGAGGTTACCTCCGACCTTGCAAAGGCAGTAAATCACGCAGAAGTAATAGTTATCTCAATTTCTTCCCAGCATTTGCGCTCATATATGCAGAGCATTGCGCAAAACAACCTTGACGGCAAAATAATTGTGCTGTGTATGAAAGGTGTTGAGGCTGCAACAGGTCAGAGATTGAGTCAGGTTGTAGGCGATTTTGTTGATGAGGAAAAAACTCCTATTGCCGTTTGGGTAGGGCCGGGACATCCGCAGGACTATGTAAAAGGTATTCCTAACTGTATGGTAATCGACAGCAAAAATCACGAGGTAAAAGAAAAACTCGTAAACAGCTTTTCAAGCTCGCTTATCAGATTTTATGTCGGCACCGACCTTATCGGCAGTGAAATAGGCGCTGCCGCAAAGAATGTTATTGGTATTGCGGCAGGTATGCTTGACGGCTTTGGCTATGCGTCACTCAAGGGTGCGCTTATGGCGAGAGGCACTCGTGAAATTGCAAGACTGATTAAAGCGCTCGGCGGCAACGAAATGAGTGCTTACGGACTTTGCCACCTTGGCGACTACGAGGCTACCTTATTCTCAAAATGGAGTCACAACCGCAGTTACGGCGAAAATTATGTAAAGGGTATTAAATTCGATAAGCTTGCCGAGGGCGTTATGACCTCAAAGGCATTGTGCAAGCTCGGCAAAGACAACAATGTTGAATTGCCGATTGTAGAAAGTGTTTACAGCGTTCTGTTTGACAACTTAGATCCAAAAGATGCACTTGGAAAGCTCTTTATGCGCTCTGTAAAAAAAGAATTTTAACAGGAAGGTGCAAAAATGAGCGAAACCAAAACGAAAACACAAAATAATAAAACACAAGTGCAAAAAAGCGAGGGTGCTAAAAAGAAAATTACTCCTAAGCGTTGCCTGACCGAAAGCATTGCCGTTAATATTGTATGCGGTCTGCTGTTTTTAATCTTCGGCTATGTGGCAATAATGAGTATTTTTCAAACCTGCGTTATTGATCCGACAAACTACAGCTCAGAGGTCATACTCTTTCAGGACGATTTATCGGTAATTAATATTTTTTGCCTTGCTATATTTACAGTCATTCTCTTTAAAATAAACAAGCATACAGACTTTTTTGCCAAAGTCAATATGAAATATATGGAAGTCGGCTTGTTTGCCTTTGCGGCAATTATCGGTCTTGTGTGGGTATTCTCAGTGCAAACCATTCCTGCGGCAGACAGCTACAATATTTACGAAACCGCAACTCAGGCTGCACAAGGCAACTACAATTCATTCCACAACGGCTCTGATTTTTACAACAAGGATTTTTACAGCGGATATTCATACTACAACTGTTATCCGTTCCAGCTTGGCTTTGTGCTTATAAGCGAAATTGTTTACAGAATTTTCGGTATTGACAGCGCTATGCCGATTCAGGTAATTAATGTTCTTTGTGTTGCGGCGGCTTACCTTGGCATTACTAAAATCACAAAGCATATGTTTGGCAGAAAGAAGATTGAATTTATCGTAATTCTTGCACTTGCAGGCTGTTTTCAGCCAATTCTTTTCTGCGCATTTACATACGGCAACATTATCGGTATGTGCTGTGCAATTTGGGCATCATATTTTCTTATCAGATATTTTCAGACAAACAAATATTTACTGCTTATTCCCTGCGCACTGTTGCTCATTGTGTCGGCACTTTCAAAGTACAACAACCTCATTTACCTCGTTGCCTTTGTGATTATGCTTATAATACATACCGTAAAGGCTAAAAAATGGCAGAGCATAGCATTTGCGCTTGCGCTGTGCATAGCGGTTGTAGGTTCAATCAATCTTGTTATAAAGAGCTATGAGGCAAGAGCAAACACCGAGCTTAAAGGCGGCGTTTCTCAAACTCTCTACCTTGATATGGGATTAAATGAATCCTATATGGCACCGGGTTGGTACAATAATATCGCATTAAGTCTTTATACAAGCAACGGCTGTAACATCAAACCTGCCGAGCAACAGGCTTGGACAGATATTAACAACCGACTCAGCCAAATGGCAAGAGATCCCGAATATGCAATCAATTTCTTTGGCGACAAAATTCTCAGCCAATGGAATGAGCCTACATACGAAAGCATATGGGTAAGCAAGGTTAAGACTCACGATACCGATGTTCAGCAGGGACTCGGCAAGGCAGTATATGACGGAAGTACAGGACAGTTTCTTGAATTGTACTTTAACTTCTATATGATGGCAGTGTTTATACTCTTTACACTCGGAATTTACTTTATGTTCCTTTACAGAAAAACAAATATTGTTACCTCTCTCCTGCCGCTCGTACTGCTCGGCGGATTTGGCTATCATTTGCTGTTCGAGGGCAAGTCGCAGTATGTACTGACATACATTGTACTTCTCCTCCCATATGCCGCATATGCGCTGACCACAATTCTTGAAAGCGATTACACAAATGTTAAAAAGGTTGTAAATAAACTAAAAGAAATCCCCGACAAAGAGCCAAAAGGCTTTAAAGACACAGAGCTTTACAATAAAATTTTCAAGAAAAAAGCTAAATAAATAATTATAAAAATGCAGTCAGCTTTTGTTGACTGCATTTTTTGTTCTGTATCAATAGTTGAGATAAATTATGGTTTAGCTCACTTTCGGTCGGGCAACAAAGTAACACAAAAGCCAAACTTTCCGTCCCGAATTAAAAAGTTTGGTCAACCTTTTCAAAGGTTGTGGGTGTGGGCAATGCCCACAAAAGCTGTAAGCTATCACAAATTTTTGATAGCCAAACAGCTTAGCTGTTTGGCTACTTGAGCATAATGGCGGCGTAAGCCCTTTAAAATGCGAAAGCAACAAAGAAAAACATTATTATAGAGATTACTCCGTCAACGCATAGCGCTGGCGGAGTGCTTTTTAGTGTTTCTTTTTTATTTTTAAAAGGCTATCTCCTATTTTTCAAACTTAGTTTTGCCACGCAAACAGCAGAGCTGTTTGCGCCTTATAATTTGTTATAAAGAAAACTTTTTATGGGCTCTGCCCAAACCCGCAACCCTTTAAAAAGGGTTGACCTAAATTTTATGTTTATTAAGCTAAAATTTGTGCGTTAAACCACAACAAAAGCCTGCGGAAATCGCAGGCTTTTAGTTTTATCTGTTATTTAATTTCTAATTATGAATTATAATCACATAAGGCTCTTATAGAGTTCGGCGATTTCTTCTACGCTTGTATCTCTTGGGTTGCCCGGACGGCAGGCGTCATCGTAAGCAGACTGAGCAAGGAAAGGTACATCTTCAGGCTTAACAATTTCTTTTAAGTCGGCAGGAATACCTACATCTTTAGAAAGCTTTTTAACTGCGTCAACAGCCGCCTTGCGGTACTCGTCAACTGTCATATTCTCTGTACCCTCTACACCCATTGCGGCGGCAATGTATTTATACTTATCGCCTGTTGCCGGAGCATTGTATTCCATAACTGTCGGAAGAATGATTGCATTTGCAACACCATGTGGTGTGTCATACAAAGCACCGAGCGGATGAGCCATTGAGTGAACAATGCCGAGTCCTACATTTGAGAAACCCATACCTGCCACATACTGACCGAGAGCCATTCCCTCTCTGCCCTCAGGAGTATTATCTACTGCACCACGCAAGGATTTTGAAATAATCTCAATAGCCTTTAAATGGAACATATCAGAAAGTGCCCAAGCGCCCTTGGTTATGTAGCCCTCGATTGCGTGTGTAAGTGCGTCCATACCAGTTGCGGCGGTAAGTCCCTTTGGCATAGTTGACATCATATCCGGATCAACAACAGCAACAACAGGAATATCGTGAACATCTACGCAAACCATTTTTCTGTTCTTTTCAACATCTGTAATTACATAGTTGATTGTAACCTCAGCGGCTGTACCCGCTGTTGTAGGAACTGCGATAATCGGCACTGCCTTGTTCTTTGTAGGAGCAACGCCCTCAAGTGAGCGAACATCTGCAAATTCAGGGTTATTGATAATAATGCCGACTGCTTTGGCTGTATCCATTGATGAACCGCCGCCGATAGCAACAATGCAATCTGCGCCGCTTTCCTTGAATACCTCAACGCCATGCTGAACATTCTGAATAGTTGGGTTTGGCTTTATATCGGAATACAAAGTATATTCAATGCCTGCATTATCAAGCACATCTGTCACCTTTTTTGTAACACCAAACTTTACAAGGTCAGGGTCTGATGCAACAAGAACCTTTTTAAATCCTCTGCCCTTGATTTCCTCAGGAATAGAGTTAATAGCACCTGCGCCATGGTAAGAAGTTTCGTTCAATACAAATCTATTCATTTATTTTTCATCCTTTACAAAAAATTTTGTAATTTTATTATATAACATTTCTACCAAAAAATCAATAATGTTATATAAATTTTATTATTATTCACATCACTTTCACATTAAAACGGCAACACACTTGTACTTTCCAAAAATAATGCTATAATAATTATAGATTATAATTTAGGAGTTGATATATATGTCAGTTGATATTTATTCTCAGGCAAAGCAGGCTTGCGAAGAGCTTTGCAATATAGCTAAGCTCAAAGAGGGCAGTATAGTTGTAGTAGGCTGTTCTTCAAGTGAGGTTGCAGGAGGCACTATCGGCAAAAACTCAAACCTTGAAGTAGCAGAGCAGGTTTTTAAAGGCATTTATGAAGTGCTGAGCGAAAAGAAAATTTATCTCGCCGCTCAGTGCTGCGAACATCTTAATCGTGCCATCATAGTTGAGCGTGACGCAGTTCCGTTTGCTGAAATAGTAAATGTTGTTCCTCAGCCAAAGGCAGGCGGTTCGTTTGCCACAACAGCGTACAAAACATTTAAAAATCCTGTTGCGCTTGAGGAAATTAAGGCGGACGCAGGACTTGACATTGGCGGCACATTAATCGGTATGCACCTGAAAAAAGTTGCCGTTCCTGTAAGATTAAGTCTTGACCACATCGGCAACGCAATCCTGCTTGCGGCAAGAACAAGGCCGAAATTCATTGGCGGCTGTCGTGCTGTTTATGACGACAATATGTAATTAAATTTTGGAGCTAAGGCATAGTAGTCTTAGCTCCTTTTTTATTTACGCAATTAAAAATATAAATTATTTTTAACACACTGCCCTCATATAATTAAACAAAGACAGGAGTGTGGCGTAATATGAAAAAATTAAGGCTTTTGATATTTGTATTTGCGGTGGCAACGCTGCTTTTGGCTTGCCAAAGCGGTGAGAGCAGAAAAAGCATAATTACAAATTTCAGCGCTGATTTTACGGCAAAAAAAGGCAATTTTTCGGCAGGCGGAAGTATAGTTGAATGTGACGGTGAAACAGAATTGATTTTTACCGATCCGCAAACAGTCAGCGGATTGAAAATAGTAAACGGCGGAGGTGAAATAGCCATTGAGATTGACGATTTGGTGAGTACGGCAGACGAGGCATATTTACCAAATGAAAATATGCCCCAACTTATACACTGCGTGGCAACTGAAATTTGTGACGGACGAGAAATTCTTTTTCAGAAAAATAATAAATCAGATACATATATATTGGAAACTTCAAAAGGCAAATGCACATATTCGGTTGATGAAAACGGATACATATTGTCGGCAGAAATAAATTCAAAAAATTTCAGAATAGATTTTCGCAATCAGCTTGCGCTGAGCTAATAAAATACGGCAAAAGCCTTCACAATTTTTACGCCCAAAAATATTATGTAGTAACTGTATAAAAATTTTCGGGAAGGGAAAAATATCAGTAATCTAATTATTTGGAGCGTGAAAGTCTTGAATATAAAACGAGGGGACATTTTTTATGCAGATTTAAGTCCTGTTGTAGGCTCTGAGCAGGGCGGAATACGACCTGTACTTATCGTTCAGAATGATGTAGGCAACCGATTCAGCCCTACGGTAATTGCTGCAGCAATCACAAGTCAGCAGTCAAAAGCAAATCTTCCCACCCATATTCCGCTCAACGCAGATTCCTCCGGTCTTGCAAAAGACAGCGTAGTTTTGCTTGAGCAGGTGCGCACCATTGACAAAAAACGGCTCAAAGAAAAAATGGGTTCGGTTGACCAAAGCTATATGAGCGAAATAAATGATGCAATTTCAATTTCTTTTGGACTTAATGTCTGATTATGTGCTACATACAGTGGCACAAACCTTAGCCTCCCACAAACGGGAGGCTTTTTTACTAAAAAATCAGCATTTTTAAACAATTCACATAAAATTCACGAAAACGGACTTGAAATATTAACCGATTTAGTATATAATATAAAAAGAATAATTTACAGGAGGTGTTTCGGTATGTTGGATAAGACTATGATTTTCTCACTTGGTGAGGAAAGGGACGATGCTATTAAAAGAAGTCTTACCATTGTTTATGACGCTCTCAGACAAAAGGGCTATAACCCAATAAACCAAATAGTAGGCTATATTCTTAGTGAGGATCCCACATATATAACAACTTACAACAACGCACGCAACATTATCAGTAAAATTGACCGTGACGACTTACTTGAAGCACTCGTAAAATCTTACCTTAATGTTTAGAAAGGACTGATGCTTCGTGGCAGAAGCTAAAAAAGCAGCTCAGGAATTTTCCACCTATAAGGGCAGACCGCTCGTAAGGTGTGGCGATGAGATTTATTACGGCAATATGTCTGAACCATATGTTATCAGACTTCAGGTAAAAAGCAAAAACGAGGTAAACGGACTTCAGGTGGCAGATAAAGTTACTGTTCAGTTACTTGCTACCGACCCTGACCTTTCACCAAGAAAGCAGCTTGTAAAATCAAGCGAAAAGCACGGACTTTTTGTTGCAATGGATATTGCTGACATCTGGCTCGAAAGAGCACTTGCCAACAACTGAATATTAACGCTGAAAAAGCTATCACATTAATTTGTGATAGCTTTTTGCTTTGCTAAAAATCAACTATTTTGTCTGTCAAAGATTTATCAATTACATATTCGTTGCCGGGATATATTGCAACAGGCTCTTTATTGCCTTTGCAAAACACCAGAATACACCTGTCGCCCTCTCTCAGCTTTCTAAACTCATTAAGGGTAGGTACGCAAACATTCTTTTTGGTTCGCCTCGAGTAGTGTTCCAATGTTAATTGATATGCTCTGCTTTCGCTTGAAGTCTGATTGTAGTTTGCATATAAATCGGTAATTCTGTCTACCGAAATACTGATGCTGTCATTAATAAAAGCGTTCCTTTCCTTTATGGTTCTGATTAAATTTTTTAAGCCAAACACATAACCGAACGGAATACCTACTAATGCTAACAGCACAAAAAAAAGGAATATTGTGTTTATATTTATGTCCTTTGAAAAAGCAAATGGAAAAATCATAAAAAAGGCACTGACTGCTGTCAGTATTGAATACACAACAATCTGAAAGTTTATTTTGCAATCACTCAGAATTTTTTGTTTTGTTACAAGTATCATTTTATTGCCTTTCACCTTTCGCTCAGCGACTGTTCTAATTTAAAATATCAATTCTCAAACATTTCAACCTTATAGAGCATTGAAAAGAAAAAGCCTGTGTAATTTTTCATCATTGCCATATATTCGTCAGGTTTAACCTCGCCGCCAAAGCCCATAGAATCATACACCACATTTCCCTCTTTAATGGAAATTTTGAGCTTTTTCAGTCCGTTTTTCTGATAAAATCTACTTCTGCTGAGGCGCTGAGCATAGTTTTCCGCATTTTTATCAAGCTGTTCGAGTGCAAGAAAAAATCTTCTGCCACTGTAAAGTTTATGAATCTCTCGGAGCACGGCAGAGCCTATTCCTTGCCCTCTTTGACTGTCATCAAGAGCAAAGTAGAAAACATACGAAAGGTCAAGATAATTTATAATATAAATCATTCCGACCCATTTGCCGTCATTGTAAATTGACAGAAAATCGACATCTTCTCTTTTGGTTCGTTTTATCATCAAATAAAACGGTGCTCTTTCTTCAGACGGAAAAGCCGAAAAATACAACTGTTTGATTTGCTTATATTCGGGAAGTTTTTTTGTTACTTTTTTAAATTCAATATTCATTTTATCCTATCCGTTTAATTCCTTATTTAGCCTTGCAACAGGCAGACCAACTACATTAAAGTAATCGCCGACAATGCCCTTTACAAGCAGTGAGCCTTTGCCCTGTATTCCGTATGAGCCTGCCTTGTCCATTGGCTCGCCTGTGGCAATATAACTTTCAATCTCTTTTTCGGTAAGAGGGTAAAACTCAACCTCTGTAACCACCGAAAAGCTGTTGACTGTGCCGTTTTTGCAAATACAGCACCCTGTAATTACCTTGTGCGTCCTGCCCGAAAGCTCTGCAAGCATATCCTTTGCGTCCTGCTTATTCTTTGGCTTACCAAGCATTTTGCCGTCTATAAAAACACCTGTATCGCAACCGATTACAGTATCATTTTTATGACCGTTTTCAAAAATATGCTTTGCCTTTTTCTCTGCAAGGTATTCGGGACTTTTTTCGGTTTCAATATTGCTTGGCACACTCTCGTCAATGTCAGACGGCATTACCGCAAAATCCTTTGTAATCAGCTTTAAAAGCTCCTGTCTGCGAGGAGATGCCGATGCAAGAATAATCATAAAAACTACTCCTTAATCAATGTAAAAAACTCTGTTCTCCCTGCGTGGATGTGTTGGAGGATATTCGCCGTCAGCATAGCCGAGTGCGCAGTTACCAATTCCCTCATAGTCGCCCTCAATACCGAGCGATTTAAGCAAGTCTTTGCCCTCTTCTCTCTCAAAAAATTCCTTTGCTCTGTGAATCCAACAGCTGCCAACACCAAGCTCGTGAGCCGCAAGCATAAGATTGCCCATTACAAGCGAGCCGTCATAAAGATAAGTAGGCACACTCTTGTCTGCAAGGACTATAAGAATTACAGGTGCGTTGTAAAACGGGTCAAAGTCACCCGATTTTCCCATAATTTCAGCATTGACTTTTGAAATTTTATCTCTGAGTTCCTTATTTGTAACGGCAATAATAATCGGCGACTGCATATTTCTGCCCGATGCCGCATATGTGCCCGCTGTAACGATTTCGTCAATTACTTCTTTAGGAATCATATCAGATTTGAATTTTCTTACACTTCTTCTTGTTATCATCTTGTTTACCGATTCATTCATTTTGATTATCTCCTTTGTTTAATTCTTCAAGTCTGTCACGCAATTTTAAAAAATCGTCAAAAGCCTCGGGCTTTTTGCGTGGATCTCTTAAAAGTGCCGCAGGGTGCAGCATAGCCATCATCTCAAAATTGCCCTTTTTAAACCACATTCCATGCTCCTTGGTAATTTTAATGTCAGGCTTAATCAGCTTTGCCGCAGCAATTCTGCCAAGGCAAACTATAATCTTAGGATTAATGAGCTTTACCTGCGAGCGCAGCCAATCAATGCACATCTCCTGCTCCTCAGGCTTTGGATCTCTGTTTTTGGGCGGTCTGCATTTTACTATATTGGCAATATAAATATTTTTGTTTCTGTCAAGGTCAACCGCCGCAAGCATTTTGTCGAGCAGCTTGCCTGCTCTGCCCACAAAAGGTTCGCCTTGTAAGTCCTCGTTCTCTCCCGGGCCTTCGCCGATAAACATAATGTCGGCTTTCGGGTTGCCCACACCCACAACTACATTTGTGCGTGTTTTGCAAAGTTCGCACTTTTGGCAAGCCTTGCACTCGTTATATAATTCTTCCCATGTTCTATACATTTTCTTATCATTCCTTTATTTTCAGAAAAGTTAAATATCTGTTTCAAAAATTTTTCTGCTGAAATATGTCTGAAATTTCAATACATTATCGTAAATGTGTTGAAATTTCAATAATTTAGTAGTAAAATATATTCAAAGCCATTGGCTGTATTTATTTATGATTGGTGGTAAAAAATATGAAAATTATGGTAGAAACCTCTGCTCGTCACATTCATGTGACAAAGGAAGTTTTCGCAACACTTTTTGGTGCAGACGCAACTCTCACTAAGAAAAAAGATCTTTCTCAGCCCGGTCAGTTTGCTTGTGCTGAAAAGGTTAAGGTTGTTGGCCCTAAGGGTGAAATGATGATGTCAATTCTCGGCCCTGAGAGAAGTGCTACTCAGGTTGAGGTTGCACTTACAGATGCAAGAAAGCTCGGTATTGCTGCTCCTGTTCGTGAGTCAGGCGATATTGCAGGCACACCGGGCTGCAAGCTCGTTGGCCCTGTTGGCGAGTGCGAAATTGAGTGCGGTGTAATCGCTGCTAAAAGACACATTCACCTTACTCCGGAGGCTGCCGCTGAATTTGGCGTAACCGACAAGCAGATTGTTTCTGTTAAGGTTGGCGAAAATACAGGCAGAGCAACAACATTCGGTGATGTTGTTGTAAGAGTAAGCCCAAGCTACGCTCCTGCAATGCACATTGATACCGATGAATCAAACGCAGCAGGTCTTAGCGGCACTGTTGACGGCGAGGTTATTCTTTAATATTTCCATATCAAAATTTACGCTCTGTCTTTTGGCAGAGCGTTTTTTTGCCCTTATTACCTTGCTTTTTCAAGAAATGTGTGGAGAAAATCAGGGAATATTTCTCTCCAGGCCTTTTCATTATGCGAATTTTCAAAAAGTAAAATCTCGTTAAACCTATCGTACGGATAGCCTGTTTCAGGCAAAAGGTCATACATCATCTCTGTGCTTTGCATAAGTATTTCCTCAAGCGGGTCGGCATTTCCGCAATACATATAAATATACGGCATATCATCATTCACCTTTGAAAGCAAATACGCTCTCCAATCGTCCTCCTTATACACAACAAAGGCAGGCGACAGCGCACCCACAAAGCTGAATTTGTCGCTATGCTCTATTCCCTCAAAAAAAGCCTGCAATCCGCCCGATGAACTTCCGCAAACGGCAACGCTTCCTTTATTTTTCTTTAAAGGAAAATTATTTTCAACATACGGAATAACCGTATCCATAAGAAAGCTGTCGAACACCTCGCCCTCGGGAGTGAAAATATCGTTGAAATATTCTCTGTGCTGAATTTCTCCGATACACTTCGGGGTAAGCTCGCTGTCGCGATAAACATTGCCGTTGTCAATGCCGACAATAACGGCAGAAAATCCTGTATCTTTCTGCTCTTTTTCTACGGCAGGAATAACATTCCAACTTCCGTATTCCGTACTTTCTTCGTCAAACAGATTTTGTCCGTCAGTCATATAAATTACAGGCAAAGTTTCGCCCTCTTTATGACTTGGAACATATACCCAAATTTTACGCTCTCCCCTCTCGTTAGGAAAAGGAAGTGTAAAAGTCTTTAATTCTGAATTAATCATAAAATATCACCAATAATATTAAACCACAAATCAAAGCCTCTTGCAAGATGTATATTTTCCAAATGTTGAATAATAATATTTGCAGAGGTGATTTTTGTGATTAACGATAATGAAATGCTCAACTATGTATTACAAAATGCAGAGATGGGGTGCAACGGTATCTCGGCAGTGAGAAAACAGCTAAAAGACAACAGAGTTGACGGTGTGCTGTGCGAACAGCTTATAAAATACAGCAAACTGTATCATTGTGCCAACACAATGCTGAAAAGGCGTGGAGCGGAGGTACACCATGTGAGCCCTGTTACAAAGGCAATGACAAGCTATGCCGCAAACAGGGATTTAAAGCGAGATTCTTCGCCGTCACATATTGCAGAAATGATGATAAAGGGCAACACAATGGGCGTAAACAAAATGGCAAGACATATGCGTGAATATGACGGAAGTGATCCGCAGGTAACTATGCTTGCCAAAAAAATGCTTGATACAGAGGAAGAAAACATAGGAGAGTTAAAGTCTTATTTGTAGGAGAAGTTTTACGGCTTAGCGCTGAAAGTTTAGTTTAGTAAATTTAAAATTCAGGTCAACCCTTTTTAAAGGGTTGCAGGTTTGGGCAGAGCCAATAAAATAATAAAAATGAACTTATTTTAAATTTAAACAAACAGTTGTAATTGCACATTAGCATAACTAAACTTTAGATTATTCAAGACTTTAGTAGAAAACAAAAGTTAAGACTAATGAGTGGCACAAAGTTAGAAAGTTGCTTTTTAGTATTAGTAGAGAAAAAATATTCTAAAGGATACAAAAGTTTTTGTGTGCGACTAATTTGCCCTTGAAAAGCGGCAAATTAGTAGTTTAGTAGCGTAGCTTTTACTTTGTTGCTATCGCATTTTTAAGGCTTTCGCCATTGTGTTCAATCCGCCAAACGGCAAGCCGTTTGGCTCTCAAAAATTTGCGATAGCATAAAGTTTTGTGGGCTTTGCCCACACCCACAACCTTTGAAAAGGTTGACCAAACTTCTTAAATTCGTGACGGAAAGTATGTTTTTCACTTTGATTTGTTGCCCGACTTAAACTAAGTTAAGTCTATAATACAACTCAACTTTTGATAAAAATCTCGCTTTTACTGCACTACAAAAGCCACCGCAAAAGCGGTGGCTTAATTACAAATTAAAGATTGCGATAATGTTTAACTCTCTTTTCGGCTTTTGCCTTTTTACGGTTGATTTTGGAAGTAATGTAGTAAATTATGAGAATTACCACAATAACACCAACGGCAACCAAGAACCAATATGATTTCATAATTGTACCGATTACATCAAGCACATAAAGGAATCCGCTAAGTTCTACCTTTTCGCTCGGCACAAGGTTTACTGTTGCAAGCTCCTGCTTTTCTGTCATTTTGTCGTCCTGATAATATATAGTAGCCGTACCTACAACCGTATCAGTATCAAGCGGAGCATTCACCTCATCGGGCACATTTGTTTCTACCGTAATCCATTTTTCCTGATAATCAGACGGCACTATTGCGCTGAAATTCTTTTCAGGCACAAGCAAAACCGAATCTTTACCCCACGAAAGCTTTACCTTTTGCTCGCAAACAGGAGTTTTTGTTGAGGCTACCGTATTAAGCTCAAGGCTTGTGAGCGCCCAGCGGAAAAGATTTGCCGCATCTGTAAAGGTGTAATATTCTTCATCAACACCCTCTTTGTAAGGCGCTTTTAAAAGGACAAGCAGGTAGGAATATCCGTCAGCCGAGGCAGAAGTAACAAGACATCTGCCTGCCTGATCTGTTGTACCTGTCTTTATTCCGTTTGCATACATATAGTAATAATCACCGCCACGCCACTCGTCAATAAGATAGTTTGTAGTTGTAAGTGGCTCGTCATCACCCTCGCAGTAATACTCTGTGGTATTTGTAATTTCTTGAAAATGTGGCAGCTTTAAAGCGTATGCAGCCATTGTATACATATCTCTTGCTGTTGTGTAATGGTCTTCATCGTGCAAGCCGTCAGGATTTTTAAAGTGAGTATTCTTTAACCCAAGCTCCTTGGCTTTTTCATTCATCATATCAACAAACTTGTCAATACTGCCACCGCCTACATAATCGGCAAGCGTCATTGCGGCGTCATTTCCCGAAGGCACCATCATACTGTAAAGCAAATCCTTAACAGACATTGTTTTGCCTATATGAGCCTCAAGATTAGCTACTGAACTGCCTGTACCTTTCAGCTTATCGAGAACTGCCTTTTTGATGGTCACCCTTGTGTTTTCAATGTCGTCAACATTTTCAATAACAACTATGTAAGTCATAATCTTAGTTGTAGATGCAGGATAGCGCTTAGTGTCAGCTTCTTTTTCGTAAACAGTCTGACCTGTATCCGTATTTACAAGCAAAATAGACTCCGATTTAGTTGCAACATTGTTTGTAAAAGAAACAGCCGCTGCTGTTGGCGCAAATGCACAAGCTATTACAACCAATGTACAAAGCACCGATAATACCCTGATAAATTTCCTTTTCATAAACTCAAATACTCCCTGATATATTAATTCAGATAATTCTGACCGTTTGAAGAGAAAAGGCGCTGAACCTCTGCTTTCAACAGTCTTAAATCATCGTGATATAGATTTTTATAATTAAAAATAATAAAATCGGCTATTTTTTGAGAAAGCTCAAGACTTTTGGTATCTGCAAAATCCGCAATAGCCATTTGCGGAAGTCCATGCTGTCGCTCACCGAAAAAGTCGCCCGGACCTCTCAGCTTTAAATCCTCATCGGCAATTTTAAAGCCGTCATTTGTACTGCACATAACCTTTAGCCTCTGCATAGTTTCGAGATTGCGGTTATTGCTTATCAAAAAGCAATACGAATCATACTTGCCTCTGCCCACTCGCCCCCTTAGCTGGTGGAGCTGAGAAAGTCCGAATCTTTCGGCATTTTCTATTGCCATAACGGTTGCGTTCGGAACATCTACTCCGACCTCTATTACCGTTGTGGCTACAAGCAAAGAAATTTCGTTATTTGCAAATTTTTTCATTACCTCGTCTTTTTCGGCTGATTTCATATGACCATGCACTATGCCTACGGATATATCCGAAAAGTCATTTAGCATAAGCTCTGCGGCATATTCCTCTGCCGAGGCAACATTTTCAAGCTCGCCCTCTTCAACAAGCGGACAAACTATGTATGCCTGCCTGCCCTGCTTTATTTCATTCTTTATGAACTCATAGCAGTTTTTGCGTTTCAGCGTATTTATTGCATAGGTTTTTACAGGCTTTCTTGACGGCGGCAGCTCATCAATTATTGATATGTCAAGGTCGCCGAAAATCACAAGTCCGAGTGTTCTCGGAATCGGGGTTGCACTCATAACAAGCAAATGCGGATTACTTCCCTTTGACAACAGCTTTGCCCTCTGCGATACACCAAAACGGTGCTGTTCGTCTGTTACGGCTAATCCAAGATTATAAAAATTGGTTTTCTCGGTTATCAAGGCGTGAGTGCCGACTACAAAAGAAATTTCGCCGCTCTCAAGTCCTGCCCTTACAGCCTTTTTTTCGGACTCTTTCATTGAGCCTGTCAGCAATGCCGTTTTAATATCCGTATCCTTAAAAAGCTGAGAAAAGGTTTTGTAATGCTGTCTTGCGAGAATGTCGGTGGGCGCCATAAAAGCCGCCTGAAATCCGTTGCGTATCACCGTATGGCAAACTGCGGCGGCAACCGCTGTTTTACCCGAACCTACATCACCCTGAACAAGCCTGTTCATAGACTTACTGCCCTTTGTGAGATCCGAGATACACTCGCCTACAACTCTGCTTTGCGCATTTGTCAAGGTAAACGGCAACAGCTCTTTAAATTCATCAAAATAGCTTTTTGTAATATCTGCTCCGCTCTCTCCTCGGCTTTGCTCTTTTAGCGAGCGCATACCGAGATTAAGCACCAAAAGCTCCTCCGTAACAAGCCTTTTCCTTGCCTGACTGAGTGCCTCAGAATTTTCGGGAAAGTGAATGTTTTGTATGGCAAATTTTAAATTGCAAAGAGAAAATGTACTGCGTACACTTTCGGGCAACGGATCATTTACCTTTTCGGGCAAATAAGACACTGCCTGCTTTACAGCATTTGCGATAATTTTTGAATTAAGACCCACTGTCTGTTTATATACAGGGTGAATTTTAGTTCCCTCGCTGACAGGAGAAAAGGTTGGAGAAATCATTTGCCAACCGCCAATGCCGCCTGTAACCCTGCCGTAAAAAAAATACTCCTCACCTGCGTGAATCATGGCGCTTATGTATCGGTTATTGAAAAACACAAGCTGTAAAGTGCCTGTATCATCATATACCATACCCTTTGAAATTATGCGTCCGCCGGGCAATACACCATCTCTTATCTGAGTTCCGAGAACCGCCCTTATGCAGACATTCATACCGTCCTGCACGCTTTCTATTTTGGTGGTATTGCTCCAATCCTCGTAACCCTTAGGATAAAAGCTGAGTAAATCGCCAATGCTGTAAATGCCCAGCTTATTAAAAAGCTCGGCTCTTTTTTTGCCTATTCCGTTTAATTTATCAATAGAAATTTTATACAGAGATGCCATAGTACCACCGAATACAACAAAAGGGCGTGATGACACGCCCTTTACAAATCACTTTCTACTTTTATCTCAGTCACCGGGCAAGTTCAAACGCTTACAGAATTATTCTACACTGAGGATAAAGTAATAAACCGGCTGATCACCCTTTACAAGAGTAATGTCTGTGCGTGAACCGAACTTATCTGAAAGCTCGTTGAATGCAAGATTTGCATCGTCCTCGCTGATTTCATTACCATAAATAAGAGTGATGAATGAAGTATCACGAGTTACCATATTCTTAGCGAGCTTAACAACTGCCTTAACAGGATTTTTCTCTGTAATAGTCAGTTTGCCATTTTCAAGAGCGATAATGTCGCCCTCTTTGATTTTCTTACCGCCAAACTCGCTGTTTCTTGCTGCAAAAGTTACAAGACCTGTGCCAACGCCTGTTGCGGCGTCCATCATAAGCTGAGCGTTGCTTTCGGGTGAAATTTCAGAGTCAAAGTTGAGAAGTGCTGTCATACCCTGAGGAATTGTTCTTGTAGGAACGATAACAACATTTCTGTCCTTAACCATCGGTACAGTCTGCTCGGCTGCAAGAATAATATTTTTGTTGTTAGGGAACACCAATACATTTTTAGCAGGTGTAGCCATTATTGCGGCATAAATATCATCTGTGCTCGGATTCATACTCTGTCCGCCCGATACAACATTAGCACAACCTAAATCCTTAAAGAGGTTCTTTAATCCCTCGCCTGCCGCAACAGCAACAAAGCCGAAATCTTCAACAGGCTCTGCCGGCTCAAAGATTTCTTTCTTTGGCTTAGCGGCAGTCTTAGCATTTTTGTGCTGCTCCTTCATATTCTCAACCTTAACGGTTAAAAGCTGACCGAATAAAAGTGCCTTAGTAAGCGCCTTACCCGGCTGCTCTGTATGAACATGAACCTTTATAATTTCTTCATCATTAACAACTACAACGCAGTCACCGATAGTCTGAAGATAAGCTCTGAGCTCGTCAGGATCGGGAGCGTCCTCAATATTTCTGCCGACAATAAATTCTGTGCAGTAAGTAAATTCAATATCACCGTCAAATTCAGCGGTTGCACTCTCAAAATTGTCAACAGTAGCCTCTTCCTTTTTCTCAGTGTACTCAACCATTACACCGTCTTTGAAATAAGAAAGCATACCCTCAAATATAACGCAAAGTCCCTTGCCGCCTGCGTCAACAACGCCTGCCTTTTTAAGAACAGGCAAAAGCTCAGGAGTGATAGCGAGTGCCTCGTTTGCCTTATCGCAAATGCACTGCCATACATAAAGGCTGTCTGAGTTAATTCTTGACGCCTCTACGCCCTCCTCGTATGCCATACGAGCTACTGTAAGAATTGTACCCTCTGTCGGTTTCATAACAGCCTTGTAAGCTGCGTCAACACCGATACCGAGAGCTGCGGCAAGACTTTTGCCGTTTACTTCTTTCATTCCCTTTAATCCCTGAGCAAAGCCACGGAAAATAAGAGAAGTAATAACACCTGAGTTGCCTCTTGCACCTCTGAGCATTGCTGAGGCTGTAATCTGTGCTACCTCGCCCGCATCATCGCCGTCATAATCGGCAAGAGCCTTTGCGGCAGCCATAATTGTCATAGACATATTTGTACCTGTATCACCATCGGGAACAGGGAAAATGTTAAGATCGTTGATTTGATTTTTCTGAGTGCTTATATTATTCGCACCGGAAATTATCGCATTTTTTAAGATTTCGCCATTAAACATTGCGAGCACATCCTTTATAATACAATTAATTCATAGACATAGTTATTATATATTTTAGAGCGAAATTTTGCAAGAGAAAATCGCAAAAATTTAGTAAAATAATAATTTTAGTCACCTTATTCAATTCTCAATGACTCTGCCGACAAAGTTTTGCCTGTTTTGTCATCAATATCAAAAAGTACACATTCCATTTTGCAGTCGCCGTCCGCAAGGTCAAACCTTGCAGGCAATTTTGTACGGAATTTATTAATAATAATCTCGCTTTTTACGCCGAGAACCGATTGAATTGTGCCTGTCATACCCACATCTGTAATATATCCGCTGCCATTTGGCAATACCTGAGCATCCGAGGTCTGCACATGAGTATGCGTGCCGAACATTGCGGAAACTCTGCCGTCAAGGTAATATCCCATCGCTCTTTTTTCGCCTGTCGCCTCTGCGTGAAAGTCTGCAATAATAATATTACTCTCTGCCTTTTTCAACATACTGTCGGCACACGCAAAAGCGCAGTCAAGGTTATTATCCATAAATGTATTGCCCATAATATTAATAACGGTAATGATTTTTCTTCCCGTATCAATATTTTTTATACCCGTTCCCGGAGTAGTTGAATCTGGAAAATTTGCCGGACGAACTATAAACGGATTTTCATCAATAAAGTCATAAGCCTCTTTGCGCCTAAACGAATGGTTGCCGAGTGTAATTACATTGACTCCGCTGTCCAAAAGATAATTTGCCGATGACGGCGTAATTCCGTTGCCGTCTGCCGAATTTTCTCCGTTGCACATAACAAAGTCTATACCCTTTACTTTTTTTAATGTCGGCAATTTTTCACGCAAAAAGCGACAACCGATACTGCCCACGACATCGCCTATACATAAAATCCGCATAATACCACCCTATAATAATCTGATAGGTTAATTATACCACATATATTTTAATCTGTCACACTAAATTCTGATGTTTGTGCAATATTTTCGTTAAAAATATAGCTGATTTCCGCAATAATGCTGTCACTGCCTGTTTTTGTGGTAATTTTTCTGCTTACAAGCCTGCTTTTGGGCTTTTCAAACACCTCATATAGCATAGACTGAGCAAGTATTTTTTTATCAAGTGTCGCTTTGTCAAGATTAACCTCAGTTCTGCTTACCTCTGTTTCACTTTGTGTAATCAATTCTATCGGTATGTTTGTGCCGTTAAAGCTCAGCTTTTCTTTACGGCTTGCAAACACGCTGTCATCGTATGACTTAAAACTAAGCGAACAGGGAAAGTAAAAATTAAGAATACCGCACATATATCTGTCTGTTCGGTTGCCGGTCAGCGAATAATACTCATAGCTTTGGGGTATGGTATATTCCTTTTTATATATTACATCCGCCATTATTTCTGCACTTGCGTGCACATATTCTATTGTTTCCTGCTTAGTTTCAACTATACCGCTTACAAGCAAATCTCCCTTTACAACTCCACTGCCTTTCATCACCTTGGTTTCTCCTCTTGCGGTTTTTATGCTTGTAATTACACCGTCATTGTTAGCTTTTATGTTGCAGGGCGTTTTAAAGTCGGGAGTATCGGGCTTTGGTGCTTTTTCCTCAATATTAACACTCATTGTACTGCCCATAATATTAAGACTTATCCAGCCTATCTGTTCGTTTTTCAAAATCAGCTTTCGCTCTGTATTTTCGGTATCAATAGAATTGATATACGAACCGACCTTTACATTATCTTCCTCAAGCGCCGAAAGTATCTGCGAGGTACTCAGGCTTTTTGTAGGCGGTGCGTCAATATACCATATAAATTTTGACAATACAGCAATTAAAACTATACCGATAACAGCGCCGATAAGAAGTCCTGCCCTTTGCTTGTAGCGTTGTGCGTAAAACGGAAGTCCATGCCTGCCTGTAACACGCATTCTGAGTTTTGATTTTGAGGCAATACTGCGTATATTTTTGTAATCGTAAACCTGCATTGTGGCGGTCAAGCCGTTTTGAACAGGCTTTAAATTCCACACATTTATTCCGTTTCGGGTAGTAAGATTAATAAACCGTTCGGGAAATTTTCCGTATGCCGAAAAATCAACATAGCCTTTGCTCCACCTGATAAGCCTTAACAGCATATTACCGCCTCGCTTTATGTAATAAAATCAATTCCTGTTATAAATCCCTCTATAACCACATCAACGGCAGAAATGCACTTTACCGTAAGACCTCTGCCACATACCGACACTACCATTTTGTTTGTGTTAATCTTGATATTTTCGCTTTCATATCTGAGCACACCCGTTGAGCCCTCAATAGTTATTCGCCTGTTGCCGAGCATATCGAGTATCGGCAATCCCGAATTAAGGTCAAGCGCTATTGAATTTGCCGATTGATTTTTAGGCTTATCGCTTTTTCTCTGCAAAATATATCTCTCCCAATTCAACGCTTTATTATTATTTTTATGCAGAGTGATACATATATATTAATGGTGATTGCTATGTTTATAAAGGCAAATTTTCACAAACCGGCGGCTGTTGTGCTTTCAGCCGGAATAATTATAGTGTGTATAATGCTTTTGGTTTTTTCAAAAGAATGTGCAAACGGTGCGCTTTCGGGAATTGAAATGTGCCTGAATGTTCTTATTCCCTCGCTTTTTCCCTTTATGGCGGTATCTTCTTTTATAGTAAAAAGCGGTATTGCCGATTTATTAGGCAAACCATTTGGCAAAATTACGAAAACCGTATTCGGACTAAGTCCTTGCTTTGCGCCCATACTTTTGCTGTCGGTTACGGGCGGTTATCCGATTGGTGCAAAAAGCTGTAACGAAGTTTACAAAAGCGGTACTGCCAATATTGACGAATGTAAAAGAGCGGGGGTGTTTATGGTATGCGCAGGGCCGGGATTTCTTATCAGCTTTATAGGAATGTCAATTTACAACGATAAAAAAATCGGCACAATTATGCTATGCTCGCAGATTTTATCGGTACTTATTACAGGCATTGCGAATAGAATAATAAACAGGGGCAAAATTACCGTAAGCACAAAGACAAATAAAACAATCAAAATGAATTTCACAAAATCTGTTGTTGAGTCTGTATATGACGCCTCAAAGGGGATGTTTTCGATATGCTCGTTTGTTATAGCTTTTTCGGCATTGACGGGGATAATTTCCGCATTAATTACAGATGATTTTGCAAAAGCAATGATTATCGCTACTTTTGAGGTGTGCGCAGGAGTAAAAGCCGTTTCTGCCGAACTGCCTGTATGGGCGGTTGCATTTGTGGCAGGATTTGGCGGAATATGCGTGCATTTTCAGATTTTCTCGGTACTCGGAAACCTGAAGATAAATAAAATAATATTTTTCTGTTACAGAATAATTCAAGGAATATTAACGGCGGCTTTTACTTATATAGGTATGCTTATTTTTTACGATACCAAAAGCGTATTTTCGGTGGGTACGGTTTCGGGCGGCTCTGTTTACGGCGGAACTGCTCTGTCGGGAATTGTGCTTACGGCACTTATGGTGTGCTTTTTATGTTTACTGAAAAATTACAGAAATAATTGACGGAGGTTTCACATGTGTGGTATTGCAGGTTGGTTTGACAATGAAACAGAAATGAGCAAGCAGATTCCTGTTCTGTACGAAATGTCGCAAACCCTCAGCAAGAGAGGGCCTGACGAAAACGGACTTTACATTAACAAAGGCTGTGCCCTGCTGCACAGGCGGCTTGTAGTAATTGATAAAGAAAACGGCAAACAGCCTATGGCGGCAAGGCACAGAGGAAAAAGCTATATAATTGTATATAACGGCGAGCTTTACAACACTGACGAGCTAAGAGAAGATTTGAAAGCGAGCGGCTACCATTTCAGAGGTCACAGCGACACAGAGGTTGTGCTTAAAGCATATATAAAATACAAGGAAAAATGCGCCGATATGCTCAACGGTATTTTTGCGTTTGCGATATACGATGTAAGCGAAAACAGCCTGTTTTTGTGTCGTGACAAAATCGGTGTTAAGCCTTTGTTTTATTATGAATATGACGGCGGTATTCTGTTTGCCTCGGAAATAAAAACTTTGCTTGCAAGCAAGGCGGTAAAACCTCAAATTGACGAAAACGGACTTTACGAAATTTTCTTTTTAGGACCTGCCCGAACACCATCGTGCGGAGTGTTTAAGGGGGTTAAGGAATTAAAGCCGGGGGAAATGGCTTATTATAAAGATAAAAAGCTGACAAAGAAAATTTACTTTTCCATACAGGCAAAGGAACACACAGACACAGTTGAGCAGAGTATAGAAAAAACAAGGTACTTGCTGACAGATGCTATAAATCGTCAGCTGGTGAGCGATATGCCGCTTTGCTTTTTCCTTTCGGGCGGTCTTGACAGCAGTATCATAGTAAAAACCGCCTCGCAATACTACAAGGAAAATAAGCTCGGCAAAATCAACACCTACTCGGTTGAATATCGTGACAATGAGAAATATTTTCAAAAAAGCCTGTTTCAGCCGAATGCGGATTTTGAATATATATCGCTTATGTCACGCAATGCCGACAGTCGGCACAGAGAAATTATACTTGACAATAAGGCGGTTGCAGATGCACTGTATGACAGCGTAATCGCAAGGGATTTGCCGGGGTATGTTGATGTAGATTCCTCGCTTTTGCTGTTTTGCGGAGAAATAAAAAAGGACTATACCGTTGCATT
Organism: Eubacterium sp. OM08-24; assembly: GCF_003438075.1. GTDB lineage: Bacteria > Bacillota > Clostridia > Oscillospirales > Acutalibacteraceae > Ruminococcoides. The sequence goes on along the minus strand of NZ_QSTA01000011.1, from coordinate 22,848 downwards.
GTCGGGCGAATGTGCCGACGAGCTTTTCGGCGGTTATCCGTGGTACCACAATAAAGAAATTCTATTTGAAGATAATTTTCCGTGGTCAAAAAGTCAGGATGTCCGCTCATCAATATTAAAAGAAGGAGTTTTGCCAAAGGGTGCAGAATATGTACGGCAAAAGTATCTCGACACAATTAATCTTGCTCCAAAGTTGAAAAGCGATTCAAAAATTGACGCAAGAATGAGAGAAATGTTTTATCTCAATTTTTACTGGTTTATGCAATGCCTGCTTGAGCGAAAAGACCGTTGCTCTATGTATAACGGACTTGAGGTGCGTGTGCCGTTCTGCGATTACAGGCTTGCGGAATATGCGTACAATATGCCTTGGGAAATCAAAGCCTACAATAACCGAGAAAAAGGAATTGTGCGCAAAGCCTTTGAAGATATTTTGCCCGATGAAATATGCTGGAGAAAGAAAAGTCCTTATCCAAAAACGCATAATCCGATTTACTTTGATATTTGTAAAGAAAGAGTTAAGAATATTCTGCAAAAGAAAAATATTCTCACCGAAATGCTCAACAAAGACAGCATAATGAAAATAGCGGAAAATCCCGACAGCATAACCACACCATGGTACGGTCAGCTTATGAAAGCACCGCAGATACTCGCATATATTATTGAGCTTGACTATTGGTTTGAAAAATACAATGTTGAAATAGTGTAAATATTGTGTTAAAATAGCATAAGAATGTTAAAACTGGGTGATTGTTGTGAGTGCGGAAATGTATATTAATATGGTTAGTTTCTTTAAAAGAAATAAGTTGTGTAATGCAATATTAAAATTCTGCTACAACTTTCTGCCATTTGTAATGTTTTTATCGTACGGTGTGCTTGCGGTTTTTATGCTTTTTTCAGACGCAAAAATTTTTGCAAGAATCACTTTGTCGCCAATGACGGTATTTGCGATAATAACCGTATTCAGAAAAATATTTAACAGGGCAAGACCGTACGAAAAATTTGCCACACCGTCTGTATTTGGCAAAGACAAAAGCGGAGAAAGTATGCCGAGCCGACACACAGCCTGCGCCTTTATAATTGCAATGGCTTTTATGTATGTAAGTATCCCTCTCGGAATTGCTTATCTTATAATCAGCTTTTTTATTATGGTTTCAAGGGTGCTATCGGGAGTGCATTTTATAAGTGATGTGCTCGCAGGAATGGCAATCTCACTGCTTTACGGCTATTTATCATTTTTTATAATTTAAAGTTAAACAGTCCTCAAAATAAATTGAGGACTGTTTTTATTTATGATAATATTCAATTCTTTTGTAATAGTGGGGGAATTGCAGTTTAGCCAACTTTCGGTCGGGCAACAAAGTACGGCAAAAGAAAATGTTTCCGTCCCCAATGTAAAATTTATAAAACTAAACTTTTTACGCTAAACCATTATTCTGAATTTCACCCCAACATTTAGAATATAACCCAATATACAACAAAAAGGGGCTGAGCAATAATACTCAGGCACAAATTTTATAAGTTATGTGTAATTATTCAATTACCTTAATCCAACCCTTTGGAGCTTCAATTCTGCCCATCTGAATACCTGTAAGTGTTTCATAGAGCTTCTTTGTAACAGGGCCCATTTCTTCCATACCGCTTGGGAAACAAATTTCCTTGCCGTGGTCGTTAATTTTGCCAACAGGTGAGATAACTGCTGCTGTACCGCAAAGACCGCACTCTGCAAAATCTTTAACCTCGTCAAAGTAAACTTCTCTCTCCTCTACCTCAAGACCGAGATACTCTTTTGCAACATACATAAGAGAACGGCGAGTAATTGAAGGAAGAATACTGTTTGACTTTGGAGTAACAACCTTACCGTCTTTTGTAACGAAGATAAAGTTTGCACCGCCTGTTTCCTCTACCTTTGTACGGGTAGCGGCATCAAGATACATATTCTCAGCAAAGCCTTCTTCGTGAGCTGTAACGATTGCGTGCAAGCTCATTGCATAGTTAAGACCTGCTTTGATGTGACCTGTACCGTGTGGTGCGGCTCTGTCAAAGTCAGAAACCTTGATTGTAATTGGCTTTGCGCCGCCCTTGAAGTATGGGCCGACAGGAGTTGCGAAAAGTCTGAACTGATACTCTGTTGATGGCTTAACACCGATAACAGGGCCGATACCGAACATATACGGACGGAGATAAAGTGTTGCACCTGAGCCGTATGGAGGTACATAGTCTGCGTTAGCCTTTACAACCTTGCAAACTGCGTCAACAAACATATTTTCAGGAAGAACAGGCATTTCAAGTCTTTTGCATGAATCCTGCATTCTTGCTGCATTAAGGTCAGGTCTGAAAACTACGATTTTTCCGTCCTGAGTTGTATAAGCCTTTAAGCCTTCAAAGCAAGTCTGAGCATACTGCAAAACACCTGCGCACTCACTCATTGTGATTGTTGCGTCAGTTGTCATTGCACCTTCGTCCCACTTGCCGTCTTTGTAATTTGCTACAAATCTTTCACCGGTAGGCATATAGCCAAAGCCGATATTTGCCCAATCAATATTCTGCTTTCCCATGATATATTACTTCCTTTCAATGTAGGCAAAATCTGTTATAAGTATATATTATACTTATTATCGTAATTTGTCAACAATTAAAGTAGGATTATTAGTGTATAAAGGTATATTTTGTACCAATTTTTACAGATTGCAATTTCACAATTCCTTTATCGAATTAAAGTGGTAAATTTCAATAAAATCACCCTGTTTTCACCTATTAAGTATAAAGCAAAAAGGCTTGAGCCTGTTTACATTTTTTGCCAAAATGCAATTTACAAAACTCAAACCTTCATTTTACTTTTAACAGATTATAAATTCACACACAAAAACAAGCACGCAACAGATTACCGATACTTTAAACAAACCTGCGTCAAACCACGCCGCCACAAGACCTGCGGCAAAGGCTATTGCGCCTGCTATGGGACTTTGGGTAGCATTGATAATTGCAGGAAAGGTCATAACCGAAAGTGTTACATACGGCACATAGTAGAGAAACGATTTTACAAACTGATTTGTGAACTGCTTTTTTACAAGAGTAAGCGGCAGAACTCTGATTGCGAAGGTAACGCCTGCCATTATCAAAATATAAATATACGGATTATGCGACATTTTCGTTTCCCTCCTCATCCTTTACAGGGAACAGCAAGGCTGCAACGGCAGATATAACAACAGTAAGAATAATAGTCCTTGTGCCCTCGGAAATTTCACTTATTACAGGCAGATACGCAAAGGCAAGGCTTAATATAAAGCTGACTATTACAATGCCCATAAGAGGTTTGTTGCCCTTGGTGGGCGGCACAATAATGGCAAGAAACATTCCGAACAATGCCACGCTTAAAGCGCTTACAACCCTGAGCGGCAAAACATTGCCCGCTATCGTGCCGAGCGCCGTACCAACCGCCCAGCATGGCCCTGCAAAGAGGATTGCACCATAGGTATAGTACGGATTCACACTCCCCTTTCGGGAAATTGTAATTCCGAAAAATTCATCGGTTATATAAAAACCAAGCAGCAGTCGGTGAATGAGCGAGGTTGAGCTTTTCATTCTTTGACTGAGAGCACAACTCATAAGCAAATACCTTGCATTTGCAATGAGAGTTACCACTGCCATTTCAAAATATGTAGCGTCTGCCGCAATTACGGTAAAGCCTGAATACTCACCCGCCGAGGCATTGCAAAGCAAGCTCGCCAAAAAGCTCTGGAAAAAATTAAGACCTGCGTTTTTTGCCGCAATGCCAAGCGAAAATGATACCGCAAGATAGCCGAGTCCTATCGGAATACCATCTCGGATACCCTCTTTTATAACCTTACGGTTAGATTTTATTAAATTATTCCTACCCATTTTTAACTCCGTAACTTTTAATACAAAAACAATCTGTCACATAAAAGACTGTTTTTACTTTTGTTATAATAAACAGCACTGATTATTATAACATATGCAAGAATTAAATTAAACTGTCATTTATTAAAATTTTCTAAATATTCTAAATATTCATAACCATATCGTTTAAACAACAAAAAGGCAGTAAATACTGCCCTTTTGATAAAAATATAAATTATTCCTCACCGTTCCAGCAGTATGTGCAAAGTTTGCATTTATCAATACCGCAGGAATCAAGCATATCGTCAAGGCGGTTAAATCGAAGTGAAGTAAACTTGAGCTCCTTGCAGATTTCGTCAACCATTTTTTCGTACTTCTCAGAATCGGGATTTGTGTATTCCTTTAAAACTTCATCGGTAACATTGCCGTTTTCAAGTCTTTCAATAACTCGTCTTGTAATAAGATCCATTTCAGATGACGAGCGTGAGAAGTTAAGGTACTTACAGCCGTACACAAGCGGAGGACAAGCGGGTCTGATGTGCACTTCCTTTGCACCGCTTTCAAAAAGATACTCTGTTGTTTCTCTGAGCTGAGTGCCACGCACGATTGAATCGTCAATCAAAAGCAGGCTTTTTCCTCTGATTAAATCCTCAACAGCAAGCAGCTTCATTTTTGCAATAAGATTACGCTGGCTCTGAATTGTAGGCATAAAGGATCTCGGCCATGTTGGTGTGTATTTAATAAACGGTCTTGAGAAGGGAATACCCGACTCATTAGCATATCCGACTGCGTGTGCAATACCCGAATCAGGAACACCTGCAACAACATCAGGCTTTACATTATCTCTCTTTGCCATTTTTGCACCGCAGAGGTAACGCATCTGCTCAACGCTCATTCCCTCGTATGAGCTTGCAGGGTAGCCGTAGTAAACCCAAAGGAATGTGCATATTTTCATATCATTTCCGGGCTGTTTTAAGGTAACGCAGTTTTTATCTGTAATAACAACAATCTCACCAGGGCCAAGCTCTTTGTAATTGCTGTAACCGAGGTTTTTATATGAAAAGCTCTCAAAAGCGGCACAGAAAGCGTCCTCTTTCTTGCCGATAGCAATAGGAGTTCTGCCGTACTTATCTCTTGCGCAGTAAATGCCGTTTGGATTCATAAGCAAAAGTGAAAGTGAGCCGTCTACCTTTTCGAGCGCATAATTAATGCCGTCAATAAGGTTTTCTTTCTGATTTATGAGTGTGGCAACAAGCTCGGTCGGATTGATTTCGCCGCCGCTCATCTCAAGAAAGTGAGAATTTCCGTTTGAGAAAATCTCCTTTACAAGCTCATCGGTATTATTTATCTTACTTACAGTTGTGATAGAATATGTACCATGGTGCGAGCGAACCATAAGCGGCTGAGGCTCATAGTCGGAAATACAGCCGATGCCAAGTCTGCCCTTCATACTCTGCATATCTTTATCAAACTTAGTTCTGAAAGGTGCATTTTCAATGTTATGAATAGACCTGTCAAATCCCTTTTCGTCATCATAAACTACCATACCGCCTCTTCTTGTGCCGAGGTGTGAGTGATAGTCAATACCAAAATACAAATCAAAAACGCAGTCCTCTTTGGCTGCTACTCCCATATATCCGCCCATATTTTTTCTCCTTTATTATATTGTTTGCCGAACAAGAATTATATTACAGCAGTAATATTAATTATATTATGATTTCTTACAGTTGTCTATACAAAAGTTTAAATTTTTTACATTATTCCCATTTGTAAATTGACTATATCCGATATTTAATTATATCAAATTATATTTATATACTTTTTTGCTTATTTATTTATTAATATCAAGTACGCAAGCAAAAAAATATAATTATTTTTACTCAGGTGATTTACAGAAACTGTTTTTTATGCTATAATGTAATAAATTCTTACCAAAAAAGTAAAGATTAAATTTATATAAGGAAATAACAATATGACTTTGCAACAACTGCGATATGTAATAACGGTTGCACAAAAGGGTACTATAAGCGAGGCGGCAAAGGAGCTTTTTGTTTCTCAGCCGAGCCTTACCAATGCAATTCGTGAACTTGAAAAAGAAATGAACATCACAATATTTAACAGAACCAACAAAGGCGTTGCTGTATCTAACGAGGGAGAACAATTTTTAGGCTATGCAAGACAGGTGATTGAACAAGCCAACCTGCTTGAAAGTGCTTATAAAACCTCGCCGTATGATAAGCAACGCTTTTCTGTTTCTACTCAGCATTACGCCTTTGTGGTGAATGCTTTTGTGGATTTGATAAAGGAACTACCGCAAAACGAATATGATTTTTCTATAAGAGAAACTCAAACCTATGAAATAATAGACAATGTTTCTGCAATGAAAAGTGAAATCGGCATAATTTATCTTAATTCTTTCAACGAGTCCGCACTTATGAAAATCATTAAATCAAAAGGATTGTGCTTTAATGAGCTTTTTGTGGCAAAGCCGCATATTTTTGTAACGGCGGAGCATCCGCTTGCAAATAAAAGCTCGGTAACTATGGAGGAACTTGCAGACTACCCATACTTGTCATTTGAACAGGGAGAGCACAATTCGTTCTACTATTCCGAGGAAATTTTCAGCACTGTTGAGCGCAAAAAGAATATTCGTGTAACCGACAGGGCAACGCTTTTTAATCTGCTGATAGGACTTAACGGCTACACCGTTTGCAGTGGTGTAATTGACAGCGGTCTTAACGGCTCAGATATTATTTCAATACCATTAAGCAAGGAAGGAGATATGCGTATCGGATACATTTGTCACAAAAAATTAAATTTGAGTCCGCTTTGCAAAAAATTCTTAAATCACTTAAACAAATATATTAAGTGACATTACATACAAGGAGGCATAAATGAAAAATTTTATCAGTACATTTAAAGAATTAAAAATAGCAAATTTCCTGTTCTTAACGCTTGCAGGCAGTATAAATGCCTTTGGAGTAGTTGTATTTCTTGCTCCTGTAAAGCTCTACGACAGCGGAATTTCGGGTACTTCAATGCTTATTTCTCAGCAGACTCCTGCGTGGTGCAGCTTGTCATTAATACTTATTTTGCTAAACATTCCTCTGTTTTTGCTTGGTCTTAAGCGAGAGGGTTTAAAGTTTACCATATATGCAATTTACACTGTAATTATATACTCTCTTGCGGCATGGATAATCACAGATATTCTGCCAATAGATGTCAGCTTTATATCTCCCCTTGCGGGCAACGATTTGTTTTTATGCGCAATATTCGGCGGTGTTATCTCAGGCTGCGGTAGCGGTCTTGCAATGCGCTTTGGCGGCGCTATGGACGGAATAGATATTCTCGCCGTAATGTTTGCAAAAAAACTTCACTTAAGCATAGGCACATTCATTATGATTTACAATGTAATTCTCTATATCATTTGCGGCATAGTAATAGGCAGTTGGATATTGCCGCTCTATTCCATAGTAACTTATGCCGTGGCTGTTAAAATGATAGATTTCTTTGTAGAGGGTTTTGACCGTGCAAAAGGCGCTTTTATTATTACAACCAAGTCAGATGCTGTTTGTGAGAAACTTTCGCAAACATTTGAAAACGGTATTACTATGATAGACGCCAAGGGTTACTATTCAGGTTCCAAAAAGACAATGATTTACTTTGTAATAAACCGTTTTCAAGTTGATAAAATGAAAAGACTTGTACACGATATTGACCCGAAAGCCTATATCTCCATAAATGAAATAGCCGATGTTTACTCTGCAAATGCAGATGACAAGAATTGATATTTTAATTAAACAGGTGCGGTTGGTTATAGTTTTAAATTATAGCCAACTGCACTTTTTATGTATTTTACAAATAGCTGATATTACTTTATACTAATGTAAAAAGAAATCGGAGGTAATATTATGAGTAAAACAAATGCACCGTTTAGATTTGATTATGTAGGAAGTTTTTTAAGACCTGATTATCTTAAAAAAGCAAGAGCGGATTTTGAAAAAGGCAGTATTACAAAGGCAGAGCTTACAGCCGTAGAGGACAAGGCGATTACGGAGCTTGTTAAAAAGCAAAAGGAGCTTGGCTATAAGGTAATTACAGACGGAGAATTTCGCAGAGCAACATGGCATCTCGATTTTATGTGGGAATTTAACGGCGTTGCCCACAAAAAGACCGAAAAAGGCGTTGCTTTTCATGGCGAGCCTGCATTGATTGACGATACATGGCTTACAGGCAAAATTTCTGTGGACAGCCACCCGTTTGTTGAACATTATAAATTTGTAAAGGCACTTGAAGACGAAAACGCAGTGGCAAAGCAGACTATTCCTGCACCTGCTCAGTTTTTTCAGCAGATGATTATTCCTGCAAATATAGACGCCACACGAAAATTTTATGCAACAGATGACGAGCTTATCGCAGACATTGCAAACGGCTATAAAAAGGTTATAAATGACCTGTATAACGCAGGATGCAGAAATATACAGCTTGATGACTGCACATGGGGTGTTCTTGTTGCCGAGGGCAGTGTAATTCGTTATGGCAAAGAAAACAACCTTGCCGATATAAAGGAAAAACTCTTAAAGGTAAACAATCTTGCTATTGAGGGAAAGCCTGATGATTTGACTATTACAACCCACATTTGCAGAGGAAACTATCACTCGGCATATTTTTCAAGCGGTGCGTATGACTCTGTGGCAGAGCCGCTGTTTGGCAGAGAAAATGTTGACGCTTATTATCTTGAATTTGACGATGAGCGTTCGGGCGGTTTTGAGCCTTTAAAATATGTAAGTGGCAATAAAAAGGTTGTGCTCGGTCTTATTACAACAAAGTCGCCAAAGCTTGAGGATAAGCAGACAGTAATCGAAAGAATACACGAGGCAAGCAAGTACATTCCGCTTGACAGACTTTACCTTAGCCCGCAGTGCGGCTTTGCGTCTTGTGAGATCGGCAATAAGCTCACCGAAGAACAGCAGTGGGCAAAGCTCGCACTTGTAAAAGAAATTGCAGAAGAAGTTTGGAAGTAAATTCTTTATCAAAAGTTGGGATAAATTATGGTTTAGCAAATTGATTTGCCAATTAATTATAAAAGTTTGGTCGACCTTTTCAAAGGTCGTGGGTGTGGGCAAAGCCCACAAATACTTTCCGTTTATGCAGTCTGACGATAGCCAAACAGCTTGCTGTTTGGCGGCTTGAACACAACGGCGTTAGCCTTTAAAAATGCGATAGCAACAAGAAAGCCATTCTATATATAATGAAAAGTTAATAATTTCTTTTATAAAAGGCTGTCGCCTGTTTTTTCAAACTAAGTACAATCACGCAAACAGCGTGGCTGTTTGCGCCCGAGGAATTGTTATATCGGAAGATTTTTATGGGCGCTGCCCAAACCCGCAAGCCTTTAAAAAGGCTTGACCTAAATTTTAAAATTATTTAGCTAAAGCTATGCGCTAAACCATAATTTAAAAATACTTCTTCGGCATTAAACATAACAAAACATTCTTGCCATATAATCCTCACAAACAGAGAGAGCAGACAGCTGCATGCTACCTGCTCTCTCTTAATTACTATTAATGCAAGATAAAAATTTTACTTTTTAACATTAAAAGCATTCATTTGTGGATAAACTGCGCTTTCGCCGAGTTCTTCCTCAATTCTCAAAAGCTGATTGTACTTTGCAACACGCTCCGAGCGGCTTGGAGCACCTGTTTTAATCTGACAAGTGTTAAGTGCCACTGCAAGGTCTGCAATAGTTGTATCTGCTGTTTCGCCGCTGCGGTGTGAAGAAATTGCGGTATAGCCTGCCTTGTGAGCCATCTTGATAGCCTCAAGTGTTTCTGAAACCGAGCCAATCTGATTGAGTTTAATGAGAATTGAGTTGCCGCATCCAAGCTCAATTCCCTTTGCAAGTCTTTCTGTATTTGTAACAAAGAGGTCATCGCCAACAAGCTGAACCTTGTCGCCAAGCTCCTTTGTAAGCTGCTGCCAGCCCTCCCAATCTTCCTCATCAAGAGCGTCCTCAATAGAAATAATCGGGTACTTTTCTACAAGCTGTTTCCAATGTTCAATAAGCTCGGCAGAAGTAAACTTTGTGCCTGCTTTCGGAAGAACATACTCACCCTTTTTGCTGCCTTTCCACTCAGATGATGCAGCATCCATAGCAATCATAAAGTCTTTGCCGGGTTCATAGCCTGCATTTTTAACAGCCTCAAGAATATACTGAATAGCCTCCTCGTCACTTGCAAGGTCAGGAGCAAAGCCACCCTCATCGCCAACAGAAGTAGCAAGTCCTTTAGATTTAAGTAAAGCGGCAAGTGCATGGAAAACCTCTGCACACCAGCGCAAACATTCCTTAAAGCTCGGAGCGCCGACAGGCATAATCATAAATTCCTGAACATCAACAGTGTTTGCGGCGTGTGCGCCACCGTTGAGAATATTCATCATAGGTACAGGAAGTCTGTTGCCAGAAATACCGCCGAGAAATCTGTAAAGCGGAATATCAAGCGCCGCAGCCGCCGCTCTTGCAGTTGCAATAGAAACGGCAAGAACAGCATTCGCACCAAGGTTTGATTTATCCTTTGTGCCGTCAGCCTCAATCATTGCCTTGTCAACCGCATAAATATCCGATGCGTCCATACCGCTTATTGTATCGTTAATTACTGTATTAATATTTTCTACTGCCTTTGAAACACCCTTGCCAAGGTATCTTGACTTGTCGCCGTCACGAAGTTCAAGTGCCTCAAACTCGCCTGTTGACGCACCGCTTGGCGCAGTACCTCTTGCAACCGTACCGTCAATGAGTGTAACCTCTGCCTCAACAGTAGGATTTCCTCGGGAGTCAAGAATTTCTCTGCCAATAACTTTTTCAATTTCCAAATAAGCCATTTTAACAATCTCCTTATAGTCGTATTCGCAGACTCCCCTCCGGAAGGTTAGCAACTCCCTCCGGTGAACAGAAGTAGAGGATTCTCGGGAAGTCCACATGATTTATTCAACAGGTTAGTTTTAACTAACCATACACATTTTATACTACACTCAAAAGAAAATCAAGTGTTTTTTTATTTTTATCTCAAAAAATATACAGCGGTTCAAATCGTTACAATTAAAACCGCTGTAATTGTCTGTATTTTCCAATTCGATATTTTAGGATAATCGGATAATTTTTTATAAAACACCCCGTCCCAACATTTCGTAAATTCAAAATCACCTATTTTTATCAGCACCTTATCCACCCCTCTGCTACTTAAAAAGGCAGTTGTATATTTTCCAACTGCCTTTGCCTGTAATTATTCTATTGTTCCGCCGCCGATAACAACATCGCCGTCATACAAAACAACTGCTTGTCCCTTTGAAATAGCTCTTTGCGGCTTGTCAAAAACAATATGCAGTCTGTTATCCGACAACTGCTCAACGGTTGCATCCTGTTCGGGCTGGTTGTATCTCACCCTTGCCTTTATATGCAAAGGCTTGTCGAGTTTTTCATATGCTATAAGATTAATATCCTTTGCATAAAGCTCTCTTGAGAACAGGCTCTCATTTTCACAAAGAATTACCTTGTTATTTGCAATATCCTTTTCCTTAACATACATAGGGTGCGGCAAAGCAAGACCAAGTCCCTTGCGCTGACCTATTGTGTATCTGATAATGCCCTTATGCGTTCCGAGAACCTTTCCGTTTTCATCTACAAAATCGCCAAACTCATACTTTCTGCCCGTATATTGCTCAATGAATTTTGCATAGTCGCCATCTGGTACAAAGCAAATATCTTGGCTGTCATGTTTTTGAGCATTAATAAGGTGATATTTTTCCGCAATATGTCTTACCTCGTGCTTGGTGAGTTTGCCGAGCGGAAGTAAGGTTCTTGAAAGCTGTTTTTGAGTTAGCGAATACAGCACATAGCTCTGATCCTTTGTTACATCGGGAGATTTTCTCAGTAAGTATCTCTGCAATCCCTCGTCATACTCAATGACAGAGTAATGCCCTGTAACAACATAGTCAAAATCAAGCTCGTCTGCCCTCTGCATTAGCTTTTCAAACTTAATATATCTGTTGCAGTCAATACAAGGATTAGGTGTGCATCCGTTTTCATATGCCGATATAAAACGGTTTATTACATTTTCCTTAAAGCTGTCTTTAAAGTTGTAAACATAGTACGGAATACCTATTTTTCTGCAAACATTTCTTGCATCGTCAATATCGTCAAGCGAGCAACAGGTTTTTTCTTTCTTTTCGCCTATATCTTCATTATCAAAAAGCTTGAGAGTAATACCCGTAGCGTCATAGCCTTGCTCCTTTATTAAGCAAGCCGCTACCGAGCTGTCTACTCCTCCGCTCATTGCTATTAATGCCCTTTCGGTCATATTATTCTCCTTAACCGCCAAGTCTTATCATCTCGTCAATACATTTCTTTGCGTCTGTAATAGTCTGCTCATCAAGGATAATTTCCTCGCCGCCCTCGCCGTTAAGGCAATTAAATACATCCATAAGTGTAGTAGCTTTCATATTAGGGCAAATGAGCTTATGTGTAAGAATATGGAATTTCTTATCAGGGCAGTCAAACTGCAAATGCTCTGCAATGCTGATTTCTGTACCGATAATAAACTCCTTTTTGTCGCTGTTTTTTGCGTAATTCATAATGCCCGATGTTGAGCCGACATAATCTGCAAGGTCAACAACAGCAGGCTGACACTCAGGGTGAACGAGCAGCTCTGCGTTTGGAAACTGAGCCTTTGCCTTTTTAACATCTTCTGCCGATACGCAAGCGTGAATAGGACAGCCGCCATGCAAAAGCTTAAAGTTTTTGTCGGGAAGCTGACGGCTTACATAGTCGCCGAGATTGCAGTCGGGAATGAAAAGAATATTCTTTTCAGGCATATTGCTTACAATCTTTACGGCAGATGAGCTTGTTACGCAAACATCACAAATAGTTTTTAAATCTGCGGTAGTATTTATGTATGCAACAACTGCATAATCGGGATACATTTCTTTTACAGAAGAAATCATCTCTTTATCCATCTGGTCAGCCATCTGACAGCCTGCGCTCGGCTGAGCGAGATAAACTGTTTTGTCGGGTGAGAGAATTTTGCAGGTTTCTGCCATAAAGCGAACTCCGCACATAAGAATATTTTTATTTTTCACCTTACTTGCATCTACACTGAGCTTGTAACTGTCGCCTGTAAAATCGGAGATTTCGCAAATTTCTCTTGCCTGATAGCTGTGTGCAAGAATACAAACATCCTTTTCCTTTTTCAACTCAAGAATTTTATTTTGAACTTCAGAAATATTCATATATACATTTCCTTTCACATTTTTTCTTACATAATATACTTAATTATACATTTTTTTGCCTACTATTGCAATAGGTCTTTTTAATTTGTAAATATTATTAGTCTTTAGTTGCAATAATAATTATATATTAGCATATTTGACGAAATTTATTTGCTTTTTTGTCTTTACTTTATGATTTACTTGTGATATAATAATGAATATGTAAAAGTAGGGTTTCTCTGCTTTATCTTAATTTATTATGGATTAAACAGGAGGTTAGTACAATGAAAAAGGTTGTTTCAATTGCGTTGGCACTTGTGCTGATGCTTGTAGCGGCAGTTCCGGTATTTGCCGCACCAAGTCCGACCGGAACATATGTTTATGTAGTTGTTGTTGTTCCTACACCGGGTGGCAGCGGTGACTATGAATTTACAACAGATATTGACGAGGACGGTAACCAGAATGTTCATATTACTCCAAAACCAAATCCCGGATATACTTTTGACCACTGGGTAATCGACGGTCCTTACAGAACAGATCAGCCACTCACAGATAAAGATCTTGATCTTATTATCACAGGTGATATTAAAGTAACTCCTTACTACACAAAGGACGGCGAGTCACCTACACAGTCTGTTACAACTGATACTTCTGACAAATCACCTCAGACCGGCCCTTCAAACGCAATGCCTTATGTGATGATCAGCTTAACACTTATTGCTGTTGCTGTCAGCGTAACTATTGTTAAGTCTAAGAAATCAAACTAATTTGCTTTTAAAACAGCTTTCGCAAAACGGAAGCTGTTTTTTAATGCTTATAAACGCTATATTCCTATATGATATTGGATAAATGTTGACTTTGTTGTCGATGTTTGTTACAATTATATGAGAGATTTACCTATGAAAAGAAACCGAAATAAATTTTTAATAACAATTCTTATCATTACAATAATTCTGCTTATTTGCTGTATTGTGTATGTTATGTACCGTATGAATTCTCAGCAAAAAACACAGCAGGAATACAATAATCTTGCAAGCTCGGTTGCTCCGAGTATTTCAAACGAAGTAACAACTCCGTCAATAGATGAAGCACTTGCCGATAATCCTATCGACTTTACTTCTCTGCAAAAGCAAAATGATGAAATTTATTCGTGGATATATATTCCCGATACCAATATAAATTATCCAGTATGCAGAAGCAACAGTAATGATAATTTTTATCTCGACCATGATATTTACGGAAATTACAGCTTTTCAGGCTCGATATATTCGCAGTACTGCAATTCCATTTATATGCACGACAGGGTAACGGTGCTCTATGGTCACAATATGGCAGACGGAAGTATGTTTGCCGATCTGTATAAATTTACCGATAGTGACTTTTTTAACAATCACGAATATTTTTATATTTACAGACCTAAGCACAAACTAACCTATCGTATCGCCTCGGTATATTCATATGATGACAGACACATTATGAACTCCTTTGATTTTGATAAGGACGAGGTATTTCAGGAGTACCTTGATTATATACAGAATCCAAGGTCATTCACAAAAGTTGTAAGAGATAATCTTGAGCTGACAACAAACGATAAAATTGTTACACTCAGCACCTGTTTAAATTCGGGTGAAGGAAGACTTCTTTTACAGGGGGTGTTAATAAAGGATGAACTCACAAAATAGCAGTGAAAACAGCAGTAATGCGGAAAATACTGCTGACAACAAAACTAATAACTTTGATGATATATACAGCTACTCAAGCAAATTGCCACCTCAAACCGAGGAGGGCGTGGCAAGCGACGGTGAACTCGGCGAGGTAAAATATGCCGAACGCAGTATAAATGATGATATAGATGATTATATATTCACTAAGGCTCATAGAAGTCATAGTCATCATCATCACCACCATCATCATTCAAATACAGAAAATGCCGAAGATACCCTGCTGGTGCAAAGCTCACGCCCTGCAAAAGGAAGTGCTCATAAGTGCAGTACAAAAAGCTCAGGCAACGAAAAATATTTACAGGAATACGATGAGCTCGTAAAAAGCACTCATCCTGCAATGGGTTCTAAAGAGCAAAAAAAAGTTATTAAAAAAAAGCGAAAAGTCATGAAGAAAAAGAAAAGGCGCTTTAAAAGATGGCAGAGAGTAATTCTCACGATTGCAAGCGTAATTCTTTCTCTTGTAATTATAGTTAGCGGACTGCTTGTTTGGTTTGTCTACAACGGCTCAAAGGAGCTACTTAATAATACCAACATAATATCCGCTCCGACAAATGTCGTTGTGCAAAACGGCGGTCAGTATGTTGTGTATAACGGACAGACCTATGAATTTAACAATAGTATGACGAGCATTCTCTGTATGGGTGTAGATAAGTCCACTTTTGACAGTGCAAGCAATATTAAAGGCGAAAATGGACAAGCCGATGTGCTCATTCTTGCTGCGATAGACACTTCAACAGGCGAAACAAAACTCATTAATATCTCAAGAGATACAATGACCGATGTTGCGGTTTATTCGGCAAGCGGTTATTATGTAGAAACAGTAAATGAGCAGATTTGTCTTGCCTACGCTTACGGTAACGGTAAAGATTCAAGCTGTGCAAACACCGTAACAGCGGTCGAAAGACTTTTCTACAATATTCCCATTAATTCATATTTTGCGCTTGACCTTGACGGAATTTCAGCTATCAATGATGCAGTCGGCGGAGTTGATGTCGTATCTCCCGAAACGATAGGTGATTTTAAAGAAGGCGAAAGCTATCATCTTGAGGGCAAAGACTCCGAAAATTTTGTTCGTGTGAGAGATAGCGAAAGTGTTGACGCAAACAGCAAGCGTATGCAAAGACAGCAGGTTTACCTTGATTCATTTATGAATACGGTTCTTGCGCAGACCAAAAAGGATATTACAACTCCTGTAAGTCTGTTCAACGCCTCTGCCCCATACTCATGCACGAACCTAAACCCGTCTAAAATATGTTACCTTTCGCAGAATATGCTCAGCCACAACGGTATGAATATGACAATGGTATCTGTACCCGGTGAATTAAAAAAAGGCGAGCGATATACAGAGTTTCATATAAACGAAGACGAGTTCTACAAGCTAATACTTGACACCTATTATAAACCATATAACGAATAAACAAAAACCCAAAGCCGACTAAAATCGACTTTGGATTTTTTATTATCTGACGCAAAGTTTAGTTTTTAAAGATAAAATTTATGACCGTATTTTTAAAGAATTGTTCTTTTAAAATTGTACCATTCTTCTTTTTAATTCTAACGGCAAAAAACAAACTCCTACATAATTATCTATTCTGACCATTTCTTATAAAAGGTGGCTTGATTTCATCACTTAGTAATTGCTCGTACGCCTCTACTTTACGAAATGTATTTCCTAACATTTCTCGATTTCTGTATTTTCTTATATCTTCCATATCAATCTCAGCATAAAAAATCCCCTCAGTTTTATCGTCAGCCAACAAAACTGTGTTATCAACACACTTTCCGTTTTCATCCCAACAAATTGTACTAAATGCACAAGAACATCCGGCGTTATCTCCATTCGGATTCGCCATAGCAACTGCAACCATATTTTCATATGCTCTTGTAGAAAGTGCTCTGATTCTTGGTTGCATAGAACCACAATCATTTGGGACAAGAATAACTTCAGCACCTTTTAGCATCAGTATTCTTGCACTTTCGGGATACTCTCTGTCATAACAAATCATAATACCTAATTGTATTCCTTCAAAATCACACACCTTAAATTCTTTACCTGATTCAACATTTCTTTCATCTGCAAAATCACAGGTATGCACCTTAGAGTATTTCATTAATATATCGCCCGACTTATTAATAACAAAAGCTGAGTTTTGTGGTTGCTTATTACCTTTTGTAAATGCAGTGAGTACCACACCAATTTTATATTTTTTAGCATTCTCACATATTATTGCAATTCTTATATCATCATCTGCAATGCTTTTTTCGTATGACATAGGCAAATCATATCCTGTAATAAAACATTCTGGCAACAATAGAATATCTGCATGGTTTACCGAAGCCTCTTCCATTGCCATAATGATAGTTTCAATATTCTTATCTATTTGCGCATTAGTGGCTCTTTTTTGTAAGATTGCAATCTTAAACACTTTTATCCCCTCTCTTTTATACTACTCTCTATCAAAAAGCTCAACTTTACTCCGCCACAAATTGAGCAAATCATTTAATAAAACAAAAGCTGGAAACCTGCATAAATACAGGCTTTCGGCATTACTGTTTGTTATTCCCACTCGCTCCCTGTAAATTAAACTTAAACACATTTGTTTATGAAATTTATCAGAGAGTATTTATATTATTTGAATTATCGGTAAAGCATACGCTATCCGATTTTTTGTTGCCATATCGTTGCCACGAAGTAATGATATTATACCATAGCGCTTGTTTAGTATCAATACTTTAAAGTAATAAATCTTAAGTAATACCTTTTCCGTGAACTGAAGAATTCTGTGCTTTTCGTATATTCTCATTATTAAACTTACATTGCCATTGTAAATAATCACATAAGTCTTCCCAAGTTACATTAGCATCTGAAAGAGATTGTGGATATATACACACAGTCATTTTTCTTGATACAAATTCATCCTGACTTTTTGTAATAAAAGAAAAAATAGATTCGTGAACAACATCCTCAAGTTTTCCATCTCGTAAGCCACCACGACCAGTTCCTATAACTGGTATCGTGATTGGCTCATTGTGCCCTTCTTGCGAAAGAAAATCCCATAATCCAACAAGAGCTTTTGTCATATTTTGCATTGTAACATTTTTAGGTTTACCGGTCGGAGAAACATCAGCAACGGCTAAAAAATAAAAATGCTGGCCCCTTTGAGTGACTTTTGCAACTGTCCCAATATCATAACGTTTAGTATTAGTTTTTGTTCGATCTTGTAAAACACTAAAACTATTAGCGTGAAATTGATCTAAATAGCTTTTAATAGAATTATTTAATTCTGAATAGTCGTTACCATAAAACTTTTTTTGAAATTGGCCTTGAATGCTTTTAACACTGATAAATTCGTCGTTAATTATTGTGTCAAATGTAGTATTTGTAGGAATAACTATTGCTGATTTTTTTATGCTTAATAAATTAGCCAATTTCAAAGAAACAATAGTATCTTTCGAGCCAATATAAGAACTTTTTTCAGATTTTTCTTTGAGAATACAAATAGTAATTAATATAAATACAATTATAAAACAAGCGATATGTTTTCTAAAACAACCAATTAAAAAATCCGTTTTAAATACATTTTGCTCAATTTCACAGAGTGTGTAATAACCACCTACAATTGCAAATAATGTTGAAATATAAACAAAAGGTTTTTTAGTTATAGGCAATATGTATTGAATATATAGTTTATAACCCCAGTTTTTCATATACGCTCTCTTTATAATAATATGCCCCTATTTTTCCTTCTCTTCGATATTTTTCGTCAAACTCAGGCCAGTTTTCTAAAGCATATTGAAGTATCTTTGCATTAAAACTAATATATATAGCAAGATTATCTCTCATCAATGCGGGACAAAGAGATTCATCAGCACTTCTTTTACCATTGAGGTTTACAACGATACAAGGAAGTTCTCTTTTTATGGCTTGCTCAATTTCCCAACGTACATATTTGTATAAGTATTTAGTATGATCTCCGACTAAAAGAACAAAAACTTTAGTATTCATAAATCTTTCCTGTAATCCTGCTTTAATTGATGCTTCACTTTTATCATAAATATTGTTTAAATCGTGAGCATCATAAAAATTAAAAGATGTGTTGTCGTTTTGTTTCCATGCTTTCATTAAGTAGTAATATCTAAGATCATTGTCTGCATCCATAGACACATATACTTTGTTTCTGTAAGACATTTACTTTTCCCCTTTCAAAAATAAAAATATTTTAATCCAAACAACAGTTTTACACTTTTTACCAAAGGAATAAATTAATAATAATGACTCGCTATGTAAATTAATTATACCATATTATACAATAATTTGTAAATATGTATTCTTTTTTTGTTTTCTTGAATAATAATTCATCATCAACTTCAGGCGACTTATACTTCCATTACATTATCCGTCCAAAGTTCGCATTGGGTCATAACCGTTTGAACTGCGTCATCCATACCCTCCGGCGGGTACTTGTGCTTTTTCAAAAGTTTCTTAATGAGCATACGCATTTTTGCCCTTGCGGACTCACGCTTTTGCCAGTCAATCGTCTTGTTTCTGCGGAGAGTATCGGCAAGTTCTTTAGTAATGGCAATGAGTTCGTCATTTTCGTAGAAGTCCTTGATTGCCTGCGGCTTCGTGAGAGCGTCATAGAAAGCAAGCTCATCGGCTGTAAGTCCGAGTTGGTCGCCTTCTTTTTGTGCTGCCGCAATCTGCTTTGCCAGTTTCAGCATTTCTTCAATGACTTCTTCGTTGGTCAGCATACCGTTCAAATACGCATTGAGCGAACGCTGCATAATCTCGCTAAACTTTTCAGACTTAACTACATTCGTCCTGCGGTAAACAGAAACCTGCTCTGCAATTAACTTTTTCAAAAGCTCGACGGCAAGGTTCTTTTCTTTCATATTCGCAACTTCTTGCAGGAACTTAGGGTCAAAGAGAGAAAATTCCTCTTTAATATCCGAGAAAAGGTTGATAACGCCTTCGCTCTTGATGCTCTGCTTTAAGAGTTCGTTAATCCTTGCGTTCATTTCAGGCAAGGATATTTTCTTGCCTACGCCTGTATTGGCAAGCCGCAAAACAAGTACACGCACAGACTCAAAGAACGCTGCTTCTATACGGTCATCCTCATCAACCATAGAGGAGCAAAGGGACAAAGCCTGATGAAGCATAAGCGCTTCTTTTACAAACGAGTCCTTATCGTCGATTTTTTCTCTGCCCATAATGAAGTTGACAGCACCGCTGATAGTCTTTGCTCTTTCAAGGTCTGTGCCGTTTTGGAATTTGGAATAATCATATCCGTGGAATTTATCACGGCAAACAGACAGCTTTTCCAAGAACTTCGGATAAGCGACCTTAGCAACATCGGTATCGCCGTAGTTCTTCTTATCACGGGAAGTATAGTCATTCATTGCCTGCTTTAAGGCGGTGGCAATTCCTACATAGTCAACGACAAGTCCGCCTTCCTTGTCTCTGAACACACGGTTTACACGGGCGATTGCCTGCATAAGATTGTGTCCGGACATAGGCTTGTAAACATACATCGTGACAAGAGACGGCACATCAAATCCGGTCAGCCACATATCCACGACGATAGCGATTTTCAAAGGACTGTTATTGTCTTTGAACTTCTTTGCAAGCTCATCCTTGTGGTGTTTGTTGCCGATTATCTCACGCCATTCTTCCGGGTCGTTGTTGCCGGAAGTCATTACAACCGCAACTTTTTCCGTCCAAGCAGGGCGCAGCTCTAAAATACGCTTGTAAATTTTCATAGCGATAGGACGAGAGTAGGCAACAATCATTGCCTTGCCTGTCAGCAGGTTTTCTCTGTTGTTCTCGTAGTGGTCGAGTATATCACTTACAAGCGAGTTGATTGTGTTGTCATTGCCGAGGATTGCTTCCATCTGACCGAGTTCACGCTTGCTTTTTTCGATAACTTCTTCGTCTGCGTTGGCGGACATAACATCATACTCGGTATCAATCAGCCGCAGCGTTGCTTCATCAAGATTGAGCTTAATTACACGGCTTTCGTAATAAACAGGGCGTGTTGCTCCGTCCTCAACCGCCTGTGTCATATCGTAAATGTCGATATAGTCACCAAATACCTCACGGGTACTGCGGTCTTTTGAAGAAATAGGCGTGCCTGTAAAGCCGATATATGTAGCGTTAGGCAAAGTGTTGCGGATAATACGAGCTGTACCGATTTTAATCTTACCGGTTTTTTCATCCACAGTTTCAGTCAGTCCATATTGTCCACGGTGCGCCTCGTCTGCCATAACAACGATATTGTGGCGTTCGGATAACGCTTCGTGGGACTCCTCAAACTTTTGCATAGTGGTAAAAATAATGCCGTTTGCCTGTCTGCCGTCCAGCCAGTCCCTTAATCCGACATCATTTTTACCCGAAGTTTCTGTCAACTTTCTGCAAGTAGCGTGTACCGGCTCTTGCCTTAAAAAGTCTTTGCACTTTGCAAACTGACCGTAAAGCTGGTCGTCAAGGTCGTTTCTGTCTGTGATAACAACAATCGTTGGACTTTCTAACGCTTCTTGCAACAAATGAGCATAGAACACCATAGACAGCGATTTGCCGCTGCCTTGGGTGTGCCAAAATACACCGCCCTTACCGTCGGTAACGGTAGCGTGTTTTGTGGATTCAATCGCTTTTCTGACCGCAAAATATTGATGATAACCTGCAAGTATCTTAAACGAGTTGATACCCTCGTTAGAAAAGCAAATAAAGTTTTTGATTATATCAAGCAGTCGTGCCTTTTGGAACATACCCTCAAAGAAAGTATCAAACTGTGCATACTGCGTGTTTTCGTAGTCACCGTCTTTTGTTTTCCACTCCATAAAGCGGTCTTCACCGGAGGTGATCGTACCCGCTTTTGAGGTCAACTGGTCGCTCATTACGCAAATTGCGTTGTAAATGAACATAGATGGGATTTCTTTCATATAGTTGCGGAGCTGTCTGTACGCTTCGGAAGCGTCCGTTTCTTCACGGGACGGGGATTTCAGCTCGACCAGTACAACCGGTAAGCCGTTCAAAAAGAGAATTACATCAGGTCGTTTATTGCTGTTCTCAATAAAAGTCCATTGATTAGCTACAATAAAGGAATTGTTGTCGGGATTTTTGTAATCAACAAGATATACTATACCGCTGCGTTCATCTCCGTCATCAAAGTAGGAAACAGGAATACCGTTCTGTAAATAATCCATAAATACGGCATTTTTCTGAACAAGCTCTCCGTTTTCAAAGTTTTTTAACTTAAAGATTGCTTCATTAAGTGCCGAAATAGGCATGTTTGAATTTATTCTTTCAATGCAGTCATAGAGTACATCTTCATACAACGGACTGTAAAAGTCCCTTTCTATATCGGGACCGTATGCGTACTCGTATCCCAAATCATTTCTGAACAGCTCGATTACTGAATTTTCATAATCAGCTTCGGTATATAATCCCGACATTTTCATTTCTCCTTTATTTCACTATTTCTTGTTTAAGCAATGATAAATCTGCCTGAGATAGAAGTATCCTTGCTGTAATATTTCCTCTTTTATTATAATCTTCAAACAATATGTATTTTCTATTACCTGCATTTGATAAATAGAGATTGCCGTGAGCTATTGAATTTCTCAAATGGCGTAGCACACATTGATAATCTGTTTCTGTTTTGTTTTTTCTTTTGCAAACTATGGCTTTTAACCTGCGACTGACTGCTGATTCATCGCTCAATCCGTGTCTTTCAAACTGTTGTATGAGTTTTTCGGAAGAATATGAATCTGAATATAATGATATTCTCCCGTTTGTAAATCGTGATACAAAGTTGTTCCAATTACTTAACAATCTATCATCATCAATTCTTGACGCTAAGTTACTATCAATCGTTGGTGCTGAGTGTAAGAAAAAGCTAAATAATCTTGTCAATTTAATATCGTCAATTTCAAATGGGGCAATTTTGTTTTCTTTAATATTGTTGATTGTCATATAAAATTCCCCCTTTGATAAACAATAATTTAG
>NZ_QSTA01000010.1 GCF_003438075.1 Eubacterium sp. OM08-24 | reverse complement strand
GGAATTGTAATTGATGGTGAAGGTTCAAAGGTTATTTGCAAAGACTAATTTGAAAATTCCCATTTATCAAGCCCTTTGAGAGAGGAGAAATCTTTTCTCAAAGGGCTTTTTCTATTTTTACGGATATTTGCAAACTACAAGAAAAAGCCGAAACCTCATATACTTTAATCACAGAGGAAGTGGAGGTTTTGATATGAGTAACAGCTTAGCGGCAGTACATCCAGAATTGATTGCAGAGTGGTCAGAAAAGAATTTACCACTGACACCGGACAGTATAACTTTCGGCTCGAATAAGAAAGTATGGTGGAAAGGTGCTTGCGGTCACGAATGGGAAACAAGCGTAAAGGCTCGTTCCAACGGCGAGAAATGCCCGATATGCTCCGGTGCAAGAGTAGTTGCAGGCATTAACGATTTAAGTACATTGAAGCCGGAATTAGCTTCAGAGTGGTCAGAGGAAAATGAAATCAAACCGACAGAGGTATCTATCGGCTCACACAAGAAAGTGATATGGAAATGTAAATTAGGACACGAATGGATAGCCACTGTAAAGAGCAGAACCATCAACAAAACAGGCTGTCCGTATTGCTCCCATAATAAAGTGCTTGCAGGATTTAATGACCTTGCAACCCTGTTCCCGGAAGTTGCAGACGAATGGTCTGATAAGAATGAAAAGAAGCCTACCGAAGTTATGGCGTTTGCAAACAGCAAGGCTTGGTGGAAGTGCAGAACCTGCGGTTATGAATGGAATACGCTTATCTCTACTCGTTCTGGTGGCAGTAAATGCCCCTGTTGCAGTGGCTATATATTTATTAAAGGAAAAAATGACCTGAAAAGTACACACCCACAGATAGCGAAAGAATGGTCAGAGAAAAACTATCCTCTGCAACCGGATGAAGTCAATGCAAAGTCGAGGAAAAATGTATGGTGGCATTGCAGAAAATGTGGAAACGAGTGGAAATCAGTTATAAATGCCCGTGTGAAAGGAACGGTTTGCCCTGTCTGTGCAGAGCGAGAAGTGCTTGCCGGATACAATGACCTTGCAACAACTGATAGAGAATTGCTTGTTGAGTGGGATTATGAATTAAACAAGTTAAAACCGACAGAAGTTTCAAGAAATTCGGCAAAGAGAGCATGGTGGCAATGCAGATACGGTCATTCTTGGAGTATGAAGATAAACGAGCGTACTGTTCTCGGAAAAGGGTGCAGAATATGTGAGCAGGAGTATCTGTCATTGTTCCCGGCTCTTGTAATCAGTTATTATGCCAATTTGAAAGGATTGAAAGTTGAACTTGGCTCTGATAGGTTATTCGGCATTCCACTTGATGTATATATCCCACTGGAGCAGATTGCCATTCAAGTGAATACGGACTCGGAGAAGATAGACATACTAAAGGAACATCTCTGTAAACAACGTGGAATCAAACTCATTAAGTTGCAGATGAAACCAAACGAAGCGGAACCCGAATATGCACAGCGTATCAAAGCAGCATTTCAGAGCGTACATATATTTATATCTTCCGATACAGAAGAAGATGTTAAGATAATCAGGAAAATATTTAAGAACTGGAGGAACAGTCGATGAGAGAAAAGAAATATCACATTTATCTAACCGATGATGAGCAAAGCAGAGTGCTACAGTCGCTTATCAATCTGAAAAACAACCTCATAGTACAAGGAAGATACACCGACGCAGTAGATGAAGTTCTTCTGAAAGTGCTGTCCGCAAAGAAAAAGAAACTGAAAATCAAATAATTTCAAGCATTTATGCCGTCTGTTTTTTTAACCGAAACAGGCGGCTTTTTTTGTTGTCTAAAATTTTTTGAAATTTTTTCGGAAAAGCAGCGATTTTGGGTGTCCAAAATGAAGCCTTTTGTGCAATGAGTGAAGGGGTTAATTCCTGATGATGAAAACGGAAGCCTTTTCACTTGTTCTTTGACAACTGAATACACAGGTCGTTAAGACTTTAATTCTGATGATAGCCACTTTAGTAGGTACGCCGAAACTTCTGAAAATTTCAGAACAGCGAGAACTCCTGCTATGAGTATCGGATTGCAACCGATATGGCGATGACGGTCAGAAAGATAATGATACTTCTCTACGGAGCTGGCGGAGTACCCGGCAGAGGTTAGATTCCTATGATACAGATAAGCAGTCTGTTCCTTAATGACTTCCCGAAAGCGATATGCTTGGCAAGGGATATTGAGAATAAATATTGCCACGACCGTTTAGAAAATGAAACGGTCAAGTACATAGCCGTTTTTATTGGCTATGAATAAATCGAAAGGAGGACGCAAGAGGTGTCAAACTGCAAAACGATTGCCATATGCAATCAAAAAGGCGGAGTCGGAAAGACAACGACAACGGTTAATCTTGGTGTTGGTCTTGCAATGCAGGGTAAGAAAGTCTTGCTCATTGACGCAGACCCACAGGGAGATTTAACCACCTGTCTCGGTTGGAGAGATACGGATAACTTGGGTATCACGCTTGCAACGAAACTTACAGATGTGATTAGTGAAACGATGAATGACCCGACAGACGGTATCCTGCACCACGAGGAAGGTGTTGACCTTTTACCGGCGAACCTTGAACTTTCGGCGATGGAATATAACCTAATGAACGCTATGAGCAGAGAAACCACTTTGAGGAATTATTTAAGTCAGGTCAAAGACAGATATGAGTTTGTTCTGATTGACTGTATGCCCTCACTGAGTATGGTAACACTCAATGCTCTATCTGCGGCAGACAGCGTGATTATTCCGGTGCAGGCACAGTATTTGCCGGCTAAGGGTATGACCCAGCTTGTGCAGACCATTTCAAAAGTCAAGAAGTATATCAATCAGGATATTAAGATAGACGGTATGCTTCTCACTTTGGTGGATAACCGCACAAACCTCGCCAAAAGTACGGTGGAAGCTTTGCGGGAGAATTTCGGAAATCAGATTAAGCTGTATCGCACATCTATTCCGATTGCTGTAAAAGCCGCAGAAACTTCTTCCAAAGGAAAGAGCATTTTTGCTTATGAGCCAAACAGTACGGTGTCAAAGGCATACACCGAATTTACGAAGGAGGTGTTAGCCGATGGCAGGAAGAAAGAGCGACTTCACTCTCACGAGGCTCGATGACCTTTTTACAACGCAGGCATAGAGAGAGGAAGAAAGACTTTCTAAAATCCGAGATATTCCATTAGAGCTGATTGACGATTTCCCCGACCACCCGTTTAAGGTCAGGGACGATGAAGATATGCAACAGCTTGTCGAGAGTATCAAGGAGCGTGGAGTGATTACACCGGCAACGGTAAGGCAGAAAGAGGACGGAAGATATGAACTCGTATCCGGTCACAGACGAAAACGAGCAAGCGAACTTGCCGGTTTTGAAACGCTAAGATGTGAGGTTGTTGACCTTAATCGAGATGAAGCCACAATTTTAATGGTGGAAAGTAATTTCCAAAGGTCGCAGATACTTCCCTCTGAAAAAGCCTTTGCCTACAAAATGCGATTGGACGCAATGAAAAGACAAGCAGGCAGACCTACGAAAAATAATTTAGTCCCAGTGGGACAAAATTATTCAAGAGAAGAACTTGCGGCACAGAGTGGCGAAAGTCAAACACAAATTCAGCGTTATGTTCGCCTTACAAATCTTGTTCCCGAACTGCTTGAATTTGTTGATGAGGGGCGAATTAAAATGCGACCGGCGGTTGAATTGTCGTATCTTGACGAAGATTGTCAGCGTGATGTAGTTGACGAGATTGATATGAACGACGCAACTCCCTCTCACGACCAGACTATCCGTATGCGAAAGTTTTTCGATGAGGGTAAACTCACAACCGAAGCTATCCAAGCCATTATGTCGGAGGAAAAGCCAAACCAGAAAGAGAAGATTGTGCTAAGGGGCGACAGAGTAAGACAGCTTATCCCGAAAAACATTCCCGTCAGTCAGACGGAGGATTTTGTCTGCAAAGCATTGGAGCATTACAACAAGTATCTCAGGCAACGAGCAGACCGTGACAGCAGATAGCCGATTTTGTTACTCCCCCTTCTCACACTCTACCCCCTAATACCTACTGTTTACTTGCTGAAAAGATATATTCTGTCTCACTTGAATATACCTATCTCTCATAACTTATAGCTGTCTAATAAAGGGTTCGCACATTTGAAGTGTAAACAAAATGTCTGATACGATAAAAAGTTTGGATATTCGCACCTTTGCTGTTTTTCGCCCGATTGATTACGATTAAGGCGAAAGGAGTGATAGCTTATGAAAAAGAAATGGATGGTTTGTATGATTGCCTGCTTGATGATTTTGCTTGCCGGATGTAACGGTAACACAGCGAAAGAAACCGCACGAAATGACACGGATAAAAGGATTTCTTCTACGGCTGGTAATACCGAAACAATGACCGAAACAGAAAAAGCAGATGATACAACAAGTGTTGTTCCGGAAACAGAGCAACCGGTATCAAGTGAAGCAACAACAGAGCCGAGTCAGCAGGAAAAGTCGGATGTTTCTTCTACGGCAGGTAGTAAGACGGAAACTGCAAAAAGCTATGAATCCGTTCATGTAACGAAAAAGCCTGACAGTACTCAAGAGCAGAAGCAGCCACAGCAACAACCGAAGCCAGAGCCGGAAACACCGACGGTTAAGGAAGAAGTGAAACCCACGCAGCCAAAACCGACGGAAGAAGTAAAGCCGAGTTTTGATGTTAATTCCTATGTCAATTACGCCAAGAGTTATGCCCAAAGCATTGGTTTGGAACTTGACAGCACCGCAACGGATTGTTGGGATAATCCTATCACTGTAAATGCAAAACGCACAGGCATTAAGGATGATATTCAAAGCAGGCTGAACAGGTATAAAAATGTGGAGGGCTTTACCGCAGTATGCGTATGGGCAGAAAAGGTATCCGATACGGAATATGAAATCTATATCGGCTACTGCTAAAAAAACAAAATAAAATACAGTATCGGACGCACTGAGATAATCGGTGCGTTCTTTCATTTTAAGGAGGAAACTTAGATGGTAAAGACGAAAATCAAGAGAGCTGTATCGTTTGTTATGGCGACGGTTCTCGGTCTCAGTGCCTTTATGAGCATTGGGACAAGTACAGCGTTTGCCGCAAGCGGAGAAAAGACCGAAGTGTATATGGTTGATTTTCCTCGTGACGGAGACGCTAATTACGACGGTGTGTGGGGACACAGTAACCTTACCTTGAAGAACGGTTGGCATACCGGCAGTTCCACCCACACCAACTTAAAGGCAATCGGCTCGTATTCCGGTAACATTGCCTATTGTATCGAACCGGGTGTTTCACTCAGTTCCAGTCAGAGTATGAACAAATACGATGAAAATTATTTTAACAACATCACAGCAAACGGAGTTATCTCCGGAGATGAAATCAGACTCTTTATCGGTCGTATCTTGCAGTACGGCTATCGAGGAACGATTTCAACAAGCTGGAGGTCGCAGAACGAAAGTGCGGCAAACAGTATTGCTCACGCCTATGCAACACAGCTTCTTATTTGGGAAACTGTCGTAGGCGAGCGTGACGCAAACTTTAATCACAAAGCAGCCAGTGGTTGCAGTAATGTGAAAGATGTTATCAATGCCAAACATCCGCTTCGCAGTAAGATTATGAGTTACTACAACAGTATGGTCAGCAGTGTGCAGAATCACACAGTTGTGCCGAGCTTCTGTACTAAATCAAGCGGTTCAGCGAAAGTCAATGAGCTTGAATGGAACGGAAGCAAATATGTTACAACCCTTACAGACTCAAACGGTGTACTCTCCAATTATGCTTTCAAGGCGAGTATTAGTGGTGTAACATTTTCCACAAGCGGAAACAAACTTACGGTGTCAATGGATAAAGCACCGAGTAAGGAATTTACCATTACCGCAAGTAAGAAAAACGGTGTCCGCAGAGGTGTTGTCGTATGGTCTGAGGGCAAGCACGGTCAAAATTCAAGCGTGCAGGATGTAGTAACTTATGCTCAGGAAGTCAGCGACCCTGTGACCGGATATGTGAAGATGAAAGTCAGTTACGGTTCTTGTCAGATTGTGAAAACATCTGAGGACGGAAAGGTTGATGGTATCAATTTCACTATTTCAGGTAACGGAGTAAATCAGACAGTTACCACAGCAAACGGCGGTAAGTTCCAGCTTGATAACCTTATGCCGGGCATATATACCGTTACGGAGCAGTCCATTGACAAATATGTTCCGCAGGAAACCCACAGAGTAACCGTTGTTGCTGGTCAGGTGGCAACCGTAAACTTCAACAATGTTCTCAAGAGAGGTAATCTTCAGGTCATTAAATCATCGGAAGATAATCTTGTGGAGGGTGTGAAATTCCACCTTTACGGTACTTCCCTTGCAGGCATTGCAGTTGATGAATATGCAGTTACCGATAAAAACGGTGTAGCAACATTCAAAGATGTTCTTATCAGCGGAAGCACACCATATACGCTCGAAGAAGTGGACACAGCAATCCGCTATGTCGTTCCCGAAAAACAGACTGCACCGATTCAGTGGAAAGAGGTTACAAACCGTGATTTCACAAATATCTTGAAGAAGTTCAGCGTAACCGTAACAAAGAGCGACCGAGAAGAAGGCACTGCTCAGGGCGACGCTAAACTTTCCGGTGCTGTTTACGGAATTTATAAAGGCGACACACTTGTGGATAAGTATGTAACCGACAGCGACGGACAGTTCACAACTAAGGAATATGTCTGCGGCAGCGACTGGACAATCAGAGAAATCACACCGAGCGAGGGGTATCTTCTTGATAAGACAATCCACAAGGTAGGTGCAGAGCCAAAACTCTTTACGATTGAACACAATCTTGTGGCAAATGACGTGACAGAGCAGGTTATGAAAGGCAATATCGCTATCATCAAACATACCGATGATGGGGAAACCAAGATTGAGACACTGGAAAACGGTGCTGAATTTGAAGTGTATCTGAAATCTTCCGGCTCATTTGAAAAAGCCGACAAAGATGAAAGAGATACCATAGTTTGCGATGAAAACGGATTTGCTCAGACAAAGGATATGCCATACGGCGTATATACCGTTCATCAGACTAAAGGTTGGGAAGGTCGTGAGTTTATGAAAGACTTTGATGTTTTCATTTCTCAGGACGGACAGACCTACCGTTATCTCATCAACAATGCCAACTTTGAGAGTTATATCAAGGTGGTAAAGAAAGATGCTGAAACAGGCAAAACTATTCCGTATGCAGGTGCAGGTTTCCAAATCTATGACCCTGCCGGTAACAAAGTAAGTATGACATTTACTTATCCGACACCGACAACCATCGACACATTCTATACCGACGCAGACGGTCAGCTTGTTACACCTGAAAAACTGGACTATGGCAAGGGATATTCACTTGTTGAGGTTCAGGCTCCGTATGGATATGTACTCGACAGTACTCCTGTTTCCTTTGATGTAACAGAAGAAAATTCCACACAGGAAGGCGGTATCACATTGATTAAGGTGGACAAGCCGAATATGGCACAGAAAGGTACGATTTCCGTTGAGAAAACAGGCGAAGCATTTTTCGGTGTCAGTGTATCCGGCGAGGAGGATAAAGATGTGATTTATCAGCCGGTGTATAAGGTCAAAGGACTTGCAGGGGCGGTTTATGAAATCACAGCCGATGAAGATGTTATTACACCGGACGGTACACTTCGTTATCACAAGGGCGATGTGGTAGATACCGTAACAACCGATGAGGATGGCACTGCTAAGAGCAAGGAACTCTATCTCGGTAAATACACCGTTGTTGAAACCAAAGCACCGACAGGTATGGTCATCAACAAAGAAAAGCATTCGGTAGAACTCACTTATGCTGGACAGGATGTAGCGGTAACAGAAACCGCAACCAGCTTCGTAAACGAGCGACAGAAAGTGAAGATTTCTCTTGAGAAAATCTTAGAGCAGGATGAAACCTTTGGTATCGGAAAGAATGATGAAATCAAAAATATCAGCTTCGGTCTTTACGCAAAAGAAGATATTGTATCTTCAAGCGGAACAGCTATCCCGGCTGACGGTTTGATTGAGATTATCACGCTTGATGAAAACGGAGCAGCGACTGCAAATACAGACCTTCCATTTGGCAGCTACTATGTCAAGGAAATTGCCACAGATGAGCATTATATCCTCTCCGACACACAGTATCCGTTCACATTCGAGTATGCCGGTCAGGATACCGAAACGGTTGAAATCAAGGTAAATGACGGTAAGCCGATTGAGAATAAACTCATTTACGGTTCTGTATCCGGTAAGAAAATTGACGAGAACGGAGAAGCACTGGGCGGTGCTTTAATCGGCATTTTCAAAGCAGATGAAACCGAGTTTACAAAAGAACACGCTATTATGACTGCCACATCTGAAAAGGACGGCAGTTTTTCTTTTGCCAAAGTTCCTTATGGAAAATGGATTGTAAGAGAGATTGAAGCTCCTGAAGGCTTTGTGCTTGATGATACTTCTTACGAAGTAAACATCTGGGAGAATGAGCAGGTCATTGAAGTGGAAATTACCGACGAATATATTCACGGTAATATTGAACTTACCAAAGTGGACGCTGATTATCCGGATAACAAACTGACAGGTGCAACTTTTGAAGTGTATAAGGATGTTAATGGCGACGGTAAACTGGACGATGACGATGAACTTATCGGAAATCTTGACGAAACCGCAACCGGTATCTATGAGATGAAAGAACTTCTCTACGGTAAATATCTTGTACGAGAAACCAAAGCACCGGAGGGATTTGTGCTTGATAAGGGCGTTTATTCCGTATTCATTGAAAAAGGTGAAACTACCTACAAAGTAGAAAACAAAGCGGGAGTCGGCTTTATCAACGAAGCAATGAAAGGAAACCTGAAAATTAAAAAGACATCTTCCGACGGTAAGGTGGAAGGCTTCACTTTCAGAGTAACAGGTGTCAACGGTTATGACAGCACCTTTACAACCGATAAGAATGGCGAAATCTCCGTAGATGGACTTCGTATCGGCGAATACACAGTGTCTGAGGTCAACGACAATGTATCTGCCGGATATGTTTTACCTGCCGATAAGAAAGTGACCGTAAAGGTTGGCGAAACGGTAGAAATCGAGATGCATAACGAACTTCGTGATACACCGAAAACCGGCGATGACAGAAAGACCAGTCTTTGGGTAGCACTTGCAGGTGCTTCTGCACTCGGTATCGTTGCAACGGTTGTTGCTTCCAAGAGAAAGAAGAAAAAGGAGGGCAATGAATAATGGACGCAAAGACAATCGTAGCAGTTGTTTTGGTCGCCTTTATTATCGGCGGCTTTATCTTCTTACAGATTAAAAACAGAAAGAAATAAGAAACAAAATGGTGGGCGGAGCGTAAAAAACTCCGTCCATTTACTTTATGGAGGTGCTTTATGAATAAGCAGAGAACGGTTGACAGCAAGGTGCTTGCAATCCTAAAAGAATGCCCTGAAACAAGGTATGACGATATGCAGCTTATCCTCTGCTATTACAACCGATACAGTTATTTGAAAGTCGGCGACTTATCTCTTGAGGATATAGTCAACAACTACAAGGGCTACGGTTTACCGTGCTTTGAAACTATCCGCAGGTCGAGACAGAGGGTGCAATCTTTGTTCCCGGAACTTTCCAGACAGTGCAGTGGCTGCGACAGCAGTATTCGTGTAGTCATAGAAATTGAATAAGGAGGACGGCAAGATGAGCAAAACGACATTTCAACAGAAAACAAAGTTAATGGCGAAATTGTTTGATTCCGGTTGTAATACGGAAAAGAAATTACAACAGCTTGATATGGAGAGCATTTTGAAGATTCCGGGTATCACGATACCGGATATGGCACTCATCATCGAACTTCAAAAAGAAACCAAAGTCAACAAGCTGTTCTCATATTTGGGAGGTGGTACGGATGAACAGTCAGGAACATAAGGAAAACAGCATCCGCTTTATTGACAGTGGATATAACGAGAAATTCCGTATAAATGACGGAGATAAAATCCTGATTCACACAAGAAACGGAACAACATTGGAGCGTGAGTGTAAATATATCGACGACTATCACACACAAATCGGCTCGGATGTTTTCCACATCTGTGAATTTGCAGAGATGTGTGAAAGAAACGGTCATATCGTTGAACCTGCCAGAAAGGAAAAGATTAAACCGGCAAAAAGCAAAGAAAAAGAACGATAAGGAGGTGCGAAAGCAGTGTCAAGAAAATACGAACTCATATCCGAACTCTATGACAGAACCTGCAAGACGGTTGTTTCCAATCCGCAGAATTGGCAGAATTTCTTGCAGTCTGCGTGCAGGAACTATAAGCTGCGATATGATGAGCAGTTGCTTATCTACGCACAGCGACCAGACGCAACAGCAGTTCTTGAGATTGAGCGTTGGAACAGGAGCTTTGGGCGATGGGTAAATAAAGGTGCAAGAGGTATTGCGGTATTTGCCGATGAAAACAGAGCAAGACAGAGACTCACCCACTACTTCGATATTTCCGATACCCACGAGAGCAGATATTCACGTCCTGTTCCACTTTGGGATATGAGGGATGAATACACAGACGATGTTATTGAAACGCTTGAAAGCACATTCGGGAAACTGGATAATAAAGTCACTTTGGGCGAAGCGGTTATGAGTGCCGCACAAAATGCCGCAGAGGATAATTTGCCGGATTATCTTAATGACCTCATCTATGCTTCTGAGGACAGCTTCCTTGAAGGGCTTGACGAAACGATGATTGCAAGTCTGTATAAAAAGGTTGTCACAAACAGCGTGGCATATATGATGATGACAAGACTTGGAATTGATACCGGCGAATATTTTGAAGCCGATGATTTTCGAGATGTTACCAATTTCAATACACAGGATACGATGAACGCTTTAGGCTTTGCCACAAGCGATATTGCAGAAATGGGACTTTCGGAAATCTCCAAAACAGTGATGGCACTGAACCGTCAAAATCGCATAATTGAAGCAAACAGGCAACCGGAATACAATAAAGACATCAAAGACGAAAGGAGCAGCGATTATGAACGAGATAACATACACGATGGTCGGGGATTACAATCTTCCGAACCTGACTCTGCCCGAACAGCCGGAGGTCATTCAGGGCAAGTGGTCGCAGATGAGGAGAACTTATCTGAAAGAACACCACAAGGTTCAGTATTACAATCTCCTGACGAAAGGGATACTGAGCAGTCATCTGTCGGAAGTTCAGCAGAGGGCGACCGAACTGGAGGAAACGCTTATCAGACAGATGGCAGAGAAAGAGGGACTGACGGAGCAGATGAAAGCGGACGATATGATGAATTGGATTCGCTTGATGAACAACATCAGGAACTCGGCACAGGAAATCGTGAAGGAACAGGTAATATTCATTTAGAATATTATGACAGAAGTAACGAGAATAAGAGCCTACCGTTTTTCGGAAGAGATGATACTATAAGAGAAATACTCGGTACTACACCGCATTTGTCGGCTTCTCTCGAAGATATTAAAGACTTCTATGAGAGAAATACCGATAGCGATACCCGTACCGAATATATCAAGAGTATCTTCAATAACGACTATACGGAACTCTCATTAGAGGACGGGAGAACCGTAGGTTACAAGACATTTCAAAATGTTTTGCACCTTTGGGAAGGTCATTATGACAGCAGAACTGCACAGAGTTTCTATAACTGGAGCGTGATTGCACAGCATTTTGAAGCAATGCGTCTTTTGGGAGAATTAAATGATAGAATGAAACCGCTACCGTCGGCAGACGGACAGATGAGCTTCATATTAGACGGTCAGGCAGAGGAAAACAAAACCTCTGCCTTTACTTTTTCTCAGGAGATTATCGACGCAGTTCTGACTTGTGGAAGCGGTATTTACGAAGGTAAAATGCGTATCTATGAGCAGTTTCAAAAGAGTTTATCTTCAAAAGAAAATGCAGACTTTCTCAAAAACGAATACGGTTGGGGAGGTTCATATCCTGTCATTATCGGTGCAGGTATTGATGAAAACCACGATGGGAAAGGCATAACTCTTTCAAGAGGATTTGGAAACGACGCACCGAAACTCACTCTTAAATGGACACAGGTGGAAAAGCGTATCGGGGAGCTTATCCGTGCAGACAGATACTTAAATCCAAAGGAAAAGGAGCAGTATCCGCAGTGGCTTGAGAAGCAGGAAGCAAGACGGGCAGAAATCGAGGAGCAGAAAAGAAATCGGGAAATTCTTTCTACTGCACCACCTGAAGAAGGGGAGCAGACAAATGATGATGACATTATCGGTAAGGAAGTTGTGATTGACGACCGCCGATTTGTTATTGAAAGCGTCGGTAAAATAAGCGGCGATGTTTCTATGCGTGATGTCACTTTTGAGGACAGCGTAGGTTTCCCGATTAGCCGTGTAGAGAAGATTGATTATGTCCGCAGTCTGCTTGCAGAGCAAACACAGGAACAGCAATTACCTGAAACCCGATATGAATATCATCTTGGAGACACGGTATATATCGGTGCTTCGGAGTATGAAATCTTATCTTTTGATGATGAGAGAGTAATGCTTTACGATACAGAAATGCCACTGTTCAACAAGGAGTTTTCAAGGGGAGAATTTGACCGCAAAGTGCGGGAAAATCCGCTGAATGACCACTTGAGGGTAACGGTATTACCTGCCGCAGAAAAAGCCGATACAGACGAAAATATCACGCATAGTGATACCAAAACTGAACAGAAAACAGATTATGAGGATGCGTTTTTTATTAACAGAGAACAGGAAAGCGTTACTTGGATGTACTTTAATCCGGACAGTAGTGCCGGAGGTCAGTATGTTACAAATACGCTTTCTTTTGATGAAATCAGAAATGCTGCACAGAACTATAAATCGGCAGATGAGTTCTTTGATTACCTTGGCAGTGTCGCAAATCAAACCCTTGCCGATATAGGTACAGAATGGTTTGAAGAAGCAGATAAAGCTTTCAGGCAGACACCGGATTTTACAGAATGTACGACAGAAACAATGGAATCACTCATTGAAAATACCGAAAGAAGCGATATGGTAGCAACCAATATTGGTAAAGTACCTATTGAGGACTTCCGAGAAATCATTGCAAATCAGAATGGCTTTGACAGCTACGATGAGATGTATAACGAGGGCATTCGTATCGGCAACGGGTACGATAAAGAGCCTGAACCGATAAAACCGCAGTGGGAGAATAAAACGAGCAAGGTCAAGAGTTTTGATTTGCACCCGGATATTCCGATGGCAGAGAGAAATACTTTTGATTTGCTTTCCAATCCAGTAGAGCCGGCAGGCAAGAAAGAACGCTTTCGCAGGAATATGGAAGCCATAAAGGTTCTGAAGGAATGTGAGTTTGAAAACAGATTTGCCACACCCGAAGAACAGCTTATTTTGTCGAAATATGTCGGCTGGGGAGGTTTGCCAGAAGCCTTTGATGAGAACAATTCGGCGTGGGCAGATGAATTTGTTGAGTTATATACCACACTCTCTCCCGAAGAATACACAGCCGCAAGAGAAAGTACACTGACTGCCTTTTACACTCCTCCCGAAGTTACCGACGCTATCTACAAGGCTATGGAACAGATGGGATTTATGGAGGGCAACCTGTTAGAACCGTCCTGCGGTATTGGTAACTTTATCGGTATGTTGCCGGAGTCGATGAGAAATACAAAGATTTACGGTGTGGAGCTTGATAAGATTTCGGCAGGAATTGCACAGCAGCTTTATCAAAAATCTTCCATAGCGGCACAGGGATTTGAAGAAGTGAATGTACTGGACAGCTTCTTTGACGGAGTTGTGGGGAATGTTCCGTTTGGAGATTTCAAAGTGCTTGATAAGAGATACGATAAGTATAACTTCCTTATTCACGATTATTTTTTTGCAAAGTCTTTGGATAAATTAAGACCCGGTGGTGTGATGGCACTTGTTACAAGTAAAGGTACGATGGATAAAACCAATTCGTCGGTCAGAAAATATATCGCACAAAGAGCCGACCTTTTGGGAGCAATCAGACTTCCAAATGATACTTTCAAAGGCAATGCCGGTACGGAAGTTGTATCGGATATTTTGTTTTTGCAAAAGCGTGACAGGCTCATAGATATTGAACCCGATTGGGTACAGCTTGGCACAACTGATGACGGTATCACGATGAACTCGTACTTTGTGGAACATCCCGAAATGATACTGGGCGAAATGAAAACAGTAAGCGGTCGCTTCGGAGAAGAGGTAACCTGCGTACCTTTTGAAAATGCAGATTTATCCGAATTGTTATCGGAAGCGGTAGCAAATATACACGGAGAAATAAACGATTACGAAGTAACCGACGAGTTGGAGGAAGAAGATAATTCTATCCCGGCAGACCCGAATGTAAGGAATTTTTCTTACACAGTGGTGGACGACAAAATCTATTTCCGTGAGAATTCTCGTATGACTTCGGTGGAGGTGTCGGCAACCGCCGAGAACAGAATCAAGGGTATGATTGCGGTTCGTGACAGCGTTCGCAACTTGATTGAACTTCAAACCGGGGACTATCCGGACGAAGAAATCAAAGCCGAGCAGTCAAAACTCAACAGTCTTTATGACAGTTATACTAAGAAATACGGACTGATTAACAGCAGAGCGAATATCTCTGCTTTCAGCGACGACAGTTCTTTTGCGTTGCTTTCTGCACTTGAAGTAATCAACGAAAACGGAGAACTGGAACGCAAGGCGGATATGTTCTTCAAGCGTACAATTAAGCCGCATAAGCCGGTAGAAAAGGTAGATACCGCCAGTGAAGCACTTGCTGTTTCTATGGGAGAAAAAGCCGGAATTGATATGGAGTATATGTCAAAACTCACAGGTAAAAATGAAGAAACACTCTATCAGGATTTGAAAGGTGTTATCTTCTTAAATCCGCTTCACGGATATGGAAATGTAACTGAGGCAAAGTATTTGATGGCAGATGAGTACCTCTCAGGCAATGTCAGGGAGAAACTTATCACAGCCAAAAAAACTGCCGAGGTGTATCCTGAAGATTACAAAATCAATGTGGAAGCACTGGAAAAGGTTCAGCCGATAGACCTGACTGCAAGTGAGATTTCCGTAAGGCTCGGTGCTACTTGGCTACCGCAGGAGGTAATCCAGCAGTTTATGTTTGAGTTCCTTGATACACCGAGATATGCACAGTGGAATATAAAAGTTCACTTCTCTCCCTATACAGGCGAATGGAATATCGAGGGTAAATCCTATGACCGTTCCAATGTCAAAGCGTATAGCACATATGGCACAGGTCGTATCAATGCCTACAAAATAATTGAGGAAACGCTGAACCTGAAAGATGTTCGTATCTTTGATTATATCGAAGATGATGAGGGCAGGAAAAAAGCTGTCCTTAATAAAAAGGAGACGGCAATCGCACAGGCAAAGCAGGAACTTATCAAACAAGGTTTTCAGGATTGGATATGGGCAGACCCTGACCGTAGAGAGAAACTGACGAAGATGTATAACGAAAAATTCAACAGCATAAGACCCCGTGAGTACGACGGAAGTCACATCACGTTTAGTGGAATGAATCCGGAAATCACATTAAGGGAACACCAGAGAAATGCTGTAGCTCACATTCTGTACGGCGGAAATACCCTACTTGCACACGCAGTTGGTGCAGGCAAGACGTTCGAGATGGTAGCGGCATCGCAGGAGTCGAAGAGACTTGGACTATGTAATAAATCGCTGTTTGTTGTACCGAATCATCTAACGGAACAGTGGGCGGCTGAATACTTGCAGCTTTATCCGTCAGCAAATATACTGGTTGCAACGAAGAAAGATTTTGAAACAAAGAACCGTAAAAAGTTCTGCGGAAGAATTGCAACAGGAGATTATGACGCAGTTATTATCGGACATTCCCAATTTGAAAAAATTCCGATGTCCATTGAAAGGCAGAGGGCAATTCTTGAACAGCAGTTGAATGAATTGACGGAAGGAATTGCAGAACTAAAGCGTAACCGAGAAGAAAACTTCTCTGTCAAACAGCTTGAAAAATCAAGAAAATCCGTCAAGCAAAAGCTACAAAAACTTAACGACCAAAGCAGAAAGGATGATGTTGTTACCTTTGAAGAATTAGGTGTGGACAGGCTTTTTATTGACGAAAGCCATTACTACAAAAACCTTTATCTTTACACAAAAATGCGTAATGTAGGAGGTATCGCACAGACGGAAGCACAGAAATCTTCCGACCTTTTTATGAAGTGCCGATACCTTGATGAGATTACCGGCGGACGAGGAACAGTATTTGCGACAGGTACGCCTATTTCAAATAGTATGGTGGAACTTTACACCATTCAGCGATACTTGCAATATAATACCCTTGTAAAAAATGGAT
Source organism: Eubacterium sp. OM08-24 (assembly GCF_003438075.1). Lineage (GTDB taxonomy): Bacteria > Bacillota > Clostridia > Oscillospirales > Acutalibacteraceae > Ruminococcoides. Next base: position 50,781 of record NZ_QSTA01000010.1, on the reverse strand, counting down.
TACAGCACTTCGATGCTTGGGCTTCCACATTTGGAGAAACGGTAACAGCAATAGAACTTACGCCGGAAGGAACGGGTTACAGAGCGAAAACACGCTTTGCAAAATTCTATAATCTGCCCGAACTTATGGCGATGTTCAAAGAGGTTGCAGACATTAAAACAGCCGATATGCTTAATCTTCCTGTACCGGAAGCAGAGTATCATAATGTGTCGGTTGAACCGTCCGAAATGCAGAAAGAAATGGTTGCCTCCCTTGCAGAGCGAGCCGAGAAAGTTCGTGGAGGAGGTGTAGATTCAAGCGTAGATAATATGCTCAAGATAACAAACGACGGAAGAAAACTTGCACTTGACCAGCGTATGCTAAATGCTATGCTGCCTGATTTTGAAAACAGTAAAATCAATGCCTGCGTTGATAATGTGTACCGCATTTGGGAAGAAAACAAAGATAAAAAGTCAGCACAATTAGTGTTCTGCGACTTATCGACACCAAAGAATGACGGAACATTTTCTGTCTACAATGACATCAGAAAGAAGCTCATAGAGCGAGGTGTTCCTGAAAGCGAAGTCCGATTTATCCACGAAGCAGAAACCGATGTGAAAAAGAAAGAACTGTTTCAGAAAGTTCGTAAAGGAGAGGTCAGAGTGCTGATGGGTTCGACTCAAAAGATGGGTGCCGGCACGAATGTTCAGGACAGGCTTATTGCACTTCACGATGTTGATTGTCCTTGGCGACCGGCAGACTTGGAGCAACGCAGTGGTAGAATTATCCGTCAGGGCAACTCAAATCCAAAGGTGGAAATCTATCGTTATGTTACAAAGCAGACCTTTGACGCATATCTTTATCAGCTTGTTGAGGGTAAGCAGAAATTCGCTTCACAGATTATGACGAGCAAATCTCCGGTCAGAAGTGCGGAAGATATTGATGAAACCGCACTGTCTTATGCCGAGATTAAAATGCTTGCCACCGGCAATCCATATATCAAGGAAAAGATGGATTTGGACATTCAGGTACAGAAATTGAAACTGCTAAAATCCAATTTCTTATCTGAAAAGTACAGCCTTGAGGACAAGATAATTAAATATTACCCGCAGCGTATCACTTCTCTTGAAAATCGCATTAACGGTTTGACAGCAGATGTAGAAACTGCAAAACAACACCCGAAACCAACAGATGACCGCTTTGTCGGAATGGAGGTTAAGGGTGTTTTTTATTCTGAAAAGGCGGACGCAGGTAAAGCAATCATTGAAGCCTGCAAGGAGATGACAAGTCCTGCACCAGTCCTTCTCGGCAAGTACAGAGGATTTGAAACGGAACTGTCTTTCGATACGACGGAGCGTTCCTATTGCGTAACGGTCAAAGGAGAAACCAGCAAACAGGTATCGCTTGGCGATGATGTTTTCGGTAATATCACTCGTATTGATAATACGGTTGAGCGTTTTGTAGACGACCTTGAAAAAGCAAAGGACAGTCTTGCTGATACGAAAAATCAGTTTGAAACCGCACAGAAAGAAGTGCAAAAACCGTTTGTGCAGGAAGAAGAATTGAAGTCGAAACTCGCCCGTTTGGACGAGCTGAATATCCTACTCAATATGGATAAAAAGGAAAATGAAATTGTAGGCGGCGAACCTGATGAGGGCGAATCCACCGAGAAGCGAAAGGAGAAGTCGTATGAAAGATAAGGAAGAAATGTGAGGTGGTCAGTATGCCATATATAGCACCGGAAGTCATAATCGAAGCAAAGAGAATGGATTTGCTGACCTATCTTCGCACCTATGAACCGGGCGAACTTGTCCGTTATAGTGGTAACACTTACTGTACCAGAGAACACGACAGTTTGAAGATTTCAAACGGGAAATGGATGTGGTGGTCGAGAGGTATCGGTGGCAAATCTGCCCTTGACTATCTTATCAAAGTCAAAGGACTTGATTTTGTAGAAGCGGTTGAAACCATTATGGGACAGTGTGCTGTTTCTGCTCCAGTCTATGAAAAAGAAAGCCGGAGTTATGAAAATCAGCAGCTTCTTTTACCGCAGAAAAGTCCAAGTAATGATGTGGTCACGCAATATCTTTTCAGTCGAGGGATTGATTATGAAATCATAAACTACTGCCTTGATAAGAAACTTATCATTGAATCACTGCCATATCACAATGTTGTTTTTATCGGTTATGACGAGAAAAAAGAAGCAAAGTATGCCGCATTTCGGGCAACAAACAGCAGTCGTATTATGGGCGACTGCACCGGAAGCAAGAAGCAGTTTTCTTTCAGGCTGACAAATGAAGAAAGCAGAGAGGTACACTTGTTTGAATGTGCCATCGACCTGTTATCTTATGCCACATTAGCAAAGATGGAGGGCAGGGATTGGCACAAATTAAACCTTGTTTCTCTCTCCGGCGTGTATTCGCCTAACAGAGAAACGGAAAAGTCCAAAGTGCCGGTTACACTTAAAAATCTGCTTGAAAAGAATAAGAACATTAACCGTATCGTGCTTCATTTTGACAATGATATTGCTGGAAGAAAGGCTGCAAATGCACTGAAAATTAAATTAAAAGACAGATACGAAGTCGTTGACGATCCGCCCAAGTGCGGAAAAGATGTCAACGACTTTTTGTGTATCAAATTAGGAATTTCGAAGAAGAATGAAAGGAGTTTTGAGAGATGAGCGAAAAAATAAATGTACTTCTCATTGAACCGGGCAAATATCCGAAACAGATTGAGATTGAGGATACGCTGGAAGCAATGCAGGAAACCGTAGGCGGATATATTGAGGAATATATGCCTTTTGATGATGAAGTTGCAATCGTATGTAACGAAGAAGGGAAGATGAACGGTGCGGAATTAAACCGTGCAATCTACTCCAATGATAAGGAAATCCTCGACATTATTGCAGGCAAATTCTTTATCGCATACGCACCGATTGAGTCGGAGAGTTTTCTTAGTATGCCAAAGGATTTGATGAAAAAGTATGAGGATAAGTTCCGATATCCGGAGCGTTTTTATCAGACGGACAAGGGCATTGAAGCGAAAGCATATAAGCCAATTTCAAAAGATATGGAGCGATAAAAAGACAGACGATGGGGCAACCCGGAGAGTCTGCATATTCTTAGCGAGCAGTGTATTTGGATAGCACACTACCAAATACCTCGTTAGGGGTTGCCCCTAATACCCCAAGAGAAAGGAGAACGCTATGCGTGAGATAGCATTGGTTGCTGTCGGTGTAATTGCCGGCGGCTTTATCGGAGTCACTTTTATGTGTCTGTTTCAGATAAATAAGGACAGACACTATATCATCACAAGAAAGGATGGCACAGAAAATGAGGAAAAGAAACATTCAGAAGATTGTTAGGTTCAGTCGAGATGAAGCACAGGATTTGCAGAAGAAGGCAAAAAAGGCTTGCCTGAGTGAAGCCGGACTTATCCGTTTGCTTCTTCGAGGATATGAGCCGAGAGAAAAGCCAGACGAAAGATTTTATGATGTAATGCGTGAGCTTTCTTCTATCGGCAACAACATCAATCAACTTGCAGTTAAAGCAAACGCTCTTGGCTTTGTTGACGCACCGCAGCTTAAAAAGGAAGCGGAGCGTTGGCATAAGTTTCAGGCAGATATTGAGCGTACTTATTTAAGACCCGATAAGAGTGAAATGAAATGGCAGTAAGCAAGTTGTGGACGGTCAATTCAAGGCTCGGTCAGGTTATCGACTATGCTGCCAATCCTGAAAAGACGGCGGCAGATATTTATACCGAGGAACAATATCAGGCACTTGCCGATGTTCTCTCCTATGCAAAGGACGAAGAAAAAACCGAACGAGAATATTTTGTGGAAGGTATCAACTGTAATCCGACCACTGCCCGTGACCAATTTGTGTCAGTCAAGCAGGCGTATGGGAAAGAGGATGGCATACAAGCCTATCACGGATATTTGAGTTTTAAGGAACAAAATATCACACCGGAGCTTGCACAGAAAATCGGGATGGAGTTTGCAAACGAAGTGTGGGGGAAAAGATTTCAGGTTGTTGTTACAACGCACCTAAACACCAAGCACCTGCATTGCCACTATGTAATTAACTCTGTTTCATTCAAAGACGGCAAGCGATGTCAAGATACTTCGTGGTTTAAGTTCAGAAAAGTTGCCGACCGTATTTGTGAGAAATATGGATTATATTACAATCCAAACCCGAATCGCAGTAAGCAATCCTCTTACTACTATAAGCAGGAACAGGCGGGAATGCCGACCAGATATTCTATGGTGCGAGAAGCCATAGATGAAGCGATTGCCCACAGCACAAATATCAGAAGTCTTGATTACGCACTTACGCAGATGGGATATGAGCATTGTCTAAGTGAGAGCCGGAAGTATTGGACGATTGTACCAAAAGGGTACACGAAACCCATACGACTTAAAAATCTCGGAGAAGATTATACCGAGGAAGCAATCAGGCGTAGGCTTATGGAAAATCAGAGAGTACGCATAGTTCCGTTTGCAAAGCAGACGGTGGTTATCAGGCAGTACCGATTGCCTACAAAAGAAAATAAAATCAAAAAAGTGTACGGACTGTATGGTTTGTATCTGCATTACTGTTACAGACTCGGTTATCTGCCCAAATACAAAAAACAGAATACAGCAAGACTTCACTACCTTTTGAAAGAGGATTTATTGAAGCTGGATAAAATCACAGCGGAGACAAGGCTGCTCGGACGAGAAAATATTTCTACGGACGAGCAGCTTTTCTCATATAAAGAGTCGCTGAAAGGTCAAATTAAAACTTTGAATGACGACAGAACGCACCTGCGAAAAAAAGCAAGAACAAAGATGAGTGACGATGAGCTGTCTAAGGTCAAAGAACAGATTTCGACGGTAAGCGACAAAATTCGGGAGCTGAACAAAGAGGTTCGTCTCTGTGACGACATTGCCGAGAGGTCAAAGGTTATGGAGAAGAACCTTGAAACAATCAGAGCCGAAGAAGAAAAACAACAGCGAAAGGAGCAAAAGCGAAATGACAAATTCAGGTGACGCAGCCGAACAGGTCGTCAGGTTATCCCTTGAAGGCTTTGAAGTTGCTGCAAGACTTACCGGTTCAGCCGCAAAGAATATCGCAATTCTTCTTGCTTCCGTATTAAAACAGGAAGCAACGCAGGCGAATAAGACAAGAGGCAAAGCCCGTCTTACCAATATGATTAAATCAGGCAAGGAGTTGAAGGTATTTTCCATTCCGAATAAGGATTTAAAGAAGTTTACCGAACAGGCAAAACGCTACGGTGTTCTCTATTGTGTTCTCCGAGATAAGAACACAAGGGGAGATAATGTCCCGATTGATATTATCGCACGTGCGGAGGACGCTTCTAAAATTCAGAGAATCGTTGAGAGGTTTGAACTCGGTAAGGTGGATAAGGCGGCAATCGTAACAGAATCGCAGAAAGCGGTTGAAAAACGAGAAGCCGTGGAAAAAGATAAACCGACAAAATCCAAGAATGAAATCATCACGGAGGAAGCTGTACGAAAACCACTTCAAAAAGAGGAAAACGCACAGTCAAACCCCACAACCGCCAAAACGGACAAAAACCCTCCGTCAAGGCAAAACTCAGAGCCGGAAGATATGCAAACTGATAAGGGTATTGCTGTTGACAGACAGAAGAAGCCATCGGTCAAAGAAAAACTTGACCGCTATAAGGCTAAGGCAAAACAGCAAAAAGAAGCAGAACGCAAAGAGCCGGAAACAGATAAGGCAAAGCATTCTTCTGCACCGAAGCAGACGGTACACCAACAGCCGAAAACAAAATCCAAGAAACCGAAAGAGAGGTAATTACAATGACAGAAAACTTTACTCCTGCAAAAGCAGGCACTCAGCGACCGAGACTTTCCAAAGAGGAATATGCTGAGAAGAAACGAGCTGAGAAAGACGGTGTGTATCAGCTTGCGGATGAAGCGGCGAAAGAAATTGTATCTTCGCCGGAGAAATTCAAAGCGTTCCTTGATACGCAGAGCCGACTTGACAGATATTCGGCAGTCAACGCACTTTTGATTTACAAGCAGTATCCGCAGGCGGTACAGCTTAAAGATTTTGATGACTGGAGCAAAGACAACATTAAAATCACAAAAGGTGCTAAGAGTATTTCCATTCTTGAACCGGTGGAATATGCAAAGCGTGACGGTACAACAGGCATTTCCTACAATGTGAAGAAAGTGTTTGATGTGTCACAGACCAATGGGAAACGACCGCCTGCACCGACAGCTAATCGTGACCCGAAAGCACTGATTACCACAATGCTTGATTCCTCGCCTGTGAATGTGGAAGCGACAAACGACCTCCCCTATCCGAATATGGCAGCGTTCTATAACAATGAGGAGCAAACCTTGTATGTAAAGCGTGATGTGGGAGACAGCGTAGCGGTTGCTCAGTGTGTGGCACAGGAACTGGGGCACGCACAGCTTTCCATCAACAGCGACAGTTACAGTCGTTCCGATATGGGATTTCAGGCGGTATGTATCGGATATATGCTTTGCAAAAAGTACGGTATTGATACACAGAATTTTGCCATTAACCGTATTCCGGATAAGCTCACTAACAAAGAGCCGAAGGACATTCGTTTTGAACTTTCCAAGACGAGAAATGCGATGACAGATATTCATTCCCGTGTATCAGACGAACTGTATAAGAAAAAGCAGGCACGCACAAAAGATTATGAAAGATAAGAGGTACAGATATGGCGAAAGAAGAACTTTACCATATAGCGTTGGATGATTATGAACACGGTATCGTTATCCGTTCTCTCAATGATGAGAAAACAGATTTAATGAACGAGGGGAAATCAACCGATGCTGTGGACGATCTGATTATCAAGGTCGGGACTGCCCCAAAGAAAAAATTCAAGGTTATCGAAAAGGAACGCTCCGGCGATGCGAGATAACGAAAGACAGTCTGCGATTATTCTTTCTGTCATCGGTATTGTTCCGGTTGTGTGGCTGGCACTTCTCATAGCTCCGTCAGTTAAAGGCGGATTGCCGGAGATATTGCCGAGCCTGATGAATGTATTTAACAATCCGTTTCATATAGAAGTTTGTGGGGACAGCGTGAAAACTGTCCTCATTTTGCTTTTGTGCTATGGAATGGGTATCGGGATATATTTCTCCACACAGAGAAACTACCGCAGGCGGGAGGAACACGGTTCTGCAAAATGGGGCAATGCAAGAGCCGTGGATAAGAAGTACAGACAGTCTCCGTACTCCGATAATAAGCTGATGACGCAGAATGTCCGTATCGGACTGAATGCGAAAAAGCACAGACGAAATCTGAATACACTGGTATGTGGCGGTTCCGGTGCAGGTAAAACAAGATTTTACTGTAAGCCCAACCTTATGCAGTGCAATACCTCTTTTGTAATCCTTGACCCGAAAGGCGAAATCTTGAGGGATACGGGAAAACTTCTTGAGAAAAAAGGATATGAGGTCAGAGTTCTTGACCTTATCTCTATGGAAAAGAGCCACTGTTACAATCCTTTTGTGTATCTTCAGAACGACAACGATGTGCAGAAACTTGTAACTAACTTATTCAAAAGCACCACACCAAAGGGCAGTCAGTCCCAAGACCCGTTTTGGGACACCTCGGCTTCTATGCTTCTTTTGGCGTTGGTGTTTTATTTACGCTATGAAGCACCGGAGGAAGAACAGAACTTTGCAATGGTTATGGAAATGCTCAGAGCCGGTTCGATTGAGGATGAGGAAGATACAAGACCATCTCCTCTCGATGAATTATTTGCCGAGCTTGAGATGAACAATCCCGACCATATTGCTCTAAAGTATTACCGTTCCTATCATTCCGGTTCGGCAAAGACGTTGAAATCCATTCAGATAACGCTTGCCGCAAGGCTTGAGAAATTCAATCTTGAAAGTCTTGCTTCTTTAACTTCGGCAGACGAGTTAGACCTGCCCTCTATGGGCGAGAAAAAAGTCGCCTTGTTTGCCCTGATACCCGATAACGACTCCAGTTTTAATTTTCTGGTGTCGATTTTATATACTCAACTGTTTCAGCAGTTATTCTATGCCGCCGACCATATCCACGGGGGTTCGCTTCCCGTTCCCGTTCATTTTCTGATGGACGAATTTGCCAATGTTTCTTTGCCGGATGACTTTGACAAGATACTTTCGGTAATGCGTTCCAGAGGTGTGTCGGTCAGTATCATCTTACAGAACTTGGCACAGCTTAAAGCCTTGTTTGAAAAGCAATGGGAAAGTATCGTGGGCAACTGCGATGAATTTCTGTATCTTGGCGGCAACGAGCAAAGCACACACAAATATGTGTCGGAGCTGCTTGGTAAGGAAACCATCGACACGAACACTTACGGTAAGAGTTCCGGGCGAAGCGGTAACTACTCCACCAATTATCAGATAAGCGGTCGTGAGCTTCTCACTCCGGATGAAGTGCGTATGCTGGGTAACCAATATGCGATTTTATTTATCCGAGGGGAGCGACCGATTATGGATTTTAAGTACGACATCTTGAAGCCCCCGAATGTGGCATTGACCACAGACGGAAAAGAGAAACCGTACAAGCACGGAGAAGTGACGATACCGCACTCATCTATTTCCGTTCTTGCCATTGACCCGGATGAGGTTGAGGAAAGCAATTACGGAGAAACCACTTATGAACTTCTGTCCGATGAGGATTTTGAAGTAGATAACAATTTTTAATCACAGGAGGAAATTACAATGAGATTTTTTAAGAAAAACACAGAAAACAAAGCAACTTCTAAACTGCCGATGACCGGAAAAGTCAAGAAAGGCTATCGTGCTTATTGTGTGGCAGTATTGGCGATGACCGTTGTACTCGGCACAGGTGTAACCGCATTTGCGGCGAACGACCCTATCACGGTAGTAAACAATCTGTCCGATTTCATTTTCGGACTTATCCGTGCAATCGGACTTATCCTGCTCGGCTTCGGTATCGTGCAGGTCGGACTTTCTTTGAAGTCCCACGACCCGTCCCAGAGAGCAAACGGTTTTCTTACTCTTGCCGGAGGTATCATCATTACTTTCGCAAAAGAAATCCTTACTCTTATCACAGGCTAAGAAGCAACAGTTATCACGGGGCATACTCGCTAAAACGGGTATGCCCTATTTTTACAAGGAGGTGCGAATGAATGAGCGATAACTGGGTAGTTCAAAACCTCGAAAACGCTCTTGAAACTTGGAACGATAAATTAAGCGAGATATGGCGGCTTTTAACCACAACACCGCAGGATTTCAAAGGCGGAAGCATATGGAATGTGATGGTAACTATTAACGGAGCAGTTCAGGCAATCGGGCTTGCACTATTAGTGCTGTTCTTTGTGGTGGGAGTTGTCCGTACCTGCGGAAGCTTTACCAATGTGAAAAAGCCGGAGCACGCACTGAAATTGTTTGTTCGCTTTGCCATTGCCAAAGGTGTCATAACCTACGGTATGGAGCTTATGCTTGCTTTATTCAATATCGTTCAAGGTATCATTTCAACCATTATGACATCATCGGGATTTGGAACTCCGAATCAAACGACGCTCCCATCCGAAATGGTAACAACCATTGAGGACTGCGGATTCTTTGAAAGTATTCCGCTATGGGCAGTGACTCTGATAGGCGGTCTTTTTATTACGGTGTTGTCATTCATTCTGATAATGACGGTTTACGGCAGATTTTTCAAACTGTATATGTATACGGCATTAGCACCGATACCGCTATCTACCTTTGCCGGAGAACCAACGCAGAATGTGGGCAAGAGTTTTATTAAAAGTTACTGTGCGGTACTGCTTGAAGGTGCAGTTATTGTGCTTGCCTGCATAATCTTCTCACTGTTTGCGTCAAGTCCGCCGGCAGTAAACCCGGACGCTGCGGCAGTCACACAGGTATGGTCATATATCGGAGAACTTGTATTTAATATGCTTGTTCTTGTCGGTGCAGTAAAGATGAGTGACCGTATTATCAGAGAAATGATGGGCTTATAACGGAGGTTTTTGGAACAAATCTTCAGGCAAAATTCTTGCCTGAAAAACACAAAAACAAATAAAAATAATTGACAAGTGAAAAAATCGTGATATACTGTAATGATTTAGCTTTGCTAAATGGTCGGATTGAGGAAGTAAAGATAGGATGGTCAAGTATATGTACGAATACGTCAGCAAAGCAGAATACAAGCCTTATAAAGAGGAAATTGAAAGTATCATAAAAAAGGTTCAAAAAATAATGAAAACCGAATATGATACGACTTTTCAATTCAAATTGATTGGAAGTGCAAATCGACACCTCGTCACTAAGATAAAAGATGGCAACAGAGGGTATGATTTTGACTACAATCTAATTTTGCAAAAGAGCGATTTATGGGACAATCCCAAAAAACTGAAAGAACAGTTTATGCGAGCTTTTTCCAAGTCGCTCAAAGGTACAAAGTACGGAGAACCTGAAGATTCTACTTCTTCTATTACCATAAAGGTTGTTGACAAAAAACATTCCAAGATTATCAGAAGTTGTGATTTTGCGATAATTTATTATTTAGATGATGACGACTTGGACAATGGGTATAGATATATCAAGAATTGGAAGAAAAACAATCGTTATTCATTTGAAGATAGAGTCTTATCACAAAATGCAGACTGCAAACTTCAGGAAATACTTGAATATGAGCAGGGATGGAATTGTGTTCGTGATGAGTATATCAAGTTAAAAAATCGCAATAGGGATACGAACAAAAAGTCCTTTATTCTGTATTTAGAAAGTATTCATAATGTTTATAATCACATACAGCAAAGTTTAGAAGATGAAGAAGATAATTTACCAAGAGGACTTACTTATCTAAATCCTTGGTAATGCACAAAACGATGTGGCACTGTCAGTTATGGCGGTGCTTTTTTATTTGTCATAGAAAGGAATTTCTAATGGAAGTAAAAATTAACAGAGAAATACGAAATTACACAGAATCAATGTTTTTCGGACTGTCGCTAAGACAGTTCATTTTTTCTGTCCTTGCGTGTGGTGTGGCAGTAGGATTGTACTTTTTGCTCAAACCGCATCTTGGAACAGAAACAGTATCGTGGGTGTGTATTTTGGGAGCAGCACCGTTTGCGGCTCTCGGATTTGTGAAATACAACGGAATGACAGCGGAGAAATTTATCTGGGCGTGGATTAAGTCCGAATTTCTTATGCCCAAGAAATTGGTATTTCACTCTACAAACACCTATTTAGAGTTGATGAAACCGAGCATTGAGAAAAAGACAAAGGAGGCTTACAAAAATAATGATTAAGACATTAAATAACATCTTTAAGCAGGATAAGGAAAAATTCGTTGTGCCGAAGGGTGTGCAGGACTGTATTCCGGTTACTGCCATCTATGACGACGGTGTCTTTAGAGTGGGCAAAGATAAGTATTCCAAATCTTTTAAGTTTACGGATATTAACTATGCGGTTGCCAGTCGAGAAGATAAGGAAGCAATGTTCCTTGAGTATTCGGAACTGCTTAACTCTCTTGACAGTGGAGCAACAACAAAGCTCACTATCAACAACAGACGACTGAACCGTTTGGACTTTGAGAAAACAATCCTTATTCCTGAAACCGGAGATGAACTTGATGAGTATCGAGAGGAATACAATAAAATGCTTCTTGATAAGGCGACGGGAGCAAATTCAACGGTGCAGGATAAGTATGTGACCATCTCCATCAACAAAAAGAATGTGGACGACGCAAGAACTTATTTTGCCCGTGTAGGTGCGGATTTGATTTCACACTTTTCACGACTTGGCAGTAAGTGTGTGGAGCTTGAAACAGATGAGCGACTTCGCATTATTCACGACTTCTTCCGTGTGGGGGAAGAAACTTCATATCATTTTGATATTAAGGAAACCCGAAAGAAAGGGCACGATTTTAAGGACTATATCTGCCCGGACTCTTTAGAATTTGAAAGTGATTATTTCAAAATCGGCAACCGTTATGGCAGGGTTATCTTTCTTCGTGAATATGCGTCCTATATCAAGGACAGTATGGTGGCAGAACTTACGGATATGAACCGAAATCTGATGATGTCCATTGATATTGTACCTGTTCCTACCGATGAAGCAGTCAGAGAAGCCGAGAACAGATTGCTCGGTGTAGAAACCAACATCACGAACTGGCAGAGAAAGCAGAATATGAACAACAACTTTTCGGCAACCGTTCCTTATGATATGGAACAGCAGAAGAAGGAAATGAAAGAGTTCCTTGATGACCTTACCACCCGTGACCAGAGAATGATGTTCGCAGTGCTTACGATGGTGCATACCGCAGATACCAAAGAACAGCTGGATAACGATACGGAAGCGTTGCTTACAACAGCGAGAAAACATCTTTGTCAGTTTGCAGTTCTTAAATTTCAGCAGATGGACGGACTCAATACCGTTATGCCATACGGGACAAGGAAGATTGACACCTTCAGAACCCTTACCACCGAAAGCCTTGCAGTGTTTATTCCGTTCAGGGTTCAGGATATTTATCACGAAAATGGTATTTATTACGGTCAGAATGTTATCAGCAAAAATATGATAATTGCCGACCGAAAACAGCTTCTTAACGGTAATTCCTTTATCCTCGGTGTATCCGGTGGCGGTAAGTCCTTTGCGGCTAAGGGAGAGATTGAAAATATTATTCTTTCTTCCGATGCTGATGTAATCATCATCGACCCTGAGAGGGAGTATTCCCATCTTGTAAATGCACTTGGTGGAGAGATTATCAATATCTCCGCAACATCGAATAACCATATCAATGCAATGGATATGAACAAGGACTATGGCGACGGAGCAAATCCTGTTATCTTGAAATCCGAGTTTATTATGTCCCTTTGCGAACAGCTTATCGGCGGTACAAATCTCGGAGCAAAGCAGAAGTCCATCATTGACCGTTGTACTGCAAGCGTTTACCGCACCTATCAGCAGAACGATTATACCGGTCAGGTTCCGACCTTGCAGGATTTCAGAGATGAACTTCTCAAACAGGATGAGCCGGAAGCAAAGGAAATCGCTCTTGCTATTGAGTTGTTTACTCACGGTTCGCTGAACACATTTGCTAAGCAGACAAATGTAGATACTCACAATCGACTTATCTGTTATGACATTCTCGACCTCGGTAAGCAGCTTATGCCAATCGGTATGCTTGTCGTCCTCGATAGTATTTTGAACCGAATCACACAGAACCGAGCAAAGGGTAAGCATACCTTTATCTTCATTGATGAGATTTACCTTTTGTTCCAGCACGAGTATTCTGCAAACTTCCTCTTTACACTCTGGAAGCGTGTAAGAAAGTACGGTGCATACGCAACCGGTATCACTCAGAATGTGGACGACCTTTTGCAGAGCCATACTGCAAGAACAATGCTTGCAAACAGCGAGTTTATCATTATGCTCAATCAGGCTTCTACCGACAGACTGGAACTTGCAAAACTTCTGAATATCTCCGACCTTCAGCTTTCGTATATCACAAATGTTGACGCAGGACACGGACTTATCAAGGTGGGCAGTTCTCTTGTACCGTTTGCAAACAAGTTCCCGAAGAATACGAAGTTGTACCGCTTGATGACGACGAAGCCTGGTGAAGGCTTATAAGGAGGTGTTTTCTATGGCTAAAATTCAATTCAGAAACAAAGAACACAGAGATTTTGTCTTTGAAAATCTCGAAAAATGCAGGCACAATGACTGCTATCATCAGGCATTTTTCTATGTGATTGGCATTTCAGAAGAAACTAGAATGAATATCGGAAAAATGTTTGATTTTAAGAACGATTGCATTGTGCCGGAGGGGATGTATGGTGGCTGGCAGACCAGTGGAACAGTCAAGGTCTGCCACCTTGCCTTTAATCTTTGGAACGGTTTTACGGAGGAGGGAAAAGAAAATCTTTTCACACCGGAGGAATTATTCTGTTGCGGATACGCTCCCTACTTTATGGAGGGTATCAAACTCAGGTATCCCGAATATTGTAGAGATTTGACTCCACCTAAAAGAAAAGATATGGAAAGGTAAAGGTATAAAACGATGAATATGAAATTAAGAATTGCGTTTATATCGCTATTAAGCGTTGTGCTTGCTGTGAGCATTGGATTCTTGGCTAAAGACTACTGCGACTCCAAAAATCAGGCGAAACTCTACGACAATCTAATTGAAACCGTTGAAGAAATAGATGATACGCAAGATACAATGTCCTATTCCGAAGATAAGGACTTTCTGCCTGACTATCAGGAATTGTATATGCAGAACAATGATATGGTAGGTTGGATAAAGGTTGATGATACCAAAATCAATTATCCGGTTATGCAATCAAAGAATAACCCGAATTTCTACCTAAGACACGGATTTGATAAAGGTTATACAGTGTACGGTTGTCCGTATGTGCAGGAAAACTGCGATGTGGACGCTCCGTCAGACAACCTTGTTATCTACGGTCATCATATGAACGACAATTCGATGTTCGCTGGACTGATGAAGTATGCCGATAAATCCTTTTGGAAAAAGCACAAAACCATTCAGTTTGATACGTTGACTGAGAAAGGCAAATACGAAGTAGTGGCTGCTTTTAAGACAGAAGTATATACAGATAGTCCAAACAGTTTCAGATACTATGATTTTGTCAATGCAGATACGGCATATGATTTCAATGCGTATATTGCCAAGTGCAAGGAACTTGCTATCTATGATACAGGAGTAAATGCAGAATATGGCGATAAATTGATTACGCTTTCCACTTGCGAGTATTCCCGTAACAACGGAAGAATGGTCGTCGTGGCAAAGAAAGTGGCTGAGTAAGGAGGGATAAGCCTTGTATGATTAGTTTGATAAATTTAGCGGTGTTGTTCACAGCGAAAGTTGTGGACAATGCCCTAAGTACCACAAAAACAATATTAGTACAAAGAAGTCGGTGGATACTTGCAGGCATTGTGGTTATCATATCCGACTTCATTTATTTTTGGATAACGAAAAGAGTTGTTTCTGCGAATAACGAGATTGCAATGCTTGTTGTTGCCGTTGCAGGTGGTGTGGGTTGTTCTCTCGCCTGCTTTATCAATGAGAAAATGTCTAAGGACAGAACATATGTGAATGTGATTATGTCCGACGACCTTGAAGAAATGAAGCGTTTGCGAGACTTCCTTGCACAGCACCACATCACAAATGTGGCAAGCGACAGTTACACCCTCGATTGGAACGCAAAGACAATCTCTATTATCGCTTATCCCGAAACAAAAGCAGAAAGCCGATTGATTAACGAGTATATTGCCGACAGTTCGACAAAATTCAAGAGAGTTATTCAACCGGCTTAGGAAGGAGGTTTGATGTGGCTGATATTAAAACAAGAGATACGGTCAAGGGTACGATAAAGACTTTGGATAAAGTCGCCATTGCCGGTTAGAAAATGAAACAGGCATATATCGCCACAAAGGACAAAGCGGAACATTCGGTAAATGCAAATGAAAATACTGCGGAAGAATATGCTGCTGATAAGACGGAAGCCGGAATTGATGAAATTGCACATAAAGGTGCATATGCTTTTGATAAAGCAGGGCGAAAAGGTGTTCAGGAAACAAAGCAGAATATCCAATCTGCCAAAGACGGCATTCAACGTTTCAAACAGCAGAGAGCCGAAAAGTCAATGAACGCTCAGAGAACGCAAGGAAGAACTACAACGGTTGGCAGTTCTTCAGCACAGACGCAGACATCATCGGCAATCAAAACGTTTGAAAAACCGGAGAAAATGGTCAAACAGTCGGCTACTTCTGCCGGCAAGAAGAACATCAAACTTGCTAGTAAGGAAGCGGCGAAAACAACGCAGAGGTCTGTTAAGACTGCCGAACATACCGCAAAGGCAAGCATTAAGACCAGTCAGCAGACAGCAAAAACCGCACAGAAAACAGCACAAGCCACCGTTAAGGCTTCACAGAAAGCGGCACAGGCAGCAAAGGCGACAGCGAAAGCAACTGCAAATGCTGTGAAAGCCGCAGCAAAAGCGACTATTGCCACAGTAAAAGCAATCATAGCCGGTACGAAAGCTTTTGTTGCTGCTATTGCCGCAGGCGGTTGGATAGCAGTTGTGATTATTATGATTGTTGTCCTACTTGGAAGTGCTGTTGCAATGTTTGGTGGCGGAAGTGAAAGCAATACTTATACGCAGGTTAGTGCAGAGGTGGAAGCATACGACCCATTGATACGACAGTATGCAAAGCAATATGGCATTCCTGAATATGTGGAATTGATTAAGGCTGTGATGATGCAGGAAAGTGGCGGCAGAGGACTTGACCCTATGCAGGCAGCAGAAGGAAGTTTCAATACGAAGTATCCACACGAACCCAATGGAATTAAAGACCCTGAATATTCTATCCAATGTGGTGTTCAGGAATTGAAAGCGGCTCTTACTTCGGCAGAAGTTGAAAGTCCGATTGATATGGAGCGTATCAAACTTGCTTTGCAAGGCTACAACTTCGGTAACGGATATATCTCTTGGGTAAAATCAAAGTATGGCGGTTATTCTTATGCCAATGCAGTGGAGTTTTCCACTCAGCAGGCACAAAGGCTTGGTTGGGACAGTTATGGAGACACCCAATATCCGGCTCACGTTCTGAGGTACTATCCGTATGGGCGAGCCTTTACTGCCGGAGGTAATCAGGCGATTGTTGAGGTTGCCTTGACGCAGGTAGGCAATCAGGGCGGACAACCTTACTGGAGTTGGTATGGTTTTGACAGCCGAGTGGAATGGTGTGCCTGCTTCGTATCTTGGTGTGCTGACCAATGCGGGTATATTGAAAGCGGACTTGTTCCGAAATTTGCAGGTTGTGTGGACGGTGCAAACTGGTTTAAGTCAAATGGAAAATGGCAAAACCGCACTTATGAACCAAAGGCAGGAGATATTATCTTCTTTGATTGGGAAGGCGACGGTACAACAGACCACGTTGGTATCGTAGAGAAGTGTGAGAATGGCACAGTCTATACCGTAGAGGGTAACTCAGGCGACGCCTGCAAGCAAAGACAGTACGCAGTCGGAAGCAGCAATATCTATGGATACGGTATCCCGGCGTATTAAAAAAGATGGCTGCTCGTTTGAGTAGCCATCGAGTACATATTAACTTTCAAAATCATAATTTCCAAAATTGATGATGTTCAAGCCTTTTTTCTTCGCTCTTTCATAAGTCTTTGCGGCTCCGCCCCATCCGTGATTAACATAGCATATAGCGTAGTTTGCGTTATCCACCATAAATTTGTTTCTTGCAGGAATGGCGGCTTTGAAGTAATATTTTTCAAAGCCATCGGGATATATTATCGAATCGAACAACTCTTGATTATATACATTGAAAGACAGGTAAGGGATAACGAGATAGTTATTTATGTTAGGATATTGCTTTTTGACTTCATAAACACAACGACCACATAAACGGTCAAATCCGCCTTGTCCTCCACTTAAAAAATCAGTAACGCCTTTATCTATAAATGAAACAATGGCTTCTTTAATCTGTTCACTTGTTACTCCGTAGCATTCATTATGCCCTATAAATACAGCAGTATTTTCTTTACTCATACTATACCATCACCCCGTGTTTAATACAGTATAGCATAAAAAAGTTAAAAAATCATCACTAATAGTTATTATCACTTCCAAATAGTGTGTATATGTTTGACTGAACACAATCTATACTATTAGTGATAGAAACACACCAAGGGGGTGATGAGATGAAACTCGCTACAATCGGCAAGAACATCAGAAAATATCGACTGATGAAAAAATTACGCCAAGAAGATTTGGCTGAGAAAACAGATTTGACAACAAATTATATTGGTATGGTTGAGCGTGGAGAGAAAATTCCGTCACTCGAAACTTTCATAAAGATAGTAAATGCTTTAGGTGTATCATCGGATATGATTCTTACAGATGTCTTGGAAACGGGATACACAGTCAAGAACTCTATGCTGAATGAAAAGCTTGAAAAACTTGCTCCTGAAGATAGAAACAGAATTTATGAAGTCATAGATACACTTGTGAAGCAGTCAAAGCAAATACTTCCATAAAATACAGAAGTTCGTCCTAATCGACGAGCTTTCTTTTTTTCAGTATAAAAAATTTCTGCTATCGACAAATTTTTCGAGACTTCGACAGAGAGAATATGCTATAACAACAACTGTCAGTGATAGACACATACTAATAGACATAGGAGGAAGTAGAAGTGAACGACATTTTCAGACAAATAGCGAAAGAAAATGGAACAACCGAAAAAGCAGTAAAGGAGGAAATGCAGTTTGCTATTCGGGAAGCAATGAAAAGTGCTGAACCGGAAGCAATAGCTTTCTGGAAAGCAGTTGCACCGGACGGAAAAGAGCCGCCGATAGAAAAGGTCATAGCAATGATTGCATTGAACGTTAATAATAGAATGTATAATTGAGGTGCTTCGGCATCTCTTTTTTATTATTCTTTAAAAGAGTTGTATTAGGTGTTCGTAAAAAGTGACACCTCAATGGGTAGAAGTTGCAAATGAATCTCTATATCTTGAAAAAATAGATTGTTCATAGTATAATATCAAATGAGTAACTGTAACCAAAAGAAACGGAGAATACGAAGGAGCGTTACAGATGAGAATAAGCTACAACAAACTTCAAAAACTTATGATTGATAATCAAATGAAAAGACAAGATTTAATGCGTGCTGCGGAGATTTCATCGTCTGTTGCAACAAAATTGAATAAGAATGAAACAGTATCCCTTGATGTGCTTATGAGAATTTGCAAAGTATTTCATTGCGATATTGGGGATATATGCGAAGTTATTTTGGATGAGTGAATTAAGGAGGTCTGGATATGGCAGGCAATGGTAAGCGTAATATGTTTAACGAGGCTACTCGTGTGCAAATGCCGGCAATGGTTCATCTCACAAGAATTGGATACACCTATTTTGGAAAGATAACCGAAGATATGGCTGGGACTATTTATGATCCGGATACGAATATCTTAATCAATGTTTTCAAGGAACAATTTGTTAAACTCAATCCCGAACATAAGGGAGAAGCAGAACAGGTTTTGAAAACGATAAGGCAGGAACTGGATAACGACGACCTCGGACACAGCTTTTATAAACGACTTTCTTCAGTTTCGCCAATCAGATTGGTGGATTTTGAAAATCCTAAGAATAATACATATCATTTTACTGCTGAATTTACCTGTAAGCGTGACCAAGATGAATTCAGACCGGATATAACTTTGTTTATAAACGGATTACCACTTGTTTTTGTAGAAGTTAAGAAGCCGAACAATCACGGTGGAATGGTTGCAGAAAGCAAGAGAATGAATAATCAGAGATTTCCGAACAAGAAGTTTAGGAGATTTTTGAACATTACGCAGTTGATGATTTTCTCAAATAATATGGAATATGACACAATGGGCGGCATTGTTCCTGTTCAGGGTGCGTTTTACTGTACAACAGCGAGACAATCTGCACCATTTAATTGCTTCAGAGAAGAAAATCCAACTAATTTAGAAATTGCTCCATATAATCGAGATTTTCCATATAAGGATATAGATAGAGAAGTAGAAAGAAAGATTTTATCTGATTTCAACTGTCAGGTTATCCATAATACGCCTGAGTATCAGACAAATTTGGATACATATACACCGACGAATCGTGTACTTACTTCTATGTGCAGCCCCGAAAGGCTACTGTTTATTTTGAAGTACGGCATTACTTATGTTCGTTTTCAAAAAGAGATTGACGGAAAGATTGAGGTTACAGACCAAAAACATATAATGCGTTATCAGCAGATGTTTGCTGCTTTGATTGTCAGACAAAAAATTGATAAAGGTGTAACTTCCGGTGTGATATGGCATACACAGGGAAGCGGAAAAACTGCTTTGTCTTATAATCTCACATATGTTCTCTCAGATTACTTCAGCAAGCACGACAAGGTGGCGAAGTTCTATTTTATTGTTGACCGACTGGATTTGCTGAAACAGGCATCTGATGAGTTTGAAGCTCGTGGTTTGGTTGTTAAAACTGCAAATTCCCGAGCTGAACTTATGGAACAATTCCGCACTAATCAGGCACAGGAGGGAAACTCAGGAAAGCCGGAAATAACGGTCGTTAATATTCAACGATTTGAAGAAGATAGAGAAAAGGTTGATTTGCCGGCATATGCAACAAACTTGCAGAGAGTTTTTATTATAGATGAAGCACACAGAGGATATAAGCCGGAAGGTTCATTCTTGGCAAATCTTCTGGACGCAGACAAAAATGCCATTAAGATTGCGTTGACAGGAACTCCTTTATTGAAGGAGGAACGAGAGTCGTGGAGAGTATTCGGAAACTATCTTCACACTTATTATTATGATAAATCTATTTTAGATGGATACACATTGAAAATTATCCGAGAAGACATAGAAACTCAGTATAAAGAGCGTCTTTCTGAAATCTATGAGAAACTCGAAACATTAGTTGAAAAGAAAGATGTTAAGAAAAACCAGATTGTAGAACACGATAATTATGTCAAGGAACTGCTCCGGTATATCATCACTGATTTGAAGAGATTTAGACAAATTCAGGGAGATAATACTCTGGGCGGAATGATTATATGCGAAACAAGTGAACAGGCAAGAAAATTATTTGCTTATTTTGATGAAATCCAAAATGAACTTAATAGGACTGCTTCCTTAAAGAGTAATCTAAAAGCAGGGCTCATTCTGTATGACAGTGATGATAAAGATACGAGAGATACTATTGTCAATAACTTCAAGAAAAATATGACGGTAGATATTCTTATTGTCTTTAATATGCTGCTTACCGGATTTGACGCACCAAGATTGAAAAGACTGTATTTTGGAAGAAAGTTAAAGGACCACAATCTTTTGCAGGCAATCACAAGAGTGAATAGACCATATAAGGATAACCACTACGGATATGTGATTGATTTTGCTGATATTAAGCGTAATTTTGATGAAACCAATGCAGCCTATTTGAAAGAACTTAATCGCTTCAACGACCCAAATGAAGTTGGAAAAGGTAATGAAGTGGATACGTTTAAACAGGTTATTGAAGACCCGCAGGAACTTATTCAGCAAATGCAGGAAGTGCAGCAGGTTCTTTTCAATTACACGACCGATAATGCAGAAGCGTTTAGTACCGAAATATCCACGATTGAGGATAAGCAAGAACTGCTGAAACTTAAAAAGATTTTGATTGCGGCTCGTGATTGTTGCAATTTGGTAAGAACTTTTGGCGATGATGAGCTGAAAGAAACTTTTGCAAGAATGGAACTGACAAAGTTGCCTTCTCTTATTTCAGAAGTTCAGCACCATATCGACAATATAAATCAAAAGGAACTCTTTGCAAGCGACGATACAACAAAACTGCTTGTAAATGAAGCTATGGAAGATATTACTTTCAACTTCAGTAAAATCAGCGAAGAAGAATTAAAAATTGTCGGTGGCAAAGAAAATGTTACTGAGAAATACAGAAAGACAGTTCGTGCTTTTACTCAGAATATTGACCCGGACGACCCAGAATTTATTACATTGCAGGAAGCATTTTTGCTTCGCTTTAAGGAACACGGATTTGAACCGAAAAGTATAACTGAGATTGAGGAACAAGGAAAAGAACTGGAGGAAATTCTTAAAAAATTGGATGAGCTTCAGAAAAAGAATAATGTATTGCTCCGTAAATATAATGGCGACGCAAAATTTGCAAGAGTTCATAAGAGAATCCGAGAAGAAAATCTTGCTCGTAAAGCAGCTAATAAACAACCGATTGTTTCGGAATATGACGCATCAATTATGGATGTTTTGAAGTCTATTAAGACTGATATAGACCAAAAGGTATACGACCGAAATGATATATTGAAGAAAGACGCATATTTTGAACAAACGGTTATGACACAAATCAAATTAGGCATTGATAGGCTTGGTATAGCGAGTGCTCGTGATGACAGAAAATTTATTCAAAGTAGAATAACGAAGCAGTATCTCGACCAGTATAATCAAACTTATTCAGTTGCATAGAGGAGAACACGATGGCAGAAACAAAAACGATAAAAGAAAAAACCGTAGAGCTGATAGACGCATTAAAAGCGACCTGTCAGACTTATGGTATGGGAAACGACGGTAATGAATACAAGATTATTACACAGGTTTTCCTTTATAAATTTTTGAATGATAAATTCGGATATGAAGTAAAAAAAGTAAGTCCTGCTTTAAAGAATGCGGAAAAGTGGGAACTTACTTATGCTGAAATGCCAGAAGATGACAGGCTTGATATTTTTGATACATTATCATCGGATATTCCACGCTTATATCCGGAACATTTGATTGCAAATCTTTGGAATCAGCAGGCAAAGGGTGATTTCGACCTGATTTTTGACAGCACAATGACAGACATAGCGGATAAGAATATAGATATATTTTCTACGCAAACTGCTCAGAATACAAAGATTCCGCTTTTTGAAAAACTGACGCAGTATGTAACTGATGATGCTGCAAGAGCACCGTTTGCCCGTGCATTGGTAGATAAGCTTGTTAATTTCTCTTTTGAGGAAGCATTTGAGCAGCATTACGATTTCTTTGCAGATATATTTGAATATTTGATTAAAGACTATAATACCGCAGGCGGCGGAAAGTATGCAGAGTATTATACTCCACACGCTATCGCAACGATTATGGCAAGATTACTTGTTGGTAAAGCAACTGATTTGCACAATATAGAATGTTACGACCCATCGGCAGGAACAGGAACACTTTTGATGGCTCTTGCTCATCAAATTGGAGAAGATAAGTGTACGATTTTTGCACAAGATATTTCACAGCGAAGCAATAAGATGTTAAAACTTAATCTTATTCTGAATGGTCTGGTATCTTCTCTTGACCACGCTATTCAGGGAGATACGCTTGTTGCTCCGTATCACAAGAGCGACAACGGTACAGAACTCAGAACTTTTGACTATGTAGTATCCAACCCTCCGTTCAAAATGGACTTTTCAGATACAAGAGAGCGAATTGCTGCAATGCCAGTTCGCTTTTGGGCTGGTGTTCCGAAAGTTCCAGCGAAGAAAAAAGAGAGTATGGCGATTTACACCCTTTTTATTCAGCACGTTCTTAATTCCCTTAAAGCAAAAGGAAAAGGTGCGATTGTTGTACCTACCGGTTTTGTAACAGCGAAATCCGGTGTCGAAAAGAAGATATTACAGCATATTGTAGATGAACATATCGTGTATGGCTGTATCAGTATGCCATCAAATGTATTTGCAAATACCGGTACGAATGTGTCTGTCCTGTTCTTTGATAATTCCAAAGAAACAGAAAAAGTTGTGCTGATAGACGCTTCAAAACTTGGCGAGGAATACAAAGACGGAAACAATCAGAAACGCAGACTTCGTGATTTTGAAATTGATAAAATCGTAGATACTTTCCTTAATAAAGAAGCTGTTGATGATTTCTCTGTTGCAGTCACTTATGATGAAATCAAGGAAAAGAAGTATTCCCTTTCTGCCGGACAGTATTTTGATGTAAAAATCGAATATGTGGAATTATCGCAGGACGAATTTAATGCTCGTATGACAGCATATGCAGACAAGTTGCAGGAATATTTCACAGAGGGAGACAAACTGAAAACAGAGATTATGGAGCAGTTGAAGAAGGTGAAGTATGAATAAAGTTAAGCTGGGAGAAATACTAAAAATTAAACACGGATTTGCGTTCAAGAGTGAAAACTATGTTGACGAGAGCGAGTATGCACTTGTCACACTTGCGAATATTTCATCAACAAATAACTTCCAATTCAACAAAGATAAGACAACATTTTATGGGGCTTCATTTCCAAATGACTTTATCTTGAAAGAGGACGATTTAATTATGCCGCTCACAGAACAGGTTGTTGGATTATTTGGAAATACTGCATTTGTACCTAAAATGCAAGGAATAACTTTTGTACTTAATCAGCGTGTTGGAAAGGTTGTTCCTGTTGATGACAAGGCGGATAAATATTATCTTCATTATTTATTGGCTACGAATTTAGTGAAAGACCAACTTGAATACAGAGCCAGCGGGACAAGGCAAAGGAATATATCACCCGATGATGTTTATGATGTTGAAGTATTCTTACCGGATATTACTACTCAAAGGAAAATTGGCAAATGTTTGTATGATATAGAGAAAAAAGTGAATTTGAATAATGCGATAAACGATAATTTAGCATACCAACTCAAAGATATTTATAATTATTGGTTTAATCAGTTTGATTTTCCTCATAACGACAAACATCAGTATAAGGCTGATGGAGGACTGATGATATGGAATGATAAAATCAAACGTAAGATTCCAGCTGGTTGGGAGATAAAATCATTTGGCGAGTTATGTTCTCTTCGCAACGGTATCAACTATGATAAGAGTGTTGAAGGAGACAAAATATATAGAATAATAAATGTACGAAATATATCTTCCTCCGACCTCATATTAAATGAAAATGACTTGGATGAAATAAGTCTTCCACAAAAACAAGGCAATAAGTACTGTGTGTCTGAGAACAGTATTATCGTCGCACGAAGTGGTATACCGGGAGCTACAAGAATCCTGCAAAAACCAAGTAGCAATATTATTTTTTGTGGATTTATTATCTGCTGTACTCCTTGTGATGATATATATAAATATTACTTAATGTTCTACCTGAAACAGTTAGAAGGTAGTGCCGCTACCAAAACAGGAGGTTCAATTTTGCAGAATGTGAGTCAAGATACACTAAGTAACTTGACTGTTCCTATTCCACCACAATCATTGTTGCGAGAGTTTAATCAAATTGTTTCGCAATCTTTGGAGCTTATTCATAGTAATATGCAAGAAAATACACAATTATTGAAACTCCGTGACTGGCTTTTACCTATGCTAATGAACGGTCAAGCCACCATTAGTGACTGATACGGTAAATTATCGTTTAACATACATCCCATAACTCTTGTGGGTGGCGAGAGTTAAATCAGGGGACTACCCACTCCGTAGTCGTTCTCTAAGTTAAATAAAAGGAGAATTGACTAATGAAACAAAATTTAATTACAGATGTTGTTCAGGCTATGTTACCTTTCTTGAATAACGCACAGACAGAACGCTTGCAAGAGGTATTGCAACATACACTTTTTGATTATGAGGTAACAAAAAATGAAAGTGAAAAAGAAATCTCGGAGCAGGACTATATGGAGCTGTTCCTGTCGGCAAAGCGAATTGAGGGCTGTTCCGAGAAATCTCTTAAATACTACAAAGCAACTATCGAAATGATGATTGCAACCGTCGGCAAAAGCGTAAAGCACATTGAAACTGACGACATAAGGCGATACCTGACCGAGTATCAGGAAAAGAAAAAATCAAGCAAGGTTACGATTGATAATATCCGCCGTATCCTTTCAAGCTTCTTTTCGTGGCTTGAGGACGAGGACTATATATTGAAAAGTCCTGTCAGGCGAATACATAAGGTCAAAACCGGCACGAACATTAAAGAAACATACTCCGATGAAGCGTTGGAGCTTATGAGAGATAACTGCACCGAGCCGAGAGATTTGGCAATGATTGATATGCTGGCTTCAACGGGTATGCGTGTCGGAGAAATGGTGTTGCTCAACAGAAATGATATTGATTTTAACGAGCGAGAATGTATCGTGTTCGGTAAAGGCAACAAAGAACGAGTGGTCTATTTTGACGCAAGGACAAAGATACACTTACAGAATTACTTAAACAGCAGAACCGATGATAACCCGGCACTTTTTGTATCGCTGAAAGCACCGCACGAAAGGCTAAAAATCGGCGGTATAGAAACAAGGCTCAGAGAATTTGGAAAGCAATTAGGATTGCACAAGGTACACCCACACAAGTTCAGGCGTACCCTTGCAACTATGGCAATAGACAAAGGAATGCCCATTGAGCAACTGCAACAGCTCTTGGGGCATAGGAAGATAGATACGACCTTGCAGTATGCAATGGTAAAACAAAGCAATGTAAAAATTGCACATAGGAAATATATCGGATAAGGAGAAAAGGATGGTTTACAACGAAAGTAAATATAATAAAAATTGGAAAACTATGAAACTTTCTGATTTAGGTGAATTTGCAAGAGGAAAATCAACACACCGTCCAAGGAACGACAAGAACTTGTTTGAGGGTGGCGGGTATCCATTAGTACAAACAGGTGAAATTAAAGAAGCAAACCTATATATTACGCATCACACTCAAGAATACGGGGAATTTGGGTTACAACAAAGCAAATTATGGGATGCAGAGACTTTGTGCATTACGATTGCGGCTAACATCGCAGAAACAGCATTACTTGCTTATCCTATGTGTTTTCCGGATAGTGTAGTTGGTTTTAAGGCTTATAAAGAAGTTTCATCTGAAAAATTTATGTATTATGTATTTGATTTTATCAGAAATTCAATACAGAATGCAGCTTCAGGAAGTACACAGGATAATATAAATATTGATTATCTAACATCCCTTGATTTTAAGGTGCCTGATAAAATAGCACAAGATAAAATGGTTGAATTATTATCAGCGATTGATGAAAAAATTTTAATGAATAGTAAGATAAACGATAATTTACCGTATCAGTCACTAATGGTGGCTTGACCGTTCATTAACATAGGCAGAAGCCAGTCACGGAGTGTAATCAGTGCCTGATTTTCTCTCGTATTCTCAGAAATAATATTGAACATAGGATTTACCTGCTCATTAAAGGTTTTGAGTTTCTCAAAATCCGGAATATAAATAGGTCGGTCTTTCAATAATGGTTTTTGTAAATGCTTTAATCCTGTTCCTTGAAAGAATTTTTGGTTAAGTTCAGGCTTTATTGATACCAAAAGCAGATACAAATAATCTGACATATTGTTATTGGTAGAAATACACCAAGTATCCGTGGAATAAGCTGCTTCGCCAACATAGAATTTGACATCGGCATTACCTCCGGTATTCAAAAAGCAATTTCGTCCATTTATAAATGGTATATCCCATTTCAAAATAGCCGAGCCACTTGTAAAAAACGGATATTCTCCGGTAGATTGCTTTGCTTCGCCTACCTGAACAGATGATTTATCTGCTTCTATGAGTATATCTTTTAGCTTACCATTAGGCTTTTTGGAGAAAAATGTGTGCATATAAATGTCGTAAGCCATTGAAGCTAAATTATCGTTTAGAACGGAAATCACAGAAAGGAGCATAGAATGATGGCAAAGCAAAAGACCTATATCGCAATCGACCTGAAATCATTCTACGCTTCTGTGGAATGTAAGGAACGAAATCGCGACCCATTGACTACAAATCTTGTGGTTGCGGATAAAAGCAGGACAGAGAAAACTATCTGCCTTGCGGTATCTCCGTCATTAAAAAGTTATGGGATACCCGGTAGACCAAGATTGTTTGAAGTTGTTCAAAAGGTCACGGAAGCAAATAACAACCGCAGATGGAAAGCACCGAACAGAACATTTACCGGTTCTTCCGATGACAAGGCAGAGTTGGATGCAAATCCTACATTGGAGATAGATTATATCGTTGCTCCTCCTCGTATGGCATATTATATGGAGTATAGCACAAGAATTTATAATGTTTATCTCAAATACGTTGCACCAGAGGATATATTTCCTTATTCAATCGACGAAGTGTTTATGGATGTGACTGATTATCTGAAAACCTATCGTATGACTGCAAGAGAACTTGCTATGACGATGATACAGGATGTCTTGAAAACAACTGGTATAACTGCAACCGCAGGAATCGGTACGAATATGTATCTCTGCAAGATTGCGATGGATATTGTGGCAAAGCATATCGAGCCAGATAAGAACGGTGTGCGTATTGCTGAACTTGATGAAATGTCATACCGTAAGAAACTATGGAGTCATCGCCCGATAACCGATTTCTGGAGAGTCGGAAATGGTTATGCGAAGAAGTTAGAGGAACACGGACTTTATACAATGGGCGATATTGCAAGATGTTCTATCGGAAAGCCGAATGAACTGTATAACGAGGAATTGCTGTACAAGCTGTTCGGTATCAATGCGGAACTGCTCATAGACCACGCTTGGGGATATGAGCCTTGTACAATGGAGCAGGTCAAAGCATATAAGCCAGAAACAAACAGTGTATCTTCCGGTCAGGTGTTGCATTGCCCTTATGATTATGAAAAGGCAAAGTTGATTGTAAAAGAAATGACCGACCAAATGGTGCTTGATTTGGTGGATAAAGGAGTTGTAACTGACCAACTTGTGTTGACAATCGGCTATGATATTGAAAATTTAAGTAATTCGAACCTAAAAAATCAATACAAAGGCGAGATTACGATTGACCGATATGGACGCAAAGTTCCAAAGCACGCACACGGAACAGCAAATCTGAAGAAAAAGACGTCCTCTACTCGATTGATTACCAATGCTGTGATGGATTTATACGACAGAATAGTTGACGAGAATTTACTTGTCCGCAGGATAACAATAACAGCAAATAAACTTGTAGATGAAAATTCTGTCAAACAGGAAGATGAATATCAGCAGCTTGACCTGTTTACCGATTACGAAGCACTGAAGAAGAAGCAAGCGGAGGAAGAAGAAAAATTGGAACGGGAAAGGCGTATGCAAGAAGCAATGCTTAGTATCAAAAAGAAGTTTGGTAAGAATGCTGTGTTAAAAGGAATGAACCTTGAAGAAGGTGCAACCGCCAAAGACCGAAACGAGCAAATCGGCGGTCATAAGGCTTAAACAAATCTAAATATGAAGGAGGAATATTTCAATGAGCTTTTTTGAAAATACTCGTAAGCCACAAGGATTCGGTGGAAAATTGATGACAAAGATGATGAACAGCGGCCACTCCAGGCTATCACAATGGGGGTTCTCGAATATCTCTGTAAATCCGGACGCTGAGGTGCTGGATGTTGGCTGCGGAGGTGGTGCAAACATTGCGGTCTGGCTGAGCAAATGCAGGAATGGCCATGTGACAGGATTGGATTATTCGGAGGTTAGTGTGTCAGAATCTCGAAAATTGAACGCTGCCGCTATTCAACAGGAAAAATGCAAGGTCATTCAGGGAGATGTATCTGCCATCCCATTTCCAGATGCAAAATTTGATTATGTCTCAGCTTTTGAGACGGTTTACTTCTGGCCAGAATTGAAAAAATGCTTTTCTGAGGTAAATCGTGTTCTGAAAGACGGAGGAACCTTCCTAATTTGTAACGAGAGCGACGGAATGAATGCCTCAGACGATAAATGGACAAAGATAATTGATGGCATGAAGATTTATAATTGTGATCAACTTGTCACCGCTTTAAAAGAAGCAGGTTTTATGGAAATCAAACCATATGCAGATGCCAAAAAGCATTGGCTTTGTATTGTGGCAACAAAATAGATAAATATACAATTTGTAGAATTCAAAAATTTAATGTGAATTGAAATTTGCGTGGAGGAAAAGGTTGAAAGAGTTATTAAAAGAAACCCATATGCTAGATTTTAATGATTCCAGAATTCAATCACTAATAGAGAATAGAGGCTGGAAGAATCTGGAGCAGTTTGAATGCATTAAAGCCATATATTTATACGTTAGGGATGAGATTTTATTCGGCTACAATATTGATGACAGCATATCTGCATCCAAAGTTTTAAGTGATGGATATGGTCAATGTAATACAAAAGGTACTTTATTTATGGCGTTGCTTAGGGCATGTAAAATACCATGTAGGGTGCATGGGTTTACAATAGATAAGCAATTGCAAAAAGGAGCAATGACAGGAATTGTTTATAAAAATGCTCCGCAGAATGTTTTTCATAGTTGGGTTGAAGTGTACTTAGATGATACATGGTATGAACTTGAAGCATTTATTTTAGATAAGAAATATTTGAATAAGCTGCAAAAAATAAATAGCCAATGTTCTGGTGCATTTTGTGGTTATGGTGTGGCGGTAAAAGATTTTCAGAATCCAGTGATTGATTTTGAAAGAAATAATACTCATATACAAAGTGAAGGAATCAATCAAGATTTTGGAATATATAATTCACCAGATGAGTTACTTACAGAGCATCATCAGGAAATGTCGATAGTAAAAGCATTTGCATACCGTCATTTCGGTAGACATCTCATGAATAAAAATGTTAAGAGAATCAGAGATGCGAAAGTTTAAATATAATGCTTAGTGGCAAAATCCAGTTTGCCGAGTAAAGGAGGTGCTGTAACAGATGGACAATCATTCTTATGATGATATAATCAATCTTCCACATCCGACATCAAGGAACCATCCTCGTATGTCGCTTCACGACAGAGCAGCACAGTTTGCTCCTTTTGCGGCACTTACAGGACACGATGCAGCTATTAAGGAAACTGCAAGGTTAACGGATGAACGGTTAGAGTTGAGCGATGAGGTCATTATGAAATTGAATGACCAGTTAAATATGATAAGAGATAATATTGGTACAGAACAGGAAGTGATAATCACTTATTTTGTGCCTGATGATAAAAAAGCCGGAGGAGCATATATCACGCATTCCGGAATGGTAAAAAAGATTGATGAATTTGAACGCAACCTGATTATGCAGGATGAAATAGTCATCCCGATTGAACAAATCAGTGAGATACAAGGAGAAATGTTCAAAGGATTATATTAGTAATAACTTGGAAAGGACAAACAATGGAAACAAAGCCAAGAATATTATACTTAAAGAAAATATTAGAGGAACGAACGGACGAGGAACATCCGTTTTCGACGACGCAGCTAATCAATATATTGGCTGATGAATACGGGATTTCAGCACATAGAACTACTGTTACGAAAGACATTGCAGCACTTCAGGAGTTTGGAATGGATATTGTTACTATCCACTCTACTCAGAGCAAATACTTTGTAGCCAGTCGTAAGTTTGAATTGCCGGAACTGAAATTGCTGATAGACGCAGTAGAGTCATCGAAGTTCATTACAAAGAAGAAAAGCGAAACTCTGATTGAGAAGATACATACGATGACCAGTCCGGGGCAGGTGGCAAAGCTGAAGCGTAATAACTATGTGGTCAATCGAATTAAGCCGGATAATGAGCAGATATATTATATCATTGATGCTATAAACGACGCCATCAATGTAGGCAAACAGATTTCTTTCCAGTATTATGATTATACCGGATTAAAGAAAAAGGTTCTGAAGAATAAGGGCGAGATTTATAAACTCAGTCCGTATAAACTTCTCTGGTGTTGGGATTATTATTATGTTCTCGGATATTCTGAGAAGAAAAGCAAGGTCATCAATTTCAGGGTAGACCGTATTGCTTCCAAGCCGGAGATATTGGATAAAGATATTATTCCTATGCTTGATGATTTTGATATTGAGAATTACACAAAGGAAGTTTTCTTTATGTTTTCAGGCGAAAAAGTCCTTGTGGATTTACGATGTGATAACAGCCTGATGAAAACAATGGTTGACCGTTTCGGGGAAGATGTGACAACCCTTGCGTATGATATGACTTCTTTCAGAGTACAGACCGAAGTATCAGCCAGTCCGACCTTTTTTGGTTGGGTGTTTGGCTTTAATGGCAAGGTACAGATACTTGCACCGGAAAGTGTGAAGGAACAGTACAGAGAGATGATTGCAAAAGCTGATGAGGATATGCAGGAAAGCGAATAGTGCAGATTTGAATTTGTGCAGACGGTCTGCATAAAGCGTAAAGTCAATATTAAAGAATGGAGAGGTGTTAGCAAATTGCGACACCTCTTTTCTTTTGTGAAAAACCTACTTGAAAAATTTTTCGTATCAGGTATAATAAAACTATCGAAATCAAACTGCTTCCGATAGAAAAGAAAGTGAGGTGCAGGTATGAGAAGCAAGAGTCCTGAACTTATGAGCGAGATAAAAAAGTATATCGAGGATTATTACCTGCAAAACAGACAATCCCCATCGACTACAAAGATTGCTGAAGCGGTTGGCATTGCCAGAGGTACAGCATACAAATACTTGGTAGAGATGGCTGAGAAGAATATGATTGAATATGACGGGCAGGAGATTCGCACCAATGTGACCCGTAAGTACAGTGGCGAACAGACACAGACGCCGATTGTAGGTTCTATTCCTTGTGGCAGTCCTCAGTATGAGGAAGAAAATATTGAAGAATATGTATCACTTCCTACTGCTATTTTCGGCAAAGGAGATTTCTTCATATTAAGAGCAAGCGGTCAGTCTATGATTGAAGCAGGGATTGATGACGGCGACCTTGTGGTTGTTAAAAAGCAGGTAGAAGCCAAAGAGGGCGATATAGTAGTTGCCCTTGTGGATAATCAGAATACATTGAAACGCTACTTCCGAGATGATGAGAATAAGAAAATCATTCTCCACCCGGAAAATAAGAAGATGAAAGACATCATTGTAGATGAGTGCTGCATTCAGGGTGTGGCTTGTCACATCATCAAAGAACTATAACAGAGGACAGACGAATGAGAACACTTGAAGGAATTCGCTATCTAATCAATTTGGATAGTGCGGAAATACAACAGAACTTTGCCGGAGGAGTTGCACCGCCGGACAAGGTGGAGTCGGAGGTGGACACAACTTGAGTATTTATATGTCAAGAGCCGAGTTGGAAGAAATCAGCGAAGACTATCTGGAAATGCAATGACAAAATTACAGAACAGAACTTCAATAGATTTGAAAACATGGATCTTTATCATTTTCTTACTCCAGCTGTGTTATCATATGATGGAATTGCTTTTCAATATATGGCTCAATCCGTGTTTGAGGACAGTCAGTTCGAGTATGTACAAAATCATTTGAGAATAATATCGGCATTTTGTGGTGTGTTAAAACCAAGAGATGGTGTGACGCCTTATCGTTTGGAAATGCAGGCGAAGGTCGGAATAGGAGAAACAAAAAATCTGTATGAGTACTGGGGAGATTTATTGTACCGCTCAGTGATTGATAACAGCAGGGTTATAATCAATCTGGCATCAAAAGAATACTCTAAATGTATAGAAAAATATCTGACACAACAGGATAGATACATTACGATTACATTTTGTGAGTTATCAGGAGATAAACTGGTGACAAAAGGTACATATGCTAAGATGGCTCATGGTGAAATGGTTAGGTTCATGGCTGAAAACAGTATTGAAAATCCTGAGGATATTAAGAAATTCGACAGACTTGGTTATTCATTCTGGTCTGATTTATCATCAGATACTGAATATGTTTTTGAACGAAAAATAGAACAATGATTTATATTAAAGATGCTCAGCATGGGCATCTTTAATATAACAATGAGAATTATTACTATTTTGTTGACAATATAATAATGATGGTATATAATCCTTATTAAGAATAAATCCTAACAAGGAGGACTGATGACAAGTAGGAGAAATACCATTCAAAAAGATCTTGTAAGAAATACAGTATACGAAATGAGAAGACACGTTACGGCAAATGAAGTGTATGAATTTATAAAAGAAGCATATCCAACAATTGGAAAAGGAACTGTATATAGAAATCTTGATATATTGGTAGAGGAAGGTGCATTAAGAAAGGTTGAAGTTCCGGATGGACCGAACCGATTTGATTTTATATTGAAAAATCATTACCATGTAAGATGTATAAAGTGCGGTGAAATTTTTGATGTGGATATGGATCAAATACCGGATTTGCTGGAAAGAATTCATAACACTCATGGAATTGAATTTGTGGATTATGATATTTCATTTAAAGGCATTTGCCCGAAATGCAGGGAGAAGGTAAAGGAGGAACAGCATGGATAGGAAAGCAATGTATAAGTTGAGTTATGGACTGTTTATATTGACCGCTAAAGAAGCAGAAAAAGATAACGGATGCATCATTAATACAGCTATTCAGGCAGCTTCGGAACCAAACCAGTTAAGTATCTGTGTAAATAAGGCAAATTATACGCATGATATGATTCAAAGAACCGGAAAATTTACTGTATCAGTCTTAAGTCAGAAGGCACAATTTGAATTGTTCAAACATTTTGGCTTCCAATCAGGAAGAGATACTAATAAGTTTGAAGCCTTTGAGCAGTGTGCCAGGGGCACAAATGGTATTTATTATATTACAGAAGGTACAAATGCATACATTTCTGTGACAGTTACTAAAACAGAGGACTTGGGTTCACATACGATGTTTATCGGTGAGATAACCGATATGGAAGTTTTAAGCAATGTTCCTTCAGTAACATATGATTATTATCAGAATAATATTAAGCCTAAGCCACAGGAGGTTGGAAAAACAGAGGACAGTCAGACAATATGGCGTTGCAGAATTTGCGGATATGAATATGTAGGAGAGGAATTACCAGATGACTTTATATGTCCTTTGTGCAAGCACCCGGCATCAGATTTTGAAAAAGTAGTAAAGAAAACGGAGGTAAAAGAGATGGCAGAAAACAAATATGCAGGAACACAGACAGAGAAGAATTTACAGGAGGCATTTGCAGGGGAATCACAGGCAAGAAATAAGTATACATATTTTGCTTCTGTAGCGAAAAAGGAAGGTTACGAGCAGATGTCAGCATTGTTTTTAAAGACTGCAGATAATGAGAAAGAACATGCAAAGATGTGGTTCAAGGAATTAGCAGGAATTGGTGATACAAAAGAAAACTTAGCTGCTGCTGCAGAAGGGGAGAACTACGAGTGGACAGATATGTATGATGGCTTTGCTAAAACAGCAGAGGAAGAAGGTTTCCCTGAGCTTGCAGCAAAATTCAGGGCAGTAGGTGAGATTGAGAAGCACCATGAGGAAAGATATCGTGCACTTCTTAAGAATATTGAAACTTCACAGGTATTTGAAAAGAGCGAAGTTAAGGTATGGGAATGCCGTAACTGTGGACATATTGTGGTAGGAACTAAGGCGCCTGAAGTATGTCCGGTATGTAATCATCCACAGAGCTATTTTGAAGTACATGAAGAGAATTATTAAGGAGACAATTGAATTATAAATTTTACACATGGAAGGAGAAAAAGGCATGAAAGTAAGGTATTATATTTGTAAGCATTGTGGAAACATTGTTGAAAAGGTAAAGGATAAGGGTGTACCTGTAATTTGTTGCGGAGAATCTATGCAGGAATTAAAAGCCGGAGTGACAGATGCTGCTGTCGAGAAGCATGTACCTGTATATACGATAGAAGGCAGTCATGTTCATGTCGTGGTCGGAGAGACAAAACATCCAATGCTTGAAGAGCATTTCATTGAGTGGATTACATTAAATACAAATCAGGGAATATACAGAAAACAGTTAAATCCAGGGCAGGAGCCGGTAGCAGATTTTTGTCTTTGCGATGGTGAACAGGTAGAAGAGGTATATGCATATTGTAACCTGCATGGATTATGGAAATGCTAAAAGCATTTATACATATTAAGGTTACAGAACTACACAAATACAACAGTAATATATGCTGTGTATTAATATATTTATAAGGAGGAACAAACTAATGAAATATGTATGTGACGTTTGCGGATGGGAATATGATGAAGAGGAAGGTTATCCTGAAGGTGGTATTGCACCAGGAACAAAGTGGGAGGACGTTCCAGAAGATTTTGAATGCCCATTATGTAATGTTGGAAAAGATCAGTTTTCAGAAGTTGAATAAAATTCTGATTATTTAAATACGGATAAATAAACAAAAACCCTGGTGCGTGTGAGCAACAGGGTTTTTTATTGCGATAGTTTG
The DNA here is from genome assembly GCF_003438075.1 of Eubacterium sp. OM08-24. Taxonomy (GTDB): domain Bacteria; phylum Bacillota; class Clostridia; order Oscillospirales; family Acutalibacteraceae; genus Ruminococcoides. The sequence goes on along the minus strand of NZ_QSTA01000010.1, from coordinate 15,125 downwards.
TGATGATATCACAGAAAATGGTTTACCTTTTGCTTATAATGTAACTACAAACAAAGTAAGGAGGTAGTCTAAATGAGATTAAAAGATAAAGTTGCAATCATTACTGGTGGAAGCCGTGGTATAGGATTTGCTACAGCTGATAAATTCTTGAAGGAAGGTGCTTCAGTTGTGTTGGCAGCAAGTTCACAGGAATCGGCAGATGTTGCTGTAGATAAATTAAAAGAAAAATATCCCAATGCAATAGTTGCTGGAATTAGTCCAAATCTGGCAAGCATGGAGTCTGTCAGAAAGGCTTTTAAAGAGGCAACTGAAAAATATGGATGTGTCGACATACTGGTAAATAATGCAGGGATTTCAGAAAACACCTCATTTATGGATTATACAGAGGAGACTTTTGATAAAGTCATGGATCTAAATGTAAAAGGAGTATTTAATACTACTCGTGTAGCAGCAGAATGTATGGTGGCAAGAGGCAAGGGGGTCATTCTCTCAACTTCTTCCATGGTGAGTATTTCGGGACAGCCAAGTGGGTTTGCTTATCCGGCATCGAAGTTTGCAGTAAACGGATTGACTGTATCATTAGCAAGAGAACTAGGACCTAAAGGTATTCGTGTTAATGCTGTTGCACCTGGGATTACAGAAACTGATATGATGAAGGCCGTGCCAAAGGAAGTTATCGAACCTATGATTGAAAGAATTCCATTGCGTCGTCTTGGACAGCCAGAAGATATTGCCAATGCGTTTGTGTTTCTTGCTTCAGATGAGGCGAGTTACATTACAGGTGTTATATTAAGTGTAGATGGTATGGCAAGAAGTTAAGTTAATGAGGTATGGTGATGTAATCACGGAAAATAAATGAAATTAAGACTATAATAAATCTACAAAAAGAAAAAGATAAGGAGGACTGTAAAATGTCTGCTATTAATATCAATAAAAATAATTTTCAGAACGAAGTACTGAATTCCGATAAACCCGTTCTTTTAGATTTTTGGGCATCTTGGTGTGCGCCTTGCCGTATGGTAGTACCTATTGTAGAGGAGATTGCAAGTGAGCGTAGAGATATTAAAGTTGGAAAGATTAATGTAGATGAAGAGCCTGAACTGGCAAATAAGTTCAGTATTATGAGCATTCCAACTTTAGTGGTTATGAAGAATGGGAAGATTGTACAGCAGGTTTCAGGGGCGAGACCTAAGAATGCGATTTTAGAAATGCTTTAGGGGGGGTGTGCTAATGGGATTTTTCGATCTCTTTAAACAGTCGAATATTAATCAAGGCATAGAAGAATATAAAAGGACTGCTGGTGCAGTTCTGCTGGATGTCCGTACTCCGCAGGAATATCAGGAAGGACATATACCAGAAAGTAAAAATGTGCCGTTGCAGCAACTAGACAATATTGTTTCTGTAGCGAAGAATAAGGATATCCCTCTGTTTGTATACTGTTATTCCGGTTCCCGGAGCCGTCAGGCAACTGGGATGTTGCAACGAATGGGATATTCTAAAGTAAATAATATCGGTGGCATTGCAGCTTACTCAGGAAAGGTGGAAAAATAAGATGAAGGTAATAATTGTAGGAGGTGTAGCCGGAGGAGCTACAGCCGCAGCAAGAATACGCAGACTGAATGAGCATGCTGAAATTACTGTGTTTGAAAGATCCGGATACATATCCTATGCAAATTGTGGACTTCCATATTATATTGGAGACGTGATCACAGACCCAGAAGAACTTACACTACAGACACCAGAGAGTTTTTTTAAACGCTTCCGTATTAACATGAAAATTCATCATGAAGTTATCTCAATACATCCCGAATGTAAAACTGTTTCAGTTAAGAATTTAGAAAACGGTGAAATATTTGAAGAAAACTATGATAAGCTGATCCTCTCTCCAGGTGCAAAGCCAACACAGCCGAGACTTCCCGGAGTTGGTATTGATAAACTTTTTACACTTCGTACTGTAGAAGACACTTTTCGGATAAAGGAATATATAAATAAGAATCATCCAAAATCGGCTGTATTGGCAGGTGGCGGTTTTATTGGTCTGGAACTGGCAGAAAATTTGATGGAGCTTGGCATGGATGTTACGATTGTCCAGCGGCCTAAGCAGCTGATGAATCCTTTTGACCCGGATATGGCATCCATGATTCATAATGAAATGAGAAAGCATGGGATAAAACTGGTACTGGGCTATACAGTAGAAGGATTTAAAGAAAAAGACAACGGAGTGGAGGTTCTGTTGAAAGATAATCCATCCCTTCAGGCTGATATGGTAGTTCTGGCAATCGGAGTCACACCAGACACAGTATTAGCAAAAGAAGCCGGTCTGGAACTTGGCATCAAGGAAAGTATTGTAGTGAATGACAGAATGGAAACCTCTGTACCGGATATTTATGCTGCAGGTGATGCAGTTCAGGTAAAACATTATGTTACGGGTAATGATGCGCTGATCTCTTTGGCAGGACCAGCCAATAAACAGGGCAGAATCATCGCTGATAATATTTGTGGCGGTGATAGTCGTTACTTGGGTAGTCAGGGAAGCTCCGTTATAAAAGTGTTTGATATGACAGCAGCCACTACAGGTATCAATGAAACCAATGCCAAAAAGTCAGGATTAGAGGTAGATACAGTAATTCTTTCTCCTATGAGTCATGCCGGTTACTATCCTGGTGGAAAAGTGATGACCATGAAGGTGATTTTTGAAAAAGAGAGCTATCGTTTGCTTGGCGCTCAGATTATTGGATATGAAGGAGTTGATAAACGTATTGATGTGCTGGCAACAGCAATTCATGCGGGGCTGAATGCAACTCAGTTGAAAGATCTGGATCTGGCATATGCACCACCTTATTCTTCTGCCAAGGATCCGGTAAACATGGCTGGATTTATGATAGACAATATTGCAAAAGGGACATTAAAGCAATGGCATTTGGAAGATATGGACAAGATTTCTAAAGATAAAGATGTGGTGTTGCTAGATGTGAGAACTGTAGGTGAATTCAGCATGGGGCATATTGATGGATTCAAAAACATACCTGTAGATGAACTGAGAGAACGAATTAGTGAAATTGAGATAGGAAAGCCTGTGTATCTGATATGCCAGAGTGGTCTGCGCAGTTATATTGCGAGCCGTATTCTGGAAGGAAACGGTTATGAAACGTATAATTTCTCTGGCGGATTTCGCTTCTATGATGCAGTGGTCAATGACCGTGCGCTGATTGAAAGGGCATATGCATGTGGTATGGATTATTAAAAAATAATCACGATATTTTTATAATTTTCTTATAGCATAAAAAGATCCCCCATTTATTAGAATGACTTTCATAATTCTGATAAATGGAGGATTCTTCTTTATATGTTATAGAAAAATAGTTTCATGACCTTTGGAGTGTTTCCAGTCTTTTTGGATCAAGGATTGTGATTTTGCCGCGGGAGAGTTTGACGAGACCCTCGCCTTGAAAGTATCGAAGCATTCGAGTGATAACTTCCCTGTGGGAACCAAGATGATTAGCAATCGTCTCATGAGTGATTTTCAGCTCGTTTGTTCCTTCGATAGAGGTCTCTTCTAAAAGAAATGAAGCAACACGCTTATCCAAACTCTTCCACATAATCTGTTCAATCAGCCACATGACATCAGAAAAACGGGTAGCCATTAACTCATTGGTATAGTTTGCGACAGGAGCAGATTCTTTCATGATGCCCTTATAGATTTCAGCAGGGATGATCCAAAGATCCGTATCTTTTTCTGCTTCAATGGTTACTTCAAATTGAATAGACCGCATGATACATGAAGCGGATAAAAGACACATATCCATATCGAACAGACGGTAAAGTGTAATCTCTCGTCCTTCATCTGAAAGTATGTAGGTTCGAAGCTGCCCGGATTTAACCAGTAATAATCCAGTGCAATCCAGGTTTCCATTGTGAATGATTGTCCCTTTTTTTACATACTGTGTGATTAGATTGTCTGAAATTATTTTTTTCTGTGTTGTATTTAAGTCATTCCATAGTGGAAAACAATTTTCGAAGTTCATAACCGTTATCTCCTTTACGAACATAGTATACTTTCTTTTTTTAGATGTGTCAATTATGTAACTGGCATATGCCATAAATAGAAATAAAAAGAAGTGTAATAAAGTAAATTATCTTTTCTGTGATATCATCACTGAAGTAAGACTTTTTATGAGGTATATTAAGTTCAAACAGGAGAAGGAGTTGAAAAATATGACATCAATAAATATAAATAAAGAAAAGTTTGGACAATTAATTCATAAAGAAAAACCGGTTTTGGTTGATTTCTGGGCACCTTGGTGTGGTTATTGCCGTAGAATTGGAGCGGCTTATGAAAAAATAAGTGAAGAATACAGCGATATTCTTATTGCTGGAAAAGTAAATATTGATGAAGAACCACAGATTGCAGAAGCTGAAAAGATTGAGATAATTCCTACGCTGGTTTTATATCGAGATGGAAAGGCAATAGATTCTATTGTTGCACCTGAATCAAAAATAATGATAGAGAATTTTATTAATGAAGCATTGGAAAAATAAAAGGAGGACTGCTGTATGAATGAAAATCATGTTTACGATATGATTATCGTGGGGGGAGGACCTGGAGGGTATACTTCAGCATTATACGCAGCCAGAGCAGGATTTGATACAATTGTTTTAGAAAAATTATCTGCAGGTGGTCAGATGTCATTGACCTGGCAGATTGATAACTATCCTGGTTTTGAAAATGGAATTGACTGATTTTCATTGGCAGAGAAAATGCAAAAACAGGCGGAAAAATTTGGCGCTAAAAGTGAATATGCTGAAGTTTTTAATATGGATTTAACAGGAAAGCTTAAGAGAGTAGAAACTAGTTCGGAAATTTATATTGGGAAAACAGTAGTGATTGCTACTGGAGCAAATCCAAGAGAACTTGGTCTCGCTAAAGAAAAAGAATTGATAGGTCATGGGGTTGCTTATTGTGCCTCCTGTGATGGTATGTTTTATAAAGATAAGATCGTGGTGGTTGTTGGTGGTGGAAATTCTGCTGTATCAGATGCTGTTCTTTTAAGTCGAATTGCTAAGAAAGTCATCATTGTTCATCGAAGAGATACATTACGTGCAACGAAAATCTACCATGACCAGCTGATGAAAACTGAAAATATAGAGTTTCGATGGAACAATACAGTAAATGAACTGATTTATGGAGAACGATTAACTGGTGTGCGGTTGAAAGATACAGTTACAGGAGAAGAAAACATTATAGAATGTGACGGCCTGTTTGTGAGTATAGGAAGAAAACCGACAACAGATTTTTTAGATAATCAGATAGAACTGGATAATAAAGGATATATTGTGGCAGGTGAAAACACTGAAACGAGTATTCCGGGTGTTTATGCTGTAGGAGATGTCAGAACAAAGTTACTTCGTCAGATAGTAACAGCTGTTGCAGATGGTGCTATGGCAGTACATATGGCAGAAAAATATATAGGGAAAATGTAAAGTGAATTCCGCCTTTATGCATAGGAATTGTTTGGTTAAGTTAAATAATGAAGCAGAAAATAGTCATTTTGATAGACCATATTTACTATAAATAATCAGAATTTGAATACTGAACTTTTTACACTGAAATATGAATGGAAATCGAAGTAATGCAAAGACCGTCAGATCTCATTCGAGAATTGACGGTCTTTACATTTTTCTGTTATATCTGAGAAAGTCGTTTCTATGTTCCTGTTTTCTAAAATTGTAGCCTTGTGAATTGAGAGTATCAACTTTCAAAGCGACAAGATTTATGTCTGAGTGCATACAGCGAGCAATTTGCTGAATATCATACCCCTGTTTAATATATCCAATAATCGTATCGTCCGGTAAAGAAGCCTGAGCTGCAAAGACATTGGCTTCATATTCCATCCGGTTTTCACGCATATCAAAGATATTAAATTCTTTGAATCCTCCGGCTGAAACTGCTTCTTGGCGATGAAGAACATCGTGTCCGATTTCGTGCCATAATACGATTTGTTCAATAACAGGGTGCAAACCGTTCTGAAGAAAGATAAATCGATTCTTCAAGATTACCTTGTATGCTCCACGCTGTTTCGTAAAATCTCGATAGAGAATATGTATCCCAAGCTCATCAGCGACTTTATATGGATTACGAGTGCCACATCGTTTGATGAGCCGGTTCACTATCTTGACAATCTCATCCTGCGTATTATATCCCAAACGGCTCACCTCCCTTGCAGTGCCATTATAACAGATATATTATCCATTTTTATTATAAACCATCTGCTGTCCCATAAAACGGACAACGCACAGCGAGAGGTTACTCGTCTTTGCGATACTTTTTCGGTGTGTATTTCTTGTTGTTTTTCTTAGCAATAAGGTACGCTTCCTGAATGGCATCAACCATTTCACGCATGTCTTCGTCAGCCATTTCTCCGCCGGCAAATAAACTGGTTACTTCTGCTAGAAGTTCTTTTGCCTGCTTTGCACCTCTGTGTCCGTAATTATCTTCAACATCTGCAATAAATGCTTCATCTTCCGATAAAAGATAGTTGATATTTACACCGAGAGCTTCGGCAAGTTTTTTATAGCGTTCTGTTCCTCTTGGACGGGAACTGTCATTCTCATAGGAACTGATAACTCTACGAGTAACGCCGATTTTTTTCGCCAACTCATCCTGATTTAATCCGAGTCTGTTTCGTTCGTTCTTAACTTTTTCGCCGAATGTCATCTTGATTGTTCACTCCTTGTCTTAAATTTATGTAGTTAAACTTCGTCTACACTCTTGACAAGAGAAGTTTAACTGCGTATAATAGCAAGTAAGAAGTTTAACTACTCATAGTTTATATTAAACTTCTCAAAAAGTCAAGGGGGTTACGCAGAATGGCTCGAAATATTTTACATTGCGATATGAACAACTTCTATGCAAGTGTTGAGTGTATGCTTAACCCTGCTCTGAAAGAATATCCGGTTGCTGTATGCGGTTCTGTTGAAGAACGACACGGAATTGTCCTTGCTAAGAATTATAAAGCAAAGGCATTTGAAGTGAAAACCGGAGATACCGTCTGGCAGGCACAACAGAAATGTCGGGATTTGGTTATTGTTCCACCGCATTATGAGGAATATATAAAATACTCAAAACTTGCAAGAAGCGTGTACGAACGATATACAGACCAAGTAGAACCTTATGGTATGGATGAGTGCTGGCTGGATATTACCGGAACAGGTAGTCTTTTCGGCTCTCCGGTGGAAGTTGCAAACAAAATCAGAGAAACGATTAAGTTTGAACTCGGACTTACTATCTCCGTTGGTGTTTCATTTAATAAGATATTTGCAAAACTCGGCTCTGATATGAAGAAGCCGGATGCAGTAACGGTTATACTAAAGGATACTTTCAGAGAAAAGATATGGAAACTCCCAGCGGCTGAGTTGCTCGGTGTAGGCAGAGCGACACAGCGTACATTAGACAGCTATGGGATTCGTACCATCGGGGCTTTGGCACAGACCGACCCTGAGTTCCTGCGAAGCGTATTAGGAAAAAACGGAGTTGCATTATGGAATTACGCAAATGGCAATGACCTTTCCCTTGTTGCCAAGAAAGACTTCGTATCGCCTATCAAGAGCGTAGGACACGGTATAACGACAGTTGCAGACTTAGAGAAACCGGAGCAGGTGTGGCCCGTGTTTCTCGAATTGACCCAAGACATCGGACACAAGCTCCGAGTCCACGGACTGAGTGCCGAAGGAGTTGCCATACACATTAGAGATAACACACTATGTACAAGACAATGGCAGACCAAGATTGACTTGCCTACGCAATCGCCGATGGTTCTTGCCAAGAGAGCATTTCAACTTTTTGAAGCAAGGTATGGTTGGTACAATCCAATCCGTTCCGTAACAATCCAAGCAATCAATCTTATTCCTCAAGACACGCCCCGTCAGATAGGATTATTTATGGATGTGGAAAAGCAGGAAAAGTTGGAACGACTTGAAAAATGTATTGAAACAATCCGCAGACGCTTCGGTAAGGGCAGCATAAGGAATGGAGTTCTGTATCAGGACTTGCAGCTACCACCGGAAAAAGTGGAAATCACGATGCCGACGGGAATGGTCGGCTAAGGAGGGCTTAATTGTGATTGATGAAAGTGATGTACAGGCATATGTAAGAATGCCTGATTGTTTAATAAAAGGATGCAGTGATGATATGGCTATCTTCATTGCGGACGGCGGAAACCATTTTACCGATTACGGAATATACGAAGGGATGTTTTTATTCTTTGATTTGAATAAGCCGTTTCTAAAAGGTCGGCTTTCCTGCTACATTAACAAGAATGATGACGAAAAACCGAAATACAGAGTCTCAGATAAAGACATCGACGGATATGAGCATTTGGGAAGATTGGTTGTAACAATGAGAAATTATGAGGTATAAGCAATGGAGTGTGAAAGAAGAAAAGTATATGTCGAAGTAAATGTGACGCATAGACCTGATGGAACGGCTCGTCCGAATTCCATTAAGTTTGAAAATGATGAGATATATGAAGTTGACCGTGTAATGCAGAAGTGCAGAGCCGCCGCTACTAAGGTCGGTGGCACAGGCATTCGCTACACGGTTCAGATTTGCGGACAGTCGGCTTTTCTGTTCGATGAAGAAAACGGAAAGTGGTTTGTCGAAGCAAAATCCTAATGTTAGGAGGGCTAAGTAATTGAAACGCTTATCGAGAAATGATATAGAAACAATTTCAGAGAAATTTGTAAAGGCATATTTTGAACTGCCTGAAATAAAGAAATCACAGGTGTACCGCATTGAGCCGGAGCTAATGCTCGAAAAGGTACTTGGACTGACGATTGAGTATATGCACCTTTCCTATGATGGAAGCATTCTCGGAATGACATCGTTTGGGGAACTCGGAGTGCAGGTATTTGAAAACAACGACGATGAAGCCTTTTTCTTCTTGGATGGCAAAACGGTTCTGGTCGAGTCTGACCTTAACTATGACAACAACCTGAAAGGAAGAAAGAATTTTACACTAATGCACGAAGGCAGTCATCAGATATTCAAGATGTTGTTCCCAAATGATTATGGAATAACGGAAAAATCAGCCGGAGTGCATTATTACAAGGCAACCGCAGACACAGAGAAAAGAAGAATAATTACCGATTGGGAGGAATGGCAGGCAAATACACTTGCGGCTGCAATTCTGCTTCCGAGGTGTCTGATAGAAAAAGGAATGTTTTTGTTTGGGCTTGGGGATAAAATCGAATGCCTAAATAAAATCTATTATCCGGCGGTCTATGAAAGATACGCAGCACTTTCAGATTTTTTAGGATGCTCAAAGAAAGCACTTGCAATACGAATGAAACAGCTTGGACTCTTGCACAAGGATTATCTTGATAATCCGTTTGACTACCTTGCTGTTTATCCGGAGGTGTATAAGATTTGACAAGACTGGAACAGAAAGTAATCGTCAGGTGCAAACGCTGTGAATGGCGTATCTTTGATAAAGTCACGATGACGACAGGAAACATTGAAATTAAATGCCCGAAATGTGGGTATGTAAATGAGATTGACCTTTCACTGCGCAGAGGTAATCTCAAATTCAGAACATTTAGAATAAACAAGAAATGAGCAAACAACTGAATAACTGAGCTTTGTACCGAGCCACGGAACCTGAATGAGTTACCAAATAGCCGGACATTGAGAATAACGGGATAACTATATCCTTGCGTTCTTGATGTTCGGCTATTTTTTTGTTGCTCCGAAACGGAGAAGCAAATGAAAAAGCAGTGGCAGGCATACATAGCTAAATACCCATAATCTCCAAATTTTCTATATAAAAAAGCAATTTTAGAAAATTCAAAGGAGATTACGAAAATGACAAACAAACTTACATTAACGGAACAAGAAGAATTATTTGCAAAGGACTGTAAACGTATCAATCTCAAATATGAATACGACGGATATACCGGTACAGAGAAATGGGCGATTATAACCGAACTTACCGAAGAAGAACTGTGGGATAAATATCCTGACATTATCGGCAGATACATTCCTTTTGTTCTGCTTTATGTCGCACAGGGAAAAGTGATTATTGACGATAACAGAACAACTCATAGATGTGAAATGCGAGATGCAAGACATTTAGATGCCTTTTGTTATGAAGATGATTTATTTGAGCAATTCCATAATGAAGCATTCTTAGATTTTGTTGACCCATTTGAACTCAGAGAAGCAGAAGAAATTGCAGAGAGGAAAGAATTACAGCGTCTGCGTGAAATTGAGAAAGTTAGAATAGTGCTTTCAATGATGAAACCTGCTCAGGGACGAAGATTGTATAAGTTTGTCATTGAGGGAAAGAGCTGTCGTGAAATAGCCGTAGAAGAAGGTACTTATCACAGTTCTGTCAGCAAATCTATTGAAGCGGCAAAGAAAAATTTTAAGAAATTTTATGAGAATCTCTGATTTTGGGTGTCCAAAATGAAGCCTTTTGTGCAATGAGTGAAGGGGTTATTTCATTCCGGATACGAATGACACTTCAAAATATTTAGAAATGTGAGGTTTTACATATGAAAGAAAAAACAATTTGCCGTGGAGATTTATTCTACTACGACTTCGGAACACGAACAGGTTCGGTACAAAGCGGAACACGACCGGTGCTTGTGATTCAGGCAGATGATTATAACAGAAACGCACCAACAATTATTGTGGCTGCTGTAACAGGCGTTATCAAGAAAAGATACCTGCCGTCACATATCCTGCTCGGTCAGGAGTTTGGACTCAAGAAGCCGTCAATGGTTCTACTGGAGCAACTTCAGACAGTAAACAAAGATGAACTCAGAGATTACATCGGAACGATTGAAGATGAGCAGCTTTTAAGGCGAATAAATATAACGCTTAAAAAGACTTTCGGACTTTGGATTTATAAGGAAGAAAAGAAAGAAAATATCCGTTGCCTTTGCCCAAAGTGCCTGAAAGATTATATTCACAATCCCGAGTATATCGTGCGTCGGCTTGACCCGTTTGCTAAGGTCAAAGACCATTGTGATAAATGCAATCAATCCGGTTGGGATTATGTGATTGCTGAAAGACAGCACAACGCAAGAGAAAAGGGGGTGTCAGAATGTCTAAGAAAAGATATGAAATTGTAAGTTATGACATCCCGCTTTGGTTAAAGCCTGTTTTATCGGTAACGGAAACTTCAATTTATACAGGGATAAGTGCCAATAAGATATATGAGATGTCAGAATCGGAGGACTGTCCTTTTGTGATATGGATAGGAAGTCGCAGGGTAATCAAGAGAAAATCCTTTGAGGAATACCTCGAAAGGCAGTATTCAATATAGTAAAAAGTCAAATCTGCGATGAGTCCGATTGCATAATGGGCTTATCGCAGAAAAATGAATATACTGATGCCATCAACACAAGGAGGTATCAGTATATGTCCCGAAAAAGAGATGAAATCATAACATACGATATTCCATTATGGAACAAACCTATAATGTCTGTTGCGGAAGCTGCGATGTACACAGGACTCAGTGCAAATAAAATTTACGAAATGACAAGTGATGAAAAATGTCCGTTTGTCATATGGGTTGGAAGTCGTAGAGTCATTAAGAGAAAATCGTTTGAAAAATATCTGGAAAGACAGTATTCCATATAGGAAGTGGAAAGGAGAATAAATGATAAGCAACAAAGGAATGCCATTAGAGCATAAGCCAATACTGACTTTAAGAGAAGCGTCACTCTATACAGGAATCAGCGAGGAAAAACTGAAAGAAATAACAAATCCGTATGCGTGTCCATTTGTTTTGTGGATGGGTTATCACAGATTTATAAAGAGAAAAGCGTTCGATGAGTTCATTCGGACATCAAAATTCAAGGGAGGAGCAAAAGATGAGCAGTCTGAATATTGAGTGGTTTATCACTAAGAGTGAGAGCGTTCCGGTATGGCACAAGGTAGCACTCTCGGTTGATGAGATGTATGCGTACACAAGTATCGGCAGAGAAACAATACGAGGACTTATCAAACTGCCGGAAGCAAAACAATTCACAATAAAAATAGGAAAAAGAACGCTGATTAAACGCAAATGCTTTGAAGAATTTTTGGAACAAATGAGTTCTATTTGATGGGAGGAATGAAGATGTACAAGATAGATGGTACTGAACTTTATGATTATCAACAACAGTTATTGCAACCGCCGGAGGAAATACCAATTTGGGAAAAGAAATGTCTTACTGTTGAGGAAGCGGCTGCATATACCGGTATCGGAGAAAGAAGACTGAAAGCACTTTTGAAAGAAAAGGATTGCAGTTTCAGAATTGCAAGAAGCGACCAGTTTTTAATTATACGAGAGAAATTAGAAAAATTTATTGATGTGACCACAGAACTTTAGGAGGTAGAACGATGGCAAATACAAAAAGAAAAGACAAATCCAGAAAGGTTCTCCGCAAAGGAGAATCTCAACGCTCAGATGGTACATATCAATATCGTTGGACGGATGTGAACCGAAAAAGACAGTGCATTTACGCAAAAAACTTAGACGATTTGAGATATAAGGAAGAAGAAATCGACAAGGACAAAAAAGACGGTATCAAGGCAGAAGCACGATACACAACACTTAATGATATGTATGAGCTTTGGAGAGATTTGAAGCGTGGAATAAAAAACAATACCTTTGAAAATTACAAATATATGTACGAGACATTCGTGCGCAACCAGATTGGCTCTCAATTTATAATGTCCTTAAAAAAGAGTGACATCAAGAGATATTATAACAGCCTTGTTGATGACAGACATTTGAAAGCTGCAACAATTGACAGTATACATACCGTTCTACATCAGGTTTTTGAAATGGCAGTAGATGATGATTATATCAGAAGCAATCCAACGGACAATGTTTTGCGAGAATTGAAAAAATCGCATTGCTTTAAGAATGAAAAACGCAGGGCATTAACTAAACCGGAGCAGGAACTTTTCCTTGATTATCTGAAGAACACACCGGAAGCACAGTATTGGTATCCTATATTTGCGGTTATGGTCGGAACAGGACTGCGAGTGGGCGAATTGACCGGACTCAGGTGGTGCGATATAGATTTAGAGGAAGGAATTATAGATGTGAATCATACGCTTGTTTACTACGACCACAGAACCGAAGGAAGCAAGAGAGGTTGCTATTTCAATGTGAACACAACCAAGACACCGGCAGGTATGCGACAAGTCCCAATGCTTGAATTTGTTAAAGAAGCGTTTTTAATGGAAAAAGAAAGGCAGGAACTTCTCGGACTGCATTGTGAAGCCACGGTTGACGGATATACGGATTTTATTTTTGTAAATCGTTTTGGTCAGCCGCAACATCAAGCAACCCTCAATAAAGCAATTCGTCGCATTATACGAAATTGTAATGATAAGCAGTTTTTAGAAAGTGATAATCCGGAGGTTTTACTTCCGCACTTTAGCTGCCATTCTCTTAGACATACATTTACCACGAGAATGTGTGAAGCAGGAGTGAATGTGAAAGTCATACAGGACGCACTCGGACACAAAGATGTATCCACAACATTGAACATCTACACAGATGTAACAAAGGAATTAAGAAAGTCAGAGTTTGAGGGACTTGAACAGCAGTTCAATCAATAAATACTGGAAAAATGAAAAGAGAGCTTATGTCGGCTACAATGCCGGTGTCTGCTCTCTTTACTTTATGTGATGAAAATGGTAGAATAGAAAAAATAAGATGAAGCGATTATCGAAGTTCGGAAAAACAAATAAAATTATTACAGTGATACATAATAAGAGCCTGAGTAATTTAATATAGCCATACACCAATTACACCATTTTTTACACCAAATCTTATTTTTAGCTTAATGAAACTGATAGAAATGGTGTAAAAATGCCTTGTATATGCCCATTTACAAGTAGCGAAATTGGCAAGATGGTTTTAATGTTAATTTGGACGATTTCGTCCCGACAATGAAGCCGATTAACGAATAATACAACATATATATGACCAAATTTACGGAGGTGTATATAATGAAATTGGCAGATTTATCAACCGGACCGGATTGGATTGTATGGATTGTTTTTATAATATTGATTATACTTTCTGTTGTTTTAATTTCCGGACATGGTAGTTGGCTTATTGCCGGATACAATACAGCTTCACAAGAAGAAAAAGAAAAATATAACGAAAAAAAGCTATGTCGAATAATCGGAATAGGAATGTCTGTTATAGCAATTCTTCTTTTGATTATGGTGTTGCTTGAAAATATTTTACCTGCATTTTTCGTATATGTTTTTTTGGGGATTGTTTTGATTGATATTGTTGCAATCATCATCTCCTGTAATAAAGGATGTAAAAAGTAATAAAATTCGGATTGTCGAACCCTTTGAGAGAGGAGAAATCTTTTCTCAAAGGGCTTTTTTGATTTTACAGATATTCGCAAACTACAAGATAAAGCCAAAACTTCATTATGGGATTTGGGTTGCAGGTTGACTTTCAGGCAGAAGATGAATATAATAAATGTTAGTGGAGATTTGCCTGGTTTCATAGTTTGGCTTACATCACTTACATCAAAACATACATCATTTGGGCGTTGATTTGATGTAAATGAGTCCGAAAAAGTTGTTTTTAAGCCTTTGAAAAAGGCTTTAATGCCCGTTAGAACAACTTATTTTTGCAAATGAGGGAACCGCAACAAAAATCCCGACAATGAAACCCTTAGATAAATAAAAGTAGCAAAAAACCAGTATTTATGCGGGTTTTGGGATTTAGGATAACCTCACAAATCAGCGATTTACATCAAACTTACATCATTTGATGCGTGAATTTGTGCAGAGCCTTAAAAATCACATAATTTTCAAGATGAATGGGCAGTTCCATTGCGGAATTGCCCATTTTCAGAAAGAAAAAGATAAATCGGTATTTATAAAGGAGAATATTGATGAAACTATTTTTATGTTCGCACTTTTCAAGTGTGGGAAGTCTGATAAAGGAAGAAATTGAAAATAAGAAAGTCGCATTTATTCCAACAGCTTCACTGCGTGAAGGCTACACCGGTTATGTCGGCTCGGCTAGAAAATTATTCAAAAAGTTGGGAGCAATCGTAACTGAAATTGATATTTCAACGGAGGCTTATTCAAC
>NZ_QSTA01000001.1 GCF_003438075.1 Eubacterium sp. OM08-24 | reverse complement strand
CTAAAAAAGCGATGTCAGATTGGATAAATTGGGCTTATAACTGCGATATCCCACAGTTTATTAAGTGTGCAAAAACGATGATGAATTGGCTCACAGGCATACTCAATTCATTCATAACAGCAATAACAAATGGATTTACAGAGGGCTGCAACAACAAAATCAAGGTGCTAAAGCGCAATGCATATGGCTTCAGAAACTTTAAGCGTTTCCGCAATCGTATTTTGCATATATTTGCCTATCAATCGCAAAAACAAGCGACAGTTTAATTTTCTGCCACTTGTTAAATATCTCTATTTCATTTTTCGGATTACCCCAACTATTGACATAGAGCCACATTATTTATAATGTTACCTCAACATTTAGAATAAAACAAAAAATAACGGCTGCTGCAAATTTTGCAACAGCCGATTTTGTTATCAGTTAGCTTTTTGTGGGAGTTTAACTCTTGACATAATTTTACCGCAGGCAAGAATAAGCAGAATTTCGGGAATACACTTAACAGCCTGACTTATAAGTCTTGCCGAAAGGTAGATAAAATATGACTTGCCCGAAGAAGTACCGTAAAGGAAGAACAGCCAATATGCCGAAAGGAAAATTTCAACCGCAATGCAGTTGATAACCCATGCAATGACTACCTTTGGAATGGTTACTTCATTCTTATAAAGAAATAAACCGTAAATAAGACCTGTTAAAATACCGTTGATTGTAAAGCCGGGGAAGTATGCTCCTCCTGTTGGATTCATAATGAAAGATAAAACATCTCCAAGCATACCTACAAGCATAGCAGGCACAGGGCCAAACATAGAGCCTGTAATTGCTATCGGCAAAAATGCACCGCTTAGCTTTACATTGTTGCCAAAGAAAGGCAAGGTGCTGTTGCCAATGAATCCGAGGATGATTCTCAGCGCAAGCAGCATTGCAATCATGGCAAGTGACTTAACTGACTTTAATTCTGAAAAAGAATTAAGGAATTTTTTAGAAACTGACATATATTTTCCTCCTAAAGATTTTTCGGTGTTGCTTTAGGAGAAAAAGAAAAGCGGACAGAAACTCTGCCCGCTATTAGTCCCAAAGTAACAGCGGGATGCGAAATCTGTACCGCAGGGTAACCTTTCGTTTTTGTGGCAACTCCCCGTCCACAAAACACTTTACGCACAAATTTCTACTCTGTTAAGCAAAAATGCTTACAAATTATATTATATCACTATGTCGAAAAAAGTCAAGCCTTTTCGGCCTTAGTGCTGCTCTTTTTTGTAAAAGCAGTGTTCATACGAACAATCATATTTGAAAGCGGCTTGTAAATTATCATTGCTATAATAGCGTCAATTATGCCCTTAAATAATGTGAAAGGTACATTGAAGATAATTAAAGACTTTAGCAATGTGTCTGATGACGGCAAGAGTAATTTATACATATTTACAATTACATTCATATCTCCGCCTGCCCATAGCTCTGCATAAACAGGGTAAACTACAAAGTAGTTTGTTACAACACTGAGTATTGCCATTGTCGCCGCACCTGCTACGCAGCCGATTAAAGCGCCTTTTTTAGTTTTGTTGTACTTATAAATCATACCTGCCACAAACACAAAAATTGCGCCGAGAATAAAGTTTGAAAATTCACCTACAAACATTGAGCTTGATACAGGCAAATGAATAAGATTTTTAAGCAGGCAAATAATTATGCCGTACTGCGGGCCTAATACAAATGAGCCGATAAGCTCAGGCAAATCCGAAAAATCGAGCTTTAAGAATGACGGCACGAGCGGAATGGGCACTTCAATGTACTGAAGAGCAATGGCAACTGCTGTCAACAGCGCAGTTACCGTAATTTTTGTGGTCATAAGTTTTTGATTGGATTTTTGTGCTGTTCTCATAGAACACACTCCTTAGAAATAAATTCAGATGTCCCGAGAAAAATAAAAATCCCCGTTACTTAGTGTAACGGGGAAAATTTCTGCACAAAAGGTTCGACAAAGCCAAATGGCAATGCCGAGAGTTTGCGTTTCTTCTTTCATCCGGACTATACCGTCGGTGTCTGAATTTCACAGACTCGGCAAGCAATGCTTGTTCGTGGACTTTAACCACCGGTGGAGAATTTCACTCCGCCCCGAAGACAACTGTTAATTATATTATATTCCGTAATTGTGATTTGTCAATACCTTTTTAGAGTTCTTAAAAATTTTTTATCCTCATCGGATACTCGTCTGCTTTCAATACATTTTTGAATAGCTTTATTAAAGGTTGCGTCATTGAGATTATTATTAAGGAAATATGAATGTGTAGTTTCTCTCTGCTTGGCATATGCGGTTGCAATGAGCCATGCCTGCGCCATTAAAATGTAGTATTTATCGCTGTTTACCAAGTCGCACCGAGCAAGTACGGCATCTATAAATTCACTGTCGAGGTAATAGTCAAGCATAATAACAAACGCAAAGCGGATATACCACTCGTTTTTACTCTCTAAATAATTTGTGAGGTAGTCAAAAAATTTAATTTTATATTTTTTAACTTCTTTAAGTCCAGCACAAAGGCCGTCACAAACCGCCCAATTATTTATTTTAGGAATAAAATTATTTACAAGAGAAATAAAGTCCTCAAAATTTTCGGTTTTAATAAGTCCCGTAACAATGGCGGAAATAATACGCTGTTCGTAATATTCTGTTTTGGAAATATTCAAAAATTCACGAGCATTTCCTTTTGAAATTTCCTTAGCAATTTTGCGCATATCAGGCATACGGATGCCGATAAAGCTGTCGCTTTCATCATCGGGTATGAGCGACGAGTGAAAGGCTTTGTATTTTAAATCGGCATGGCTTTTAAGGTATTCGGTCAGATTGTTGTAGTCATCAGCCGACCAATTATCGAGAGTAAACATCAGCGTTCCTCAGGCTTTAAGGTGTTTTGAATTACCTTGCGCCTTACTTTTTCAATTTTTTCTTTTGCGTGACTGTTCTTTATGCTTTTTTGCCAGGACGGAATTTGAATCAAACCGACTATTGTGCCTATTCCGTATGCAATGTGGAGCATAGGGAAGATGAACGGCAACAGTACAAACTGCGGCTGAATGTTTTTCATTGTGCAGCAGCCGACTGTATTTACTATGTCAAACATTCCGTAAATTGCAAGCAAAACATATAGTAACAGAGGCAAACCGAGAAATGCAAGTACCGAGCAGAACAACAGAGCCATTACGAATAGAAACGGAGCAAAGTGGAAGTATGAAAGACATCCCGGACACTCCGACAAAGTAAGACCTATCCACCTGCCGTTGGAGTATTTTTGATGAACCATATATTTAAGATTATTTCTTGCGTGCTGATAAGACACTATGTCAGGGCAACAGCACATTTTGTAGCCTGCTTTTCTTATGCGGTAGTGAAATTCGTTATCTTCTGTTCTGCCGAGGTTTTCGTTAAAACCGCCAACCTTTGCTATTACCTCTCGTCTGTAAGCGGCATGAAAAAGGCTGTCGAGGTATTCTTTTTGTGCCGAGGGTCTGCGGTAAGAGGCTACCGAACTGCCAAAAAGTGAGTCCTCTGCCGCAAGCAAGGTGAGTTTCCAAGATGAAATGTCAGAGGTGATGTTTGGTCTGCCGCCGCCCACAACATTTTCGCCGTCCTCAAGGTTCATTACATTTCTTGAAACAAAGTCCTTTGGAATACGGGCATGAGCGTCTACCCTTATTATAACATCACCACGAGCAGTCATAAGAGCGGCATTCCACGAGCTTGCCTGATTTTTTTTCATACACTGCACGATAGTCACATTGCGAAATCCGTAGCCTAATTCCTTGAATTTTCCCATCATTTCATAGGTTTTGTCGGTTGACATACTGTCAACAAATACAACCTCTATCTTGTTGTGCGGATAATCCTGCAACGAAATATCCTTGAAAAGTCCATCAAGCGCATCTGCCTCGTTGTAGGCAATCATACACAGAGAAACTATCATAGTTAATTCCTGCCTTTTTCTATTGATATTAACCACTTTGCAGAGGTTGCAAATGTAGTTGTAATGTACGGCAATACATAAAACGTAGGTACTACAAAAAAGCATAGCGCAATCCAACCGATAAAGCTGAAATATAACTTCATTGTGTTGCCAAAGTTTTTAACGAACATTTTTACTCCTTTGCCAAAGCATGAGAATACATTGGACTTTGGATCATCAACGAATAAAAACATTGCGTAGTTTACGAAAAACAAGTAAACAAACGAAATAAGGAAAACAGACACAGCGCCAAATCCCACATTCAATACAGGCTGTAACACAGCCGCAAGAATATCGTTGTTTGATACCGAATCCATAATGATTTTTATAAGGTAGTCAAAATCAAATGCAAATGCCGCCGCAGATAAAATTATGCAGAACATTAAGTTGAGGAGAATAGCCTTGAAATACAGCTTTGCTGATTTAAAAAAGCTGAATAAATCCCAGATCTTCGGTATTTCATTGTGAACTGCGGTGTAGGCGGATTTGAAAAATCCGTTTATCAGCGGACTTAAAAAGAACATTACAGCCACACTAATTCCGTTAACCAGTTCAAATAAAAATTCTTTACCGGGCTTTGCAGTATTTGTTGTGATATCAAAAGACTTGGTAATCAGCTGTATTATAGTGCCGAAACCCGACAAAGCAATAATAACGGCTGAAATCACAAGTGCCATTGCAATGAGAATTAACCACGAGCCTTTTAATGAGTTTAGCGCCTGATTTTTAATAAGTTTTTCTTTAGTCATACAAAAATCCTTTGTTAATTAATATTTTGCCGATGCAAGTATAAAAATATTAGTTTTCGCTGTCATTTGTACCGCAGTACATTCTATACATTGCCTCAAGGCAAATCTGAGCGTGGGTAAAGAATTTTTCTTTATCAATGCTTTCGTCTGCATTGTGCATATTAACCTCGTCATCTTTGAAAGCAGGGCCAAAAGCAAGACCTTTTCCGCCGAGCTTTCTTGCGTATGTTCCGCCGCCTGTGGTGTAAAGTTCGGGGTTCTCGCCCGTAACAGCCTTGTATGCACCTGAAAGGAGTTTTACAAGCTCGCTGTCCTTTTCAATGTAAAGCGGCTTTTCGTGATTAAGTATCTTAACATTTAATTTATTATGTTTAGCCGCATATCTGAACTGTCTGTAAACACTGCCGCCTGTAACAGAAACAGGGTAGCGAATATCAAAAGCGGCTCTTGCCTCGTCACCCTCAATGTGAATATAGCCGAGGTTTACTGTGAGGTCGCCCGAAATACTGCAATGAGTTTTAAGACCGAGTGAACAGCCGTCGGTTTCGTTGCCGTAAGCAATGTTGATAAAGTCGCAGATTGCGCCTATTTCATTAGCGGCATATGCCTTTGCGAGCAGCTCAATAAGTGCGGCGGCGGCATTGAATCCCTTATGCGGCTCGCAGGCATGAGCGGCTTTGCCTCGGCTGATTACCATAAGTCCGTCTATTGTAGAGTTAAACTCAAAGTTGCCTTTTGTTGTTTTTGAAAGCTCAAGCAGATTTTGCTCATCGTAGTTTGATGAATCAAGCAGGGCATAGGCAATGTCGGGAACAGCATTTATTGCCTTGCCTGAGTGTAGCTGAGAAAGTACAGTTGCAAGGTTTCCCTTTGTGCTGACTTCAATTTGGAGAATACCTTTTTCGGCATAGCAAATTCCGTAGTCGCTGTCGGGAGTGAAAGAAAGGTCAGGAACAGGCATTTTTTCAAAATATCCGTCTATATCCTCCATACCGCACTCCTCGCTTGTGCCGTAAATTGCACGCAGGGTGTTTACTCCGTCAATGCCCTCGTCCTTTAATGCTCTCAAACAATAAAGTGTAACGAGCGCAGCGCCTTTATCGTCTGCAATTCCTCTGCCGTAAAGTCTGCCGTCTTTTTCGGTGAGGAAGTAGGGAAGTACGCTCCAATTATTGCCTGCCGGCACAACATCAAGGTGGCTCAAAATACCGCAGAGTTTGCCTTTGTCGCCAAGCTGAATGTGCATACTTTCGCTTGTAACCTGTTTACCGACCAATCCAAAGTCCTTTGCTCTTTTAAGCATAAAGTCCATGGCGTTCTGACATTCCTCGGGTTTTTCGTTTGCAACCGATTCAAACCCGATTAGTGTGTTGAGGTCAGCAAGTAATTCGTCTTTGTATTTTAATATTCTGTCACCAAATATCATAGTTAAGTCCTCCGAATGTAATTATTTCCTCTTTTTTATATATCTAAAGATGTTAATTGATAAAATATAAACCAAAAATGCGGCGGCTGAAATAACAGAAATGAGTATGCCTGTTGACAGTCCCGGAGTTTTGTAAACAAATTCTATATTGCAATTTTCATTTGCGGGAATATAAACAGCCATAAGTCCGTTGTTTACCTTTTCTATTTCGGTTTCTGTACCGTTTACATATGCCGTAAAGCCGTCACTGTAAGGCACACTGAAGAAAAGCAGATTTTCATTGCCGTTTGTATTGTCAAAAACAGCGTTAAAGCCGTTGTCTGTATAATTAAATTCTGAACAAGAATTATTTTTGCGTTCTTCGCAAACTTTCTTGTAGGTTTCCCTGCCGTAAGAGTAATCGTCTATTATGCTTACAAAGTCTTCGGGTTTCTTTCCGTAAAGCTCTTTGTATTTTTCGTCTGTATAGCCTGTTATTGAGGCATATTTTTTCATTTGCTCACGACTGAGAACCATTGAATATAAAATAGTTTCAGACTTATGCGAACTCTTTGACTGCTCAAATTCTTCCTCCGTAACAAAGGAATCGTAGGTAAATCCCATAGGAATATAGCAGGTGTTCTCGTAAATTCTAAAACCGTTTTCCGCTTTTAAAAACTTCCAATACGGCATTTTTGTTTTACCGTTTTTTTCGGTAAAAGAGTTGCTTATATCGGTGTCATCGCCCATATAATCGAAAAGATATTTACAGCTCAATAGCGAACGGATACCGTACATATTTGTATCGGGACGAGATGCAACATCTCTTGTCATTCCGAGCGCCTCGTAAAACTGCATAATAGAGGTTGATACCGAGCTTTGAAAACAGTTGATTGACTTAATCTGCCAAAACATTGCCGTATTGTCGGGACATTCGTAAAAATCACTTCTTACGCTGTCATCGTCAAGGTCGTCAATGTGAATTGCGTCACGCTTGTTTAAAATGTTCTCTTTAATCGGCTTTATGGTTGCGCTGTAAGCTGTACCCGTACCGATTATAAAACCGCTTGTGAGCAGAATTGTTAAGCAAAGTGTGATTGATGTTGCAATGTAAAATGCCCTTGTGCGAAAACCGAATTTTTTGAAAATAAGAACAAAGCCTAAAATGCACACCATGGCAATAAGTGCATATATCCAAAATCGTCTTGTGTCGGCGGCTACACCGACAGACCATTGCTCGGTTTCGTCATCATTTGTTGTGACTTTTGGCATTAAGCCTATTAAAATTGTCATTGCAAGGGTGATTCCTGCCGACCATCTTACGGCTCTGCCCCAATCGGCTTTATTGCTTTCAAGAGCACGAATTGTGGCAAGCGTGAGCATAAGCACGAGCATATAGTACCATCTTGCATAGTAGATAGAGCTGTTGAGCATTTGGAAAGCTGAGTTGAGCACAGGAACAAATGCCATTATTATTAACAGACTGATAATTTTCTTTATCCAATCACGCTTTTTTAGCTGGAGATAGGCTATTGCGCCTGTCATACCAACGAGCGGCATCCAGCCTGCCACAGACGCCCATTTGCAGTTTGAGTCGGGCGTAAATGTAGGATAAGCCGGCATATCGGCAGGGAAGAAGAATGCGGCGATAGAAAGCCAATATCTTTGCGAATTGTTATGAACAAGAGAGTCCCAGCCGTTTGGAAGTGTGTTAAGTCGAGGATTGCCCATAATGCCCAAAACCGATGGCAAAAGTATGAATGCAGTGGCGAGAAAGCCTATTAAAACCTCTGAAGCAAGCAATAAAAATTCTTTAACAGAAAATTTATAGGTCTTGGTAAACACGAGCATTAAGAAATAAATAACTACAAAGAGTACCTGACCTGTAAAGAAGTAGTAATTTACTACGCAGGCACAGAATACGGCAGGGGCAAATATACCTCTTTTTTTGTCAAATAAAAATGCGTCCAGTGCCGCAAGCAGCAGAGGGAACACTATCATTGGCTCGTGAAAGTGGAAAAAGAAAATATTATAAACAGAAAATCCCGAAAAAGCGTAAAGAAGTCCGCCAATTACCGCAAACTGACGATGTCTGACATATCTTTTAAGATAAATGTATGCCGAAAGCGAACAAAACGACAGCTTTAGTATAATCAACGGCCCTATAAGATAGGGGACAGCCTCGCTTGGAAAAGGAATGGTTGCCCAAAAGAACGGACTGCCGAGCAGATAAAAGCTGTAACTTGAAATTAAATCAGAGCCTAAGTCTGTTGTGGTATTCCAGCCGAAATTACCGCTTTTTACGGCGTCATGTATCATTTGATAAAAGGGGATTTCCTGCACATTAAAGTCACCGTAATAGTAGAAAACACCGCCGTCAAAAATAATGAACGGAATAATCAGCGCACAGGCTGTAATAAAAGCAATAAAAAAGACTTGTAACCCATAATGATAATTTTTATTTCTGTATCTTTCAAGCTGCCTGCCCATATATTCCTCCACAAAAGGGTAATTAGTAATCAAAATTCTTTACAAAGCCAAGAAATACGGCTATAATTAAATAAAAAATTATAATTAATACTTATTATACCACATTACAAGGT
Source organism: Eubacterium sp. OM08-24 (assembly GCF_003438075.1). Classification (GTDB taxonomy): domain Bacteria; phylum Bacillota; class Clostridia; order Oscillospirales; family Acutalibacteraceae; genus Ruminococcoides. The sequence goes on along the minus strand of NZ_QSTA01000001.1, from coordinate 989,641 downwards.
GAAATGCACTATATTTTGGAAAAAAACAGGAGAAAATAGCTATGGAACAGTCGAATTTTTATGCTATGATGTCACGAATGAAATACATAAATCGTTGGGGACTTATGAATAATACAAAATATGAGAATTTAAGTGAGCATAGCTTGCAGGTTGCAATGCTTGCACACTGTCTTGTGCTTATTCATAACAAAAGATTTGCAGGCAGTCTTAATGCTGAAAGAGCGAGTATCCTTGCTGTTTTTCACGATTCAACAGAGATAATTACAGGTGATATGCCAACTCCGATAAAATATTTTAACAACACCATTAAGGACGCTTATAAGGATATTGAAAATGCGGCTGCCGACAGATTGTGCTCGCTTTTGCCCGAAGATTTCAGAGAGGATATGGAGCTGATTATTAAGCAGAACAGTGATGAGGACAAGGAGCTTAAAAAGTTTGTTAAGGCGGCAGACAGATTTTCGGCACTTATAAAATGTATTGAAGAACTGCGTATGGGCAATGAGGAGTTCAGGCAAGCAAAAACAGGAATTGAAAAATCTATAAAAGAAATGAATATGCCTGAGGCTGAGGTTTTTAGCAAAGAATTTTTGCCTGCGTTTTCGCTTTCGCTTGACGAAATGTAAAAATTTACAGATAATATTTACATAATTTTACAAAATAATAAAATATCAGACATTTAATTCTTATTGAGAATTAAATTGTATTCAAATATGGTATAATTATTAAATTAGTTATGCTCGGATTGTAACATAATTAAATTCACTTTGTTTTCGGAGGAATGTTATGGCAAATCACGATAACAAAAACGAAATAAAAGACGGTTTTGTCGATATAAGTTCTAACAAGCAGGTAAACAAAATTTATAAAAAGAAGGGCAGGGCAATCAGAATTACCGCTATTGTGCTCTCGGTTCTTTTGCTTATCGGCGGCAGCGGACTTATCTATTATTATTCGGTGCTTAATTCGCTGAAATTTGTGGATATTTCAGATAATACCGCAACCGCAACAAAGGCAACAACAAATGCCGACTCTACTTCAGACGATATTTTTGACAAGTCGCTCAGCAATGATGAATTGCTTGAAGATTCAAAGGTACTCAATGTTATGCTTTTCGGTGAGGATAACGCAAGGGGAGAGAAATTTGGCCGAAGTGACTCAATGATTATGCTCTCCATTGATAATCGCCACAAAAAGCTGAAGATGACTTCTTTCCAGCGTGACAGCTATGTTTATGTGGACGGTTATGGATATGACAAGCTCACAAATGCATACGCTTACGGCGGCCCAAAGCTGACAATTCAAACTATTGAGTCTAACTTTGGCGTAAAGGTTGACCGTTATGCAGTGGTTGACTACGCAAGTTTTATAGATATTATTGATGTTCTCGGCGGTATTGACCTTGAACTTACTAAGGACGAAATTGATTATATCAACTATCAGCTCTACAAGAACAAGCAGTCCGATACCCGTACAACAATAACCGATGCCCCCGGTGTGGTACATCTTACAGGTCAGCAAGCCCTTTGGTACGCAAGAAACAGAGGCCTTGATTCCTCAGAGGAAGAGATAGGCATTGCAGGCGATGACTGGGACAGAACCTCTCGTCAGCGTAAGCTCCTTGAAACAATGTTCAACGATATGAAGAGCGCAGACCTTACTCAGATCGTATCAATCGTTGGCAAGGTAGGCCCACTTGTTACAACCAACATTAAGAAAGACGAAATTACAGCGTTGGTTTCTCATTCGCCGACATACCTCACATATTCGGTTGAACAGTACACTGTTCCGCAGGAAGGTCAGTGGTATTATATGAATGATACTCCTGTCGGTTCGGTAATTGCTTTTTCTGACCTTGAGACACAGAGAAAGCTTTTTGCAGAGTTTATTTATGAGGAACTTGTAACAGGCGGAACAAGTACCACAAAATCAAATTAACACAACTAATGCCACATCATACCGATGTGGCATTTTTAATAATCTAAACTGTATTTAAGGTTTTGGCTTTACAATAAATACAGGAGGAATGATTATGAGATTACTTCTTGCCGAGGATGAAAAAGAACTTTCAAACGCACTTGTGGTTATTTTAAAGCATAGCAACTATTCCGTTGACGCCGTTTATGAGGTGACGCAAGGCTTTCAGTCTGTTGCAAATTCGCAGGGAAAAACACTTACCGCCGATATTGAAAAAGACCTTAGCTATTGCGGCGATGAAAGTACGATAAGACAGCTTGTGTCACTTTTGCTTGATAATGCTATGAAATATTCCGATGATAACGGAAAAATTGCAATTTCCTTAAAATCTAACGGAAAGGGCAGAGTGATTACCGTTACAAACAGTGTTGAAAAAATCGAAAGGGGTAAACACGATGAGCTTTTTGAAAGATTTTATCGTGCCGATTCGTCAAGAAATTCTCAGACAGGCGGTCATGGCATAGGACTTTCAGTGGTAAAGGCAATCGCAAATGCTCATAAGGGCAAGGCGGCTTGCTTTAGCGAAGATGAAAATTCAATTACATTTAAAATTACATTGTAATAAATAGAAAAAGTCCGATTTTGTCGGACTTTTTTACTTTGACTGAATATTTAATTCTATATCAGAATATTTATAATTCCCAATAGGAATAATCTTGTTCAATAAAGCAAGACTTTTGTCTGAAATAATGTTTTCTTTTTGCTTTTTAGTCAGCTGTTTAATATGATATTCGAGCTTTGAGGCAGTGGCTCTGTTTTCGCTTATCCATACGGATTCAAGTTTTGCGGCTTTGTGGGTACGGGTATATTTTGCACATTTTTCGTTTTGAGAAAAATGCTCTGACATTCGCCTGTTAATATCAGCCGTAATTCCCGTATATAACGAGTTGTCACTGCATCTGAGTATATATGTGTAGTACATTTTATCACCAACAAAAGTATAGCACATTATGTTGGTTTATGACAATAAAAATCCTGACAATTCATAAGAACTGTCAGGAAATTTTTTGTATTTATGCTTTAGCAGTTTCCTTGCTGAGCTTTTTATCGTGAATTTTTCTTGCAAGATATACAAACGGAGTATCGAGCAGGCTTGTAAAGATGTAAATAACATAGCTTGAAAGAAAAATTGAAATAAGTGTAGGAATATCGTATGTACCCAAAAAAGCAAATGCAGTGAAAAGTGCTGTATTAAGAATTTGGCTGATAAGTGTTGAACCGTTATTTCTGAGCCATAAGAATTTGCGTTTGTTGCCGAATTTCTTTTCGGTAAATTTCCACCACTTGTGGTAAAGCCATACATCAAACATCTGACTTATGGCATATACAACGAGGGATGCAAGAATCATTCGTGGTGTGTTTGAAAATACCGTTTTGATTGACGGCATCATTGTGTCTGCCGAGCTCGGTGTATAGAGCATCCAGCTTTGTGAAAGCACAAGGAAAAATATTGATGAAAAAATACCTGCATATACGGCGGTTTGTGCGGCTTTTTTGCCCTCACATTCCGACAAAATATCGGTTATCAAAAATGTTACGGCAAAAAGTATGTTGCCGAGCGTTTGCTCCATACCGAAAGCATTTATCATTATTGTAACTTCAATATTTGCAAGTATTGTGGCAATTACAGAAATACAGTAAAGTCCTGTTTTACCGAAAATTAAATATCCTAAAATTGCTGCACCGTAAATAAATACTACGGAACAGATAAGTATAAGTTCGTTTGGCATAATTAGTCACCCACTCCAAAATCAGTATTGTTAATTAAAATGTCTGCTCTGTCATTATCCTTATATAAAGGATAAATTTCCTTTACAAAAGCCTGTATAAGCTCTCTGTCTGGCTTAACATCTGTGGAATTTTCACACATTATATTAATGCAAATTCGCTCAAAATATTTAAGTCCAAGCTCAATATCGTTTTTTATGGACTCAATAGTCTGACCTTTAATTCCAAAAAGGAAATTTGCCTCGTCAAAGTTTTCAGAGATTTTTTCGGGAGATTTCTCTTTAATTCCCTTTTTAAGTACATTTTCTCTGAAATCGTAGTCAAAGCTTTCAAGACCGAGTTTCATTTTAAGTGTAAATTCAGAAAAATCTTTTCTGAGCTGAGCAATTCTGTTGTTGTAAAGATAGTGCGACTCAAAATGAATTGTGTGGATATTCTTTTGTTTGCAAACCTTTTTTATAAGCTCAATGGTATTTTTGTCAAGCTCAAATACCGAACCTGAGTTTATAACTTCAAGGTTTTGGTAGATGCCCGTTACATTTTCAAGCACCTTGCTGTTCAGTCGGAAGTTTTCGTCCTCGTTTTTACAGCTGTCGCTGTAATAGTCGCAGAATGTGCATTTGGTATATACACAGCCACTGCCACGCAGAAGAACAATTTCACGACTGTTTTTTTCGTGAATGATACTGTACCTCTCCATAATTTCGGCATAAAAAAACACCCGCAGGGGTGTATGGACATAGTTTGCCCTATGCCTTTCCTCCTTAGTTTTGATTGAGCAAGCCCCTTTTGGTTAATTGCCAGAGCAGGATGGTTACGAACTGCTCGGCTAATATGTTATCACAATAGAGGCTTTTTGTCAAATTATCAAGAAAAATATATTTAATAGCAATTTTACTTGAATTTATAAGCAAAATTGTATATAATTTATATGGCAAATGATAATATGAAATTGTTGTTTGTTGATAAATATTTTATGAAGTTTTGAAAGGCGAAAAAATGAGAGATTTTGATTTTTATGGAGATACTACTGAAAAATTTCCTTTTTCGGGAAAAGAAATGCAGCAGTATAAGGAACAGATAAAACGCATACGCAGTAATCACAGACTTACAGTGCTGACTTTTGTGCTGCTTGTATTGACAATTCTTGAAACAATGGCTTTTATTGCGTTGCAGTTATTGCTAAAGAGCTCGGAAAACGCAGGCCTGATCGGAGTTATTCTTGAGGTTATTACATTTATAGTTGTTGCCGCCACAGTACATGGATACAGAAAAATGTCAATTGACTTGCGTTCGGTTGATTTAGCGGTTCTGATAATAGCGGAATTGCTGTTTGGTTTTTCCGAATTTATGATGTATGTATACAAACAGCCGTTTTATATGTATGTCATTGCAGGCATATCATTTGTACTTATTTTGTATATTCTGCTTTTTGTTAAGGCAAAAATAAAAGAAAGAGTTACTTTTGCCGCTCTGCCGCTTGTAATGCTTGTTGCGGCAGGTTTTTTGAGTATAAATACATCAATATTTACGGTAAGATATGTCTATCTTTCTTCCGACGGCTATTATAATGATGTCAGCAGCAACGATATTACCCATTTCTATTATACAGACCCTGTTAATGCGTCAGCTTTCAATAAAATTCCACTTAACGCTCAGAACGGAATTTATAATATGGCTGAGTATGAGCGCTTTTGCGATTCGTATAAAAGCACTGTTAATATGAAAGAAGTGCTTAATTTCAGCAGAACCTACAACGACAGCTTTTTTAACAACAACTGTCTTTATGTGGCGGCGATTGACCTTGAATCACCGTCAGACAGAGTAGATTTTTGCGGATTAAGCTATGTAATAAGCTCGCAAATTCCTTGTGTTCATTATCAAAAAGATACCGACGGCAAGGACGCTAAAAGCGTTTGCCTTATGCTTATTGAAGTTCCGCTGAAAGATGACGAGAAAATCAACAATATAGTCGAATTTAAAACAGACAGCGTAATTATTTCAAAATAATAGAGCTGTCACGATTAAATACGCCCATTGCGTCATATAAATACATTATAATCTACTCATAAAACAGGAGATTTGTTATGAAAGCTGTAAAAAAGGCTTTTGCTTTGTATGATAAGATATTAAAAAGATATGACCCGATAATAAGTAAATGTATTCACGATAACATTTTTGCCATAGCAGGTCAGTCGGCATTCTTTATAGTGCTGTCGTCCGTACCGCTTTTGGCGTTTTGTTTGTCTGTTCTGCAAAGTCTGCACATATCCACTGCTTTTATAGAGCAGGCATTGCAAAGTATATTTGCAGATGATTTTTTGGGACAGATAAAGTATTTTCTTACAGAAACCTATCAGAATACTATCGGTATCTCCTTTTTATCAATTATAGTAACCCTATGGTCGGCATCTCAGGGAATACACGCAATCACCAACGGTCTTAACCGAGTGTATGATGCTTACGAAAACCGTATGTGGATACAATTACGCTTGCGGGCAATGTTTTACACAGTAATATTCTTTGTGCTTATGACGGTGTCTATGGTTGTTGTGGCCCTCGGCTCTTACCTTGACGATTGGATACAACCGTATATCAGCAGTTTGCCAAATATTATTACGACCATTTTCCGCTTGAGATATTTGCTTGTATTTTTTATTCTTACCTTTACCTTTGCATCTATATACAGGAATTTTCCCTGTATATCAAAGGAGCAGAAGAAAGAATACAATTTTAAATATCAGCTCCCTGGTGCTGCATTATGCACTCTTTCGTGGTTCGTGCTTGCCTTGGGCATTTCGATTTATGTAAAAAGTTTTAACGGATTTTCTGTTTACGGAGTAATTACAGGTCTTGCAATCGTAATGATTTTGCTTTACTTTTTAATGCTGCTGCTAATGATATGTGCCGAGATAAATTTTGTTTACCACGATAAAATAAAAAGATTTTCATTAAAAAAGGGCATTGCCTTTGTAAAGCAAAGGTTGAAAATAAAAAAGTAGATATTTAATTGCGTTTAAAGCACCTTTTCAGAGTTATACTAACTTTGGAGGTGCTTTTTATGTTGAAAAAATTTACTTGTACCGTACTTTCGGTCATTGTTGCATTGCTGAGTGCTGTTTGCGTTACGGCAGCTTCAAAGGCTGATTTTTCCATTGAAAAAGCAGACGAATATTTTACACTTATGAACGGTTGTTCACGAATGTCTTTGAAAAATTACGGCAGTGACGATGTTGTAGATGTAATAGCGTATTGCGGACTTGACTTTAGCAGTCCGAAAATTATGTTCTACCTGTCTATGTTTTACATTGCAAACAATATTGATACACAAAAAATGACCGCAGATCCTGAGTATTCCACCCAGATAATTAACAATCTGAACGGCTATTTGTTGAAAAAAGGAATAGAAAATAAGAGGGCGAGCGAATTTGTGGAAAAATACAGCGGAGATATTCTTGTGAAAAAGCTCAATTTTTCCACAGTCGGCGCATATACTTTCAGGGCGAAAAAATCTGTTGCCGAAAAAATGCTTGATGACAGCAATGCGGATTTTATAATTGTGGGAACAGGTCTTGTGCTGAAAGAGTGTGATGTTAATGCGGACGGTAAAATTGATATTAAAGATGTTAAAACAATACAAAGTTTGAGTATGGAAAGCGTTGGGGGCAATAGGGAAGACGAGCAAAAATTCTTGATTTATTCGGCTGATTTGAATAGTGACGGAAAAATAAATATTAATGACGCAACTTTGCTACAACAAAAATTGACAGCATAAAGCTGTCTTACATAAATTTTAAATTAGTTCTTGACAAATTAAAACAAAAAGACTATAATGTTGTAAAAGTTCGGTATCAAACAATTTAATATAAAACAGTTTCATATCAAACTTATACAAATTTTTTTGATTTGGGAGGTGTTTTTGGTGTGCGATATGTTTGAGGAGGAAGAAAAACTAAAGGCGAAACGACCACAATGTATTTATGTGGGTGACGCAATAGGTCACGAAATCAAGGCGGTAAATCACCTTATGCACAGAAAAATGCTTGAAAGTGCGGCAAACATAGGCGTGGATAAGGTAACAATTATGCATGGCTGGATAATTGCTTATTTGTATAACAACAGCGATAAGGATATTTTCCAGAAAAACCTTGAAAGCGAATTTTCAATTTCACGCTCGTCTGTAACTAATATTTTACAGCTTATGGAGAAAAAGGGGTATATAAAGCGAGTATCGGTTGAAAATGACGCACGACTTAAAAAAATTGTGCTTACCGAAAAGGGTATAAGCATAAAAAGCTCAATAGATAAGGCGATTATTTCTAACGAGCAGGAATTTGACAGCGTTTTTACACCTGAAGAAAAGCAGACCTTTTTATTTTTAATAAGAAAATTAAAGGCGGGCATTTCAGGAAATAATACAGTAAAGGAGAAATAGTATGATAAAAACCTTATCAAAACAGGTTAAGGGATTTGTAAAAGAATCTGTACTTACACCTGTTTTTATGATACTTGAGGTTGTTTTTGAAACACTCATTCCACTACTTATGGCGTCAATTATTGATGACGGTATCAACAAAGGCGATATGAATCATATTCTCTTTGTCGGAGGAGGAATGGTTCTTTGTGCTATCGGCGGACTTATCTGCGGTATTCTCGGCGGCAGCTTCGGTGCAAAGGCATCAGCCGGTTTTGCACGAAATCTTCGCCGCTCAATGTTTGCGAATATTCAGACATTTTCGTTTTCAAACATTGATAAATACTCAACCGCAGGTCTTGTTACAAGACTTACTACCGATGTAACCAACTTACAAAATGCGTATCAGATGATACTCAGAATGTGTATGCGTGCACCGACAAGCCTTATTTGTGCAATGGTTATGGCATTTATAATCAACGCAAAACTTGCAAGTGTGTACCTCGTTGCAATTATTTTTCTTGCGATTGTTCTTGCTTCCCTTATGAAATTTACTATGAAATACTTTAATCAGGTATTTAAAAAGTACGATGATTTGAACGCAAGCGTTCAGGAGAATGTATCCGGTATCAGAGTAGTAAAGGCTTTCGTTCGTGAGGATCACGAAACCAAAAAATTCTCAAAAGCCGCAAACAACCTTTACAAACTTTTTGTTAAGGCTGAAAACTGTATGGTATCTGTAACGCCTATAATGCAGCTTACCGTTTATGCTTGTATCATTGCAATAAGCTGGTTTGGCGCAAATATGATTGTCGGTTCAACACTTACAACAGGTGAGCTTACAAGTATGCTTACATATTGTATGAACATTCTTATGTCACTTATGATGCTCGGTATGGTATTTGTAATGATTACTATGAGTGCCGCAAGTGCAAAGCGTGTAGCAGGTGTTCTCAACGAGAAGAGTAACCTTACAAACGGCGAAAATCCTGTTAAAAATGTGCCTGACGGCAGTATTGAATTTAAAGATGTTTACTTCAGCTACAACGAAACAGGCGAAGAACCGGTGCTTGACAATATTAACTTAAAGATCAAGTCAGGCGAAACAGTCGGTATCATTGGCGGTACGGGCAGCTCTAAAACAAGTCTTGTAAACCTTATCGGCAGACTTTACGATGTAACAAGCGGTGAAGTTCTTGTCGGCGGCAGAAATGTTAAAGAGTATGACCTTGAAAAGCTCCGTGACGAGGTATCTGTAGTTCTTCAGTCAAATGTACTTTTCAGCGGTACAATTTTAGATAACCTCCGTTGGGGTAACGAAAACGCAACGGAAGAGGAATGTGTAAATGCCTGCAAACTTGCGTGCGCTGATGATTTTATTCAGACTTTCCCCGAAAAGTATAATACATTTATTGAGCGTGGCGGTACTAATGTATCGGGCGGTCAGAAACAGCGTATCTGTATTGCAAGAGCATTACTTAAAAAGCCTAAAATTCTTATTCTTGACGACTCTACAAGTGCGGTCGATACAGCAACGGATGCAAAGATAAGAAAGGCTTTTGCAGAGGAAATTCCTAATACAACAAAGCTTATTATTTCACAGAGAATTTCAAGTGTTCAGAATGCCGATAAGATTATAGTTCTTGATAACGGTAAAATCAGCGGCGTAGGCTCACACGATGAACTCTTGAATAAAAATGATATTTACACCGAAATTTATGAGGCCCAAACTAAGGGCAGCGGTGACTTTGACGCAAAGGGGGAGATGTAATGCCGGGTCCTATGGGTGGCAGAAGACGCCAGATGGGTGCAAAACCCAAGGTTAAAAATCCGGGTAAAATTCTCGGAAGAATTTTAGGATATACCTTTAAGAATTATAAAATTCATATGATAATCGTGTTTATCTGTATTATCGTAAGTGTTCTTGCTAATGTTCAGGGTACTTTGTTTATTCAGTCGCTTATTGATGATTACATCACTCCGCTTATGAATACAAGTTCGCCTGATTTTACTCCCTTGCTTTTCGCAATAGCAAGAGTAGCAGGTTTTTACTTGCTCGGTGCTGCTTCAACTTTTGCGTATTCAAAACTTATGGTTTATGTAACACAGGGTACAATGCGTAATTTGAGAATTGATATTTTCTCACATATGGAGAGTTTACCGATTAAATTCTTCGATACTCATTCTCACGGCGATATTATGTCGGTTTATACAAATGATATTGATACTCTCCGTCAGATGATTAGCCAGAGTATGGTTCAGCTTTTCTCAAGTACAATTACAATCGTATCTGTAATTGTAAGTATGATTTCAATCAGTATTCCGCTTACACTTCTTACACTTGTTATGGTTGCGGTAATGTTTATTGTATCGGGCAAAATCGGCGGCAAGAGCAGTAAATATTTTACGGCTCAACAGGATGACCTCGGCAAGGTAAACGGCTACATTGAAGAAATGATGAACGGTCAGAAAGTTGTAAAAGTATTTAATCACGAGGGTAAGGCTGTTGAAGAATTTAACGAACTCAACGACAAACTTTTTGACAGCGCTTACAATGCAAATAAATTTGCAAATATTCTTATGCCAATCAATGCTCAGCTCGGCAACATAAGCTATGTGCTTTGCGCAATAGTCGGCGGTGTGCTTGCATTTAATCATTTTGCAGGACTCACACTCGGCGGACTTGTAGCATTTATGACATTCAATAAGAATTTCAGCCAGCCGATTAACCAAATCAGTATGCAGCTCAACAGTATCATTATGGCTCTTGCAGGCGCAGACAGAATATTCAAACTTCTTGACGAAAAGCCTGAAGAGGATGACGGTTATGTAAATCTTGTAAATGCAAAAATTGTTGACGGCAAGATTGAGCCATCTGAAGAGAGAACAGGCATGTGGGCATGGAAACATACTCATAGCGAGGACGGCACAACAGAGTACCGTCAGCTCAAGGGCGACCTTGTAATGGACGATGTTGACTTTGGCTATACAGATGATAAAATGGTTCTCCATAATATTGACCTTTGTGCAAAGCCGGGTCAGAAGATAGCATTTGTCGGCTCAACAGGCGCAGGCAAAACTACAATTACTAACCTTATCAATAGATTTTACGATATTCAGGACGGTAAAATCCGCTATGACGGCATAAATATCAATAAAATTAAGAAAGCAGATTTAAGACGCTCACTTGGTATTGTATTGCAGGAAACACATTTGTTTACTGATACAGTAATGGAAAATATCCGTTATGGCAGACTTGACGCCACTGATGAAGAGGTTATTGCAGCGGCAAAACTTGCAAATGCCGACAGCTTTATCCGTAAACTTCCACATGGTTATGATACAGTGCTTACAGGTGACGGCGGAAACCTTAGTCAAGGACAGCGCCAGATGCTTGCTATTGCAAGAGCCGCAGTTGCTAACCCACCGGCACTTATTCTTGATGAGGCTACAAGCTCTATTGATACCCGTACAGAAAAAATTGTTCAGGACGGTATGGATAAGCTGATGAAGGGCAGAACTACATTTGTAATCGCCCATAGACTTTCTACTGTAAGAAATTCAGATTGCATTATTGTTCTTGAGCATGGCAGAATCATTGAAAAGGGTACACACGAACAGCTCATTGAGCAAAAGGGTAAGTATTATCAGCTCTATACAGGTAAAACTGCATAAGTTGAGTTGAATACTTTATAATAAAACACCGACTGATACAAGCAAGTATCGGTCGGTGTTTTTTTAGTAAATATTATCAGTTCTGTAAATAGTTTACGCAGCTTAATAAAGCCACAAAACAAAAATCTACCGACAGAGTATTCTCTGTCGGTAGTTAGCTTTTAATGAAATTTTAATTTATTATCAATTTGCCTGATACCAATACTTATGATATCTGCTTTTATAAACTAAATTTCGGACTCATCTCCATTTTTTAAGTATAATTATAAATCAAATCCTTAAAGTTTACATCGGAATTATCTCCTATACAATAGTGTATCTAAATATAAACTTCCTCGTACATCGGTCTTATCTCCAATCTTTAGATTTTTATTAAATAAACTTTATCTGTACATTGGTACGACCACCATATTAACAAGATTTTAAATTATATTAAGTTGTAATCATAATCTCGGATAAACCTGATTACCTTAGAATTGTGATTACTCAAAAACTCATTTTTACGAATAATAACCTAACAACTACTTTCGCAGACAATCTATATAAAAAATATGAAGTTCTTTTTTGTATTCGTACGCTTTGAATGTAATTGTTTGATTGGTAGTAATCGGAAACCTTGGCTGAACTAAAATAAAAATATGTTTAATAACATTGAATTTATCAGCTGCCCGACAAACAAACGAGATATTATAACCTTTTCTAATGTATCAGGTTATTGTTTGTTTGGGGGAAGGCTCCGCATGAAATCTCTGATATGTCTTATGTAATGGACTTTTACTTTCATATTAGAAACCTCCTTTTGTTCCTTTTCTTTGTCTATATTATACAGAATAAATCAACGATTGTCAATAGAAATATTAAAAATATTTATAACTTTATTTTTGTAAAAACTATTGAAGTGGATTTTTGATTGTGTTATAATTAAATAGTTGGGGTATTGCAAAATACTCCTTTTATTGACTTTTTAATTCTTATTGTGTATAATAATTACATATTGATATGTTTTTTAACGGATAAGAGGTGTGGTATATGATAAAGAAGTATAATAAGTTAGTCAGAGATAAGATTCCTAAAATTATTGAAGAAAACGGTCAAATGTGTGAAACTGAAATCCTTTCTGATGAGAGATACCTTGAAATGCTTGAGTTAAAGCTCTCTGAGGAGTGCACTGAGTATCAGATTGATAAAGATACCGAGGTGCTTGCCGATATTTTGGAGGTTGTTTATGCCATTGCCAACGCAAAGGGTATGACTGACGGCGAGCTTGACAGGCTCAGACTTGCCAAGGCTAACAAAAACGGAAGATATAAAGAAAAAATATTCATTAAAGAAGTTACTGATTGGTAAACAAAAGCACGATGCGTTTTTATTGCATCGTGCTTATTTTATGTTATAAAAGTTTTTGATATGCAATCGGCAAAAGCTCTATCATATCGGTTGGCAGCATTGAAATTTTACCGAGCTTTTCAGCGGCAAGATCTCCGACTGTTCCGTGCAGAAAAACTCCTGCTGCTGCGGCATTTAAGGGATTTGCACTCTGAGATAGCAACGAGCCGATTATTCCGGCAAGAACATCACCGCTGCCGCCTGTTGCCATTCCCGAATTTCCCGTATGATTAATGTAAGCGGTTCCGTTTGGAGCGGCTATGATTGTTCCTGCGCCCTTTAAAACCGTTACCACGCCGTACTTTTTAGCAAAATTAATTGTTGTATTTTCTCTGTCAGAATTAACAGCTTTTGGTGTGGTGTGCAATAGCCTTGCCATTTCTCCGGGGTGAGGAGTTATTATTGCAGGAGCTTTAAGATGATTAAGAATTTGCGGTTCGTCACAAATGCAATTAAGTGCGTCGGCGTCAATTACAATTGGCTTGGTGCAGTTTGTAATTACAGCTTTCACAAGCTCCTTTGTATCATCACACACCGAAAGTCCGCAGCCGATCAATACGGCAGAGGATTTCTCGCAAGCGGAAAGCAGAAAATTTATATTGTCTGCCGAAACAGCGCCGATGTCGGTTTCTTTTAGAGGATAGTAAACGCTTTCGAGCATATTTGACGCACATATTGGATAAATGCTTTTGGGAACGGCAATTTTTAAAAGTCCGATTCCGCACCTGAGCGCCGCTTTGCCTGCCATAATCGCAGCGCCTGCCATTCCGTATGACCCACAAATACACAGCAAACTGCCGAGTGTGCCTTTGTTGGCGTCATCGGGTCGATTAAATACAGAATTTTTAAAAAGCAATTTATCGGTTTCTTTCATAATCAGCCTCTTTTATAAAAAATCTTTAAAACAATATCTTTTTTAAGATGACCTTTCATAGCGTTGAGAATTTTCTCGTTCGGTGCAAATATAAGCAAAGTTCTGCCATAAGCCGCCGAGTTGAAAACAGCGTAATAGTTGTTTTCATCGTTAATATCGGCGCAGGCCTCAATACGCTTTGCAAATCTCATGGTGTCAATAACCTTTTCGTCTTTATCAAGAATTTCAATGTCGCTTATCTGAAGTTTGCACATAGTTTTTCTTTTTCTGAGCGCTATAATTTTAGCAATCTCAATCATTCCGCCCGATACGGCATATTCATATTCGATTTTTTGAATACTGAACACATACCATACAATATAAATACCTATAAGAAAAATAAAGAACGCAACATATATAAGATATGCGATTTTAAGCGGAAATGCGAGAATAAAGCATACAAGCGGTACTGTAATGAGCAGTACTACCGATAAAATTTTAATAATGAGCTGTTTGGGATTTTTGGCTCTTTTAACAAGCTGTTCGTTAAATACTTCCAATTTTTTTACTCCTTTTTAAGTAGATTAATTATATAATAACATAGCTGTCGTTTTTTTTCAACAAAACTCTTGCAAAATCAAAAATAAAATGATATTATACTAATGATAACACGCTGACGAAGAGAGTAGCGTTTTGTATGCCGAAAAGAGAGCAATGTCATGGCTGAAAGCATTGTACGGCAGAGATTGCGTGAAGTTCACTTCCGAGTGGTGGGACTGAAGTAGCAGTAGGTTTCAACGGCTGACTCCGTTACAGGTCGGGAAGTGTTTGCTTCTTTAAGCAAAAATCAGGGTGGTACCACGGATATTATTCGTCCCTGCGTAAGTGATTACGCAGGGATTTTTTATTACTACGGAGGTATGTATGAACGAGAAAATTACAAGCCTTATGGGCGAAATCAACGCCAAGGTTTCAGAAATCTCTGATCTTGTAGAGCTTGACAAAATCAGAGTTGCTTATCTTGGCAAAAAGGGCAGTATTACTGCACTTTTAAAGGGTATGAAAGACCTTTCTCCCGAGGAGAAAAAGACCTTTGGCTCTGAGGTAAACCAGCTCAAGGCTATGGCAAGCGAAAAGATTGAACAGAAAATTGAGGAACTTAAAAAGAAAGAGGTTGAGAGAGAAATCGCATCTATGCGTCCTTTCGATATTACCGCTCCTTCAAATATAGTAAAAGGCTCATATCATCCAATCACACTTGTGCAAAGACAGTGCGAGGCTATTTTTAAGTCAATGGGCTTTACTGTTGAGGATTATTCCGAAATTGTAACCGACTATGAGTGCTTTGAGTCGCTCAACATTCCAAAGCATCACCCTGCAAGAGATATGCAGGATACCTACTATCTTGACAACGGTCAGCTTTTGAAGTCACAAACTTCTGCCGCTCAGAACGCTATTCTGAAAAAGTACGGCAAAAACCTTGTTGAAAACGGTGTGCCGATTAAGGCAATTTTCCCGGGCAGATGTTTCAGAAACGAGGCAACAGACGCTTGTCACGAAAACACATTCTTCCAGATGGAGGGTGTTATGGTTGACAAGAATATTTCAATTTCAAACCTCATTTTCTTTATGAAAACTATGCTTTCCGAGGTTTTCCAAAAAGATATTAATGTAAGACTCAGACCGGGATTTTTCCCATTCGTAGAACCGGGCTTTGAGCTTGACATAAGCTGTCTTATTTGTGGCGGTACAGGTTGTCCGTCTTGTAAGCACAGCGGCTGGCTTGAGCTTTGCCCATGCGGTATGATTCACCCGAATGTACTTCGTGAGGGCGGCATTGACCCTGACGAATACACAGGCTTTGCTTTCGGTCTTGGACTTACAAGACTTGCTATGATGAAGTACGGCATTAAAGATATAAGAGATTTGAACAGTGGCAGTTTAAAGGCATTGTCACAGTTTACAGATGATAAATAAGGGGGAGAATAGTAATGTTTTTATCAATGAACTGGATTTCTGACTTTGTTGATTTATCAGGACTTGACAAGGTTGAGCTTATTCATCAGTTTTCTCTCTCGACTGCTGAGGTTGAAAACGAAATTTTCTTCAAGGGTTCAGAATTAAGCGGTGTTGTTGTAGCTGAGATTAAGTCTATCGAAAATCATCCCGAGTCAAAGAAACTTCACTTGCTCAAGGTTGACGCAGGTGAAAGCGAACTTGTTGATGTTGTATGCGGTGCGCCAAATGTAAGAGTTGGTATGAAAACCGCTTTTGCAAAGGTTGGTGCAAAGCTCGGTGAAATTACAATAGCACCTCGTCCGCTCGCAGGTTATACTTCATACGGTATGTGTTGTAGTGAGGCTGAAATCGGCATAAGCGACGACAACTCAGGCATTATGGATATTACAGATGATGTTGCCAACGGTACAGATATTAAGGAGCTTTATCAGATTGATGATATTGTTTTTGAGGTAGACAACAAGTCACTTACAAACCGTCCTGACCTTTGGGGACACTACGGCATAGCAAGAGAGTTTGCGGCTCTTGCAGGCAGAGAATTAAAGCCGCTTGAGGTTGAAGATCTTACAGCTTACAACGAGCTTAAAAAGGTTGATATGAAGATTGAAGATCCGCTTTGTCAGCGTTACAGCTGTTTGCAGGTGGAGAACATTAAGAGAAATGTCAGCCCTGTAAATATGAGAATCAGACTTTACTACTGCGGACTTCGTGGTATTAATTTCCTTGCAGACCTTACAAACTACCTTATGCTTGAAATGGGTCAGCCAATGCACGCTTTCGATTCAAGAAAGGTAGAGAAAATCCGCATTAAGCGTTTTGACAAGCCGTTTGTATTCCGTACACTTGACGGTGTTGACAGAAACATTGACGAAAATACACTTATGATCTGCAACGATAACACTCCTGTTGCCATTGCAGGTATTATGGGCGGTATTGATTCGGAAATTGTTGACGATACAACAACTCTTACACTTGAGTCGGCAACATTCAATGCGGTTTCAGTTCGTAAGTCAACAGTAAGACTTGCTCACAGAACAGACGCATCTATTCGCTACGAAAAGTGTCTTGACCCTGAAATGACAACTGTTGCAATCGCAAGATTTGTTAAACTTTTAAAGACATATGACAGCGATATTAAGGTGGTTTCAAGCCTTACCGACGAGTACGCTTTCCATTATGAAAAGGTTACTCTTGAATTTGACAAGGCTTTTGTTGACCGCTATACAGGTATTGAAATCAGCAATGACAGAATCGTACAAACTCTTGAGAGCCTCGGTTTTGGCGTTCAGCTTGCAGGTGATGATTTCACAGTAACGGTTCCGTCTTGGAGAGCTACAAAAGATGTTACTATCAAGGCAGATATTATTGAGGAAATCACAAGAATTTACGGTTATGATAACTTTGCCGTCCATACAACCCGTTCACCTCTTTATCCTGTAAGAACAGGCGAATTAAAGAGCAACGAAGATAAAATTAAGGATATTCTTGTTCAGAGATACAACCTCCACGAGGTTCATTCATATGTATGGGCATATAATGATGAGCTTAAAGCACTCGGAATTGAGGTTGAAAACAATGTTAAACTTGCAAACGCAACTAACCCTAACATTGAAACAATCAGAAATTCAATTATTCCTACACAGCTTTGTCAGGTTAAGTCGAATACTTCATATTCAAGCGATTTCGGCATTTTTGAAATCGGCAGAGTTGTAAAGGGACTTGACGAAAACAACCTTTGCATTGAGCAGAAGAAACTTGCAGTTACACTTTTCAGCAAAACAAAGGATATTAAAACTCTTTACTTTGAGTTAAGAGATATGCTCGTTGTGCTTGCAGAGGATATTAAGCACAAGTCACTCGGCTTTAAGAAAGCAGAGCCGACACACAGCTATGAGCACCCTGTAAACCTCTACACAATTATGATTGACAACGAGGAGATCGGTACAATCGGCATTGTGCACCCGACTGTTGGCAAAAAGCTTGATAAAAAAGCAAGCGTAGTATTTGCCGAGATTGATATGAACGCATTTACAGACGCTCAAACCGCACCAATCGTTTACGATGAGCCGTCAAAATTCCCAACAATCGACTATGATATCAGCGTTGTTGTACCTGAAAAGCTCTTCTTTGAGGATCTCAGCAAGTGCTGGATCGGCAAGGGCGAGGGCATTTTAAAGGGTACAAAAATTGTAGATACTTACGATACTGATACAGTTCACAGTATCACAATCCGCTTTGAATTTTCATCAGCCGAAAGAACTCTTGCATCGGCTGAGGTTCAGACAGTAATGGACGAAATCATAGCAAACCTCGCAAAAATCGGCGTAAATTTGAGATAATTTTAAATTGACCCCAAACCGGCAGTGAATTAAGTTTTACTGCCGGTTTTTTGCAATATTATTGATTATTTTGCCAATTAATTGATTTTAATGTCAAATTGTTGAAATTGCTTATCAAATTATGTAATATTGTGTTAATAAATAATTAATTTGGAGGAAAACAATATGGCAGAAAATTCAAATGCGGACAAGGCAATCAGCAAAGAGAGGATTAAGTCTAAAAAAAGCAGGGAAGATATACTTGAAATTATAGTGGCGATTTTTTTAGGCGTAACGGCACTTGCAACAGCGTGGGCGTCATGGATAGGCTCACTGCATGGCGGAAATCAGGCAACAAATTACACACAAAGTAATAATATGGCTGCTGACGGCAACTCAAGATGGAACGAGGCTTCACAAAGCCTTATGCAGGATATGATGACTTGGAATGAAATTAACCAGGCAAATCTTAATTATGTTTATGCAGAGCAAAAGAACGACAAGGATGAAATGGAAAAGTATCAGTATCAGCTTGAGCAGCTTATGAATGATAACTGTTCCGATGAATTCCTTGACGCTATTAATTGGGCATTAGATCAGAAAGAAAATGTATCGCCGTTTACAAAGGACGGTTATGTTGACAGCTATTTTGCAGATGCAAATTCTGTGCTCGAGGAGTCAAACACTTTGCTTGAGCAGGGAAAAAAAGATAACGCAAACGGTGACGCTTACGGACTCGTGACTGTAATTTATTCGGTTGTTTTGTTTATGCTTGGTATTGTGGGAACATTCAAACGCTTGCCAAACAGAACTATTGTATTGTGCGTAGCAATAGCAGGTTTCTTGTTTGCAACCATATATATGATTACAATTCCGCTCCCGACAGGCTTTAATTTGTTAAGTTATTTTGGTATGGCGTAATACATTGATAAAAGACGGTAGTTTATTGAAATTGCCGTCTTTTTTGTTTTGTGAATTGATTTTTATATGAAAAAATTACATATTATAAAAAGAAATCTTCCGCAAACAATACTATTGCGGAAGGAAATCAAGAGGTTGAACCTGACGCTTAAAATATAAAATTAATTAAAAAATATTTAACAAAAGGAGAAAATCAATATGTCAAGCAATAACAATCAGCTTAATGTACCGCAGGCAAAGGAAGCAATGGAACGCTTTAAGATGGAATGTGCTAACGAAGTAGGCGTAAACCTCAAGCAGGGTTATAACGGCGATTTAACCTCAAGAGAAGCCGGTTCAGTAGGCGGACAGATGGTTAAAAAGATGATTGAGTCATACGAAAACAGTATGAAATAATTTGATTTAAAGAATAAATCATAAAAATATATCGGAGCATATGGCAAAACGCTGTATGCTCCGATGTTTATTTTGTGCAAAAATTTTCAAAATATCAGTTTTGTTTAAAATCGTGCGATAAAATATATTTGAAAAGTGCGTTACAGCCGTTTTCAATGTCAGTGTATGTAACATCAAAATTGCCCGTATACCATGGGTCTGCAACATCTCTCGGATAGTTTGTAAAATCAAGCAGGCGGTGAATTTTCTTTTCACTGTCAAATCCGACTATTCTCTGCAAATTTCGCAAATTCATAGAATCCATTGCAACTATGTAATCGTATTCTTCGTACTCTGACTTAGTGATTTGCACTGCATGGTGCGAGGTGAAAGGTATGTTCATCTCGGTTAATTTTGCTTTCGTTCCACGATGTATGCCGTTGCCGATTTCCTCTGTGCTTGTCGCAGAGGAGTTAATCCGAAATTCATCGGCAAGACCGTTTTCGGCAACAATTTTCTTCATTACAAATTCCGCCATAGGTGAACGGCAAATATTCCCATGGCACACAAACATTATCCTTATCATATCAAAATCCTCCCGATTTGCCGTAATATGCCGAGGTTTGCAAGGGCAATTTGAGTATAACAGGAATGAGTATCACTTTTAAAATTTTCTCAAAACACGCAAATCAAGGCAAAATGTGGCATATTAGATTTTTCAAAAGTAGTCAAATAGTAGTCAGTTAGGGGGGTGCAGACTACTTCCAAAATCAACCTTATAACGATAACTTTTTAGTAGGGGGGTGCAAAATGGATTTTTGCTTGTTATAATTCTTTATTGGAACTATTGCTACCGATTCAAGCTATCGTTAATGGGGTTAAAAGATGATTTTATTATAGCATAATGATCAATTTGCTACAATGGTGTATGTTTAAATTAAAATATATTTTTAATAACGATAACGGTTGAATTTAGCAAGTATTAACATAATTGAAGTTAGAGAACCTTTAAATTTTATGCTTGTATTTTGAAATTAATTGATATAAAAAATAGTACAATATATCTAAAAACTGATATAATAATTACGAAAAAAGCACTAATGTTTTGCGATTTGTCGTAAAAACTATTCAACTATTATTGACATACAATCTATATGATGTTAAAATTTATTTGTATTATTATCAATGCTTGTTTTTTTATTGTTGATTTGTGAGAGGAAGTTTTGCTTGATATGACTTTGGAACAGAAAAAACATCAAGAAGAATATTATAAAGCTAAAAACAGATATGAAAATGCTGCGTACGAGAAACGACGTGCGGAAAATGAAATAATTGACATAAGAAATCGTAAGCCTCAACTGATTAACAAAATAAATCAGTTGAATGCTGAGAAAAAATGTAATTTGTCATCTTTAGAAGAAATATCTAAATCGGTAAAAACTAATGGTTCATTTGATCAAAGTATTAGGGATACTGAAACCAAACTTGAAACTGCATCAAATGGATTTCTTGCTATTGGAGAGTCATCCTTAGGAAAACCTCAAAATTTGACAACTGTTTTTGATGGTGTTAATCGTTCGTCTAAAAACAATATAACTAACGCTTTTGTAACTTTGAAAAAAACACAAGCGTTAGTTAATGGTAAAATTAATGATATAAATTCACAAATAAAAAATTTGCAAACGGAACTTGAAAATAAAAAAAACAGAGAACGTTCCTTGCAGTGTATTGTTAGTGAGAAACAAAGAACTATGAATAATGCCGCTGTTGAAATGGCATATCATAAAAAGCATATGTATTGATTTGAGTGAATAAATTATGGCGACAATAACACTATACAAAGAAAAGGTAAACGGTGTTGGCGGACTGATAGATAATTTGATAAAATCATCAAGTAATTTGGATGTTCAGCTTGGAACACTGAAAAATACTCTTCAAGGTGTTGACAGCAGTACTTGCAATTTGCAGGATACTGTTGATAGTATCAGTTCCTCGTCAAAAAGTGAAAAATCCAAAATCGAAGATTTAAAAAAGTTAAATAATAAGCTTAGCGAATTCATTGAGACTGCATCAAGAAAAGATTCAGCGGCAGAAGAGGAAATAAAGAAATCAAAAGAAGATTTTTACACAAAGTATTCTTATCTGAAACCTGAATGCGAAAAAAGTGTTATTGAACACATTTGTGATGGTGTACAATCGGCAGCAGAGTGGTGTAAAGAGCATTGGAAATTATTAGTTACAATAGTTTTAGTGGTAGCTGCAATTGCTGTTATCGTATTTACGGCAGGGACAGCAATAGGTCCAATTGCTGCCGTAGCTGTAGCTGCCTCAAAAGGAGTATTGATAGGAACAGCAGTAGGAGGATTAAGCGGTGGAATTTTTAATACCATTGCAGGGAAATCTTTTTTTGACGGATTTGAAGAAGGTGCATTTAGTGGAGCCATATCTGGTGCTATAGCTGGTGGTTTATGTTCTTGGCTATCTGGTGCTGGTGAAATTGCATTATCAATTCCAAAACAAATGTTGGTGGGTGGATTTGGCGATGTTGGTGCCTCCCTTATTAATGATTTTGGTGATATTATTATAAAAGGGAAAAATATGTCTTTTACAGATATCTTGATTAATGCTGGCTTTTCTTTTGGTGTAGGTGCTTTGTCTACAGGTGCAACAAATTATTTGGGTAATAGATTCCCATTACGAATAAGAGGAATAAACAAAGGTAGAGGAAGTTGGGAACATGTTTGGAAAACGCAATCAATTAGATCTCTTAGACACAGGAGTCGAGTCAATATAAAGACAATTATGAAAGGTATAGGAGCTGATTTTATCAATGGTATATGGGATTATGGTTTTGAAGTTCCTAAAGGTATTTTAGGAAATTTAAAAGATAGTCTTGTAGAATAATTTTCGCATAGGTGAGTGTTATGGAAAATTTAGAAGTAAGATTTTTAAAAAAAGATTTAGTAGGATTTGGGTTGATATATTTTGTATTTACAATACTATGTGTTGTAATGTTTGTAATTGGTTATAATTTTGCATTAAGCTTGATTTTTGCCATCTTTTTATTTATTACGAGCATAATGGTAATCCTATCCACTTGTTTGTTTAGGATTAGAGTTATAGGAGATAACTTTAAAGTCAGAACGAAATTTGGACAAAAATATGAATTTAATATTTCTGAGATTCAAAAAATAAAATATATCAAACATAATAATATAAAGCGTGGTCCGCAGTACGCTTTGGTTATAACCGCTGGAAATAGAGAACTGGAACTGAACAAGCAAATGGAAGGTTTTGATATTATGGTAGAATACCTTTTGAAAAAATATGCTGATGGGAAAATAGATAATAAAGTTATGTCGAAATATTGTAAAAATTCATTAAACAAGATAAACATTTGATAGGAGAAAGCAAAATAACTTATAAAAATAGCAAATAATTTCATAAAAGAATAAAAATTAGACGTTATCTTGTTAAGATTATTTTTGTAGGAGGTTTCAAGTGGCGACAATAGCACTATACAAAGAAAAAGTCAATGGTGTTGGCGGACTGATAGATAATTTGATAAAATCATCAAGCAATTTGGATGTTCAGCTTGGAACACTGAAAAATACTCTTCAAGGTGTTGATAGCAGTACTTGCAATTTGCAGGATACTGTTGATAGTATCAGCTCCTCGTCAAAAAGTGAAAAATCCAAAATCGAAGATTTAAAAAAGTTAAATAATAAGCTTAGTGAATTCATCGAAACAGCATCAAGAAAAGATTCAGCGGCAGAAGAGGAAATAAAGAAATCAAAAGAAGATTTTTACACAAAGTATTCTTATCTGAAACCTGAATGCGAAAAAAGTGTTATTGAACACATTTGTGATGGTGTACAATCGGCAGTTGAGTGGTGCAAAGAGCATTGGAAATTTATTGCTACAGTAGTTCTTGTGGCAGTTGCAGTTGTTTTGCTTTGTACAGGTGTCGGTTCAGGTTTAGGTGCTGCAATTATCGCCGGAGCCTGCTGGGGTGCTATTTTAGGAGCAGTGATTGGAGGTGTCTCAGGAGGGATAAACAGTGCCATTCAAGGCGGATCATTTTTTGATGGGTTTGAAAGTGGAGCTTTTGATGGTGCTGTAGGTGGTGCAATTGGCGGAGCAATTACAGGCGGACTTACATTTGTAGCAGGACCGGCATTGTCTATGGTTGGAAGTATTGGCAGAGGAGCCGGAATAGGTGCTTTGTCAAACGGTGTTTCAAATATGTGTGTTACAACCATAGACTATCTCGCAGAACACGGAAATCTCAATGGTGCCTTAGATGACATCGCTATATCAGGTTTCTCCGGAGTATTGAGTGGTGGAATTATAGGTGGTATAAGCGGGGGACTTCAATTTAAAATAAACGATTTTCATTCGGGTTTAGAAAATACAAATAATAAAAATTTTGTCGATTCTATGAGCCCTGAAGATGCAAGCAGATACGATGACTTTTGGAAAAATAATGGAATAGGTTCTGAGAAAACTTGGAATGAATATAAAAATGCTAATCCAGAAAATAGTATTGATGATTATTTAAAATTAGTTAAAGAACAATCCCCTTGGCCGGATGGATATAATTCGGAAGAAAATATACTCATATTAAAGGAAGGTGATACTTTTAATATGGTATTGGATGAGCAACAAAGTGTTAGAGAACCTGGTGGATTTGCTTTAAAAGAAGATATTCCAAATGTCGATTTTGCAAGAAATGATATGGCTATAAAGGGTAGTTGGAAAACGGATTGCGGAAAGGTTGCTACATATCGAATAAGACCTGGTGTCGAGTTGAATGTAAGACAAGGTCCTATAGGTCCACAGATTGATCTCGAGGCAAATAAATATCTTCCGGGAAATTCTAATTTAACTCAGTATGAATTATTTAAGGGATTAACAGGAAATCGAATGGATTATATTGAATTTGTCAGTCTGAAAAGAATTAAATGATAGGTGGATAAAGTTAATATGGAAATTAATTTTAGTAGTGATAATAGGATAGTAAATTGGAAATATGAAAATAAATCATATAGTTATGTAGTTGAAGGAATTATATTTGCTACAGAAAGCAATGACATGATTTTTTTAGAAATATATGAAAATAAAACTTTTAGTTACAGATTTATTAACTTAAATGGTAAGGATATTCTTTGGTATGACGAAAATGGAAATTTAAAATTATTTGATAGTGATGGTCATTGTATAAATGAACATAGGTATAACGAACTGAAAACTGTGAAAGTTTCTAAAGATAATATTTATCTGATGTATAAAAATAGAATAAGCGTTTTGTCCAGAAAAGGAGACGAAATATCGAAGATATCTCCGCCATTTGGATATATTTTTTATCGCTTTATTGATGGAGAAAAATTATCTGTTATATGTCAAGGAAATAATAACACCGCTGATAAGTATGGAAGAAATGATTGGAAATTTAAATATGATTTTTTAAATAATACTTGGCATAAAGAATCTTTTGCTTATTGACTTTTCTATACAATGTCTTTTAACCATTAGTGAAATATGTATTTGCTGAAAGATTAAGTCTTAAGCTTTATAGAATGTAGTTCAAAAAATAATATGGACCATTTGGATCATTTTTTGATGGGTTTGAAAGTGGAACTTTTGATGGTGCTGTAGGTGGTGCAATTGGCGGAGCAATTACAGGCGGACTTACATTTGTAGCAGGATCGGCATTGTCTATGGTTGGAAGTATTGGCAGAGGAGCCGGAATAGGTGCTTTGTCAAACGGTGTTTCAAATATGTGTGTTACAACCATAGACTATCTCGCAGAACACGGAAATCTCAATGGTGCCTTAGATGATATTGCTATGTCAGGTTTTTCGGGGATAGTTAGCGGTGGCATTTTAGGTGGTATAAGTGGGGGGATTCGATTTAATAGCCCATCCAAAACCGCTAAAAGTTGGCAAGGCAAGGATGATTATCCAGGTATAGATGATTATGTAGATGTTAATATGCATAAAGGTGATATACTTTATCGTGGAGAACCGAATGGCACAGAATATTTTACCACATTAGATGCGATTGAAGACTCTGGACGAAATGCTACTACCTTATTTGAAGGCTTACAAGTTAAGCCCCATCCAATTTATGGGTTTAGAGGACAAGTTAGTGGGTATAAATTTACAAAAACAGTAACCGTAGGATATGGTCAAGCACTAGCTAATCCGCAATTTGGCACAGGTGGGTTAGAGCAATTTTATGTGCCAAATGTTCAAAAGTTAATTGATAAGGGTATATTAGTGCTTGTTGAAACAATAAATTTGACGAAGTGAGGATAAAATGGACTTAAAATCTGGATTAATAGAAATTAACGGTGAGATTTTTGCTCCTGGATATACATTTGAAGACTTTCAAAGATCTACTTTTTTTGAAGGACAAGATGCGGTTAGAATCATAAGATTAAATGATACCGTAAAAATTGGTGGGAACAATTTTATCACTAGTCTATTCTTTCGTAATAAAATTTTGTATATGTTATCAATGATTTGTGTTGATATTAATCCTTCTTTTTCGGAAGAAATTAAACGCAAGCAGTTCCATGATGCGATTCTTGCTAAGAACGGATTAAGCCCAGAAACTTTTTTTGATTGGGGTAACATTAAATCTGTGTACGATCCAAAAGGAAACGTTAGTAGCATTAATATAATATATAACGCTGGTAAGTAATATAAAATTAAAAGTATGTGTTTCTATGAATAATATTACATAAAGAAAAAGTTAGTGGTGCAGGTGGCTTTTTCTGACATCCAGATAAGTTTTTAAAATCGTATAGTTGGTTAATGGAAGATTATTAATTTTTGAGGTTTTTTATAGATATGAATTTAGATGCTTTAAAAAACTATTTAAACAATTGAGAGATTACTTAGAATTGCATCATGACAATTCTATTATTAATATGCTCAAGTTAGTAAAAAATACCGTGAATGTGCTAGAATTGGGTGAATCGGAAGTTTTCAAATCTGAGTATGTTTTGGAATTATATAAATCGCTGTATACCGGAAGAGCTGACTTAACGGAGTATTACATTTGAGATAATGATTATAACACGAGAATGAAGTTGAATGAAGCCTTTTGAAAGAATAAGAAATGATTTGTGGAATATTATGAGGCAATACATTTAAAGCAAAATGACAGCTATTATGTGAGAGGAGGTGTCCTATGGCAACAATAACACTATACAAAGAAAAAGTCAATGGTGTTGGTGGGCTGATAGATAATTTGATAAAATCATCAAATAATCTTGAGGTTCAGCTTGGAACGCTGAAAAACACTCTTCAAGGTGTTGACAGCAGTACTTGCAATTTGCAGGATACCGTTGATAGTATCAGTTCCTCGTCAAAAAGTGAAAAATCAAAAATTGAAGATTTAAAAAAGTTAAATAATAAGCTTAGTGAATTCATTGAGACTGCATCAAGAAAAGATTCAGCGGCAGAAGAGGAAATAAAGAAATCAAAAGAAGATTTTTACACAAAGTATTCTTATCTGAAACCTGAATGCGAAAAAAGTGTTATTGAACACATTTGTGGTGGTGTACAATCGGTAGCAGAGTGGTGTAAAGAGCATTGGAAAGAGATACTTATAGCTATCGAATTGGTTGTAGCTGTTGTGTGCTTGTTTGTTCCAGGCTTACAGGGTATTGGTACAGCAATTCTTACTAATATGCTGAAGGGATTTCTAATAGGACTTGCGGTCGGAGCCATAGTCGGAGGAATATCCGGATACGCCCAAGAAGGCGTGGGTGGTATATTAAAAGGGGTGCTTAGCGGTGCAAAAGATGGAGCCTTAATGGGTGCCGCCTTCGGCGGGCTTAGCGGTTTCGGTGCAGGCTTAGGTACAATCGGTCAGTGCTCTACTGCAATTAATACCTTGTTTAATGTATCAGGCGTTATTTCGGTTGGAATGCAAAGTTTTGATATGTTAGCATTAGGCGATATGACGATGATGCGCTTAAGTAAAGACCTTGGGTTCAATTATAATGGTGGTCAAATTGCCGCAGCTAATGCTAAAGCACACTCTAATCCGTTTTATAATGCTGTTCAGATGGGAACAGGAATGACTGCAGCTTTTACTGGAGGTTATAAGAGTAGTGCAAAATGTTTCATCGCAGGAACACTTGTACTGACAGCTAACGGAATTGTTGCGATTGAGATGATTAAGGCAGGAGATATGGTTTATGCTGCAGATGCAGAAACATTAGAAGTATCTCTTAAACCTGTTCTTGAAACCTATATTAGAGAAACATCGCACCTTGTTCATCTCACAATAAACGGTGAAAATATTATTTCAACATATGACCATCCATATTATGTGAAAGATAAAGGTTTTGTCAGCGCCGAAGCCTTGTGGATAGGTGCAGAACTTATTGATAAAAATGGAAATGTCGTCCTTGTTGAACAGCTTTACCGAGAAAACTTAGGTGATGAATCGGTTAAGGTTTATAACTTTCAGGTCGAGGACTATCATACATATTTTGTTAGCCATCAAAAAATATTAGTACACAATGCGACATATCCTAAAACTTCACTTGATTCTTTAAAAAATACTGAGAACTTCACTGAACGGTCTTTGGAACATATTTTTGAAGGGGAAGTTAATTCTAGGGGTAAAGCAGTTGGATATCATTATGAAGGAATAGAGAATTCTGCGGGTAGTATAGTTAATGGAACACGAACTACACCAAGTGCTAATGGCATATATGAAGGACAAGTTTCAGTTAACGGTATTCCTAAAACTGCCAATGGTGGCAAGTCCACTTTCTTTCCTGAGAACATGACACCTCAACAAGTTGTTGATTGTATAAATGAAGCTTATGACAATAAAACTTTAGTTTTTTCTGCTCCAAAATCTGGAATGAATAGTACCTATCAAGGTACAACAGCTGGAGGCATTGATGTAACCATGTACATTAATGATGATGGAAAAATAGTAAGTGCTTTTCCTGGAGGTAATTAGATGATTGACAAAGAGTTTAAGACTATAACACTTGATAATGGCAAGAAAAAATTGACAATTGATTTTTTTGATAAAAAATATGCCCTGCTAAGTACATTTTTTTTCGTTGAGGTTGGAACTTTTGAGGAATGGATAAAGGAAAATATTAATGATGTTTTACATGGAAAAGCGGAGGAAAAAGATATATCAGGGAATATTTGTGAACTAGTCATTCAAAAAGAAAATACAACCATTTATGATATGTTGGCTGAAGATGGAATGGGAAATTGGTGTTCTATTCCAACTCACGAACTTCTTTCAATAATTGATGAATGGCATGAACAAAAATCTGCAGTAGAAAAATAAAAAACAATTAAATGTAGCCTTTATGACAACGATAACTTATACAAAGATAAAATTAATGGTATAGGTGGTCTAAGTGATGATATTATCAAGTCCTAAAATAATTTTAGTGTACAACTCAGTACATTACAAGGTGTTGACAGCAGTACTTGCAATTTGCAGGATACTGTTGATAGTATCAGTTCCTCGTCAAAAAGTGAAAAATCCAAAATCGAAGATTTAAAAAAGTTAAATAATAAGCTTAGTGAATTCATCGAAACAGCATCAAGAAAAGATTCAGCGGCAGAAGAGGAAATAAAGAAATCAAAAGAAGATTTTTACACAAAGTATTCTTATCTGAAACCTGAATGCGAAAAAAGTGTTATTGAACACATTTGTGATGGTGTACAATCGGCAGCAGATTGGTGTAAAGAGCATTGGAAATTGATAGTTACAATAGCAATAGTAATTGTATCTGTTGCTGTACTTTTGATTCCAGGTGTAGGACCAATTATTGCCGGAGCCTGTTGGGGTGCTATTTTAGGTGCTTGTATAGGAGGCGTATCCGGAGGGGTGGAAAGTATTGCAAACGGAGGTTCGTTCCTAGAAGGTTTCGAAGATGGAGCACTCTCAGGCGCAATAAGCGGTGCAATCGGCGGAGCGGCTTTTGCCGGACTTGGACAATTAGGTGCAGTTGCCGGCAAGGGAATTAAATGTATGTCCGGCTTTGGTAAATTTATCAAAGGAACAGCATCGGTAACAAAGGTAATGAGTACCGCCATGGGCGGATTTGATACAATAGCACTTGTTGATAAAGCTTTTGGAAACGGTGATATTGCCACATTGAATGCCAAATTACACGAAAGCAAAGCGTATAACATTTTCCAAACAGGTGTAACAGCAACCGCCGTATTTACAGGTGGTATGACTACAACAATGAAATGCTTTGTTGCAGGTACACTTGTTCTTACCGCAAGTGGCTTGGTTGCAATTGAAAATATTAAGCCAGGAGACATGGTCTATGCTGCAGATGCAGAAACATTAGAAGTATCTACTAAGCAGGTTCTTGAAACATATATCAGGGAAACATCAAGTCTTGTTCATCTCACAATAAACGGTGAAAATATTATTTCAACATATGACCATCCATATTATGTGAAAGATAAAGGTTTTGTCAGCGCCGAAGCCTTGTGGATAGGTGCAGAACTTATTGATAAAAATGGAAATGTTGTCCTTGTTAAACAGCTTTACCGAGAAAACTTAGGTGATGAATCGGTTAAGGTCTATAACTTTCAAGTTGAAGATTATCATACATATTTTGTCAGTGAGTATTGCATTTTGGTTCATAATGCAGGCGACTTGTATAGCAGACCCTCAGGGTATAGAAAAGGTGTGAGAGATAAAACTTGGAATGAGGCAAAGGCAAGTTCACCTGATGGTGTAGTACGCGATCCGAAAACTGGAAGACCAATAGACTTTAATGAACCGTGGGATATGGGGCATAAACCAGGATATGAATTTAGAAAACATAAAATAAGTGCTAAACAACGTGGAATTAGTAGAAAGCAATTTTTAGATGAGCATAATGATTATACACATTATCGTCCTGAACTTCCCTCATCGAATAGAAGTCATACTTGTGAGGATTTAACTGATTTTTATTTGGGTGATTAATGTGAGTTCTAGCATAAATCGTAGTATATTGACTTATGATAAGATAAATGAAATATAATTAAGATTGAGGTAAAATATGAATAATATGAAAAATAAAAAGGAAATATTTAAGTTGATACATAATTCTTTAAAATTAGACCCAAAAGTAATATCGTTTGCAGATGAAACAAACAAATTTAAGGTGGATATATATATTGGAGAAAATCGACCAGATATTGGCTTTTCAACATATTCAACTATTGGACTTTCAAATTATACCATAGGACTCGTAGATGAGCATGAACATGAAATACGAGTGGAATTTATTGGAATGTGTGTAAATGATTTTGTTGAATTTCCTAATATCATAGCATCTTGTGCTTTTAATATAATAAAAGATAGTTATTCATGTAGACCTGGAATGGTAGTTCCTAATATTATAAGAGATTATGACGATAAATTAGAAATGAAACATATTTACTATACCTATCCAACATACTGGGAAAACTTGCAAGGACAGGTTATAGATGATCACATTGTAAATTGGTTATTTACTGTACCAATTTCTGATAATGAACTTGAGTATCTTGAAAAATACGGAATTGAGTCTTTTGAAGAATTGTTGGAAACGAATAATACTGAGGTTTTTGATATATACAGAAAATCTGTTTTATGATTTTATTGCTTGATGTTATAATAAAGTAATTGCAACTAATTGTTCATCTCACAATAAACGGTGAAAATATTATTTCAACATATGACCATCCATATTATGTGAAAGATAAAGGTTTTGTCAGTGCTGAGTCATTGTGGATAGGTGCAGAACTTATTGATAAAAATGGAAATACTCTTTATGTTGAGCAAATTTATCGTGAAAAACTTGATGATCAGTTCAAAACGGTTTATAATTTCAAGGTAGATGGATTACATACTTATTTTGTTGGAAATAATAGTGTCTTGGTTCATAATGCAAATTATGCTAATCGAAAACCTAAACAAGGCGTAATTAAAGAGATAAAAAACAAAGACGGCTCGACGACATACAGCAAAGAAGGGTATCCTGATTTTAAGCCTTATGCACACCCTGATTATCCAAATCCGGTTAAGATTAATATGACAGGTAACAATGCCTCGGACTTTTCACAGGCTAATAATGCTATTGGGCTTAGTGGTTCTAAACCTCCAAAAGGTTATACTTGGCATCGTATGGAGGATGGTAAAAGTATGTTGTTAGTACGGAGAGATGTTCATGATTGTATGCTAGGTGGCTTTGCCCATACCGGTGGTGCATCAATTGTAAAAAATAAATTATTGAGGAATATTATGAAACTTTATGATTCTGGGAAAAAACTTACAAAAGATAGTTTGGAGCGTTTTGAAAAAATGTTGGGAAAATTCCTTCCATCTGATTACAAAGATTTTATGATGAAAGATAATGGCGGAACTCCGGAAGAAGACCTAGCTTTTAGTTTTATTGATGTTACAACTAATAGTACAAACAATTCTGACATACGAGAGCTGTTCGTTTTCTATGAAGATGAAGATAATGACAATTTTGATGATATTGTTCGCATCTACAATAGTATGGTGAATGAAAATTTGATTCCACCCTTTTTTCTCCCAATCGGCGACGACTCAGGCGGTAATCCAATCTGTATGAACTTATCCGAGAATGAATATGGCTCAGTATGGTTTTGCGACCACGAACTTGAAAATAAAGATACTGGATTCCTTGCATCCAGCAAAATTGCAGACAGTTTTACTGGATTTTTGAGTGCACTTTATAAACTATCTTTTTAAGATGAATACTTAAGGCTAATAGTTTAAGTTATTATATCGTTATCTTTGATTTGTCGTTAGTATTTCTCGCCCCAAAAATGTGATGAAGTCTTTTAAATTTGTTAAACAAGCAATTTACTTGTATTCTAAGAGTTTTGGTTCTTATTAGTTTATATGTCCAAAACTTATTATAAATTTGCGTTTGAATTTTTAAAAATGAAATTTTGGAAATTATTGCCAACGGAGGTTCGTTCCTAGAAGGTTTCGAAGATGGAGCACTCTCAGGCGCAATAAGCGGTGCAATCGGCGGAGCGGCTTTTGCCGGACTTGGACAATTAGGTGCAGTTGCCGGCAAGGGAATTAAATGTATGTCCGGCTTTGGTAAATTTATCAAAGGAACAGCATCGGTAACAAAGGTAATGAGTACCGCCATGGGCGGATTTGATACAATAGCACTTGTTGATAAAGCTTTTGGAAACGGTGATATTGCCACATTGAATGCCAAATTACACGAAAGCAAAGCGTATAACATTTTCCAACAGGTGTAACAGCAATCGCCGTATTTACAGGTGGTATGCCGACATTTAAAATTATTGATTTCAAAATATTGCGTTTTAAATTATTTATATCATTTTAATTTTAGTGAAGGAGTGATAAGATGGAAATTTCTATTGAAGTATTGATAGCAGATTCTCGTCTTGCCTTTGTACAAGGCAGATATAATGAGTCATTAAAACTTGCAGATGAGGCACTCAAAGTTGATGAAAATAATTCTGATGCTCATCAATGTGCAGGTAATGCGTATATGTCTAAACAGGATTATGATAACGCAATAGAGCATTACAAAATTGCAGTTGAAAATGATGCTGATAATGGTGATCGGTATTTTAACCTTGGTTATGCATATGCCACATCTAATCAACCGGTTAAAGCATTAGAAATGTTCGCAAAAGCTGATGAAATTGGTTGTTCACCTAATGTGGTGGGACAGCTATACAAAATAATGGGTATGCTTTGTTTCGATCTTCACAGGTACAATGATGCAATAATAAACTTAATAAAATCTGAAAAAGTTGTCGGCATAGATATGGATGTACTTCAACGTAAGGCTTTAAGTTACAGTATGAGCGGTCAAACATCAAACGGTATAGAAGTAGCTAATCAAATGAAGTTGCTTGCTCCGACAGAGTATTTGGGATACAGAATTGCTTTTAATATTCTTTTGCAAGAGGAAAGGCTTGAGGAAGCAGAAAAAGAACTTGACCGTGCCGAACGTTTTGCAAAACCTGTAAAAGAACTGTTTTTTGATTGGGTTGCTTATGAAAACGCTCGTTATGAACTTGACGGTGATAAGGAACATCTTTATTTGGCAATAGATAAAATTTTTGAAGGATTATGTGTGGTTGAGCCGGAAGTCAATAGTATTGTTGACAGTTATATCAATGCAGCTGAAATATATATTCAACTCGAAAATTCAAATATGGCATTGAAGTGTATCAATGCGGCTGAAAATCCAATCAATTCATTTAATGAAGGGTTTTCAGTAAAACAGTTGACTGAGTTAGAAACAAAACCTGTAGTAAAACCGGGTCAACGAGAAATTGATATTGCTGTTGAAACTGTAAGACGCAAGTATGGTGAACAGAAAATTGAAAGATATGGCAGAGAAATGGCGGCAAAGGCAAGGCGTAACTCACCGGATCTTGAAAAAAATATGACACCGATAGCTCAAAATCATGAATCTGATTATAGCAAGTTAGATGTCGATGTGAATCCTGTTTATTCTCAGGAAAAAACAGAACATATTTATCGTTTATATGTGGCAGCTTATACAATTGTTAAAGATAATGAACACATTAAAGTGTATGCATCAAAACTCGCTAACAGTTCTGATCCTCAGAGTAAATATATCGGTAAATACAGCCTTATTAAAGCGTTAAAGGATGAAGGCTATCCTAAGGCTGATGAAGAATACAGAGATTTTCTTACATACTTAAGAAACGAAATGATTAAAGATCCTACGGACCTCTTAGTACTTACATTCCGCATACAATGTCATATAGATCTCGGAGAATTTGAAGAAGCTGAAAAGCTTGCAGACTTATTGTCCGATGAAATGCGTAAACCAATCTTAGAGCAGATAAAAACTGCGCAAAGTGGAGGTGAAGCATAGTGGCTACATATTTATCCAAAGACCTTGTGGTTGATGAAGAAAAATTCAATACTGCTGCACAAGATATGCGTGCATTAAAAGAACGCACCAATAAATTAAAAGAAAAACTCAGTACTATGTATGAGGAACTTGCAGGAGCAATGGATACCGAAGCAGGGCATGAGGCTCAGCTTGAGGCTAAAAATGTTTTATTAAAACCAATAGAAAATATGTCACTTGTAGTTAACCATATATCCGATACACTCGATACAGTTATTGGTAATGGTTATTACAAGGATGTATTTACAGGTTTTGAAAATTTAAGTCATTTATTTTAGGAGGTAAATATTTATGGCAAATATGGGTTCAACCGGTACGGTTAACATCACAAAGGCAATGATGGATGCTGCTATTAAAGCAGTGGACGATTATCAGAGTCAGGTAACAGGAATTAACAGTGAGCTTCAATCTGAAATTGACGGACTTATTCCAAGCAGTTTTTCGGGTGCAGCAGCTAATGGTTTTAAGGCTTTTTACGATACAAGTATTCTTCCAAATGTTACTGATAATCTTACAAAAATGCTTGACTCACTCAAAGAAATTTGTAACACAATAAAAATGCAAATTCCCGGTGATGATCAGGGTGTTGATGATCAGCTTGGTCAGGGTAACCAGAACTCTGGCAGTGCACAGGGTTAAGTAATTATATTTAACGGAGGTATTATATTATGGCAGATTGTAGAATTGTTAATCAGAATGTAGCCTCATCGGTAACAAATATTGATAATTTGGCTACTAAATATGCTAACGCAGGAACTGAATTTGAAACAGCTTTTAAGGCAGCTATCGCCGAAATGGAAGGCGATTCCAAAGATGCTTTGATTGAGCTTTTTGATAAAAGTTATAAAGAATTTGTAACAAGTTTGGAAGCAGGTCTTCCGGCAATGATTAAAGGAATGTCAAGTCTTCTCGAAGGAAATCGTGACAATTTTGAAAAAGTTGACGCACAGATTGCTGAAAGTATTAGAGGCGGCGGACAGGGCTGAGTATTCGGCTTATATGTGGCTCTGTTTGTTAAATTACAAATAGAGCCGCATTTGTTATGTAAGGGATGTGATTTTGGTGGCATTTAAAATTCTATCGCAGGACGAAATTCAGAAATTAACTTCAGCAGAAAGAAAAAATTACGAACAGTTGTATGCTGAATATCAAGAACGTGAAGCTTTTGTCAACCGTCTTGAAAGACAGAGAAAAGTGAAAGTACCACGTTTCAAAATCAAAAAAAGATATATGAAAAATTTTTTGATTCCTCAAAATTATAACAAGAGGTTTGGAGTATTTGAAACTGATATTTCTGAGTTTAGCAGTAATATTTTAAATGCAACTAATTGTGTGAATAAAACACTTTCCAAATATAAAAAAGTTGATTTTGTAAACAAGCATAGTGTTACATTACCTGATATACCAAATGTCGGATTAAAATTTACTAATAAAAAAATCAATAGATTTTATGTTTCAATGCCCAATAAAGTAGTTAGCATTAATCCAAAGAACATAAACTGTGAATTTTCAGATGTACAGTTGAATTTAAAAAAATCTTATGTAGCTACTCCATCTTTGAAAAATGTTCAGATTGGTAAATTAGAGTTAATTAAAACAAATGGTGTTTCCGTAGCAACGGCACAGATACCATCAGTAAAAATTCAAAATAATATAACTAAGAAATTACCTTTGGTTGTTACAAATGTACCGGATGAAATTAACACTGATTTTGTTCCAATGAAATTACAAGTATTACCATATATCCATGTTAGTAAATCTTATCTTACTAAAAAAAGTATTAAAACTTATAAGATGACTGATTTACCAAAAAGTGGGATAAACTTTCCCAAAGTATCTTTAAATAGAAAACCTATTAATATTGAGATAAATTCGTCGGAGGTAATTATACCTACATCTAAAGTTGAAAATTATAAATTAAAACCGGTTAATATAACTAAGCCAAAAACTACTTATATTGAGAATAATGTTAATGAATTTGAAAAGCCTGAAATGTCAAAAGTTATATTAAGTAGTGTAGTTATACCAAAAACAGCGAAAATTGTTGGAAAATGTACCACTTCTGAAAAATTAAATCAAGTTAAGGTTAAAAGTATTGACTCACCTACAATAAGTTTTAGTATTAGTGAGCCAAAAATAGAACTTTCGCATGGTGTAGTAGTTAATCCGCCTAAAATAAATTTTGAATATAAAAATTCTATTCACAGGGCATAGGGTAAATGATATGAAAAACAATGAAATTTTAGTTTCTGTAAAATTTAATATAAAAAATAGAGTGCGAACATTGTCTTTTCTTGTAGTAAAAGATATTACTTTAAAAGAATTTATTCAAGGCGTATATTACGGTCTTAAAAATTTTAATCCGGATGAAAGTATAGACGCCGA
Organism: Eubacterium sp. OM08-24; assembly: GCF_003438075.1. Taxonomy (GTDB): domain Bacteria; phylum Bacillota; class Clostridia; order Oscillospirales; family Acutalibacteraceae; genus Ruminococcoides. Next base: position 952,631 of record NZ_QSTA01000001.1, on the reverse strand, counting down.
TACAACTCTTAGCATACAGGATTGTTTTCAGGCATTTGAACAATATATCAAAACTCATTGTGAGTTGTTGATTCTTTACACTATCATGGGGGAATACTCTAAAGTCGATATTACAGAACAATCAATGGATGTACTTGATCAACAAAAGAAGGTCAAAAACAATTACGATTTGTCATTGAGTAGCCTTGGAATTGTTACATCAAGTGAGTTTTTTATTACTGATAATGATATGGTTACAAATGTACCACAGCTGTTTGATAAGGGCGACAGAGAGAAAACATATATACTCCGTGATAATAATACTTTGGAATATAACATAAGTACCAGAAGGCTTAATGTAATTGAACCTACAGTAATAGATATTCTTCCGGCAGGTGACATGCCTACAAAGGCTAAGGGTAGTTTATTAGATACTATTGCTCCGCCATTAATTACCGGTTTAGGAATGGTTGGCATACGCTTTTTTATCAGTCAGTTTTCAAGCAATTCAGGGCTTAATGATTCTATGTTGGCAATGACTATTGCAATGCCGTTTATGTCAGCGGTGACTTCTCTTTATAATCGAAGAAAACAATCAAAAGATTATAAACAGTCTGTTAGTGAATGGAAAGAAAAATATGAAAATTATATTAATGAAACTATAATTAAAAAGAAAATTGTAAAATGGCAAAAGGATGAAATTGTTTATCTGAATAAAGCTTATCCCAGAATGTGTACATTATTTAATCAAACAGGTGAGATTTCTACTGCAATTTTTGCACGTTCACAAAATGACAATGACTTTATGAGAGTAACGCTTGGTGAATCGGATGAAATAAAGCCATCATTTCAAATTAAAGCAGAGCAAAAAGATGACATATTTTATGATGTGCGTTATAAGCTCCATCCGCCCAAGAAAGGTAAAGATGAGTGTCCCTATATTACAATCGAAATACCACCGAAACATAAAAATAAAAAAGGATATCAACAAACAACAGAAGAAATGAAAAATCAATTTCTCCTTACAGAGTTACCTTATATATTTTCAACCACACAGGAAACTATAGGAGAAAATGGAGAAAAAGAAATTACAGGATTTAAATTTTTAAGAGATTCATCGGCAAAAGCAGAAAAACCACCTTTACTTGTCGATCTCAAAAATATCGGTACATTGGGCGTAATTTCTAAAAATGATGATGTGTCGTTGAATTTCATCAGACATTTAGCTTTTGAACTTTCTTTTTACCATTCTCCCGAGGATGTTCAGTTGGTATTCTTTTTTAATAAAGAAAAAGATATCGAGAAACAGAGTGACATAATAAACGACTATATGTTTCTTCCGCACGCTAATGAATTATTTGATGGTTTATCTCAATTTGTGTTCGATGAAAAAAGTGCAGGCGAAGTGTATAGCCAGTTACAAAGTATAATTTCGGAACGAGTAAAATCCAATAGTTCAGATGAGCCGGACAGTAATTCTTTGTCTGAAAAAGTAACACAGATTATTTGTTTTGTGTTAGATGATTATGATATTAAGGAAAAAGCTTTTTCAAAATATATTCCTGAAGCACCTAAAGAAGGAGAAAACTATGAAAATTCTTTAGGCTTAACATTTGTGTTTATTCAAAAAGAAAAAGGTATGCTGCCAAAATATTGTGGCAGTATTGTTGAACTTGATGAAACTATTCATCGTATAAGCAACAGGTATAATCTTTTAAGCCACGAAACTCTTAGTAAATTAGCTCGTGGTAAAGATTCATCAACCACAACTGATGACATAATTGAATATACAAATTTTACAAATGATTACATATTTAATAACGGAACAAAGGAACATCCAAATTCAGAATTTGACATTGCTTTCAGACGATTAAGTTCTATTTACTATACTAGAATAGCTGAAAACGGTAAAGTTCCTTCATTAGTAACTCTTTTTGAATTATTTGAAGATATTTATAAATTAAATAATGAGCAAATACTGACAGATGAATTAACAAATATAATATGTAAAAACTGGTCTGATGTTCAAAATAATGATGTTACTCGTAATATGAAGGTTGCTGTCGGTAAAAATGAACATGGGATAACTTATCTGGATCTTCATGAAAATGCTGATGGTCCACATATGCTTGTCGCCGGTACGACAGGTTCCGGTAAATCTGAAACAATAATTACATATCTTATCGGACTTTGTGTAAAGTATTCTCCATCCGATCTCAATCTAATGCTTGTTGATATGAAGGGTGGAGGATTTTCTGAACGCTTGGGTAAATTACCTCATTGTGTGGGCACGGTTACGAATACTGCAGGCGAAAGCCAAGGAATTTCTGCAGTGTATATGCTTAAACGATTTTTGGAATCGCTTAATGCCGAAGTGAAAAATCGTCAAATAATACTTTCAGATCTTGATGTTGATAATGCGGACGCATATATCCGTACTTATAGAAAAATAAAGAAAATTCATGAATTGAAATCCAATCCAAACGAAAGATCAAAGTATGAAGAATTGATACAAGAAATTCGTGATGGTAAAAAAGAAAAGCAAATCAGATATATTGACGGTGACATAAGCAAACTAAAACCACTTTCACATCTTATACTGGTTGTCGATGAATTTACCGAATTGAAAAGATTTTCAAGTGAATCTAATGATATAGATTTTATTGCCGAAATTACTACTATTGCACGAATTGGCAGAACACTTGGATTACATATTATATTGGTGTCACAGAACATTGAGGGTGCTATAAATGATGATATTCGTGTAAATACAAAATCAAAGATATGTCTAAAAGTAGCAACTAAGCAGGCATCAAAAGAAATGTTGGGTACTACAGATGCAGCGGCTGCAACTATGCCCGGACATGGTAGGGCATATATTTTAGTTGGAACAGGCAGCAGATATGAGTATTTCCAGTCTGCTTATACGGGCGCAAATAAAAATACAGACATAAAACCGGCTACAAAGATGACTTATGTAACAAATACAGGTGAATTTATTAGTGACTTTTATGATTCAACAAAACATAATGAAGTGCTTAAAGCAAAAAATAAAAAACTTAGCTTTGGTATTACGCAATTAGAGTATGTTGTTGAGAAAATCATTGAAATAACAAGTCAAAAGACATCGAATGGTACGAATAAATACGATGTACCGGAAAAGATATTTCTTGAACCTTTACCTGTTTTACTTTCGGATGACAACGATGAATTTAATGAATGGAATGAGGTGTGATAGACTTTGAATAATGGATTTGAAATGTGCTCTTTGGGCAGATATGATATACCAAATAAGCAAAAACAATCGAATTTTAAAGTTGATCTCGTTAATTCAAATATTGCAGTTTTTGGTTCAGCTATGTCAGGCAAAACCAATTTTTTAAAGTTGTTAATCAACTGTCTTCATAAAAGAAGCAATATATATAATGAGCAGATATTTATTCTTGATTTCGGAGGAGCATTAAGAGATTACAAAGATATGCCACTGGTTTCAGCTTATTTTGATAATACCAGTGAAGAATATGTAAAGCGTGTTTTTGTTATTCTAGAATCAATTTTAAAGAAAAACATTAAAAATCTTGGAAGCTATAATTTTAGTGTCGGAAGAAAAGATAATTTACCACATACAACATTTATTATTGATAATTTAAATGCTTTTATCGGTGAAAACAGATATTCTGCATATCACGAGAAATTTGGCAGAATTTGTCGTGATGGTAGATCTCGTGGTATTTCGGTAGTTTTTACTGCTTCAGACACGAAAGGAATTTCAAACTATCTGCTTTCATTTGAACAGAAAATAGCATTAAATTTTGCTCCTGATAAATGTTCAGAAATATTTGGTTCTAAAGTTGAAAGCCTTGGTAACATACAAGGAAGAGGATATGCGAATGTAACTGAAAGACCTGATGATATTATAGGTACTTTTAATCTAAATGCACCTTATGAAGTTCAGATATTAAAGTGTTCTGACATAAATGATGAAGATTCGGTTTTTATGAGAAAGTTAAAAGAAAAATTTGCTTATGATGAATCTTCATTTGAATATAGAAAACAGGTTCAAAAATACAAAACATTTCCACAGGAACTTCTTTTTGAGGATTTTGTTAATTTAAGACAACCTCCGGATGCTACAGATAGGGTTTTGTCATCTAATAATGTTGAAGTTGGGTTGGACTATGTAGAGTTTAAACCAATAAATGTTGATTTTTTAGATTCAAGAGTGGTTGCAATTTATGGTAAAAAAGAATTTGGTAAAACAAATCTTCTTAGATTGTTGTTGCAAAATCTGAAAAACAATAAGAAAAATTCAAGGTTTGTCTTTTTTGATGACGGCAGAAAGCAATTAAAAGTTTTTTATGATGAGTTTTCTGAAACATTTGACTGTGATTATATTTCTGAGTATGAGCAAATTTCTATAAACTTTGTTAATGGCAGAATGAAAAAGAGAAAGCTTTCGCCTATGCAACAGTTTTATAAAATATTGCATGAAAAATATATGAGTCTGTACAACGATTATGATAATGATTTACTTTATCAGATTTATGGAATTGATGATATTGATTTTACGGTAGAGGATTTACCTAGAGGTGCAGATAAAGCAGACGGAACACCAACTGTGTTTGTAATACAAAGTAAATCAATTTATCTTAATACAAAGATGAATTCTGATTTTATACATTATTTTTTGCAGGAATTAATAGACGTTGCAGATGAGAATGATTATATTTTTATTTTTACAGATGTAAAGAAAATAACAGATGCAGAGGTAAATGCATTGTTTAACAGTACCTTAAAAACAGTTTTCCTGCTTGACAATATCGCAGAATTTGCAAGCGAGCGTGGGTCTAAAACTGTATTTGGTGATATGGATCAAAAGAATCTAAAAGAAGAATATGCAAAATGTGAAATTGGTGACGGCTATTTCTATAATGTCGAAGCTGATTTATTAAAAAAAGCAAAGTTTATAAAAACTGAGTAAGGAGATTATTATGTCTGACAATAATTCAAGCGGTAAATTTGTTTCAGCAGATACTACGAAAATTGCAAACTTTGAAAAGCAAAGTGCTGAGGTTATTACAGAATTTGCCACTATAAAAAACGAGTTTAACAGGATAAATAAGGAATTACTTGCTTCTTGGAAAGGTGTAGGAGCAGATGCTTATAGTACTGAAACAGCTCATATTTTAGAAAAAATCGGCAGTGTTGAAGATGTTCTTAAAGCAATAAATGAAAGTGCCGTAAAAGATATTAGAGATTCATATAGTCAGGTTGATGATGAATTGGGAGAATTTAATAGAAATCCTAATTCCGGAACGGAGGAGTAAAATGGTTGATCTTACAGATGCTCAGTTTGCCTGTAGCCAAACGAATTCAACATCAAATAATGTCTTTCTTAAAAAATTAGATTCAAATGACCCTGATACCATATTTAACAAAGTAATAATGGAATTTAATGAGGAAGAAAATGATGACTAAAGGTATTATTAAAGGTTCTGAATTTAATTACATAATAGATACATCATACGGGCTGTCATCTGATGGTTATATTGCTACAGGTACTGAAAGTATTGTTTACAAAGGACTTAAAATTTCACATTCCGGAGATATAGTGTTGTCTTGTGTGCTTAAATTTAAGTATAAATCCCTCCTGATTGGAGCTGAGGGTGGTGTAAGTAGGGTTGTTAATGTGTATGACCGATTTAGAACACATGATTTAAAAATTTTTGATGAACTCCAGGATTGCCGTTCGGTTGTTAGAATTTTCGATGTCATAGAAGACTTAGGCGATTTTTCACTAACGGATACACATGTTGAAGAAGGCAGGAAGTCTATTTCTATTAACCGTGAAAAGTTTTTTTGCGTTGTTGAAGAGTATGTTGACGGTTGGTCGCTTGAAGAATACTGTCGAGATTATTATTGGAAACTTACTGAAACAGTTGATGTTGGTAATAATTTAAAAAAGAAAATTTCTTTTCATCAGTTTTCAAATGACAAGAAGCTTAGAATGCTCAAAAGTTACAGCAACGATTACGAAGAATTGATTCGTTATCAAAGTGATATGTTTGACTTTATGTTAAATCTTTGTGATATCTTGGAATATATTACGGATCAAAAGCATATTTTACACCTTGATATTAAACCGGATAATATTATGGTTACGCGTTATGGCAAGGAACTTGTTTTAATTGATTTTGGTCGTTCTGAACATATTGATATAGAAACAAAGTCGGTCAAAAGCAATCTTGGCGAAGCTGATTATAATAAAGAGCAAAGTATAACCCGTATGTATCAGTATGGTACATTGGGATATGCTGCTCCTGAATGTTATGTGAACGCATCAAACGGTTCTGTGTTTCCTTTTAATGATGATAATTTTGAAAAGGGCAGAATGAGTATAGAAAGTGATATTTTTTCTTTTGGAGCTACTTTTTGGGAATGCTTGAATGTGTTTGAGTTATATACAGGTAATACGGAATTTGCTAAAGATAAAAGTTTAGGAGGTTCTTACGATTATTACCGACATAATATTATGAATGATGATGCTTATTGTGATAGAGATTTATCATTAACATCTGCTCATTATCACGAAAAATTAGAAAATATAATTAAGAAATGTACCCGCAGAAGAGAAAAAGGTTTTTTTGAGAGCCCATTGTATTACCATGATTATAAAACTCTGCATGATGATATTATAAACGCAAAAGAATCTGCTCCATCTATAATGAAATCAGAAAATATAAAGGTTAGAAATTCATTTGGTGTAGTTGGTGTTATGGCAGGTTTGCTTTGCGTTATTCTGCTTGTTTGTGGATTTTTAAAGATGACAGGCAGTTATTTTGCAGAGCGTAAAATGGATAATATTATTGAAAATTACAACCCAACCAAGATTGAGTGGCTTGAGAATGCTGCTGCTGAACAGATGAAATCTTCAATTGAATCGGAAAAACAAAATATTTATAACAAAGTATTTGAATTTTTGAGTAAGGAAGGCGATACGCTAAATTATTCGGAAACTGTTGTTTTGGTTAATTTACTTACACAAATGAATAATCCCAAATTTATAAATGATTCTGTAGATCAGATGTTATTGTCAGTTGACCAAAAGGAGTTGAGCTCTTGTATTGAAAATACAGTTACAGGGCTTCCAAATTGTAGTAGCGACGGATATAAAATAGCTGTTCAAATTTATAATGCACAGAAAAGGCAAAACTTGTTGGAATGTTATAATATGCTTGTCGATAATACTGATAATAAAAACTTAAACAGACTGGTCAGTAGATTAGCACAGGATTTAAATCATGATGAACAAATAAACAGTATTGCCGAGCAAGAACTTAAATCGGATTCAAATTACACATTATTGACAGAATATGAAACTGATATGAAACTATCTGAATTAAAAAATACAATTAAACAAACACTTAATAATATAAGTGCTTTTGGAAATGTGAATGGAGTGTTGAGTAATGAATCTAATTAATAGAATCAAAGTGGGATGGAAAAACGAAGAATTTAGTAAGATTAGAAAATACATAAGAAAACCTGCTTATATTACTTTTGTGATTGCAGGTTCGATAATGACTCTTGCTATTATATTTTTGTTTGCAATTGGTAAATTAGAAGATATCATTGTTTCAATGGATATTAGATATAATTCTCCCATCTTTATTACTCTTGCTGTGATAGTTTTGTCAGTTCAGGTAGGTGCGGCTTTTTACGGAGTTTTTTTAAGTCTTAGAAAATACAGACGCCCCGGAGGCAAAGGAATAGTAAATGTTTCATATAATAAGGGAACTTCGTTTAATGCTCTATCTAAAACTTTGGATAATAAATAGGAATACATATTGGTTTGGAGGAGATTTTTATTGACTACAAAAGTATATAAAATATTTTTAGCAATAAGTATTGCTTGTTTTGCGTTGTCTTCAGTATCTGTTATGCTTATTTTAGCAGACAATATTAAAGAATCTTTAAAGCCACTGATTATAAGTACAATTTTTTGGGGTGGTTTAATTATAGGATTAATTTTTACTTTTTTAATAGGGAAATATAGAAAAAATGAAAAATATAAAATACATAAATATCCCGGAATCTTTTGCTTTATGAAAAATAAGAATGCAACTATTTGTGACATTGTATGGCTACTAAGTATAGTTTTATTCTTATTGTTTAGTGCAATATTAGGACAGCATAATGTATTTTCGATAATGATGCTTGCGTTAGCATTACTATTGAGTTATCTTCATTCAGTTTTCAACGGCAATAATTATGCTTTTATAGTAAAGAGAGGTAAAAGAAAATGAGTGTATTAAAGAAATCTACGGCATTATTTTTGTCAATTGTAATTGTTATATGTTCAATGTTGATGAACATAGGCACGGTTTTGGCAGCAGAAAGAAATGAATCATCATCAGTTTTAGATGATGATGAAATTAATGATTTCTCTGTACCTGAACTTAATGTTACGGTGGATGACGAAAATAAATGGACTAATGATATAAATAAACTTAAGATTACTGCTCCTGTCAGTACTGAAATATATTATAAGACAAGTACGGATAAGCTTGACGATTGGGGTAATTATACAGATTCTGATGCGTGTGTGTGGGATGGGGATGAATCGGAAAATTTGCCTCAAGGCTCTTATTATATAAAGTTTTGGGCAAAATATCCTGGTGAATCAAATCCTGTCAATGACAGTGTTGAAGCTGTGCATTTTATGTATGATACTGAGGGCCCTTCAGCTTTTAAAATTAAAGAAACAAAAATAGGTAATGATTATTGTCTTGTTGCCGACGAAGATATAACTGATCTTTCAGGTGTTCAAGATATTCATTATTTTATAGATAATAACAGCGAGGGTGTCTATGTAGAGAAGATGGAGCTTGATGGGGATAAAAAAGTTAATTTTAAAATTCCTTTAAATTCAGAAATGCAGAGTCACAGTATTAAAATTGAGTTAAGCGACAATTTAGGAAATAAAACAACTGTATCATCTGGAAAGATTGACGATGCTGATATTCCCAAAATAAATGGTTTTCAGGTTGTAAATATTTCTGATGAAACAGAAACAAAGCTTGAAAGCAGGGAGTTTTATGTAAAAACTAATGATGACGGTGAAGAAGAAAAGAGTGAATATACTTATATTGGTAATAAATCGTATTTAAAACTCAATATTATTGAAAAGAATCTTAAAAATGTAAAACTTAGTATTAAGATAAATAATAATCAATATGAATTAAATGTTGAAAACAATAAACTTACTCCACCGGCTGGTATAAAAAAAGAAGAATATTGGTATTATATTTCATTTGATGAATTATATAGCCGGTTAAAAAATGAAAAACAATTAACTGAATTAACCGATTTTGCTATACAATCAATATCAGTAACAGCTTCTGATAAAGTAAACCATCAAAGTGATACCCTTATTCTTGAGGAGAATGGAAAAATCAAAACCTTTTTCTATGATTCTTTTGACAGCGGGGATTTTAATATCACACCGGTTATAACTGAAACGCCGGTTATAACTGAAAAGGATGAATATTATTTTTCTAAGTTACACATCAAATTTAAATTAAGTGATGATATAGGCATTGCAAGCTATATTATTACTGTAAAAGAAAATGATGATGCCAAAATTGATACCAAAGCAGAGAAAGAAAATATTGTTAAAAAAGATGGTAGTCATATTCTTCCGTCAACGGAGGAAACAACCGAAGAATTGGTGTTTACTAAAGATGGTAAGTATGAGATTAATGTAACTGTTACTGACCTTAGCGGAAATAAAAAAACTTTTATTAAAGTCTACTATGTTGATACTACTGCACCTAATATTGTTGAAATGAAGTACGAAGTTAAGAATGGCTTACTTAACTATGTTACTTTTGGAATCTTTGGTGTACCTCGTGTGGAAATTTCAATTAATGTTAATGATAAAGGTTGCGGTGTTGACCCAAATGAAGTTAAGCTCTATTGGAATAATAAATCTTATGATGCAACAGTAGATGAAAATACATACACATTTTGTCTCGATAGTTCCGGAAAGGGAACACCATACATTACAATAAAAGATTTCTTGGGAAATGAAAGAAAATATAACTTTAAAACTATAAATGATTATAGTGAAAATCTACCAGATGAATTTTTAGATGAAATTAATGCAGATGATAGTAGTGGTGCTACACTTGTATTAGAAAATGATGCTCCTTCGTATTCAATAACAGCTACAGGAAATTATAAAACTGACCTTAGTCAAAATGACGAAAATAATCAGAGTGAAAAAGGTCTTTATTTTGGCTTGCAAGATGACAGAATAGGCAAAAATAACCTTCATTTTACCATTTCAGACCAAGAAAATGATAATAAGTTCGGTTTAGCTTCTTACTATATTTGTATCAAAAAGATTAGTGAAGATGGTACGGAAAGCGAAGTGAAAAATATACCACCTAAGAATCTTACGCATCAAAATGAACCGATATTATCGGCGGAAGAAGACCTATATGTTGGCGATTTAGAAAGCGGTACTTATCGTATATGTGTTGAAGCAAAGGATATTGCAGGTAACGATGCAATCTTAGACGAAGATAATACTAATTTTAATTCTAATAACGGTGTATTCTATGTTGATAATGAAGCACCATCAATAAGTGAATCGAAATATACAGTGGAACCGTCTGTTCTTAATTATTTGTCATTTGGTATATTTGGCAATAAAGAGATTAATATATCAATAAAAGTTAATGATGATGGTAAAAGCGAAAATTCTTTTTCTTCAAAAGTTAAGGATGTTACTCTTAATTGGGGCGATATCTATAAACCTAAATCAGTAGTTGGCAATACATATACATTTGTTATAACCCCTAATTATTCAGACACCCCATATTTTACAGTAACTGACCAAATTGGTAATACGAATATTTATTATTTTTCTACTGAAAGTATAAAAACGTTAAAACAGGAGGGCGAACTTAACAACGAAAGCGGAATTAATTTAATGCTTGAAAATAACCCGCCTGAAATTAAGGTTGATGTTTTAACAGACTATGAGAAATACATAATTAACGGCAAAGTATGGTATGGTAACGATATAAAATATCAGGTGACAGCAAGTGATATAGCTTCTGAGAATAAGTACAATTCAGGTCTTGAGAGTGTCAAAACAGATGTCCTCAACAATTCAGAAACGTTTTCTAATCATACGGAAACACAATTTAATAATATTGATTTCGGCAAGGAGTCATTTAATAAACAAGAAGCAAAATATATCTATGATATAAATAAAGAGGGATTGTACAAAATTACAGCTGATACTACCGACAATGCTCAAAATTCAAATTTGGATGTATTAGAATTCAACATTGATAAAAATAATCCTGAGATTACTATGTTTAAATTTGGAAATCAGGATGATAATAAACCCTTTTATAAACATTATTATGGATATTTCTTTAAAAAAGCCACACCATTGAAAGTATATGTTAATGACCCTGGAGTTTCATCCGGAATTAAAAATGTTGAAATTTATCTTAATAGTAATGATAAAAACGGCACAAGTAAAACAGAAATTACAGATGGAACATCACTAAAAACCGATTCAACAGGAACATATGCTGAAATCCTTATTCCAAATAATTTTAAAGGTACTGTAGCTGCCAAAGTTACAGATAATGTTGAACATACAACAGGTCTGATTAGTGCAGATGGTAGCGTGATTGAGGACGATTCATTACATAAATCAGTATCTTCTATTGATATTAAGGCAACTAATGATACTGATAAAGAAGATGCAAATGGTGTGCCTCTTTATAAAACCAGTATTCCATTGGTTGTTAGTGTTAGTGATACTCACTCAGGTATTTCAAAAATTGAATGGTCTGTTTCTAATGATAATAAGAACGGCATTATTTCAGTTGATTCTGACGGTAAATATATTAGCAATTCTTCTGATATTGTAATTAACAATAAATCAATCAAGACAGATCATAATCTTTTGACATCTATTGATTTTAATTTAGTAGTTGAGAGTAATACAAACGGTAATGAAGTAACAGTTAAATTAACTGACAATGCTGGTAATTCAGAGGTAAAAAGGGTTAAATACAGTATAGACACTACCGTTCCCAAAATTACTGCAGTGAAAAGTAATGTGAATTCTTCTAATGGAAATTACTATAATACAGCACAGACTGTAACTGTTACAATTACTGAACGAAATTTTAATCCTAAAGATGTGGAAGTTAATGTAAACGGCAATGTTCAAACTATAGATTGGGGACAAGATAATTTGCCCTCAGTAACTTCAGATAATCAAACACACATTGGTACATTTACACTTTCTGAAGATAATAGGTATGAATTTTCAATTAGATATGCTGATATGGCAGGTAATAGGGGTGATTCCTTTAGTGAACCTGAATTTGTAATTGACAGAACAAACCCTTCAATTAGTGACAACTTTGCTGATTTCGGATCCTTTGATGATAAAAATGTATTTTTTAACATAAAGGAAAAAGATAAGGCAACAGCAACAATCAATGTAGTAGAAACTAATTTTGTTGAAGAAGATATGCAGCTTAAAGTTTACTATAAGGAACCTGGAAGCAGTCATGAAGATAGTGGTTGGTCTGAATATCCGTTAATGGCCTCTTGGAATAAATTAGGTGATAATCATTCCATAACTATTCCTTTTACAGAAGATGGTGTATATAAAATTGATATGAATCCTGTCGATCGCGCTAATAATAAGGGCGTTTTTGATGCGAATTCTTCATCACATACGGCGATATTTGAAGTTGATTTTACTGCACCTATTGTGTATGAAAGAAATAATGATATGGTAGAATCTGGTAGTACTAAGTTTAGTGATATTTATGATTTTAATCGCAGAAAAGATGAAAATCCAAATATTGTATTTATGGATACCAATATCGACAGAATTGAGTATAGTTTGAAAAAATATGTACCTAGCTATACTAATAAAAAAGAAATCGGCACTATAAAATATGAGGAATCAAAAGACACTATTCGAGAATTTGTCGATAATTCCGATGCTACGCATATGATTTACAAGTTGCAGGACTTTGACAAAGACGGAGTCTATTCAGTAAAAATGATTGCTTATGATAAAGCAGGAAACCCAAGTGTACTTAATGAAAATACATATACACGAATGGTAAATACAGATGTTCTTGCTTATATTGAAAACAGCGATAGCAAAAATAAAACGGGTTGGTATTCTTTTGAAGATGAAAACGGTCCTATAAGTAAACAACCAAGTAGTTTTTCTGATTTGAGCATAGTTGTTTTTTCAAGCAATTCTCAAAAAAACAGCGTGTGTTTGGTCGATAAGGACACTAATGAATCAACGGATACAAATATAACATCTGATTCAAAGAGTCTTTTTGATAAAGAAATGTATGGCACGAGTGTTTACCGATATACATTACCAGGTAGTTATTTTGCCAACAACTATACCGCTGATGCGGATACAAGTTTATACTTGAGAGTTGTTAATGGCGAGAATATTTTAGATCTTGGTGAGATGTATATTGATAATACTAAACCAACCTGTACTGTTCCGGAAAACTTCTCAGATTGGGGATGGTTTAGTGGTTCAGGAAATCAAACTATTTCATTTAATGATATAAGTGAAGTGCTTGATGAAGAAAAGACAGTAGCGTATGTAGATGGCAAAACATACAAAGTAAGTGATGTCAAAAATAATGATGTTCCGGGTCTGCACTATTCAAAATCGAAAAATCAGATCAAGTTGATTTTAAATGAAGGCAGTCATACGGTAGGTCTTTCATTGTTTGACAGAGCAGGTAATAATACTGTGATCAAAGAAGTGCATCACCTTGCTATAGGCAATTATAGATTATGGATTATAATTGGAATAGTGGCAGGCGTTGCGGTAATTACAGCAATTGTAATTTTTACATTCCTTGTATTTAAGCGTAGAAAAAACAATAAGAAGTAAAACTACACCTAATAGTCTTTAAAATTACTCCACAAATAAGCCTCCTATGGTAGTTGTTAAAAACTTTCATAGGAGGCTTTGCTATGTCGGAAAATATAGCTTTATACAACAATATGATAGTACAAAATAATTATCATATCAATGAATCAGCACAATTTACACCGTCTTAAACATATTCTGTTTTAGTGGTTGTGTGCCGAGAGTTTTTTCAACTTCTTTTCTTGCTTGTTCCAGTTCTTCGAGCCTTATCATTTCGTCCTTGGCATCATCAAGTCCAAGATGGGTATATGTGTTCATCGTGACACCGATATCGGAATGCCCCATAAGGTACTGCAATGTTTTCGGATTCATTCTTGCCTTTGCCATATTTGAACAATAGGTATGTCTGCAAATGTGAGGGGTGATATTAGGTAGTTGCTCTCTGAAAATATCATTGTATCTCTTGACCGAGTGATTAAACCTATGCTCCCAATGCATTGCAACTTCAGGCATTCCCTTTGAATCTCTGAACAGAAAACCGCAATGACCTGCAACCATAATTTCAGGAAGATTTGTAGGTCTGTTCTCAAGTATTCTTTTGAAGGCCTGGTAAACATCTTCCGTCATAGGTAGTTTTCTTGTGCCGGCATTTGTTTTTGTTGATTCAATTACATACTCCATTTTTGAGGTTCTCTGCAACTGGTGGTCAATATTGATGATTCTGTTGTTCATATCGAGGTCATTTATCGTCAACCCACAAAATTCTGAAATTCTCAAACCAGTGTGAAAGAGAATGTAGAAGACATCATAGTATTTGTAGTAAACATTATCGTAACGAACAAATTTCAAAAACTTGTTCATTTGCTCTTTTGTCAGAGCCTGTCGAGTGTGTTCAGTGTTTATGATAATGCCGAGTAATTGGAAACCGAAAGGGTTCTTCATTAGAATATCATCATCAACTGCCATTTGAAATGCCGGTCTTAAAACACCTCGCACCGTTTTTATTGTACTCGAGCTTCTTCCGTCTTCCTGTAATTTAATGAGAAACAGCTTTGCATCGGAAGTTTTGATTTCACCGATTTTGCGACTTCCAAATTCCTCTTTGCTCATAATGTTTTGCACAAAGTTGTAATTTGAAAGTGTGTTGTGTCTTACACCTGTCCTTGTTTTGAGATAACGGGAGATTAACTCGTTGACGGTGATATTTCTGCCGGTTATGTCAAGTCTTGAGTCAACGTCTTTACCGACCAGCTTTTCTAATTCTCTTAGTGACAGGCAAGGCTGTTTGCCTATTGGTTGTGGATCTGTCGGAACAAGTCGCCAGCTGTATACAAATTTTGGCTTGCCGTCAACTAAATACTTGAATTGATATTTTCCGTTTGCCCTTATTGATTCTCCGTTGTGCAAAAGTCTATGCTTTGAATCTCGTCTTTGTCCTCGGCTCGCCATTTTTGAGTTCTCCCTTCATTCCTGATTTATTAAGATATTTTATAAATTCATCTTTGATGATTAACTTTCGTGTTCCGTATTTAGCCATAAAGGGAAGACCGCTTTGGCTTGTAAGACGGAACATTTTTCTTCTGCTGAGTCCAAATAATTCGGCTGTTTCAATTACCGTCAAAAAATCTTTGTCCTGCAATGATGGCTTATCCATATTTTTTACCTCCTCGTTTGGTACTCATATATTGCCGTAAAACTCTCAGAATAGCAACTACTTTCAGCAGATAAAAGGAAACTATATCGTAGAATTATTGCACAGATATTCCTCAAATTTTGTTCGTATAATCAAATAGCGATTACCGCTCAAAACTGAAAAAATTCCGAGATTATCCTCGGCAAGTTTTCTCATTTTTTTAATGCCAATGTTAAAATATAATCCGGCTTCTTTGACAGTTAGGGTGTAACGCTCTGCGTATGTAGGCTTATCCATTTTGTTTTCCTCCGTATCTGTATTTGACATAACAACTATGACTGCAAAATTTTCTTTTTGCATTGCCGTAAACTGTAAATGATTTTTTACAATAAGGACATGTTAGTTCATAAATTGCTTTTCTGTTAACTAAATCAAGATGATTGTTCCACCACTTGTTTCTGCAAGCGTCTGAACAAAATCTCTTGCGTTTGCGGTGTTCGTTTTGCTCAACCGGTTTTCCGCATTGTTCGCAATAAAGAGTGTGATTATCATTGCTTTGCAAATCAGCACTCATTAGCTTGTTCCTTTTACAGTATGATTTTATTGTATTAACGGATAGGTTTGTGAGATTTGAAATCTGTTTGTATCCGTAACCGTTCTTTCGGTAGCTTTCAATTTGCTTTTTCTCATTGTCTGTCATAAAAAGCACCTCCTACCATATAGCCATAGCAGAAGGTGAAAAAGGACGCTTTTTAATCTTTCATATAAAATTGACATTCATAACCGTCCGCACGGAGTAAAAGACCTTTTGCCCAAGGCGGAGTTCTGCTCATTTGTTCGCAGATAGTGTTTACGGAAACATCTTTTTGGCATTCAATAATAACCTCGTCATGAACATGAGCGATTATGCGGTAATTTTTTAGTGTTTGCATTGCGTATAATAATATATCTCTTGCAATGGCTTGAATGATATTTTCACAGAACTTAGGGCCGTAGCTTTCAAGCCGTTCCCATTTCTTCGTACTGCCAATGCCCTCATAGGTAACTGATTCACCGCCAAATTTATTTATTCCGATTCTCGGCTTAACATATGCAAGTCTTCTGCCGGAGGGGAGAGTGATGAACAGAAATCCGCTTTCGTAGGTAAAAGATATGCCGTTGGTTTCAGTCGGTATCCTTTTGGTAACAGTTTCTTTAACACATTTATCAATGTCCCACCAGAGTTTAGTAATTGACGGATTAGAGTTTCTCCACGCACACACTAGAGGTTGAAGTTCATCCTCTGAAAGTCCCATCTGAATAGCACCCATAGCTTTCAATGCCCCGACAGAACCGCCGTATCCGAGTGCAAGCTCGGCGATTTTGCCTTTTTGTCGCAGATGCCCGTTTATTCCATGCTTTTCAACAGGAACACCAAACATCTGTGATGCACTACTGCAATAAATATCTTTGCCCTCACTAAAAACTTTGTTTCTCCATTTCTCACCTGCAAGCCACGCAAGAACCCTTGCCTCAATAGCAGAAAAATCGGCTACTATGAATTTGCAACTGTGCTGTGGAATAAAAGCGGTGCGGATAAGTTGTGAAAGTGTGTCCGGAATATCATCATAAAGAATACTGAGTGCATCATAATTTCCGCATTTTACAAGACTTCGTGCATCTGCCAAATCACTCATATGGTTTTGCGGTAAATTCTGTAATTGCACAAGTCTGCCTGAAAATCGACCTGTTCTGTTTGCACCGTAAAACTGAAACATTCCCCTTGCACGGCTGTCTTTACAAACGGCATTTTTCATTGCTGTGTATTTCTTAACACTGCTTTTTGTTAGTTGCTGTCTGAGGGATAACACTTTGTGTACATGATACGGTGCAGTTTTCAGCATTTCTGAAACTGATGTTTTGTTAAGACTTTCGGTTTCAAATCCGCTTTCGGAGAGCCAGTTTTTCATTTGCTGAACGGAATTTGGATTATCAAGATTGGTAAGGGATTGTATATCATTGACAAGCGACTTTTTAACCATTTCATCAATAACTATTGCGTTTTCAACTAAAAACATATCTACACCAATGCCACGGTCATTTATATTTTGGTCAAGGTGGTATTCGTTCCATATTGAATCACTTACAGGAAATCTTGATAATTTCTTTTGAATACTCATCTCAGTTTCAACATCACGAATATTGTATGCTTTGAAATTATTCCACTTTTCTATATTGTGATATGGCATATTTCTTGTTCTGCCATTATTGATTTTTGTAGGGGAACAGGGAATACAAAAATATCGTATGAGATTTTTACCCTCTGACAGCTTTTGATTTTCAAGGCCTAATACAGCACCCACACCCTCAAGAGAAAGGGGAAGACCAAGTGTTGCCGACCAGACAAGAGTACAATGCCAAGATGACGGGTTAAGATATTTGCCGTCAAAATCTATACCTAAATCTTTAAGATACCTTGATAAGCATACCCTCTCAAATTGTGCGTTGAATGCCCATTTGATAACCGAAGTATCGGTCAGTGCATCAAGAATATCCTCGGGTATCTTTTCTCCCATACACAAGTCAATGACTTTGACATCACTGCCGTCAACAGAATAGCCAAACAGCAGAATTTCAAAATCATCACTTTCCGCATAACGGTAAACACCGGATTTCTGAAGATTAGCACTTGAATATGTTTCTATGTCAATACTGATTGATTTCATGTTTTCACTTCCTTATATATAAAAAACGGACGGCAGAGAGTATCTCTCCACCGTCCAAAATTGTTAATTATCTAAGTTGTTTTTCTTAGCCCTTCTCGCTATTCTGTGCTTTCTAAAAGTCTTGTGAATAAGGAAAATTAAATCCGTTACGGTGCTTATGATGCCGTACATACCTATTCCTAAGAAGAAACAGAAGATAACAACTACATCAAACAATTTTGCAAGTTCATAAAATTCGTTCATATCGTTTACCTCATATTATGTTAGGATAAGAAATCATCATCTGTTTCTGTTCTGAAATCATCAGCAGCCGAACTTCTGCCACCAAGCGGTTCGCCGTCCTTTATTTTCTGAATGTTGCCAAGACCACAGGCAATACCTTTGTTGCCATTTGAATTGAATGCGTAAAAATTCAGAGACACTCTTGCATAACAACCGCTGTACACCTCATCTCTGTCAAGAATAGGTTTTACAGCCTTATCAACAATCTGTGGAGCGGTTCTGCTGTTTGCATTGATAAACCAGTGACCTGCATAAGCCTCATCATTACGCTCGGTATCACCGTCACGAAGAGGAAGTTTAAGTGATGCTTTGTTTGGCTTTTTACCACCAAATTTACCGATACCTTCTTCAATTGCAGTATTTACAGCGTTGTTAATCGCATTAACGGTTTCAGTATCATCTTTTGGAATAAGTACGGATACGCTGTATCTTTCAGGACTGCCGTTGATTGAAACAGGTTCCCAACCGTGAAAATATGAAAGTCTTGTGTTTTTGCCTGTGATAACTTTTGTTTTGTTTGAATTAGCCATAATAATTAGTCCTCCGTTTTAAATTCGTTTTTAACATCTGTGATTGTCATAGCATCTCTTTTGTCCGTTTCGGGAACAAGAGCAGGCTTGCCTTTTGGTTTAATGATGAGATTTCCAAGTATCTCGTTGAAATTTTGCTTACCTAAAAGCTTTTGCATTTCTGTAAGTGTGATAAGACTCTTGCGATAAATGTCTTTGTAGCCGGCATCTTCCAATGCTTTAGCCACTGCGGTTTCATCTTTATACTTTCGTACAGACCGTCCTTCAACAATTTTAAAACCGTTCCAATGCTTGCCGTGATTGACAGCTGATTCGGTAGCATATGCCATTATTTCATTTGCCCACTTCGTGAGATTGGGGATAACAGATAAAATCTTTTCAATTTCAGAATCAGTAAGAAGTGGGGGAAGTCTGAATTCTTCCTGTGCAAGTTTCAGATTGTTTTCGGCTCTTGCTCTGCATCTTACTGATGCTTTGCAGAATGTACACCAATCACCGACACAGTAATCACCTTCACCTTTAACAGCTAATTCTGCTTTTGGCTTTAGTACATTTTCTGCCCAGCCTTTGAGCTCATCAGCAGAAACAGTCCAAGTGCTGACATTATCTCTGCGTGGCTGAAAAATTGACATTGACACATCTTTAATGTCATATAGGCGGTCAAAGATTTTTAAAGCACCGAGAGCATAACATTTCATCTGCGGGTTATCAAAGGCATCAACCAATACTCCCATTCCATATTTGAAATCAATGATATGTATTTTGCTTTCAGAAACAATAATGCAGTCGGCTGTTCCAAAACCATTTGGTACATATTCTGAAAAATCAACCTTTTGTTCAATAAGAATCAAAGGATCTTTACATTTCTGTTTTGCAAGATTGAATTGTTCAAGTACAAAATCAACATATAAGTCGGTGTATTCCTGCATTTCATCGTTTGTGTAAGGGGAGACAGGCTCGTCACTTTTTCTGCATAATATGTTTTTCAGTTTATGCTCACACCACGCATGGGCGACTGTGCCTTCTTCAGATGCTTTGGTTGATTTGTTCTCAAACTTTGATTCAAGCACGGCACTTGGTGTACAATTGAGCCATCTGTGAGAACTTGAAGGGGAGAGGAAAGCGTGATTACTCATTCTTAAGTGCCTCCGCATCTTTGATGATTTCTTCGTAATGACAGGGGTCAATTTCTGACAGTTTGTTTCCACCATACTTTACAATGATTTCTCTAACCTCAGAAGTGAGTCCGCTTTGACTTTTTTTAGCAAGAACACCCCTTACATCTTCAAGTGAATACACCTTTGAATTTCCTGTGCTTTCAGAAGTATGTACGGTTGACTTCTTCGAAATTTCAGTAATCTTTATCTCATTCAAGAGATTTGAAACAGTCTGCAGACTTTCTGTAAGTGTGCCAATGTTTTTGATTACCTCGGTAATCGCATCAAGTAATGCTGTTATTTTGTTCATAACTGCCTCCTTTTTTAACCTTGGTAATGGCGAGTTCCTCAATAGAATCACTTGGAACAAGGATTGTGATTTTCTGTTTTCTGCCGAACAGCATTCGCAAAAATCGTTCTCGCAAGGTGATGTTTTTGCAGGATACCATACTGTTTCTTTGTGGTTTGTCCGAAACACTGATTTGAAGATTGTGTTTCATATATTGTACCTCCGTTTCCGAGAGCATTGTTGCCCTCTGTCTGTTAGCCACGGGAGAGTGCTTAAAAGGACGCTTTTTGAAAAATTTTTATTTTTATTATTTATTCGTAAGCAAAAAATCCCCATCAAGGAATAAAACTTCCTCGATGGGGATTTGGCTTTGTTAGAATACTGTTCTATTGTCTGTTAAGATAAAATCTCGTTTACTCTTTTCTGAATGGCGTTGTAGTCATAGCCGGCTTTGGTGAGGCGGTTTTTGCGGTCGGCACCGTTGCCCCATTTGCCCTGAATTACTTCTCTTGCAATGGCATCAACTGACTTTTTGCCCGATGACTTTAGTGTGTACACAACTTTTCCGCTTTCATTAAAAACAGAGTAACCGCTGTTTTTGTCGGCACATTTCTTGGCATTTGAAAGGTCATAGAAAGCACCCTTTTGCGACTTTGCGTCCTTCCAACTTTTGCGTACACGATAGAGAGTTTTCTTTGAAGTCGCAGGTTTTGAACTGCCTAAGCCAAGCTGAGCGTTCACCTCCTTTGCAATCTGTCCGTGAAGATTGTAGAGATAATCACCGGGGCAGGACTTGTTCGCATAATCTCTGTGAACCGTCATATTGCAGCCGTTAAGGTGATTCATTCTCTCTGACTTGTTTGTTGACCACACAAGCCTTTTGATGCCGTTTCTTTTGCAGATATCAACAAGCAGTTTAATCAAAGACTTGTACGCAACATCATTTACTCTGTATGGGTGGTAGGTATCGGACGCAACCTCAATGGTAATCGCCCTGTTGTCATTTGACGCAGATGAGGTGCACCAGCTACGGTCTTTTTCCTCAACATACATTCCGATTCTGCCGTCATAGCCGATACCGTAGTTTGAGCTTGCCTCCTTGTCCCTTGATGCAAAGATTGAGCCGAGAGTTTCAACAGAGCACTGCCCGACTACGCAGTGGATTGAAACTGTATCAATCTTGTGATTTCGATTGATGTTTCTGTTTGGTGAAATTTTTGTGTAGCTAACTAATTTGCTGTTTGTGTATGACATTCAGTCGTCCTCCTTTTCACTTCTGTGGTGTAATTGTGCAAGCACATTTTTAATCTTTTCAGGAATGGGAAGTCCCAGATGTGCTCCGTTTTCAAGCAGTGACAAGCCCTCATTTGAGAGATAGAAGAAAATCACTGCCGTTCTCAGCACACTGCCCGTGCCGATAATGTACACATCAAGGAGATTCGCCACTCCCACAAGCAGAAAGATAATCACCTTTCTGCAAATGCCCTTGAAACCGACCTTGCTCGAAAGCTTTTTGTCGGCAACGGCACACATCATTCCTGTAATGTAGTCGATAACTACAAATGCAATGAGTGCATACAGAAAGCCGTCTGCACCTCCGAGAAACCACCCGAGTGTTCCTCCAAGTGCGATGAATGCAGTCTGAATGCTGTTCCAAATCTGTTTCATAAATACCTCCTGTGTCTATTTTTTAACCCACTTGTTCCAGCTCGAATTCACCTTTGAACGGATATACACATCAAACGGACTGTCCCTTGCCGTATATCTCTGTATCACAAGATTTGTACTGCAAGAAAATACTTCAAGCATACCGAATACAAGTGCCGGATAGTTCATATTCTCCTGCGGTACTCTTCGTCTGAAATAAATACCCTGCGTTGTAAGACTGTTAAGGCTGACATCGTCCTCAACAGAGGTCTGTATAATGCCCATAACAGGAAAGCCGTTCATATGTATTTCACCCGTCACATCAAGTGCGGATTGTGGGTTTGGATTGTTAATGCCTACCTTTTGTTTGCGTAAAGAAACAAGCGGTGTGCCCTGCGGAATTAAATAGTACAGGTCTGTAATAACCGACTTTTCCATAGCATCACGGATTTCAATATGAAAGTCATATGACATATTCACATCAAGATTCATAAGCTGAAGATTTGAGTACGAATAGCTTGTGCCGTTCATTTTAAGGTTGCTTAAAATGTCAACAAAATTTCCGTAGTTTGCATCACTTGTCCTCTTGTATTGGTAGCGAAAGGATAAAAGCTGATTGTGATTTACCCCGTCAATTGTAATTGGTGAGTATGAGCCGTTGAAAATAAGCTGAATTTCCGACTCAATCTCATTTGTTCGTCTTAGTGTAATCGTACTGAGATTCGGACTGCTGTACGGAATAACGGTAATCGTCTTTTTAATGCTCGTTGTGTAACCTCTTGAGTCCGTGACCGTGACCATAACCACCACATCACCGCTTTTGTTGATTGTACCAAGATTCAATTCCTTTGCAGTTGTACTTGATTTGCTCACACCGTTACAGCTTACCGTGTAGCCTGTAATCTTCGATTCATTTCTCGGCTTTGCCGTAAGCGGAGTAACCTTGAGATTTGAATAGTTCTGAATAAACAGCTTTGAGTTGCCCGTAACGGCAGTGGTCTTTAAATTGGTGTCAAGATAGATAAAGCCTTCAATAACAGGTCTTGAATTGTGCGAGGTGGTTGCAATCTGACAATTCCTTTCAGAAATGCCTACATAGGTTGAACCCTTGTATGTGGTGACCGTTAGCTTTGCCGTAACGCTCTTGTCTTCATACATAGCCTTTAAAATACCCGTTCTGCTGTCCGTAGGAATGGTAATAATCCTGTTTGCCGTCCCCTTGTTCCACGCAAGTCCCGATATGCCAGTTATCGGAATACCTCGTATGGTAATCGTAATGCTGTGTTTAAGACCTGTGTCATTTACCGTTGTGTTTACTGATACGGTCGGATTTTCCGTATCTATGTAAATCGTGTCAATTCTATTGACAACCGTTGTCTTTGCCATATTGCCTCCTAATCAAGAATTACAATGTTGAGTCCCTGTGAACTGTTTGACATCGGAATCAGCTTTGTTCTGCCGATTGTAAGCTCACCGTCAACTGTAGTTTTCTTCGTCTGAGTTTCGTCCTTGTTTAGGGTGAATATCTTTTCACCGTTGTAGTAGCCGGAAAATTCAGTGTTTGTAATTACTGTTTTCTGCGAGGACTTGCTGTTTGAAACCTCAATGCCTTTGCGGTCAATCTTTACCTCGTTTGTGTATATCTCGTTCGGTGCAGGCGACCAGTGTTGGATAATACTTCCGTCAGTAAGCATAAGGTCGCTTACCTTAAGGGAAGAACCACGGCTGTAAATGAATACCGTGTTTTCACCGTCCGAAACATCGGGGAGTACAACGGAAAAATCTGTCCAATCAAAGCTGTCCTTTGTATTAAAAAGATATTCTCTTTTAACTCCGTTGTACTGAACATACATATATGCACTAAGCTGTGAATAGCTTTTCTTTGCTCTGAGTGACAGCACAAAGGATCTGTCGGCAACCGAGTTATACACACTTTGCGACAAGGTGCTTTCCTCACCGAGTACAAAAGCAGAACCCGAAGAGGTATGACTGATTACATCTGTATCGGAAAGTACAGTGACCAATCCCGAATACTCCCAATCATCCGAAAGTCCGTTGAGAGCCGATGAGTTTAAAAGATAGTTCTTTCCGCCCGTGGACTGCTCGTTGATTTTAAAGGAAATGTCCTCTGCGGTCTGTTCAAGTGTTGATGTCCTTTCTGTAATTTCAGCAATACTGTCGCTGAGTTTGTCGGTATCCTCTGTTTTTGTATATGCACTTAGGTGTACCTCTCCGCTTTCTAAATCCCACCATGAAGAATTATCAGCCGAACTGATTACTCCCGCCTTGATGATATTTGCCATAAGCGTTCCGCTTGTGATAAAGTCAGCCACGATTTTTCCGTCAGCCGTAATCGCAGTTTCATACGGGCCGTTGTATCCACTCTTTGAAAAACCTAAGCCACCGACATTCCACCGCCACACATTCCTTGCATCGTACAGATTTTCGTTGTCAAGAATCAAAAGTTCATACGGCTTGCCTGTAACAGAATCCGTGTGCATAACAACAAAGCCACCTTGCTGACCTGAAATCAGCGAAGTGGCATTTTTAATAGCAGTATTCATAAGTAACGGAAAGCTGTCGGTTTCCTTTTTGATTTTATCGGTTGTACTTTTGATTTCTGCAACCGTATTCACAAAGTTTGATTTTGCCGTTCCGAGTGTGATTGATGAATATTTCTCGGCCAGTGCGTCATATACGGTTTCAATAACCTTCGTCTTTACCTCAATATTCATATCTGGGTGCCTGACGGTCACTGTGTCGCAGAGGTTCACCTTTTCGAGGAACTGCGAATATTCGGGCTGTTGCCATAGCGGTTCAAACGACACCTTCACCGTGGGAGTTTCGTCACCGAACGGATTCTGTTTGATGTATGACTTAGCCTTTGCTCGAAGTGTGTCCTCGGTAACGGTTTCTCCGTCCTTAAAAAATGACGAAAAGTCCTTGATTAAGGTTTTCTCTCTCGCATATTTTTCGACAACAGGAAGTACGGCTTCCGAAAGAGTAACCACATTTTCGGTATCACCGTTCTTTACAACCGCATAGGGCAAAAGGTGTGTATATACCGATGAAAAATCATTGTCCTGCTCAAGTGAGGTGAGGTTCTTGCCGTATTCAATCACAACACCGTTGTCTTTGCCACGCTTTGAGTGAAGAATGACATCGAACATATCCCATTCGTATTCACCGCCCCACACATCAAGGACTGAACCTTCCGTACCGCCCAGAACAGCACGAACGCTCATCGGCCTGTCGACTGAAAATGCCATAGGTGCAGAAAGGTCTGTCCTGCATTTAAAGCCGTGCTTTGATGAAGTATTCGCAAAAATTCTTTCAAGTGCAAGCTGTGGCGAAACCGATTTGCTCTCAAAGCATAGCACACCAATGCCCGACAAATCATATGACATATGCTGTGCATACACTGTGATGATGCCGTTCATCGGTGTTGTAATTCTGTATATGCGAAACGGCTGTGACCTTGATGTGTCATTCGGCTTAACGAGTATAACCCTGTCGTTTTTAATCTCATCAAACAATGCACCGTGCAGAGGATATTTCATCACACATTCAAACGCACCGTTTCTCTCCTCTGTAACTTCGCAAAAGGTGCAGTCCGACAGCACACCGATTCCGTAGGTGTCAAACTCAGTTTCATCTGCTCTGTATAAAATCGGCATCATAACGAACACCACCTTGGAAATACTGAACCGTCTGTTATGCCACCGCCGAGAATAAACCTGTTTTCGCCCTTTACAAGCAAAGGAAATCCCGTGCCTGTAACCGTATCATTTTTCAGCGTGTTGTCCTTGTAAAAGCACATCTTTTCGCTGTCAATCTCAATGAACTCGTCAATATCGTTGAATGTCCATTCGTGTCTGCCGTTTTCGTTATCAATGGTAAGCGTACCCGCACCGTTGCCGTTAAGATGAATAAGCGGTCTGCTCTCAAAGCTGTACGGATTCACAAGTACGGTTTCACCCTTTGACGGCAAGGTCACTCTGTAAATATCCTCGCTGACCTTCTCAAGAGAATGCCATGCGGTTTCGTCACCGAGAAATGTGTAGAGGGCAAACCTTGCATTCTCCTTCTTCCAGTTTTCGTTCACCTTAAGATATATTCTGCTCTTGTCGGCATCTGAATAGTAGTCCCAGTAGCCGTCTGTCCACGAATTTGTATTCAGTACAAACATATTCTTACCACTCGGCACAACAAGGTCTGCCGTCTGATTCCAACGGTTGCTCCAGTCATTTTCCGGCTTTGAACCGTCCATTCTGCAAAAAATCATATACGGAAAATTCAGCACCACATCAATACTGTGCGGTAACTCACCATCAATGTCATATTTAAACGGCTTGCAGTTAAAGCTTACGGTAAACACACCGATTTTGTTAAGCTCATCTTCAATATCAAGCGAGGAGTTAAAGAGAGCATATCTGAAAAATCTTTTGTCATAGCTGTCCTTTAGTATGTGATACCTGTCGGGCTGTGTGTACAGCCATGCCTTGATTTTTGTAATGCTGTCAGCAAGCTGTTGACTGTTCTTTGCAGACAGATATACAGAATAGCTCACCTGTGTGTTTTCATATCTGCGATTCGGTACAATCAAATCACCATTGCGACCGGGGATTGATACAAAGGAAGAGTCATACTTTGGCGAGGAGTACACATTCTTTCTCTGTATATGAAGTCCCATATCAGATGACCTGATGCCTTTGTATTCAAAATAGTTCAAGCAAACACCAGTCCTTTCCTTTTGGCAAACTGACCTGCAGTTTCCATAATTTCATTTGTAAGCTGAGAAATATCGTCATTTGAGTAGTTGTTAAAATTTGCAATATTCAGCACAAGCGAAAGACCGCTCTTACCAAAAGCAGCAGAATTTGAATTATCAACCAATCCTTTAACATTTCTGTCAATGCTGAAATCAGTCGGCAAAGCAGTTTTCATATCATCAGCAAGTGAGTTCATAACACTTGAAACATCACTGCTCATACCCTCGGCGGCACGAACAGCCATATCACCGTTCTTGTCAATAGAGCCGGCAAGACCCTTGACGAGCATTTCGCCAACCCATGCCATTTCCTTTGACGGTGAGTGAATGCCAAAAAAGTCGCAGATGCCGTCCCAGATACCCGAAATCCAACCGCTGACTGAATCCCAGAGCCACGATGCAAGACCGCAGATACCGTCCCACAAGCCTTTTACAATGTTACCGCCAATTTCAACAATCTTGTACATAAGTGAACCAAAGGCCTTTACAATGCCTTCAATAATCTTAGGTACTGCCTTTACAATTTCCTTAATGATAGTCGGCAGATTCTTAACAAGCGAAATCAACAAATCAATACCTGCCTGAATTATTGCCGGAATATTGTCAATAAGAGCATTAACAATGCCTGAAATGATGTCGGGTATTGCATTCACGATTGTGACGATAATGGTGGGCAGAGCCTTGACAAGTGAAATGAGCAAGTCAATGCCTGCCTGAATAATCTGCGGAATTGAATTTATTACCGCATTTATAATCCCGTTGATAATCTGCGGAATTGCCTTGACTATTGCTGTGATAATATCGGGCAAAGCACCGACAAGAGAGGTCAGCAGCTTAATGCCCGTCTGTATGATTTGCGGTATTGAATTTAAAAGAAATGTAACTATGCCCATAATAATCTGAGGCAGTTTAGATATGAGGTCGGGAAGTGCATCAAGAATACCCTGTGCAAGTGCTGACACAAGTTCAAGTCCTGCGTCAAGAATTGACGGCAAGCTGTCCAGAAGTCCCTGTACAATCGTCATAACCGCATTGACCGCAGTAGGAATTAGAGTCGGCAGTGCATCTGCAAGGCCCTGTACGAGAGTTGCTACGAGCAAGGTTGCCGACTCAATCAACAAGGGCAGATTTTCAACAATTGCATTCGTAATTGTTAATAAAGCCGATACCGCAACGGGAATCAGCTGTGGCAAAAGCTGAAGCAATCCCTCAAGCACCTGTGCAAACAATTCTGCAAGAGTTTCCAGAACCGTAGGGAGCATTTCACCTGCCGATTCAAGCAGTGTAGTAATTACTGTCGGCAAGGCGGAGATGAGATTTTCCACAATAGGTGAGATATTTTCAAGCACGGTCTGAAATGCCGTTACAACATTTTCACACAACACATCAAGTTCAGCGTTTGCGTCACCAAATCCTACCACAAGATTCGTAACTGAGGATTTCAACGCATTAACCGAACCCGAAATTGTACCCTCCGCCTCTTTTGCGGTAGTGCCGGCAATATCCATACTCTCCTGCATAACGTGGATTGCATCGACCACATCGGCATATGACGAAATATCGTACTTAATGCCCGATATTTTCTCTGCGTCAGAGAGAAGTCTTTGCATTTCCTCTTTAGTACCGCCGTAGCCGAGTTTAAGGTTATCGAGCATTGTGTAATTTTGCTTGGCAAAGCCCTGATACGCATTCTGAATGAGTGACATATCTGTACCCATCTTGTTTGCGTTATCTGCCATATCCGTGATTGCCATATCGGCATACTTTACCGACTTGTCCGTATCACCGCCAAGCGACTGAATGAGGCTTGCGGAAAAGCCTGTAACAGTTTCCATATAGTCATTTGCAGAAAGGCCTGCCGTTTTATAGGCATTAGATGCGTAGCTTTGCAGCTTCTGTGATGAACCCTTGAAAAGCGTATCAACACCGCCGACAAGCTGTTCATAGTCGGCATAGGCATTAACTACCTCCTTGCCTAGCTTTACGGCTGTTGCGGCCGCCACAGTAACAACCGCACCCATCGCAACGCCCACACCCTTGAGTACCGAACCAAGCTTTGAAAATCTCTCCTTTGACTTATCCGCCTTGTCGCCTGCGTCCTTGATTTCATCGCCCATATCATCGGCACTTTCGGCAGTATCATCAAGCCGACCGTCAACCTTTTCAAGAGATTTTTCTGTCCCCTCAATATCCGTCTTTGCCTGTTCAAGTGCAGAATTATTGCTTCCAAGCTCACGCTCCATACTGTTGAGTGATGCCTGTGCGTTGTTGAGCTGAATCTGCCAGCTTTGTGTTCTTCTGTCGGTTTCACCAAAGGACTCCGATGCATTTGCAAGTGCCTGCCTGAGGGCTTCAATCTTCTGCTTTTGTGCGTCAATCTCCTTATTAAGAACCGTATTTCTTGCAGACAAAGCCTGAACGGAATTGTCATTCTTATCAAACTGCGAGGACACAAGTTTCATCTCAGAGCCGAGCACCTTAAAGCTCTGATTGATTTCTGCAAGCGACTTTTTAAATTCCTTTTCGCCCTCAATGCCAAGCTTAAGTCCAAAACTATCTGACATTTAAGTTCACCTCCTCATTTTAGGGCATAAAAAAAGAGCCTATTGGCTCAAAAGTGTATTAAAAAAGGAGCAACCTTTTGGTTACTCCTTGAAATTATTGTATAGATAAATTGAAATTTGACATATCATATCTATGAATATTACTCATTCTGAAAAATCTGTAATTTACTATCAGTAGCAAAACTCATACCTATCTGCGATTTCTCTTAATTTTAGAATAATGCCTATCATTCTTTCGATATATTCATCCCATTTATCTATATTTTCAACCTGTGCTGGTATTTTAACTCTAATCTGGGAATATTTACTATATTGATTCAAACTAATCTCATCATATTTTCCTAAACAAAGTTCCTCAACAATAGAATCAAAATCTGCATCAATTGCATCATAGAAAATAGTTCCAAACTTCTTAAAATTCACTTCAATATTTATGTTATTTTTTCTAAATGGAACATTCATTTCATAGGATTTTCCCCATCGTAAATTAATACAATCTGTACGTCCTTGTCGTGAAAGGGAAAATCCATATTTCAAAACTACACTTTCAAACCTGTTCCAAAATTCAATATTTAATTCTGCATTTATTGGTGGCTTAACATTTGAATCTCTTTTTATACAATCATCCTTTGTCGCCACTTTTAAAATCACATTTGGGTCATTAAGTAAATCTGAATTTTCATCTGGAGACATTAACAGTATCCAAAATTCAAGCTTTCTATCTGAAGATTGAGCTAATTCTTTTATGTATTCTACCGCACGAAAGTGTTCCTCGTCTATATCTTCTGTAATCCATACAATTGTTGAAACTGAATTCCAAGCTGAATAGGTAAGTATTTCACCTAAATGAATATGATTACTTAAAAAATATTGATTCTCAACAACAATTTTTTCATCATTTTCGTCAATTGCAAGAATATCAACTGGGTATTTTCCTTTGCCATATTCACTAGATTCTTTCACTTCAGTACACGCACTTACAATGTTTCTTCCAATAATATTTCCTACGCAATCTATATTATCAGCAAGCCATTTTGTAAAATTTCTCTCCTCCTGCCAACAAGGAACTTCATTCATTCTTATTCTCTTTGCCATAATTAAGACTCCTAACAATTTCAGTTTTTTAATGGGCTAATTATATCATACTGCTTAATAAATCTCAATCCTTTTCAGAATAATCAAACCCCATAAGGAATAACATCATCAATGCAAGCAACTCGTTTTGGCTTTGCAATGCCGTTATACTGCTTATGGCACTCCCACAAATCAAGCAAAAGTCCAAATGGCATGAGCCACACTTCTTCCTGCGAAAGATTTAGGTGAGCAAGTCCGTAATAAAGAAGTCGGGTGAACAGCTCAGCGTCTGTTACCCGACTTTCGTGTTTTTTGAGGTTTGCTCACTTTCAATGTTTCGCTTTGTGCCTTTCTGCATTGAGTCCATAATTGCATTCTTGTATTCTGCAAGGTCAAACGGTGAGGTCAAAAGTTCAACCTCGTTCTCACAAAGCAAAGGCTTTTTGCTGTTTGGATTTTTTAGATTGTAAATCATAACGCCCTGATTTGCAAGCAAGGTGATAAGCCAGATGATTTCATCAAGTGCCATTTCAAAATTTTCACTTTTCATCAGCCTGTCACCGAGGTTTTCAAGTCCGCCGTATCTTTTGGCAATTTCCTTTGTTGCTCTTGTGGTGAGAATAAGCTCATATTCGTTTTCACCGATTTTAATAATATTTCCTCTGTCAGTCATAACGCACCTCCGTATTTATTCAGCATAGGTCGGCTCGTACACCTGAGTGTACCAACCGCTGATTGTGTCACTTGCAACACCTGTATCGTCCTCTGAAATTTCAGCCTTCCACGGGTGCTTGCCGAGCTTGTCAGCCTTGTTTCTGCGGATAACCGTACCCTCAATCGACGGAGTGGAAAACTCGATGCTTTCGCCCTTTGTGGTAAGATTAGTTGCAGGAATGCCAAACTTCACTCTGTAAAGCCAGAAGTAACGATACTTGCCGTTCGCTTTCTTTGCACGAAAACCGATTGCAACGGGCGGTGCTCCGTCCTCAGATGCGGAAACCAACACCTTGTTTTTGTCGATTGTCGCACCGGTCAAATCCTCTGCAACGGCTGTTCCGATGTTGTCAATACCGAGTGTAAGCGTACCGCTCTGAAATTCCTTTACAACCTCTGACGCACCGTCATCGGCATAAAGTGTTGCCTCGGCAAGCTCTACCGAAAGTTCCGCACTCATCGCCTTTGCAAGCGGAATAGGGGTGTCATAGGTTTCGTTTCCGTCAGAGTCCTCTGTGATTTTTGCGTAATACAGCTTATCAAGTCCGATTGTTGCCATAATCTATCTCCTCCAGTTCATAAGTTTTTAATGCGTCAATAGCATAGTGATGATAGCCCGTGTCGCTCTCGTAACCGATATACAGCCTGTCGGTTATTGAAATATCACTTTGAAAAAGAGCGGTCACAAGCTTGTATTTAAGTGCAGAATAATTACCCTTTGAAAATATAGAAATTCTCACTTCCTGTCTGTCAAAGGTCGGCATATTGTCGCAGTGCATATCAAAGCCGTCCGAAAGCGGAGTGAGAACAATGTATTCGTCAGGTGCTTTGCCTGAAAAAACACCTGTTTCAACCTTGATGTTCAATCCCTCTGCAATACTCTTGATTTCAGCAAGCAAACTCATATGCTCTTTACCTCCTCATCAAGCGTGTTAATCATAACCGTCATACACTCCTTGCGTGACGCTGATTTTGCGGGTTTCATAAACGGCTTTGGTGGCTGACCGCTTTTGCCGTATTCAATTACACTCGCAATTTTTGCATTGCTCTCGCCATTTGTTCTCGGCTCTGAAAAGCCTATTTTGATATTCAGATTGCCGTTCTTGTCCGACAAAACAGGTGACACACCAAGTGAGCGTTCAAGCTCACCCGTTGAGCGTGACTGCGTTTTTGTGTCCTTGCTGATGACATTTCTGAGATTTGTCCTCACCTTTTTAAGAACAACCTCAGCACCGGCATTGAGTACCCTTTCACACACTTCATCTGTTTTGTCACCTAGTCTTGAAATCTTGAGTAAAAACTCCTCCGGCATTTTCATTGTGCATCTAGCCACTTGCTTCAACCTCCTTTGCGAGAATTTCAAGATACATTCCTCTGCCTTTTACATTTTCAACAGAGGTGATTTCAAACCGCTTTCCGTCACAAAGGATGAGCATATCGGTTGTAACCTCTATGTGTGGAATACACCTCAGACGAAACAGATCAGTCGCAACGGAAAATGTCGCCATATTTGCCCACCGTTCACTGCCGTGTCTGCCCTCACGATATGCTCTCACTCTTGCAACCGTTTTCAGTCTTTCCTTCTTAAAGCCCTCATCATCGGTTTCAATCACCCTTTTCATAATTTCAACAGGTGTGTTCATCTTTCCAAAACTCATAGCTAAACCTTCCAGTTTCTGTCAAGCCTTAAAAGTAAATTGACCGTGTTCCACACCTGAGCCGATGCGTTTGTGCTGTCAGCAAAGAATCCGCCCGTTGAGCCATCTCTGCTTTCGTAGAAATGGCTCGCAAGCATTATAACTGCCTGCTCGGTAGTTGCAGGCATTGCGTGTGTGGAGTAGTAACCCTCATCAATGTGTTGATAGCTTTCGGCATAGGAAACCGATGCAGTGATGTACTGCTCAAGAAGTGCATCGTCCTCAGAATGTTCAAGTATGAGATTTTGCTTTACTTTTTCTAAAAGCCTGTCAGTCATAAAAGCGCTCCTTAACCGCCTGAAGAAACTGTACCTTTCATTTTGAGAATCTTAACTGCCTCCGGAACAATAAGTCTTGCATCAACTCTTTTTGTCGCAAGGAAACCTACCTGTCCGTTTGCTGCATATAACTCATTGAGTCGTTTAAAGGTAACACCCTGTCTGTCACCAATCCAGTAGTAGGAAAGGTCACCGAATGCAATCGGCTTTGTACCCGATGCAGCACTTGCGATTGACGAAGATGTGTAAACAGGCTTGCCGAGGAGTGTGTCGGTTTCACCATCCTTAATAGATGGTTGCCATAAATACTGACCGTTGCTGTCCTTGAGCTTTCTGATAATATTTACAGTGCTGTCATTCAAGAGCCATACACCGTTCTTACGGTACGGTGCTTTAAGGCTGTAATAAAGGTCGATAATCTCATCAGCCGTAACATTAACAGTTGAGCCGGCTGTTACACCGACTTCGCCACCCTCAGTATCATTGAAAATACCATAAGGCTTTGAGCTGCCGTCACCGATAACAAAGGCCTCTTCTTCAGCTTCACCGATTCTTCTTGCGAACTCCTGATTGAAATAGCTTTCAAGGTCAAAGGCTGAATCGTTCAAAAGCTCTTCTGACACTTTGATTAAAGCACAAAGCTTATGAGCACCGATTGTTTTCTGACCGAATGATTGTATCGCTGTCGGTGATTGCAGCGTTCTCCTCAGTCCACATCGCCTTACCTCTTGTGGCAACAACAGGGATTTTGTGTGCGTTTGACGCTGTTGTAAATGTATGTGCAAGTTGACGAATTACAAGCTCTTCATCAAGTGCCTGAACAAGTGTGTTTTCAAAGGTTTCCGGTACAAGAAAACCGCCCTCGCTGTCAACACCCTCACTGAGAATGTTTCTGACCTCCTGCGTTGAGCGGTTTCTCATCTGATTCCAGAATGCTTTGTTGTACTTTTCAGAAGCTGTGCCTGTTTTACTCTCACGATTGACGTTATCGGGTTTTGAAACAAGCGGTGTGCTTGTCGGGAGATTTAACTCTCTTTCAAGGTCATCTGCTCTTTGCTGACGCTCAATCTCGTGACCGAGGTCAACAATATCCTTTTCCATCTTTTCATAAGCTACGGTATCTTCCGCCGAAAGAATACCAGTTTCGTTTCTGTGAGAATCAAGAAATGCTTTTGCCTGTTCCCAGATTTTTGCTCGTTTCTCACGAAGTTCGTTAATTTTAGCCATAGTAAAATTCCTCCTTAAGGTTTTAATAAATTAAGTCTTTTTTCAAGGTCTGTGATGTCTGTTCCTGTGTTAGCACCAGCATTTGCTAAATAGTGTGATTTAAGTTTATTTTGAAGAGCCACACTCACTGCTCTGCGTGAAAACAGGATAGAATCCGATGCTTTGTTTTTCTCCTTTTCATCTTCATTAATTTTCTTGTCGGGTTCTATAATGCTGTCTGCAAATCCGAGTTCAACGGCTTTCTTTGCATTCATCCATGTTTCTTCCTCCATAAGACGGGCAAGCTTTGCTCTGCTCATTCCTGTTTTGATTTCATAAGCATTTATAATGCTCTCCTTGACCTCCTCAAGCATTTCAATAGCCTTCTGCATTTCGTTGTGGTCACCCATTGCAACCGTAGCCGGATTATGAATCATAAGCATTGAAACAGGGGACATCATCACATTGTTTCCAGCCATAGCAATTACAGATGCAGCACTTGCGGCAATACCGTCAATCTTAACGGTTACATTGCCTTTGTAATCCATCAGCATATTGTAAATCTGAGCCGCAGCCACACAATCACCGCCCGGAGAGTTAATCCAAACTGTAATATTACCCGAGCAACTGTTTAACTCGCTTTTAAAAAGCTGAGGAGTGATATCATCATCAAACCAGCTTTCTTCCGCTATTGTTCCGTTAAGAGTCAAAATTCTCTCTGTCGGATTACTTTCCGTCAGGTTCGTCCATTTCCAGAATTTCTTCATTTTCTTCCTCCTTGTTATTGATATTTGCAAATGCTCCTGCGTTGTTAAGAGGGAGCATATTTCCGTTTACAAGATATAAATCGCCACCTTTTTCCGTTGGAATACGGTCGAGATTTTCAAGCTCTCGTATATCGTTTGCCGACATCCATCCGTTCTGCCTTGCCGTTGCATAGCCACTCATTCTGCTTGCGTAGTCACCACGCAG
The DNA here is from genome assembly GCF_003438075.1 of Eubacterium sp. OM08-24. Taxonomy (GTDB): domain Bacteria; phylum Bacillota; class Clostridia; order Oscillospirales; family Acutalibacteraceae; genus Ruminococcoides. The sequence continues at coordinate 917,170 of NZ_QSTA01000001.1, read as the reverse complement.
AAGTCCGTCAACATTAAACTTCACAAAGTACGAACTTTTTTCATTTCTTGAAAGTAAGGAGCGGAAAATTGACTGCTCCCAACGCACTATCCACGGCTCAAGTGTGTACTTCACAAATTCAAGTGACTGCTGTTCAATATTAGAAAAGCTCGATTTTTCAAGGTCGCCCACCATATGCGGAGGCACTCTGAAAATTCGAGCTATCTCATCTATCTGAAATTTTCTGGTTTCGAGGAACTGCGCCTCGTTCGGCGAAATTGAAATCGGTGTGTACTTCAGTCCCTCCTCAAGCACGGCAACTCTATGACTGTTGCCGCTTCCCGCAAAGGCGGCATTCCACGAATCACGAACCTTGGATGGGTCTTTAAGCGTACCCGGATGTTCAAGCACACCGCTGGGTGACGCACCGTTTGCATAGAACTTACTACCGTATTCCTCGGCGGCAATGGCAAGACCGATTGCGTTCTTTGCCATTGCAATAGGCGAGTATCCGACAAGTCCGTCAAATCCAAGTCCGGCAATATGCAAAACCTCATACGGTGAAAGCCTTACCGTTGCACCTTTCATTGTTCTTGCGTCGTCGGAGCTTGTGTTGTACTGATAGTAAAGATTACCGCTTTTATCTCTGTTAACTGTCATTCTGTTCGACATAAGAGGATAGAGGGCAACAACATCGCCCTTGCCATTTCTTATGATTTGTGCATAGGCATTGCCCCACAAAAGCAGATGAGTCATCAAGGTTTCTCTAAAAGCAAATGAAGTCATTTCGGGATTAGGCTCATCGTGCAAAAGAAAATACAACGGATGTTCAAGCGCCTTTTCTTTGCTCCCGTCAGAATTGTATCTGTAAAGGTGGAGAGGAAGTCCTGCAACCGCCTCGGATAAAATTCTGACGCAGGCATATACTGCCGTCATTTGCATTGCACTTCTCTCGGTCACGCATTTGCCGGCACTGCTCTGACCGTAGAAAAATCGGTAACTGCTGCCCGATGTACTGTTTTTCGGCTTATCTCGTGAACGAAACAAACCGCTTAAAATACCCATAAAACCACCACTCTTTCGTAAAATGGGCAAAAGAAAAACACCTCTTTTGAGATGCTTTGAAAAATATATTTACTTTTTATGCTCATATATATCTGCATAAAAATTGACTGATGTCATATAAACAACAATCCTCTGTCATCATAAACCGATGCACAGTTATTGTTTCCACAGCGAATTGCTCTGTCAAGTGCCATAATTGTAGCAATCGCACCGTCAATTTTCTCCGTGGATTTTTCTTTGTCTGCCTTTATGTTGCCGGCAGGGTCTGTTCTGACAAAGATATTGTCCATATTCCATCGAAGTACAGGGTGACCACCGTGTGCAATTCTCTGTTCAAGTGTCAGCTTCATAAGTTCCTTTGTCGGAGGTGACATATCCTTAAATCCCTGTCCGAATGGAACAACAGTAAAGCCCATACCCTCAAGATTCTGCACCATCTGAACCGCACCCCAACGGTCAAAAGCAATCTCACGAATATTGAATCTTTCACCAAGACTCTCGATAAATTTCTCAATGTAGCCGTAGTGAATAACATTGCCCTCGGTAGTCTGCAAGTATCCTTGCCGTTCCCACACATCATACGGCACACGGTCACGCTTAACACGCAAATCAAGTGTGTCCTCGGGTATCCAGAAATACGGAATAATAACATATTTATCCTCTTCATCAAGCGGAGGAAATACAAGCACAAATGCAGTAATATCCGTTGTACTTGAAAGGTCAAGACCACCGTAGCACACTCGTCCACGAAGGTCATCTTCATTGACTGCAAAGGCACACTTATCCCATTTATCCATAGGCATCCAACGGACTGCCTGTTTTACCCACTGATTTAGTCTTAGCTGTCGGAATGAGTTTTCTTCACCCGGATTTTGCTTTGCTGATTCGCAAGCGGTTTTAACTTTATCCATTCCGATAGTTTCACCCAGAGATGGATTGCATTTTTTCCAGACCTTCGGACTTGTCCAGTCCTCTGTATCATCAGCGCCGTAAATTACCGGATAGAATGTAGGGTCAATTTTTCGCCCGTCAATAATATCCTGTGCCTTTTGATGAACCTCGTAGCAGATTGAATGTGTATCTGTGCCGGCAGTTGTGATCAGAAAAAAGAGTGGCTGCATTCTCGCATCACCGCTACCCTTTGTAAGGACATCATAAAGTTTTCTGTTCGGCTGACTGTGCAACTCATCAAACACAACACCGTGAACATTAAAGCCGTGCTTGCTGTATGCCTCGGCGGATAGCACCTGATAAAAGCTGTTTGTAGGTTCGTAAATCAGCCTTTTCTGTGATGCAAGTATCTTTACTCTTTTGTTCAGAGCCGGACACATTCGCACCATATCGGCGGCAACATCAAATACGATTGACGCCTGTTGCCTGTCGGCAGCCGCACCGTAAACCTCGGCTCTCTGTTCACCGTCACCGCAGGTGAGCAGAAGTGCAATAGCCGCCGCTAATTCGGATTTACCGTTCTTTTTGGGAATTTCAATGTATGCAGTGTTGAACTGCCTGTATCCGTTAGGCTTTAGAATACCGAACAGGTCACGGATAATCTGCTCCTGCCAGTCGATAAGCTCAAATTTCTTGCCGGCCCATGTACCTTTGGTGTGACATAGGCTTTCAATAAAAGTAACAGCGAAGTCGGCGTATTCTTTATCGTAATAGCTACCTTTCGCTTTGAATTTTGTAGGCTTATAATTCTTAAGTTTTCTCAAAATTTCACCTCCGATAGGGCATAAGAAAAGCACCCACCAAATTTTGGTAGATGCTTGTATTTGCATGATTTTATTTTTTATCTTTACTATTGATAATCATTCCGTCTTTTATGGAGAATTTTTTCTTAAATTTAACACGATTTTGGCAATATCTTAATATGATTTCTCTAACATAGTTGCGAGTACAGTAGCTTTTTTCAAATAAGACTTTATCATTACAAGTTTTTGATTGCACAAAAAGGTTTTTTTCCCCCAAGCATCTTTTATATCAGATACTAATTCTTCACTTAGCTCTAAGTGTGGGAGAACTGTAGCATTTAAGTTTTCATTTTTAATTTCTACAAGTTGTTCGAAGTTATTGATTTGGCTTAACTCCATTTTTATTGCATTCGTGTAGGTGTTCATGTTCATACTTCCTTTAAGTAAATGCTCATGTACGGTAAAGAAGCAAGCAACCGAAAACAATAGATAGACCGCCAGCACTACACTATTCCGAACCAAAGACCAAAAGATAAGCATTTTGAGAAAATCTAAACTTTTGGATTTTCCTACAATGCCGACTACGGCGGAATCCTTCCCACTCCTTATATCTTTATTTCCGTATACATTGAATTTGTATTTAGTAAATGCTATAATGTCCCTATTCAAATTATAAATGTGTTGAATTAGTTACATGTACATATTTTTTGTGCCGCATAAATACCCTGTTGAGGTTGTCGTTCTTTGTCCAGATGTGGAAACAATAAAAGGAAGGGAACGATACAGGGAGAAAACAGGCTATTCCGGCTTTACGGTTGAAACCTTATACGATACATTTATGCAGACAACACCACGGATCGGCTTTTGGCTGGACAATTCCAACCAAACACCACAGCAGACAGCAGAAACCATTCTGAACGCCAGAAAGTCGGTATGATTGTTACATATAAGGGGAAGAAAAATTTCTTTTAGGTACTTGCTTTCCTAAAACTAATGTGATATAATAGCATCATTCCAAAAAAGGAGTAAAAAATATGCGGCAAGGTATTCTTAAATAAAACTATAATCAAATAGTGGGAACAAAGGATTATGATAGTCCCTTTTGTGGGGGCTTGGTTTTTTGTACCCAATTTAAGAATACTTTTGCCTTATCAATTTTGACATATCCGAAAAACAGCAATCACAAACAGGTGTATGCTGTATATGTGTATGTCCGCAAATTATAATCCCCAGTGGTAAAAGTATTTTACTGCTGGGGATTTTTATGCCCTTTTGGGGCTGTAAAAGGAGGACAATCACATGAAAATAATCAATATTGGAATTCTTGCCCATGTAGACGCTGGAAAGACGACCTTGACGGAGAGCCTGCTATATGCCAGCGGAGCCATTTCAGAACCGGGGAGCGTCGAAAAAGGGACAACGAGGACGGACACCATGTTTTTGGAGCGGCAGCGTGGGATTACCATTCAAGCGGCAGTCACTTCCTTCCAGTGGCACAGATGTAAAGTTAACATTGTGGATACGCCCGGCCACATGGATTTTTTGGCGGAGGTGTACCGCTCTTTGGCTGTTTTAGATGGGGCCATCTTGGTGATCTCCGCTAAAGATGGCGTGCAGGCCCAGACCCGTATTCTGTTCCATGCCCTGCGGAAAATGAACATTCCCACCGTTATCTTTATCAACAAGATCGACCAGGCTGGCGTTGATTTGCAGAGCGTGGTTCAGTCTGTTCGGGATAAGCTCTCCGCCGATATTATCATCAAGCAGACGGTGTCGCTGTCCCCGGAAATAGTCCTGGAGGAAAATACCGACATAGAAGCATGGGATGCGGTCATCGAAAATAACGATGAATTATTGGAAAAGTATATCGCAGGAGAACCAATCAGCCGGGAAAAACTTGCGCGGGAGGAACAGCAGCGGGTTCAAGACGCCTCCCTGTTCCCGGTCTATCATGGCAGCGCCAAAAATGGCCTTGGCATTCAACCGTTGATGGATGCGGTGACAGGGCTGTTCCAACCGATTGGGGAACAGGGGGGCGCCGCCCTATGCGGCAGCGTTTTCAAGGTTGAGTACACCGATTGCGGCCAGCGGCGTGTCTATCTACGGTTATACAGCGGAACGCTGCGCCTGCGGGATACGGTGGCCCTGGCCGGGAGAGAAAAGCTGAAAATCACAGAGATGCGTATTCCATCCAAAGGGGAAATTGTTCGGACAGACACCGCTTATCAGGGTGAAATTGTTATCCTTCCCAGCGACAGCGTGAGGTTAAACGATGTATTAGGGGACCAAACCCGGCTCCCTCGTAAAAGGTGGCGCGAGGACCCCCTCCCCATGCTGCGGACGACGATTGCGCCGAAAACGGCAGCGCAAAGAGAACGGCTGCTGGACGCTCTTACGCAACTTGCGGATACTGACCCGCTTTTGCGTTGCGAAGTGGATTCCATCACCCATGAGATCATTCTTTCTTTTTTGGGCCGGGTGCAGTTGGAGGTTGTTTCCGCTTTGCTGTCGGAAAAATACAAGCTTGAAACAGTGGTAAAGGAACCCTCCGTCATTTATATGGAGCGGCCGCTCAAAGCAGCCAGCCACACCATCCATATCGAGGTGCCGCCCAACCCGTTTTGGGCATCCATAGGACTGTCTGTTACACCACTCTCGCTTGGCTCCGGTGTACAATACGAGAGCCGGGTTTCGCTGGGATACTTGAACCAGAGTTTTCAAAACGCTGTCAGGGATGGTATCCGTTACGGGCTGGAGCAGGGCTTGTTCGGCTGGAACGTAACGGACTGTAAGATTTGCTTTGAATACGGGCTTTATTACAGTCCGGTCAGCACGCCGGCGGACTTCCGCTCATTGGCCCCGATTGTATTGGAACAGGCATTGAAGAAATCAGGGACGCAACTGCTGGAACCTTATCTCTCCTTCACCCTCTATGCGCCCCGGGAATATCTTTCCAGGGCTTATCATGATGCACCGAAATACTGTGCCACCATCGAAACGGTCCAGGTAAAAAAGGATGAAGTTGTCTTTACTGGCGAGATTCCCGCCCGCTGTATACAGGCATACCGTACTGATCTGGCCTTTTACACCAACGGGCAGAGCGTATGCCTTACAGAACTGAAAGGGTATCAGGCCGCTGTCGGCAAGCCAGTCATCCAGCCCCGCCGTCCAAACAGCCGCCTGGACAAGGTGCGCTATATGTTTCAGAAGATAATGTAACGTCTTGCGCAATGCAAGCGTTCATTGCTGGCTATTGCGAAATATCATTGATAAAATCAGTATCAGAGAGGAGAAACTATTTTGAACCAGGAACAGACGAATATTACAACAGGAAAGCAAATACGTCATCTGCGAACACAATTGGGAATGACACAGGAAGAACTAGCCGGGGAATTGAATGTTACCCGGCAGGCACTATCGAATTGGGAGAGAGATGTTAATGAACCCGATTTAAATATGTTGAAAAAAATTTGCTTTCTTTTTGGAGTCAACATGGACGATTTTGCGAAGGAGGTAATAACAAAGATGGAAACATATGAAAAAAAGGAGAAACGACAATTTAATAAGTACGATATGGCAATTGGACTTTTTTATGGTGTTGGTATATTTCTTGGCATTGGTATTTTCTTTGTTGGCGGTTTTATGACAATGTCAGGTGCAGGGTGGGGAGCATCACTATTTGGCGGTGGCTGTTTTTCTCTTGTATTTGGCTTGATATGCCATGCAGTTATTACATTGAGAAGAAATGACAAATGATGACATATCCTGCTTTCTATACTTTTCGGTAATACCGAGTAAAAAAAGCCGCTGCTTTTGGCTTTCCAATAGCGGCGGCTTAATGCAAGCGGCGGCAAAGGGAAATATCCTTTGAATACCTTAAGACCGCTTCCGTTATCCCAGTTAACAAGCAGACTTCCTGTATCATCAATACTTTTTACAGTACCTTTTGTACCTAGGGGTGGTGCTTGAAAGTCATCCATGCTTACAAGCTCAACTCTTGTGCCGACAGGATATTCTTTTCTTAATTTTTCAACCGTTTCTTTGTTTGGAAATTTCATAAATATTATCTCCTTGATTTAGTAATATATATATCACTCTGAAAGGGTGAAAAATCAAGATACGAAAATCGAGAACAATTAGGAGATATTTTCTTCTTCTTGTGTAGAATTGACAATGCGTGAAAGTACAAAAACAACACAGGGGAGAGCTACACCGTTGCCCCACATTTTGTATTCAGCAGAATCAGTATGAGGATTTTTAAGCCACTTGATTATCTGCTTGTCAGTTTTAGGCTTTTTGCCGTTGATTTCAGCATATGCGTTAAAAACTTTTCTCCAGAAATCAATTTCTTCATCGGTCGGGTTTTCAGTTTCAAGACCACTGCACCACCAATCCGGAAAGCCTTGAAGTCTTGCACATTCTGTCGGAGTTAATCTTCGTACTATGTAAAAGGGTTCTTCACTTACAGTTGGCGGATCTTTGAAATCTGATGCAACAAGAGTATTTGCTATGTTTTTCTCTGCAATTGTGTGATATGAGTTTTTACTGGTTGAATACGCCAAGTGTGCAACAGCACCCGGACCTCTTGCAACCATTGTGGGTTGTAGTTCGGATTCAACCACAAAATTATATTTTGCGTTTACACCTTGATTGAAAGCTGACCTGTCGATACCGTAAGATACAGCATGTCTGTCCGTGGCATTGAGCGTAAAACTGACATCTTCGTTTACACCGTTTCCCTGTGGCCCATTTTCGTCTTTTCTGCCAATCATTGAACCTTGAATACTTACTACTGCGACTCCGCCTTGATTTGAATCGGGCGAGTTTCCGCCTGTATCAATCGTTCTAGCTGTTGTTGTAGGATAGCAATTATGTCTTGCATTTTTTGTCCCTTCAGAAGTGAATCTGACATCAAAACATTTTGAACTTTCAATTACGAAAGGTTGGTTGTTTCCGCCTGTGCCATATGTAGAAAGAACGGTGGGTGCTTTTTCAATTGGCCCTGTATATCGTGTGTCTTGACTATGATTTTCAAACATCACTGCTCCGGGTACTGTGCCGGCACGAAGTGTGGGGGAAATTTCCTTTTCATAGCCTATACTTCGACTTTTAGCTGAATGTTCTGTGCAGAAACCGGCTGAATCAATAACGCAAGGCGGGTGATGTGCCTCAGCACGAAGTGTGCAAGTCACATCTTCGGTAATATCCATTCTGTTACCGCCTTGGTCATTCAAAACTATTCCGTTTCTGCCTGTAGACATTCCGCAGTTTGCACCGATTGTAGAAGATATATTGCCCGTCAGTTTTGCATTGTATCCGTCAAAGCCTGTTGCTCCAATGCAATTCTTAACATCTGTGGTAGCTGTTTTCCTCTGGCTGACGCTCTGCGTAAGATTCCCAGACAAGCTTTCTGACTCAAATAGTATTTTGTCGGCACATTCGCCTGCAAAATCTGCGACAAGGTAGATTCTCTTTCTTCGTTGGGGCACTCCCCAGTATTGAGCATCAAGGACTCTCCAACAAACGGAGAACGCATCTCCATGATTTCCCCTGAGTTAGTCCATTTTCCACTTTTAGGTTTAGAAACAGATAGTCTTTTATCTTTGATTTTGCAGATTTCTTCGAGGACTGTCCTAAAGTCCTCACCTTTGTTTGACGAGAATGCTCCGGGGACATTTTCCCACACAATGAATCTGGGATATTTTCCATTTGTTTTACACCTCATTTCCTTGATTATTCGTATGGCCTCGTAAAAGAGGTTACTTCTTGTACCACATAATCCTGCCCGTTTACCCGCAATGCTCATATCCTGACACGGACTTCCGAAAGTGACGATGTCAACATGTGGGAGATTTGCTCCGCTTAATTTTGATACATCACCAAAATGTTTCATTTCAGGTATGCGCTTGGTTGTTACACGAACAGGAAAAGTCTCAATTTCCGATGCCCACAAAGGAGTAACACCGCAAATCAAGCCTCCGAGCGGAAACCCGCCACTGCCGTCAAACAGACTGCCGAGGGTCAGCTTTCTATTCATTTTCAACCTCTGCTTTCTTAACGAGTTCAGAGTATGAAACCTTTTTGCCGTTACGGACAACAAATACATTTTCAGAAGTACCAACCTGTTCAATGTAACGCTTTACAATTACATCACAATATTTCTCATCAAGTTCAATGGTATGGCAAATACGATTTGTCTGTTCACAGGCGATAAGGGTACTGCCACTTCCACCGAATGGGTCAAGTACGATACAATTGCTCATACTTGAATTTTTAATTGGATATGCGATGAGGGGGACAGGTTTCATTGTCGGATGGTCACCGTTTTTCTTCGGCTTATCAAACTCCCATATTGTGGTCTGTTTTCTGTCTGAATACCACCGGTGCTTTCCGTTTTTCTTCCAACCAAACAGACAGGGTTCATGCTGCCACTGATACGGACTTCTTCCGAGAACAAGACTCTGCTTTTTCCAAATACAAGTACCTGAAAGATAAAAGTCTGCGTCAGCAAATGCCTTTCTGAAATTTAAACCTTCTGTATCTGCGTGGAAAACATAGATACTTGCATCATCAGCCATAGCATTTTTCATACAAGAGAATGCATCGAAAAGAAACTGATAGAACTTATCACTTTCAAGATTATCATTCTTAATTTTCCCCGCACTGCCTTCGTAGTTTACATTGTACGGCGGGTCTGTAACAACGAGATTTGCTTTCTTGTCATTCATTAGAATCGTGTAGGACTCTTCTTTAGTACTGTCACCGCAAAGTAGTCTGTGATTTCCAAGTAACCAGAGGTCACCGTTTTTTGTGATTGTAGGATTTTTGAGTTCTTCTTCAACATCAAAATCATCTTCTTTTGCGTCATCGGCAGTATCAAAAAATCCCGCAAGCTCGGTTTCGTCAAATCCGGTCAGACTCAAGTCAAAATCAGCACCTTGCAGTGATTCAATTTCTACCTTCAAAAGTTCCTCGTCCCAGTCGGCATCAAGGGCCATTCTGTTGTCGGCAAGTATGTAGGCTTTCTTTTGTGCATCATTTAAGTAGTCAACAAAAACACACGGTACTTCAGTAATATTCTCAGCCTTGGCAGCCATAATTCTGCCGTGACCGGCAATGACATTGTAGTCGCTGTCTATGATTACAGGATTGATAAAACCAAACTCACGAAGTGATGAACGAAGTTTGTTTATCTGCTCCGCACTATGTGTTCTTGCGTTGTTGACATATGGTATCAGCCTGTCAATCGGAACAAGCTGTAATTCTTTTGTCGTTTTCATCTAATTACCTCTTTTCCTTCTGAGCAAAAGCTCCATAGTATCGTTCGGGTTATCCTCAAACGGAACCGTGCAGTTTTGCTTTACAATATCGTAAATCTCATACCAGATAAGGTTTGCACTTTTCTGATACTGCTGACTCATCTGTACGAACGGCGACGAGATTACTCCGCCCGTGGTCGGGTGCTTTCCAAGCAAGCCGTAGGTGCTCGTTGCCTCCTCACACTGAATGTATCTTGCAAATGCCTGAGCATACGCTTCAATCAATCTCGGATTGACAAGCCGTTCGCAACCACGCTCTTTGAGCCATAGCCAAGTTTCCTTGTATATCTCATCTGCTCCGAGAGGCACTCCGTTCTTCTGTTTTGCCGAAAGATAGTCTGCCGGTTTTGGCATATCCGCACCTTCAACAACCGCACCTTCGGGCAGGTCAACCGCCTCCAGTTCCGCACTCGTAAGCACGGGTATATCGTTTTCCATTAGCCGAACAGCCTGACCTTTTTGCAATTTTTCTGCCACGGACATTGGCTTGTCACCGGCCCGAACTCGTCTGCCACCTCTGTTTGTACCGTCCTTTGCCATATAAAATCACCTTCTTTCACAATTTTTAATACCCCGTTTGAACTGCCGTTTTTGTGCGTGACACCCCACGCCGCTGTCCGCTATATGCATCGCAGAGATTTTGATACCCCCACCATTTGCTGAAAATTGACAAATAAAAACTCAAATGGTAGAATAAATAAAAAAGTTGGTATACACTTTTGCTTTATTTCTTATGTTCGGATTTCCAATTGATGAAATAACACTCCTTTTAACATTTGTTCAAACAGCTATATCTGTTCTTGCTTATTTTGGAAGTGGTGAAAAGATTATGGAAAACAGAAACAACACGGTTTGGTGCGGTACACGCGGAGTGATCAAGTATGTCTGCGAAATTCGCTGGGATAAACAAAAGTGTTACAAGCGTGCTGCGATAGGTTCGAATCCTGTCCGCTCCGCCATATTTTAGGACTACCTTCACGCGGGTAGTCCTTTTTTTATCTGTCTCCAAGGTCGTGGTGAATTTTATTGTGGCAGGACTGACAAAGGCTCATTAGATTATCTGTACTATGTGTACCGCCTCTTGAAAGCGGGATAATGTGGTGAACCTCCTCGGCAGGTGTTGTTCTGCCCTGTTTAAGGCACTGCTCACACAACGGGTGTGCCTGCACATAGCGGTCACGAATTTTTTTCCACGCTCTGCCGTACTTCTTGTTGACATCAACCGCTCGTGTGAATCGGTTGTACTGATTTGCAATCAGCCTTTGATGCTCCTCACAATACCGCCCGTTTGTAAGTTTTGGACAGTTTGGATATGCACAACCCTGCTTTGGTTTATGTGGCATAAGCTCCTCCTTTCAGGCATAAGAAAAGCCCTGCAAATTTCTCTGCAAGGCTTTGAAAGTCTATTTCACTGTTTATATTATAGCAGATGAGCATACTGTAATTCTATGGAATTTACTGTCAACTTTCGGGAATTACAACACTTTTTAATGCGTTCTTTCTTATCTTGAACACATTGTCAATACTGCAATTCATCTGTACCGCTATTTCTTCCCAGGTTTTAAAGCACAAATATCTCAATTCAAGAATTATCTGATATTCAGGATTCTGTACGGATTTTATTGTTCTCACAATATCTCGCTTTAAATCAACAAGGCTGTCGATGTCTCTGTTTATTTCTTCCTGCAAATCAACAATTTTTACAACGGTATCCTCAAGTCGAGAGTTACCGGCACTTTGACTTTTTGGCATATCCGATAATGTAGTCGTGCATTTTGTTGCAAGAAGATTAAGTGATTTAATCTGTTCAATTTTTGAATCTATCCTTTTGTCAAGTCTGTATGCCTGACTTAAATATTCCTTTGCCGTCATTTTATACCTCCAAATTTGCCCTTACGGCATCTATCAAATCTGCCTGCGTTTTGTTCTTTTTCTGCAAGGCTTTCAAAATTTGTTCATCAATCGTGCCTTTCGTGATTATGTGCTGAATAACAACAGTGTTTTTCTGTCCCTGTCGATACAGTCTTGCGTTGGTTTGCTGATACAGCTCAAGTGACCATGTAAGGCCAAACCACACAAGAGTTGAACCCCCGTTTTGAAGATTAAGTCCGTGTCCGGCACTTGCAGGGTGAATGAGTGCAACGGGAATTTTGCCATCGTTCCAATCGGAAATATCCTCATTTGTTTTGATTTCACGAACAGAAAACCTGCTCTTTATCCGTTCTAAATCGTGTCTGTACCAATATGCAATAAGCAGAGGTTTGCCGTTCATACTCTCAATTATATCCTCAAGTGCTTCAAGCTTTCGGTCGTGAATTTCAACTATATTCTGCTCGTCATCGTAAATTGCACCGTTTGAAAGCTGGCATAGCTTGTTTGAAAGGGAGGCGGCATTAGATGCGGTAATTTCTCCGTCAGTGATTTCAAGAACCAAGCTTTTTTTCATTTCATCGTACTGATTCTTTTCGCTGTTGGAGAGTTCAACAACATAGTTGCTTGTTAAAAGCTCAGGCATTTTCAGATATTCATTTGCTTTCATAGAAACCGTGATGTCTGATATTTTTTCGTAGATGGCATTCTCGGCATTTGGCAGAGGCTTATATGAATATACAATCGGGCCATTCATTTTGTCGGGTTTGAAATATGTGTTCCTGTACTGCCCGATAAAATAACCGAGCCGTTTGCCCATATCAAGAATTTTAAATTCAGCGAACAAATCCATAAGTCCGTTTGATGAGGGTGTACCTGTCAGGCCGACAATTCTCTTTACAAGCGGTCGCACCTTCATAAGACTTTTGAAACGCTTTGACTGATGATTTTTAAACGAACTGAGCTCGTCAATAACAACCATATCAAAGTCAAATTTATATCCGCTTTTATTCACAAGCCAGTCAACATTTTCTCGGTTGATTATGTAGATGTCAGCTTTTTCATTGAGTGCTGAAAGTCGTTCATTTTCATTGCCTACTATAAGGGAATAAGTGAGAGTGCTTAAATGCTCCCACTTTTTTATCTCATCAGTCCATGTGTTTTTTGCAACCCTGAGCGGTGCGATTACAAGCACCTTGCACACCTCAAAGCTGTCAAAAAGGAGATTGCGAATTGCAGTCAATGTAATTGAGGTCTTGCCAAGTCCCATATCAATCAGCAGTGCTGAAAACGGATGAGTTTCAATATATCTGATTGCATATTCCTGATAGCTATGTGGCTTGTATTTCATCAATCATTCCTCCAATCTGCTCTACATCGTCAATCACATAAACCTTGAATCCCAATCGTTTCAGCATCTTGTGCCGTGCAAGCTGGAGTGCTCTCGGCTTTTTGCCGTTGGATTTTAGCTCGACCATGCCAAAATGACCGTTTGGCAAAAATATCAATCTGTCAGGCATACCGTTAAATGAGGGACATACCCATTTCAGACAGATACCTCCATCTGTCTTCACTTTTTTTACTAATATTCTTTCAATTTCACTTTCACGCATTTTTACACCTCAATTCAAGGTGTGACAGAGTACGACTGTCATTCCCTATACTTTTATATATAGCTTATTTTTTTATTCTATAAGAAAAGGATAGTAAATAGCCGTCATAAACTGTCACACCTACTGTCATTAGTCCTCTTCCATAAAGTCTGTCTTGAGTTTTAAGCCTTTGATGTATCTGCCATTCCTATCACGAAATTTTTCAAAACCCACGGTTTCAAGAGCAGTATAGAAATCCGTTGTACTGCGGATAAATTCGCCCATTTGAGTGCAGAAAATTCTGTATTCGTTATATACCTCTCCCGACTTTGCAATGTATGATGAGTCAATTTCACAGCGTTCGCTCAAAAAATATGAGAGCCAATCGTTGCTGTCCCTGTAATGCTCAATTGCATCACAGACCTTTTGCGGAGGAGTGATTTTGTAATTATCTTTAATCACCTTTTTTGATCCCTCAATAACCCAACTGAGAATTGCACCGCCGGCATGCTCAAAAAGATAGTCCGCATAGTTCTTAATATCAGCATTACCCTCAATTGTTGCATCAAACGGAATTACAATAAGTCTTCTCCATGTACCTTTGTCGATAGCACCGACTTTCGGCAGGTGGTTGGTATACAGCACAAGAGTATGAGTAGGAGTATATGAGAAAGGGTCTTTGTATTTCTTTTCTGCATAGATTTCATCGGTGGAGCAGAGCTGTTTAACATTTGCCGTGTTAAGCCTCATACCTTCCTCAAGTTCAGATGCAATTAACATTCGTTTGCCTTTTGCCTCTGCAAGCTCAGGTTTAACATTTCTTCTGCACCCGACTGTAAGCATATCCGCAGAGATGTTGCCTGAATATGTACCCAGACCCCTTGCTATGACATTCCAAAATGTACTTTTACCGTTTTTCCCTTCACCATATGCGATGATGAGAGCCTCAACATATACCTTGCCGATTGCAGAAAGACCAACCATTCTCTGAACATAGTCAATAAGGGCATCGTCACCCAAGAAGAAAGTATTGAGTGCAGATTTCCATATATCCATACCTTCATCTGATGGATCAACGGCTGTCTGTTTTGTAATGAGATGTTCGGGCTTGTGTGCGATTGAAAGGTCAAGTCCGTGTCTGAGGTCATATGTACAACTTGGTGTATTCAGCAAAAATTCGTCTGCATCCAGATATCTTTGTTCAACTTCAAGCATAGGTCGAGCCTCCTTGAGCGTTGCGGAAATACACTTTGTATCTCTGCGTTTGACAGCATATTTCTTGTAATTCAGGGCATTTTCATACATCTCATATGTGTGTGTCTGCTCCTTGTTAAACATCTGCAAAGCTTTCTTTGCACCAACAGATACAATTATCTCCATACCACCATTTTTGACGAGCTTATCCATGGCTTTTTTTATTTCGGTTTCAGACTCAGCAAGCTGTCTTTCGGTCAAATCTTGAGAAACGCCTTGAGCCTTTGGTTTTGATTCCTCCCAAAAACTTCCGTTGTAGACCATATAGTCGGTAGATGGGGAATAGGAGAGAATATTTTTATACTCCCGTGCAAGAACAGTAGCTTGTCCTACATCTGAGAAATCTTCAGGTTTTAGTTTGCAGTCAGAGTTGTATTCCTCGGGTGGAATGTATCCTTCTTGGTTTGACACCTTGTTACCGAACCTTGATGCACTTCGCCATATCACCTTAAGTTCGCTTTCAGGGAGTGGTGGATTACAGAGTTCTGCCTTCTTAAGGAAAATCTGATAAGTTTCTTCTGTATTTCCATATCTCTTGATAATCTTTCCGGCAATGTGGCTCATGGTACTGTTACGCTGACCTTCTGGTACTTGCTCAAGACTTGCATCGAAGTCAGCAAAGTCATCCTCTTCCAGATAATCAAGAATGGTTTTATTCCCTTCATAGAACTCCACTTCATCAGAGTCATTTCCATAAAGGAAACGAGCCGAATCAAGTGCGTTGGTATCGTAATAAGGAAAAGTATCGGCAATCCTGCGTTTCATATCTGCATACTTCTGCTCATCCGATACAATCTCAATAGGGAAGAAGATATGAAATCTTGGTCTAGCAGACTTATTTCCCTTTGGAAGGTTGTGGTGTCTGCTATACGATACAGCAAAAGCAACACCCGGTATTTCAAGTGCTATATCAAGAGGAGTTACCCATTCATTCGGGTTGTCTGAATGGTCATTATCACAGTCAAGCGGAATACAGTCGGAAAACTCGAAATTATCCTTACTGCGATAATTTCCTTTATACTTTGCAGTTACATGATCCATTTTGGTTGATGTGATAAAGGATTCCTTGTCGGTAACAATCATCTTGTTGGGATACAAACAGTTCCCGTTATTACCGACACAATCTGCTGTGTATATAGTGAAATTAAGCATATTCATTTACCTCCTTCATCGCATGGTCAAACCATCTGATTTTCATTCTTCTTTTCTTGGCAACACCAATCTCACGAGCCATACCACGGCTAACCACTCCGCCGAATACCCAGAGTTCGGTACATTTTCCAAGAAGTACATAATTGAAGTGCATAGCCATTTCTCGTTCTGCATCATTGCCGTCATCCATGAACTGTGGATAGAGAAGATGAGGTGTTACTGGGATAGCATTCTCCTTAACGGCATATCTGCTGTATGCTTTTGCATTTTTTATATTGTTCTCGATATCACCTGCATACGGACTGCAAACATATACCAACGGAAGATAGGCAGCCTTTTTATCAGCTGCCACTTCTTCACGATGGATATTGGTAAGAGCCTCATATGTAGTCGGGTCGGAATAACCCTCATGATTAAACTTATCAATGCCCATATCATTTAATCCTCCTGTTCCATAATTGGCAATATTCCATCTTTCTTTAAAAGATCATAAAGGAAAAGTCTGCCCTTCTGTGTCCAATAGGTATGCATCACACTTCTATTCTCATCGATTGCATAGGTACGTGATTGTGTGTATCCGCATTCTGCATACTGCTGATATAAAAGCCATGTCTTTCTGAACTTGTACTGAACCCCCAGTTCATGAAGAAGTTCATTGAACTTGCGACCGCTCATACCGTAGTCCTTTGCAATCTGTGTAATAGGAACTGTGTTCTTGTTCTGTAAAATAAGGTCATAGTAGCTTGCCTTTGGTTGCATCTCTGCAATCTGCTGACGCTGAATTAGTGTCTGGCATTCAAGCTGTTTTCTTCTCTCACGCTCTTCCTTAAGCTGTGTAAGTGCTGCAATCGCAAGATCAGGATTTTCCAAAATCTCATCGATGGCATACATTCCATGCTTACGGATAGTCGGAAGAACCTCTGCCGTTACCCAATGTTTGAACTCCTTCGCATTAGGCATCTTGCTAGAAAGGATAAGACTGTAAAGACCTGACTCATTGATAATGATGGTTTCCTTATCCTGGTTACCATCAAAGATCATGACCTTGTGTCTGTCCTCTTCATCTACATGACGGTTAATATCTCGACTACCGTTCTGGTACCCGAGAATGTCTGCTACATCCTTGCCGACAAACATAACCTCACCGTTTACAGTTGCTGTTCTTACAGAGCCAAACTCTGTGCTGTTAAATACTTGTAATTCCATGCGAATTACCTCCTTCAAAATAGAATTTCCTTGAAGGTGTCACCCTCCTACCTGGTAGCCTTGGAAGAAGGGTTAAAAGGACGTTTTTGAAAAAACTTTTTTTAATTTGTTGATTGCACGTCTATAACGATGACTGACATTGTTGGCATCCTCATCGATTGAGGCTGCATACTCGCCAACGGTGTATCCGTCAAGTGCAATGGCAATAACCATATCTGCTACTGCAGGGTTAAGAAGACTTCTCAATGTTTCACAGCATGCTTCGTATTCAAGCTGGTTATGTACTCCATCAATAGAACTGTTGAAGTCTGACTTATCAGCTACTCTGAACATGATTGCTTCTTCTGTGTTGACCTCAACTGTTCCGTCCTTGCTTTTCATATAAGCGTTGCCAGTATGACGGTCATGCTTGTGCCAACTGTTGTAATCTGGTCTGTTGAATCTCTCTTCGATTACATCCTGGACTCTCTTTTCGTAATCCTCCTGACTTTCTTCTTCTGAAATGGAGATATTTAACCACTTTTCAATCTCCTTTGTTTCAACCTCAAGTGTCTGATACTCGTTCTCGTAACGAATCTTGATTTTCATAAAGTTCCTGCCTTTCTGCCTGGTTCTTGCAGAAGGGCATAGGAAACGAATAGGGTCGGTGCTTATAGAAGTACCGACCCATGAAATGCCTGAAAAAGAGCATAAGGAAATAAGGGTACTTCTATCGCACCTTTCACAGGTTGTCCTGTGATTGATGCCGATATCTGTATCCCAATGCCCTTATAGCTAATCAGGCCTTGTGATATTATTTTTAAGTGCCTCTGGCACTTAGTTGAATCCACTAAATGAACTCAACTAAAAGTCATAGAGAAAGCAATTCTAATTGAAAATATGAATTTTCTCTGTGAACGCATATTAACAATTTGTGAAAGTGTAGATTTTAGTCTATTTTTCTGATATAATAATTTTTAGACCAATTTCCCAGTACTTACTCACAAGTAGTAAGCACTTGCTGTTTGCTTTCTACACTACCCAGTATATATAAGTAGGTAGGTAGAACTCGGTAGCCGTGGGTAGACTTGGGTATTAATAGACGATAACGGTGGTGGAACTATGGAATTTAAGGTTTTTGCAAAGAAACTAAAGAATGTAATTGGCGGAAAAAGCAATACCAAATTATTTACGAAGACCATTTTTGAAACCATGATGAATGAAAGTGGACCCGAATTATTAGCAGACACTAGCCTTGAAACTTTCAAATCATACTTCAACGGCAATACAAGTATTTCAAAGGTTGCTGCTCTTATATTGGCAAACTTAAATGAGAGCGATGAATTTCCTTCATATCTTGAAGGTTTCGGAGAAACAACTGCACAACTGCTTGCTGACGAATTTAAGAATGATATTCCTGATATTAACTCTGTAAATGCTTCATTCAAGATTACAGACTTGTTTTTTGAAATCTTGAGAGAAGCTGCAGGCAAAGAAAAAAGCACTCAGAAGAGTGCTGATAAAACCCCACACGATATTCTCGAAGAAAAGATACTGGCATCTGGGCAGGCGATAGCCGATGCGTGGGGTAACGCAGTAAGCAACCTGGTAAATGGATTAGATAGAAACAGTAATGCCGGAACAACAAGTGTTCGACTTCCAGAAGAACAGCCAAATGAATCCCTCTATTCTTCTGAAGACAATTTACTGCTTGAAGAATTCACAGCAGATTATGATGAAATCATGGTTATTCTCATCGGAGAAAACTATGCTGCATCATTAATCGACATGACTCTGCCATGTAAAATAAAAGACTTGTATGAAACCAAATGGATGTCAAAAGCAGATACATTTGCTGATCCATCTTTAAAATCATATGTTTTTGGTTTGCTTGGCGAATTAAACAATATAAGCAACAGCTTTTTAGTCAGTGGCTCTACAACTCCTTTTTTAGGAAGTTCCAGAACCAAAATACGCAATTTGTATGTAAAGCTTCATCCCGACCAGTTTGCCGGAACATTTCCGTATGATGCGTTTATCGATGACTGGGACGATGGAGAAAATTATTAATCGGAAAGGAGGATGTTGATGCCATCAATTGATGAATCCATCCGTAAAATAGACAACGTCATATGTAGGCATTTAGATGAAATAGAAAACAATTCTCGTGGTGCTATTTCTCAAGATATTTTAGAGCAGCTGACAAAGTTCGTAAATCATGTCATGCTCAAGTTTTATGCCAACGGCAGAGAAATACCTATCACTGCCGAAAACATAGCAAAGGCCATAGAGTTTGCACAGATAAACAGTGAACTGTACACTTTATATAAATTCCATAATTACCTGGAAGTAGTCACCACACAATATACATTGGATGAAGACGGCTCTGAACGATTAATGCTTAAGTATTACCAGTACCTGCTAGAAGCGAAAAATCTTGTCTGGCACTACTTTGGTATTGAGGTACTGCATAATTTAGATAAGTTTCCTCTTCATTTAGATGATACCTTACAGGAATACTATAAAAAGATTTCTGAAAAAATAGAACAATATCCAGTGGAATTCAAAGCTGAAAAAAATGACAAATACTATATTCAGAAAATTAAGCCACTGTTTGTTAACAGACACATATATTATGAAATCACATTTACACCAATAGATGATAGAAAAAACAAGTCCAAATCTAATAGGGTAATTGCTTTTACTAAACTATCAATCAAAAGCAATTACGCATCAAAGTTTCATCTCGTACATGAGACTATCGAAATATTAGGAAAAACAATGCCTATCATTATTATTAACGGCTGGGAGGTATCCATTCGTGACTGTGAATTTCAAAATTTTATCAAACTGATAAAAGGCGAGAAAAAAAGAGTACCGTATCCAGAGCAACGCTTAATCTGTGAGTTCCTTACTAGAACAAGGTACACCTTGACTGCTCTGATGGACTTCCCGGATAACGCCTATTATAGAATTACTCTCGAATGGAAAAACAACCTTAAATCTACTGTGTTTATTCCAATTTTAGATGAATGCAGAAAGCTTATACGAAAAGGCCGAAGTGGTAAAAACGTGCTACGATATCTGCTTTACAACATGAACAACGTTATTATTAAAGGCCAATATTCAGACGGATACTATAGCAAATACTATGAAGAATGGATACACGCCGGAAACAGTTATCTTTCTAGTCTGTATTTATCAAACGGTTGCAGGCAGTTTGATTCTTTACCATTTAACAGATCTCCTGTTGGACATAATCCAAAATTAGGAGCTGTATTCGACTGTATTCCTTGTAAAGACAAACGCCCTGAATTATTCGCAAGATTTATAAGGAATAACACAGAAGGTAAAGGTCAACTTTTCACTGATATTGATGAGTTGGGTAATTTCCCGGATTATCCAATTCTTATCGAAAAGTATAACGATAGCCTTTATTCAGGACACAGACCTGAAAGTGATTTAATGCTTGAGCATAATCAAGTATTTATAAACGATTACAAACTCGATACTTGCACTGTAATTGAAAAACTACAAGAGTTATCAGAATCCGGCATAGAAAATTACAGTGACGATGTTGAATTATGGCTACTATTCGGTGATTACGAAATTGATTGTGATGAAAAAAAGGACATCATCACTCGTATATTTTCAGAGTCAAAAGTAGGTGTAATATACGGTTCTGCAGGTGTAGGAAAATCTACGCTTATAAATCATGTTTCTCACTACTTAAATGATGATGCCAAATTATATCTAACCCAAACAAATCCAGCAAAAGAGAACCTGATGCGAAAGATTGATGCAGAAAATACAGCTTTCTCAACAATTGAAAGTTTCAAACGCCAAGGGTCTGCTTTTGCAAAATATAAATTATTAGTTATCGATGAATGTAGTACCGTTAGTAATAAAGATATGGTTGAGGTATTACAAAAAGCAAACTTTGAAATGCTTTTATTGGTTGGGGACACTTATCAAATCGATGCAATTCAGTTTGGAAATTGGTTCTCGGTACTAAAATCTTTTTTGCCTGAAAGTGCTGTTTTTGAACTTACCCAGCCTCATCGAACTAAGGATGAGCGATTGCTTGAACTTTGGGATAAGGTTCGACAAATGGATGATAAAGCAAAAGAAGTCATCGAGAGAGAAAGCTACTCCTTAAAAGTTGATGAAACCCTGCTTTCTTCACTTGAGCAAGGTGAGGCTATCCTTTGTCTGAATTATGACGGCTTATACGGAATCAACAACATCAACCGATTCTTACAGGAAAGCAATCCTAACCCTGCAGTTCAATGGGACGTTCAACAGTATAAAGTTGGAGACCCGATTCTCTTCCTTGATTCGGATAGGTTTTTCCCTGTCATACACAATAATATGAAGGGAATCATAAAGGGAATTGAAATCTTAGACCCAGACACTCATGAAGAACGCATTCAATTTGATGTTGAGATACCTAAGGTAGTAGATGAAAGTGATCTCCGGCGTATTAACCTCGAACTACTTGAATGTTGGGAAAGCGAAGGAAAATCCTTAGTTAGATTTTGTGTACACAAATTAAAGAGTGCTGACGAAGATGGAGATGAAAGTACCTCATTCACTGTTGTACCATTCCAAATTGCTTATGCTGTATCAATACACAAAGCACAAGGTCTCGAATATGACTCTGTAAAGATAGTTATTACAGATGAAGTTGAGGAACTTGTAACACACAATATCTTCTACACTGCTATTACAAGAGCCAGGAAAAAATTGAAAATCTACTGGACGCCAGAGGTTGAAGAAAAGGTTATTACCCGAATTAAGCCACGAGATATCAGTAAAGATGTAGAAATTTTAAAAAACTATCTCACAGATAAACAGCAAGATAATTCTCTCGATTTTTTACTGTAAAACAAGGAGGTTGATTATGCGAATCATTTATAACAAATTGTGGAAAATGTTAATCGACAAAGAAATGAATAAAAATGATCTTAAGGATGCTGCCGGAATCAGTGCAACGTCCATTGCCAAATTAGGCAAAGGCGCAAACATCACCACTGATGTTCTTCTCAAAATCTGTGAGGCTATGGATTGTAAATTGGAAGACATCATGGAAACAATAAAGGATTGAGGTGGAACGAATGAATCGTAAAACCTCGGTCGAACTTACGAATATGTGTATGATCTATGATGGCCGTGGAAATGTACTCGTTGAAGAAAAGCTTGTACATAACATAAAAGGATTAATCTTCCCAGGCGGTCATGTTGAACCAGGAGAAGCATTTGTAGATTCTGTTATTCGTGAGGTACGGGAAGAAACAGGTCTTAGCATTAAAAATGTAGAACTTTGTGGAGTAAAAGACTGGGTTGAATACATTGGTTCCAGATACATCGTATTTTTATATAAGACAAATGAATTTAATGGCAAGCTGAAGTCATCTGATGAAGGCAAAGTATTCTGGATGCCACTTGAAGAACTAAGAAAAGCCGAGAACAACCTATGGCACTTGGATCAGATGTTGGAACTTTTCTGTGGCAATACCTACTCAGAACTTTATTTCAACAGGAACGATTCTGCCATTAAACCAACGTTAAAATAACAGGAGGATAAATTTATGCCAAAACAATTAACAAAAACATTAGGAAATTTTAATGTCTCCACCGACATACTCAGACAAGGATTTGCTTCACTCGCAGGAAACAAACCAGAGTTGAATGATTTAGGAATTATATTTGAGGTTGGCTTAACTGATCTGTCTTTGTTCCCTAATATTAAACTAAGCGATTCTGCTACATATATGGACTATCTTGAAAAATGGATAAAGGGATATGCCGATGCCACTGCAAATCCACCCAGCCGAAGAAAAGCCTCTCCAAAAGGAAGCTGTTCTGATCCCGCAATACAAACAATTGTGCAAATTGCAATGAACGCAGATGAAACTTTTGCTGCACGTATGGCCGCATATCATAATCTTTTTATGAGTGCAGAAAATATTCAAGGTAATCTTCTAGAGGAATACATCAGTGTTTCTACCCGACCATACGGTTGGATTTGGTGTAACGGAAACGTGCTTAGAGCAATTGACTTTTGTTCCTCTGATGGTGCTGTTTTACTTCAGATCAAGAATAAATCTAACACAGAGAACAGCTCATCGAGTGCAATCAGAACAGGCACTACCATCGAAAAATGGTATAGACTTGGCACCAGAACTGTCGCAGGTCAGAAGCTTCCTGCATATAAGTGGGATTCACTCAATAATATTATCAACGCTCATGTAACTACAGGTATTGCTACTGATTGCAATATGAATGAAGACTCCTACCAGGAATTTCTTCGTAATATCACGTCACAAAACACGGACATTATTTCTGACAAATAATTAAAAATTTAGGGCAACTGCAAAATCACTATGCAGTTGCCCTGTTTCATCTACTCCGCCGCTTTCTCAAGTTGTTTTTTCATAAAATTCATCCAGGAAATCTCGTCAGTATTTTTATATCTTGAATACGAAAATCCAGTATTTTTATAATGTATACCTTTCATATCATCGAGAATAGTTTTGGCAATTGCCTCCCCCAATTTAATAGGTACAGCATTTCCAATCTGTTTATACTGATCAAGTATAGCACCACATATCTGCCAATCCTGTGGAAACTCCTGGATACAAGCATATTCTTCTACACTTAATGGTCTATCTTCTGTCGGATGCGCTAAATCCGTTGCTGGCATAGTTGGATTTGTAACCAATGTTGGCGATGGCTTTGAGTAAGATAATCGTCTTAAAAATCCTGTTTTACCGCCTCCCAAGTAGAAGGATTTTCCCATTGCCTCCTTTTGCATATCTAAAGGAAGGTCTTTCCAATATTGTCCTTCTTTGAGCATTCTATAATATTTCAATCTCTTCTCTGGAAATTCAATATAATGCTTTTCTACATTTTCAGGCAAATTATCAAATGCGTCTTTTAATGTTCTCCACTTCTTTAATCCATCTGTTCCGTTTTCATTATGAGTAGGTTGTAAATAACTTACCTTCTCATCTCCTAGTTTTCCTATTATTACAACACGCTCTCTAATTTGAGGAGCTCCAAAATATGCGGCATTATAAAGATTAAAAGAAACTGTATATCCCATTTCCTTTAATCTATCAAGGATAATCATCATCGCACCACCCTTGATAGGCTCCTCTAAATCTCCATATTTAAACGGCGTAGATAAAAGTCCACGAACATTTTCTATTACTATATATGTTGGCTTGATTTCAGATACTATGCTCAAATATTTTAAGAACACATTTCCTCTCTCATCATCAAAAGCCTTTCTATTTCCTGCAGTACTAAAAGCTTGGCACGGCGGCCCACCAAAAATAATATCAACCTTTCTTCCTTCTGGAACCTTCGCCATCTTAAGTATTTCAGCTGCTGAAAATTTAGTAATATCTCCAATCAACCCAATGTTAGGATTGTTTTTTTCGATTGTCATCCTGCACGCCTTATTAAATTCGCATGCTAAAAGAGCGTCTATCCCACCATTTCTCATTCCTACATCCAGGCCCATAGCACCCGAAAAAAAACTTAATGCTACTATTGGTGGAACATTATCATCAAGTCTTTCATGATCATCTGGTTCTATAACAACATTATACTTTTCTATATACTGTTTCAAATCCTCTTCTGATGTCAGCCACTGGCTTCCAACTCTTTCTGCCTTTAAATATTCATTTTTTATCAGTGTTCTTACAGACTGTGCGGTAACTTTCAATCTTTTCGCAACCTCTGTTACTGTTAATAAATCTGTTGTATCTATCAATGGTATCCCATCTTTTCTATATCGCAAATATTTATAGACCCATTATAACATATAAACTATCATAAATCAACCGTGCCTAGTGCGTACATATCAATTCAGGAGGAATATTATCAAATGAATGTTTTATTGGTTCACCCACTGGATCTAAATTCTTTTCTAAATATTTCAGTAATTCCGTATTCTCTATATAATAATACATTTGTGGTACTACAAATCCGGGTAAGTCATTTCTCAGTTTTTCCAGAGGAATCGCATTGGTCATTTGAAACTCTGTGATTTCCATTGCCACGGTATGCTTACTTAAATAATTATCAATTCTTGATAACGTTGCCTCGTCATATGAATATTTTTTCTTCCATGACTCAATTTGAACTCTATTATCCAAACGCATTATTCCAACGATAGCTTTGACTGGTGTACTAATATACAGATATGCCTTAACCGACTCATCTGGAAAAACACGCCTGTGTTCATATATCTTTTCTCCAGATTTCACTCGTTCAAATACATCAGCTTTGAAACTTAATAACATAGTTCTCATACTTCTTAATCACATCCATTCTGTCAAATCAAACTACCAAATATACATCTTATCCACTCAACCTACGCCAATGTTCATCTTGTCAATTCAGCCTTATCTAAAAATCAGTCTCGACCAATTCTCTCAGGCACAAAAAGAGAGCTTGGAGCAAACCTGTCAAATTTACCCCAAACTCTCGAAATCCTTTATTTCAAGGCTATTTGCAGTTCTTACTTCTGTACTTTTTGTTTTATACCCCATTTTATATTAGCACTTCGTGTTTCATTTTCAGCCTGTGTGCAAGCTTCAACGGTTGATATCAATAATGAACTTCCCACTGTTAATGTATCCAGTTCATCTTGTTTGAAAATAATTCGCACTTGTGACTCTCTTAAAGTATTTATTGCATCAAGCACCTCGACAGTATCTCTTCCAAGTCTACTAATGCTTTTTACCACAACTATATCCGTAAGTCCCGCTTTACATTCTTCTATCATTTGATGAAAGGCAGGACGAAAAGAATCTTTTTTAGCAGATGCAATATCTATATGAATATCGACCAGTTTCCAGTTGTTATGCCCGGATATAAATTTTGTCAGCCCAGAAACTTGTGCCTTAAGACTCTCAAGCTGATCCATAGTGTTAGAACTCATACGAGCATAGATGACAACATGTTTCATCGGCTCATTTGTATTAGCCGGAATCACTCTCACTTTGCCAGGCATAACATTCTCTCCTTCCTGCGATAGGCTAATTATCATTTGATATATTTCAAAATGATTATTAGCCTATTTTTACTCTCTCTTTTTTCATAAATCACAAGTAAACACTTCTGTATAATCGACCCAATCTCAATATTCCTGTCTATCCAACCATAAAATTCCCTTGATTTTAAAAGGCTTTTATGACATTTTTGCGGTATTATTTCTAGCAACCAAAACTCTCGAAATCCCCTTATTTCAAGCCTTTTTCACACTTTTACTTGTGTACCTTAGTCAACAGAACTACGCACTCCACGTGGCTTGTCTGGATATGCAGAATGGCTTTGCCGTTTTCTTGTTTACGGAAACAAATCCACGATGTTTTTTACATTTACTTGTCAACGGGAACATATCCACCTATAGTTTTAATAATTTAGTCCAAACATCCGGTAGCTTATCTCTAACTAAATCTGCCATTCTTAAAAATTCCTTGCAATCTATTAAATCAAATGTGTCTACGATGTTTTTATTAATTACATTACTTGCATAGTCCTTTGCGGGTTTAGAGAAGTGGTCTGCTGTTGATACAAAAATACAGCCTCGCACGTTATCCTCAATTACAGTTGTTCCAATCAGCGCTCTGAGAGCTTCAACACCTTCTGTAGCATTTGCTTTTGTTCTTCTCTTAATTTGAATTAGTGATTGTTTACCACTATTATCAATAAGCAATCCATCTTTTCCACCATCCCTTGTTTTTCCGAAAGCTTTAACCTTGCAAGATGGGTAAAAATCAGAAAAAACCGACCGAACAAGTTCCTCCATTTTATGTGCATCAATATTGTAAATTACGCTTGGGTCTTTATTTATATATTTACGGAGGACCTCGAGTGGTATATCTATGTCAGAATCTTCATATGTTTTCAAAATTCCAGAGGAATACTCCAAATCCATTGCTCTTATCCCATCTACTATGGCATCGCTCTGATTTGAGTATTTATACTCCCACCAACCACAATTGGGGCATTGAACAACTAATTCGCTCTGGTCAAACCGCCCCCATAACCATTCAGGATAATCTGTTTTCGATTTATGGTGTATCACATTTTCAATTTTTTGTTTGCAGAAAGGACATACAGAGTCATGCTTAAATAATGGTAATCCGTTTTCTACATATACAGAGTTTACAATTCCTTTACTTGCTTTTTCCGTTATATATTCACTATAATCAACAATCACCTATTCCACCTACCTTTTCACAAACTCTTGATATGTGTTATTCTGGCTCTGGTAAATCGAAATCTTCATCCGTACATTTCCGTATAATATGCTTTGTCTTTTCTGCAGGCAGAGGTACATCTTCTGCGGAAAAATATTCTATATCTACCACTTGCACAACCGCCTCATGGTTGTCTTTGCCCGCAGGCACAAGCACAAAATCACCAATCTCGATGCTGTCATCGCCCGTCAGATAATAATAGGATTTTTGCCCTTCTTCAAAGACCACGCTGCAATAGATATAATCCGTTGTCCTGCGTTTTACTTTACCATACACAGATGGGTCAAGTATCTCTCCCCAACCATAAAAACGTATGAAATCAAATACCGCATCTGCAAACTCCTCAAAATTATCCGGCAGTCCATTTTTATCAAATGACCCTGCGATGACCTTTTGTGGGGTCTTTTTATAGTCAATCGTAATTTTATAATCCTTGGTTTCGTTTGGAGTATCTATCACATCGTCGGGATTCCCTTCAATGTGTGAAAACAAATCCTCTGCATTGAAATTTTCAAGCAGACTTTCAATTCCTCCTTCAATTTCATACTTACGAGAAACCTTACAGCCAGACCCTATATTTTGGATGTTTCAAGGGTTTCTGTTTCTCTGTCAATAATTAGATGCTCTGTGTAATCCCATGTAACAAATTCCCAAGTTGCTCCTTCCGGCACTTCCTTAGGTTTTATTTTTGTGACTCTGTGATAGTCCAATGCGATTCTGTTTATCACATCCGGTTTGCAATTTCCATCAAAGACATACAAATCATCCATACCAACAGTATTACGTACAAGGTCAGATAAATCGATGCCCTCATAGTCAAAATCAGCACAAAGCGAACCACGGAATTTATACACTGTTCCCTCGGTATTTGTTAGTTCCATCTCCCAATTGCCAATATCTGTAGCAAAAATTTCATCGTATTTATTGCCAAAATAAGTTGCAATTGCACAGAGTAATCTGTTAGTAGCAACTTTTTCAATCTTAAAATTCTTACTTCGTGCCTTTTCGTATCTTTCTCCATTGTGACCAAAGTTATATCCGGAAAACCAAACCCGACCTTCATCATTGATGGTAAGATGCTGTTCTACTTCTTCGTCCGGTTCAGGCATAGGTCCGTAGCAGATATTGTTAGACACAATACGCATTTTCTTTAATGTTCCTTGGAATATAAACGGATTATCCCCGGAAAGCAATGCCAAACGACTAAGTGCCAGAATAAACCACGCTCGGTTTTTGGGTGCCAATATTTCTGCTGCGTCATATGCCCAATGGTTGAAATATCTCCATTGAGAATAAATTGCAGACCCAAGCAGGGGGATGTCTGTGACATCATCAATGATTCTATTCAGAGCCTCATGGTTGTTTGCTGCCTGTCCATATCTCTCAGAAAAAGCGTGGCCACAGTCCATCTCAAAACCAAGAGCAGCACAATCATCAGCCATAAAGTGGTCAACCAAATCTATGTAATTAATGTTCTGAGCACGAAATTTATCGCACCATTTGACAGCAAAATCATGTATCTGTTTCATGTCTGGCACTGTGGTACACCTCCAATTCATATAATACTATTTTTATCCAAGTATCTGACGGATTTTTTCTGCCAACAATTCCTTACGTTTTTCATAAAACTCTTCAAAATGCTCAAGTTCTAACCCAACATCATCCGGGATGAACGCCTCCTTACGGAACTTTGCCTTCTGATCATCGTTCATATCGTTATAGTACTCAATCAATGGCATATTATTTTTACTTCCGTTGCTGCGGCCTTCAAGAAGTTGGAGATTGGGGAGACGGTTACGGTTTCCGCGCCATCTGCGCCACACATCCATAGTTACAGAAACAGGTTTGCTACCGTCAAATCTGTCATATGGATGCAAATGGTTCTGCTCATACTTGAAGTTCTTGTTGAGCCAATCCAAGCTTAGATAGTAAAGAGCCTCTCCGGCAACACGACTGCCTTTTTCAGAATTGAGAATATCCTCAATCTTGCCATCGGTTACACGAAGTTCATTCATCTGGTTCAGCATATCAACAGTAATCTCATAATCGTTTTCATTGATATTGCTCTTCATCTGCTGCAACTTACTTGTAGTGCCTGACTGGAAATAGGTAAACAGAATGGCTCTTACCAGGTAAGCACGAACGCCTTCTGTATTGTCTTTATAATCAGGATTATAATAAATGAAATATACAATAGGGAGTAGGACATTCCAACTGCTTGAGAAACGGCTGACTTCAATCATCATTTCCTTGAGGAGTGCTTCCAGGTTCTTAAGTGCCTTCTTGAACTCGCTCCAGTTATTCTTCAATTCTTCCGCTATCTGCTTGTTTATGTTTGACTTGATGACATCACCATAAAGCATCAGTGCGGCTCTGATGATAAAATCGGAACCGAATCCGGCATAAGAGTCTACAAGCAGTTTCCCGAACTCTGTCTTCGCACTTGGCCAATAAGCTTCCAAGATAGACATGGTAATTTCCGACTTACGAAGTGCCTTACCACCGCTATTGAAACGAACGAACATCTCAAGCGCATCATCCTGTTTCATATCCCGGATTTCAGTATAACGAATAAGCTTTTCGACAAAAATCTTCTCATAGAGTTTATTTAAGATGCCTCTCGCATAATCCTTGCTGTCTGCTGGAACATTTGCAATTGCATCTTCGATGGCTTTTTCCCTAGTGGTTACATCCTGGAACTTCGGTTCAAGAATCTTTCTGATTTCGAACTGAGTCGGACTCAATTTACCTACTTTCTCGCTGAACTTGATGTCATATTTCTTGTTGTTGTATTCTTCTTCATCTACGGTCAGCTTGTTTTTATTAAGTTCAATCAGAAGTTTTGTAACGATGCCACCGCCAGATTTCTTCCGTGCGTGTTTCTGACGGATGAACGCATCACCAAACAGGGACAAATAGAGAGAAGTGAGTCTCTGCTGCCCGTCAAGTACTGCTGTATCGGTCAGTTTTACATCAATGCTCGATAATTCATAATTTACGCTGTCAGCCTGCTTGCGGCTATCAAATGTAACAGAGGATAGGAAATTACAGAAATAAGTATCCCATGTTACATTGTCATCATCGACATGCCAGAATAGGAATGTAGCAATCGGATAATCCAAAAGAATGGAGTCCCACAGTTTTTCAATCTGTTCCATACTCCATACATACTGTCTTTGAAATGCTGGCATAACATATTTTCCGTCTTTGATATGCTCAAGAGCCTCATAAATCGTAATGCTGTTATCAATTAAAACGCTCATCGTTATGTCTCCTCTACATAAAAACTGTTCTTATATTTCATAAGGGTTTCTTCTACTTCATCCCAGATCCAAACCCGGTCACCGTCATCCTCAAAAACCTTACCATGAGATTTAGGACCGTCCAGTTTCATCTGTGAATAGTTATTTTTGAAAGTAGGAACATACAAATCTGGGCGTTCTTTATCACTGCACAAACGCTCCATCATCAGCAGGGTTGCTTCTCCTGCGATATGTTCTGCCATAAAGTAGGCTTTGATTATCTTATGATTATATTGGCTTGGCTTTAACGCCCACATTGGTATACGTTGAAGTGCCTTACCGTAAAAATCTTTTTCATTAGAATCGATTGTTCTTGTTGCCCTCGGCATATATTCCTTCGATACATTTCCGAAAGCTTGGGCAATATACCAACGAAGGCACGAATCTGCAGCCTCGTCAGATGTTTCACCGGAAAGATTAAGCGCCATGTTAAATTTATCAAACACATCTGCGTCTACATTAAAAGATATACTTTTTCTCATCGAATAACCTCCGTCCATTTACACTTTAATATTATATATTATAATACCAATTAGTAAATTTGTCAATACTCACGGACAAATTTACACAACTCCCTTAGGCAGAAAACACCCTGCATTACTGCAAGGTGTCCGTATCGTAGTTCTTGTTCAATTATCTCTTGAGTTCAATACTACATTTTTAAATTAAAAAGCCACAGTTGAATTGTCAATTGTGGCATTCTTTTTGTCTACTCAACTCTAAATCAACACTTCCATCTATCCAACTATAAAAATTAGCCTCTTTGTTACCTCAAAAACGTAGAAAATCCGAGGACTTGTATTTGCGTCCAAATCCTCGGAAAAGCCTTATATTTCAAGCTATTTCACACTTTTACTTCTGTACTTTAGTCAACAGAACCACGCACTCAACATGGCTCGATTCTCCAACGAGTAACGCATTTCGTACCCAATGTACAAGAGAATAGTGGAACACCTATTTTCGCCTTAAAATGGGTATGTCGAACCGATACAAGTGTTGAGTTACTCCATTCATCAAACAGGGCAATATCTCAAAACATTTTTATCAGTTGTCATTATAACCATTCTTAATCGTATCAAAGCAATGTTTCCAATATTGCTCTCTTTCAATAATTTTCACAGGGTCATATGACAAACCAAAATATTCTAACAATGTATATGTAAAATACTTCTCAAAATACTCTGCTCCATTCTGTTCATAGAGTGCGATAAGTTTTTTATTTCCGCCATGCTTGGAATCTAGATAATTACCCCATCTTTGGGCAACTCCTTCTTCGCCTGTTGCAGAACCAATGTATAACTTTCCTGTGTGAGTATCAGTTAAACAATAAACTCCTGTTATCTTTTTTAAGGCTTCATAATAAGTTGGGAGAATCCGACCATTGAAAATGTCAGATAATCTATGATATGGCAGATGCACACGGTCATATCCTTCAAACTTTTCACCACTATAAACACATGGAAGAACCTCTCGAACAATTGCTTGATCAAGATATTTGCTCAAATTAAATACATATCTTGAGAAGGTATTACCTTTCTTGCATTTGATGATGAGCCTTCCGAATAATGGAACAAATCTATCAAGCACTTGAACATCAGCCCAATCATCGGATGGAGTATTTATTATTTGTGCAGCCGAAATAAGCAACCATTCATCTTCCGGCATTTTTGCGAAACTAAAAACCCATTGCCCAGGATAAAAGTTTCTCTGCTTTCCATACCAACCCCAATATGAACAGTCCTTGCAAGTACCGTTTGTTTTATCTTCTTCAGAATGTTTTAACCATCTATCAAGAAATGGTTGTCCTCCTCTTCCGGCTTGCATATTAAATTCTATTTTACTATTGTTAATCTCTTCTTGTGACAAATGAAGAAAGTCGTTTAATAATAAGTCCATGGTAATTACCTCCTGTTTATTACTCGTTTTTATCTGCTCACCATTAGGTAGAATGATTGACTGTTAAAATGTAACTTCAATCACATCAGCAATCTGTTTTAACTCTTCAAGAGAAACTGTATCACATAATTTAAGTATAAACCATTTGTTCGGTGAATTCAATCTCATTAAAAAATGTTACTGCTTTTTATGTATAAAAAACACCCTGTAAATTGTACAGGATGATAAGAAATATATTAACTATCAAATAAGTGATGTTTTATGTTTTTAAAATTTAGAATAGGGGAGAAGTAGTCTTTTAGTAGTCTGCATTATTTAAGCTTATGAACTGCGGTGTAGAAATGATATTTACTTACTCAGATAAGACTCATTCAAAGCAAATCACACCCAGCAAAAACTGCTGTTATATATAGGTATAGGGAATTGCTTTCTGTTACAACCCTTTTAACGATAACTCTGAAACAATAATGTCTGTACTAACCCTATTAACGATAAGGCATAAAAGCTGATTTTAAAACTGTTGAAAAGTAGTCTTTTGGTAGTCTTGTACTTTTCAACTGACCGTGATTTGCCGAGATTTACAAAGGAATATTGCGGTTTGTAAAGCGTTCGTGAGTCATCCCATGGCATACAAACATTATCTTTATCATAACAAATTTCCTCCCGATTTGTCGTAAAATGCCGTGATTTGCAAGGGTATTTTTGATATAACAGGAATGAGTATCATTTTTAAAGCTTCCTCAAATTACGCAAATCAAGACAAAATACGACATATTAAATTTTTTAAAAGTAGTCAAACAGTAGTCAGCTAAGGGGGTGTGCAGACTACTTTCAAAATCAACCGTATAACGATAGCTTTTGAGTAAGGGGGTGCAAAAGCAATTTTCACTTGTTATAATTCAATGAGAGAATTATAATTCACCAATTCAAGCTATCGTTAATGGGGTTGAAAGATGATTTTATTATAGCATAAAAATCATTTTGTCACAATAAAAAAACACCCACACCGTAATGATGTGAGTGCTGATTTACACCGTCTTAATCTTTTTTCGCAGTTTGTGCTTTCGGCAGGAATCAAAACGCAGGAGCAAAATCCCGGTTCGGGCTGATAGCAATGAATTGTTAAAGACTTGCCGATTTCGGGACTGAAATCACAAACAGTCCTGCTTGTTCCGTTCAGCGCAACATCGGCGTAGCTTACCAGCCATTTTTTGTCGCCGTTTTTTAATACTTCGTAAAAAGAATGATTAAGCATTTCAGAAATAGGCAGTCCCTCAACGACTTCCATTTGCTTATTGCAATAACGAAACGCAAAATCTATGCCGTGCCCGTTTTCATAATCTGCATACACAAACCAAAACGGATTGTTTGAAAAACACAGCAAAATATGAAAAAGAATAACTCCGAACATAGATATAGTTCGTGCTAAGTCAATATAGCTGTATTTCTTCATACTTAACACTTCCTTCCGAAAATCATAAAAATTTCGATTTAATAAGCTGAGTATATCATAGTAATATCAAATGGCAAATATAATAAGATGTAAAGCAAAATGAATAGCGACAGTAAATTAAACTGTCGCTTGTTTTTGTAAATCGTATTAATATTTTAGGTTGTATCGGCTTTACTTGCAAAAACGCAGATGGCGAGAATAGATTTTTAACTAAGGAGCAGTGTATGCGTTATCCCCGCAGCATAACATCTGCTCTGAATGTTCCGCTATTATAAGTGAATTTGCAATAACCTCCGTTTTTTTCGGCAATGCGTCGAACAGATTGCGTACCTATTCCATAGCCGTTTCTTTTTGACGAACTGAAAATACCGCCTTTTTCGTTGATTTCACCGTTATAATCGTTTTCGACCGACAGAATTATTATGTTGTCAGAGTGCAGGTAAGCTGTTATGCTTATCTGCTTTTTTGTTTTACTCGATTTCAGGCTTGCCTCAAGAGCATTCTCAAGAAGATTGGCGATTACGAGGCATATGTCTGTTTCAATAACAGGAAGATTTTCGGGAAGATCTAACCTATGATTTAGAGTAATATCATTATTTTTGCATCTTGCGTAGTAGTGACCTACAATTCCATTGACCGCACCGTTTTTACATAGCTGCAGTTCAGTGTCCGGAATACTTTGTGATGCCGAAGAAAGATAATCTTCAAGTTTTTTCCAGTCCTTTTGCTCTGCAAGAGCATTAAGAACGGCAAAATGATGTCGCATATCATGCCGGGCTTGTCTTGTTTCTTCAATAGCTACTTTTATTGTGTCATACTGAGCCTGCTGCATATTTAAAAATTGATTTTCCTGTATAAGCCTGTTGTTGTGGTTAAGACTTTTTGCTATAAAATACAGCAGTGCATAAAATATCAGAAGAAGAATGAAAAGTGCGGTGCTTACAACAATATAAATCTGTATGCTTTTATCTTCAAGCGTATTGGCTGTATTCCAAGGTACTATAAACAGGTTAATCAGAGTAAATGTTATCGGCAAAATCCAGAACACATACCAGGTCTGAGCAAGGTTTTCATCATCAAGCAGTCGGCTTACGCCATGCGTAGCAGGATACCATACAATCAAAACAAAAAGCCAGGATAATATAATATACAGAATTGCCGTATTCATTTCAAACCAAGGCGAAGTATTTTGTGGGTATGTCGTTAGGTCTATAATTCTTGTTATGCAGGCAAGACTGCAAAAAACTCCGAATACCGCAAGCGAAATGCTTGCAGATTTCCATACCGATATATTTGCAGTACAGCAGTATATTGCAGTAAGTATAATTGTAATCGGTATTACAGGGAAAATTAAATTAAGTTTGAAATAACAGCAAATTAATCCGCACGATATACATAAGCCTACAAGTGATGGAATCAGTATACCAAACAATTTTAATTTTGAGGTTTTAAGATGATTTTTTATTGGAAGATACGCAAGAATTGTGGCTGGAATAATTGCTGAAAGTACAATTATGGGTCGCAAAATATCATTCAAAGTGAGTCCCTCCTGTTAAAAAGATATTCACCGAATACATTTTTAGCAGATTTTATAAGACTGCGGCTGATAGTAATTCTCGTATTGTTGTCAAGAATAAACTCGCTTCCGTTTATATCTTTGATATGCTCCAGATTTACTAAAATGCCTCGGCTGCACACAAAGAAATTTTCATTGTTTTCAAACAGCTTTGTGAAGTCTGAAAATGTACTTCGTACGATTTTTTCTGAATTATCTGTACAAAAAATATGTATGCAGTGCTTAAAGTGTTCTGCATATAAAATGTCGCACAGCCTTATACGCAAATTGTCGCTGTGAGATGAAAGTTGAATATATTTTTCTTTTTGAGGCATTTTTTCCGATATTTCATCAAGCAGCATTTCAAGCTCCTCGTTACTGTACGGCTTTACAAGATAGTGTAATGCACGAACGCTGAAACCATCAAGTGCATGGTCTGTTGATGTTGTGGTGAAAACCAAAAGACATTTACGGTCAAATGCCCTTAGCTTTTGTGCTGTTTCTATTCCGTTTTCGTCATTCATATATATATCTAAAAAGACAAGGTCAAATCTGTTTTGCAATGCCTCATTTAAAAAGTCACTGCCGCTATCGTAGAGGTGTATTTCAACATCGTAAGAAATCAAGAATTTGTTTTTTAAAAGTCTTTCATAAAGTTCGTTCCGCTCGCTTTCGCAGTCATCTACTATTGCAATTCTCATACTGCTCCTCCTGTATGGTTACTGTTTCTATTGTAACACAAAATTGTATAAATGTTGAGATAAATTTACTGTTTGTGCCTCGTTTTTGCATTTTGTGACAAATGTATAGACTAAAAACAATTTTTTATTATAATTATCTTGATATTATCTAACAAAGTGTGTAGGATAAAACAATATCTAAGTATTAAGGAGGAAAATTATGCCTAATAAAAAGAAAACAGGCGTCTGCATTGCGTTGGCGGCAATGCTGGCGGCAACATCCGTACTTTGCGGATGTCAGCAGAGCAATGAAGACACTGCGGCAAAATTTGACAGTGATGTGAAAGACGCATCAAGCTATACAGCCGAACAAAATGCGTCGGTATACAAAGTGCTGGACTTTTCAGATGAACGGGAAAAGGAATTTGCACAGAAAGGTTTTATAACAGCGCCGGAAACTCTTGAAATAAAAACGGAAAACGGAACTGTTGCCTGGAGTCAGTCGGCATATGATTTTATCAGAAACTCGTCAACTCCTGACAGTGCAAACCCAAGTCTTTGGAGAAATACCGAGCTTAATTCACTTTACGGACTGTTTGAGGTAGTAGACGGCGTATATCAGGTTAGAGGATATGATGTTGCCAATGTTACCTTTGTAAAAAGTGATAACGGATGGATTGTTTTTGACTGTACCACAAGTTCTGAAACAGCAAAGGCAGCACTTGAGCTTCTTGAATCAAAGTTTGGAAAGGCTCATATTGCAGCTGTTGTTGTAAGCCATGCACATATTGACCATTACGGTGGTATCGGAGGACTTATTGACGAAAAAGATGTTGCCGACCCATCGCTTCCGCTTGATGAACAGATTAAATCGGGTAAAACTCTTATTATCGTTCCCGAAGGATATGAAAAGGCTGTTATGGAAGAAAATGTTTTTGCAGGAAATGCTATGAAACGCAGGACTAACTTCCAGTATGGCTCGTTGCTTGAAAAAGGCGAGAAAGGCAGCTTATCGGTCGGTATCGGTCTTACTCCTTCAAATGGTACAACTACCTACATATCACCGTCATACGAGGTTAAGGAGGCTACTGAGAACATTACGGTTGACGGCGTGGAAATGGTATTCCAGCTCACTCCCGACACAGAGTCACCTGCCGAGATGAACACATATCTTCCAAAATATAAGGCTTTATGGATGGCAGAAAACTGTACCGGAACAATGCACAATCTCTACACACTCAGAGGTGCGGAGGTTCGTGACGGCAATGCGTGGGCACAGTATATTATGGAGGCAAAGGAACTTTTCGGCGACAAAACCGAGGTGGTATTTCAGGCTCACAACTGGCCGCATTGGGGTAATGAAGTAATCAATGAATATATGGCAAATACAGCGTCTGTATACAAGTACATTTTCTCACAGACACTTATGTATATCAATCAGGGATACACCTCAACGGAAATTGCCAATATGATTGAGCTGCCGGATGAGCTTAACAAGGTTTGGTATACTCGTCAGTATTACGGAACTCTTAAGCATAATGTAAAGGCTGTTTATCAGAAGTATATGGGCTGGTATGACGAAAATCCGATACATCTCGATGAACTTGAGCCGACAGAGTATTCAAAGAAACTTGTTGAGTATCTTGGCGATACCGACAAGGTGCTTGAAATGGCAAAAAAGGATTTTGACAAGGGTGAATATCAGTGGGTTGCACAGATTACAAACACACTTGTATATGCAGACCCTGAAAACCAAGACGCCCGTTATCTGTGTGCAGACGCACTTGAACAGCTTGGCTATCAGGCAGAAAGCGGTGCATGGAGAAATGCTTATCTTACAGGTGCTTACGAGCTG
The DNA here is from genome assembly GCF_003438075.1 of Eubacterium sp. OM08-24. Taxonomy (GTDB): domain Bacteria; phylum Bacillota; class Clostridia; order Oscillospirales; family Acutalibacteraceae; genus Ruminococcoides. Next base: position 879,040 of record NZ_QSTA01000001.1, on the reverse strand, counting down.
CGTAACGGAACAAAGAATTATCCGGATACGACAGCAGGCGGAACAGGTGCAACTGCTCTCGGTATGAGTACCGAAACAATGATTGATTACCTTGGAATTTGTCTTGACGAAAAGAAACTCGAAGATCAGAATCTTGTAATTAATCTTGAAGTAACCGACAAAAATGCAAAGTATCTTCTCCGCATTAACCATGGTGTGCTTATCTATTCTCAGGAAAATTGGGTTGATAATGCCGACGCAACAATCAGAACTAAGAGTGCAGGAATCCTTGGTATTGCACAGAATAATCAGCAGCTTATGGACGCTTGTATTGAAAAGGTTGAGGGCAATAGTGATGTAATAAAAACTCTTACTGACAGCGTTGCAAAGTTCCCAACTTATTTCAATATTATTGAACCTTAATTAGCTGAATCTGAGGGTTGATTATGAAAGTATTAAATTTTATTTTTGGTTTGTTGTCTGTAATCGGAGCATTTTACTGTATTTTTTATCCGGGACTTACTTTTCTCAACAGTGGTTGGATAGTAACAATTTTACTCGGAATGTGGGGTATATGTTCTGTTATTGATTACTTCTTAAAACGCAAAAAGTCAAAAAGCGAGCAGAGTGAAGCTGTTATGGGTACACTCGGTCTTATTGTCGGAATTGCAGCGGCAGTAGTTTCTGTACTTGCAATGTTTATACCGTCAATCAGGCTTGTATTTGATATAACCATTCTCTGTATTTTCTCCGGCTGGCTTATTATTGACGGAATCTCATCCGTTGCAATGTCGTTCAAGGTTAAAAATTCAGGCTCAAGTGCGTGGATTATATCATTGATTTGCGGTATTCTTGTAATAATAGGCGGTATCTATGGGTTGTTCCACCTTGTATTTACCGCTCAGACAATCGGTTTTATGATTGGTGTACTTCTCGCAGTTTACGGTGTCAAACTCATCATTTCAGTGTTTGAAAAACCGTCTGTATAACAATTATCATCACAAACCCTCAAGGCAGAAATTGCTTTGAGGGTTTTTTATATTATAAGCTCTTTGATAAAACATTTTTCAGTTGCTTTATAATTTATGTATAAAAGCTTATCGCATTAGTAAAATTTCATAATAATATTACGCTGAAGCTAAGAATTATATTGAAATATGGTGTTGACTATGTTAAAATATTATAAAGATATATTAAACATCGGAGCAAATGTATGAAAGAGAATAATCGTGTCTTGTTTGTGGGTAACGGGATTGCTATGCAAATGGGAATTGCCGAAAAATGGGATACAATAATTAAAGATATTGCCAAAGATTATGATGTTAAATTATTTCCCGATACTAACAATTATTTACCAAATAATATGCAGATAGTAATTGCGACAAATGATAATGTTGATAAGGCTATGGCAGAATTTTGTGAAAAGCTAAAGGCGATTTCTCTTACCGATGAACAAAAAATATTTGGCAAAAAAATTCTTTCACTTGTAGTATTAAAATTACTGCATATAAAAAAATAGTAGAGGTGTTTTTATGTTAAAGTGTTTTAAACCTATTTGCTATGAGATACATTGCTCAGATAACGATATAATTAACAGCATTATGGAAAGCTCCTGCTTTTATGGTGAGTTTTTAAATAATTCGTTTAAAATGCAGTTATTATCTCAAAATAGTATTTTCATACAAAACGGCATTAATCCTATATTTTGCGGTAATGTAAATAAAAATGGAGATAGCGTAACCTTGAATATAAAATTAAAATTGAATTTAGAATGTTGGCTTTTTATCTTTATAATAGCTTTTATTCTTTTTGGCGTTATAATATTTAATATTATCAATGCTTTTCTTAAAAATCTAAATTATATATCAATAATATATCCATTAATTATTTGCATTGTTTTTTTAGCGTTTATTTGTATTATTGTAAATATGAAATATTCTGATATGAAATTTGAGATTGAAAAAATTTTAAATAAAGATTTTAAAGGAAAATTCAAAAGAATAATATAGTCTTATTAATACTTTTTAATATTAGTTTTATAAAGAATATGTAATAGTAATATTGAATTTATTTTTTGCTTATATTAATAATCAATTTTAATATAAAAGTAAATATATTTGTTCCGTTTGCTTTGTTTTTGACATATGAATATTTGATAATAAATTTTTTAAAGGATAATTTTTTGACCGATGATTTCAAAAGCAAGACTATAAAGGATTTAAGTGAGTATAATTTCAGAAGAGTTAATATTTATAGAAAAATAATATACTTTATTCAAGCTGTATGTATAATATTAGCTCCCATTATGTGGATACTGGTGATTTATAATGTTTAAATAATTTGTAAAAAGATAAATAGGCAACATCTTACTTTTGTAGTATTGCTTTTTGGAGTTACTTTTATATTTTTAGTTTTTGTTTTATCAAAATAGGTATCTTTAGTATATCACTGAATTAATATGCTATTATGTGGTCGACCGGATTATATATGTCCTAGTCCTATTTACTATTAATCATATAATAAAGGTGGAGAGTAAAAATGCGAAAATTATGGAAAATACATATTGGTTTGATTATTAGTTTTATTATTTCATTTTTTTCTAATCTGTGTTTAGTAATTTTTTCTAACGAAAAAATCAATGCTTATTACCCGATTGCATTACTTTTAACATATATGTATTTAATAATTAATTTTTTAAAAGATGATTTTCTAAGTAAAGAATTTCATATTATTAAGGAGTATAATGCTATGATTTATGATAAGAGTATAACAATTAATACAAATCTTTCTTTAGATAATTCCAAAGAAAAATTGAAACAACTGACTTTTCCTTATAGCAAAGCAAGTAAGTACAAATGCGACTTTATTGGCAGAATATCAGATGATAGTTTTGATATTACACTTAATCTATCTGGTCCAAGAGAACCGATAAGAACAAAAGTTGTGGGCTGTTTTAAAAGTAATAATGAAGGAACTATCGTTTATGCAAAACTAAAACCATCACCAGTAACATTGTTTTTTCAGATAATATATAGTTGCTTGTGTATATTGTTTTTTATTATTTTTTTATTGTATAATCCTTCAACCATATTACTTCCTATATTAATGTTTTGTTTTGGTAATTTGGTGATGTTAATTTTTATTAGATCTAATTTTAATACAACAGAAAATATATTACAAAAAGCTTATTGCAATAAATGTGAAATTAGAGCATAGAAAAATTAATTGTTTTCGCTAAAACAAAAAATTGTCTTAAAGATTTAAGAATATTTCCTTTAAATTAATGTGAAGTGTTTTTTGAAAGGATACATAATATTTTTAACTGGGGCGACAAGCTTACACGCTACAACGGAGAAACAATAACCTATGATGAAATAGGCAATCCGCTTTCATATCGTGACGGTATGGAAATGACTTGGCTCAACGGCAGAAAGCTTACAACCCTACAAAGCGGCAATGACAGTATCAGCTATAAGTATGACAGCAACGGCGTAATAACAAGTAAAACCGTAAATGGAGTTGAATACACATATGAATACCTCAACGGTCACCTTATGCACGAAACAAGGGGAGAAAAAGTATTTGACTATTGTTACGATGCAAACGGTCAGCTGTATGCAGTAAGCTACAAGGCAAATTCTTCAACCGACGCAGTAACATATTACTATTTTTAGTGTTAATGCTTTATTAATTACATCGATTTTATACGGTTACGATTCATCATACTCAACTCAAACTGTTCCTGCAACATAAAAATATCAGAAAGGTATATTATATGTATAGTATAATTAGAATAATAATCACTATAATAGTTTTCATTTTCATAGCAAGGATTTGCAAGCCCAAAAAGAAAAGAATGTATTTCCTAATCATTGTTTCAGCATTATGCTTTTGCACAGTATTGGAATTCTTGCCGATTGAAAACCTATTTATAAATTTTCAATCTCCTCAACAGGTTATTAACTATTTATATCCATCAAGCAAAAGAATAGCTGATGTTGTTTATGATGAAAAATCTTGTATGGTTATTTTAGAAAAAAGCAAGAACAATTATACCAACACATATTTTGGGACAGACAATAATTCATATAAAATTACTACTGTATTTGATTATTCAACAGAAAGCCAATATGATGATAGATATGTTAACTTAAGCATAACTCATATTAATAACTCCTCTGACTATTATTTATGTGGCACATATTATTTCGGTGAAGATATTCAAACTATAAAAGATACTTCGGACTCAGATATTAAATTTATTCCTATTGGAGTTATTAATTCTAAGCAGTCTTCTAAGGTATATAAATCATATTTAATTTATGGTACTATAAATAGTTACACAAAGAATTATTCTTTAGAAATAAATAATCAGACTATAGTTTTTAATTAATATTAATAAATGATTTTTAAAAACTCGACTTTTTTAATGCAGTAACATATTACTACGCTCACAACTGGAGAGGCGATATTACTTCAATCTATGACGGCGACGGTAATATGGTAGCAAAGTATGAATACAATGCCTGGGGCAATGTACTTACAGTAACAGATGCCAATAATAAATCTATTACCGATAAAAACCATATAGCAAACTTAAACTATATCTTACTGGAATTCAAATCTTGATGACCCAAGGAATCAAAAAATGATAAGTATAGGCAGTAGTTTATGGAATAAAAATAATCCCCAAAAAAGTATTAGTAAAAGAATAGGAGGAATAAGATGTTAGAACTAAAAAAATACAAAAAATCTATATTTATTCTTTTATCTGTATTCATACTCATAGGTTTTGCTTTTCAGCTTTCAGCTTGCAGTGCATTCACCTCAGAAGAAAAAATTCTGACATCTACATCGCCGGACAATACATACACTCTAGAGGCATACAGGGTTAATGGAGGTGCTACAACAGATTATTCAATTAAGGTGTATAGAATAGATAATGATAGCTCCAAATCTTTAATCTATAATAAATATCACGATTATAATGCTGAAATAAAATGGATAAGCAACTACACTGTTTCTATCAATGATGTAACCATTGACTTATCTAAAAACGAGACATACGATTGGAGAAATAAATAACCTCTATACTATATAATCTATTCCGCTATCGCAGTTATTACTGCGACTCTGAATCAGGCTTTTATTACCTTATGAGCCGTTACTACGACCCTGTTACTCACAGATTTTTAAATGCAGACGGATATCTTCAAGCAGGTGAAGATATTTTAGATGTAAATATGTTTGCCTATTGTGGAAATAATCCAGGATGCAGAATTGATAGTAAAGGAAACTCTTGGTGGGGAATAGCTGCTTCTGTGTCAAGTGTTATAGTAGCTTCAGTTGCTGTTGGAACAATAGCAACTGGCATAGGCGTTTATGCAACAAGTAAAGCTATATCAAATTCAAAAATTACTTATAGTTCTACTACAATAACATCGGATACTCGCAATACTCGAAATGAAACAACTACAATTTACCGTTATGGTGGAAATAATTCTGGAAATTTTGTTTCTTCTTCTCGTGATGTAGAAACAAACACTGGTTTATCATTTTCAACTGTTCCAAGACCTGGTGCAGCAATGACTACCATAGAAGAATTGAACGCAACAGGTGTTGTGTATGCATATCAAGATAGTCTTACACATATTACTGTGAAACCAATTGGTGGTATTATAGCGGAATGGAGAAATCAAGGTACAAGTTCAGTTTGGACTAAGACTATGAAATCTTTAGTCGTGAAATGGGATGGAAGTGAATAATTTGAGTGATATAGATACAATTATGAATATGCTCGACTGGAATAATAGTTCAGACGAACAAAATAGAGGAATTAAATTAGCAGAGAATATAGAATCAATAAATGTTTTTTTACAACCTCGTGATAAAAAGCATAACAAAAATGTTTGGGATAATTGTGCAATTATTTTATCAAAAAGATCAGACGAAGAATTGAAACCATACTTAATTCCGCTATTAGAGTGGTTGCAAGATTTGACTTGGCCGGGAGCATTATGCGTTTTAGATAGAATTAATACATATCACGATTATTCGTCACTTAAATATGCTTATGAAGAGTGTATAAAACGAGCCAAAGCCTTGAATGAAAACATATGGTTAAAAAACCTTAATGAAATAAGTGGTGTTGATTTACTTAAATAAACGAATTTTTGTTCAAGCTGTATGATCAGGACGGCAACTGTGATACATATAATTACAATTCAACCACAGGCTATCTTGACAGCGTAACAGATGACAACGCAGGTGCACAGATTAACTATACCTATTACGAAATAGGCAATCCGCTTTCATATCGTGACGGTATGGAAATGATCTGGCTCAACGGCAGAAACCTTACAACCCTACAAAGCGGCAATGACAGTATCAGCTATAAGTATGACAGCAACGGCGTAAGAACAAGCAAAACCGTAAACGGAGTTGAATACACATACGAATACCCCAGCGGTCAGCTTATGCACGAAACAAGAGGAGAAAAAGTTTTTCTTAATTGTAATACTTAAAGCTCACTTTAAGTCAATGCTTTTTTGAAAAAATTTAAAGAAATAATGTTTTCACATTACTTCTTTAAAAATTTCAAATATTTCCTCGTGCGTCATCTTTTTGTAACTGCCGCCTACAATGCCGCAGGAGTCGGCAATTTCTTTAAGATTAATATTTTCGTCAATGCCAAGTTCTCTCAAAGTTGTTGGCATTCCGATTTCTTTAATAAAGTCGGCGAGAGCCTCAACGCCTGCTTTTGCAAGCTCTTCATCGGTTTTGCCCTCGCTTGAAATTCCCCATACATTAACGGCAAATTGCGCCGCCTGCCTGGGAAGCGTAATAAACAGGTGCGCCGATTACAAATGCGTCTGCCTCGGCAAACTTTGGCGCAACCTCGTTTACAATATCGTCAAATACACATTTACCTGTTTGCGCACATTTTCTGTAAGCGGTACAGCCATGTATGTCTTTGTGTCACACATGGATAATTTCCGCATCAATGCCATCTTTTTCGAGTGCGTTCTTTAATTCGGTAAGGACAGTGAAAGTACAGCCGTTTGTCCTTGGACTGCCGTTTATCAACAATGCTTTCATATATACATCTCCGATCATATTAAAAAGGCTGTTATTTTTTAAGACTTTTAGTAAAATTAACGATTATATTACCATTTTTGGGTTGTCATTTGGAATTTAATTGTAGTTATCTGACAAAGAATATTCAAATCATAAAAAATACTTGACTTTTAGGTGATAAGGATATAAAATACTTGTATCGAGCAAACATACTAATATGATAGGTATTATAGGTAATATGGAGTGTGTTATGCATTATGAAAGGCAAGGGCGGTTTGTATGAAAAATCATTTTAACCGAATAAGCAAACGAATGTGCAGTTCTTTTGGCGGTAAGCCGATGTGTTAAAGCATTGCGGTTTACTATTTAATTGATTGTTAATTATTACAGCTAAAAGAAAGGTTTGATTAAAATGAAAAAAGTGTTTACTAAAAGACTTATATCTGCAATTCTTACAACAGCCCTTATCGGTACTTCTGCCTTTGCTCTTTTCGGCTGCGGAAAAGCAAATAAGGATACTTCTCAGGATGCAAAGGTACATATTACCAATGTTTCTTATGACCCTACAAGAGAGCTTTATGAAAGCTACAACAAAATTTTTGCCGAGCATTGGAAAGAAAAAACAGGTCAGGAGGTAGAGGTTACTCAGTCACATGGCGGTTCGGGCAAGCAGGCACTTGAGGTTGCAAACGGACTTGAGGCAGATGTGGTAACACTCGCCCTTGAATATGATGTTAATGCCGTCAGAGATGCAGGTCTTATTAATGACGGCTGGGTAAATAACTTTGAAAACGACTCTTCACCTTACACCTCAACCATTGTATTCCTTGTAAGAAAAGGCAATCCAAAGAATATTAAGGATTGGAACGATATTGTAAAGGACGGCGTTGGAGTTATTACACCAAACCCAAAAACTTCGGGCGGCGCAAGATGGAACTACCTTGCCGCCTGGGCATATGCCGACAAGCTTTATAACGGTGACGAAAGCAAAATTGAGGACTTTGTAAAGAAACTTTATCAGAATGTACTCGTTCTTGATTCGGGCGCAAGAGGAGCTACAACTACTTTTGTAGAAAACGGACAGGGCGATGTGCTTTTGGCTTGGGAAAACGAGGCTTATCTTTCAATTAAAGACCACCCCGATGAATACGAAATTGTTACACCGAGTGTAAGTATTCTTGCTCAGCCGTCAGTTGCGGTTGTTGACGAAGTGGCAGACAGCAGAGGCACAAGAGAGGTAGCAACCGAGTATCTCAGCTACTTATACAGCGATGAGGCGCAGAGAATTGCAGGAGATAACTACTATCGTCCTTATAATCAGGAAATTTTGAAAGAATACTCAGATGTGTTTGACCTTAACATTAACCTTGTTACAATAAATGACTTTGGCGGTTGGGACAAGGCTCAGAAAACTCATTTTGCAGACGGCGGAGTGTTTGATAAGATTTACGAAAAATAATTTGAAACATAATTTTTCAGGTAATTGTGTTCAGTTGGTATCGGCTGAACACAATGCTTGCATATACAAGAAAAGTGGGTGTAAGGATGAACAAAACTAAAAAGGCGAAACGAGTTATTCCCGGCTTTGGCTTATCTATGGGAGTTACTATATCAATACTCAGCATTATAGTGTTGATTCCGCTCGCTTCTCTTGTGATTTATACGGCGCAGATGAGCTGGTCTGATTTTATAGATACAGTTACAAGCGAACGAGTAATGGCAAGCTATCAGGTCAGTTTGATTACGGCGTTTATTGCGTCGGCAATCAATGCGGTTATGGGTGTTGTGCTTGCGTGGGTGCTTGTGCGTTATAAGTTCCCCGGCAAAAGAATAATTGACGGTATGATTGAGCTGCCTTTTGCACTGCCGACAGCGGTTGCAGGTATTGCGCTTACTTCGCTTACGGCTGATACAGGCTTTATAGGCAGCTTTTTTGCAAAATTCGGCATAAGCATTGCCTACACAAGAATAGGCATTACCTTTGCACTTGTGTTCATAGGTATTCCTTTTGTTGTAAGAGCGGTTCAGCCTGTTCTTGAAAAGCTCGACCCTGTTTATGAAGAGGCGGCAGGAGTAATGGGCGCAAGCAGAATAAAAATCTTTTGGAAAATCATTTTTCCGGAAATACTGCCTTCTGTGCTTACAGGCTTTGGACTTGCCTTTGGCAGGTGCCTCGGCGAGTACGGCTCGGTAATTTTCATTGCAGGCAACAAGCCTTTTGAAACCGAAATTACACCGCTTATAATTATGTCTAAGTTACAGGAATTTGACTATAAAAGCGCAACGGCTATTGCACTTGTAATGCTTGCCGCATCTTTCTTGATTTTGTTTATAGTTAATCTCATTCAGTCAAGAAACACAAAGATATTAAAGGGAGGAAAGTAATATGCACGAAGAAACCAAAGGCTCAAAAGCCGTAAAGTGGATACTTATAGGCATAAGCGTATTGTTTCTGTTTATTATGCTTGTACTTCCTCTTATTACCGTTCTTACAGAGGCACTCAAAAGCGGTCTGCAAACCTTTTGGGAGTCTGTAAGCGATGAATATACCTTAAAGGCTGTTTTGCTTACACTTGAGGCAACTGCGTGTGCGGTTGTTTTCAACACTGTATTCGGACTTTTTGCGGCTTGGTCTGTAACAAAGTTCCGCTTTAAGGGCAAAAAAGTTCTCACCGCACTTATTGACCTGCCTGTTACCGTATCTCCTGTTATTGCAGGTTTAATATTTGTACTTACCTTTGGCAGACAGAGCATTTTGTATCCTCTGTTGCAGGAGCTTGACATTAAGGTGATTTTTGCCGTCCCCGGTGTTATACTTGCCACCATATTTGTTACATTCCCGTTCATTTCAAGAGAGCTTATTCCTGTACTTGAGTCTGAGGGAACAGATGAGGAAGAGGCGGCAGCACTTATGGGAGCAAAGGGACTTACCATTTTCCGAAAGGTTACCTTTCCGCATATTAAGTGGGCATTTTTATACGGCATAGTTTTGTGCGCCGCAAGAGCAATGGGCGAGTTTGGCGCAGTATCGGTACTTTCGGGACATTTGCGTGGAAAGACGAACACCCTGCCGCTACATATTGAAATTTTGTTTAACGAGTTTAAAACCGTACCTGCCTTTGCGGTGTCGTCAATTCTTGTAATAATGGCGGTTATTATTCTGATTATCAGAAGTGTAATTGAGTACAAAGGAAAGAAGGAATCTTAATGTATGTGGAATTAAAAAATATTAACAAGAACTTTGGCAATTACAAGGCATCTGATAATGTGAATTTCTCAATTGAACAGGGTAAGCTCATCGGTCTTTTAGGCCCGTCGGGCAGTGGCAAAACCACAATTCTCAGAATGATAGCAGGTCTTGAAACCCCCGACAGCGGTGAAATTATTATTGACGGCAAGGTAGTCAACGATATTCCCGCAAGCAAAAGAGGCATAGGATTTGTATTTCAAAACTATGCGCTGTTCAGATATATGACAGTTTTCGACAACATTGCTTTCGGTCTTAAAATTCAGAAAAAAGATAAAAAATATATTAAAGAGAGAGTAAACGAGCTTGTAGAGCTTATCGGCTTAAAGGGACTTGAAAAGCGCTACCCGAGCCAGCTTTCGGGCGGTCAAAAGCAGAGAGTAGCTTTTGCAAGAGCGCTTGCGCCTAATCCTACACTTTTGCTCCTTGATGAGCCGTTTGCCGCCATTGACGCAAAGGTAAGGCAGGAGCTGAGGTCTTGGCTCAAAGAGATGATTGAAAAGCTCGGCGTTACAAGTATATTTGTAACTCACGATCAGGACGAGGCTATTGAGGTTGCCGACAAAATTATCATTACAAACAAGGGCAGAATTGAGCAGATAGGCACTCCGATTGAGATTTACCAAAAGCCGCAGACGGCGTTTTCGGCATCGTTTTTCGGACAGACTACCGTACTTGACGATTACACCAAATTTAAAACCTTTGACGAGGTTGAGGGTGCTGAAAAATCTATTGTGCGCCCTGAGTTTATTAAAATTACCAAGCTCAACGAATCGTTCAGACAAAAAGCCTCTGTATCGGTGGGCGAGGTACTCAGCACTGCTTTCAGAGGAAATAATATTGAGGTTACGGTAAAATGTGACGGCGGTATTATCAGAGGCATAAGAGGACTTGAAGAGCCTGCCGTTGAGGTGGGCGAAAAGGTAAATGTATTCTTATACAGACTGTTTGTTACTAAGGGTGACGAGGTATTTATCCTTGAGAACAAGTCGCTTGCCGAGGAATCTGTAATTATTTAATTATAAACACACTTATTCTAAGCACACCGATTATTTTCAATCGGTGTGTTTGCTTTAGAAATTACTTTGCAGGGTATAAAGTTGTTGACTTTATACAGTGATAATAGTATAATAAAACATATTAATTCAGTAGGTTTAATATGGAATTATAGCTTGTGGGTTAAAGATATTATGTGAATTATTTGGGTGGATAAGGATGTATTGTATAAGCATTAATTACAAAAATTCAGATGTTAATATAAGAAAAAAGCTTGCTTTTTCAGACTCCGTACAAAGTGAATTTCTTGGCGAGCTTGTCAGGAGCAAGAAAGTGAGCGAGTGCGTTATACTATGCACCTGCAACAGAACGGAGCTTTACTTTTGCGGAGGTGCCGAGAGTGTGGGCATTGCGCAAAATCTGCTTTCAGGCTATTCGGGCATTGAGTGTGATTTGCTGAAAAAGCATTTGTATTTGTTTTATTCCGATAAAGCGGTAATGCACCTTTTCAGAGTGGTGAGCGGAATTGAATCTATGGTAATAGGTGAGGACGAAATATTGGGGCAAATCAAACTCGCATACACCAAGGCAAAGGATTTGGGTATGACAGGCTGCGAGCTCAACATGATTTTTCAGTCCGCCATGGCCTGCGCCAAAAAGATAAAAACTCAGACGGCGCTTTCCAAAACCTCGGTGTCAACGGCAACGCTTGCAGGAAATGAAATTGCGCATTTTAAAGACAGGGTGAATGTTCTTGTAATAGGCGCAACGGGCAAGATAGGCACAACGCTTGTAAAAAATCTTTTGTCGCACAAAAATGTGAATATTATTGCAACCTCACGAAAGCACAGCGCCGAATCGGTGCAGAGCAGGGCGAGCATTACTGTTGCCGACTATGCCGACAGGTACAAGTATATTGATGATGCCGACTGCGTAGTGAGCGCAACCGCAAGTCCGCACTATACGGTTACATATTACGATTTAAAGCAGAGTGTTAAAACCGAAAAGCCGAGGCTTTTTATAGACCTTGCAGTGCCGCCCGACATTGATAGCTCGGTGACTGAGATTGGCGGACTAAAACTAATCGGAATAGATTATTTTGAAAAGCTCGCAAAAGAAAACAACGGGCTAAAGCTCGACAGCGTGGAGAGCGCAAAGGAGATAATCAGCGAGGAGTGCGATGTTCTCAAAAAGGATATTGCATTTCATTATTTTTTGCCGTATATGGACAGTGTAAAAAATAAGTTGAGTGAAAATTCTTTAGAAGAAATACTCTATAAATTCAAGGCAGATTTGCCGTCAGAGGAATTTATAAAAATACTTGACGCATTTAAAAGTTGTGGAGAAAAATTATAATGGCATACTTTCCGTTTTATATTGATATAGAAAATAAAAATATTCTCGTGGTCGGCGGCGGTACGGTGGCTTTGCGCAAAATCGAAAAGCTGCTGCCCTTTAAGCCGAGCATAACCGTTGTGTCGCCAAAGATAAGCGCTGAGATTTTAAGGCTTAATGTAAATACAATCAATCGTGAGTTTGCAGACGGCGATTTGGAAAATGTCTTTTGCGTTATCAGTGCCACCGATGACGAGCAGGTGAACGCACATATTTTTGACTTGTGCAGTGCAAAAAATATTCTTGTAAATACGGTAGACGATAAAGAAAAGTGCGGATTTATTTTTCCTGCCATTGTGCAAAAAAATTCGGTTACGGCAGGAATTACCACTTCGGGCAAAAGTCCGATATACGCAAAATATTTTAAAGAGCAGTTTATAAATTTACTTGAAAGCACAAATGCCGATATGGTAGAAGTAATGTGGAAATACAGAGAGCATATCAAACAAATCACCGCAGACGAAGAGGTGCGGAAAAAAGTATTTTCAAGTCTTATGAATATGTGCCTTTGCGGCAAAAATATTGATGTTGATGTTGTGGATAAAATAATAAAGGAAAACAGCTGATATGAAAATAAAAATAGGTACACGAAAAAGCAAACTTGCGCTTGCACAAACAGAAATGTTTGCAAAAGCTTTGCAAAACAGATTTAAAAATACAGAAATTGAAATCGTGCATATTTCAACAAAGGGCGATAAAATTCTCGACAAACCGCTTGCAATGATAGGCGGCAAAGGTGTGTTTATTTCAGAGCTTGAAAATGCCTTGCTTTCAGGCGAGGCAGATATGGCGGTGCACAGCGCAAAGGATCTTCCGCTTGAGCTTGCAGACGGACTTGAAATTTCATCGGCTTTACAGCGAGGAAACTATCGTGATGTGCTCGTTGCAAGAAAAAACAATCCGATACAAAACAGAGAAGATTTTATTGTGGGTACGGGAAGTTTAAGGCGGCAGAGTTTTATCAAAAAAATCTATCCGCTCGTTTGCATTAAGGATATAAGAGGAAATGTAGACACACGACTCGGCAAGCTGATGAACGGCGACTATGACGGAATTATTCTTGCGGCGGCAGGTCTTGAAAGGCTGTCGCTTTACAACAGCGCCGATTATGATATAATGCCCTTTGAGTACAAAGATTTTCTCCCTGCGCCCTGTCAGGCAATTATCGTGGCAGAGAGCAGAAAGGGCAGTGCCGTATCGCAAATGCTTAGAGAAATCAGCCATAGGGAAACTATGCTTGAGTTTGAAACCGAACGGCAAATTCCAAAGCTGTTAAATGCCGACTGCGGTATGCCCGTCGGCGCTTATTCAAAGGTGCAAGACGGCAGAATAGAGCTTATGATTTCCGCCGACTGCCAAAATATTGTGTTTGACAGTGCGGATATTAAAGACAGGTTTAATCTTGCTAAAAGGTTGGTGAGCAAGCTATGAACATAGGAAAGGTTTACCTTGTGGGCGCTGGGTGCGGCGATTATGACTTAATAACTCTGCGTGGACAGAATTGTCTGAAAAAATGCGATGTCGTTGTATATGACAGCCTTACCGACAAGCTGTTGCTTGAGTATGCGGATAATGCAGAAAAAATTTGTGTCGGAAAACGAGCAGGAAAGCATAGTGAAAAGCAGGAGAATATAAACGAAATTCTCATTGCAAAAGCAAACGAAGGCAAGACTGTTGTGCGCCTCAAAGGCGGAGATCCGTTTGTTTTTGGCAGAGGCGGAGAAGAGGTGCAGGCACTTCAAAACAGCGGTATTCCGTACGAGGTTGTACCCGGTATTTCCTCGGCAATAGCTGTCCCCGAATTGGCAGGCATTCCCGTTACACATAGGAATTTAAGCCGCAGTGTGCATATAATTACAGGTCACACCGCACAAGACACCTTGCCGCAAAACATTAAGGAATACGCAAGGCTTGACGGCACACTTGTATTTTTAATGGGACTTAGAAAATTGCCCGAAATCGTGAGCGGACTTATTGCAAACGGAAAGAACGAAAACACTCCCGTTGCCATTGTGTCAAACGGCGCATATGCAAAGGAAAGCACGGTAAAAGGTACTTTAAAAAATATTTGCAGTCTTGCAGAGCAAAGCAAAGTTGAGCCGCCGGCAATAATAGTTGTGGGAGAGGCAGTGGGGTTTGACTTTTCCGCTACAATAGAAAAGCCGCTGAAAAATAAAACCGTTGCGGTTACAGGTACTCATAAACTTTCGTCAAAGCTCGGCAGAGAGCTTATGGCGCTCGGTGCAAGAATTAATTGCATTGATTATTTGAGCGTAAAGGAGTACAGGCAGAACAAACAGCTTGACAACGCACTGCAAAATATTGATAATTATAATTATATTGTGCTTACAAGTATGAACGGCGCAGAGATTTTTATAAAAAGGCTAAGAGCGCTGAGGGTTGATGTTCGCAGGCTGAGCAATGTAAAATTTGCCGTTATCGGCAGCGGTACGGCAGGTATTCTTGAAAAATACGGGATTTTTGCCGATATTATTCCAAAGGTTTATACTTCGGTTGATTTGGGAATTCTTTTGGCGCAAACCGTAAACAAAAGCGAAAAAGTGCTTATTTTGCGTGCGGAGAACGGCTCAAAAGAACTTACTGAAATTTTAAGTCGCAATAATATAATTTATGACGATGTAAAAACCTATGATATTCAGTCGGAGAGCAGGTCGGAGGGCGGAATTATTACCTCCGATTACATAACCTTTGCAAGCTCATCGGGTGTGAACGCATTTTTTGAAAGCGGATACACAGTTGCCGAAAGCACAAAGATTGTGTGCATTGGCGAGATAACCGCAAAGGCACTGCATCAGTACAACATTGCCGACTGCAAAATTGCAAAGACCAAGGATGTAGTGGGTATTCTTAATACAATTATTTCAGATGTTAAAAAAGAGAGTGATTTTTAATGAGAAGATTCAGAAGACTAAGAACAAACGAGGGCATACGCAGTCTTGTGCGTGAAACAAGGGTAGACAAGGGCGATTTGATTTATCCGATTTTTATTGCCGAGGGCGAAAACATAAAAAAGCCTGTTGACTCTATGCCGAATGTTTATCAGTATTCACTTGACAGAGCAGATGAAATTTTAGCGGAAATAAGCGAGAGTTCGATTGCGGGAATTTTGATTTTCGGTATTCCAAAGCATAAGGACGAGCTTGCAAGCGGCGCTTATGACGAAAACGGAATTACCCAGCAGGCAATCCGCTATATAAAGGTTAAGTATCCGTCAATGCTTATAATTGCCGATGTGTGTCTTTGCGAATATACAAGTCACGGACATTGCGGTGTTGTATGCGGTCATAAAATATTGAATGACGAAACCCTGCCACTGCTTTCAAGAATGGCGGTAAGCCTTGCAAAGGCAGGTGCGGACATTATTGCTCCGTCTGATATGATGGACGGCAGAGTGTCCGCTATAAGAAATGCCCTTGATGAAAACGGCTTTACAGATACCCCGATTCTTTCTTACAGTGCAAAATTTGCCTCGGCTTACTATGCACCGTTCAGAGATGCAGCCGAGTCCGCACCTGAATTTGGCGACAGAAAAAGCTATCAGATGGACTATGCAAACGGCAAAGAGGCACTGCGAGAGATTGCAGACGATATAGACGAGGGCGCAGATATGGTTATGGTAAAGCCAGCCCTTGCGTACCTTGATGTGATAAAAGCCGCAAGCGAACGCTTTGATTTGCCGCTTGTTGCGTACAATGTAAGCGGTGAGTACGCAATGGTTAAGGCGGCGGCAGAAAAAGGCTGGATTGACGAAAAGAAAATTGTTTCCGAAAATTTAATTGCTATGAAAAGAGCGGGTGCAGATATTATAATTACATATCACGCACTTGACGCCGCAAAGTGGATTGACGAATTTTACAAGTAAGAGGTGGCAAAAATGAATATTCAAAATTCGGAAAAGTTTTATGCCCAAGCTCAGAACTTTATGCCCGGAGGAGTAAACAGCCCTGTTCGTGCGTGCCGTGCGGTTGGCAGAGCGCCGCTGTTTATCGACCACGCAAAGGGTTCAAAAATCTATGATGTTGACGGCAATGAGTACATAGACTACATTTGCTCGTGGGGGCCTAATATTCTCGGTCACGCAAACGAAAGAGTGATAAATGCAGTAACCGAAACCTGTCAAAGAGGACTTACCTTTGGCGCTTGCCATAGCGGCGAAATTGAGCTTGCAAGGCTTATTAAAAAGCATTTTCCGTCAATGGAAATGCTCAGACTTGTAAATTCGGGTACAGAGGCGGTTATGAGTGCAATCCGTGCCGCAAGGGGCTACACCAAAAGGGACAAAATCGTTAAATTTGAGGGTTGCTACCATGGCCATTCAGACGGCTTGCTTGTTAAATCGGGTTCGGGACTTCTCACAAATTCAATTCCCGACAGCGCCGGTGTGCCAAAGGGATACACCGACAACACCCTGCTTGCCAAATACAATAACCAAAAGTCTGTTGAAAAGCTGTTTGAAGATTACGGCGATGACATTGCCTGCGTTATTGTAGAGCCATGCGCCGCAAATATGGGCGTTGTGCCGCCCGAAAAGGGATTTTTGCAGTTTTTAAGAGAGATTACAACAAAGTATAATTCTCTGCTTATTTTTGACGAGGTTATTACAGGATTCAGGCTCAGCATTGGCGGCGCTCAAAAATATTACAATGTTAAACCCGACCTCACCACCCTCGGCAAAATTGTCGGCGGCGGTATGCCTTTGGCTGTGTACGGCGGCAAAAAAGAGGTTATGCAGTGCGTTGCTCCGCTCGGCTCGGTGTATCAGGCAGGCACACTTTCGGGCAATCCCGTTGCCGTAAGCGCAGGAATTGAAACTCTGAAAATTCTTGAGGAAAATCAAGACGAAATCTACACAAGGCTCGAAAAAATTTCTGCTCAGCTTGAAAACGCAATGCAGGAGTCGGGACTCAATGTAAATCGTGTCGGCTCGATTATGACTGTGTTCTTTACAGGCGAAAAGGTAAAGGATTACGATACAGCCAAAACCGCCGATACCGCTCGCTTTGCCGAGTATTTCAGACATATGCAGGACAGCGGCGTTTATACTGCGCCGTCACAATTTGAGGCAATGTTTGTTTCTTTTGCACATACCGATGAGGATATAGATAAAACAATCAATGCAATCAAAAGTTTAGAATAATAACGAAAAGAAAAAGTGCAGCAATTCTATAATCTTGCTGCACTTTTTTTCTTTATTACACAGCCTTAGCCTGTGCAATAATTTCGTTTTGTTTGTAATGTTCCGCAATTTCTGACAGAGTAATGCTTTCTGCGTAATTTTGCAGGTAAGATGACATTGCACTCCACAATCTGTCGTTTATAAGCTCCGTCATCATATCGTTTTTATCTCGACTGTCAAAGTAAACATCGTTAAGCACCCTTGTGTCGAGAGCGTTTATAATGTCTTTAAAAGTAATTTTACTCAAATCTCTTGCAACTACGTAACCGCCGTTAAGTCCCTTTTGTCCACGAATCAGATTTGTGGAGGTGAGTGACGGCAGTATTTGCTCAAGGTATTTTTTAGATATGTTGTGCCGCTTGGCAATATCGGGAGCGGTGACCGAACACCCGTTTTGAGAATACACCGCTATGTCGATTATCGCAATAATGCCAAATTCCACTTTTGTTGATATTTTCAATTAATCAGCTCCTTATACAGAAGAAAAGCCTGTTTTGGAGCAGAATATGCCTGACTAAGCGTATTAAATATAGATTAACATTTCTTAAGGAAAAAATCAATACCTACTAAACAAATAAGCATTGTATATAATGACAGATTTTAGCATTATATGGAATAAAATTTGTAAAAAAGGGAAAATCCTACAAAACCTATTGAAATACTAAGTTAAATGCGCTATAATCTACAATATCATCTTGCAGATAAGCTTTTTGCAGGATAAGCATTGACTAAGCAAATATGATTTAAAAGGGATGGGAAGCTTATGGAGTTTAATACAGCGTTATTGCACAAGAATTTTAGCGGTGATAAGGCGTCCGGCTCTACTATGACTCCTATTTATCAGGTAAGTGCATTTTCGCACAGCTCTGCCGAACAGCTTGAAAAAGTGTTCAACAATAAAGCGCCGGGATATGCTTATTCAAGAATAGGCAATCCTACGGTTACTTCATTTGAAACCAGAATTGCCGCCCTTGAAAAAGGTGCAGGTGCTGTTGCATGTTCGTCAGGTATGGCAGCAGTTACAATGGCACTTCTTAATATATTGGAGTCCGGTGATGAAATTATAGTAGGCGCAGGTCTTTTTGGCGGAACTATTGATTTGTTAAAGGATTTAGAGGCATTCGGTATAACCGCTCACTTTGTAGACGAGGTTACATCGCAGAATGTTGAACCGCTCATCAACGAACGCACAAGGGCAGTGTTTGCGGAGCTTATCGGCAATCCGAAACTTGATGTTGTGGATATTGAATCGGTATCAAATCTTGCACACAGATACAACATACCGCTCATTATAGACAGCACCACGGCAACACCGTATCTTGTTCACCCGATTGATTTCGGCGCTGACATTGTTGTTCATTCAACCTCAAAGTATATTAACGGCGGCGGAAACGCAATCAGCGGTATAATAATTGACAGCGGTAAATTTGAATGGGATACAGAGAAATTCAAAGGTATGAAAGAATACAAAAAATACGGTAAACTTTCGTATCTTGCAAAACTGCGAAACGGTATATGGCGAAACTTCGGTTGTTGTCTTGCTCCGTTTAATGCATTTTTAAATTCTGTCGGTCTTGAAACATTGGGACTGAGAATGGAGTGTCTTTGCAGCAACGCATTGAAACTTGCACAATTTTTTGAAACCTGTAAAGATATTGAGGTTAATTACCCGGCACTTGAAAGTTCAGAGTATTACGCACTTACACAAAAACTTTTAAAAGGCAAAGGCGGTGCGATTCTTACAATAAGAGCCGGCAGTAAAGAAAAAGCATTTGAGCTTATAAATAATTTGAAGTTTGCGACAAACGCAACAAATATCGGTGACACACGAACATTGGTAATTCATCCGTCAAGCACAATCTACGCACACAGTACAGAACAGCAGAAAGAGAACGCAGGTGTGTTTGACGATACAATCCGAATCAGCGTTGGTATAGAGGACATTGCAGATCTGATTGAGGACTTCGGAAATGCAATAAGTAAAATAAACAATTAGTTTTGGGGGATTCACAATGGCAGTTGATTATTCAACATTAAAAAAAGGCGGATTTATGCGCCAAAAACAAAAAAATAATTTTTCCCTTCGTTTAAGAGTGGTAGGCGGAAATCTTACGGCAAAACAACTTGCCAAGATTGCAGAAGTAGCAGAAAATTTCGGTGACGGCTATGTGCATCTTACCTCAAGACAAAGTGTTGAAATTCCGTTTATTAAACTTGACGATGTTGAAAATGTAAAGGCGGCACTTGCCGAGGGCGATGTTGAACCCGGTGTATGCGGTCCGAGAGTAAGAACAATTACAGCTTGTCAGGGACAGGCAATTTGCCCGAGCGGTTGTATTGATACATATTCACTTGCAAAAGAACTTGACGACAGATATTTTGCAAAAGAACTTCCGCATAAATTTAAGTTTGGTATTACAGGATGTCAGAACAACTGCCTTAAGTCAGAGGAAAACGACCTGGGAATTAAGGGCGGAATAAAGGTTGACTGGAGAGAAAGCGACTGTATAGGCTGCGGCGTTTGCGTAAAGGCTTGCCGACAGGGTGCTATCACTCTTGAGGACGGAAAAATTTCCGTTGACAAGTCAAAATGTAATTTCTGCGGCAGATGCTTTAAGGCTTGCCCGACAGAGGCGTGGGATACCGTTCACGGTTACATAGTTTCATTCGGCGGACTTTTCGGCAACTCAATTAACAAAGGTGAAACAATCATTCCTTTTTTTGAAGATAAAGAAACACTTTTGAAAATCTGCGATGCGGCTGTTAATTTCTTTGAAGAAAACGCAAAGCCGAGCGAACGCTTTAAGTTCACAATTGACAGAGTAGGCAGAGAAAAATTTGAAGAAAGAATTTTGGAGGCATACAATGGCTGATTTTATTATTGACGATACAGTAGATATTACCGATGTTGTTTGTCCGACAACATTTGTAAAGGCAAAGGTTGCTCTTGAGGAGCTTGACGACGGTCAGATTTTGAGTGTTAAGATGAATGACGGTGAACCTGTTCAGAATGTTCCGAGAAGTATCAAGGAAGAGGGACACCAGATTTTAAAGCTCATAGATAATGAGGACGGCACTTATAATCTTATTGTAAAAAAGGTTGGTGATTAAATGCCGACAAGAATCAGTAAAGACAATTTTGAAAAAGAAGTTTTACAGGCAGATAAAACTGTACTCGCTGATTTTTATTCAGACAGCTGTGTGCCTTGTAAAAGACTTTCACCGGTACTTTTCGCACTTGAAGAAGAATATGCCGAAAAGCTCAAAATTGTTAAAATCAATATAAATTTTGATTCCGAGCTTGCCGAAAAATACGAGGTGCAGGCAGCGCCGACTTTGGTATTTTTTAAAAACGGCGAAGAGGTTTCAAGACTGCGAGGCGCAGTAAAACAAGCAGAAATTAAAGAAGTTATTGAAAAATCAGTTTAAAGGGGTTATTATTATGACAATCACAGTTGCAGGCAATAAAAAGGAAGTAGCAGAGGGACTTACAGTAGCACAGCTTATTATTGACGAAGATGTAGAAACACCTGAGTATGTAACAGTAAGTGTAAACGACGAATTCCTTGCAAGCGGTACTTTTGAGGAAACCGTACTCAAGGACGGCGATGTAGTAGAATTTCTTTATTTCATGGGAGGCGGTCAGTAATGGCATTTACAAACGAACAGCTGGAGCGCTATTCTCGCCACATTATCCTCAAAGAGGTTGGTGCAAAGGGACAGAAAAAGCTGCTCAACGCAAAGGTACTTATCATTGGCGCAGGCGGACTTGGCGCTCCCGTAGCAATGTACCTTGCAGCTGCCGGTATCGGTACTATCGGTATTGCAGACGCAGACGAGGTTGACCTTTCAAATCTTCAGCGCCAGATTATTCACGCTACAAAAGATGTAGGCAAGCCAAAGGTAGAATCGGCAAAGGAAACTATGGAGGCTATGAACCCCGATGTTACGGTAAAAACTTACCATACCTTTGTTACAAGCGAAAATATTATGGATATCATCAAAGATTACGATTTTATCATTGACGGTACAGATAATTTTCCTGCGAAGTTCCTTATCAATGATGCTTGCGTAATGGCTAAAAAACCTTTTTCACACGCAGGTATTATCAGATTTCAGGGACAGCTTATGACATATGTGCCCGGTGAAGGCCCTTGCTACCGTTGTGTATTTAAAAACCCGCCGCCAAAGGACGCAGTCCCTACCTGTAAGCAGGCAGGCGTAATCGGAGCAATGGGCGGCGTTATCGGCAGTTTGCAGGCAATGGAGGCTATTAAGTATATTCTCGGCAAGGGTGATTTGCTCACAGGCTATTTACTTACTTACGACGCACTCAAAATGGAATTTCGTAAGATAAAACTTCCGTCAAACACACATAATTGTGCGGTTTGCGGCGACCATCCTACAATTACCGAGCTTATCGACTACGAGCAGGCAGAATGTGACGGTGTTCATTTATGATTAAATTATCAAAAGCTGACTATAATAAAATTGTGGCTCACGCAGAAAGCGAGCTGCCTAACGAGGCTTGCGGATTGATTGCGGGTACGGTTGACGGCGAAAACAAGGAGATTAAAAAGGTTTATCTCCTCACAAACATCGACCACTCAAACGAGCATTTTTCACTTGACCCAAAGGAACAGCTTGCGGCGGTAAAGAATATGCGACAGAACGGTTTTGTACCGCTCGGTAACTGGCATTCACATCCCGAATCTCCGTCAAGACCGTCCGATGAGGACAAGCGACTTGCATATGACAGCAAGGCAAGCTATATGATTTTGTCACTTATGGACAGAGAAAATCCCGTGCTAAATTCATTTAAAATCAACGGCACAAATTCAGAAAAGGAAGAATTGGTTATTTACTAAACAAGGAGTGTAATATGTACGACATAGTTATTATCGGAAGCGGTCCGGCAGGACTTTCTTCGGCAATTTATGCTCAACGAGCAGGACTTAAGGCAGTTGTGGTTGAGAAAAACTACCTTGGCACAGGTCAGATTGCAGAAAGCGAGCGTGTAGATAATTACCCGGGATTATACGGCGAAAACGGCTTTGATTTGGGCGAAAAATTCAGATCACACGCAGAAAGCCTTGGAACAGAGTTTTTGGAGGGTGAGGTTGTTGCCATAAATAAGCAGGGCGCTGATTACAGCATTGAGCTTGACAACGGAAATTCATTGGAAACTCACACTGTAATTTATGCGGTCGGTACGGAACGCAGAAAGCTCGGTGTTGAGGGTGAAAAAGAGTTTTCGGGCAGAGGAGTATCGTATTGCGCAGTTTGTGACGCTGCATTTTATAAAGATAAAATCACAGCTGTTGCAGGTGGCGGAGATACCGCACTTGGCGATGCGGCTTTGCTTTCAAAGTTTGCGAAAAAAGTTTATCTTATTCATCGCAGAGATAAATTCAGAGCCAACAAAACCTTACAGCAAAAAGTTGAGAATATTTCTAATGTGGAAATATTGCTTAATTCTCAGATAAAAAAGATTAACGGCAGTAATAAGGTTGAGTCGATCACAGTTGATAAAAACGGCGCAGAAACCGACATCAAAGTTGACGGCGTTTTTGTTGCAGTCGGCAGTGTACCAAATTCCGCTGTTCTCAAGGATTTGGTTGAAGTTGACGATAACGGCTATATTGTTGCAAATGAGGACGGAGTAACTTCGGCAAACGGAATATTTGTTGCAGGCGATGTTCGTACCAAAAAGTTAAGACAGGTTGTAACAGCCGTATCGGACGGTGCTAATTGCGTATTATCTGCGGAAGATTATCTTGAAAAAATAAAATGATATGAAAACAAGGTGAGTGTAAAAGGGAGAGGCAGCCTATGAAAATTGAAAAATTAAGTACAGATATTCTGATAATAGGCGGAGGTACAGCAGGCTGTTATGCCGCACTCACTATTTCGGAAAATTCAGATAAAAAGGTTTTGATTTGTGAAAAGGCACACATCAAGCGCAGCGGATGTCTTGCGGCAGGAGTAAACGCTCTTAATGCATACATCGTTGAGGGAAGAAAGCCGCAGGATTATGTTGATTACGCTAAAAAAGACGCTGACGGAATTGTAAGAGAAGATTTACTCCTTACAATGTCCGAAAAGCTGAATGAGGTAACGGATAGGCTTGAAAAGTTAGGTCTTGTTATTTTAAAGGATAAGAACGGTAAGTATGTTACAAGGGGTAATAGAAACCTTAAAATAAACGGTGAAAATATTAAACCTATTCTTGCCTCGGCTGTTGAAAAAACAAAGAATGTTGAAATTCTCAACAGAGTAAACATTACAGATTTTGCCGTAAAAAACAATAAAATCAACGGTGCTTACGGTATCGGCATTGAAAACGATACTTTCTACATAATCAAGGCGAAGGCGGTTATCGTTGCCACAGGCGGTGCGGCAGGTCTTTACAAGCCGAATAATCCGGGCTTTTCAAGACACAAAATGTGGTATCCGCCGTTTAATACAGGTGCAGGCTATGCAATGGGCATTAACGCAGGCGCAGAGATGACCACCTTTGAAATGCGTTTTATCGCACTTCGCTGTAAAGACACCATCGCTCCGACAGGCACACTTGCACAGGGCGTCGGTGCAAAACAGGTAAATTCGCTCGGCGAGGTTTACGAAACCAACTACGGACTTACAACTTCACAGAGAGTTTACGGCACAGTAAACGAAAACCAAGAGGGCAGAGGCCCTTGCTACCTTCGTACAGAGGGTATAACAGCCGAGCAGGACGAGTCGCTTTTAAAGGCGTATTTGAATATGGCGCCGTCACAGACAATTAAGTGGATAGAAAGCGGCAAAAATCCGTCACAGCAGAATGTTGAAATCGAGGGCACAGAGCCGTACATTGTAGGCGGTCACACAGCGAGTGGCTATTGGGTTGACACCAAGAGAGCCACAACAATTGACGGATTGTTTGCAGGCGGTGATGTTGCAGGCGGCTGTCCGCAAAAGTATGTAACGGGTGCACTTGCCGAGGGCGAAATTGCCGGTATGTCGGCTGTTGAGTATGTGAACAGCCACACACAAGCTCCACAGCTTGACAAAGAAATAACCGATAAGCACATTGACGAAGTTGAAGGATTTTTAACAAAAAAAGATACCCGTTATACAACGGAACAGCTTGAAGAGGCAATGCAGACCGTAATGGACAGCTATGCAGGCGGTATAAAAACAAACTATCGTTTTAACGAAAAACAGCTTGATATTGCAGACTACAAAATCAAACAGCTTATTAAACTTTCAGACAGTTTATATGCGGAAGATTTTCAGGAGCTTATGTATATCTACGAGCTTAGGGAAAGACTTACGGTTTGCAGAAGTGTAATTGCTCACTTAAAGGCAAGAAAGGAAACCCGTTGGCACAGCTTTGCGGAAAACCTTGATTATCCGAACAAGGATAACGAAAACTTTAATAAATATGTAAATTCACGCCTTGAAAACGGCGAGATAAAAATTATTATCCGAGATTTGGTAGAGGGAGGTAAAAGCTATGAGCATTGCGATTGACAAGCAAAAGTGCATAGGTTGCGGAAGATGCCGCAATGTATGCCCTGGAAGTCTTATTAAGCTCGACAGCGACAACCGTGCATACATTAAGTATCCAAAGGATTGCTGGGGTTGTACTTCATGTATTAAGGAATGTCCTGCATATGCAATCAGCTTTTATCTTGGCGCAGATATCGGCGGTATGGGCAGTCTTGTTCATACCGAGAAAAACGGCGATATTCTCAGCTGGATAATCGACAAGCCCGAGGGTGAAACCATTAAGATAGATATTAACCAAAAGGAATCGAATAAGTACTGAGGAGGAATAAGAATGAGTCAGCTTTCACATTTAGATGAGCTTGAAGCAGAGGCTATATATATAATCAGAGAGGTAGCCGCAGAGTGCGAAAAGCCTGTTATGCTCTATTCAATAGGCAAGGACAGCTCTGTTATGCTCCACCTCGCAATGAAGGCTTTTTACCCTGAAAAGCCGCCGTTCCCATTTATGCACATAGACACTACATGGAAGTTTAAGGATATGATTAAATTCCGTGACGATACAGCAAAAAAACTTGGCATTGAGATGATTGTTTATTCCAACGAAGAGGGAATAAAGCAGGGTATCAATCCGTTTGACCACGGCGCTGCTTATACGGATATTATGAAAACGCAGGCTTTAAAGCAGGCACTTACAAAGTACGGCTTTACAGCGGCATTCGGCGGCGGCAGACGAGATGAGGAGAAGTCGAGAGCAAAAGAGAGAATTTTCTCTTTCAGAAATCAGGCGCAGGCCTGGGACCCTAAAAATCAGCGCCCCGAGATGTGGAAACTCTACAACACTAAAATCAACAAGGGCGAAAGCATAAGAGTTTTCCCAATTTCAAACTGGACAGAAAAAGACATCTGGCAGTACATAAAGAGAGAAAATATCGACATAGTTCCGCTTTATTTTGCGGCGGAAAGACCTGTTGTATATCGTGACGGCAATATTATAATGGTTGATGACGACAGATTTCCGCTTAAAGAGGGCGAAGTACCGGAGTACAAGTCGGTTCGTTTCAGAACACTCGGCTGTTATCCGCTTACAGGCGGCATAGAGTCAACCGCCACAACCCTTGACGAAATCATAGACGAAACTTTAAGCTCCGTATCCTCCGAGCGTACCTCAAGAGTTATTGACAACGAGGCGGCAGGCAGTATGGAACGCAGAAAAAGGGAGGGCTATTTCTAATGAAAGGTTTATTAAAGTTTATTACCTGCGGAAGTGTGGATGACGGTAAATCCACACTCATAGGTCATATTCTGTATGACGCAAAGTTAATATATGCCGATCAGGAAAAGGCACTTGAGCTTGACAGCAAGGTTGGCAGCCGTAACGGCGACATTGACTATTCGCTTTTGCTTGACGGTCTTATGGCAGAGCGTGAACAGGGTATCACAATAGATGTTGCGTACCGTTATTTTACAACAGACAACAGAAGTTTTATTGTAGCCGATACTCCCGGCCATGAGGAATACACAAGAAATATGGCGGTTGGTGCGTCATTTGCCGACCTCGCCGTAATTCTTATAGACGCATCTCAGGGTGTGCTTGTGCAGACAAGACGACACGCAAGAATCTGCAAACTTATGGGTATAAGACATTTTGTTTTTGCAGTAAACAAAATGGATCTTGTAAATTACAGTGAACAGCGTTTTAACGAAATCGTAGCACAGATTGACGAGCTTAAAAAAGAGCTTTCGCTTGAGAATATCTACATTATTCCGCTTTCTGCAACAGAGGGCGACAATGTAACCGTAAAGTCAAAGAATATTCCTTGGTACAGCGGAGTGCCGCTCCTTGAATACCTCGAAAAGGTTGATGTATCAGCCTCGGAGGAGGAAGAGGGCTTTTATATGCCTGTTCAAAGAGTTTGCCGTCCTGACCACACATTCAGAGGCTTTCAGGGACAGATTGAGTCGGGCAGTGTAAATGTAGGCGATGAAATTATTGCATTGCCGAGCAATGAAAAAGCTAAGGTTAAGCAGTTGCTTGCGGCAGGCAAAGATGTAAAAACCGCATTTAAGGGTCAGCCTGTTACAATTACACTTGATAAAGAGGTTGATGTTTCAAGAGGCTGTGTAATTGCAAAGGACACAAAACTTGCGTCTTATCAGAAACTCAATGTGTCAATTCTTTGGATGGACGATGAGCCGCTCGCAGTGGGTACAGACTACCTTGTAAAGCTCGGTACAAAGACAATCAGCGGTATTATTACAGGCATTGAATATGCTGTTGATGTAAATACAGGCGAGCATATCAAGGCAGACACCTTAAATAAAAACGGCATTGCGGTATGTAATCTTTTGCTTACCGAGCCGATTGTTGCCGACTTATTCTCTGCTCACAAAACCTTGGGCGAGCTTATCCTTATAAATCGTGTAACAAATATGACTTCGGCATGCGGTGTGGTTGAAAAGGTAAGCCAGAAGTGTGTAGCAGGCTCTGAAAAGGCATCGTTTAAGTTTGAAAATCTTGAGGCAAGAGGCGACATTTTCGAGGAATTTTATTACGATACCACAAGCCTTAATGTACTTAAATATCAGCCTGTAAGAGAAACCTACACTGTCGGTGACGAAATTTCTACAAGCGGCGACAGCTACTCATACCCCGACAGCTTTGATATTATTGTACTTCGTGATTTGGTGGCAGTGAGCGTTCGCAATAAGGCGATTACAGCCATTACTTCGGTTGATGATTACAAATACAGCGGTGTTCCTGTTATTAACGGCAGAGGCTTTGAAATTCTTGCAGACAGCGATGAAAAAATCAAGGCTATGCTTGACGAATACAAAAATCTTGAAGATATTAACGATTCCGAATTTTTCGCAAAGTGGGTTAAGTTTAACACATACAGAAAAATCGTTATTCAAAAATTATAATAATCCCCAATACATAAACAGATGCAGAGTTTAATGCTTTGCATCTGTTTTTTTGGTTTTAGGGTTTAGTTAAATAAATTTGGTTCTATTATAAATGTTGTGAAATGATGCTATCTTAAAAATTTTATCAAACTAAAAAGCCTTCCGCTTGAGGGGAGGCCTTGATAACTTTGTTCTTAATCCCGACTTTTGACAAAGAGCCAATAAATTTTCACCTTACTGCAAACACTTGCATATCATTTACACTTTTTATCGCTAAACATAATTTCCACTTGAAAAAATTGCAGATTTGTGGTTTAATAAGTTAGTTAAAACTAATTAAAAAGGTGGTATGCTTATGATGATAAATAAACGGCTTATTGCAACAGTCGCAGAAAGCAAAAAATATATTGCAGGCAATGTGGCGAGCCAATGGGTTTCACTCTGCTCCAATGTTGTAATTATGGGCAGTATCGCAGCCTTTGTGGGCAAACTTGCCTATGCAAAACCGCAGGCAGGCGATATTGTTTTTCTTGTCGCTGTAATTTTATTGTGCGTGGCTGTGCAATTTGTATGCACTAAAATTTCCTCAAAAATGAGCTTTCTCTCTTCAAAGGAAGTTAAGCAAAAGCTGAGAAGTCTTATTTTTGAAAAGGTGCTGAGGCTCGGAGCATCGTACAACGAAAAAGTAAAAACCTCGGAAATCGTGCAGGTGTCGGTAGAGGGTGTAGAACAGCTTGAAACCTACTTTGGCGCATATCTTCCGCAGTTCTTTTATGCAATGATAGCGCCGCTTACATTGTTTATCGTAACCTGTTTTGTAAATGTTCTGTCGGCAGTTGTACTGCTTGTGTGTGTGCCGCTTATTCCCGTTGCGATTGCCGCCGTACAAACATGGGCGAAAAAATTACTCTCAAAGTATTGGGGTCAGTACACTGCCTTGGGTGATACTTTCCTCGAAAATTTGCAGGGACTTACAACTCTCAAAATTTACAAGTCCGATAAATTTAAAAATGACGAGATGAATATAGAGGCTGAAAAGTTCAGAAAAATAACAATGAAAGTCCTCACTATGCAGTTAAATTCAATTACAATTATGGATCTGATTGCATACGGCGGTGCGGCTGTCGGAATGATTCTTGCCGTAACGCAGTTTGCAGGCGGTCACATTGATATTTCGGGCTGTCTTTTTATAATACTTCTCTCGGCAGATTTCTTTATTCCAATGCGCCGGCTCGGCAGCTTTTTCCACATAGCAATGAATGGTATGGCGGCAAGCGATAAAATCTTTAATCTTCTTGATATTAAAGAAGAAAATTCCGCAAAAGAAAAAATCACAGATAATACCGACATTGAATGTAATAACCTCAGCTTTTCGTATGATGAAAGCAGAGAGATTTTGCATGGTGTAAATATGAGCTTTAAAAAGGGCAGTTTTACAGCTGTTGTAGGCAAAAGCGGCTGCGGTAAATCTACTGTTGCCTCAATTCTTACAGGAAAGAATAAAGGCTTTGGCGGCAGTGTGACGATTGGCGGTATTTCTATAAAAGAAATAAACGAAAACAGCCTGATGAAATCTATTACATATATCGGTCACAACAGCTATATTTTTAAGGGTACGGTGAGGGAGAACCTTTTAATGGCGGCGAATGTTAAAGACGAAGAGCTTTGGCGGGTGCTTGAGCAGGTTAATCTCGCAAACTTTTTAAAGAGCGAAAACGGACTCGATACCTTTATTAATGAAAAGGCAAGCAATATTTCGGGCGGTCAGCGCCAGCGACTTGCGCTTGCAAGAGCATTACTGCACAACAGCGACATATATATCTTTGACGAGGCAACCTCAAACATAGATATTGAGAGCGAAAACGATATAATGGAGCAGATTATTAAACTTGCCAAAACCAGAACAGTTATTCTTATTTCGCACAGGCTTGCAAATGTTGTGAATGCCGACAATATCTATGTAATGCAGGACGGAAACATAATAGAAAGCGGAGCACACACAGAGCTTTTGAAAAACAACAGCGTGTACGCAAATCTTTATAATTCGCAAATTCAGCTTGAAAACTACACAAAGGGGGTGTGAGCAATGAAAAAGAGAAGTAACTTAAACATTATGTTCAGACTTTCGGCACTTGTAAAGCCGCTCGCAGGCTTTATGGCGCTTGCAATAGCAATGGGCATAATCGGTAATTTGTGCGCCGCCTTTATAACAATACTCGGCGGATACGCTATCCTTGATGCGCTCAATATTTCTACGGGTATTTCAATGCTCACCACCTTTATTCTTGCAGGTGTATTTGCACTTTTGCGTGGTGTTTTAAGGTACGCAGAGCAGGCGAGCAATCACTACATAGCCTTTAAATTGCTTGCGCTTATCCGAGATAAAGTGTTCATAGCCTTGCGCAGACTTTGCCCGGCAAAGCTTGAGGGAAAGGACAAGGGCAACCTTATTTCAATCATAACCTCAGACATTGAATTGCTTGAGGTATTCTATGCCCACACAATTTCTCCGATTGCAATAGCTGTTATCTTTTGCATTATTATGGTTGTGTTTATCGGCTCGTACAGTGTAATTCTCGGTATGCTCGCACTTGCGGCATATATCACTGTCGGGGTAATAGTGCCGGTTGCGGTTTCAAAGAGCAGTGGCAGTGACGGCGAAAAATTCCGCAAAAAATCGGGCGAGCTAAGCGCCTTTGTGCTTGACAGCCTGTACGGCATTTCGGAGTTAATTCAGTTTGGCGGCGGAAAAAATCGTGCGCAAAAGATGAATGAAAAAACCGAAGAACTGCTTGCAACCGAAAAGAGAATGAAACAAAAAACAGGCACAAGTACGGCTGTAACCAATACTGTAATCTTTGCTTTTGATATTATGCTGTTAGTTGCGGCGGCACTTCTGTATCAAAAAGATATGGTGGGTCTTGACGGTGTAATTATCCCCGTACTTGCACTTATGAGCTCGTTTGGCCCTGTTGTGTCGCTCGCAAACCTTGGCAGTACATTGCAGAATACATTTGCGGCAGGCAACAGAGTGCTTAATATTCTTGACGAGTCGCCTGTTGTTGAGGAGATTACAGGGAAGAAAGATATTGATTTTAATGGCGCAAAGGCGGAGAATGTTACCTTTGCGTATGGCGATGAGGTAATACTTGACAATGTATCGGTTGATATTAAAGAAAATACCGTTGTCGGAATTACAGGCAAGAGCGGCAGTGGCAAGTCAACCTTGCTAAAGCTGTTGATGAGATTTTGGCAGGTGCAAAAGGGTGATATTAAAATTTCAGACGCAAGCATAGAGGATATAAACACCTCGAATTTACGGGATATAGAAAGCTATGTTACGCAGGATACCCACCTTTTCCACGACAGCATTAAGAATAATCTCAGAATTGCAAAGCTTGACGCAACAGATGAGGAAATTGTTAATGCCTGCAAAAAAGCCTCTGTTCACGATTTTATTATGAGCCTGGCAAACGGTTACGATACCATGGTAGGAGAACTCGGCGACACTCTGTCGGGCGGCGAAAAGCAAAGAATAGGACTTGCAAGGGCGTTTTTGCACAATGCGCCGCTTATGCTCCTTGACGAACCTACAAGCAACCTCGACAGCCTTAACGAGGCGGTTATTCTTAAATCGCTTAATGAGGAAAGAGAAAATAAAACCGTAGTGCTTGTATCGCACAGAGAGTCAACAATGAAGATTGCCGACACCGTTTATTGCGTGGAGAACGGGAGGACAAGCTGATGAGCAGAAAACTCGGTGTTGACGAAAAAAGGGAAAGAGAAAAGCAGGTCGTTTCCAAAATGATTGACCTGTACTGCCATAAAAAGCATAAGACCAAGGGCGAGATTTGCGCCGACTGCAAGGCTTTAAAGGATTATGCTCAGCTTAGGAGCAGTAAATGCCCTTTTATGGAAACCAAAACCTTTTGCTCAAACTGCAAGGTGCATTGCTACAAGCCGCAAATGCGTGAAAAGATAAGAGAGGTTATGCGTTTTTCAGGCCCGAGAATGATTTTTTATCACCCTGTTATGGCGGTCAGCCACCTTATAGAGAGCGGCAAAGAGAAAAAACAGCTTGCAAATCTCGCAAATAAAGACTGATTTTATAATAATGGCTTTTTATCAAAAGTTGGGTTAAGAACGAATTTATCAAGTTTTCCCCTCACATAGGGGAAAACTTTAAAGTATGCTAAAATTTTTAAGACAGCATCATTCCCATTATATTTATTATAGAACCATATTTAACTAAGGCGGTGCGGCGGCTTTGCTTATGCACCGTACCGCCGCATAAAAACAAGCAATAATATACCTGAAAGTTAGCCAAAGCTAACTTTGCAATAACATATCGGCTTTAATGCTTTATGCAAAAATTATTAAATTCGGAGGAAAGAAGATGAAAATAAAAAGAATATTATTTTTAGTTTTAGGCTGTATATCGCTTGCACTCGGTTGTGTGGGAATAGTATTGCCGATTTTGCCGACAGTGCCGTTCTTTTTGGCAACTGTGTTCTGCTTTGCAAATTCATCGCAAAGATTGCATAATTGGTTTGTTAATACAAAAATGTATAAAAAGAACCTTGAGTCATTTGTAAACAAAAAGGGAATGACCACAAAAACAAAGGTAAAAATCATAACTTCGGTCACTGTACTTATGACATTCGGCTTTGTGCTAATGCTGATAAAGGGCATACTCGTCCCTTGCATACTTTTAGCAACAGTATGGCTTTGCCACCTGGTTTATTTTATATTCTTTGTAAAAACGATTTCGGAATGAAATTAAGTCAAAAAGTAAATTGAGCAAAATAAAACAAATCCGTTTCATAAGGCTAATTTATTGTTAGTTTAGAAAACGGGTTTGTTAGTTATATAATGTATTTATTTAGATTTTTAGTAATGTAACTATTGTAAAAGTATTATCTTTGCAGCTTATCGTAACATCGCCAGAGTAAGATTTGGCGATGTTTTTTAATATTTCAATACCGAGTCCATGGTGGTTTGGCTTTGTCGAAGTTAGATTTTCAGTATCTTTGGGAATATTAGTGTCGCAATAGTTTATACATTTTACAACAAAATTATTGCTTTTAATTTGCGCAGAAAGAATAATAAATGCTTTAGATTTATCTTTTGCAGCTATGCAGGCCTCAGTCGCATTGTCAATTATATTTGTGAACATTCTGCAAAGGTCAGTGCTTTTGATATTTATATTATTCGGAATATTCAGATTGCAGGAAAACTCAATGTTGTTGGATTTAATTTTATCGTATTTGTTTATTATAATGATATTTACCAATTCGTTTTCGCAAAATTTTCTGATTTTATTATTTTCGAGTGTATCTGTTAATTCTTGAATTACCACTTTTGCCTGCTCTTTGTTTGTGCTTTCGTTACCGTCGACCAATGTTTTCATAACCGTAACCATATTGCTTATATCATGGTTTATTTTTCTTGTTTCTGCGATATTTGTTTTCAGTTTGTTATAGTAATCAAGTTCCAACACATTTTTTAAATTAGAAAGCTCCAAAGCCTCTTTCAATTCGTGATTTTCTGAATTTACAAGCAATATCTTGTATAGAGCTATGTCTCCGATAATCATACATATAATTGTTCCAAAAATAAAAATCCATAATGTAATATTGGCACTTGTAAGTTCGAAATTGTTATTATTGTATACCGAT
Source organism: Eubacterium sp. OM08-24 (assembly GCF_003438075.1). Taxonomy (GTDB): domain Bacteria; phylum Bacillota; class Clostridia; order Oscillospirales; family Acutalibacteraceae; genus Ruminococcoides. The sequence continues at coordinate 845,073 of NZ_QSTA01000001.1, read as the reverse complement.
ATTGCTATGGCTGAACTGCACATGAGTTGTGAAATAATAATAATATCAAATTGCCACATTTTTGATGAATAATTTTTGTTTTTGAGATTTTTATTGAAAAGTTTTTTGCATATTACAAGGAAAATCCAAAGTACCAGAATTGCGACAAAATTGCTGCAAGCATTTGCAACCTTATCATAACGCAAAGAAAAGCCAATAAATGTAAACAGTGCCATTACAGTAATTTCAGTTATGCACATTGAAGCAAGAAAAAGAACATAAGCAATTGTTTTTTGAGATATTTTATTGCTGAAACATACATAGAATAAGACTGCTAACATACCAAATATAATAATTGGTTTAAACGGATTTCGATTGATTTCTTCATTTATTCGAGATAAAAAGGAGATAACCATTGTTAAGACAACGAACATTGTGAGTATTATTTTATAGATAGGCTTGTCCTTTTTCAAATTGAGCATTTGTAGCGGAAATTGAAGAAATGTAACTGTTGTAATCAGGTCTAATATAGTTTGACAAACAAGTAACATATTGCTTATCCTCCCAAATTCATAAGATATAGGTTCTTAGCCTCTTTAGCATAAGAATTGCTTATCGGGACAATTATTTCGTTTATAAGAGTGAATTGCCCGATTTCATGTGATTTTACATAATTTATATTTACAATGTAGCTTTGGTGACACCTTATGAAAAAATCCGGAAGTTCTTCGGAAAACTCGGAAAGCTTTTTGTAGCAACGGAAGGTTTCACTTTCAGTGATTATTTCGCAAATTCGCTTTGAGCTTTGAATGTAAAAAATTTTATCTGTGGGGATAATATATTCCTTAAAATCATATGAGATTTTTAACTTTGCTTTTTTCTTTTTATAATTATTCTCAATCTGCTTTATAAAAAAGTTTAAGACATTGTACTGAATTGGTTTTTCAAGAAATCCCTGAGGATTTATATTATCAAAAATATCGTTGTAATATGTATTTCCGTAGCCTGTTATGAAGATAATCTGAACATTCGGATTAATATTTTTTACATCTTTTGAAAGAGCAATTCCATTGTCATTACCCAAAATAATATCAATAATAAGCAAGTCAATGTTGTGATTTTTTACAATGTCAATAGTATCAGTACGATTTGAGGAAATAAATGTTTTGTAATTGAATTTATTGCAAATATAATCTGATAAACTTTTGCTAATTAATATATCATCGTCACATATCAAAACATTCATGCGCTTTCACTCCCTAAACAAATTAATTATGCAATAAGTATATCATATTTGAATAGAAAATAAAAGAATTTATTTATTTTTGTAGAAATATGTAAAAAATAATACATTTAATGTAACAATTGATTGAAACAATACATTGTAAATATTGTATAATTATTAATGAGCAGATTTAATATTTGTGTAAATAAAATTAATATTTTATTATTTTTCTAAGGAGAGATTGTAATGAAAAAAACAAAAAGAATAACAGCAATAATATTATCAGCATTAATGACCGTAAGTGCATTTTCGGCTTTATCTGTAAGTGCGGCTACTGTTGACAGCAATGCACCTGTTGTTTCGGCAGATGATAATTTAGTAAGTGGAGATTTTAAATACTCTGTTCTTGATGACGGTACAGTTGAAATTGCTAAGTATTTGGGTAGTGATACAGATGTTTCCATACCTGAAAAAATTGACGGAAAAGTAGTATCAAGCATAGGTAGTTGGACATTTTATGATTGCACAAGTCTGACAAGCATAACCATTCCGGACAGCGTTACAAGCATAAGCGATGATGCTTTTAGCAACTGTGAAAATTTGACCGATATTACAATCCCAGACAGCGTTACGAGCATAGGTTCGAGAGCATTTTACGGTTGTAAAAGTCTGACAAGCATAACCATTCCGGACAGCGTTACAAATATTGGTGACGATGCTTTTTGCTTCTGTGAAAATTTGACCGATATTACAATTCCAAACAGTGTAACCTACATTGGAGTTAGGGCATTTTGCAATACAGGCATTACAAGCATTGTAGTACCTGATAGTGTAAGCAACTTAGGTGGGGGAGCTTTTTCGGGATGTGAAAAGTTAAAAACAGCTAAACTTCCAAAATCACTTAATGTAATTCCCGATAACTTGTTCTCTCAGTGTTACGAATTAGAAAATGTAAATATTCCGAATACGGTAACTAAGATTGATACACAGGCATTTCAGGACTGTGAAAAATTAAGTAAAGTAAATCTTCCGTCATCACTTAAAGAGATTGGAATATATGCATTTAACGGATGCACAAGTCTTACAAATATTAATATTCCGGATAATTTAGAAATTGTAGGCGCAATGTCTTTTTGCGATTGTAGTTTAACACAAATTACTTTGCCAAAAAGCGTAACTGAAATTAATGAATACGCATTGGGCTATAATGACTTATATCCTAATAGTATGTACTTTGAGGCATCTAAAATTGCTGATTTTAAAATTTACGGCTACAAAAATACAGCTGCAGAAAAATATGCACAAGATAATGAATTTGAATTTATTGCATTGGATGATGAAGTCGTTACAGGAGACTCAAACCAAGACGGTATAGTAAATGTAAACGATGTTACATATTTGCAAAGACATCTTGCCGGCAGCTTAAATACAGACGGTTCGGCTCTTATTGACGAAACAAGCAAAGCATTATTTGACTGCTTGGATTTGAATAAGGACGGCAAGCTCACCGTTGCAGATGTTACTGCTTTACAAATTTATATTTCAGAAAATAACTGATAGGAGAGATTACAATGAAAAATACAAAAAGAATAACAGCCGTAATACTGTCTGCACTTATGATGACAAGTGCTTTTTCTGCATTGCCCGTAAGTGCGGCTGTGAGTGAAAGTAATATTTCGTCTGTTTCGGCAAATGATACTTTTGTAACAAGCGGTGACTATGAATACTCATTACTTGATGATGGTACAGTTGAGATATCTAAGTATGTGGGTAATGATAGTGATGTAACTATTCCTGAAGAGATTGACGGGAAAAAGGTTACGAGTATTGGTGAATGGGCTTTTGAGTCTTGTACAGAAATAACTACTGTAAACATTTCTAATGGTGTAATTATTATCAAAGAAGGTGCTTTTTCTTATTGTGAAAATCTTAAAAGCATAATTATTCCAAACACTGTTACTGAAATTGGATATAGTATTTTTAGTCAATGTGAAAATTTAACTAATGTAATGATTTCAAACGGTATCGAATGGATTCCAAATAATGCATTTTATAGATGTAAAAATCTTGCAAATATATCAATCCCCGCCGGTGTTACTGAAATTGACAGTGGAGCTTTTTCAGAATGCGAAAGTCTTGCAAGTATATCCATACCGGATAGTGTGATTAATATATTTAGTGGCGCTTTTGAAAATTGTTTAAATCTTACTGATATTACAATACCAAAGAATGTTGCGTTAATTGGTTGGAATGCTTTTAAAAACTGTAGTAACCTTTCTAATATAAGATTTTTGAATACTGATAATATTAAATATATTGGAAGTGATGCTTTTAAAGAAACAAAATGGTATAATAATCAACCAAATGGTGTTATATATATAGGGAAAATGGCACATACATATAAAGGGAATATGCCTGAAAATGCAAAAATTGAATTAAAACAAGGAACAACAAATATCGGAATCTGTGCTTTTTATGACTGTAAAAATCTTTTAAGTATTAGTATTCCAAACAGTGTAACAATTATTTCCAGAGCTGCATTTACAGGTTGCACAGGTTTAAAAAATATTGTTATACCAAATGGTGTTCAAGAAATTGGTACCTATGCTTTTTCTGATTGTTCAAACTTAACAAATATTACTATACCAAATAGTGTTAAAGAAATTGGAGAATATGTTTTTTCAAATTGTAAAAATTTAAAAAGTGTTACAATTCCAGATGATATAATAACTATAGGTGCAGGCACATTTAAAAATTGTAGCACCCTTACAAATGTTACCATTCCCAAAAAAGTACTTTATATTAACAGTGATACTTTTATGGGTTGTATGAATCTAAAAAGTGTAATGATTCCTAAAAATGTAGTAAAAATTCTTAGCTATGCTATGGGATATTATGAAGATACTGAAACAGGTAATTATATAAAAATTGATGATTTTACAATCAAGGGTTATAAAGGTACAGATGCTGAAACTTATGCAAAAGAAAATGGTTTTGAATTTATAAGTCTTGCAGATGATATAATATTTTCTGATAAATCTACAGGTATAACCGTCAGTGGTGTTATGCAAAATGATGCTGTTTTAAATGTAACTAAACTTGAAAACACATTTAAAAATTCAGTTGCAACATATGACATAACCTTGCAAAAGGACGGTGCTGTTATTCAGCCTGACGGCACAATTACTGTCAAAATTCCAAGCAATGCAGAAAATTGCAAAGTAATGTGGATAAAGGATGACGGTACAGCCGAAGATATGAACGCAAAATATACAGACGGCTGTTATGTATTTACCACAGACCACTTAAGCGTTTACGCATTGGTACTTAATAAAACAATTCTCACAGGCGACGCAAACCAAGACGGCATTGTGAATGTAAATGATGTTACATACTTGCAAATGCACATTGCAGGCAAAAAAACCACCGACGGTTCGGCTTTTATTGACGAAACAAACAAGCTGTTGTTTGACTGCATTGATATGAACAAGGACGGCAAGCTCACCGTTACAGATGTTACTGCTTTACAAATTTATATTTCAAAAAATAACTGATAGGAGAGATTACAATGAAAAATACAAAAAGAATAACAGCAATAATATTATCAGCATTAATGACCGTAAGTGCATTTTCGGCTTTATCAGTAAGTGCGGCTACTGTTGACAGCAATGCACCTGTTGCTTTGGCGGATTTCCAAAGTCAAAACGATATTAAGTGGAATATTGATTTAAACGGAACACTTCACATTAGTGGAAGCGGAATTATCAACGAAGATGAATCAGGTTATGACGAAGAAGGAATACCTTGGTATGAGGACCGTAATCGAATTAAGAAGGTTATAGTTGGTGAGGGTATTACAGGTGTTGGAAATTATGCGTTTTGGGATTGCTGTAATCTTGAAAGTATAGAAATACCGGAAAGCGTAACATATATTGGTGTGTTTTGCTTTTTGCTCGATACTAAGCTTTATAGTATAAATGTTGATAGCAACAATAAATATTACTCAAGCGTAGATGGAATTTTGCTTAATAAAGATAAAACAGAAATTGTAAAATATCCTAATAAAATGCAAAGTACTTATGACATACCAAATACCGTTACTGACATATTGCCATATGCGTTCAGAGATGATACAAATTTACAGTATATATCGTTGCCGCAAAACATAACAACAGTGGGCTACGGTGCGTTTATGGATTGCCCTAATTTGGTAAAGGTGACTTTACCAACAGAATTAACAACTATCGATTCTGACGCATTTGGATACTTGTTTAGAATGGGTGGAAATATACATGTAAATGATTTTAAAATTTACGGCTACAATAATACTGCTGCCGAAAAATATGCTCTGGATAATGGATTTGAATTTATTGCATTGGATGATGAAGCCGTTACAGGCGACTCAAACCAAGACGGCATTGTGAATGTAAATGATGTTACATACTTGCAAATGCACATTGCAGGCAAAAAAACCACCGACGGTTCGGCTTTTATTGACGAAACAAACAAGCTGTTGTTTGACTGCATTGATATGAACAAGGACGGCAAGCTCACAGTTGCAGATGTAACCGAACTTCAGATTTATATTTCAACAAAAGGCTAATTTATTTAATATTATTTTAAGGAGGAATTAACTTTGAAAAAAATATTATCAATATTACTTGCCGGAATAATTACTTTCAGTAGTATGTGGCTTATTCCTACATCAGTAAATGCCGCAGAAACTACAACGAATGTTCAAAGCAGCGGTGTTGAAAAAACCGGTGTACCATTATTTCAGGCAAATATTATAGCAAACGGTTATAACAATGATGGAGATAGTTATTATAACTTATTAAAAAGTATGCAGGATCCGCTTTACTACACTCTAACGGAGCTTATGTTAGATGATGGTGTGCTTTGTTGGACTTCAAACTTTTGGAATGCTGCATTTAATTCTGATTTTCAAAGAAATCCATCATATTTTTATGAAGTTATGCTTATGGGCTTTTTAAAATATGATCAAAAGCAGTTAGATACTTCCGGAGTTTTGAACAGTCAGGAAATGAGTTTAGCTACATCAATATATGACAAGTTAGCTGATAAATATATTGATAAATTTGAAAATCCGTCATATAAGGATTTTTTAAAACAGCTAAAAGAAATACCAAAAGATGAGTATGAAAACATTATTTCAAATATTGATGACATAAAAATAAGTAAAGAGCTATTGGGTACATTGTCATCAGGCTGCTCAAATGCTGTTGAGTTAGTTGAAGCAGTTTCTGAATATCAAGTTTTGCTTAATGCAAAATCTGAGCGCATTGAGATGTTAAAATTGGCGAAATCAAAAGTTACAGACAATGAATACTTTACAAAGGCTGTTGATGATATAATAGCACATATGGAAGAAACATCAATAGATTATGTAAGCGGTAAATTAATGGAAAAAATCTGGAATAATTTTTTGGATACAGCCTGGGACTTAATTGTAAAAGACAGTCCGATTGCTCCGATATTAGCTGCGATAGATATTGAAAAAATGACATTGGATGTATTGTTTAACTCCAGCGAAACTGCCTCAAATAATTTCAAATTACTTGTATTGTATATAGTTGATACATATTTCAGAAGTGCATTAGATAAATCGTATAACGATTATAAAAGCAACGGAACCGTTGAAAATGCAGAAATTCTTATTCAGTGTTACAAAGCATACATAGAGTATCAGGTGTATGGATTGGATTATACAAAAACCTTTATTGACGGTATTGTTGACGGCGGACCGATTCATAGCATAGTTGAGCAGATATTTTTCAAGGAAAACATAGAAAATGCCGCCGAGCTTAATAATTTTTGCGACACTCAGATAAATAACAGAAAAAAACTTCTTGAATTGTTAGAAAAATCAGCCGATAATTATTATAAATCTACCGGACTTGACGAGCTTGTTGATGCTATTCAATCAGGTGACTCGGAAGTAAATATCCCTGTTACGGGTATTTCCTTTAAAAATGCTGAAATTACTTTAAACAGTACAGAGGATATCTGTTTAATTAACGCTGATGTTTATCCTCAAAATGCTACCAATAAAAAAGTAGTGTACACAAGCTCTGACCCGTCTATACTCAGTGTTCCGTCCGACGGAGGCTTTGCCTCACAAAAGGGCAAAGGTACGGTTATTGTAACCGCAACAACAGAAGACGGCGGCTTTACCGCAACGCAGACGGTAAATGTTGGATATAACTTACCGTCTACTGTAATAGATAAAGGAGAATGTGGAGATAAAGTTTATTGGACTCTTTATAGCGACGGAAAATTATATATCTCTGGTGAGGGCGATATTGAAGATTATAATGTTGCATACAACTATAATAGTCCTTGGTATTTAAAATTAAATATAAATACTGTAAATATCTCCAACGGTATTACGAGAATTGGTGACTGCGCATTTGATGGTTTAGGTATAACAAGTATAACAATACCTGATAGTGTTACGAGCATAGGCAACGATGCTTTTGGTGATTGTGAAAATTTGACCGATATTACAATTCCTGATAGCGTTACAAGCATAGGAGAAGGAGCATTTAGAAATTGCAAAAGTCTGACAAGCATAACCATTCCGTGCAGCGTTACAAGCATAGGAGATTATACGTTTTACGGTTGTAAAAGTCTGACAAGCATAACCATTCCGTGCAGCGTTACGAGCATAGGCTACAAAGCTTTTTGCTTCTGTGAAAATTTGACCAATATTACAATTCCTGATAGCGTTACAAGCATAGGCGATGATGCATTTTATTATTGTGCAAGTCTGACAAGCATAACAATCCCTAATGGTGTTACAAGCATAGGCGATTATACGTTTTACGGTTGCACAAGTCTTACAAGCATAACCATTCCAAACAGCGTTACAAGCATAGAAAATTTTACGTTTTACGGTTGCACAAGTCTTACAAGCATAACCATTCCAAACAGCGTTACAAGCATAGGAAATTATACGTTTTACGGTTGCACAAGTCTTACAAGCATAACCATTCCAGACAGCGTTATAAGCATAGGCTGGTGTGCATTTTATGATTGCGCAAGTCTGACTAGTATAACAATACCAAATAGTATTACAAGTATTGGATTAGAGGCTTTCGATAATACACCTTGGTATGATTCTAAGCCGGATGGTATAGTATATATTGGAAAAATATTATATAGATATAAAGGCGATATGCCTGCTAATACTAATATAGTCATTCCTGATAGTGTTGCAAGCATAGGCTACAGAGCATTTTATGATTGCACAAATCTGACAAGTATAACAATTCCAAACAGCGTTACAAGCATAGAAGAAAGTGCATTTGGATGGTGCGAAGGTCTGACAAGTATAACAATTCCAAACAGTGTTACAAGCATAGAAGAAAGTGCATTTGAATGGTGCGAAGGTCTGACAAGTATAACAATTCCAAACAGTGTTACAAGCATAGAAGAAAGTGCATTTCAATGTTGCAAAGGTCTGACAAGCGTAACAATTCCGGATAGTGTTAAAAGCGTAGGCCAGAGTGCATTTGAATATTGCGAAAGTCTGACAAGCATAACCATTCCAAACAGTGTTATAAGCATAGGTTGGAGTGCATTTGAAAATTGCACAAGTTTGACAAGCATAACAATACCGGACAGTGTTACAAACATAGGTGGGAGTGCATTTGAAAATTGCACAAGTCTAGAAAATATAACCATTCCAAATAGCGTTACAAGCATAGAGAAGAAGGCATTTTATGGTTGTAAAAGTCTGACAAGCATAACAATCCCTGATTGTGTTACAAGCATAGGTAACGGAGCATTTTACGGTTGTAAAAGTCTGACAAGCATAACAATTCCGGACAGTGTTACAAGCATAGGAGAAGGAGCATTTAGAAATTGCAAAAGTCTGACAAGCATAACAATCCCTGATAGTGTTACAAGCATTGGGGAATGTGCGTTTATGTATTGCGACAATTTAACAATTTACGGTTACAAAAATACAGCTGCAGAAGAATATGCTCTTAATAATGGATTTGAATTTATAAATCTTGCTGAGGAAAGAACATTAACCGACAAAGCTACAAGCATATCAGTCAGTGGTGTGGTAAATAGTAATGCCGATTTAAATGTAAGTAAGCTGGAAAATACCTATGAAAAATCAGTTGCTACATATGACATTACTTTGCAAAAGGACGGCATAGCTATACAGCCTGACGGAGCAATAACAATAAAAATTCCAAGTGATGTAAAAGATTGCAAGGTAATGTGGCTAAAGGATGACGGCACAGCCGAAGATATGAACGCAGAATATATAGACGGATGTTATGTATTTACCACCAACCATTTGAGTGTATATGCTCTTGTTCAGAATAAGCAATATTTAAAAGGCGACGCAAACCAAGACGGCATTGTAAATGTAAACGATGTTACATATTTGCAAAGACACTTGGTTGATCAGCTAAATAATGACGGCTCGGCCTATATAGATGAAACAAACAGAGAACTCTTTAATTGTGTTGATATGAACAGCGACGGTAAGCTCACAATTTTTGATGCAACCGAGATTCAATTATACATTGCAATGGATATTTAATACAGACTGCAATATATATCCTATTATACATAACTGTTATTATAAATAATTAACAGCATATTTTTACAAGCGGTAGTTTTCAGCTATCGCTTGTTTTTTACAACAATATTTTTTAGACTGCATATTGACAAATCAATAAATTGATGTTAAGATAACAGTGTTATATAACGCTGTTATCTTTTTGTTGTGAGGTAAAGTAAATGACAGGCAATGAAGACACAAAGATAAAAATTGAAAAGGCGGCGCTTGCTGAGTTTATGGACAAAGGCTTTGCCAATGCCTCATTAAGGCAGATAGTTAAAAATGCAGGACTGACTACGGGTGCTTTTTACAAGTATTATTCTACTAAAGAATCGCTTTTTGCCGCCCTTGTTGAACCGTATGCAAACAAAATATATTCAATTTACGATGTTACATTGCAGAATTTCCAAACCTTAACGAGCGAAGAACAGCAAAAAGCAATGATAAGGGTTTCTACCGATTCTATTTCCGAAATGCTTGATTACATTTACGAGCATTATGATAATTTTAAGCTGCTGCTGTGCAAGGCAGACGGCACACCTTTTACTTCGTTTATTCATAATCTTGTTGAAAAGGAAACCGACTCAACACTTAGGTTTATTGAGGATATGAGAAACAGCGGTACAAATATTCCGAGGCTTGACAAAGACTTTGTCCATATGGTGTCAAGCGGAATGTTTTCGGCAATGTTTGAGATTGTGGCTCACGATATGGAAAAAAGCAAGGCTGTTGAGCGTGTAAAAATGCTGAAAAAGTTTTATACCGGCGGTTGGGAAAAACTTTTTGGAATTTCGTTTTAAATCAATAAAAAATTTCGTATCTACTTACTGATACGAATTTTTTTAAACAAAAAGTTAGCTCAAACTAACTGAATTTAAAGGAGAGTGAAATAATGGAAAAAGAAAAATCCCCGGCAGCTTGGATTATGCAGTGGGCAGGCAAGCAAAAAATTCTCTATGCGCTCAGCATTGTGCTTGCGGTTTTTAATGTACTGTTCAAGCTGATACCGTTTTTTATCATCGGCGATGTTATCAACAGGCTGATAAACGGTGAAAAAGACCTAAAAACCTATCTTATTGAAATTGCAATGATTGCAGGCTCGTTTGTTATAGCTGAGATTTTTCATTCAGTTTCAACGGCATTTTCGCACAAGGCTACTTTCAGCGTGCTCGGCTTTTGCTCAACCCTTGGAATGTTTATCGGCTATGAAGAAAACTTTAAAAATGCGGTCGAAAAAACCAAAGCCCTAAACAATCATTATGATTGCGCATAGGCTAAAAACCGTTCGCAACGCAGACCAAATCGCAGTTGTGGAAAACGGCAAAATTGCTCAGCTCGGCACACACACTCAGCTTATGCAGGAGGGCGGCATTTACAGGAGCTTTGTTAATGCCCGTCAGCAGGCGGCAGGCCGGAAAATTTAGCAATAAAAGATATTCGCTTATCTTTTAGCATAAAATTAGGTGAAAGGCGGTGAAAAATGCTTTTACAAGAAACAGCAATACTCTTAATTCCGTTTTTGGGCACTTCCTTGGGTTCTGCAATGGTTTTCTTTACCAAAAATAAAATCAACGAGAAATTCCAAAAATTCTTGCTCGGATTTGCCTCAGGCGTTATGATAGCGGCGTCTGTATGGTCGCTGATAATTCCGTCAATAGAAATGGCGGAAAAGCAAAATACAGTTGCGTGGCTGCCGTCTGCAATCGGCTTTTTGCTCGGCATAGTTTTCCTGCTTTTGCTCGACAGCGTAATTCCGCATTTGCATTTAAACAGCGACAAACCCGAGGGCGTAAAAACAAGGCTTTCCAAAAACACCATGCTTGTGCTTGCGGTTACCCTGCACAACATTCCGGAGGGTATGGCGGTGGGCGTAACGCTTGCAGGAGCACTTACCGAGAATACAGGCATATCCGTTGCGGGCGCAATCTCGCTTGCCATAGGAATTGCAATTCAAAATTTCCCTGAGGGCGCAATAATATCTTTGCCGCTCAAGGACGGCGGCTGTTCCAAAATAAAATCGTTTTATTACGGTGTGATTTCGGGTGTTGTTGAACCGATAGGTGCGATAATTACACTGATTTTTGCAGGAATTGTAACGCAAATATTGCCGTATCTTTTGTCATTTGCGGCAGGAGCAATGATTTATGTTGTTACAGAGGAGCTTATTCCCGAATCGCAAAGCGGAAACCACTCAAATGTCGGCACAATAGGTGTTGCCGTTGGGTTTGTAATTATGATGATTTTAGATGTCAGTTTGGGATAGTCTACAAAAGACAGATGATTTTTCGTCTGTATTATTGACAAATTTCGACAAATGAGTATAATATAATTATCAAAATCTTAGGAGGAACAGTTATGAAGAATTTTTTAAAAAATGAAAAATTATGGTGTGTTGTTGCAGGTGCGGCAGCAGTTATCGTTGGTAAAAAAGTATTTACTTCACCAAAGACCCGCAGCGCAGCAGTAACAGGTCTTGCCAAGGGTATGAAGCTCCAGAAGGACGCAAAAGCTAAGTTCCAGAGTATGAAGGATGAGGCAGCCGACCTTTGCTACGACGCAAAGACCGAGGCAGGCATTGCAGAAGAAACTGAAGCAGAAGTTGAAGAATAATGAAATATTCTATTGTGTATGATAAGCCGCAGCGAATCAGATTTCGTTGCGGCGCATATGCTTTTGATAAGGCGTATGAGGGTTATATTTATAATTTATTAATTGAAAAAAGCTATGTAAAAAAGGTTGAGGTAAATGCCGAAAACGGCGGTATCCTTGTTATGTACAGCAGCGGTTATCGTCAGAATGTAATCAATGTGGTTGCCTCAATAGAGCGCAGTTCGCTTGTGCCTGTAAAGGCAAAGAAAACTGTCAGCGTTAAGGATATTGACAATAATTTTAAAACAAATCTGATTTCGTGCATTGCAAAAAGATTTTTGCAAAATTTAATTTTGCCTGCACCAATCAGAACTGTAATTACAATTTACAGAAGTATCCGATACATAAAGAAAGGCTTAAAGGCTTTGTGGAACTGCAAGCTCAATGTAGATGTGCTTGACGGTGCGTCTATTGCAACCTGCCTGCTGCAAAGAAACTTTAAGACCGCAGGCACTATTATGTTCTTGCTTTCGGTATCGGGTATGCTTGAGGATTATACCCACGCTCGCACAAAGGCTGTGCTTACCGACAGCCTTGCAATTAAAACCGACAAGGTGTGGCTTGTAACCGCCGATAATTCGGATGTGCTTATTCCTATTTCCGAGCTTTCGGAGGGCGACAATATCAGAGTGCAGACAGGCAATGTTATCCCTGTTGACGGTGTTGTTGTGTCGGGTGAGGCAACCGTAAACGAGGCGTCTATGACAGGCGAGCCTCTGCCTGTTGCCAAGCGAGAGGGAATAACCGTATTTGCCGGCACTGTGATTGAGGACGGCAACATTGTTGTTAATGTAAAGGCGCTTTCGTCAAACACAAAAATCAGCAGGATTATTGAGCTTATTGATAATTCCGAAAACCTGAAGGCAGGAGTGCAGAGCAGAGCCGAAACCTTGGCAGACCGCATTGTGCCGTTCAGCTTTTTGGGATTTTTGGCAACATTAATTCTCACAAGGAATATTACCAAGGCGGTATCCTTGCTTATGGTAGACTATTCGTGTGCAATTAAGCTGTCTACTCCGATAGCCGTAATCTCGGCGATAAAAGAGGCTGCCGACCACGATATTACAGTAAAGGGCGGCAAGTATCTTGAGGCTTACGCTCACGCTGACACCATTGTTTTTGACAAAACAGGTACGCTCACAAACGCAGAGCCAAAACTCGAAAAGGTAATTTCTTTCAGCGATTATTCGGAGGACGAAATTCTCACAATAGCCGCTTGCCTTGAGGAGCATTTTCCGCATAGCGTGGCAAATGCCGTTGTAAATGCCGCAAGCGAAAGAGGACTTTCTCACATAGAAGAGCATACAGATGTTGAATATATTGTAGCTCACGGAATAGCCACTTCACTCCATGGCAAAAAGACAGTAATCGGCAGCAAGCACTTTGTGGTTGAGGACGAGCAGATTACCGTAACCGAGGAACAGCAGAATATTATTGATGAAAAGTCGGGCGCTTGCTCGGTGCTTTATCTTGCCATAGGCGGCGAGCTTGTGGGTGCGTTGTGCATTAGCGACCCACCACGGGCAGAGGCGGCAAAAGCCATTGAAATGCTCAGAAATCAGGGCATAGAAAGGGTTATTATGCTTACGGGCGACAGCCAGAAAGCCGCACAAATGACCGCAGAAATGCTCGGCATTACAGAATACAGATGTCAGGTTTTGCCTGAGGACAAGCATAAGTATGTTGAGGAGCTTAAAAAGAGCGGCAAGGGCGTAATTATGGTTGGTGACGGTATCAACGATACCCCTGCACTTGCGGCGGCGAATGTATCGGTTGCTATGCGAGATGCCTCGGATATTGCAAGGGAAACCGCAGACATTACAATCAAGGGTACAGACCTTACAGAGCTTGCAAGAATCAGAACCATAAGTACAGCCTTAATGGACAGAATTAACCGAAATTACAGATTTATCGTCGGCTTTAATTCGGCATTAATGGCATCGGGCTTTTTGGGCATTATCTCTCCGTCAATGTCGGCATTGCTCCACAATTCTTCCACAATGCTTATTTGTGCCAAGAGTATGACTCCCCTCACAGAGAAAAAGCATAAGAGAAGAAAGACAAAGGAAAACAATTTATAATCTGATTTGATTTTTAAAATTACGGACTTGTTTTTAGCTGATAAACAGGTTCGTAATTTTTTGTATGCAAAACATAGTAAAATATCGTTAAGCAACGGCAATATTATGCGCAAGTTGTCTGTTGTAAATAAAAACATACAAAATAATGTCGGCAAAACATAGCTGTCGTTTTACGCATTGTGCTTGAGCACAGACCTTTGCGGAGTAAGGTGTGAAAATCCATTTTTCCTTTCGTCCTCGGTAGTCGGCAGTAATTACGAAATGGTAGCCAAGGCTTTTGACGAGGGCTGGGCAGGAGTAGCGTTTAAAACAATCGGTGTGTTTACTCCAAACGAGGTTTCTTCCCGATTTTCAGAGCTTGACAAGGAAGACACGGCTTTTGTCGGTTTTAAAAATATTGAACAGATATCAACCTATTCTCTTGAAGAAAATCTTGATTTTTTCAAAAAGCTAAAGGAAAATTATCCCACCAAGGTAATTATTGCCTCTATTATGGGCAGTAACGAAGACGAGTGGACAAAACTTGCCTCTCTTTGCGAAAAGGCAGGCGCAGACGGACTTGCGGCTATCAACACCATAAAAAGCATTATGAATGTTGATTTAAAGGGATTTTCAGCCTCGCCTAATGTAAGCGGTAAATCCTCGGCAAATGTGCCGACTACATTCTCAGAGATGAATCAAATGTATTCAGCGTGTTTGTTGATGCCTGCAATGATGACTGCGTGGCAAAAATACGCTCACGAATTTATGTTTCGGACGAAAGAGCAAAGGATATGAAAAAGCGTACCGAATTTGCACTATGCAGGTAAACAGATTTTTGCTGACATAACATAAAAGCCAAACATTGCAGAAAGTTTTGTAATGCCTGGCTTTTATTTTGTTATTACACAATGTTAAGTGTAAAATATTTTATAAAACTATGCTTTGCGCATTAATTCATCAAAAACCTAACCGCACCTATGCAATTACATAAGTGCGGTTTATTGTTGTAAATTCTAATGTTCTGAATAGTGGTGCGCCTTATCGAGCAGCATATCCTTTACTTTCATAAGCCTTGTTCGGCTGCTGCGGTCGTTTTCCTCAAGCTTCATTGAAATGTACTTTATCGTTTCCTGATACCTCGGTATCATAACATGCTCAAGCGAGTTTACTCGGCGGCGTGTTTTTTCAATCTCTGCCGACATCAGCTCGCAGTTTTTTTCAATCTCTGCCAAACGAATAAGGTCGGGCAATAGGTCGTTCAGGCTCATTACCGCATCGTCAAGCTCAAACGAAGTAAAAGCAAAGCCATAGGGGAAAATATCTCCCTCGCTGCTCGTTCGTGTGCTTGTGGTAAACTGCGGAATATCCACGCTCATTACATTTTTTGATGAAATTTCAAGGTTTATTCTCTGCTTTGGCGACATCAATGCGGCGTCAAGCGCCTCTTTAGACATAACCGCACTTGCGTTCACAAAGTGGTTGCCGCACTCAGCAAGCTCGTTTTCTATCTTTTCTCTGAGTGCCTTGTTCTCCTTTACAAGGTCAAGAAAACGGCGCATCAGCTCGTCACGCTTGTCTTTTAACATTTTATGACCACGAGTAGCCGTTGCAAGCTGCTTTTTCAGCTTGCTAAGCTGCATTCTGGTGGGATTAACATTTAAAACTGCCATCTGTAAACACCTTCAATGCGTCATTCTTTTCCGTAAAATTCATCGAGCATATCGTCCTTTATTCGCTTTAGCTCGCTCCTCGGCAGAATATGCAAAAGTTTCCAGCCAATATCAAGCGTTTCTTCAATCGAGCGGTTGGTGTCATAGCCTTGCGACACATACTCTCTCTCAAATGCCTCGGCAAATTCGGCATACTTTTTATCCATATCCGTAAGCGCCGCCTCGCCGAGAATAACCATAAGCTCTCTTGCGTCTTTTCCTCGTGCATATGCGGCAAAAAGCTGGTTCATGGTTGCCGCATGGTCTTTACGGGTTCTGTCAGGGCCAATGCCCTTGTCCTTTAGTCTTGAAAGCGACGGAAGAACATCAATAGGCGGAGTAATTCCCTTTCTGTAAAGCTCACGAGAAAGAATAATCTGTCCCTCTGTAATGTATCCCGTAAGGTCGGGGATAGGGTGAGTTTTGTCATCCTCCGGCATTGTAAGAATAGGAATAAGTGTGATTGAACCCTCCTTGCCCTTTAATCTGCCTGCTCTCTCGTACAGGGTGGCAAGGTCTGTATACATATATCCGGGGTAGCCTCGTCTGCCCGGCACTTCTTTGCGTGCCGCCGAAACCTCTCTGAGTGCGTCGGCATAGTTTGTAATGTCGGTCATTATTACAAGTACATGCATACCCCTGTCAAATGCCAGATATTCTGCGGCGGTAAGCGCCATTTTCGGAGTTGCTATACGCTCAATGGCAGGGTCGTTTGCAAGGTTTACAAACATTACCGTTCTGTCTATCGCTCCCGTTTCTTTAAAGGACTGCACAAAGTAGTCGGATTCCTCAAAGGTAATGCCCATTGCGGCAAACACTACGGCGAACTGCTCGTCTTTGCCTCTTACGGCAGCTTGTCTTGCAATCTGAGCGGCAAGCTGAGCGTGGGGCAGACCCGATGCCGAGAAAATCGGCAGCTTTTGTCCTCGTACAAGGGTGTTAAGTCCGTCAATGGCAGAAATTCCCGTTTGAATGAACTCCTGCGGATAGTTTCTTGCGGCAGGGTTCATAGGTGTGCCGTTTATGTCGAGCCTTTTTTCGGGAATGAGCGCAGGGCCGCCGTCTATCGGATTTCCAAGTCCGTCAAAAACTCTTGAAAGCATATCGGGAGAAACGGGCAGCTCCATAGACCTGCCTAAAAATCTCACCTTTGAATTGGCAAGGTTAATGCCTGCGGCGGATTCAAAAAGCTGAACGAGTGCGTTTGTGCCGTCCACCTCAAGCACCTTACAGCGGCGGGTTTCTCCGTTTGGCAGTTCAATTTCGCCAAGCTCATCATATGTTACGCCCTCAACATCGCTTACCATCATAAGTGGGCCTGCAACCTCTCGTATTGTGCGGTATTCCTTTGGCATCAGTCCTCACTCCTTTCAAGAACTTCCTTAATTTCGGCTTCAAGCTGAGCCTTAATAAATTCAAATTCGTCATGAACCTTGTCCTCAGGCTCATATTTATATCTGCCTATGCGCTCACGAACGGGCAGATTAACAAGCATTTCAATGTCGCCGCCGTTTGCAAGCGCCTCTCTTGCCTTGTCATAGTAGGTGAGAATTGCCCTCATCATAAGCACCTGCTTGTTAAGCGAGGTGTAGGTGTCGGTCGGGTCAAAGGCATTTTGGTGCAGGTAGTCCTCTCTGATAGACCTTGAGGTTTCGAGTTTAAGTCGGTCGGGAGCAGAGAGTGCGTCCATACCAACAAGGTTTACGATTTCCTGAAGCTCGCTCTCCTCCTGCAAAAGCGACATTATTCTGCCACGCAGCTCCATAAAGTCGGGAGCGGCATTTTTAGCGAACCAGTCGGCAAGCTGATCCGTATAAAGCGAATAGCTTGTAAGCCAGTTTATAGCGGGGAAGTGTCTTTTGTACGCAAGGTTTGCGTCAAGTCCCCAGAACACCTTAACAATTCTAAGCGTTGCCTGCGATACAGGCTCTGAAATATCACCACCAGGAGGCGACACCGCACCTATAACCGAAAGTGCCCCCTCTGTGTCATCACTGCCGTTTACAATAACTCTGCCTGCCCTTTCGTAAAACTGAGCAAGTCGGCTGCCAAGATAAGCAGGGTAACCCTCCTCACCCGGCATTTCTTCAAGTCTGCCCGACATTTCTCTGAGTGCCTCTGCCCAGCGAGAGGTTGAGTCCGCCATAAGCGCAACCGTGTATCCCATATCACGAAAATACTCCGCAATGGTTATGCCTGTATAAATGGATGCCTCACGAGCCGCAACCGGCATATCCGAGGTGTTTGCAATCAGCACAGTCCTCTCCATAAGCGAGTTGCCTGTGCGTGGGTCTTTCAGTTCGGGAAATTCGTTCAGTACATCCGTCATTTCGTTGCCACGCTCGCCGCAGCCGATATATACGATAATATCTGCCGCCGCCCATTTTGCAAGCTGGTGCTGAACCACCGTTTTGCCTGAGCCGAAAGGCCCCGGTACAGCCGCCACACCGCCCTTTGCAAGTGGGAAGAGTGTATCTATCGGTCTTTGTCCCGTTGTAAGGAGAATATCGGGCGAGAGCTTTCTCTTGTACGGTCTGCCCACGCGAACAGGCCATTTTTGGCACATTGTCACATCAGTAGCGCCCTTGTCTGTTTTAAGAACGGCAACCGTTTCGTCTATCGTAAAGTCGCCCTCGCTTATGCTTTCCACCACACCGCTTACCTTGTTTGGCACAAGTATTTTGTGCAGTACAGCGTGAGTTTCCTGTACTGTACCGAGTGTGTCGCCTGCCACAACCTTGTCGCCCTTTTTCACAAGCGGAGTAAAGTGCCATTTCTTTTTATGGTCGAGTGACGCAACCTCTACACCTCGTTTGAGGTTAGTGCCTGCAATCTTCATAATTTCGTTTAGCGGTCGCTGAATACCGTCGTAAATCGAGCCGATAAGTCCCGGCCCCAATTCAACCGAAAGCGGAGCGCCTGTGGACTCCACTGCCTCGCCCGGGCCAAGTCCCGAAGTTTCCTCGTACACCTGAATTGACGCTTTGTCGCCATGCATTTCTATTATTTCGCCGATAAGTCGCTGACTGCTTACACGCACAACATCAAACATATCGGCGTCACGCATACCCTCGGCAATTACCAAAGGGCCTGCCACCTTAGTTATAATTCCTGATTTCAAAATTTACACCTCAATCATTGAAGATAATGTCCGAACCGACTGCCTTTTCTACAAAAGACGACAGCCTCTTTGTGCCTATGCCCGTATTGCCCCTCACACCGGGGATAGGGATAACGGCAGGCAGCATTTTTTCTTCATATCTTTTGCGCTCTTTTTCAACAAGTTCAAACATTTCTTCGGTAATGAAAATTACCGCATAGTTGTCACCGTCAGCAATCTTTCTGAAAAGCTGCGGAGCGTTTTCGCTGTCATCGCAAGAATAAATATCCATACCGATTGCCGCAAAGCCCTTAATGCTTTCGCTGTCGCCCATAACGGCAATGTTTTTAGCCATAAACCTCACGCAGCCTTTCTTTTATAGTTTGATAGTCGGTTTTGGTGCGTATACCGCTTGCTATGATGTGAATTACCTTTTTTTCGGTTTCATTCGCAATCAGATATCCCGTTATGGGGTCTGCGCCGTCACCGCTTACTTTGCATTTTTCTTTTGTAAGGCTCATAAGCGTGTTGTCTGCAAATCGTTCAAAGGCTGACGGCGAGTGCTTGTATTCCTCTGCCGCCTTGCTGCAGCCGTATGCAGAAATTTTACTCAGAACATCGAGCAGCGGCTCCACTCCCTTTACGCTTGCGTCTATAACCTTTGTGCGAGGGAAATCCTGCACCCCGCATATTGCATTTTCAAAAAAATCTCTGTCGCAGTCCGCCTTAGCTCCTCTTATGGCTATTTTTACATTGTTGTAGAAAACGGTTGTTTTAAAATATTGAGCCATAAATTCGCTGCCCGATTTTTCCGCCGTCCTGATGATAAGCTCCATAAATGCCTTATCAAGAATTGCGTCACTGAGCCTTGCATCCCCCGTATGTGCGAGTACCTCATAGGCTTTGTCGGCAGGGGCGCTTAAATCCTCGCCGAGGAGCGAAAATTTCCTGTTCTCAACTGCGGTTGTGAGTGTGTCAGCCGAAAAAACACTCGGCTCTGTAATGAGATGCGCATACTCCCTGCCCGAAAGCGTACCCTTTAAAACCGCCTTAATGTTGTGAACATCGTTAAGATACAAAAACGGAGTGAATACCGCAAAGTCGGGTGCGGTTCGCCTTATATAGTCCCACACGCTCTGGCTGTGCGACTTTAAAATTTCCTCAATGTCGCTGCCGTCACCGTATCCCTTGTCGCTCAGGTATCGGCAAAGCCCGCCCTCGCTTTCGCAGGCAAGCATATGCTCAATGTCGCCGTTTGTAAACAGATTTTTTTCTTTTGTACGGACGGAGCCGATGGAAAATTCATAAGATAATGCCATCCTTACCCTCCTTATGCCTTAAACAGCTCTTGATTTATAAAATCCTCGATAATATCCCGTTTTTCAGACAAAATCGCCGAGAAATCCATATTCTCTTCAATGTCGCCGCATTTGAGAATAAAGCCGCTTTCAATGTCGCAGGGAGTGGGGCAAAGCTCTGCCTTTACGCCGCAGTCTGCAAGCCTTGCGATAAAATTCTTGGGAAGTCGGTTTAAATCCCTTTTGCCGAGCATTACAACTCCGCTTTTGCCGCTGAGCTTTTTGGCAAATGTGTAAATCTGTTCAAAGTATTCCTCATCTGAAAGATTGTTAATTTTATTTAAAATTTCATTGTATGTTTTGTCAATCTCCTCACGCCGCCTTTTCAGAAAGGCATTGCGTGTTTCAAGTTCGCAGCGGCTTTTGGACGCCGCCCTCATTTGCTTGACCTTTAGTTGTGCTTTGTCGGCAATTTCAGCAGAAATCTTATCGGAATCGAGCTTTGCCTGCGCCGCTGTCTGTGCGCATTTTTTATCTGTTTCGGCATTAATTTCGCTAATCCTTGCGTCACAGTCAAGTTTTATGCGATTTAAAATTTTGTCACCGCTGTTCAAAGTGATTCCACCTTTCTATCGTAATAATCATATCGCTGTTAAATATTAAGGCTTGGAACAGTAATAACAACGAGGAGTGAAACTATAAACGAAAGAAGAGCGTAAATCTCAACGAGGGTTACGGAAACCATAGCCTTTGAAAAGTTGGAGTCATCTTTTGCGCTGAGTGCAATACCCGATACGGCAGCCCTGCCCTGAGCAAAGCCTGAAATCATACCGCCGATGCCGATAGCAAGAGATGCGGCAAAGTAGGCAAGTCCCTGACCGAGGGTTGGCATATCGCCGCCGAGAACACCGCCGCTTACAAGAATAAGAAAGCCTACGATAAAGCCGTAAAGTCCCTGAGTACCCGGGAGAAGTGTGAGCACGAGCATTTTACCGAACTTTGACGAGTCCTCGGAGAGAACTCCCATTGCGGCTTGTGCGGCAGAGCCTACACCCTTTGCCGAGCCTACTCCTGCAAGTGCTGTTGCTGTTGATGCGCCTAAAAGTGCGAAAAATATTCCATTCATTTTGATTTATCCTCCTTGATTTTTATATATTTGCTGTTGAGCTTAAACGGCTTAAATTCCTTGCCGCCGCCCTCGTAAAATTTTCCGAACATTTCAACATACTGAAGTCGCATTGTGTGAACATACGAACCGAGTGCGTTTAGTCCGATATTTATTGCGTGTCCTATCACGAACACAATAATCAGTAAAATAATGCCAAACCAGCTTTTGCCAAACATAGTTGACAGCATATTGAACACCTGCGCCATAACGCCCGTTGTAAGTCCGAGCGCAAGAAGTCTTGAGTAGCTTAACAGGTCGCTGATGTAACCCGTAATGTCATACAAGGAAGCAAGTCCGCCTATAACCTTGCCAAATCCCTTTTTGTGCCTGCCCTGAGTAAGCACAAGTCCCACAGCACAAGCAATGGCAATGCCTGCGCCAATGTAAATGAGGGTTTGACCCACTGCCATACCCACAGCGAGAACGGCAAAGCCTGCGAGCATAAGCATCCACAAGCCTGTATCAAAGAATGCGCCGCCGTAATCCTTGTGTTTAAGGCAGACATAGAATTTACAGCCCATACCCACGAGAATGTGAACAAGTCCGAACGCTATGGAGATTATCATAAGCATAAGTGCGTCCTTTTGCGGGTCAATGGTGGGCCATGGGAAAATCTCTTTCATTGTAATATTTCCGCCGGTAAAGTAGTTGTAGAGAGTGGCGGGAGCGTCACCAAAGAAACTTGCAAAAATAAGTCCCCATATAAAGGTGGAAACTCCGCAATACTGAAAGAGTTTAAGGCTGTTTTTCATTTGGGTGTCGGGTTTAAAAATTTTAATTGCAAGTGCCGTGCCTATCACCATGAGAAGTCCGTAGCCTGCGTCCGAGAACATCATTCCAAAGAAAAAGTAAAAGAAAAACGCAAGCAGTGGGGTAGGGTCAATGTCATAGTGTGACGGCGGAGAGTACATATTGACAATGCTTTGCGCAGGAGCGGCAAAGCGGTTGTTTTTCAGCTTTACAGGTGCTTTTTCCTCGTCAGCCTCGCCAAATTCTATATAGCAGGAGGAAACCCTTTCGCAAAGCCTTTCCAATTTCTGACAGTCCTCCTCAGGAATATATCCCGTAATGACAAATACATTTCGTGAGTGCCAAAGCTCGCCGATAACGGCATACTTGTCGGCTCGTATTCTGAAGTAATCCTGCGTGTCTTTAATTTTCTTGCGCCTGTCTGCAAAAGAAATTATCTCTTTCTTTGCGTTTTCACTGCTTTCGCTCAGCTTTTGTTTTTGCTCCGTCAGCCGTTTTGTTTCGGCAAGCGGTGTAAGATTTCCGCTTGTAATCGGCTTGGCAAACCCAATGTCACGAAGTGTGCTTTCCGCAAGCTCCCTTTGTGCAACGGGGGCAAACAGCACAAGGCAGGTAAGACCCTCGCCTGCAAATTCAATTTCAATGTCGAAGTCAAGCTTTGGAGCAATCCCGGCAAGCGCCTTTGAAAGCGATACCTCGTTGTATTCCTTTTGAATTGTGCCGATAAATACGGCGGTCGTCTTTGTGTCCTGCGTATTTATGGGTATGTCAAGATTTTTCCAAGGCTCAAGCTGAGCAAGGGCGGTTTTTATTCGTATTCGCTCAGCCTCGTTGTCGGCAATTTTCTTGTTAAGCTCGCAGATTCTGTTGCATACATCAATCACTTCTCCTGCGTGAGAGGCTATAACTCCGATTTCGTCCGGGTCAATCTCTCGTCTGCCGCTGAAAGCCGAAAGAATACTTTTCTTTTCGGGAGAATATCTGTCGAGAATTTTCAAAGCGTTTTCGCTCAGATTAACATTCCTCTCAAAAATCTGAATTTGTGAGGTCATATCAATTTTGCCGTACCCTTTTTTACAGGTTTCGGTTTTTTCAATCTGCATCAGTTCCGAATCCTGCAAATGTTCGAGAAGTCGCTTTCTGTCCTGCCGCAGCGCAATAATCTGAACCGACTTCATTTTAAGTTTTGCCAATGTTTATCACCACGCTTTTTTAGCTATAAAGCAAGTATTTTAATAGCCTCGTCTATTACACGACTGCGGTTTTTGTCTGCGGTTTGCGAGAGTATTTCGCAATCAAAATCAGCCTTTTCGCAGGCTGATTTAAGCTCCTGTCTGTTCTCGCTCATAGTTTTTTCAAAAAGAACCCCGGCGCTTTTCTGAGCATTTTCCTTTGCCAGAAGTACCGCCTGTGCCGCCTCGGCTTTTGCCTGCTCTATTCTTTGCGCAGACTTAGCCTTTGCATTGGTTTCACGCTGTTTACATTCCTCCTCGGCTTGATATACAGCCTCCAGCATATCCTTTGCCATTCATATCCTCCTTTGCTAAATGTATATAAAATATTTTTAATAAAATCCGCTGTTTTGTTATCTATTCTTAGACTATAACATATTTTTTTAAAAAAATCAATCAACTTACACAAAAATTTGCATATGTTTTCAAAATTTCTGCAAAATATTTATGCTCTCGCAAATTAAGCATTATGCTGTTATTATGATTTATTTATTTAAAATTATAATAAAAAAGGTGTTGCCGAAAAAGCAACACCCGCTTGTCATAGTATGTCTTTTATGCAGTTTTCAATAAATTCTATGCTCTCGTCATTTGAAAGCACCATATCCGTATCGCATAAATGCGAGGCAAAATCATAAAACGGTTTTGCAAAGCCACATTCGTTCAGTTTGAAAATTGACGGCTTGCGTATTTCAGGTCATAAGAAATCATAAGCGTATAGTTGTCGCTTACCAGGGTAAGTGGGAACATAGAGTTTTCCATTACCTTGTCATAGTAGTAATAAGCATGATAATCGGTATCGCTTAAAAACACAGGGTAAACCTTGCTGATAATGTCAATGTTTTCGTAATAGTTTTCAAAATTATCATTGTGCGGTTTTATGCCGATTATCTGCGTTACGGTAAGATTTGGGCGAAAAAGTTGCTCTTGAAATATGCAAACAAATGTTCTATAATAGATATAGGGGGATTTTTAATTATAAATCCAAATCATAAATAAAAACGAATGAACGAATTAAACGAGCGAATAATTAAGCAAATAAAAATTAAAACAAATAAAATTAAACTAAAAAACTAAATTGAATAGGATTGATGTCTATGGCAAGACCGGCTAAAAAAGGCTTGGACTATTACCCGTCAGACACAAACAGGAGAAACGATTTTAAAATAATGGATCTGTTAAATCAATACGGGCCGTTGGGATACACGATATACGACTTCTGTTTGCAGTATGTTTACGAAAACGGGTATTTTCTTGATGTGCCTTTACAACAGGTGTGTTTGACTTTGTGCAGGGACATTGGTGCTAAATGGATTAAAAACAAAAACCTTGTGGGACAAGTTATAGATTATTGTGCGGATATAGGCTTATTTGACAAAGACCTCCTGCGGCAAAATGTTATGACCTCTGTCGGAATTCAGCGACGCTACGATTCAGTGACTGTTAGGAACAAGGTGGATAAATCAAAATTTTGGCTGCTCGGAAAAGAAAATTGCGAGGCGGCTTTAATAAATGCACCCAAAAACGGTGTTTCTGCAACAGAAACTAAGGTTATTGCAACAGAAACCGAAGTTTCTGCAACAAATATGCCACAAATAAAAGTAAATAAAATAAAAGAAAAAGAAAAGAAAACCGATGTTTTTATTTCTTTATTGTTGAAAGATGAAAGTGATTATCAAGTGACATTTTCTCAGTTGAATAATTTAAAAAATATTTACACATTGATTGATGTTGAAAACGAACTCGTAAAGATGTCTAAGTATTTTGAACTGCACCCCGACAGCAGAAAATCGCTTGATGATATAAAAAACTATATAGACCGTTGGTTATTAAAGAGGAGTGATGAGGTTGACGGCATACGAAAGAATAATTCAAAAGTACCTGCCAAAAGACGGAGCACAGGAGCGTTTAACACAGGCGAGGTTGTACTCTGAGCTTACGGCAGAGGAAAAGGCACAGCGAGAGGCGGATATTTTTAATGCGCAAACAGGCAGGCTGACAGGCTATGACTGCGATAAATGCAAAAACAAGGGTACGATATACAGCACAGTAAAAAGGGATTTTTGCGGTACAGAAACCTTTGAGGTGGTTAGCCGACCCTGCGAGTGCTTAAAGGTGAGAGTAGAGCTTAAGAGAATTAAGAAAAGCGGACTTGCAAGGCTGATTGAAAGGTACAATTTCGGAACATATATTGTCAAGAGCGAATGGCAGGCTTACATAAAGAAATGCGCCGAGGATTTCGCAACAAATCCCGTAGATTGGTTTTACATCGGCGGTCAGTCGGGCTGCGGAAAAACGCATATCTGCACAGCAATAGTCGGTTCGCTGTTAAAGCAGGGCAGGACGGCAAGGTATATGCTTTGGGGCGACGACATAACGGCAATCAAGCAGGCGGTGACAAACGCCGAGCAGTACGAAAAACTTATGAGCAATGTAAAAAATGCCGATGTGCTGTATATTGACGATTTTTTCAAGACACGCAGTGGCGAGGGAATAAGCAATGCCGATGTGAATACAACCTTTAAAATCATAAACCACCGCTACAACGAGCAGCTGCCAACAGTGATAAGCTCCGAGCTTTCCATAAACGAAATTGCGGCGATTGACGAGGCATTAGGCAGCCGCATAGCCGAAATGACAAGAACGCATAAGATTTACATTTCAAAGGATAAAAGCAAAAATCAGAGGTTTTACTATGGATAAAGCAGTAACATAATTTTTTATGAAAATGGAAAAAGTGCCGACTGTAACGGTTCAGAAACGCAGAGTGAGGGTCGTTAGGGGCAAGCCGGTATTTTACAATTCACCGAGAATAAAATCGGCTAAGGCTTTACTTGTGGCTCATCTAAAACAGCACAGACCGTCAAAGCCGTATGATAGCGGTGTAAGGCTGAGGGTAAGTCGGCTTTTTCCAAAAGGCAGACACAAAGACGGTGAGTATCGTATTACAAAGCCTGGCACAGATAACCTACAAAAAATACTCAAAGGCTGTATGACGCTCTGCGGATTTTGGACAGATGACGCACTTGTGGCAAGCGAGATATGCGAAAAGTTTTGGGCAGATGTGCCGGGCACAGCGGCAGAAAATAAAACTGCTTGAGGAGGGCGGGGCTGACGAGCAAGCAATAATTAACGCTCGTGCAAGATATGTAAAAACTTCCGATGAATATGTGAACTTCTCAAAAAGCGTCGGACTTTCTCAACAATGGGACAGGGTAACGGTTGGCGGCAAAAACGCCTTAGGCTCAAAGCTCCCGAAAAAGGCAGAGAGTGTTAATAAAATCACCGCTAAAAATGTTGCAAAATTCTCTAAATATAGTATAATAAAAAAAGTAGAATTGCCGACGGAAACCAATACAATTAAATCTATGTCCCCTGAAACAAAAGAATTAATATCTAAATCTATTGATTCGGTAACTGCAGAGTATGATGTTCATATAGATGAAATTGTATCAAAGCCCCTTGGAGAATCTGATAAAAACGTACCGTTCCAATTTCAGCCTATTCGTGGTAGTGACGGTAGCTTAATAAAACACTTAGTCATTAACACTAATTATGATTTTATGGGCTCACAAGAGAATTTCCAAAAGAGAATTTTAAAAAATTATGACAAAGGAGTATTGGCTTCAAATAGCGTAGAGGGTTTGATTTCACACGAGCTCGCTCATATTATGACATTTCAAGATGTTAGTACATATACAGGTTATTTGTTGAGAAACAAAGAGGTTGCAGAACGATATATTTTTGGTGTTTCCAAGTATGCAAATGCGTCTTTGGATGGCTCTGAATGTATTGCTGAAGCTTTTGCTAAAAAAAGATGTGGCGGAGCCTTAAACGCAGATGAACAAAATCTTGTAAATGAATTTATTGAAAGGTGGAAAAAATAGTGTCTGTAATAATTGCTGATTGTCCATGTTGCAAAAATTGCATTGAACAGACAGATAAAAATGCCCCGTTGATTTGCAAAGCATTTCCAGATGGAATCCCTAAGGAATATATATGGGGACCTGTCGATGTGAAAAAACTTCGAGAATGCAATAATGGTTATAAATACGAGGAAGATTTACCTTAGAGTTAATACATAAAAACAGTGAGGATTTATAATGAACGATAATTTTAAGTGCATTTATAAGATACTGCGAACTTTGGAAAAAGCAATGGATTGTCCGGAGTTTGATTTAGCACAAATCGACCACAATACGCTTGAAATAAGCAAAGAGCGTTGGGCAAGGTATCTTGAAATGATGGCAGATATTGGCTATATAAAAGGAATTAGAGTGTATGAAGATGTTACCGGTGGAACAGTAGTTGATAATCAGGGTATTCGCATTACACTCAAAGGACTTGAATATCTTTCGGAAAATACAATAATGCAAAGAATGTATAAAACCGCAAAGGGAATAAAAGAAATTACACCAGGTTTATAAGTTTATTATTAGCACTTAGCACAAGCTGAGTGCTTTTTTAATACCCTAAATCCGAAATGAGGTGATAAAATGAAAGTAAAGGTAGTAGTATCGTTCAACGATAAGATGAACGGCTCTATAAACAGACCAGTAAACGAGGTTTTTGAATGTACCAAGGAACGAGCGGAAAGCCTTATGGGCAGAGGCTTTGCGGTTGCTGTACAGGATACCAAAAATAAAAATATTGCTGATTAAGCACTTGTGTTGTGACTGCACAGGTGCTTTTATTTTACCCTGCCGCAGGTTTATACGGCTGAATTTCTACCGCAGGCAAAGCGGAATACAAGCTATGCAGAAAGGATTTTATTATGAAGAATATACACACACTTCTCTCTGAAATCGGTATTACCGTACCCGAAGAGAAAAAAGCGGATTTTGACAAGGCGGTGCTTGCAAATTACAAGACTGTTGCAGAGGTTGAAAAAATCACAACCGCAAGAGATAATTACAAATCACAGCTTGAAACGGCACAGACGGCACTCAAAAAGCATCGGCTGAGTGATTGAAAAACATAGCAAATAAGCCGTTTTTCGCATTTTACCAAAAAAAATAAGCACCCGATTGCTCGAGTGCTTTTGTGAAGACAAGACAATAGAGATGTTTTTGCGTTTTCGCTGTCTTGATTTGAACTCATGTAAGCTTTTTCATTCTATGCTTTTAGCTTTAAAAGCTTCTACTATTGGTCTCATATTCATTTTCCCTATATTTAATGAGGAAGCATGATTAAATATCTGGTTAAATATATATTTCCTGTCCTGAATTTTAGTTTGCTCAAAATAGCACTCCCTCTCACTCGATGTGATAGTAACTTCCATAAAAGTCAGCACATCATCATTACTAAGAGCCAAACGCTCTTTGGAAGTCATTTGCAGATATTCTTCTTTCAAAGGGAGCATTGTATATGTCATCATGAAATATACTGCAACGATATCCTCTTTGGCAATACGTGTTGCAACCTCATTAACTTTTCTATATATTGTTGTTTTAAGTCCACCATTGAAGGAGTCAAGTTCAAACGTACTATCGCTAAAAACTATCATAAAAGTTGGCATAAGATTCGTTGTCCCAATTACGACATTCATTAATACAAACTTGTTGAAATAATCGTCTCCCATCTTCGAATACAGTGGATGGCGATTAAAATTGCTTAGCGGAATACGCACACGATCTCTTTTATCACCAGAATGCATTATCATTGCATATCTTTCTGCTCGCTCGAATTTATTCTTTTGAGGATAATATACATAATCGTTAATTAAATACATGTCTCTTGGGATTTGTGAAAACTTTAATTTGGAAATTTTTTCTATAATCATGTCAGATAGTTTACTATGTTCTCCTACCTCTTTATACATAGCTTTCAAAAAACATGACATGCTATGTATTCCATCAATTATTTTTTCATATACATCTTCTTTACTAGTTTTATCATAGAAAGAAAACTCGGAAGAGAAAAAAATTTCATTTGGATTAACACTGACAAAAAAACTTTTCAAGTCATCCAAGAGGTCGGATAATTTCACATCATTTTCAACGGAAAAGGTCTTACTTAACACATGCATTCCAGCAAACGGGAAGAAAACTAGAATATCAATTTGCTTTACAAGCTGAAACGGGTGCTCTTTCGTCGTTTCATTTCTTTTATCAATCATCCACCTACAAGATGAAAGGTATTCTTCTCTGTTCTTTTCATAAATAGTTTTATAATCTGTGTGTGCAATAGATTTTTGCAATACAAATGTGACATTCCTATACTCAGAGAAAAAACTATCGAGGGCAGATATATTATCAAAAAAATTGGCTTCCTTGTTAAATCGCTCCAGGGAATTTAGCGCACTATAGTATTTTTGCAATGCCGGAAATAGATAGTCAGACATTATTATCAACTCCTTAATAAAATCCTGTAAATCCCAAATACGGTACATCAGCTTTTACTCAGCATTATCTGAATCAAAAATCTCCATTTCGGAACTTGTGAAAAACTTCACTACTTCAAATCTGAACTCTGCATCATTCCACATCTCAAAATCGCAAGCAATAAACGGATGTGCCATTGTCCCGCCGCTTTTACCTTGCTTGGATATTATGCCAATAGCATTTGTCAGGTCAATCCATTTCTTTGGCGTCAAGGTGAACTGCGGAGTTTTGGCATCGACTGTTATTCTTCGAAAAGCATCTTCATTAAAATTCGAATTATGTTTTCTTTCCCATGTTGCCAGAAACTCAACCGTGTTGCGGCTTCTCAGTCAGCTTTGTATTAGGTAACTCGGATTGGCTGCATCATATTTTCGTGCTATTTCCGTTAATGAAACATAATCATCGGACGGATGCAGATACTTTGCTACAGTTTCTTCTAAATACGCATTCATTTTTGGCTCATACAGTGGTGCTTCGTCATTTGAAATCAGTTCAAAGATGCCGTCTAAATAACGGTTCCAATCATCAGCCTTGATGGGAAACTTCTTATTCACACGCTCTAAAAATTTCTCCCGTGTCACTGCGTATGCCCATTCCAGTTCTTCTTTCGTTGCTCTCGGCATATGTTTTCTTCACGCTCGCTTTGTTAGGATTCCGACAATTTCCTTCTTTTAAAAAATACACTTCGCAGTATTCTTCAAAATCAATAATACCTCTTGTGTATTTCCCATTATTAAGAAGTTTGTTGAGAACATCTCTGCTCCATTTTACCTTTCCGGACGGAGAGAAAATGGAGCGGCTTAATAGGTATTTTTGGATATCCTCTAAACTATTTTCTTCTCTGTACATTCTGAAAATAGTTTTTACAACTTCAGCCTGTTCGGGCACGATTTCAACAAATCCATATTTGTCTCTCTTAAAGCCATAACAGATTCTTCCGAAAAGTCGGGATTCGATTAATGATAATTTCATAGATTTTGTTTCCTTTCTAATTATAATATGTTTGAAGTAAGGTTTCAATATAAAACACAAATATTAGTGGGATTGCAAAAAAGCAAAACCTACATATTAGTGAGTTAGTTCAGTTGATCTTTGATTTAAACATAAAAATGGAGCGATTTTCTATTAAAATCGCTCCAAAACACATAATATTTGATTATTCGTGGGATAAAAAAGAGACAAACAAGCTTTTTAGACTTGTTTGTCTCTTTTGGCGGAGATGGAGAGATTTGAACTCTCGCGTCGGAGTTACCGACCTACTGGTGTTCGAAGCCAGACCCTTCAGCCACTTGGGTACATCTCCAAATAAATATTACATTTAATTATTATAACGGCTTAACTGAAAATTGTCAAGAGCTGTAACTAAATTATTACGCTGTCATAAAATGAAATGAATAAGCAATACTGAGTTAATATATGCAAGGCGGGTGATTTTATGGCTTTTGACACAAGAGAATTGTTTGCTCGGTTGTTAAAATGCGAGAGCGGCGGCGAGGGAGTAGAGGGAATGAGGGCGGTTGCGTCCG
This sequence comes from Eubacterium sp. OM08-24, assembly GCF_003438075.1. GTDB lineage: Bacteria > Bacillota > Clostridia > Oscillospirales > Acutalibacteraceae > Ruminococcoides. The sequence goes on along the minus strand of NZ_QSTA01000001.1, from coordinate 813,386 downwards.
TTATCATCAACAGGTCAACAGTGCCTAACGGTGAGTTTGCCCGAATAAGCAACGGCGGAAATGTGCGGGCAATTATTGAACAGCCAAATCAGTTTACCTGCTTAAAAACAACTGTCGGCGGACAATACAATCCGCAAAATGTGTATAACATTGTCCCCGAAGATATACACTACGAAATTGCAGATTGGGCGCTTGCCGGCAACACCGACAGCTCGGTCGGCAATTCGTTATTCTTTTTCAATCCCTATTCCTCAACCTGCCCAAACTTTTTTCCGACAAATATCGGCGTGATTTACAATCGTGTCGGAAATCATTGCTTTTACTCTCCGACTCAGGCTTACAACAACACATAGGAGTGGTTCGTTTTGGTAAATTACATCAACAATAAAAAGGCGCTGCAGCTCAACCCAAATACTCTGTATAATCTCGACACCAATCCCTCAGCCTGCAATAATTATAATTGTATAAACAACCAGATTCCAAATACCATACAGCAATACGGATACGAAATTCCGTCGGTTCTCGACCTTGCAACCTTGGTAAGCCCCACAAGCCCGAATTATTATAGTTTCAGTCCTACTCAGCAGGCGCAGAATATGAGAAATTCCGCTCAAAATCAGCCGACACAAACCGGTCCCGCACAAAGTCAGTACAACGAGGCGGCACAGGATTTGGCTGTTCGTGAAGTTCAGAACATAGACGCAACCCAGCCGTACAATCCCGAAACATTGCCGACCCCCGCAATGATAAACGAACAGAATATGCAAAATATGCAAAACAATCAGACTGCAATGTCATCGGCGAGCCTGCTTACCGATATTAAAAATCCGTACGAGGTCACAGCCGAAAGCGTGCAGTATCTCAACGGCTTTATTCGCACCCAAATCGGCAGGAGAGTATCCATTGATTTTCTTGTCGGCTCAAACACAATCGTTACCAAGTCGGGATATTTGCTCGGAGTTGCCGCCAACTATATCCTCATAAACGAGCTTGATACCAACGACCTCACAACCTGCGATTTCTATAATATAAAATTTATCAGATTTTATTTTGATTAAAATAAGATGCTTTTTCAAAAGTTGGGGTGAATATGGTTTAGCCGACTTTCGGTCGGACAACAAAGTTAAGAGAAAGAAAAATTTTCTGCCCGAGGTTAAAAGTCTGGTCAACCTTTTCAAAGGTTGTGGGTGACGCCCGCAAATAGTTTTCTTTTATACAATGTCTGACAGCCAAATGGCTTGCCGTTTGCGGCTTGAATACAATGGCGAGAGCCTTTTAATTGCGTAAGTAGGAATAAGTCAGAAAGATTATTTTATAAGTTTGTTTCCTGTAAACTACTTATACATTATAATAAAATGCCTGCCATTCCGCTTTTCTTTTGCGTTAAAAGAAAAGCTCCAAAAGAAAGCACGCTTAAGGGGAAAGAGATTTCGAGTCCCTTTCCCCTTAAGTATTCCTTTTCCTCAGACGACCAAGGTCAGTGACCTTGAAACCTCTGACTTATATTTTTCTGATAAAATTTGTACTTGGCAAAATAAGTTATTTAATTATTTCCTTTTTAAACTTACACTTGCCTTTTGTTGGCTCTGCTCAAAACAGCACCTTTTAAAAAGGGTTGAACTAAATTTTGATTTTATAAAATTTACCATAGAACCTACTTTTTATTGCACTATGTAGTCCTTGAAAATCTTTTCAAAGCGTTTAAAGAAAACATTTTTGCTGCTTTTTATCATAAAGCCGAATAGCAGTGAAACAGCAATTATATCGAATACGGGCAAAAACCATATAAACGGCAGTTCTGTATAGATTTCGGGATAGCTCAGGAAAAGGACAAGGCAGGTTGAAACCGTAACCAATACAAGAAAACCGATCCAAAATATTATATCTTTTTTGTTTGTGTAAGATTTAACGCATACATCAAGCTGAGTTCCACGCTCTTCGGCTCTAATTTCATTTATCGGATTAAAAGGCTTGTATTTGTCGGCAGGGCGAGGACAGAGTTTTGCGGATTTACCGTTTACAGAGCCGTAAAGTGTTGTATCGCTTGCGGTGTTTCTGTTCAGGCTTGAAAGCGGCATATCTTTTAGGGCGTGATTGCCGAGAATATTAAAAAATTCTGCCTGCGATATGTTCATTTTATAATTGTGTTCTTTCATTTCAGTCACCTGTTTGTAATTATATTTAAGTGGATTTGAATAATGTTTGATTATTTGTGATTATTTAGAATTTCTCGCATTTTCAATAAATGCTCTGACAAGCTCAAAATCCTTGCCCGATTTGTCGGCAAGCTCAACGCCTGAGCTGACATCTACCGCAAGGGGGCGCACCTGAGCAACGGCTTTGGCTACATTGTCGGCAGTAAGTCCGCCTGCAAGGAAAAGCATTTTTTGGTTTTTCGGGAGTTTTTCAAGCATAGACCATTCAAAACTCTTGCCACTGCCGGGTACTGCCGAATCAAATAAAATTCCTTTTACATTGTCAAGATTTTCAATATCGCCAATGCTTTCAATTCCGCTCACATTAATTGCCCGAATAACGGGGGTTTTGCACTCGCTCAAAAGCTTTTCGCTGATTTTGCCATGAATTTGCACATAGTCAAAGCCGAGGGTGTGTATCTGTTCAAGCTGTTCTTTCGTGGGCGACACCGTAACGGCTACGCTCTTTATTTTTGGGTCGAGAGCAGAGAGCAGCTTTTGCGCCTTTTCGGGCGAGATATTCCTATGGCTTTTCTCAAAAAACATAACAAACCCGGCAAAATCGGGCGAAAGGGTGTTTACACATTTTATATCATCGGGATTTTTAAGTCCGCAAATTTTTACTTTTGCCATAATTTCCTCCTGTGCTATTAATAATATGTTATCATAAGGAAGAAAAATGTCAATATTAAAAGAAGAATTGCGGAATTTCAGCAAATTTATTTCTGAAAATTATTGACAAACCCCGAAAAGATGATATAATTATCTTGTTATGCAACATAAAGAGTATAACAATCCTTGCGGCGAAAGCCGCCATAATGTCCAGAAGGAGGTGCAATATAATGGCAGTAACAGCTAATTACGAGACAGTAATGGTAATTTCTCTTAAGAACGGCGAAGAGAACGTTCAGAAAATCGTAGAGAAATTCAAGGCTCTCATCGAAAACAATGCCACTTTAAAGAATGTTGACGAATGGGGCAAGAGAAAGCTCGCTTACCTCATCAACAAGGAGAGCGAAGGCTACTATGTTCTCTTTGATTTTGAAAGCACAGCTGAGTTCCCTGCAGAGCTCGACCGTATCTACAAGATTACAGATGGCGTAATGCGTTCAATCATCATCAAAAAAGACGAAGAATAATTAACGAATGAATCTATGGTAGGGTTATTCCCGAACACGAAAGGAATTAAAAATGCTTAACAGAGTGATTTTAATGGGCAGATTAACTGCCGATCCAGAACTTAAAACTACACCAAACGGTGTCAGCGTAACATCATTCAGCATTGCTGTTGACCGCTCATATGTTAAGAGCGGAGAAGAGCGCAAGGCAGACTTTATTAACATTGTTTGCTGGCGTCAAACAGCCGAGTTCGTTTGCAGATATTTCGGCAAAGGCTCGCTCATTGCCGTTGAGGGACAGCTCCAGAGCCGTTCTTATCAGGCAAAAGACGGTACAAACCGTTACATTGTTGAAGTTGTTGCAGATAATGTTCAGTTCACAGGCGAACGCCGAGATAACAATTCAAACGGATACAATAATCAGTCTTACGGCAACAATCAATCATATGGTGCGCAGTCTTATGGCTCTAACCAGTCTTACGGCTCAGCTCCGTATCAGCAGGCACAAGCTCCTGCTGAGTCATATCAGAGTGGTTCAAATTCAGATTTTCAGGATATGCCACTTGATGATGATTTACCATTTTAAATTTAACTGAATTATAATATAATTCATTGAAAGGAGTTCTCACAATGGCTGACAGACCAATTAACCGTGGTAGAAAAGCTCGCAAGAAAGTTTGCGGTTTCTGCGTTGATAAGGTAGAACACATTGATTATAAGGACATCGCTCGTCTTCGCCGTTATATGTCAGAGAGAGGCAAAATCCTTCCTCGCCGTGTAACAGGCACTTGTGCAAGACATCAGCGTGAAATTACAGTTGCAATTAAGCGTGCAAGACACCTTGCTTTGCTCCCATACACAGCTGACTAATCAATAAAATATCAGTATTTTAAGCACCGTTTAATTACGGTGCTTTTTTGTGCTTGGTGGGGTAATGGGGGAGAGCGGAAAAAAATAAACTTTCCAAAACAAAACCGCCTGAGTTTTACACTCAAGCGGTTAAATTATTTTAGCAAATTATTTATTCGGTTTAAGCACGAAGTTCCTCGTCGTTTTCACCTGCATAGTAAACCTTTTTAATGTCTGCACCCAAGGCTCTGAATTTTTCGATAACATCTTCATAGCCACGCTCAATGTACTGAATACTTGAAATCTCAGTTACACCGTTAATCTCAAGAGCTGCAATAATCATTGCTGCGCCTGCTCTAAGGTCGGTAGCCTTTACAGGTGCTGCTGTAAGCGGTGAGCCACCCTCAATAATTGCAAGTCTGCCCTCAACAGAGATATGTGCGCCCATTCTGATAAGCTCGCTTACATACTGATAGCGGTTATCCCATACATTTTCGTTAATAATGCTTGTACCCGGTACGCTGACTAAAAGCGCCGCAAATTGTGGCTGACAGTCGGTAGGAAAACCGGGGTGAGGCATAGTCTTAATGTTGCAGCGCTTTAAAGGGTTTTTAGTAGCGTCAACCTTAATAGCCTCGTCATACTCTGTAATTACAACACCCATTTCACGCAGCTTGGCTGTAATTGACTCAAGGTGCTTTGGAGTAATGTTGTTTACTGTAATGCAGCCTCTTGTGGCAGCTGCGGCACACATATATGTGCCTGCCTCAATCTGGTCAGGAATAATTGAATATGTGATTCCGTGCAGATACTTTACACCACGAATTTTAATTACATCTGTACCTGCGCCCCTTACATCTGCTCCCATTGAATTAAGGAAGTTTGCAAGGTCAACAATATGCGGCTCTCTTGCGGCATTTTCAATGATTGTCATACCCTCGGCTTTAGATGCCGCAAGCATAATGTTCATTGTTGCGCCGACTGAAACTACATCAAGGTAAATGTGCTCGCCATGGAGGTTATCTGCATTTGCCTCAATAATAGCGCCGTCAACAAGCTGAGTAACTGCGCCCATAGCCTCAAAGCCCTTTAAATGCTGGTCAATAGGGCGAACGCCAAAGTTACAGCCGCCCGGTAAAGCCACCTGAGCTTTGCCACATCTGCCAAGAAGAGCGCCGAGGAGGTAGTAAGATGCTCTCATACCTCTTACTAACTCTGTTGTAGCAGAGTGTGTTGAAATATGTGTTGGGTCTATATAAAGTGATGATTTATTAATTCGTCTTACCTGCGCACCCATCTGCTGAAGAATTTTGCTGATAAGGGCAACATCGCTGATATTTGGTATATTTTCAATCTGACAAGGTTCGTCACAAAGAATTACTGCCGGTATAATTGCTACTGCGGCATTTTTAGCACCGCTTATATTTACTTCGCCAAAAAGCGGCTTACCGCCGTTTACTACAAACTTTTCCAAACTGTTACACTCCAATTCCATATACTGCACATTCACAATAACGAATATGTGAGTTTCCATAATCTAAAACTAAATAAAATAAAGTGCGTGCAAAAAGACAGCAACTGTAATTGCTGTAAAAATGAGTATCTGCCAAACTACTCTTTAGATAATAGTATATCCACAAATATATTACATTTTCTTAAAACACACATTATGCCGCATTACAACAAGGTAACACTAACATTCTTATATAGAAAATGATACTACAAAATTGTAGTAAAGTCAACGCATATTTGAAATTGTAACTTATTTTTAGCTAAAATGTACTCATTTTAGAATTATAAAATTGAGTTTATTCTTATTATGGCTAAATGTAGTTACAACGCTGCAATTATTCTTATAAGAAATAATAAACTTGTCATAATTGCAATATAGAATTAAAACTTTGCAATTAAATTATTAATTTATAAATCCCGAAATCTACGGTAAAATCTGAAAATTATTTATAAAATCTATTGACACAGCCATATAGGTGTGCTATACTCAAACTAACATATGAACATATAAACATATGAACAAGTTATTGAACGGAGCGATTGCTATGATAGATAATAATGATAACAAAAACAAAGAGATACCCGACCTTGAGATTTTGTTTGATCTTGCAGATTTGTTTAAGGTTTTCGGCGACTCAACCCGAATAAGAATAATGTTTGCCATTTCTGACAACGAAATGTCTGTACTCAGCATTGCCGAGGCTCTCAATATGGAGCAGAGCACTATTTCTCATCAGCTGAGGGTTTTAAGACAAAACAAACTTGTAAAAGTCAGGAGAGAGGGCAAGCAGATTTACTATACACTTGACGATGACCATGTTAAGAAAATTATTGAGATGGGACTCGACCATGTTCTTGAGTAAAGGAGGCACTTTTTATGAAATACAGTTTTACACTTGACAATCTGAATTGTGCGCATTGCGCAGGCAAAATTGAAACCAAGCTTGCCGGAACAGACGGATACGAAAATGTAAACTTTAACTTTGCCAATAAAAAGCTCGTGCTTGAAAGTGCCGAGAATGTAACAGCGCAGGATATACAAGCGGTTTGCGACAGCATAGAGGACGGAGTAGAGGTTATTGACAACACAAAAAGGAAGAATTTAAAGCAGTATTCCTTTACATTAAATAATCTTAATTGTGCGCATTGCGCAGGCAAAATTGAAACCAAACTTGCCGAAACAGACGGATACGAAAATGTAAACTTTAACTTTGCCAATAAAAAGCTCGTGCTTGAAAGTGCCCAAGATGTTACAGCGCAGGATCTACAAGCGGTTTGCGACAGCATAGAGGACGGAGGAGAGGTTATTGACAACACAAAAAGGAAGAATTTAAAGCAGTATTCGTTTACATTAAATAATCTTAATTGTGCGCATTGCGCAGGCAAAATCGAAACCAAGCTTGCCGAAACAGACGGATATGAAAATGTAAACTTTAACTTTGCCAATAAAAAGCTCGTGCTTGAAAGTGCCGAGAATGTAACGGTACAGGATATACAGGCGGTTTGCGACAGCATAGAGGACGGAGTAGAGGTTGCAGACAACAGTGTAAGGGAGAGCAACTCAGCCGAGCAAAATGCAGGTTCAGCTAAAAAGGACAAAAAGACAGAAATTAAAAACGAGATAATCTCAATCATCATCGCCGCAGTTTTGGGCATAACGGCATTTGGACTTGAGCTCACCGTTTTCGGCGACTCAGAGTCCGGCTCGGTCGGCTCGTTTGTTCTGCTCGCACTCAGCCTTGCGGCTACCGTAATATCAGGCTGGAGAACCTTTGTAAAAGGCGTTAAATCTATATTTAAACTTCAAATAGATGAAACTACCTTGCTCACCATTGCGGTTGTTGCCGCCTTTGTTTTGGGCGAATATGTTGAGGCGGCTATGGTTACAATTCTCTTTGCAGTCGGCGAAATTGTCGAGGAAAAGGCAGTTTCCGCATCGAGAAACGACATAGCAAAGCTCGCTCAGATTAGACCCGATAACGCAACGGTACTCATTGACGGCAAAGAGGTTATAAAAGCCGCCGAAGATGTGAAAATCGGCAGTACCATCGTTGTTAAACCGCACGAAAGAGTGCCGCTTGACGGCGTGATTTCAAAGGGAAATACCACACTTGACTCATCGGCGCTCACAGGCGAGAGTGTACCTGTTGACGCAGAGGTCGGTAGTGAAGTAATGAGCGGAATGATTAACGGTAATTCTTTAATAGAAATAAAAACAACTAAGGAATTTGGCGACAGCACCGCCGCAAGAATTATAAAGCTCGTTGAGGATGCCGCCGCTACAAAAGGCAAGAGCGAAAAGTTTATCAGCCGCTTTGCCGCAGTTTACACACCTATCATCATTTTAATTTCAATCATCGTTGCCATTGTACCGCCGCTTGTAGGCTTGGGCAGTTTCAGCACATGGGTTTATCGTGCTTTGGTATGTCTTGTAGCCTCTTGTCCTTGCGCCATTGTTATTTCCGTTCCGCTTTCGTACTATTCGGGACTTGGCGCATCGTCAAAAATCAGCGTGCTTATTAAGGGCGGAAAATACATTGAGGCACTCGCAAAGGCAGACGCATTTGTGTTTGATAAAACAGGCACACTCACAACAGGCGAATTGTCTGTAAATAAGGTGTTTGCTTACGGCAGTCATTCGTCAGCCGAAATATTATCGCTTGCCGCCGCTTGCGAAAAATATTCTTCTCACCCAATAGCTATGGCAATCAAAGCAAAAGCCGAAAAGAATAACTTGCCTGAGCTTTCCGATTACAGCGAAAAGGCAGGACAGGGCGTTACAGCTAAGTATAACGGCAAGAGCCTTGCCTGCGGCGGTTCAAAGATTTTGACAGACCGCCAAAAAGCAACAGCCGAAAAAACCGCATCGGTTTATGTTATTTATGACGGCGAATTAATCGGCGCAATTTCTGTAAGCGATACATTAAGACCGGAGGCAAAGTCTGTTATTGATGAGCTGAGAAAACTCGGTGTTAAGGACAGCATAATGCTTACGGGCGATAAGAAAGAAAATGCAATGGAAATAGCAAACGAGCTGAAACTCGATTCTTATGCGGCTGAGCTTATGCCGTCAGACAAACTCGAAAAGCTCATTGATATTAAGAAAACACATAAGTCGGTTTGCTTTATAGGTGACGGCATAAACGATGCGCCTGTACTTACTGCGAGTGATTGCGGCTTTGCAATGGGATTTGGCAGTGAGGCTGCTATTGAGGCTGCCGATGCAGTGCTTGCGGCAGGCAACCTGAAACAGTTGCCAAAGTCGATAAAAATTGCAAAAAAGGTTGTAGCAACCGTAAGAACAAATATCACATTTGCGCTCGGAGTAAAAACAATAGTAATAATCCTCGCAATACTTGGCATAGCACCAATGTGGCTGTCTGTATTAGCAGATACAGGCGTAAGCGTACTTTGCGTACTTTATGCCGCAAGACTTTTGCATTTAACCGATAATAAGTAAATTTATGTAAATATTTCCTCTCATAAAAAACTGCCGCATTCCAAATGGAGTGCGGTAGTTAATTGTTGCTTTTTATTAAATTAATTGGAGTGAATTATTATTTTGCTTAACTCGTGCACTAAACCATAAATTAACCCCAACTATTGACATTGAGCTTTTTAACTTTGTGATAAACTAAGTTAAACCATAATTAAAAGGCTGTTCCGCAAGATAGGGAACAGCCTTTATTTAATTATAAGATTTTATCTCGGTTATTCATTTTGTAGCATAAGGTCATAAGGCTGTCACTGAGGTGGACATTCTCCACAAGTGTATCGTTATATTTTCTCGCAATGTCATAGTGACTGAAATTCCAATAGTTCTTGATGCCGTAACCATACAGCTTATCAAGTACATTTTCCACACATACTCTCGGTATGCACAAAAACGCAGTGTTAATCCTGTTGTTCTGACAAAAGTCATCGAGCAGACTGTCGTGCATTATTGTAAGATTATTCAGCTTTTTGCCCACCTTTTCCTCGTTGCAGTCAAAGCAGGCGATAAGCTCAAAACCGAGCTTTTCAAAGTTCATATGCTTTGCAACCGCTTTGCCAAGGTTGCCTGCGCCTATGAGTATAGCCTTATAATCGTTGTTAAGACCAAGAATATTCTGTATTTCTTCTTTCAGCTGAGCCACACTGTAACCGTAACCCTGTTGACCAAATCCACCAAAGCAGTTAAGATCCTGTCTTACCTGAGAAGCGGTTACATTCATAATTTCAGCCAATTTTGTAGATGAAATCTTGTCAATGTGCTGTTCGTTTAACTCAGATAAAAAGCGGTAATATCTGGGCAGTCTTCTGATTACAGACATTGAAATGTTGTCATTTCTGGACATTGTACTTTAACCTTACTCCTTTTAACCGATTTATAATTATGCCTTACGCAAGCGCAGCTGCAAGACGCTCGTTTACTGCAAGCAAGAAATCCTCTGAATTAACCTTTTTCTTGTTTTCAAGAGTTGAAATAGCGTAAAGGTCGCCTGTCATAACACCGTCTTCAATAGTGTCGATAGTAGCCTTTTCGAGCTTGTCTGCAAAGCTCATAAGTTCAGGAAGATTATCAAGCTCGCCACGCTTTCTGAGAGCACCTGTCCAAGCAAAGAGAGTTGCAACAGAGTTTGTAGAGGTTTCCTCGCCCTTGAGATACTTGTAGTAGTGGCGCTGAACAGTACCGTGTGCTGCCTCGTACTCATATACACCGTCCGGTGAAACAAGCACGCTTGTCATCATAGCAAGTGAACCGAATGCAGTGGCAATCATATCGCTCATTACATCGCCGTCATAGTTTTTGCAAGCCCACATATAGCCGCCCTCACTTCTGATAACTCTTGCAACGGCGTCATCAATAAGTGTGTAGAAATATGTAATGCCTGCCTGCTCAAATTTCTCTTTGTACTCGTTTTCAAAAATTTCGGCAAAAATATCCTTGAATCTATGGTCATACTTCTTGCTGATTGTATCCTTTGTGGCAAACCATACATCGAGTTTCTGGTCGAGCGCATAGTTAAAGCAAGAACGGGCAAATGATGAAATGCTCTTGTCAAGGTTGTGCATACCCTGAATGATACCGTCTGTCTTAAAGTCAAAGATTGTACTTCTTTCCTCTGTACCGTCAGGCTTTGTTACACAAAGCTCAGCCTTGCTGCCTGCCTTAACAACCATTTCTGTATTCTTGTAAACATCGCCGTAAGCGTGACGGGCAATGCAAATCGGCTTTTTCCATGTAGGAATATACGGAGTAATGCCCTTTACAAGAATAGGACTTCTGAATACTGTACCGTCGAGAATAGCACGAATTGTGCCGTTTGGTGATTTCCACATCTGCTTGAGGTTGTATTCGTCCATTCTTGCTGCGTTAGGTGTGATTGTAGCGCACTTTACGGCAACACCGTATTTCTTTGTAGCCTCGGCACTGTCAATAGTAACCTGATCGTCTGTTTTGTTTCTGTTTTCAAGACCGAGGTCGTAGTACTCGCTCTTTAAGTCAATGTATGGGTAAATAAGAATGTCTTTGATTTTCTGCCAAAGAACTCTTGTCATCTCGTCGCCGTCCATCTCAACGATGGGGGTAGTCATTTTAATTTTATCCATTAGCTGTTCTCCTTTGTATAGTCAAGCAAACCGCCTGCAAGAATAATTGCTCTTGTTCTGTCTGAAAGCTCGCAGTCGGCAACAATGGTTTCGCCTGTTGTCTTGTTTACAACTGTAACAGCCGAGCCTTCTGCAATTTCCTTTTTAACATCAGGAAGCTCAAGCATATCGCCGAGCTTAATCTTATCGTAATCGGCAGTGTTTTGGAATGTAAGCGGAAGAATACCTGCGTTGATAAGGTTGCTCTTGTGAATTCTTGCAAAGCTCTTTACGAGAACTGCCTTAACGCCGAGGAAAAGCGGAGCAAGGGCAGCGTGCTCTCTTGATGAACCCTGACCGTAGTTTTCGCCGCCTACGATAATGCTCTTGCCGAGAGTTTTTGCTCTCTCAGGGAATTCCTTGTCGCATACTGTAAAGCAGTGCTGAGAAATAGCAGGAATGTTTGAACGGAGCGGAAGAATTTTTGCACCGGCAGGCATAATGTGGTCAGTTGTAATGTTGTCGCCAACCTTGAGTGAGCAGGATGCCTCGATAGACTCTGTAAGAGGACTTGTAGCAGGATACTCCTTAATGTTTGGACCTCTTAAAATTTCAACATTGTCCATTTCCTCAACAGGAGCAGGAGCAATAACCATATTATCATTGATAAGGAACTTCTCAGGCAGCTCAATTTCAGCGGCAGGACCGAGCTTTCTTGGGTCTGTAAATACACCTGCAAGTGCCGATACGGCAGCTGTTTCAGGAGATACAAGGTAAATCTGACCGTCTGCTGTACCGCTTCTGCCCTCAAAGTTACGGTTGAATGTACGAAGTGAAATACCCTTGCTGTTTGGCGACTGTCCCATACCGATACATGGGCCGCAGGCACTCTCAAGGATTCTTGCGCCGGCAGCAATCATATCTGCAAGTGCGCCGTTCATAGCAAGCATATTAAATACCTGCTTACTGCCCGGAGCAATAGCAAGCGACACGCCGTCTGCAACTGTTTTGCCCTTTAAAATGTGAGCAACTCTCATAAGGTCAAGGTAGCTTGAGTTTGTGCATGAACCGATACATACCTGGTCAATCTTCTTGCCCTCAAGCTCGCTGATTGGCTTAACATTGTCCGGTGAATGAGGACAAGCAGCAAGCGGCTCAAGCTCTGAAAGGTTGATTTCAATAACCTCGTCATAAACAGCGTCAGCGTCAGCGCTAAGCTCTGTGTAGTCTTCCTCTCTGCCCTGAGCCTTGAGAAATTCTCTTGTGATTTCGTCTGAAGGGAATACAGAGGTTGTAGCGCCAAGCTCCGCACCCATATTTGTAATTGTAGCACGCTCAGGAACTGTAAGTGTTTTAACGCCTTCACCGCCGTACTCAACGATTTTGCCGACACCGCCCTTAACGCTCATAACTCTTAATACTGCAAGAATAATATCCTTTGCAGAAACCCATGGGCTGAGTTTACCCGTAAGATTAACTCTAACCATTTTCGGCATTGTGATGTAATATGCACCGCCGCCCATAGCAACAGCAACATCAAGACCGCCCGCACCGATAGCAAGCATACCGATACCGCCGCCTGTCGGAGTGTGGCTGTCAGAACCGATTAATGTTTTGCCCGGCTTACCGAATCTTTCAAGGTGTACCTGATGGCAAATACCGTTGCCCGGTCTTGAAAAATAAATGCCGTGCTTTTTGCATACCGACTGAATAAATCTGTGGTCATCGGCATTTTCAAAACCTGTCTGCAATGTATTGTGGTCGATATATGCAACGCTCTTTTCGGTTTTGACTCTCGGAATACCCATAGCCTCGTATTCTATGTAAGCCATTGTGCCTGTTGCGTCCTGTGTAAGAGTCTGGTCAATGCGCAAACCGATGTCGTTGCCGACAACCATTTCGCCGCAAACCAAATGCTCTTTAATAATTTTCTGTGCAATTGTGTAGCCCATTTGATTACCTCCGCAAAAAGTATTTTTGTGGTATTTGCAATATAAAAGCAATAACCCGTATACATTAATTGCCAATTATAAGGCAATTATTAGTACCTATTATATAACATTTTTCTCTTTATGTAAAGTAAAAATGGATGTAAATACGAAAATTTGCGTTTTTGGCACTATCTGTTGCTAAATTTCAAAAATAAATTGAATTTTCTGTTTTATGGTGATATAATAAAAAAGTATGCGCAGGACTATTTGAATTTAGATTTTAATAGGGGGATAATTTTATGGAAACAAGAGAAAATTTAAGAAATATAGCGATTATCGCTCATGTTGACCATGGCAAAACTACTCTCGTAGACCAGCTCTTAAAGCAGAGCGGTATTTTCAGAGCAAACGAGGCTGTGGCTGAAAGAGTAATGGATTCAAACGACCTTGAGAGAGAAAGAGGCATTACAATTCTTTCTAAAAACACAGCGGTTATGTATAACGGTATTAAAATCAACATCGTTGATACCCCCGGTCATGCTGATTTTGGCGGCGAGGTTGAGCGTATCCTTATGATGGTTGACGGCGTTGTACTTCTTGTAGACGCTTTCGAGGGCTGTATGCCGCAGACAAGATTTGTTCTTAAAAAGGCTTTGGGACTTGGCAAAAAGCCTTTGGTTGTACTCAATAAAATTGACCGTCCGGGTGCAAGACCGGAAGAGGTTGTAGACGAGGTTTTAGACCTCTTTATCGAGCTTGGCGCTGACGAAGACCAGCTTGATTTCCCTGTTGTATATGCGTCGGGTCGTGACGGCTACGCAAGCCTTGACCCACATCAGCCGGGTACAGATATGAAACCGCTTTTTGAGGCTATTGTAAATGAAATTCCTGCTCCGCAAGGTGACGCCGAGGGCGGACTTCAGATTCTTATTTCAAACATTGACTCAGACCCGTTCGTCGGCAGAATCGGCGTGGGCAGAGTTGAAAGAGGCACTGTTAAAACAGGTCAGAGCGTTGCAATTTGCCATACAGACGGCAATGTAACAAAGAATGCAAGAATAGGCAAGATTTACCAGTACGAGGGACTTAAAAGAGTAGAGAGCGAAACTGCGGAAATGGGCGACCTTATCTGCGTGAGCGGTATTCAGGATATTAATATCGGCGAAACAATCTGCGACCCTGAAAATATCGAACAGCTCCCATTCGTAAAGATTGACGAGCCTACCGTATCAATGAACTTTATTGTAAACAACTCTCCGTTTGCAGGCAGAGAGGGCAAGTATGTTACTTCAAGAAATCTTCGTGACAGACTTTTCAAGGAAATTGAAACCAATGTTGCGTTGAGAGTAGAGGAAACCGACAGCGCCGATACATTTAAGGTATCGGGCAGAGGCGAGCTTCACCTTTCTATTCTTATTGAAACAATGCGCCGTCAGAATTACGAATTTCAGGTATCTCGTCCGCAGGTTATCACAAAGATGATTGACGGCAAGTTAAACGAGCCTATGGAAATGCTTATTATCGAAGTGCCTGACGCTTATGTTGGCGCAGTTATGGAAAAGCTCGGTTCAAGAAAGGCAGAGCTTATCAATATGGGCACTCGTGAGGGCGGCTCAACTCACATTGAGTTCCGTATTCCGTCGAGAGGTCTTATGGGCTATCGTCCTGAATTCCTTACAGACACAAACGGCAACGGTATTATGAACCATGTATTTGACGGCTATGAGCCATACAAGGGCGAAATCGTAACTCGTCATCAGGGTTCGCTCATCGCTTTTGAAACAGGCGAAACCGTAACATATGGTTTGTATGCCGCACAGGAGAGAGGCAGACTCTTTGTCGGCCCGGGCGTTCCTGTATATGAGGGTATGATTGTAGGCGCAAGCCCTAAGTCAGAGGACATTACAGTAAATGTATGTAAGAAAAAGCACATCACTAATACCCGTGCATCGGGTTCTGATGACGCACTCAAGCTCACACCGCCGTCAATTCTTTCACTTGAGCAGTGCCTTGAGTTTATAGCTGATGATGAGCTTGTTGAGGTTACTCCTGAGAATATCCGTATGCGCAAGCGTATTCTTTCAAAGGAACAGAGAATGAAACAGGCTTTCCGTAAAAAATAATGAGTTTTGTAGTATTAGATCTTGAATGGAACGGTTCGTTCAGCAGTAAGGAGCAGCGTTTTGTAAATGAGATAATTGAATTTGGTGCGGTAAAAACAAATGATAATCTCGAAGTTGTAGACAGATTTGAAATGCTGATTGCCCCACAGATTGGCAAAAAGCTTTGCTCAAAGGTAAAAAAGCTGACAAAGATTACCAACGAGGAATTAAGAGAAAACGGTCATACTTTTATGCACGCCGTTTCTGAATTTAAAAAATTCTGCGGCGAGTCCGTATTGGTAACATGGGGCACAAGCGATATTCTCGCATTGATTGAAAACTATATGTACTATGCTCATAAGCCTGAGCTGCCATTTCTTACAAGCTATTGCAATGTGCAGGATTACTGCGAGAAATGCCTTTCTGTTAATGATAAATCGTCACAGCTCGGACTTTCGGTGTGTGCCGATATGCTCGCCATAAACTTTGATGTTGAAGAACAGCACAGAGCGTATGCCGATGCCGAGCTTACACTAAAGTGTATGAAACATCTTATAGACGATTACCCGATAGACAGCTTTATTACAGACGCAACCTCTCACGATTTTTACGACAGACTGCTGTATAAAAATCATTTTATTACAGATATTAATAATCCTGAGATTGACAAACGCAGTATGCGCTTTAATTGTGATGAGTGCGGCAGACAGGCTGCAAGGCAATCTAATTGGAAAGTCAAGAATAAAAGCTTTGTTGCGCCGTTCTTGTGCAAAAGATGCGGAAGAAAGTTTGTAGGCAAGATTTCTTTTAAAAAGAAATATGACGGAGTAACCGTAAGAAAGCGTATAGTAGAGTATTACGAAAAGCCTGCCGATGAAAAAATCGAGAGCGAGGCATAGCATAATAATCTTCTATACATATATAATAGTAATATAAAAACGCAATGCCGAACGGTCGCAGTGACTGTTCGGCATTTTTAAGAATAAAATGTGAAACGGGTTTCATTGTTATTTCAATTTATTTCATATTCATTTCAAAACGAGTTCATATAGTTTTCACTTGGTAAAATTATTATATATACATCGTAAGAAATACGAAAGACACAGCATTAAAGGAGGACAAAATAATGCTTGATAATAAAAATCCAAATGAATTCGACGACATCTATTCAGGTAATACTGAAAACACAAATTCAGAAACTCCACAGGAGAAATCAGCAGACAATGCCGAGGCATCTTATGAGTGGAACTGCGAAAAATCAGACAACAGCGCAAGCGGTAATGAATACCATTATTCATATGTAAATGGCAACAATAAAGACGCATCTCATAATCCTAACAGATACAATGAGCCGACACAGTATTCGTCACAGCAAAGCTATTCGTCACAGAGCGCAGAAACAGGATACAGCAATAATTACCATAATCCAAACACAAACACTTATGATAATTATCAGCAAAATACCTATTCCGCTCAGAATCAGCAGTCGCAGAATGTATATAATTCTCAGCCGTACGGTGCAGCACCTAATCATTCGGCAAACGCAAAGCCGCACAAGGTGAAAAAGCCTAAAAAGCCGAGAAAGCCTGTTTCAAGAGGCGCCATTGCCATTGCTCTTGCAGCTACAATGGTATTCTCTTGCGGACTTGGTTTTGGCGGCGGTTATTTTGCAAATAAAATGAACACCACCACAAGCGGCAGCTTGAATATTACCAAAACAAGCAGCAATGGCAACACTACAACAGCCTCAAGCACTTCAACCGCAAGCTCAACCTCTGAAATTGTTAAAAAGACAGCCGACAGCGTTGTAGAGATTTCAACCGAAAGCGTTGTAACAGGCTCGTTCGCACAGCAGTATGTTCAGCAGGGCGCAGGCTCGGGTGTTATCATTTCTCAGGACGGTTACATTCTTACAAATAACCATGTAATTGACGGAGCAAACTCTGTTAAGGTAAGACTCAGAGATGGTACTGAATACGATGCAACCATTATCGGCAGCGATTCAAGCAACGATATTGCATTGCTAAAGGTCAATGCAACAGGTCTTTCAGCCGCAACATTCGGCGACAGCAGCAGACTTGCAGTAGGCGACTATGTAGTTGCTATCGGCAATCCGCTCGGCGAGCTTGGCGGTACAGTTACAGACGGTATCATTTCAGCACTTGCAAGAAAGGTTACTATTGAAAATACTCAAATGACCCTTTTGCAGACAAACGCTCAGGTAAACCCGGGTAACTCAGGCGGCGGACTTTTCAATGCAAACGGCGAGCTTGTAGGTATTGTAAACGCAAAGCAGAGCGCAACCGAGGTTGAGGGTATCGCTTTTGCTATCCCGATTAATAATGTACTCGACATTCTCAGCGACCTCAAGGAATACGGCTATGTAACAGGCAAGGTTGACCTTGGTCTGGATTTTACAGATATTACCTCTGATGAAACCGCATTCTATTATGGCGTAAACCAAACAGGCTGTTATGTGCTTTCTGTTGATTCAGGCTCAAATGCCGAAAAAGCAGGCATTACAAGAGGCGACCTTGTAACAAAGGTAAACGATACCGATGTTTCAACATCGGATGATATTACAACCGCACTTGAAAAAGCAGAGGTAGGCGATACCGTAACATTTACAGTTAGCCGCCGAGGCACAAGCAAGACAGTTTCATTTGTACTTGAGGAATATGTGCCTGCGGTAAGCAATTCTAAGATTTCCAACGGCTCACAAAAGAGCACAACTCCTACATCAGACAGCAACAATTCAAATGGCGACAAATCTATTTGGTCACAAATGTTTGGTTGGTAATGCGTCTGTTCATATAGATAATTCATTCTGAGCTCTCCATAGCGACAGCCGATGCGTTTTGCACCGGCTGTTGTGCTGTTTAGCGGTTTTTCAAAAATAATAGGGCAGACAAAGCGTCAGCCCTATTATGGTTTAGTGCATTAAATTGCGGTAGCAAAAAGTATTTGTGGGCTTTGCCCACACTCACAACCTTTGAAAAGGTTGATCAAACTTTTATAAATGTTTTTCTAATGCATTATGCTAAATAATAAAATTTACTGTTTCGGAATAGGTTTTGCTAATTTCATAGCATCGTCTGTTCCAAAAGTGCGGCGAATAACAGTTTCAATATATTTTTTGATAAGTGTTTCGTCATCAACTGTTGTAAAAAATCTCAAAACCTGCGTTTGATTAAACCATACTATTTTCATAGGTGCTTTTAAAGTTTTGCTAATTCCGGCAACGGAAAGACTTGCGGTTTCGGTTTTTAATATTTCTGTTTCACTGCATTTGCAGTTGCTCTTTTTGTATAATTCTGTAATATCGGTATCTTCTGAGTCAATAAAACCGCTCGTTACTTGTGATATATTTTCCAAGTCAGCGGCTGCCATATAATCAGCCGAGCTAATCATATAATCCCATCCATAGCCCTGCGCTGCCAAAAGCACATCATATTGATGCCAAGGCCCTGATTGAATATGCTTTATATCTCTGATAAAGGTTACATCATCAATGCAATCTTCGTTATTTTTCTTTTTAAATTTATCAAACAGTCCCATATTATTTTCCTTTATTACAGAAAAGATTTAGTAATAATATATCTAAAAATTACCATACTTGTAAAACAAAAAAACAGACTAATAAGAAAGTTAA
This sequence comes from Eubacterium sp. OM08-24, assembly GCF_003438075.1. GTDB lineage: Bacteria > Bacillota > Clostridia > Oscillospirales > Acutalibacteraceae > Ruminococcoides. Next base: position 794,456 of record NZ_QSTA01000001.1, on the reverse strand, counting down.
TCCGTTTCTTATGGTGCGAGTGACTTAGTTAAAAAATAAGTAAACTTTCTGCCTCGTTTGATGCGGCTTGCAAAAATTATAAATATCATCAACGCTCTCCCTAAAAACAGTCCACCGGACTGTTTTCTTAACGGTCGCCTTCAAGTCCCGTTATCAATTTGCTTGTAAAACAAAAACAGACTAACAAGAAAGTTAATCTGTTTTTATGGTGCGAGTGACTTAGTTAAAAAATAAGTAAACTTTCTGCCTCGTTTGATGCGGCTTGCAAAAATTATAAATATCATCAACGCTCTCCCTAAAAACAGTCCACAGGACTGTTTTCTTAACGGTCGCCTTCAAGTCCCGTTATCACTTTGCTTGTAAAACAAAAAAACAGACTAATAAGAAAGTTAATCTGTTTTTTATGGTGCGAGTGACGGGACTTGAACCCGTACGTCGTGAAACACACGCCCCTCAAACGTGCCTGTCTGCCTATTCCAGCACACTCGCTAATATTAAGTTTTTGTACTGAGATTGTTTCCTCTCAATCAACGAGTGTTATTATACCACCGTAATTTACAAATGTCAACACTTTTTTTGAAAAAATACATCTCAGAAGCAATAAATTTGCAATTTGTATTTTTATGTGTTATAATAAAAATGTTGTGATGTTGAAAAACATCAGTAAATAACAGAATAAAAGGTATTGTGAAGGAGAAAATATGAATAAAAAAATAAGTAAATTTGTTTCTTGTGTTCTTGCTGTAACTTTGTTTATGAGCCTTCTTACTGTTACCGCTTTTGCGGCAGAAAGTAATTATGATTTGAACGGCGACGGAAAGGTATCAGTATCTGATGTAACCGCTTTGCAGTTAAGACTTTCGGGGAACAGAAGTAATTGGACCGATGCATATGAAAAGCGTGCGGATATTAACGGTGACGGCAAAATTAATATTAATGATGTAACCGCTTTGCAAAATATTCTTATGAATGCGTCAAGCGGAGGTACAAGCAGCGGAGCAAGTGCAGCTAATTCATTTTTAATTAAATTACCGTCAAATAAAATTGACAGCAGTTATCAGGGAAGAACATATAAACTTTCCGATAAAGAAAGGGCTTACATAGAAAAAATTGTAATGGGTGAGTTCGGTACTTCTTATGCAGGTTCTGTATTTATTGCACAGTGTATAAGAGATGCTCTTGTTTACGGATATTGCAAAAATCCTATGGATTTAAGAAAATCATCTGCCAACGGCGGTATGGGGTATGACGGATACAGAGAAAATGTAAACGCAAATGCTAAAAATGCCGTGTCATATGTTTTTGACAATGGCGGTAACGCTGTTCAGCACCGTATACTTGTAATGTGTACAGATGAGTATTATAACGCTTATCCGAACAATTGGCATTCAACTCAAAATTACATAACAAAATACGAAAATGTACTGTTCTTTGACTATTGGAACTGATTTTTACCGCTGACCGAGAGGTTGGCGGTATTTTTTATGCAACTTAACCTTTGTATTTTGCATTTTACCTAAAAATACTTTAAATTGAATACAATTTCTGCTATTCTATAAATGTACTTAATAAATGAATTTAACTTCACAGAGGGAATATATGAAGATAAAGATAATTAAAGACAGCACAGTTACCGAAACCGAGATTACGGTTAAATGTGCGGCTGTTGACGAGAATTTAAAAAGACTCCTTGACGAGCTTGAACATAACAATGCAAAGCTGACCGGCAGAATTGATGATAAAACATTTCTTATATCTGCTGAAATGATTTATTACATAGAAAGCGTTGATGAAAAGACATTTATTTATTCTCAAAATAAGGTGTATGAAACCGATTACAAACTCTATCAGACAGAACAGCTTTTACCGCAATCCGATTTTGTAAGGATAAGTAAGAATTGTATTCTTAATATAAGCAAACTTACGGGTGTAAGGCCATTGCTTAACGGAAAAATGGAAGTACATATGAATAACGGAGAAGTTCAGATTGTAAACAGGCATTATTTAAAAGATTTTAAAAGTAAATTCGGACTGTAAAGGGGATAGAACAATGAATAAATTAAGTCAGTATTTTTCTGCTTTTGTAAATTCATTTGCTTGGCAAACACTTATACTTGCTTTGCTTAATGTGTTTTTAGGCAGCGGTTTTGTTTTTAATGCATACAGCGTAATTCAATGCTTTATTGTCGCATTGGTTATTTCTGTATTAATGTTTGTGACCGACATGATATTATCAAACGGTTTTAAACTCAAACTTAGTTTGTTGACTGTAAGCATAATATATATTTTAGAAGTTTTTGCCGTGGTTATGGTAGTAGGCGGAGCAATATTCGGTTGGTTTGATTTTGTAATGTCAGACTTGCTGATTGCGACAGGTGTAATTATTGCGGTGTTTTTGATAGTGTTTACAATTCAAATGTTGAGAATGAAAGCAGATTCAAATACGATTAATAAAATATTAAAGGAGAGAAACGGCAATGAAAAAAGCAATAGTAATTGAAAATTTAACAAAGACTTACGGCGATTTAAAGGCTGTTGACAATATTAGCTTTTATGTGGAGGAGGGCAGTCTGTTTGCCTTTTTAGGGCCGAACGGAGCGGGAAAGTCAACCACCATAAGTATATTGAATACTTTTTTAAAGCCTGACGGCGGCAGAGTTGAAATCGGCGGAAGAATACTCGGAAAAGAAGATTCAAAAATAAGAGCCGAAATCGGTGCGGTATTTCAGGAAAGCCTGCTTGACCCATTGCTTACCGTAAAAGAAAACCTCTCGATACGAGGCAGTTTTTACGGATTAAAAGGTAAAAGTTTGAAAAATGCAGTTGTCGATGCTATCGAAAAATCGGGTGCAACCGATTTTATGAACAGACCGTACGGTAAACTTTCGGGTGGTCAGCGCAGAAGAGCAGATATTGCAAGAGCATTGATTAATACACCTAAAATATTATTTCTTGACGAACCGACTACCGGACTTGACCCGCAAACAAGACTTGCGGTATGGGAAACCGTAAGTAATTTACGAAAAGAATACGGAATAACGGTTTTTCTTACCACTCATTATCTTGAAGAAGCAGAGAACGCAGGATATGTTGTAATTATGGATTCGGGTAAAATTGCGGCGCAAGGAACTCCCGTTGAACTTAAAAGCAAATATGTTTCGGATATGCTTACAATATACCATAAAGACAGTACAATGGCGGATATTGAAAGGATACTGAAGTCAAAGAATATGAAATACACATTTACGAAAGAAACTGTAAAAATTCCCGTTAAGTCAACTTTTGCAGCTTTGCCGGTAGTCAATGAGCTAAAGGATTACATATTTGATTTTGAAGTTCAGAAAGGTAAAATGGATGATTTATTTGTAACTGTTACAGGAAAGGAGATAAAGTAATGCTTGCTTTGGTGAAAAGAAATATTAAAATATATTTCAGAAATAAGGGCGCTTGGCTTGCGTCTTTGCTTACGGTATTTATAATCGTCGGCTTGTATGCGCTTTTCCTCGGAGATCAACTTTCAAAAGGTTTTGAGGGTATAGGACTTGACAGCCCAAGACTTCTTACAGACGGTTGGATAATGGCAGGTATTATTTCTATTATGCCGCTTTCAATATCTCTCGGAGCGGTATCAATAGTAAGCGACAGGTCAAAAGGACTTTTTAAAGACTTTTACTGTTCACCTGTAAGCCGCAGCAGAATAACTCTCGGATATATTTTAAGTCTTGCTTTGATTTCGTTTTTTATTACATTGATAGGTTTTATTCTCGGTGAAATATACATAGTTGTAAACGGCGGAGAATTATTAAGCCTTTTGAATATGCTTAAGGTTGTCGGCATAATTGCAATTGACGACCTTGCAACAACTTCTATTGTTATGTTTATTGCAATGTTTATAACAACCGAGGGCGCATATACCGCCGTATGTACGGTTATAGGTACAATTTCCGGATTTATTACAGGTATTTATATTCCTGTGGGTTCGTTGCCCGATTCGGTTGCAACTGCAGTAAAATGTTTTCCGATTTCTCATGCGGGCAGTATGTTAAGACAGATTTTTACAGAGAGTGCAATTACCGAATGTACCAAATCTGTACCTGCCGAATTAAAACCCGATGTAATTGATCAGATTAATTCCGAGATGGGTATAATCTATTCGTTCGGCGACCATACTGTGACTGATTTTGAAAGCATAATTGTTCTTGTTGCAACCGCAGCGGTTTTCTTTGTACTGACAGCTTTTGCGGCAAGAAGAAAAAAGAAATAATCATATAATATACATAAAAAGGGTGTTGTTTACAGACAATGCCCTTATTTTTTATATAAATGCTTTTATTTCCCGAAAAATTATGTTATACTAAACAATGTATATTAGATTGGAAATAATATAGATTATAGATTCGGAGATGATATGATGAATTCTGTTGAAAGAAAAATTATTGCCGACGGTGTTGCTTTTAACAACATTAAGGTAGATAGATTTAAAACAATCAGAATGAGTGTAAATCTTTATGTTCCTTTAAATGAAAAGGACGCAGCGCACAATGCTCTTTTGCGTGGACTTCTTACACGCTCGTGTAAGGCTTATCCCGATTTTACTCAGTTCAGCAAAAAACTCAGCTCGCTTTACGGAACAGACATTGTTTCAAGCGTAAAGAAAACAGGCGATTATCAGGTGCTAACTTTTACAGCGGTTGGTATTGACGACAGATATGTGTTTACCGATGAGGTTATCTCTGCCGAGCTTTCAAAGCTTTTGTGCGAGGTTATTTTTAATCCTAACATTACCGACGGTAAATTTAATGATAATGATTTCGAGCAGGAACGCAGACAGTTGCTTGACGCTATTGACGCCGAGTTTAACGATAAGCGCAGTTATGCTATAAGCACAATGCTTACCAATATGCTCAAAGGTCAGACCTGCGGCATTAAGCGCTACGGCTCGGTCGAGGAGATTAATAAAATCACTCCCGAAAGCCTTGTTGACGCTTGGAAAAAGGTGCTTAAAGAGTCTGTCGTAGAAATCTTTTACATTGGTGACAGCGGTGCAGACAAAGCCGAAAAGGTATTTACAGACGCATACAGCAAAATTGACAGAACACCTTGCAAGGTTGATATGACTTATGTAAAGAGCGCTGACGAGGCACAGCATATTGTTGAGGAAATGGATGTTTCTCAGTCAAAGCTCGTGCTCGGTTTCCGTTCGGGTGTCGGCTGTACAGATACCGAAAAAGATTGGATTGCAGGCAGACTTATGTGCGCTGTTCTCGGAGGTACCGCCAACTCAAAACTCTTTAATAATGTGCGAGAAAAGCAGAGCCTTTGCTATTACTGCGCCGCAAGCTACAACTTCATCAACGGTCTTATGATTGTAGACAGCGGTGTGCTCAATGAAAATATAGAGAAAACCGAAAAAGCTATTCTTAAAGAAGTTGAGGATATGAAAAACGGCAACATCACCGACTTTGAAATTGAGGCTACAAAGCGTGCAATGGTAAACGGATTCCGTACATCCAACGATACCACAGCCGGTATAGACAACTGGTATTCTTCACAGTTTATAAATGACGGTTTTAACAGCATTGAAGAACTTGCGGCAAAATATAATGCCGTTACAAAGGAAGAAATTGTAGAGGCGGCAAAAAAGCTCACACTTGACACTGTATATGTTCTCAAGAATAAATAAGCGAAAGGGAGTGTGTAAAATGGAGATTAAAGAGATAAAATCCGAAAGAGTTGCAGAAAAATATTATAAAATAAATCATCCGTCGGGACTTACAATTTATGTATATCCAAAAGAGGGCTACAATTCAGCCTATGCTATTTTTGGCACAAAGTACGGCAGTATCAACACAAAGTTTTCTGTTGATGACGGCGATGTAATCACTGTACCGGACGGCATTGCGCATTATCTTGAACACAAACTTTTTGAAAGCGAAGACGGCGACGCATTTGTGCGTTACGCAAAAACAGGTGCAAATGCCAATGCTTATACAAGTTTTGAAAAGACCTGTTATCTTTTTTCTTGTACCGAAAAGTTTGACGAAAGCCTTGAAATTTTGCTCGACTTTGTGCAGTCACCGTATTTTACTGCGCAGACCGTAGCAAAGGAGCAGGGTATTATCGGACAGGAAATCAAGATGTACGATGACGCTCCCGATTGGCGAGTAATGTTTAATATGCTTGAAAATATGTATCACAACCACCCTGTAAAAATTGATATTGCAGGTACGGTTGAAAGTATTGCTGAAATTACAGCCGAAAAATTGTACGAGGTGTATAATGTATTTTACAACCTCAACAATATGGTGCTTTGCGTTTCGGGCAATGTTACAGTTGACAAAGTGTTAAAAACAGCCGACAGACTTTTAAAACCGAGTGAAAAGCATACTATTCACAATGTATTTGAAAACGAGCCTTACGAAATTGTTAAGCCGTATGTAGAACAGGAATTTTCGGTTTCTATGCCGATATTTAACCTCGGCTTTAAGGAAAAGGCTGACTGCGTAAAGGGTGACGCTCAGGCGGCTCATACAGATATTTTACTTTTCCTCTTAGCCTCAGAAACAAGCGAATTATACCGCAAGTTGCTTGATGCAAACCTTATTAACAGCTCATTCTCTTACGAGCTGTTTGACGGCCCCGGTTACTGTTCGGTTATCTTTGGCGGCGAGTCAAGAGAACCGCAGAAAGCGGCAGAGATGATTAAAGATTATATAGTAAAGCTCAAGGAAAACGGCATTGACAAGGAAGAATTTGAAATTGCCAAAAAATCAATTTACGGCGATACGGTAGCATCGCTTAATTCGGTAGACACTATTTCAAACATTCTTGCTGACTACCATTTTAAGGGCAACAATATGTTTGACTACATTGACGAAATCGCAAACGCTACAATAGAAGATGTTACAAAGCGACTTGATTGTATGCTTGATGTAAATAACTGTACTTTGTCGGTTGTAAAGCCAATTCAGGACGGTGAAAAGTAATGGACTATAATGTTTCGTTTCCGGGACTTGGTCTTGAATTTACCGTAAATCCTGTTGCTTTTACCATTGGTAATTACCCGGTTTATTGGTACGGTATAATTATTGCATCGGGACTTCTGCTTGCGGTGCTTTACGCTTATGTAAGCTCAAAAAGATATAATGTTGACGGCAACAAGCTGATTAACTGTATTCTCGTGGGTATTATTACGGGAATTGTCGGCGCAAGGCTTTACTATTGTTTTTTTGAATGGGATTATTACAGCAAAAATCCGATTGAAATTCTCTATATAAACAACGGCGGACTTGCAATTTACGGCGGAATTATCGGTGCGCTTTTGGGTGGACTTATCGTTGCCAAAATTCAGAAAATGAAAGTTATGCCGATTCTCGATATTACTATGATGGGCTTTTTGCTCGGACAGGGAATAGGCAGATGGGGCAATTTTATGAATCAGGAGGCATTCGGCGCACCTACCGATTTACCGTGGGGTATGGTAAGTCAGGGTACGGACAACATTGCCGTTCACCCTTGCTTTTTCTATGAATCAGTATGGTGCCTGCTCGGATTTGTGGTTTTGCATTTTTACGGAAAATACAGACAAAGATATGCAGGACAAATTTTCTTCAGCTATCTTGTGTGGTACGGTTTTGAGAGAATGATAGTAGAGGGACTCAGAACAGACAGCCTATATATGCACTTCCAAATTTTTGGCAATGCGGTGCGAGTATCTCAGCTTTTGTCGGCAATTATTTTTGTTGTAGGTATAGTTATGCTTTTGATAAACATTAAGAGAAAGGATAGTTTTTATGCAGATTATAGACGGAAAAAAGGTATCGGCTCAGGTAAAGCAGGAAGTAAAAAATGAAACTGAGCTTTTAAAGAAAGAACATTCAATCACCCCGGGACTTGCGGTTGTCATTGTAGGCGACGACCCTGCCTCAAGGGTATATGTAAACAATAAAAAGAAAGCCTGTGAGCTTGTGGGATTTCATTCTGAGGAATATGCTTTGCCTGCCGAAACCACACAGGAGGAGCTTTTAGACCTCGTAAAAACACTTAACGAGAAAAAGGACATTAACGGTATCCTCGTTCAGCTCCCACTTCCAAAGCACCTTGATGACAAGGCAGTAATTGAGGCAATCAGTCCGCTTAAAGATGTAGACGCATTCCACGCTGTAAATGTAGGCAAAATTATGCTTGGCGAGTACGATTTTCTCCCTTGCACACCTGCCGGCGTAATGGAAATGCTCCATCACTACAACATTGAAGTAAGCGGTAAAAATTGCGTTGTAATCGGCAGAAGCAACATTGTAGGCAAGCCGATGGCAATGCTTTTGCTCCACGAAAACGGCACTGTAACAATTTGCCACAGCCGTACCAAAAATCTCGCAGAAATTTGCAGTAAGGCAGATATTCTGGTTGCAGCGGTAGGCAGACCAAAGTTTGTTACCGCCGATATGGTAAAGGAGGGCGCTGTTGTTATTGATGTAGGTATGGACAGAGATGAAAACGGCAAACTTTGCGGCGATGTTGACTTTGAAAATGTTAAGGACAAATGCTCATACATAACTCCTGTTCCGGGCGGCGTTGGCCCTATGACCATTGCCACACTTATGAAAAATACAATAAAAGCTGCAAAAATTCAGAATAACCTGTAAAAATAAGGTTGACAATAAATTGTATTTGTGTTATGCTATATAAGCCGCATATTGTGGGTTGCTAAATGAGTTTTTACTCTACCTGCAGATAGCGAGACATATGTAAAGGTGGGTACTAAAATGTACGCAGTTATTCAGACAGGCGGTAAGCAGTACAAGGTAACAAACGATCAGATTATCTTCGTTGAAAAGCTTAACGCTGAGGCAAACGAAACAGTAACATTCGATGTTATTGCTGTTGGCACAGACGACGGCATTAAGGTTGGCACTCCTGTTGTTGAGGGTGCAAAGGTTACTGCAGAGGTATTAAAGAACGGTAAAGGCAAGAAAATCAGAGTTGCTACTTACAAGCCAAAGAAAGGCGAGAAGAGAGCAATGGGTCACAGACAGCCTTACACACAGGTTAAGATTACTTCAATCGAGATCTGAGAATGATTACGGTAACATTTTTTAAATCGGCTGATTATTTTAAAGGCTTTAAAATATCCGGTCATGCTGATTTCAATACCAGCGGGCCTGATATTGTTTGCGCAGGCGTAAGCTCTGCCGCAATTATGACAGCCAACACAATCACCGAGGTTCTGCATACAGATGCAGAGGTTACCGACAGCGACGGTTTTATTAATTTAAACCTGAGCAGTAACGAGGCAACAGAGGCATCTCATTTAATTGAGGGCTTATGGCTTCACTTATCTGCTTTGCAAAAGCAGTACAAAAAGTTTATTAAAGTTATTATTTCGGAGGTGTAAGGTAATGATTAAGGTAAATCTTCAGCTTTTCGCTCATAAAAAAGGTATGGGTTCTACAAAGAACGGCCGTGATAGTGAATCAAAGCGTCTTGGTGTAAAGCGTGCAGACGGACAGAAGGTTCTCGCAGGCAACATCCTTGTTAAGCAGAGAGGTACTCACATTCATCCAGGTAACAACGTAGGCATCGGTTCAGACGACACATTGTTTGCAAAGATTGACGGCGTTGTAAAGTTTGAGCGTGTAGGCAAGGACAGAAAGCGTGCAAGCGTTTATCCTGTTGAGCAGTAATTTGCGCATTATCTTAGGGTGGATATTTATTATCCACCCTTTTTTGTTAGGTATTGATTTTTATGGTACTTTGAGGGTATAATAAAAATGGGTTTACAATTCATAATACTTAATTTTAAATCGTGATTTTCGGCAAATTTTGATAATGAATTAATCACGCATTATAAATTATGAATTAGAAATAAATTCGTCATTTGGAGGTTAGCAGAAATGTTTGTAGATACAGCGAAAATATATATAAAAGCCGGTGACGGCGGTGACGGTGCAGTATCGTTTCACCGAGAAAAATACATTGCGGCAGGCGGCCCTGATGGCGGAGATGGCGGCAGAGGAGGAAATGTAGTATTTCTTGCAGATACCAATCTTTCTACTCTTGCCGACTTCAGATATAAACGCAAATACCTCGCAAAAAAGGGTGAAAACGGCAGAGGCGGTCGCTGTAAGGGCAAAAATGCCGAAGACCTTATTATTCGTGTACCGCTTGGCACTCTTGTTAAGGAAGAAGAAACAGGCAGAGTTTTAGCCGATGTATCATCTTCAGAGCCATATGTTGTGGCAAAAGGCGGTAAGGGCGGCTGGGGCAATCCCCACTTTGCTACTCCTGTTCGCCAGGTTCCTCGTTTTGCAAAGCCGGGTTTGCCGGGAGAAGAGTTTAATGTTACTCTCGAGTTAAAACTCCTTGCCGATGTCGGACTTGTTGGATTTCCTAATGTGGGCAAAAGTACGCTTGTTTCTGTTGTTTCGCAGGCAAAGCCGCTCATTGCAAATTATCACTTCACCACAATTACCCCTGTTTTGGGCGTGGTGTCAATGGGCGAGGGTTCGTCATTCGTTATGGCAGATATCCCCGGTCTTATCGAGGGCGCATGGCAGGGAACAGGTCTTGGCCATCAGTTCCTGCGCCACATTGAGCGCTGCAGAATGCTCGTGCATATTGTAGATGTGTCGGGTTCAGAGGGCAGAGATCCGAAAGAGGATTTTGAAACAATTAACAACGAGCTTAAAAAATTCAACCCTGAGCTTGCCGAGCGACCAATGATTGTTGCAGGCAATAAGTGCGATATGGCAACCGATGAGCAAATAGCTGATTTCAAAGCATATGTTGAACAACAGGGATACGATTTCTTCCCGATTATGGCGGCTATTCGCTATGATGTTGACCCAATGTTAAACAAAATCAGAGAAATGCTCTCAAAACTTCCGCCTATCGCTCACTATGAGGCAGAGCCTGCTCCGATTGTAACCGCCGAGGATTTTGACGACCACGCAGTTACCGTTAAGAATGTAAACGGCATTTACACGGTTGAGGCTGATTGGCTGTTGCAGGTTATGAAAAGCATCAATTTTGATGATTATGAAAGCCTTAACTATTTCCAAAAGGTGCTGATTGATAACGGTGTAATTGATGCGCTGAGAGCAAAAGGCTGCTCGGAGGGCGATACGGTTTCAATCTATGAGCTTGAATTTGATTTTGTTGATTAATAGGGTGTTTGTATGGAAAACGATAATATAATTGAGCATACCTATGCCGACGAGGTTTCGCCGCTCACACTCGCTTTTGTGGGTGACGGCGTGTACGATTTGCTTGTTCGTGCATACCTTGTGCGGCAGAGCAACCGCCCTGTCGGCGAGCTTAATAAAATAAAAGTAGGCTTTGTAAATTGCAAAAGTCAGGCGGAATATGCCAAGGTTCTGATACCTCATCTTTCTGATAAAGAATTATCAGTGTATAAACGAGGCAGAAACGCCGCTCCGAAATGCACTCCCAAGAATGGTACAGTGGCAGATTATCACAGCGCTACCGGTCTTGAAAGCCTTTTTGGATATTTGTATTTAAAAAACGAAAAAGAAAGAATTTCCGAATTATTTGATATTATTTTACATATTTCGCTAAATGGAAGTGGTAATTGTGAAAAATAAATTCGACATTAAATCCGCTGTTGCCGATTATGCAATTATGCTTGCCGGTGCGGCGGTGTACGCAGTTTCTGTTGTAGTATTTACAGCGCCAAACGACATTGCACCGGGCGGACTTACCGGTGTGGCAACAATGCTGAACCATATGTTCGGCTTGCCAATCGGTACAATGGTGCTGATAATGAACATACCGTTGTTTATATGGGGCGCAATCGAAAACGGCATTTCGTTTCTTACCAAAACAATAGCAGGTACGGTATTCGCTTCAATACTTATTGATGTATTTACGCCTATTATGACTGCCTATACGGGCGACAGAATTTTGGTTGCGATATTTGGCGGCATATTAAACGGTGTCGGACTTGAAATGATATTTATGCGTGGCGGTTCAACAGGCGGCACGGATATAGTTGCGCTGAATTTGCACAAACATTTCCCATATTTTTCAACAGGAAATCTTATTTTTGCAGCAGATGCACTTGTGCTTATTATGGCATTCTTTGTATATAACAGTATTGAAAGTGTTTTGTATGCTGTGGTTACAATATTTTTCAGTATTAAAGTTATTGACACCATTTCATACGGTGTTGCGAGAGATAACGGCAAGCTGATGTTTATTATTACGGATAAATACGAAGAAATTTGCAGTATGATTATGACTGAAAATGACAGAGGAATAACTTTGCTTAACGGTGAGGGCGCATATAGCGGCAAACCGAAAAGAGTTATTATGTGCGCAGTAAGACCGCATCAGGTATATAAAATTACAAACACCGTAAAAAGTGTGGATAAAAGAGCTTTTATTATAGTAACTACAGCCGGCTCTATCAAGGGCAAAGGCTTTATAACAAAAACCGGCATCGGCTCATAAGCTGATGTCGGTTTTGTTTGTAAGTGGAAGTTAGTTTTTCTTATTTTAACAACGGACTATCGTCTATAAAACAAAAAAGTTTGGTCAACCTTTTCAAAGGTTGTGGGTGTGGGCAACGCCCACAAATGCTTTATGTTATCACAAATTTTTGATAGCCAAACGGCTTGCCGTTCGGCGGCTTGAACACAACGGTGAGAGCCTGAAAATGCGACAGCATAAAGGAAAAGCCACGCTGCTACAACTACTAATTTGCCGCTTTACAAGGGCAAATCAGCCACACCTTAAAACTCTTGCGTTCTTTAGAATATCTTTTCTCTGCCTTGCTCAAGTGTAACTTTCTTGCTCTCTGCCACCCATTAGTCTTAACTTTGTTTTATTTAAAAATATTGATTAGTCAAAAGTTTGGCTGTTTTATGATGTAATTATAAATGTTTGATTTTTATTGAAAATGAGAGCATTTTTATTATTTTATTGGCTCTGCCCAAACCCGTAACCCTTTAAAAAGGGTTGACCTGAATTTTAAATTTATTAATTCAAACTTTGGTATGAAACATATTTACTGATTACCAAATATCCCCACCAAGCGATTTTGAAAAATTATCGTACAGCTTTTCGCTATTGCTTTCGCACAAAAGCCATAGCTTAATATATGCCGATACAGGCGATACGGGCGGAAGTATATTGATTTTCAGCTTTTGGTAAAGCTCCTTGCTTTCGTAAAAAAATCCTGCCTCACTGCCTGTTAAAAATACAGGTATTTCAAGTTCTTTTGCTTTATTGCAGAATTTTTCAAGCTCTGTGCTTGCTGTATTTATAGTGCCCGAATGGTAGCTCTCCAAAAGTATGGCATTAGTGGATTTGTTAATATCGGGGTAAATCATTCCGACATATGGAGTGATTTTTAAAACAGGTGAGCTTGCCGTAAAAATCGGCATTTTTTCAATTACCAATTCGTCACTTTTTTCGCTGTAAGAATTATTTTCCACAAACCCCGTATCTGTAATTTCACCGCAATATTCATTCTTAATGCTGTATATGTTGTCATCATAAGCGAGATGATGTTGCAGGCGAGAGCCACGATGGATTTTTGCGGGTTCACCGCTATTTTTATAAGCCACAAAAACGCCCTTGCCTTTGCCCGATTCAATGAATTTTACGGCAGAGGTAAAGTTATCAAGTCCGTTTGATTTTTCGTTTTCAAGCGGATAATTTGCGGAAACAAGCACGATCGGAGTGCTGCATAGACCGAACATATACGAAAGCATAGCAGAGGTGTACTGCAAGGTATCAGTGCCGTGAGTTACAATTATACCGTCATAATTTTTATTTATATTTTCTTTTATGGCATTATAAAGCAGGCTGAAATGCTCACCGCTGAGGTTTTCACTGAGTACTGTATAAGGAGAAATTGTGTCAAATTCCTCCTTTCCGCCACGCTGTTTATACATTTCAATCAGCTTGTAGCGAGTGCTTGAATCGGTAGAAATCACATTGCCATTGTAGCAGCTGCCTATCGTTCCGCCCGTAAATACAACCAAAATTTTCATAATACACCTCCGATATATTCTTTTAGTATTGTATCACATTTATTCTGAAAAATCATCTTGTTTGACTTTTGTAAAAATATTTTTGCTCAGCTTTCTTTTCTGCGCCGAGTATATGCCCGACTTGCCCGACGCAATAAAACTGATTAAACTTGCAAAAACAAAGTAGGGAACGGCCTCTGCTCCGAAAAGCTCTATTCCAAGCATAATTGTGGTGATTGGAGTGTTTGCGGCAGAGCCGAACACGCATATAAGTCCTATTGCCGCAAGAAAACTCGGTTCAATCCCGAACATATTTGCATACCAGCCGCCAAATGACGCACCTATGTCAAACAGCGGTGTAACCTCGCCGCCTTGAAATCCTGCGCCAAGCGTTAAAGTTGTTAAAATGAATTTTACGGGCATATCGTACCAATTAGCGTTGCCCTCAAAGGCGGTGGTCTGTTGCCAAGTGCTAAGTCCCTCGTATTCGTTTAAATTGAGTAAAACGATGAGCAAAACCACTATAACAGAGCCTATCAATGCCGATAAAACAGTATTTTTAAAAATTTTTGCATATAATAATTTTAAATATTTAACCCCAAGCGCAAATAATTTGCCGATTAATCCGAATAAAATTGACGCCGATATAAATACTAATACCGATTTAATATCTAAGCTCGGTATGGCTGAAATTTTATGTACCTCGTGCGTTGCACCGAGCAAAAGAGTGACGGCATTTGCAAGATATGACGAGAGAAAGCAGGGAATAACGGCGCTTACAGAAAGCTGACCGATACAGCAGACCTCCATACCAAAGAATGCACCTGCAAGCGGAGTGCCGAACACCGAGCCGAAAGCGGCGCTTAAACCGCTGAGAATTATGATTTTTCTGTCCTCATTTTTAAATCCGAGTTTATCGGCAACATTGCTTGTAAGCGTTCCTCCGATTTGTACGGCAGTGCCCTCTCTGCCGGCAGAACCACCCGACAAGTGGGTCAGCAGGGTAAATATAAATGTGAGAAACGCAAGCCTTTTAGGCACTTTAACGCCCTCGTTTGCACTTTGTATTATAAGGTTGTTGCCCTTAGAAGATTCGCCGCCGTATCTTTTATATACAAAAGCGGTCAGCATACCCGAAAGCGGCAAAAACCATATGCAATACGGGAAAAATTCTCTGAATACAGAGGACAAACCAAGCATTTTTAAAAAGACAAACGAAATTATACCCATTACAACGGCACAACAAAGCGAAACCAAAATCACTTTTAAATCAACAAACTTCCTTTTCATAAATTCACCTCAAATAAATTAAAAATGGCATAAAAAAAGCCAATGCCCCTGTTAAAAACAGAAGTCATCAGCAAAAGCGGTTTTGGAAAATCCATGGGAGAACCTCATTCCCATACATATATCAAACTAATATGTATATAGTATATACTGTACCACTCAAAATTGCAAGTGAAAATTTATATTAAAAAATTTTAAAATGGGTGTTGACAAATAGAGGAAGATGTAGTATTATAATTATGCAAAAGGTTAGTAACAACTAACTTAACGCATGAATCTTTCCATTATTGTAATTGTGCCTCTATAATTACAGAAATAAATGTAAATCAACGCCTGTAAGGGCGTAAAATTTAAAACCAAAGTTAGCCAAAGCTAACCAAAGCTAACTAAAGGAGTATTATGTCTGAAGAAATTTTAGTCCGCCATTGCTCACCGACATTGGCGAATATAAAAACAGGAAATTTGGTTAATTGCCGAATTGACAGCATATTTAAGCTAAAAAAAGATATTTTCTCCCTAAACTCTGTTCTCAACGCAAAAGGTGTGTCAATCCGTATACTGTACTTTTCGTCCGAAAGAGCGTTGATTTATGTTTATCGCCCCGAAAAATTAAATTTTGATATGCAAAACAGCAGGAGCAAAAGCTTTCTTGAGTCAATAGGCTACAAGGGCAAAACCACAGATGAGCTTATCAATGAGCTTTCCGAGAGAGTGTACTTGTGCGGCGGTTTTCCTCACGAAATCGGGTTGTTTTTAGGCTATCCGATTGACGATGTGATTAGCTTTATTGAGAATAAGGGCAAAAACTTTAAATGCTGCGGCTGTTGGAAAGTATATCACGATGAATTGAATGCCAAAAAGACATTTGAAAAGTATAAAAAATGCACTAATATATATTGCAAAAAATATTTGCAGGGTTCGTCGCTAAAGCGGCTTACCGTATAATTTTTACAAAGGAGTAATTAAGTTATGAGTAAAATAGCAGTAGTATTCTGGAGTGGAACGGGTAATACAGAGGCAATGGCAGACGCTGTTGCAGAGGGCGCAAAGGGCGCAGGTGCAGAGGTTTCTGTATTTAATGTAACAGATTTTTCTGCCGACAAAGCAGATGAATTTGACGCAATCGCATTCGGCTGTCCTGCTATGGGCGCAGAAACACTCGAAGATTCAGAATTTGAGCCTGTCTTTAACGAATGTGAACCAAAGCTCAACGGCAAAAAAATTGCCCTCTTCGGTTCATATGGTTGGGGCGACGGCGAATGGATGAGAACATGGGAGGATACCTGTAATTCGGCAGGTGCGGTTCTCGCAACAGAAAGTGTAATCTGTAATGACTCTCCCGATGACGATGCCATTGCAAGCTGTAAAGCACTCGGTGCGGCACTTGCAGGCTGATTAATTAACCAATCCCTTATACATTTCATATTTTTTCTTAAAGACTGCCGCTTGTAATGAGTGGCAGTTTTTAATTGTAAAAAGAGTTTATTTAAAAGGGTAATTAGGATTTGCCAGAATACTTCGTCAGCCAATTATAAAATTTAGCCGAAAGTACGCTGAATCATAATTAAATATTACAACAAATATTTGGAATAACTCCTTATAAATTAAACAAGGCTATCGCATTTTAACTTTGCGATAGCCTTTCTTGTATTAATTGATTTTTGGGTTGTTGTTTGAAATATAAATCTGCAATGCGGTTACATCGGCAACGGAGAGTTTCCCGTCCTTGTTCATATCAACACAGTCAAACAACAGCTTGTTTGTTTCGTCAATAAAAGCCGAACCGTCGGTGGTTTTTTTGCCTGCAATGTGCATTTGCAAGTATGTAACATCATTTACATTTATAATGCCGTCTTGGTTAGCGTCGCCGGTGAGTATTTTGTCATCTATTGCAAAAAATTCAAAATCATTTTCTTTTGCATAAGTTTCTGTATATGTTACAATGTAGCCGCTTAAATGCTGCCACTTGTAATTATCAATTATTTAATTTGTATAGTTTATATACGACCGTTGAACTAAATGGCTTATTTTCTTCATATGCAATACCGTAGTGCTTTTTTAGTATATCATCAATCCAAAGTTCTGTACCGTTATCTTCAACTAATATCCATTTTGCTTTACAAGAAGAATAGGCTTCTGTAACCAAAGTACCTAATGAATTATTACAACTGATTGCCCAATCCTGCATAGTAAAATACGGATAACAAGGTTTAATATCCATTTGTAAATAAATACCGCTATTAGTATTATATGCAATAAAACTATCTCGTTCTGATTCGGGTATCATATTAATTATATTGGTTTCAACTTTATTATATTCACTAACTTCATGAATGTTGCTATAGATATTGATTAAAGTATTTTTTCCTGTATATAAAACTCCAAAAGTACATTGTAAAATACAAACAGATATAAGAAAAATTTTGATAATTTTTGATTTTTTGTCTGTTTGTATGAATTCTTTATAAACAGCTGATATTATTAAACCATAATATGATATCGTAATCATAGCATAATGTAAATATCCGTTACTCTTTATAAGCCAAATAAAAGGTAATAATCCTATAAATATATACATAAAACCTTTTAATAAACTTTTTTTAAATAGACATATAATGCCGATTGCTGCAACTATTGGACCGCTCATAAAACTGAATATTGAAGCTAATACTGCTAAAATACCGTTTCCGTATATTTTGAAGTGTGAATTACCGGCATATTCTAAGTTATAAGTAAATGTTCCGTATAGAAAATCATTAAAAGCATTGTTAAAATAAAAATAAAGCAAAAAAGGCAATGTTAAAATTAAGAAACCGACAATAAACATAATTGCATTCTGCAATAAATTTTTGAAATTCTTGCTAATGATTAACATACATACAATTACAAATACACCACCACAGATGCCTAATGCGTTAGTCAGTCGTGTTAAAAAACAAGCAGAAAATGTAATTCCATAGAGTAACGACCAAAGTGGGTTGTGCACATAATTGTTTTTGCGAGCATTTTCAATATATACAGTGAAACCGTAAAGTGAGGCTGTTAAAAGCGGTAAAATATACTCTTCGGTACAATTATTTGCATAAACAAGGCTATATGCACCAAGAAAAAGTAATGAAAATAAAAGTACTTTTTTACCTGTAATGTATTGAGAAATAATTCTATCTATCATGATTAATGAAATAAATAAACATATTACTTGGATAATCATAATTCCCCAACGCTGTCCGGTAAGCAAGTAACCTAACGCATTAACAGCAAAAATTAGTGGTCCTTTTGAGTCCCATAAATCTACATACGGCAATGATCCTTCAGCCCAATATTTTCCTATAGTTTGAAACATTGCTGTATCGCCGGCATAAGGAATATTGTATAGAGGAGATGTTGAAGTTGATAAACACAACATAAAAAGAATGGATATTACAAAGTAAATCAGTAAATACTTTTTTTGTATAGTATTAGTTACTGAAATATTTGTATTTTTAAATTTCATTTTACTTATTCTCCTCGTTATACTTGAGCTGATTATAAATCATATTTGCGCACATATATACATTGCCGCCGCCCATTGTGAGAATGAGGTCGCCCTCTTTTGCGTTTTTGCATACATAGTCTGTAATTTCCTCAAAGGTGTCAAGGCAAACTGAGTTTGGCACTTTTGCGCCAAGGTCAGTTGAGTAAATATTGTATGTGTTGGTTTCTCTTACGGGGAGAATTTCTGAAATAATCGCAACATCCGGGATTTTGAGCGCCTCGGCAAAATCATCAAGCAAAAGCGCTGTTCTTGAGAAAGTATGTGGCTGGAAAATTGCCCATACCTTTTTAAATCCCATATTCATTGCGGCATTAAGAGTAGCGGTAAGCTCTGTTGGATGATGAGCAAAGTCATCTGCTACCGTAATTCCCTCAGGTGTGCCGAGAATTTCAAAACGGCGGTGAACGCCACCGAATTTATGGAGATTTTCGGCAATTTCTTTTGGAGTAGCGCCAAGGTAATGTGCAGTGGCTGCCGCAGCAAGTGCATTGTAAATGTTGTGCTTGCCGGGAACTATTAGCTTAATGTTTGTGAGAAGTTCGCCCTTGTAGTAAATATCAAACTGCTCGTGAACACCCTTGTCGGCAGAAATATTCACTGCTCTGTAATCGCAGTTTTCGCCAAAGCCATAGGTGATTTTTTCAATATCAACATCGCTTACTGCGTCAAGTGTGTTTTCATCGTCACCGTTAATTACAAGCAAGCCCGTTGTCTGTTTTGCAAACTTGTTAAATGACTTTTTAATATTGTCAAGGTTCTTAAAGTAGTCAAGGTGGTCTGCATCAATGTTAAGTATAATAGAAATAAACGGATTAAGCTGTAAAAATGTATCTACATACTCGCACGCCTCGCATACGATAATGTCGCTCTGACCCACATAGCTGTTGCCGCCGATAAACGGAAGTTTGCCGCCGATAATGGCAGACGGGTCAAATCCACTGCCGATAAGCACCTGAGAAAGCATAGCAGTTGTGGTTGTTTTGCCATGTGTGCCCGAAACCGCAATGCTTCTCTTGTATCTTCTTGTTACAACGCCGAGCATTACACTTCTTTCTATGCAAGGAATACCCTGCTCAACAGCTGCCTTTCTCTCGGGATTGTCTTCCTTGATAGCGGCTGAGTACACAACAAGCTCTGCACCGTCAATGTTCTCTGCACGATGTCCCATATATACAGGAATGCCGTAACCCTTGATTCTGTCGAGAGTATCGCCCTCGTTCATATCAGAACCCGAAAGCTGGTAGCCCTCACTGTTGAGAATTTCAGCCAGCGGACACATACCGCTGCCGCCGATACCAATAAAATGTATCCTTTTTATATTGTCAAGTAAAATGTCGTAATTCAAAACACTCATTCTCCATTCACAAAAATTCTACCTTATATTATAAAGCCATAGTCGAAAAAAATAAATACTTTTTTTAATTTTGTAATATATTTTTTGAAGTTTTGGCTTTTTAGTTGCCAACTTATATTAAAAATGATAAAATAAACTTGGTGATGTATTGTGAATTTAGTAAAGAATGATATTATAAAATTAAATATAACTTCCGCAACAGCAGAGGGCAACGGCGTTGGAAAAACCGAGGACGGAATAGCGGTGTTCGTACCGCTCTCAGCCGTTGGCGACGAACTCGAAGTAAGAATTTTAAAGACCAAGAAAACCTATGCTTTCGGAAAAATAGAAAATATAATCACTCCATCTCTGTCAAGAACAGAGGCAGATTGTCCGCAGTTTTCAAAATGCGGCGGCTGCACTTGGCGGCATATTTCATATGATGAAGAGCTTAATATAAAATCACAGCGTGTTTACGATGCCGTTACAAGAATCGGCGGAATTAAAGACTTTGATTTTAAAGATATAATCGGTTGTGCAAATCCCGACAGATACCGCAACAAGGCGCAGTTTCCTATCGGAAAAGATAAAGACGGAAAGGCAATTTTCGGCTTTTACTCTTTCCATACCCATAGAATTATACCTTGTGACGATTGTCTTTTGCAGCCGGAGATTTTTAATTCTGTAATAGAAATAACTAAGCAGTTTATAGAAAAAACAAACGCAGACATTTATGACGAATCAACGGGTAAGGGCAGACTTCGCCATTTGTATATGCGTTTGGGTGAGGTAACGCAAGAGCTTATGGTGTGTTATGTTGTCAACGGCAACGGTTTAAAGCAAGAGGATGAGCTTGTAAGAATGTTAAAAGACGGATTGCCAAACCTAAAGAGTGTAATTATTAATTCCAACAGAGAAAAAACAAATGTAATTCTCGGCAAAAAGAACAGAGTAGCCTACGGCAGTGACCACATCACAGATATGTTGTGCGGACTTAAATTTAAAATTTCGCCGTTCTCATTTTGGCAGGTGAATAGGGCACAAGCGGAAAAACTTTACGGTAAGGCAAAGGAATATGCCAACCTTAAAAGTGACGATGTCCTGCTTGATTTGTACTGCGGAACAGGCACAATAGGACTTACCATGGCTGATAAATGCAAAACACTTGTCGGTGCAGAGATTGTGGAGGACGCAATTAAAGACGCAAATGAAAATGCGGCAACGAACGACATAAAAAACGCAAGATTTATTTGTGCCGATGCCTCTCAGGCGGCAGCTCAGCTAAAGGCAGAGGGTCTGAAACCCGATGTTGTAGTCTTAGATCCCCCACGAAAAGGCTGCGGCGAAGATGTAATTTTGACGGTAACTCAAATGTCGCCAAAGCGAGTAGTGTATGTTTCATGCGACCCCGCAACCCTTGCAAGAGATTTGCATATCTTTGAATCAAACGGCTATAAAACAAAAGAAGTAACCCCCTGCGATATGTTCCCAAGAACAGCGCATGTGGAGAGCGTGGTGGTGATGTCAAGGAAAGAGGAGTAAATCGGGATAGGTGGCTTAACGGTGTGGCTTGTGCGTATTGGTCAGGCTGTGCTGTTTTGGCAGGTTGGCTTTGATTTGGATACAAATAAGGGAATGCAGACAGCACACTAGGAGAAACGAATGGATAGATTTTCAGAGAAGAGTCTTCTTTCACTCGGAGATCATTATGTGTATGGACTCATAGATCCACGCAGTAAGCAAATTTTCTATATTGGAAAAGGCACTAAAAACAGAGTGTTCTTCGTGGATGAAAGATATGAGCAGGGATTTCCGTTGGATGAGAATGAAACATTCTACATTGGAAAGTCGATAGCCAGACTGAAGATGAATCAGTCGGCACAGAATCCGATTACATATCTGAATCCACGATAGAGAGACAAATTTCATATTTAATGAAATTGACAAATCGTAGTTTGTAACGAAGATATTTGCGATGAAAGGAATTAAGATTGAGTAACTGGGGATTGCAATAATACTTTTAGGAATTGCTGTGACAACAAATAATTTTTGGGGATATGTCCTAGGTGTTTTTGGATTTGGCGTTGCTGTAGTTGGCTGTTTTCTAAAAGATAATCACTGATAACTTCTTGTTTGAAAAATTGAGAAAACGTAATATTGAACAAAAAAGAAATGCACAGTTCTTAGCTTATCGTGAACTGTGCATTTTTGTAAATAAATACTTTTAATTAGCCGATTACGGCATCCTCTGCTGTAAAATGTTCCAGAGAATTTTCTTTTACCTGAATGCAGATATAAGTAATTCCAGAAATATCGGATGCAAAAAACTGACGCTTTGCAGCAGGTGCGATTTTTAGCCAGTCTCCAGTTGAAAGGCTAATTTCTTCTCCATCAATTATGGCTTTGCCGTTACCTGAAAGAATTCCATAGATTTCTTCATTTTCTTTATGAGAATGAACAAATGGGACATTTGCTCCTGCAGGTAGTTCGTTTAAACTGATTTCTGCACCTGTTAAAGACAACTTTTCATGTAGCTCAATTCGGTTTTCCTTTCCAATAGTTGTTTTTGTGTAATTTGCCATAATAGTACCTCCATAGTTAATTTGTAGTTTCTGGTTGCTTGGTATTAGTATAGTGTGAGACACATACAAAAACAAGTACGCACCTTTTTGTAACTGTACACTCAAAAATGAATGTGTTACAATAGACTCGGAGGTGAGAATTATGCGAGCAAAAGAAGAATTACCGGAATGCCCAGTTGCAACAGCAGTATCTCTTATCGGAGGAAAATGGAAACTGCTGATTTTGCGTAACTTGAAAGAGCGTCCATGGAGATTCAATGAGCTACAACGAAGTATAGATGGTATTTCACAAAAGGTTTTGACAGATAGTTTAAGACAAATGATGAGTGATGGGCTGGCATATCGCCACGATTACCATGAGCAGCCACCGAGAGTTGAATACAGCTTAACGGAACTCGGAACAAAAATGCTTCCAATTGTTAATTCACTTGCTGACTTTGGTAACTACTATAAATCAATTATTGAACAGAATTAAGGACGTTAGTATTTGAAAAGCTCGAACAATTCCGATTGAGATTTCACCTGTTTTAAGAAATTTAATAACTGTTATATTTTATTATTAAATTCTTCGCAACCCCTTGAAAACACTGGATTTGTCGCAGGTGAGCTTTCCCTTATTATTTCCCTTGTGTTATATCGTCCCATCAGTGTTTATGCACTCTGATAAGGGCAAATACAAGGGCAAGAAAAATCTATAAGACAGTATAACACAAAATAAAAGTGACATGGTGAACTGATTGAAATGCTTCTTAATTTTTGCTACTACTGATTGATTAAATGATAAGGAGATGGGATACGATGAGAACAATATTTGCAGAATACAATCCACAGTGCAACAGCATTGATGTATATACTAATACGGGCTATATACTCCGTATTGATTGTTGGGAAGCAGAAAAAAATTTAAGAACCACACCTGGATCTGATTGTGCTTTGACATCGCTTGCAATCGATGAGCCATTAGAATATGCAAGGTTATATCTTGATGGGAATTTACAGATGTGGGTAGATGCTGAAGATTCATTAGAGTTATGATTATTCCAATCAAAATCTACTAGAATTTATTAAAAATTAGCTTCATAATTTTAAAAGGACAGCCCTATTGCTATGAGGCTGTCCTTAAAAATACAATAGATAAACCTAGATTATTCTTGCTACTATCTGATTGTTAAATTTTCTGTATTCCATATTGCAAATCTCCCTTTTCGCAATATTTTATTAGTATGAATGCCAGAATCGCTGAAAAAACACGTGCCAATACCGTACTCCACCATATCATAATCTGTCCACCAAATAAAGGTGGTAAAACAAGCATAAATATCAGCATCAATACTGGTTCAATGAATGTAAGAATGTATGACAATCCACTTTTTTCAGTAGCATAAAATCCAGCTGTCGCTATTCTGGTAATCGCAACAAATGGTAATGACACTAAAAATATAGGTACAATTTTAGAAATCTCAATACTTACTTCATAAGAAGCTCCGAAAACCCCTCCAATATTTGCTCTGTTTACATACATGATAATTCCACCACAAACAGCAAGAATTATTGCAAAAATGTATGCCATTCTCTGAACTCCTCTCAGGCTTTCTTGATCCTTCTCACCATAAAAACGGCTCATTAAAGGTTGACTTCCATCACCTACGCCCTGCAATATGAGATATATGATACAGATAATATAGGATACACATGCATAAGTTGCAATAGCTTTTTCTCCCCCATAAGAAGCGGAGAATCGGTTTATAAACACCAATGAAATATTAGGAGTCAATGCTAGCCCAAATGGTGCAAGACCTACTCTGAATATAGCGCCACACATTTCTTTTACATTTTTTAAGGATACATACACATAAAACTTTTTATTATATAATGCGTATATGATTGCAATTGCTGCAGTCACACCCTGTCCGGCTATTGTAGCTGTGGCTGCACCTTTCATGCCCATTTCATATATCCATACAAAGATAAAATCCAGAACAATATTGGTTATGAATCCACCAACCATCGCAAACATTGACCAGAAAGAGTTTCCATAATTTCTAATGAATGGCATCATTCCAGTTCCAAGAATCTGCAATATTGCTCCAAGTGCTATAATTTTGATATAATCTGTCGCATTTGTTAATATAATTCCATCTGCTCCAAGCAATCCTAAAATTTTAGACGAAAAGGAGTAAATAATTATGGTACTGATAACACTTACTATTACAAGAAGCCACCAGCTTGTAGCAATAAATTCTTCTGCCCGTTTTCCTTTCTTTTCTGCTGCATTAATTGAGTAATAAACAGCTCCTCCCATACCAATTCCTGTTCCAAGAGCCTGAACCAAAGCCTCAATCGGATATGCAATATTAATAGCCGAAAGTCCAGCATCTCCTATGGTATTGCCTACAAAATATCCATCCACTATCGCATATATTCCTGATAATGCAAATGCTATAATAGATGGAATAACATATTTAAAAAATAATGATTTATGATTCATTTTTCTTACAATCTCCTTCCTTGAAAAGTCTGATAAACAGCTCTGTATTATCATTAAGACTTTCTATATTCTCTAATCCCATTTTTTCGATTACATATATTTCTTTTGAGTGCAGTTTTTCTATGATATCTTTCGTATATTCCATTCCTGATTCTGTGAGGCATATCAGCTTATTTCTCTTGTCTGAATCATCAGATACCATATTGATGTATCCTTTTTTCTGAAAATCTTTTAGTATCGTATTTACCGTTTGCTTAGGTATATTCCATTCTTCACTTATCATTTTCTGCGTGCATCTTCCATTACTTTCATAAAATGAATACAAAGCAAAAACTCCATTTGAAGACAGTCCCTGATCCTTTGACCATTCCTCATACATTGCTGTACATTCTTTCCATAAAGCATAATATCGTTGCAACTGTATTATCATATTATTATCTTTTCTCATCTTTTTCCTCCTTAAATTAGTACGAATCCGGACTTTTATATTATAGTCCGAGTTCGTGCTAATTGTCAAGATTTATTTATATACTTTTTCTTTATATAAACAATCAATAGTCCCTTACTAAGGACAGGAAGATTATGAAATTTCCCTGTCCTCTTTTAATAATATCCTCGTTCTTCCATCCAGTCTTTCACATAACATCTGATTCCAATATAAATAATATGCGACAGTAATAGCAATACAATAAGATTTATCGGATTAGCGTTTTTAATCCATTCTCCAAAGTAAATTACAACAGCTGTACTCGTTATCGCTACCACGATACTGATGATATCCCAACAATATTTCCGGTAGATTTTTCCTACCTGATAACCAATCCCGATTATCAGCCACCCGGTTATTACGAATAAAATTGCCATGACAGTACCGGCAATCAGCCAGTACACAATCCCGGAAAGAATACTGTTAGGTATTCCACTGCTTAACTGTCCGAAAGAGTCTGCACCTGTCACAAACTCCCGAAATAAACTTCCCATTCCTTTTCCTAACGCACCGAAAAAGACGATACAGTCGTTAAGGAAAACCGGCGAAAGAATCGCAGTAAACAGTGTTGTTGTTATGCTGTACCATGCCAGTAGAAACAAGATACTTTCATAACCAATCGTCATATTTTTATATTTCTTTTCTAACTGGCTTTTACGGCTATCGCATTTTTCTTTTGCTTTCCGGTAAGCAGTACGGTCACATTTTTCACATTTCTCATAAGGCACTTTTTTCTCAACAGCTACCTCTACCGTCTTTTGGTGTGTCTGTGCATAAAGTTTTTCCTGCTCTGCTTTTTCATACTTAAATTTCCATGCCACGGCTTCTGCGTCGGCTCTTTTCCTGCTGTCTGTCTCGCTGGTCAATCGTTCCTCTGTTTGCCTTAATCTTGTCCGCAATGCTTCGATATTCTCGGCTCTGTTTTCGCTGTTCAATTTCTCGTTCAAGGTCAGCGATTCGCTTAGCTGCCTGTTTAGTTCCTGGATTGTCTGGTCTTTCTGATCCAGTTCGTCCTGCATCTGTTCGGTCATCAGCAGAAGTTCTTCCACCTGCCCGACGTTCTCTAAGTTTCTGCATTCGCTCATCGATCTCCCTCGCTTTCTCTATCTGCTGTTTAAGGTCAGCAATTCGCTGTTCTGTTTCTGCAATAAGCTGTTCTCGTTGTTCAGCTTCTGCGTTAATTCCTGCCATTGCTGATTCTCGTTTTCCAACTGTTCGATTCTGGTTTTCTGTTGCTCGATCTGTGAGAGCAGTTCTTCTGTATCTGGCAAAAGATTTAGCAGCCTGGATAATTCGCTGTTTAAGCTTTTTAAACTCTGGTTCTGCTCCTGAAAAGACAGGAGCTGCCTGTCCCGTTCCTGCAATTCCTGTACCATCTCTGCCATAAGATTCTGCTGTTCCTCGATCTGGTTTATCATTGTCTCCATCATGGGAATGACTTCCCGGCTTTCTTCTAATGTCACGCAATCGCTCCTTCCATTGTGTTAATGCACTGGATACTTTTCCAAAAGAAATCTGTATTTTATCCAGCAGTGCATTTTGTCTTTTTATGATCTGGTTTTCCTCTACTTTCCATGAAGTAGAGGATGTCTGTCCGTTTTGAAATTTCTCGTCAATTTTTCTGGCATCTGCGCCCTCATGGATCGTCGGTATCTCTAATTTTCCCTGCCTTGCATAAGAACGGTGGTCAATGTGATTTTCCGTTTTCAAATGTGCATTACAGACGTTTGCCCATTCGCTCCGCCATAGCTCACAATTTTTCGGATTGTTCCACCCGGTAGCATCGGTTAATACACGTTTCCACTGTTTGCGGTTCCTTGTCCCGACTTTCTGGACTCCATTTTCATCAAGTACGGGGATTCGGATTCCATGACGGTCAGGGTTCTTTTTATCCTGCCACCAGTCCGGATGGGATTCATCCACCACAATATTTCCATTTTCATCTCTGACAAACTCCCAATCCTTGATTTCTTTGTTACCCCATGAGTGGTCTGAATTGAATGGTCGCATCGTCACCAGTAAATGCACATGGGGATTACCATCTCCTTTATCGTGGATACTCCAATCCGCACACATTCCCTTATCTACAAAGGTCTTTTGAATATATTCAGTTGTATAATCAATCTGTTCCTGTCGGCTCCATTCTTTCGGAAGTGAGAACTCAAATGACCTGCCGAGTTGTGCATCTGAACTTTTTTCTATCCTCAAGACTTCATTCCATAAACGCTGCTTCTGAAAAGTAAGTTTGAATTTTTCCAGTGCAGCATTTTGGTTATCTGCCCTTTTATATCGGACAGATTTCTGGAACCGTCTGATATTTTCAGCAGGTACATTCTGCCATTCCTGTGGTGCATTTTCACACATCAGCAGGCTGGTATAAACGACTTCTTTTTTTGAAGTATAGTAGCTGATCCTGCCTGTTTCTTCATTTTTCATCACATCGCCATTGAGATAAGCAGACGCCGATATGATGGATTTTCCTTTGCTGCGTCCAACAATCTTTACTGTATAATGAAAAATCGCCATGATCCGTTTCCCCCTTTCTGCCGTATCCGGCTTTGATTTCCGGCAGGTAACGTTTTCCCAAAAAGAAAATGGTATCTGCCGGAACGCCCTCTGCGTAAGAGTGCCCTGTGCATAACAGCCTGCATGGAATGCGCCCCTCTGGCGAAGAGTGCCTCCTGCGGCATGAGCAGGTCTGCATGAAATGCCCGCCGACGGAACGAGCCCGGCAAGCGTAAGCGCAGACCGGTTGCCACCTGTGGCAAACTTATACGGACGACCTCTGGTTGTCCATAAGTGCGCCCTTCATGAAAAAGCAATGAAGGGAATGGAAAATCCACTCCCTCCGGCATTACACTTCCTCCGTATTCGCAACTGGCTCTTTCTGCATTGCCTTTGAGAAGAATTTCCCATTTGCTTCCTGCCTTTTTAAGAAGCCGATCAGCTTTGGGATATCATCTTCCTCAATCGCAGAACCCAGCACCGATTCCACCGCACCACCAATCTGGCAGAGCCTGTGTGTCCGCTTTTTGGTTTCCACATCTTTCTGACGTTTCTTCAGTTCCCGTTTCTGTACTGCATACTGTTTTGCTTTCTCAAGGCTTTCCTGTTCTTTCTTTTCCAACTGGAGCATACGCTCCTCATAACTCTTTGTTGATCTTGCCATAAATATCATCGTCCTTTCTTTTTCTTCCAAACATAAGTTTCCTGTTGTCTGTCAGACGAAGTACATGGTATAATCTGTTTGCGTGTAGGTATATCATGACTCCGGTCTGATAGAACCTTTGGCGGTTTCTTCGGGAACCGCTTTTTTAAGTTGAACCGTTTCTTGTGACTGCTTTCACATTTCCCTTATCCCTCAAGTCTCTGCCCTCGTTGGCTTCCATAAAAAGTTCCAGCATATCCGTTTTGATCAGGACTTTTCTCCCGACCTTTAATACCGGAAGTTTCTTCCATTCCACCAGTTTTCTCAGGGTGTTCCTGCCGATTCCCGTATAATCAGCAGCTTCTTCAATAGATAAGGCAATCTTTCTTTGTGTCATATGACCACCTCCTTTTAAATTGCATTATGCAATTTCATTTGTGCTGTCAGTATAGCGTGTTTATATTGCTTTGTCAAGCATTATGAAATTTCATTTTTTTCTACCAATTGCATATTGCAATATATTTTGTTGCGTGGTATAGTAATGACATACCGAAAAAGGAGGCACATCAGCATGAAAGATAAAGAACTACGCAAGCTGATCGGCAGCAGGGCAAAACAGCGCCGTCTCGAATTAAATCTGACACAGCCTTATGTCGCAGAGAAGATGGGAGTTACCGCTTCCACAATCCTGCGTTATGAGAATGGTTCGATTGACAATACCAAAAAGATGGTACTGGAAGGTCTTTCGGAGGCACTTCATGTATCGATTGAATGGCTCAAAGGGGAAACCGATGAATATGAAACTGATATTACGGATAAGAAAGAATTGCAGATTCGTGATGTGATGGGCGATATTCTCAAACAGTTACCTCTTGATCTTAATAAAACAGAAGACGCTTTTTCTAAAGACTTACTGCTGTTAATGTTAAAGCAATATGAACTGTTTCTGGATTCGTTTCAGTTCGCCTGTAAAAATTACAAAGGCAGTACCAAAGATGCGGACATTGCTAAAGTAATGGGATTTGAATCGAAAGATGAATATAATGAGATTATGTTTCTCAGGGAGATCACGCATACTGTCAACGCATTTAACGATATGGCAGATGTTGTAAGGCTCTATTCAAAGAAACCGGAAGCGGCAGAACAAAGGCTTGCAAATCTTTTATCCGAAGTTATGTATGAGGATTCTGAATCGGTATAGTAAGACAACCGGAGTTGTGATATACTTACACGCAAGAAGCATTTCAGCAGTTCCGATTGTCTGATATCGAAAGGAGACATACGATTATGGCAAAAGGATCTGTTAGAAAAAAAGGAAAGAAATGGTACTATCGCTTCTATGTAGAGGACGCAAGCGGAAAAATGGTTCAGAAAGAATACGCCGGAACCGAAAGTAAAAGTGAGACGGAAAAGCTTCTCCGCAAAGCACTGGAAGATTATGAAAATAAGAAGTTTGTCGCAAGGGCAGAAAGCCTTACGGTAGGAGAACTTCTGGATATGTGGGCGGAAGAAGAACTGAAAGCCGGAACACTCAGCAATGGCACAGTGGAAAATTATCTTGGTGCAATCCGATGTATCAAAAAACACCCGATTGCAGACCGAAAGTTAAAAACAGTTACCGCTGAACATTTACAGAGTTTTCTCGACCTGCTTACATTCGGTGGCGAGTTTCCGGATGGAAAAGTGCGAAAAGGATATAGCAAAGATTATATCCATTCTTTTTCCGCAGTGTTACAGCAGTCTTTCCGTTTTGCAGTATTTCCAAAACAGTTAATCAGTTTCAATCCAATGCAATATATCAAGCTGAAACGACAGGCAGAGGAAGTTGACCTCTTTTCTGATGATGAGGTAGAAGAAGGTACACAGCCGATTTCACATGAGGATTACGAGCGGCTTATCAAGTATCTGGAAAAGAAAAATCCACCTGCAATTCTGCCGATTCAGATCGCATATTATGCAGGACTTCGTATCGGGGAAACCTGTGGTCTTACATGGCAGGACATCAACCTTGAAGAACAATGCCTGACCATAAAACGCAGTATCCGTTATGACGGAACGAAGCATAAAAATGTGATTGGAACAACCAAGCGAAAGAAAGTAAGGATTGTTGATTTTGGAGATACACTGACTGAAATATTGAAAGCAGCAAGACGGGAACAACTGAAAAGCCGGATGCAGTACGGGGAACTTTACCACCGCAACTACTACAAAGAGGTGCATGTAAAAAACAGGGTGTATTATGAATACTATCACCTTGACGGAACGCAGGAAGTCCCGGCAGATTATAAAGAAATATCCTTTGTCTGCCTCAGACCGGATGGTAGTCTGGAACTGCCGAGTACACTCGGCATTGTATGCAGGTCAGTGTCAAAGAAGCTGGAAGGATTTGAAGATTTTCACTTTCACCAGTTACGGCACACCTACACCAGCAACCTGCTCTCGAATGGGGCGGCTCCGAAAGATGTACAGGAACTGTTAGGACATTCTGACGTAAGTACCACAATGAATATTTACGCTCACTCAACAAGAAAAGCTAAACGGGATTCCGCAAGACTTCTTGATAAAGTAGCGAGCAATGCTTAAATACAGAGAACTTGCCACTGGCAACTTCTCTTGCATACTTTGGCATAAAATTTCCCTTATTTCCCTTGCGGATTCCTCACAAGGGCAAAAATAAGGGAAAATACATATCATTTCACTATCTAAGGGGCTGGAAAGCCTGTAAAATAAGGAAAGTTCAGGAAATCTCTCCACAAATTCCGATTTGGAGAATTGAAAAAAACGGAATTTACCTATTAAGACATATAAACTCTTGACAATAAAGCTCCTATATAGTATAATTTAATAAACTACTATATAGGAGCATTTACATGAAAACAAATGGCGGATTTCTTGTCACCAAAATAAAACAACTTGGAGACCGGATTTTTGAGAAGATTCTCAGTGAAAAGAATATTGATGCGTTTAATGGAGCCCAGGGACGTATTCTTTATGTGCTGTGGCAGGAGGATGGTATCTCAATCAGGTCACTCTCGACTAAATGCGGATTAGCGATAACATCTCTTACTACGATGCTGGAAAGAATGGAAAATCAAGGGCTGATAAGCCGTGTTCAGTCTGAAACGGACAAAAGGAAAACACTTCTGTTTCTGACTGAGAAAGCACATGCCTTAAAGGGCGAGTACGATTCTGTATCTGATGAGATGGGCAGTGTTTACTACAAAGGTTTTTCAGAGGAAGAAATAACCCGGTTTGAGGAATGCCTCGACCGCATCAGAAAGAATCTTGAGGAGTGGCAGAAGTCATGAGTATTTGTATCAAAGATCAGATTCAGAACATGAATATCGTCATTGGCTGCACAGTGGGGTGTGCATATTGCTATGCCCGCAACAACGTGAAACGCTGGCATATGATTGATGACTTCGCTGATCCTGAGTTCTTTCCGGGCAAACTCAAGAGGATGGAAAAGAAACGTCCGCAGAACTTTCTTCTTACCGGCATGAGCGATCTCTTCGGATGGAAGCCGGAATGGAGAGACGAGGTATTTGCAAAGATCCGTGAAAATCCACAGCATCAGTTCCTGTTCCTGACCAAGCGCCCCGATCTGCTGGATTTTGATACCGATCTGGAAAACGCATGGTTTGGCGTTACGGTGACGAGGAAAGCCGAACGGTGGCGTATCGACGCCCTTCGGAAAAACGTCAGAGCAAAACATTACCATGTTACCTTTGAGCCGTTATTCGACGATCCCGGCACAGTTGACCTTTCCGGAATCAACTGGATCGTTGTCGGCACTATGACCGGGGCTCAGAGCAGGAAGATTCATACGGAGCCGGAATGGGCATGGTCTCTGACGGATCAGGCACACGCACTCGGCATTCCGGTGTTTATGAAGGAAGACCTTGTCCCTATCATAGGGGATGAAAATATGATTCAGGAAATGCCGGAGGAATTCAATAAAGTGTTAGAGGTACAGAGATCATGGCAGAAGTAATAAATGGAATCCTCATTCGTGAGGTGGAAACAAAGAACATCATGACCAAGTCCAGTCTGCCGGTAGGCGGTTACTCGGTCAATCCCTATGTAGGCTGTACACATGCCTGCAAGTATTGCTATGCTTCTTTTATGAAGCGCTTTACCGGACACACGGAGGAATGGGGCACTTTCCTTGATGTGAAGCATTGGCCCGAAATTAAAAAACCGAAGAAATATGCCGGACAGCGGGTGGTCATCGGTTCTGTGACGGATGGCTACAATCCACAGGAGGAGCAATTCAGGAATACCAGAAAACTTCTGGAGCAGCTGATCGGCAGTGACGCAGATATTCTGATCTGCACAAAGTCTGATCTTGTGGTACGGGATATTGATCTGCTGAAAAAGCTTGGACGAGTAACCGTTTCATGGTCGATCAACACACTGGATGAAAATTTCAAGAACGATATGGACTCTGCTTCGAGCATTGAGCGGCGTATCGCTGCTATGAAGCAGGTATATGAAGCAGGTATCCGTACAGTCTGTTTCGTATCTCCGGTATTCCCCGGCATCACGGATTTTGAAGCCATTTTTGAGCGGGTAAAGGATCAGTGCGATCTGTTCTGGCTCGAAAATCTCAATCTTCGAGGCGGTTTCAAGAAGACGATTATGGATTATATCGCCGGAAAACATCCTGATTTTGTACCGCTTTACGATGAGATCTATAACAAGCATGACCGCAGCTACTTTGAAGCACTTGAAGTAAAAGCTGAGGAAATGGCTAAGAAATATGATTGTCCCTTTGTGGATAATGAAATGCCTTACGGAAGAGTTCCGCAGGGGCATCCGGTGATCGTAGATTATTTCTATCATGAGGAAATCCGAGGGACAGAGAATACCGGAAAAAGAAATCGCTAAATTCCAGTTTGTAGGGATGACATGAAAAATGAAGTTTAAGAAATAGAGCTTTCCCTGTTTGCCTATACAAATGATAGAGCAATTCAAGGTTATCACAGGCTCGAACCACTGGATTTCAAGGGAAAAGGTGCGTTCCGCCATTCCCGTGTACAATAGGGGGTGAGTATGTTTTTCGTTGAACAACCGAGCCACGTCGAGACGGTAGCAATGCTGACTCATATAGAAAAATAACAGAGGTGGGTATATGATCATATATGCAACTAAACAAACAGTGGATAGATATGGGATGACAATGCCTGAGAATATTCAAAATCCTATTATTCGACCGCTTGTTTTGAAAACATATAATAACGAGAAAGGTAACCGATTATTAGAGTGGGGAGCAAAGCTGTTTTACTTTGACCATCGTAAATGCCTGCAAATTTGTAATTTTGCAAGCAAACTGACGGTTGTGCTTGTGGATATAAAAAAGTCGGATTTAGAATTTGTGGGTGATTATATTGCACGCTATCTCTTTGAAATATATTCAGATGATAAAATAATGACAGCCTTGTTGGAACGATTTTTTAACGAGCATCATATATCTTTGTTTGCTAAACTTACTGACCGCAGAATCATAGCTGCATTAAATCATCTTCAAAGCATATATCTCGAAGACGGATATTACTTATATGATTTTATTGAGAATGGTGTTTTAAGTACAATAAAGCTGAATAGAAAAATAAATAAGGAGCATTTGGTAACGGATAAAATTGACGGAAAGACACAATATATTTATCCTGCGGAGAGGTTTGCAAAGTTGCTCAAAAATTACTATAAATAACCTGCTTTTAGTTGCTTTTCAAGACTGATTTAAAATACATATTTATTACCACGATAATAAAAAACACCCCCGACAATGCTATATCAGCAGTTGTCGGGGGTGTTTGTGTGTAAAATTTTAATTAATCAATCGGAGTGAATCTTTGGATTTTTTTGCCGTCTTTTTCGATTATTTCTTTAAACATATCGTAAGGGCGCACCCAAAGTCCGCCGTCGTTATAGAGAGCCTTGTAGACTACAAGCTTTTCACCTGTTTCGCTGTGCAGGGCAGTGCCTATAACTTCATATTCGTTTCCTTTGAAATGTCTGTATTTTCCGGGTTTAATCTCTGTATAGAAATGCGGTTCGTCACTCTGAGCCTGTGCGGTTTCTGTGGTTTCAACAGGCTTTGTAATTTCCTCCGGAGAATTATCTGAAAAATCCACTTTAAAACTTCCGTCATTAACCACAAGTATTCTCGATGAATACGGTTTCATATACAGGTTATAGTAACCGTTTACATCAATAACTTCGTTGTCGTTGAGAACATCTGTGAGCTTTGCGTTACAGCCTGTGTCAAAGTCAATCCATTCGTCATGGTCTGTAAGGTTGAATGCCACAAATACAGTCTGATTGTTTGTCCATCTCTTGTAAACGAGTTTTTCGTTCATTATTTTTACATTGGCAAAATCACCGTACTTTAGCGCCTCAAGAGCAAGTCTTACCTTGCCGAGCTTTACAATATGCTCAAAAAGGTTGTTGTTTGGATTTGGAATATTTCCGAGGTCAAGGCAAGGGCGGAGTTCGTAATCGCTGTGGTCTGTGCGCTGTCCCTCAATTCCGTACTCACTGCCGTAGTAAACAGACGGTACACCCGGCATTGTATACATAAGTGTGTAAACATTGCAGAGGTGGTTTTTATCTCTCAAATTGCTTGCAATTCTGTTTACATCGTGGTTATCAACAAAGTTGTATGTGTAAATATTTCTGTAAATGCCGCCGTTTGCAAACTGTCTGTTCAGCGAGTGTGCAATTTCAAAATAGTTGTGGTCATTATGGCTTGAGTAAATGCCCTTGTAGCACTCGTAGTTTGTTGCCGAGTCAAGAGTTTCGTTGTTTGCCCAATGGTTGTAGTCGCCGTGTGTAAGCTCGCCGTAAAGCCAGAAATCAGGCTTTTTAGATTTGCAGGTGTTTCTCAGCTTTTTGAAAAACTCAATATCTATGCAGTCGGCTGCGTCAAGTCTGAGTCCGTCAATGTCAAATTCGTCAATCCAAAATTCAGCCGCACCCAAAAGATAGTTTACAACATCTTGATTTTGAAGATTTAGCTTTACAAGGTCAAAGTGACCTGCCCAGCCCTCATATGTGAATGGATCGCCCTTAGGACTTGAACCCCCAAATCCGAGATTTTGAAACCAGCCGCAATACTGAGAATTTTGTAAATTCTGCTGAACATCTTTGAATGCAAAGAAATCTCTGCCGACATGGTTAAACACACCGTCAAGCATAATTTTTATGCCGTTTTCGTGCAGGGTTTTGCAAATCTTTTTGAATGACTCATTGTCGCCGAGGCGGCAGTCAACCTTTTTATAGTCGATTGTGTCGTAGCCATGAAAACTGCTTTCAAAAGGCGGATTGAAAACGATGCAGTTTACGCTCATTTTCTTAAAGTGTGGAATCCAATCGTAAATCTTATCAAGTCGGTAAACAAGCTGACCGTCATTTTGCTTTGGCGCTCCACACCAGCCGAGGGGATATATATTGTAAATTACGGATTCATTAATGTAGCTCATTGAAAAAACTCCTTTCAGCTTTGAAAAATCAAAACTTATTTATATTATATCACAAAAAAATCCATTGTGCAACCTAAAAATTTGTGATATAATCACTTTTATAATAATTCGTAATATGTTATAATTAAAAATTATTACAGATATTTTGTGATTATTTGCAAAAATGAGTAATTATATAATTTTTTACCTTGGAGGATACAATGCTTAAAATTCCTGAAAACAAAACAAGAAAACGATTCAGAATAGCACAATGCGTTTTTTATGCGCTTTTGGTGTTTTTGTGCTCAATGCCTTTTATACAGGGCGCAAATTCACAAGGTGTATTTTATTCATATTCTGTTCTTGACCTTATTTCATTTATCGGCGGCAACGCAGACGGCGCTTTGGGCAGTGCGTTTTTAAAGTATGTAATGTTTACACCTATTCTCATTATTATCCCTGTTGTCGGATTTTTCTTTTGTGCGCTTGACAGCCAAAGAAATATGAAAAATATTGTTTCGCTCATCTGCTGTGCGGCAGGTATTATTTCAATAATCATTTTTGCAGGATCTGCATTGAGCCTCGGCGCATTGCTTTCGCTTTTAATTTATCTTTTGGTGTCTTTCCTCACCACACTTGCTATTTTTGCAAGATTTATAGGAGATAAAAAAGAAAACGAAAAATAAAATATTTTCTATAAAAAATCAGAGCCATGATTGTTAAAATTCAATCAAGGCTCTTTTGTTTTAATTTTTTATCTTATTAAAATTCATTGAACACCATATGTGCAGGAATATTGTCGAGCATAAGCGGTGCGTCATAATCGTATCTTTTCAGCTTGCCAAACAATACGCCAAAGGTTACCGAGGTTGTGTCCATCTGAGCCACCATTGCGCTGTCATTGATTTTATTTGGCTTAAAGGTAATGTCAACAGCCTCAATTCCGCCTTTAAAGTACCATGGGCGGTCTATTCTGCCGTCATTGTTTTTGACCTCTATTTTATATAGCTTGTTAAGCTCGCCGTTGAGGAAAAAGCTGTTTTCACTGCCGTTGCGGTTGTCGCCGACTCTGCTTGCAAGGCAAAGTGAAAAGCGGTTGTCGCCTCTCATATAGTCGGCAGAAAGTCGCTGGTAGCTATGAAGTCTTGGCTTTGAATAATATGTGCTGTCTATATACACTGAAGTGTTTTCCTTTTGAAGTTCATACTGCGATTTGCCCACTTTAATAATTCCGCTCGCACTGAATACAGGCATAAAGCGCTTAAAATAAAAGTATTTTCTGTCACGCTCAAAGGGGGCAACCTGGTCAAGAATATCTCCGCCCTTGCTGTCGATATTAAACTCGAAGCTCAAATCTGCTTTGCCGCCAAAATCATAGAAATTGCATTTTATGGTGCGGTCATCTTTTACCTTTA
The DNA here is from genome assembly GCF_003438075.1 of Eubacterium sp. OM08-24. Taxonomy (GTDB): domain Bacteria; phylum Bacillota; class Clostridia; order Oscillospirales; family Acutalibacteraceae; genus Ruminococcoides. Next base: position 756,721 of record NZ_QSTA01000001.1, on the reverse strand, counting down.
CTATTGCAAATTCAATGCGCTTGTCCGAATAAACAAGCTGTCCGCTCTCTTTGCTTTCGGGAAGTTCGTTTCTGTCGAGAAGTTGCTTTTTATAAACAAAATCAGAAATCACATTGCCGTTTTTTAAATTTGCAATCGCAATTTTTATATAAAAGTCAAGTCCGATGTTTTCAGTGGATATATAAAGTGAGATTTCGCCGTTGCTCACAAAATAGCTTACACTTTCCTTAATGTGCTTTGCCTGCTTGCTTTGCTCCCTGTTAAAGATAAAATAAGGCTTTTTTGCCCAGCCTGCGCACATTACCTCGCCGTTTTCTTCAAAAATCTTTTGTGGTGCGGTATATTCATACTGCAAAGTTATCCCTCCAAATCTTTTTACATACTAATATACTATACCATAGAAGTATATTGCTTTTCAAGAAAAATATATAAATTCTTAGCCTGTCATATAAAAATATTTTTTGTAATATATTTTTGTGAGAGGGGAGTGCGCTTATGAAAAAGATTGTTGTGCCGCTTATTTGTGCGGTTTGCTTTGTTTTTTGCTCATGTACGGCAGACACTTCGGGAGAAAGTTTTGAGATTACAAGTGAAAATTGGTACGGAAAATTAAAGGGCGGCGCAGAGGTAAGCCTGAACTTTTCGGATAATCAGGCAGAGCTGAAATTAAAATCAGGCGAGGACGAAATGGTTATAAACGGCTTGTATGTTATAGATGACAGCAGTTTTATTATTTTTAATCAGGAATTTAAACAGAGTTATAATTTTAACTATACGGTAAGCGGAAATAAACTTGTGCTTGATTATTGCGGAAAACAGATAGAAATAGAAAAGCAGGGAGAAAATTAGAGGATATTTTTTAAATATAAATGCATTTTTATTGATAAATGGATTGTTTTGTGATATAATGCTAATTATTATGCGGTAGTATAGGCTAAAATGCCGATAATATAATTTACTGATATGAAATAAACTTAAAAATCAAGTCTTTTCTTCTGAATTTTGAAAGATATTAAATTGTTTTAGTGCAGAAAAGTCAGAGGTTCCAAGGTCACTGACCTTGGTCGTTTGGGGAAAGAGGATTTTTAAGGGGAAAGGGCATCGAAAGCCCTTGTCCCTTAAATGTGCTTTCTTTTGGAGTTTTTCTTTTCACACAAAAGAAAAGCGGAATTAGTAGGCATTTTGAACAGAGGAAAAGAAGTTTAAGAGATAAATTTATTATTCCAAACACTTTACTGCGCTGATAATTTTAGGTTTATTTTATTAAAACAGTTGGAGGTAGTGCCTTGGTAATTTTCGGGATTGACCCCGGTTATGCAATCATTGGCTGGGGAGCAATCAGTTTTAAATCAAATACTTATAAGGCACTCGGCTTTGGTGCGGTTGAAACGCAGGCTGGCACTGACTTTAATTACAGACTTGAGTATATTTACGATGAAATTTACAATGTGCTTAACAGGTGCCGTCCTGATGCTCTTGCAATAGAAAAGCTGTATTTTCAGAATAACCAAAAAACAGCAATTATGGTTGCAGAGGCGAGGGGAGTTATTTTGCTTGCCGCCCAAAAACTTAAAATACCGATTTACGAATATACGCCTTTGCAGGTAAAAACCGCAGTAACGGGATACGGCAAGGCTAAAAAGCCGCAGGTTATGGAAATGACACGCAGACTTTTGCATTTAGCCGAAGTGCCTAAACCCGATGATACGGCAGACGCACTCGCAATGGCAATTTGCCATGCTCAGGCGGCAGGTTCGGCGCTGAGAAGAAAGATGTTTGAAAGGGGATAAACAATGATTTATTCGGTAAGAGGAAAACTTATTCATACAGAAAATTCAGCGGCAGTAGTTGAATGCGGCGGAGTAGGTTACCTTTGCCAAACTACATACAATACCCTCAGAACATTAAAACTCAACACTGAGGTAACGCTTTATACTTATCTCAATGTAAGAGAGGACGCAGTGGATTTGTTCGGCTTTGCCACACAAAGCGAGCTTGCAACCTTTAAAACATTGATAAGCGTAAGCGGAGTAGGCCCAAAAGCCGGACTTTCTATTTTATCCGAGCTTACCGCAGAACAGGTTGCTATGGCAATAGCGACAGATGATATTAAAACAATTACAAGGGCGCAGGGCATAGGCAAAAAAATTGCCCAGCGCATTATTCTTGAACTAAAGGACAAGCTGGCTAAATCGGAACAAACTCAAACGGGCAGTGTGCAGATGCCGCAGGCTGCCGGCGGAAATGTTCCAAAGGCAATAGAGGCGCTCGGTGTGCTTGGCTACACTCCGGCAGATGTTTCGCCTGTACTTGCGCAGTTTGACGCAAGTTTGCCTGTTGAGCAGCTTATAGCTATGACATTAAAACAGATGGGAAGAAATTGATAAATGAGCAAGCCTGAGTTTTCGGATGAATTTGACTTTGAAAACAGAATACTTGATACATCAGAAATTCCTGAGGATAATATAGAAAGCGACAATCCTTTGCGACCAAAAACTTTGTCGGAATATATCGGACAGGAAACCGCAAAGGAAAATCTCAAGGTGTTTATTGAGGCGGCAAAACTCAGAGGAGAGTCACTCGACCATGTTCTTTTGTACGGCCCTCCGGGACTTGGCAAAACCACGCTTGCCGGAATTATTGCAAACGAGCTTGGAGTATCGCTGAGAATTACCTCAGGGCCTGCAATCGAAAAGCCGGGCGACCTTGCCGCTTTGCTTACAAACCTTAATCAGGGCGATGTATTATTTATAGATGAAATTCATCGTTTGAGCCGTTCGGTAGAGGAGATCCTCTATCCGTCAATGGAAGACTTTTCAATAGATATTATTACAGGCAAGGGTCAGATGGCAGCGTCTTATCATTTGCCATTGCCAAAATTCACTCTTGTGGGCGCTACAACAAGGGCAGGACAGCTTACAGCGCCTTTGCGTGACAGATTCGGTGTTATTTTAAGACTTGAGTTATACACTCCGCAGGAGCTTGCGCAAATAGTTACACGAAGTGCAGGTATTCTTGACATTCAAATCGAGCCTGACGGTGCGCTTGAAATTGCATCTCGCTCAAGAGGTACGCCACGAATCGCAAACAGGCTTTTAAAGCGTGTGCGTGATTTTGCTCAGGTTATGTCTGACGGAATCATCACCTGCGACACCGCTCGCCTTGCGCTTGACAGACTTGAAATTGACGAACTTGGTCTTGACAGAAACGACAGACGCCTGCTTGAGGCTATACTCAATTTCTACAACGGCGGCCCTGTCGGAGTTGAAACCCTCGCAGCGGCAATCGGTGAAGAGGCGGTAACCATTGAAGATGTTTACGAGCCGTATTTACTTCAAATCGGCTTTTTAAGCAGAACACCGAGGGGCAGATGTATTACGGCAGCTGCTTGCCGCCATTTGGGGTACGATTTTCCTAAGGGTACGGTAAACGCAATGCCTACACAACCTAATCTATTTGATAAAAACCAATAAATATAAAATAATCATAATCTAAAACACAAAACTTGGAGGAAAAACAATTATGGGCAGACTTTTTGGTACAGACGGCGCAAGAGGTGTAGCTAATACAGAGCTTACAGCCGAGCTTGCAATGAATATAGGCAGAGCGGCAGCTATGGTGCTTGTAAATGACGAGGTTAAGCACCCAACAATTCTTATCGGTAAAGACACAAGACTTTCGGGCGATATGCTTGAGGGCGCACTTATTGCAGGCCTTTGCTCGGTAGGCGCAAATGTTAAACTTTTGGGTGTAGTTCCTACTCCTGCCGTTGCTTACCTTGTAAAGAAATACAATGCAGACGCAGGTGTAATGATTTCTGCATCTCACAACCCGTTTGAATTTAACGGAATCAAAATTTTCAGTTCAGAGGGATATAAACTCCCTGATGACCTTGAAAACAGAATTGAAGAAATTGTACTTGACCATGCAGTTCCGTATGCAACAGCAAAGGACGGCGAAATCGGCAGAGTAGCTGCGCTTGACTCGGCTGTCGATGATTACATTAATCATGTTGCAGAGGCTGTCGGCGAAGATTTAAGCGGTATGGAGGTTGCTCTCGACTGCTCTAACGGTTCATCTTCAAGAACCGCCGAAAAGCTCTTTACAAAGCTCGGAGTAAAGGTTCATATGCTCTTTGACGAGCCGGACGGAATTAATATTAACAAGGACTGCGGCTCTACTCATACTAAGAAATTACAGGAATATGTACGCAAAAATAAGCTCAGTGCAGGTCTTGCTTTTGACGGTGACGCTGATCGCTGCCTTGCTGTTGATGAAAACGGCAACCTTGTTGACGGCGACTTCCTCATTGCCATTTGCGCAAACGATATGAAGAAGAACGGCAAGCTCAAGAAGAACACAGCAGTTGGCACTGTTATGACAAATATGGGATTTTCTAAATTCTGCGAGGCTAACGGTATTGACTTTGTTTCAACAAAGGTCGGCGACCGTTATGTGCTTGAGTCAATGCTCCAGAACGGCTACAATATCGGCGGTGAGCAGAGCGGACACATTATTTTCCTTGACCACTCCACAACAGGCGACGGCGAGCTTTCAGGCGCAATGGTGCTTTCAATTATGAAACGCACAGGCGAAAAGCTCAGCGACCTTGCAAAGATTATGGAGCGTTATCCACAGGTGCTTATTAATGTAAAGGTAAGCAACGAGGGCAAACTTTCTTTCTACACAGACAAGGAAGTTAAAGCTGAAATTAATCGTGTAACAGAAATTCTCGGCGATACAGGCAGAATTTTAGTTCGTGTATCGGGCACAGAACCACTCGTAAGAGTTATGCTTGAGGGCGAAAATCCTGAGCAGATTCAGACTCTTGCAGAAGAGGCAGCACAGGTAGTAAGGGAAAGATTGGCATAATGCGTTTATCTGAAAATTGGAAGGATTATGAGCTTATTGACGCTTCTGACGGAGAGCGACTTGAGCGTTGGGGCAATATTATTTTAATTCGTCCCGATCCGCAAATAATCTGGTCAACCGAAAAGAAAAATCCGCTTTGGTATTCGGCTCATGCCCGTTATCACCGCAGCAATAAGGGCGGCGGCAGTTGGGAGCAGTACAAAAAAATCCCTGCGCAGTGGAGTATAAATTACGGCAGTCTTACATTTAACATTAAGCCGATGGGGTTTAAGCACACAGGTGTTTTCCCCGAACAGGCAGTAAATTGGGACTTTGCCGCCGATAAAATAAAAAAAGAAGGCAGACCGCTTAAAATCCTCAACCTCTTTGGCTACACAGGATGTGCAACACTTGCCTGTATGAATGCAGGCGCAAACGTGTGCCATGTAGACGCTTCAAAAGGTATGGTACAGTGGGCAAAAGAAAATGCGGTATCAAGCGGTATTGCCGACAAGCCTGTAAGATGGCTTGTTGACGATTGTGCAAAGTTTGTTCAGCGAGAAATCAGAAGAGGCAATCGCTATGACGGCATTATTATGGATCCGCCTTCTTACGGCAGAGGCCCCGGCGGCGAGGTATGGAAACTTGAGGAACAGCTGTATCCTTTAGTTGAGCTTTGCCGACAGGTTATGTCAGATGACCCTACTTTCTTTATTCTTAATTCCTACACAACAGGTCTTTCGCCTGCCGTTATGGAATATTTACTTGGTGTTTTACTTAAAACAAAATTCGGAGGTAAGGTTTCAAGCAGTGAAATCGGACTTCCTGTAACCGATACAGGACTTGTTTTGCCATGTGGCTCAACAGCTATCTGGGAGAAGTAATTAATGAAGTTTATCTCTATTCAAAATATAGCTTTTTCGTATATGTCTGAGGAAGAGGTACAGCCTGCAAAAAATGCCGTTGATGGTGTTTCTATGGATATAGAAAAGGGCGAGTTTGTCGCTTTGCTTGGTCATAACGGATGCGGAAAGTCAACCGTTGCCAAACACCTCAACGCTATGATTGTACCCGACAGCGGAAAGGTATTTATAGACGGTGACGACACAGCAGATGAGGACAAAACCCTCGACATTCGCAAAAAGGTTGGACTTGTGCTGCAAAATCCGGACAACCAGCTTGTTGCAAGCGTTGTCGAAGAAGATGTTGCTTTCGGCCCTGAAAACCTCGGTGTTGAGCCGTCTGAAATCAGACAGCGAGTAGATGACGCACTCAAAGCGGTGGGTATGTATGAGTTCAGAAAAGACGCTCCGTACAAGCTTTCGGGTGGACAAAAGCAAAGAGTTGCCATAGCAGGCATACTTGCTATGCAGCCCGACTGCATTGTGCTTGACGAGCCTACCGCTATGCTCGACCCAAACGGCAGAGAAGAGGTTATGTCTACACTCTTAAAATTGAATAAAGAAAAGGGCATTACCGTTGTGCTCATTACTCATTATATGGACGAGGCGGTACTTGCCGACAGAGTAATTGTAATGGACAGCGGCAAGGTACTTACCGAGGGTACACCCGACAAGGTATTCTCTCAGGTAGAGCTTTTGAAAAAGCATAGGCTTGATGTTCCGCAGGCAACAGAACTTGTCTACCGACTTATCGGCTGCGGTGCGAAAATTGACAAAATGCCGCTTGACAGTGACGAATGTGTCGATTTGCTTATGGAGGTGCTGAAATGAGTATTCTTGAGCTAAAGAATGTTTGCTACACCTATGGCACAGGCACTCCTTTTGAAAAAAAGGCGGTAAACGATGTCAGCTTTTCTGTAAATAAAGGCGAGCTTATCGGCATTATCGGTCATACGGGTTCGGGCAAGTCAACCCTTGTGCAGATGCTTAACGGACTTATGAAACCTACAAGCGGACAGGTTTTGCTTGACGGTGTGGATATATGGGACAAGCCAAAGGAAATTCGTAAAATCCGCTTTAAAGTCGGTATGGTTTTTCAGTATCCCGAATATCAGCTTTTTGAGGAAACCGTTTATAAGGATATTGCTTTCGGCCCAACCAATAAAGGACTTTCGGCAGAAGAAATTGATAAGGAAGTACGAAGAGCGGCGAGATTTACAGGACTAAAGGACGAGCTTTTGGACAAGTCACCGTTTGATTTATCGGGCGGAGAAAAGCGAAGAGCCGCCATTGCAGGCGTAATTGCAATGGATCCCGATGTGCTTGTGCTTGACGAGCCGACGGCAGGACTTGACCCAATGGGCAGAGATGTGCTTTTAAGCCAGATAATCCGCTATCATAAGGAAAGACAAAACACAGTTTTGCTTGTTTCTCACAGTATGGAGGACATTGCTCGTGTGGCAGACAGAATTGTGGTTATGAATAAATCGCAGCTTGTTATGTTTGACGAAACCCAAAAGATTTTTGCAAGAGGTGACGAGCTTGAAAAAATCGGCCTGCGTATTCCGCAGATAACAAAGATAATGTCACAGCTCAGAAAAAGGGGAGTAGATGTGCCCGAGGGCATACTGACTGTTGATGCAGCGGTTAATTACCTTCTTCCTCTTATAAAAAAGGAGGAAAAACAATGGTAAGAGATGTAGCTTTCGGACAGTATTTTCCTGCAAAAAGCCTTATTCACAGGCTTGACCCACGAGCAAAAATCATTATGCTTGTTGCTTTTCTGGTGTTAGTGTTCTGCACATTTAACTATGCGGCGCTTGCTCTTGTTGCGGCGTCAACAGCGGCAATAGTGGCAATGAGCGGAGTACCTGCAAAGTTTTATTTTAAAAGTTTAAAAATTATTATTTTTATAGTAATAGTAACTTCCGTACTCAATCTTTTTTACGGTACGGGAGATCCCATATGGCAGTGGGGAATAATCAAGATTACAATTAACGGAATAAACCGTTCCGTATTTGTAACGGTACGAATTATCTGCCTTATACTTGCAAGCTCTGCACTCACCTTTACAACATCTCCCACAGAGCTTACAGACGCAATCGAAAGATTGATGAAACCGCTTAATAAAATTCACGTTCCTGTTCACGAAATCGCTATGATGATGTCGCTTGCGCTAAGATTTGTGCCGACTTTACTTGAAGAAACCGACAAAATTATGCAGGCGCAGAAGGCGAGAGGTGCAGACCTTGAGGCAGGAAATGTGATAACACGAGTAAAAGCCTTGATTCCTATTCTTGTGCCTTTGTTTGTATCGTCTTTCAGAAGAGCATATGACCTTGCCACAGCTATGGAGTGTCGCTGCTATCACGGCGGAGAGGGCAGAACAAGAATGAAAAGTATTCATATGGCTAAGCGAGATGTTGTTTCTATGGTAACAGTAGGATTTGTAATTTGCGGAGTGGTTTTATGCAACATATTGATTCCGGCGGCGCTTTAAGGAATTTTAAACTTACAATTTCATATGACGGCAGGCGGTTCCATGGCTGGCAAATTCAAAACAACGCTATGACTGTTCAGGAGGCTTTTCAAAATGCCTTGTCCAAGATAATAGGCAGCGATTTCGATTTGAAAGGCTGCAGCCGGACAGACAGCGGAGTTCACGCAAATATGTATTGCATAAGTCTTAAAACAACTCATCCTATCGCCGATGTGAGATTAAAGGCAGCGCTTAACCGTTGGTTGCCGCTCAGCATAGCCGTTCTTGATTGTGAAGAGGTCGATATTGATTTTCACGCAAGGTACAGCTGCACAAGCAAGGAATATATTTATAAAATATGGAATACAGAGGTGCGCAATCCTTTTCTTGACGGATACGCACTTCATTACAGATATAAGCTTGATGAGCAAATGCTTAACAAAGCGGCTCAGGCTTATGTGGGTACTCATGATTTTACCTCTTTTTGCACACTTGACAGCCGGGAAAAAGGGGATATGACACGCACAGTAAAAGCCTTTTCGGTTACGAGAGATGGTAACCTTGTAACTATGAAGGTAGAGGCTGACGGATTTCTTTATAATATGGTAAGGATTATGGTTGGCACTCTTTTAAGAGTGCAGCAGGGGAAGATACCTGTTGACGGAATTACGGGTATAATTGAAAAAAAGAACAGAAAATTTGCAGGCCCGACAGCACAGCCCTGTGGTCTGTATCTTAACAGGGTTAATTACGATTAAGGGGTTATTTACCTGAAGGAGTGAACAGAAATGTTTTCCGGTAAATTTGATAAATCTAAATCTAAAAACAATTCTAAAACTAAAACAAAATCAAAAGGTCATCGCTTTGCCGAAACAAAGGCGAAGAAAACCGACCGTAATGTTATAAGCTATGAAGATGTACCGCTTGAGGACTACGAGCTTGAAAAAACCGAAATGTCGCCTCAGGCAGTTAAAAAAATAATAGTCTGCGTGTGTATTGCGCTGGCGGCAGGGCTTGTGGTGTTTGCCTTTGCCAACAGGGACAGACTTTCGCCCGAAAGCATTGCGAATTGGTGGACATATGATGTGCTTGGAAACGCTGGCAACGGCTATCCTGTTGCCATAACAGGCACTGAGGTAAACTCAAACAATTTTGTGCTTTCAGACGGTCACATTGCTTATTCGTCAGATACTTCGTTTGTCACTTTAAATTCATCGGGAAGTGATATATTCAGTACGCAGCTTAAATATTCAAAGCCTATTCTTGTCAGCAATAAAAATATGTTTCTTACATATGACCTCGGCGGAAAAGGCTATGAGGTAAATTCACTTGATAAGCAGTTGTTTTCATCAAATACCGACGACGATATTTATACGGCAGACATAGCGTCAAACGGCGTGTATGCAATCGTTACCGAGGGTAACGGCTATCTTTCAAGTTTGCTTGTATTTAATAAAGACAACAACAGAATATACAAATATTCTTTTTCGGAATATTATATAACATCTGTAACACTCAACAGCAACGGCACAGCTTGTGCGGTAACAGGCTTGTCAACAGTAAACGGTAAGGTTGTATCAGCCGTTTATATTCTCGACTTTTCAAAGGAAGAGCCTGAGCAGGTTGTGAATATTGAGGGCGATGTTATTATTGCCTCAAAATTTATTACCGACAACAGAATTGCCCTTGTAGGCAATGCCGCATCTTATGTTGTAAAAAAGGGCGATGAGAATTTTATTACAAATTCTTATGATTCAATGACGCTTTCAAACTATTTCTTTAATATGGATACTTCAACTTACTATGTTGCACTTTCAAGAAGCGGCGACGGCGGAAGCTGCTCGGTCTTTACTTATGATTCAAACGGCTCTCAAAAATCAAAGGTTGATACCGACAGCCGAGCAGACTCTATTTCTGTTTACAAGGATAAAATCGCCCTGCTTGACTCAAATGTAGCGAATGTTTACAATACAAATGGCGATAAGGTATTTGAAACCGAAACAGGTGCAGGTTCAAAGCGCATTATCCTTTCTTCGGACACAACAGCCTATGTTCTCAGTGTAAATCAGATTAGATTTTTAGAGCTTAACAACAATAGTCAGAAAGCAACAGACAGCGTTTCTACAAAAGATAATGCTTAATGAGGGGAGAATATGGTACTTGACATAATTTTTCTTGCTGTTATAATTATCTTTATCATTAGTGGTGCAGTAAGAGGTTTAGCAAAATCTATTATGAATATTGCTGCGCTTGTTGCGTCTTATATTCTCTCAAATCTTTTATCGGGCGCAATCGCAGGCTGGATATTTAATGCTTTTATCCGAAATAATTTAATAAAAGAATTGAGTACAGCAGTAACAAATACAGAAATATCTGTAAACAGCGCTCTCGGTGATTTGCCGTCTTGGGTTTCGGAAATTGTTACATTTTTTTGCAACATTTTTGGCTTTGACGAGCAAAGGCTTATTGACTGCTTTGCGGGAAAAACAACCTCGTCAAATTTAACGGCAGTGCAGGTTACCGACAGTTTTGTAAAGCCAATCGTAACGGGAATATTCTCGTTTTTTATAGCCATAATAATGTTTATATTGCTTTTAATAGTTTTTAAGCTCATTATAAGGCTTGTAAATAAAGTTTTCGATTTGCCTGTAATCAGCCCTATAAACAGAATTTTAGGCGGAGTTTTCGGCGCTGTTGAGGGTGTGCTTCTGGCTACAATTTTTCTTATGGTGCTTGCCGTTATTATGGATTGGACAAATTCAACTGCTGCACTTAATGAAGGAATAAGCGGAGTTGCTTTTTCAATTTTCAAACGCTGAATAAAGGGGAATGAAAATGGACAAAGAAAACAAAATGATAATCAAGCAAAAATCAGATTTATGGACAGTACCAAACCTGCTTACATATCTGAGGTTTGTACTTGTCGTACCTTTTGTCGTTTTATTTTTAAATGAAAAATATTTGGCGTCGGCAATTTGCATTGGATTATCCGGAATTTCAGACTGTCTTGACGGTTTTTTTGCAAGGCGCTTAAATCAGGTTACCCAGCTTGGCAAATTATTAGACCCAATCGCAGACAAAATTACATTAATCTCCGTAATGCTTTGTATGGCTTTTTATGCGCCGAATGTAATACCTATACTTGTAATATTAATAGCAAAAGATGTGGCAATGCTCATTGGCGGAGTATCGCTTTTAAAGCGCAAAATCACACCGCCGGCAGCCGAATGGTTCGGCAAACTTGCAACTATTGTTTTCTATTTTGCCGTATGTGTAATTGTATTTTTAAAAGCAGTAATCAATTACGAAAACCTGCTTATAGACGATATTTTACTTTCTATTACGGCAGTTGTTATGCTTTATGCGCTTTATCGTTATGCAAAAATATATAAATTATTAATAAAAAACGACAAGGCAAAAAAGAGTAAAAAAAGTGAGTATTAATCCTTTTTTACTAAAATTTTTATAAAAACGACAAAAAAGAATTGAAAAAATCTTTGATATGGTATATTATATATCATATCAAATAGCAAATGTTTAATTTGAATGATGCTTAAACTGCGGCAATGCCGCTTTAATAATTAATTTATAAAGGAGCAGACTATGCTTTGTAGCAGATGCGGAAAACGACCTGCTGTCGTTTTTGTTTCAACAAACAATCCACAAGACGAAGCCACAAAGGGCTATTGCCTTACTTGCGCAAAAGAACTGGGCATAAAGCCTGTTGAGGACTTAATAAATAAAATGGGTATTTCCGATGATGATCTTGAAAATGTGCAGGATCAGATGGACTCCCTTATGCAAAATATGGGCGAGAATGGCGACATTTCTCAGCTTATGCAGCAGCTCGGCGCTGATAATTTAGCCGAGAGTATGGGCGAATTAGGCGAAGATGTGGGCAGTGAGGACGATGATTTTTCTCATGGCGCACCAACTTTCCCTGCGTTCTTTAATAATATTTTCGGAGCTAAAAACGGCGAGAACGATAAAGCAGACGGCTCGGGAAAATCGGGCGGAAAAAAGAAAGACAAAAAAGATAAAAACAGAAAGCACCTTAATCTTTATTGTGAGGATCTTACAAGAAAAGCGAGAGAGGGCAAAATTGATAATATAATCGGCAGAGATAAAGAGATTGAAAGAGTAATTCAAATTCTTTCTCGCCGTACAAAAAACAACCCTTGCCTTATCGGTGAACCCGGTGTAGGTAAAACCGCTATTGCTGAGGGACTTGCTCTCAGAATTGCTGACGGAAATGTACCGCAGCGCCTTAAAAACAAAGAAATTCATTTACTTGACCTTGCGTCGCTCGTTGCCGGCACTCAGTTCAGAGGTCAGTTTGAAAGCCGTATCAAGGGACTTGTTGCCGAAGTTAAGGAAAACGGAAACATTATTCTTTTCATTGATGAGGTACATACACTTGTAGGTACAGGCGACAACGAGGGAACAATGAATGCGGCTAATATTCTTAAGCCTGCGCTCTCAAGAGGCGAGGTTCAGGTTATTGGTGCTACTACATTTAACGAATACAGAAAATACATAGAAAAGGATTCGGCACTTGAAAGAAGATTTCAGCCTGTAAAGGTCGGCGAACCTACCATTGCACAAACTGTTGATATAATTGCAGGTGTAAAGGGCTACTACGAGCAGCACCATCGTGTTATTGTTGACAATGAAATTGTCCGCAAAACCGTTGTGCTTTCAGAAAGATATATTACAGACAGATTTTTGCCTGACAAAGCCATTGACTTGCTTGATGAAAGCTGCGCTTGCGCCGCTCTCCGCAACAAGGATATGGAAAAGCACGACAAGCTCATTGATGAGCAGCAAAAGCTCAATTTGCAGAAAGAGGCAATTTCAACAGCCGAAGAGATTGACTATGAAAAGCTCGCCAATGTAAATACATCACTTGCAAGAGTTGATTCTGAGCTTTCAAAAATTGACCCCGACACTCTCATCTCTAAGGTTACAGAGGAAGATATTGCAACTGTAATAGAGCTTTGGACAGGTATTCCTGCCTCAAGAATAAGAGAGAATGAGCTTGCAAAGCTCGCAGATATTGAAAATGCACTCAAAAAGAAAATTATCGGTCAAGACGAGGCAGTAGAGGTGCTTGCGTCTGCAATTAAGCGCAGTCGAGTACAGATTTCTCCAAGACGCAGACCTGCATCATTTATCTTTGTAGGCCCAACAGGCGTAGGAAAAACCGAGCTTGTAAAGGTGCTCAGTCATGAGCTTTTTGATACTCCCGAAACACTCATAAGACTTGATATGTCTGAATTTATGGAGAAACACTCCGTTTCTAAGATTATCGGTTCACCTCCCGGATATGTCGGTTATGACGAGGCGGGTCAGGTTACCGAAAAGGTAAGACGCAGACCGTATTCTGTATTACTTTTTGATGAAATCGAAAAGGCTCACCCTGATGTGCTTAACATACTTCTTCAGATTCTTGATGAGGGCAAGGTTACAGACGCACATGGAAGAGCAGTTAATTTTGAAAATACTGTAATTGTAATGACATCAAATGCAGGTTCTGCAAATAAGGAAAATGCACTTGGTTTTGGCAAATCATCGGAAGAAGCATCTAAGGAAAAGGTAATGAAAGCACTTTCAGAGTTCCTTCGTCCTGAGTTTATCGCACGTGTTGATGAGATAATTGTATTTAACAGTCTTAAGGAAGACGATTTTGTTAAGATTGCAAATCTTATGCTTTCCGAGTATGTGCCTACAATGGAAGAAAAGCACATTAAATTCACCTTTGATGAAAAGGCTTGTGAGTATCTCGCTAAGAAATCTTGCAACGGCAGCAGTGGCGCAAGAGATTTAAGAAATACAATCAGGCGTGAGGTAGAGGAGAAGATCGCCAATGCTATGATTGAGGCAGGCGCAACTCCTTTATCGGCAATAAATATTACATCAGATGGCGAAAGCATAAAGCTTGAATCTGTTTAATTTTAAAAAATTCATAGAGTACAGCTGATTTGCAAAGCGCAGTTGGCTGTACTCTATGAGGTATTGTTTTATTTCAATTTGCTGTTATTTAACCATATATCAAGCCAAAATAAAAAAATGAAAAAATTTCAAAAAAGTGTTGACAAATGTGTTTTATTGATGTATAATAACAGAGCTGACTTAAAGTGATACGAAATTTTAAGTTAAGTATGCGGCAATAGCTCAGCTGGATAGAGCAACTGCCTTCTAAGCAGTAGGTCAGGGGTTCGAGTCCCTTTTGCCGCGCCACATGGTGGGATTAGCGTAGTTGGTTAACGCGCCAGTTTGTGGCACTGGAGACCGACGGTTCGAATCCGTCATTCCACCCCATTTGACTCATTAGCTCAGTTGGCAGAGCACTTGACTTTTAATCAAGGTGTCCGGAGTTCGAATCTCCGATGGGTCACCATAAAGCCGCACATTTTACTTTTGTGCGGCTTTTGATTTAAAAACCACAAGTTGGGTTTAAACGGTGGGCTGTCGCCAAGCGGTAAGGCAACGGACTTTGACTCCGTCACCCGTGGGTTCGAATCCCGCCAGCCCAGCCAAAAGTAAAGTGATTTAAATAGTTAAGCAAAACTACTTAAATCGCTTTGCTGTTTATTTAACAGTAATAGGTTTCAGATAGTCGCTTCCTCTCGTTGGATTGTCGCATTAGCTAACATCAGTTCAAGCCGATAACAACCACGAGGTAACTACACAAAGGGATAAGGCGATGTAAGCACCTGTTTCCGCAGTGGAAAGAAATATCCCTATCTGTCCTTTATTAACTTTTATTTGCAAAAAAGTAAGACCTGCACCACCGGATAAATAGTACAGGCCTTGACAAAATATCTAAAAGCGTATAGAATTAAGCAATACGCATGTTTAGCTTCTCAAGTTCTGAGTAAGGGAATACTCGGGGCGCACGCTTATCAGCGATTGCAGTCGTTGATAAGCTGAGGGGCTTATTTTATTTGCACTCACATTTTACCATTTTAAGAGAAAAATGTCAATATGTAATGGAAAATATAGTAAAATTTAGTTTTACTATTTAATTAAGTGTCCCACCGTGGGACACTTATTATAAATAAAATATAGTGATGAAAAATCACTATATAGTAGGAGTGATAATTATTAAGACGATATTAGTTAAGGCGAATGGTCAAAAGTTTCAAGTTTATTCGGCTGAAGAAGTTAATAATAAAATATGTGTAATATTTAACAAGGACGGGAAAAAGTATTATTACAATAAGCAGAGTATTGAAATTTTGGAAAACAAGAGATCAAACTTTGTATTGGAGTCATATATAAAAGGGAAATTACCTTTTACCGTATATACATTTAAAAAAGAATGTTTCAGATGTCACGGATTGACAAATGTTATAACTTACATAAAATATAAATATAGCCCTTACGATGATTTAACTTATCCTTGGGATATAAATAGGCTTACTAATAGTCAAGATATTTTTGCTCACATAATGGATCCGTCTATCGAATATTTTGGATTAAGTGTTATAGGCAATTTACCAAAATTTGACAGTATTCTTATGAACGCTTTTCCTGATAGAATTGATGTAAGATATAGTAATACTACAAAAACATCTTATCCAATGAATTTATGTGAGCACTGCGGAACACCACAGGGAAATTATTATATTTATAGGCAAGTCAATGAAATGATTGATGATATGCAGCAAATTGATATTTTGGAATACACTACATTAGAAGATGAAAAATAGATAGTAATTAGACAGTTTATTTTATCACAAGTGTCCCACCGTGGGACACTTGCAGTAATACGGTTTTATTATTGATGATTGCTTTTCATAAGACTATAATAAAAGCGGTTCTCTCAACCAACCAAAATGAGAATTTAAAAAGTATTTTCAAAAATTATTGATTTTTTTATAAATATATCATATAATATAAGTGGACACAATGATGTCTTTAATGAGGAGTGCCTTGCAGCTCTAAATGCAAGTGATTTATGTTGAGTGCCCTGCAGCTCTAAATGTAGGTGATTTATGTTGAGTGCTCTGCAGCTCTAAATGCAGACCGTAATGTATAAAAAGGGAGCGAATTTTCGTTCCCTTTTTGTTTTAAGGAGAAATGCATTTGAAAGACCTTGATTTTTATATTGTACCAAATAGTTATATTACATACTTACAAAAGGCCGAGAGTATAAAGCGGGGTTTTACTCGTGTTCCGAATATGGATTATGGTAAAAATCATAAGCCTAAGTTTATATGTGGTATTGTACTTAAGATTAATGATGTAAGTTATTTTGTCCCGGTATCATCTTATAAATTTAAGAAACCTGATAATTTTCTGATTTGCGATAAGAACGGAAATACAATCTCATCTTTAAGGTTTAATTATATGTTTCCTGTTCCGTTAGAAATTATTAAACAGCGAAGAATTGATATTGAACCGGACTTAAAGTACAGAGCTTTGTTGGCCCAAGAACTTAAATATTGTAAAGACAATCAAGATACTATAAGAAATTTAGCTAAAAGAACGCATAAAAGGGTAATGCTTGCAAAAAGCCCAACACTTGTTAAAAACAGTTGTGACTTTTCTTTACTTGAGCAAAAGTGTCAGGAATACTCTATTCAGTTGTCACAAACTCAACAACCAATCTTACCAAATCAAATACCACCTGTTCCTACAAATGAATTTACACAAGGAATATAATATAAGCCTTCTGCCGAATTTGGCAGAAGGCTTTTTTAGTACAAGTGTCCCACGGTGGGACACTTGCCATATAAAAATAACAGAATTTGCTGTTTTAGAATTACAGGAAAAGCAAATTAACTGTCCCACGGTGGGACACTTGCAGTATAAAAATAACAGTGATTGATATTTTAGAATTGCAGGAAACGCAAATTAACTGTCCCACGGTGGGACACTTGCCATATAAAAATAACAGCATGTGATACTGTCACCGTATTTACCACCCAAATTATTGATTAATTTAATATAAGTGTTATCAATTAAATAAAAACTGTTTTACTTCATTTTTCTCCTTTGTTTTTTACAAAATAAGCCTCCTACCATTAAGGTAAGAGGCTTTTCGTCAAACCGCCAATTTAGGAACGCCGAACGGTAGGCATATTCAATCAAACCGTCAATTTAGGAACGCCGAACGGTAGGCATATTCAATCAAACTGTCAATTTAGGAACGCCGATCAGTAAGCGTATTTTCTCTGGGATTTCTCCCTACAATATTATTATACACATTGCAGAATAATATGTCAATGATTTTCTGCAAGTGTCCCACGGTGGGACACTTGCGGATAAATGATTATTCAGTTTCAGCTATAAGTCTTTTGTTTATTTCTTCAATCCAGCTACTATTGTCAGACTCAAAATATTTTAAAAATCTTTTAAAATTGCTACTTCCCTTTATGCTATCGTCAGATTCTAAATTTTGAACTCTTCGCTTCATATCATAGTAGTTTTCCTTTGTAATAAATTGCATAGCTTTTTCTATTTGATTAGCTTTTGCTTTATAATTTTCTACGCCTGTAAAATGCTTAATTAACGGAGCATTTACAGGTTTGGCAGGGGTGTTGAGATTTTCATCTGTCCAATGTTTTGAAACAATTTGCATAGTACACGGATTACCGAATATGATTAGTGAGTCAGCTATATTGTCAATTCCATGAAATTCATTGATTTTACGCTTTATGTCATTGTACTGTTCATATGGCTTTTTTTCTGTATCGCAGAATACAAGAACAATATCATATGAGTCACTATTATAGCGGTCTTGGTATCTTGCAGGTATGTTACCGTTCCCATTAGCATTAACTAATTCTATATGGTATTGTTCGTTCCATACTTGTAACTCTTTAAGTCTGTCAAGGTAAAAGTATTCTTCGTTTCCTTCACAAATAATACATATTCTTTGCTTGTCAAAAAATATAGGTAGGTTATTCATCATCAGATGATGTACCTCCTTTCACTGTATCATTATGAATACTTATTAGCGTATTAATTAAATCAGGTTCTGGTATTGCACCGAGAGCACCTTTTTTGTATTTTTCAATAATATCTGTGGTTTCACGTACACCTTGTTGAGCTGTAAAATTAGCAAGTGAATAAAAATAAACATTGTACTTATCTTTGTGAACAAACCATATTTGTTCTTTTCGAAACAACTTTTTGCAATCCATTAAATTAATATCGTGAACAGTAAATATCATTTGTGCTTTAGTATTTAATTCATTATTGAACATAGCTACTATGGCTCTTGTAAGTTTAAAATGAAGGCTGCTGTCGAGTTCATCTATAATTAAAATTCGGCCTTTTTCCAACGCTTCAATAACATAGCTTGCTAATGCTGCTATTTTCTTTGTTCCGGTGGAATCAAATATCATACTTGGTACTTGAATACCTTTATATGTTGAAACTAAACGAATTTGATCCATAATGCTGTTAGGTAAGTTTAGTGCATTTTCATCAGCTTTTCCTTCATCTTTTTTGGAAAATTTTATTTTATCCATATCAACAAATTCAAAATTATCCATATATAAATCTGCGTTTTTTATAAATTCAACAATCTTTTTTTGAAGATTGTTTTTATTTTTCATTAGCTCAATAGTATGCTTGATAGGAATATTATTCATATTAACAATATCAATTTTATTTGCAAAGCTGATTAGTATTTTTTTCATTTCATCAAGATATTTGAATTTTGTTGTATCAATCTGATAAAAGAACAGACTATTATTTGATATAACGGGTAACATTGTATCTAAATTTTCATCTGCACAGTAATATTCTTTATTTTTCACATCTTTTTTGAACCAACATTGTGTTTTTTCGTTGCCGTATTGGTCTTTTATTATTTCTGAAAAACATTCATATATATATTCTTCTTTATTTTCATCAAATTTAAAATCAAATGAAAATTCTCTGTTAAATTCTAAGAAAGTAATGCCAAGTTCACATATTGAATTGTCTGTAAATAAATTAGACATTAGACTTGATTTTCTGTTTAACAGGGCATTTTTAATATCAGCTATACATTTAATAAAGCGTGTTTTACCTGTATTATTTGAGCCATATATGCCGGCAGCTTTTAATATATTGAAATTGTTTTCTTTATGAACATTAGTGATAAATCTTTTATTACGCATATCTGCGTTCATTGAAAATACAACTTCTTGATTGAAAATATAGCAGTTATTAATTCTTATTTCAACTATCATACTTATTCTCCTTAATTCGCAATCAAATTTTTGCATTTGTTTTATATTAATATTATAGCTTATACTTATATTTTATGCAATATTATTGCACAAAATATTTTGATTTTTTAACAAGTGTCCCACGGTGGGACAGTTGTTAGTTATCAAAACGGTAAATCGTCGTCAATAGGCATATTTTCAAAATCGGGTTGTGAGGGCAAAGGTGGCTGTTCAGATGTAGTTGAAGAAGAGTCTTTATTATTATTATTTGCTTTTTGCACACGCTCACCGGTAAATGATATTGTATCTGCGACAATTTCGGTTACATAGCGTGTACTTCCGTCATTGGCCTGATATGTACGACTTTGTAGTTTGCCTTCAAGAGCAATCATATTGCCTTTTGCAAAATAGAGACATACAAATTCTGCTGTGTAGTTCCAACAGACAACATTGAAAAAATCAACTTTTCTTTCTTCACCGGATTTGTTGTAATTGCGTTCAACTGCGATACTAAAGCTCGTTACACTTTTTCCGGTAGTAGTTGATTTGAGTTCAGGGTTAGCAGTAAGCCTTCCCATGAGTACAATTCGATTTAACATATTTACGACTCCTTTTTTATTATTATATCAGTTAAGTGTCCCACCGTGGGACACTTGTGGGCAAACAATGAGGTTGTTTATTTATTTTTTCTCTGCTTTAGGGTTTTTAATTGTAGGCGAGTAGCTGCATAGGTTATGTCTTTGCAAAAGTTATTTACAGTCAGCTTTAAAATAGTGTAGGGGAGAGCTGCATGCATATGATATGTGGTTACTTTACGCAAACAATCACTTGTATATTTTTTTCTCTGCTTTAGGGGCTTTTGCCGAGCTTGATAATTTTGCAAACTTTAGCTTTTACGCTGTTGCCGTTGAGTATATTTTCTTTTTAACCTGCAATTATTTATCGGTAGTTTTGCTTTTGAAGTAATCTTTTGAGAAACAGCAGCTTTTTACTAAGTTCAAGTGTCCCACCGTAGGACACTTGAGGAGGTAAGCAATAACTGTCCCACGGTGGGACACCAAAACAATATTTTGCCACGGAAAGCAGGGTAGTAAAATTTGCAGGATAAAGACTTAATATTGCAAGCAATATTAAGTCGGTCACAAATGTCGGCAGTGCCGACATTTTCGATAACATTAACTTTAATATCATCGACTAAGCTTTTAATATCACTTTTAGATTGCTGTTTTATTTTTATCAGATAAAAGCTGACTTTTTAGTAACATTGATTTTAATATTGCCAAAATTTTAAGACAAAATTTTGACAAAATGCTGATAGCAGAAAAGAAAAAGCCTTGATTTTTGCGTAAATTCGATTTATTCCCCATAAGAGTGAAATTACATCAGCAGACAATAAAAAACGCTTACAAGTCGAATTTGGCTAAGTTAAACGCAAAGTTTGTAATGTTGTCAAAAAGTAACGCTTTGAGATAATTTGAACAATTACGGATTTCACATTCTTTGCTTGCTTCTTCATAATTTAAAAGTGTATCCGAAATTAAGTCACATAATGAATTAGCTTTTGCAATACCGTGCTTTGTAATGCAGTTGTTAATTGAATAAATAAGTGTACGCTGTGACACAGTAGTTTTATTATAGGTCTGAGTGGTGTTGGTAGTTGCCATATCGCAAAGTAAATCAACGGCTTTGCAGTATAATCTTGAATATATATCGTTCTCGTAAGCGACATAGCTTTGATATGCATTATAATCTGTCAATTCTTTAATCGATTCAATAATCTTGTCATTGTCAGTTGTAAAAGGTACAGTAAGGTTAATTCTGTCAATGATTAGATTATGATCTGATTTACTGTTATTTATGGTATTGTTATATATGGTATTGTTATAATGTCCGAAATTTTGGGACACGGTATTGTCCGAAGAATTAGGACACGGCAATGTCCTGCTTTTTAGGACACGGTTATTTTCATTGTCCTGTTTTTTAGGACATGGTGAGAGTGTAGATTTTATCGCATTTTTTACATTGTCCGAAAATTTAGGACACGGTTTATTACTTTCTTTTTCCTGTTTCCCTATAACTGTAGGATTAGTGTTAAGTATGTAGTTATTTACACAAAACTTACCGTTTTTACCCTTACGCTTAATTACGGATATATAGCCATAGGCTATAAGTTCATTTAGTGTATTGTAGTATGTCTGCTTGCTTATACCGAGAATTTCCATAGTATAATCTCTTGTAGGAAATACTGTGTTTGATGATTGAGCAAGTGAATAGAATAAAGCAATCATACCACGAGCCTTAACAGATAAACGAGTATCACACATAATTAGTTTTGGCATATTTCCGTAGCCGTATGAATAAATATTATCAAGCGAAAGTGTATGATGTTCTGCAGAAGCAGACGGTGGACAACCTATAGCATTAGGATTACTGCATATGGTGTACACATTTTTATTTAGAAAGCCTTTAGCTTTTGAAATCGAAATATAACTCTTTTCGACAAGCCTGTTCAGATATTTGTAGTAGGTGTCTTTGTTCATATTTAGGTCACGAAGTATTGTTCTGCGTTTTGGATAAATTTTACCTGAACCTGCATAAGAAGCTAAGTAGGCATAAATAGCCTTGCTTTGTAAAGGCAGTTCTTTGTCAAGCATAACTTTTTGAGCAAGCATACCAAATCCCTGTGCATATACGCCGTCAATTTCTACTGCGATTTCTATGTCTTTGTTATTTAATTTTTTCATTATAATTCCTCCGTATTTTGAAGCTGCTTGAAACGGACTTTTTTAATTGTTCAAGACCGTGTGAATTAAGCAATTAAAAAAGTCTGCTGCAAGAGCAACAGACTTAGTTTTAAATATATGTTTTTAGTACAGGCTTTTTTTCGTGAGTCTGCACCGGTTCTGCAGATGAGCCTACAGGTGGGGTATATGCCTTTGCTGTAGGATATTTTCTCAATAGAGCCGAAAATAATCTTGTGCGGTCGGCATAGCTTACCTCTCTTATGGTGCTTTTCTTTGCTTTATAGGGTTCTTCATTAAGTGAAAGCCCCCAGTCCTCGCTTTTGAGGAGTTTCATTTGTGCCGGGTGCATACCTGTTTTCATAAGCACCCAGTCACCTTTTTTCATTCTTTTAATTTGCCCCGGTGTCATTAAAGGTTTTTTTGTCATATTGTAAGTAACGGAATTTGCGTTGTTATTGTTTGAAAAGCTGTTTTGCTTTTGTGAAACAGAGCCTGACATTACCGTCTGATTATCAAGCATTTTTGAAAAAGTTTCTGCGTCAGGGGAAGTAGGTGCTATGTAACTGAACATTACATTCTGACAGCTTGATTTTATAACGCTTGCTGTATTCTGATCGTATTTTTGATCAAGCTGCGTCGTCGTTTGTAAAAATGGGCAGCAAATGATACCTCTTGATCTGCCTGCAGAAAACATCTGATCAACTCTCTCTATGGCTGTGTATGTGCCAAATTCATCAAGGTAGTAGTATACTCGATGCGGCAGCTTGTTGTTCTCAAAATGTTCAGAGGCACAAAGTAATTCGTTATAGGTTTGCCTTACAAGTAAGCTTACCAAAAAGTTCTTTGTGCTTGATTTTTCATCAACAACAAAGAATATTGCTTGTTTGCCATTAATAAAGTTTTCAATATCAAGGTCACTGTTAAAGCATATCATTTGCTCCATTTCAGTATCGATGAAAGAGAGCATACGGCTCATTGCTGTTGACATAACGCTTGCAGTAGTCTGAAAAGCACCCGAGGCTGTGGCAGACATAAACCATTTTGCTTTATGATTAGTCGGCAGCATTGTATATAATTCAGTCAGATAAGTTGTAGGCATTACTCCTTTTTTATTTACTGTTCGTGGGTCAATTTCCAGGAGCTGTTCAATTATTTTAAAAACTGATACTATGTGCTTTTCTTCGGGTTCACAAAGTTCGGATACAAGTAAGATAACGCCTGTAATAATGCCTTCTGCAGATTCGTAAAAGTATTGATTTTGTCCTGCACTTTTGAAACCGTCCATATGTACGATTGAGTTTGAAAGAACTTTTGCATATGTTTCAGCACGTGCTTTGTCTGCAAGACTTTTTGTTGATTCATAGCGGTCATTGTATTTATTGACAAGATACATCAGATTGTAACTGTCACTGCGAGTAGGATTTCTTAAATCTATTACATAAGTTTTGTACCCGTAATATTTTTCCAAAACAGGTGCATATGTCTGATGAGCGTCACCTTTTGTATCTGTGGCGAAAAAAGGATTGCCAACGGCCGCTAAAAATTCAAGATTAGGATAGACGAAAGAAGATGTTTTACCGCCACCCGGAGCAGATACGGAGAGAGTATGATTATCAGATGTATCAATGTACGCAGATACTTTTTTACCGCTTTTTACTGCACCGAGTATAATGCCCTCAAGCTGTGGCCTGTTTTCGCCATTTCTCCACTTTTCGGGTTCATATGGTATAATAACAAGATTATTATTTAATTCTTGTTTGGTGGCCCATTTTTGGTCACCAAATTGGCCGTCACCGACAGGCTTGCTTTTAATAGAGTTTAAATTTTTGCCGCTTGATGATATAAAGTACGCAGCTATAAGTACAACTAATACGATTATTGAAAATATAATAATTCCGCTTGTTGAGCTACTTCCCATAACTTTGACTCCTTTGTTTTAAAATTTCATTCCAATCTTTTAGATTAGGGGTTATTATTTCAGTTTTATATTTGTCCTGAAATACTTTTTGTGCTTTTTTTGCAAAGTCCTGTCCGTGATTTTTGCCGTCAGAACTGTTAATATCATTATCTGTACATATATAGATTTTCTTTATATGCGGGTAATCTTTAACACATTTTTTCAAAGCTTCTAAATTCAGCCCTCCTAAAGCTATATAGTTGTATGTGTGCCAGTTTTCGCCAAGCTGATACAAAGTAATAAAACTGAATAAGTCAATAAAAGCTTCAAAAACAAAAAGCACATCAGACAAACCAATGTGCTTAAAGCAGTATATTTTGTTACTTCCGGTAATCTCACCTTTAAAAGATTTAACAGTAAGCGTACCTTTTAATCCAGCATACCTGACTATTCCTTTTTTATCTTTGCCGAGAAATACAATGTTGTGGTTGCTTTTATCTTCATATATAAAACCTTTTTTTACAAAGTATCTGACGACACTGTAATCAATACAGCGTGAATTGCACAGATAAGCATACAAGCGTTTGTTGTTTGTGTTTTTTTGAGGTAAAACCACTCTGTCTTTTTTATGGTAAATATCAGGTTCGTTTATAAAATCAACAGGTTTTGAATTGCTTGTAGCTTTGTAATTTCCGTCAAGCAAAGTTATTACTGCTTCTTGAAAACTAAAATCAAAAAATGTCATCAGAAAATTTACTGCCGTACCCGATTCACCTGTAGAATGTCTGTACCAAATATGTCCTCGTATTTTTACGCTGTCATGTGCTTCCCACATATATTCTGTACCGCTATGTAAAACTTTTTCTCCTATACTTTCAAGATATTCTTTAATATCTTTATGATGAGCCTGATACAACTCTTCATCTGTAAACGGAATAAATTTTGACATTCTTTAACCTCCCTAATAGTCATAGCTGATTGAATTGTCGGATACAGCGTGACCTAATTGTATTTTTTGTATTTTTTCATCTCTTAGCTGTTTTGAATCAGATGTGTATTTTTGCTTTGCGGCAGCAATTGTTTCTGTGTTTATAATTTTGCCCATATGAGCAGCTATAGAGGCAAGATTAAGCACTGTTATTTGCTGTTGAGTGTTAGTTTCTTCAATTTTTTGCTGTGCTTTTATATTTCCGAGTTCAACAGCCTTTTTATACCACAAAAGAGCCTTTTCAATATCTCGTTCGATTCCCAATCCGTATTGATAAAAAGTACCTATTCGCAAAGCTAATTCTGAATCTGTTTGATTGTTATTAAACCGGATAAGATAAGCCGATAATGCTTTTCTAAAATAATTACTTGCAAGCTCATTGTTTTGTAATCCGTATTTTTCGGAGTGATAGATATAACCGAGCTGATAAGCTGCATTTGCATTTTCAAATTTTTCAGCTTCGGAAAACCAATATATAGCTTGATTAATGTTCATATCGGTTCCTAACCCTTTTAAATACATATTACCAAGACGATAAGCAATATAATCATTAGGATTTTGCTTGTAATCTGTTATATAAAGATTTAGAGCATTACTGTAGCATAGCTGAGCTTTTGCAATATCATAATGGGCATAACTTTCGTTTGAATGAATTTTAGCAAGATTGAACCAAGCGTTAGATATATTTTCTTGTGCTGCATATTGAAAATGTTTTATAGCATTTTCAATATCATTATTTTCAAATGCTATTTTACCTAACTGATAGGCAGCATTTGTATTGCCGAGTTTTTCAGCTTGTGAAAACCAATGTATAGCTTTATTTATGTCAATATCAGTACCTAAACCGTTAAAATACATTTTTCCGAGTCTATAGGCTGTAAAGTCATCAGGATTTTGGGTATAATCTGTTATATAAAGATTTAAAGCATTACTGTAGCATAGCTGAGCTTTTGAAATATCATATAGTCCGTAACTTTCGTCTGAATATATTTTACCGAGTTTAAACCAAGCGTGAGATATATTACCTTTTGCTGCTTCTTGAAAATTCTCAACAGCTTTTTCAATTTCTCCCTTTTGAAGAGAAATTTTACCGACTTGATAGTTTGCATAGGAGTTACCGAGTACAGCAGATATTTGATAATAACTGTATGCCTCTTCAATATTCTTTTCGATGCCGTCACCGTTTTCGCATAGCTTTGCAAGCGTGTATGCAGATGAAGCACTACCGTTTAATGTAGCCTTTTTTAGCCAAATTACAGCTTTTTGAATATCTTTCTCAACACCGTAGCCGTTTAGATACATCTTACCAAGTCTGCTTTCAGCTGTAACATTACTGTTTTCTTCTTCTTCTGCTTTCTCATATTCCAAGCAGGCTCTTTTATAATTTTCGTTAGCCTTTTGTTCATCAATGATATTGTATTTTTCGGAAGAGTATATGTAACCAAGCTGATATGCTGCATTTGGATTATCTTGTTTAGCTGCTTTATTGAGCCACTCAATTGCAGAATTAATGTTAATATCTGTGCCTTTTCCTGCAAGATACATATTTGCTATACGCATTTCTGTAAAAGCATTTTGTATATTGTTTTCTTCTTGTTCTATCATACCCTCCAATGCTTTTTTATATAAGCCGTTAATATAGTCTTTTGAAACATTATTAAAATCATCGGCATAATCCTCATACAGCTTTGCAAGGTCATAATTTGCAAGCACAACTGTTTTAGTTGCTTTTGAAAAATAATGCTCTGCCTGCTGTATATCAATATTTACACCCTCACCGGACAAACACATTTTACCAAGTCTGTATGCCGCATATTTATCACCTTTTCTATCTGCTTTTAAGTAATAGTCAAATGCTTTTTCATAATCTTGAGTAAAACCAAGGCCATAATAAAATTGATTGCCAAGGTAGTAGTAAGCATGCGAATAACCGTTTTTTGCAGCAAGACTAAAAACATTACTTGAGCAGCGATAATCCTGTTCAACACCTTCGCCTTTAAGGTACATTCGGCCTAACAGGTATTCAATATATGCTTCATAAGAATCAACTTCACTGTAATAATGCAAATTGTCAGAATCGTTTTCAAGCTCATAAAAGTAATTTCTGTTTTTTAACCCATCTCTGAATTGAATAAAAGCTGTTTTGCAATAGTAGTTGCCAAGTTCTTTATTGATTTCTGTATCTTTAGTACCGTATAAATACATTTGTCCGAGTTTATATGCAGACATACTGTCACCGTAACTGTCGGCAGCAATACCGTACCACATTTGAGCTGCATTATAATCTTTTTCCGTACCTTTTCCGTAGTAATAACAATCCGCAAGTTTTCTGCAAGATTGTGCAGTTCTGGTTTGCAAATCACTTGAATTTTGATACGCTTTTTTAAAATCTATAACTTCCTTTCCTTCATTTCCAAGTATAAATGAGGGAATTTTTTGTACCTCTGTATATTCGTATTCTTCCGGCTTTGTATCATCAATAAAACCGTTATCATCATCTGCTGATTGCGGTTCTGTTTCTGTAGGAGCTGTAATATTCGGTGGGGGAGAAATCGTAATATCATCAGTTGCAGTTATAAATGTTCCGCTTTGATTCATAGATTTTGCACATTCTAAGATATAATTCTTGATAGATGTAAATTTATCAATTTTGGAAATGTCAGGCTTTACAAATTCTTTTTTTGAATAGTATTTACTCAAACTGTAGCTTTCATCACACCACTTATCATAAAGATTTGACAGTTGGTTGTTATTGCTTACAAGTGTAGTTAGAATATCATCTACAAGTTTTTTCTTGTCAGGTGAAGAAAAGCCGTAAGTATTTCTTCCTTTGCTGAAATCTTTGCTTGAAAGGGTCAACATTTGATTAACTAAGTATTTTAAAGTTTCATCGGAAATATATTGATTAGGTTCGGAAAGCAGATTATTTAGTAAAGCTTTACTCTGACTGATTAGCTCGTTTAGGTATTTGTCTTTATTAATATAAATCTCATGTCGCTCATCTTTAAATATTTCATTAACAAACTCAGATTTTAAACTTTTGATATTATTCTTTGATAAAAATCCTTCTTTGGGTTCTGTTGAGTAAACAAATAAATGCACATGAGGGTGATGTCCTGTGTCGTGCATAGCAGCATACCATTGCAGATTATTAATATTGATACCGTGAGCTTCTGCTATAAGGTCAACTTTGGACATAATTAAATCTTTCCAAGGCTTTTGACAGTCATAGCCGAGCCTGTCTGCGTCCTCTCTTCTGAGCGAGAGAATGTCAGTCCAAATGTTGCCATTGTGCGTTGCTACTTCTTCGGCAACTCTGTCAAGATCTACATCAGGGTATGATGAAAATAAACCGTGCTCACCGACTTTATAAGCGCCCGGTCTTTTTGCTGTATATTCTATCAAATTTCCTGCTTCGTTAAAAAGCAACTCTTCTGCAAGTATGGAAATAAGAGCGGAGGCATTTGACATAGTCGGATTATTAATATAATCGGTGTATTCCAACGGTTTATCCTCATCATCTTTATAATTTAATTGTTCAAGAAATTCTTTAATAGTTTCTTTTTGTTTCTTTGTTGCAGGTCGATTTTTAACATCATAAAACTGTGCCAATCTGATAGCTTCATTTACTATGTTTTGTTCCGATAGATTTAATGAAGTATTTTCAGAAAGCTTATTTGCCAAATGCAGCATTAAACTTGAAGCATTCGCTCTTGTAGGATTAGCTTCATAAGCTTTGTATTCTTCACACTCTGCACTAAGACCTTTTTCTGTACAGAGATTAAGTAAATCTTTAACAGATACTTTTTGCTTAAAAGTAATCGGTAAATCATCTGCCATATCAATGTTTTTGTCAACAGTTTCCCTTGTACCGCAATACCGTACAAGATTTGCTGCATGCTCACCGCTTAAGGCGTGATCGCTTAGCTTTTCTCCGGGTTTGGCTATATGAAAGTAACGTGAGTTTAAAATAAACCTTGTGCCAACCATAGCAGCCTCCGTTATGTTTGAGCTTCATATGCTGATATAATACCTTTGCTTGCCTTAACATCTTCTACAGCTTTTCTACGCATTTTATCATATGAGTCTTTGTCAAGTTCCATCATACTTGCAACAATACGGGTAAGTACATTGATTTCAACAGCTTCTTTAAATTGTAATTTTGAAGATCTATTTGAAGCGTTATTTATCATACCCTCAACTTTTTGCCCGACAATAGAGCATAAATAATCCTGCGTAATTTCTGATGTTTTATAGCCAAAGTAAAAATCAACAGCTGATTCAATTATCTTATTTCTGCTTATTTTGCCGTCATCAAGTTTCTTTAAGCTCTCAATTTTATTTATCGTTGATAAAGGCAATTGAACGCTTATCTGCTGTTTGTTTACTGATTGCATACGCTATTCTCCTTTAAAACTTCATTACGCTTATTAATTAAAAGTGTAAGGTATTCATCTGAACAAAGATAGTTATAATACTGCTCAATTGCTATTTGCATTACAAATCCTCTTGAAATATAAAGCTCTCTTTTAAGAAAGATCAGCATTCTATAACTCTTTTTGGTAATATAAAGACTTTTTTGTTTTTTAGGAATTATATCAAATTTTTCTCTTTCTTCTCGAAAAATACTTTTTATTTTTTCGGGATCTTCAAGATATTTTTGGTATAAATATTCGACAGAAGCGTTATAAACGAAAGAAAGAGTGTTTGAATTAAGAATATTTTTGGCATTAACAGCAGTTTCGTCTATTACTTTTGATGTAAGATAAAAGCAAGAACCTAATAATTTATCATCAGGTATATTATCATTGGTTAAAGTTAATTTGTTAAAAAATCTATCTGACTGTATCATAAAATCACCTCTTAAAAGATTTTCTCGACTGAACGAATTTTACATATATTATCGTAATATCCCATATTGAAATTGTATGTTACATTTGAGTTTGACACTTCATCGTTGTATATGATTGTCTGACTGCAAATAGCCATAACATTAAATGAACCGTTATCCTCATAGTCAGAAACATACAATTGTACCAAGCCTGTAGCTTGCTCATAATTATCATCGTATGTGCTGTGACCTATTGTTGTTTGTAATTGATTATAATAATCATCTGATAAGTAATCTTTGAGCTTAGAAATATTATTGCTTTGTGACCCAGAATAGGAGAGGTAAAGCTGACAATATTTATCAATGACATCTTTGACTTCAATATTAAACAGTCTGTCATATTTGAACTTTTCACTTTCCAATTCTTCAATCCTTTGCTGCAAATTTTCTGTGTTCATAGTTGTGGTTTCAACTGTAACAGGAGCAGTAGTCAATTCTGTTTTATTAGTATCATCTTTCAAACCACACCCTGTTACAATAACTGTTATTGCAGAAATAACGACCGTTGCTATAATAAATTTCTTTTTCATTTTTCTTCCTTTCATATACCAAAGTAGCAACAAGTGTCCCACCGTGGGACACTTGTTAGCTGAAATCCGTGTCAGATAAGCCTTTTAGGTAGTCATATGTCCATTTTCGTCTTGTTTCATAGCTGTAGTTGCTGTCACTCCAAGCCCTTTTAGAAGAATAAACAAAATCAAGAGTTGCGTTAGATACACCGTATAAAACACCATTATGACCGTTGCCGTAAACATTTTTATCAAATGAACCTGTGCCAAATTGATTTAATATATCTGCACAGTAAACGATAGCTCGCTTATCATTGATATTATTTTCCTGACAAATTGCGATATATTCTTCCGCATTTTCTGTTGATGTTTGATTTTGTGCGTCTATGCCTGCATTCGTAAGCAGCATTGCTTTAATACATGAGCAAGTATAGCTGTCAGGGACATAACTTGACCAATCGCTTCCGTTTGTTATAGCGGCAATAACTTTTCTACCGGTATTTGAGTAAGATAAAGCTACTCGGCTAATTTCTGCATTGCTTATACTGTATGCTTTACGCAAGAGTGATAATGCGTTATTACCGTGCCAACCGTATGCACCTACTGACAGAGCACCGTTATCATTAGCTATAACAGAACCGAAATCGCTGTTATCAAGTTCGTTGTAAAATACACCTACTTCATTGTGAGTAATAACATTTCTTGTTACATTTGCAAGACCTTTTTCAATTGCTGAACCAACCGCTCCATAGCAAGATATGCTGTCATCGTTTAATTGTAATGTGTATTTATTTACATAACTTACAGTTGCCCAGTTGGAGGTTTGGCCATTGTACTCATTGCCGGCAATTACTGTAACAGAATTATCTTTTACTTCAATAACTATGCCTATATGATCTACATTACCGGTTGCTGTATAATGACTTCTGCCTCCGTAATCAAAGAAAATCAAGTTACCGACTTGTGGTATATAGTCATCGGCACTTTTTAATTTTCCAAGCTCTTTAAGGTTGTTTGTCCACATAATAGTTCCCGGAGCAAAGCCGAAGTCTTTAGTTTCATAGCCGGATTCCTGAATACAGTAACCGACAAAATAACAGCACCAATCTGTTACAGAAGATTTAAAATATGAGCAATAGCGTTCACCTTGACAAGATAAATTCTGACTGTTCGGTGTATGTGTCTGCCAAAAGCTGTATTCTTCTTTTGCTTTTTCTGCTATTGGTGCTGCATTTTGTGCGGAGGATTCATATGTGAACATAAACAAGACTAAAACAGCCACAATAATACCTACAACTATTCCTATAATTGTATTTTTTGCTTTCTTATTATTAATGATGAGCAGAAAATACTTAACAGCTGTAGTCATTATTTACCACCTGCTGTACCGAATAATTCTTTTTTATAGTCAGGTGCGATAATCTGCAAATAGTAGCGTTCATTTCCGCAGCAATACAAACAATGACCTCTTTTGCTTATCTGTATAAGTTCCCACTCCTCATCAAGCATATTAGTAATTGCTTTGTATTCTTTAATATTTACAGTACCGGGATAGAAGAGAAAACGGTGAGTAGGTATCGAGAAGAACGGTTTTGTATATTCAACAACCCCCGGAATCATCAAATCCTCAAGATTTTGTGAAGCAATAACAAGGTTGCTGTTTTTCTTTCTGCCACGCTTAACAAATGATCTCAGATACATAATTACAATTAAACTTTTAATTACTTCGTGCAGCTCATCAACGATTACAACCGTATTACCTTCCGTCAAAAACTTATTATTCATAAATGAAAGTATATTGAAATACATAGCATTTTTTAAGTTATCATTTGTGTTTAACAAATTCTTTACATCAAAGTTAATGTGAGCTGCATTTGGAATGTTTGTATAACCATTGAAAAAAGTTGAGTCTGTACCGATACATATTGAACGAATACAAAGTGCAAGATTACGGAGAGTGTCTTTTGTGAAAAGCATTTCTTTCCCGCTAATTTTTGATACTTCATCATAGATATTGAGCTGTCTTTCAACTTCTTTGAACAAGTCTGACAGTATCGGAAAATCAATATTTGTAAACTTGCTTAAATCGGTACTGTCTGTAATATGAAATTTTTTGTACAGTTCTTCAAGCATTATTTCAAGCGTATCTAATTCCGCTGTGGTCATTTCGGGATTGTATGTCTTAAAAAAGTCTTTGAGAAAAGCTATATGTTGAGAAACAATCGTTTTGTGTTTAAAAGCAACCGGTTCATCATCAGTATAGCTGTCATCAAGAGGATCGTTCAAAAGGCGAGGCTGCATTACATTAATAAAATAGTTGCCTGACAGCATATCAATATTAGTACCGCCAAGGCCATTAGTTACATCAATACATTCCTTGTCTGAATCAATACTGTAAACTTTTTTCTGTTGCTGTCTGAAAAGACATATAAGTAATTTAATAAGAAACGATTTGCCTTCGCCGGAGTTACCAAAGATTGCTATATGACCATTTGTTTTATCTGAATCACGATGATCAATGTCAGCAAGAATATTGCCACCGTGAACAGCTCTGCCAAAGAACAATCCTTTTGGATCTGTTTTGCCTGAGTACGAAAAAGGGAAGAGGTTAGCCACTGAGCTTGCAGGCAATACTCTTGCAAATTCTTTTTCAAACATATCGAGGCCAAAAGGCGCTACAGAAGCAAAGCCGTCACGCTGCTGCATATACAATTCATCATATTTTATGTGATTTTTATTGAGCGTTGAACAAACTTTTATTTGCATATCTCTCAGTTCTTCCATAGAGGTTGCTATTATTTCTACATAGACTGAACAATGTATAAACTCTTCTTTTGTTCGGTGTGACTCTTTGAGTATTTTTTCTATATCTAAAATATTTTCCTTGCTGTCTATAGACTTAGACATAGTTTTTGCCTCTGCAATATCGCCCATATTTTTTCGTTCTGCTTTTTCAAAGATTTTTTCCTGCTCAGACGGTGTAACTCTTTCATTGTAAATATGTAATGTTACACCACCCATTTCACCAATTTCAGAAAGTATTGCAGTTTCTTCCGTTTCGGTTTTATATCTTCTGATAGCAAAAACTTTTCTGTATGAATTACCGACGATGTAGTATCTTCTATGCTTAAAATCCATTATAGACGGTGCAATTATATCTACAAAGCTTTTAAGACTTTCGTCTTTGGGCAATCCGTACTGCTCACCGTCCCAATCGGCCAATTCCTCGTCATACGAAGTATGCTCAAGATAAATTGACAACATTTTTTTAATGTCTTTCTTTTCTGAAAGCTGCACATTGAAATTTTGTTCGGCACATAGCTGTAGTGCATGATTTACAAGCTGTCTGCTGTCCTGGTGAGAAGATTTAAGAATAATAAAAAAAGATCTGCTCGTTGACATAGCAGATTTAATGTTATTCATATATTCAATGTCTTTTATGTCGAGAGCTGCAATGGCTGCGTTATTCTCTTTGCTCTTCAGATTTTCAAGATGTCTTATGTTATTTTCATAGTTTTGAGAATTGTTAAGACACAAAATTTCTGACTTAGGCAATTCGGAGATAATGTTAGTTAGAGAGTCAATAATACCAAGTCTTATGGGCTTTGAGAGAACAGTAATGTTTTTTGGCTTAACTTCAAGAAAATATTTTTCCTCATTGCGTGTAGTAAGAATATGATCTTCTTTAATCTCAGCTATTTCAAAGAAATTCTGCACTCTTGTATTATTGTTCTTAATTGCTTTGTTAAGTTTGCGATCTTTTTTTGACAAGTTTATCGCCTCCATTTCAAAATAAGTACATCAGTAAACAAGAACCTTATGAACAGCACAAATAATCTAATTACCGAATAATCTACAAAGCGAGCAGACAAAAATGCGTATGCAGGTAAAAAAGCAAAGAAAAACCAAATATGTAATGATAAAAACATAATTATCGAAAAGGCGAATATACTTACCATTACAAACAGATCTGTTATAGTCCAATATTTATATAACTTTACCGCCGTAAGATTATCGGGGTAATAAAATTTTCTCATAGTTTGCCTCCTTAGTGAGCAAAAGAGCGGATTATTGATGTAATACCGCTTGTAGCAAAAATAGCTTGAGATACATTAGCTTTTACGCTTGTATCAAGTCCGAATTGCTGTAAAATTCTCGGAGCTTCTGCCGCAGCAAGCATAACACCTGTGGCTAAAATCAAATCCCATACATCTGCACCGTCTTGAGTACAATATACAACCGCACCTAAAACGATTAGTATATTTGATATAAAAGATGTTGCACAAATGCCGATTACTTGTTTGCACCAGCCTGAAAATGAGTCTAAATATCCTCTTGGTATGCTGAATAAGTGCAAAGCTCCAACAAACATTTGGATTATTAAAATTCCACCTCGCTTAATATTTGCAAGAAATACTTTTATAACGCAAATAAATGCAATAATCATAAAAATAGCAAATCCCCATCCGGAGAAAAAGTTTGCGGAACTATCAGACGAATTAAATTGAACAATAAAATTTATTGCCGAATCGTTTGTAAATGCCTGACAAATAAGATTGCAGATATGATTTGTGAAAATCAATAA
Source organism: Eubacterium sp. OM08-24 (assembly GCF_003438075.1). Lineage (GTDB taxonomy): Bacteria > Bacillota > Clostridia > Oscillospirales > Acutalibacteraceae > Ruminococcoides. The sequence continues at coordinate 721,704 of NZ_QSTA01000001.1, read as the reverse complement.
GGATACCGGTAGGGTAGTTATAAGCAAAGAAGCTAATAGACCTTTAAAAAGATTCAATAAGAGATTAATAGGAGAAACTCGTTCACCTTCACCGACTGAAACAGCAAAGTCAAATACTGCAAAAGCTATACCGGACACTAAAAGCAATCCGGCAAAGCTTTCTATAAAAAACAAAAAATTTGTAACCATACTATTATCAAAAAGGCTTGTTGTATAATTATTATTTTGATTGATTATGTCAGTTGACCAACTTGCAAGACCAATAGACATAAACTGAGCAATTGTATAGTGTAAGTCTTTTGTTAAATCCATTTGGAATATATCGGCGAGAATTAGAAGTAAAGAATCTAACATAAATTACTCCTTAGCTTAAACCAAACCAACCAAAGAAACCTGCTCCGGCAACCACGCCACAAACAATAGTAGCACCAAATGCCATTCCGATTCCTGCCCATGGAATTTCAGTTCCCTGATTACGATGGCTGAGCAATCCTTTAACAAGCTTTGCAACTGCGACTGTTAATGCTACAAGTGTCAAAAATCCAAAAATGACTGCGACTACATCCTTAAATTGTACTTTTACTTCATTAATTGCTTTATTAATGCCACCCGAAATATCAACACCGGTGTTGTTATCATCAGCGGCGTATGCACCTATTGCCGTTAGTGATGATATTAGTGCTGATGTGATTGAAAATGATAAGACTTTGTTTTTGATTTTTTTAAGATTCATAAAAATTACCTCCGTTAATTAACTGTTACATAGCAGGTATATGACCTACCGTTATATGTTGCTGTTACTGTTGTTGACCCTTTTTTCAATGCTTTAAAGCTGCATTGATTTCCACCTCCTCCATAATTTTGAAGAATATACGAGTTACCGACTGACCACGAAACTCCGTTTTCCGCTTCTATTAAAGTCAAAAACATAACATCATCTGTATGTAACGATACCGAAGAATAAGACAAATATACATTATCTTTAGTCGTTTCTTGCGGTTTTACAGTAGGCTTTGAAGTCGCTTTTTCTGGTTGCCTCGTTGTTTGCTGTTCTTGAGCTTTTGTAGATTCGGGTTTTGGTGTTTCATGTTGCGGTGGTCGGTAATAGCTGTTATTGCTTTGTGATGAATTATGAGAACTGTTGTTTACGCTGTTTTCATTAGGTTCTTGTGGTTGTTCGTGTTCTGAATTTTCAGATTTACTTTCAACTTTTGATTGCACTTCTGAATTTTTCGTGCTTTCAACTTGCGGAGATTGTTGCGTTGTTAAATTGCTGCTGTTTTGCCACTTAGAAATACTTTGTGTTGTTTCTGCGACATTAGTGAATTTTATAACTGAACTTGAAAAAGGAGCTGTAGTATTTACTTCTTCTTTCTCTGCTTTGCCATTAACCACAAGACTTACGATTATAACAACTGCAATCATTACTACAATAATTCCTGCACATACAATAACGAATGCTGGGTTGATTTTTCGCTTGATGATCTATACCTCCTTTTTTATTTGTTATATATTAAAAGCAGTGCATATTTTAATACACTGCTCCTAAATATCGAAATCAATTTAAGTTATATATGTAGTTTAAATCAACATCACCTCTTATACCGTCAACTGAGCCTGTCCAACTGTACTGATGAATATCAACAAATGACGGAAGCTCATTGTACGAATTATTTGGTGCTGCCATCCAAATTAAATATTTACTTGCAAGCTCATCGGGATAAGCACTGTCAACAAGCATTGATTTTGCCGAATACAAACCCGACTCGAAGCCGTTGCTTTTTATGCCGTCACAAAATGTTGAAATTATATCAGTTAGTGTTCTGCGTGGCAAAACAGCTTGTCTGTATTCTTCTACATCAAGAAAAACCGGCAAGTCAAACTCTTTACCTTGAATGGTTTTCATACAATTCCTGACTTCGGCTTTTGCAGCGTCAATAGTAGTAGCATAACTGTACCAATATGCTCCAACATTTAAACCTGCGGTCTTTGCCTTTGCATAATATTCATTAAATTTTTCGTCCTCTTGATTATCGTCTTTACCGTAGCCTGCTCTGAGAATTACACAAGTAACACCTGACTTTTTTACTTTATTGAAATCAATATCACCGTTCCACTCTGACAAATCAATACACCTTGCTTTTTCAACTTTTATTTTTGTTGTAATTATTTTATTACATTGTTTTATAGTAACAGTTGCATTGCCGACTTTATTCACTTTCACTTTTGCCAATCTTTTTTCCGTTGAAATAATTTTAGCAACAGAACTGTCAGATGATGTAAAGGTGATCTCATTTACATCATTATTTGTATCAACAGAAATCGTAAAAGTATCACCGACATTTTTGCAATATTCTTTTGTTGATATACTTATCTGTGTATTATTTTCTACGCTCTGATTGCTGATTTCAATTTGTAAAAACGATACATCGTTTACATCAATTCTGCCGTCATTGTTCAAATCAAGTTTTGTATCTTCTGCAAAATCAGACAAAGCATTTTGCAAATATGTAACATCATTCACATCAATTTTATTATCCGCATTAATATCAAAACCTTTTGCAAGTACAGACATTCCACAATTGATAAGTACAATACTCGTAATTACACCAATTATTATATTTTTTATTTTCATTTACCCATTAATCCTTTATTTAATAAATCATCACATTTATTTGAAGGAATAAACAGTGTGCACACTATAAATGTATCAGCTATCGCTAAAAAACTCATTACACACCAAGTTAAAGCCATTATGCACACCTCACATATGTTCCTCTTGCAACATTTTTTGATAACAATATAAAGTAGCTTTACAATCAGCCAAACTATCGTGAGCAATGTCTGTTCCCCAATCATATCCGTAATATTCTGCACATTTAGTGAGTTTTTGCCATTTGTGACAGCCGTATTGCTCGCTCCATTCTCCGTATATATCAGCAAAATCCTCCATAACATCTACTATAGCAGCGTTTTCATTTCTAATCCCTATATTGGAAAGAAATCCTAAATCAAAATCTACATTGTAGCCTATGATAGTATGAGCAGAATTGATAATACGACTGATTTCCTGCTTCACTTCAAGAATATTCGGTGCAGTGGCAACCGTTTCGGGGGTTATGTGATTAACCGCCATAGCTTTATTCCAATTATCTGTATAAAGCGGCTTAATATAGCTGTTGAAAAGACTGTTGCCCTGACCATCAATGATTGACACCTGTAACAGCTCATCGTCATAAGGATTAAGACCTGTTGTTTCGGTATCTATGACTATTTCGTCATAGATAATTTCGGATTTATACGGAACGCTGAAAGTCTTTTTTATAATATTCTGAGTAATTTCTTTTTTGAACTCTTTTTTGAACAACTGTAATTCTTCTTGTTTTTTCGCCTCTTTGCACTTTAGAAGAGCTTTTCTCTGAGCTATACGCTTACTTTTTTCGTCTGCTTGGTATTTTGCAAGCTCCTGCTCGGTCATATGGCGAACTTCCTCGTCCCACAAGTACAGCTTTTTAAACGGACAATTAGCATTAACCCATAAATACTTACCACTCTGTTCGTCAACCTTTATAAAGTGCTTTGCTTTCCATTGATTTTCAGTAATTAAAGTCCTACCTTCCGGAACACTGATATGTGTTCTGACCGTTGATTTATATTTATCCCAAACATTACTCATTATGTACGCTCCTCAAACAAAATCATATTTTTATATACTTCTTCTCTTGTAATCAAGCGAAGATTATTAAGTAATTCCTGCAATCTCATATATAATTCCTGTTTTACTCTGCTCCTAATGTTCTTTTTAAACTCACACAAATAAAAATAGCAACTGCTATTAATGGAATCATTCCTAATGTGATATACAAACCCATTTGAGCATATTTTGAATAGCTTTTAGGTTCGTCTGTAGTTGCAAGTTGCGTGACATTGCTTGTAACCCTTTCGCCACGCACACACAATCTGTGCGTATTAATTGAGTACGGATAGCAAGTGACCAATGTCACATAGTCTTTGCCGTTCTCAATTTCAAGTTTACTTGAATCGTCAGGGTCAACTATATTAATCTCACACACCTTGTATGTGAGTGTTTTATTCAATACATTAATCTTAAAGGTATCTCCGATTTCTAACTTGTCCAACTCATCAAAGAACACCTGTTCAGGATAACCGGAGTGAGCGGATATAACAGCGTGTGTGCTTGCACCGCCAATGGGCAAGGAAGTGTTTGCCAAATGTACACAGCCGTTTTTGAGTTTTTCTTCTCTGTTGGTGCTGTCGTGATACACCGGTAAGTCAACAGTTATCCTCGGAATTTCGATAGTACACATTATATCGTCATAGTTGAGAATGTTCTCGTACTCTGACATTGCTGCATTGTATTCGTCTTTTTCTTCATCGTTTAATGCACTCTTTGCAAGCAATTCGTTAAAATTTTGAGCCTTAGCAAGCTCGTTGTAGATTTCATCATCAGACATTGTCTGAGTGTTTGTATTGTAATTAGATATTACGGTTTCATTATTCTTGCTGTTGATGTAATCGGCTATATTCGGATAGATTAAAAAGCCTATTCCGACCGCAGCAAGAACGCAGAGGGATATAAAAAATATTTTACTTTTCATAATCTTTTTGTAAGCAAGGGCCACCGATAAATCGGCAGCCCTTTTTGTTATAGTTTGTTTGCAGCTTTATTATTTTGCTGCCTTAGCTGATTTCTTTTTGATAAAGTACGCTAATACCAATGATAGAGAAATACCGATACAAGCCATACCAGCTACTCTGATAAATCCTACAAATCCACCTGTTTGTGGAAAGAACACAACACTATCTGTAACAGTAATTTCTACTGTACCGTTTGTAGGTGCGTTCTGTACCCAAGTTCCTTTAGTAAATACTGAGTTGTACTGCACAGGAATTTCAACATCAATTACCTTGCCGTAAACATTGTAGCCAGCAGGAGCAACTGTTTCTACAATATAGTAAGTACCGCTCTGTAACTTGATTTCTTCATTTGCTGAGTTTTTGAAAATTACATTGCCGTTACTGTCTGATGTACCGCTTGCAATAGCGTTTGTCTGAGCTTCTGCGTTTGCCTTTGTCTTGTAAAGCTCAAAGGTTGCGCCGGGGAGCTTGTTGCCTGCCTCGTTAAGCTTGTTTACACCAATGCCGTATGTGTAAACATAAACCTTGTTGCCCGGAACGCTGTCAACACCTGATGCATTACCATACTCAAGCTTTACATCTTCATTTGGGTTACCTGCTGTACCTTTCACGGCATACTTGTTGAGTGTTGCTGAATATGTAACAATTACATACTTTGCGTTGCTTGTGTAAAAAGCTGACTTTGCAAGATATTCAGAAGTAAGAGCGACATTAAACTTTGTGTTTTTGCCCTCACCCTCGCTTGTTACATTCACCTTGTAATCTGTGCCTTTAGTAAGGTCAGCTACTTTAGCACCTTTAGCGTCAACAAGTGTAACCTTGAATGAATTTTTGTTAAGTGTAAGACCTGCACTCATATCATCATATACAGCATATGTTGTGAGCTTAATGTCATTTGAGCCTGCTACTGTATTCTTAAGTTTAAAGTTTACAGTGTCGCCAAGGCTTACATCTGTATAGTTAGTATTGTTCTTTGTGCTGTTGGTAATTGACTTTTCTGTTGACGGTGTGCTGTCAGCTACCTTGCTTGCAAGATTGATTTCAGCGTAGCTATATACCCACTCACCGTTATTGTAATACGGGAGAGCAAGAACAGAGTTTGTGATACTTGTAACACCGGCAGGGTACTTAACACACTTGATATAATAAATACCCTGTGCAAGGCTTGAAAAGCTCTGTGTTGTGTTTGTTGCCGATGAAGTAAATGTACCCTGTGATACTGCTGTGCTTAAATCAGCATTATCGAGTGCGTCAAGAGCAGCCTTTGAATCGCCTGCAAGAATTTCAGCACTTACAGAAGAAATAAGCGATGTGTACTCTGTTTTGAACGGAGTAGCTGTTGTGCTCTTGAGGTCCGCAACTCTGAAAAGTTCAAAAGTATAGCCCGGTTTAGTGCATTTCACACTGATATTTACCTTTTGATTTGTCTTAAGTGCAGTAGCCGCACTTGCTGTTGGGATCGCCGCAAAGAGTAATGTCAACATCATTACTACTGCGAGCAGTTTGCCTGTGAATGATTTTCTAATTGATTTTCTCATAAGAAAACCCCTCCTTAAAAATTTTTTGCGGACAATTTGTCCGTTGTATGGAAAAAGCCCAACAGATTTACTGTTGAGCCTTTTTGCCGATGTTTTTTTTCTTTTTTCTTATACCTAAACCGATAGCACCTACCAATATTGTAAACGCTAATACAGCGGCGCCGATTTCAATGTAAATCGGTCTGTTGTTGCCTGTTCCGCCGGTTTCAGGAATGAAGACACTGTTATTCTTAACCGTAAGCTGTATATCAAGTCTATCTAAGCTGTCGGGCGAAATCGTAAAGTTAATCTTGCCTGCATACGGCATATTACCCTTTGAATTTGTTTCAAGAAAGTAATAATCACCGGGCAAGAGGTTATTTACAATAATTCTGCCGTCGCTGTCGGTAACGAGCTTTGTTACCGTATCAGCCGTCTTGCTGTCGGCAGCTTCGTACATAATACTGCTGTTTTTATTTATAACATTAACAATGCCTGTTTTTGTGTTGTAGAGTTCAAACTCAATACCCTCAAGCGGATTGCCGTTGCCGTCTGTTTTTAAAAGCTCTACACTGCCACGCTTGAGCAGGTTTTTCATCGTAACTACAAAGCTTTTGCCGTCCTCAAGTGTAACTGTCTGAGCCGCAGGCTTTACATACTTAGCAGGGAAGTAATATGTACCGTCTGCATTTTTGAAGCCTAATTCATCAATTGTGTATTTAACCTTTTCATTGCTTGTGTTATACACCGCAAGATTGGTAAGATGAGCAGTGCCGTCCTCGCCTGTTACAAGCACCTTATTTGTTTTGCCGTCATCAGACTTTACCGAGAAGTAAAAGCCGCTTACAATGCCGTCCTCAGACTCTTTTTGAACGATTAAGCCTGTCTTTTGCAGTCTGTTAGCAAAATAAAATGAAAGAGTAACATTTTCCTTTAGCGTAACGGTTTTTTTAGCAGGAGGAATATATCTGTCAGGCACAGAGTATGTACCGTCTGCATTTTTGTAGCCAAGCTCTGTGATTATGTATTTTACATATTCTCCGCTTGCTTTGTAAACAGGCAAGTTGCTGAGCGTTGCTGCACCGTCTATGCCCTTGCTTTTTGTTACTATGTTTTCGTCTGTCACTCCGTCATCAGACTTGACATTAAACCATACATCCTTAGCAGTATTAGCTCCTCGCTTACTGTCATCAGCGGTTTTGTAAATTGTAAGATTGCCGTAAACGGTATCTCGTGGTTCAGGCACTTCAATCTCATTAAAGGTTGTGATTGAGCCTGTGACTTCATCGACCTTTATTTGACGGATAAACAATTCAGGATTGATTTTGTAGCCTGTCGGGGCTTTGGTTTCCTGTATTGTTATAGTGCCGAGTGGCAGTGTAGGGTCATTTGAATTTGGAACATAATAAAATGGCTCTCCAAAATCACTTTCTGCTCTGTTACTATCGCTTAAGTAAGTGTTTCCTCTTTCTGTTGTTTTAAGTACCCATTTTCTCTCAGGTGATTTTCCTGCAAGTTCACTCTCAGAATAGTAATAACCGTTATAGTATTTTACAGTAAATTCTGCACCTGACATATTGGTTGTCTGACCTGTTATAGCGTCTTTTTTCTGTACCAATATACGAATAGGGTCATTCATTGGCTCATCAGCAATAGTAGCTGATAATACAACAAAACCACCGTTTGTGCCATTTATAGTCATTTGCACCGGACGGTTATAGCTTTTAAAACCTTTCGGTGCTGCCATTTCGACAGCATAGTAACTGTCACTGTATGCAATTTTATACAGTTCTGAATTTGCGTTATAGTCCCAAGAGTTACCGTCTTTAGATATAGCTTTGCAATCACCGTTGCTGTCGGTGATGAAGTATCTAACGATGTTATTCTTTACACTGTTATCTGCAAGATAATCATAAGCACTCTTTTTGTTTGCAAATACAGCAAACATACCACCGTCTAATGAATAGCAGTCATTGTCTGTTGTCAAATCAGGATTACTGCTTTCTTTTTTGAATTTCAGCTTAACGATTTCGGTATCAGATAGTTGAAGAATATCAAGTATTCTTTCATTATTGCAATCGTCTGTTGTGACTGTAACATTGTATTTCTTGTCGCTAAGAGCGAAGTAACCGTTTGCCGGTGCTTTTGTTTCTTTGAGGTAATACTGACCTGAACCAAGCTCAAAGTAATTCTTTGTAATCCAGTCCTGATTGGAGTACGAATACTTAATTTTAGCAATGTTACCGTTTTTATCAAGCTCCGCAACTGCAACTGCTTTGTTATCATCGCTATACAAGGTGTACTGTGCACCTGCGAAATTCAAGTAATCTTTATCAGTTGTCTGTTCTGTCAGGTTCTTGATTTCTTCGCTTGTACCGCTTTTTTTAAGATACAGTTTAGCTTTTTTCGGTATTCTTACAATTAAGTGTTGGCAATATGTACCGTCAGACGGCTTCGGCTGACAAATGTAAAAGTTACTGCTTTCACTTCTTTTTTTAATTACCGACCAGTTTCTTGACGATTTAGCAATACTATGGGCAAAATCAGCAAGCTCGTTAATGATTGTATCGGTATCGCCATACCAAGCTTTCCATTCAGATGTTGGATCACCTAACATCTGATGTTCTAACTGGCTTAAAGCATAGTGAGATAAAATATAATACTTTTTCTCGTTTGCTTTGCTGCCAAATTCCTTATCAATTTTGGCAAACAACGGCTCATACAAAGAGTTGTTAATATATTTATCCAAAATGCTTTTAGCTGATTTTCCATTAACCTCAAAGCTGCTGAAATAATCACCATAAGCTACACCGTAAAAGGTATTAAGAGCAGCTATTAGTGCTTTTTCATTCTCGTTATTGGAATTTGGGTCAAGTTTAATTACTTCTTTGCCTGTTTCTCCAAAAAAGTCCGTAAATTCAACAGTCTTGCCCTCTGTTTTCTGTGCAGGTGTATTTGGGTCTATGCAATACCCAATCTCACCGTTAATTTTAAACTCATAAGCTACAAGGCTGTCTGTCCAAGGGATAGGCTTTGCTGACGATTCAAGCAAAATTTTGTTACCAATTTCAGACAGCCCTGTATATGAATAAGCACTTGCCGTAATTTTAGCAATAGGAAACATCGCAAAGACAGTAACAAGCGAAATGATTACGGCTGTAAGCTTTTTAAGAATTTTCATTATTAAGTTTTTCTCTCCTTTCAATGAGATAGTATATATCTTCTTAGTTTGGTGGACTTCTGCTCATATCAATGCTCCTTTCAGACTTTTTTGTAATAAAAAAAGCAGTCAAGTTTAAATTACTTAACTGCTTAATTTTAGATTATTTAATTGTCAGTGAATTAGTACCAACCTTCTTCACGAACAAGTGTGGTTTTAGTTTCGTAGTGTCCTTTTTCGGGAACTGTTTCAGTTTCATAGCCAACAATTGTTGATACAGTTTCGACACGATAACTAAAATCATCGCCGTTTGGTAAATGAACCGCTTCATCGTGACCTTGAACATTGCCAGTGATTTCTGCACCGCATATATTACATATTGTAACTGTATGGTCTTCATATATCGGACATTGCCAAGTGTAGCCTTCCTCATCAACTACCCACACTTTTTCGGTCTTGTACTCTGCATCGTACCAAGTTTTGCCCTCATGCTGGTCTTTTGTTGCAGGCTGTGTAGCCGGTGCCGGTTCAGGCTTATTTGAAGATGATGAGCCGGAGCCGCTTGACGGCTTGCTCTGACTTGAGCTGCTCGATGAACCGCCTGACGGTTTACTCTGACTTGATGAACCGCTTGAGCCTGAATTGCTTGCAGGCTTGTTTGTGCTGCCTGATGAACCGTTGCCGGCATTGTTATTATTGTTGTTATTCTGATTGCTGTTGCCGTTGCTGTTATTGTTGCTCTGACTGCCGTTGTTCTGCTTGCTGTCGGTCTTTGCCATATTCTCTGCGTTTGCTTCCGTTGCTTTTCCCGACTTCTCCGCAGGCTGTGTCTGCTTAACCTCAACAACCTTAGTTGCTTCTTCTATATGTGTATTGCCCTGACTGTCCGTCACAACCTGTGTAACAGTCTGAACAGATGTGCCGATTACCTCATCAGCCGTTGCAACAGGCTGTTTATTTCCGCAAGCGGTCAGCATAGCAATAATGACCGCCGCCACCGTTACTGCCGCAACCGCAACAATACCAATAGCCTTTTTCTTATTCGTTTTTTTCTCTGCTGGTTCATTCGTATTTGTAATGTTTGTGTTCATTTCCTGTGTAGTCATACTTCTGACCCCTTTCGTATATGTCTTTATATCTTAATTTTACAATTCACATTTTTGTTTGTCAAATATTAATTATTAAATTCAAAAAATCTCAGCAAAGAATTTTCTAAGCTGAGATTTTGCAATACTTATTTTTTTATGTATTCTTTTAATTTCTTAATATCGTGTGTAATTTCTTTGCCTCCGTTGTACTTATCAATCCAATAAGAGTGAATTTCGCATATTAATAAAGCAATACCGTTAATAACCAATAATGGGAATAATATAATATCCATATTTATAACTATAACATTTTCAACATATGAGAACAGATCATAATTGTTTATATGATAATCTAATATAGAAGGAAACTGTTTGTTGCAAATAAAATAGGCAAGAGGTGTTTTTATTAAAGAAATTACACCTAATGAAATTTCAATTATAGCATTGCAAGTTTTTGCTACCTTTGTATTAGCAATAAGGTTAATTATTATGAAGAGTATCGGAAAAACATATAAAGATTTAGTGTAGTTCATAACTATTATTGAGATAAAAAAATTAATAAGTATAGAAGCAATTATGAACATTCTTAGTGATGTAAACGGCGTAATAATATACTTTGATAGATTTTCAAAAATATCTAATAGGTAAATATAGCAGAAAAAAATAATACCACTTATTAAGAATCCTTTATAGCTTTTGAAACAGCCAAATATTGCTACTGTTAAACCTAAAAGGACAAGCAATATTTTTTTAACTGATCTAACTTTATTATTTGATATAATCTTTTCTATTTTAGGTTTTAAGTGATAACTTAACCGCATTATTTTAATTTGAAATTTCCATATAAATGTAAAAGGAATATCAAAACACCTAAAAATAAAATTCATCATATAATTCATCACCTTTGGACAAATTATATCATTTTTTATCTTTGTTTTCAATCCATAGCGTTCTTATTTGAATGGGGAGAGATACAAGTATTGCAACAAAAAATATTGGAATTGATTCACTTATAGATAAATACATAGCAAATGTCATCAATAACAGTGTTGGAAAAGTGTATGTTCCATCTTGTAATCTTTTAACACTATTATAAACTATTAAATACGCTGATAAAAATAAAATAGATAACCATAAGTGCAAGTCTAAGTCCATCAGTATATAATAGAAGAATTGACATACGCAAGAGAAAGCAATAGTTTCCGAACTGATTTTTTTGTTTTTGTTTTTTACTGTAATCCATAAAATTTTGATAATACATACCATTATAATTAAATTTGCTGTAATTAAAAGGTATGGAGCTACAGAACTAAAAAGTATTTTATATATTATTTCTCTTTCTTGCATATAGCTATTCTCCTTATTTCATATAATAAAAAGCAGCTAAGTATTCACTTAACTGCTTCGGTCTTGTCCTATTCATTGATTAACCTCTCCTTTGTTGATTTTTATATCTCTTTATATTTATTATATACCACATATCACAATAATAACATTGTCAAATATATAAAAGGGTGAGATGTAAATGGATAAAATAAATAAGAGAAGTATTCCAAAAGAAAGAGAGTTTATTTGCAAGATGTGCGGAAACACATTCAAATCAACTGCTACACACGCAAGCTATTGCAAATATTGGAGCATAAAATGAGTTTTAACGAATTTATTAATACTTGCATTGATTATTACATAAAAAATCATAAAGACTGATTATTCCAATTCGTTTTTATGTGATTTATCAGATGCCTTTAAATAATCTTCGATACTCTGACGGGCAAACTCAAGTTCTTTTAATTCGCTTACTGTTTGTTTGTACTGCTCGTTTAATTCTTTTATATCTTCAATCAAGTGATTCCTTTCGTTTGTTAGTTTTTCAATCCTCGGCGATGTTTTGTCAGGATACAAATTTAATAATTTATTAACGGCATCATCGTACTTATGTAGTGCGTTGATGTTTTCTTTTTTATAACGGCTCGGATTTTTTGAATTTTGCAAACCTGTATGAACAGCTTTGTATTTTTCGTATGTGTTAATGAGTTTTATTGCATCTCCGATTTCATCAACCTGCCGTTGTTTCTTGTATGCAAAGATTAAGGCAACAACGCCGCCTATGATTGCAACGCCAACAAAACTTAGAATTATTACTTGTGGAGTACTCATACCACTTGTAATTTCAGCCGAATCAGATGTAGCTACCTTATCATATTCAGATACAGCAGATACGCTTACAACAGATACAACAAGCATAGCTGCAATCATTACAGCAACTATCAATTTTTTTATAATCCTCATATTTTACATCTCCTTTGCTTTCCACCATTCGTTGACTTTTTCGACTTCTTTCTCCCAGTCGGCTTTCTCATTCTTTTTGAGATAGTCCGATTTGATTTCTGCGATTTGCTTCTCCCAGTCATCAATATTGGTTTTCAAAAATTCGATTTCTTCCTCGTCAAAAACACTCTGGTCTTTTTTGTAATCTTCCAGTTCTGCATATCCATTTTCAATATCATCTATGATTTCTAAAAAATCATCATACACATCATAACCCGTGCACAAAAGAAATTTTAAAAGTGTTTCTTCGGGGAACATTCCAAACCAACAACGCTCGAACCACTTGTTGGCATAATCTCTTTCATCACTTCCGTTTGAGTAAGTACCACCAACTAAATCTCCGACAAAATTCTCTATCAGCTCTCCAATAGTCAGACCATACTCCCCACACTTTCTCGCCAGTCGGTCACAATCTGCGTCCGAAAGCCTTACAGTGATTTTTCTCTCTTTTATTGTTTTAATTTCTTTCTTCTGTTCTTCGTTAAAACTCATATCCCTTACTTTCATATTAACAAATCCTTTCCTCTTGAGGTGCGAAAAAAGCTAATAAATATTTAAAATATATTTTAAAATCGAATAAATAAAAATATTACACCTATGATTTCAACAGCAAACCAAGTAGCTGTCATTAATATTCCATATTTATCTACAAGTTTTATTTTTCTGTATATTTTAATGGTGTTGTAAAGAGAAATTGCTATAAAAATCGGTGAAATAATTATTATAATAAGTAATAGTATAATCATAAATTTCCTTTCATTTATATAATAAATTATGTTTAGTACAAACACTGCAGTTCCGCACTAACTGCAGTGTTTTTTCATTTTAATAAAAGGAGAAGGGGTATGTAAGGTGCGGTTTATTCTTTAATTTCACTTAAACTGAATAGATTTAAATTTTGGACAATTATAAAATGAATTGCTCCACTTGAGGTTTTTATTATAAGCATAAACAGTTGTAAGTTTGCTGCAATTATTGAAAGCCTTATCGTTAAGCTTTCCGATATTTTGAGGCAAAGTTACTGTTGCGATTTTTGAATTGTTTGAAAATGTATTAGAACCGATTTCGGTAACTACATAGTTGTAGCCGGGGAGAAATCCCGGTACTGTTACATTTGTATCATTGCCAAAATATGATTGAGAAATCAACTTTGAATTACTGCTCATTTGAAATATAAAATCACCATATACAATGATTGATTTTGATAGATATTGTTGTAGCAAAGATATGTCGTTAATATCCAATATTCCGCTACGGTCAAAGTCAGCGTAAGCAGGATAGAATTTTATTTTTTTATCTCCTGTAAGATATTGTTGTGTTAATGATACATCTACAACATTAATAACTCCGTCAAGGTTTACATCACCCATTTTCGGTGCTGCGTTTACCGGTGATGATAATAATGCTGTTGATAAGCTAAGTACTGCTAATGAAGCACAAATTATTCTTTTAATTTTCATATTTACCTCCTTGTGGGGTGTTGGGCTGTTCCAAATGTTTTGAAACAGCCCTGTATTTCTATCATCGGGGAACGATGAGAAGAAAACTATGTATTTGATATAAGTTCAATGAGTTTTTCTTTTGAAAAGAACTTTCTTAAATATCTGCGTATAAACTCATCAAGTTCATTGTAAGCAACTGTATATTTATTATTGTTAAGATAAAATTCAAGCTGCTTTTTAAGAAACTTTAATTTGTATTCGCAATTTTGATATTCCTGATATGGAACATAATTTTGTGTATTACCGCTTGCAGAAAAATTCTTAAATCGTTGACTAAACATATTAACAGATTCGGCAGTGGTAGGAAATGCAGTTGCATAATATTTTAACACCGAACTTGTACAGTTTAAAACTGTAGCTGATAAGGTCATAATCAGTTCGTTCGGAAACTGCTCTTTTTCCTTTAAGTGTCCCACGGTGGGACACTTGCGGTTGTTTGGTTCAGAATTAATTACCTTTTCAGATGAATTATTAACTTTTTCTTTCTCTGCTTTAAGAGGTTCAATTTCAATATTTTCTTCTTCAATATCAGCTTCTTCAAATAATACCGGCACATCAACTTTTTGATAAAAGATTTCTTGCAGATTGTCAGGTTCAAGTCTTATTCTTCTTGCAATGTCTTTATCAATCTTTTGGCAAACCGAGGCATTATTAAGAATAAAATTAAGCAATGAGATTTGTTGTTCCTCTGAAAGGAAAGAAAGTTCATATCCTGCACCGACTGTAATTGCTCCGCTGTCAACTTTGTTAAGCAAAGGTTTAATGAGATATGTAAGCCTGATGTGTCTATGAACAGCTTTTCTGTTTGTGTTGTTTTGCTCTGCTATAGCTGATACGGTTGATTTACTGCCAAGTTTTTTTAATAGTTCGGATTGTTCCGCATAACTGAAAGCAAGTTCAGAAGGGAGATAGTCGGTGTTACGGTCATTATTAGTGGCCAATAAGATTAGCCTTTGCTTGTCCGGGTCGGTTTCGTTTTTTATTATTGCTTTAACAGATTTTTGCCCATTCAGTAGGCATGCTCTTTTTCTGTGTCTGCCTGCAAGTAAAACATATCTGCCTTCTTTTTTTGACTTCACAACAGTAACAGGGTCAATCTGTCCTATGTGTTTCATACTTTCTGCTATGTTTTCAATTTTGTCTTGATGTATGCTTTGTGGCTGATCGTCTATTTCATCAATCAGAGATATGTCAATTTCTACAACTTGATTTTCGGTACTGCCGCCGAGCAATTCAGAGTATGCCTGCTCCGGGGTTTTTAATATTTGCTTTTTGGGTTTAAAAAAATCAGGCATTTTCACATTCCTCCATAATTCTATGTGCAGCCTCTATGTATTGAGCACCTACAACTGACTTGCAGTCTGAAACGCTGCTGCAATGAAAACCGACTGAATTTTTTGTTTCTGTTCTGTACGATATATATGTGTTAAAAACGAGATCGTTATAACTCTCTTTAAGTGCATTATAAATTGTAGCCGAATGTCTTGTATTTGTCTGATACATAGTAACAAGCATTCCGAGTAGGTATTTACGAATTTCTGTGTCTTTTTTTATTCTCATAAAGCTGTCAAGCATTTGTTCTACGCCCTCATAACTGAGTAAATCGGCTTGAACAGGAATAAGCAGCTTATCACAAGCGTTAAGAACATTTGTAACAAGCAAATCAAGAGCAGTTTGACAATCAAATATAATGTAATCGTAATTTTCGTTAAAATAGTCATTTTCAAAAATTCTTGAAATTACAGTTGAACTGTTATCATCTGCAGCAATAATTCCAAGCATACCGGCAAGCAGGTTAATTGACGGTATAAAGTCAAAATTTTCTTTTTCACAATAACGAATACAGTTTTTAAAATCTACATTCTGCTTTGTTACGGTGCTAAAAATAATGTCTGATGTTGTAGGTTTGCCGTCAGCTTCCCAGTCGAGCCAGTTCGATAAGTGGTGCTGTGGGTCGCAATCAACAAGCAATACTCTGCGATTGTTGACAGCAAGAGCTGCTCCGAGATTTAAAACAGTTGTAGTCTTACCTACGCCGCCTTTTTGATTTGATACTGCAATTTTAATTGCCTTATTATTATCTTTCATTTTTCGTTCCCCCGATTAAATGATATAAATTTATTACTAAGTGTCCCACCGTGGGACACTTGTTAGTTTGAATAATAAAAACAGACTGCTCGAAAAAGCAGTCATAATTACATCATCATAGCCATTCCCATATCGGGCATTGCTATTTGATTTGGTAAAATGGGTTGTGTCACCTGTGCAGCCTGAACATTTTTAATTGATGGTGTAAGTTCAGGTTTTAGACTATTGTTGATATTATCCGCAACTGATTTATATGCTCTGTGAGAGTGATCAAGTGATTTTGTAATGTCAGCCGAAGAGATACTTTTGTCTGCACACATTGTTTTGTATTGATCGGCAAGATGTCTTTGCCTGCTCTCAGGTATTTGCAAGCCAAAGTATGACTGCAACATTACCGATGTTGCGTCAGCTTCAAATTCCATTTGAGCTTCACTTTTAATTTGAGTTTTATCAAGCTCTTTATGTAAAATAGCGTGTGCGGTTTCGTGTGTAAGTACTGATAATTTTGTTGAATCGTCAAACATACCGCTAAGCGAAATTGAATTGCTTGCAGGATCAAAGAAGCCTCGCAGTGATACTGAATTAAATTGATTTTCGTGTACTTTACAATTCAACTCTTTTTCGCAATATGTTTTCATAAGTTCGTATAGCTGTTTATGCTGTTCTGATGTGTAACCAAGATCGAAATATTTAGGATAATCTTCTTTAGGACAATTTGTTTGTGCTATGTCAAAAACAGTACCGACTTTAAAATGTATTCGTTGCTCTGCCTCAATTCTATGTTGCTTGTAAGCCTCTTTCTGTTCTTTAGTAGCTTTACTGAGAGGAACAGGGCTGCCGTCAATATTAAGGTATGTCTTTATAGTTGGCACAAGTATTTTCATTCCGTGTTCGCCACGCTTAACCGAATAACCCATATCCTGATATGCTTTATAGCTGTTACAAAACATTGCACCCGGATTTTGCTGATAAATAAGCATTGTGTTTCTTGAACTGTAGTTATAAAAACGAGTTGAAAATTGCAAGTATTCAATCATATTCTGCGGATTATCTTTAAAGTTCTTAGCAAGTTCAATGACCTTTTGTTTCATTTCTTCTTTTGTCTGTTCTGATTTTGCCGGATCGTAAGCCAAATTCAACACCTCTCAATCTGCATATTGATTTATAATCCCTTTTTGTACATCATACGGCAATTCTGCAATACTTGTTAAATCTTTTGGAGAAATAGTTTCTCCTATTTCAATAAGATTTTCGGGTATTTCACAGAAAAATAATTCGCCGTCCTCACGCTTGACAATAAGTTTATCTTCATAATATCCGACAACCACATTGTCTGTGTATGGTTCTTCAAAACTTAATATACTCATAGCTGCCTCCTGATTTTATTATTATAAAAATACCCCATAAACAAATTTGTATATTATTGACCATATTATTACAATATGTTACAATACTGTTACCTAATTGCTTACGAGGTGTATTTTATGACTTTATGTGCTGTTTATCAGCAGTTCTTGAAAGAAAAAATTTCTGAAGGTGTAACTGAACACACTCTAAAATATTATAAATATAATTTACCAAAATTTATCGAATGGTGTGTAGATAACAGAATAGAAAATGTCGAAGATGTTTATGATCATTTGTTTGAAGATTATAAACTCTACTTAATCGAAAATAAAAACGGTACTAAAAAAATATCACTGCAAACTTATACAAGAGCAGTGAAAACATTTTTGCTGTGGCTGAATGAAAATGAGTTGCTTCAAAATGTGGGTAAATTGAAACTTATTAAAGCTGAAATAGCCAATATTGTTCCGCTGTCAGATGTCGAAGTAAAAATACTTCTTAATGATTTTGATAACTCATACTTTGGTATTCGCAATAAATTAATGGTAATGTTTATGCTTGATTCAGGTCTGAGAAGAGGAGAAGTAGTAAGTCTTGAATCAAAAAACATATTTATGCATAACAACACTATGTTAGTGCAAGGTAAAGGAGAAAAAGAGAGATTAGTACCTTTTGGTGAAGAAACTAAGCGATATATTAATCGTTATTCACACATGAGAAACGAATATGAAAAACGCTTTTTCCAAAAAGAAGATGGTACACCGATTACCGATAATACAATCAAGATGTATTTTCAAGAATTAAAAGAAAGTACAGGAATTATCAGATTGCACCCTCACTTACTTCGCCACACTTTTGCGACTAACTATATCCTTTATGGCGGTGATGTTGAAGAACTGCGAATATTGCTCGGACACACAAGTTTACAAATGACAATGAAATATGTGCATTTAGCTACACAACAAAGAATACTAAATCAGCGTTATCATAGTCATATTGATAAATTATTTTGTCAGTATGATAATAAATTGGCTCAGTAGAAGGGATAGCTTTTAATCAAGGTGTCCGGAGTTCGAATCTCCGATGGGTCACCATAAAGCCGCAAGGTACAATGCCTTTGCGGCTTTACTTATATAAATGTAAAAGACACTGTTGGTAATTTGCACAAACAACTTTTTAAGCTGCGCTAATCAGAATAAGCGTTTTACACAAAAATTATATATTGGGCTGTCGCCAAGCGGTAAGGCAACGGACTTTGACTCCGTCACCCGTGGGTTCGAATCCCGCCAGCCCAGCCATAAGCACCGATTTTTGAAGTCGGTGCTTTTTCTGTTTGCATTTCTAAAAATCAAAGTACTTTATTTGCAATCCGAAAATCGCAGTTTTTTCTCCTTGTTAAAATGGTTAATTATATTGATTTTTGTAGCTATTGTGTTATAATTATGTTTAAATAATATTTTTTATTGAAGAAAATTATGTACAGTATTGTTAGAATGATTTTAGTAATTGTGTTAGTTTTTATTTTATTCAAAGTAATACATATTAAAACAAAGAAAAAAGTATTGATAATTTCTCTTTTTGGATTGGTGTTTTATATTGCAATAATGTGTACTCCAATAGAAAATCTTTTTATTTCTTTTGATACACCGACTGAAGCTCTTTCGTATTATGATCCTTTTGTAGGTAAGGTAATTGATACTGTTGAAGGTAATGAAACTTGTATGATAATTACCCAAAAAGATGTGAATGAATCTGGTGTTTCGTATGTAAAAAAATCTGTTGATGGCTATAAAGTATTATCGCCAATACATTTTCGCTATTCTGTAAAAAGTAAATTAGACGGTCATGGTTCGATTGAAATTTTTCGGGTTTTTGGCACATCTGATTATTATCTTGAAGGTAATTGTATTTCGGATTCCGGAACTATTAACAAAGTAAGTGATTCTTTAAATTCGGATATTAAGGTTATTCTTGTGTACGGTTTTAATAAAAATAATGTTAATTTAAAAGACTATTTGATTTTCGGATACTTAAATAATTATGAAAACAGCTATTCATTAATGATTGATAATACTGTTGTAGAACTTGAATAAAGCACTTATCGGCAGTTAAAATTTATTTTTATCTTATCGCTTCACACTTTTTCGGTAACCATAAATTATAAGTAAGTTGTACTGCAAAGACTGAATTATTTTAAGGAGATTATTGAATGAGTAAAAAAATATTGATAGGAGATATGGGACTTCTTTTGTATAATGCTGTTTTGCTCTTTATTTCAAGGATTTTATACGATAATAAAATTTTATATCCGTATAATTATCCGTTACATATACTCTTTGCCGTACTTTTGATTTGCGGTGCGGTAGGATTCTGGATTTTTTCTTATAATGCAGAATGTAAAAATGTTTCCGGTACAAATATTGCAATTTCTTTCGTAATGTGTTGTTTGATATTTCTTGCTGTTATAAATACAAATATCAGTTATATCGGAAATAATGCTGTAAATACTATGACAGCTTTTGGAATGTTCGGATTTCAAGTTGCCCGATATTTAAAATCTATAGTCTGTTATTACGATGTTTATGGTGAATTTCCGCCATTGCTCGACAAAATAAAATATATTCGTAATATAGAACTGAGCTTTGCTCCTGCATTAGCAACAATTTTCTCTGTTTTAAGTATTGTTTTTTTGATATTTACTGCTTAGGAGTATTTTTTTGTGTTTGTTTATATATTTTTTTGCTTCTTGTAAAAGTAGCTAATTTGCTGCCTGACTCTATTGAAATATATGTCTATTTATGGTATAATAATACAAAATTATAATTTAATTTTTGATTATTTTAATTAAGGGGAGAATAAAAATGAATATAAATATTTCTGATGCTATTAAATATATCGGCGTTGATGATAAAGATATTGACCTTTTTGAAAGCCAGTACATTGTGCCAAACGGCATTTCTTATAATTCATATGTTATTCTTGATGAAAAAATTTGTGTGCTTGATACCGTAGATAAGAGAAAAACAGATGAATGGTTTGCTAATCTTGAGAATGTTCTTGACGGCAAAGCTCCCGATTATCTTGTAATCAATCACCTTGAGCCTGACCATGCGTCAAATATCAAGGCGCTTGCCGATAAATATCCCGATATGAAACTTGTCGGCAATGCAAAGACATTCAATATGTTGCCGCAGTTTTTTGATATTGACCTTACAGACAGAACTGTTACGGTAAAAGAGGGCGACACACTCAGCCTTGGCGAGCACACACTTTCGTTCTATATGGCTCCTATGGTACATTGGCCTGAGGTTATGGTTACATATGAGAGCAAAGAAAAGGTGCTTTTTTCTGCCGATGCATTCGGTAAATTCGGTACACTTGATACAGAAGAAGATTGGGCTTGTGAGGCAAGAAGATATTACTTTAATATCTGCGGAAAATACGGCGTGCAGGTACAGGCATTACTTAAAAAGGCAGCAAAGCTCGATATTGAGAAAATCTGTCCTTTGCATGGCCCTATTCTTACCGAGAACCTTGGCTATTACATTAACCTTTACGATATTTGGAGCAAGTATGAGCCTGAGGTTGACGGTATATTTATCGCTTATTGTTCAATTCATGGCAATACAGAAAAAGCCGCTTTAAAGCTCTATGATATTTTAAAGGAGAAAACCAACAAGAAAATTGCGATTTCTGACCTTTCAAGAAGTGATATGGCAGAGAACATTGAGGACGCATTTAAGTATTCTACCCTTGTTGTGGCTGCTCCGTCATATGACGGCGGAGTTTTCCCTGTTATGAATGACTTTTTACATCATTTGAAAATTAAGGGATACAAAAACCGTAAAGTCGCTATGATTGAAAACGGTTCTTGGGCACCTTGTGCAAACAAGGCAATGCAGCCTTATTTTGAAGAAATGAAGGGCATAGAGGTATCGGATGCCAAAGTTACAATCCGCTCTACTATGACTGCTGAAAACGAGGCTCAGCTTGCAGCTTTGGCAGAGTCTGTTATTTAATTTTATAATTTCTGTATAAAGTACGAAAACTATCGGTTAATCTTTTTGCAGATTAAATATCCGTATCGTATTTGGTGCGGATATTTTGATTTTCGTGTTTAATTTATCGGAGGATATATGGAACAGCATTTTGAATTTCTCAGAAAACACCCTGTTTTTGAGGGATTTACAGATGAAGAAATAGAACAGGCGCTTGTGGAATTTGATTATAAAATTCAGAGCTATAAAAATGATGAAATTATAGTCAGCTCGGGCAAGATTCATAAATATTCCGCCTTCGTGCTTGAGGGTGCGGCTCAAATTCAAAAATACAACTTTGACGGTGTGCGTGAAATTCTCGGACGAGTTTACAGCGACAGCATAGGCTGGCTTATTACCGCCGCTCCTCGTACAACTCACTGCGATATTGAAATTGTTTCGCACGGCAAATCAACAATTTTATTTCTCGACTTTGCCAAAATCAAAGATGAAGATTATAAATTGATTGTTATTAAGCAAAAGCTGCTCAAAAATCTTTTTGTGTTATTTGAAGAAATGGATCTTCGCTCACTTGAATATCAAATTGTGCTCTCTGAGCGAACCATACGCAAAAAAATTATGAGGTATCTTGAGTTTAGAGAAAAGCGTGACGGCAGCTCAAGTTTTTACATTGAAGGTTCAAGGCAGGACTTTGCTGATTATTTGAGTGTAGACAAGTCTGCGCTTTCTCGTGAATTAAGTAAAATGAAAAAAGATGGCTTAATAGATTATGACGGCGAATATTTCACTGTTTTGCAAAAATTATGAGTTATTAAGTTGTCATAATTTTTAGATCAGCTTTGTTATATTTATATTATTATTATGTTGGCTGATATTTTGGTGAATAGTGAGAATTGAATAAAAAAATTGAGTAATTTTTTACACCCTGATTGCCAAATCGTTGCAAATGCAATTTTCAAATTGGTTTTGTTTTGATATAATATTAGCGTAAACAGTAATTGAACTGTTTTGATTATGCTATCAACAACATAACATAAATTTCTTCTATAACCCTATTACCCCTAAAAAAGCAGCAGACGAGTTTTTCTCCCCTGTTGCTTTTTCTTATATAAAAATGTAATAAAATTGTAAATAAATATTTATTGCCTTGATTTTTTTAGTGTGTTATAATTATTTTAGAAAATTTTGAGATTTAGGGGAGTTTTTTATGAAATGCCCATATTGTTCATTTGAAGAGAGCAAGGTTGTGGATTCTCGCTCTGCCGATGACGGCGAGAGAATACGCAGACGAAGAGAGTGCCTAAAGTGCGGAAAACGCTTTACAACCTATGAAATTATTGAGAATATTCCGCTCTATGTAGTAAAAAGAGATAAGTCCAGAGAGGTTTTTGACAGAAATAAACTTACAGCAGGTATTTTGCGTGCGTGCGAAAAGCGCCCTGTTTCTGTTGAGCAGGTTGAAGAGATGGTTTCCGACATTGAGCTTACAGCTCAAAACGGCTTTGAAAGGGAGATTACCACCGAGCAGATCGGCGAGCTTGTTATGGAACGCCTCAAAAAGGTTGACGAGGTTTCCTATGTTCGCTTTGCGTCTGTATATCGTCAGTTTAAAGATATAAATACTTTTATGGAAGAACTCAACAAACTTCTTACCGAAAAAAAGTAAATACAACTATTTAAGAGTCTGATTGCCCAAAAAAATCAGGCTCTTTTTGTGTATTAGGTAGGATTTTTTAAAATAGTTGTAAAAAATGCTAAAATACTATTTATTTTGCTGGGAAAAAATGTTATAATGATTTTATCCTTGTGGCTTATTTACACAAGGGTCATTGTAAAACGAAAGATGGTGATAATTTGTTTAAAAGAATATTATCAGGATTGCTTGTTTCTGCTATGCTCACAGGTTCTGTCATTTATTTGGCAGGCTGTTCAAATTCAAATTCGCAGAACGGTTCGGATGATAATACTTCAACCAAAACTTCTACCGAGTATGCTCACGCAGACAAGATTGACAATGGCACAATACTCCAGTGCTTTTCATGGGATTTCAATACTATAAAGGAATCAATGGCTGACATTGCAGCATCGGGATATACAGCGTTGCAGACTTCTCCTATCAATGCTTGCCTTGAGGGCGAAGACGGCGGAATGCAGCTTTACGGCGATGGCAAATGGTATTATCATTATCAGCCTACCGATTTCAAGATAGGCAACTATCAGCTCGGTACTCGTGATGAGTTTAAGGCTATGTGTGACGAGGCGGAAAAGTATGGTATAAAGGTTATAGTCGATGTAATTGCTAACCACACCACTCCTACCACAAGCGCCATAAGTCAAGACCTTATAGATGCGGGCGGCGGAAGTCTTGAAACCCTTTATCATAAGAACAACGCTTACGATTTAACCGATTATTCGAGCAGACTTGCCTGCACAACCTACAAGATGGGCGGCTTGCCTGACATTAACACAGAGCGTACTTCTTTTCAGGATTACTTTATTGCGTATCTCAATGATTGCATAGCCTGCGGTGCAGACGGTTTCCGTTACGATACCGCAAAGCATATCGGCTTGCCCGATGACCCTAAGGAAGATGACGGCTTTACCAATAATTTTTGGCAGAGAGTGACTACCGAGGTCAACAACGCCGATAATCTTTTTATGTACGGTGAGGTACTTCAGGGCAATAATGAAAGGCTTGCCGATTATATGGAGGCTATCGGGCACACCACAGCAAGTACATATGGCGGCAAAATCAGAAGTTCTATTATAAACAATACTTTGTCAAAGGGCACAATAAGTGATTTTTGGGTAGGCAGTGCGCCGCTTAATATGGTTACATGGGTAGAATCTCACGATAACTACATTAATGACGGCAACTGGTACAGTATGACAAAGGAGCAGGTTCTCCTCGGTTGGGCAATTATAACCGCAAGAAAAGACGGTACACCGCTGTTCTTTGACCGTCCTTATAACTCAAGCGTTGATAACGAATGGGGAATGAACCGTATCGGCACAGAGGGTGACGATATGTATAAGGATAAGAGCGTAAAAGCTGTTAATTTCTTCCGCACAGCTATGATAGGCGAGGAGGAAAGCATCGTAAATCCTAACTCCGATTCAACAGCTGTTATGATTGAAAGAGGCACAAAGGGCGCTGTAATTGTAAACACAGAGGGAGAACTTGAAACAGGCTTTGAAACTAACCTTGCAGACGGTACATATGTAAACAGGGCAGACGGAAAGACCAAGTACACCGTTAAAAACGGCAAGATGACTTCGGATGCCAATATTCCTGAAAACAGCGTGGTAGTTCTCTATAACGAGGGATATAAGGAGTATGCAGACACTGCCGAGGTAGGCGTGGCTGACGATACCGTATTTAATATTGAAAAGGGCAAAACAGCAACCGTAACGCTTACTTGCGCAAATACAGACAATGCCGAGTATGTGCTCAATGGCGGAAAGTCTGTTGCGTACAAGAACGGCGACAAAATTACCGTATCAGTGCCTGAGTCAAGCGATATTGCCACTTTGGTGCTTACCGCTAAAAACTCGAACGGCGTAAAAACATACGAAAGAGTTGTGTTTGCGGTAGAAGAAAAGTATTCGGTAGCAAAGGGCACAAAGGTATATTTTGAAAAGCCCGACAGTTGGGGAGATCAGATTTTTGCATATGTTTACAACGATGAACTGTATGAAAACGAAACCTGGCCGGGACTTAAAATGACAAAGGAAAGCGACGGAAAATACAGCTATACTTTTGAAGACGATTGGGAAACACCGTATATTATTTTTAATGACGGTGACGAAGACGGTTCTCAGCAATATCCGGCAGATAAGGGACTTATTGTTGAGGACGGAAAAACTTATACTTTAAATTGACTATTGGAGGATAAATATTATGAGCGAAATGAAAATGGAAAACAGCAGAGTACCTGCTGAAAAGATTTTTAACCCTGATTTAAAAGAAGCAATTGTAAATATGCAGGAAGACAACTCAAAAGAGAACGTCGATAAGATGATTACAGAAGTTGTAAAGGCTAAGTTTATTTTACCTGCAAAGGTTGTTCCTACAACTCAGGCTGTAACCGAGAACGGACAGACTGTTATGAAACAGGCAACACAGGTACAGTTCAGATTACTTGAAAATCAGAAAAAAGAAAAATTCTTTGGACTTTTTACAGATACAGAAGAATTATTTAAGTGGCAGGATACCCAGAATGCTCAAAAAGTAGTTACTGATTTTGACAGCATTTCTCAGATGGTTATGGATCCACATTCTGGCGTAGTAGGCTTTGTAATCAACCCATTTGGCAAGAGCGTTACTTTCCCTAAGCCAATGATTATTTCAATCAAGCAGCAGAAAGACTTTAACACACTTAATAAAGATTTGTTCAAGCCCGGTGAGCAGATTAAAATCGGCGAACCAAAGGATTATCCTATTGACCTTATGGCTACACTTATCAATCATTTCAGCACAGAGCCAAATGTAAACGTTGCTTTCTTAAGAATGATGGAGCACAGCGACAAAAAGAGCTTCCTTGTTGTAGTTGACTTTATCGGCGATATGAAAAAGATTTTTGACGCTGTAAAAGAAACTGCACAGCCATACCTTACTGAAGATGTAGACCTTGTTGTAATGCCTGTTACTATGGACCTTGCAAGAAATGCAATAAACGGTGTAGAACCATTCTACAGAAAAGAACAGTAATAATTTTTATTTTAAATAAAGCTTCCGATAAACTCGGGAGCTTTATCCTTTTAAAAACAAAAATAATCAGCATTTTTTACAACATATTTTATAACATTGTTAGCTATATTGCCTATGTCATAATTTATCAAAATATGGTATAATGTTATATGTAAGAAATATAATGAGCAAAAACTGTTTTCCACTTTGTCAGACATTGTTTTAAACAATTACTAACGAATGAGAATTAAGAATAGGAGAGAGAAGTATGATTAGTCGAATTAATGCTAACAAATCTGCATACGGGGGTGCAGAAAATGTTTGAGGTATCTGATGTTGTGGCTTATGGCACAAACGGTGTGTGCACTATTACTGAAATTACAACCAAAAGAATTGATAAAACAAATATTGAATATTATGTTTTAAGCCCAAAGGCGGCTACTACGGCAAAGGTTTTTGTACCTACACACAACGAAAATCTTGTCGGCAAAATGAGGGCAATCCTTACTAAGGAGCAAGCAAACGAGCTTTTGAATAATATTCCGAAAGACAAGCCCGAATGGATTTCAAATAAAAATCAGAGATTTGAAACTTTTAAAAATATTATTGCCGAGGGCGATTGCGCAGAGTTGCTTAAACTTATAAGAACTCTGAGATTACACGAAAGATATCAGTTTAAGAGGGGCAAAAGATTACATATGTCGGATGAACGCTTTTTGAAAGAGGCTGAGAAAATGGTGCTCGGCGAATTTGCATATGTTCTCGATGTAACAACTGATGATGTTTTGAATAGTATTTTAAATTAAAAGTGGGTTAATGTTTTTGTGAAATTGTGGTGCAGCTTATTTTCAGTCGGTTAGTATAGAACGAAAATAACGGACTATCCGCCTAAAAGGCAAAAAAGTTTGGTCAACCTTTTCAAAGTTTGTGGGTGTGGGCAACGCCCACAAAAACTTTAAGTTATCACAAATTCTTGATAGCCAAACGGCTTGCCGTTTGGTGGCTCGAACACAATGGCGCAAGCCTTTTAATAGCGAAAGCAAATAAAAAAGATATTCTTATTATTTACTCCGTCAACGCATAGCGATGACGGAGTTTTTTTAATTATTCCTTTTTAAGGCTGTCGCCTGTTTTTCAAACTTAGTTTTAGCACGCAACAGCTTTGCTGTTTGCGCCCGAAAGTCTGTTATAATGAAAGCTTTTTATGGGCTCTGCCCAAACCCGCAACCCTTTAAAAATGGTTGACATAAATTTTAAATTTACAAAACTAAAATTTGCGTTAAACACAAAACAAAAATTCCCTGCCGAAAAGACAGGGAATTTTTAAATTCGATTTATTAATCATCAAGACAGTTGTCAAGTCTTTCAATAATGTTTGGCTTGTCCATATGCTGACCGATAAATACAAGTTTAATCTCTCGGTCGCCGTACTTTTCGTCCCAATGCTCTTCAATGTCGGGATATTCTTTAAAGTACTTTTTCTGCTCGCTCTTCGGAAAAGCCGCAAGCCATTTGCCGTTTTCTGTTGCAGTAATCTGTACGCCTGCCTGCTCAAATACATAGAGGTAATCTC
This sequence comes from Eubacterium sp. OM08-24, assembly GCF_003438075.1. Classification (GTDB taxonomy): domain Bacteria; phylum Bacillota; class Clostridia; order Oscillospirales; family Acutalibacteraceae; genus Ruminococcoides. The sequence goes on along the minus strand of NZ_QSTA01000001.1, from coordinate 693,754 downwards.
TCTTGTCTTTATCAGAGAACCAAAGAATACCCTTTGCACGAACAACGCCCTTTGGCCAATTGTTTACAAATTCCTGTAATTTCTCCTGATTGAACGGACGGCGGCTGTGATATACAAATGTACCAATGCCATATTCTTCATCATCGTCACCGTGGTGGTGATGGTGGCAGCAGTGACCATGCTCATGATCGCAATTTGAATGGTCTTCGCCATCGTGATGGTGGTGATGGTGATGCTCGTGCTTATCTTCGTCATGGTGATGATGGTGCTCGTGCTCATCTTCATCGTGGTCATGATGCTCGTTTCTCTCGTCCTCGTCTTTATCATATGCCTGAGCCCAGCCTGCTGAACCTGCTGTTTCCTCAAAGTTGTAAAGATTTGTGTTGAGAATATCGCCAACGCTTACCTTGCCGTAGTTTGCCTCAATAATTTTAGCCTTTGGCTGGAGTGTCTTAATCATAGCCTTAACTCTGCCGAGCTGCTCCTCGTTTACCATATCTACTTTATTGAGAATGATAGTTGAGCAGAACTCAATTTGCTGAATAACAAGGCTTTCAATGTCCTCTTCGTCTACATCATCTTTAAGAAGATTGTCGCCGCAGCCAAACTCTGTCGCCATTCTGAGTGCGTCTACAACAGTTACAATGTTGTCAAGACGGCAGATAGCAGGTGTGCCTTCCTCTTCGTCGCCCTCAAGTACAGCTATTGACTGAGCAATAGGGAGTGGCTCGCAAATACCGCTTGCCTCAATGAGAATATAATCAAATTTGCCTGACTTAACAAGCTCGGCAATCTGATTGATAAGGTCAACCTTGAGTGTGCAGCAGATACAGCCGTTTGAAAGAGGAACAAGGTTGTCATCTTTCTGAGTAACAACGCCTGTTTTCTGAATAAGCTCAGCGTCAATGTTTACCTCGCCGATATCATTAACGATAACAGCGCACTTGTAACCTTCCTGATTGCTGAGTACATGATTGATAAGTGTAGTTTTACCTGAACCAAGATAACCTGTAAGAAGTGTTACAGGAATTGGAAGCTTTGGTTTTGCCATATATGTCATTTCCTTTCAAGAATAGTTTTCTACAAATGGAATAATAGCACAACTGATTTGCATTGTCAAGAGGTTAGAAGTTAGTTTTAACTAATCACAACTGTTATATATGTTTTACAGCAATTTATGTATAAAAAGGAGAGAGGGAAATCCTCTCTCCAATTAATATACCCTATTTAATTTTCAGGAACATTTGGAAGACCGTCAAAGCCCTTTTGAAGTTCCTCGTCTGTCGGAATATAGTCGCTCATAAGACCATCGTTAAATTTCTCGTAAGCTACCATATCAAAGTAACCTGTACCTGTAAGACCAAAGAGAATAGTTTTTTCTTCGCCTGTTTCTTTGCACTTTAATGCCTCGTCAATAGCAACTCTGATTGCGTGGCTGCTTTCAGGAGCAGGGAGAATACCCTCAACTCTTGCAAACTGTTCTGCGGCAGCAAATACAGATGTCTGCTCAACAGAAGTTGCCTCCATAAGTCCGTCATGGTAAAGCTGAGAAAGTGTGCTGCTCATACCATGGTAGCGAAGTCCGCCTGCATGGTTAGCTGACGGAATAAATCCGCTGCCGAGAGTATACATCTTAGAAAGCGGGCAAACCTTACCTGTATCGCAGAAGTCATATGCAAACTTGCCTCTTGTAAAGCTTGGACAAGACGCAGGCTCAACAGCGATAATTCTGTAATCAGCCTCGCCTCTGAGCTTTTCGCCTACAAACGGAGAGATAAGACCGCCGAGGTTAGAGCCGCCGCCTGCACAACCGATAATAATGTCAGGCTTTACATTATATTTATCAAGAGCTTTTTTAGCCTCAAGACCGATAACCGACTGGTGGAGAAGTACCTGATTAAGCACACTGCCGAGTACATAGCGGTAACCCTCGGTAGATGTAGCAACTTCAACAGCCTCAGAAATAGCGCATCCAAGGCTGCCTGTTGTGCCGGGGTGCTCCTCAAGAATTTTTCTGCCAACGGCAGTATCCATAGACGGTGAAGGAGTAACGCTTGCACCGTATGTTCTCATAACTTCTCTTCTGAATGGTTTTTGCTCGTAAGATACCTTTACCATATATACCTTACAGTCAAGTCCGAAGTATGAGCAAGCCATTGAAAGCGCTGTACCCCACTGACCTGCACCTGTTTCTGTGGTTACGCCCTTTAGTCCCTGCTTTTTAGCATAGTAAGCCTGAGCAATAGCGGAGTTCAGCTTATGACTGCCGCTTGTATTGTTACCCTCAAACTTATAGTAAATTTTAGCAGGAGTATCAAGAGCCTTTTCAAGAAAATATGCTCTGATAAGCGGAGATGGACGATACATTTTATAGAAATCCTGAATTTCCTGCGGAATATCTATGTATGCGTCTGTATCGTTAAGCTCCTGTGCTACAAGTTCCTTACAGAAAACAGGATAAAGCTCCTCTGCTGTCATAGGCTTTAATGTAGCAGGGTTAAGAAGAGGAGCAGGCTTGTTTTTCATATCTGCACGAACATTATACCATTGAGTAGGTATTTCGCTTTCGTCAAGGTAAATTTTATATGGAATTTTTGTATTTTCCATTGGTTTCAACCTCCTGAATTTTAACATTTATAACATTATAACATATTATTTTAAAGTTGTCATCACTTTTTATAGGAAATATTATTACATTACATAATAAAAATAATTATTTACGGGCATTTTACAAATGCCGGGTAAATAGCTTTACAAAAATTGACTAAACTAATACCGTACTCAAAAGAAGTACGATAATTATTTGAGGAGATTATATTTATGAAAAAAACAAGCACAAAATTGTTATCAGTATTAGCAGCAGGCGTAATTATGGCAGGTGCATTTGCAGGTTGCGGCGGCAGCTCATCATCAACTGCAAGTGAAGGTGCAAGCAATGCAGATTCATCAAGTGCAGGTGCTTTTGATACAAGCAAAACACTTTCTGTAATTACAAGAGAGCAGGGTTCCGGTACTCGTGATGCTTTCGTAGAGCTTACAGGTGTTCTTGTTAAAGACGGCGACACAAAGAAAGATACGACAAGAACAGATGCAGTTACAGTAAACGGTACTGAGGCTGTTATTACTAATGTAAAGGGCAATGACGCAGCAATCGGTTACATTTCACTCGGTTCACTCAACGACAGCGTTAAGGCTCTTAAGGTTGAAGATGTTGAGGCAACAGCAGAAAATGTAAAATCAGGAGAATACAAAATCAGCCGTCCGTTCAACATTGCTTATAAGGGCGACTTAAGCGGTCTTGCTAAGGATTTTGTAGATTATATCTTAAGCTCAGACGGTCAGGCAGTAATTTCTAAAGAGGGTTATGTTCCGGTATCTGAAAACGCAGCATATGCAGGAACAAAGCCTGAGGGCAAAATTACAGTAGCAGGTTCATCTTCAGTATCACCTGTAATGGAAAAGCTCATCGAGGCTTACAAGCAGGTAAATACAAAGGCTGACATTGAACTTCAGACATCAGACTCATCAGCAGGTATGCAGTCGGCACTCGAGGGTACTTGTGATATCGGTATGGCATCAAGAGAGCTTAAAGATACAGAAACAGCTCTTACATCAACAACAATCGCAAAAGACGGTATTGCAGTAATCGTAAACACAAACAACACAACAGATAATCTCACAATGGATCAGGTAAAAGCTATCTATACAGGCGAAGCTAAGGTTTGGAGCGATATAACTAAATGAGATTAAACAATATTAAAGAAAGGGCTATGCAGGGAGTTTTCTTCCTGACAGCCCTTGCAAGCATAGCGGCAGTTGTGCTTATATGTATTTTCCTTTTCTACAACGGTGTTCCGGCAATGGCAGAAATCGGATTTTTTGATTTTATAGGCGGCTCTGAATGGGCACCGACAAATGTTCCTGCAAGCTACGGCATCTTTACAATGATTATCGGCAGTATATATGTTACAGCCGGTGCGGTAGTAATCGGTGTGCCAATCGGAATTTTAACAGCAGTTTTTCTTGCTCGTTTTTGCCCAAAGCCTTTATACAAGGTGATTAAGCCGGCAACAGAATTGCTTGCAGGTATTCCGTCAATCGTCTACGGCTTTTTCGGACTTATGGTAATTGTACCGTTTATTCGTGAAAATTTCGGCGGCAACGGCTCAAGCTTGCTTGCAGCGTCAATAGTGCTTGGCATTATGATTTTGCCTACAATAATCGGTGTGTCGGAATCGGCTATCAGAGCAGTGCCCGAAAATTACTACGAGGGAGCCCTTGCACTTGGTGCAACAAGAGAGAGAAGTGTATTTAAAACAATGCTGCCGGCAGCTAAGTCGGGTATTCTTGCAGGTGTTGTGCTTGGCATAGGCAGAGCAATCGGCGAAACTATGGCTGTTATTCTGATTGCAGGCAATCAGGTACAGATTCCTACATCGCTTACAGACGGTGTAAGAACACTTACAGCAAACATTGTACTTGAGATGGGTTACTCAACAGGACTTCACAGACAGGCGCTTATAGCAACAGGTGTGGTTTTGTTTGTATTTATCCTTATTATTACACTTTCAATGCAGGCAATTAAGAGCAGGAGTGAAAAAAATGGCTGAAAATAACGAAATAAAGGCAATCAACAAAACAGGTTTTGCCCAAAGATTAAGAGAATATAAAAGAAAGCCACTTTCACTTGTTTTATTCATTCTTGTTGTGCTTGCAGCGGCATTATCGGTACTTGCACTCATATTTTTGATTGTTTATATCCTTGTAATGGGTATTCCGCACATTACTCCGGATTTGTTTGCGTGGGAATACAACAGTGACAATGTATCTTGTATGCCGGCTATTATCAATACTATTATAGTTACTTTGCTTACCTTGGTAATCGCTGTACCTTTTGGTGTTGGCGCAGCAATTTATCTTGCCGAGTATGCAAAAAGAGGCAATAAGTTTGTAAAGCTCATCAGAACAATGGCAGAAACACTTTCGGGTATTCCGTCGATTGTTTACGGTTTGTTCGGTATGTTATTCTTTGTAACTACTTTGCAGTGGCGACTTTCATTGCTTGCAGGTTCTTTTACACTTGCAATTATGGTGCTGCCTACAATTATGAGAACAACAGAAGAGGCTTTGCTTTCTGTACCTGATTCTTACCGAGAGGGCAGCTATGGTCTTGGAGCAGGCAAGCTGAGAACTATTGTAAAAGTAATTCTTCCGAGTGCAATGCCCGGTATTCTTGCCGGCATAATTCTTGCAGTGGGCAGAATAGTCGGTGAAACAGCGGCACTTTTATATACATCGGGTTCGGCATCGGGTCTTGCAAACGGACTTATGTCCTCGGGCAGAACACTTGCTATTCATATGTATGTGCTTGCAAACGAAGGATTGCATACAGATCAGGCTTGGGCAACAGCGGTTGTATTGCTTGTGCTTGTACTTTTAATCAATACACTTTCGGCATTTATAGCAAAAAAGCTTACAAGTAAAAATAAGTAACGGTGGAAGGAAAACAAATGGATAAGTTTACAATTAAGGATATGAACCTGTATTACGGCAAATTCCATGCATTAAAGTCTGTAAACTTTAATATGGAGGCAAACAAAATTACAGCGTTTATCGGCCCGTCGGGCTGCGGTAAATCAACGCTCTTAAAGTCGCTCAACAGAATGAACGATTTGGTAGAGGGCTGTAAAATTACAGGTGATATTCGTCTTGATGATGAGGATATTTACGGAAAAAATATGGATGTTAATGTCCTCAGAAAAAGAGTGGGTATGGTTTTCCAAAAGGCAAACCCATTTCCTATGAGCGTGTATGACAACATAGCATTCGGCCCGAGAACTCATGGTGTGAGGAGCAGAAGAGAGCTTGACGAAATTGTTGAGCAGTCATTAAGAGATGCCGCAATTTGGGATGAGCTTAAGGACAGACTTAAAAAGAGCGCTCTCGGTCTTTCGGGCGGTCAGCAGCAGCGTCTTTGCATTGCAAGAGCACTTGCGGTAAAGCCTGAGGTTTTACTTATGGACGAGGCAACTTCGGCGCTCGACCCAATTTCAACAGGTAAAATTGAAGAACTCTGTATGAAGCTTAAAGATAAATATACCATTATTATGGTTACACATAATATGCAGCAGGCAATGAGAATTGCTGATAATACGGCATTCTTCCTGCTTGGCGAAATGATTGAATGCACTGATACGGCTACCTTGTTTTCTACTCCAAAGGATAAGCGTACAGAGGAATACATTACAGGAAGGTTCGGCTAATGAGAGAATATTTTGATTTGGAATTAAAAACACTCAACGACAAGCTCATTGAAATGGGCGCTTTGGTTGAGGGTGCTATTAAAAACACAATAACTATCATTACAAACGGTGAGTACGATAAGCTTGAAACAGCAAGGATTATAGAAGAAAAAATAAATAAGATGGAAAGAGAAATCCAGAGCTTTTGTTTGAACCTTTTACTCTTGCAGTCACCTGTTGCAGGCGATTTAAGAACAGTATCGGCAGCGCTCAAGATGATTACAGACCTTGAGAGAATAGGCGATCAGGCTATTGATATTGCGGAAATGTCTATTTACTTAAAGGACTGCGAAAGCCTTTACTCAATGACACATATTTCAGAAATGGCTGAGCGCTCATCAAATATGGTAACAACTGCGATTGACGCTTTTGTAAAGAAAGATTTAAAACTTGCAAGAACAGTTGCCACTATGGACGATGCGATTGATGACCTTTTCAACAAGGTAAAGGAAGAGGTTATTGATATTATCAATACAAATAAGGAACTCGACCATCAGGCTATTGATATTATGCTGATTGCAAAGTATTTTGAAAAAATCGGTGACCATGCGGAAAATATCGGTGAATGGGTAGTTTTTTCAATTACAGGCAGTAAAGAATAAATAAGTGCGTGTTTGTTTTTTGTTGCAAAAAATGACTATTGTGATATAATTAGTTTTAAGGTAGATGTGCTCTGCCTTAATACTATTTCGGGGAGTTAGAGAATTTATGTTAATTTATATTGTAGAAGACGATACAGACATCAGAGAGCTTGAAACCTATGCGCTCAAAAACAGCGGTTATGATGTGCAGAGCTTTGGCGAGAGCAAAAGCTTTTTTAAGGCTTGCGCCGATGTAAAGCCGCAACTTGTTATTCTTGATGTAATGCTCCCCGATTTTGACGGACTTTCTGTACTTGAAAAGCTCAGAAAGGACAAGTCAACAAAAAATATTCCTGTTATTTTGGTCACCGCCAAGTCAAGCGAAATGGACAAGGTAAAAGGTCTTGATATGGGCGCTGACGATTACCTTACAAAGCCGTTCTCCGTACTTGAACTTATTTCAAGAGTAAGGGCGATTTTAAGACGCTGTACGGTAGAAGAAAAGCCCGAAACCGTTGAGCTCGGCGGAATTGTGCTTGATGATTCCAAGCATATTGTCACTTCAAACGGTGAGCCATGCACTCTTACATACAAAGAGTATGAACTGCTCAAGTATTTGCTCAACAACAAGGGTATGGCACTTACAAGAGAAAACATTATTATTAATGTATGGGGCTATGACTTTGAGGGCGAGAGCCGTACGGTTGATATGCACATTACAACACTCCGTCAAAAGCTCGGTGAATGCGGCAATCTCATTAAAACCGTACGCAATGTAGGATATAAGGCAGGAGAATAACAGATGAAATTACGCAAAATTCTTTTAAAAAGATTTTTAATAACTGCGGGTGTTTCTATTCTTTTAACGGCTGTTTTTTCAACAGCCGCTTTCTGGTTTATTTTTTCTTCTTCAGAAAAAGCGACCATTAAGAATTATGCAGCTATGGTAACTTCACTTTATAACAAAGACAGCAGTTATGAGCAGCTGCACGATTTAAGTTCGTCTAAAATACGAATAACCTTGCTCGACAGCAGCGGAAATGTTCTCCTTGAAAGCGAGGACGGTGTAGATGTTACCAAAATGGGCAACCATTCAAACAGACCCGAATTTATAAACGCAATGAAAAACGGCTACGGTGATGACAGCCGAAAGTCCGAAACCATCGGCAGGGTTACATATTATTACGCTGAAAAAACCGCAAACGGAAATGTTTTGCGTGTGTCGGAAACAATTGAAAACGGATATTCTCTGTTTATGCACCTTGTTCCTATTCTTTTGGGCGTTATAATTCTTGTGTTTATTCTTTGCTATATACTTTCAAAAAGGTCAACTAAAAAAATAATCGCACCTATCGAAAACCTTGAGAGCAATGCAGATGGTACACAATATGAGGAATTAAGTTCAATTTCCCGCACCATTTCAAGTCAGCAAAAGCAAATCAGCAAGCAGGTAACACGCTTGCAGCTTGAAAAAGACAGAATTGATACACTTATTCAAAATATGTCCGAGGGCTTTATAATGCTTGATATGGATAAAAATATGCTTATGTGCAACCACTCGGCATCTAAATACCTCGGTACGGATTCCGAGGGTACTGTCGGAGAAAGTTTAATTTCTTTTTCACGAAACGAGGTTTTGTGCGAATGTGTTGACAAGGCTTTCAGCGGTGAACGCAGCAGTAATGAAGGCAATATAAACGGCAGAGTGCTGCAGATAATAGCAAGTCCCGTTTATTCAAACAGCGAGCAAAAGGGCGTTATTTGTCTTATTATTGATGTGTCGGCAAAGCGAAAGGCTGAAAAAATGAGGCGAGAGTTTACCGCAAATGTTACACACGAGCTAAAAACACCTCTCACTTCAATTTCGGGTTATGCCGAGATCATCGAAAGCGGTATTGCCGCTCCAGAAGATATAGAAAGATTTGCAGGAAAAATTCATAAGGAATCGGGCAGACTGCTTTCACTTATAGGCGATATTATCGAGCTTTCGGAGCTTGACGAAAATACAAGACCCGCAAATTACGATAAAGTGGATTTGTCGGGACTTTCAAGAGAGGTTGCCGAAGATTTGCACACCAATGCAAATAAGCACGAGGTGGAAATCAAGGTGAATGCAGCCGAAAAGGTACTGATAAACGGCAACCGCAATCAGCTTTACGAACTTGTTTACAACCTTTGCGACAATGCTATCAGATATAACCGCAAGGGCGGCAGTGTAACCGTTACCGTAAAAAAAGACGGAGAAAATGCTTTTCTAAGCGTTGCGGATACGGGAATAGGTATTCCTGTAAAGCACCAAAAGCGAGTTTTTGAAAGATTTTATCGAGTTGACAAAAGCCGCTCCAAAGAAACCGGCGGTACAGGTCTTGGACTTGCAATTGTAAAACATATTGCCGAAAGACATGACGGTACTATTACATTAAAGAGTAATGAAAACGGTACGGTATTTACATTTAAAGTAAAAGCATTGTAAAAATTATAAAATGTACTTTTAGCAAAATTAAATATTAATATTTAATATTACGGCTGCGTCTTGTTTAAGTCTTACTTATAAACAGGGCGCAGTTGTTGTTGTGCAAAAAACTTTACATAGATTTTACAAATGCAAAATAAAACTTTGACTTAATACTAATATCATTACAAAGGAAAAGGAGAGTTTAGGGATATGGATATTTTTTCGATACTTCAGCTGCTGAGCGGTCTTGCACTCTTTTTGTATGGTATGAATACCATGGGTGACGGACTTGAAAAGTTCTCAGGCGGTAAACTTGAAAAAACTCTTGAAAAAATGACAAACAATACTTTCAAGGGATTTTTACTCGGTGCAGCCGTTACAGCTGTTATACAGTCATCGTCTGCTACCACAGTAATGGTGGTTGGTTTTGTAAACTCGGGTATTATGAAACTCAGACAGGCAATAGGAATTATTATGGGTGCTAATGTCGGCACAACAGTTACAGCGTGGATTTTAAGCCTCTCGGGTATTGAGGGCGACAGCGTATTTATGCAGCTGCTTAAACCGACATCTTTTTCTGCCGTTTTTGCGTTTATAGGCATAATTCTTATTATGTTTGCAAAGAGCGACAGTAAGAAAAACCTTGCGTCTATTCTTTTGGGATTTGCAATTTTAATGTTCGGTATGGATTCTATGAGCGCCGCTGTAAAGCCGCTTGCAAATGATCCAAACTTTGCAAATCTTCTTACAATCTTCAACAACCCTGTATTCGGTATCATTGCCGGTGCTTTGCTTACAGCTATTATTCAAAGCTCAAGTGCGTCTGTCGGTATTTTGCAGGCACTGTCAAAAACAGGCGCTATTACTTATTCAATGGCAATTCCGATTGTTATGGGACAAAACATAGGTACTTGCGTTACAGCGCTTATCTCGTGTATCGGCGCTAAGAAAAACGCTAAGAGAGCCGCTTTGGTTCACCTGTACTTTAACATTATAGGCACAATCGTAATTTGTGCGCTGTTCTATGGCACAAACTTAATCTTCCAATACGGATTTTTAGATGATGTTGTTGCCGAGGCAAATATTGCTATTATTCATACTGCATTTAACATTGCGGCAACAGCTATGCTGCTTCCTTTCACACGCCAGCTTGAAAAACTTGCTTGCCTTACTATTAAGGATTCAGATGAAGATAGCGAAACACCGTTCCTTGACGAGCGTTTCCTCAACACACCTTCACTTGCAACAGATCGTGCATTGAATGTTACGGGAAAAATGGCAAGACTTTCGGAGGGTACACTTCTCGGCGCACTTGAAATGGTTGGTAATTATAACGAAAAAGCGGCTGACACCCTTTCTGAAAACGAAGACACAATTGATATGTACGAAGATGTAATTTCGACATATCTTGTAAAACTAAGTCAGAAAAATCTTTCTGAAAACGACAGTAAAAGTGTTCAGAGAGTTTTGCACGGTATAGGTGATTTCGAGAGAATCAGCGACCACGCAATGAATATTGTAGGCGCAGCCAAAGAAATTGAAGAGAAAAAAGCCGTTTTCTCAGACGAGGCTATGGCAGGTCTTAATGTTATGATGGACGCCGTAAGAGAGATTATCAATAACGCAACGCTTGCGTTTATTAATAACGATGTAAAACTTGCGGCAAAGGTTGAACCGCTTGAGCAGGTTATTGACCGCATAAGAGATAAGCTGAAAGAGGCTCATGTAAAGCGTCTTACAAACGGTGAATGTACAATAGAGCTTGGCTTTATTTTCTCCGACCTTATCACAAGTATGGAGAGAGTATCTGACCACTGTTCAAACATCGCAGTAGGTGTTATCGAAATCAACAACAATGGTTATGATGCACACGAATATCTCCACGAGCTGAAGAACTCAGACGATATTCAGTATAATGCCGATTACAAGGAGTACAAGAAAAAATATGCACTCCCTGCATCCGCTCTTGTTAAAAAATAATCACTTTACCCACAGCCGAAAGCTGTGGGTTTTCATTATGCAGATGACAAAGTGAATTTTTTGTGCTATTATATATTATGATTTTATTGATTAGGGGTAGATTAGTTTGGCAAAGGCAGTACCGCTTTTTAGCGGCAGTAAAGGAAACAGTTATTTTCTCGGTACAGCAACGCAGGGCGTACTTATTGACGCAGGACGCTCATGCAAGCAGATTGAAAATGCTTTACTTACAAATTCAATAGATCCACGCATAATCGGCGCAGTTTTTATTACACACGAACATACAGACCATTGCAATGCAATCAAGGTGCTTGCATCTCGCTATAAATTTAAGGTGTATGCAAGCGAGGGTACGCTTGACGCACTCGAAAGGGCTAACCGCCTTGACAACCGCTTTGAAACCGAAGTTATTGAAAACGAGGTTGCAATCGGTGATATGCTTATAAAACGAATTGACACTCCGCACGATGCGGCTGAAAGCTGTTGCTACTCTGTAACGCTTGCAGACGGAAAAACCGCCACTGTTGCCACCGATATGGGATATATGACCGATGATGTGAGAAATGCCGTTGCACATAGTGATTTTGCCGTTGTTGAGTCAAATCACGATGTTAATATGCTGAAAAACGGTCCGTATCCGTATGTGCTTAAAAAGAGGATACTTTCTAAATACGGCCATTTGTCAAATCCGGATTGTGCCGCCGAGCTTGCGGGACTTGTGCAGTCGGGTACACTAAGACTTATGCTCGGTCATCTCAGCGAACAGAACAACACTCCATCAATAGCGCTTAATACGGCGGTGAACGAGCTTTCTAAGTACGGTATGAAACGAGGGATAGACTACACCCTTGACATTGCACCAGTAGAAACCAACGCAAAATCAGTAATTTTTTAACGGTGAAAAATGATAAGAATAAATATAATTTGTATAGGAAAAATTAAAGAAAAATATTTTACAGATGCAATTTCGGAATATGCAAAGAGGCTTACTGCCTTTTGTAAGTTTTCAATAGTAGAACTTGCGGAAGAAAAAATCAGAAACAATAATCCCAATCAGGCAGAAATTTCAGAGGTAATTGAGGCTGAGGGCGAACGAATAATTAAAAAAATCGGTTCGGGCGACTATGTTGTGGCTATGTGCATAGAGGGAAAACAGCTTTCAAGTGAGGAACTCTCGGCAATGCTTGATAATGCCGCAATTATGGGAAAAAGTACGGTTGACTTTATAATCGGCGGAAGTTACGGACTGAGCAATAAAGTTAAAAGCAGAGCCGATTTTAAACTTTCAATGAGCAAAATGACTTTTCCGCACCAAATGGCGAGAATGGTGCTTTCCGAACAGATTTACCGTTCGTTTGAAATTTCAACTAATGGCAAATATCATAAATAGAGGTAAAAAATGGCTTTAGACGGAATTTTTTTAAGATATATAAAACACGAAATAGAAACCGAGGCGCTCGGTGCAAGGGTATCGCAGATTTATCAGCCAAACAGAGATGAGCTTGTGTTTGCAATGCGCACCTTTAACGGCAACAAAAAGCTTTTGCTTTCTGCAAGGGCAAATTCTCCGAGAGTGCATTTTTGCAGTCACACTCCCGAAAACCCACCGTCGCCGCCAATGTTCTGTATGCTTTTACGCAAGCGAATAGGCGGCGGCAAGCTCGTAGCGGTTCGTCAGCAGGAGTGCGACAGAGTGCTTTTTCTTGATTTTGAGTGCGTAAACGAGCTTGGCGATACTGTTCTTATAACCGTAGTATGCGAAATTATGGGTATGTATAGCAATATAATTATTGTCGATTCAAACGGCGTGATTATAGATTCGCTAAAGAGGGTAGACCTTACAATGAGCAGTCGCAGACTTGTACTGCCGAATATTAAATATGAACTTCCCGAGGCGCAGGATAAACTTTCTATTCTTGACCACTCAGCCGAAGAAATTGCCGAAAAGACAGTTGATTTTGACGGCGAAATGACGCTTAATAAGGCACTTTTAAAAGCAATTCAAGGTGTGTCGCCGCTTGTGTGCCGAGAGCTTGAGCATCAGGTGGGCGAGGGCACAACCACTCATATGGACAGGGCGCATTATGAAAAATTAATCGAAGTAATTGATAATCTTTATATGAATGTAAACAGATATGCAGGCAAGCCTTGTATGGTTATAAGAGATGACGGCAAGCCGATAGATTTTACATTTATGAATGTTGAGCAGTACGGCGATTTTGCGCAGATTAAGTATTTTGATACTTATTCTCAGCTCCTTGACAGCTTTTACGAAACAAGGGATTCAAGAGAGAGAATGAGGGTAAAGTCACAGGACTTGACAAAATTGCTTGCTAATTTGAGTGAGCGAACTTCCCGTAAACTTTCAAAGCAAAAGATTGAGCTAAAGGAATGTGCAAATCGTGAACAGCTTAGAATAAACGGCGATTTGTTGCAGGCAAACCTTTACAGAATTGAGCGTGGCGCAAGTTTTGCAGAGGTAGAGAACTTTTACGATGAAAATATGGCGCTTATTCGCATAAAGTTAAATCCGGCAATTTCTCCTGCCGCAAATGCGCAGAAGTATTATAAGGATTACCAAAAGGCAAAGAACGCAGAGCATATTCTTACCGAGCAAATAAAAAAGGGCAGAGCCGAACTTGAATACATCGACTCCGTACTTGATACCGTAAACCGTGCAGAGAGCGAACGAGAGCTTGCGCAGATAAGAGAAGAGCTTACAGAGCAGGGTTATTTGCGTAAACAAAATGGCAAGCAAAGACCGCAGGCGGCACTTCCACCGCTTGAGTTTACCTCGAGTGACGGCTTTAAAATTCTTGTGGGCAGAAATAATATTCAGAATGATAAGCTGACCTTAAAAACAGCAAACAAAAACGATATGTGGCTGCACACAAAGGATATTCATGGCTCGCATACAATTATTTTAGCCGAAGGCAAAGAGATAAGCGATACCGCAATTTTAGAGGCGGCTCAGCTTGCGGCATATTACAGCAAGGCAAGAGAAAGCAGCCAAGTACCTGTTGATTATACGCTTGTGCGATATGTAAGCAAGCCAAGCGGTGCAAAACCGGGTATGGTTATTTATGTAAACAATAAAACGGTTTATGTTACTCCAAAGGCAAATGTTTAAACTGTTGATATTGTATTCTTTTATATTTTGTGCTATAATAAATAAAAATTTTGGACAAGGAAGTTCATTTGGACTCCCTTGTCTTTTTTATTGGAGGTAATAGGTATGAAAAAGCCGTTAATAGGCGTAGTTCCGCTTGTAGATTTTGAAAAAGAATGTTATTGGATGCTGCCTAACTATATGAAAGGTATTGAAATTTCTGGGGGTGTTCCCGTAATGCTGCCTTTGACAGAGGACAAGGAGGTTATAAAACAGCTTGTAAATACTTGTGACGGATTTCTCTTTACAGGCGGACAGGATGTTGCACCACGGATTTATAATGCAAAAAAATCAGAGCTATGCGGCGAAAGCTGTTCTCAAAGAGATAATATGGAAACCGAGCTGTTCAGATTGGCTTATGATGCGGATAAATCGGTTTTCGGCATTTGTCGTGGCATACAATTCATAAATGCCGTAATGGGCGGCACACTCTATCAGGATTTAAATACAGAACATCCAAGCACTGCTGTTCATCATCAGCCACACCCATATGACAAACCTATTCACAGCGTGAGTATAAATAAAAATTCACCTTTGCATAAACTCTTGAATGTTGATTTGCTAAATGTTACAAGTCTGCATCACCAAGCCGTAAAAGATATTGCTCCAAATCTTGAGTGTATGGCTGTTTCAGAGGACGGACTTGTTGAGGCGGTGTGTGCGCCTGATAAAAACTTTATATGGGCGGTTCAGTGGCACCCCGAGTATTCATTTTTTACAGATGAAAACAGCAGAAAAATATTTAAAAAATTCATAGACAGCACAAATTAAATCTGTTTTTTAAGCCTTGCTTTACGCAGGGCTTTTTTATGCGCTATTTTTTACAATTCTTTACAAGAGAAATAAACAAATATAACTCTACTGTAAAAATCGGGTGTTAGAATAATGTCAGAAAAGGGGAAGAGAAATGGAGAAAAAGACTAAAAGCACTACGGTCGTTGACAAAACCACACATCGGCAGATTTCCGGCAGAAAATTACATATTCAAAAAGCGAATCTGAAATTGTACCGTCTTACACAGTTTCTATTCCTCTCACAGCAGAACTTCAGAAAGAGTCATCTACACTTTCATATTCACTTGCACTTGAAAACGACACAGCCTTTGTTCCAAGCGGCAAAAGGTATCTGTAACAATCGCAGGTACAAGCTACTTCCGCAACCAGATGGTGCTTACAGGAGAGGTTGAGAGTGCCGCAAAGCCTACACTCAGATACCAATTCATTATGCCTGATGAAAGCATTGTAGAAACCATAGGCGCAAAAGATGAGGTAAACGGTGTTGAACTTGCATCATTTACAGAGGACGGCTCAACAACATTTACAGTAAAGCCCGTTCTCAACAATCCGTCAACTCCTAAGGGCGTTAAGTATTCAGGTACTATGACATATGCCGTATCACTTACAGACGCCGAATAATTTTCCTACAACTGAAAAGTTATCTAAACTTTTCCTTCCCTTACAGCAGATCGTTGCAGATAAGTAACGGTCTGTTTTTTTGCAAAGGCTTTTATTTATTAAAAATGTATGATATAATAACATAAAACAACAAATTTTAAGGGATGATGTTATGAAATTTGTACATTTATCTGATTTGCATTTAGGAAAGCGTGTAAACGGCTATTCTATGATTGAAGATCAGAAATACATATTATTAAAAATATTGAATGTAATTGATGAGCAAAAGGCAGAGGCTGTTGTAATAGCAGGCGATGTGTATGACAAGCCTATACCGCCGACAGAGGCTGTGCAGCTTTTCGATGATTTTTTATTCAGACTTGTGGAAAGAAATTTGCAGATATTGGTTATAAGCGGAAATCACGATTCCCCCGAACGAATTGCGTTCGGTTCCCGCTTTATGGACAAAAGCGGAGTGCATATGTCGCAGGTTTATAACGGCAAAAATGACCTTGTAGAGCTAAAAGACAAGTACGGAAAGGTTAATTTTTATATGCTCCCGTTTGTAAAACCGTCTAATGTACGCAGATTTTTTGAGGACGAAGAAATAAATACATATACCGATGCTGTTCGTGTTGCCGTATCTCATATGAATGTAAACAAAAAAGCAAGGAATGTGATTATCACACATCAATTTGTAACAGGTGCCCAGCGCTCGGAGTCGGAAACAATAGCCGTTGGCGGTACAGACAATGTTGATTCATATGTATTTGACGATTTTGACTATGTAGCCCTTGGTCATATTCATGGCCCACAAAATGTCGGAAAAAATACTGTCCGCTATTGCGGCACTCCTCTTAAATATTCTTTTTCAGAAATAAGCCACAAAAAATCCGTTACCGTTGTTGAAATGAAAGAAAAGGGTAATGTTAAGGTTTCAACCGTTGAGCTTACCCCAAAACTTGATATGCGGGAAATCAAGGGTACTTATGAGGAATTAACTTTTAAGAAAAATTACGAAAATACAAATACCGAAGATTATTTGCATATAATTCTTACCGATGAAGAAGATGTTGCGGATGCGGTTGCAAAACTCAGATGCGTTTATCCGAATTTAATGAAACTCGATTACGATAATACCCGCACAAGAAATTCCCTTGCTTTGACGCAGGCGGAAGAAACAGAAAAGAAATCCGATACAGAATTATTATCGGAATTTTTTGAAAAGCAGAACGGAAAGCCTTTGAGCGATGAACAGCTTGAGTATGCGGCAAATTTATTTGAACAGATTAAGGAGGAATTTTAGTGCGACCTATAAAACTGACTATGTCGGCATTCGGCCCTTATGCAAAAAAGCAGGAGGTTGATTTTGAAAAGCTCGGCAAAAGCGGACTTTATCTTATTACAGGCGATACGGGAGCAGGCAAAACTACCATATTTGACGCAATCAAATACGCTCTTTACGGCGAGGCGAGCGGCAGTAACAGAGATTCTTCTATGTTTCGTTCCAAATATGCTGATGACGACACTCCAACATTAGTTGAGCTGACTTTTGCGAATGGTGATAAGGAATATACCGTAAAGCGCAATCCCGAATATATGAAAAAGAAAACTAAGGGCGATGGCTATACCAAAAAAGCCGCAGGCGCAGAGCTTACTCTCCCAAACGGTGATGTTGAAACAAACAAAAAGGCGGTAGACACAAAGCTCGTTGAAATTCTCGGTGTTACCCCAACTCAGTTCTCACAAATTGCAATGATTGCTCAGGGAGATTTTCTGAAACTTTTGCTTGCAGAAACAAAGGACAGGCAGGTTATATTCAGAAGTATATTTAAAACCGATATATATAAAATTTTTCAGGAAAAGGTTAAAAACGATTTCAGCGAGATTGAAAAGGAGAGAGAAAAAGCAAACGATTATATCAGTCAATATATTAACAGTGCGGTTTGCAGTAAAGACAGCGTATTTTCAATAGATTTGCAAAAGGCGCAGAGCGGCGAAATGCTTACGGCTGATGTAATTGAGCTTATAAAAAACATAATTAAAGATGACAGCGAGTCATTACAAATTTCGGCAGAAAAGCTGAAAGCCGCAGACAAAAAAATTGATGCTATTACAGGAATAATAACTAAGGCTGAAGAACAAAATAAAAATCGTGTGATGCTGAAAAATACAAACGAAAAGCTACAAAAAATGCTGCCCGAATCGGAAGTTTTAAAATCAGCGCTTGAAAAAGAAAAGAAAAAAGAACCGCAAACACATGAATTTGAAAAGAATGTCACTATAATTGAGCAGCAGCTAAAAGACTATGACGAGCTTGATTTATTGGCTAAAAAGATTAAAGATAATACGGAAAAGTATAATTTAAGTCAAAAATCTTTAAGCAATAATGAAAAACAGCTTATAAAGCTCGGCGAAAGCTTAGGCGAATATAAAGAAGAGAGCGCTTCCCTTGAAAGCAGTGCCGAAAACAGGCTGAAATTCTCTACCAAGCTTGAAAAAATCGTTGTGAAAGAAAATGAAATTTTACAGCTGAAAAATGATTTAAAAGAGCTTAAAAAGTTAGAAAATAACTATTTGCTTGCGCAAAAAGAATATGTCTTGGCTGAAGAAAGGGCGAAGTCTGTTAAAGAAAAGTCGGATAAAATGCGAATTGCATTTAACAGCGAGCAAGCAGGAATTATTGCAGAAACCTTAACAGACGGCGAGCCTTGCCCTGTATGTGGTTCATGCACACATCCGCATAAAGCTGTAAAATCAGAAAATGCCCCTACCGAGGCGGAAGTTAAGAAATCGGAAAAGGAGGCTAAAGACTTACAGGATAAAGCTAATGTTTTAAGCAGTAAATGCGGCGAAAAGGGCGGAGTTTACAACAATGCAAAAAAGACAGCCGAAAGCAATTTGAAAAAGCTGATTGCAGATGCGGAGTTGGATAGCGCCGAGGATAAGATTGCAAAAATTCTTGACGAAATCAAGCAGAATAAAACCCAACTCAAAACACAAATAACCGAAGAAGATAAGAAACTGAAAAGAAAATCAGAGCTTATCGAAATTATTAAGGATACAGAAGAAAAATTAAACAGTGCAAACGAACAGACTTCTAAGCTGAAAGCCGAAATTTCAGCTTTCAGTACAGCAGTTGATGAACAGGAAAAGCAAAAGGAGGGCTTGCTTAAAAAACTTACTTTTGACAGCAAAAAGTCGGCAACGGCAGAAATATTAAAATTTAAAAATACAATTCGCACAAATAAAGAGCAAGCCGAGAAAGCTGAAAAGGCCTACAAAGACTGCGAAAAAGCAATTAACGATTATAAAGCACAGATTGCTCAGCTTAACGAAATACTTAAAAATGCCGAAAATGTAGACATTGAAGATAAAAAGAGCGAAAAAAGTATTCTTGTTAATGAGAAAAATCAGCTTGCAGAGAAAAATAACATAATATCTCAGCGTATTATTGCAAACAAATCGGCTTTAGAAAAGCTGAACGCAAAATCCGAGGAGCTTGCACAACTTGATATAAATTGGCGAGAAATGAAATCGCTTTCCGATACTGTAAACGGCACACTGTCGGGAAAGCAGAGAATGACGCTTGAAACCTACATTCAAACCGCTTTCTTTGATAAGATTATCAGCAGGGCAAATGTTCACCTTATGAGAATGTCGGGCGGTAATTATGACCTGAAGCGCAAAGAGGTTGTGGATAACCTAAAGGGTAAAAGCGGACTTGACTTGAATGTTATTGACCATTACAACGGTACGGAGCGAAGCGTAAAAAGCCTTTCGGGCGGCGAATCTTTCATTGCGTCACTTTCACTTGCACTCGGTCTTTCAGATGAAATACAGGCGTCGGCAGGCGGAATAAGAATGGAAACAATGTTTGTTGACGAGGGTTTCGGTTCACTCAGTGAGGAAACACTCAGACAGGCTATGCAGGCTTTGTCGAGCCTTTCCGAAAACAACCGCCTTGTGGGCATTATATCTCATGTGGCAGAGCTTAGAACAGAAATCGACAAGCAAATTGTTGTTACCAAAGAGAATTCGGGTGGCAGTAAGGTAGAACTGAGGTTAAATTAGTGATCTTGGCGATTTGACATATTTCACAAAATATGTTACAATTAACTGTAAATATCGGGGAATTGTACGCTGTTTACAATTCCCTTTTTGTTATTAAAAAAGAGGCGGTAAGATGAAAAAATTTATTGCACTTTTTCTTGTTTTGCTGACTGCAATGCTTTGCGTTTGCGGCTGCTCTATGGGAAATGAAAGTATCCGTTTTGGTGCGGCGGGATTAGGCGGTGTTTATCACCAAACCGCAACATCAATTAAACAGCTTGCCGAAAAAGACGGAGAGCTTAATATTGATTTAAAAACAACGGCAGGCTCGGCAGCTAATGTTCGTTTGCTTTCGCAGGGCTATCTTGACGCAGCCATTGCACAGTCGGATATTATCAGCGATGCCTACAACGGTGAAAATTCTTTTAAAACACCTTATAAGGATTACAGCGCTGTCGCAGCACTTTATACCGAGGTGTGCCACATAGTTGTAAGGGCTGATTCCGATATAAACAGCATAGACGACCTGCTCGGAAAGACCGTAAGCATCGGCGAAGAGGAGTCAGGCTCTGAGCTTAATGCAAAGCAGATTTTGTCTGCATATGGCTTAAACCAAAAAATGATAAAGGAAGTTAATCTTGACTATGCCGAATCGGCAAAGGAGCTTGTATCGGGTGATATTGACGCTGCATTTTGGACATTGGGAACAAATGCAACTGTAATTGACGAGCTTGCTAAACAGTGCGATATAAGACTTATCGGTATAGATAAGGCAACTTCTTCAAAGCTAAAATCCGCATACTCGTATATTGACTGTACTGTAAAAGCAAATACATACAGCGGTCAGACAAAAGCAGTGGATACAGTAGGAGTTAAGTCGGTGCTTATTGTAAGCAACAAACTTTCAAACGATAAAGTAAAGTCGCTTACAAAGCTGATTTTTGATAACGCAAACGAACTCCAGCTTACTGTTTCGGCTGACCTTGATATTGTGGAAAAAGATGCCGTAATAGGTGTAAATATTCCGTTCCATAGCGGTGCAGCGGAGTATTACAGCGAAAAGGGCGTTGAAGTAAAAACAGCAGAATAACTCCGAAGGGAATGTAAACATTGAGCATTACACTTGATATGTATCAGACAATCGCAGTTGCTGTTGTTGTACTGATTTTAGGAAGTTTTCTTAAAAAGAAAATTTCTTTTCTCGAAAAATTCTGTATTCCTGCCCCTGTAATCGGCGGATTAATATTTGCCGTTTTCACATTGATATGCTATTCAACAGGAATACTTGAAATTGATTTTGACGACACTCTAAAAGAAGTCTGCATGGTATTTTTCTTTACCTCGGTAGGCTTTCAGGCAAACCTTAAGGTTCTCAAAAGCGGAGGAAAGCCGCTCCTTGTTTTTCTCATACTTGTAATCGTTCTTATAATTACCCAGAACTTTACAGCGGTCGGACTTGCAAATTTGCTCGGACTTGATTCCCTTGTAGGTATGACCACAGGTTCAATACCTATGGTTGGCGGTCACGGTACTGCAGGCGCTTTTGGTCCGGTACTTGAGGACTTTGGTATAAGCGGCGCTACAACAGTCTGCACCGCCGCCGCAACTTTCGGACTTATAGCAGGTTCGCTTATGGGCGGCCCTATCGGCAACAGACTCATCAAAAAGCATAATTTGCTTGATACAATAAAAGCGGAAGATGATACTCTCCTTGTTGAGGAAGAAGTAAAGCACGAAAGACATTTTTCAATGTATGCTCCTGCTGTATTTCAGCTTATAATAGCCGTTGGACTTGGCACGGTGGTTTCCGACCTGCTTTCTCTTACAGGTATGACTTTCCCAATTTATATCGGCGCAATGATTATAGCTGCTATTATGAGAAACATAGGCGAATATACAGGAAAAATTACAATTCATATGGGCGAAATAAACGACCTTGGCGGTATTTGCCTTTCACTTTTCCTTGGAATAGCAATGATTACGCTTAAGCTATGGCAGCTTGCCGACCTTGCGCTTCCGCTTATTATACTGCTTGCAGGACAGGCTCTGCTCATGTTCCTCTTTGCTTATTTTGTAGTATTCAATGTAATGGGCAGGGATTACGATGCGGCAGTGGTGGCGGCAGGTACTTGCGGCTTTGGTATGGGCGCAACTCCAAACGCTATGGCAAATATGCAGGCTATCTGCGAAAGATACGCTCCGTCTGTAAAAGCATATCTGCTTATTCCAATCGTGGGCAGTTTGTTTGCAGATTTTCTTAACAGCCTTACAATCACATTCTTTATTAATCTGTTGTAAAATGGAGGTAGTGTATTATGAAGGATAAGGATAAATATTTTGTTGAAACCGAAAATCTTGCTTTTCCTGAAATTCACACAGGCAAAGTAAAGCAAAAGTCAAGCGATAAACCCGACCCGGACGAAACTGTAACTTATGATACGGTAGCCGTCCCCGAAATTCATATTAAAAAGAAAAAGAATAAGTAATTATTTAGCCGTACATTTGTGTTGAGTATGAATGTACGGCTTTAATTATTTTATTCGAAAACAGAAAAATAATTATTGCTTTTCCTCATTGTAAAATACAATTTATTATGGTATAATAATAAAAATACACAGTAAAATATTACCTGAACAGTAAAAACAATGTGATAATTTACAATAAACACTGTTATGTAGTATAAAAATATCAGATTGAAAGATTTTATAGAATTTTAGATGAAGGTGTTTTACAGAAAGGACGACATTTGTGAAATATCATAAGCTGTTGGAAAATGCCAAAAAGCCAAAGGGTTTTTGGGGCAAAAAAATGATAAATTCAATGAACGAAGGTCATTATGAGCTCACCGGTTGGGCACTTGATCATATAAATCTTGAAAGAAATTACAGAGTACTTGATGTCGGCTGCGGCGGAGGACTCACCGTATCAAGAATTGCAGAGAGAATAGGCAATGGTAAGGTTTACGGAATAGACTATTCTGCTCTTTGTATCAAACACTCAAAAGCTCAGAACAGAAAAAATATTCTTTGTAATAAAGTAAAAATTATGCTTGCTTCTGTTTCTTCTTTGCCTTTTGACGATTGCAGCTTTGATGTTGTAACTGCGGTAGAAACCTACTACTTCTGGCCGGACAAGCTGAATGATTTGAAAGAGATATACAGGGTACTCAAGCCGAGCGGTAAACTTATGCTCGTTTTTGAAATGCTAAAAACTCCTGAAGAGCCTGACAAATGGAAGGCTGTTGAGGATAAAATAGGCATAAAAACCGTAACAGAGGAGGAGATAAGAGAAATGCTTGCAAAGGCAGGTTTTTCAGACATTGAAACTTACAAAAAGGAGGGCACTACCTGGCTTTGTGCCATAGGTGCAAAAAATTAAATAAAGCAGGTGAATGTATGAAGGCTTTAATTACAGGAGCAAGTTCGGGAATTGGTAAGGAAATTGCAAGGATCTTGGCAGCAATGGGGTATGATTTAATTATTGCGTCAAGAAATTATGATAGGCTGACAGAGCTTAAAGCTGAACTTAAAAATGTAAATGTCAGAGTAATCACCATAGATTTGTCGAGAGAACAAGACGCTATTGATTTGTACGAGCATTTAAAAGATGAGGATATAGATTTTCTTGTTAATAATGCAGGCTTTGGCGCATACGGCAGATTTTTGGATGTTCCTCTGAAAAGGGAGCTTGATTTAATTCACACAAATATAAGCGCAGTTCATATTCTGACAAAATGTTTTTTGCAGGATATGGTGAAGAAAAATAAAGGCTGCATTTTAAATGTAGGCTCGTCGGCAGGATTTCTTGCAGGTCCTACCTTTGCAAGCTATTACGCATCTAAAAATTATGTTGTAAGACTTACAGAGGCTATTCATGAGGAACTTAGGCGACAGGGCAGTAATGTTAAAATTTCAGTCCTTTGTCCCGGCCCTGTAAATACCAATTTTAATAATGTTGCAGATGTAAAGTTTTGCCTTAACGGACTTTCTCCCGACTTTGTTGCAAAGTACGCTATTGAAAAGACCATTAAGGGCAAAATGGTAATAATCCCAGGCTTTACAATGAAGGTGGCAAAGGTTGCTCAGCGCTTTGTAAGTGAAAATATGCTCACAAGAATTTCTTATAATGTGCAGAGCAAAAAAGAGGGACAGGCAAAGGATACAGTGCAGAAAAATTTTAATAAAGCAGAGCACGCTTAAAAGGGGCGGAGAAAATATGAAGAAGTTTATATCGTTTTTACTGATAGGATTTTTCATAGTTTTCTCCGCTCCGTCTGTTTTTGCAGTGAATACAGACGGCGTGATGTTCAAAACAGAGGATGCACAATGCAGTTTAAACAGGATAATAGCGGTTGAGGTGAGAGCAAAATCAAATCAGAAGTTGTCGGCTGTTTTGTTTAGGTTTTCATATGACAGAAATATTCTCGAATACCGCTCAATTTCCACGCCGTCCGACAGCATAGCCTATGCTTACGATAACGGACAAGCTCTGAATGTATCGTATCTATGCAAAAACGGAAAAAATGTCAGCAACGAAAGCACTGTTTTTACTTTAAAATTTAAGGCTATCGCCCTCGGAAAATCAGATTTAAAATATACCGCATACGATTGCGTTAATTCCTTACCTGAAAGTGTAGAAATATCCAAATGTGAAAGCGGAACGGTCTATGTGCAAAATGAAAACTCAAACTTAGGTGAAGAGGATACAGAGGAGCAAGGAAATTTGCGAAAATCAAGTGATGATGAAAAATACGAGAGTAAAGATATAACGGGTTCACTCAACTCAGAGTTTGCCGATAACAACACCTTTATGCTCGTTGTCGGTTTGCTCAGCGGAATTGCAGTGTGCGTGTTGTGTTTTATACTGTATTTATTCGTCAAAAAGCGAAAAAATAAGGCAAAAGATGAAAAACAAAGTCATTAGCTTGACATAAATACAATTATGCTATAAAATTTAATTTGAACTTAATAATTTATTATGGTTTATTCGCTTAATTAATAGGGAAGACGGTGTAAGTCCGTCACAACCGCCATTACTGTAAGCAGTTTATAATTTCGGCATATGCCATTGGGTAACCGAGAAGGCGCCGAAACCGCTAACGCAGGCTGTAAGTCAGGAGACCTGCCATAATAAGGTACAGCAACTTTCTTGGGCAACGGGAGAATAGTTATTGGGTAAAATCTTACCCTTTATATAGCTATGCCTCTTTTAAGGGGCTATTTTTTATATAAGGAGAATGTTTATGAAAAAGACAGCAAAAATTATTTCTGCTTCACTTGCAACATTGCTTGTGTCTGCATCGGCAGTACCGGCATTTGCGGCAGAAACAAAAGACATTACAGTTTCACTTCGTATTGAGGGTGTTGATTCTTGTGTCCTTTATGACAACTACACAATTCCGCAGGGCAGTACAGCGTCTGACCTCATTCAGTACGCAGACAGCCTTTCTGATGATGTTACCGTAACAGGTGCTGAAAACAATTACATTACAGATGTGAACGGCGAAACAGCAGGTAAATTCGGCGGCTGGGACGGCTGGCAGTACATTGTAAATTCAGTTTCACCAAGCGTTGGTGTTGGCGATTACACACTCAGCGACAACGATACAGTTGTGCTTTACTATGGCGATTTCCCATGCCTTATTCCTCAGATTGATACTTCAGCTTTAAACAGTGACGGTAAAATCAGCTTTAATGCAGAGTCAACTACATATGACAGTGATTGGAATCCAACCGTAAGTACAGTTCCTGTTACTGATATGACAGTTACTTTTGACGACAGCACATACACAACAGATGAAAACGGCACAATCACACTTTCAAAGGCTGACTTCACCTCAGGCAAGCACAGCGTACAGGTTGCTAAGAAGAACTCTAACGGCGCACCTACTGTACTTCGCTATGCAGATGATTTTTCAGTAAATATTTCAAGAGAAAATACTATCAATGTAAATCTCAGAATCGAAGGCCCGGAGGCTTGCTATTACAACGATACACTCGAAATTACAAGCGGCAGTAATGTAGCAGAGCTTATCAGCCTTGCAGATGAGATTTCTGATGATCTCGAAGTAGTTGGTGCAGATGCAGGCTACATTTCAGAAGTAAACGGCATTTCAGCCGGTTCATTTGGCGGCTGGGACGGCTGGTACTATGCAGTAAACGGTGTTGTTCCTAACTTTGGCGTAAAGGACTACACTCTCAGCGAGAGCGACAATGTTGTACTTTACTATGGCGAATATCCTTGCTATCTCCCAATCGCAGATACTTCATTACTTACAACCGAAGGTAAAATTACTTTTACAGCAAAGGCTACTTTCGGTGACGCTGTTCTTCCTATCGACAATATGACAGTATATTTTGACGGAAAAGAATACACAACAGATTACAATGGCGTAGTTGTAATTGATGAGAATCAGCTCACATTCGGCTATCATAGCTTACAGGTAGAAAAGTACGGTTACAGCGGTGCTCCTGCCGTTCTCAGATACGCTAGTGATTACAGAGTATTTGTAGATACAAAGATTATTAACGATGTAAACCTTGACGGTGAGGTTGATATTAACGATGTAACACTTATTCAGACAAGCCTTAGCGGCGATACTGTTCTTACAGATGAGCAGAAAAGAATTGCCGATATTGACAAAGACGGTAAGTTTGATGTAAACGATGTTACAAAACTCCAGACTATTATTTCAGGTCAGGCAGAATAATTCTAATAAGGAATGATTAATATATGCTGAAAAGAATTACAGCTTTGCTCGTATGTGCGGTTATGATGTCTTTATCGGTTGCGGTAAATGCGGCAGGCACATACACAAAAGAAGATATTTCAAAAGTCATTGACGGAATAATCTCATACAAGTCAGCCACACTCAAGGCTGACGATACAGCGGCATTTATGCAAAAGCTCTCCGCTACAACAGACAGCTCTGAAACCCAGTGGTACATTATTTCTATGTCAAAATACGGTAAAGATGTATCGGCAGTAAAGAGTTCTATGATAAAATCTGCTGAAAAGCTGTATCAATCCAAAAGCAAGGCTACTGATTTTCAGCGTACCGCACTTGCGCTTTACGCTTGCGGACTTAATCCCGAAGATATTAACGGATATAATCTCCTCAGTGACGGAGCTTATAACAGCGAAAATGTGAACAAGCAGGGCATAAATGCTTATGTTTATGCCTTGCTGTCACTCGACTGTGCAAACGCAAAAGTTCCGAGTGACGCAAAATACGACAGAGAGTATTTTATCAAAAAAATAATCGGTTTACAGCTTTCGGACGGCGGCTTTACTCTTATGGGAAAGTCAGCCGATACAGATGTTACCGCAATGTGCATACAGGCACTTGCTCCGTACAAATCCGACAGCTCGGTAAACGAGGCTATTGACAGAGCATTAAGCGTTTTGTCAAAAAAGCAGAATGATAAGGGCGGATATTCCTCTTTCGGTACAGTAAATTCCGAGAGCGTTTCTCAGGTCATATCGGCACTTGTTGCACTTGGTATAGATGTGCAGACAGATTCAAGATTTATTAAAAACGGAAATACACTTATAGATAATCTTATGTCATTCAAAAATTCAGACGGTGGTTTTGCTCATACCGAAAACAGCAAATCAAATAACATCGCTTGCTATCAGGCATTAAATTCACTTGTTGATTTGTATAAATATATGACTAAGGGCAACACAGAGATTTTTGAATTTGAAGAAACAAAGAAAAATAATACTGACAATGGAAATTCTCAGCAGGATAGCGGCAATACAGAGTCGGGCAATTCTGCTGTTAATATAGACAGCAACGATAAAAATAATTCTGTTAATACGGGCGATATTACGCAGAAACATAATTCGGAGTCAAGCAATTCCAATGAATACGAAAATCAAAAAATGGACTCGGCAAACGGTAACTACGAGCCGTTTACTTTAGCCTCAACTCCCGACTCAGTGGCGGCTAAATCAGAAGACAATAATAATTTTATTTATTATGTTTCGCTTATCGGTCTTATAGCTGTTGCGGTTGTGCTTATAATTATCAGATTAACCGTACTCAGAAAAAACGGCGAGCCATTCAGACTTTTTGGCAGAAAAAAGGGTGACAAATAATGAAAACTAAGCTACTGATTCTCTTATTGATTATTACCGCAGTATTTTGCGGCTGTTCGGTTCAGTCACCCGAGGACTATTACTCTTCCTCGTCTGAAAAAGAGGGAATGGAAGTCCTCATTTCTATAAACTGTTCAACTATTTTAAATAATATGGATCAGCTTGAGAGCGGACTTGAAAGCTATGTTCCGAGTGACGGCGTTATCTTAAAGCCTACAAAGGTAACCCTTGGCGAAAAAGCAACCGCCTATGATGCACTCAGTGAGGCGTGCCGTCAGAATAAAATTCAGTACGAATACGAGGGAACAGGCGCTGACATTTACATTGAGGGCATAGCTAATCTCTATGAATTTTCTTGCGGTCAGCTTTCAGGCTGGGAATATTGCGTAAATGATGTTTTCCCGTCGGTAGGCTGTAATTCTTATGATATACAAGACGGAGATACCATCAAGTTTTTATATACTTGCGACTTAGGCGCAGATATTGGCAATGAATTTACAGGAGAAGAATAATGTTAAGGTTTAATTCCTTTAATCCGATAGCCCAGCTTGTCTATTTTTTAGCTGTGCTGTCGGTGTCAATGTTCACTTGGAATTATATAATTTTACTGCTTTCGCTTATTTCGGCGGTGGCATATTCTGTTTTACAAAAGGGTTTTAAAGCATTTTTAAAATCCTTTTTTGGTTATGCGATGATTTTCCTGCTTGTAACAATAACAAACCCAATTTTTTCTCACAAAGGCATAACTCCGCTTGTCTTTATAAACGATGTGCCAATTACACTTGAGGCGATAGTTTACGGAGCAGTCCTCGGTTTAATGCTTTTGAGCGTAATACTTTGGTTTTCCGTTTTCAACAGCGTGTTCGATTCTGAAAAGCTGATTTATATTTTCGGCAGAATTTTACCTCGCCTTGCCCTTTTGTTTTCTATGGTACTCCACTTTGTGCCAAAGTTTATTTTAGTATTTAAGCGCACATTGTCGGCACAGTCTGACTTTTGCGGTAAAAATAAATTTAAAAAATATATCGTTGCGTTTTCGGCATCGGTATCGGTAATGCTTGAGGGTTCTGTGCAGACAGCCGACTCTATGAGTGCGAGAGGCTACGGAGTGAAAAAGCGCAGTTTTTATTCTCGTTTCCCGTTTACAAAGTCAGATGTTGCGTTTACGGCAGTAACTCTTACTATGTTTTTTGTTGTGCTTTCGGCATTTGCAACTGGTCAGCTTAGTTTTCAAATATACCCACATATCGAGATGTGCGATATTACAGTGGTATCAATACTCGGTATGGTATCATTTGGAGTGCTATCGTTTATGCCGTTTATTATTGAGTTAAAGGAGGAGCTTGTATGGAAATATTCTCTGTCAAAAATTTGAGCTTTACATATCCGCAAATGCAGACAAAGGCGCTTGATGATGTCAGCTTTTCGGTAAAAAAGGGAGAGTTTTGCGTTATATGCGGGCAGTCGGGATGCGGAAAAACCACATTGCTCAGATTGTTAAAACCGCAGTCTGCTCCTCATGGAGAAAAAAAAGGAGAAATCCTTTTTTGCTCGCAAAGTTTGGATAAGTGCAGTGATGTGGATACGGCATTCAAGATTGGATATGTAGCGCAAAATCCCGAAAATCAGATTGTTACCGATACCGTTATGCATGAGCTTGCGTTTACACTTGAAAATATGGGACTTTCAAGTGAAGAAATTAATATCAAGATAAGTGAAACCGCAACATATTTCGGACTTTCAAAAATAATTGAGCAAAAGACAAATTCACTTTCGGGCGGTCAAATGCAGATTCTAAACCTTGCGGCTGCCTCGGTTGCCGAACCCGATGTTTTAATTCTTGACGAACCCGCAAGTCAGCTTGACCCCGTATCGGCAGAGAATTTCTTTACTATTCTTGATAAGCTCAATAAAGACTTAGGAATTACGGTTATCATCTGCGAGCATAGGCTTGAAAATCTATTTCCGATTGCAGACCGAATTATTGTTATGGAGCAGGGCAAAATTATCTCGGACACAACACCGAGGGATACTTGCAAAAGCCTTTGCGCTGTTTCACAAAATCACCCTATGATGCTCGCTTTGCCTGTTCCTACAAGACTTTTTTCCGTTTCACATTCCGATACTATTTGCCCGATTACCGTAAAAGAGGGCAGAGAGTTTTTTGATAATCATTGCAGTGGCAAAAATATATCTTTAAATAAACAAGCAAGCAATAATTCTGCTGATGAAATACTATCTGTAAAAAATGTTTATTTCAGATACGAAAAGAAGTCAGAAGATGTGTTGCTCGGTCTTGACTTAACCGTAAAAAAAGGAGAAATATTTTCCGTTGTAGGAGCTAACGGCAGTGGAAAATCCACACTGCTTTCCGTAATCGGTTCAAGATTAAAGCCGTACAGGGGCAAGGTGAAGGTTTCTGAAAAAACCGCTACAATGCCACAAAATCCGCAGCTCCTTTTTGTAAAGGATACTTTAATGGAAGATTTTAAATCCGTTTGCGGAGATATTGAAAAAATTAATACATTAAGCCAACGATTTAATGTTTCAAAATTTTTAAATCATCACCCATATGACCTCAGCGGCGGTGAAATTCAGCGAGCAGGTTTCGTAAAGCTGCTGTTGCTTGAGCCAAAAATATTGTTGCTTGACGAACCCACCAAGGGTTGTGACAGCTTTTCAAAGGCAGAACTCGCAAAAATTTTGCGTGAGCTTTCGCAGAGCGGAATAACTGTTTTGCTTGTTACCCACGATCTTGATTTTTCTGCCGAGGTATCAACAGTATGCGCAATGCTTTTTAACGGCACTCTTTCAAAAAGACTTGAGCCGCACGAATTTTATTGCGGAAAAAGATTTTACACAACTTCTGCAAATAAAATTTCAAGGGGAATACAAGACGGCATAATTACTACCGCCGAGCTTCTTTCTTGTGTTGAGGAGGGCTAAAATGACTGCTAAAAAGGTAATTAAATATTTATGCGTATTTTTAGTAGCGCCGCTTATCGTGCTTTGCGGAGTATTTTTCTTAGGCGACAGAAAATACGCTTTCGTTTCACTCGCTCTTTCGGTAGTTGCCTGTATTCCTTTTTTTGTATCATTTGAAAAGGGAAAAAACGATGCTCGCAGAATTGTTATAATTGCGGTTATGACAGCGTTGTCGGTTGCAGGTAGATTTGTGTTTGCACCGATTCCGTTTTTCAAGCCTG
This sequence comes from Eubacterium sp. OM08-24, assembly GCF_003438075.1. Classification (GTDB taxonomy): domain Bacteria; phylum Bacillota; class Clostridia; order Oscillospirales; family Acutalibacteraceae; genus Ruminococcoides. The sequence goes on along the minus strand of NZ_QSTA01000001.1, from coordinate 662,511 downwards.
TTACGGCTATTGTAATTATTACCGCAATTTATCTTGGCGCAGAGGCTGGCTTTATTACCGGTGCTTTTTCAGCCGTAGTTTCAAATTTCTATTTCGGGCAAGGGCCATGGACTCCGTTCCAAATGTTTGCTTGGGGATTAATAGGATTTCTTGCAGGTCTGCTTGCTAAAAGACTTCTTGAAAGCAAGGTACTGCTTATTATTTTCGGTGCGCTTTCAGGTGTTGTGTTTTCATTTATAATGGATGTGTGGACAACGCTTTGGGCAGACGGCACGTTTAACATTGCAAGATTCATTGCGAGTATTACAACCGCCGCTCCTTTTACGGTGGTGTATATGGTTTCTAATGTGATTTTTTTGTTGTTGCTTACAAAGCCAATCGGCAGAAAATTACAGCGATTAAAAACAAAATACGGAATATTTTAGGACAAGGGAGAGCCAAGCTTTCCCTTTTTTATTTTGTCGTGTATTATTTGCCTGTCTACTGCATATAATTTTTTGTATGGAGGTAATATATGGCAATGATAAAAAAGCACAAACAAACCTTGCTGTCAGCATTGCAGAGAGTGTTCTGCTTTATTTTGGCGGCAATCATTCTTGGCGCAGTCGGCGTTCCATCTGCTGTACTTGCGCTCGACAACTCTGCCCCGACAGTGGAAATTGTCGGATTTATGAGGGGGGATAGCAAAGACCTTCGCTCAAGTGAGCTTTTAATGGCAAAGCTAAGTAATTACAGCGGAAACCCTGAGAAGCTGACTTACGAATGGGAGAACAAGCTCGGCACTTATCTGTATGTGTTTGACAAACACGATATGGCTGTTGTGCGTGGCACAAAAAGTGAAATTGAAATTTACAACACTGACAAAAATGTTAGTCCGTCAAAGAATATGGCAGGCAGAACGCATAATAAAACCTATTCTAAAAAACGTTTTGCTTATGCGGCTGTATACGGCGCAGGTGTCAGCAGCGAGAAATTAAAGGGTGGTATTTCCGTAAAGGTAAAGGATTCATATGGAAATATCATTGCAACAGCATCTTATACCGATGATTTTAAAGATTATGATTTATCAAAGGATATGGCAAACGCAGTATTCGGTGTGTTTGAGGGAGAAACTGTTGACATCCTTAACCTTTTAGGTCAAAGCTCTGTTGTTCATGTTGTATGTCCTGCCTGTTATGTAAGTCAAGGAAAGATTATTTCGGGCAGTGATTGCATCAGCTTGGAGAAATCGCCTAACGGTTATAGTATTCGTGGACTTAAAGCAGGCGAAGGCGTAATAACAATTAAGCTTGAAAAGAAAAACTGTAAGTTCCATATGGACTCTGAGAACAGTTCAACCACAACGGTTAAGGTATTTAAAAAACCTGATACCTCTACAACCGCTACAACACTCACGCTTACAAACCTTGATGACCGTTGCGAATACTACATTGGCGGTGTTAAGGGCGAAGTTTCAGACGGAAAAATTGTATTTACAAATCTCACACCGTCTACTGAATATACAGTAGAGGTTAGGGGCAATTATATTGATGATGACGGTGTTCCAAAGACTGCCTATGCCTATGTGAAAGATACAACGAAGAACAGCTATTCGGCAAGTGTTGTGTTTAAACTTGATGACAGCATTGCAGACACTGAAACCATATTTGGAAACGCCTTTGAGGTTGCAGTAAAATCAGACGATGATTATATTTTATTGCAGAGCAGTGAAAACGGCTATACCGCTGAGCTTACTAAGGGTAATTATAAAGTATATCTAAAGGACGGCAACAGTTATAAGCAGATTGAAGATGTTGTACTTTGCGTAGATGAAAACAATAACAGCGCTGAAATCAAGTATTACTCAGTGCTTTATGATCTTAACGGCGGTACTCTGAACGAAGATTTAGAATATATCTATCGTGAGGGCGCATCTGTTACAACGATTGCAAGCAAGCCGACTAAATATGAATATGTATTTGACGGCTGGCAGTGCGGTGACGATACTTTCACAGGAAATCAGATTATAACTGAATCTATTAATAGAAAGTATGAATTATCCGCTCTTTGGGAAGTAGATAAAATCGGTGACGGAGAGAACCCTGACGGAATCCCCGATAAGTATCAGAAAAAAGTTACCTTTAAAGTGGTAAACGGTACTTGGGAGGATAAAACAAACAAAGATATTTCTTTCTATGTAACCCTGCTTGACGATAACGGCAAGTGGAGTGTAAACGGCTCGGCAAGAATAAATATTCCAACAGGTATGATAGCAAATTACGGCTACGAAAACGGCAAGTGGGATATTGAGCCGACTCAAACCGTATCGGGAACAGAAGAAGTAATCTATGTTTATTCATTTGAAAAGATAGCCGAAACAAAGCCACAGCCTACAACATCACAGCCAACTCCGACAGTGGAAACTGTTGTGCAGGAAAAAACAGTTTATAAAACTCAGTATGTAGAGCCAATAACACTAAAAACAGGTGAGAATCTCACATTTTTAGGCGTACTTTCGGGTTTATGTGCATTAGGCTTTGCAGGAACAATCATTTTCGCTAAGAAAAGAAGTAAGTAATAACAAAAAGGCGATTGCAGAGTAATTTGCAGTCGCCTTTTTTCAAGTATAGAATAATAAAGCTTAAATTTGAGGTTATAATAAACTAAATGAGGTGTGGTTATGGCTGAAGTAATTAAAATTGTTTTAACGGGTGGCCCTTGTGCAGGCAAAACAACAGCAATGGATTTTTTGAAAAGAGAACTCGAAAAATTAAATATAAAGGTGTTTGTTTTGCAAGAGGCAGCAAGCAAGTTAATGAAAAAAGGTATAACTCCGCAAAAGCTCGGCGCATATGAATTTCATAAAAAGCTTTTTGAAACTCAGTTGGCAGAAGAAAATATGCTTGAGGAAAGAGCAGTTGGCTACGAGGGCGAGAGGACAGTTATTTTGTTTGATAGGGGATTGCTCGACAGCAAGGCTTATGTTACAGACGAAGAATTTGAAAGATACATTTCGCTCAGCAATAAAAATGAAGACCTGTTAAGAAATTCATACGATGCGGTATTTCATTTGAAAAGTGTTGCGCTCAGTGACGAGAGCGTATATATGCAGAATAAGAATTCTATCAGAAAAGAAGATATAGACCTTGCCAAAGCGCTTGATGAAAAAATATTGTCGATATGGACGGGCACATCTCATTTAAGAGTTATTGCAAACGATAAAGATTTTAATAAAAAGCTTGAAAATTTGCTGAAAGAAGTAACGGGATTTATCGGCATACCCGAGCCGCTTGAAATCGAACGCAAGTTTTTGATAGAATATCCCGATATAAACTTCCTTGAAAATATGACGACTTGCAGAAAAGTACCGATAACGCAAGCGTATTTGAATACACCCGAAGAGGGAATGTTTAGAATTCGCAAGCGTGGGCAGGGCAAAGATGCAGTGTATATAAAAACCGTAAAAATCAAAATCAACGATTTAAAGAGAATAGAAAAGGAAACATATTTAAGCGAACTTGAATATAACAATTACCTTTCAAAAAAGGACTGTATTACGGGAATTATCTCAAAAGACAGATATTGCATAGTTTATAACGATGAATATTTTGAACTTGATGTTTACCCGTTTTGGAATGATAAAGCAACAGTTGAAATAGAATTGCTTTCCGAAGATCAGCCGTATGAATTGCCACCGTTTGTAAAATTGATAAGAGAGGTAAGTTACGAACCTGAGTACAGAAATGTTGCCCTTGCACAAAGATATGTCAGCTTTAATAACATATGAAGTAATTTTTAAGATTGTATATTGTGGTGCGCTATTTTAGAAAAAACAATTGACAAATTTATAATATTATACTATAATATTAGTCTTAAGAAGATAACTTCTGTTAATATTCGGGGATGTAAAGGCTTCGACGGGGAGCGTGAACCTCGGTAAGCGAGCAGTGGTGCGGAGAACCACTATAAAATCCGCAACTTTTAAAATAACTGACAAAAATACAGTTAGATTAGCAGCGTAAGCTGCTCGTTCCTGCATAGAGCACCACGGCTATGCAAGGGGCGTCGATTAGTGGTAAATGTGAATGCGGCAGTGCCTCGGGCAGCATCACACATTAGAGGCTACCAAACCGTATAACCCGTTGTCGGGTGCTGCGGCAAGGGAATTTTAAAACGACAACTACGCTCGTAGAAAGCCTTGGCAAACACTTTTCGGACAGGGGTTCGATTCCCCTCATCTCCACCAAACAGGTATTGGACGAACACCTATTTCTTCAGCGGCGGTTTCGCCGTGAAATGTTCGCTCTGATCCACAACAGAAAATCGCCGTCTTGGGAGTGATCCCGAGACGGCGATTTTTTGCTGTCCACACATTCGATTTCTGCTATTCCTACTGCTACAATGATTGCAGAAAGGAACAGGAGGTTATACGAATGGAAAGATTTGTCACGGATGAACACACTGGGCTGAAGTATGAGCTGGTTGGCGACTATTATCTGATTGCCAGAGAAGATGAGCCGGAAGAACGCGAGCCGGTCGGTATATGGGGACAGCGGCATCTCCGCTATCTCAAGAGGTACCACCGTGGACGATATGCCAATTTGCTGACCAGCGGTGAATTGAATGCCTATCTTGTGGATATTGACCGACAGGCAGAAGAACTTTTTCTTCGGCTGGTAAAGCAAATGGCAGATGCAGAGGGCATTACGGAAGCGCTGAAAGCCAACAACCAAATGGAATGGGTTGGTCGGATGAATAACATCCGCAGCAGAGCAAAGGAAGTCATAAATAATGAATTGATTTTTTCATAAAAGATTAATGGTGCTGTAAACATCAAAAGGGTTTACAGCACCGTTTTTGCGTATGCATTTTCTGTTTAACAGATTATTCAACCTTCATCATTCTGTAACCAACGCCGATATGCGTTTGGATATATTGGGGAGAATCTGCGTCCTTCTCCAGCTTTTTGCGGAGCGTTGCCATAAAAACACGCAAGGAAGCAATATCGTTATCCCAACTGCTGCCCCAAATGTTCTGGGTAATAAAGGTATGGGTTAAAACCTTGCCGATATTTCTTGAAAGCAGACATAAAAGCTTATATTCAATAGGTGTAAGGTGCAGTTCATCGTCGCCGAGATAGGCGCATCCTGCGGCATAATCTATACGAAGCTGACCGTTTGTGAAAACAGACGCTTCGGCGGCGGCCTCGTTCTGTATCATATTAAGCCGCCTTTGCGTTACCCTGAGCCTTGCCAATAATTCCTCCACAGAAAACGGTTTGGTCAGATAATCGTCGGCCCCCGCATCGAGTGCGTCAATTTTATCGGTATCTTCACTTCGTGCGCTTATGACTATAATCGGCATATTCGACCAAGTGCGGATTTTTTTGATTACTTCAACACCGTCAATATCGGGAAGTCCTAAATCAAGTAGGACAATATCGGGATTGTGCGATGACGCTTCCAAAATGGCGCCGCCACCGTTAAGTGCGGTTAAGTATCTGTAATCGTGTGCTTTAAGGGTTGTTGTAATAAGATTTTTGACCGAATTATCATCTTCTACAACCAATATCAATGGTTTATTCATGAATTTCTACCTCCCCGGCAGGTAATGTAACGGTGAACACCGTGCCGTGCGGTGTATTGTCCGAAACGGTTATTTTGCCGCCGTGTGCATTTACAATGGAACGGCACAGAGATAATCCCAAGCCTAAGCTGCGGCGGCTGTCGGCTATTTTATTCGCTCCGCTGTAAAACATATCGAATACCCGCGCTTTCATTTCATCCGGTATACCGTCGCCGTCATCGGCAATAGATATAACGGCTTTATCTCCTTGCTTCCAGGTTTTTATCAGAATGTTGGAGCCTTTCGGCGTGTATTTAATGGCGTTGTCCACAATATTGATGATAACTTGTACCATCAGCTTTGCGTCCATTTTAGCAAGAAGATAATCTTCTTTATGCCAGATGGTAATATGATGTTCTACGCTTTTTCTGTTCACATGATGAAGTGCTTCTGTAATGACATCGTCCACTAAATCTTCTGTAATATGAAGATTCAACCGTCCCTCTTCAATTCTTGTTACCGAAAGTAGATTTTCCACAAGATTTATAAGCCACATAGAGTCATCGTAAATATCTGTATAAATCTGATTCTTTGTCGCTTCATCAAAGGAATTGCCGTTTGATATAAGATTGCTTGCGTTCCCCGAAATAGAAGTAAGCGGTGTTCGCAGATCGTGCGAAATAGCCCGCAGGAGATTTGCACGGAGCTGTTCATTCTTTGCAAGAATTGCTGCTTCTTCTTTTTCTCTTGCATTCTTTTCGTTTTCCAGCGACAGAGCACATTCGCCGAGTATGGACAACAGAATACTTTTTTCAAACGCATCAAGGGGCTCATCGCCTATATAAATACCTACAACGCCGTAAACTCGGCTGTTAACTCTTACGGCGAGGTATAGGCATTTTGCGTTTGAAAGTGTTTCGGTAGTAGCACCTGCGTGTTTGTTGTTTTTTAGCACCCATTCCGCAACTGCCTCTTCTTTTGTACCCGTTATTTCTTTGTCTGTTTTATCTCCCGAAACTGTAAAAATATGAGGTTCTCCGAGCGTTTCGCCCTCAGTCAGATAAAACACTATATCCTTTCCGAGTAGTTTTATAAGCTGATTTGCCGTTGCGGAAACGATTTCGTTTTTGTCTTTTGCCTGTTGCAAAAGCTGATTTGTGTCAAACAGCACCTTTGTTCTGTAAGCCGCCTTTGCCGCCTGTTTCGCATGCTCTTTCAACTTCACGGCAAGCGAGCTTGTGAGCAGTGCCGCCAAAAACATAATTAAAAAGGTGACAGGATATCCTTGATTGTAAGCCCGAAGTGTGAACTGCGGATCGGTAAAGAAAAAGTTGAAAACCAAAACGCTGACAATAGAAGAAATCAGGCTGTAAACCCGATGTCTTGTAACGACCGAGGTCACAAGAACGCCGAGAACATATACCGTGATGATATTTGCCTCTGCAAACCCCAATTGCCTGAACAGCATTCCTATACAGCTTGCCAAAATTAAAATGGCAACGCTTTTTAAAAGATCGGAAACCGAAAATACGATTCCATTTTTCTTCCTTGCTTTTTTGGTGCGGTATGCGGTGTTTTTACCATCAGTATCGGGTATGATATGCACATCTAAATTCGGTGCGTTTGCAATCAGTTTTTCTGTAAGAGTAGGTTTAGAAAATATGCTTTTTCGGGTTGCGGAGCTTCTTCCTATCACAATTTTTGAGACTCCCGAAAGCCTTGCAAATTCGGCAATTTGATAGGAAACATCTTCACCGTGCACGGTTTCAATTTTAGCGCCAAGCTGTTCTGCAAGACGCATATTGCTCCGCAGTCGCTTAACATCTTCCTCGGACATTACCTGATAATCAGGAGTTTCAACAAACAGCGCGGTAAAAGCGCCCTTAAAGGCATTCGCCATTCGGGCGGCGGTGCGGATAATTTTCTCATTGGACGGTGACGACGAAAGGCAGACAAGAATATGCTCATCGGTATGATAATCGCTGTGACTTTTCGTTCTGACGGTTTCGGTAAGCAGATTCACCCTGTCGGCACAGCGGCGCAAGGCAATTTCACGAAGCGCCGTTAGATTTTCCACGGTAAAGAAATTCTCTGTTGCACGCTCAGCTTGAGTCGGGTTATAAACTTTGCCCGCTTGCAGCCGTTCAATCAATTCCTGCGGCTCAATATCAACAAGCTCAACCTGACTTGCGTTATCAAATACCGAATCGGGGATTCGCTCATGTACCATAATGCCCGTTATAGATGCAACGGTGTCATTTAGACTTTCAATATGCTGAACATTTACCGTGGTATAAACGTCTATTCCCGCATTAAGTAACTCTTCAATATCCTGATAACGCTTTGTATGTCGGCACACGGGGGCATTGGTATGGGCAAGCTCATCCACAAGAATTAACTGTGGATGTCTGGCAAGTGCAGCGTCCAGATTAAATTCTGAAAGAGTAATTCCGTTATATTCCGAAACAAGATTCGGAAGACATTCCAATCCGTTTACAAGTGCAGAGGTCTGAGGACGGGCATGAGGTTCAATATATCCGGCAACGACATCAATACCATGCCTCTTTACCGAATGAGCTGCTTTCAGCATAGCATAGGTTTTGCCGACTCCTGCGGCATAGCCGAAAAAGATTTTCAAATGTCCTCTGTTTAGGTTCTGTTTTTCCTTTTCAATTTCTTTTAGAAAATGTTCTGGACTTTGCCTTATTTCATCCATATAAACGCCCCTGTAAGTCTCATATTTCAAGTTGGAAAAAAATTAAAAGAATTTCTTCTTTTTGAAGTAGATGATTTCTCCTATTGCGATAATAAGAGAAACAATAATCACCGACAGATAACCGTATCGCCACTTCAGCTCCGGCATATAAGCAAAGTTCATTCCATACCATCCCGTAATTAAAGTAAGAGGCAGGAAAAAGGTGGTGACGATTGTTAGAATCCCCATAATCTTATTTTGCCGTGCATCCTGCCTAGACTGATAAAGCTCACGAAGTTGAAGCATATTTTCACGAAGCAACTGAACATGATTTTGCAATCTCTCGGCACGGTGGGTAAATTTTTCCCAGTCCCCGGTATCGTCTGCAAATGAAGAACACGCGCGGGATTGAAACAACTCTCCGATATCTGTCAATTGTTCATAGTAAGCATTTAATTCGGACAGCTTTTGCCTGTGTTTTGTGAGCAGAGGGAAAAAGTCTGTCGAACCGCCGGAGCCGATATTTTCTTCCATTTTTTCTGTTTCTGACTCGATGTGAGAAAGATAGAGAACATCATCCTCTATCATTTGCTCCATAAACTGCAAAAGAAGATGAGCCGGACTGTTCAGCTCCTGAAACATACTTATCCGTTTGTCTACCCATAATTTCAAATCGCCTACATCTTCGACAAATAAGAGCGACTGTCCCTTCAAATAAAAGCTGAAGGAAAGCTGCGGTGAACGCTGTTCGCTTTTTTGAGGCAGGCGTAATGTTCCGATGATGCAGTTTTTGAAAACCTCTGCCTTACAATAACGAATCGATCCAAGACAGTGAAGAAGTTCTTTATAATACGGTAGTTGTTCTTTACATTTGTGAAATTCCGCCGTACTCATAAATGTAAAAAACGGCTTTTTATCGCCACAGTTTTGGGCGGCTTGCAGACTCCCGTCTTTTGAATTTATAAAGTATTGCATTACAACTCCCCCTTTCTACTTTTTATTATATCACATATATCACAAGTATAAAAGTATTTTCTACTTTACATATTCCGCATTGATCACCGCTTGATTTGAAAAGAGAAAATCAGAGAAGCTATTAGCAAAGGTATTATTTGAAGCCTTTTTCCATATCACAGCGGTCTGAATTACGGAAGGATCCAGCGGTTCTGTCGTACATCCTGCTTTCTCACAGATAATACTATTTTGCTTTGTAGAAATGATAAGACAGCGGTATGTATCGTCATTTGCAGAAGCATTGTTTTCAATAAAGCCAAAATCAATGCGATTTTTGTTTAGCTTATCATATATATCCTCTGTATTTCCAAACAGGAAATGAAGCTGACAATTCGGCTTTCCTTTTGAAAACTTTTCAAATAGCGGTATCAGCGAATCCAAGATCATAGGATTATCAAACGCAATAAAAAGGCTGTTTTCTGCAATTTCTTCGTCAATTAAGTGGTGGTTATTGGCTAAAAAATCATCAAGCCTTTTCATTATAAAGTAACCGAACACAATCATGACAGCCACTGCGCACACTAACAATAATTCTTTCATGCTTTCCGTCTTCTTTCGGAATTTATATGTGAAAACACTTTTGTATATTTTTGGTATCACCCAGCACCAAAATAGTGTCACCCGGTATAAAGCTTGTTTCAGGCGCAAAATTTAGATTCATTTTACCGTCGCGTTTAATCGCCATAATATTGATACCGTGCTTTTTACGCACATCTGCTTCAATAACGGTTTTTCCGATCCATTTTTCGGGTACGGCAATTTCAAAAATTGCATGATCGCTGTCCAATTCTATGTAATCGAGGATATGGTCGGCAGTATAGCGGATAGCCGTCCAATCCGCAAGCTGCCTTTCGGGATATACGATTTCATCCGCACCGTTTCGCAGAAGAAATTTTGCGTGTACTTCCCGTGCCGCACGGGAAACTATCTTTTTGGCATCCAATTCCTTTAATAGAGATGTCGTTTCAAGCGAGCTTTGAAAATCGTCCCCGATTGCAACGATGCAAACATCAAAATTATTTACGCCCAAAGACTCCAAAAATTCCTCATTTGTTGCATCACCTATTTGCGCGTTCATAACAAAGGGCAATACCGCATTTACTCTTTTTTCGTCTTTGTCTACAGCCATAACCTGATGCCGCATCTCGTTAAGCTTCATAGCAATATGCCTGCCAAACCTTCCAAGCCCTATTAATAAAACAGATTTCATATTATTTCTCCTTTAGCCAACCGTTATTTTTTCCTGCGGATATTTTGTTATGTTTGTCCCCGTACCTTTCATTGCCGCAAATATCAATGTCAGTCCTCCGACTCTACCGAAAAACATGAGTATAATCAGAATGAACTGCGAAGCAACCCCCAACTGTGAGGTGATGCCAAGCGAAAGCCCCACCGTTCCGATTGCCGACGCTGTTTCAAACAGTGACGGGAGCAATGGAAGATTTTCGATGCGGCTGATGATCATTCCGCCACCTATAAACAGCCCAATATACAGTAAAAAGATAGTTGCCGCACTTTTCACGGTATCGTCGGATATGCGCCGTTTGAAAAAGTGTGTATCTTCCTTTTTACGAAACACGGACAGCGCCGATGAAACCAAAACGGCGATTGTGGTGGTTTTCATACCGCCAGCCGTTGAACCGGGCGAACCGCCGATCAGCATCAACAATATTATCAGCATTTGACCTGTCTCATTGAAAGCTGTTAAATCCGTCGTATTAAAGCCGGCTGTTCTCGGCGTAACAGACTGGAAAAGAGAGGTCAGGATTCTTTCTCCCAGTGGAAGGTTCTGATACTCGAAAAAGAAAAAGTAAAGCGATGGCAGGATAATCAGTATTCCCGTAACCGTGAGGATAACCTTGCTTTGCATTCGGTATTTTCTGAAATGAAGCTTATTGTTATTAATATCTTCCCAAGTTAAAAAGCCTATTCCGCCGATAATAATAAGGGCCATAACCGTGAAGTTGAAAAAAGGCTGTGATGAATAAGAGGTTAATGACGAAAATGGCTCTTTAATGCCGATTAAGTCAAAGCCTGCGTTGCAGAATGCCGAAACAGAATGGAACAAGGCGTACCATAAACCCTTCGCAATTCCGAAATCACGGATAAAAGCCGGCAAAAGCAGGGCTGCTCCAATCAGCTCAATGCACACCGAGGTTTTTAATATAAATTTTGTAAGCCGCACAATGCCGCCGACATGATGTGCAGAAACTGCCTCCTGCATAGTACTTCTCTGCATTAGACCTATTTTTCGACCTGAAAAAGCCGCAACCGAAACCGCAACCGTGACAATGCCCATACCGCCGATTTGAATTAAAAACAGTATTACGCTCTGCCCGAACATTGACCAGTATGTAGCGGTATCGTGTATAACCAAACCGGTTACACAAACTGCGGAGGTGGCGGTAAACAGTGCATCTGAACATACAGCGCCTTTGCCGTCCCTTGTTGCAACGGGCAGCATTAACAGTATGCTGCCTAAAATTATCACAGACAGAAAGCCTAATATAATAATCTGGAACGAAGTAATGTGCTTGTGTTTTGGATTTTGTCGTTTTATCATAACGGATACCTTCGCAATCTTAATATCAAATTTAGACTTTCTTTATTTTATCTTAATCTGCATTAAATCGGCGTAAGCAAGATAAAGACGATATTAAGATTGCATAAAGATAAAGGCGGAAAAGCCGAAACTCTTCCGCCTTAAAATTATTACAGAATTCCGTCCAGCATCAAATTTACTTTAAGAACATTTACTGTTTCTTCTCCGAAAACTCCTAAGAATTTACCGTCGGTGCATTTCTTAATAATCTCCCGTACCTCGTCCTCGGTCATATCGTTTGCTTTTGCGATTCTTGCCACCTGATACTTGGCGGCGGCGGGGGAAATATGGGGGTCAAGTCCGCTGCCCGAGCAGGTCACAAGATCAACGGGGATTGCTGTTTCGTCCATGTCGGGATTGGCCTCCCGAAGTTTTTCCACACGCTCTTTCACCAAAGCCTCATATTCTTCGCTTGCCGGGGAAAGGTTGGACGGTGCGGCATACATCAGAGTTTTTCCGTTTTCGTCCTTGTAGGTTGAAACATCAATATTCATAATGCGCCCCCACATATGTCCGTCATCTGTATACTGCTGACCGAGCAGCTCACAACCGTACTTTTTTCCGTCAACCTCAATAATACTCCCGTTTGCTTTGTCGGGGAAAATAAGCTGCGCAAACCCTGTAACGACACACGTATAAACCACGCCGCAGAGCAATGTGAATATAAGAAAAATTATTGCCGCTCTCTGCAGTACATTTTTTAATGTTTTCATTATAAAACCTCCTTATGCCAAGCCGAACAGTACAAGCAGCATATCAATCAGCTTAACGAAGATGAAGGGTGCCGCCAAACCGCCGAGACCGTAAATTAACAGATTGCGGGACAAAAGCTTGCCTGCGGGAACCTCACGGTATTTCACACCTTTGAGCGCCAGCGGAATCAGCGCAATAATAATCAGCGCATTGTAGATGATTGCCGATAAAACAGCGCTTTGCGGGGAATGAAGTCCCATAATGTTAAGTGCCGAAAGACCCGGATACAGTCCCATAAACAAGGCGGGAATAATGGCGAAATACTTTGCTACATCGTTCGCTATGGAGAAGGTGGTCAGACTGCCTCTTGTCATCAAAAGTTGTTTACCGATACGGACGATATCAATAAGCTTTGTCGGTGACGAATCAAGATCAACCATATTTCCCGCTTCCTTTGCCGCCTGTGTGCCGGTGTTCATCGCAACCGCCACATCAGCCTGTGCAAGTGCGGGTGCGTCGTTCGTGCCGTCGCCCGTCATTGCCACAAGGTGTCCTTTGCTCTGAAAATCGCGTATCATTTGAAGCTTGCCTTCGGGAGTTGCTTCGGCAAGGAAATCATCCACGCCCGCTTCTGCCGCAATGGCAGCGGCGGTCATCGGGTTATCGCCTGTAATCATAATGGTTTTTATACCCATTTTACGAAGATCCGCAAACTTTTCCTTAACGCCCTGCTTGATAATGTCTTTCAGATGAATAACGCCTAAAATCTTATGATTTTTCGCTACAACAAGGGGAGTTCCGCCTTTGTTCGCAATCTCTTTAACGATTCGGTCGCATTCCTCCGAATAAATTCCGCCGCTTTCGGTTACATATTTTTCCATGGTATCGGCGGCCCCCTTGCGGATTTCGTTGCCGTCATAATCAACGCCGCTCATACGGGTTTTCGCCGTAAAGGGAATAAATGTCATGTTCTTGTCGGAAAGCTCTCTGCCGCGAATATTGAATTTTTCTTTTGCGAGAATAACCACGCTTCTGCCTTCGGGCGTTTCATCGGCAAGAGAGGATAGCTGTGCCGCATCGGCAAGATCTTGTTCACTTACACCGTCTACGGGAATAAATGCGTTCGCCTTGCGGTTACCGAGTGTAATTGTTCCGGTTTTATCAAGCATCAATATATCCACATCGCCTGCGGCTTCAATAGCTCTTCCACTCATAGCAAGTATATTTGCTTGGTTCAGTCTGCTCATTCCCGCAATACCGATAGCGGAAAGCAATGCGCCGATGGTGGTAGGGGCAAGGCAGACAAGCAACGCTACCAAGGTAGTAACAGAGGTGGGGTTATCAATTCCCGCCTGTTTTGCCGAGAATATGGAGTAGGTATAAAGCGATACCGTAACAAGAATAAAGATAATGGAAAGGGCGACAAGAAAAATCTGCAATGCGATTTCGTTTGGTGTCTTTTTACGGGAAGCGCCCTCGACCATGGCAATCATTTTATCAAGGAAGCTTTCGCCCGCTTCGCTTGTTATCCGCACAACGATCCAATCGGAAAGTACGGTAGTACCGCCGGTTACTGCGCTTCTGTCGCCGCCTGCCTCACGGATAACGGGTGCGGATTCGCCTGTGATAGCGCTTTCGTCTACGGAAGCGGCTCCCTCAATAACCTCACCGTCGCCCGGAATTTGCTCTCCTGCTTTCACAATGACAATGTCGCCTTTTTTAAGCAACGCGGAAGAAACAGCGGTTATCTGTTCTTTCTTATCGGCAGAGGGTATCTTGTGTGCCTCCACATCTTTTTTTGAAGCTCTCAGAGCGTCCGCCTGCGCCTTGCCTCTGCCCTCGGCAATCGCTTCGGCAAAATTGGCAAAAATACAGGTAAACCACAGAATAACTGCGATTGCCAAGGTATATCCGCTTGAAGCGTCCTTTAGTCCGAATAGGGATACAATCCACAGTCCGCTTGTGAGGATCGCCGAAATATATACCAAAAGCATAACGGGGTTTTGCACCTGTGTTTTGGGATTTAGTTTTACAAATGAATCTTTTATGGCTCTGCCGAGCATCTTTTTATCGGCAAAAGCACTTTTATTATTTGATGCCATAACAGTGCCTCCTTAAATAACATTATTGAAAAATTCAGCGAGCGGTCCTAACGCCAACGCCGGGAAGAAACTGAGTGCGCCTATAATAAGGACGATTAAAATCAGCAGGAATACAAACATACCGTTTGTTGTGGAAAGTGTACCTGCGCTTGTTGCAATCTTCTTTTTGCCGGCAAGACTGCCCGCAATCGCCAGTGTTCCTATGATCGGAAGGAAACGGGCAAACAGCATGACAAGACCGAGCGAAACATTCAAAAATACGGTGTTTGCATTAAAGCCGGCAAAGGCAGAGCCGTTGTTACCGCCGCAGGAAGAATATGTGTACAGCATTTCGGAAAAGCCGTGCGCTCCGCTGTTGTTTAGGCTGTCCGCCACACTCGGAACGACCGCCGCAAGTCCGCTGCCGATAAGAATAGCAATCGGCGTTGCAAGGCAAACAAGCACAGACCATTTCATTTCATAAGGTTCAATCTTTTTGCCTAAAAACTCAGGCGTTCTGCCGACCATAAGTCCGGCTATAAATACCGTCAGAATGGCAAAGGCAAGCATACCGTAAAGACCGCAGCCAACGCCGCCGAAGATAACCTCGCCGAGCTGCATCAGGAGCATTGTCACCATACCGCCGAGCGGTGTGTAACTGTCGTGCATGGAATTTACAGAGCCGTTGGAAGCCGCCGTTGTAAATGCCGCCCAAGTAGAGGATGTTGCAATACCGAATCGGGTTTCCTTACCTTCCATATTGCCGCCCGCCTGGTCGGTCATTGAGACGTTGACACCATCCTGTGCAAGTTGCGGCGTCGCAACCTGTTCGCTGACGGCAATCGTGCCCAGCGCCAGCGCAAGGCATATAAACATCGCCATAAAGATTGCAACGCCCTGTTTTTTATTCTTTACCGCCTTGCCAAAGGTAAAGCACAGCGCCGCAGGAATAAGCAAAATTGAAAGCATTTCAATCAAATTTGTAAAAGCGTTCGGGTTTTCGAGCGGATGAGCGGAGTTAACGCCCATATAACCGCCGCCGTTTGTACCCGTTTGCTTAATGGCGACCTGGCTTGCCGCAGGACCCATAGGTACAAACTGTTCGGTAACAATTTCGGCGTCTTCTATTTTTTTGCCGTCAACTGTTACGGTATTTGTATCAAGGTCAATTTCGGCGTTTTCAAGAATTTCGCCGTCTGCGCTTACCGCAATCGGTTCAACGAACGATACGGTTTCAGCGCCTTTCAGGTTCTGAATCACGCCGCCGCCCACAAGGCAAAGGGAGATGACAAGATTCAGCGGAATCAAAATATGAATGACGATTCTAGTTATATCAACCCAAAAGCTGCCTAATCCATCGGCTTTTACTTTTATAAATCCCCGTATCAGGGCAAACAGCACGGCAATACCCGTAGCTGCGGAAACAAAGTTCTGTACGGTAAGTCCGAGCGCTTGAGTCAGATAGCTTAATGTGGACTCGCCGCTGTATGCCTGCCAGTTTGTATTGGTTACGAAACTGGCTGCGGTATTAAAGGACAAATCCCATTTTACACCCGAAATCCCCTGCGGATTTCCGGGAAGAACTCCCTGCAAAATCTGAAGCAAAAACAGAAAAATAAGTCCGATGCCTGAAAAAATCAGAACGGAAACGGCATATTTTTTCCAGTTCATTTGCTCGTCCTTTTTGATGCGCATAACCTTATACACAGCGTTTTCACAGGGCGTTAGAATTTTGGAAAGAAAGGTTTTCTCTCCGTTCATTACTTTCTTGATATAAGCGCCGAGCGGAATCGCCAAAACAATAAGAACGGCAAGATAGAGTATGTATTGTATTACCGCACTCATTTTTGCTCATCCCCTTTCATCAGTATGTAAACATAGTAGATTAGCAGTGCCGCAGCACAAAGACCGATAAATCCGATTATAATATTCATAGTCTTACCTCCTTGTTTGATATTTTAACAGCAAAAAGATTAAATCGGGATTAGCAGAATATACAGCGCATTAAAACTATATTAAGACGCTTACAGCCATCCGAAAATCAAAGCAATCGGAACCGTAATAATTACGGTGAAGAAAAACACGGCAGCGAGAACACAAATCGGCATACCGATAAATACCGCAAAAAAGGACAGATACGGATGCTTGAATGCGAAATGCTCCGCTCGTGCTTCAATGCGCTTATCAAATTCGTGTATAGCTTTAAATATGGCTGACATATTTAATCCCTCCTTACGCTAAAAGAATAGCACAGGAGAAATAAAAACGGGAAAAAGACCTCATTGATTACTGTTAAGAAAAAATAAAGCCTAAATTAGCGGAACATACCTACCAAAATGGAAAGCGGCGACAGAAAGAATAGAATCTTCCTGCCGCCGCTTTTTGCTAATTTATATTAAATCATTTATTGCTTTTCTTAATTTCTCCAACGCCTTTTCACACTTGTTATGAGCCGTATTTGCTGAGCTGTATTCGTGGTCGGTAGCAATATCCGTATACATCATCTTCTTGATTGGCTTCTTTTTCGGCTCACCGTATTCGTCCAAATCGTTATGAACTATATAAAACACACTATGGCATTCAAAGCAAAAACCGAGTCTTTGAGATAACATTTTCCGTTCGGTATACTCCGGTTTTTCGTATGCTTCCCACAGTCGGGTATACAGCTCATTTTTCATAAACAGCGTATAAGTATCAGAAGAACTATCGGAATGTGCCTCCTCTGTGCTTTCTTCACCGTCATCGTCTGTGTATTGCCGATACAAATCCACCCGGTTTTCATTGAGCAGACCGCCGAGTAATATTTCTTTAGCGTTTTCAACGGTTTCCTCAAGCTCGCCTGCAACCTTTATCAGTGTTTCATCTGAATAATCACGCTCGTATTTGTACCATATCGCCATTGCTTTACGGAGTTTGGCATATTCTGCGATGCTTTGTGCTGTGAAGCCTGTACGCATAGAGCGCACATAGTCCAGTATCTCCCGTTCCACATACCGTTCCTTGAACGAGGTAAACGACGCGCCTTGCTTAATATCGTAGTTTTTTAATGCTTTGAGCAGTCCGGCAATATATGCCTGTTTCATATCCGCAAAATGCTCCGGCATAAAGAGCTTTCGCATATATTCCTGCACATTGTTGTTAAGCGTTTTTTCATAATAGTGCAGAAACCAAGCAAGATAGCGGTTATCTTTCTCTTTCAGATAGGTTACAATATATTCCTGCAAATCCCATTTCGGCGGTGCCGTCTTCAATTGATACATATTTAAATCTGCTTTATCTATATAAATTTCTGTCACGGCACTCACCTCCGTTCTGTGATACTTACCGTTATTTTAACTGCTTATCGACTTCGGCGTAGAGCTTTTCACGGCTCATATCCGACTCATACTGACTGTTGGCATATTCGGCATCCTCTTTTGCACGCTGCATACGCTCTTTTGCAAGATCAAGCGCTGTGGAGGCAAATTCTTCTGTGACAGTACCTCGTTTTCTTTCCATACGAAGCACAGAGCAGCGGTTTTTATAGATGCGGATAACAGGATTTCCGGCCGCTAATTCTTTTCGGTTGATCCTTGCCGCATATTTCCGGCAGGTAATGGCTTTGCCCTTGAGCTTAAACGGCGCATAACCTGTACAATACTTTTGCCTTGCCGCAGAGGTCATAAGGAAATATTTTTTGCAGATATCGCATCTCCTTGGATAATGACCGTAATGTAAGCCTTCAAAGAAGTAGGTCATCACAAAGCTGTAATAGCTGTCGAAATAAAGCCTGCGTGCAAGAGTAGCCGTTTTACTGCGGCTGGCTTTCTTGATCGGTACATATTCCGTTGTCACAGGAAACGGCACAGAGCCGAATACTTCTAATGCTATGGGGAGCAAATGTTCCTCGTCAAATCGGTCAGCTTCATTTACACGGCTCACGAAAACTCTAAGCTTTTCAAAAAAGCAGTATTACTCGCCGATAAAGAGCTGTACGAACAAATCAAAAAGCACAACAAATTGAAGTAAGAAAAGGAGAAATGAAATTATGAGAAAATTTAATGAAATGTACGTTATCGGTATCGACCACGGCTACGGGAATATGAAAACGGCGAACTGCTGCTTTCCCACCGGAGTAATGAAAAGCGATACCGAAACCACCTTTGTCAGCGACCTGCTCCAATGGAACGGCAAATACTATTCCATCGGCGTCGGTCATAAGGAATTTACGGCAGACAAGTTTACTGACGAGGACTATTATGTACTCACCCTTGCCGCTATCGCACGGGAGTTACGGAGAGAACGCCTCACCGAGGCTTCTGTATTTATCGCCGCAGGACTACCCTTAACTTGGGTACGTGAGCAAAAGGCTGAGTTTAAGAAATATCTGCTTCAACACAGCGATGTTGAATTTTCTTTCCGTAACACCGATTACCGCATTAAAATTGTCGGTGCAGAAATCTATCCGCAGGGGTTCGCTGCTGTTGCCGAAAACCTTGGTGATTTTAAGGGTGTCAATATGCTCTGCGATATTGGCAACGGTACAATGAACCTGCTTCGGATTGTAAACAAGAAACCTGATGCCCAGCGTATGTTCACCGAGAAGTACGGCACCCATCAATGCGCTCTGCTTATCCGTGAGCAGATGATGAAGCAATATCATACAATCATCGATGATGCGATAATCACAGAAATTCTCAAGAAAGGCACAGCAGATATTGACGGGCAGTATCTTGAAACGGTTATCAAAACCGCAAAAGAATACACCGCCGGTATCTTCCACCGTCTGCGTGAACACGAATACGATCCCAAACTGATGAAACTATATGTGGTCGGCGGCGGTGGTTGCCTTATCCGTAACTTTGCCGATTACGATGCAAGCCGAGTTATCATCAACGAGGATATTTGTGCCACCGCAAAGGGATATGAGTATATGGCACTCGTTTCCCTTAACAGAAACGGTGGTGCGGTATGAGCATTAAGAATGTAAAAGTACGCTTTAATCTGAGTAAAGAAAATGACCGCAAGGCTTATGAATATCTGCAAGGTGCAGAGGTTTCATACAGCAAGGCGGTCATTTCTGCTATCTGCGGATATATGGAGCTGTCAGAAAGAACTGCAACCGAAGAAGCTTTCCTCGAAAGGGTTATATCCACCATCCGAGAGGAAACGGCAAAAACAAACCCTCTTAGCGGCTTATTACAACTTGTGCAACAGCCCGTTGCACAAACACCTTCCGAAAAGGAAAAAAACGACGACAGCGAAGAAGCGGTACTCGATTTTCTTGACAGCTTCTAAGATGTCACTGCTTCCTGCTTTTGACGGTACTGTGATGGCAATACCCAAAGGAATTGCCCCCACTAAAACCAATGACTCCACTAGTTTTCAAAACTGACGGTAATCACAATAAAAGTGATGCCAATATCAACCAATAGCAGAACCAATCGAAAGATTTGCACAAACAATAATTGTATGAGGTCGCTCCCTCACGGTGCAAGCCACAGAAAAACAGACGAATACCACATATGGTGTGTGTCTTACACCGTAACAAGCAGGGACTTTGTGTGCCAAACTCCCAATCAAAATCCGCCCCAAGAGGCTGATTTACTCTTTGAGGGACTCCGTCCCCCAAGCCCCTTGGAAAAAGAACGAAAGAAGGAATAATGTATATGAAAGATATACGAATCGCCGTGCGTGTCACGGCAAAAGAAAAAGAGAAAATACAGTCAAAAGCCCGAACGTGCGGGCTGAGTACAACTGAATATGTAAAGCAAAGAGCGTTGGGGTACGAGCCGAGAAGCATTCCACCCGACACTCTTTTTCTTTGTTTTGAAAAGCTCGGTGAACTTGCAGATAAAGCGAGTTCACCGGAATTGGACAAGGAAATCGGTGATGTACTGAAAGCAATTACAGCAACTTTTCTGCTGCCGGGAAAGGGGTGATGTATTGTGGCTGTTACAGGCTTCTGGCCTATTTACAAGAATTTGAAAGCAACGCTTGACTATGCCGACAATCCCGACAAGACCACCGCAAGAGAATATCTTGACGATGATTTGTATGCGGCGCTTTCTTACGCCGAGAACGATAATAAGACCGACCGTAAAATGTATGTTGGCGGCATTAACTGCTCAAAGCAAAACGCCTATGCCGAAATGATTGCCGTGCAGCGACGGTTCGGGATTCGTGGTAAGGTTGTCGGGTATCACGGGATTCAGAGTTTCCGTGAAGGCGAAGTCACACCGGAGCAAGCCTTTGAAATCGGAAAAGCTACCGCCCGAAAGATGTGGGGCGATAAATATCAAGTGTTGGTGACCGTTCATTTGAATACAGATAATCTGCATTGTCATTTTGTTGTGAATCCCGTTTCATTTAAGGACGGTACAAAATTTCAAAATAAAATCGGCGACCACAAGGAACTTCGCCGTGTATCGGATGAGATATGCCGGGAACACGGTTTATCTGTTCTTGAAAACAGCAATTTTTACGGCGGTAATAAAAAAGACTATTGGCGGCACAAGTCCGGCAAGAAAACACATCGGGACTATCTCCGTGAGGATGTGGAATATTGCCTGTCTTTTGCTACCTCTCCGAGAGAATTTGATAGCCAGTTATATGCGCTCGGATATACGCTTGACCACGTACGTTTTTCCGTGAAAGCAAAGCATTGGGAACGCTCTGTTCGGCTTGCAAATATTGGTTTTACAAAAGAAATCGTACAAGCACAGTTGGATAAAAACGCCGAGAACAGATACCGCCTGTTCACCTTGGAGTACCGCCCACCGTACAGACCTAAAAAGTTTCCGTTGGAAGATGAACTGCGAAAGCTTGAATTCTCTATCGACCACAGCCACGATGCGGCAACAGTTTTAGTAAATATGATATTCTATATCATCATAACAGTAATTCAAATTGCCGCCGAGCTTACAAATGTAATGCTGCTGTCACCTGATTTAAGGGCGGCGGAAAAGGATTTGAAAAAACTGATTGCCGACTATCACTTTTTGCAGGAGCAGGATATTCATACAGTTTCCGACCTACAGGTAAATATTGAGCAATCTCGGTCTGAGCTTTTGACACTGGAACGTGAGCGCAGCGACATCAGCAATCGTATCCGCCGTCCAAAATCGCCGGAGGATGAAAGCCAAAACAAAGAGAGCCGAAAAGCGATCAGCAAACAAATGAAGCCTGTTCGAGAAAAGCTTCGCCGTGCGGAGAAAATTTTGGAGAAGTTTCCGCATTTGTATGAATTATTAAAGCAAGAGCACGAGCTGGAGAAAAAAGCCCGTGCAAGATACAAAGAAAGAGGGAGATAAAATGAAAAATACGATGAAAAAGCCGGTGGCAATTCCGGCAGAAAAATTGCACCCCTTTGCCGGACACCCATTCAAGGTCAAGGACGATGAGGAAATGAATACCTTGATCGAAAGCGTACAGACGCAAGGAATTCTTTCGCCGCTGATTGTTCGACCGATTGAAAACACAGATGAATATGAGGTGATAAGCGGACACCGCCGCTTACACGCCGCAGTTAAGGCAGGGATCACAGAAGTCCCTGCCTTAATTGTTTCCCTTGACCGTGATGCGGCGGCAATCGTGCTTGTAGACAGCAACCTACACCGAGAGCACATTCTGCCCTCTGAAAAAGCCTTTGCTTACAAGATGAAAGCGGAGGCATTGGCACACAAAGGATATCGTACAGATTTAACTTCGGTGCAAGTTGCACCGAAGTTAGCAACCGAACAAATTGCAGAGGATGCGGGTACAAGCAAAGATACTATTAAACGCTATATCCGCCTTACCAACCTTATTCCCGAAATCCTGCAATATGTGGATGACGGGCGTATCGCTTTTACTCCCGCCGTTGAGCTTTCGTATCTTAACGAGCAAGAACAGTACGACCTTTTGGAACAGATGGAGCTGAATGATTGCACTCCGTCGCTCTCTCAGGCTTGCCGTTTTAAGAAGATGAGTGGGGAGGAAGGCTTGACACTCGAAGTTATTGCCACCGTTATGAGCGAGGAAAAAGCAAATCAGCGTGAAATGTTCAAGGTGCCGATGGAGCGCATTCGCAAATATGTCCCTAACGCCAATACAAAGCAAGCAGAAGACTTTGTTATGAAAGCTTGCGAGCATTACCGCCGCTATCTGATTCGACAGCGTGACCGAGAACGATGAGGTGAGCCTATGAAGAAATATACAAGGATTGATTATACCAAGGTAGAGTTACCCGAAGAACTGCTCACTTCTTTTGCAAAGGCATTAGCGCCAGAGATTAGGAAGTTCTATGATAGTGACGAGGGCAAAGCTTACTTTGAAAAATGGCTTACCAAACACCCTGAATATGATGAACGGACACCTGATGCAACTGCATCGGGCGTCTGAGTTTTCGCACATTCGACAGCAAATAAAGGAGGATTATAATTATGTATAGAAAGAATTGGAGGCTCACAGATGAATGTTGTAATATACGCCCGCTTTTCCAGCCACAGCCAGACGGAGCAGTCCATTGAGGGACAGCTCAAGGTGTGCTATGAATATGCGGAGTCGAATCATTATACCGTTGTCGGAGAATATATTGACCGGGCCATCAGCGGCACCACGGACAACCGTGCCGAATTTCAGCGGATGATCTCCGACAGCGACAGGCACACCTTTGAGGGCGTTTTGGTATATCAGCTGGACCGTTTTGCCCGCAACCGCTATGACAGTGCCATCAACAAGGCGAAACTGAAAAAGAACGGTGTCCGGGTGCTGTCTGCCAAGGAGAATATTGCGGACGACGCTTCCGACATCTTGGTGGAGGGCGTTCTGGAAAGTATGGCGGAATACTACTCCGTGGAGCTTTCTCAGAAGATCCATCGGGGTATGGCTATCAATGCCGAAAAGTGCTTGTCCAACGGCAGCAACCCCGGCTTGGGCTTCAAGGTCGATGCCGAACGGCGGTTCTATGTGGATGAAGAGGAAGACGCCATTGTCCCTGAGATTTATGAGCGCTACGCCAGCGGCGAGACGAAAGCGGAGATCATTCGGGATCTGAAACGACGCAGGGTCAAAACCTCCCTCGGCAAAGAATTCAGCCCCAACAGCCTAAGCCGCCTGCTCAGCAACAAGCGTTATATCGGTGTCTATCTTTACAAAGGAAAGGAAACACCCGGCGGGATGCCTCGCATTCTGGATGATGACCTATTTTACCGGGTGCAATCGATGATGAACAAAAACAAAAGTGCGCCGACCCGAACTCACGGCGAGGGCGAATAACTGCTGACCACAAAGCTGTTCTGCGGACACTGCAAGGAAATGATGGTGGGCTACGGCGGCACCAGCAAGACCGGCAGGCAATATCACTACTATATGTGCAAAAACGCCCGCAGGAAAAAGTGCGGCAAGAAGATCGTCAGCAAGTCCTATATAGAGGACCGTGTGGTCAACGAGTGTTTGAAAATGCTGACCGAGGAGAAAATCCGCTTCATTGCCAAGAAAGTGGCTGAGGAGTGCACCAAAAGCCCGGATAACCTGACCGCCAAGGCGCTGAAAAAGGCGATCCGAGAGGCGGATACGGCCATTGAGAATCTCTGGAAAGCCATTGAGCAGGGGCAGGCCGTGGAGATGCTGACGGATCGACTCAACAAGCGCATGGCGGAAAAGGCGCAGCTCGCCATCGAGGAAAACAAGAAGATCACGCTGACGGAGGCACAGATTCTGGCGTTTCTGGACTATGTCTGCGAGATGCCCGCCGACGATGTGAACAAGCGCCGAGCTATCATCAATATCTTTGTTCATTCCATCTATCTGTATGACGACCACTTTACCCTCATCATCAACGCCAGCAAAAAGCCGTTGAGCATTGACAATATCCCGCTGGATGATATAGAAACGGCATTTGAAGGCGAAACCGGAGCTTCGGAGGGGTGTTCATCCTTGAGCACCCCTGCTCCACCATTATAGTCACGATTGCATATGCAGTCGTGACTTTTTTATTATATGATTATTCCAATATTTATGCAGTTTTTAAGGCAAAACAAGAATCATTTATGAAGTATAAAACAACACAATATAAATTATGCAACCGTACACAGAATAACTCACCACATATAAAAATTTCCCATTCCAATCGCATTTTTAGTATTGTGAGTATGTATACGGTCAGTCGCCACCAAATAAGTCCCTTTTTTCTATGCTCCTTTTCTATGTTCCGTTTCGGACTTATTCAGTTTTTCTATGTTCCATTGCTCAAAATCGACCTTTTCGCAGACATAATCAAAAAGATATTTTCTCTTTATAGTTTCAGTATGAACAAAAAAATAATCCCCATCAGTATTACCTGATGGGGACATTGATACTTTAAAATGAACCTGCACATTTTCATTTGAAATGTCAATTCTGTCTATATATTGCGAAAGAACAAATTTTGTTCTTATTATATTCTTAGGGTTGTAAAAGTAATCCTTTAAATGATTTATTTGTTCTCTGACTTCATCTTCCGTTATTACTCTGTCAATTTTTTGCTTTTCATACTTATGAATGAACTCGGAAGTCTTTTTGATTTGTTCTTCATATTCCTTGATTTTGTCGGACATTATGTCATTTATACCTGTTTTTGCTATTGCTTCAACAAGATTATTCCTGCTCTTTTCAAGAATTTTTAAGGTTGATTTTGCTTCGTTGTATTCCAAATCCGATATACAGGATTTGTTGTATTGCTCATTGAGTTGCTTTGTTATTACTTTTATATTATCATCATTAAAGAAGAATTCAACAAACTTATCAATAACAAAGCTGTCAAGATATTCGAACCTTATTTCTTTTGATTCGCATTTTCTTTTATTCTTCTTGGAACTACATCTATATACCAGATTTGTGTTGTTTTTGTTGTAGCGAACATTTCCGTGAAATTTACCTCCACATTCTCCGCAATGTATAAGACCTGTTAGCAGATATGTATTTTTGGCATTTGTATAACTGCTTCGAGTTGCTTTTTTAACTGCATTTGCTCTGTGCCATAAGCCAGATGAAACTATTGCAGGACAGCCGTTTTCAATCCTTATTATTTCTTCTTCAGGCTTTCTTCTGTGATTGTTCCTTTTATTCAGGCTGTTTGCTGAACAACTGCGGTTGAAGATGTATGTACCTTTGTATTTTTCATTTCTCAGTATTTCATACAGACTGTTTTTGACAAAAGGCAATCCTTTTTTAGTTTTGTATCCGAGAATATTCAGCTTGTCTATTGTTTCTCCATAGCCGTATCCTTCGGCAGACATTTCAAATATCAATCGAACTGCTTCGGCTTCCTTTTCATTTATGACAAGCTTAAGGTCTTTGTCAACATCATATCCTAAAGGTGGTCTGCCACCAGTAAATTTGCATTGATAAGCATTTTCTTTCAGTCCTTTCATTACTTCTCTCGCAAGATTTTCATTGTAGAACTGATTGACCGAACCCATTATATGATACAATAAATGACTTTCGGGATTATCTTCAAAACGCTCATTAACAAATATGACTTGCACACCGTATTCTTCAAGAATTTTTTTATATTGAATACTGTCACTCAAATTTCTTGAAAATCTGTCTGTTTTATGTACCAATACCGCCTTAAATTCAGGGTTGTTCTTTGCGTCATTTATCATTTTCTGAAATGCAGGTCTGTTGACTGTTTTTGCTGATTTTGCTTCATCACAATACCAATCAATGACTTCCATATTGTTTCTTTTGGCATACATCATCATATATCTTTTTTGAGCTGTTATAGATTCTTCTCGTTGCATTGAAGAAGAAAATCGTGCATATCCGACTGCTTTTATTGTTTCTTCCATATATACCACTCCTATAAGAATAATTCTTCATTTTAATAATATGTATTTATAATTTAATAAAGTGCAGTCACTGAAAAGCAACTGCACAGATGATTTTCAAAGTTTATATTTTAATCTATATTAAGCATTTCGATGAGGACATCTATTATTACATTATAGAAATCCGAAGAAATGCGGTTGTCTGTATGTTCAGCTTTATCTATACTCTTGTCGTAATCCTGTTTAAGCAGAAGATTGCGGGGTATACTGCAACACACTAATGATTCTTTCATATTAAAACCTCCTAATATTATGTATATCAAGAGATTAAAATAGAGTAAAACTCTATATGCTTGGCTTGTGTATCCCAGATTACACAACTCTTATGCCAAACCACTAATAACCATTTATCTAATAAAATCTGATGATTATTTTTTGCAGATAATACTGCAAGCAGGGATTTTTTATTTAATTTTTTAAAATATTATTCTTTATCGGAAATAACTTTTATTGCTGTTATTTTTGAAAAAGATTTGTTGCCGTATTTTCTTTGACTTACAGAAAATTCAATTTTTTTGCCGAGTACATTATCACTGCAAAAACAGTTATTATCATCTACATACTCACAACAGAAGTTATTTAAAACTATATCCATATTAGAGAACATACAGTTAAAATAGCCGTTTTCTATTGAATCTACCTTTATTGTGAACCAGCAGTTACGGCAATCGGGACTGAAATATATATCGTCAAGAATACCTGTGTAGGTACCGTCATCAATATATTCATATTTTTTCTTTGGTATAAAATCAAAAGTTGGCATAATCATTCACCTCCAAGACATTCTTCTATATTTTGTACTTCATCATCTGACAGAAAGTCTTTATTATCGGAGTTTTCTATTTTGTCAAAGTACATTTCTTCATAAGCATTGTGAAGTGACATCATCTTGTCATTAAACTGAAATTTGAAAATATATACTTTCAGGTCAATGATTTCTATGATTTTCTCTCTTGCGACAAGTCTGTCTTTTTCTGCAATGAGTACACCTGTTGCTCTCAGATTTTTAAGTCTTTTGCGGAAATCAACTATTCCGTTATTCTTCATCATTTGCTCAAAGTAGTTTTTAGCTACGCATATTTCATAGTGATTGTCGCTTGCACTAAGTCTTACCAGTCCGACATAACCACTATTGAGCAAGTCATAGTCAATCGCTTCCGCTTTTCTTTTACCAAATACTTTTAAAGCAAACGGATAATTCATTTTGTATTTTCTGATATTCTTTACAAAATCTTCGTGAACTATTGTCAATAACTCATCTTCTGGTGTTTGAGCAGATTCTATTGCATTTGTCAGATTCAAGGAATAATTTATCATATCAGATATTTCAATATTAAAATTGAATAATTCTTTTGCATATTCTGTCTGTCAATCTTTTCTTTTGTTCATAAGCAGCTAAAGTACTATCGGTCAAAATATTTGAGCCTTTGACTTGTAATTTCTCATCAAGTTCTTTGCTGTTCTTTATGAGCATATCTTTATATTTCTGATAGTCGGCTTCGATTATTTCTTGACCTTTGTTAACAAGCATTTGTAAATACTCATTACCTGCAGCACCATAGTTTTGCATTACAACATTCTTAATATTGTCTGAATTTTGAGCATTTTTTGTAAGAGTATCTTCAATCTGAAATACACGGTTTTTATTCCGTCCATAGATTTCTCGCTTATAAAGCTTATTTCTGATGTAGTGAATATCACAGAAGAAAATTCTTTGACATCTTGAAGTGAAGCATCACCGTTTAGTCTTAGCTTACTTCTGACTAAACAAAAGCTATATAAAACTCTTTCAAGGTTAGATATTGTAGAAGCACCGAGTTCATCAAATACTACACTAAGACCATTTATTTGACTTAAAAACTCTTGCAGTGCATTTTCTGTTACGTTAAAGCTTATTGCCACACCTTTATTCAGCACAGGGGAAGAATAAATACTTGCACAAAGCATTGCGGTTGTACTTTTTCCTTTGCTTGAACTGTTGCAAAGACAGAATAGTACAGAACCAAAATCGTGTGTATAATTCAACATTGAAAGCAATGGGGAAGAGAAAGAAGCCATTAAAAGATAGGTCATTGGAATATTTCCGCATACTTCATTTTGAATCATATTGCACCACTCGTCTAATGTACCTTTATGGTTCAGACAAAGACTGCCGTTGTATATGTATTCTTTACTTAGTTGTTCATTGGCAATTAGATGGTTATATCTGAATACAAGATTATTGTCAATTTTATCCCAGCCAAGCTTAGAGTAGCCATATACAATTTCAGCTTTCATATCGGTATTCATAAGATACTTGTTTACTTCATCAATATCGGTTTCATTGAATCTAACACCATATGAAAAGAGTGTTTTTAAACCAAACTTTGACAGAGATTCACCGTCAAGTTTTACAGTATCAATTTCAATACCGTTGTGGTATTCATATTCAATCTTTATTTGTTTTGTACCTATATCAATAATTTTTCGCAATATCTTGCAATAGGTCATTATGTATCGGATTTCGTAAGAATATTTATTCTTCTTAACAACACCGATGAAGTTATTTTCCTTATCGACAATGTAATGTGATTTTGTTATACTGATAATTTTCTGAAAAATCCTGACAGAGGCTGTTTTTGACAAAAAAATAAAAAATAGGTTTTGTGCAAATCGACGGACATTTTGCCAATCAAAATTCCCAGGAAGAAAAAAGATGTTTTCGGAACGAACCGAAAAAGGAGAGAAAATTTCGGAAGATTTTTCGCTTTGAAAAACCTCCTCAAAAATCTTCTTCTCCGAAATCCCGTTTTTTCAAGCAATGCATACTTGCACACAAAGAGAAAATCTCAAGGCAAAGCAATCATCTTTTCCACTCCAATTTCTGAATATTCCAACGATGTGCCAAAGGGGAAAGAGGGTGTGAGAACATCAGTCCTTTTGAGTCAATGATTGTATAGAGTTTGTCTTTGTAATGTTCATTCAATGCACTCAAAAAGTTCTTTTTTCTTCTTCGTGACTTGTATTTCTGCCGTATGCCACAATTATTGTATCGGCATTTTCGCACTCTCTCATCACAATAGAAGTGTTTGTCTTGTCAATCTTTGGTGCTTCATTATTAATACTTGAAAATACATTAACTATTGAAACTGAACCAAAATCATTCTTTATTGCTTCGTTACTAACAAGCATTGTTGTTTGGTTTAAAGTCAATTCATCTGCTGATGAGGGAAATGTCATTATTATTGCAAACGACTTTTTATTGCTGTCCCATTCTGCTTTCAATAAATAGCGGTCTTTTCTGTTTTTGGAAAAGACCGCTGTTGTTTTTACTGTGCTGTTTGTTTCAATTGTGTTCGCCATACTCATTGTTCAATACTCCTTTTCTGAAATAGTCAGCTTTGCCGACAATGTTTATTGCCCTGTCATTGTCAAGAACAATACATCCGTCAAGAAAATCATTGCCTATCAAGTCAATCCATTCAAATCTGCTTTCTGTTATTTTTGAGGATAAACCAAAACTTTTGTAATCGTCAAAGTCTTTTTCATTTTCAACATAAAAAATACCTCCGACCGTTTCAAGCGAACAGTCAGAGGTTTGTATCAGAAGATTTGTGAGAAGATTTTTAATATATTCTGCAATGTAACAGTCCTTGATTTTTGATACATCATCAGGTGTTAATATTTCAATCATTTTCTTTTACTCAGCTTTGTTCCTGTGCAGAGAAGTGTAATAGCAGTTCCTGCACCTGTTGCAAACATTTCTACCGCTACTTTTGTTGTAAGTGCCATAATAAGTCCAAACATATTTTTTCCTCCAAATTAATTTTTGATGATGAGTTTTTCTGTTGCAAGTACAACTGTTGTTGTCACAGCAAATCCAAGTACAAACCATAATGCTTCCATTGTTCTGCTCCTTTCTTGTTTTTTATATAAAAATGCACCCACCAATAAATTGGCGAGTACATAAAAAACTATTAAATTAAAGATTATGCCTTTTCTGATGTTTACTGCAAGATTGCCAAACAGCTTTAATAAAGCCAGTTTGATTGCATTTAGCACGCTCTTTTGGGTCACATATTATGAAATTAGGTGTATCAACTTCAACACTGCGACCTCTCCAATATTCACAGGTAACACATTGTTTGGCATTGCGTGATACCTTACTTGTCATTTATATTCACCTCTTGTAAATGTTCTTTGCCGCAATTTGTGCAGAATCTTGCTTCTGTTGGATTCTCCGTTCCACAGTAGTTACAATTCCATTTTGTTGTATCAACACTACTTAAGCTACGGTCAATATCTTTCTTAAAGAAAAGTCTGAATAACCATGCAATAAAGAATATAGCTGCAATAATTATACATCCATCACAAGTATAGAATAACATTGGCATTTTAAGAAAATAATACAGTCCAAAGCTAATACCTGCAATTATAAGAAAGAATACCATTAATTTTATAAAGACAAAACCGTTTTTCATATGTACTTACCTCATTTTATATTACATTTTATTTAATAATTCTTGCTTTTTTATATTGAATTCTTCGTCAGTCAAAATTCCCGATTCTTTCATATCAAAAAGCTTTTTAATCAATTCCATTATTTTTTCTGGATTTTCTTTTTCTGCATTTGTTTGATTTATGGGAAGATTTGATTGAGATACGCTTGATGTGTAGCTATTACTGTCAGTTGCATTCATTGATATGTAATTAATGTTACTTTGTGGTGTTGAAGACTCATTAATAATACTTGTATTTCTTTGCGAATCATTTGAACTGCTTTTTGCATTTTCTGTAGATGAATTTGTTTTGCTTTTAGCTATATTTGCAATCTTTTGTAAATTTATTTCAGGTGCATTTTCGTCAGAAGTGCCATTATTTACTGCGTCAAAAACTTTATTTCCTTTGAGATTGAAAAACTGTATAGCTGATAAAATAACTATTCCGATAAAGAATATGAGCATAAGCCAAAAACCTAATAAATAGTTGGTTTTCATTTCTACTGATACTGAACCTCCTGTCATTTGACCTACTGCTTCACCACCTGCATTTGCACCAGCAGATATATTACCTGATACTAAAAACATCATTACAATACCAACAACAGATAAAGCAAGTGATACAATCTTTTTATATTTTTGAAGTTGTGGTAAGTAATTAGCAATAAGTATAGCAATAGGGCAGACAATAAGTAGTATTCCTAAGAATCCACCATCCGTAATTATTTGAAACCCATTTAATACAGTACTTTCTTCTGCTTCTCCCATACCTCCTGCATTTGCTGAAGCTCCTATTGAAACAAAAGGAAATAGCAGAGATATGATAATTGTACCGCATAATATGCCTGTAAGATTTTTTATGATTGTATTAGAATTTATTTTGTCCATTTATATTCTCCTTTTTATTAATTAAATTCATTAGCTAAAAGATTGGTGTCATAAGGACTTGATTCAGTTAATTTAACACCGTCAATATCAGGATAAGCACCTGATGTATAATCGTTAATAATGATATTTTCATTAATTCTTCCATTATTAAGTTCGACTTCTGCAAAACAATATGAGCCTTGTTTTGCCCAAAATGTTTTTAAAGAACCCTCATAAGATTCATAAAAAACTCTACTGCTATTAATTGTACCTACATAGTAAAGTCCCTTATTATCATCGTAAGTATAAAAATCGTAATGAAGTTTTGATAAATTATCTCCAATGCTAATAATAAGTTCTGATATACCGTCGTGATTAACATCATAAATGTAATAGCCTTCTATTTCGTTTGAATTAATTGTTTCAAGATAGGCTTGATATACATCTTCTTTATTGATTTCGGCTTTGGTGGTAGGTTGAACAGTTGTTACTTCTATTGTTGTAGGAGCAACTTTTGTAGGCTCTGCAGTAGTCGGCACTATTGTTGTCGGAACTACAGTGGTATTCTGCATAGTTGTTTGTACTTGAGTAGTTGCAATTTGTGTA
Organism: Eubacterium sp. OM08-24; assembly: GCF_003438075.1. Classification (GTDB taxonomy): domain Bacteria; phylum Bacillota; class Clostridia; order Oscillospirales; family Acutalibacteraceae; genus Ruminococcoides. Next base: position 630,100 of record NZ_QSTA01000001.1, on the reverse strand, counting down.
GTATGTATTTCATCTGGTGTACTATTTTTGCTTTTAGGGTAATTTTGATATATACCATATCCAAGCACACCGAAAATTACTAATGCTATGATAATCAAAATAACGATACTACTTTTATTTTTTGTGTTATCTGGCATAAAATCACCTCTTTAATCAGACTTTTGCTTGTCAATGTGTTCTTTTAAAATTTGTCGTACCCATTTTTCACTGTATCCGTATTTAGTAGCAAGCTGTTTGATATTATATCCGTTGTATTCATCAACAATTTGCTTTTTTAAAAATTCTTTACTAAATAGTTGCACAGGAAAAGTGATTTGCTGACCTCTGTATGCTGAATGTATTTTCAAGACTGCTTCAATACCTAACAGATTAGCAAGTTCACTATATGCTCCGTTTAGATATTCACACTTAATATTACTTACATCCATTTCAAATATCACTCCTTGCATTTCGACATCTCCTCTCAAATTATATTATAATGCTATGGAATAGTATAGAGTTATACTGACCTTGTCTTGTTCCTTGTAAAATTCCCCAAATAGGGAAAAAGCTTGCTGTTATTAAATTAAAGTAAATCAGTACTATTGGAATATTTATTTAATTTTACCAAATCTATATATTTTTAAAATTCTTTGTACTTTATATAAATCATTGTAAGAGTACATCAATATAAAAACGACTCGGCAACAAAAACCTTATTGCAAGCCAAAACACCGCAACACGCATAAAGCGTGTAGTGTTGTGTTTTACAGTTTTAACTGTCTTGCAATATTGTTTTTGTTGCCGAGATTGGATAGTAGTATAGAGTATGATTTATAGCATTTATATAAAGCATTTACTTTATACACTAAGAAATCTTATTTTTATTCCTTAAAAGAAAATGTTTTAAGAGTGTGAGTTTTTCCGTGTCCGAATCATCTCCACCACCTAAGTCACGATTGCATATGCATTCGTGACTTTTTTTAAAGTGCTTGTATTCAAGCCTTTTCTGACTTCTTACACACGAATACAAATGACAACACCTCGGCAGATTGACTTTCTGCCGAGGTGTTTTTGCGTTCATAATGACTTTTGAATATAATTATTTAAAAGTATTCGTGTGAAAGATGGGTATTTGTGTGAAAGATAGGTAATCGTGTGGAAGATGATTTTGCTATAAAAGTTTATGCAAATCTATCAACCTTTACGAAAGATCTGCCTTTCATTATACGCGATGTCGGTAAGGAAAACCGAAAGTCTGAACACATGGTGCACCTTGCTCGGACTTAGATTTATTTAGAACGGTTATGCAGATCCTGATAAAGGCGTTCAGCAATATAGGTGTCTTCCTTACACATCAAAAACCACGAATACCACAAGCTCATTCAAGGTGCAGATTTCAATTTCAGATTTGAATATCCGCAAAGGCCACGGCGCAAACTATGCCGCAACAGGCAAGGGAGTCTTTACCGTTGTTGAAACAAAACAAGGCACAGGCTCTGCAAAAGTCTGGGGCAAACTGAAATCCGGTGCAGGCTGGGTTGCGCTTGACTACGCAACAAAAATTTAACTGAATATATTTAAATCATTTATGCCCGTCGGAGATTGATTTCTCCAACGGGCATTTTTTTTGTTTGCCCGTAATGGGCAGTGACTTGGTGGTGAAAGTCCACTTCAGGCTTGGCAGTAGGAACTGTTAGATGAGGGCAAGTGTGTCCATCGGGAGGTGGAGTATGAAGTAAACCTAATGCAAACTCTCGGTCTAATGAACAGAAATCACATATAAGGCATATGCAGAGCAGACGAGCTTGCCACACAAAGCAAAGTTTAATACTGTCCGAACTCTGCGGCGTAAACGTGGCAGAAGTATGAGAGGATGATTACACCAATTCGGTGAAAATATTATAAAAGACTGCCAACGAGATTTTATGTTCAGCGGTGTCTGAACTATGCTTTGTTTAATTAATCAGAGCTGTATTTATCACGCCATTGACGGGGTGAAATGCCGTATGTGTTTTTAAATGCTCTGGAGAAGTGGAGCGGGTCGTTATATCCCACAGCACAGCTTATTTCTCCGATTGAAAGTTGGGAGTGTTCCAAAAGCTCGGTTGCCTTAGTCATTCGGAAGCGCATAAGAAATTCCTGCGGTGTTTTTCCGAATTCTTCTTTAAACTTCTTTCCAAAATAGTTTCTGTTAAGTCCGCAGTTTTCAGCAATGTCTTCAACAGTAATATCTTTTTGATAATTCAGCTCAATAAAATTGATTGCTTCACTGATATAATAATGACTCGAATTATTCTTTCTTTTGTTTTGCGATTGGCTTGTTACTGCAGAGCGAGTCAGGTAATCAAGAAACAAATAAAGATGCCCCATAAGATGCAGAGGAGCAGCTTCCTTGTGCTCAATAATGTAAATCATTTCGTCTAATGCGAGTTCACGCAACTCAATTGATAACGGATGGTATATAGGCTTGTCCTGCGATAATCCGGTTGCATTGATAGCAGCTTTTGCCTGAAATCCGTCAAATTCCAGCCAGATATATTCCCAAGGCTCGTCGTTATCGGCTATATATGTAGATACCTGACCCGGGAAGAGCATAAAGCCTTCGTTGGCATTTATTTTATAGACATCGGTTGTGCCTGATGAATTATTTGCATACAGAGTGCCCTTACCTGATATTACGAAATGAAAAAGATAGTGGTTTCTTGCAGCCGGACCAAAGGAATAGCCGCCCTTGCAGATCTCTCTGCCAAACTGTATTAGGGTAAGATCCATATAATTATTCTGTGGAAATACCTTAAATTCAAAATGTTGCATATGATTTATTAACCTCGTTATATTTTATTTATGCTAAATATACCATAAAATATGCCAAAATGCAACTTATATATTATAAAAACGGACATAATTGCAGATTTTTTACATAATTATGTTGCAATTTGATATTTACCGTATGCGAAAAAATTGGTACAATTTATACAAAAGATACAGATTAATATGAAAATTAAAGGAGGAAATGCTATGAGAAAGACAAAAAAACTGTTGAGTTCATTTTTGATAGTTGCTATGCTGTCCTCGCTGATGTTGAGCGGTTGTAATTCAGAAGGTACAGATAAAATCGAAGTTGAGCTTGTACAGTACAAACCAGAGGCGGTTGCTGCGTTTGAGAAAATTGAGGAAGGCTTCAATAATACTCACGACAATATCCACCTCACAATTCAATCTCCTAATGAAGCAATGACTATATTAAAGACACGCTTTATTCGTGAGGATTATCCTGACATTGTTGGAATAGGCGGAGATATTAACTACTCAAATTTCCTTGACGCCGATATGTTTATGGATATATCAGATTTTGAGGGTGTATCCGATATTAAGCAGGCTTATATGGATATTGAGGACGAGCTTGAGTTTATTCCTACAGACGGTGTGTACGCATTGCCCTATGTAGCAAATGCGGCAGGTATCCTTTACAACAAGGATATGTTCGAGAAAAACGGTTGGAAAATACCGCAGACATGGACGGAGTTTACAGAACTTTGCGAAACAATCAAGGCTTCGGGAGTTCAACCGTTATATTTTGGCTATAAAGATACGTGGACTTGTCTTGCTCCTTGGAATGCTCTTGCTGTCGGTCTTTCACCATCTGATACCTGCGCACAGGTGAATGCAGGCAAAACCACCTTCAGCAAGGAGTACAGAGAAACAGCCGAAAAGATAAAAACTCTGCTTGACTACTGCGAACCGAATCCGTACGCTTACGGCTATAACGATGCCTGTACAGCTTTTGCAAGAGGACAGGCAGCAATGTATCCCATAGGCAGCTATGCCGTTCCTCAGATTAAATCGGTTAATCCCGATATTAACATTGATTCATTTGTATTCCCTGCAAATGACGATGAGAAAGACAATGTGCTTAATTCGGGTGTTGACCTTCAATTCTGTGTTATGAAGAACAGCAAGAATAAAGAGGCTGTGTATGAGGTGCTTCGTTATCTGTATGAGGATGAAACAATACAGATTTATCTTGACGAACAGAATTCAATCCCTTGCAAGAACGGAGATTTTAAGCTGCCCTCAATTCTTGACGGAATGAGCAGTTATATTGAGGAAGGCAGAATGACTGACTATCAGGATCACCATTATCCCAGTGAGATGAGCGTTGACGCTATGATTCAGACCTATCTTATGGACAACAGCAGTGACGCAACCGATAAATTCCTGAAACGATTTGATGATGAATGGGTACGCTATAACCGTGACCTGATTCAAAAGGTTCAGGACTATGAAAAGGAGGCTAAAAAATGAAATCCGGAAGACGATTGTCAAGTAAGAGCAGAACATATCTTGGTATGCTTATCCCGGTAGTAATTCTGTTCTTTGCGTTTAATACTTTGCCGCTTATAATCGGTGCTTTCTACAGTTTCACAAACTACAGAGGCTATGGCAGCTGGGATTTTGTAGGTTTAAGAAATTACTTTGATTTGTTTACAGATTCAAGGGTATGGAATTCTTATTTCTTTACATTTAAATATGCGATTGTAGGAACAATACTTGTAAATGTTATCAGCCTTCTTATGGGACTTGCATTAAACAGCAAGATTCGATTTAAAAGCACATTAAGAGGTATCTACTTTGTTCCGAACATTCTCGGAGGATTGATTGTAGGTTACATTTTCAGCTTCATTTTTACATACATTATTCCTGCTGTCGGTGAAACCTTCAACATTGAGTGGATTCAGAACAGTATTCTTGCAGATGAGCGTTATGCGTGGATAGGCGTTTTGATAGTAGGTGTATGGCAGGCGGTTGCTATGAATACGATTATTTATATTTCCGGCTTGCAGACCATTCCCGAGGATGTGTATGAGGCTTCGAGGATTGACGGTGCAGGAAAATTTCTTACATTCAGAAAAATAACGCTTCCGCTTTTGATGCCGTTTATCTCAATAAATCTTGTTTTAAGTACAAAGAATATGCTTATGGTTTTCGACCAGATTATGTCCTTGACCAAGGGCGGACCTGCACAGAGCACCGAATCAATATCCTACCTGATTTACAGAAACGGTATGGACGGAGGTCAGTTTGGTTTCCAAAGTGCAAATGCCGTAATATTCTTTATTCTTATTGTTACTATTTCCGTTATTCAGATGAGAATGACAGGTAAAAAGGAGGAACAGCTATGAGAAGACTAAAAAGAAAACAGGGAACGAACTGGTTTTTGACCTTTGTGCTTATATTAGGCTGTCTTACAGTTCTGTTTCCTCTTTATATGACGGTTATTATCGCCTTTAAAAATCCTTCGGAAATGACAAACGATGTTGCCGGTGCGTTAGCTCCGCCGAGTAGCTGGAGTTTTGATAACTTTGCAGAGGCAATGAGGGTGACAAACTTCTGGAGTGCACTTTCTAACAGCTTGATAATCACAGGCATCACAATTATTTTATCAGTTCTTATTCACTCAATAGCCGGTTATGTTATCGGCAGAAATATGAGAAGAAAAAAGGGCTACAAGTTAGCTTATTTCTACATAGTAAGCGGTATGTTTGTTCCGTTTGCAATCCTTATGATGCCTCTTGTAAAGGAAACTGCACAAATCGGACTTGCAAATCCTATCGGTGTAATTCTCCTTTATCTTGTTTTCTATATGCCTATGAATGTTATGCTATACAGCGGCTATCTAAAGAATATTCCTCTTGATATGGAGGAAGCGGCTGAAATCGACGGCGCTTCAACATGGAAAACATATTGGACGGTTATTTTCCCGATGATGAAGCCTATGCACGCTACCGTTGCAGTGCTTACGGCATTGGGTACATGGAACGATGTAATGACACCTCTTGTTATTATGTCAGGCTCGGAGAATACAACGCTTCCGCTTGCACAGCTTAATTTCCAGACGCAATTCGGAACAAACTACAATCTTGCATTTGCATCATATCTGCTCTCGTTAATTCCTATTCTTATATTCTATGTAGTCTGCCAGAAGCAGATTATCGGCGGAGTTGCAAACGGTGCAGTAAAGGGTTAGTAAAAGGGGAGAAGTTTTATATAAGCTTCTCCCATTGAATTAATATTAAACAATAAGGTGATATTTATGGCTATCAGAGTTACAGAACAAGGCAGAAATTTTTATTTGGAAACACTTCACTCTATGTATCAGATAAAGGCAGACGAATACGGAGTGCTTAAGCATATATGGTACGGCTCACGCACGGAGTGCGATATGGAATATCTGCTTGATTATCCCGATCTCGGTTTCTCGGGTAATATTTATGAGGCAGAAAACAAAAGAGACTATTCTCTTGATACAATGCCGCTTGAATACTCCTGCAAAGGAATAGGCGATCACAGAATTCCGGCGGCGGCAATCACTCACCCGAACGGTAGTGACGCCCTTGATTTGCGTTTTGACGGTTATGAAATCAAAAAGGGAAAGTATGTAATTTCAGGGTTGCCTGCTGTTTACGCTGATGAAGATGAAGCGGAAACACTCGAAATATACCTCAAGGATACTTCGTCGGATATTCGTGTGATTCTAAAGTACGGCGTACTTGAGAAGAAGGACATAATTACCAGAAGTGCGGTTTTCTGCAATATGGGTGACGCTCCGTGTAAAATTACAAAGGCGTTCAGCTTGTGTCTGGATATTCCTCATGGCGATTGGGATTGGGTGCATTTTCACGGCCGTCACATAATGGAGAGATTAGTTGAACGCAGAAGTCTGTTTCACGGTGTTCAGGAAAGCTCAAGCAACAGAGGAACTTCAAGCCACCAGCAAAACCCTTCTGTTCTGCTTTGCAGTAACGATTGTACGGAAACAAGCGGAGAGTGTATAGGTGCGTTACTTGTTTACAGCGGTTCTTTTCAGACAAAAATTGAGCTTACTCAGCTTAATCAGGTGCGTATGCTTATGGGCATAAACAGCGAGTGTTTCAGCTGGGAGTTAAAGCCGAATGAGCAGTTTAGTACACCCGAGGTTATATTGTCTTATAGCGACAGCGGTATGGAAACGCTTTCACATAATTTTCATAATGTAATAAGAAACAACATTTGCAGAGGTGAATATAAGCAGTCCGAGCGTCCCGTACTTATTAACAACTGGGAAGCTACCTACTTTGATTTCAATGAAGAACGCTTGGAGAACATTGCAAAGGAAGCGTCAAAGCTCGGTGTTGATATGTTTGTAATGGATGACGGCTGGTTTGGTAAGAGGGACAGCGATACTTCCGGTCTTGGCGACTGGTTTGTCAATGAAGAAAAACTAAAAGGCGGCTTGAACACTCTGGTTGAAAAGGTCAAGTCCTATGGTATGAAGTTCGGCATATGGTTTGAGCCTGAAATGGTATCCGAGGACAGCGAGCTTTACAGAACTCACCCTGAATGGGCGATTCAGATACCAAACAGAAAGCCGACAAGAAGCCGTTATCAGCTTGTTCTTGATATGACACGTCAGGATGTTCGTGACTATTTATTCAAGGTTATCAGTGATGTATTGAGCAGTGCCGATATTTCGTATGTGAAGTGGGATATGAACCGCAGTATCTGCGATTGGTACAGCGCAGAGCTTCCTGTTGAAAATATGGGAGAAATGCAGCACAGATATGTTCTGGGATTGTATGAACTTTTGGACAGACTCACTTCTGAATTTCCGCACATTCTCTTTGAGGGCTGCAGCGGCGGCGGAGGTCGTTTTGATGCAGGCATACTTTACTATTGCCCGCAGATTTGGTGCAGTGATGATACCGATGCATACGAGAGGACGAAGATTCAGTACGGAACCTCATTTTTCTATCCAATATCAACAATCGGTTCTCATGTTTCAATTGTACCAAACCATCAGACAGGCAGAATTACTCCTTTTGAAACAAGAGCAGTTACGGCTATGAGCGGCAGCTTTGGCTATGAGCTTGACTTAAACACGCTTTCGGAAGAAGAAAAAAATGCGGTTATCGAGCAGAATAAACGCTTTAAAAAATACGGCCCGTTAATTCATAACGGCAGATACTACCGATTAAGCAATCCTATGACGGATAAATTTGCAATCTGGTCGTTTGTGTCTGAAAATTCCGGTGAGGTACTTGTTCACGGAATGATATTCCGAACAGAGCCTAATATGACAAGATATTCCGTAAAGCTGCGTGGATTGATTTCCAATAAGAAATATGTTGTTGACGGCGATAACACAATTTATACAGGAAAGGCATTAATGGAAGGCGGTATCCTTCTTCCGAAGCCTTGGGGAGATTTCTTCCCGATTGAACTGCATCTCAAAGAAGTATAATTATACGGAACGGAGAATACAATATGAAACCACAAGCTTTTATTGATAGACTAAACAGCGGTGAATTTGACAGTTTACTGAAAAAATTATACGGTGAGTCACAGCTTGAAATTGAGAAACAGAAGAAGCGTTATACAGAAGCGGTAAAAAGCTTTAAAGAACTTTATCCGGAGCGTGAAGATATAAAAATCTATTCTGCCCCCGGCAGAACGGAAATCGGAGGAAATCACACAGACCATCAGCACGGATGTGTATTGGCGGCAGCAGTGAATCTTGATGTTATTGCGGTTGTATCTTTTCATAATGACGGAGTAATAAGACTGAAATCAAAGGGTTATGAGAAGGATTTAATAGATTTATCCGACCTTAGTGTTCATACCGAAGAAAAGGGAAGGTCAGCCTCAATCATCAGGGGTATAGCGTCATATTTTAATGATAAGGGCGTTGCTATGGGTGGTTTCGATGCCTACACGACTTCAGATGTGTTGAGCGGAAGCGGACTTTCATCGTCAGCGGCGTTTGAAACGCTCATAGGTACAATTATTGATTTGCACTACAACGGCGGCAATGCAGGCAGTGTTGAGATTGCAAAAATCGGACAATATGCAGAAAATAAATATTTCGGCAAGGGCAGCGGTCTTATGGACCAGATGGTAAGCTCGGTCGGAGGATTTGTTTATATCGACTTTCTCAATACATCAGAGCCGATTATCGAAAAACACAGCTTTGATTTTGAAAAGGCAGGTTACAGTATTTGCATAACCGATACAAAGGGCAGTCATTCTGATTTAACCGAGGACTATGTTGCCGTACCGTCCGAAATGAAAAGGGTTGCAGCTTATTTCGGAAAGAATGTTTTGCGTGAGGTCGATGAGGAAAGCTTCTATGAGGCTGTTCCGAAACTACGAAACACCTGCACAGACCGTGAAATTATGAGAGCCGCACACTTTTTCGGTGAAAACACAAGAGCTGAACAAGAGGCACAGGCACTTGAAAACGGTGATACCGACAGATTTTTTGAGCTTGTTCGTCAGTCGGGTGAGTCGTCTGCAAACCTTTTGCAAAATCTGTATTCCTACAAAAAGCCGACTGAACAGGGAATACCGCTTGCAATAATGATGAGTAAACGAATTTTACAGGATAGCGGTGCAGTAAGAGTTCACGGAGGAGGCTTTGCAGGAACGATTCAGGCATTTGTTCCTGTTAAAAAAATCAATGAATATTCCGATGAAATGAACAGGATTTTCGGCGAGGGCAGCTGTTATGTTCTTCGCATAAGACCTGTAGGCGGAATTGAAATTACTGCATAAGGGTGGTTTTTATGATTTGTAATGAAATTCAGAAACTGATAAATTATTCAATAAAAAGCGGACTGATTGAAAAAGAAGATGAATATGTAATAAGAAATCAGCTTATGGACGCACTCTGCGTTTATGACTGGGAAGAACCTGAAGTTATCGAAAATAACTTCGTAATTGATGATATTTTGAACAGGCTTACAGATTATGCTTGCGAAAACAAAATAATTGATGACACAACTGCATCACGTGATTTGTTTGATACAAAGCTTATGGGAATTGTCACACCATTCCCAAGGGAGATCATCGGCAAGTTCAATCAGCTCTGCTCGCAGTCGCCTGAAAAGGCTACCGACTGGTATTATGATATAAGCCAAAAGCTTAATTATGTAAGAGCAGGAAGAATCGCAAAGGATATTCGATGGCAGTATGAGTCGGAATACGGCACGCTCGATATTACCATAAACCGTTCAAAGCCGGAAAAAGATCCCCGTGATATTGCGGCGGCAAGAACAGCAAAGGCAACAGCATATCCGAAATGTCAGCTTTGCCCTGAAAACGCAGGCTTTGCAGGAAACAAAAATCACCCTGCAAGACAAAATCTCCGTCCGATTCCTATTGATATTTGCAGTGAAAGCTGGCAGCTTCAATATTCTCCTTACGGCTATTACAACGAGCATTGTATTGTGTTCAATGAAAAGCATATTCCGATGAAGATAGACTCAGCCGTATTTGAAAAGCTGTTTGATTTTATAGATAAATTTCCTCATTATTTTGTAGGCTCAAATGCAGATTTGCCGATTGTCGGAGGTTCAATTTTAAGCCACGAGCATTTTCAGGGCGGAAATTACACATTCGCAATGGCTAAAGCGGAGATAGAAAAAGAATTCTCCTTGTCGGATTTCCCTGAAGTAACGGCAGGCATTGTAAAATGGCCTATGTCCGTAATTAGACTGAAAAGCAAGAATAGGGAAGAACTTTCAAAGGCTTGCAGTTATGTCCTTGAAAAGTGGAGAGGTTACAGTGATCCGAATGCAGGAATATTTGCCGAAACCGAAGGAGTGCCGCACAATACGGTAACTCCTATTGCGAGAATGAACGGCGATAACTACGAGTGTGACCTTGTACTTCGCAATAATATTACTTCCGATGAGCGTCCTCTCGGTGTGTTCCACCCAAATCAATCACTGCATCACATAAAAAAAGAGAATATAGGTCTTATTGAGGTGATGGGACTTGCCGTTCTTCCTGCAAGGCTTGCAGTTGAATTAGAAGAAGTGAAGAAGGCAATGCTTGCAGGAGCAGACCTTAACTCAAATCCTGCAACAGCTTCACATGCCCGGTGGGCAAAGGATATTTTATTGCGTTATCCGGAATTTTCCGAAGCTAATGCAGAAGACATACTTCGGCTTGAGGTCGGAAAAGTATTTGAACAGGTGCTTTGTGATGCCGGAGTATTCAAGAGAACCGAAAAGGGAGTTTCCGATTTTATAAGGTTTACAGAGGTGCTTTAAAGTGTTTGATATTACTACTGTGGGAGAAATACTGATTGATCTTACACAAACGGGAATTTCGGATAAAGGAATTCCGATATACACAGCAAATCCAGGTGGAGCACCTGCCAATGTTGCAGTAGCGGCTTCAAAGCTTGGCGCAAAAACTGCGTTTATCGGAAAGGTCGGTAACGATTCTTTCGGAAAATTTCTGTGCGATACACTAAAAAAGTACAATGTCAGTACAGACGGCGTTATTACCGATAAAAGTGCCAACACAACGCTTGCGGTAGTTTCGGTAAACGAAAACGGAGAGCGCAGCTTTGCTTTCTATAGAAAAAACAGTGCCGACACATTGTTATCTGAATACGAAATAATCGATTTGCATCTGAGCAATACGCATATACTTCACTTCGGCTCTGTCAGCCTTACCGCTGAACCATCAAGAACGGCAACAATCTCAGCAGTCAAGCGTGCAAAATCGTTCGGAGCGGTAATTTCATATGACCCGAATTACAGAGAGAGCCTTTGGAGCAGCTTAGATGAAGCAGTTGAACAGATGAAAAAACCGCTTGATTTAGTAGATATATTAAAAGTATCAGATGAGGAATTACCTCTTATCAGCGGAAAAACCGATGTTGAAGACGGAGCAAAATACTTATGTGACAAGTATAATATTAAGCTCGTTCTTGTAACTCTCGGCGCAAAGGGTGCATATTATCGCTTTAAAGATTGCGCAGGAATTGTTGACGGCGTAAGCGTTACGGTTGCAGATACAAACGGTGCAGGCGATACATTCTTCGGCGCATTTTTAAGCCGTATGGCATATATGGAAAAATACAACCCGTCAGACCTGACGGAGGACGAAATAAAGGATATGCTGGCATTTTCAAACAATGCGGCGGCAATTACAACAAGCAGAAGCGGTGCGATACCTGCTATGCCTACTATCGGAGAGATTGACAGATTACCATAAATTGAGGTGATGAGTAGTGAATAAATCAGCTAAGTGGGAAAAGGAATTTGTTGAACGCTTTTCAAAACGCTATGATGAGCTGAAATGGCTGTATTGTGAAGTTTATAACAATGATATGAAAGCCTTTTCCTGGTTATGTAATTCATTATACGAGTATTACAAGAGCCGAAAAAGCTCATTGAAAAAGCTTGACATAGAAAAAGAGAAAAATCCCGATTGGTATAAAACGAAGAATATAATCGGTATGATGTTGTATGTTGACGCTTTTGCAGACAACCTTGAAGGTGTAAGAGAAAAAATTGACTATCTGAAGAAATGCGGGGTTAATTATTTGCATTTTATGCCATTACTGAAAACTCCAAAGGGCAGGAGTGACGGCGGATATGCCGTATCTGATTTCAGAAAGGTTCAGCACGAGCTTGGCACAATGGCTGAACTTGAAAAGCTGACAGCCGAGTGTCATAAAAACGGAATAAGCTGTTGTCTTGATTTCGTTATGAATCACACAAGTGAGGACCACGAGTGGGCAAGAGCAGCACGAAACGGCGATACTGAAGCTCAAAAAAGATATTTTTTCTTTGATGATTGGGAATATCCCAATAAGTTTGAACAGACTGTTCCGCAGGTCTTTCCGACAACAGCACCGGGTAATTTTACTTATCTTGACGACTGCGATAAAATTGTGATGACTACCTTTTATCCTTATCAATGGGATTTGAACTACGGAAACTGCGTAGTGTTCAATGATATGGTCGGAAATATGCTTTCAATTGCAAACCGAGGAATTGATGTTATAAGACTTGATGCTGTTCCGTATATCTGGAAGGAGCTTGGAACAAGCTGCCGTAATCTTCCTAAGGTTCATTCACTCGTCAGAATGATGCGAATAATAACGGAAATTGTCTGTCCCTCCGTACTGCTCTTGGGTGAGGTTGTTATGGAGCCGTCAAAGGTTGTGCCTTATTTCGGAACTGTTGAAAAGCCTGAATGTCATATGCTTTATAATGTAACAACGATGGCAAGTACATGGCACACCGTTGCAACAAAAGATGTAAGACTTCTTAAACGTCAGATGAATCAGCTTTCCGAGTTGCCGAAAGATTATATCTTTTTAAACTACCTGCGTTGTCACGATGACATAGGCTGGGGACTGGATTATGATTGGCTAAAGCAATTCGGCATAAGCGAGATACCGCATAAAAAATTCCTTAATGATTATTTTACGGGAAAGTTTCCCGACAGCAACGCAAGGGGAGAGCTTTATAATAATGACCCAAGGCTCGGTGACGCTCGGCTTTGCGGAACAACGGCAAGTCTTTGCGGAATAGAAGCTGCACTTGAAGAAAAAGATACGGACAAGCTTGAAAAATCAATTGACTGTGATATTATGCTCCACGCTTATATGCTCACGCAAAGCGGTATTCCCGTTCTTTACAGCGGCGATGAAATAGGACAGCTCAATGATTACAGCTATCACGATAATCCCGAAAAGAGTGTTGACAGCCGTTATCTGCACAGAGGAAAGTTTAATTGGAAACTTGCCGAAAACTGCGATGACTCAGATACGGTTCAGGGCAGGATTTTTCAGAGTATTCAGAAACTTGAAAAATGCAGAGCCGAAAACGAGGTTTTCAGAGCAGAAGCAGATTTTCAGACAGTGGATACAGGTTCTGACAGCGTTCTGGGAATTTGCAGAGAATATGAAAATAAAAAGCTGCTTGCATATTTTAATTTTAGTGATAACCATCAATCCGTATTTCTTGACGGTGTAAAAAGCGGAAGAGATTTATTCACTGATGATGAGGTGTGCAGTATTTCCATTGAACTAAAGCCATATGGTTTTAGTTGGCTTTTACTTGATGAATAAAATGACAGAGATAATTTCCGGAAAGGAGAAAAACCATGAAAATTCTTGTGCTCGGAGGTGCCGGATATATCGGCTCGCACACTGTTTACAGACTTATCGAGCAGGGCAACGAGGTTGTAATTTTCGACAACCTTGAAACGGGTCATATTGAGGCTGTGCATCCAAAGGCAAAGTTTTACAAGGGCGATTTGAGAAACAGAGTGGAAATAGACGCTGTTCTTGACAAGGAGAATGGCATTGACGCAGTTATTCATTTTGCGGCAAATTCACTTGTCGGCGAAAGTATGATAAATCCGCTTAAGTACTACGACAACAACCTTTGCGGAACAAAGGTACTGCTTGAATCGCTTGTTGCACACAATATCAAAAATATTGTATTTTCATCAACAGCGGCAACCTACGGCGAACCAAAACATACACCTATTCTTGAAGATGATCCGACCAATCCGACTAACTGCTACGGTGAAACAAAAAAAGCAATGGAGAGAATGTTCTATTGGACTCAGCAGGCACACGGCTTGAAGTATGTTTCACTGCGTTACTTCAACGCCTGCGGTGCTCATATCAGTGGAAAAATCGGCGAGGCGCACAACCCGGAAACCCATCTTATCCCGATTATTTTGCAGGCGGCAAACGGTACAAGGGACCATATAAGCATATTCGGAACCGATTACAACACACCTGACGGAACCTGCATCCGTGACTATATTCATGTTACAGACCTTGCACAGGCACATATCCTTGCTGTTAAGTATCTGTTAAACGGCGGCGAAAGCAATATTTTTAACCTCGGCAACGGCGTCGGCTTCTCGGTAAGAGAGGTTATTGAAACGGCTAAAAAGGTCACAGGAAAAGAGATAAAAGTAATTGAAGAAGAACGCAGAGCAGGCGACCCTGCCATACTTATCGCTTCAAGCGACAAGGCAAAGAATATCCTTGGCTGGAAGCCCGAATATGATGATCTTTCAACAATTATAGAAACTGCGTGGAAGTGGCACAGTACACATCTTAACGGATATCTATCCGATTGACAAAACGACAATTTTCAAAATATTAAAGAATTATCTTGTTTTATTTACCCCGATGTTTTATTAAGGATAGATTGCCGAAAAGACATCCGGAATTAAATTTGAAAAGATAATCAAAGTATAAAATGAAATGCTCCCCTTTTGTTAGACAATGAGGTATAATATAAATATACCGTAATTAAATAGTGATGAGCAAAACGCATGGATTGAAAACTAAATAAAGAGCTTATGAGATAAAAAGCAAACACAAGTGCACAGCAAAGCAAGCCTTGAACAAAATGTTCAAAACTTACCTTGAAATATTAAGTCTTTCGAGCTAAGCAATTCTTTTAGCAGATTTTAAGCAACGAACAGAATAATTCGAATTAGTGATGAAAGCAGCATAAGCAACGGCAAGCAAAGCAATATGAGCAATGGTATTGAGATTTTTTGCAGCATTTTCACTGTGAACCCAAAGCCGCTCCTGACCGGTCTGTTTGAAACGAGCATTGTATCGTTCAGCTTCGGTTCTAAGCGAATAAATTTTCTTAAAAGAGATTACAGTTACGGTCAATGGAAAGTCTGTAATCATCGGGAACGGTAATGTATTTTTTACAGCCTTTATGTTTTTTACCGTTGTTCCGGTTTTTATGATTACAGGGACAACAACCGAATTTTGAATTTCTGAAGGGACAGCAGTATTTTTGCCTGATTCTTCCCTCACTGCGACACTTTCCGTCCTTGTTCATAGCTAAAATCGGAATAGAATTTTGCTTTCGGTTGTGAAGTGAAAAGTGTAATATCCTGTAAAATTTCTTGGCGATAGATGACAGCCAACCCCTTTCGTTGGTTTGTTGCAATTTAATTATACGATATTTGGTTGGCTGTTTCTATATTTTATAGTGATAAAATTAAAAAACGCCCTGCAAAAATCCAGTGTTTATCACACTTTTGGAGTTTTGCTCAGGGCTATATAAATTTGATGTAAAGGAGTGCTAAGTATGGGCTTATTTGATATGTTTGCCGGCAAAGCAATTAACCAAGTCGGTAATTCCGTAAAGCAAGCAGTGCAAAACGCAGGAAACAAAACCGAAAGAATTGTGTTTGATACTTTGCCGCAAAGCTATGAGCAATTTATAAATTTGCCGTCAGCGGCAATGTCTACTCCGTTTCAGACAGCGGCAATGACGGTGCTTGCCCTTTGCTTTTATCCGCAGAACAGTGAACTGTCATTAAAAATGCTTGATTTTTTGCGTGGACCTCGACCGCTAAACGGCGCAGATAAGCAATTCATCGCCGACCGTTTTCGTGCAAAGGACTATGTACCTCGCTCGTATTTCGTGGGGGCAACACCCGAAAACGACTATCAGCCAAATGCTCCATATACCGTTGAGGTCAGCGAAAATCAGTATTCCTATGAGGAACAGGGAATAGCAAAGCTTTTCATAAGCTCTGGCGGTGCAGACAGTCCCCGTCCGATAAAACTACGCAAAGCCAAGGATGGCAAGTGGTACCTTTGGGAGCAGTTCCTGCTGACAGATATTCGCAAGCCCGAAAGCACCAACCCAAGGGCGTGAGAATATGCGTATAATCAGCGTAAAAATATTTTTGTAAATAAAAAACTCAGCAGATAAGCTATTTGAGTTAGCTTATTTACTGAGTTTTTGTTATGTAATTATATAATGGATAATTAAAGTAATACCTTAAGAGTTGATGATATATAAATTGTTTATCAAATCACCATATAGCTTTTTGCTTTGAATGTGGTGCAAAGCTTATTGAATAAGAGCTTGAAGGCGAGGACATTGTGCCTTTTTGTGAGAAATGCAATCAGTATAGATTTCCTGTGTATAATGTCGCCGTAAGTATGATTGTTGTAAATGAGCAGAACGGAAAAATTATGCTTTTTCAGCATTACGGAAAGCCCGTGTATATTCTTGTGGCAGGCTATATTAATCGTGGCGAGCAGTCAGAAAAACGCTGTTGCAAGAGCAATAAAAGAGGAAACAGGTATGACGGTTTCGCATATAAAATTTAATCGCACTAAGTTCTATGAACCGTCAAATACCCTTATGTGCAATTTTACGGCATTTGTGAAAGATGACAGTGAATTGAACACTAACGGCGAAATTGATAAATATAAATGGTTTGAAAAGGAAGAGGCAAGAAAGAATATTTTGCCTGACAGCCTCGCATCAATTTTCCTTAATTCTTATCTTGACGAATAATTTGTAAAAACAAAGGCAGTAACACTCCGAGTAGAATGTTACTGCCTTTTAATTTATGTGCTCCTGATTTTAGAAAAATCAGAATTTAATTTTTTCTGCAATGTACTCGTTGAGCTTGTCGATTGCAACTCTTTCCTGAGCCATTGTGTCACGATCACGAACAGTTACGCAACCGTCATCAACAGATTCAAAGTCATATGTAATGCAGAACGGTGTACCGATTTCGTCCTGTCTTCTGTAACGCTTACCGATTGAACCTGCATCATCGTAATCAACCATAAAGTCTTTGGCAAGCATATCATGAACTTCCTGTGCTTTATCGTTGAGCTTTTTAGAAAGAGGAAGAACAGTTGCCTTGAACGGTGCAAGCGCAGGGTGGAGGTGGAGAACAACTCTTGTGTCTTTCTCGTCGATAACTTCTTCATCGTAAGCCTCAACCATAATAGCAAGGAACAGACGCTCAACACCGAGTGACGGCTCAATTACATATGGAATGTACTTTTCGTTTGTCTGTGGGTCAAAGTATTCAAGTGACTTGCCGCTTGTGTTCATATGCTGTGTAAGGTCATAGTCGGTTCTGTCAGCAACGCCCCAAAGTTCGCCCCAACCGAATGGGAAGAGATACTCAAAGTCGGTTGTAGCCTTTGAATAGAAGCAAAGCTCTTCTTTTGCATGGTCACGAAGTCTGAGATTTTCAGCTTTCATACCAAGTGAATAGAGCCAATCACGGCAGAAACCTCTCCAATACTCAAACCACTCAAGGTCTGTACCCGGCTTGCAGAAGAACTCAAGTTCCATCTGCTCAAATTCACGAACACGGAAAATAAAGTTGCCCGGTGTAATCTCGTTTCTGAAAGACTTACCGATCTGCGCAACGCCGAAAGGTACTTTCTTACGGCTTGTTCTCTGAATGTTTGCAAAGTTTACGAAGATACCCTGTGCTGTTTCAGGACGGAGATAGATTTCGTTTTTACTGTCCTCTGTAACACCCTGAAATGTTTTAAACATAAGGTTGAACTGACGAATGTCCGTAAAGTTATGCTTGCCGCACTGTGGGCAAGGAATCTGCTTTTCTTTAATATATTCAGTCATTTTCTCGTTTGACCAGCCGCTTACATTTGTACCGTCAAAATCTTCGATAAGGTTGTCTGCACGGTGACGGGTTTTACATTCCTTACAATCCATAAGCGGGTCAGAGAAACCACCGAGGTGACCTGACGCTACCCATGTCTGCGGATTCATAAGAATTGCAGAGTCAAGCCCTACATTATACTTGTTTTCCTGAACAAACTTTTTGAGCCAAGCCTGCTTGATGTTGTTCTTGAGAGCCATACCGAGTGGGCCGTAGTCCCATGTGTTTGCAAGTCCGCCGTATATTTCCGAACCCGGATATACAAAGCCTCTGCCTTTACAAAGAGCAACAATTTTTTCCATAGTCTTTTTTGAATTGTCCATATCTGTAACCTCATTTCAAATATTTACAAAATCATATACATAAAATTATACTATTAAATAATACTACAAACTGCCGCTTATGTCAATTAAAATGTGGTAATATACTTTTATTTAGTTGTTAAAATTTTTATAAAAAAATTATTAATTTATATAAAATACCTTGCATTTCTTTAAAAAATAGTGTATAATAATTATACTCACAAATTTGAGTAAATAAAAGGAGGATTTTCCAATGAGAAAAACAAATAAGGTTCTCAGTCTTACAGTTGCAGGACTTATGGCATTTTCTACATCTGCCGTAACCGCTTTTTCAGTATCAGCAGCTGAAGATGTAACCGACACAAAAATTTATTTTGAAGTTCCGACCGAGATTTGGGCAGACGCTTTAGTAAAAACAGATGTAAGCGAACTTAAGGTTTACGCTCATACATATGCAGTTGCCGGGGATCCTGATTATAAGGAAACTTCATGGCAGACAAAGGGTGAGGTCTGTAAATATGTCAGTGGCAACATCTATTCGTACGATATTGATGCAAAATATAAAAGAACGCTTAAAGATGGTGCGGATTATGTAGCTATTTTCTCAATTGTAGGCGACAAGGGCTATCAGACATGTAATGTAACCATGGGCAAGTCATGCTACGGCGATACAATCGTTGTTACAGGCGAAACATACGAAAACTCTCAAGACTCACAGAAAAAGGACTATAGATCAGTTTGGAAGAGCGAGGCTAATGCCGCTGTTTACGGTCCTAAGCTCGAAATCACATCAACAGGTCGTGTAGTAGGCGAGAGCATTCCTACAAGTATCACAGCTGAAGAAATGGTAGCTCAGTTCCTCCATGACTATGGTGTAAAGAATGCTTCTTTGCTTACTCCTGAAAAGGTACAGGAGACTTGTGCAAACGAGTTCATCAATGCAGCTCCTAAGGATGTTTACGATTTATATGTATCTAAGTATGCCGATGAGCTTGCTGATCCTGAAGCATATCCTAACACAGCATCTGCTGAAAAAATTGCTGAATACCTCGGCGTTACACCTGAAGCTGAATCTACATATGTAGTAGCGGGTTCAGAAGAGATTTGCGGTGTTTTATGGAAGGGTAGTCCTGCTGAAGCACCTGAAAATGTAATGACAAAGAATGCTGACGGTACATATACAAAGGTATTTAGCGGAGTTGCTCCTGCTGAAAAGCTCCAGATTAAAGTTGTAGAAAATACAGCTGACGGCGAGCAGAACTGGATTGGCGATGCTACAGGCAATAATATAACATTTGATGTAACAGATACATGTGATGTTACTGTTACATACAACCCATCAACAAGCGAAATTACAGTAACAGGCGATGCAGTAAAGCTTGTTACAGATATTGTAATCACAAGTATGCATGCTGTTGGTAACGGTGATCCTGATGATGCATCATGGTTAAATGGTGCAGCTTGGGATGAGACAGCTAATGAGATGGAGCAGGTTGCAGATAAGGTTTATGAGATTACATATCACAATGTAACTGCGTTTGACAACTACCAGGTTAAGTTCGCAGCTAACGGCACATGGGCTGACAGCTGGGGCGGTGCAGAAGAGAAATTCACACCTGAATCCGGCGTTGCATTTGACGCTGTATACAATGGTGAGAACCTCATCGTTAATGTACCATATGAGCTTGCTGATGTAACACTCAGAATTGACCTTTCAAACTTCAATTATGCTTCAAAGACAGGTGCAGTTATAACTGTAACTGTTACAGATACTGTACCTAAGACATATATTGGTGATGTAAACGGCGACGGCAAGATTGATGCTAACGACACCACAACTCTCCAGATGTATATTGCTAAATATGCTGATGTAACTGTTAATGAGGCAGTTGCTGATGTTGACGGCAATGGCAAAGTCAATGTTCTTGATGTAACAGCTCTTCAGAAGTATGTTGCAGGTGGCTTCACAGGCACAGGTCATGCAGGCGAAGAACTTGCTGGTTAATAGTATTAAATACTGATAATTGTTATTATTATAATTACGGGCGATAGCTTAGGCTGTCGCCCGTTTTTTGTTTGGACTCTTTTTAAAAGTGGTTCTATTCTAAATGTTGGGGTAATGATGTTATCATAAAAATTTTATCAAACTAAAAAGCCTTCCACTTTGAGGGAAAGATGGCATTTTCTGGGAAAATGACGGAAGTGGTGTCACCATTTACGGCGCTTTTTTCTAATCTAAACTTTGATATAAAAGAACTCTTAACGAGTTCCACACCTCATCAGTCACTTGCATGACAGCTTTTTTCTGCGAAAACGGCAAACCCTTTGTCGCTATGCGACATTTTCCTTATCAAGGGAATACCTCAAGGGGAAGACTTAATAACTATGTTCTTAACACCAACTATTGACTATGAACCTATATTATTTGAGTAAAATAATTTGTATCAAACATTTTCATCCAAAATTAAACACCACACAAGAGATTATTTCCCTTTGTGTGGTGTTGCTTAGATTATCATTGCGGTATAAATCCTGAAATGAATACTATCAATACAAGAACAGGAAGTATATATTTTACATACGGCTTTATAAATCTTGGAAATTTAATGCCCTTACCTTGGTTACATTCATTTAAGTAGCCGTCAAATCCCCAACCGAATTTTGTTGAGCAGAACAGTGAATACAAAAATGCACCGACAGGCAAAAGAAGATTGCTTACAATAAAATCTTCAATATCAAGTACGCCTTTGCCAAAAATACTAAATCCGCTTAAAATATTAAATCCGAATATACATGGCAAACAACCAATAAGCATAATTATTGCGTTAATTATTACCGCTTTTGTACGGCTCAGATTGAACATATCAATACTGAATGAGATCAGGTTTTCAAATACGGCAATTACCGTTGAAAAACAAGCGAATGTCATAAACAAAAAGAATAATGTACCCCATATTCTGCCGCCTGCCATATTGACGAATACATTTGGCAATGTAACGAATATCAGCGCAGGGCCTTGGTCAGGTTGCACTCCGTAAGAAAAACAAGCAGGGAAGATAATAAGACCTGCTGTAATTGCAACAAAGGTATCGAGAATACATATTTTAATAGATTCACTCGGAAGTGTTTTTTCTCTTGTCATATAACTGCCGAATATTTCCATTGACGCAATGCCAAGGCTAAGTGTAAAGAAAGCCTGACTCATTGCAGAAGTAATTATATGTCCGATTCCTATGGACTTAACCTTTTCCATATCAGGCACAAGGTAAAATTTTATGCCCTCTGCTGCACCTGTAAGCGCAAGACTGTTTACCGCAAGTATGATTATAAGCGTAAGCAATAAAATCATCATAACTTTACTTACTTTTTCAATGCCGTTCTGAATACCTTTGCTGCATACAAAAAATCCTGCGATTGCCATAATTGCCATCCAAATAATCATTTCGGTAGGGTTAGACATAAGGTTAGAAAATACATTGCTTACATCTTCGGAGCTCATTCCGCTTTCAAATGTGCCGGTAGCAAATTTGAAAAAGTAGCTCAGCATCCAACCGGAAACAGGTGTGTAATACATCATCAGCAGGTAACAGCCGAGAATACAGAACCAGCCATGAATATGCCATTTGCTTTTTGGCTTTTCAAGTGTTTTATAGGCAAGTACGGCACTTTTTTTGCTTGCTCTGCCAATAGCAAGTTCCATTGTGAGTACAGGTATTCCCATAATTACGAGGAAAAGCAGGTAAAGCAGTACAAAAATTCCACCGCCGTTTTGTCCTGTAACAAAAGGAAATCGCCATACATTGCCGATACCTATTGCACAGCCTGCACTTACAAGTATAAATCCAAGTTTGGATTTAAAATTTTCTCTCTCCATAATCAATCTCCTAAAAAACAAGATACTTTTTAATTATATAAAATATTAATATATGTTGTCAAGCCATTCAAAAATAATTAATAAAAATGAGAATTATTATTAATTTACTTGATTTTTTGAAAATATGTGTTATAATAGAGTAAAATCAATAATAATTACTGACTTATTTTGAACATAATAATATTTAGGGGGTAAAATTATGGATAAAGTTAATTTAAGAAAAATTGCAATAATCGGTTGTGGCTTTGTTGGCTCAGCATCTGCGTTTGCATTAATGCAGAGTAAAATGTTTTCAGAAATTGTCTTGATAGACGCTGACAAAGATAAGGCGGAAGGAGAGGCTATGGATATAAGCCATGGTATTCCTTTTGTAGGCAATATGAAAATTTATTCAGGCGACTATGACGATATAGTAGACGCATCAATTATCGTTATTACAGCCGGTGCAGGTCAAAAGCCGGGAGAAACAAGGCTTGACCTTGTTCATAAGAATGTAGGGATTTTCAAGAGTATTATCCCTGAAATAGCAAAAAGAAATTGCCGAGGTATTTTGCTTGTAGTAGCTAATCCTGTTGATATACTCACATATACAGCGCTCAAGCTTTCGGGTTTTGAAGAAAACAGAGTTATCGGTTCGGGCACAGTGCTTGATACCGCAAGACTTAAGTATCAGCTTGGAGAGCATTTGTCGGTTGATAGTCAGAGTGTGCACGCTTATATAATCGGCGAACATGGCGACAGCGAGATTGCTGTATGGAGCAGTGCAAATGTTTCAGGTATAGCGCTTGATGATTTTTGCGAGATGAGAGGTCACTATAACCATGATAAGTCGCAGGAAAATATTGCAGAAAAGGTTAAAAACAGCGCATATGAAATTATTGCTAAAAAGAGAGCTACATATTATGGCGTAGCTATGGCGGTTAAGAGAATTTGCGAGGCGATTATTCGTGACGAAAAATCAATATTGCCTATATCGTCAATGATGCATGGTGAATTTGGCATAGATGATGTGGTGCTTAGTATGCCGTCAATAGTCGGAGCAAACGGCCTTGAAACAAAGGTGCCGATTTCTCTGAGTGACGAAGAGAAAGTAAATTTAAAAAAATCCGCAGATACCTTACGCAGTATACTTGACGATTGCAACATTTAATATAAACAATTAGTAAAAAAGGTGGCTGAAACTCAGTCACCTTTTTTGCGTGCGAAAGCGTAATTAATCCTACACTTTGTTTATTAAATTTTATCAGTCAAAGTAGTCAAACTCCATATATTGCAGTAATCTTGATGGGGTAGAGTTGAATACATCAACATTGTTTTCCTTAAAGAGCTTAGCGAGTGAAACTGGATTTACAGTTTGCTCGTCACTTGCAAATACAAGGGTAAGTCCGTTGCAGAGTGAAAGCATAGTTTCTTTGAGTGACATATCAAATGAAATTGTTGTAACAGAACCGTAAACCTTGCAGTTGTCAACAACATATTTTACCTGAATGTTAGCATCACTGTATGTAAGATAGTTTGCAATGCCAATGTGTCTGAGCATAACACCCTTTGGCTTTCCTGTTGAGCCTGAGCTATAAATAAGGTAAGCTGTGTTTTTGAGAGAGGGTAGAGAGCCTTGTGCACTTTTTCCTTTTCCTCAGCCTGTGGTTTTCTTACCGCCGCAGTAAGCATAAACTCCTGCAGCTCATCTTCAATAGAGATTACAGTACAGCCTTTCATCATTTTCTTGACATTTGCCTCAAAGCCAAAAATCATCCAGATGTGGTTTTTCAATAATTGCATCTGATTTTGGAAGATTAAGAATATCCCTTGTAAGGAGAATATCTCCCTTGTAATCAGGCAAAAGCTCAAGCAGGCTTTCGTCAGCAATAAGCAACTTTGCTGATGAATCGTTTATCATGAAGCTAAGCCTTTCAGGCGGATAAGACGGGTCAAGCGGCTGATAAGCAGCACCTGCCTTTAATACACCCAAAGATGCAATCACCATATATTCGCATCTCGGTATAAGAACAGATACTACATTTTCTTTGCCAATGCCTTTCTGTGCTTATATATGTAATTTTATTTGTTGCGTTATAAATTATTCTCCATATTCAAAAGGATAAAATGATTTTTTCTGTATTCAATAATTCCGTCTGATTTCATTTTGCTAAGCTCTTTCGATAAACCGCTGCGGTCGAGGTTTAAGTAGTCCGCCATTTGCTGACGGTTAAGCGGAATTTCAAAATCGGTCGATTGCGCTCTTACGGATTGCTCAGAAAGGTAGGCGAGAACTCTTGTGCGCACTGCCTTTGAAGATGTGAAAAATATTCTGCGAGAAAGCGCAAGGTTCTTTTGAGCAGATAGCATAAGCAGGTTATTCATAAACTTAGGATACCACAAATTATGGCTGTTTTCAGGTTTGAGAATGTTTTTTAAGTTTATAAAAAGAATTTCGCAGCATTCCGCACATACAACATCAACCATCATAGGAGTGCTTGTGAGGGCATAGGTTTCGGCAAAAACTTCTCCCTCGCCTGCATAGGAAATAATGCTTTTGTTTCCCCATATGTCAATATTTTCTATAATCACATTTCCCGAAAGCACAATGCCAATACTGTCAACAACATCTCCCATATGGAATATATGCGTGTTCTTTGCGTATATTCGCTTTTTAGTGAATTTGCTTTTATTAAGGGCAGTTATTTCTTGCTCGGTCATATTTTGGAAAATAGTTATATTGCTTATTTTCATAAAAACCTCGTTTCGTTGCTGCAATATTAATTTGATTGTATACCGCATTTAAATTATTGACATAATGTTTAGCGATTTTTATGCAAAAAGGGGGCTTGATAATAATTTTTGAATATTCTAAGCATAAAATGTCATAATATTTTCAAGGACTGCCCATTAGGACAGCCCTTGAAGAATTTAAATCAGCTTGCGTTTTTAATCTGCAATCTGAGCTTATCAGAAATCATTGCAATAAATTCGCTGTTGGTTGGCTTACCTCTGTCATTGTGGATTGTGTAACCAAAATATGAGTTCAGCACATCAACATCGCCTCTGTCCCAAGCAACCTCTATTGCGTGGCGTATAGCTCTTTCTACTCTTGATGATGTTGTTTCATATTTCTTGGCTACCGACGGATATAATTGTTTTGTAACCGCATTGATAATTTCTGGATGTTCTACCGACATTATGATAGAATCTCTCAGGTAGTGATACCCTTTAATGTGGGCAGGTACGCCGATCTCGTGCAAAATCTCAGTTACTTTAAGCTCAATGCCGAAAGAGTCGAACATTACAGGATTGCCGATATAGCTTTCCTTACTGCGCTTTGTCATATTTACAATGTTTTGGCAAAGCTCAGAAATATCGTACGGCTTTAAAACAAAGTAAGATGCGCCTGAATTCATAACCTGCTGTTCCAAAATAGCGTTGTGAAAAGATGAAAAAACTATAAAAAGCGGTGCTTTCAGCTTTTCCCGTCTTACACTGCGCATTACGCCTATTGCGTCAAGCCTTGTCATAAAAGAATCCATAAGGACTACATCGGGCAGTTCGGCTTTAATTCGGCTCAGCAGTTCTTCTCCGTCTTTTGAACAGAAAGCAGGCGAAATGTTGTAATTCTCCATTATTGCGTTGCTTTCCTGTGAAAATTCGGATGCGTCTTCGGTAATGATTATTTTGATTGCTTTTTCCATTGATAATTTCCCCCAGTAATTATTCTGTGAGATTATATTACCATAAAATGGTAAATTTGGCAATACTTTCCACGCAAAAAATTTCGATAAAAAAGCAAATTTTTTTAGTTAAAATAATTAACTGCTAAAGAATGACAAAAATTAGCATTTATTGATAATTTTCTATCATTTTGCCGACATATATTCCGTACCCCTCGTTTACAGAGTTTATAAACACATGGGTAACCGCACCAATCAGCTTTCCGTTCATTACAATAGGACTTCCGCTCATACCTTGCACAATGCCGCCTGTTTGCTCAAGCAGTCGGCTGTCTGTAACTTTAATTGTAAAACTTTCGTTGGAATTTTCATTGCGGCTAATACTTGTTATTTCAATTTCGTATGCCTGCGGACTGTTTCCGCTGATTGTAGTATAAACGGTTGCTTTGCCTGTTTTTATCTCAGATTTGTCGGCAACCTCTATCTTGTTTTTGCTTTCAATCAGCGAATTATTATAAGAACCGTAAATGCCGATTTCGCTGTTTTTTAGCATTTCTCCAATAGTTCTGTCGGAAAAATATCCGTTCAGACTTCCCGGATTGCCATTTTTGCTCTTTGTTACACTGCTTATTTCGGCCACAACAGCCTCACCTGACGCAAGCGGCATAAGAGTGCAGGTGTCGCAATCGCAAATGCCATGACCAAGACCTGCAAAATAATTTTCACCGCTGTTATAATAGGTTACAGTGCCTATTCCTGCACTGCTGTCACGCACCCATGCGCCGATAAGATAATTGCCTGCCGTATTTTTTACAGGTGTAATTTGCTTGCTGAGCGTTTTGTTATCTCGCACAAAGGTTACATCAAGTGTTTCTCCGCAGGAATTAAGCGTGACTTCACGCAGGGTTTCATTGCTTGTAATTTCCGTTCCGTTAATTTCCTTTATTATATCACTTTCCTTTAAACCGCCCTCTTTGGCAGGACAAACATATCTGTAACCGTCAAAATAGCTTTCAAGATTTACTATCATTACGCCGTCTGCATACATTTTAAGTCCAAACGGTTCGCCGCCGAGATATACATATTCGGGCAGTTCTCCGCTGTTGCAGGGAATACAGGCGGCTGAAACGGAAATAATAGCTGTCAGGGCAACTGATAAAAATTTTTCAAAAAATTTCAAAAAACCACCTTCTTTCCGTTGCCAATCTTAGTTTTTGCATTTATAATATAAGAAAACATCTTATTTAAAATATTAAAATAATATTTGGCAGTGAAAACTTGATTTATCGGGTTATTAAGCGCAAAATGTAATTATTTTTATAAATTAAACATAATTACATAGGAAGGATTTTAAATGGCAACTAATTTAAAAGGACTTACTTCTCAACAGGTAAGTCAGAGAATATCTGAGGGAAAGGTAAATGTTACCTCAAATATCAGAACAAAATCAATCGGCAGAATTTTCAGAGATAATATCTGCACACTGTTTAACGCAATAAATTTGGTTTTGCTTGTAGCACTTGCGTTTGTAGGCTCATACAAAAATATGCTTTTTATCGGAATTATGATAGCCAATACTACAATCGGTATTGTGCAGGAAATCCGCTCAAAGAAAAGTGTAGATAAGCTGACAATTCTTTCTGAAAAGAAAGTAACCGTTGTGCGTGACGGCGCAGAGTGCGAAATCAGTCGTGAGGAAATAGTGCAGGACGATCTCATCGTTTTGTCGAGAGGTTCTCAAATTCCTGCCGACTGCATAGTCTGCGAGGGCGAGTGCAAGGTCAACGAGAGCCTGCTTACAGGTGAATCAAACCTTATAGAAAAAAATGCAGGTGATGAATTGCTTTCGGGCAGTTTTATCAGCCTTGGCAAATGTTACGCAAAAGCCGATAAGGTCGGTGCGGATTGTTATGCCGCAAAAATCAATAACGAGGCAAAGTACATAAAGAAAGTTAATTCTGAAATTCTGCGCTCGTTTAATTTAATTATAAAAATTTGTACTTTTATTCTTTTCCCAATCGGTATCGCTTTCTTTATCAGACAGTTTGGTATTAATGACGGCAACTTGCAGGCTACTGTTGTAAGCACAGTTGCGGCATTGCTCGGTATGATTCCAAAGGGAATGATTTTGCTTACAAGTTCTGTTCTTGCCGTTTCTATTATAAGACTGTCAAGAAAAAAGGTGCTTGTGCAGGAAATGTATTGCATAGAAACCCTTGCAAGGGTAGATGTGCTTTGCCTTGATAAAACGGGCACACTCACCACAGACGAAATGAATGTAACCGATATTATCCCTTTGAATAATAAAGATGAAATCACTGCGGCGCTTGCATCAATTGCATATTTTTCCGAGGATAAAAACGCTACCTTGCTTGCAATCGAAAAATATGTTAAGAATGAAAAGCATATAGGCTGTAAAAAATTCTATGCCTTTTCCTCAGAAACCAAATGGTCGGGCGGAGAATTTGACAACGGCAAATCTTATATAATCGGTGCGGCAGAGTTTATTTTTAAAGACAAAGAAAAGTATAAAGACCTTTTCAAAACTATTGAAAACATTAAAGATACAGTACGAATTATCGTGCTTGCGTCTACCGATAAATCTCTTAATAACGGCTTGCCGGATGACATTACACCGCTTGCCGTTGTGCTTATTAAAGATAAGCTGAGAGAAAATGTAAATGAAACTATAAATTACTTTAAGGAGCAGGGAGTTGCTCTAAAGGTTATATCGGGCGACAGCGTGAAAACCGTTCAGAATATTGCCAAGGATACAGGTATTCTCGGCGCTGAAAATGCAGTTGATATGACAACCGTAAAAACGCAGGAAGAGCTTGAAAAGGCTGCTGAAACCTGCAGTGTGTTCGGCAGAGTTACACCTCAGCAGAAAAAGCAGCTTGTGCTTGCGCTAAAGAAAAACGGTCACTCTGTTGCTATGACAGGTGACGGTGTAAATGATGTTCTTGCACTCAAGGAAGCAGATTGCTCAATCGCAATGGCGGCAGGAAGTGATGCGGCAAGGAATGTTTCACAGCTTGTACTTGTTAATAACGACTTTGCATCTATGCCGGGTGTAGTGGCAGAGGGCAGACGAACAATCAATAACCTTGAGCAAAGTTCTGCTCTGTATATTGTAAAAACAATTTATACCATTATACTTTCTGTATTCTTTGTGTTTTTCCATATGCCATATCCGTTCGAGCCAATACATTTTTCACTTGTAGGCGCTCTGACAGTAGGATTGCCGTCGTTTGTACTTGCTTTACAGCCAAATAAAAACAGAATCAAAGGCAATTTTACCTACAATATTATTGCAAGAGCCGTTCCTGCGGCATTTTGCACCGTTCTGAATATTATCGGAATGGCTATAATTACAAAATTTACCACACTTGCGCCTGATGAATATTCTACAATTTGCGTATATATGACAGCGCTTTGTGCATATATGCTTATTTTAAGACTTTCCTATCCGTTTAATGCACTCAGAATTGCCATGCTTGCGGTTTCTTTTGTCGGCATCGTGCTTGGATGCGTTTTCTTTGCCGGATTTTTCTCGCTTGTATGGCTTTCGGTTGACGGATTAATTCTTTTCGGCTTATTATCGGCATTTACTATTGTGCTTTTCAATCTTCTGTATAATTATGCAGAAAAGCTGATTGAAAAAAATAAAAATAAATATAAAAACTAAGAAAGGGGTTGAGGGTATGAAAATCAAAATGCCTGTTGATGTAAGAATGATAATTGACAGAATTGAGAGAAACGGCTTTTCAGCTTATGCAGTCGGCGGATGTGTGCGTGATTCGTTACTTCAAAAAGAGCCTAACGATTGGGATATTTGCACAAATGCTTTGCCAACCGATATTCTCAGAATTTTTCAAGATTTTCATACCTTTGATACCGGCATAAAGCATGGCACTGTATCTGTTGTGGTAAACAGTGTTGTGTATGAAATCACAACCTTTCGCATTGACGGAGAATATTTTGATAACCGTCACCCCGAAAATGTAGAATTTACAGATGATTTAATAACCGACCTTTCACGGCGGGATTTTACGGTGAATGCCATGGCTTACAGCGAACGCACGGGTCTTGTTGACCCGTTTGACGGTGCGTATGACCTTGAATTAATGGCAGTGCGCTGCGTGGGCAATCCTGTTTTGCGTTTTAATGAGGACGCACTGCGTATTATGCGAGCCTTGCGCTTTGCGTCTTGCTATAATATGGCAATAGAAAAGCACACTGCGCAAGCAATATTTGAATGTAAAAATCTTTTGAAAAACATTGCTGCCGAACGCATTGTATCCGAGTTTAATAAACTTGTGTGCGGAGAAAGCTGCGAGTATATTTTGCGAAGATTTAAAACCGTGTTTGCTGAATTTTTGCCTGAAATAACCATTATGTTTGGCTATGAGCAGCACACACCGCACCACAATAAAACCTTGTGGCGGCATACCACCTGCGCAATGACAAATATCGACCCGGAACCGCTTTTGAGAATTACAATGCTTTTGCACGATTTAGGCAAACCTATGGCTTGCAAAAAAGATCCTGACGGAACGTCGCATTTTAAAGGACACCCTAAATTCAGCGCTGTAATGGCTCGTCAAATTCTTGAAAGATTGAAATATCCACGAGAGTTTATTGATGATTGCGTAACATTGATTGCCTATCATGATGTAAGACTTACAGGCAGTAAACCGCAGATTAGGCGTGTTATGAATAAAATCGGTGAAACAAATATGCGCCGTTTGTTAAAGGTACAGTATGCCGACCTAATGGCGCAGTCAATGTATAAGCGAGATGAAAAGCTCGAAAAATTCAACTTGGCTTGCAAGTCGTTTGATGAAATCGTAAAAGGAAAGGATTGCTTTACATTAAAACAGCTTGACATTAACGGTCACGACTTAATTAAAATGGGAATAACCGATGGAAAACAAATCGGCGAAACCCTTAATAAACTGCTTGGTATGGTAATGGACGAAACGCTTGAAAATAAAAACTCAATTCTTATACAAAAGGCAAAAGAGATTAATAGTCTTTAATTTTACGCTATGGATTTGTGCTCTTATAGTTTGTCTTTTACAGTATGAGGAGGTCGTTTGCATTGGCTAAAAAAATATTATTTTTTGTGTTTAAATATATAGTGTATTTTGGTCAAGTCCTATTATGTGCTTTAGGAACTGTTCTTGGCATTAGTACACTTGTTAATCAAGGCTTTGACGATATATCTTCATTAATATCATTAATTCTTATGATTGCTTTTATCGCAGTGCTTGGGATAGCTCTCACTTATTTGTTTGCTCGCATAACCATAGAATGTTTTAAGGATAATATACATGACTTAAGAATGGAATTCAAATGGTTGAAAGAGCGTAAAAATGAGGAGAAAAAATAATTTTTGAAATTCATTTTAATTTGATATAGTAATCTCAAAACTATGGTTTTATTGAACTAATTTTAAATAACAGTGCAAAAAGCGGTGTAAATTGCATTTTATTGTAAAAAATAATTACATATTAGAATAATAGCGACCGATTATTTTGTTATAATTAAAGAAATATATTTAGACGGAGGTATTTTCAATATGTTAAGTGATATTGAAATCGCTCAGGCTGCGACCTTACTGCCTATCAAAGAGGTTGCCGCACAGATCGGAATTAAAGAGGACGAACTCGATTTTTACGGTAAATACAAGGCAAAGCTTTCGGATGAGCTTGCCGAAAGACTTGAGAATGAGCCGGACGGAAAGCTTATTCTTGTAACAGCTATCAACCCTACACCTGCCGGAGAGGGTAAAACAACTACTTCTGCCGGTCTTGGTCAGGCTATGGCTAAAATTGGCAAAAAGGCTGTTATCGCACTCAGAGAGCCTTCACTCGGCCCTGTATTCGGTATTAAGGGCGGTGCTGCCGGCGGCGGTTATGCTCAGGTATTGCCTATGGAGGATATCAACCTTCATTTTACAGGTGATATGCACGCAATTACTTCAGCAAACAATCTTTGTTGCGCTATGCTTGACAACCACATTCAGCAGGGCAATGTACTCGGCATTGACCCTCGTCAGATCCTCATTAAGAGATGTCTTGATATGAATGACAGAGCTTTGAGAAATATTGTTGTAGGTCTTGGCGGCAGAGTAAACGGTGTTCCGAGAGAAGACCACTTTATTATCACTGTTGCATCTGAGGTTATGGCTATTCTTTGCCTTGCAGACGATATTTCAGATTTAAAGAAAAGACTCGGCAATATTCTTATCGCTTACACATACGCAGGCGAGCCTGTTTACGCAAAAGATATTAAAGCTGACGGCGCTATGACAGCACTTCTTAAAGATGCAATCAAGCCTAACCTCGTTCAGACACTTGAGGGCACTCCGGCTATTATGCATGGCGGCCCGTTCGCAAATATCGCTCATGGCTGCAACAGTGTTCGTGCTACCAAGCTCGCATTAAAGCTCGGCGATTACTGCATTACAGAGGCAGGCTTTGGCTCTGACCTCGGCGCTGAAAAGTTCTTTGACATCAAGTGCAGATACGCAGGTCTTACTCCGTCTGCCGTTGTAATAGTTGCTACCTGTCGTGCATTAAAATATAACGGCGGTGTGCCAAAGACAGAGGTTTCAAAAGAAAATCTTGAGGCTCTTAAAAAGGGTATTGAAAACCTCGGCGTTCACATTGACAATATGAGAAAATACGGTGTTCCTGTTGTTGTTGCTATCAACCAGTTTGGTACAGATACAGCAGAGGAGCTTGAATTTATTGAGAGCTACTGCAAGTCTAAGGGCGCAGACTTTGCCCTTTCAAATGTATTCTCTAAGGGCGGCGAAGGCGGCACAGAGCTTGCTAAAAAGGTAGTAGAGGCTTGCGAAAAGCCTGCCGATTTTGCTCCTATCTATTCAAACGACCTTACAATTAAAGAAAAGGTTGACAAGATTGCAAAGACAATTTACGGTGCGTCAAGAGTAAATTATACAAAGGCTGCTGAAAAAGCATTAAAGCAGATTCAGACACTCGGCGGAGATAAGCTCCCTGTATGTATTGCAAAAACACAGTATTCTCTTTCTGATGACCCAACACTCCTCGGAGCTCCAAAGGATTTTGAAATCACAGTTAAAAATCTTACACTCTCTAACGGTGCAGGCTTTGTAGTTGTATATACAGGCGACATTATGACAATGCCGGGTCTTCCAAAAGTTCCTTCGGCAGAGAAAATTGATGTTACAGCCGAGGGTAAAATTAACGGTTTATTCTGATGATTACTATAAATACTCATAACGCACAGGAAACAGAGGCACTCGGTGCAAAAATTGCCGAAAAATTGTGCGGTACAGAGGTAATTGCCCTTTTTGGCGGTCTTGGTATGGGTAAGACTGCCTTTACAAGAGGGCTTGCCGGTGCGCTCGGAGCAGGAGAAAATGTTTCAAGCCCTACATTTGCTCTTGTTAATGAATATTCTGGCAAGTTTAATATTTTCCACTTTGATATGTATCGTGTCAACACCTGGGACGATTTGTATTCAACAGGCTTTTTTGATTATATAGACAACGGCATAATCATAATTGAATGGAGCGAAAATATAGAAGAGGCTTTGCCTGCTGACTGCATTAAAATAAGAATCAGCAAGGGCGAAAATGATGATGACAGAATTTTTGAAATTGAAGGTGTTGATCTGCAATGAAAATTCTTGCAATAGATACAAGCGCCACAGCTGCGTCAGCCGCAATTTGTGACGAAAACAAAATAATAGGCGAGTTCTTTATTAATACAAAGCTCACTCACAGCAGGACGCTTATGCCTATGGTGGAAAGCCTGCTTACAAATACAAATTTGCAAACCTCAGACATTACGGCTATTGCCGTAAACTGCGGGCCGGGGTCATTTACAGGCGTTAGAATCGGTGTGGCTGCGGCAAAGGGACTTGCTTTTGCCGATGATTTGCCTTGCATTGAGGTATCTACTCTTGAAAGCCTTGCCTATAATTTGCAGTCTGCAAAAGGTATAATTTGCTCGGTTATGGACGCTCGCTGTGCACAGGTGTATAACGCACTTTTTAAGTGTGACGGCGAAAAACTTGAAAGGATTTGCAAGGACAGAGCATTATCTATTGCCGAGCTTTGTGAAGAACTTAAAGGCTACAATGAAAGAATCATTCTTGTGGGTGACGGCGCTGAGCTTTGCTTTAATGCAATGAAAGAAACCCTCTCAAATGTTGAGCTTGCACCAATCAATGTAAGATTTCAAAGAGCGTCATCAACAGCAGAAATAGCTATTGAAAAATTTAATAATGGGGAAGTGCTTTCAGCGGCAGAGATAATGCCTATGTATTTAAGACTGCCACAGGCTGAAAGAGAACTTAAAAAGAAAATGGAGGAAAAGAAATGTTAGCACTCGGTTGTGATCACGGCGGATATAACCTTATCTGCGCAATCAAAAAATATCTTGACGAAAAGGGTATTGAGTATAAGGATTTTGGTACTTACAGCACAGAAAGTGTAGATTATCCTGTATATGGCTACAAAGTAGCAACAGCAGTTGCAAGCGGTGAATGTGAGCTTGGTATTCTTTGCTGCGGCACAGGCATAGGTATTTCTATGGCTGCAAATAAGGTCAAGGGTATTCGTGCGGCTGTTGTAAGCAATGAGTTCTGCGCTGAAATGACACGCAGACATAACCACGCAAATATTCTTTGCATGGGCGGCAGAGTAACAAGCGAAGAGGACGCAGTTAAGTTTACAGATATTTTCCTCAATACTCCCGAAGAAGGCGACAGACATTTAAAGCGCCTTGCTATGATTGACGAGATTGAGGCAGGCACTTTTAAAGCAGACTGATTGCACTTTTAAATTAATTGCCGTTTTAGGTACAAAATAAAGCAAAACAAAGCTCTCTTTACACAAAATAAAGAGAGCTTTAAGTTTTGATATTAAATTATAAATCGGCTTTTAGCTTATTCAAGCTCAAGTGCCTCTTCAATAGCATAAGAAAGCTGGTCAGGACAAGAAGTACCTCTGCCTCGGCAGTCAATACCTTTAAGTCTTTTTACAGCCTCCTCAGCATCCATACCTTTTACAAGTGCGCAAATGCCCTGAGTGTTGCCTGCACAACCGCCGACAAACTCGCAGGAATCAATAATACCGTTGTTGATTTCAAGGTTAATCTGTCTTGAGCAAACGCCCTTTGGGATGTATGTATATTTCATAATATTACCTCCTTAAAACATTTCAAATGTATTCTAACATATTTCTTTTAAAAAATCCATAAAATTTTAAAATATGTGTCGATTTTTAAAATTAGTGTGATATAATAATGGGTACGATAAGATATAAATAAATTTGGTCAGAGGTATATGAAATGTCTATGAAAATTAATCTTGGAGCTTGGAATTCAATATTTGCCGTTCCGTCATCTGTTGTTGATGAGGGACTTAAGTTTTCGGACGGAGTTAAATTAAAGGTGCTTTTGTATCTTTTAAGGCACAGCGGCGAAGATGTAAGTGAGAAAGATATTAGCAGAGCGACAGGTGTAAACGAAACCGATATTCCAGAGGCAGTTGAATATTGGGTTATGAAAGGAATTTTCTGCAAAAGCAACGGAGAAATTGCACCTGCACAGCAGGAAAATTTTGAAACGGAAACTGTAACTAATCAGACAGAAAGCATAAATAACGAAATCAGCACAGAAAAGCGTGAGGAGCAGCCACAGCATATTCCTGTAAGACCACAGCGCCCCGATTATGTTTATGTTGCACAGCAGCTTGCGGTGGACGAAGAATTTAAAATGCTTGTAAATGAGGCACAGACAGCCTTAGGCAAAACAATATCAAATTCCGATGCGTCTTCATTATTGATGCTAAAAAACACCTGCGGACTTCCTGCCGAGGTAATTATTATGCTTATTCAGTATTGCATAAGCATAGGAAAATCAAATATTAGGGCAATAGAAACCATAGGCGTTCGTTGGTCAGATGCAGGAGTGTTTTCTATTGAGGCAGCCGAAAATAAAATTAAGCAGGCGCATAGGGCGAGCCAAAGTTTTACCGTTGTATCGGCGGCTTTCGGTCTTAAAAATTTTGGCTCTCCTACTAAAAAACAGATGGAGTACGCTGATTTGTGGGTGAATGAGTGGAAATTTTCGCCGGAAATGCTCAGAGAGGCTTACGAAAGATGTGTAGACAGTAAGGGCAGCTGCGATTTCAGATACATAAACGGAATTTTAAAACGCTGGAATTCGAGCGGAATATTTAATGTTGATGATTTGAAAAGGCTTGATTCTAATCAAAGTAAGTATTCTAACCGAAATAACAGCAAAAACGGATCTAACGCTTCATATAATATAAATGATTTGCAAAGATTAGATACAATCGACAGTATTTAGTGTGGTGATATAAATGGGATACAGCAAAGAAATTTTCAGAGCTACAAGGGCAAGAATGGAAGAAAGGCGCACAAAAGCCGAAAGAAGGGCAGAACAGGTGCGTGATGAGGTATACAAAAGAGTACCGAAAATAGAGGAGCTTGAGAGGGAAATATCTTCCTGCGGAATACTTGCGGTTCGTGCCGTACTTAATGGCGGAGATGTAAAGGCGAATACCGAAAAATTGCGTGACAAAAGCATTGCTATGCAAAATGAAGTTAAAAAATTGCTTGTTGAAAACGGCTACGATGAAAATTGCTTTGAACCGCATTACAACTGTAAGCTTTGCAAGGATACGGGATATATAGAAAAAGACGGCAAAACCGTATATTGCAACTGCTTTAAAAGGCTGCTTGTAGCCACAGCCTGTGAGGAGCTTAACCGCACTGCGCCTCTCAGACTTTCTACATTTGATAGCTTTAATCTTGATTTTTACAGTCACGAAGTTGACAAAGAGAGCGGAGTATCTCCGTACGATAAAATGCAGAAAATTTATAATTACTGCGTTCAGTATGCGAGAACCTTTACAACCCAGTCAAAGTCAATTCTTATGCGTGGCGGCACAGGCCTTGGCAAAACTCACCTTTCGCTTGCCATAGCCAATGAGGTTACAAGGCGTGGCTTTGGAGTAATCTATGTATCTGCTCCTATGCTGATGTCTACATTAAGTAATATGCACTTTTCGAGGGAACAAAGCGATTCAGAGTATTTTGATATGCTTACTAAATGCGACTTGCTTATTATCGACGATCTCGGCACTGAATTTTCATCATCATTTTCTAATACACAGTTTTATAATCTCTGCAATTCAAGAATGCTTTTAAGAAAACCTTTGATTATAAATACAAATCTTTCTGTTAATGAACTTGAAAAAACCTATACCGCAAGATTTATTTCAAGAATATACGGCGAGGGAGTAAGACTGAATTTTGTAGGTGACGATATCAGATTAAAAAGAAGTTTTCAGTAAAAGCCGGTGATTATCGGGCAATTTTGGCTTTTTGAAAACTTTTTGGAAAATTTTTGAAAAAATTGCAGAAAAGTGTTGACAAAACATACTTTGTGCTATATAATAAATATCGTTGTTTGCGAGGGTGTTCACAGTGAGCAGATGTAAATCAATTACTTACTTTTGAAAATTTAAAAAATATTTTCAAAAAAGTGTTGACAAATCAAACCAAATGATATATAATGTACATCGTTGATTGCAAGGCTGTTAGCAATAAGCAATAAACATTGAGGAATAGTGTAACGGTAGCACGACAGACTCTGACTCTGTTTGTTGGGGTTCGAATCCCTATTCCTCAGCCAATATAGCCCCGAGTGATCGGGGCTGTTTTTATCGAGGTGTAGCGCAGTTTGGTAGCGCACATCGTTCGGGACGATGGGGTCGCAAGTTCGAATCTTGTCACCTCGACCATCTGAATACGCCGAGTCAATCAGATTCGGCGTAATTTTTTTATTAAATTTGTTTTGGAGGTTAATTATGAAAAAGATAATTTCTTTGGTAACCGTATTTGTACTTTGCCTTACAGCTCTCGTCGGTTGTTCGGGCAGTAAAGAGGTTGACTTAAAAACTGTTCTTTCCGACATTAACTCTAAGTATTCTTTAGACTTAAAAGAGCTTACAGAGGCAAACGATCTTAAAAAGTATTACAGCATTGATACTGCCGATGTAAAGCAGTTTGCAGCTGAAATCAATTCAGACAGTAATTCAAGAGTAGAAATCGTGCTTGTAGAGGCTGTTGACTCAGACGCAGCTGCAAGAGTAAACGAGGCTCTCTCAAAGACATACACTTCAATCGTTACCCAGTATTCAGGTTATAATGCCGAAAAGCTCCCAATGGTTGAGGCTTGCAAGGTTACTCAGGACGGTAACTATGTTACAATGATCGTAGCCGATCAGGGTCCTGAAATTCTTGAAACATTCTACGGTTACATAAAATAAAATCGTCAGATTATACGGGCGGACTCTGTTCGCCCGTTTCCTATGTAAAAACAAAGTCACATTCCAAAACAAGTGGTAATATCATTAATTAAAATATGTGTTAGCCACATATGATATCGAAACGGGTATTTGATATGGTACAAGCAGAAATAAAAAAACAATTTTCACATATGAATAATATGCAGCAGCAGGCTGTATTTTGCACAGAAGGCCCTTTGCTTATTCTTGCAGGTGCAGGCTCGGGAAAAACTACTGTTCTTGTAAACAGAATTGCCTATATTTTGCAGTCTGAGCTTTGCAGACCCTGGCAGATACTTGCTATTACATTTACTAACAAGGCGGCAGGCGAGCTTAAAGAGAGAATTTGCAACGCTGTTCCCGACGGCGGCTCTAATATATGGGCGGCTACTTTTCATTCTACCTGCGCAAGAATATTGAGAAGATACGGTGACAGAATAGGCTTTACAAGTCATTTTACCGTATATGGTACTGACGATCAGAAAAAACTCGTCAAGGATATTTTAAAACAGCTCAATTATGATGAGAAAATGTTGCCTGTAAAAAGGGTTATCAACGAGATTTCAAAAGCTAAGGATAAAATGCTTACACCACAGGAAATGCTCAAAGAGGCTGGTTACGATAATCTTAAACAGTCTGTTGCAAAGGTGTATGAAATTTACCAGTCAAGACTCAAAACAGCGGACGCAATGGATTTTGACGATATGCTTTGCAATACGGTTCATCTTTTTGAAACCTGTCCCGATATTCTTGAATATTATCAAAATCAGTTTAAATACATAATGGTGGACGAGTATCAGGATACCAACAAGGTACAGTATAAGTTTGTAAGTATGTTAGCCGCTAAGTACGGTAATATTTGCGTTGTCGGTGATGATGACCAAAGTATCTATAAATTCAGAGGCGCTACTATTGAGAATATTTTATCTTTTGAAAACACCTTTAAGGGCGCTAAAATCATAAGGCTTGAGCAGAATTATCGTAGTACGCAAAATATTCTTAATGCCGCAAACGGCGTAATCTCAAACAATACAATGCGTAAAGGCAAAACATTGTGGACAGAAAATGCCGTTGGCGATAAAATTGAGGTGCACACCTCGGATTCAGAACGTGACGAGGCGGCATTTATAGCTAAAACTATTCTTGACGGTGTTGCAGACGGCAGAAAATTCTCTGATTTTGCAATTCTTTACCGAATGAATGCACAGTCAAATGCCATTGAGCAGGCATTGTCAAGAAGTGGTATTCCGCATAGAGTAATCGGCGGCAGAAGATTCTATGACAGAGAAGAAATCAGAGATATGGTTGCGTATCTTCAGGTTATCAATAATCCGCACGATGATATAAGACTTAGCCGTATTATCAATGTGCCAAAACGAGGAATAGGCGCTACTACCCTTGAAAAAGCAGGGGAGATTGCCGCAGGTCTTGGCGAAAGCATTTATTCTGTAATTAAGGATGCCGATGTCTATCCTCAGCTTACAAGGGCGGCGACAAAGCTCAAGGGTTTTGTTGCACTCATTGACGGTCTTATCGAGGCTGAACAGAGCGGCGATTATTCGCTTGCAGAATTATATAATTTAATTCTTGAGCATACCGACTATGAAAAATATCTTAAAACAGAAAAAGATAATCCGGATGTAAGAATAGAAAACATCGAAGAACTTTCTTCAAACATTATTAAGTTTGAGGAGGATTATGCCGAGGAGGCGTCGCTCTCAAACTTTCTTGAAGAAATTTCTTTGCAGACTGACATAGATAACTACGACGCTGAGGCGGATTCATCGGTTATGATGACCTTGCACAGCGCTAAAGGTCTGGAATTTCCTGTTGTATTTATTGCAGGAATGGAAGAGAGTGTTTTCCCGTCAATAGCTACTATGATGAACCCTGATGAGCTTAACGAAGAACGCAGACTTGCCTATGTAGGTATTACAAGAGCCAAAGAAAAGCTGTATATCACAAAGGCAAAATCAAGAATGTTGATGGGACATACAAGCTATAACAAGGTTTCAAGATTTGTAAATGAAATTCCGCCTGAGCTCCTTGAGTACACAGGAGAGAGAAAAACTTTTGCATCTGCAAACGGATTTTCTACTTCTGCAAGTCGAGTGAATATTGGAGCAGGATCGAGCTTCGGCGCAGGCTCAAAATATACTCAGAATAAGAGCTTTAATACCTTTACAAAGCCTGCCGTTAAATCAGGCACTGTTTACAAAAAGGGCGACTGCGTATTCCATAAGGTGTTTGGTAAAGGTATGATTATGAAAACCGAAAAAATGGGTAACGATACTATGCTTGAGGTTGCTTTCGATAAAGCAGGAACAAAAACTCTTATGGCTAATTTCAGTAAAATGGAAAAAATCTGATGAGGTGATTTTTTTGAAAGCTTTAGCAAAATCTTTTATGTGTGTGGCTATGGCGGCATATTCAGCCGTAGCTTTTACAGGCTGCGGCACAGATTCGCAGACCACCGACACAACAGCACCGCAGACAACAAACTCCACAGGTGCGTCTACACAGATACTTACTACTGCTTCCGCCACTGCTGACGAAGTGCCTACCAATCCTGTATTTAATTATGCAAAGCTTAAGCAAGATAGCGATACTGTTATGGCGCAGTTTGATAATGCGCTTGTAAAAAATAAATTCAGAGGCACTGTTTATTATAAAATAGGCAATGACTTTGAATATATAGGCAATAACGGCTATGCCGACAAGGGCTCACATACCGATAACTCACTCAATACAAATTATTATGTCGGTTCTCTTACAAAGCAGTTTACAGCCGCCGCCATTATGCTTTTGCAGGAGCAGGGCAAACTCAGCACTTCAGATACACTTGATAAATATTATTCCGATTATAAGTACGGTTCTGATATTACTATCCGCAATCTGCTTACTATGACCACGGGCTTGCCCGACTATCTTGGTAAATCAAACGAAAGTATCAGGGCAAATTCATCACTTTACGATGTGGCAGATGATAAATCTGCTAAAGAAAATCACTCGGTTATAATGAAGTGGATTTTTTCGCAGGATGTAGACAAAGAGAAAATAGATGAGTTTAAGTATTCAAATTCCGATTACTTTATTCTCGGCGACATAATCGAAAAGACAAGCGGTAAAAGCTATGAAGATTTTTTAAAGGAAAATATTTTTGAACCGCTTTCTATGACCTCTACCACTTTTGAAAAAACAGATCAACTCGCAACAGGCTATCAAGATATTTATGATGACGAGTGGAATTTATATCCGGGTGTTGCTTATTCATCAATGGGGTTGATTTCCAATCTTAATGATATGCTT
Source organism: Eubacterium sp. OM08-24 (assembly GCF_003438075.1). GTDB lineage: Bacteria > Bacillota > Clostridia > Oscillospirales > Acutalibacteraceae > Ruminococcoides. The sequence continues at coordinate 588,308 of NZ_QSTA01000001.1, read as the reverse complement.
AAATGGACAGATGCACTTACCGATACACAGTTTTTAACTGCCGAGTCCAGAGAAGAAATGTTTACACCTTATAAGTCAGGTTTTGCTTACGGTTTGTATGTTGATGAATACGGAAATTATTACAATGAAACATCATTTTACAGGTTTAATGCAAAATTCTTGTTTGCACAAGACCAAAGCAAGGTGTTTATTACCTTTTCAAATTACACACTGTCAAACCCTAAAAACATAAATCAAAAACTTGACGAAATTTTACAGCCATATTTAAAATAATCAACTGAATATTCACAATTAAGCGTAACCTTCATAAAATGTATTGTTACAGAGCGTAAGCCTGTTAATACTTATTATGGAGGTTATTTTATGCCAGATGTATCATACGGCACAGTTCCGAGGCAGTCGGGCAGTGAACCGTCTGCCGAAAACAAATGCACAGATGCGGTATGTATAAACGCAAGCCGTATTTATGACAGCTGCGGCTCTAAGGATTGCCTTAGTAATCTTGATGTTTTTTTTACTCCTTGCAATCAGTGCATTATCAACAACGCCTCATCAGTAAAAATCTGTAAAGCAAGCGTTATTACCGCCGATGTAAATGTCGAGTCGGTTGCATTTCATCGAGGCTGTTATGCTGTTGATGTTACATTCTATTTTGATATAATGCTTGAGGCTTATACCTGCGGCTCAACCATTCCGTCAAAGGTAAACGGACTTGCAATTTACGGTAAAAGATCTGTTCTCTATGGCAGTGAATCAAATTCAAAGAGCTTTTCAAGTGACAGCTGTATAGTTTGCTCACAGCCTCCGACAGCGTGTGCTTGCTCAGAGATTATGCCAAAAGCCACCGTTCAGATTTCCGAGCCAATGGCACTTTCCGCAAGGCTCAGAAAGGATTGTGTTCCTCCGCTTCCATGCGCTCCGATACCCGAATGTGTAATAACATACTTTGGTGATGATTTCGCCGTTACGGGAGATGCAGGCGTAAGAGCAACAATCGGTATATTTACAATTACACAGCTTGAGAGAAATGTGCAGTTAATGATTCCGTCATATGATTTCTGTATTCCTCGCAAGGAATGTAAGCCTGAAAGCGACGACCCATGCGAAGTATTTAATAGGGTAGACTTTCCGAATGATTCATTTTTCCCGCCTAACGCAAGGGCAGAGGAAAGAGAAAAATGTAATTTTGAGTGCAGTTGCAACGGCTGATAAACAAAAAGGCAGGCAGTACACACTGTCTGTCTTTTCGTTTGTGTAAATTATTTTGTAAAATCCCATTCGGATAATTTGTTCTCCTTAACAATAAAAGCCTTATCCGCAATTTTGGCGAGCGGAGTATCACTGTAACTGTCAGAATAAAATTCATCTATCGGCTTGCTTTTAAACACTTCTCGGTATCGTCTTACCTTTTCCTCGCCATGGCAGTTAATTCCGCTGTATGTACCTGTATTTTTATCAACCACAGATGCCATAAGATATTTAATACCAAGCTCTTTGCAGGCAGGAGCAAGTAAAAATTCGGGCGAGGCGGATATAATAACATCATCTTCCTTTTGCTGATTTTTGTAAAAAGGCTTGATTTTGCCGAGATTAATACTCCAAAAATCCTTTATATCCTTTTCAATATCACAGTATTTTAAAAATCTATACATTTTTTCTTTAAACTGAGTTTTTGTGCCAATTTTAAAAACATAAAATTTACAAAAAGCACAGAAAAGCGATGGCGCAAGCAAAAGTATTTTTTTGTGCCTTTTAAGAGAAAAAATGTAAAAATCAGCGGTTGAATCGCCGTCATATATCGTTTTGTCAAAGTCATAAACATTCATAAATAATCCCCATAACAATTCTTGTTTGTCAAATACTTATATTTTATAATCAATTCAAATGTTTTGCAATACCCTTGTTCACCTAATAATCACTTATTTTCAGCATACTTACTGTTGCTTTTTACCTTAAAATATAGTATAGTATATTGTGAGTAATAATATGGGAGTAATATAGTGTTCGGTTATTTGCAGATTGAAAAAGAGGAACTTCTTGTAAAGGAATTTGAAACATACAAAGCTATTTATTGCGGATTGTGCAAGCAAATGGGTAAGGATTATTCATTTTTAACTCGTCTTACTCTCAGCTACGACTGCACTTTTTATGCAATGCTTTTAATGTCCTTACATTCCTCATGCGGCGGCTTTAAAAAGGGCAGGTGTACCTGCAATCCTTTAAAAAGCTGTAATTTTGCTTGCAGTAACAGCGATGATTTCTCGAAAGCGTCGGCTTTTTCGATTATAACCGTTTACTATAAGCTGATTGACGATATAAATGACAGCGGATTTTTTAAGTCGTTTTTTTCAAGATTGATAAAGCCGTTTTTCTCTCATCAGCGTAAAAAAGCCAAGAAACTATACCCATGGATTGACGAATATGTTGCTGAAATGATGGACAAGCAGGCAATTATAGAGCAGGACAGTAATTCATCTGTTGATATTTCGGCAGACCCTACCGCTCAAATGCTCGGTAAAATTCTTGCACATGACGGTAAAGATGAAACCGAAAGCAGAGTTTTGTATGAATTCGGCTACAATATAGGCAGGTGGATTTATCTCATAGATGCGGCTGACGATATAGAAAAAGATTTAAAATCTTCTGGCTTTAACCCTTTTATAATGCAAGATAATTCGGCAGCCGACAGCAACACAATTACTTTTACATTAAATCAATGCCTTGCTCGGGCATATGATGCTTATATTTTACTTGATATAAAACCATTTAAGGGAATACTCGACAATATGATGCTCAGAGGTTTCCCGAAAATTCAGAATAAAATAACAAGCAAAACAAACTCAAAAAACGAGCCAAAGAAAGGAAGTAAAGATGAATAATCCTTATGAGATACTCGGTGTATCTGAAAATGCCAGCGATGAAGAAATAAAAGCGGCTTACAGAAAGTTAGCTAAAAAATATCATCCCGACAATTATGCGGACAGTCCGCTTGCAGATGTTGCCGAGCAGAAAATGAAGGAAATCAATGAGGCGTATGATACTATAAATCAGTTAAGACAAAAGGGCAGAGGTACAGGCTCTTCGTCTAATTATGCAGGCGGATATTCTAATCAGTCTACAAGATTTCATGGAGTAAGAATTTATATTCAGCGCAATATGATAAGCGAGGCTGAGCAAATTCTCGACAATACAGAACAGCAGTATCGTGATGCCGAATGGCACTATCTCAAGGGAATGTGCGCATATCGCAAGGGTTGGGCAAATCAGGCATACTCTTATTTTACACAGGCTGTAAATATGAACCCTAATAATCAGGAGTATCGTGCCGCACTCAACAATATGAACAGTCAAAGGGGCTATAATTACGGCGGCTATACTCAGGGCACTCCAAATACGAGCGAAGGTGCAATGTGTGATGCCTGCACAACCTGTTTGTGCATAAACTGTCTTACTAATTGCCTTTGCAACTGTTGCAGAATGGGTTGCTGATATGAAAAAATCATCTTCAAGTCCTTTAAAAACAACCTTTAAGGTTACAATTTCCGGGGTGCTTTGTGCGTTTTCACTTGTACTGATGATGCTAACATCTTTAGTGCCGCTCGGCACATTTGCATTTCCATGTATGGCAGGCATTGTGCTGATGGTTGTTGTAATTGAGGCAGGTCACAGCTGGGCATGGGGAGCGTATTTATGCGTTTCTCTACTGTCGCTTTTCCTTGCGGGTGACAAGGAGGCAGTGGTTTATTATATAATGTTTTTCGGCTATTATCCGATAATAAAAGGAGCAATAGAGGGAAAAATTAAAAACAAAATCACGCAGTATGTCTTAAAATATCTTGTGTTTAACGCGGCTGTAATCGGTGCGTTTTTTATAGCGGCATTTTTATTGGCTGTACCTATGGAGGAATATACAATAGCCGGTATGTATGTTCCGTGGCTGTTTTTGCTTGCAGGTAATGTATTCTTTATAATTTACGACCTTGCGGCAACAAAGCTCGTAACATACTACATAGTTATTTTGAGAAACAAACTTATTAAACCTAAATACAGAAAATGACAGAGGTAATTTTATGAAAAAAGCAAGTGCCAAAAAATTAATAATTCCTTTTCTTATTGCTGTTTTACTGCTTTTTTCGTTGCCTGTAAATGCGGCTGAGATTAACGATTCGGTTCAAACCGTAAGTGCAAGCGTTACAAGCGGAGCACAAGGCTATGTAAACGATGACGGTGTAAATCTTCGTTCGGGTGCAGGCACAAGCTATGCCGTTGTGACTGTAATGCCGTACAATACGGAGTTTACCTTTGATGACGCAACACTTTACAACGGCGAGTGGTACAAAATAACCCTTACCGATGGCACAAAAGGCTATATTTACTATGAGTACGCCTCTGTAAAGGAAAGCCAAAACGATAAGGTTATTGGCAGTGGCTACATAAATGCAAGCGATGTAAATATGAGGTCGGGAGCAGGTACGGGTTATTCTGTTATTACTACTCTTGACTACGGCACTGCTTTGACGGCAATTTCAAAGAGCGGCGACTGGTATTATGTTGAGCTTGACGGCGGCATAAAAGGCTATGTTTATGCCGATTATGTAACAATTAAGAGTGACGAGCCGCAAAGAAAAGGACTTTCTAAAACAAGTCTTACCATGTATCGTGGCAATTACAGCAGCTTGTATGTAAACGGCGCAAACAGCGTAAGCTATTCTTCGTCAAATTCAAGCGTTGTGTCGGTTACATCAGACGGACTTTTGTATGCAAATGCCACAGGTTCGGCAGTTATTACCGCAAGATATGGCGGTGTTTCTGAGTCATGCTATGTAACGGTTTCAAGCGGCAGTTATGTAGGTATTTCAGATTCAACCGTTAGCATAAACAAAGATAAGTCAGTTTTCCTTACCACAGATTCATATGTTGATTGGAAAACCTCTAATCCAAATGTAGCCACTGTTGATGACGGCATTGTCTATGCAAAAAATGAAGGTGTTGCCGTAATTTCGGCAGAAACAAGCGACGGTGCTGGTACTTGCATAGTAACGGTAACTAAAACTGCGCCTGTCCGTTTTGTTTACGCATCTCCTAATTCAGCTCCGCTGAACAGCCTTGTTACGCTGAATGCCATTACTGATAATACAAAACGAGGTTTGTACTTTATTATTACAAACGGCACAAAAAGCTATACACTTCATGCAGATTCCATTCAAAAAGAGGGAAATCACTATATATGGTCGGCAGGAGTAGTTCTTAACTCATCGGGCAAGTGGAGCTACACAGCTTACTCTCTTGCCGAGAATGAAAATTCTTATAAAACGGTAGAGGATGACGCAGATGGTGAGGTATTTGTTACCTCATCTACCGATACTACCACTGCGGTACTCGGCGAACGCAGAGCAAGTGATGATATAATTTCTCTTATTGCAAACTATGAGGGATTTTTACCAAATGTAACTCCCGATTATATCACAGGTGACGCAACCTTGGGTTATGGCAAGGTGGTATGGTCAGGCGAACAGTTCTATAATAATCTTACAAGAACAGAGGCATATGCCTACCTTTGTCAGACGGTGAACAGCGGCGGCTACACAACAAGAGTAAACAGATTTTTGCTTACAAATAATGTAAAATGCAATCAACAGCAATTTGACGCACTTGTGTGCTTTACATATAATGTAGGAGCATATGCAATAGATAATGACAGCGACTTATCTGATGTTTTGCTTAACACAACGGCTTTGCCTTCACAAAGTCCTGCCGCAGATGTGCAGGGTTATGTAAGCGGCGACGGCGTAAATCTTAGGAGCGGTGCGTCAACTTCATACTCGGTTGTAACCGTTATGTCTTACGGCACAAGCTTTACATTTGCAGACGGAAATCTGTATAACGGTAATTGGTATAAAATAAGACTTACAGACGGTACTGTCGGGTACATATATTCCGATTATGCGTCGGTTGTATCGGCAAGCCGAAGCCTTGATAATGTAAGTAAGTCGGCTTTTGCGAGAAACTTTTTTGCATATCATCATGCCGCAGGCGGATGCTATGAGGGATTGTTGTACCGCAGAGTTGACGAGGCAGAGGTGTTCTTTTACGGTGACTACATAAGGGACGGCTACGAAAACAAATATGGCTTTAGTTATACTTGTGTAAGTAACCCGAGCTTTGGTTTATAAATCATTTCGGATTTTTTCGCAATGATATAATGAAAGGGAGTATTGTAATGAAGAAAATCGGTTTTATAGGTGCAGGAAATATGGCAACAGCCATTATCGGCAGCCTTATGGGACAAAATGACGGCAAAGCGGATTTTATCAATGTATTTGACCTTGATAAAGACAAATGTGATATTATGAGCAAAAAAGGTATTAATATCAAAAAATCTGCGGTCGATGTAATGCTTGCAAGCGACATTACCGTACTTGCAGTTAAGCCACAGAATTATCCTGAGGTGCTTGAGGTGTTAAAACCTGAGGTTACAGAGAATAAAGTTTTTGTTTCTATTGCGGCAGGTATTTCTATCGCTTATGTTCAGACTCTTCTTGATTGCAAATGCCCTGTTGTCAGAGTTATGCCAAACACTCCGTTGTTGCTCGGCAAGGGCGCCTCGGCTCTTTGCCCGTCAGACAATATCTCTGAGGAAGATAAGCAGATAGTTTATAATATGTTTGCAGGCAGCGGTGTATGTGAATACATTACAGAGGAGCATATGAACGAGATTATATCTGTAAACGGCAGCAGTCCGGCTTATATTTATCTTTTCGCAAAGGCTATGGCTGATTATGCTCAGGAGTGCGGCATAGATTATGACAAGGCTATGAACCTTATTTGCGCTACACTTGAGGGCTCGGCTAAAATGCTCAAAGAGAGTGGCGACAGCGCCGATACACTTATTAAAAAGGTTAGCTCTAAGGGCGGCACTACAATAGCGGCTCTTGACTGCCTTGAGAGCCTCGGCTTTTATGATGCCGTTAAAAAAGGTATGGCTGCCTGCACAAAGCGAGCAGAGGAGCTTGGCAAATAAGCGTTAAATAATGAGCATACACGCAAAACATTCTGCATATTTTTATTTAGGATAATTATATGGAGGAATGTTTTGTGAAAGGCTTTATATTTTCACTTAAAAGAAAAACAGATTTAATACACAACAGCAGGTTTTCATTTTCGGCGCAGGATATTAAATATTACATAAAAAGATATGGGGTATATGCAGCTTTTATTTTTGTGCTGATAGTCGGACTTGCCTGCGGTACTGTTTATGCGATTTCAACTGACAGTCAAATGCTCAGTTCGCTTGATTTTTTGTTTTTTACAAACCTTGATGCAAGGCTTACACAAAATGTTATAAGTACATTTTGCGCCTGCTTTGCGTCAGACTTTGTATTTTTGTTTTCAATATTTTTACTTGGATTAACCCCTTGGGGAATACCTGTTATGCCTTTTGTTGTACTTTTAAGAGGATTTGGTACGGGAATAACAGCCGGATATTTATTTTCGGTGCATTCTGTTAAGGGAATAGTCTTTTATCTTTTTGTATTACTTCCCGGCACATTTTTGTTTTGTCTGGCACTTATATTGTTTGCTGCTGCCGCTTTTTATTCGTCCGGAAAAATCTTTTTCCAGATTATTGCAGATAAAAACGGCGGTGGGTCTTCGCACAGGTATATTTCAGACTTTCTTTCAAGAGGAGTAAGCTGTTTGATACTTGCTTTTCTTTCTGCCGTCCTTGACGCTGCGTTATGGGGAGTTTTTGCGGGGAATTTTAATTTTTAATCCTTTGGAGGTCGAACAATGGCAGGTAAAAAAGCAAAGTTTGCTTTGGCTGATTTTTTCAGCAACCTATTTTCTAATTTTGGCAGAATCGTTCTTACCAATCTTATTTTTGCAGTGCCGCTTGCGGTTTTCACCGTGGCTTTTTATTTTCTTGACAGTGCGCTCAAGTTAAACGGATATTTCATTTTATTACTTGCAATAATTCCTATTTCACCGTTTTTTGCAGGTGTAACGCTTGTTACTTCTCGACTTGCAAGAGGGCAAGAGGAACTTGAGGTATTTCCTACATTTGTTGAGGGTGTAAAAAGCAACTGGAAAAGATTTTTGTTCCATGGTGTGGTTACATATTTTGCTGTAATTTTCAGCTATTTTTCTATAAGGCTTTACAGTGCTATGATTTCTAATCCGAATATGGATTCTTTCTTTTTGGTAATGCTTTATGTTTGCTTGATTATTTCAATAATTATTACGGTAGCCTTTCTTTTTATTTTTTACTATGTGCCGTCAATGACGGTAACCTTTGAACTGTCGCTTAAAAATATCTATAAAAACAGTGCGCTTATGTCATTTGGTGAGTTTAAGCACAATATAATCGCCACCTTCGGACTTTTTGTGGTCGCACTTTTATGCGCTACAATACTTCTTTTTGTCGGCAATGCAAACAGCAGTATAGCTCTTATCATAACAACGGCAATCCTAATGGCGTTTTTTGTGCCTACGATTGTTTCTTATGTAATTAATGCCTCGGTATATCCCGGTATGTATAATCTTATGACAGAAAAGGAAAAGCGTTCTAAGAAGATTGATAAGAAAATGGATAATCGCCGTAAGGGACAGTTTATTGATGACGAGGAAGAGGAAAATCATATTAATGATGAATTTCTTGACCTTGACATTGAAGAAAACAAAGACGGTGACGAGTATATTTTCTATAACGGAAAAATGGTTAAGAGAAGTGTAATTATAAAGATGAAAAGAGAGAAAGCAGAGGGAAAGTCTGATGAAAGCTAAACACGCTGAAAAAACGCATAAAATTACAATCAGTCTTTGGCTTTTTATTGCAATCATTGCCGTGTTGGTTTTGCTTATTGTAGGTATTACTTTTTATTCGGTTAATCGTGAGCTTAATGCCGAGAATAACAGCACTGCAACTGCCACACAACAGGTGCAGACTACAAATATTTCTACCCAGCCCACAACCGAGCAGGCTACTGAGAATGCAGCAGTTGAAACTACTCAGCCTGAAACAAAAGCAGAAGAAACTACTGCCGAGCAGACTACACAGTCTATTGCGGTAAGCGGTGCTGAAAGTGCGGATAAAGATCTTAACTTTGATGCTGAGATGTATCCGTATAAGGCTTTTGATAATGAGGGAAAGCGTGACGCATCACTAAAAGAGGTGTTCGGTTCTGTTTATGGCGGCGAGGGAATTACCTTTGATAAAAACGGACTTTTCTCTGATAACATTACACAAACTGAGTATAACTTTGGTGCTTATACAGTGACTGACGGTGTTATCAATATGACATATTCAAATGATAAGAATAAATCGGCGGAGATTATTTCGTATAACGGAAATGTTCCGAGTGAGATTAAAATTGATTATGTAGGCTATGATGTTTATTTTAAAATTAGAAGTGCAGATTAATGAGCAAAAGTAAAAAATCCAAAAAGAAAAAGAATGTAAATCCTGTGGTAAATTCTAAGCGCAAAGCAAATACTAAAAAAGCGATTATCGCTACAATAGCCGTACTTTTGATTGCGGTAGTTGTGTGTGCACTTTTGCTTTCAATTAAGAATAATAAAAGTGACATTTCTAATACCGAGTGGGTATCTTCAAGTGCCGTAAACGCAAGCGGTGACGAGGTAGAAATGGCAGAGGTTTACAACACAAACTACACTACATATAAAGGCTCGCTGTCTTTTAAAGATGACGGTACTTTTTCGTTGTGGCTTACTCCGGGTACTGCTGAGGACGGCACTCATTCGGGTAAATATTCTGTATCGGGAGATACAATTACAGCCATTTTTGACGACGGAGAAACTACTACCGATTTTAAAATTCATAGAAAAGGCGAAGAAATAGACTCTATTTCCCTTAATTATGAGGATTACGAAGTTTATTTTACATCAAATAAATAATAGCAAAGCAAAGGCTGTCACACTTATGTAGTGGACAGCCCTTTTTGTTATAATGAAAATTTTTGTTTAAATAAAATTTCAATCAGTTCTGCGGTTTTTTCATATCCAAAGTCATTTGATTTAACAGTAAGATTGTAATTTTTTGCATTGCCCCAGTCGGTATCTGTAAAGTATTTGCAATGAGCCGAGCGCTCTTGATTTACTTTCCTTACCTGACGGGTTGCATTTTCCTTTGAAAGATTATCTCGTTCGCTTACCTTTTTAATCTCGCTCTCCTTATCGGCAGTAATAAACACATTATACAGATGTTTTTTATTTCTGAGAATGTAGTTTGCAAGTCTGCCAACGATTACGCAGTTTTCGCTTTTTGCTATACTCTTAATTACATTTTCTTCCTTATTAAACAAGCTGTTAATATTCGGAACTGCATCTTCACCGTTCGGCTGATACCATTCAAAAAAGTCATTAAGAATTGATTTGTCGAGAGTTTGCTCATTCTTTTTTATGTATTCGGGTGAATAACCGCTTTTTTCCATTACGAGCTTGATAAGCTCTGTATCATAATATTTATAGCCAAGTCGGTCTGCAAGAATTTTTCCGATTTCTCTGCCGCCACTGCCGTATTCTCTTGAAATAGAAATTACATATGTCGGTTTGTTGTCGTCTGACTCAGCAATATCGTCTGCGACTTCAATCTTGCCTAAGAGCCTATCTCTGTATTTTCCGAATGCTTTATTTATAATGCCGAGAATAAATCCAACAAGGAAAGCCGCAATTACTGTTCCTATGCCAACACTGCCAAGACCATGAATGAAAATAAGACAAGATACGCCCGAAACAATAACCATAGTAATATCAAAAGCAATCTTTACCTTTGAAAATTCTATTTTTGTAACCTGTGAAACCGCACTCATTACTCCTTCACCTGCAAGCGGAATAACATCGGCAGGCAGATACAGAAAAATACCGATTGCTACAATGCAAGCACTTATGAGAACCATAATGATTCTTATAACCAAGTTGTCGGTATCGGGAAAGAAACTTGCCAAGTAGTTGCAAAAGGTTGTAAAATATCCAAAAACAACTCCGACAGGAATTTGTAAAAGACTGATTAATTTAAAATTCTTTCTGAGAATAATTAACTGAATAAGCACCAAAACAATATGAAACAATATTGTTGCTTTTCCCATTTCAATTCCCCATATGCAGGTCATTGTGTAGGGAATAGAGCTTACAGGCGATACGCCAAGGTTAGATTTTACCGAAATCGCTATGCCTATTGTCATTATAAACAAGCCGATTAGGTACATAGGCAATCGCACTTTCATATTTTTTAAATTCATTTATATTTCCTCCTTTTCATTTGCTATCATATTTTCATAAACTCGCATAAGCAAATCATTTAATTGATGTTTTTCATCTTCCGAGAAATTCTTAAGCGCAGTGTTTTCTACCTTATCAAATTTTTCATTTAGGTATTCAATATATTTTTTGCCCTTTTCTGTCAAAAAAACATACAGCGAGCGCCTGTCACCGTTTAACATTTTGCGCTCAATATAGCCTTTGCTTTCCATACCCTTTAAAATAACAGTTATGGATGCAGGCTCAATGTGGCAGCCTTTTGCAATCTCTTTTTGCACACAGCCGTTGTGATTTTGCAGATAGTCAAGTATTTTCGGCTGGCCTGGGGTAAGCTCTGAATCCTTTATACTCGTAACCAGAGATTTTTGTACTAAAAAATGATCTGACATAAGCAGGTAGTGTATAGACTCCAATATAAATCACCTCAATAGTTATAATTCTAATAGTTAAAATCCTAACTAATTATAAACTTATGATTTCGGAAAATCAATATTTTGACGAATATTCTCGCTTTTATACAAAATTATTGTGTTTGCTTTTTGTAATATATGAAAATAGAGTCGATTATTATCGCTTTTATTGACAAAGAATTTTTGCAGTTATAATATGAATATATTATTATTTTTAGTTAGGGGTTATAAGATGAAAAAATCTAAAAAAGCTATTGCAACCATAATTGCTGCCGTAATGCTTACTTCTGCGTTTTCGGCAATACCTTTTACTGCAAACGCAGCCGAAGTAAATGTTCCAAAGGTTTCGCAGAGCAGAGATGCTGAGCATTATGTTATAACAAGCGGCGACTACCGCTATGAGAACATTGATGGCAAGTCAATTATTTTTTGGGAATACCTTGGCAGTGATACCGATGTAGTTATTCCGGAACAGATTGACGGCAAAACTGTAACTATGCTTGCTCGTGGTGCGTTTTATAATAAAACAAATTTGAAAAGCATCACTCTTCCCAAAACTCTTACATACATTAAGGGTTGTGCTTTTTGGGGTTGCACAAGCCTTGAAAGCGTAGTAATTCCGGACGGTGTTTCAACTATTGAAGAGTATGCCTTTACAGAGTGCTACAATCTTAAAAGTGTAACTATTCCTAAGAGCGTAACCTCAATTGGCGATAGATTATTCTTCCTTCTTAACTCAGACATTACAATTTATGGCTACGAAGGTTCGTATGCACAGAGCTATGTAAACTCTTACACCGATAGCAACAAGCTGAAATTTGTGGCTATTGATGGCAAAAAGGTACTCAAGGGCGATGCAAACGGTGACGGCATTGTAAATGTTTCTGATGTTACACATATGCAGTTCCATATTTCGGGTTCTAAAAATGATGACGGTACACCTATGATAGATGAAAGCGACAAGGCGGTACTTGAGGCACTCGATCTCAACGGTGACGGTCAGCTTACAGTATCTGATGCAACTGAACTTCAAATGTATATTGCAGCTCAAAATTAAAATTTCAAATATCTTACAAGCAAAAAGTGCAGCTCGTATGAACTGCACTTTTTGCTTGCTGTAATTTTGTTTTTATTCTGATACAGAATTTTCTATAATTTTTTCGGCACACTTAATTCCGTCTACTGCGGCTGAAATAATACCGCCTGCGTATCCTGCGCCCTCACCGCAAGGGTAAAGTCCTGCAATCGCTACGCTTTGCAAATCTTTATTTCTCATAATTCTGATTGGGGAAGAACTGCGTGTTTCTACACCTGTAAGTATTGCGTCACCGTAAGCAAAGCCATGCAGTTTTTTATCCATTTGAATAATCGCCTGTCGCATAGAATTAGTAATAAAATTCGGCAAGCAGTTGTCAAGGCTTGTTGGGGTAAAATTAGGGCCGATAGTCGGCTTAACATCACCGATTTTGGTGCTTGCATTATTGTCAAGAAAGTCACACACTCTCTGAACAGGTGCGTTGTAATTTTCTCCGCCTGCCACAAAAGCCTTGCTTTCAAGCTCTCGCTGAAAGTACATTCCTGCCAGCGGACTGTCGGAAGAAAAATCGGCAGGAGTAACTCCTACAAGTAAAGCGGCATTTGAATTTTCTTCATTTCTTGCAAACTCGCTCATACCGTTTGTGCAAAGGCGGTTTTCCTCACTCGAGGCATTTACTACCTTTCCGCCCGGACACATACAAAATGTATAAACACCTCTGCCGTTGTCAAGGTGAACATTCGTTTTATAGTTTGCTGCGCCGAGCGACTTGTTGCCTGCAAATTTTCCGTATTGTGATTTATCAATCATTTCTCTATGGTGCTCAATTCTTGCACCTACCGAAAAAGCCTTCGCCTCAATAGGAATAGCTTTCTCGCTTAGCATTTCAAAAGTATCTCTTGCGCTGTGACCGATAGCAAGAATAATTGCGTTTGTTTCTATTACCTCGGCAGTGCCGTTATGCTCAACCTGCGCACCTGTAATTACATTATTTTTTTCTGTAAAACCTACAAGTTTTGTTTCAAACATTACCTTTCCGCCAAGTCGGATAATTTCATTTCGTATGCTTTTTACAGTAGGTCTTAATTTATCAGTGCCGATGTGGGGCTTTGCATTATAAAGTATTTCTTCGGGAGAGCCATGCTTTACAAATTCAATAAGCACCTTGCGCTGACGGGTATCCTTTGTGCCCGTTGTGAGCTTGCCGTCTGAAAAAGTACCTGCGCCGCCCTCGCCAAACTGCACATTGCTTGTTGTGTCAAGAACACCGCTTTTCCAAAAGTTATGCACATCTTCGGTTCGTGAGTCAACATCTCTGCCTCTCTCCACAAGAATAGGATTAGCACCGCTCTGCGCAAGAATGAGCGCCGCAAAAAGGCCCGCAGGGCCAGCGCCCACAACAACAGGACTTACTGTACCTTTAAAGTCATTTACATTATATTCGTATTTTTCTGTAATTTCAGCATTCTTGAATTTTTTGCAGATTTTCTCTTCATTTATAATCAGTTCTGCCTCAACAGTGGCAAGAAAAAATATATTGTCCTTTTTTCTGGCGTCAACCGAGCGTTTGAAAATTGTGCAGCTCTTAAAAAACTTTTTATCAACATTAATTGATTTAGCCGCCTTATTTAAAACGGTTTCACTTGTGTAGTCAAGTGGCAAGTGTATGTTATTTATTCTTATCATAAATTTTCTCCTGTTATAATTCCGCTCGCAAAAGCAAAATGCAGATTAAATCCACCGCAGTCACCGCATATATCAAGTGCCTCGCCGCAGATGAATAGATTTTTTACAATTTTGCTTTCAAATGTATAGTTGTTTACTTCACTGCCGTTTACTCCTCCGAGCATTACCTGAGCTTTTGAAAAATCTTTGCATTGTTTACATTCAAATTTCCAATTTTGTATAATATTTGCAAGCGCTCTTATTTCTTTATCGCTGAGCCTTTTGCATATTTCAGTCATTGGCTTATCGGTAACGCTTTTCAAAAGGGCAATTCCAATATTTTTATGGAACAGACCTGTAAAGTAATTTTCTATCGGCTCATTTGCAAACAGCTTTTTTCTATCGTTAAGTAGATTTAATAATTCTATATAGGAATAATCTTTTGCAAGATTAACTGAAATAAGAGGGCTTTTCACTTTTGGCAATAGGGTGGTAAGATTAAACACGCAAATTCCCGAAAGTGCGCTGTCGGTAAACTGAACCTCGCCGACCTCTGATTTTACGGCTTTGCTGCCGTCAAAAAGAGTGACCTCTGCTTTTGCTCGTATTCCTTTAAGGCTTTTTATACAACAGCTATTAACCTGAATGGGGCAGAGGGCAGGAGAAACGGGTGCGATTTTATGACCGAGATTTTTAATTACATCAAGTCCGAGCCCTGTACCGCCTGCACTTGGAAACGCCTTGCCACCGCAAGATATAACAATCTTTTTAGAAACATAGTTGCCGTTGTTGGTTTTTATAGTAAAAGTGCCGCTCTTTTTGCGGATAAGTTCAACTTTACATTCGCAAATTATTTCAATATTGAGCCTTTTAATTTCCATTAACAACACATCAAGTACAGCGCTTGCTTGTCTTGAGTGAGGATACACAAGCCCGTTTGATTCTGTATCGCAAACAAGACCGAGTGCAGAGAAATATGCCATTAGCTTATTAGCTGAATATCGTTTAAGAACAGGGGCAACATCAAAACTGCCATGGTAAAAATCTTTATTTACATTTGTATTTGTAAGATTACATCTGCCGTTGCCTGTAACGAGAATTTTTTTACCCGCTTTTTTCTGAGCCTCAAGTATTGCGATTTTTAAATCTTTGTTTTTCCTTTTTGCCGAAATTGCCGCTGCAAGTCCGCTTGCGCCTGCGCCGACAATAATTACATCGTAAATTGTATTTGTCAAAGTTATCATCCTAAAAAATAGGGCAGCTTTTGCTGCCCGTAAGATTTTTATTTTGGAGCAAATATAGCGCTCAGTCCGCCAAAAAGTCCCATACTTGCGAGTCCCATAATTATACCTGCAAGTATTACGCCGAGCATAACAGCTATAACGCTTGACTTAAAGTCCATATCAAGCATACTTGCGGCAAGTGTACCCGTCCATGCACCTGTACCGGGAAGTGGAATGCCTACAAACAAGAGCAAAGCGAAGAATAAGCCTTTGCCTGCCTTTGCCTGCAATTTTTTGCCGCCCTTTTCGCCCTTTTCAAGGCAGAATTTAAAGAATTTGCCTATGAATTTTTTATCACTGCCCCAAACAAGTACCTTTCTTGCGAAAAAGTATATAAAAGGTACAGGGAGCATATTACCTAAAATTGCGAGGACATACACCCAAAACAAATCAAGCTGCATTCCCACACCAAACGGAACAGCTCCTCTGAGTTCAATGAGAGGAACCATAGAAATCAAAAACACTAAGATATAGTTTAACAAAACAATACCCCTTTCAATTTAAAAAGCTATTTAACAGTATAACAGAAATACATATATATTGCAATTTGTTTTTTATCTAAAAAACACCGTCTTTTCCTTGATTTTTTAACACACATTTAAAATATCTCATTTCCTTAATAAGCCGATTGACATATTATGTAGATTTGTGTAAAATAATACGAGGTGACTAAAAATGGATACTTACAGTTGCAGTAAAAAAGTAAAAGCAATTTTAATAATAATCACACTTGCACTTGTGGCATTTGCCTTTATTCACTCTTCAATGCCTGCCGATATTTCGGAGGAGGAGAGCGGAAATGTTCTTGAGTTTTTGGAAAAATTTTTATCCTTTATCGGATTCACTCCCGACCTTACAGACCATATAGTAAGAAAAGCTGCGCATTTCAGCGAATACACCGCAATAGGCGCAATGCTTATGTCGTGCGCATTTGCATTTGATAAACTAAAACCATACAAATACTATATTAATGTAATGTTTTGTGGACTTGCCACAGCTGTATGTGACGAAACAATACAGCTCAATGTTGAGGGCAGGGCAGGAATGATTACCGATGTGCTGCTTGATTTTTCGGGTGTACTCTTCGGTTCGCTCATTATGCTTGCAGTGTTTATGATTTATAAAAAGCATTTTGTTTCTAAAATAAAAATAACGAATTAAAAAGAGAAAGGATATGAATAACGAATGGAAAATGTAAAAGAAAACAAAATGGGCACTATGCCTATGACAAAACTTATTCTTACAATGTCGTTGCCGGCGATTTTTTCAATGACAATTATGGCAATGTATAATGTAGTAGACAGTATCTTTATCGGTCAGTACAGCCAGGAGGGACTTAACGCAACTTCTCTTGCTTACCCCTTGCAAATGTTGCTGATTGCCGTAGCTGTCGGTACAGGCGTTGGCATTAACTCGCTTGTATCAAGACGACTTGGCGAAAAGAATTTTGAAGAGGCAAATGAGGTTGCAACTCATGGTATGCTCCTCAGCTTACTCAGCTATGTAATATTTCTCATTCTCGGACTCGTGATTTCAAGACCGTTTATGATGCTTTACACAACAAATGAAAATATTATTGAGTACGGCACACAATACCTTACAGTAGTTCTTTGCTTTTCGCTCTTTGCAATTATAGAAGTTACAATCGAAAAAACATTGCAGGCTACGGGCGATATGATTTTTCCAATGTTGTTTCAGCTTACAGGTGCCGTAATCAATATTATTTTTGACCCGCTTTTGATTTTCGGTGTAGGCCCGTTCCCTGAACTTGGTGTAATGGGTGCAGCAATAGCTACCGTATTCGGACAGTTTTGCAGTATGATTTTTGCCTTGCTTATAATTTTCTTAAAATCTCATATGATAAAAATTACATTTAAAAATTTTAAATTCAGTATGCAGACCATTAAGAATATTTATGCCGTTGGTTTCCCGTCTATTATTATGCAGTCAATCGGTTCGATTATGATTGTCGGATTAAACGGTATTCTCGCATCATCCGAGGCATCAGTAACAGTGCTTGGTGTATACTATAAATTACAGAGCTTTGTATTTATGCCTTGCTTTGGTCTTAATCAGGGTGTTATGCCGATTATCGGTTACAACTACGGTGCAAGAAACCGCAAGCGAGTATATTCCGCACTCAAGCGTGGTATTATTATCGGCGTAATTATTATGACCTTGGGAACTATTGCAATGTGGGCAATTCCGGAGCAGCTTATTTCAATGTTCGGCGGTACAGATGAGCTTATGAAGATTGGTGTTCCGGCATTCAGAATTATAAGCCTTTGCTTTATTCCTGCTGCAGCCGGCATTATCTTTACCACATTGTTTCAGGCTGTCGGAAAGGGTATCAGAAGTCTTATTATGTCTTTTGCCCGTCAGCTCGTTCTCATTTTGCCGATTGCTTTTATATTCTCAAAAATTTGGGGACTTGACACTGTATGGTATGCTTTTCCGATTGCCGAGATTTTCTCGCTTGCAATTGCGATTGGTTTCTTTATAAACCTTGTAAAAGGCGATTTTAAAAAGTTAGGTTAATTTTGTCCACCTCAGTGCATATATTTGCATTGAGGTGGTTGTTTTGACAGAAGAAAATTTTACAAACGAAATTACATACGATGACGGTTGGCAGAGTGCGTCTTGCCCCGAATATTCCGTTCCTGCCAATACAGAAACAGAAAGTGATGGCACAATGGAGGCTGTGCCTAAAAAACGAAAAAAATCGCACAATTCACAGGTGCTCATTACAGCTCAGCTGATAATTTGCCTGTTAATCGCTTTGGCAGCAGTTATAATAAAAACAATCGGCGGAGATTTTTATGCCGATACTCGTCAGTGGTACTACGGTGAGCTTAACAAGTCGATTATAGCAAAAGATATTCCGGATGATTACAAGTTATCCGAAATTTTCGGCACTGCGACTGACGATGAAATTTAAAATACTTAATATCAAATTCTGTATTTCCTACACCTTGCTTTGTCTTATTGCGGCTTGCATTATTCTTGATATATTCAGCGATTTTGTAATGTGCTGTTTTGCCGTTGTAATTCACGAATCGGGGCATTTGGCTATGATGCTGATTTTCGGGAGCAAACCAACCAAAATCAGCATTTCTTTATTTGAAATTGCAATAAATGACGAGTGCCGACAGCAAAGAAGTGATTTACAGAATTTTTTAATAGTATTTTTCGGCCCTTTTGCGAATTTTGTTTGTTTTATTATAATTTTTCTGCTATACTTATATAGCGGAATAGATTTAATGAAATTTGCTTATGTAAATTTATCATTATGCCTTTTAAATCTGCTCCCCGTTATGTCATTTGACGGAGGGCAGCTGTTGTATATTTTGCTGAGCCGCAGGTTTTCAAGCACTACGGCTGAAAAGACAGTAAATATTGTAACTTTTATCGCACTATTTCCAATAGCAGTGCTGGGTTTTATAATTCTGTTTAATTCCGATTATAATTTTTCGCTGTTGTTTGTATGCGGTTATATTATACTTTCATTAATTTTAAAAAATAACAGGTATTTCTGACGGAGGTAATACAATGGTCAGCAAGGAAGTAGAAAAACTTTTGCTAAAGGTTCAAAAGCCGGGCAGATATGTTGGCGGAGAGCTTAACGCAGTCGTAAAAAATAAAAAAGATGTTGATGTGAGGTTTGCTTTCTGCTTTCCTGATACCTACGAAGTGGGAATGTCACATCTCGGTATGAAAATCCTTTACAGCCTTTTTAATTCAATTCCGTACATTTGGTGCGAGCGAGTTTTTGCGCCCTGGATTGATATGGAAGAGGAAATGATTAAAAACAATATTTCGCTTTATGCACTCGAAAGCGGAGATCCCGTATCTGAATTTGATTTTATTGGCTTTACCTTGCAGTACGAGCTTAGCTTTACAAATGTGCTCAATATGCTCAAACTTTCGGGTGTGCCGATTAATTCATCCGACCGAAAAGGTCTAAAGCAGATTGTTGTTGCAGGCGGTCCATGTGCCTGTAACCCTGAGCCTATCGCTGATTTTATCGACCTTTTCTTTATCGGCGAGGGTGAAGAGGTAGACCTTGAGGTTATGGAGCTTTACAGAAAGTGCAGAGATGAGGGCAAATCAAGAGAAGAGTTTTTGATTGAGTGCGCTCAGATTGAGGGTGTGTATGTTCCGTCACTCTATGATGTGCAGTACAACGAGGACGGCACAATCAAGCAGTACATTCCAAAGTGTGGTGCGCCTGCTGTGGTGCATAAGCGCCTTATGAAAAAAATGGACGAAAGCTACTATCCCAACAATTTCGTAGTTCCTCTTGTGGAAATTGTGCACGACAGAGCGGTGCAGGAGATTTTTCGTGGCTGTATTCGTGGCTGTCGATTCTGTCAGGCAGGCTTTATCTACCGCCCTGTACGAGAGAAATCGCCCGAAGTCATCAATAAGCAGTGCCGAGCCTTGTGCGATAATACAGGCTATGACGAGGTGTCGCTTTCTTCGCTCAGCTCAAGCGACTATACACAAATAGTGCCGTTGCTTACTAAGCTGAACGAGTGGAGCAAAGACGAAAAAGTCAGCATATCTCTGCCGTCATTGCGTGTAGACGGCTTTACCGATGACATTATGAATAAGATAAAAACAGTGCGCAAGAGCGGACTTACCTTTGCTCCTGAGGCAGGCAGTCAGCGTATGCGTGATGTTATCAATAAAAATGTTCAGCACGATGAATTGATGCAGACCTGCGCAACAGCGTTTGCAGGCGGTTGGACTACCGTAAAGCTGTACTTTATGATTGGTTTGCCAACAGAAACTATGGACGATGTAAAGGCTATTGCCGACCTCGGGCAGGCGGTTGTGGATACCTATTATCATTGCCCCACAAAGCCAAAGGGCAAGAGCGTGCGAGTTACGGTTTCTGCCTCATCTTTTGTGCCAAAGCCGTTTACGCCGTTCCAGTGGCACGGACAGGATACAATTCCTACCCTTCATGCAAAACAACAGCATATTAAAGAGAGCATTACCACCCGTAAAATTCAGTTCAATTACCACGATGCCGACACAAGCTATCTTGAGGCGGTGTTTGCTCGTGGCGACAGAAAGCTATGCAAAGCTATGGAGCTTGCCTGCGAAAAAGGCTTTCATTTTGACGGCTGGGGCGATTGCTTTGATTTGCAGAAATGGCTTGATATTTTTGACGAATGTGGCATAGACCCGACTTTCTATGCAAACCGTCAGCGCTCCTTTGACGAAGTATTCCCATGGGATCATCTTGATTACGGCGTAACAAAGGAATACCTTATTAAAGAATGTAAAAAAGCATATGAAAATACAACAACACCGCATTGCCGACTAAAGTGCAATAACTGCGGTGCAGCAAAATACGGGGAGGGTGTGTGCTTTGAAAAACGCAAGAGTTTGGTTTAAAAAGGATAACGAGTGCCGTTATATATCGCACCTTGACTTAAACCGCTGTATGTTAAGAGCATTGCATAAGAGCAAAGCGCCGATATGGCATACAGAGGGATTTAATCCGCACCCGTTCGCTACATTTCCACTGCCGCTTTCACTCGGTTTTAGGGGAATAAACGAGTGTATGGATATAAAATTAATAGAAGATATTTCTGATGAGGAATTAATAAACAACTTAAATGCCTGCCTGCCGCAGGGAATAAGAGTTTTTGCCGTTACAGAGCCGATTATGAAAGCAGGCAAAATCGCATTTGCGAGCTTTAATATCAAAATCACAAGCGACGCATTAAACTCGCATAAGGTTTATACTGCGCTGAAAGAGCTTTTGGAAAGCGAAGAAATTATGCTTGAAAAGAAGTCGAAATCGGGATACAAGACCGTTGATTTAAAAAAAAGCATTAAGGAATATTCTTTATCCGAGAAATCCGACTTTACCGAGCTTGAAATTACACTTTCGGCAGGCAGTACCGATAACGCCAACCCTAACCTTGTTATAAAATCATTGGAAAATGCAACGGGTGAGGAGTTTTACGCAGATATTACAAGAGAGGATTTATATAATTCTGATATGGAATTATTTAGATAAGCTATGTTTACATTCACAATACGAAATGCAAATTCATATTAAGTAATTTTTAACGGCGGAATTGACGAGGAATTTGAAAAACTTGAAGATGAAATCAATGCAAAATTTCTTGAGTATATCAAATTGTATTCAACCTTTTGATTTTTGATAAAACTCACAATGTTTCACATATTATTGTACTTCTATTCATATAATCATCACAAAGCAGGGTTATTATATAAGCACAATAAAGCTAATAAGACATTTTCATAGATTTTCCTCTTCTAAATTTTTTTAACCAATGCAGTGGCCGACATAGTCGGTCACTTTGCATTTTACCGAAAACGGAGCAGTTATGTATTATTATTCTCTGAACGAATATTTAAAAAACACCTTTGGCGAAAAGGTGTATAAAATCTCACTTGACGGCGGTATGACTTGCCCTAACCGTGACGGCAAAATTGACACCCGAGGCTGTATTTTTTGCAGTAGGGGAGGTTCGGGCGAATTTTCCGCAAGCAGAAATCTCAGTATAACCGAGCAGATAGCGCAGGCAAAGGAGAGAATATGCAGGAAAACCGATTGCAAAAAGTTTATTGCGTATTTTCAGCCGTTTACAAATACCTATGCGCCTGTTGAGTATCTCGAAAAAATTTTTACCGAGGCTATTGCGCCCGATGAAATTGTGGCGCTTTCTGTTGCCACTCGTCCCGACTGCCTGCCCGACGAAGTTATCGGTTTGCTGTCAAGGCTCAATAAAATTAAACCCGTATGGGTAGAGCTTGGATTGCAGACTGTTCATAAAAGCACGGCAGACTATATTCGCCGTGGATATGACTTAAGCGTGTATGATGATGCCGTAAAGCGATTGCACAAAGAGGGGATAAGCGTAATAACCCACATTATTATAGGCTTGCCAAATGAAACCGATGATATGATAGTTGAAAGCGCAAGGTATGCAGGCGAATGTTCTGACGGCATTAAGTTACAGCTGTTGCACATATTAAAGGGTACCGACTTGTGCGATGAATATTATAAGGGTAATGTTTCTGTACTTTCGCTTGAAAAATATACCGAAATTCTTGTAAAATGCCTGCAAGCTATTCCAAAAACAACAGTAATACATCGTCTTACAGGTGACGGCGACAAAAATATTCTTGTCGCACCCATGTGGAGCGCAGACAAAAAGCGTGTGCTTAACTACATTAATAAGGCAATCAGAGAAAGTGAGTAAAAGTATCAATAAATTTGAAAAAAGTCTTGATTTTCACTTTTCTATTTGATATAATAATCATTGTCTTTGGAGAGATGTCCGAGCTGGCCGAAGGAGCATGATTGGAAATCATGTGTACGGTAATCACCGTACCAGGGGTTCGAATCCCCTTCTCTCCGCCATAATTTTAAAAAAGTCTTGTCGATTTCGGCAAGGCTTTTTCTTTTGGTATAATGCTTTATTGTAAAAAATATTGCTGAAAAAGTGCGGTTGTAATAAATAAGTACAAAACTAACGCAAATTATGCATATTGACAGCAAAAATTTTTTATTATAAAAAATTTATAAAATTATAATTCTTTGAAGTAATTTAAAATATTATTATTGCACAATAATTATATATATGATTTGTATATAATTAATAAAGAAAAGTCAAAATCGACAAAACATCAAAAAAATATTGAAATAAAAACCTAAAAATGTTATAATGTTAAGGAATAAAAATATGGGTTAGTATACGGTCTGACTGCCGAATACAGCAAACTCACCGAAGGTCAGTCGGTAAAAGCGGTCGCCGTCAAAGCAAAACTTCCCTCTCGGACGGTTCAGACTTATTCGGCTCATATATTTCAATTTTTTTAATGGAGGTAATAAAAAATGAAAACTAATTTCAAGCGTATTGGCAAACAGTCGATTTCTATTGTGCTTGCTGTTATGATGATGCTTTCGACTATGCTTGTCGGTATGGTTACTTCGAATGCGGCGGATAAAAGTACCACACTTTATTTTGCTTATTCCGGATCGTATGAAGTTTGGCCAGAAAACTTGGGTGGTACTGAATCAGGTTATTGGTACCCAGCTACTGCTGTTTCTGGAAAAACATTTGAAGGAAAACAAGTGTATTCTTGTAATCTTTATAATGATAGTAATGGTGTCAATTTACATTTTAAGCAAGGCGATAATGTAAAAGAAAATATAAGAGACATAATTAAAAATGAATCAATTAATAATTACACTTCCAAGATATATGTTGTAAATGATGCCGGTAATGGAGGAGAGTGGAAAGATTACTCAACTTCTACTACCACTCATAAAGTAACTGCAAACTTCAGAAATGCAACTGTAAACCTTGGTGACACTACTCTCACAAGCGGTACTGCTGTAACTGTTGATAATGATAAATCTTATACACTTACAGTTGAACCTAACAGAGGCTATTCACTTTCAAAAGTAATGCAGGGTAGCACTGATCTTGGTACAAGCGGTACTTATACTTTGGCTTCCGGTACTGATGATGTTACCATTGATATTACTACTGAAAACAGTACGTTTGATCCTTCAAATACTGTATATTTGAGAATGGATAGTGATTGGACTTCTCCTTATGGCGTTCATATTTGGAAAAACGGGGGAGATGTTTTAACAAAATGGAATGACTATCCAAAAATGACATATATAACAACTGATGAAGATGGTTATGATATATATGGATTTACACCGACTACTGGAAGTTTAAGCGATTACGATTGTATTATTTTTAGAGCAGACAGCAGTGGTACAAAAAAGGCTGAACAAAATAGAGTACCATTAGCAGGTAAAGTTTACAGTGCAAAAAACGGTACTTGGTCAACATATGGCAGTACAGTACCTACCACTAAATACAATGTAACTGTTGATTCAAATATCACAAACGGTAAAGTTGAAACTTCTGCTACCTCACTTGCGGCAGGAAAGACATTTACAGTAACAGCCACACCGAATGACGGTTATGAGCTTGATGCTATTACTGTAAAAGATGCAAGCGATAATCCTATCAATCCTAACAGTGACGGTTCTTACAAAATGCCTGAAAGCAATGTAACTGTTTCTGCTACATTTGCACCAAAACCGGATTGCCGTTTAGGCTTTGGTTATGCAACAGGCAGTAGTGATACAATGGGTACTTTCAGCTGTTCGAGCAATGGCACTTCTATAGTTGAAGGCGCACATCCGTATGGTACAGAGGTAACATTTAATGCTGTTGCTAAGGAAGGTTATGTATTTAAAGGTTGGTACTCAGATATCAACGGTACAAGCGATTGCCTTTCAACAAATACAACATACACATTTAAACTTACAAAAGACACTGATGTATTTGCAAAGTTTGCTGAAGCTACAGGTGCTGTGATTCCGAATCTTTACCTCATTTACAGCGACAGCAGTTCAAACCCGAGTACTTTCACAAAGTATCTCAACCTTTACTGTGATGCAGATGGACAGGTGTATGCTTACTTTGACAGCGCAGACTTTGACACCTCTAAAACATATTGTTTTATGATTTCTAATTCAGCAGGTAAGTCAACATCATGGGAATATGCGTATGATAATTACAATAATTCCGAAGCTTTTGCTAATGAATCTAATAAAAAGTATCTTGACTGCGGCAAAAGCGACCATTGGTTGCCTAAGGAAGGCACATCTTCCAGTGTACAAGTATTTTTCGCAAGGTTTAGAGTACTTGATGATTATGCAGATACTATTTCAAGCGTAAAGGTTAACCTCGGTTACTACAACGGTACTGACATTGTTGAGAGTTCAACTGACTCTACAAAGGCTACAACTTATGAGATTATTCCTGATGCTACAGGCACAGTTTCTTCGAGAGTTAAAGTATATGCTAAAGACGGTACTGTCAGAGCTAAATATCAGAAGTACGCTGATATGGCAGATACTGTAATTTCTTACACAGGCGATGATGTAACTAAGAAGAAATCTGCTGATTATTATGAAGAAGGCTACGCAAAGTTAGGCTCAACAATTACAGTTACAACTACAATTGCAAAGCCTTACAGAAGCGAATACTATGTAAAAGCATTCTCTGTGAACGGCTATTCTTACGGCATAATCAACAGCTCGGCTGCTGATAAAGCAAACGGTGTTTATTCATTTGAATATACGGTTCCTGAGGATTGCACAGATAAGTTTATCGAAATCACACCTGTTTACTACTACATTGATGACAAAGATACCGTTACATTCTATGTAGAGGGCTTTGACGAAACAGTACAGAAAAAGTGGGGCAACACAGTTGCTGTTCAGGCTTGGTACACAAACGGTGTAGATGAACAAAAATACGTAGATGGCGTATTAGAAGGCGAATATAATTCTCCTAATAAGAATGCGCTTGGCGGTTATCCCGGTCAGCCTTTGGTATACGAGGGTGGTAAATATTCAATGCAGATTCCTAAGTACCTTAACGGTAATGTTACAAATAAGGTATCAGGTATCACATTGAACAACTATATCTGGGATAGTATCCATAGTGGTAATTTTAAAGACCAGATTAATGATAACTGCCAGACTTATGACTATGACGACTTCTACAAGCTTTCTGAAACTAATGATGTAGATAATATTATCTTCGACTTCCGTTACAGAACTACAACAGATAACAAGCCTTCACAGGCAGGTTTAAGCAGCTCTACTTATAATAAAAAAGAGCTTGAACCGCTTAAGGATTACTATGGTAATATCGTTGACATCTTTGGAAATATTCTTTCAAAAGATTGGACTGCTGCTTATGACAGCAATTATCTTACAGTAATATCTAACGGTTATAAGGAAATTAAAAATATTGGTAAATATGCTACCGAGTGGTCAGTATATGACCATGAAGGTAAATACATTACTACAATCAACTGTTCTAGCCTTATTGATAAGAGCAAGGTTGACCCTACTTACAAGGAAGCTTATGAAAAACTCGAGTTATATGCTAAATATCCTGTAATGATTGCTTATGAAAAGTCAAATTTCGGCGGTGATGATAAGGGTACTCGTGCTGACGGCCGTTGGTATTTCTCTAAGAAAGCTCAGAAGATTTCCGCTAATGTTAAGATTGAGTACAAAGCAGACGGTACTTCTCCGTTTGTTGAAGATGCATTTGTTGAAGGCAGCAATGTTGGTGTAAATACTAAAGCTCAGGCTTACTTTACAAATGCTGATTCCAACGGCAAGACAACTTGTCAGGGTATAGTCGACGGCGGTAACTTCAGTGTTCATGCTCAAACAGACGCCAATGCTAATTACTATTTCATTGGCTGGTACCTTAAGACCTCTGACGGTTATTCATTCATTACAAATGAGTCCGATGCTGACTTCCCAATGACAAACAACGCAACTTATGTTGCTCGCTTTATTCCAACTCCAAGCGGCACATTAACACTTTCACACACATTGCTTGCAGGCTCTGCAGATGGCAAAACTTTTATTAAGGCAGACATCGTTGACAAGACCGGTGCTGTTAAAGCTACAATTGCTGAAACTTCAGGTAACCTTGTAGTTCCTGCAAGATATGTTGTCTATACAAGCGAATACAGCATTAAGGCTACACTTAGAACTGTTCCTTACGGTAATGATACTGTTGAAGATTTCTATAACAGCAACAAGGAACATTACAATTCAGGTGTAACAGGTACAGGCGAAAAGACTTACGAGGTTAGTAAAACAATTAAGGAATTGTTTGAATCATATGAAGATGTTGATCATAATACTTCATACAGACTTATCAAGTCAAACATTCCGTTCTATTCAAATATCAAATCAAATCCACTCGAATACACGATTACTTACACTTATGAAACAAGACTTGACGGTAAACAGAGTTATGTTATTAAGGATAAAGTATCAGGTATTGAGTTAGAGGAAATGTGGGCTGCAAATGAAGCTGCCAATCTTAAGAAAGATCAGCTTAGCAAAGAATTCATCACAAAGAAAGCTCCGTTTGTATCTAACTTCAGAAATGAGATTAAGTGGGATATTGATCATGCAGTAATCAAGGGCTATATCGCTACTGTTGATGCTACTACTAAATCTTCAGATCTTACAATTACAGCACTTGCTGTTGACGATGGATGGACAAAACCTGAAACTGTTAAGTATGGCGAATTGGCTGTTTCAAACGGTGAGTACCTCTACAAGACAGGCACAACCGAGTTCCCTGATACTATTAAGTATTCAACCGCAGATGACGCTCCTGAGTATGAACTCAGCTACTGGGCAATCTTTGATAACAGAGATAGCGCACAGCAGTTTAGCGATGCAGTTAAGAATTATATGGCTAATCCTAATACAGATATGTCAGTAAGATTAACAGAACTTTCTAAGCTTGACGGTTATAAAAACCTCATTGCTAAGTCATATTCTAAGGAATATAACTATGTAAGCTATCAGAACTACTATATCGTTCCTGTATATGCAGACAGATTTGCTAAGGAAGATATTAAAGAGGCTCAGGCAAGCATCAGACTCCTTGAGTACACAAGAAACCAGTGGACAACAGGCGACGGTGTAAAGGGTGACGGCGAAACACTTAATACAGGTGCTACTAAGACCGATTACCTCTACACAGACTTTGCTCTCAGCTTTGATAAGGATCAGGAACTCATCAAGAATAATGCTAATATCAAGGTTGGAGTTGCCTTTGAAGTCGTTGCAAAATATAACGATATTAATGATCTCAAGTCTTATGAAACAACTTCTAATAAAGATGCTATTGGCAATTTGGTTAAGGATGCAACTGCAAACGGTAAGGTAGGCACTTATAAAGTTGATAGCGAAAGTGCTGACAGAAATGTTTACAGATATGAGATTAAGAACTCAAATATTTCTGTAAAGAATAGAATTGAGTACTACTTAAGATTCAAGAACAGTGAAACATCACAGCAGAATGTTATGAAGGTTTACTCATATATTTATGATACAGTTTCAGGAAAGATTTACTTAAGTGATCCTGTTTATATGAATATGTATGATATCGGTAACCTTACATATATTACTTCTGACTTAGCAAACATCAACTTGGGTCCTGACGCAACAGTTTGATGATTTGAATTTTTTGGCAGGGCAGAGTAAAATCTGCCTTGCCGTTAAAATACTTATGGAGGTATTTGAATGAAAAACAAAAAGGTTTATTCTTCGCCTGAAGTTGAAGTAACTAAATTCTCATTTGAGAATATTCTCGCTGGCAGTGAGAACGATGATGTTGAATTGCAAAGAATTAAACAGAGCAACCCTGATGTTATTGCTACTGATGGTGCTGATGTAGAATGGTAATTTGTTATGAAAACTAAAAAATTCGTAAGAATTGCAAGTGTTATGCTTGTATTAATATTCACAATGTCAGCTTTTGTATCTGCTAACGCAGCTACATATTTTGAAGAAAACGGTTTTAAATATTCACCTATAAGCCAGTTTAATTGCAGAATTTACGGATACACCGACTCTAAAACAGATGTTGTTGTTCCTAATAAGCTCTCAACCTACACTGTTTTGGAAATTGCTGATTACGCATTTTTGAATAACACAGCGATTGAAAATATTTCATTTTCAAATGCAAAATCAATAGATGTAATCGGTGAGTTTGCTTTTAGCGGCTGTACTTCTTTGAAGTCGGTCAATATTCCTATGACGCTTGATAAAATCGGTTATGCCGCATTTATGGGCTGTACTTCTTTGACATCTGTAAATATCAGTTCTAATATTTCAGAAATTAAAGGACAGACTTTCCAGAACTGCACTTCTTTAACCGAGTTTACGGTTCCTAATTCTGTCGGTACAATTTCGGATTTTTCATTTGCAGGTTGCACCTCTCTTGAAAAAGTCGTTATTCCGAAAACAGTTAAAAATATTTCTGCCAAAGCATTTTTGAATTGTGATAAACTTACAATTTTCGGTTATACAAATTCTTATGCTGAAACTTATGCAGAGGAAAACGGAATTAACTTTGTATCTCTTGACAAGAAAATTCTTCTCGGCGATGTCAACCTTGACGGCAAAGTAGATGTAAACGATGTAACCTTACTTCAGCGCTACATCGCAGGTGAAACCGAAGTCATAACATCAAAAGACGCTTTGACTGTCGCTAACTTCAATAAAGACGACAACATTGATGTTCTCGATGTTACAGATATTCAGACATTCATTGCAAGCAGCGAAAACTAATAATTCAATTAAAAGCACAGGTGGCAACATCTGTGCTTTTTGTTGCTTATTTTCAGATATTGTAATATAATATATTTGGTGATGTTATGCCGATTTATAAAATAGCAGATATCGTGTGCAAATTGAAATCCAATTTTAAGGAATTTGAGTCAAAAGCAAAAGATTATCAATACTTTGGCGATGATCCGCCTTTAATAAAATTTACAATTCGTGAAGATTATGTGCGACAAAAATATGATGATAAAATGCTTATGAGCATTGGCGGATTGGAAAATATCTTTATGTCCGATATTTTCAATAAAAAAATACTTAAATTCAATGCAATATTTCTCCATTCTTCTGCAATTATCTATAAAGAAAAAGCGTATCTTTTTTCTGCCGATCCGGGAGTGGGCAAGTCAACGCACACAAAACTATGGATAAAAAAATTCGGCGCTGAAAATGTACAGATAATCAATGATGATAAACCGATTATCAGATTTATTGACAACGATTGGTATGTGTACGGTTCGCCTTTTGACGGTGGAAGTGGGGTAAACACTAATACTCGTGCAAAGCTCGGCGGAATAGTATTTCTTGAAAGGGCACAGACAAACAGCATTGTAAAGCTGAATAAAAAAGATGTTTTTCCTATGCTTTATAAGAATACAATTAAGTTATCCCTTGATGATGAGTACGCCGATTATATGTTGACTACTGCCGATAAGCTAATAATCGAAAATAATTTTTATTTGCTTAAATGTAATACGGATATTGAGTCAACTGAAATTTGTGAGAAATTTTTGACCGATGGGAGATAGCTATGAATAAGCTGAAAAAAATTCTTGATTCTGAAACCAACAAGTGGATATTCAAAAAAGCAAGACCGCAAATATTCAGCATAATTTTATTGTCGGTAATATACGGAGCAATGGCATATCTTGGTGTTGCCGTTGCAACCCTGTCGAGAGGTATCGTAGATTCAGCTGTTAATACCAATGTTGGTGGAATTGTTTTTTACGCAGTTATCCTAGTTTCACTTACAGTTGCACAACTTGTCATCAGGATATTAAGCAGGGTGCTGACTTTTAATGTGTCTGCTAAGCTTGAAATCCGTATGAAACAGGATTTATTCAATCACATTATAAGAAAAAAATACGATAGAATCTCCGAGATACATACAGGTGAATTGCTCAACAGAATTACAAGTGATGTTTCCGTTGTAGTTAGTTCTATAATTTCTATTATTCCAAACATTGTTTATTTTTTGGTAAAGTTGGTCGGCGTTTTTATAGTGCTTTTTTCGATTGACAAAACATTTTGCCTTGTGTTCGTTTTCGGTGGAGCGCTTATGTTTGCCGTTGTATTGCTCTTTAAGTCTAAAATGAAATCTTTGCATAAGGCAGTTCAGGAGTCTGACGGCAAAACTCGCTCTTTTTTTCAGGAGATATTTTCAAGTCTGCTCGTTGTAAAAACTTTCGGAGCTGAAAACAAGGTAGCCGAAAATGCAATGAATCTTCAGCAAAATAATTTTAGAATTAAGAGAATAAGAAACTATATTTCAATATTTGCTACCACAGGATTTTCGTTTGTTTTTGCCCTTGGCTATATGTATGCTCTCATATGGGGTGCGTTCGCTATCAGCGACCACACAATTACATACGGTGTGCTTACTTCTATGCTTGCCCTTGTATCCCAAATTCAAGGCCCTGTTCGTGGAATCAGCAGTATTTTGCCGTCTTATTATTCTGCGCTTGCGTCTGCCGAACGACTTATGGATATTGAAAACCTTGAGAACGAAGAGATAATCAACAAGTCTGATATTGATGTGCTCAAGCTGTATAGTCAAACCGAGAAAATCGTGTTTGATAATATCACTTTTAGCTACGGCAGGGAAGATGTGCTAAAAAATACAAGTCTTGCGTTAAATAAAGGTGACTTCGTTTTGCTTGCAGGCATTTCGGGAATTGGCAAAAGTACGCTTACAAAGCTGTTGCTTAATGTTATTACGCCCGATAACGGAGAAATTTACCTTTCGCTTGCAAATGGTGGTAAGGTGTATATAGATAAAAATGTGCGCAGTATGTTTTCATATGTGCCGCAGGGAAACTTTCTGCTTTCGGGCACTATCAGAGATAACATAGCTTTTACTGCTAATTCTCCCGATGATGAAAAAATCATTAAAGCCGCCAAGATAGCGTGTGCTTATGATTTTATAGAAAAATTACCCCAAAAACTCGATACTGTTGTGGGAGAGAACGGCAAGGGACTTTCTGAGGGACAAATTCAGAGAATTGCAATCGCAAGGGCAGTTTACTGCGACTCGCCGATTATAATTTTTGATGAGGCAACCTCGGCACTTGATGCTGATACCGAAGTGCAACTTCTCAAAAACTTAAAAACGCTTAAGAATAAAACCTGTATTCTCATTTCACATAAAATGGCAGCTAAGGAAATTTGCAACAAAGAAATTGTGATTGATAATAAAAAAATAATTTCTTACGATATTTAACCTTAGTACAAGCAAAATAAATCCTCTGACCGAATACTTATAATCAGGAGTATTTTTGATTATAGATTTTGTCAGAGGTGATTTTTTGTTTGAATTAATAAACTTTTTCGGTCAGTATATTTGCTTTTTTATTCTGCATATTTGCGGTAACGGTTCTTTTCCTAAACCGCTTTCAGAAAAAGAAGAACACGAATATCTTGTTCGCAGTGCTAACGGTGATATTGAGGCGAGAAATACTCTTGTTGAACACAATTTAAGACTTGTAGCTCACATAATAAAAAAATATTACGGAAATCAAAGCGAGCAGGACGATTTGGTGTCAATCGGCACTATCGGACTTATTAAGGCTATAAATACTTATGATCTAAGTAAAAAAATTAAGCTGTCAAGCTATGCCTCTCGCTGTATTGAAAATGAAATTCTTATGCATTTTCGCAACGCAAAAAAGACTGCACAGGACATTTCACTTAACGAAACCATTGACAGCGACAAAGACGGAAATCCGCTAACTTTGCTTGATATTATGTCTGTTGACGATAATATTCTTGAACAGCTTGATTTTCAACTGAACAGAAAAAAGCTCGGACAATTCATTAACGAGGAGCTTAGCCCAAGGGAAAAGATGATAATTGTAATGCGGTACGGCCTGGATGGAAACAAACCACAAACTCAAAAGAAAATTGCGCAAAAGCTGAATATATCTCGCTCGTATGTGAGCAGAATTGAAACCAAGGCACTAAAACTTTTGCGCAACAGATTTGATAACAGTTCTAATCTTTAGTATAAAAAAGGCGGTCAACAGACCGTCTTTTTCTTATGAGTTTATACTGTTTATAAGGTTTTGCATTTCAGCTTTTGAAGTTACATTGTGTGCTTTGTCAAGTAACTCCTGCTTTTCAGATTTATCCATCTGGGCAAATCTTTGCATTGCACTTTCATTTTTAGCAAGTGCATTCACAAAGCCTAACGGCATATCTTTATACATTTTCATCACCTGCTTTATCTTTTGCATTAATATCAAAAATTATACAGCAAATACAGTAAAACAGGTTATGGTTCGATTAAGTATTTTCACCGGTATTAAAAAAAGGACAGGCGATAAAGCCTGTCCGTAATATTATCAGTGGCAATGACAATCGTCACAATCTCCGATTTCACCGATGATTGGAGTAGGGTCAATACCGTTCTTCTTATAGTAATCTGCGAGAGCAGCCTTAATAGCCTGCTCGGCAAGAACAGAGCAGTGAACCTTTACCGGCGGAAGTCCGTCAAGAGCCTCCATAACTGCTTTGTTAGTGAGCTTTAAAGCCTCATCAATAGTTTTGCCCTTGATAAGCTCAGTAGCCATACTGCTTGTAGCAATAGCTGCACCGCAGCCAAAAGTTTTGAACTTAACATCTACAATTCTGTTGTCCTCAACTTTTATATACATTTTCATAATGTCGCCACATTTTGAGTTGCCAACCTCACCGATACCGTCTGCATCGGGAATTTCGCCAACATTTCTTGGATTGGCAAAGTGGTCCATTACCTTTTCAGAATAAGCCATATCTTAAACCTCCTGTTTTATAATTGAAATTACTTCTCCAAAGCCTCTTGTTTTTTGATTTTTTCCCAAAGAGGTGACATATTTCTAAGGTAGGTTACAATCTGCGGAATAACCTCGAGCATATAGTCAACATCTTCGTCAGTAAGCTCCGCTGAGAAAGAAAGACGCATACTTCCATGTGCAATTTCGTGGGGAAGACCGATAGCGAGAAGAACATGGCTCGGGTCAAGACTGCCTGAAGTACAAGCAGAGCCCGAAGACGCTGAAATTCCGTTCATATCAAGTCTTAAAAGCAAGCTTTCGCCCTCAATGCCCTCAAAGCACATATTTACATTACCCGGTAAGCGGTGAACTCTGTCGCCGTTTACTCTTGAACGCTCAATCTTGAGGAGTCCGTCAATAAGTCTGTCACGCAATTTTTCGAGATGCTCTCGTCTTTCGTCCATTGTGTCAACAGCCTCTTGGAGAGCTGCGTCAAGACCTACTACTCCTGCAACATTTTCAGTGCCGGCTCTTTTATTTCTTTCCTGAGCACCGCCGTCAATTAAATTCTCTATTCTGATACCTCGTCTGATATAGAGAAGTCCGATGCCCTTAGGGCCATGCAATTTATGAGCAGTCATTGAAAGCATATCAATATTCTGCTCCTGAACATTTATTTTTACATAACCTGCAGCCTGAACAGCGTCAGTATGGAATATTACTTTGTGTTTTCTGCAAATTGCGCCGATTTCGGTAATTGGCTGGATAGTACCGATTTCGTTGTTTGCATACATAATAGATACAATAGCTGTATCTTCTCTGATAGCGTTTTCTACATCTTCGGGGTGAACAATACCGTTTTCGTACACATCGAGGTAAGTTACCTCAAAGCCCTCTTTCTCAAGTGTTTGGCAGGTATGAAGAATAGCGTGGTGTTCAAACTTTGAAGTTATAATGTGTTTTTTGCCTTTTGCCTTAAGAGCTCTGCATACGCCCTTTAAAGCCCAGTTGTCAGATTCACTGCCGCCTGAGGTAAAGTATATCTCATTTGCGTTAGCCGCACCAAGGTTTTTTGCAATATTTTCTCTTGAATTTTCAAGAATTTCCTTGGCTTTACCGCCGATTCTGTAAAGACTTGACGGATTTCCGTAGTACTCGGTGAGTACAGGCATCATTTTTTCAAGTACAGTAGGCGATATAGCTGTTGTAGCGGAGTTGTCTGCATAAATATATCTCATACTTGATAATCTCCAATCTATATCTATATAAAATCGGTCATTAGGATTTAGAAAACTTGTGAGCCTCGGCAACCGCAAGGCGATCGCAGCGCTCATTTTCAGGGTGACCTGCATGACCTTTAACCCATACAACATCAACATTGTGGATATCACAAAGGGAAAGGAGCTTGTCCCAAAGCTCAGGGTTAAGAGCTTTTTCCTTTTTGTTGCGCATCCAGCCGTTTGCTTTCCACTTTTTTGCCCAACCGAGCTTTAATGCGTTGCAAACATATTGAGAATCACTATACAGAGTTACATTGCAAGGCTCTTTAAGTAGAGAAAGCGCACCAATTACGGCACTAATTTCCATACGGTTGTTTGTAGTGACAGCTTCTCCGCCCGAAATTTCTTTTTCGTGCTCATTATATCTCAAAATCGCACCCCAGCCACCGGGCCCCGGATTGCCGCTGCAAGCACCATCTGTAAAAATTTCAACTTGTTTCATTTGCAATTCTCCTTAGCTGATGTTCAACCTATATTATAATACGCAAAATCACCAAATGCAACCATATTTTATGTTTATTTTTTTAATTTAAGTATATTATTAGCTTAATTTATTAAATAATTATCCTGAATTTTGAATTGTTGTATATTTATGCTTTTATTCTTATATTTTTGCGCATACTAAAATAGTAGGATATGGAATGTTTACTGAAATGTAATATTAAAATTGTCATTTAATTCTTATACATGCTTGACATTCCTCTTGGATTTGCGGTAAAATAAAGAGAATTACAATTAGGATTTAATCTGTATGGAATACAGATATAAAATATTTATATACAGTATATTATTAATATTTCATTTTCTGATATGACCGTTTTGTATCAGACATTCGCTTTATGAATTTTCAGGCTTTTATATTTACATACAAAAGGAAGCTTTTTGCCTGTATTGTGTGAAATGTTAATTTTAATAAATTTTTTAATATGGAGGTAGATTTGTGAGTACAGAATACAAGTACGATAATCGAAGGAAAAATAACAGTTACAGTAAGTACTCAAAGGGTAAAAAGAATTATGGCGGATCTTACTACAAGCCGTCACAAGGCAGGGGGGAGTCTGATTCGTTTAAGAGCGGCAAAAGTGCTAAGAATTTTAAAAATTACCGCAAAAAGCCATATCAAAAACAGTCAAGGCCTGTTAAAAACAAGCCGTCGGTAAAAATTGCTTTTCTCGGCGGTCTTAATGAAATCGGCAAGAATATCACTATGATTGAATGTGAGAACGATATTATTCTTGTTGACTGCGGTATGGCATTCCCGGACGGTGATATGCTCGGCGTTGACCTCGTTATTCCGGATTTCACTTATATTGAGCAGAATCAGGATAAAATCAGAGGTATAGTGCTTACTCATGGTCACGAAGACCATATTGGCGGACTTCCGTTTTTGCTCGGCAGGGTTAATATTCCGATATACGGAACTTCTCTTACACTCGGTCTGGTAGGCAACAAGCTCAAGGAGCATAGCCTATATAATGAGTCGAGCCTTAACAGAGTGAACGCAGGTGAAACAATTAAACTCGGCTGTATGAGCGTTGAGTTTATTCATGTAAACCACTCTATTCCCGATGCGGTAGCTTTTGCTATTCGTACTCCGGCAGGTACTATTGTGCATACAGGCGACTTTAAAATCGACTGCACACCTATTACAGGAGATATGATAGATTTGTCTGCTTTTGCTCGTGTAGGTGACGAGGGTGTTTTGGCTCTCCTTGCCGAAAGTACAAACGCAGAGCGCCCCGGATATACTCAGACCGAGCGAACAGTATCTGACAGCTTTGACAACCTTTTCAGAAGAGCAGAGCACGACAGAATTATTATTGCAACCTTTGCGTCTAATGTAAACAGAGTACAGCAGATTATTAATTGTGCTGAAAAGTACGGCAGAAAGGTAGCTTTTTCGGGCAGAAGTATGGTCAACTATATGGCTGTTGCGAGTGAACTCGGCTATCTTAGCGTGCCTGAAAATATTTTAATTGACCTTGATATGCTCGACAGATACCCAAGAGAGCAGATTGTGCTTGTTACAACAGGCAGTCAGGGTGAACCGATGAGTGCATTGTCGAGAATGGCATATTCCGACCACCGCAAGGTTATGGTTGGCGAGGGCGATTTTATTATAATTTCAGCTAATCCTATTCCTGGCAATGAAAAAACAGTCGGTAATGTTGTTGACGAATTGCTTAAAAAGGGATGTAAGGTTGTTTACGAATCAATGTATGAGGTTCATGTATCGGGCCATGCTTGTCAGGAAGAGCTTAAGATTATTCACAAGCTCGTTAAGCCTAAGTATTTTATTCCTGTTCATGGTGAGCAAAAGCATTTGAGAAAACACGCTGATCTCGCTATGTTCCTCGGAATGGAGCGAAAGAATATTTATATTGGTGATGTGGGCAGCTGCATAGAAATCAACGAAAACTATATGAAAGAGTTGCCGTCAGTACCGGCAGGCAAGGTATTTGTTGATGGTCTTGGTGTAGGCGATGTAGGAAGTATTGTACTTCGTGACAGAAAGCACCTCGGACAGGACGGACTTATTATCATTGTTGCCTCTCTCGATGTTTACGACGGTCATGTAATCAGCGGCCCTGATATTGTATCAAGAGGCTTTGTATATGTTCGTGAGAGCGAGGGCTTGCTTGACGAGGTAAAACAGGTTGCAGGCAACATTCTTGAAGAATGTGCAGAAAACAACATTCACGAGTGGGGCATTATCAAAAACAGAATTAAAGATGATGTTTCTAAGCTCATTTCTCAGAAAACACGCAGAAACCCAATGATTCTTCCGATTTTACAGGAAGTTTAAACTAAAACTAAGAAAGGAAGGGCTTGAATTGAGAAAGAAAAAATATTCAACATTGCCGTCATTTATAATATTTTCGGTTGCAATGCTTGCTATGTCTTTTGCTTCATATGGCTATGACCCTATGCTTTGCTATATTGAAATTGCCGTTTCAGCTGTTACCGCAGGCATAGTCGTAATTTCAACCCTTCGCTTTCAAAATTATATATCAAACACCGTACACAGTACCGTTGAAAAAATTAACGGGTTTAATCCCGAATTTCTTGATAAATATAAAATTCCCGTTGCTGTGCTTGGCGCTGACGGAGAAATTATTTGGAGCAATACGAGATTTAGAAAACAGTTTTGCAACGGCAAAAACCCCGAGGGCGATATGATTTCGCCATACATAGGGGATAAAAAAATTACGGCAATCGCTGACCACGATACTTTTGAAACCGCTTGCAACGGCAACGAGTTTGTCGGCTTTGCTATCTCCACACAAGAGGGCTATGTCTGTTATTTTGTGGAGAATACATATTATAAGCAGATTATGCGTGAATACCACGCTACACGCCCTTGTGTTGCTATAATTACATTTGACAACAGTGATGACTTTTCAAATGAATCCGATGAAATTTATTCCGAAGTTTCGCTTAATGTTCAGTCGTTTTTGCAAAGATGGGCAAACGAATATAACGCACTGTTCAAAATTATAGGCAGTAATCGTTATATGATTATTTTTAAGGAAACCGATGTTGACAAGCTCGTTGAGCAAAAATTCCCGATCCTTCAGGAAATTCACTCCATAAAAGCAGGTCAGCATTCAGCTACCGTATCAATCGGTTTGTGCCGAGGTATAAATTCACTTAAAGACAGCGAAACCAATGCAAGAAAAGCGCTTGAAATGGCACTTGGCAGAGGTGGAGATCAGGTTGCAATTATAAGCAATAATGTCTATGAATTTTTCGGCGGCACCTCGGCTACCTCAGAAAAAGTCAGTAAGGTTCGTATGCGTGTTATCGCAAATGCCATTACCCGTACAATCAACGACTGCGACAAGGTGCTTATAATGGGTCACAGATTTTCTGACCTCGACTGCGTGGGCGCAGCTATCGGTATGCAGTCGGTTATGGAAAATTCTTTTAATTTGTATTCTAAAATCGTAATTGATAAAACAAAGACCATGGCTGAAAAGCTCATTGACTATGCCGAGAAAAATATCGGCGGAGATATTTTTATTACTCCCGAAGAGGCAATGACGCAAATAACACCGAAAACTTTGCTTATTATTGTGGATACTCACCTTAGAAATTCACTTGAAAGTCCGCAAATTTACGATCAGTGCAAAAAGGTAATTGTCATAGACCACCACCGCAGAGCGGTGAATTACATAGATAATGCCATTGTATTTTGTCATGAGCCGTTTGCATCTTCGGCTTGTGAAATGTGCAGTGAAATTATAAGCTGTATTGATGACAAGGCGGTAGGCTATGCTCAGGCTGACGCACTCCTTGCAGGAATTATGCTTGATACCAAGAATTTTGTATTAAAAACAGGCGTAAGAACCTTTGAGGCGGCGGCATATTTGAGAAGACGAGGAGCAACTACTATTAATGTTAAGCAGATGTTCTCAGATTCCATTGAAACCTACCGAGAAAAAGTAAACATTGTGTGTGATGCTAAGATATACAAGGGATGCGCCATTTCAGTGGCAAAAGGCGCTGACGGCGATGTAAGACTTGCATCGGCTCAGGCGGCAGACGAATTGCTGACACTTGAAAATGTAAAGGCATCTTTTGTAATTTACGAAAGCAGCGGCAAGATATGTATTTCTGCTCGCAGCTTCGGCGCAGTAAATGTGCAGATAATTATGGAAAAACTCGGCGGAGGCGGACACCAAACAATGTCTGCTACTCAGCTTAGTGATATAAATAAAGAACAGGCGCTCAAGATGCTTATTGATGTTATAGACACAAATCTTGAGGACGCAAGTTGCAAATAACAGAAAGGAACGATATTATGAAAGTTATACTTTTGCAGGATGTTAAGGCACTCGGTAAAAAAGGTGACCTTGTAAA
Source organism: Eubacterium sp. OM08-24 (assembly GCF_003438075.1). Lineage (GTDB taxonomy): Bacteria > Bacillota > Clostridia > Oscillospirales > Acutalibacteraceae > Ruminococcoides. Next base: position 548,269 of record NZ_QSTA01000001.1, on the reverse strand, counting down.
CGCCTCAGACGGTTATGCAAGAAATTTTCTTTTTCCAAAGAACCTTGCTCGAGAGGCAAATGCACAAGCTATGAATGAATATAAAAACGCAGAAAACTCAAAGAATTTTAAAATTGCTACCGAGAAAAAGCAGGCTGAGGGTTACAAGGCTCAGCTTGAGGGCAAAACCTTTGAGATGAAAGCAAAAGCAGGTCAGGGCGGCAGACTTTTCGGCAGTATTACTGCAAAACAGGTTGCCGAGGAGATTAAAAAGCAGTATAATATAAATATCGACAAGCGCAAGGTTGTGCTTGAAAGCGATATTAAAGAGTTTGGCTCTTACAAAGCTGATGTAAAACTTTATACAGGCATTGTTGCCAATATTACAGTTAAGGTTTCTGAGGCTTAATTTTTATTACAGTAAATTAAAGGAGAGGTGACAGATGGCGGATAATCAGATTTCAAGCAGCTATGACGGACTTCATATGCCGTACAGTCCAGAGGCTGAACAAGCATTGCTGGGTGCAATTATTCTTGAAAGCGATGTATTTGACAAAGTAATTGAATACATTAAGTCGCCCGATTATTTTTATGTATCTCTCCATAAGCTGATTTTCAAGACAATGACCGAAATGGTCAACTTTGGCGGCAAAATCGACTTTGTTACCTTGCTTGAAAAGCTAAAGCAGACAGGCTCTTTTGATGAAACCACAGGTAAGACATACCTTTATGACCTTGCCAACAACTGCCCGTCCATTTCAAATGCAGAGGCTTATGCCGAGGTTATAAGAGATAAGTATAACACACGCAGACTCATTACCGCAGCCAGAGAGATTATTGATGACGCAACGGCAGGTACAGAGGATACCTCGGTTATAATTGACTCTGCCGAGCAGAAAATTTTTGATATAAGACAGGGCAACGAGAAAAAAGGTCTTGAAAGGATAAATTCTGTTATTATGCAGACTTTCGACCGACTTGACGCTCTCAACAGCGCTACCGATGACAGTATGAAACCTGTATCGACAGGTATCGGTGACCTTGACAGAGTTATTACAGGTCTTAACCGAAGTGACCTTATACTTCTTGCCGCCCGTCCTGGTATGGGTAAAACAAGTTTTGCACTGAATATCGCCCGTTATGTAGCCTGTACGGCAAAAAAGACTGTTGCCTTTTTCTCTTTGGAAATGTCAAAGGAACAGCTCGCAAGCCGTTTGCTTTCATCCGAGGCACTTATTGAGGGCACAAAGCTGAGAACAGGCAAGCTCAACGATGAAGAATGGGGCAGACTTATTCCTGCAAGCGATATTCTCGGAAAATCTGAACTTTATCTTGATGATTCTCCGGGTATTACAATAACCGAAATGAAGTCAAAGCTCAGAAGAATGAGAAATCTTGACCTTGTTATCATAGACTACTTACAGCTTATGGGCAGTGGCAGACGAATTGATAACAGAGTACAGGAAATCTCTGAGATTACAAGAAATTTAAAAATTCTTGCTAAGGAAATGAATGTTCCTGTTGTCACACTTTCACAGCTTTCTCGTGCGAGTGAGCAGAGAACAGACCACAGACCGCAGCTTTCCGACCTTCGAGATTCAGGTTCTATCGAGCAGGATGCCGATATTGTACTCTTTCTTTATCGTGAGGGTTATTACGATAAAAATGAGGACGATTCTCCGCAGGGCGCAGATCAGAATTCGGGTGAGTGTATAGTTGCTAAAAACCGTCATGGTGAGGCTCGTACAGTAAAAATGCATTGGCAGGGCGAATTTATGAGATTTACAGGTACGGAGGACAGAAGTGAGTAATCCTTTTTTAACCGCTGTAAATAAATACAATTTGCTTGAAAATAATGATACTGTTGCGGTTGCACTTTCGGGTGGCGCAGATTCGGTTTCTCTGCTGCATATGCTTTATTCTGTAAAGCAGAAATATAATCTTACCTTGTATGCAATCCATATAAACCATATGATACGAGGTGCAGAGGCAGACAGGGACGAAGAATTTTGCAGAAAATACTGCGAAAAACTCTCGGTTAAGCTGTTTGTAAAAAGAATAGATGTGCCAAACATTGCTAAGGATGAAAAAATCAGTACGGAGCTTTGTGGAAGGAATGTCAGATATAAGGCTTTTGACGAGCTTTCCAAAGAGCTTGGCTGTAAAATCGCAACGGCTCATACATTGTCGGATAATGCGGAAACCTTTATGATTAATCTTATAAGAGGTACTTCGCTCAACGGACTTTGTGCTATTCCCGAAAAACGAGATGACATAATCAGACCGCTGATTTTATGTGACAGAGCGTACATTGAAAGTTATTGCAAAGCAAATTCGCTTGATTTTGTAACCGACAGCACAAATCTTACCGATGATTACACACGAAATAAAATCCGTCACAATGTTATTACTGAACTTAAAAAAATCAATCCGAGTTTTGAAACCTCGTTAAAGCGCCTTTGCGATGATGCCAAAAATCTAGCCGAATATATGGACAAGCAAACGGCTGCCGCAATGAGTGATTGCAAGCGTGAATACGGATACAGTACTCAAAAGATTTGCGTGCTTGATAAAATAATCAGGCAGAATGTAATTAAAAAAATTTGTCTTGAGAGTACAAGCTGTATTCCTGAGCATATTCACATTGAACTTATAGAGAATATACTCGCAAAAGGCGGAAGTGTGGATTTGTTTGGAGATTTCAGAGCGGTTGCCAAGCAGGGAATACTCAGAATTGAAAAGACCGATAATAATAATACTGATGAAGAATTATTGTTTTCAAATATAATTGATAAGGAATTTATCTTTAATAACATAAAATATTTTGTTAAAGAAATAAAAAATACAGATATAACCGTTGAAAATCAAATTTATCTTTCTGATGAAGAAATCAATGCCGCCGTTTTGCGTACTCGCAGGCAGGGCGACAAGATATATTTTGAAGAAAGAAACCTTACTAAGCCTTTACGCAAGGCTATGAATGAATTTAAAATCCCGTCTGAGCTGAGGGATGAAATTCCTCTCGTGGCAGTGAACAGTAATGTTAAGTGGTGCAAGGGGATAAAATCCGTTCAGACTTCTTATAGTGCAGAAAAAAGAAAATTTTTAATATGTGAGCAAGGGAGGATTTTTTGTGCATAAGGACATAGAAAAAGTACTTTACAGCGAAAAAGATATTGAAAATATTGTGAAATCGCTTGCAAAAGAAATTGAAAAGGATTATAATGGCAAAGACTTTATAATGGTTGGTTTGCTTAAGGGCTGCGTATCGTTTATGGTTGATTTAATGAGAGAAATTAACCTTGATTTCGGTATTGATTTTTTTGCAGTTTCAAGCTATGGCGATTCAACGGTAAGCTCAGGCAGAGTAAATATTCAGAAAGATATTTCAACCTCTGTTGACGGCAAGCACATTCTTATTGTAGAGGATATTGTGGATTCGGGCAGAACACTTGCTTTTATTTCTCAGTATCTTTATGCTAAAAATGCTGCATCAGTAAAGATTTGTACTCTCTTTAACAAGCCTGAAAGACGAGTTGCCGATATTGATGTTGCCTATGTTGGCTCGGTTATTCCTGACGCTTTCATTGTTGGCTACGGTCTTGACTATGCCGAAAAATACAGAAACCTCCCTTATGTCGGCGTACTTAAGGAATCTGTTTATTCACACGATACATAAAATTACGCTTTTAAATTCATACTATAAAAAGGAGTGATTCCTATTGGACAAAAAACTGCGTAACATAATTATTTATATTGCTGTTGCGGTAATGATTGTGCTCGGTATTGCGTTTTTGTGGGGTCAGAACTCATCTGACAATTACACAACCTCGCAGCTTGTCAATCTCTTTAAAGAGGACAAGGTATCAAGCTACAAAATCAACTACGGTACAGGTGCGGTAGAAATTACACTTAAAGACGGTGTAAAACTCAAGCCTGTAAAGGATATCGCTACATCAGACAGCATTGTTCAAGATAATTCTAATGCAGACGGTAAGATTGACACTACAAATCCTAACGATAGAAACAACTCTAACAATACTAAAAATGTTGTTATAAGAGGTACTCTTGCCGATGTAGAAAGATTTATTGACGATGTTTCTGTTTATACTGCCTCAGCAGATGAAGCTGTTTCTTACGATTATATAAGGAGCAGTGACAACACTCTTCTCTATGAATTTTTGCCTATACTTGTAATGGGAGTTCTCCTTATTGCCGTATGGATATTCATTATGAAGAAAATGGGCGGCGGTCTTGGCGGAAAGGAAATGAATTTCGGTAAGGCTAAAATCAAAAATACAAACGATGAAAAGCGCAAGACTACATTTGATGATGTTGCGGGCGCTGACGAAGAAAAGGAAGAGCTTCAAGAAATCGTAGAGTTTTTGAAAGCTCCTGAAAAGTACAATAAACTCGGTGCAAGAATACCTAAGGGTGTACTTCTTGTAGGCCCTCCAGGTACAGGTAAAACCTTGCTTGCAAGAGCTGTTGCCGGTGAGGCAGGAGTTCCGTTCTTCTCAATTTCCGGTTCTGACTTCGTAGAAATGTTTGTCGGTGTTGGTGCGTCAAGAGTTCGTGACCTCTTTGAGCAGGCTAAAAAGAACTCACCTTGTATTATCTTTATTGATGAGATTGACGCCGTAGGTCGTCAGAGAGGTGCAGGCCTCGGTGGCGGTCACGATGAGCGTGAGCAAACTCTTAACCAGTTGCTTGTAGAAATGGACGGTTTTGGTGCAAACGAGGGCGTTATCCTTATTGCCGCTACTAACCGACCCGATGTTCTCGATCCGGCTCTTATGCGTCCGGGCAGATTTGACAGACAGGTAATTGTAAGCTATCCTGATATCAACGGCAGAGAGGCTATTCTTAAAGTACACGCTCGCAAAAAGCCGCTTGCTCCTGATGTTAAACTCAAGACCATCGCTAAAACAACAGCAGGATTTACAGGTGCAGACCTTGAAAACCTCCTTAACGAGGCAGCTTTGCTCGCCGCAAGGAAGAATAAAAAGGCTATCACTATGGATGAAATCGAAGAGGCTACAATCAAGGTTGTAGTTGGTGCAGAGAAAAAGACAAGAGTTATGAGCGACAAAGAGAAGAAACTTACCGCTTATCACGAGGCGGGTCACGCAATCTGTTTCCACGAGCTTGCTACACAAGACCCTGTTCACGAAATTTCAATTATTCCGAGAGGTATGGCAGGCGGTTACACAATGCCGTTGCCGTCTGAAGATAAGTCTTACAACTCACGTACAGAAATGCTTGAAGACATCGTAGTATGCCTTGGCGGTCGAGTTGCAGAGGCAATTATTCTTGACGATATTTCAACCGGTGCATCTAACGATATCGAAAAAGCTACAAAAACAGCTCGTGATATGGTTACAAAGTACGGTATGACCAAGGAGCTCGGTTGTATTTGCTACGGCAAAGACAACAGCGCCGTATTCCTTGGCAGAGATATGGGTCATACTCAGGATTACTCAGAGAAAACAGCCGCTAAGATTGACGAGCTTATTCTTGAGATTGTCAACAACGCTTACGACAGAGCAGAAACCATTTTGAAAGATAATATTGATAAGCTCCACGAGGTTGCGGCTTACCTTATCAAGCACGAAAAAATGGGCGGCGATGACTTTGAGGCTGTTATGAACGGCACATATGTTGAGCCTGTTGAGGCGGAAGAAACCGAGTCGGATGATGATAAAAGTTCAACCGCTGAAAATAGCGAAGATAACTAATAATTAATCTTATAGCCTCTCTTTTGAGAGGCTATATTTGCTAATATAGGGAAAAGGGGAAAGAGATGGAACACGACAAAATTATAGTAAGAGGAGCTAAGGAGCATAATCTGAAAAATGTCAATGTTGAAATTCCGAGAAACAAACTTGTTGTAATAACAGGTCTTTCGGGTTCGGGCAAAAGCTCACTTGCTTTTGACACCATTTACGCCGAGGGACAAAGACGATATGTTGAAAGCCTTTCTTCTTATGCAAGAATGTTTTTAGGACAGATGGATAAGCCAAATGTAGAAAGCATTGAGGGTTTGTCACCTGCTATTTCTATTGACCAGAAAACCACATCAAAAAATCCACGCTCTACTGTGGGCACTGTTACCGAAATTTACGATTACCTGCGTTTGCTTTACGCAAGAGTAGGTGTTCCGCATTGCCCTGTTTGCGGTCGAGAAATACGCCAGCAGACAGTTGATCAAATTGTCGATAAAATTATGTCCTATGACGAGGGCACAAAAATTCAGGTTTTGGCTCCTGTTGTTCGTGGCAGAAAAGGCGAACATGTAAAGGTACTCGAAAGCGCAAGAAAATCGGGTTTTGCGAGAGTAAGGGCAGACGGAATAGTTTACGATTTGTCAGAAAAAATTCCGCTTGAGAAAAATAAAAAACATAATATAGAAGTAATTGTTGACCGACTTGTAGTAAAGCCTGAAATTACTTCAAGACTTTCCGACAGCATAGAAACCGCCTCAAAGCTCTCAAACGGCATTATTCTTGTGAATATTGTCGGCGGAGAAGATGTAATGTTTTCTCAAAAGTATTCTTGCCCCGACCATGGCGTGAGCATTGAAGATTTAACGCCGAGAATGTTCTCATTTAATAATCCTTTCGGTGCTTGTCCAAAATGTACGGGACTTGGTGTTTTCCTCAAAATTGACGAAAACAAAATAATTCCCGATATGAGCAAAAGTGTTCGTCAAGGCGGCATAAAGGGAAGTGGCTGGGCAATGGAGGGCAGCTCTATTGCGGCTATGTACTTTGAGGCTCTCGCTGAAAAATACAATTTCTCGCTTGATGCACCGCTCAGCGAGCTTTCGCCTGAGGTTATTAATATATTGCTTTACGGTACAGGTGATGAAACCATAACAATACATCGCAAGTCGGTTTACGGCAGCGGAAGTTATGAGCATAAATTTGAGGGAATTATAAATAATCTTGAGCGCAGATATAAGGATACTTCGAGTAATTGGATAAAGGAAGAAATCCAAACATATATGTCGGAAATTCATTGCGATGAATGTCACGGCGACAGGCTTTCAAAAGAGAGCCTTGCGGTGACTGTCGGCGGAATAAACATTGCCGATTTCTGTAAAAAATCCGTTGTGTCCGCACTTGAGTTTCTTGATACAATCGAATTCACCGAAAAAGAAAAGATAATTTCAGCTGAAATTATAAAAGAAATCCGAGAGCGACTTAGCTTTTTACAGCGTGTAGGCTTAGGCTATCTCACACTCGCTCGCTCGGCAGGTACACTCAGCGGCGGTGAAAGTCAGCGTATAAGACTTGCCACTCAGATTGGCAGCAGTCTTATGGGCGTGCTTTATATTCTTGACGAGCCGAGCATAGGACTTCATCAGCGAGATAATGAAAAACTTTTGAGTACGCTTAAAAGACTTCGTGACCTTGGCAATACGGTTATAGTTGTTGAGCATGATGAAGATACTATGTACGCTGCCGACTGTATTGTTGATGTCGGCCCGGGCGCAGGTGTGCATGGCGGCGAGATTGTTTGCGTAGGCAATGTTGATGAAATAAAGGCTTGCGAAAAGTCGATTACAGGTCAGTATCTCAGCCATAAAAGAGTTATTCCCGTACCCGAAAAGCGCAGAGAAGGCAACGGTAAGTTTATTGAAATTCTCGGAGCTGCTGAAAACAACCTAAAAAATATCAATGTAAAAATTCCGCTCGGCAAACTTGTTTGCGTAACGGGTGTTTCGGGTTCGGGCAAAAGCTCGCTTATTAATGAAATTTTATACAAAACCCTCGCTCGTGACCTTAATAAAGCAAAAATAATTCCGGGTAAGAATAAAGGCATAAAAGGCATTGAAAATCTCGACAAGGTTATCGACATTAACCAAAGTCCGATTGGCAGAACTCCACGCTCAAACCCCGCAACATATACGGGCGTGTTTACCGATATAAGGGCGCTTTTTGCCACCACTCAAGACGCAAAAATGAAAGGCTTTTCGCAAAGCAGATTTTCGTTTAATGTAAAGGGCGGCAGATGTGAGGCTTGTCAGGGCGACGGCATTATTAAAATTGAAATGCATTTTCTTTCCGATGTTTATGTGCCTTGCGAGGTGTGCAAGGGTAAGCGCTACAACCGAGAAACCCTTGAGGTAAAGTATAAGGGCAAGTCGATTAATGATGTGCTTGGGATGACCGCCGAAGAGGGAATGGAGTTTTTTGCGAACATTCCGAAAATTTACCGAAAGCTCAAAACGCTTTGTGATGTAGGACTTGGATATATAAAAATCGGTCAGCCTGCAACCACACTTTCGGGTGGCGAGGCTCAGCGAGTAAAACTTGCTACCGAGCTTGCAAAGCGCCCCACAGGCAAGACTGTATATATTCTTGATGAGCCTACAACGGGACTTCATATCGCCGATGTGCATCGCCTTATTGATGTGCTGCAAAAACTTGTTGATACTGGCAATACCGTTGTGGTTATTGAGCATAATCTCGACCTTATCAAGACAGCTGACCATATAATCGACCTCGGCCCTGAGGGTGGAGATATGGGTGGTACAATAATCGCAGAGGGCACTCCCGAAGAGGTTGCTAAAAATGAAAAATCATTTACAGGTCAGTATTTAAAACCGTTTTTAAATATGAATTAAACAGCGTTGTGGGATAATTATGGTTAAACAAACTTTTATAATTGTTTTATGAATATTTCTATAAACCATAATTTACCCCAACTATTGAAAAACTTAATAAAAATTTCTAAATAAAACGCAGGCTGATACTTAGAAATCTAAGTATTGCCTGCGTTTAATAAAAAAATTCTTGACATTTATTTGTTAGTATGCTATTATATTCAAGCTGATTTCAGCAAAATACAACATAATATATGGTCTTATTGGAAACGCACATCCTCCGGATGATAACGAACAACACATAGCTAATGTTATCATGGGAGGACTTTATTATGCCAAAAAACAAACTTGAAGATGTAGTATTTACTGCCATTATGGCAACCGTTATGGTGTACGGAATGATTGTTTACAATGTTGCACTTAATACGGGCAAGGTTGACGGAACAACTTTTCTTGCGGCAACGCACGAACTGATTTTTATGGCTCCGACCGCTTTTATTCTTGAATTTTTTATTGTCGGTAAAATTGCCGCAAAGCTCGCTTTTACTGTAATGAAACCTACTGACAAGCCACAGTTTATTACATATGCTATTTCAATCTGCATTTGCTGCATTATGTGCCCTACAATGAGCCTTATTGCTACTTGCCTTTTCAAAACACCGTCATTCGGTACATGGGTACAGACCTGGGCGCTTAATTTCCCAATGGCTATCTGCTATCAAATGTTCTATTGTGGCCCGTTTGTTCGCCTTATTTTCAGATTGATTTTCCGCAGAGGTAAAAATAAAGAAAATGCTATGCAGCCACCTCACGAAGAGGCTTGATGTATGTAAGAAAATAATTCATTAAAAAAGATATACAGTGATTTTACGCTGTATATCTTTTTGTTTATATATTATCAAACAGGCTAAGCTGTTTATTTTGACTTTCATATTTGTTTTCATATTCGTGCAGATACGAAAATACCCTTTCTATTCCAAACATAATGCCCTCTTTTCGGCATACATTTTCTATCCTTTTCATAAGGAAATCATTGTTTTTGCTTGCAACATCATATGCGTTGCCATAAGTCTTTATATACCGTTCTTTCATTGCAGGAAAATATTTGTCAAGCTGACTGTAAAAATATTCCCTGTCGCCGTTGCGTAATGTAACGCCTATTTTAAAGCAAATAATACCTTTTACACCTGCTTTTATGCAATAATCAAGCAGTGCGTCAATGTTTTCTTGGCTATCGTTTATAAATGGTAAAAACGGCGAGAGCCACACCACAGTCGGAATATTTGCATTGTGAAATTCGTTGAGAGTTCTTACTCTTTCGGCTGTTGACGAAACATTAGGCTCGATAATTTTACAGAGATTTTCATCGGCTGTTGTAAGCGTCATTTGCAGTACAGCTTTGCTTTTTCGGTTTATTTTCTCAAGAATATCAATATCACGCATAACGCTTGCCGATTTAGTATGAACAGTCGCACCAAAGCAGTGCTTTTCTATAATTTCAAGGCATTTTCTCGTAAGCATTAATTCCTTTTCAAGCGGAATATACGGGTCGCTCATAGCGCCTGTACCAATCATACACAGCTTTCTTTTAGATGCCAAAGCCTTTTCGAGAAGTTCGGGTGCATTTTCTTTTACTTCAATATCCTCAAATTTATGTTTCATCTGATAGCAGTCACTGCGTGAATCGCAGTAAATACATCCATGCTGACAACCTCTGTATATGTTGATACCGTTTGAGGCTGACAAAATGCCCTTAGCTTTAACTTTATGCATAAAAACACCTCAGCATTCTTTTACTTCAACAAACCACTTGTTTTCTTCAAGAAAAACATACCGTTCTTTTCCGAGAATCCTGCAAGTGTAACGAATACCGCAGCCGCCTGCTTTAAGCGAAGATGCATATCGCACATCTGTTATGCGGTCGATTTTGTAGCGCCTGTTGTCATCCCAAAAAAGATAGTCGGGCACAAGACTGCCGTCACAGTCAAATGTTGCGGTAACTTTAATATATTTTTTAAGCATAGGTGCCTCCTGTAAACCTTAGTTCACAGATAACCGACAGGGTGAATTGTGTGTTCGTCTTTTGGATTAAAGGCAGACAGACCCCTGTCGGTCAAGAGTGATGCGGGACGAATAATATAATTGCCAAAGCGTTGCTTGAGCCTGTCCAAGGTTTTATCAAGCTTTTCTTCAGCAATTATTTTGCTTTCGTCCGAAAAAATGTCCATTTGTCTGGGAAGATTATCGTGTGCAAAATCTGTAACGGAAACGCCTATACTGCGCAGTGGCTTTTTGATGTCAAAATTTTCTTTAAACAACGCCATAGCTACCTTTGTGATTTCGCTTGTAAGTGCAGTATATGTGCCCATAGTGTGCTGTCTGCTGATAGTGGAGAGCTTGGTATCACGCATATATATGCATACGGTTTTGCCCACAAAGCCCTGTTCACGCATTCGCCTGCACACACTGTCACACAACACATAGGCAATAACCTTAATGTCCTCAAGATTTTTTAAATCACGAACAGCCGTAGTTGAATTTCCTATTGATTTTACCTCGGAATACTCGCCAATTTTTGCAACGGGGGATGAGTCATAGCCGTTTGCAAAGCCGTAGATTAAGTCGCCCCATTTGCCGAGTTGAGTCCTCAGCAGACCAATCGGAGCATTTGCAATGTCGCCTATTGTGTAAATCCCAATCTGCTCAAGTCTTTTTCGTGTAGCACCTCCCACATAGAGCAGGTCGCTTGCAGGAGAATTCCAAACAAGATTTTTATAATTATCTCTTGTAATGCAGGTAATGGCGTCGGGCTTTTTGTAGTCACTGCCAAACTTAGCGAAAATTTTATTAAAACTTACGCCTATGCTTACAGTAATGCCGATTTCGTCCTTTACTCGCTCTGAAATCTCCTTTGCAACGGTGAGCACATCACTTTTGTAATTTTGAGAAATATCAAGCCACGACTCGTCAAGTCCAAAAGGCTCTACCATATCGGTGTATTCTGCGTAAATTCTGCGTACCTTGTCGGAAAACTTTTTGTAAACATCAAGTCGTGCCGGAACAGTCAAAAGCTGAGGACATTTTTTCTTTGCCTGCCATATAGCCTCGCCTGTTTTTACACTGTATCTTTTTGCTATTTCATTTTTCGCAAGGATAATGCCATGTCTGTTTTCTGCGTCACCGCTCACCGCAACAGGCAAATCTCTTATATTCGGATTCAAAAGACATTCCACACTTGCGTAAAAGCAGTTGCAGTCGCTATGCAAAATAGCACGATCACTTTTATATTGGTCAGAATTTACTGCGTCACAAATTTTCATACTTACCATCTCGAACAAATGTTTTATTAAATTATAGAACAGATGTTCTTGGATGTCAAGCGGTCAGCTAATTTTTAAAAATTACATTTATGTAACTATTTTGTAATAATTATAGTCGATATAAGCAGAATATATTTTTACAGGAGAATTAACATATTTTAACATTTTGAAATATAATTATTAAACAACTCACAATTTTCCACATATGAACTAAAATTTTAAAAATCTATGTAATATCGACAATATAAATTACCATTGTTTGTTAGTATTCGCTAAATATTATAGTGTTGTAATTTAAACTTCAAAAAAATTTCAAATTTTTAAAAATATTTACAAAAAAGCCTTGTTTTTTTTCTAATAAAGTAATATAATAAGTCTACAATGTTTTTAAAGAATTTTAAAAAAGAAATATAAATTTTGGGGAGAGAGAAAAATGAGACTTCGTAAACAGGATTTGGGCGACAGAAACTTGATTGGACACAGGGTTGAAAGCGTTCGTAAGCAAAAGGGAATGAAACAAAAAGAACTCCTTGCTCAGCTTCAGGTAAGCGGAGTAGATATGAACGCATCGGGTCTTTCTAAGCTCGAGGGACAGATAAGATTTGTAACAGATGTTGAGCTTGTTGCACTTGCAGACATTCTTGAGGTATCTGTTGATTATCTTCTCGGCAGAGATGAAAAGATCAAAAATTAATTTTGCTTGATTGTTTTTATTATATTATTTCCTACCGTTAAAACAGGTGACTTTACAAAAGTAAGGTCACCTGTTTGCTTTTATGATTTTTAATTTGGAGTTTTATTGCTAAAGTATACTGTTTACAATTTCGCTTATTTTCCTAATTCCTTCGTCTATTTTATCAATAGAAATACCTGAAAAGCTAAGGCTCAGCGCATTTATTTCAGCTTTTTCCGGCATTACGGCAACGCTGTTTTTGTCAAGTGCCTTGCACACCTTATCGTAATCGGAAACACCTTTCAGCTTTACAGAAATATAAAGCGAGGTTTCGTTGAATATTATCTGAGTGTCATTGCCAAAATATTTATATACACACTCGGTAATCAGCTTACTTTTTTCAAGATAAACTCGTCTTGCCTTTCTTAAATGTGCATCAAGTCTGCGGTTTTCAAGATATTTTGCAAGTGCGTTTTGCTCGGTTTTCGAGGCGGTTTGGTTTATATACGGACTGATTTGTCGGTACTTCTTAAGTAATTTGTCGGGCAGTACCATATAGCTTATTCTTACTGACGGCAAAAGAATTTTTGAGAAAGAGCCGAGATATACCGTATTTTCAATGTCGTAATTCTGCACGCATGGCATGGGGTGCGTACTGTATCTCAGTTCGCCGTTGTAGTCGTCCTCGATTATTATACAGTCATTTTCCTGCGCCCACTTAATAAGTTCAAGACGGCGGCTTACAGGCATACTCATACCGTTTTCGGCAATAAAATTCGGATTTATCAGCACCATATCGGGATTTAGTTTTTCAAGAGAAGATATTTTAATTCCCTTGCTGTCGCTATCAAAATATTTTATATCAAGCCCGAGAGTTTTAAAAATAAACTCAGCCTGTATATAGCTTGACTTTGCAATTGCAACGGTTTTATCTGTGCCTACAAGCGAACAGAGCAAATACAGCAAAAGCTGTGTACCTGCACCCACAACAATGTTTTCGGCGCTTGTGTTTACACTTCGCACACCGAGGCTGTATTTTTGCAAAGCATTTCTAAGTACGGTTTCGCCCTGCGGTTCACCGTAAGACATAAGCATATAGCCTGTGTTTATTACTTCTTTAACATACTTTTTCCATTCGTCAATATTAATGATTTTATCGTCAATGCTTTTACCGCTGAAATCGTAATCGTATCGTTTGATTTGCGCAACAGACGAACTATGGCTGTTTTCGCTTTTTTTCGGAGCGTTCTCAAATTGCGCCTCAACATAGTATCCACTCTGCGGCTTGTTTTTTATGTATCCCTCAACACAAAGCTGCTCATAGGCGGCAGATACGGTGGTTTTTGACACCTCAAGTCCGCTTGAAAGCTGGCGCACTGACGGCAATTTTGTATTCTTTACAAGACTACCGTTTTCAACAGAGCGCCTTATAGACGCATAAATTTGCATATAAAGCGGTGTATCGGAATTTTTATCAATAATTATGAAATCATAGAGCATTTTATCACCCTTAGATATTTTAGCATTTAACTTATTTTTTAGCAATACGCAAAGTAAAAAACGGGAGTAAGACAAATCCTACTCCCGTATAAATTTAATTGTATGTGACAGAGCATTAGAGCGACGCACCGAAATCGCTTACTAAAATCTGACCTGTAAGTGCCTTTGAATTATCGGATGCGAAAAATTCTATAATATTTGCAACATCTTCTGCCATACAAGGCTTTATCTTTAAGTCAGCGTGTTTGCTCATTGCACCAAACATTCTCATATCAAGATTTTCAGGCTTGATATTCATAGTCATAGGTGTAACTATTGTACCCGGACAAATTGCATTACAGCGAATGTATTTGTCGGCAAGAAGTAAAGCGGTATGCTTTGTAATACCGATGACTGCGGATTTGGTAGAAACATAAGCAGCGCCGCCACCGCCGTTTACTCCGGCAACAGAAGCAACATTTACGATAGACGAACCCTCTTGCATATATTCAAGAGCCGCACGAATACACTGCATTGTACCGACCTGATTAATTGAAATCAATTTTTGAATTTCAACATCGTCAAACTTATCGATAGGGGCAAGACCGGTGTCGAGAACACCCGCATTGTTTACCAAAATATCAACACCGCCGAATTTATCTACGGTTGCTTTCATAAGATTTTTACAATCTTCATCTTTTGAAATGTCGGTCAAAACGGTAAGCACATTACCGCCTTCTGCTTTGATTTTAGATGCAACCTCATCAAGAGCCGCCTGACGGCGTGCACTGATTACAACATTTGCTCCGCTTTTTGCAAAGAGCATAGCCGTTGCGGCACCTACTCCTGAATTACCGCCTGTAATTACAGCGGTTTTTCCTTTTAAATTATACATAAATCCTCCTTTTGCGTACTGTATCTGTAAAAATAATTGTATCATATGTACTTGTTTAAATCAAGTATTTAAAGTCGAAAAGCATTTGTGAAAATTTATATTGCAATATGCTGTTTACGGTTGAATTTTCTGTTATAACAAGGTATAATTAAATATGTATGTAATTCTTACTTTATAAAAGGGGATAGTTCTATGAACAGCTTAGCAGATAAATTTTTTGAAGGAATAAAGGGTAAAAAAGTCGGCTTTATCGGCATTGGTACAAGCAACCTGCCGTTGATAAAGTTGTTTTCGGATAAAGGCGCAGTAGTTACTGCATATGATAAAAAGGATTTTGAGTCACTCGGCGAAAATGCTGTAAAAGCAAAAGAATACGGCGCTGAGCTTGTTTTGGGTGAGGATTACCTTTCAAAACTTGACGGCGACATTATTTTCCGCAGTCCGGGCACACCGTTTTACAGACCTGAGCTTGTTGCATTGAGAGAAAGGGGCGTTGTACTCACCTCAGAAATGGAAGTTTTCTTTGACCTTTGCCCATGCAAGATTATTGCCGTTACAGGTTCTGACGGCAAAACTACAACCACAACAATTATCTCTGAGCTTTTGAAAGCGAGCGGTGTTAACGTGCGCCTCGGCGGCAACATTGGCAAGCCGTTGCTCCCTGAGATTGAAAGCATCAAAGAGGACGATGTGGCAGTTGTGGAGCTTTCGAGCTTTCAGCTTATTTCAATGAGAAAGAGTCCTGATGTTGCAGTGGTTACAAACCTTGCTCCTAATCATCTTGACATACATAAGGATATGCAGGAGTATGTAGATTCAAAGAAAAATATTGTACTTCATCAAAATGCTTTTTCAAAGGCAGTGCTTAACCTTGACAATGACATTGCAAATTCATTCACCGACAGCGTAAGGGGACAGCTTGCAAAGTTCAGTGTAAAGCAGAGCATTGAAAACGGCGCATTTCTTGACGGCACAACCGTATGTTACAGCGACTACGGCAAGGTTACAAAGATTATGGATATTAAGGACATAAAAATTCCGGGTATGCATAATGTTGAAAACTACCTTGCGGCAATTTCAGCCGTATGGGGTATGGTTGATGTTGAAACTATCAAGGCTGTTGCCAAAACATTTGGCGGTGTAGAGCACAGAGCTGAATTTGTAAGAGAGTACAACGGCGTAAAATACTACAACGATTCTATTGCGTCAAGCCCTACAAGAACAGCACTCGGCACACTTTCGCTTTATGACGAAAAAATCATTATCATTGCAGGCGGTTACGATAAGCACATTCCTTATGAACCGCTCGGCCCTGTAATTAACAACAAGGTTAAGGTTCTCATTCTTCTCGGCGATACTGCTCCGAAGATTGAAAAAGCCGTTGTTGAGGCTGAAAACTACAACGAAAATGAAATTACAATTATAAATGTTACAAATATGGAAGAGGCAGTTGAGGCTGCCGCAAGCCATGCGGAGAAAGGCGATATTGTTTCGCTTTCTCCTGCAAGCGCAAGCTTTGGCTTATACAAGAATTTTGAGGAAAGAGGAAATCATTTCAAGGCTATTGTAAACGCTTTGAGATAATGTGAATATGAAACAGCTTTTATTTGATTTATGCAGTGTGGGCGGAGTTTCGGGCAGTGAAGAACCAATAGCAAAGTTCTGCGCCGGGAAACTTTCAGCCTTTGCAGATACTGTAATAGATAAAAACGGAAATATAATTGCCACACTTGGCAACACAAATGCAGACAAAACCATTCTCCTTGACGCACATCTTGACAGAATAGGTTTTATTGTAACCTCTATCAATGAAAAAGGCTTTGTAAAGGTTGCATCATGCGGCGGAATAGATGTAAGAGTTTTATCTGACGCTGTTCTCGTATCTTGCTCGGACGAGCCGATTAAGGGCGTAGTATGTTGTATGCCTCCGCACCTTTCAGACGGTGGTGAGGACAAGGCTGCACCGATTGATAAGGTGTGGATTGACTTTGGTCTGCCTTATGAAAAGGTAGTCGAAAAAATTAAAATCGGTGATGTTCTCACATTTTACGGAGAGCCAAAGGAACTTATGAACAACAAAATCACCGCTCCTGCGCTTGATGACAGGTGCGGCATTGCGGCACTTATTAAATGTGCAGAGCTTATCGGTAAAAAAGAACTTTCGTACAAGGTTGTTATTCTTTTGAGCGTTCAGGAGGAAACTTACGGAACAGGAGCAAAGACAGGCGCTTATCAAATTGATGCAAACGAGGCGATTGCCGTTGATGTCAGCTTTGCATCTCAACCCGATGTAAGTGGTCAATATGCAGGCGTTGAAATTGCAAAAGGCCCGATGATTTGCATTTCTCCGATTCTTAGCAAGGCTATGAGCGATAAACTCATTTCTGTTGCTAAGGAAAAGAACATTCCTTTTCAATATGAGCCTATTTCGGGTACAACGGGCACAAATGCTGACCATATTTCTGTTACAAAAAGCGGTGTTGCTTCTGCCGTTGTTTCGATTCCGCAAAGATATATGCATACTCCGATTGAAGTTATTGATATTTCCGATGTAGAAAATACGGCAGCTCTGCTTGCTGAATATATTATCGGCGGAGGTGCTTTTAATGACTGATTTTAAATTGCTTGAAAAACTCTGCACTGTCGAAGGTATTTCGGGTGACGAGGGCAGTGTAAGAGAAATTATTATAAACGAAATAAAGCCGTTTGCCGATGAAATCAAAACGGATAACCTCGGCAATATCATTGTGTTTAAAAAAGGCAAAAACCGAGCAAAGGCAAAACTTATGTTTTCGGCTCATATGGACGAAGTGGGCTTTATGGTAACGGATATTACTTCTGACGGCTACCTTAAGTTTGATGAAGTCGGCGGTCTTGACAGACGGGTTGTGCTCGGCAAGACTGTAACCGTAGGCAAAAATAAGGTAAACGGTGTAATCGGTGTAAAGCCTGTTCATTTAAGCAGCGGCGATGAAAGAACAGCTGTTCCGAAGCTTTCCGAAATGTATATTGACATTGGCGCTGAAAGCAAGGAGGATGCACTCAGCGTTGTAAGCTACGGCGACAGTGTGAATTTTAATTCTATATACGAAAATAACGGCTATACAATCAAATCAAAGGCTATTGACGACCGCTTTGGCTGTCTTGCGCTTATTGAGCTTGTAAAAAGCGAACTTGAGTATGATATGTACTTTGTGTTTGCCGTACAGGAAGAAGTCGGACTGCGTGGTGCAAAGGTTGCGGCGTACAGCGTAGACCCTGAATTTGCCATTGTTGTGGAAACCACAACCGCAGCGGATATTGCAGGTGTTGAAGAAACAAGACAGGTGTGCAATCTCGGTGATGGTGCGGTTATTTCTGTAATGGACAGACGCACAATTTACGATAAGAGAATGTCTGAAATGGCTTTTGTATGTGCCGAGGAAACGGGTGCAAAGGCTCAATATAAAAGAGCGGTTGCAGGCGGTAACGATTCGGGCGTAATTCACCAGAGCAGAGGCGGAGTAAAAACCCTTGCAATTTCACTTCCTTGCAGATATTTGCATAGCAGTGTTACAGTTGCAAATGTAAGCGACTGCGATGATATTATAAAAATTGTGTCGGCACTTGCAAATAAGATTGCAGGCGGAGAATATTAAACGAAAGGATTATGAAAAATGATATTGACTGCCGATAATTGCGAAAAATTTATCAGCACAATAGAAAGCCTTGACGGACTTGATCCTTTTGCCTGCCGCATAATTTCGCTTTGTACAAGTTACAATCCGCATCTTCCGTTTGTTGATTATTGGACTGTATTTGATGACAAAACCAAAAATCCGACAGGCGCAATAGCACGAAACGGAACTGATTTTATTTTATTCTTAACCGATAAGTCGGACATAAACGAGGTTTCATCGTTTATGCGTGTTGCAGGCGCAGCCTCGGTGATTTGCAGCAATAAATACAATCTCGATTTATTCGGATACGAAAAATCGCACGGCCCTATTCTTGTGCGCACTGAAGAGATTAGCGAGAATGACAGCCTTATAATTGATACTCCTAAGATAAAAGAGGCGTATGAACTTATCGCAAAGGCGGCGGATAAATATTTTACACCGCCAAAGTTTGAGGACTTTTATGTGGATATAAACCATAAACTGCGCCATGGCACAATGCGTTTGCTCGGCTTATATGACGAAAACAACCTTGCGGCTGTTGCAATGACTGTTGCCGAAAGCAAGCAGGGCGCTGTAATCGGTGCGGTTGCGTGTTTACCGAAATTCCGCAACAAAGGATACGGCACATACATAGTAAATCACCTTACAAACATTCTTGTAAAAGAGGGCAAGCGTGTGTTTGTGCATAGGGCAGAGCAGGCAAACAAGGCATTTTACGATTATTTAAAATTCAAATGCTTTGACAGCTGGAGTGAATACCATTTTAAAGGATGATAAATTTTGAGTTTTTTTGATATAGACAGCAGAATACTTGAAGCCTCGCAAAAGGCTATGAAACTTTGCAAAAGCAAACTTGACGAAATAAACGATATTCAGGAATACAATCAGCAGAAAATGATTAAAGCCTTTCAAGAGGCAGGCGTAAGAGAAAGCCACTTTTCAGGTTCAACAGGCTACGGCTATGACGATTACGGCAGAGATGCTCTCGACCGTGTATATGCGTATGCTTTTGATGCAGAGGATGCACTTGTAAGACATAACTTTGCAAGCGGCACTCATACACTGACTGTTGCACTTTTCGGCATTTTAAGGCCAAACGATACTATGCTTTCCGTAACAGGTATGCCGTATGATACAATCCGCTCGGCTATCGGACTTGAGGGTAATTATTCGGGTTCGCTCAAGGACTTTGGCATTAACTTTGAAATGGTTGACTTAAAGGCAGACGGCACTGTTGATTACGAGGCAGTTGAGCAAAAAATCAGAGAAATAAAGCCAAAAATGGTTTATATTCAGCGCTCAAGAGGATACAGCGTCAGACCGTCGCTTACATATCGTGAAATTAAAAAGCTGTGCGATATTTCAAAGAAAGCGTCGCCAAAGTCAATTATAATGCTCGACAACTGCTACGGCGAATTTGTAGAAAAGGTAACTCCTATGGCTGTCGGCGTTGACATTATGGCAGGCTCGCTTATAAAAAATGCAGGCGGCGGTATTGCTCCAACAGGCGGTTACATTGCAGGTAAAAGAGAGCTTGTAGAAATGTGCGCATATCGTCTTACAACTCCGGGTACGGGTAAAGAAATCGGCGCTACGCTCGGCAACAATCGTGAGCTTTTTATGGGCGCTTATCATGCACCGTTTGTATCATGCGAGGCATTAAAAACGGCGGTATTCGCATCTGCGCTTTTTGAAATTCTCGGTTACGATACAACCCCGAAATATTCTGAAAAAAGGGGTGATATTATTCAGCTTATTATGCTTGGCAATGAAGAAAAGCTATGCAGCTTTTGTGAGGGAATACAGAGTGGCTCTGCCGTAGACAGCTTTGTAAAACCCGAACCGTCGGATATGCCGGGCTACGAAAGCAAGGTAATTATGGCGGCGGGAGCATTTACCCTCGGCTCGTCAATAGAGCTTTCGGCCGATGCGCCTTTAAGAGAACCGTATGCCGTATGGATGCAGGGCGGACTTAATTTCTGCTCCGGTAAACTCGGTGTAATGCTTGCGGCGGACAAGATATTAAAGAAAAGCGAAGAAAACTAACTAACACACTGTCTGTATTCACACGAATATGGGCAGTTTTTCTTTTAAATAACACATAAATTAAGCATTTGCATAATATACCATTGTAGAGAATAATTATTGTGCGGGTGTTAAAAATGAAAAAAACAGAGCTAAAAGCCTTTGGTATAATCGGCGGAGATAAGCGACAACTTTTTCTTGCAAAGTCAATATCAGACAGCTGTTTTGATGTTACGCTTGGAGGATTTGACAAGCTCACAAGCCTTGGTGCTATTGAAATAGCAGATATAAAAACAGCGGTTTCAAAATCAGACGCTATAATTTTTCCGTTGCCATCAATTTGCGCTGATGGCACATTAAATACACCTTTTTCGGATAAAAAAACAAGGCTTAGCGATGATTTGATTGCACTTTTAAAAGATAAGCCTATGTTTGTTGCTATGAAAAATAAATTTTTAAAGGAATATCCTGTTCTTTCAAACTGCCAAATATACGACTATTCGGCAAAGGAAGAGTTTGCGGTTGCCAATGCTTTGCTAACGGCAGAGGGCGCTGTAAATATTGCAATGAATGAGTACGAGGGCACAATTTTTGGTAGCAAATGCCTTGTGTGCGGTTTTGGCAGAATAGGAAAAATGCTTGCAAAAATGCTTAAATCACTCAACGCAGATGTAACGGTCAGCGCAAGAAATGAAGTAGACTTTGCGTATATAGACGCACTCGGCTGTAAGCATATAAACACAAATTCGCTTAAAAGCGTAAAAGGTTATGACCTTGTTTTTAACACAATTCCCGTAATGATTTTTGACGGCAACCTGCTTATGAATACCGACAGAAACACGATTATTATTGACCTTGCCTCACTTCCCGGAGGAGTGGATTTTGAGGCGGCTAAAAGGTATAAAACAGATGCTGTTCGTGCCCTGTCGCTCCCCGGCAGAACCGCACCAAAGGCGGCGGGAGAAATTATCAGAAAAACGATTTTTAACATAATCAAGGAGGTTTACAGGTGACAAAAGCAACCATTGGCTATGCAATGTGCGGTTCCTTTTGCACCTTTTCACAAGCCTTTGAACAAATGCAGAAACTTGTTGATTCGGGCTGCAAGGTAATTCCTATAATGTCGGGCAATGCCTACTCAACAGATTCTCGGTTTGGCAAGGCAGAGGAAATGGTTAAAACTTGCGAGAATATAACAGGAGAAAAGGTACTTCACACCTCGGTGCAAACCGAGCCGATTGGGCCTAAAAAAATGTGCGATTTACTTATTATAGCGCCTTGCACCGGAAACACCCTTGCAAAGCTGTCGCTCGGCATTACCGACACCTCGGTAACAATGGCGGCAAAATCGCACCTGCGTATTCTGCGTCCTGTGCTTTTGTGTGTGGCTACAAATGACGCCCTCGGCGCATCGGCTCAGAACATCGGCAGACTTATGAACACAAAGAACATCTATTTTGTCCCAATGCGGCAGGATAACTGCATAAAAAAACCAAACTCTCTCGTGGCTGATTTTTCAAAAATACAAGATTGTGCCGAGCTTGCATTGCAAGGCAAACAATATCAGCCGGTATTTATATGATATAAAACAACCGTTTCAATTTCTGAATAAGTCAGTCAAAAACGGAAAATATACAAAACGACCCTTTACGGTATAATGCAATCAAAATTACCGTAAAGGGGATTTTTATGGCAAAAAGTGTTTTTTATAAATAATTGTCACGGATGCCGACATATTCTAAAGACAGAAAAAAAGAGAATGACTTATGAAAAAGAAAATTTTTGATAATATTATAAAACATATTGACAAATACTGCAAAATGCAGTAAAATTTAGATAAAAATAACAGCAAATATTTCAAAATTTTTGCTGTTATTTAGAAATATTATCTTTTTTATCGGTCAAGCCGAGTATATAGTCGGTGCTTGTCTTAAAATGTTTTGCAAGGGCGATTAGTATAGATGTAGGTATATCACGCTGACCAAGTTCATAATTGCTATATACCTGTTGAGAACAGTGCAGTATAGCACTCATTTGCTTTTGGGTCAAATCAGCATCTTCACGCAATTCCCGTATGCGTCTATACATAAGTGTATCACCTCTGTTTTAGTATAGCATACCGCACATTGTTGTATTAATAATTACCGCAAAATGCAGTAAACTCAGCGACTATATGCTTGAAATGAAAAAAGATAGATTATAAAGGAGAGATTATTGTGAAAAAAGTAAAACGATTAACCGCTGTCATATTGTCGGCACTAATGGTCGCAAGTGCATTTTCGGCATTGCCCGTAAGTGCGGCTACAGTTGACAACAGCACATCTGTTGTATCGGGAGATGATAATGATTATAGGTGTTTTTTTCTTGATGACGGTACACTCGAAATTTCTGAGTATGTAGGTAGTGATACGGATGTAATTATTCCTAATGAGATTAACGGAACTGCCGTTACAAGTATTGGCAAATATGTTTTTTCGTATAACAGTAATATCGACAGTGTAACAATACCCGATAGTGTTACGAACATTGGATACGGTGCTTTTCGTGGTTCAAGTATTACAAGTATAAAAATACCAAATAGTGTTACGCGTATTTGCACAGGTGCTTTTAGTGAATGCGCAAAATTAACGAGTATAACGATACCCGATAGTGTTATTGAAATTAACGGATATGCGTTTAGTGAATGCACAAAATTAACGAATATAACGATACCCAAAAGTGTTACATGTATCGCAAGCAATACTTTTAGCGATTGCTCAAGTTTGAAGAGTGTAACGATACCCAACGGTGTTACGAGTATTGACGAAGGTGCTTTTAGTGATTGCACAAAATTGGCAAGTATAACAATACCAAACAGTGTTACAAGTATTGGCAAAGGCACTTTTAGTGGTTGCTCAAGTTTGAAGAGTATAATGGTACCTAATGGTGTTGTGAGCATCGGTGAATTTGCTTTTGAAAATTGTTCAAGCCTTACAAATATTGAAATACCTAATAGTGTTACGAGTATTGGCTGGGATGCTTTTAGCAATACTAATTGGTATAATAATCACTCTGATGGATTAATCATTGTAGGTAAGGTGTTATATAAATATAAGGGAATTATGCCAAATAATACTGATATAATTATTCCTGAAGGCACAGTTGCAATATCAAAAGATGCTTTTTATGAATGTAATGGATTAAGAAGTGTATCAATACCAGACAGCGTTACGAATATCGGTGAAGCTGTATTTGATGGATGTTCAAATTTGGCAAGTATAAACTTACCTAATAGTATTACATGTATTAGTAATAATATTTTTTGGGGCTGTTCTAAATTATCAAGCATAACAATACCAAGTAGTGTCACGAGCATTGGATATAATGCTTTTGTGGATTGTTCAAGTCTGAAAAGTATAACAATACCGGATAGTGTTACAAGCATTGGATCTAATGCTTTTGGGGGTTGTTCAAACTTGAAAAGTATAACTACATCCGATAATATATCTTATATTGGAGAATATGCTTTTGATAGCACACCCTGGTATGATAATCAACCTGATGGATTAGTATATATTGGCAAAGTATTATATAGTTATAAAGGAAATATGCCGAAGAACACAAATTTAACTATCCCCGACGGGATAGTTTCAATTTCGGGTCATGCTTTATCTTCATCTTCTTGTTCAAATTTGACAAATATTTCTTTACCGGATAGCATAACTGATATTGGTGATTTTGCTTTTTTCGAATGTACAAATCTAAATAATATAAAATTTCCGAATAACATAAAAAATATTGGCGAGTGTGCATTTTTTGGCTGTTTAAAATTTACAAGCATAAAAATTCCCGGTAGTATTAAATTTATTGATGTAGATGCTTTTTACTGTTGCGATAATTTATTGAGTGTTTATTTGCCAAACGCTGATTTTGAAATTCCTTTAAGTGCGTTTGGTTACAAGTTTGGTCGTGAACAAATAGAAGGCTTTAAATTATATGGTTACGAGGGAACATGCGCTGAGAGATATGCCCTGAACTGGGGGTTAACATTTGTTCCAATTGTAGACTCAGTGCTAACTGATGCAGCAAGTAATATAATTGTGAGCGGTGCAATTAAAGAAAACACTACCTTGAGTGTAAAAAAACTTGAAAACACCTTTGAAAACCATATTGCTACATATGACATATCCTTGCAAAAGGACGGTGCGACCGTACAGCCTGACGGATTAATTACAATAAAAATTCCGAGTAAGGTAAAAAACTGCACTGTAATGTGGCAAAAAGAAAACGGCGGATTAGAAAATATGCTTACAGAATATATAGACGGATATTATGTTTTCAAAACTAACCACATTGGTGTTTATGCATTGTTTGAATTTGATGTATTCGGCGATGTAAACCAAGATTTTGATGTGAATGTAAATGATGTTACATATTTCCAAAGATACATTTCAGGCGCTAAAAATGAGGAGGGTACACCGCTCATTGATGAGAACGACAAAATATTATTTAAATGTATTGATCTGAACTATAACGGTAAACTTGATGTTCAGGATATAACAGCACTTCAAGTTTTTATTACCGAAAACACATATTAAAATTTTTTAGAAAGCGGTAGGGTAACACTTACCGCTTTCGTTATGTATATTTTTAAATTTTAAAAATAATTTCTAAGACATTTTATATAAAAATGATTACTTAGAAAAACAAATTGCACAAAAACACAAATTGTTTGCATTGGGGTATTGATACTATCGCTTTTTTGTGATAAAATGGTAATCAACATAGATTATTGCGATTATTTTTATAAAAAGGAAATATTTTATGAAACTTTGTACTAAATGCAAGCATTTACATAATGACGAAGATACTGTTTGCAGTAACTGCAATGCGCCGCTTGAAAGTATTACAGACGAAAACACTCCCGTTTATCTGCTCTCTGCTGAGGGTTTTGAAATTGAGCGAGTGAAAACCGCATTGGAGGATAACTCAATTCCTTGCGACAGCGTTATTAAGGACAAACAGCTTAAAAAGCAGGAGCTTTTAAATAAAAATTCTGCCGAAAGTGATATTTTGGTTCCGTATGCCGCTTACGAAAAGGCTTACGATATATGTATAGGAATCGGCGCTATCAAAGAGGGAAATACTCAAATCCTCGATGGTGAGGCAGAGGAAAATAACAGCGAACCTACATTGGACGAGAAATTTGAAAAAATGAGCGGAGTTAAGCGCACAACAGTACGAGTGCTTTCTGCCATAGCATTTCTTGCTCTTGTAGCACTTGCTGTGTATGGTACAGACGCTATAACAGGCTTTATAAAAGGTCTGTTCAGTTAAACAAATTTTTGTGAATTAAATTTTGGAGGATAGAAAATGAATATTGAAACAAAATGTGTTCAGGCAGGCTGGCAGCCAAAGAAAGGCGAACCGAGAGAATTACCTATTTATCAGAGCACAACATTTAAATATGACACAAGTGAGGAAATGGGTAAGCTCTTTGACCTTGAGGCAGAGGGATATTTTTACACAAGACTTCAGAACCCAACAAATGACAGCGTAGCGGCAAAAATTTGCGCTATGGAGGGCGGCGTGGCTGCAATGCTTACTTCAAGCGGTCAGGCGGCTAACTTCTTTGCTGTATTCAACATTTGCGAGGCAGGCGACCACCTTATTGCATCATCTTCAATTTACGGCGGTACATATAACCTCTTTGGTACTACTTTAAAGAAGATGGGCATTGAATGTACTTTTGTAGATCAGGATCTTCCCGAAGAAGAGCTTGCTAAACTGTTTAAGCCAAATACTAAGGCTGTATTCGGCGAAACAATTACAAATCCGACAGTTTCTGTTTTTGACATTGAAAAGTTTGCAAGACTTGCACATTCTCATGGTGTGCCGCTTATCGTTGACAACACATTTGCTACTCCCGTAAACTGCCGTCCGTTTGAGTTTGGTGCAGATATTGTTACTCACTCAACGACTAAGTATATGGACGGACACGCAACAGCAGTCGGCGGTTGCATTGTTGACAGCGGTAATTTTGATTGGCTTGCTCATGCTGACAAATATCCGGGACTTACAACTCCGGACGATTCATACCACGGTATTGTTTATGCAGAGCGTTTCGGTAAGGCGGCTTACATCACAAAGGCTACTTCACAGCTTATGCGTGACCTCGGTGCTATTCAGTCACCGCAGCACGCTTATTACCTCAATATCGGTCTTGAGTCGCTTCACCTTAGAATGAAAAAGCATTGCGAGAACGCACTTGCCGTTGCAAAATATCTTAAAAACAACGAAAATGTTG
This sequence comes from Eubacterium sp. OM08-24, assembly GCF_003438075.1. GTDB lineage: Bacteria > Bacillota > Clostridia > Oscillospirales > Acutalibacteraceae > Ruminococcoides. The sequence goes on along the minus strand of NZ_QSTA01000001.1, from coordinate 521,342 downwards.
CATGGGTTAGCTATCCCGACCTTGAAGACGACAAGTACCACGAGCTTGCTAAAAAGTATCTTCCGAACGGTTCATGCGGCGTACTTGCTTTTGGAATAAAGGGCGGCAGAGAAGAGTCTATTAAGTTTATGGATTCTCTTAAGTTCATAACTATTGTTACTCATGTTGCCGATGCAAGGTCATGTATTCTTCACCCCGCAAGCCACACACACCGTCAGATGACAGACGAACAGCTTATTGAGGCAGGAGTAGCTCCTGACCTTATCCGTCTTTCTGTCGGCATAGAAAACGCTGATGATATTATTGCCGACCTTGCACAGGCGTTTGAAAAAATTTAAAAATTATACTCGGGAGTTGATTTTATGTCAGCTTATGTTTCTGCCGTAATCGTTGCGGCAGGCGGCTCTGTAAGAATGGGAATTGCAGACAGCAAGCAATTTATTCCGTTGCTTGACAAGCCGGCTATTCAATATACTTTAAAGGCATTTCAAAAATGCTATTTAATAAAAGAAATTATTGTTGTTTGTCGTGAACAGGATGTTGACCGTATAAATGCGCTCATAAATGAAAACGGCTTTTCTAAGGTCAGCAATGTTGTTCTCGGCGGTTCTTCTCGCTCCGCAAGTGTGCGCAACGGAATTAAGGCGGCAAATGAAAAGGCAAAATATTTTGCCATTCATGACGGTGCTCGTCCGTTAATTACCGTTGATGAGATAGAAAGAGTGGTTGAGGCGGCTTTTGAAACAGGTGCGGCAACTCTCGGAACATCTGTTACCGATACAATCAAAATTGTTGACGGTTTTAATAAGATTGAAAGCACACCGCTCCGTTCTCAGCTCAGAGCAGTGCAGACGCCGCAGGTTTTTGAAAGAGATTTGTATATGTTTGCACTTGAGAACGCAGGAGAAAACAGCCTTGCATACACAGATGACTGCGCCCTTATAGAAAATATGGGCGGCGAAGTTCTTGTGGTAAAGGGCAGCGAGGAAAATATAAAGCTTACAACTCCTGTTGATGTAATTCTTGCGGAAAGCATACTCAAGAACCGTATTGAAAACGGTAATTTTTGAGTGAAAGGATAATATATGAGAATTGGTCATGGTTACGATGTTCATAAATTTGCAGAGAACAGAAAGCTGATACTCGGCGGAGTAGAAATTCCGTATGAGCTTGGCTTGCTCGGTCACTCAGACGCCGATGTGCTTGTTCATGCAATTATGGACTCGTTGCTCGGTGCTGCGGCTCTCGGCGATATTGGCAAGCATTTTCCCGATACCGATGAAAGGTATAGCGGAGCAGACAGCATTGCTCTGCTCAGAGAGGTCTGCAGAATACTCACCGGAAACGGCTATAAAATCGGCAATATCGACTCAACCGTTATTGCGCAGAAGCCTAAACTTAAAGACTATATAACACAAATGAGGGATAATATTGCAAATGCCTGCGGTATTGATGTTTCACTTGTGAGTGTTAAGGCGACTACCGAGGAAAATCTCGGCTTTACAGGCAGACTTGAGGGTATTTCCGCTCATGCGGTCTGCATAATTTACAATGAATTAAATTAGGATATTAAGCATACATATTTATCTATGAATGTTTTTATCATACACAAAGAATAATGGAGGCACAAAAAATGAAAAATTGTCCAAGATGTAACGCACAGATGGAAGATAACGCAGTGTTCTGCCAGAATTGCGGTTTCTCAACAGCTCAGCAGCCTGAGCCACAGCCACAACAGCAGCAGTACAATCAGTATGCAGCAGCTCCAATGCCTGCAGTAAATCCTTACGATCACACAGCAGAGTTTTCAGCTGAAGATGTTTCAGAGAACAAACTCCTTGCAGCTGTAATTTATGTTTCAAGCATTCTCGGTATCATCGTAGCACTCATTGCTCAGAGCTCAAGAAAGTCTAAGTACCTTGATTTCCATATCAAGCAGGGACTTAAATCATTTGTTGTAATGTTTTTCCTCGGCGTAATCGGAGCCGTTTTATCATGGACTTGTATTTTTGCGATTGCGGCAGCTGTTTGTGAGGTTATCGTTCTTGTTTGCAATTATATCTGTCTTTTCAAGTCACTTGCCAACAAGTCAATCGAAATTCCGATTATTCGCAGCCTCGGTTTTCTTAAATGATTTAACTTAAATCATACAAGCCACACCTCGTTCATATTATTGAACGAGGTGTTTTTATATGATAAAAAAGCTATCATTGACATTGGTAATTGCTATTGTATTTACCTCAATACCGCTGTTTTGCGCAGAGGTAAATGCTGTAACGGAAGAAACAGTCACCGCTCCGTCTGCCATACTTATGGAATCTTCATCGGGAAAAGTTTTGTTTGAAAAAAATCCGCACGAACAGCGTCCTTGCGCATCTATCACAAAGGTTATGACCATGCTGCTTGTGTGCGAAGCAATCGACAGCGGAAAGCTGAGTCTTGACGATACAATTACAGCGTCTGCTCACGCAGCCTCTATGGGTGGCAGCGACATATGGCTTGAAGAGGGCGAAACCATGAGCGCAAACGATATGATAAAAGCCACAGTGGTTGCCTCTGCAAATGACGCCGCCGTTGCGCTTGCCGAGCACTTGTGCGGCAGTGAAGAGGTATTTGTGCAAAAAATGAATGAAAAAGCAAATCAGCTTGGAATGAAAGACACCGTATTTAAAAATTGCAACGGTCTTGACGAGGACGGTCACATTACCTCGGCATACGATGTTGCGGTAATGTCACGAGAGCTTATGAAACACGAAATGATATTTGACTATACATCAATTTGGCTCGACAACCTGCGTGACGGAAAAACTCAGATTGTAAATACCAATAAACTTTTAAAGACATATAAAGGCATAACAGGACTTAAAACAGGCACAACAAATGATGCCGGCTGCTGTATGGCGGCATCGGCTACAAGGGGAGATATGAGCCTTGTTGCGATTGTACTCGGTTGTAATTCGGGCAAAGAAAGATTTTCGGACGCAGCCGCTTTGCTTGATTACGGCTTTGCAAATTTTTCTGTTACTCAGCTGAAAGCTCCCGATGATTTGCCCAAAACGATTAAGGTTGAGAACGGTATGCAGAAAAATATAGGAATTGGATGCGACATAAATTCAAGTATCGTACTTGATAAAAACAGCGGTTCAAAAATAGTTTCAAAAATTGATTTGCCCGAAAGCATAGAAGCGCCTGTTGCAAGCGGACAGAAGTTAGGCACTGTTACATATAGCCTTGACGGAAAAGCCGTAAAAAGCTTTGAAATTACCGCTTTACAGCACGCAGAACAAATTTCTTTTGCCTCCGTTTTCTCGGTTTTATTAAATTCTATAATTTCTTTATAAAATATACAAAATGACCTTGCAAAAAGTCGGGAATTATAGTATAATAAGACAGCAAAGATACTTGTTTCGGTTTATACCGCTTAATTACGCCGTTTTTGGCATTATATCCGGCAGTATTATTCCGAAAGGGAATTTTGGGGGAATTAATAATGGCTACAAAACTTACAGACAAATATTTGAAAGGCTTCGTTAATGAACACGAGTATGACGGTGTGGCTGCCGAAGTTAAGGCTGCTCACAAGGTACTCCATGACGGCACAGGTCTTGGCAATGATTTCCTCGGTTGGCTTAATCTTCCAACTGATTATGATAAAGAGGAATTTGCAAGAATTAAGGCTGCTGCTGAAAAAATCAAAAAGGATTCCGATGTGTTTATCGTAATCGGTATCGGTGGTTCATACCTTGGTGCAAGAGCTGCTATCGAATTTCTTACTTCACAGAACTATAACCTTACTTGTAAGGATACACCGCAGATTTACTTTACAGGTAACTCAATCAGCTCATCTGCACTTGCAGAGATTATGGAGCTTTGCGAGGGTAAAGATGTTTCTGTAAATATGATTTCAAAGTCAGGTACTACAACTGAGCCTGCTATCGCTTTCAGAGTATTTAGAGAAATGCTTGAGAAAAAGTATGGCAAAGAGGGCGCAAGAGAGCGTATTTACTGCACAACAGATAAGGCTAAGGGCACACTTAAGGCTCTTGCTGACGAAGAGGGTTACGAAACATTCGTAGTTCCTGATGATGTAGGCGGTCGTTTCTCTGTTCTCACAGCAGTAGGTCTTCTTCCAATCGCTGTTTCAGGTGCAGACATTGACGCACTTATGCAGGGCGCTGCAACAGCTCAGAAAGAATTTGACAATGACGATCTCGCTACTAACGATTGCTACAAGTACGCAGCTCTCCGTAACATTCTTTACCGCAAGGGCAAGACAATGGAGGTTATGGTATCTTACGAGCCTGCTTACACAATGATGTCTGAATGGTTTAAGCAGCTTTTCGCTGAAAGTGAGGGCAAGGATAACAAGGGCATTTTCCCTGCAAGCGTTATCTTCTCAACAGATCTTCACTCACTCGGTCAGTACATTCAGGACGGCAGAAGAACTATGTTTGAAACTGTTGTTCTCTTTGATAAATGCAAAAAAGAAGTTACACTCGGCACAGATCCTACAAATGTTGATGGTCTTAACTTCCTTTCGGGAAAGACAATGGGATATGTAAACCGCAAGGCTTTTGAGGGTACAGTTCTTGCTCATAATGACGGCGGTGTTCCTAACATCGTTCTCAATGTTCCGGAAATGAACGAATCAGAGCTCGGTTATCTTATTTATTTCTTTGAAAAGGCTTGCGCAATTTCAGGCTATATGCTTGGCGTAAATCCATTTAACCAGCCCGGTGTTGAGAGCTACAAGAAGAATATGTTTGCTCTTCTCGGTAAGCCGGGTTATGAGGATCAGAAGGCTGCTCTTGAGGCAAGACTCAAGTAATTTCTTTAGTAAATAAGTTTAATATTCTGGAGGAACTAATATGGTTACTTTACTTATCGGTAAAAAAGGAACAGGCAAAACAAAAAAGCTCATCGCTCTTGCTAACGAGGCAGTGGCTGCTTCAGCAGGCAATGTTGTTGTAATCGAAAAGGGCGCTAAGCTCACATACGATGTAACACACAAGGCAAGACTTATTGATACAGAGCAGTACCTCATTGAGGGTTACGATATGCTTTTTGGCTTTATCAGCGGTATTTGCGCAGGCAACTACGATGTTACAGATATTCTTGTTGACTCTACATTCAAGATTTGCCCAACAGGCGTTGACGGTGTAGAAACTTTCACAAAGAAGTTGCAGGAGCTTTCAGAGGCTTCTTCAACAAACATCGTTCTTCTTATTTCAGCTGAGGAGTCAGAACTTCCTGAGTCTATCAATGCTGTTTGCCAGAAGGTTTAATTAGCTTTTGAGTATTAACGGACTGCTCTCTTTGCAGGGCAGCCCGTTTTTTCTGCGACAGCGGGGGATATTTTCACCTTATTATCACACAAAGTATATCTTGCTGTCAGTTTTAGTTTATATTATGTTATTGAGAAATTAAACAGGAAGGACAAACCGATGAATAATAAAAAATTGATTGCAAAAGCAGCCCTCGGCGACAAAAAGTCGCTTGATTTTATCTGCGAAAAATACGGAAAGTATGTATATTTTTTCTGTACTACTGTAATTTCAGACAATAAAAAAGCTGAAAATGCCTTTAAAAAATCTTTTAAAGCTATATTTTCGGCAATTTCTAAAAATCCAAATACCGATAATCTTGATGAAATAGTCAAAAGTGAAACCGCAAAGGTGTGCAAGTCTGCAATTTCTGATGAAAATAATCATGAAAACGGCGCAGCTAAAATGCAGCCTTTCGGTGATAAAGACAAAATTTCTTCTGCATCTGCAATTACAGCAGAACAGAAAAATCTCTTTGTTAATGCTCTCAAATCAATAAATGCCAATCAACGCATTGTTGTTTTGCTCAATTTACTTTGTGATTATAATACTAAGAAAATTGCCGATATTTTAAAAATATCCGAAGATAAAGTTCAAAATTCGCTTGAGTACGGCAGAGAAAATATTAAAAAGCAGCTCAGAATGAGCGACAGCAAGTTTACTAAAAGAGATATAATTTTTCTTATGACTGCCTCGGCAAATATTGTCAAAGAGGCTGCCGCTCAAGCAAAAATTCCCGACTCGATCGACAGTTTTCTTGATGAAATCGTGCTGTCACTTGCCAAACCTCAGAAATCATACAAAAAGAAAGCTTGGATTGTCATTTCTGCCGTAGCTGTATTTTTGGTTGCTGTTATAGTGGTGTTTGTTATCACTTCCAATAAATCAAACGGCAGTGCGGGTGCGACAAATGATTCTGCCTCTGCAAGCAATGTATCGGCTACAATAGGAGAATCTCAGGCAAAAGGCACTCATCACGCAGAAATTAATATTAAAGACTACGGTGTAATTAAGGTAGAACTTAACGGCGATGTTGCACCTATTACTGTTGCTAACTTCATAAATCTTGCTAACAGCCATTTTTATGACGGTCTTACTTTCCACCGCATTATTGACGGCTTTATGATGCAGGGTGGTGACCCTCTCGGCAACGGTACAGGCGGCTCTGAAAATACAATCAAGGGTGAATTTTCGCAGAACGGCGTAGAAAATAACCTTTCACATACAAGAGGTGCGATTTCTATGGCTCGTTCAACAGATATGGACAGCGCAAGTTCACAGTTCTTTATTGTTCAGTCAGACAGCACATATCTTGACGGTCAGTACGCTTGTTTCGGATATGTAACCGACGGTATGGATATTGTCGATGAAATTTGCAAGAACGCAGTTACAACTGACAGCAACGGTTCTGTTTCAGCAGAAAATCAGCCTGTCATTAACTCAATAACAATTACAGATTAAAACTAAACGGGCTTGATATTCTCAAGTCCGTTTTTTAAAGGAATTATGAATATACAAGGTGGTGAGATTTTGAAAATATTGGTAGATGCAGACGCTTGTCCTGTTGTAAAAATTGTAGAAAAGCTTGCTAAAGAGGTTAGTGCGCCTGTTATTTTGCTTTGCGATACTAACCATATTTTAAAATCAGATTACAGTGAAATTAAAGTAATCGGTGCAGGCGCTGACGCAGTTGACATTGCGCTTGCAAATCTTTGTCAAAGCGGAGATATTGCTGTTACGCAGGATTACGGAGTTGCGGCTCTTGTACTCGGCAAAGGCGGTTACGCAATTCACCAGTCCGGCAGAATTTTTACAAATGATAATATCGACGGACTTTTGATGGAAAGGCACATTAATAAAAAGGCGAGAATGGCATCATCAAAAAATCATCTCAAAGGCCCGAAAAAACGCACAAAAGAGGATGATTTAAGATTTGAATCAGCTCTTAGGCGGCTTTTATCTGAGATATTGTCGCACGATTTAAAATAAAGAGAGCAAAACAGAAAATATTGTCTTAATTTTCTTTACAAAACAGGCATTTTATAGTATTATTATAGTAATTATATTACACAGTGGGGTGTTAAGTTATGAAACCAAAATACAATAGAATTTTATTAAAACTTTCAGGTGAATCACTTGCAGGCGATCAGAAAACAGGCATTGATTTCGACAAAGTTGTTGAAATATGTAAACCAATCAAAAAATGTGTAGATGCCGGTGTGCAGGTTGGTATCGTAGTAGGCGGCGGTAACTTTTGGAGAGGCAGAAGTTCGGGCGATATGGACAGAACAAGAGCTGACCATATGGGTATGCTCGCTACCGCTATTAATGCACTTGGTGTAGCAGACGCACTTGAGCAGCTCGGCTGCGTTGTCAGAGTTCAGACAGCTATTTCAATGCGTCAGGTTGCAGAGCCATATATCCGCAACAAGGCTATGTGTCATCTCGAATCGGGCAAAGTAGTAATCTTTGGCTGCGGTACAGGTAACCCATTCTTCAGCACAGACACAGCTGCCGCTCTTCGTGCAAACGAAATCGAGGCAGACATTATGATGAAAGCTACTATGGTAGACGGCGTATATGACAGCGACCCTAAAACAAATCCAAACGCAAAGAAATATGATGTTGTATCATTCCATGAGGTTCTCAATAAAGACCTTGCGGTTATGGACAGCACAGCAGCATCACTTTGTAAAGACAACAAACTTCCTGTTCTCGTATTCAGTCTTGAAGACCCGGAGAACATTTATCGTGCAGTATGCGGTGAAAACATCGGTACTGTTGTTGACGCTATTGACTAATAATTTTGTGAATTAACGGAGGAAACAACTATGCAAACACAGATTAAAAAGGCTTCTGACTCAATGGAGAGAAGAGTATCACATATGCAGCAGGAGTTCTCAGAAATCAGAGCCGGCAGAGCTAACCCCGGTGTACTTGATAAGGTAAAAGTTGACTACTACGGTGCGCCTACTCCTGTAAATCAGCTTGCCGCAGTATCTGTAACAGAGGCAAGAACCCTTACAATTCAGCCTTGGGATATGTCTGTTTTAAGACAGATTGAAAAGGCTATTCTTACATCCGACATCGGTATTAACCCACAGAACGACGGTAAGGTTATCCGCCTTGTATTCCCACCTCTTACAGAGGACAGACGAAAGGAAATCGTAAAGGATATTATGAAGATTTCCGAAGATACAAAGGTACAGGTAAGAAATGTTCGTCGTGACCTTATCGACAAGCTCAAGGCTATGAAAAAGAGCGGTGAGCTTACCGAGGACGATTTAAAGCAGGGCGAAAAGAAAGCGCAGGAGCTTACAGATAAGTATATCAAAAATATAGACACAATTTCAGCTGCAAAGCAGAAAGAAATTTTGGAGATGTAATATGGCTTTTTGGAATTCAAAATCCGAAGAGGCTAAAAATACGGATATAATTTTACCTGAGCACATAGGTATTATAATGGACGGAAACGGCAGATGGGCGAAAAAACGCAGTCTGCCTCGTTCCGTAGGACATCGTGAAGGCGCAAAAACCTTTAGAAAAATCACAAGATATTGCTCGGATATAGGTATAAAATATCTTACGGTTTATGCTTTTTCAACCGAAAATTGGAAACGCCCGCAGGACGAAGTCAGCTCCCTTATGAAACTTTTTAAATCATATCTCAACGAGGCACTTGAGGATTTTAAAGACGACAGTATTGTTGTAAAATTCATTGGTGATAAATCACATTTCAGCGAGGATCTGCAAAAGCTCATGATTGAAAATGAGGAAAGCTCAAAGGATCGTGACGGTATGGTGCTTAACATTGCTATGAATTACGGCAGTCGTGACGAAATTGTTCGTGCCGTAAAGAACATCAGCCTTGATGTTAAGGCAGGCAAACTTGATGCAGATAAAATTGACGAAGAGCTTTTTTCAAATTATCTTTACACCGCAGGTCAGCCTGATCCCGATTTGATTATCAGACCGAGCGGTGAATACAGAATTTCAAACTTTATGCTATGGCAGGCGGCTTATACAGAGTTTGTCATAATGAATAAGCTATGGCCTGATTTTGAAAAGTCAGACCTCGACGAGGCTATTAATATATACTCACAGCGCAACAGGCGTTTTGGAGGAGTATAAAAAAGCAGGTAGATCAGTTATGAAATCATTAAAAGCAAGACTTCTTACAGCAGTAGTCGGCATTTCCATTATTTTAGTTTTGCTGTTTTTAGGCGAAATTCAGCCGCTTATTATCGCATTTGCCATTGCGGCGGTCACTGCGTTTATGACAGGCGAATATTTACACGCTAACAATTTACTTAAAAAATATTTTATTTCAGTTCCGTGCATACTATTTGCAGCAATAATTCCGATTATTCTTACCACAGGCTTTGTGTATCCCGTTATCGCCGCATTTATGATAGTCGGCTTTGTAATGCTAATATATAACCATAAGCAGGTTAATTACTTAAACTTTACCTATGCAATGCTCGGCACGCTTCTTATTACCTTCGGAATGAGTGCGCTTTCGCAGCTTTGTCTTACCTGCAAACCGCTCAGCTTTTATTTTGCTACAATCTTTTCTTTGCCGTGGATGGCAGACGCAGGCGGATTTTTCATAGGCGCAAGTTTTGGCAAGCATAAGTTATGCCCGAATGTAAGCCCTAAAAAGACGGTTGAGGGTGCAATAGGCGGAGTGCTCTTTTGCGTGCTCACTGCTGTTGTACTTGGCTTCCTTTTTGCATTTGTTATTGCTCCCGATTATAAATTTAACTTTGCCGCACTCATTATTTTAGGCATTGTGGATGCGGTTGTTTCAATCATCGGAGATCTGAGCTTTTCACTCATAAAGAGAAGTGTAGGTATTAAGGATTACAGTTCAATTTTTCCCGGTCATGGCGGAATGCTTGACAGATTTGACAGTATTATTTTTACCGCCCCTGTTATGCTTGCTGTAAATCACTTTTTACCTTTTGCAACGGTGGTGTAAATTATGATTCAGAATATTTCTATTTTAGGCTCAACGGGGTCTATCGGCACCCAGACGCTTGATGTTGTCGATAAATTGCATCTTAATGTTACTGCTCTTACAGCTAACTCAAATGTAAAACTTATGGAGGAGCAGATACGAAAGTATAAGCCACAGATTGCCGTACTTTTTGATGAAGAAAAAGCAAAAGAATTAAAGCTTGCGGTCAAAGATACCGATACAAAGGTGCTCGGCGGTATGGACGGTCTTATTTCGGCGGCAACAGAAAAAAGCTCAGAGCTTGTACTTAATTCTGTTGTGGGAATGGTAGGCTTGCTGCCCACTATTGCTGCTGCAAATGCTAAAAAAGATATTGCACTTGCCAACAAAGAAACGCTTGTGGCAGGCGGTCATCTTGTTACCGATGCAGTTAAAGAAAATAATGTAAGACTTTTGCCTGTTGACAGCGAACATTCGGCTATTTTTCAGTGCTTACAGGGCAAACCGAATAACAAAGCGCTTAAAAAGCTGATACTTACAGCATCGGGCGGCCCGTTCTTTGGCAAAACAAAAGAGGAACTTAAAAATGTAACGGTAGAGCAGGCGCTTAATCATCCAAATTGGAGCATGGGTGCAAAAATAACCATCGACTCTGCTACAATGATGAACAAGGGACTTGAAATTATAGAGGCAAGCAGACTTTTTGATGTTGAAGGCGACAGAATTGATGTTGTGGTTCATAGAGAGAGTATTATTCATTCGCTTGTTGAGTATGACGACAATTCGGTTATTGCTCAGCTCGGCTTGCCTGATATGCGCATACCTATTCAGTATGCCGTTACATATCCGAACCGCTATGAATCGCCTGTCGGTGAGTTGCGCCTTGCGGATATAGCTAAAATGACATTCTTTGAACCGGATTACAAAACCTTTGAATGTCTTACAGCCTGCAAAAAAGCACTTGATATCGGCGGCACTGCAACAGCGGTTGTAAACGGTGCAAATGAAGAGGCAAACGCTTTATTCCGTCAAGGAAAAATATCTTTCCTTGAAATCGGAAATCTTGTTACGCAGTCGCTTGAGGCTGTAAAAACTATAAATCAAAAAAATGTTGAGGATGTTTTGAATGCAGACGCTCTCGCAAGGGAGTTTGTGCGCAAAACGGTAAACAAATAATTGAATTTTGCGGAATTTTTATCTGGAGTTGATTGACCACATATGCAAATATTAGTAACTATTGCTTTGGTAGTAATTGCGGTGCTGCTTTTTGAACTGATTATAGGATTACACGAATTTGGACATTTCATTACGGCAAAGCTTTCGGGAATTAAGGTAAATGAATTTGCACTTGGAATGGGGCCAAAGCTTTTTAGTTTTAAAAAGGGCGAAACACAGTATTCTTTAAGACTTTTTCCAATCGGCGGATTCTGTGCAATGGAGGGCGAGGACGAAGACAGTCCCGAGCCGCGCTCGTTTAATAATGCAAAGGTCTGGAAACGAATGATAGTCATTATTGCGGGTGCGGTAATGAATATAATTCTTGGCATAATTTTTTCTTTTATAATGGTCATTCCGCAGGAGGCATACTCTTCTACGACTGTTGAACAGTTTGACCCACGCTCTTATTCCGCAAACTGCGGTTTACAGATCGGCGATAAAATTGTTAAGGTCAACGGATATGATATTTACAATTCAAAGGATTTATCTTTTTCGTTTGCAGGTGTAAACTGTGAAAATGTTGACGGTAAGTCTGTATCCGTATATAAGCAGGATTGTGCAAATGCAATCTGCACAGAGTACGGCAAAATCGTAAACGAAAAAAATCCTGACGATGACACACTTTTAAAGTTTTACAATGTTACCACAGATGGCTGCACAACAGTAAATAACTCTGCTGATAAGGCTGCGGCGCTTAAAGCGATGAACGATACTGTAAAAAAGCTATACGATATGGCAGGAATTACAGATTACACTCTGCCGACAATTACAGAAAAAGATACTCGTCAGCGCTATACAGCAACAGTAACTGTAATAAGAGATGGCAAGGAAGTTGAGCTTAACGATGTTCAGTTCTTTACCTATTATAAAGATGACGAGGATAAAAATGCAGATAAGCCGTCGGTAGCACTTGACTTTTATGTTGAGCCTATCGACAAAACATTTACTTCTGTAATAAAACAGGGCTTTTCAGAGTCGGTATCAGTTGGCAGAATGGTATGGCAGTCGCTTGTGTGGATTGTTCAGGGCAGATTCGGATTTAAAGATATGTCTGGTCCTGTCGGCATTGCCACTGCGGTAACTCAGGTAGCATCACAGGGACTTGAAACTAACTTTGGTTCAGCGGTATTTAATATTTTAAATGTAATGACCTTGATTACAATTAACCTCGGTATATTCAATATGCTGCCGTTCCCGGCACTTGACGGCGGAAGATTTTTACTTTTGCTTATTGAGTGGATATTCAAAAAGCCTATACCGAGAAAAGTTGAAAAATATATCAATGCAGCAGGCTTTGTTATTCTTATGGTGTTTATGGTTGTTATAACCTGTAAGGATATCTGGCAGTTATTTACCGGACAGCTTGGTCTGTAACAGGAGGTTTTACCTTGGGAAGTAAAAAACAAGTTAAGGTTGGCAATGTGCTTGTCGGCGGCGGTGCCGATGTAAGTATTCAGTCAATGCTGAATGTTCCGTCAACCGATATAGAGGGTTCTGTAAGGCAGGCTGTTGAGCTTGAAAAAGCAGGTTGTCAGATTATAAGAGCCGCAATTCCTAATAAAGACGCAGTTAAACTTATTCCGGCACTCAAGCAGGCGCTTACTATTCCTGTTGTTGCCGACATACATTTCGATTACAAATTAGCGCTTGAGGCTTGTGCCGCAGGTGTTGATAAAATTCGTATCAATCCGGGCAATATCGGTTCTGATGACAGGGTAAAGGCTGTTGCCGACGCTTGCCGTCAGAGAAATATTCCGATAAGAATCGGTGTAAACTCAGGTTCACTTGAAAAGGAAATTCTTGCAAAGTACGGTCACCCCACACCGCAGGCACTTTGTGACAGTGCGCTGTATCATGCGTCTTTGCTTGAAAAATTTGATTTTAACGATATTGTTCTCTCTATGAAAAGCTCAACCGTTCCGTTTATGGTAAAGGCTTATGAGCTTGCAAACGAGCAGTGCGACTATCCGCTGCACCTCGGCGTAACCGAGGCAGGCACTGAACGAATGGGCATCATAAAATCAGCCGCAGGTATCGGTTCGCTTTTGCTCCATGGCATAGGCGACACTATCAGAGTTTCTCTTACAGCCGACCCTGTAAAGGAAATTTATGCCGCAAACGATATTTTAAAGGCGCTCGGACTTAAAAAGAGCGGCGTTCAGTTTGTATCTTGCCCGACTTGCGGCAGAACACGAATTGACCTTGTAAAGATTGCAGGCGAGGTTGAAAACCGACTTAAAGACTGTCAAAAAAATATCAAGGTGGCTGTTATGGGCTGTGTTGTAAACGGCCCGGGTGAGGCAAGAGAGGCAGACATCGGCATTGCCGGTGGTGACGGTTGCGGTCTTGTATTCAAAAAAGGCGAAATAATAAGAAAAGTTCCCGAGGAGCAGCTCGTTGACGCTCTTATGGACGAAATCGAAAAATTATAAATCTTAAGGAAGTATATGAAAACACTTGGCGAAGTTTTTAATCCGTATCTTGCGGATAAACCGCTCGCTGATGATATTTCTTCAGCTGAGCTTTTAGAACTTAATATTAATACTAATAATCGCTCTATCGCAATGACCGCCGGTTTCGGCGGTCTTGTGAAGAGGGATAGCCTTTTTACTGCCGAAAAACAAATTTCCAATTCAGAATTAAATCTCGGTTCGGTACGAATCAATCCGATTTTTAGCCCAAACCTTTTTTCAGCAGATTATTTTCCTGAGCTGTATAAGGCGGTTAAGCGTGACATTCCAAGCATTAACGGCACGCTTAACAACGCATTTGTTACCTATGAGGAAGGTAATTTGCAAATCACACTTAATAATGGTGGCAAAAGCCTTTTAGATGCAAAAGGTTTTGACAAGGCTCTTAAAAGAATTATTAAAGATGAATTTTCGCTTGAAATCAATATCATTTATACAGGTACGCTTGAGATTGACGGACAGAGCGAAGAATATGTGCAGGCAATGAAAAATGCCGCAGAAAAAATCGAAAGACAAAGGATTGAAGACTCAGTAAACGAGGCGGCAAGCAGTGGGGCTGTTACTAAGGCTGTAAAAGAAAAGAGAAATTCTGATGCAGTGCAGGAAATTGAAGTGCGTGAAGGTAAATTCCTCTTGCCACAGATTGTTGAATCTTCAATCAAGCCGTTTTACGGCAGAACAATTCGAGGTAAAATTGAACCTATAAGCACCATTGTTTCAGATACAGGCAGAATTGTTGTATGGGGCGACATTTTCGACATTGAGAAAAAGGTCACTAAATCGGGCGATAAAAATATTTTTGTTATTGACATTACAGACTACTCAGGCTCAACCTCGGTAAAGGTGTTCGGCACGATAAAAGATACTGCTATTCTCGATAACCTTAAAAAGGGCGACACAATAGTAGTACAGGGCGATGTTGAGTATGATCGCTATGCAGGCGAGCTTATGCTCATAGCAAGATCTATTGCTACTGCCAACAAGGTAAAAGTAGTTGATAAAGCAGAGGAAAAGCGTGTAGAGCTGCATTTGCATACCAATATGTCGCAGATGGACGCAGTAACCTCGGCAGGCGACCTTGTAAAAAGAGCCGCCGATTGGGGACACCCGGCAGTTGCAATCACAGACCACGGTGTTGCACAGGCTTTCCCTGACGCTATGAAAGCTGCCGATAAAATTAATAAGGACGGCGAAAAAATCAAGGTTATTTACGGTACAGAGGCTTACTTTATGGATGACCTTGTAGAGTCCGTTGACGGCGAAAGCGAAGAACCGCTTGACGGTACTTTTATTTGCTTTGATATTGAAACAACAGGACTTTCTGCTAATCGTGACAAAATCACAGAAATCGGCGCTGTAAAGGTTGTAAACGGAGAGATAACCGATACTTTCTCAACCTTTGCAAATCCGGGTATGCCTATTCCTGCTAAGATAACGGAGCTTACCGGCATTACCGATGCAATGGTTAAAGACGCACCGTCACAAAGCGAGGCGGTAACGGCATTTTTGGAGTTTGCAGGCGACAGCGTGCTTGTTGCTCACAATGCATCTTTTGATACCTCGTTCATACGCAAGGCTTGCGAAAATATGAACAGGGAATATAATTACACTTCTATTGATACAGTTGCCATTTCAAGGGCAATTCTTACGGATATTAAAAACTGCAAGCTCGACACAGTTGCAAAGTATTTGCGACTTGGCGACTTTAACCACCATCGTGCAACAGACGATGCCGAAATGCTTGCGAGAATTTTTATAAGTCTTTGCACCCGTTTAAAAGACGATTATAATATTACAAAAACAAGCGAAATCAATACTCAGATTGCCGGCGGCGGTGACTTCAAAAAACTGCCTACTTATCACCAAATAATTCTTGTAAAGAATTTAACGGGTCTTAAGAATTTGTATAAATTGATTTCTTACGCTCATCTCACATATTTTTATAAAAAACCGAGAATACCTAAGAGTGAGCTTATTAAGCACCGTGAGGGACTTATAATCGGTTCGGCTTGCTGTGCCGGTCAGTTGTATCAGGCTATACTTCTCGGAAAGCCGTGGCCTGAAATCAAGGCGATTGCATCATTTTATGACTACCTTGAAATTCAGCCGGCAGGCAACAATAACTTTATGATTCGTGAGGGCAGATTTGCCAATGAGGCAGAACTCCACGAAATAGACAAAACAATAGTAAGGCTCGGCAAAGAGCTCGGCAAGCCTGTTTGTGCAACCTGCGATGTTCATTTTATGGATCCGAAAGATGCCGATTACAGAAAAATTCTTATGGCGGGTCAAGGTTTTAAAGATGCCGAAGACCAAGCTCCGCTTTACCTTAGAACCACAGCGGAAATGCTCAAAGAGTTTGAGTACCTCGGCAAAGAAAAGGCGTATGAAGTGGTTGTAACAAATCCACGCAAAATTGCCGAGATGTGCGAGTCTATAAGACCTATTCCAAAGGGAACTTTTCCGCCTAACATTGAGGGTGCAGAGGAAGAGCTTGTTTCTATTACATGGGAGAGGGCTAAGGAAAAGTACGGCGACCCACTTCCTGAAATAGTTAAGGCTCGACTTGACAAGGAATTAAATTCAATTACAACTTACGGATTCTCCGTACTTTATATGACCGCTCAGAAACTTGTTGCCGACAGCGAGGCGCATGGATACCTTGTAGGTTCACGAGGTTCGGTAGGTTCGTCATTCGTAGCTACAATGTCGGGCATTTCTGAGGTTAATCCGCTTTGTCCGCATTATATTTGTCCAAAATGTAAGCACAGCGAATTCATTACAGACGGCAGTTACGGCTCGGGATTTGATATGCCGCCAAAGAATTGTCCTGAATGCGGCACGCTTATGGATCAGGACGGACACGAAATTCCGTTTGAAACATTCCTTGGATTTAAAGGCGACAAAGTGCCTGATATTGACCTTAATTTCAGCGGTGAGTATCAGTCAAAATCGCACAGATACACTGAGGAACTGTTCGGTAAAAACAATGTGTTTAAGGCGGGTACTATTTCTACCGTTGCGGAAAAAACCGCTATCGGCTATGTAAAGGGTTATGCCAACGATAAGGGTATGATTCTTCATAAGGCTGAAATCAAGCGACTTGCTCTCGGCTGTACGGGCGTTAAGCGTACAACGGGTCAGCACCCGGGCGGTATGGTTGTTGTACCGAGAACAAGCGAAGTTTACGACTTCTGTCCTGTTCAGCACCCTGCAAACGATATGAAGTCCGACAATATTACCACTCACTTCGACTTCCATTCTATTCACGATACAATTACAAAACTTGATGAGCTCGGACACGATGTTCCGACCATTTATCACTATCTTGAACTTTATACGGGTATTCCCGTTATGAAAGTATCAATGAGTGACCCCGAGGTTATGAGCCTGTTTACATCAACCAAAGCTCTCGGTGTAACTCCCGAAGATATAGGTTCAGAAACAGGTACATTCAGCTTGCCCGAATGCGGCACTTCCTTTGTACGAGGAATGTTGGTAGAGGCTAAGCCAAAAACATTTACCGACCTTTTGCAGATTGCAGGTTTGTCACACGGAACAGGTGTATGGCTCGGTAATGCGCAGGAGCTTATTCATAATCATACCTGCGATATTTCAAGTGTTATCGGTACTCGAGATTCCATTATGACTTACCTTATGCATAAGGGACTTGAGCCGGGTATGGCATTTAAGATAATGGAAATTGTCCGTAAAGGTAATGCGACAAAATTGCTTACCGAAGAACATTTCAAGGCGATGAGAGATAACAATGTTCCCGAATGGTACATTGATTCCTGTATGAAAATTCAGTATATGTTCCCGAAAGCCCACGCCGCCGCATATATGATTGCTACATTGCGACTTGGCTGGTACAAGGTGCATAAGCCTGTTGAATATTACGCAGCTTACTTTACGGTACGAAGCGAAAACCTTGACGGTGTTGTGCTTATGCAGGGACATCAGGCTGTTAAAAACAGAATGAAACTTATAAAGCAAAAGCAAAGCGCCCACGAATCGTCTACAAAAGAAGATCAGGAGTACGCTACACTTCAGATTGTAAATGAAATGCTTGCAAGAAAAATTGAAGTTCTGCCTGTTGACATTTACAAATCCGAGGCTAAAATGTTCAAGGTTGAGGACGGCAAAATAAGACTTCCGTTTTCAACAATTCCCGGACTTGGCGAAAGCGCCGCAATATCTCTCGCTGAATCGGGAAAGGTAAATACATACCTTTCCATTGAAGAAATGCAGATAAAGACAAAGGTTTCCAAGTCTATTATTGAGTCGCTGAAAAATATCGGCGCACTTGAGGGACTTCCGGAAAGCTCGCAGATGTCATTGTTTTAAGGAGTGGCGTAATAAATGAAAAAACTTTTTACATTAAAAAATGTACTGATTTGTATTCTTTTTACAATATTTTTGCTGTTTGTAAAGGATAATTTCAGTGTGGTATGGAACGCAATTTGTATGTTTGCCTCTATTCTGACACCGTTTGTAATAGGATTTTTGTTTGCGTATATTTTGAATTTTCCTTACAAATTCTTTTATTCAAAAGTATTCGGATTTTTGAAAAACAAAAAAGCGTTTTTTGCGAAAATGCGCAAACCGTTATCTATAATTTGCACATATACGGCGGTAATTGCCGTACTCGGATTTTTGATTGCCATTCTTGTTCCGCAGATCGGCAACAATATTTCGAGCCTTGTTGAAAGAGTGCCGTCATATTTTAATTCAGTATATGAATGGCTTTCAAGCGTTGCCGATTGGGCTAATAAGACTTATAATGCAAACATTGATATTGACGCATCTTTTGCTCAACTCGGCACAGAGATTACAAAGAATTTAAACGGCACTGCAATTGCGAATTTCTCAAAAAATGTGTTGTTTGATACTCTTGTACCTATGATTACAAACACCACGGCGGGAATTTATAACTTTATTATGGGTGTTGTAATTTCCGTTTACTTCCTGTCAGCAAAAGAAATGTTGTGCAGACAGGTAAAGCGCCTTGCTGTTGCGTTTATTCCGATAAAATTCTTGCCTAAAGTTTATGAGATTGTCGATATTACCGATACAAAATGCGGTAGATTCCTTGTTGGCGACATTATTGACGCCGCTTTTATCGGAGTGCTCACATTCATTACAATGTCTATTTTCCAATTGCCGTATGCCGCATTGATTGCGGTTCTTATCGGCGTAACAAATATTATTCCTTTTTTCGGACCTTTCATAGGTGCAATCCCGAGTGCTGTTATTCTTTTCCTTGAAAGCCCGTGGGATATGATTATATTCATTGCGATTGTATTTGTTATTCAACAGCTTGACGGCAACCTTTTCAAGCCGAAGATTATTGGCAGTCAGGTAGGACTTTCGAGTTTCTGGGTACTTTTCAGCGTTATCGTCGGCGGAAGTTTATTCGGTATGGTAGGCTTTATTTTAGGTACTCCTATATATGCGGTAATTTATACGCTGATCGGCAAAAGAGTTAAAAACGCTATTGACAACAAAGGCAAAATCGCTCAGGAGGCACTTGACTTTGAGGTGCTGAATTATGTAAAGATTGCCGCCGAACAAAAGAAAATCAGAGAAGAAAAGGAAACCGCTCAAAAGGAAAAGCTTTTGAAGTTTATCAAACCCGATAAACATACAAATTCCGAAAGCGATGACGATAATAAAGATGACAAAGAATAATATTTATTTTGCAGGGCAGTAAAATTATTTGCTGCTCTGTAATTTAAAAAAGTTTTGTTAAAAATTTGACAAGTACGATTTTATATGTTATTATATTAGCATATTAGCACACTAAAGCGTTTGTAAAGAGGTTTTTATGAAAAAGAATTTAAAAATTACCCCCGAGGGAATGAAAGACTTTCTTTTTGCCGAATGTTCAGCAATGGATGATGTCTGCGGCAAAATAGAAAAGGTATTTACAAAGGGTGGTTTTAAGAAAGTAATCACACCGGGCATTGAATTTTACGATATTTTTTCAATGGAATGCAGCGGAATTGACCAGCAGTCAATGTTTAAGTCGGTAGACAATAAGGGCAGACTTCTTGTAATGCGTCCCGATTCAACACTTCCGATTGCAAGAATGGTGTCGTCAAGACTGAAAAACAGCATTATGCCTGTAAGACTTTACTACAAGCAGGCAGTTTACAGAAATAACCCAACTCTTATGGGCAGAAGAAATGAATTTATGCAGATGGGCGTTGAATTGCTCGGTGTAAAGGGCAAGAGGGCAGACCTTGAGGTGCTTTCTACCGCTATCAGAGCTATTATGAGCGTTGCCGATGATTTCAGAATCGAGCTCGGACACGCACAGGTATTTAACGCACTTATCAGTGAAATAGATATTGACGAGGATTTCAAAGAGAAAATCAGAGTTAGCATTGAGGGCAAAAATTATTCTGCTCTTAATAACCTGCTTGACAAACTTGAGCCTTGCAAGGCTGTAACCGCTATCAGAAGTTTGCCGTCGCTCTTTGGCGGTGACGAAGTGTTTGACAAGGCAACAGAGCTTTGCAGCGGCACAAAGGCTGTTGACGCACTCAATTATTTACATACACTTTACGACTCTCTCAAAACTCTCGGTCTTGGCGATAAGCTGATTGTTGACCTTGGTCTTGTGCAGAGAAACGATTATTACACAGGCTTTGTTTTCTGCGGTTACATTTCAGGTATTGGTGACGCAGTTCTTTCGGGCGGCAGATATGACGATCTTCTTTCTGAATTTGACGCTCCTATGGGCGCAGCAGGCTTTGCTATTGACACAGACGCAATCACAGAAAAATTGCTTTCCGATAAAAATACAAGCTACACAGATGTGCCCGATATTCTCGTTTATGCAAATGACGGCGCAGAGATTGAGGCAATCAACGCTGTTGCCGATATGCAGAGAAACGGAATTAATGCCCGTTTCTGCGTGCTCGAAACTCTTGAAGAGGCAAAGGCTTTTGCAGAAAAAATGGGTATAGAAAAAGTACAGATTATCGGCTGAGTGTGAAAGGATTTTTCAAATGAAACCATTAAGAATAGCTCTTACAAAGGGCAGACTTGAGAAAACAACTATTGAGCTTTTCCAAAAAATCGGCTACAACTGCGACGAGGTTATCAATAAGGGCAGAAGACTTATTCTTCCGATTGGTGACAATGATTTTGAAGTTGTGCTTGCAAAGGCAGCCGATGTTATTACATATGTTGAGCATGGTGTGTGCGACCTCGGTGTTGTAGGTAAAGACACCATTCTCGAAAACGGCAATTCTTTTTATGAATTGCTCGACTTAGGCTTTGGCAAATGCAGATTTGCCCTTGCTACTAAAAAAGGCACAGATTTTTACAGCGGCTACAACACAAAGACTATTGCAACTAAATATCCGAATGTAACTCGTGCGTTTTTTGACGATAAAAATATGGATGTCAGAATTATTAAAATTGAAGGCTCAGTAGAGCTTGCTCCGCTTGTGGGACTTTCTGACGGCATTGTTGATATTGTAGAAACAGGTTCAACACTCAAGGCAAACGGACTTGAGGTTATTGAGTGGGTAACTGAAATTTCGGCAAGACTGATTGCAAACACAGCAAGCCTTAAACTTCGCAAGGCAGAAATTGAGGAACTTCAAAAGAAACTGGAGGCTGTAACAAAATGATTACTACTGTAATTGCTGACGGCAAAAAGGAATATGATTTTATAGAATTGCTCAAGAGCAGAGCACAAAACTCGGATAAGAATGTTATTCCGATTGTGTCTGAAATCATTGAAAATGTTAAGATAAACGGTGACAAGGCGGTATATGACTACACCGTTAAATTTGACGGAAAAGCTCCTGAAAAGGCTGAAATTTCCGCTGACGAAATAGACGCTGTAATTTCCGAGTGCGATCCTAAGTACATTGAAACCGTAAGAAGAGCGGCTAAAAATATTGAGGATTTCCATAAGCGTCAGGTTCAGCAGAGCTGGCTCACCACAAAGAATAACGGCGTTATTATGGGACAGCGTATCAGAGGCTTGAAGCGTGTGGGTATTTATGTGCCGGGCGGCACAGCTGCGTATCCGTCATCTGTACTTATGAATGCAATTCCTGCGAAAATTGCAGGTGTTGAGGAAATTGTAATGTGCACACCTCCTATGAAAAACGGCAAGCCAAACCCAAATATTCTTGCAGCCGCTAAACTTGCAGGTGTTGACAGAATTTTCCTTATGGGCGGCGCACAAGCTATTGCCGCTATGGCATACGGAACAGAGAGCGTGCCAAAGGTTGACAAGATTGTAGGTCCGGGCAATATTTTCGTTGCCACAGCCAAAAAACTCTTATACGGCACAGTTGATATTGATATGATTGCAGGCCCGAGTGAAATTCTCATTATTGCCGACAAATCAGCTAATCCTAAGTTTCTTGCCGCAGACCTTATGAGTCAGGCAGAGCACGACAAACTTGCCTCTGCAATTCTCCTTACTGACTGCGAGGAACTTGCAAATCAGACTGTAAAAGAGCTTGAAAGACAGGTTCAGACCCTTTCGAGAAATGAAATTATAAATTCTTCGCTTGACAATTTCGGAGCGATTATCGTGTGCAGTGATATGAAACAGGCTGTACTCTTTGCAAATGAGCTTGCTCCCGAACACCTTGAAGTATGCTGTGAAAATCCTATGGAATATGTAGGCAAACTCGACAACGCAGGCTCCGTGTTCCTCGGCAATTATTCTCCCGAACCGCTCGGCGACTACTTTGCAGGTCCTAACCATGTTCTTCCTACAAGTGGTACTGCAAGATTTTTCTCACCGCTCTCGGTTGACAGCTTTGTTAAGAAATCAAGCTTTATCTGCTATACAGAGGAGGCTCTGAGAGACGATGCCCAAGATGTAGTGCGTTTTGCAGACACTGAGGGACTTACAGCACACGCAAATTCAATTAAAGTCAGATTTGACGACATTGATTTTGAATAATGGAAATTATTAAAATTTTGTAATATTTATTGTAAATCATCTTTAAAAAGGATATAATCATATAGATTGAGCAATTCGGTTCAACTTTACAACTTATTTGAGGTGAGAAAATGCGCAAGACAGAAATCAGCCGTAAAACAAAAGAAACAGATATAAATCTTTCTCTTTGTCTTGAGGGCGGAGATATTTCTATTGACACAGGCATTGGATTTTTTGACCATATGCTAAATTCCTTTGCCACACACGCAGGCTTTGGCTTGAAACTAACGGTCAAGGGTGATTTGTATGTTGACGAGCATCATACAGTTGAGGATACGGGTATAGTCCTCGGCAAGGCATTTTCTCAAATTTTAAAAGATAAATCTTCTATCGACCGTTTCGGCAGTTTTTATGTACCGATGGACGAGGCGCTTGCATTTGCCTCTGTCGATATAAGCGGCAGACCTTTCCTTGTATTTGACGCAGAATTTCCGCAGGAAATGTGCGGTCAGTACAATTGCGCAATGACGGTTGAATTTATGAGAGCGCTTGCATATAACGCTGGCATTACTCTGCACATAAAGTCTTTGTACGGAGATAACTCTCACCATATTACAGAAGCAATTTATAAAGCGGTTGCTCACGCATTAAGACTTGCCGTAAAGGAAAATACCTCAAATAAGCCTCTTTCCACTAAAGGAGTGTTATAAATGATTATTTTACCTGCAATAGATATTAAAGACGGAAACTGCGTAAGACTTTTTAAGGGTGATTACTCAACAGTAGAAAAGGTGTGCGACACACCATATAAGGCTGCCGAGCTTTTTAAGGCGGCAGGCGCACAGTATATGCACATGGTAGACCTTGACGGCGCAAAAGACGCAACTCTTGCAAATGCCGACCTGATTATAGATGTGGCAAAGCAGAGTGGACTTAAAGTAGAAGTAGGCGGCGGTATTCGTGATATGGGTGCTATTGAGCATTATTTAAACAACGGCATAGATAAGGTTATCTTAGGCTCTGCCGCTGTAAAAAATCCTGACTTTGTAATTGAGGCTGTAAAGGCATTCGGCGACAAAATTGTGGTTGGCATTGACGCTAAAAACGGTATGGTTTGTGCCGAGGGTTGGATTGACGAATCAGAAATCAATTACATAGAGCTTGCAAAGCGTATGGAGAATATTGGCGTTGGTCAGATTGTGTTTACCGATATTGACCAGGACGGTACACTTGCAGGCCCTAATTTAAAGCAGCTTGACGACCTTGTTCACGAGGTAAACTGCCGAGTAGTAGCAAGCGGCGGCGTATCTGTTCTTAAAGACATAATTAACCTTGCGGAACTTGATGTTTACGGCGCAATCTGCGGCAAGGCTATCTACACAGGCAACCTCGATTTGAAACAGGCTATTGAAATTACAAGCAAGATTTAAGGAAAACACTATGGAAAAAAATATTGATTTTGATAAATTTTTTGTAAAATCAGACTTAATTCCTGCAATTATTCAGGAAAAATCAACAGGCGAAGTGCTTATGCTTGCCTATATGAATAAAGAGAGTATGAAAAAAACCTTTGAAACAGGCTACACATGGTTTTGGTCAAGAAGCCGTCAGGAGCTTTGGAACAAGGGCGCTACTTCGGGACATCTCCAAAAGGTTATTGAAATTTTCGGAGATTGTGACGATGATACTCTGCTTATTACGGTTGAGCAGACAGGCGCAGCTTGTCACACAGGTAATCATTCCTGTTTTTATACACAATTAAAATAATATATAAAGGGTGAATACAAGTGAACGAGAATGAAATTCTTTCAGCACTTTATCAGACAGTTGTAAACAGACGAGATAATCCAAAGGAAGGTTCTTATACCTGCTATCTGCTTGACAAGGGAATTGACAAAATTCTCAAAAAAGTAGGCGAGGAGTGCAGTGAAACAATTATTGCCGCAAAGAACGGCGACAACAGCGAAACTGTATATGAGATTGCAGACCTTATTTATCATCTTACTGTTATGATGGTTGCACAGGACATTCCGCTTGAAGATGTGCTCAAAGAGCTTGACAAGCGCAGCGAAAAAACAGGCAACTTAAAGAAGTTCCACACTGTTGACAAAAATTCTTGACAAAACAAAACCCTATGGCAAATGTCATAGGGTTTAAAAATGTGTAAATTTTATTTATGCGGCAACCATATATTTTGAAAGCGCATTTGTAAAACTTTCTGTCGGTTCTGAGTTTAGCACAAGTTCAACAGGCTTGTTAATATCTAACGAGAAAAAACCCATAATTGAGTGCCCGTCAATGGCGATATCACCGTTTTTAATCATTATAGTTTCGTGGGGAAATTTTGTAAAAATTTCAAATACATCCATAATTTCTTTTTGATTTGTAATTGTAATCGGAATATTAAACATCTTATCTCTCCTCGTTAAAATAATAACAGCACTATAATACCATTTTTTTGACATTTATTCAATAACAAAATAAGCAATATTTTAAAATCCACATATTATACGAAAAAAAGGAAAAAGAGTATGAATTTTAATATAATTACCCTCGGTTGTAAAGTAAATCAATATGAATCACAGGCCATGCGTGAGGACTTATTAAAAAACGGCTTTGAACTTGCCGAGCCTAACACACCTGCCGATATAACGGTAGTAAACAGCTGCACAGTTACCTCTGTAAGTGACGCTAAAAACCGTAAGCTCATCAATAAAATTCGCCGAGAAAACCCCGACGGAATTATTGTGCTCACAGGCTGTATGCCACAGGCTTTTCCCGATAAGCAAGAGAATTTTGAAAATTGCGACATCGTGCTCGGCAACGCAAAAAGGGCAGAGCTTGTTCCCGCAATTTACGAATATATTGAAAATCATATGAAAAATGTTTTTATATCACCCCACCCTGTAAAAAACGAGCAATTCGAGGATTTATCTATATCTTCGCTCGGCGAGCACACAAGAGCTTTTATCAAAATTGAGGACGGCTGCAACCGTTTTTGCTCATACTGCATTATTCCGTATGCAAGGGGCAGAGTTCGCTCAAAGAGCATTGAGGCGCTCAAGGCTGAGGTAAAAAGAATTGCTGATAACGGCTATCGTGAGGTTGTGCTTGTAGGCATAAATCTTTCGGCTTACGGACAAGACGAAGGCTTAAATCTTGCCGATGCGGTAGAGTGCGTTTGTGCGCAAGACGGCATTGAGCGTGTGCGACTTGGCTCGGTTGAGCCTGAGCAGATGGACGAGCCTATGATTAAAAGACTTGCGGCTCAGCCAAAATTCTGTCCGCAGTTCCACCTTTCACTTCAGAGCGGTTGTGACAACACATTAAAAGCAATGAACAGACATTACGATACCGCCGAGTACAGCAAGATTGTATCTAATATCAGGAAAACCTTTGACAATTCCACTATTACCACCGATGTTATGGTTGGATTTGCAGGGGAAACCGAAGAAGATTTTAAAGCGTCTATGGATTTTGTAAAGCAGACAGGTTTTGCAAAGGTTCATGTATTCCCGTATTCAAGGCGAAAAGGCACTGTTGCCGATAAAGCGCCAAATCAGATTGCGCCTAATATCAAGGAGCAGAGAGCCAAAGAAATGGGCGAGCTTGTAGCAAAATCAAGAGCCGAATTTTTGAAAACTCAGGTCGGAATGACCGAGTCGGTACTCATAGAGCGCCTGCGCCATGGCTACCTTGAGGGTTACACTAAAAATTACACACCTGTTCATATTATATCAGATAACGATAATCTCTGCGGTCAGATTGTAAATGTAAAGATCACATCTGCCGAAGATGATTTCTGCGTTGGCACAATAGCTTAACTTACGCTTTCGCTGTTTTTAATGGCATTTGTAAGATTAGCAATTTCCGTACTTGCGTTTTCATCTTCAAGAGTCGAATATGAATAAAGCATTATTCCGCTTACTTTTTCGTTTTGCATAGCAATCTTATATTCCTTACTAAGCACATTGTCGCTGTAAAGCCACGTGCCCTCGTCAGAATCGGTGTTTGCTTTGTAGCCTGCTAAGCCTACATACAGCTTAACATTTTTATTTATATCAAGACTTGCCCAGCTGTTGAGCGAATTTTCAAAGGTGAGCGCAGGATTTTCAAGGCTGTAATAAAGCTGAGGGCATATGTAGTCCACAAAGCCTTTACAAATGCACCAGCTTTTTACATCAGCGTAAATCTTTGCGTTGTTGTCAATATTGCCTTGCGGAGAAATGCCGAAATCAACATCATTGCTGATTTTATGTATTGCCCTGTAAGTATCGCAAATCAGAGTGTTTACATTGGCAAGCCGCCAGTTATCCACCGACATACAGTTCATTGCACCCACAGTGTCCACATATTCGGCATATTCTTCATCGTCAAATTCACTGTCCTGAGTCGGGTAAAAATAATCGTCAAACTGTATTCCGTCAACATCGTAATTCTTTACAATTTCGGTTACACCGTTGATTATAAGGTTTCGTGCCATTTTGTTTGCGGGATTTAAAAAAATTCCGTTTTCGGTTTCTTCGCCAAGCTCGTTATCTATCACATACGGATTGTTTTCACTCAAAACCTGCGGTGTGCTGTCGGTACTGATTCTGTACGGATTTACCCATGCGTGAATATCAAGGTCAAGTTCTGAGCAAATCTCGCACATTACTTTTAGAGCGTCATAATCAGGACTTACGCCCTGCTCACCGCTTAAAATATGAGAATAAGGGAAGTAAACCGATTTATAAAGTGCGTCACAAAACGGTCGCACCTGCACAATAAGTGTATTAAATCCTGCGTTTTTGCTTGTGATTGCAATGTTTTTAAATTTTTCTCTGAAAGCAGATTCGCTTTTATCGGATTCATTCTGCATATCAAGTTCTATGTAAGACACCCACACGCCACGCATTTCTTTTGTCGAGCGTTCATTTTGCTCAACTTTGGCATTGTCATTTGTTGCTGTATCAATCGTTGAGGTTGATACAGTCTTAACTTCGCCGTTTTCGGAATATGCCCTTGCAGCAAGCGCTGTTACAAGCAGTACGGCTGATAAAATTACAGGCGCAAATTTTTTTACTGACATTAAAATCCTTCCTTTGAGGTGAAATATGGAGATTTATTCACAATTGTTACTGATTTATCTTGTACTGATAAACCTTATATCAATAATTGTAACAATATCAGATAAAGTTAAAGCAATTAAAAGAAAGTGGCGAGTACCCGAAAGCACCCTGCTTTTGCTTTCTGCCCTTGGTGGAAGTGTATCAATGTATATAACTATGCTCATTATCCGCCACAAAACCAGACACGCAAAATTTATGGTTGGTATTCCCGTAATTTTTGCACTTCAATGTGTTTTAGCATTTCTTATTTGGAGATATATCTATGCCTAATAAGCTCACTTTCACCGTTCCAACTGAATATGACGGAGTAAATGCGCTCAACTTTTTGCGCTCGTACTGCAAGCTTTCATCAAGAATGATAACACGCCTAAAGCGAGAAAAAGACGGTATTTTGATGGACGGAAAAATTTTGCGAACCATTGATACTGTTTCGGCAGGCAAAGAAGTTATAATCAGGCTGATTGATGAAAAAATCGGCATAGAGCCTGTTGAGGGCAAACTCGACATTTTGTACGAAGACGACTATATTTTAATTGTAAACAAGCCGTATTCAATGCCTGTTCACCCTGTAAAACAGCACCAAAGCGACACCCTTGCCAATATTGTGGCTTATTATGCGCAAAACAGCGGCAAGGAATTTACATTTCGTGCCATAAACAGGCTCGATAAAGATACTTCGGGAATAGTTTTCATTGCAAAAGACCGATATACGGCAAACGCTGTAAAATTTGCGCTTAACAAAACATATTTTGCGGTCTGCTCAGGAATTATAAATGAAAACGGCACTGTAAACGCACCCATCGCCTTAAAAAAGGACTCTAAAATGGTGCGAGAGGTTACACCCGACGGTGCAGAGTCAATTACTCATTACAAGGTGCTCGCAAAAGGCGAGGACTGTACTCTTGTAAGCCTTGTGCTTGAAACAGGCAGAACACATCAGATTCGCTGTCATATGGCATACCTCGCTCATCCGCTTGAGGGCGATGATTTGTACGGAGGCAGACTTGATAAAATTCAAAGGCAGGCTTTGCACTGCGGTAAACTTGATTTTGTGCACCCGATAACAAAACAGCCGATTACTGTCACTGCGCCGATTCCCGATGATATGAAAAATATTTCTCGGGAAATAAATGCCGCTCTCGAAAACAACATTGTTTTATAAATTGCCGGTATCGGTCGGCAGGTAGTTGTAAACTTCTTTGTATGACTCAAGCTGTGCCTCGTTTTCGGGCCTGCTCGGAATTAGCCCTGTGCAGTCGTAGGTTGAATAAGCGTTCGCCATTTGGTCAAGACAGCGTTCAAGATTTTTATTTGCGTTTGCAAATTCATTTTCTTTTGCCGCATTATTTGTTTTATTTTTACTTTTCATAAAATCACCCCATAGTTATTATTTTACGCAATGCCGTAATAATTCGGTGATATTTTTAATCTTGTAGATGAAATGTCGCAAAGCGGCAAAAGGTTAGCCGTTTACGCAGAAAAAACTGTAAGTGCTAATTATATAGTATAAACCATAATATCTAAAAACATAACCTGTGTGAACAAGTATTTACACGATGCTTTACACACAGCTTTTCTTAAAAGGAAAGTTAGTAAAAACTAACTTAATGAAAATAACTTTAAAAGAAGTTAAGAAAAATGATTAAAATTACAAATTTATCGGAAAACGAGTTTAAGAAGATTGGCTTGGCTTATGCTGTGTTTACCCGACCGATGATTGCTAAGTTATAAAAATACAATTGTATAATTTACAACTCGGGTTTGCTATGATATAATTTTATTAACTGATTTTTTGTATTATTTTGCAGGGTACGGTGATAAAATGAAGAAAATCGCAGTCGGAATACTTGCTCATGTTGACTCGGGTAAAACCACGCTTTCAGAGGCGCTTATGTACTGCTCGGGAAATATAACCAAGCTCGGCAGGGTAGACCATAGAGATTCTTTTCTCGACACATTTTCTCTTGAGCGTGACAGAGGAATTACTATTTTTTCAAAGCAGGCGGTAATGAAGTACAACAATACGGATTTCACATTGCTCGACACCCCCGGACATATTGATTTTTCGGCAGAAGCAGAGCGTACTTTGCAGGTGCTTGATTATGCAATTCTTGTAATCAGCGGCACAAACGGAGTTCAGAGCCACACAGCAACACTTTGGAAGCTTTTGAAAAGATACAATGTGCCTTGCTTTATATTTGTAAATAAAATGGATCTTGAC
Organism: Eubacterium sp. OM08-24; assembly: GCF_003438075.1. GTDB lineage: Bacteria > Bacillota > Clostridia > Oscillospirales > Acutalibacteraceae > Ruminococcoides. Next base: position 491,114 of record NZ_QSTA01000001.1, on the reverse strand, counting down.
GGTGCAGACAAGCTTGCAATTATGGCACAGCTGAGAACGAATCTTGACGAAAACTGCGTTGACTTTACATATCAAAACACAGATTCTTTTCGTGAAAATGTAGCTGTTTGTGACGAGCAAATGCTTGAGAAATATTACGAAACCGAAAGTATTGAAAAAGCTGATATTATCAGAGCAATTAAGGAGCGAAAGCTTTTTCCCTGTATGTTCGGCTCGGCGCTTAAACTTGACGGTGTGCGTGAGTTTCTCGCCTTGCTTGACGAATACACACAAATGCCCGACTATCCGAGTGAGTTTGGCGCAAAAGCCTTTAAAATTGCCAACGATAATCAAGGCAACCGACTTACTTTTATGAAAGTAACGGGCGGCAGTTTAAAGGTGCGTGAAGTGCTTAAAAGCGACAAAAATGTCAATGCCGAAAAAGTGAACCGAATCAGAGTGTATTCGGGAGAGAAATTCACTGCGATTGACGAGGCGGCGGCAGGCACAGTGTGCGCCGTAACAGGCATTACTTTTGCAAAATCAGGCGATGGGCTCGGTATAGAAAGCGATTCCGATTTGCCAATGCTTGAACCTGTACTCACATACAAGGTTGACCTTACAGACGGAACAGACCCACACACTGCACTTGCAAAACTTAAAATTTTGGAGAATGAAGATCCACAGCTTAATGTGGTGTGGAACAGTAGGCTTGCTGAAATTCAAATACAGCTTATGGGCGAAATTCAGCTTGAAGTGCTTAAAAGCATAATTTTTGAGCGCTTTGGTATGACGGTAGAATTTAGCACAGGCAATATTATTTACAAGGAAACCATAGAAAACACAGTTGAGGGTGTGGGGCATTTTGAACCGCTAAAGCACTATGCGGAGGTACATTTGCTTATAAAACCGCTTAAGCGTGGCAGTGGAATTATCATAAATTCCCGTTGCAAGGAGGATCAGCTCGACCGCAACTGGCAAAGACTTATACTAACTCATCTCCACGAAAAAACGCATCTCGGAGTTCTCACAGGCTCACCAATCACAGATGTAGAAATAACGCTTGTATCAGGCAGAGCACACGCCAAGCATACCGAGGGCGGAGATTTCAGACAGGCTACTTACAGGGCGGTACGACAGGGACTTCGCTTGGCAAAGAGCATTTTGCTTGAGCCTGTTTATGAATTTACCCTTGAAGTACCAAACGAAAATATAGGCAGGGCGATGTCGGATATTCAGCGTATGAACGGTACATTTTCATCACCGGAAAGCAGGGGAGATGTTACGGTGCTTAACGGCACCTGCCCTGTATCAGAAATGCGGAGCTACACAAAAGAGGTTATGCAGTACACCCATGGCAAAGGCAAGCTCACTTGTATTTTAAAAGGATATGAGCCTTGTCACAATGCCGGAGAGGTAATTGAAAGCATTGGTTATGACTGCGATGCCGATTCTGAAAATCCTTGCGGCTCGGTTTTCTGCTCACATGGAGCAGGTTACAATGTTGCGTGGAACGAGGTAAGCGAACATATGCACCTGCCGAGTGCGCTAACGCCTGCTACTGACGAATCAAAGAGCGTAAACAGCAAAACCGCCTTTGCAAAATGCAAAAATCAAGATGATGTTTTCGCACTTGACAAGGAGCTTATGCAAATTTTTGAACAAACCTACGGCCCCGTTACTCATAAAAAAGCGCCGGAAAGGCGCAAAGTAACTGCGGTATCTGCATTAGATAAAGCCGCTGAAAAGCTGAGAAAAAATCCGCAATTCAATGGTACGGAATACCTGCTTGTAGACGGCTACAATGTAATTTTTGCATGGGAACACCTCAAAGAGCTTACCGAAAGGAGCTTAGACGGAGCAAGGCAGGTACTTATAAATATATTGTGCAACTATCAGGGTTACAGCAAGTGCAATTTGATTCTTGTATTTGACGCCTATCGTGTTAAAGGGCAGTACAGAGAAGTTGAAACCGTAAACGGCATAAGCATTGTTTACACCAAAGAGGCTGAAACCGCCGATATGTATATTGAAAAAGTAACGCATAAGCTCGCTAAAAATAACCGAGTTCGTGTAGTAACCTCAGATGCGCTTGAACAAATGATTATACTCGGAAACGGTGCTTTGCGTGTGCCATCGCTTGCGTTTCTTGAAGAGGTAAGGCAAGCCGAAGAAGAAATCAGAAATATTATTAATAATAAAGATTAAAAAGCAGTCGGCAGATTTTGTGATTCTGTCGGCTGTTTTTTATAAAATATTGACAAGAAAAGGCGGCGAATATATAATTAAATTACTGTAATTACTTTAAATTTTTGAGGTGATAATATGGAATTTTTATGTGATACTAATTATATATTGCTCCCTGCCAGCGACAACGCTCAAAATAAAAGATTGTATTTTTATATAGATAATGAGCTTGTCTATGATTTAGTCGTTAGACTTGATAACAATACACCCGACTATAAATTTCCTGTTGATTTAAAAAGATTTAAAGGTAAAAAAATAAAAATCACTTCGTCACCGATTGTCGATATTTGCTTTGATAAAGCCGAAGAAATCAGCTTTGAATATGACGGCAAATACAGACCGCTGGTGCATTTTACAGCCGCCAAGGGTTGGATAAATGACCCGAACGGACTTGTGTATGCAAACGGAAAATATCTAATGTATTTTCAGCACAATCCGGTTGCCACAACATGGGAAAATATGCATTGGGGCGGCGCATTCAGCGAGGATCTTATACATTGGAGAGAATTTGGAGATGTGCTGTTTCCCGATAAAGATGGAACAATATTCTCAGGTTGTGCAATAATTGACAAGGATAACAGATGTGATTTTCAGCAGGATGATACTCCTGTTATTCTGTATTATTACACAAGCGCAGGTCACACATCAGAAACTTCAAAGCATAAGCCTTTTACACAATGCCTTGCGTATAGCTCAGACGGCGGAAAAACTCTGATTAAATATGACAAAAATCCTATAATAGAAAATTTAGCATACGAAAACAGAGATCCAAAGGTAATATACTATTCACCGCTTGACATCTACATTATGGTGTTATATCTTGACGGTCACAGCTTTGCAATTTTGAAATCCGAAAATCTCACTCAATGGCAAAAAATACAGGAAATAACAATGCCTGATGATTCCGAATGCCCCGATTTCTATCCACTTACTGTTGAAAATGCCAGCGATAATATTAAGTGGGTATTTTCTGCCGCCGCTGACAGATACTACATAGGCAGCTTTGACGGCAAAAAATTTAAAATAGAAACCGAGCAAAAGAGATTAAACTTTGGCAATGCGTCCTATGCCGCTCAATCTTGGTTCAATACTCCAGACGGCAGGCGCATACGCACAGCCTTTGCTTCGGCAGTTATTCCAAATAATCCGTTTGGAAGCTGCCTAAACATTCCGCAAAATATGACAATAAAAAAGATTGATAATAATATGTATCTTTCCGCATTGCCAATTGACGAGCTTAAAACACTCTATAAAGATTGCGTAACAATAAATAATGTTGCAATTTCAAATTCAAATCCATATATCAAAAGAATTGACAGTCGAGCCTGCGATATCAGCATAAGTGCAGATGTGTCAAATTCATTTTCATTAGAGCTTTTCGGTCTTAAAATCACTTATGACAGTAATAGTAAAACTTTATTCTGTCTTGATAAGTCCGCTCCGCTAAAATGTTGTGGACATAATCTAAACTTGAGGGTAATATTTGATACCGTATATGCCGAAATTTTCGCTGATGACGGCACTGTATTTATGGGTATGACCTATATTCAGGACAGCAATCTCAACAGATTAGAAATAAATTCAGAAAAAGCAACTATTCACAATATCAGCATTTCAGAATTAAATTCAATCCACGAAAAAATTTAATATACGGCTTGAATATATCGACAAAATATGATATTATATATAAAGTTAATAAAATAATTTTAAACTTGGAGGAAAATTATGTCTGTTTCATATATGACACATCCGCTTATTCGCCACAAAATCACTTTACTCAGAAAAGAAAACACTTCAACAAACGAGTTCCGTAAACTTGTTGAGGAAATCGCTATGCTTATGGGTTACGAGGCTCTTTCTGACCTTGAAACTCAGGAAATTACAATTAAAACTCCGCTTGAGGAGTCTAAACAGCCTGTAATTTCAGGCAAAAAACTTGCTGTTGTGCCAATTCTTAGAGCAGGTCTTGGTATGGTCGGCGGCATTCTCGCTCTCGTTCCGTCTGCAAGAGTAGGTCACATCGGGCTTTATCGTGACCCTGTTACCCATGAGCCTCACGAATACTACTGCAAACTCCCTGAGCCGATAGACCAGCGTCAGATCGTTGTTGTTGACCCAATGCTCGCAACAGGCGGTTCGGCAGTCGCAGCAGTAGATTACATTAAAAAGCATGGCGGCCAAAAGATTAAATTTATGTCTATCATAGCAGCTCCAAAGGGTGTAGAAACTCTTATGAAAGCACACCCCGACATTCAGCTTTATGTTGGAGCACTCGATCGTGAACTTGACGATAACGCATACATTCGTCCGGGCCTTGGCGATGCAGGCGACAGAATCTTTGGTACTAAATAATATTTTGAACTAATATTTATAAGGAGTAGCTGTAATTACGGCTACTCCTTTTTTGTGTTTTGAATTGATATTTACAATATAAAATTGCTTATCTGCATTAAATAAATATGATTAAATGCCAATTAGTTTAAAAATCTTGCAATAAATTATAAAAAACTGTTGATTTTAATAAAACTATATGTTACAATAATAGCACAAGATACACAAATAACAATGCAATATCGCACAACTGCGTTTGCATATGCAAGCAAGGAGGCATTTATGAGTAACACAGTAAAAAAATCTAACATCAAAAAAATTTTAGTCCGAATCATTTCAATTATTCTCATACTTATTATTCTGCTTGGCGGAGTATTTACTGCTATTTATTTTACGAGATTTCAAACAATATCTACAATAAGAAAGGTTACAGACTATGATGATTTCAATGTTTATAAAATGAATGTAAAATATGATTATAACCTTGATAACATCATTGAAAAGGGCATTACCGATGACCAAAGTTTTGTAAATGCTATTGTCGGGGAATCCCTGCCATTTCTGCCTATCTGCATAAAAGCGCCCAAGTTTGCGTGCAGTGCATTTACAATGACTGCGAGCAACGGCGATGTATTTATGGGGCGCAACTATGATTTTAAAAATGATTCCTCGGCTTTGCTTGTGTATTGTTCGCCAAAGGACGGCTACAAGTCTGTTGCAACAGCTGCACTCGATAATATTAAGGCTAATGTTGCCGACAAGAATATAAAATCAAAGCTCACTTGTCTTACAGCGCCGTTTATCTGTCTTGACGGAATGAACGAAAAAGGCGTTTCTATTGCAGTTCTTACCCTTGACAGTGACCCTACTCGTCAGAATACAGGCAAGCAAACCATCGGCACAACTCTTGCAATCCGACTTGTGCTTGACAAAGCCGCATCTACGCAAGAGGCAGTTGATTTGCTCGGCGAATACGATATGTTCGCAACAAGCGGCAGAGATTATCATTTTTATATTACAGATTCAAGCGGTGACGGCAGGGTAGTGGAGTACGATTGCAACAGCGCCGACAGAAAACTAACCGATACACCAATTCGCACAATAACTAATTTCTACGGAATGTATATTGATAAAGTTCAGCCAAACCAAAAGAACGGCATTTACGGTCATGGCAAGGAGCGTTATGACAAAATTGAGGCTGTTTTTGAAGAGGAAAAAACTAACTACACAACAGATTCCGCATGGAAAGCCTTAAAAGCAGCAGCGCAGCTCCCAAATCCCGAAGATGTCACAAGCAACACACAGTGGTCAATAGTGTATAACGATACAACCCTGACCGCCGACATAGTCCTCCGCCGTAATTGGGAAGATATCTATTCCTATGACTTGAATTATTAAATCAGATATTATAAATTTAAAAATCCCCCTCATATGTCATTTGGCATATGAGGGGGGGATAAACTTAAAAGGGTATCAGTACTTTTATGTACTAATATCCTTTTTTGGTGCAGGTAACATACTTTTGTTTTAGAAAAAACTTTTTACCTCGCCTATTGCGGCTTGTTCATAGTCAAAATATCATCAACGCTCTCGCTAAAAACAGTCCACCGGACTGTTTTCTTAACGCTCGTCTTCAAGTCCTGAAAGAAAATCAACAAAATTTAAGAGGTATTAATACTTATGTGTACTAATACCTCTTTGTGGTGCAGGTAACAGGACTTGAACCTGCATGAAATTGCTTTCATATGGACCTGAACCATACGCGTCTGCCAATTCCGCCATACCTGCTTATTTATTAATTTTGTTCTTGCGACAGGTTAGTCTGCCTACAAAATCTATTAAAATAGATTTTGTATAAGTTTGCAAAGCCAAATCAAAGATTTGGATGCTCACTTAAATTCCGCCATACCTGCTTATTTATTAATTTTTGTTTTTGTGACAGGTTAGTATGCCTGCATATAAAATAAATTAATAACATTATGATTATAACAAATATTAGCGGAATTGTCAATTAATTAATAAATATTTTTTGCTGATACCTGCTCACTCTAAATTTATTTAATGATAAAGGCTGAGTCCGATTTATATTATTATTTTTTCTCTCCAAACCTATTAGACGGGCGGTATATCATAAGTGCTATGAATATCAGCACTGCTGTTGTGGAAAGGCTGACGGGGTAGGCGGTCATTATTGCAGCAAAGGTTCGGTTTGCTGGGAATACAGTGTTTATCCACACTATTCGCACCACGCACACACCTATGGTAGTGAGTATTGCCGGCACAAGCGAAAGTCCGAATCCTCTTAAGTATCCCGACATTACCTCATACAGCATTGAGAATATGTAAGCTATAAAAATAATTACAAGTCTTGTATAGCCTATTTCTATTACTTCGGGGTTGTTGTTGAATATTGACAGCAAAAATTTTCCTGTTATAAGCACTATAAAAATTGCCGTTCCCGATGCAATTGCGTCTTCGATAAGACAAAGAAAAAGAGTTTTTTTACAACGGTCAATCTTATTTGCACCAAAGTTTTGTCCGACAAATGTTGTGCAAGCCTGACTAAACGAGTTCATCACATTGTAAGCGATAATCTCTATGTTGAATGCCGCACTTGAGGCAGCTATTACGGTAGTACCAAGGCTGTTTATCGCACCCTGAATTACAATATTCGCAACGGCAAACACTGCACTCTGTACGCCTGCGGGAAGTCCTATCTGCATAATTTTCGCAAAGACTTTTCCGTCAATTCTTAATTTTTTAAATTCTACTTTTATGTATTTGTCGCTTTTTACGAGCTTTATATAAAGAATACCTGCGCTCACAACATTTGCAAGCACTGTTGCGGTTGCTACTCCGTTTACCGACATTTTAAGTACGATTACGAAGAAGAGATTAAGCAGTACATTCAAAATTCCCGACAGAGTAAGCGCAATAAGCGGCATTTTGGTTTCGCCTATACTTCTGAAAATCGCCGCCTCAAAGTTGTACAGCAGTATGACAGGCATTCCGAGAAAATATATTCTCAAGTATAACAGTGCAAGTTCAAGCACATCGTCGGGTACATTCAGCACCGTAAGCAACGGCTCGGCTATAAGTTCGCCGATTATCGCAACCAATACACCGCCGATTACCGACACTACCATAGAAGTGTGCACGGCTTTTTGCACCGTCTGTTTGTCATCTCGACCGACAGCGTTTGCTATTACTACATTTGCGCCGAGCGCTATGCCGATAAATAAGTTCAGTATCAGACCGATAATCGGACTGTTTGCTCCTACTGCCGCTACCGCTGCGGTTTTGTCGGTTTGTGCAAAGTTGCCTACTATTGCTATATCGGACGCATTAAAAAGCTGTTCGAGTATTCCCGTTGCCGCAATCGGCAGGGCAAAAACAGGCAGTTTGTTCCATATACTGCCGTTGAGCATATCAAGTTTTTGCTTTTTTAATTCTTTTTCCATTCAATCCACCTTTTTGTTTCACATAAATTCATACTATATAGATTATATTCCTAATTTTTACAATTTTCAACTGTTAAATGGTTGCATATAGACATAAGGTTTATTATAATATAAGGAAAGAAAAATTATGAAATGAAAAAATGAAATGAACATTTGCATTTATAGGGGTGGCATTATTTATGGAAATGGATAAACTAAAGCCAAAACAAAGTGCTTTTATTACAAGGGTTGGCGGTGACGGAGCATTAAGACACCATTTGCTTGATATGGGACTTACACCCGGCACTGAAATTACTTTGCAGAAAATAGCGCCGATGGGCGATCCGATTCAAATTGAAGTGAGAGGCTATGAGCTTACGCTCCGACTTGATGAGGCTAAGAAAATTGAAATTGAAAACATACACGAACGAAAAGTTGTTGCCGACAGCAAACCGCAAAGGCATAAATCTATTCCGCATCCACGAGTAGGCGAGCTTGGCGAGGCAAACGATTATCATATTCACGATGAAAGCAAAGCACTGCCGAAAGACAGCAAACTTACATTTGCGCTTGCAGGAAACCAAAACTGCGGCAAAACCACTTTGTTTAATCAGCTTACGGGCGCTAATCAGCATGTGGGCAATTTTCCGGGTGTTACCGTAGACAGAAAAGACGGCACAATTAAAAATCACCCCGAGGCAACAGTTACCGACTTGCCGGGTATTTACTCATTGTCGCCGTATTCGAGCGAAGAAATAGTTACACGAGATTTCTTGATAAAAGATAAGCCGAGCGGAATTATAAATATTGTAGACGCCTCAAACCTTGAGCGAAATCTATGCCTTACTATGCAGCTTATGGAACTTGGTATTCCTATGGTGCTTGCGCTGAATATGATGGATGAGGTGCGAGAAAACGGCGGAAGTATCAGAGTAAACGAGCTTGAGCAAATTCTCGGAATACCTGTTATTCCTATTTCAGCCGTAAAAAATGAGGGTATAGACGAGCTTGTAAGTCACGCACTTCATGTGGCAAGATTTATGGAAAAGCCGGGGCGAATAGATTTTTGCACAGACAGTGTAGATAAAAAAGACCCTGTCGGAGCGGTTCACCGCTGCATACACGCCGTAGTGCATATGATAGAGCCTGAGGCAAAGCAATCGGGACTGCCGCTGCGATTTGCCGCAACAAAACTGATAGAAAACGATGTGCCTATTGAAAAGCTGCTTAACCTGACCGATGACAAAAAGCAGGCATTTGAGCACATTGTATCCGTAATGGAAGATGAAACGGGACTTGACCGAGAGGCCGCCATTTCAAATATGCGATTCAGCTTTATAGAAAAAATGTGTCAAAAAACAGTTGTCCGTCCGCACGAAAGCAAAGAGCATAAGCGAAGTATGAAAATTGACCGATTGCTTACGGGCAAATATACCGCTATTCCTTGCTTTATTGCAATTATGGCACTCATATTCGCTATGACCTTTAACCTTGTGGGCGCATGGCTCTCTGACCTTATGAGTTTAGGCGTAGATTCTGTTATATCGCTTATAGACAACGCACTCACTGCCGTACAGATTAACCCTGTTGTGCATTCGCTTGTGGTAGACGGCATATGCAACGGTGTGGGCAGTGTAATCAGCTTTTTGCCTACAATCGTAACTCTGTTTTTCTTTTTGTCTATTCTTGAGGATACAGGTTATATGGCAAGGGTTGCCTTTGTAATGGATAAGCTGTTAAGAAAAATAGGACTGTCGGGCAGAAGTTTTGTGCCAATGCTTATAGGCTTTGGCTGTTCTGTTCCTGCAATTATGTCAACACGAACACTCTCAAGCGAAAGAGATAGAAAAATGACAATCCTGCTCACTCCGTTTATGAGTTGCAGTGCAAAACTGCCGATTTATTCGCTGATTATAAGCGTATTTTTCCCAAGGCAGTATCAGGCGCTTGTAATGGTGGGACTATACATATTCGGCATTATTTGTGCCATTATTTATGCTTTGATTTTAAAAAGCACAAAGTTCAAGGGCGAGCCTGTTCCGTTTGTAATGGAGCTGCCTAATTACCGACTTCCATCGGCAAAGAGCGTTGTGCATCTCATTTGGGAAAAGGCAAAGGGATTTATAGAAAAGGCATTTACAATTATTTTTGTAGCGTCAATTATAATTTGGTTTTTGCAGACCTTTGACGCAAAATTTAATGTTGCCGAATCACCCGAACAGAGCCTGCTTGCAATGATTGGCAGCTTGGTTGCTCCTATTTTTGCTCCGCTCGGATTTGGCGATTGGCGAGTATCAACAGCTCTCATTACAGGCTTTACCGCAAAAGAAAGCGTTGTGTCTACACTTACTGTACTTATGGGCGGAAATGCCGAGCTTGTAAGTACATTGTTTACTCCTTTTACCGCCGCTGTATTCCTTGTATTTACTTTGCTTTACACTCCTTGCGTTGCCGCTATTGCAACCGTAAAGCGAGAAATGGGCGGTACTAAGGCGGCTGTCGCAACTGTTATTATTCAGTGCGCAATCGCATGGTGTGTGGCCTTTCTTATTCACGCAGTCGGTCTTGCCTTTGGCCTGGCTTAACGGAGGGCGAATATGGATATACCGAGTATTATAATTTTAGTAATTGTAGCTCTTTTGGTTATTCTCGCCGTAAGAAAAGCTAAAAAGGATAAGATGATTTCAAAGTGTGGCGGTAATTGCTCAGCCTGCACGCTAAAATGCAATAAAAAATAATTTAAGCAAGGCGGTTTAATTTCCGCCTTGCTTTTTTGTGATTACCAAATGGCATAGCAAGCAATTTGAAATAGGCATTAGACATTTGTAAAACAAAGGTGTATAATATAAATACTGTTTAAATACAAGCTGAATTTCTTTGAAAGGTTGATTATAATGAAAAAGTTAATAGCATATTTTTCGTCAAGCGGTAACACTAAGGCAATGGCAGAAAAACTTGCAAAGGCAACAGGCGCTGACTTGTTTGAAATCAAGCCGCAGACGCCTTACACAAGAGCCGACCTCGACTGGACAAACAAGAACAGCCTTGCGGATTACGATACTATTTTCTTAGGATTTCCTATTTGGTGGTATGTTGCTCCGATAAAGTTATGATAGATAAAAGCAAAAGCAAGCGGAAATTTTAACTCCGCTTGCTTTTTATATCTGATAAGAAATCTCACGCTCAGCATTATCAAAATCTTCTGCTGTATCATTAAAATAAGAAATGCATTGCAACAGTTTGTAATCCTGTTTTGAAATCACACCACTTTGAATGAGCAGATATAAATCTTTTAAACCTGTTGCACGATATAAATTCTCAATATCATTATTCAACGCATTTACTCTTTGTCTTACTCTGCTTAACCTTTCAGCGCATTTACGCAACTCATATGTATCTACCTTTATTTCTGTTGAACAGCTTTCAGAAGTATGTGCTTTTACATTTTGACTTTTATTGTAGAGTTTCTCAACTCTTGCAATTGTCTGCATAAGAAACTCACTTAAGGCATTCACAAAATCAAGCAATTCATTCCCAAATGACAGCACACTTGTTTTAATTGATTTAATGTACTCATAAGCCTTATTTTTATCTCCTTTAGTTAAAAAATTAATTACTCTCATATTTGAATTGTATAATGCACCAACAGGAGAAAAAGCAAACTGAAAAGTCATAGTAAAGTTTTTAATAACAAGATAACTTGGAAATTCCCACCAAGCCGGTGTACCGGGTTCAATATCACCATTTTCTTTAAATTGTACTGCACTAAACAAATGAGGATTTTCTCCATCTTTTTTCTTTGCAATTCTCATATTATGTGTAGGTAGAGTCCCCAAAAACCATACATAATCCTCCTCATTTACTACTATGTCTAATTTTTCTGATTGCATAGCAATCACTTGATCTGGTGCAAGTGAGTAAGGATTCAGAGGTTGCGGATTCAGTAAATGCACTCCTTTTATTTCACTATAATGATTCACATATACAGATTCGGAAAGTTCGCCACCTTTAGAATGACCAAAGAGAAAATTATTGCCTGATGAATTCATATTTTTTGAGAAGAATAATTCTGCCTCATACGATTGAATAGAGGTACCATACCCTAATGCTACAATATTATCACTCCAATCATTGACACTTTTAATAGATATTCCGTCTGTACCACGATAAGATATTCCGGTATTACCTTTGCTATCCGTAAAAGATACAGCACCAAATCCGGTAAGCCAATTATTACCTGTGGATTGTATTTGTAAATCGCCAAGTCCATTATCACACAATGTTTCTAAACAATTAATTAAATCTTCATCAGCAACATCTGCTTTTTCAAAATCATATATTTCTTTTATACTTTTATGCTCATATTGTTCCGGCAATATATCACTATAATATGATAACTGCGTAAGCAATAGTGATTGTTTATCATTGAGCTTTGATAAATCAGACATTCTTAATCTCCTTTACAAGTTCATCAGATGAAGTGATACCAAAATTTTCAACTTTCAAATAAGATTTAACGCAGTTATAAGACGACCAATCGTCATTATAAGTTCCTATTATGCATTTTAAAGTTTGGTCAATATCATCAGTATCTCCAACTGTCTGTATAACTTCTAAATTAATGTGTTCCGGTGAATACGAGCATATTAAGTTATATATCTCAAAAATCGAATCTTTTATTTCGGTGATTTTCTTGTCTGTTTTGACAATAATTGTTGCGTCAAAAATCTTATTGCTTTTCAGTAAATTATCGGCATCAGTATTAACAGCGTAATCATAGCTTAAAGATTTATCGCCATAAATTAAAATACCGGCATATACATCAATGTTATAACTTGATGTATTAAATTTACTTTTTATAAAATCAACTACTCTATCACTAATAATCGCCCTGCTGTAATCATCGTATATTTTATCACTGTTCTTTCTATTGGCACTGTTATACACATAAAAATCAATTTTTCCGTCCGTAAGTCTTAAAATATTTCTGTAAGTTTCATCTTTTGCAAATGTAAAGTCCACTACATCAAAATTCATATTATATTTATTTTCAGCATAACTTTTCATTTCTTCAAGTTTAGCTTGCCTTTCGGAAAAGTTTAAATTCATACACCCGCACACTCCGGTCATCAATAAAATTGCAGTTAATAAAAGGCATATCAGCTTTGTTTTTTTCATATCTGCCTCCGAGAATATTTTTATCTCTTGTAAATCAAAAGTATTTTATCATTTTTAAAGACAAAAGTCAACAAAGCAAAATTAAGTATCAACAATTACATAGATTATAGTTTTACAAAAATAAATAATTATTAAACATTATACTTGACAAGATATATTGAATTTTTGTATAATGGCAACAGTTTGTTTTAGGAGAGTTTCTATGGAAAGAGAAAGTTTTAAGTCACGGCTGGGATTTATTCTCGTAAGTGCAGGCTGCGCAATCGGCATCGGCAATGTATGGCGATTCCCGTATGTTGCAGGTGAAAACGGCGGCGGTCTTTTTGTTTTGCTCTATCTTATTTTTCTCGTTCTTATGGGTATTCCCGTATTGACAATGGAACTTGCAGTGGGCAGAGCAAGCCGAAAAAGCGCCGTACTCGGCTACAAAAAACTTGAAAAACCAAAAAGCAAATGGCATATTCACGGTTGGTTCTGTATGCTTGGCTGTTATCTGCTGATGATGTACTACACAACCGTTTCAGGGTGGATGACAAGCTATTTTTACAAATTTGCAACAGGCACTTTTGAAAGCGGAATGACCTCTGAGCAAGTCAGCGGTGTATTCTCTCAGTTGCAGTCAAACCCGATTGAAATGGTTATATGGATGGCTATTATTACCATACTCGGCTTTTTGGTGTGCAGCAGAGGTATTCAAAAGGGAATAGAAAAGGTGAGCAAGGTTATGATGATTGCTTTGCTTGTGCTCATTCTCGCACTTGCCGTAAACAGCATTTTGCTTAGCGGTGCAGGCGAGGGACTTAAGTTTTATCTTGTTCCCGATTTTGAAAAAGTATCCGAAATAGGTATCGGCAACATTGTTTCCGCCGCTATGAATCAGAGTTTCTTTACTTTGAGCCTCGGCATTGCGGCTATGGAAATTTTCGGAAGTTATATGTCAAAGGACAATACTCTTCCGGGCGAGTCCGTGAAAATCTGTGCACTCGATACTTTTGTGGCAATTATGGCGGGACTTATTATTTTTCCTGCGTGTTTCTCTTACGGAGTTGAGCCTGACCAAGGCCCTGCACTCATATTTATTACTCTGCCGAATGTCTTTGTAAATATGGCGGGCGGTAGAATTTGGGGCACGCTGTTCTTCCTCTTTATGACATTTGCCTGTTTCTCAACAATCATTGCCGTTTTTGAGAATATCATTTCGTTCTGCATTGATATGTTCGGCATCAGCCGTAAGAAGTCGGTAGTCATAAATGCGGTTATTATTCTTATAGCAAGTTTGCCTTGTGTGTTCGGATTTAATATTTGGAGCGGTTTTGAGCTGTTTGGTCAGAATGTTCTCGGTATGGAGGACTTCCTTGTAAGCAATATTTTGTTGCCTGTCGGCTCGCTTATTTATCTGCTGTTCTGCGTTACAAAATTCGGTTGGGGCTTTGACAATTACCTTGCCGAAAGTAATACGGGCAAGGGTATGAAATTTTCAAGATTTTTAAAGCCTTATTTCCAATTTGTACTTCCTGTACTTGTACTAATTGTACTTGTGCAAGGATTTATTAAATGACAACTACTTTTATAGTCCTTTCTTAAAAATCCCCATACTGCATTGTTGGTATGGGGATTTGTCCTCTTTAAAAAGCATAACACATCCCATACCGCTAAAATGCAGTATGGGATGTGCTGTTTATAATGCTGTTTAATTTTAAAAATCATCATCAATGTCATCAAAATCATCATCAAAAGCGCTGTCTTTGTTGTCCTCGTCATCGTCGAATGCACCCATCATATTGAGAGCTATAAACTGCTCACCAACATCTGTTTTGCCGTCGCCGTTAAAGTCGAAAAAGCCGCCGAATAAATCATCAAAAAAGCCCATAAAATCATTCCTTTACATTAAATAATATTGTTATTTGCTTTCTTATTGTTGTAATTATTTATCTTTGTTAAAATGAATTGCACTAATTAGCGCAATTTTTCTGGTTTACGCCGTATAGTTGAGGTGATATTATGAAAAATATAAAAAACTTTTTTACTTTACCAAACGAGGTGTTTTGCCTTATGCTTACTCCGTCAGAGCTGTCTGTACTCAGCTATCTTGTGCGTTGCAGTGACGATACGGGAGTGTGTTTTCCGTCGGTACACACCATTGCAACCGCCTGCTCAATGTCTGACAATACAGTAAGAAAAAGCATACGAAAACTTGAGGACAGAGAAATTATAACAAAATCGGGTGGTTTTTGTGCAAGCAAATTCGGAAAGGCGCAGAATACTTCGTTTATTTATGAACTGAATCCAAACCTTTACAGCGAAGGCTTTGCAAGAGAAAACCTTGTAGATTACTTTACAAAGAGGAACGCTCAGCCTTAAAAAATTAATGAAGTAAGGTGCTTAAAATATTGAGTAACACCGATTAATTTTTTGCACCGCTCTGCTTCATTTTCTGAACCCTAATAAAACTAAATAAACAAGAATAATTTAAAAATACTAATTAAACACTCCTGAGCGGCAGCCGTTTGTGAGTGAATTTTGAATTGTTAAAAATTGCTTATACAAGAAAATATTTTTCTTTATAAAAATCTCTGATTTTCAAAAAAGCGAAATAAATTTGTGTTTATTTATACTTGAATATTAGCACAACGCAGAAAATTTTGCAAAATATTTTACAAAGATAATTATTGTATTTTGCTATGATTTTTGAATAAAAGCAAATTATCAGGTAAATTGTCAATTTAGCCAAAAAGGTTAAAAATTATTCAAATACCCTGTATACAATGAAATCAGATGTTCATTTATTGTCAATTTATATGCAGTAGTTAATTATTTCACAATGTTTGCTTGCATTGGCATAAATAAAATGCTATTATTAAGTTAAGGTATTTAGAAAGGAAGAAAATTATGAACAATTCTAAGACAGTTAAAAAGAGCGTTGCGGTTATTATAGCAGTTGTTATTGCTGTTGTAATGGCAGCTACTTCGGTAATTTGCGTTGCGCTCACATCAAACCAAAGCACAGGCAACACAAGATATTTAAAAGACGCAAAAAGCGTTGTTACTGAGTTTGTAAACAATGAAGCATATAACGAGTACGCTTATTCAGACGGACTTTTTGCAAAGGCAAACATCGTATCTGAATGCGTAAACGAGCTTACTACTCCTGAGGCAGGGGAAACAATTTCCAAAAGCCTCGGTCTTAACAATTTTATCGTAACAGATCCTGACGGCAACATCATCAATGCAACCGAGCAGGAAAAGGTTGGCAAGAGCATTTATGACTTTGACAACACAAAGGATTTTAAAACAGTTTTAAAGGGCATTACCTACAAAACAACTTCAGAGCCTAAAGCCGTAGAGGGCGAGAGCGGTGTTTACAATGTAATGGCTTGCGTAACCCGTTCGGTTGGCGGTATCGTAATTATTGATATTGACACAGACACATATACAGCTGTTACTGGCGAAAAACTTGCAGACGAGTGTAAGGGCGACACAATTATTGCCAAAGACGGCAAAATCGTAAGCTCAAGTTTTGACCTTGACGGTGCTAATGAGCTTTCAAGCCTCGGCGTTACGGATTCAATGCTTAAAGCAAAGGACTTTACACTTACAGTAAACGATAACAAATATACACTCAGCGCTGAAAATGTTGAGGGCTACACTGTAATCAGCGGTACTGTAAAAGAGGACAGCGGATTTAACTACATTTACGGCGCAGTTGTTCCTGCCATTGCATTTGCGGTTATGATTGTACTTGCCATTGTGGTTTTTTCAGCCGTATCAAAGGTTAAAGAAGAGATTAAGTAAGTTATTTCAATAAAATACACGGTAAAAAAGCAAGTGGAAGTTTAATGCTTCTACTTGCTTTTTGCTTAAATTGCATAAACGGAAAGTATTTGTGGGCTTTGCCCACACTCACGACCTTTGAAAAGGTCGACCAAACTTTTATAATTGCTTTTCCAATTTATTCCGCTAAATCATAATTTACTAATGCTAACATTCAGAACAGAACGCAAAAAGCAGGTAAGAGAATACACTTTCACCTGCCCTTTAAAAAGCAAAAAATAAAAACCACTGCAAAAGCAGTAGTCTTTAAAAAATATGACTGTATCTGTAAGCCGGGTTCTGTCGTGAACAGCCATCTATCTTGGCAGCCCGTTGCCGGAACTGCTCAATGCCACCTCCTAAGGACACGCCGAGCAAGCGTATAATGTCCTACCACGGTGTTGCTTCAAATAGGGTTTACACGGCAGATAACTCTCGCTATCTCCGGTGAGCTCTTACCTCGCCTTTCCATCCTTACCACAAAAATGTGGCGGTAATTTTCTGTTGCACTATCCCTGGAGTCGCCTCCGGCGGCCGTTAGCCGTTATTTTTGCTCTATGAAGCCCGGACTTTCCTCGCAAAACGCCTTTCGGCAATTTCCCGCAGCTGTTCAATACACTCATATCTATAATACTATATGATTTTTTGCAAAATGTCAACTTAAATTTTCATAAAATAGCTTGATATATCCGCTTTTTCAGTTTATAATAAATAAAGATTTGTAACAAAGGAGAGTTTATAATGGACATCAGACAGAAATCACTCGAAAAGCATTACGAGTGGAACGGTAAAATCGAGGTAGTTTCACGAGTTCCTATTACTAATGCTGAGGATTTATCTCTTGCATATACACCGGGCGTTGCCGAGCCTTGCCTTGAAATTCAGAAAGACTACAACAAGTCTTTTGAGCTTACAAGAAGAAACAATCTCGTTGCTGTTGTAACAGACGGCACAGCTGTTTTAGGTCTTGGCGACATCGGCCCCGAGGCAGGTATGCCTGTTATGGAGGGAAAATGCGCACTCTTTAAAGAGTTTGGCGATGTAGACGCTTTTCCTATTTGCGTAAGAAGTAAAGATGTTGACGAAATCGTAAATGCAATTTACCTTATCAGCGGTTCATTCGGCGGTATCAACCTTGAGGACATTGCAGCACCTCGCTGCTTTGAAATTGAAAGAAAGCTCAAAGAAAAGTGCGACATTCCGATTTTCCACGATGACCAGCACGGTACAGCAGTTATCGTTGCCGCAGGACTTATCAATGCTTTAAAGCTCGTTGGCAAAAAGTTTGAGGATATTAAGGTGGTTATGAACGGCGCAGGCGCAGCAGGCATTGCCATTGCCAAGCACCTCCTCAATATGGGCGTTAAGAACATTATACTTTGCGACAGTAAAGGTATCATCTGCAAGGGTGACGAAAGACTTAATGCCGTTAAGCGTGAAATGGCAGAGATTACAAACCTTGAGCATATGACAGGCTCACTTGCTGACGCTATGAAAGGCGCAGATGTATTTCTCGGTATTTCAGCCGCAGGCTGCGTAAGCGAAGAAATGGTTGCATCTATGGCTAAAGACCCAATCCTCTTTGCTATGGCTAACCCGACCCCTGAGATTATGCCTGACCTTGCCAAGAAAGCAGGCGCTGCCGTTGTAGGTACAGGCAGAAGTGACTTTCCAAATCAGATTAACAATGTACTCGCTTTCCCAGGCATTTTCAGAGGTGCTCTCGACTGCCGTGCAAGCGACATTAACGAAGAAATGAAAGTTGCCGCATCATTTGCTATTGCTTCCCTCGTAAGCGACAGTGAACTTAATGCAGACTACATTCTTCCTGAGGCTTTTGATAAGAGAATCGGCAAGACTGTTGCTGAGGCTGTTAAGAAAGCAGCTATCGAAACAGGCGTTGCAAGAATCTGATATTTTTAAATATTTTATAATTTTACGGGGCTGTCGCAAGACAGTCCCTTTTGTATTTGAATTTTTTGTAATTATATAGTATAATAGATGTATTAAGACAAAAAGTTGGTGCATAGCTTGATAATTCATGATATTTCAAGAGATACTCTCACCTGCAAGGTGTTTGACGGAGATCCGAAAACCGAGGTAACAAAAGTTAAAAGCATTAAAAACGGCGATGACTATAATTTGTCTGCCATAAGTATCAGCACCCACACAGGCACTCATATTGACTCACCGCTGCATTTTTCTGATGATGGCAGTCCTATATCAAAAATGCGTTTAAACACTTTTACGGGCAAATGTACGGTGGTTTCCGTAAGCGGTATTCTTACAGGCGAGGATATGGATAAAATTCTTGCACACAGCCGCAAAAAGCTGCTTTTGCATGGCAACGGCAAAGCCTTTGTAACCGCCTTTGCCGCAAGGGTTCTTGCCGACAGCGATGTGGCAATGATTGGCACTGACGCACAGTCAATCGCACCCGAATTTGACGAAAACGAAACACATAAAATTCTTGCCGAGGCAGGCATTGCAATTTTAGAAAATCTTGATTTATCCGATATTTCAGACGGCGACTACGAGCTTTTTGCATTTCCTATAAAGCTCGGCGGTCTTGAGGCTGCGCCTTGTCGTGCGATTTTGTTTGAACAAGAAAGAGGTCTTTAATATGGTAAAAATGGTAGTATTTGATTTGGACGGCACACTTGTAAATTCCCTTGTTGACCTTGGTATTGCCACCAATGAGGGACTTAAAAAGGCAGGACTTCCTGTTCAGCCGATGGAAAATTATAACCACTTTGTGGGCAACGGCAGAGAAATGCTTGTAAAAAGAGCTATGGGCGAGAAAAGCGAAGATAAGGCACTTTTTGATACGGTTATGAACGGATTTAACACTTACTACGGCGCTCACAGCAACGACCATACAGCTGAATACAAGGGCTGCACCGAGCTTTTGGAACAGCTCGACAAAAACGGCATTATGACCGCCGTACTCTCAAACAAGCCTGACGAATTTGTAGGCGCTATTCTTTCAAAGGTGTTTCCGAATCATAAATTCACAGAGGCTTGGGGAAATAAAAAAGAATACAAGTGCAAGCCTGACGGCGAGGCTCTGAACGCTATTTTAAGCAAGCACAATGTAAAGCAGAGCGAGTGCATTTATATTGGCGACAGCGATGTAGATGTTTTCACAGCCAACAATGCAGGAGTAAATATGCTCGGTGTAGAGTGGGGATTTCGTGGAAGAAAAGAGCTTATGGACGCAGGCGCACCACAGGTTGCCGCAACCGCCGACGAACTTTTGAATATGATTTTGGCACAGAAATAAGGACGAGCGATGAACAAGGTAAATTATCAGAAAATTCTTGACGGAATAATCTCAAATCTTGAAAAGACAAACACAGTGCCTACCTTGCTTTTGCACGCCTGTTGCGCACCATGCTCGAGCTATTGTCTTGAATATCTGTCACAGTATTTTAAAATTACGGTTTTCTTTTACAATCCCAATATTTCCGAAAAAGAGGAATACGAGCATAGATTAAACGAGGAAAAGCGTTTTATTTCAGAAATGAATTTTAAATATCCTGTAAGCATTATTGAGGGCGAATATTCTCCTTTAGAATATTTTTCTGCCGTAAAAGGTCTTGAAAACGAACCCGAGGGAGGGGAAAGGTGCAAAAAATGCTTTGAACTCCGCCTCGAAAAATCAGCCCGTATTGCTCGGAAAATGAATTTCGATTACTTTACAACCACTTTAACAATAAGTCCGCTGAAAAACGCTGGACTTCTTAACAGTATAGGAGAGCACTTTGCAGAAATTTATAATGTTAAATGGCTGAGCAGTGATTTCAAGAAAAAAGAGGGATACAAACGCTCTATTGTGCTTTCGGCAGAACACAATTTGTATCGTCAAAACTACTGCGGATGCGTATTCTCTAAGAGAAAAGCAGCGGAAAACGAGTAATTTTGCGAAATTTTGAAAAATTTTCAAAATAAACTTGACAAACGGCTGAAAAAATGGTATAAAATATATCGTTGCGTAAGATAATCGGCAATACGGAGAGATGTCCGAGTGGTTTAAGGAGCTAGTCTTGAAAACTAGTGATCCCGCAAGGGACCAAGGGTTCGAATCCCTTTCTCTCCGCCACTTGATTGCCGATTTTCTTATCGCTTTATATAACAGTTAAAATAAATTTATATAAAATTTTAAGATAACTGTTGACAAATGTATCACAAAGTGATATAATAAATATCGTTGAGTTGTGATAACAGCTTATATGGAGAGATGTCCGAGTGGTTTAAGGAGCTAGTCTTGAAAACTAGTGATCCCGCAAGGGACCAAGGGTTCGAATCCCTTTCTCTCCGCCATTTATTTAATTTTTTAAATAATTTTTTGTAGTTTAACTACACGGAGGATTACTCAAGTGGTTAAGAGGCTCCCCTGCTAAGGGAGTAGGTCGCTAACGCGGCGCGAGGGTTCAAATCCCTTGTCCTCCGCCAAATAAGAACCGTAACTATTGTTGCGGTTCTTATTTTTTGTCTTTTGTAGGATTATGTCCACATTTTTACTAATTATCTAAATAAGCGTTATCAGAAAATGCTTGCGGACAAGGGTATCAGGCAAAGTATGTCACGAAAGGGCAACTGTCTTGACAACGCTTGTGCTGAAAACTTTTTCGGTTTATTAAAAACAGAATTGCTGTATCTGCAAGAATTTATGTCCGTTGAGCATTTTATCTCGGAACTTACGGAATATATAGAATGGTACAACAACAAGCGTATCAAGCTTAAGCTTGATGGACTATCTCCTGTAGATTACAGACACAAAGCTGCATAACAAAAGCGACCAAGATCTCTCTTAGTCGCTTTCTTTATGGGGTCATTTCAATATAACTGTCGCTTGTTTTTGTTATAAATCTTATATTAGGCATCTAAGAGATTTTATACAGTTGAACAAACCAAAAGCGGAAACGGAATCGTTACAAAAACAAAAATAATCAAAGTGATAATTTTTTGTGTTTTAGTAAGCTCTGAATTTCTGAATATAGTGAAACAATCAAAAAACAAACAGATTAACGGTGTAGCAATTAAAATAATACTAAAATTAAAAATATTTTGATTCAAAACGCTTGAAAAATCTGATGAGCTATCAATCAATAGTTGTATAACAATATAAATTACTCCACCAAATAAAGCTAAGAGATAGGCAATTAAGCAATTGCGGTAAAATTTATTTCTAATTTCTTTATCAATTATTTTTTCTTTATATATGATTTTGTTCACACATCTTGCTAATAAAACCTTAATGAAAGTCTGCAAAAACAGAACTGCAAAACAAAAAGGTATTAAATATAAAATTAAGTCCACATACATAAAAATCAACTCATTTAATTATTTTGTTTCAAATTAATAATGTTTGTCTAAAATTATTATACTGTTTTTTTGTTTGATGTCAATAATATTAGTTGAATTTAAATAATTTTATTTATTTGCAAAAATTCAATAATTAAAATTATTTGGCATTTTATATGCCATATGATATAATAAAGAGTAAGTAATAATTCATACTATTTAATTTAATTTCATTTTAGATATTAAAACCGAAATTATATACCGTAAAGTAAAATGTTTTATTGATTGCAAATTTGTAAAAAGAAAAATAATTTAATCAACCATAGATTTAATTATAATTTTATAATTGCAGGCTGAAATAAAATTAATATGATAAATATTTTAATTAAGCAAATTGCATTAGCAGGTTGTAATAATCTTTTATAATAATCACTCAGAAAGGTAGAGGCATTTCAATCCAACTCTACCCTTGAATTAAGATATAGTCAACTATACAAAAGGCATATTTTGTATAGTTGAGGCGAGGAGTAAATGGCACATGGGAGTTTCTTTTATTGATGACGCACCGCAGATCATCAAGGATTACTTATTTTATATGCAGACGGTCAAAGGTAAATCTCAAAAGACCGTTGATGAATACTACATAGATTTGCGTACATTTTTCAGATTTATAAAGTTACAGCGTGGACTTGTGCCTGAGGATGCGGAATTTGAAAGTATTTCAATAGCCGATGTAGATCTTGAGCTTGTGAAAACCGTTACGCTCAATGACGCATACGAATTTATGAATTATATTCAGCGTGAGCGCAACAATCAAAATGTTACACGAGCTCGCAAATGCTCAAGTCTTAAAGGCTATTTTAATTATCTGACTACTAAAAAATGCGCTTTAAGCACAAATCCCGTCGAACAGCTTGAAGTTCCGAAAAAGAAAAAAGCTTTGCCAAAATATCTTACACTTGAGCAAAGTCTTGAACTGCTAAATGCCGTTGACGGCGATTATAAAGAGCGTGATTATTGCATATTAACCCTGTTTTTAAATTGCGGATTGCGTGTGTCTGAAATGGCATCTTTAAATTATACTGATATTCGTCAGGACAACACCCTGAGGGTTGTCGGCAAAGGCAACAAAGAACGAGTTATTTATCTCAATTCTGCCTGCGTATCTGCTATTCAAAACTATATGCGTGTGCGACCTGTTGACGGTGTCAAAGACAAGTATGCACTGTTTATCAGCCGAAACCACCGCAGAATGAGTGTTAAAACCATTCAGGCTATGGTGTATAAATATCTTGAAAAAATCGGACTTAATGCTCAGGGATATTCCTGTCATAAGCTCAGGCACACTGCCGCAACGCTTATGTATCAGTACGGCGGAGTTGACATACGAGTGCTTAAAGATGTACTCGGTCACGAAAACCTTGGCACAACCGAGATTTACACCCACCTAAGCTCCGAGCAAATGAAAAATGCCGCCGAAAAAAATCCGTTATCAAATGTTAAGCCAAAGGCAAACAAGAAAACAGAAAACGGCGAAAAAAATTAAATTGTCGATTAATATTATTTTCCTTAATTATTGAAAATAAAATATTATTTTCACCGTTATTTATAGTAATATTATTCCTTTAGACAGTATTTAATCACAAATATTGATAAATGCGTGTACGAACGGCTTTCCTATGAGACTCGGCACTTGGTTTATTGATGACGCAGTAGTGGCAGAAGTAAAAAAATGACCTTGTTATACAAAGTCATTTATATTCTCAATGCACCGCCTATATCTATAAGCGGTGCATTTTCTATTAAATTAATAATTTTTACATTATGAATTATACAAAACTTCTCGATTTCTCGGAAATTCGGGTGTGTTTTTATATCACCGAAAAACGCCAAAGTGTCTTTATCAAGCATTGTGCAAGCGCCGCCGATAAATCCGTAATCGTACCCGTCAAGTCTTATATTTCCGCTTTCAATCTTCAGCACATCAACTCCGCTTTTTGTCAGAGCATTATAAATTGTGTTGTCGGCTGTAATTGCGCTGCTTTTGCATATAACAGCCGTAGAGCATCGAGTGTAGCCTTGCTTTACATTAACAATTTCAATGCTGTTTTTCTTGCAATAATTTTTTACGGAAATATCTATAACATCTTCCCTGCCGTATAATTTTCCGTCCAAATACAGGCAATTCAGCGCTACACAATCGGGATATTTGCCTTTAATATTATTCTCACAAGGAATTATATTGTATCCTTTATTCTCAAGGTTTTTTCTTAACGATATACATTCCCGTAATAAAAAAATGTTATTTTCTATCATTAGCAACTGCATATCAATATGCCTTTGCTCCGGAGTATTGAATTTTAAAATTTTATCAGAGGAAATTATATTATATCCGTAACTTTCAATCGCACTGCATAGCTTTGGATATTCGTCCGACATAACAACATAACTCATATGCTGACAGCCTCAAAAGCCTGTCTTATATTTTTTACGCCGACAAGCTCTGCCCCATCACATTTTACAGCCTTTATGTTGTGATACGGCAAAATAATTTTTGTAAATCCGAGCCTTACCGCCTCGTTTACTCTGAGTTGTGCCTGAGAAACCGCTCTGATTTCACCTGCAAGTCCGATTTCGCCAAATACAACAACATTTTCGGCAATCGGTACATCTTTAAGACTGCTGATAAGCGCCATTGCAACCGCAAGGTCAATGGCAGGCTCGTCTATTCTCAAACCGCCGACAATGTTTATGTACGCATCGTTATTAGAAAAATAGTACCCTGCCCTTTTTTCAAGTACGGCAAGCAAAAGTGAAAGTCTGTTGTAGTCAAAGCCTGTTGCCATTCTGCGAGCGTTGCCGTAGCCGCTCTGAGTTGCAAGTCCCTGCACCTCGGCAAGAATTGGTCGAGAACCCTCAATAGTGCAGGTTACACAAGTACCCGACACTCCCTTTGGTCTGCCTGAAAGCAGCATTACAGATGGATTTGGCACTTCTACAAGTCCTGTATCGGTCATTTCAAACACACCGATTTCGTTGGTTGAGCCATATCTGTTTTTAACAGCTCGCAAAATTCTGCAAGACATCTGCTTGTCGCCCTCAAAATGCAATACGGTATCTACAATATGTTCAAGCACCTTAGGGCCTGCGATTGAACCCTCTTTGTTTACATGACCTACAACAAACATTGGAATATCAAGCGACTTTGCGGTGCGCATAAGGCAGTTTGTCGACTCTCTTACCTGCGTTACACTGCCGGGTGACGAGCTTAACTCGGTAAGATTCATTGTCTGAATTGAGTCAATCATTACAATGTCGGGCTTTTCGGCTCTTATCTGTTCACAAACAATTTCTACATCTGTTTCGGTCATTACATACAGATTAGGAGAATTTACGCCGAGTCGGTTTGCTCTCAGCTTTAGCTGTCTTTGCGATTCCTCGCCCGACACATATAATACTTTCATAGAATTGCCGAGATATTGGCATATTTGCAAAAGTACGGTTGATTTGCCTATACCGGGGTCACCGCCAAGTAAAATAAGACTTCCTTTTACAATTCCGCCGCCAAGCACTCGGTTCAGCTCGCCGCAGCCTGTATCGTAACGGTGTTCGTTTTCGGTAGTGATTTCAGTAATTGAATACGGAGCAGAAACAGCCGAAGTTACCTTTCTTTTTACGGCAGGAGCGGTCTTTACGCTCTCCTTGATTTCTTCCTCCATAGTATTCCACTCGCCGCAGGTAGGACATTTTCCGTACCATTTAGGCGATTCGTAACCGCATTGCGAGCATATATATACACTTTTGATTTTTGCCATATTAAACTTCCTTTAATAAACATTCATAAATCCCACAGCTATTGAATAAGCCATTTTTTGCTGATAGGTATTGTCTTGCAGTTTTGCACATTCGCTTTCGTTAGAGATAAAACCGCACTCGCAAATCACAGCAGGCACAGTTGCATTTTTTAAGAGATAAATGCTTTTATCCGCCTTTTTACACTCTCTTTCGTTTTCAGGCTGAAGTAATGTTACCACAGACTGTCTAATGCTTTCGGCGAGGTCTGCACTCTGCGGATTGTTTGGCGAATAGAAAATCTGCGTTCCGCTGTATTTGCTTTCGGTAAATTTATTCTGATGAATACTGATTACAACATTGTCGGTGCTTGAATTAAACATAGAAAGGCGGTTTTTCATATCGGAAACCTTGCGTTGTCTGATATTATCACCCTGAGTATAAACAGATTTATCCTCAGTTCTTACCTGCTCGGTTTTGTAGCCGAAGAGTGTGAGCATATCGGATAGCTTTGCGGAAATCTGCAAATTAATATCCTTTTCCACCACATTGCCGTAAACAGCTCCGCCGTCCTCACCACCATGACCTGCGTCAATAATAATCGTGTGCTTACAATCGCCGACATTGCCCTCGCTTGTCATAACATTCAAACGAAAGTATGCGGCAGTTATCAGCCAAACAAATGCCGAAATGAGAACTAAACATATTGAAAAGTAAATAATTTTCTTAATTTTCATAAAGCCATACACCCCATAAAATTTTTATGTAGAATACGGCTTGCTTATAACAATTATATCATAGTAAATTTGAATTTAAAAGCAGAAAAGCAAATTTGTAACTATATACTTTTAGCTGAATACTCTGTTATTAATAAAAAAGCAGGCATAGCGCTCACCTTTCGGCGCTATGCTTAAAATTCGGGTGAAGTAATGAATAAAACAACTCTTAATAAAATTCCGCTGAACTGTGAGGCTTATATAGACAGCATTGAGTGTGAAAACGGCATAAAAAACAGAATTAATGATATGGGCATAACAGAGGGCGAAAAAATTATTCCGATTATAAAAAGTCCGTTCGGAGATCCGAGGGCGTATCTGTCAAAAGGCACTGTAATTGCGCTCAGAGAAAGCGACTGCGCCAAAATTACGGTGCATCCTACACAAAGCTACACATAAAATCTAAAGTTGGGAGGTTTTTACTTGCTGACAAGAAACAGCCGTAAAACCGAGGCAAGCGGAAATATGTGCAATAACGCAAGCTATAATGTGGTACTTGCAGGTAACCCGAATGTGGGCAAAAGCACGATTTTCAATGCGCTTACAGGTATGAAACAGCACACAGGCAACTGGACGGGAAAAACCGTTGAATATGCAAAAGGCTGTACGAAAATCAACGACAAAACATTTTCAATCATAGATTTGCCCGGCACATACTCTATGATTTCCTTTTCTCCCGAGGAAGATGTTTCAAGGCAGTTTCTTGTGCGAGATGACATTGACTGCACAGTTATAGTAATAGATTCAAGCGTGCTTGAGCGCAACCTTTCCTTTACCTTGCAGGTGCTTTCTGTTGCCAAAAAGGCGGTATTGTGCCTTAACCTAAGCGATGAATGTGCCAAAAACGGGTTTATCATTGATGAAGATGAGCTTTCGCTGAACCTCGGCATACCTGTTATCAGCACTAACGCAACAAAGAAAGCCGATATTGAAAAAATCAGAGAAAAAATTTTCGATGTATGCACAGAAAAGACAAAGTGCTTTCGAGTTTCTCGGCTTTATGATGGCATAGATATTTCAGACACAGAAAAGCGCAGGCAAAACACAGAAATTTTATCAGCAAGGGCAAAGGAAATTTGCAGCCATTGTGTAAAAAAGTGCGGCGAAAATATAAGTGCAAAAACGAGAAAGCTCGATAAAATACTTACTTCTAAAATTACAGGAATACCGATAATGATACTCCTGCTCGGACTGCTTTTTTGGATAACAGCAGTAGGAGCAAATTATCCGAGCCAACTGCTGAGCTGTATGTTTGAATATATAAAAATCGGTCTTGTATATATCTTTGATTTTTTCAATTCTCCCGATTTTATAAAAGGCTTTTTTATAGACGGCATTTATACTACTCTCAGCTGGGTTGTAGCGGTAATGCTGCC
Organism: Eubacterium sp. OM08-24; assembly: GCF_003438075.1. Lineage (GTDB taxonomy): Bacteria > Bacillota > Clostridia > Oscillospirales > Acutalibacteraceae > Ruminococcoides. Next base: position 462,878 of record NZ_QSTA01000001.1, on the reverse strand, counting down.
GCCAATGGCGATTTTCTTTCCGCTGTTTGCCTTAATAGAGGACTTTGGCTATTTGCCGAGAATTGCATTTAACCTTGACAAATTCTTTTCTAAATGCGGAGCGCATGGCAAGCAAGGCTTGACTATGGCTATGGGAATTGGCTGTAATGCCTGCGGAGTTACAGGCTGCAGAATTATTGAATCGCCAAAAGAACGGCTTATAGCCACTGTAACCAACAACTTTATGCCATGCAACGGCAGATTTCCAATGCTTATTGCGGTAATCACAATATTCTTTTCGGGCAGTGCCTGCGTGCTGTCGGGCTCGGTCGGCGTTGCCCTTATACTCGTTTTGCTTATTCTCTTTGCGGTTGCCGTCACCATGTTTGTTTCAAAAATTCTCTCCACAACACTGCTAAAGGGTGAGCGCTCGGCATTTGCACTGGAACTTCCGCCCTACCGCAAGCCGAGAATTTTAAAAACAATAGCAAGCTCGTTTTTAGACCGCACATTATTCGTGCTGGGCAGAGCGGTTGTGGTGGCTATACCTGCCGGCGCTCTCATATGGCTGCTTGCAAATATTTATATTGCTGACCAATCACTGCTTGCATACTGCACAGAATTTTTTGATCCGTTCGGTAAAGCCATCGGACTTGACGGTGTAATAGTAATGGCGTTTTTGCTTGGCTTTCCCGCTAACGAAACCGTTATTCCCATAATAATTATGTCTTACCTTTCAAACGGCACTCTTACGGATTTTGCAAGCTACGAAGAACTTTTTGCATTGCTCACGCAAAACGGCTGGACTGTTACAACTGCGCTCTGCACTATAATAATGTGTATCTTCCATTTTCCATGCTCAACCACCTGTCTTACCATAAAAAAAGAAACAGGAAGTATCGGTTGGACTATGTTTTCAATTATAATGCCCACAGCCATAGGTGTGGCAATATGCTATCTCATTGCTACAATATCAAACTTTTTCATATAAACAGAAAACCTGCCCTTGCAATATGTAAGGGCAGGTTTTGAGGTTATCAAATGAAAACAAAAATAATAAAAACAAAGGAATTAAAAGGAAAATAAGTATAAAAAGATAAAGATAAATTTATTCTACACGAAATCTGTTATAAATTATAATCAGAAATCAATGTCGAGGTCATAGTAGCAAGCCTTGAGAAGTTTCTCCATTTCTTCCTGACTTGGCTGACGAGGGTTAGAGCCTGTGCAAGCGTCTGCAATAGCGTTTTTAGCTGTTTCAGCAAGCTTATCCATAAACTCTTTTTCGTCAATAATGCTTACATCAGCCTTTACGCCGCCCGGGCCGTAGTTCTTGATAGCCTGCGGAATATCAAGCTGATCATTCATTGAGCGGAGCTCTGCAATAAGTGCATCAACAAGTTCTTCTGTTGTGTCGCCCTTAAGGTCAATGAACTTTGCAATCTGAGCATAACGCTCAGCAGCAGTAGCGTCTTTTGAATTATATTTAATTACCTTAGGAAGGTACATAGCGTTTGCACAGCCATGAATAATGTGACCGCCTGAGAATGCAGCGCCTGTCTTATGAGCCATTGAATGAACAATACCGAGGAGAGCATTTGAGAATGCCATACCTGCAAGACACTGAGCATTGTGCATAGCATCACGAGCAGCCATATCACCGTCATAAGACTTTTTAAGATCATTGTGAATCATCTTGATTGCGTGGAGTGCAAGTGCGTCTGTATAGTCACAGTTAAGAGTAGATACATATGCCTCAATAGCATGAGTCATTGCGTCCATACCTGTATGAGCTGTAAGCTTTTTAGGCATTGTTTCAGCAAGTGACGGATCTACAATAGCTACATCAGGAGTGATGTTGAAGTCAGCAAGCGGATACTTGATGCCCTTTTCATAATCTGTAATTACTGAGAAAGCTGTAACCTCTGTTGCTGTACCCGAAGTTGACGGAATAGCACAGAATTTAGCTTTCTGTCTTAATTTAGGGAAGCTGAACGGAGTAATAAGATCCTCAAATGTGATTTCAGGATACTCATAGAAAGCCCACATAGCCTTTGCAGCGTCAATCGGTGAGCCACCGCCCATTGCAACAATCCAGTCAGGCTCAAACTCTCTCATAACAGCTGCGCCTTTCATAACTGTGTCAACAGATGGGTCCGGCTCAACGCCCTCAAAGAGCTTAACTTCCATGCCTGCCTCTTTTAAATAGTCAACAGCCTTGTCAAGGAAACCGTTGCGTTTCATTGAGCCGCCGCCAACTACTACAATTGCTTTTTTGCCTTCGAGTGTTTTTAAACTTGAAAGAGCATCTTCACCGTGATAAAGATCTCTCGGTAATGTGAATCTGTACATTATTATGTCCCCCTATCAGGAAATATTAGTCATTTTCCCTTTGACTAAGGCTATTATAACACCTTTTATTTCCAATGTAAAGGGTTTTTAAGTAAAATTTATGTGAAATTATAGAAAAGTTTTTGTTACTTCACATATTTTATTATGTATATTCACAATACTATCACATTACAACCCGTAAATGTTATCCACATCGTTTGCGTATTCCTTTACAAGTTCAAGAAAATGCTTTGAAACAGGGTTTGCCACAGATTTATTCCATGCCATTACATATGAAATACTCGTGTCTGCGTCTGTAAGCGGTATACTCGCACAGCTTTTGTCGGATGAAAAATTGAGCAGCGAGCTTGGTACAATCGAAATTCCCATTCCTGCCGCCACAGCCATATACATACTCTTTACATCGTCAAATGTATTTGCAACATTCGGCGCAATGTGAAATGTGCGGTATAAATCCATTATCTCCATATAAAGTATAGGAGTAATATTTTCTGAAAGAAGTACAAGCTTTTTATCCGAAAGGTCGGAAAGCGAAATTTCTTTTCTTCTTGCGAGTTTACTCGTTGAATCGACTATCACAAAAAGCTGTTCGCTATGGGTAACTATCGACTCAACAGATGAGCTTTCGGGCAGCATATCTCTTGGCATAAAGCAAAAGTCATAGTCGCCGCCAAGCACATTGCCGTTACCTGAGCAGTCAAGCGACTTTACATCAACTGTAATGTCGGGATAGCGTTTGCGAAATTCCTTTATACATTTTGTGGGAAAAGAAAAAGAGGTTTGATCGCAGGCAACGGTAATTCTGCCCTTGCCCCCTTCGTGCATTTGCTTAATTATAGAGGTAGCTTTAGCAAGCGTGTCAACAATTTCTATTGCATACGGCAAAAGGGTTTTGCCCTCGTCCGTAAGCAAAACATCTCTATGTGAGCGTATAAAAAGCTGTACGCCAAATTCTTTTTCAAGGTCAATAATATATCGGCTGACGGTGGATTGCGAAACATAGTTGCGCCTTGCCGCCTCAGAAAAATTAAGTGTGCGAGCAACCGAAATAAAACATTTTAACTGACTTATGTCCATAAATAAACACTCCTTTCAAAAGCGGATATTATTTTTGTACTGTAAGTTTTCACTAATTGTACCTTGTTATGCAGGAAGTGAATAAATAAGTCAAAATCGATAAATAATTACATTAAAACTTTAGTTGACCAATTCTTTCCTTTCTGCTATAATTTGAGTATAGCATAATAGTATGCAAAAATCAAATAATAATCAAATACTATAAATAATTATGCGGCAAGGAGCAGTTATGAAAAAAATAGTTATTACAGGTATGGGCGCAGTTACACCTATCGGCATTGGTGTAGATACTTACTGGGAAAACATTACAGCAGGCGTGTCGGGTATAGACACTATCAAGAGCTTTGACGCATCTGAACTTGCGGTTCAGATTGCAGGCGAAGTAAAGAATTTTAACCCGTCGGATTATATGCCGAAAGACTTAATCAGAAAAACGGATCCGTTTATGCAGTATGCATATATTGCTGCAGAGGAGGCTTTAAAGCAGAGCAACCTTGAAATTGAACCTGAACGCACAGGTATTGTAATGGGTACAGCTATGAACGGCATTGCTACAATTGCGTTTACTCAAGACGCACTTTCGGGCGCTGCACATAAAAAGGTAGGCCCGAGATTTATTCCTAAAATTCTCGGCAACATTGCCGCTGCAAATATCGCAATCGACCACAATATTCAAGGTCCGAGCTTTACCGTAAGCACAGCTTGTTCATCGGGCGGCGATGCAATCAACACAGCTTGTATGTGTATACAGACAGACAAAGCCGATGTAATGCTCGCTGTCGGTGCGGAGTCAGTTCTCTGCCCGCTCGTAATTTATTCGCTTGCAAACGCAAAGGCACTTTCACGCAGAAACGACTCCCCTGCTACCGCAAGCAGACCTTTTGATGTTACCCGTGACGGTTTTGTAATCGGAGAGGGCGGCGGTGCGCTTCTTCTCGAAACCGAGGAGCACGCACTTGCAAGAGGCGCAAAGATTTACGGCGAAGTTCTCGGCTGTGGCAACACAGATGACGCTTACCATGTAACAGCTCCGCATCCGGAAGGAAGAGGCGCTATTGCTTGTATGAAACAGGCTATTGCACAGGCAAATATCGACACATCACAGATAGGTTATGTAAACGCTCACGGCACAGCTACCAACAAAGGCGACACAGTTGAAACAGCGTCTATCAAAAATGTATTTGGTGACAAGCTCCCATATGTAAGCTCAACAAAGGGCGCAACAGGTCATATGATGGGCGCAGGCGGCATCACAGAGGTTATTACCTGCGTAAAAGCTATTGAAACAGGAGTAATTCCGCCGACAATCAACTTAAATGAAGTTGACCCCGAGTGCAGCGGAATAGACTTTGTCGCTAACACAGCAAAGAAAGCCGAAATAGATTATGCTATGTCAAACGCATTTGGCTTCGGTGGACAGAATTCAAGTATTATTGTAGGCAGATACAAGGGATAATCCCTACCGATATAAAGGAGAAATTTATGCAGTTTACTTATGATTCAGATATGTTTGTAAAAACATTTGAAAGCGAATTTACATGGCTTAACGGCTTTATGAGAAATGTTCGCCGTTTTGGCAATAGAACAGCTGTTATTGACCCTGCCCGCAACATAAAGTGGACATATACAGAATTAAACACAGCTGCAAATAAGTTTGCAAATGCCATGAAAGCAGACGGTGTTAAAAAAGGCGATATTGTATTTATGCAGCTTTTTAACTCTACACAATTTTTGCTTGGATATATAGCACCGCAAAAGCTCGGCGCTATCGGCAATCCCGCAAACTTTAATCTTTCTCCGGGCGAAACAGCGGAAATCATCGGTCACAACAAACCTGCTGTATATGTGTATGATGCAGAAATCCTTGATACCGTTGTAAAGGCTCTTGAAATCACTTCTCATACTCCAAAGGTAATTATCGCCGTAAACAACACAGGCAAGGATATTGAACTTCCGCAGGGACATATTCTTTTTGAGGACTATATAAAAAATGCCTCAGACGAAAATCCGCCTGTTGATTTTGGACCGCATATATATGACGAAGTTGTCCGTTTGCAGACTTCGGGCACAACAGGCACACCAAAGGGCGTTCCGCTCAACAATGTAAACGAAGTGCTTTCGGCACACGATGTAATTATGCATTTCCCACTCAACCCTACCGACATTACAATGAATATGACGCCGTGGTTCCACCGTGGCGGTTTACATTCGGGCGGTCCTACCCCTACTTTGTATGTAGGCGGATGTATTGTAATTATGCGTAATTTTAACCCTAAGACCTGCCTTGAATATGTAGATAGCAATAAGATTACTTTTATAACAGGTGTACCGTCAATTCTCACTCTGCTTGCAAGCCGACAGGAAAAGTACCCTAAGAATATTTCTTCTTTAAAGGGTATAATAACTATGGGCAGTCCGCTTGAAAAAGAGGCTTGTATTCGTTTTCAGAATGTGCTTACACCTAATATTTTTAACGGCTACGGCACAACAGAATCTTTTTGGAACACATTTTTACGCCCGTATGATTTACCTGAAATGTCAGGTTCCGCAGGTCGTTCATGTACCGATGATGAGGTAAGAATCGTAAATGTTTACGATGAGGGAAAAGCAAATCCCGATGATACGGTTCCTTGTGACGGCAAGACAGAGGGCGAAATAATTATTAAGTGCCCCGGTAAGACAACCTATTGCTATGTAGGCAACGAAAAAGCCACAAAGGATAAATTTGCCGACGGTTGGATGTACACAGGCGATGTAGGCACTTGGGATGAAAATCAATTTATCACAATTTCGGGCAGAAAAGATGATATGATTATCAGCAAGGGCGAAAATATCTACCCTGCAAGAATCGAAGAGGCTATCAATAAGCACCCTAAAGTTTCGGAATGTATAGTAACCGGTGTGCCTGACAGTGTTCGCGGCGAAAGCGTTGCAGCCTATGTTATTCCCGTGGACGAAAGCCTTACTGTCAAGGAGCTTTTTGAATTTTGCGCAAATTCCCCTGACATTTCAAAGTATCAGGCACCGAGATATTACCGCTTTGTGACAGAATTGCCGCACACAGCAACAGGTAAAAAACAGCACTTTAAAATAAGACAACAGGCTAAGGAAGATTTGAAAAACGGTTTGCTTATAAAAAAATAAAGGGTGATTTTTTGCAGATAAAACCATATTCAAGAAGAATCAATTACTATGAAACCGATATGATGAGCATTGTTCACCATTCGAATTATATCAGATTTTTTGAAGAGGCTCGATGTAACTTTATGGAGCAGATCGGTTGCGATGTAAGAGCACTTGAGGATAAAGGTGTTTCTATTGCCGTTGTTGACGCATACGCAAAGTACATTATTCCTCTGAAATTTGACGATAAGGTTTACATTACAACAAAGCTGACAAATCTGTCGGCTGCAAAGATAGAATTTGAATACGAAATCAGATTTGCCGATTCCGATATTCTCGCAACAACAGGCAGAACCACGCATTGCTGTGTAAACCGCTCAAACAAACCTATGCCGATTAAAAAGGCCGACTCAGCGCTTTTTGAAACGCTTAAAAATCTTTTAGAAAAATAACAAAACAAAGACCTCCGCAACAAACGGAGGTCTTTTGTATGCAGAAATATCTTAAATCAGCAGGCAGTCGCTCACAGCCTGCTTTTGTCAACAAAGTGGCTGATTAAATCCTTACGGGTAACAATACCTATGAAAACTCCCGAATCATCTGTAACGGGAATAAAGTTCTGATTTAAGGCTCTTTCGTAAAGCTCTTTCATATCAACGCTGATTTTTACAGACGGGTTAAAATCGGTACGAATAAGGTCACGCACAAAATATTTTTCCTGCGACTTTATTCCCTGCGTTTGCTTTTCGACTATGTACCACAAAAAGTCGCCCTCGCTGACTGTACCGACATATTTGCCGTACTCGTCAATTACAGGCACAGCGGTGTAGCTATGGGCTTTCATCTTTTCAAGCGCCTGTCTGATTGTACTGTTCTCATAAATATAAGCCACTGTTTCCTTTGGCTTTAATAACATAACAATGTTCATTTTATTATCTCCAATTAAATTTCAGACTTAGATGTCATATATATTTTTCCGATTGCAAAGACTATTGCAAACAATAAAAGCGGTGGGTCTTGCTCAAGCAAACCTGTAAGAATAAAAATCACGCTTGGAAAAATTGCCGTCAGCATATGCAATGTATGGTTTCTGCTGCGGTAAAACATTATGCAGCTTAAAATATGCAGCAACAGCAAAAATACCATTGACACAATCCAAAAGATTTTCATTGCATCTGACAAAAAGCCGTCACCCTGTATTCCGAATCCGCACACCATAAGAAAAATTACGGCAAAGCCGCCGATTTGCTCAAATCCCTTTAATCCTCTGTTCACAGAATCTGTCGGAGGCTTATATTTTTTATCAATATTTCTGAAAATCATCCACACAATAAATAAAATTACAATTACGGGTACTCCGTATAAATTAAAAAATTGCATTAAATCATCCTAAATATATTATATGTTTTTATTAATTCTATCACAGTTTTTGATAATTCTCAAGTGCTTTATTCTACAAATTATCGCAAAATATATATTTTTTACAACAAAAGTGCATAAGTGACAGAATTGTAAATTGATTTTTCAGAAAAAAGATTGTATTATATTAAAGTACACATTTTTGTGAATAGAAAATTTTGGAGGAGATTTCTTGAGCACCGAGAAAAAGCGAAAACGCTTTAGAATAAGCGGAAAGCTTATTTTTAATATAATAGTTCTTGGCATTACCTTTTATCTTATAGTCTTTTTCTGCGTTTCTGAAAACGGTATGATTGACCTGTTGTCCTCGCCCGATGGATTTATATGGGGCTGGATAATTGCAGGACTTATAGCGTTTGATATGAATATAATTATTGATACCTTTGTAACGCAAATATTAATAAGAACACAATACCCTGATTTCAGGTTTATTGATTCGCTAAAAGTTGCGCTTGTAGGTGTATTCTTCGGTGCTGTCACTCCATCCAATACCGGCGGACAACCTATGCAGTTGTATCTTCTTTCAAAAATGAAAGTCGGAGTCGGGTTCGGCTCGGCGTGTATGACGCAAAAATTTGTGTATTATCAAATTGTTACAGGCGTTTTCAGTATTCTTGCAATTATAATTAAATTTGATTATTTTAAATCCGCCTTTACCAATATATGGTCTACCCTGTTTATCATTCTCGGATTTTTGACGCAAACTATTGTTACAGTTCTCTTTTTGGTTGTATCGTTCAGTCCGAAAATTACAGGTAAACTCATAAAATTCATTGATAAGCTATTGCACAAATTAAAATTCATCAAAAAACCCGATGACAAGGTAAAATCTCTCAACGAGCAGGTAGAGCTTTTCCATCAAGGTAACAAAAAGCTCTATGAAAACAAGAAAAGAACGTTCTTGCTTTACGGACTTGTTGCAATGCAGGTAATCGCTATTCTCTCTGTTCCGTACTTTGTTTATCTTTCGTTTGATATGCATGGCATCGCTATCGAAAATGGACAAGTACCGCTTAGTTTTCTCGATACAATTTGCATTCAGTCGTTTGTGCTCTTTACCTCAAATCTTGTACCATTACCCGGTGCATCGGGCGGTGCAGAACTTGCATTTACTATGTACTTCGGACCTTTCTTTGTTGTGGGACTTGCAAACAAAATTAAACCTGCAATCCTGTTGTGGAGATTTATTACATATTACGGCGCAATATTGATTTCCGCTCCGTTCTCTTACCTAACCAAAGGTAAAAGGATTGACGACGCTATAAAAGAAAATGAAATGTCCGGCACAAATGAATTTGAAAAATTAAAAACTCAACCGAATAAATAATTAAGTTGCAGTTTGGCACATTAAAAAGCAACAATAATGTGCCAAACTTTCTTTTATGTTGACTTTTCTATATCAGCAAGCAGAATTTTGCAATATTTTTTGAAGAATATTGCAAAAAAACTTGTTTTTAGCTCAATTCTGATTTATAATTATAAAGTAACAAGAGTGAAAGAGGAGATTTATATGGTTACACTTGATAAAATCTATCACGCATCTTATGTACTTAAAGATGTAGTTATCCCTACCCCGCTTGTTAAGGCTTCCGCTATCAGCAATGACTGCGAAATTTACCTCAAGCCTGAAAACTTGCAGATTACAGGCTCATTTAAGGTAAGAGGCTCGGGATATAAGATTTCTCAGCTCACAGAAGAAGAAAAGAAACATGGTGTTATTGCTTGTTCCGCAGGCAATCACGCTCAGGGTGTTGCACTTGCTGCAACAAAATACGGCATTAAGTCACTTATCTGCTTGCCTGATGGCGCTCCAATCTCTAAGGTTGAGGCTACAAAGGGTTACGGCGCAGAAGTTTGTATGGTGCCGGGTGTGTATGATGATGCCTACAACAAGGCTTGTGAGCTTCGTGACGAACATAACTATACTTTTATTCATCCGTTTGACGATGAAAATGTAATTGCAGGTCAGGGTACAATCGGCATTGAAATTCTTGAAGAAATGCCTGATGTAGACGCTGTTGTATGTGCTATCGGCGGCGGCGGACTTATCTCCGGTGTTGCTTGCGCAATTAAGAGTCTTAATCCTAACATCAAGGTTTACGGTGTTCAGGCAGAGGGCGCTCCGTCTATGTATGAATCAATCAAGCAGGGCAAGCCTGTTCATCTTGATAAAGTATCTACTGTTGCTGACGGTATTCAGGTTAAAGAGCCGGGCGAGCATACTTTCAAGTATGTTCAGCAGTATGTTGACGATATCGTAACTGTAACAGATGACGAGATTTCATCAGCTATTCTTGCACTTATCGAATCTCAGAAGATGATCGCCGAAGGTGCAGGCGCTGCACCACTCGCAGCTGTAATGTTTAATAAGCTCCCTGTAAAGGGCAAAAAGGTTGTTTGCGTAATCTCAGGCGGTAACATTGATGTTACTATCCTCTCAAGAGTAATTAAGCGTGGTCTTTTAAGATCAGGCAGATCGCAGACACTTTGCATTGAACTTCAGGATAAGCCGGGTCAGCTCAAGCAGGTTGCCGATATCATCGCAGACAAGGGCGGCAATGTTATTTCTATCCACCACGAGCGTGCAAGCGAGGGTACTGATATTAACGGCTGTTACCTAAGAATTGTACTTGAAACAAGAAACTTTGACCATGTAAAAGAAATTACAAACGCACTTACAAGCGCAGGCTTTAAGCTCGTATAATTTACGGAGGGTTTTATTATGGAAAAGATTTATACTAAAAATGCACCGGACGCTATCGGCCCATATTCACAGGCTGTTGTAGTAAACGGTCTTGTATTCGCATCAGGTCAGATTGCAATTAACCCTGCAAGCGGCAATGTTGAGGCTACTACAATCGAGGCTCAGACAGAGCAGGTTTGCACAAACCTTAAAAATGTTCTCGAGGCATCAGGCAGCTCACTCGAAAAGGCTGTAAAAACAGTTTGTTTCTTAAAGGATATGAATGACTTTGCTGCATTCAACGCAGTGTATGGCAAGTATTTCACAGAAAAGCCTGCTCGTTCATGCGTAGCTGTTAAGCAGCTCCCAAAGGATGTTCTCGTTGAGGTTGAAGTAATCGCCGAAGTTTAATTCTGTATAAAATCTGTTGATTTTTTCAAAACAAAAACCTGCACTTTAATTATAGAGTGCAGGTTTTTTGCTTAGTAAACTGCTTTAGATAAATGATCATAAGCCGCAGACAGTATTCTTTTTGAGCTTTCATATTCAGGCTCTATGTCAATAGTTGGGGTAATCCGAAAAATGAAATAGAGATATTTAACAAGCGGCAGAAAATTGAAATGCTCCCCTTTTGTTAGACAATGAGGTATAATATAAATATACCGTAATTAAAACTAACGAAAGGGGGGCATTTTTATGTCAAAAGAACAGCCGAATAAACAGCACAAGCCGAAAACCAAAATTATATTCTGTACTGCCTACTCCGACTATGCGCTTGACGCATACAATGTAAACGCTGTCGGCTATTTGTTAAAGCCGATTACCGAAAAGCAAATTCGTGAAAAGCTCAAACAGCTTGACGAGGTACTCTCTGCCCCTGTTTTTGTTTCTCAAAACAAAAGTTTCTTTGTCAATAGTTGGGGTTAAGAACATAGTTATTAAGGCTTCCCACTTGAGGGGAAGCCTTTTTAGTTTGTTGAAATTTTTAGGATATTAGGATAGCATTATTACCCCAACATTTATCATAGAACCCATATTCAAAAGTATTGTAAGCCTCATCAAACGCTAAAAGTTTAACGGCTGATAATTCAGACTTTTGAAATTTTACATTTTGATTTTTATATTCAGCAAGAAAATAAACTATTTGCTTTACTGTATCGACTTTGCTCGGAATTATATGCTCGTCGACTACCCTGAAGCCATCAATAAGATTTGCTTTTACACCGACTTATTCAAATATTTCTCGTAAGGCGGTTTGTTCTTCAGTTTCATCTGCTTCCATATGCCCTTTTGGAAATCCATGAAAGCCTTGAAGCTGCTGCACAATTAAAAATTTATATTCGTTGTTTTCTTTTGTAAATACAACAGCTCCGCAAGATTTTTCGTATTTCATAGGCTGATTAATTTATTCAATCACAAGTTCAACAGGGCAATGGTCGCTGCCGAAAACCTCTGTGTGTATATCGGCACTTACGAGCCTTGAATCAAGAGCCTTTGAGGTTAAGAAATAGTCAATACGCCAGCCTGCATTCTTTTCTCTCGCTTTAAATCTGTATGACCACCACGAGTATATTCCCTCTCTGTCGGGATAAAAATAGCGGAAAGTATCGGTAAATCCGCTGTCCAAAAGTGTGGTCATCTTGCCCCTTTCCTCATCGGTAAAGCCTGCATTTTTGCGGTTTGTCTTTGGATTTTTAAGGTCAATTTCATTATGCGCAACATTAAGGTCGCCGCACACAATAACAGGCTTTGTCTTTTCAAGATTTTTCAAGTATTCTCTGAAAGCGTCCTCCCACACCATTCTGTAATCAAGCCTTAAAAGCTCGTTTTTGGAATTTGGCGTATAGCATGTAACGAAGTAATAGTCCTCAAACTCCGCAGTAATCACTCTGCCCTCTTTGTCATGCTCCTCAATTCCGAGCCCGTAGGTAACGCTTATCGGTTCTTCTTTGGTAAAAAGCGCAGTGCCCGAATAACCCTTTTTCTCGGCATAGTTCCAATACATATGATAGCCGTCAAGCGGTAAATCAATTTGTCCTGCCTGCAATTTTGTTTCCTGCAAACAGAATACATCTGCATTTACTTCATTAAAAAAGTCAAGAAAGCCCTTTGTTACGCAGGCTCTCAGTCCGTTTACATTCCAAGATATAAATTTCTTCATATTAATTCTCCTCGTTCAAAAGCTCTGCCCACTCAGCCTCCTTAAAGCCTGTAAGCACCCTGTTGTCCCTAATAAGAATAGGTCTTTTTACTAACATTCCGTTTGTGGCAAGCAGACTGTATTTTTCTTCAAGCGACATTTCGGGCAGCTTGTCCTTTAAATTCATTGACTTATAAAGCATACCGCTTGTGTTGAAAAACTTTTTTATGTCAAGTCCGCTCATCTCGTGCCATTTCTGCAATTCTTCGGCTGTCGGATTACATTCAACGATGTGTCTGTCCTCGTAATCGGCACTTTTGCTGTCTAAGAAATTCTTAGCCTTTTTGCAGGTCGAACATTTCGGATATTCTAAAAATAACATAAAATCACTCCTGTTATAATTATACAAATATAGTATAAAATATTTTTCGATAATAATCAACATTTTCGGCTCTTTGCTTGAAAATTATTTTGAAATTTTATATAATATTGTTATGAATAAATTTGAAATTTTAAAACATTACTTTGGTCACGATACTTTTCGTGACGGTCAGGAAAATATAATAGATAATATTTCAAACGGTAATGACGCACTCTGTATTATGCCGACAGGCGGCGGAAAGTCTATTTGCTATCAGATACCTGCGCTTATGTCAGACGGCATAGCAATCGTAATTTCTCCGCTTATTTCACTTATGAAAGATCAGGTTACTTCGCTAAATCAAAACGGAATCAGAGCGGCATACATAAACAGCACCCTCACTTCTGCCCAACAATCGAGGGCAATTTATAACGCTATGCGAGGTGAGTACAAACTGATTTATGTTGCGCCCGAAAGGCTTGAAGTGCCTGCATTTTTAAACCTTTGCAACAGCATTAAAATTTCACTGATAGCCGTTGACGAAGCGCACTGCGTGTCACAATGGGGACACGATTTCAGACCGAGCTACCTAAAAATTGCAGATTTTATTTCAAAACTTGACAACAGGCCCGTTATATCTGCATTTACAGCAACTGCAACAGACGCCGTAAAAAGAGATATTTTAAATCTGCTCGGACTTAAAAATCCTTATCAAATAACAACAGGATTTGACCGCAAAAATCTCTTTTTTGCAGTAAAGCGTCCGCAAAGAAAGCAAAAGGAATTACTCGCCATTGTCAGCGAACACAAAAATCAGAGCGGAATAATATACTGTGCTACCCGTAAAAATGTAGAAAAAGTCAGCGATTTTCTCAATGATAACGGTTACCGCTCGCTGATTTACCACGCAGGCCTGAACAGTGAAATACGAAACCGAAACCAAGAGGATTTTATCAATGACAGATGCAATTTGATTGTTGCCACAAATGCTTTCGGAATGGGCATTGATAAACCCGATGTACGCTTTGTGGTGCATTACAATATGCCGAAAAATCTCGAAAACTATTATCAAGAGGCAGGCAGAGCGGGCAGAGATGGCGAAAATTCGGACTGTATTTTGCTATACAGTCCTGCCGATGTCCACACTCAGCGGTTCTTTATTGAGAATAATGACGAAAATGATGAGCTGACCGATGAGCAACGTGAAAAAATCAAGAAAAACGATTACTACAAGCTCAACAAAATGGTCGGCTACTGCACCTCAACAACCTGTTTAAGAAACTATATTCTCAATTATTTTGGCGAATATCATACTAACGATTGCAACAACTGCTCGGCTTGTCTTAAAGAATACAAGCTTACTGATGTAACGGTAGATTCGCAGAAGATTCTTTCTTGCATTATAAAAACCCGTCAACGCTACGGAGCGTCAACCATTATTGATGTGCTTGCAGGCTCCAAAAAAGAGAGTATTATAAATGCAGGACTTGACGAGCAGTCAACCTACGGCATTATGAGCAAAACGAAAAAGGCGGCAATTTCCGAGCTGATAACCAAGCTGATTGACGAGGAATACATACATCAAACTGAGGGCAAATATCCGATTTTAGAGGTTACTCAAAAGTCATACCCAATTCTAAAAGGGCAAAAAAACCTTACAATGCGGCTTGCCGTAAAAGAAGATTTGCATAGAGAAATTCAGCAGGCGGAGATTGACCGCAGCTTGTTTGATAAACTCAAGGAACGCAGAAAATATCTTGCAGATAAAGCCAGCGTTCCTCCGTATGTTATATTCAGCGACGCATCTTTGCGTGATATGTGCGCAAAACTTCCGACAAACGAAAATGATTTCTTGAGAATATCCGGTGTAGGTATTAAGAAACAGGAAAAATACGCAAAAGAATTTATCCCGATTATTAAGGAATATAAGAACTCAAAATCATAAAAACGGCATACCAATTACGGTGTGCCGTTTTTGCTTAATCTGAAAATTTAATTTATAAATCCTGCAAATCTGCGCTTGGAATATCGTTTTCAAGATTATCTCTTGCTAAGTCGTTGTCTATATAAGAATAAAAATTTGAAATAGGTCTTTCGCTGTGCGGTCTGCTGTGATACACTTTTTGTGACGGAGGCTGTGTGCCTGCAATAATCGGATTGGCTTTTTCGTTGCTCAGCTTTGCCCTGCCCTGCAATTCCGGCACAAGCTCCGCTTTGCTTTTGTGTTCACTGTGAATGTCATCAACTCTGTGCATTCCTTTTTTAGCCATAAAATCACCTCAAAAGTATTTTGCACAGTAAAAACAGAATTATTAGCATATGAAATAAAGAGCCTTACAATAAAAGCAAAATAAACATATAAAAAATCCTGTCTGAAAAATCAGACAGGATTTTGAATTTATTAAAGGATTTAATTAGCAAACACCCTGAGCAATCATTGAATCTGCAACCTTCTCAAAGCCTGCGATGTTAGCACCTACTACATAGTTGCCCTCATAGCCGTACTTCTTAGCAGCATTGTCAATGTTGTGGAAAATATTAACCATAATGTTCTTGAGCTTAGCGTCAACTTCCTCAAATGTCCATGAAAGGCGCTGTGAGTTCTGTGACATCTCAAGAGCAGAAGTAGCAACACCGCCTGCGTTAGCTGCCTTACCAGGAGCGAAGAGTAAACCTGCCTCCTGGATGAGCTTTGTAGCCTCAAGAGTTGTAGGCATATTAGCGCCCTCTGCTACTGCATAGCAACCGTTAGCGATAAGTCTCTTAGCATCGTCAGCGTTAAGCTCGTTCTGTGTAGCACATGGAAGAGCAACATCACACTTAACTGACCAATCGAATTTACCCTCGTGGTACTCTGAATTTGGACGGTAGTTCTTGTACTCTGAAAGTCTGCCTCTCTTAACTTCCTTGATTTCCTTAACAGCGTCAAGGTCGATACCCTCTGCATCGTAAACCCAACCTGTTGAATCAGAAAGTGTAACTACCTTAGCACCAAGCTCTGTAGCTTTCTGTGTAGCGTAAATAGCAACATTACCTGCACCTGAAATACAAACTGTAGCACCGTTGATATCTTTACCGTTGCACTTGAGCATTTCCTCTGTGAGGTAAAGAAGACCGTAACCTGTAGCCTCTGTTCTTGCTAAAGAACCGCCCCAGTTGAGGCCCTTACCTGTAAGAACGCCCTCATATACATTTCTGATTCTCTTATACTGACCGAACATATAACCAATCTCACGAGCGCCTGTACCGATGTCGCCTGCAGGAACGTCTGTGTCAGCACCGATGTGCTTGCAAAGCTCTGTCATAAAGCTCTGGCAGAAAGCCATAACTTCGTTGTCGCTCTTGCCCTTAGGGTCAAAGTCAGAGCCACCCTTACCGCCGCCGATAGGAAGACCTGTTAATGAGTTCTTGAAGATCTGCTCAAAACCGAGGAACTTAATTACACCAAGGTTTACAGACGGATGTAATCTTAAACCGCCCTTGTAAGGTCCGATAGCGCTGTTAAACTGTACACGGAAACCACGGTTTACCTGTACCTTGCCGTTATCGTCAACCCAAGGAACTCTAAACATAATAACACGCTCAGGCTCTGTGATTCTTTCGAGAATAGCGTTCTCCTGATACTTAGGATTAGCCTCGAATACAGGCTCAAGTGATGTTAAAACTTCTGTAGCTGCCTGAATAAACTCAGGTTCGTTTGGATTTTTTGCTTTAAGCTTTTCGAGCTGTTCACTTACATACGACATTGTATGTTCCTCCTTATTAATTCAAAACAATTTATCATTACCACAAATATTTATGTGCTGTGGCTTTCGACATACTTATAATACTACTTTTTCAATCATTTTGCAAGTTTTTTAAATAAAGTTTATGAACTTGTTAATATTTAGCTATTATATTGTCGAAAATAAAAATATTTTACCTAAGTTATGAAAGTTGCTTGTGCCGGAGTTGCTTTAAAATAAGTTATTAACATTAACTTACCGTTTTGTATAGTTCGTCGGCTGAATTTTTAACATTCGTTTTAGTTGCAAATGCACATAAACAATGATATAATACAAATAGTAATATTTTGAAATACGGTGATTTTATGGATTACACTAAAAGATTAAGGGAATTAAGAATCGCAAACGGATATACACAAGCAGAGATTGCCTTTCTCCTGCATACAAGGCAGGAACAGTACAGCAAATACGAAAGTGGCAAGCGTGAATTGCCAATAAAACACCTTATTGCATTATGCAGAATTTACAAGGTTTCGAGCGATTATGTCTTAGGACTTGAAAAGTACAGTAAAAAGTAATACAAAATAAGCGCAACAAAAAAGCCTGAGAACACTTAATTCTCAGGCTTTGGGTTATATTCAAATTCACTTATTATTTAAGTTATAATTCTCATTCCAAAATTTTTCTCAATTTCATATTTTTCCTTATAATAAAAAAGGTCACTTCTGAATTTCTCAAAAGTGACCTTTGGTTTTATTAAATATCGTTTCTTACGATATCCTCATAGCTTTCTCTCTTTACAACAACTCTTGACTTGCCGTTGTTTACCATAACAATAGCAGGACGAGGAATTCTGTTATAATTAGATGCCATTGAGTAGTTATACGCACCGGTTGAAAGAACGGCAAGTGTATCGCCTACTGTAACAGGAGCTACCTGTGTGTGCTCCTGAACAAGGTCACCGCTCTCACAACATTTGCCGGCTACTGTAACAGTCTGTGTAGCCTCTTTGTCTGCATGGCTTGCGTTTACAACTGTATAATCAGACTGATAAAGAGCATATCTGATATTGTCGGTCATACCGCCGTCAACAGATACATAGGTTCTTATGTCAGGAATCTCCTTGATACCGCCAACTGTGTAAAGTGTGATACCTGCCTCACCAACAATAGAACGACCCGGCTCAATGAAAATATAAGGTACAGGCACATTGTGCTCGGCAGCCTTTGCCTTTACAGCAACAGAAACCTTTTCCATATAATTCTCATAAGGAACAGGCTCGTCACTGTTTACATACATAATACCAAAGCCACCGCCAAGGTTTAAGTTGCTGATTGTAACACCAAGCTCGTCCTTAATTTTGCCGATGAAGTCCATCATAATTTCAGCGGCTGTAACAAATGGGTCAATATCAAAAATCTGTGAACCAATGTGGCAGTGGAGTTCTGCAAGGTTTACATTTTCATACTTGAGAGCCTTTTTAACAGCCTCAAAAGCCTCACCTGTTTCAAGTGCAAAGCCAAACTTTGAATCAATCTGACCTGTTCTGATGAAATTATGAGTGTGTGCGTCAACACCCGGCTTAATTCTGAATGAAATCTTTGCCTTTTTACCGAGTTTGCCTGCAATTTCGTTTAAAAGTTCAAGCTCGTAAAGGTTGTCGACTACAAATGTGCCGACGCCTGCGTTAAGTGCAAATTCAATTTCAGCGGCTGTTTTGTTGTTGCCATGGAAATGTGTTTTTTCCATAGGAAAGCCTGCCTGCTGAGCTGTATAAATCTCGCCGCCTGATACTACATCAAGTCCGAGATGCTCTTCATTGGCAATTCTGCAAAGCTCCTTACAGCTGAGCGCCTTACTTGCGTAAAGCGGCATACCGTTTCCGTTATAGAATTTTTTGAAAGACTCAACATATGAACGGCAGGTTGTTCTGATTGTGTTTTCGTCAAGCACATAAAGTGGAGTACCGTACTCCTTAGCAAGCTCAACTGTGTCGCAACCGCCGATTGTAAGATGTCCTTTTTCGTTAATGTTTAAGCAATCATTTACAAACATTCTCTCATACCTCCTGATATTTATTTGCGCAGCCTTTTATTCGGTCTGCAAAATATGTGACTCTATAAGAGCCTTTATTTCCTCTTTGCCATATCCGTCCTGTGCCGAAAACTCTATCATTGGCAAATCATCAATAGTGCTGAAAATGTCCTGATAGTATTCAAGCTGAAGCTTTTGATTTGTTTTATTCAGCTTGTCACGCTTTGTAAGCACTACGGCAAACGGGTAATTACTTCTGTAAAGAAAATCCACCATTTCGAGGTCATCGTCTGTCGGAGGATGACGCATATCGAGAATTTGGATAATCAATTTTATATTTCTTTCCTGTGCAAAATATCCCTCTACAAGTTCAGCCCAGCGTTTCTTTTCGTTTTTTGAAACCTTTGCGTAGCCGTAACCGGGCAGGTCAACCATACGAAATTCCTTTAATTTATAGAAATTTATAGTAGCGGTTTTACCCGGCTGTGCGCTTACTCTGGCAAGCGCTTTTCTCTGCACAAGTTTGTTGATAAGCGAGGATTTTCCGACATTTGAATGTCCCGAAAAAACAATTTCAGGCATATCGGACTTTGGTAATTGCTCTTTTGTGCCGGCGGCAAATTCAAATTGTACTTCGTTAAAATTCATTTACCTCACCCCTACTGTCGGATGTTTTCCGATTTGGTAGTTACCGTATTATCGGCAACTGCGTTCCATTGCTTTTCTGAAATTACAGGTACATCAACTATTGCAATCGGGACTACCTGCGAAAAACTTGTAACAGGAATAAAGCTGAGCTTTTCCTTTACAACAGGATCTATCTCCTCAAGGTCAGCCTCGTTTTCCTTAGGAATAATAACGGTTTTAATTCCAGATTTATATGCCGCCATACTTTTCTCTTTTAAGCCGCCTATTGGCATTACATTGCCTCTAAGGGTAATTTCACCTGTCATAGCTACATCACGCTTTACAGGCTTTCCCGTTAAAGCAGAGTAAATAGCTGTTGCCATTGTAATACCCGCCGACGGGCCGTCCTTCGGTACAGCACCCTCGGGAGCGTGAATATGAATATCTTTATTTTTATAGAACTGCGGATTTATACCAAGTGAATTTGCATGACTTCTTATGCAGGTTACTGCCGCCTTTGCCGACTCCTGCATTACATCGCCGAGCGAACCGGTAAGCTCAAGTTTACCCGTACCCTCCATTACAGCAACTTCAATAGGCAAAAGCTCGCCGCCAACGCTTGTCCAAGCAAGTCCGTTTACTGTACCGATTTCGTCCTTTGCAGATAATTTATCGGTTGTAAACTTTTTATGTCCAAGCATTTCGAGAACTTCTTTATCTGTAATTTTAAATGTTTCCTGTTCTTCCTCGAGCTTTTTTACAGCGCATTTACGCAAAATATTTCCGATTAATCTCTCAAGCGTACGAACGCCTGCCTCTCGGGTATAAAAATCAATGAGAAAATACAGTGCAGACTGAGTAAACTTAACTTCCTTTGAAGTAAATCCGCACTTTTCAATTTGCTTTGGCACAAGATGCTTTTTAGCAATATTAAACTTTTCTTCTCTTGTGTAGCTGTCAAGCTCAATGATTTCCATTCGGTCACGCAACGGTGCAGGAATTTGAGATACATCGTTAGCAGTTGTAATAAACATTACATTTGACAAATCAAAAGGAATGTCAATATAGTGATCTACGAACTTATTATTTTGCTCGGAATCAAGAACCTCAAGTAACGCAGAGGTAGGATCTCCTTTGTAATCACTTGCCAGCTTGTCAATTTCATCGAGAATAAGCACAGGATTGTTTGAACCGGCATTCTGAATTGCAGTCATAATTCTGCCAGGAATTGAGCCGATATAGGTTCTTCTGTGACCTCTGATTTCAGCCTCGTCACGCACACCGCCGAGAGCTATTCGCTGACTTTTTCTGCCGATTGCTTTCGCTATTGACTGAGCAATAGATGTTTTACCAACACCGGGAGGGCCTGCAAAACAAATAATTTGTCCATCCTGTGAGCCTCTCAACTTTGCAACAGCAAGCTGTTCGATAATTCTTTCTTTTATTTTTGCAAGTCCAAAATGCGATTTATCAAGTTCTTTTCTTAACTTGGTAACGGAAATTTTATCTTTGGTAGCTGTGTTCCACGGGAGGTCAAGCACTGTGTCAAGATAAGTTCTGATAACAGATGCCTCCTGGCTTCCGTACGGCATACGCATCAGCTTTTTGCACTCTTTGATAAGCGCATTTTCTGATTCCTCGGCAAGACCTAAAGCATATATTCTTTCAGCATATGCCTCCGCCTCGGCAGACGGATTATCGTCCTCGCCAAGTTCTTCCTCAATAATCTTCTTCTGTTCTCTAAGAAAATAATCTCGCTGATTATCTTCGATTCTATCTCTTGCTTTCTGAACAATATCCTTTTCAATAGAAAGAATATAGGTTTCATTTATAAGAATGTCAAGCAACATATCAAGTCGCTCGGTTTGGTCGAGTTCCTCAAGAATAGTTTGCTTTGCCTGATAATCAAGCACAATGTTGTCAGCTATGTAGTCTGCAAGCTCACCGCAAGACTTACAAGAGGCAACCTTAAATATAATATCATTAGGTACTCGAGGAGCTACCTTGACATAGTTTTCAAATTCGAGTCTTACAGCTCGCATTAAGCCGAACTGTTCGGAAGTATGCTTGAATTTTTTATCAGGATAAGGCTCGACTTCAGCCATAAGGCAATCCTGAGAAAAAACAGGAGTAACTATTCCTGCTCTGAATTTTCCCTCAATTACAACTCTTGTGGAATTATCGGGCTGTTTTATAACCTGCACAATTTTTGCAACTACACCTGTTGAATAGCACTTAGTAATATCGGGGTCATTTTCAGCGGCATCTTTCTGAGTAACAAGAAAGATAAGCTGATCGTTTTTCATAGCTGCATTAATTGCGCTGATGCTCTTTTTTCTTCCAACATCAAAATGGATGAGTGCCTTTGGGAAAACAACAAGTCCTCTGAGTGGCAGAACGGGCAAAAGTATTAAATTATCGTTTCTATCGTCCATTTTCTATCCTCCCATCATAATTTATTTCACAATTAAATCTAATCAAAAAAAGCTGTATTGTTTTTTCGGCAATACAGCTTTAATTATTTACAATACTTTAAGAAGCTGTGCTTCGTTTTTGACGCTTCTTTGCATCTTGTTTTAAGTTTATTGAAACAGCCGCCTTATCTTCGTTTCTGAGAAGTTCAGGCTCACTGCCCTCGGTTACAACCTTTTCCGTGATTGTTACCCTTTCAATAGTAGGGTCAGACGGAATCTCAAACATAAGGTTAGTGAGTATTCCCTCCATAATTCCTCTAAGTCCTCTTGCGCCTGTTCTCTGCTCCTGCGCCTTTTTAGCAACAGCCTTTAAAGCATCCTCCTCAAAGACAAGTTCAACATTATCAAGCTCAAAGAGTTTTTTATACTGCTGAACGATTGAGTTTTTAGGAACGGTAAGAATCTGCACAAGAGCCTCGGTATCAAGACCGCTGAGAGCGGTTATAACAGGAAGTCTGCCGATAAGCTCAGGAATTATGCCGTATTTAACAAGATCATGCGCAGTAACATCTTTCATCCAGTAGGTTTCATCAAGTTCTTTTTTGTCCTGAATAAATGATTCAAAACCGATTACAGATGAACCCTTGCGCTTTGTAACAATCTTTTCAAGACCGTCAAAAGCACCACCGCAGATAAACAGAATATTTTTAGTGTTAATCTGCAAAAATTCCTGCTGTGGGTGTTTTCTGCCACCCTGAGGAGGCACATTAGAAACAGTACCCTCAATAATCTTGAGTAATGCCTGCTGAACGCCCTCACCGCTTACATCACGAGTAATAGAGGGGTTTTCAGACTTGCGAGCAATTTTATCTATTTCATCAATATAGATAATGCCACGCTCTGCTTTTTCAATATCAAAATCGGCAGCCTGAATGAGTTTTAACAAGATGTTTTCTACATCTTCGCCAACATAGCCGGCCTCTGTAAGTGTGGTGGCATCTGCAATGGCAAACGGAACATCAAGCGCTTTTGCAAGGGTTTGAGCAAGCAAAGTTTTACCTACGCCTGTCGGGCCGAGCAAAAGAACATTACTTTTTGAAAAATCAACATCAGTTTCGTTTGAAAACACTCTCTTGTAGTGATTATAAACTGCAACACTGAGCGTAACCTTTGCGGCATCCTGACCTATAACATATTCGTCAAGAATTTCTTTGATTTCCTTAGGCTTGAGCAGCTTTGGAATAGAATCAGCGTCATCTTTTTTAGCAAGCTCTGCATCAACAGCCGTATTCTCAAGCTCCTCTGTCTGCTCAAGAATATTCATACACAAATCAACGCACTGGTCGCAGATATATACGCCGTTGCCTGCAATAAGACGGCCAACTAATTCTTGTGGCTTTCCGCAAAAAGAGCAGTATATTTCTTTTTCATTGTTTTTGTTTGCCATTAAGATTTCCTCACCTTATCTTTTTTCAATAACCTTATCGATAAGTCCGTATTCAAGAGCCTGCTGAGCAGTCATAAAGTTATCTCTGTTAGTATCTCTTGCAATTACATCAATCGG
This sequence comes from Eubacterium sp. OM08-24, assembly GCF_003438075.1. Taxonomy (GTDB): domain Bacteria; phylum Bacillota; class Clostridia; order Oscillospirales; family Acutalibacteraceae; genus Ruminococcoides. The sequence goes on along the minus strand of NZ_QSTA01000001.1, from coordinate 439,380 downwards.
CTGTCCTGTATTATCAGCAAGAATCTGGTTAAGACGCTGTTTCATATCAAGAATATGTCTTGTATGAATTTCCATATCTGTTGCCTGACCCTGAGCACCGCCTGACGGCTGGTGAATCATAATGTCGCTGTTAGGAAGAGCAAGACGCTTGCCCTTAGCACCGGCTGCAAGGAGGAATGCGCCCATACTTGCTGCCATACCCATACAGATGGTGGAAACATCACACTTGATGTAATTCATTGTATCAAATATTGCAAATCCATCTGTAACACTGCCGCCGGGACTATTGATATAAAGGCAAATATCCTTAGTAGGATCCTGGCTTTCAAGATAGAGCAGCTGAGCTACTACTACGCTTGCACTTGCACTGTTCACTTCTTCTGTGAGCATAACAATTCTGTCATTAAGAAGTCTTGAATAGATGTCATATGAGCGTTCGCCTCTACTTGTCTGTTCAAGTACATATGGTACTAATGCCATTTGATCATAACCTTTCATTATAGTAAATAGTAATTAACAAAAAACAGTTAAATATTCAATTATTTAACAACTGCGCTGTCCTTAACCATATTAAGAGCCTTTTCAGCCTTAACATCAATTGAAAGTGTTTCAGCAGGAACTGCACCCTTAACTGTTTCAACATCAACCTTGTAAGCCTCAGCCATCTTGTTGTAAGCCTCGTCAAGGTCAGCATCTGTAACTTCAATGTTTTCTTTCTTAGAGATTGTTTCAAGAGCAAGTCTTAACTGAACTCTCTTCTTAGCCTCGTCAGCGTACATCTTCTTTAAGCCGTCAAGGTCAATTCCCATATACTGGAGATATGTGTTCATATCAATGCCCTGTGAACGGATTCTCATCTCAAAATCTCTAACCATTTCATTTACCTGATTGTCATACATAGCCTGTGGGATTTCGCCCTCAAGAAGCTCAATAAGCTTTTCTGCAATCTGGTTATCTTTATCTTTTTCAGCCTCATCTGCAAGACGGGCAGCGATAGTTTCCTTAAGCTCATCTCTGTACTCGGCAACAGTCTCTTTCTCGGAAACATCCTTTACAAATTCGTCGTCAACCTCAGGGAGTTCCTTAGCCTTAATCTCATGGAGTTTAATCTTAAACTCAGCATCCTTGCCTGCAAGCTCCTCAGCCTGATACTCTTCCGGGAACTTAACATTGATTGAGAATTCTTCATCAGTGTTGTGACCGATAATCTGCTCCTCAAAACCGGGGATAAAGTTGCCTGAACCGATAGTGAGGTTGTAGTTTTCAGCCTTACCGCCGTCAAATGCAACGCCGTCAACAAAGCCCTCAAAGTCGATTACTGCGATGTCGCCGTTAGCAACAGGTCTGTCCTCAACAGTAACCATTCTTGAGTTACGGTCACGGACTTTCTCGATTTCCTCGTCAATAAGCTCGTCGGTAACTTCTGTTGACTTCTTTGTAACCTCAATGCCGAGGTAGTTGTTGATTTCCATATCAGGCTCAACAATGATATTAGCCTTAAATGTAAAGCCGTTTTCAACCTCTGTAACTTCGATTGACTCAACAGCTACAATCTTTACGCCAGCCTCTTCAGCTGCGTTGTAAAGAGCCTCAGGATAGCAATCCTGCATAGCGTCATCATAGAATACTTCTTTGCCATACATTTTCTCGATAACATGGCGTGGAGCTTTACCCTTTCTGAAACCGGGAACATTAATCTTCTTAACTTCCTTCTTATAAACAGTGTTAAGTGCTTTCTCAAAAGTTTCTCCGTCAACTGTAACAACTAATTCGTATGAATTAGCCTGCTCAAGTTTTTTGCTTTCTTTTAATGCCATTTTTAAAAATCCTCCAAATTTGAATTTATTATACAAATATAATCAGAATTAGTTTATTATAACACACATATTTGATTTTGCCAATACTCAAAAGCAAATTTATGCTTATTATCGTACTAAAACAGGCATAAATGCGAGTCGATCGCAAGAGATCAGCTTAAAATTTATACCTTTATAATCACCCTCAACGGCATAGCGCATATTTGCCTTGCCGTGTATGTGACCATAGTAACATTTTTTAATATTGTGTTTTAATAATACATTCATAATTTCGCTACATTCGGTGTTGCCGTAGACAGGCGGATAGTGCAGAAAAACCACAGGCTCAAGTCCTGTTTTTTCTGCCTCTGAAATCGACATTTCAAGTCTGCCTACCTCACGGTTAAGCACCTTAATATCAGCGTCAGACTCATTTTCGAGAAACCATCCCCTTGTGCCGCAAAGCGCAAACTCGCCGCACTCATATGTATTATTAAAGAGAATATTTATCGAATTGAGCTTATTATTGTCGAGAAATTTATCAATTTTACTTTTAGTTCCCCACCAATAATCATGATTGCCCTTGAGAAGAATTTTCTTTCCGGGCAGATCATCTATATATTTAAAATCGGTATATGTTTGTTCAAGCTTCATTGCCCAGGAAATATCTCCTGCAATCACAACAGTGTCATTTTCGGTAACAAGAGCTTTCCAGTTCTTTGTGAGCCTTTCAACATAGTTGTCCCAGCCTGCAAAAATATCCATTGGCTTATCTTCACCAAGCGACAAATGCAGGTCAGCTATCGCAAATAAACTCATTCCTTAATGTTAAGTGCATCAAGAACATACTGAGGCATAGAATTAACCTCTGTAACATCTGAGAAACGAGCCTTTTTATCCTTAAGTGCTGCAAGTGGAGCCGGAACAGGAGCGTTTGATACTTCAAAGAGCTTTTCAACCATATCAAATTCATTCTCAGGGAGGTTTGTGCCGTCAGAAACAGCCTCAAGCACTGCCTTAGAGAACTTGTATGGGCTTGCAGTTGATGCGATTACAGATGGAGTTGTGTCGCCTGTCTGCTCAACATACTGCTCATATACATTAACAGCAACTGCTGTATGAGTATCACAAAGGTAGTTATCTGTATCAAACAAAGCTTTGATTGTAGCCTTTGTCTGCTCATCATCGCAGAAACCGCCGAAGAATTTTGACTTGATTTCAGCCTTGATTTCATCAGAAACCTCATACTTGCCAACAGTTTTGAGTGCTGTCATAAGCTCCTTTGTTGTGTCAGCATTGTTGCCTGCGAGCTTATAAAGAAGTCTTTCGAGGTTGCTTGATACGAGAATATCCATTGATGGTGAAATTGTTGTGTAGAAATGTCTGTTTTTGTCATAAACACCTGTCTTGATAAAATCAGAAAGAACATTGTTTGAGTTTGACGCACAGATAAATTTGTTGATTGGGAGTCCCATAATACTTGCGTAATATGATGCAAGGATATTACCGAAGTTACCGGTCGGAACTACAACATTAATCTTATCTCCCATAGCGATTTTGCCTGCATTAACGAGATCGCAATATGCTGAAATATAGTAAACAATCTGTGGAAGAAGTCTGCCCCAGTTAATTGAGTTTGCAGAACTGAAAAGCATATTGTTAGCCTCGAGTTTTGCTGAAATTTCAGGAGTTGTAAAGATTTTCTTTACGCCTGTCTGTGCATCATCAAAGTTCCCCTTGATAGCGCAAACGGTAACATTGTTTCCTTCCTGTGTGTTCATCTGGTGTTTCTGCATTGGGCTTACACCGTCAACAGGATAGAAAACGATAATTTTTGTATGGTCAACATCTTTAAAGCCTTCAAGAGCAGCCTTGCCTGTGTCGCCTGAAGTAGCAACAAGAATTACTGCGTCTTTGCCGTCATATGTCTTTTTAAGAGATTTAGTAAGAAAATGAGGAAGAATCTGGAGTGCCATATCCTTGAATGCGCAAGTAGGGCCATGCCAGAGTTCAAGAATATTAAGCTCCTTACCATTGAGCTTTGCGTAAGCCAACGGAGCAGGATTATCACTGCCGAACTTCTCTTTTGTGTAGGCATTTTCAACACAATCGTTGATTTCTTCTTCTGTAAAATCAGAAAGAAAATCAGCGAAAACTTTTTTTGCTCTGCCCTTATAGTCCAGCTTTAAAAGCTCGTTGAATGTTTCTGCGGAATACTTAGGAAACTCCTGTGGTACAAAAAGACCGCCATCCTTAGAAATACCCTGGGCAATAGCCTGAGCAGCCGATACTACCTCGGCAGCATTTTGAGTACTGTTATACAACATATAAATCTTCCTTTCAGAGTTGCTTTACACAAGGTACATTTTACTACATAATTTAGCAAATGTCAAAGTTTTCAAAGAAATTAACTGCATTTTCATAAAAAATTTTATCAATTATGGCTTTTGAGTAGTTTTTTTGCAGGAAAATATTATAAATATCATAAAGATTTCTGTTATTCTCAATATCTCTCGGCAAATTTCCACCGTCAAAGTCACCGCCAAGGCACAAGCTGTTTTCTCCGCCGAGTGACAAAAAATGTTCTGCGTGCTTTACAATATCATCAATGCTCGCCTTTTCAGGCTCGTTATTGAGAAAGGCATTGTGAAAATTAAGTCCGACTATCCCGCCATTTTCAAATATAATCTTAGCCTGCTCGTCAGTTAGATTTCGCCTGTGCGCAGTCACCGACCTTGAGTTTGAGTGGGTGGCTATAAACGGCTTTGCAGCAATTTCACATACATCATAAAACAGTTTATCGCTTGCGTGTGATACATCAATGACAATGCCTTGATTTTCAATTTCACAAACCGCTCTCTTTCCAAACTCGGTAATGCCTGTCGGATTTTGTACCATAGCGCCGTCGCCTATACAGTTTTTGTCATTCCAAGTAAGGGTAGCAATTTTTATATTTGACTCTGCAAGATATTTTATATACGAAATATCGTTGTCAATAATCTTACAATTTTCAAGAGTAAACATACCAAGTTTTTTGCAATTACTTTTCTTTATTTCTTTAAGCGAATTAATTAATTTAATATCATATTTTTTACATTCCTGTATTAGTGTGCTTTTAGCTTTGTCAAAAAGCGACCTGCCCTGTTTCACACTTAAATCATCGGGTACCCATACTGCAAAACACTGCAAATATTTGTCAAAATCCACATCAGTCTGCACATCAAAATCAGAACAAGAAAAGTCGTGGCTCAAAGTCACGACTTTATACAATGTATCGCAATGCAAATCAAATACTTTCATAAGAATCTCCTTCAAAAGCATTTTCAATATAATTAATGTCAACTACTTTACCGCTTTGCGTATCGGTAAACACCTCGCTGACATCAAAGCGAAAGTAAGCATCGAGGTGTTTTTCTGCAATATACATAGCTGCGGTTTTCATTATTCTTGCAATTTTTCTGCGGTCAACTGCCTCATAGGGTCTTGCCCAAAAATTCTCTGCTCTCGTTTTAACTTCCGTAAATATAATATATTCACCCTTTTGGGCAATTATATCAATCTCACCGCATTTTCGTCTGTAATTGCGTTCAAGGATTTTGTATCCGTTTTTTCTCAGGTAACGCTCTGTGTATTTCTCTCCAATGTCACCTGTTTGTTTGGTTGTAAACAACTTCATAATTATTTATACAGCTTTTTAAGAAAGCTCTTGCGGTGATACGGGCAAGGGCCGTACTTTAAAATTGCCTCTCTGTGTGCGGTTGTTCCGTATCCCTTATGCTTGTCAAACCCATACATCGGATATTCTTCCGCATACTTGTAAAGCAGTCTGTCCCTCGATACCTTTGCGAGAATAGATGCACACGCAATAGACATTGACTTTGCATCACCCTTAACAATGCACTCTCCGTCAATATCAAGCTGTGGCAATCTGTTGCCGTCTATCATTGCATAATCAGCCTTAACATTGAGTCCGTCAATAGCTCTGCGCATAGCAAGCATTGTAGCGTTAAGTATATTGATTTCTTCTATTTCGTCAACAGTGGCATATGCAATGGAATATGCAAGTGTCTGCTCTCTGATAACATCAAACAAAGACTCACGCTTTTTCTCGCTGAGCTTTTTAGAGTCATTAACACCGTCAATAACCACGCCCTCAGGCAATATAACGGCAGCGGCGCAGACTGGACCTGCGAGAGGGCCTCTGCCTGCCTCATCTACTCCGCAAACTGCCTTGTAGCCTTTTGCAAGAGCCTCTTTTTCAAATTCAAGCCAGTCCATTATCTCACCTATTTATCTTTCGGGCATTTCGAGGGTTATTCTGCCGAGCTTTCCACTTCTGAATTCATCAAGCAGCATAATTGCAGCTCTCTCTGTATTGATTTCGCCGCCTGAAATCAGCATACCTCTCTTTTTGCCTATAATATTCAATAATTCATAAGAATCTACTGCGTCAAGATCCACATCGTCAAGTTTGAATCTCACTATAAAATCAGCAGGCTTTAAACTGCGCAAAAAATCAAGCAATCTTACAGCAAGAAGTTCTGTATCAAGAATCTGATCCTTTACAGCGCCTGTAAAAGCAAGTCTTTCGCCAACAATTTTATCGTCAAATTTAGGCCACAAAACGCCCGGTGTGTCGAGCATTTCAATATTTTTTGCAATGGAATACCACTGATTACCTCTTGTAACGCCAGGTCTGTCCTCTACCTTTGCTCGATTTTGCTTTGCTACCCTATTAATGAAAGAAGATTTGCCTACATTAGGAATACCGACTATCATTATTCTGAGCATAGGATTTACCATACCCTTAGCCTTTAATCTCTCTCTGCGCTCGGCAAGAACATTATTTACGGCAGGAGCAAATTTATTTAATCCCTTACCGCTTTTGCAGTCAACCGCAATCGCTGTAATTCCCTGTGATGCATAGTAGTCTATCCATCTGCTTGTTGCATTCTGATTTGCCATATCGCATTTGTTAAGAAGTACAACCTTTGGTTTATTCTGAATAAGTTTTTGCAAATCAGGGTTTTTACTGCTGAGTGGTATTCTTGCATCGAGAATTTCTGCCACTGCGTCAACAAGTTTTAAGCTCGCCTGAATCTGCCTTTTGGTTTTGGTCATATGACCGGGAAACCACTGTATAGTTTGCATTTCGCTCATTTTATCAATCCTTAAATTTAGTATAAATATTTTAAATGATTAAACGGATAAAACACAAACTGTGCCTTACCAATTACCATGGTTTTTGGAATAAGCTGAATACTGCCACTTCTGCTGTCAAGTGAAACAGAACGATTGTCGCCCATAACAAAAACATATCCCTCGGGTACTGTTTCGGGAATTTCCCACCCAATGGTAGGTTTTGTAGTAGTTGATGCAACATATTCTTCGTCAAGCACAACACCGTCAACTATAACTCTGTTGTTATCATAGTCAATTTTTATTGTCTGACCCTCGGTTGCGATTACCCTCTTTATAATAATTTTTCCTATTTGCTGGTCAGCATCAATGGCAACAATGTCACCAACCTGCGGCGTATATAAAAAGTTTGTAAGTATTACCTTATCACCGTCAAATAAGGTATCTTTCATTGACTCACCGTCAATATTAACATCTTTTACAAAAAAAGTAAAAACAATACTTATCAAAGCAAACAGAAATATTACCGTTTTAAAAATATCAAATATGTAAACAGGCAATTTATTGGTATTTACCTGAATTTTTCTCTTTGAGGTTTTATTTTTAAATTTCATATATCCTCCCAAAAAACAAAAGCTTATTTCAATTATAAAACAGAAATAAGCTTTTATCAATAGTTGATTTAAAATTTTTAGTAAAGATATTTAAATTCAGAAAATGGGAAAACCACAAATTGAGCTTTACCGATAACACTGTCTTCATCAATAAGTCCTATTCTCGAATCACGACTGTCCATAGAAACGCCTCTGTTGTCACCCATAACAAAAATCATACCGTCAGGAATAACCTCAGGAATTTCATAGTCAGCCTCAACATTGCAGAATGTTGACACATCAAGATACGGCTCATCAATTACAACACCGTCCACAAGAATTCTGTCATTTTCATAGTCGAGCTTAAGAGTTTGTCCTGCGGTAGCAATAACACGCTTAATAATAGGTTCTTTGTACTCCTTACCATGAGAAATAACCACAATATCATTTGGCTTTGGTGTGTAATTAAAATTAGTTACCACCAGCTTATCACCGTTTTGTAGGGTTTCTACCATTGAAGTACCCTTAACATCAACAAGTCTGAAAAAGAAATTCAAGCAGAACATCACGATAACAAGGGCAAAGATAATCGATTTTAACCAATCATATACATTAGATGCCGCACCGTCAGCCTTTGCAGCAACAAACTTGTTGCTTTTCTCCTGCTCAGGACTGCTGAATGCTATATAATCACCGCTATCCTCAACAGATTTATTCTCTGACTCAGCTTTTACATTTTCCTTGGTATCAACTGCTTTGTTTTCAGTTTCATCTATATTATTAGTGTTTGTTTTATTTTCGCTCAATTTATCCACCTGCTAACAAATAAGTAAAGTAAAAAAGGGACTGTAAAAGTCCCTTTCCTTACATTTGAAATTACTTACGGATCTGCTCTTTAACCTTAGCAGCCTTACCAACTCTATCACGGAGATAGTAGAGCTTGCTTCTGCGAACTTTACCATAACGAATTACCTGCACGTCTTTTACATTTGGTGAATGGAGCGGGAACACTCTCTCAACACCAACGCCGTAAGCAACGCGTCTTACAGTAAATGTTTCAGCAACACCACTGCCCTTTTTAGCAATAACTGTGCCCTCAAACATCTGAATTCTTTCTCTTTCGCCCTCACGGATGTTTACAGAAACCTTAACTGTGTCACCTACATTAAACTTAGGTGTAGTTTCCTTAACTGAACCGGCAGCAATAGCTTTTAATGCGTCCATTATAATTCCTCCTGTTTTTCTGACATTCGTACCCAAATTAGTGCAGAGGAATGTCTGCTTCAAAATAACGGTTATACCGCCACTCGAACCTCGTCATAGGTATGACGGTTTCAAATGCTTTTATATTTTACCACAAGAGAATATAAAATGCAAGACTTTTTTCTGTTTGCGGCAAATTATTTTGATATTTTCTCAAGCTTTTCAAGATATTTCTTAAAATAATCGGGCAGCTCAGAAGTAAATTCCAAGTATTCGTTAGTTCTTGGATGAATGAATCCGATTTTTCTTGCGTGCAGGCACTGACCTGTAAAATCTACCTTTTCATTCTTAACGCCGTACACCAAATCGCCCGATACAGGATGACCCAAGTACGCCATATGCACTCTTATTTGATGTGTTCTGCCTGTTTCAAGAATACATTTTATATGTGTGTATCCCTTGTATCTTGCAATAACCTTGTAATGAGTAACAGCGTGTTTGCTGTTTTTTTCGGTAACGCACATTTTCTTTCGGTCATACTGACTTCTGCCGATTGGTGCGTTTACAGTACCCTCATCATCTTTAAGATTTCCGAATACAATCGCCTCATATTCTCTTGTAAAGGAATGCTCCTTTATCTGCTCGGCAAGAGAATAGTGGGCAAAATCGTTCTTTGCTACAATCAATAAGCCGCTTGTATCCTTGTCTATTCTGTGAACTATACCGGGGCGCATAACTCCGTTTATTCCCGACAACGACTCTCCGCAATGATAGAGTAATGCGTTTACAAGTGTGCCGTCATAATTTCCTGCCGCAGGGTGAACAACCATTCCTTTTGGCTTATTTACCACAAGTAAATCATTGTCCTCGTACTCAATTTCCAAGGGTATATTTTCCGGCTTTGCCTCATACGGAACAGGGTCGGGAATTTCAAGCGAAATTTTATCTCCTGATTTTAATTTATAATTTTTCCCCACTATTTTGCCATTGACAATTACTTTTTCCTGCTCAATCAGCTTAGCGGCTGCGGTGCGTGTAAGCGACGGCTCATTATCGGCAATATATTTATCAATTCTAACATTATTGCTTTCAGCAACAAATTCAAGCTTTGTCATTTTTCAAATCCTTTTTGCCTGTGCTTGTAAAGAAAAGCACATAGATCATAAGCAATACCGTACCGACAGTTATGCAATAATCTGCAAAATTGCATACGGGCGGAAAGAATGAAAGACTGATATAGTCAATCACATAACCGTATAAAACTCGGTCAATAAAATTGCCTATTCCGCCGCCTACTATAAGAGCAACCGATGCATAAAACAATTTACTCTGCGGTTTCTTTTTGAACATATAAATTAAAATTGCGGCAATAAGAGCGGTGGTAAGCACTACAAATATCCATCTGTTACCTGCAAAACTGCCAAAAGCCACACCGTTGTTCTCAACATATGTAAAAGAAAGCAGATTATCAATAACAGAAACACTGCCAACTTCCTTTAGGTTTGCGTTTACAAAAAACTTAATAACCTGATCTATCGCAGCAAGCGCTACACCTATTGCAACAGCTATATAAGGCATAAAACTCCCCCATAAAGCTAAATCGGTGCAGCAATACTGTTACACCGATTTAGTATTAAATTAAATATTATTTTAAGATATTGCAGCAACGCTCGCAAAGGTGTGGATGCTCGCTGTCTTTGCCGACAGTTTCGCTGATAATCCAGCAGCGCTCGCACTTTTCGCCTGTTGCCTTTTCAACAACAATTTCGAGCTCTCCGTCATTTTCAACGATTTCAACGGCAGAAACAATAAATGCAGCCGCAAGCTCAGGTTCAGCTTTCTTGAGGAAGTCAAGTTTTGCACCGCTTGCCTTAAGAATAACCTTAGCCTCAAGTGAGCTCTTAATTGTTTTATCCTTAATAAGAACCTCAAGTGACTTCTTAACATCATCACGCAACTGATGAATTTCATCCCAGAATGACATAAAGTCAGCGTCTGTATCAACAGCAATCTGCTCAGGCATTTCATTAAAGATTACATTCTCAGCATTTTCTGTTGATGAGTGCGGCATATACTTCCAGATTTCATCAGATGTATATGCAAGAATTGGGCTGATCATTCTTGTCATTGCGTTAAGAATGAGATAAATAGCAGTCTGAGCAGCCTTTCTTAACTTACTGTCCTTTTTCTCTGTATATAGTCTATCCTTGAGTACATCAAGGTAAAAGTTAGACATATCAATTACGCAGAAGTTTCTGATTGAATGATATACCTGGTGGAATTCGTAGTTGTCATAAGCCTGCTTAACCTTTGCAATAAGCTCGTTAAGTTTTACGATTGCCCATTTATCCATAGGCATAAGCTCATTTACAGGAACAGCGTCAGTATCAGGGTTAAAGTCATAAACATTACCAAGAATATAACGAGCTGTATTTCTTATTTTTCTGTAAGACTCAGAAATCTGCTTTAAAATATCATTTGAAATATGAACATCTGACTGATAGTCGGTTGATGAAACCCAAAGTCTTAATACATCAGCACCGTATTTTTCGGTAACATCCTGTGGGCTGATACCGTTGCCGAGTGACTTACTCATCTTTCTCTTTTCTTCATCAAGAATCATACCATGAGTAAGAACAGCTTTATAAGGAGCAACACCCTCAGTTGCAACAGATGTAAGGAGTGATGATTGGAACCAACCTCTGTACTGGTCGTTACCCTCAAGGTAAAGGTCGGCAGGGAACTTAAGATTATCACGCTTGCTTACAACGGCTGCGTGTGAAGAACCACTGTCAAACCAAACATCCATAATGTCTTTTTCTTTTTCAAACTCAGTACAACCGCACTTCTTACACTTTGTACCCTCAGGTAAAATTTCAGCGGCGCTGTGGTTATACCAAGCGTTTGAACCCTCTTTTTCAAACAAATCTGCAACAGCCATCATTGCGTCATTGTCAATGTGAGCCTCGCCACATTCTTTACAGAAGAAGATCGGAATCGGAACACCCCATTTTCTCTGACGGGAAATACACCAATCCTTTCTCTCCTTAACCATATTTGTAATTCTGTCGTGTCCCCATGATGGAATCCACTTAACGCTGTCAATAGCCTCGCAAGCCTTATCCTTAAAGTCATCAACAGAGCAGAACCACTGGTCGGTAGCTCTAAAGAGGATAGGAGTTTTACATCTCCAGCAATGCGGATACTGGTGGATAATTTTCTTTAATGCAAAGAGATAACCGTTTTCATCAAGGTAAACAGCAATCTTTTTGTTAGCCTCATCAGTAGTAAGACCGGCAAACTGACCTGCCTCCTCAGTGAGAACACCGTTAGAATCAACAGGACAGATTGTAGGAATTTCAGGGTAATTCTGACAAACATTAAAGTCATCAACACCATGACCGGGAGCTGTATGAACGCAGCCTGTACCGCTTTCAAGAGTTACATGGTCACCTACAATTACAAGCGACTCTCTGTCAAGGAACGGATGTGCAGTCTTAATATATTCAAGCTCGCTGCCCTTTACAGTAGCAACAACCTCATAATCTGTAATTTCAGCGGCCTCAAATGCAGACTTGTAAAGCTCGGTAGCCATTACAAGATATTCATCACCTGTTTTGATGATAGAATACTCATATCTCGGGCCTACGCAAATAGCAACATTGGCAGGCAATGTCCAAGTTGTTGTTGTCCAAATAACGAACTTAACCTTTGAAGGGTCAATTCCGAGATTTGAAAATACGCCCTTATCATCAGTTACAGTAAACTTTACATAAATTGAATGACATGGATCCTCGGCATACTCAATTTCAGCCTCAGCAAGGGCAGTTTTACACTCCGGGCACCAATAAACAGGCTTTAAACCCTTGTAAATATAACCCTTTGTAGCCATTTTAGCAAATACTCTGATCTGCTCAGCCTCAAATTCGTGCTTAAGTGTGATATAAGGATTATCCCACTCACCGATTACACCAAGTCTTTTGAACTGTGTGCGCTGGTCATTGATATAACCTGTTACAAATTCCTCGCACATTTTGCGGAGCTCTACAATAGAAATTTCGGCAGAGTTACCGATACCTGCTTTCTTTCTTGCTTTAAGCTCTGTTGGAAGACCGTGAGTATCCCAACCCGGAACATAAGGAGCTTTAAAGCCTGCCATATTTTTATAGCGTACGATAAAGTCCTTTAAAATTTTATTTAATGCGTGGCCAAGATGGATATCGCCGTTTGCATATGGAGGGCCATCGTGGAGAACAAATAAAGGCTTGCCCTCGTTTACCTCCATAAGTTTTTCATATACCTTGTTATCTTCCCATGCCTTAAGAGTTACAGGTTCGCTTTTTGGAAGACCTGCTCTCATAGGAAAGTCGGTTTTCGGAAGATTAAGTGTAGAATTATAATCCTGAGACATTGGTTACACTCTCCATAATTTTGATTTAAAAATTCTTAAACGATTAAAAATTAATCGGCAGAAACATCATAGTTGTCGCCAAATTTCAAGTGACCGAATTTTGGTGATTTTTTCTCTGTGTTGTCATCCTCGGAATCAGAAGTAATATCTGCTTTCTCTTTTATTTCCTCAGGCTTTTTTACCTCAACAGCAACCGGCTCGGCAGGCTTAACTGTTTCCTGTGGCTTTTCCTCCATTACAGGTGCTGTCGGATATTTTTCGTTAAGCTGCTGTCTTGCAGCCTCTAACTCGGCAGCAGTAGGAAGGTCATTAATCATCTGAAGATGTTTCTTATAAAGCTCAACAAGCTCGCCCTTTAGTTTTACTGCGTCTGACTGGAGAAGAAGATAATTTTCTTTTTCTGTTGCAGTCATTCTGTTTGTATCTACTAAAAGCTGCTGTGCCTTTGTTTCAGCCTCTCTAACAATCTTAGATGCCTTTTCCTTAGCCTCTCTAATGCAAGCGTCAGATACTTTCTGAGATGCAAGAAGGGCATTTCTAACTGTTTCTTCGTCTGCTCTGTACTGCTCTACTCTTGTTGCGAGAACATCAATTTTATGAACAAGGTTAGTTTTCTCTTTCTTTAACTGTTCAAAAGCTACAATGACTTCATCAATAAATGCGTCAACATCATCAGCCATGTAGCCCTGACGGCCGGCTTTTCTGAAACTAACATTCTTAATTTCATCAATAGTAATCATTTAAAGCACTCCTATCTGAAATGTATTACTAAAATTTTTCGGCGACCTTTTTTGGTTTCACCCAAAATTTTATCTAACTTAAATTTCCCTTTACCTCTTACAGTAAAGGTATCCCCCTCTTTAACCTGACAACTTACATTCTGGGTTGTAACAAAGTTAAGAGTTGTTTCTCCCGATAAAATCAGTTTTGCCGTTTTATCCCTCGATAGTCCGCTCACTGCGGCAACAATATTATCAAATCTAAGAGATGAAACCGTAAGACTCATTTCCTCTGTGCCCCTGCCTTGCGGCAGAGAATTTAAATTCGGTTGGACAATTTTTACTCCTGCTCCGCCGATTTTAAAAATCTGTGATTCTATATAATCTTTAAGCTCGCTTTTTACAAACACAACAGTTCGTCCGTTATCCACAAGAATATCTCCAACTGTATCTCGCTCAATGCCAAGCGACATAAGCGTACCGAGAAAATCTCTGTGTGTGAGTTTATCGCATACTCTGTACTTAAACTCAATAGCGGATATAGGAAAGGCTGACTGCTCGGGTTCATCATAAAACACCCCGAGCATCTTTCTTTCACTGTTCTCACTGCCGCCAAAGAAAATATAATTTTCAAAGTAAATACTTCGCAGCACCTTTTCGGCAAGTGCCTGATGTGTTTCGCTCATAAACTGAGAGAAAACAGGCTTTTGTCGAGTAAAGCAAAGCGAGGTCATATCCTCAATTCTGGAGCAGAAAAGCTCATCGTTATCAGAAGTAAACACCGCTGTTTTCTAATTCGTCAAGTAAATCGTCACCTGTAAGATCTACATTATTAGGAATGATAATGTATGTATTAGAGGCAACCTTTTTAATCTTGCCGTCATTTGCATAAGCAACACCGCTGAGGAAGTCAAGAATTCTTCTTGCCATATCCTTGTTAGTGTCCTCAAGATTAAGAACTACTGTATGTGACTTAATAAGGTCATCTGCGATTGTGCGTGTTTCCTCGCCAAATCTTTCAGGCTTATAAATACCAACCTGAATCTTAGCCTTAGCATTGATATTAACAACCTTGTTCTTAGATGTAGGAGCTGTTGCTCTCTCTCTTACAGGCTGTTCCTCAACCTCTTCTTCCTCATTTTCATCAGCATAACCGTACTCATCATACTCCTGCTGATACTCGTCATCGGGAGCATCCCACATACGCTTGAATTTATCCACAAAACCTGCCATTATATTAATTCCTCCTTGAATTATTTACTGTAATCTCTGGCACCAAAAAGTGACGATCCTACTCTTACCATAGTTGCACCTTGAAGTATTGCCTCATAATAATCAGCAGACATACCCATTGATAGTATAGTCATACTTATATTATCTAATTTTTTTGACGATATGTCAATAAAGATATTACGCATATTATCAAAATATTTTGAAATTTTATGTGTATTATCACAAATTGGCGGTATAGCCATAAGTCCTTTGACCGAAATTCCCTTCAAATCAGCTATCTGACACAACAATTCATCAAGCTGTTCGGGAACAACACCCGATTTATTTTCTTCTCTGCCAATGTTTACTTCCACAAGCACATCGGTCTTTTTTCCGATTTTTAATGACTGCTTGGAAATCTCGGACGCAAGTTTTAAAGAATCAACTGACTGAATAAGATCCACCTTATCTACAATTTGGCGAACCTTGTTTGTCTGCAAATGTCCTATAAACTGTAAAGACGCATGAGCAAGGTCATACTTTTCATATTTAGAAAGCAGCTCCTGCACCTTATTTTCGCCAATGTGGTCAAGTCCGAGAGAGATTGCGTAGTTTATTACATCCGCATCTACTGTTTTTGTTGCGGCAAGAAAAGTAATGTCCTCTCTTTTTCTGCCTGATTTTTCGGCAGCCTCAGCAATTCTTTCGTTAATAAGCTTGTAGTTGTATTCTACATCACTTAATGACCTTTCCATCATACAAATCGTCCCCTTCCATTATAACCTGATCATACAGCGAAATTGTTTCGCCGCTGAACAATATGCCATCAGCAGGTGATGGATCACATAATACAAAATCATTACCTGCATAGAGAATAGATATTTCTTTAAACTGAACTTCACTGCCGTAGAGTACATAGACACCCTGAACTTTTTTGCTCTCTTTATGTTCGTTGCCCTTGTCATCGTAGGTTGTCTTTTCTACATAATCGTCATGAATAGCCTTTTTGTTGACACGAAGTCCCGAATAAGTGCCCATACCGATTTCAACAGGCTCCTGTCTAATCTGAGAAAGCGAGCTGTCCATATATGTGCACTGGAAAATTGCGAGAGCTTTATCGGAATTATTATACTGAACAATTTTATAAATTGACGCAGGCACTGTGTTTGATGAGGCATCTGAAAAGTCGATTGTAACATCGTCACCCCAAAGTGTGAGATCTGTTGCCTCGTCATTGGTGATTTCACACGCAATATACCAATTAAGACCGCTTATCACCTTGCCGATATTATTATCCGGTACATTTGATTTCTTGATATTTTTAAGATTGTCAAGTGTAAGATTTCCGATTTTTGTATAATCATAGCTGTTCTCGTAGCCGTCACAAGAAGTAACAAAATAGCCTGCCTTAGGAGCATTAATCTCTGCTATACTGTCCGAAGAACTTTTTAGCTCGTTAATCTGAGCCTGCAAAGACGCAATCTCAGGCTTAAAGCTTGTAGTCTTGCCTGTGAAAGACTGGTAATGATTGACAGCATTTATAATTGAACTTATGTTTGAATCAATTTTACCGAAGTTTCCGTTATTAATATTATACAAATAAGTTTCAAGATTTGATGTAATGTCATTCTTTATAGTTTCAATACCCTCGGTGTTAGATTTCCTCGTCTGCTCAAGTTTTGTAAGATCCTTCATACTTTGTTCAAGTGATGCCGCCTTTGTACGGGCAACCGCATCTTCTTCCGTAGAATAAACACTTGCAACCGAACAGCCTTTCTGCACCTCATCACCGTTATCTACATTGTAAGAAACTACTCCGCCTGAATTATTGTTAATATATGTTTCGTTACGAATAATGTAGCCGTTAGAATAAATCTTGTCGGTAACGGTTACCTGTTCGGCATTTTCTGTCGGCACAACATTGAAATTTGCACTTAGCAGAAGGTAAACAACATAGATAATTGCAAGCGCAGTAAGACCTGCAACCAATATTCTTCTGAACAACAGCTTGTCCATATATCACAGTCCTTTATCAATTATTGTTTCAGCATAATTTAATATATCATCAAAGCATTTGAATTTATCAACTAAAATCCAATTAATATTCTTATCACGATTAAACCAAGTAAGCTGCCTTTTGGCATATCGTCTTGTTTCTCTTTTTAAAATTTCCACACATTCATCAAGCGAGCGTTCGCCCGAAAAATACGGAATAAGCTCTTTGTATCCTATTGCCATTTTAGATGTTGAACTGAGAGAAGACGAAAGCACTTCTCTTGCCTCATCAACGAGTCCGTTTTCAAGCATAATATCAACACGCAAATTAATTCTGTCATACAATTTTTGTCTGTCTTCAAATTTCAGACCGATTTTTATCGGAGAGTACGGCGAACCCTGTAATTTAGAATTGCGGTTGTGCTCACTTATCGTAATGCCTGATGTCTTGTAAAACTCAATGGCCCTTATGATACGCTTTACATTTCTCTGCTCTCTGAGATTTTCGGCTGATTCGCCGTCAAACTCGCCGAGCATATTAAGCAAATAATCAATGCCGTTTTGCTGATACAGTGCAAACAGCTCATTTGATATTTCTTCGTTTCTTTCCTGCTTTTCAAAGGAAACTCCGTTTAAAAGCGAGTCAACATAAAGTCCTGTACCGCCTGCAATAATCGGCATTTTCCCCCGTGACACGATATCTTCGATACAAGAAGCTGCGTCACTTACAAAATCTGCAACGGAATAAGTCTTGTCGCTTGGAAGAAAGTCTGTTAACCAATGCGGTATGCCCTGTTTTTCCTGTTCATCGGGCTTAGCGGTAGCTATATTCATTCCTTTGTATATCTGCATTGAGTCGGCGGAAATAATCTCTCCGTTATATTTCTTTGCAAGCTCAACTGCAAGCGCCGTTTTGCCAGATGCCGTAGGGCCTACAACAGAAATAAGTTTGATAGGATAATTCAAAAAATCACAACCTGCCAAATTGTTTTTCAATTTCGTACTTTGTCATAACTATGCAGATAGGTCTGCCATGTGGGCAATACTTTATCTGCGGATTTTTCTCTAAAGTCCAGGCAATGTCCATAAGCTCCTGTACGGTGCTCTTATTGCCTGCCTTGATTGCAGAACGGCACGAAACATTATGATAAAACCAATCCATTTTTTCGGCATAAATATCCTTTTTGCCGCTTGCTATATAACCGCTCATTTCAGCAATACAGTCGGCAATTTCCGTTGCCGCAAGGTATTGCGGTGCAGAGCGCACAAGTAATGTACCGTTGCCAAAGTCCTCTACATCAAACGAACATTTTGCAAACATATCAAGATTGCTTATTGCTGCGTCATAATCGGTTTTATCAAGGGTAACGGTAACAGGTGCAAGCAAATACTGAACATTTTGCTTATCGGCATTTGCTTTAAGTTTTTCATAAATTATTCTTTCATGTGCTGCGTGTTTGTCAATTATTAAAATCTCACTATCGTTTTTCTCAACGATTATATATGTATCGAATGCCTCACCTAAAAATCTGAGCTTAGTCTGCTCTTTTGGAAGTTCGGTGATTGTATCGTTTTTATCTTCTTTATCTTTGAAAATCTCCGTCTGTGGCTTTTCTTCTTTGGTCATTACAACCTCTTTGTAAGGCTTTTTCTCCTCAACAATAACCTCATTTACGGGATTTTCCTGTTTTGGTAAATTATCTTCTTGCTGAGCTGCTTTTAAAATAAGCTGCTCAGCTTTCTCAAATTTTTGCTTTGAAAATTCTGCTTTCTTTTGCTCAAGCTCAGTATTCTTTCTTATTGCCTGCTTAGAATAAATTTCAAACGGATCTGACGAATCAGTCATTTTTAAGTCATCAATAGAGATCGGCTTTGGTTTTTCGTCTTTTAAATCAAGTTCGTCAAACGGATTGTACGGTTTAGGTTCGGACTTTTTTAATACAGGCTCAATCCGTTCAATCGGTTTTATGGGTTTTTCCGCAGGTGTATTTTCGGCTTTTGCAAAAACTGCCTGCGCATTGTTAAACGGATTTACCTTTTTAATTTCATTAAAAGCGGTGTTTTCTTTAAAATGAATCTGTTTTCTTTCATCGCCTTGCTGCAAAGCAGATTTTACCGCATGATAAATTGCATCAAAAACAGGTCTTTCGTTAATAAAGCGTACCTCTATTTTGGCAGGGTGAACATTTACATCTATAATTTCATAAGGAACGGTAAGCTGTAAAACAGCTGACGGAAATTTGCCAACCATTATCGAGCCCTTGTATGCCTCTTCAAGCGCCGCCATACCTGTTCTTGTTTTTACAAATCTGCCGTTTATAAAGAAATTTTGCATATTGCGGTTTGGTCTTGCGTTTATCGGCTTTGAAATATATCCCTTAACAGAAACGGAATCAAGGGTATAATCAACAGGTATAAGTCCTTTGGCAAAATCCTTTCCAAATACGGAATAAATGGCAGACAACAGCTTTCCGTCACCAAAAGTGCGCAAAACCTGCTTGCCATCTCTTATAAATGTAAAAGCAACTTCCGGATGAGAAAGCACAATTTTATCCATAAGGGCAGAGACAGCATTTCCCTCGGCTACATCTTTTTTAAGAAATTTAGAACGAGCGGGAATATTGTAAAACAAATCTCTGATAACAAATGTTGTGCCTCTCGGGCAGCCTGCGTCCTCAAGCGAGATTTCTTCTCCGCCCTCAATTTCATAGCAGCTACCGATATCCTCATTCTCGTTTTTAGTAATAACCTGTAATCTTGAAACCGCACTTATAGATGCAAGCGCCTCTCCTCTAAAGCCGAGAGTTGCAATGGAATCAAGGTCATTTGCTGTTTTAACCTTGCTTGTCGCATGGCGCAGAAAGGCTTTTTTTATGTCATCTCTGTAAATTCCGCAGCCGTCATCGGCAACACGCATAAATGTTGTGCCGCCGTTTTTTATCTCAACAGTAACATTTTTTGCACCTGCATCAATAGAATTTTCTACAAGTTCTTTTATAACAGAGGACGGTCTTTCTACTACCTCGCCTGCCGCAATAAGCTCTGCAATGTGTTTGTCAAGTACATTAATTACACCCATAATTTCACCTGCCTTTTTCGCTCATACTTTTATATCATACCTTTAAGCTCATAAAGCAGATTAATAGCTTCTATCGGAGTTAAGGTGTTTAAATCAACTTCAGAAAGTCGCTCAACAACGGCATTGTCATTTGATATAAGCGACATCTGCATATCATCGTTCTTTTCTTTTATAACAGTCGGTGCATTAGAACCAGACTCAAGTTCTTTTAAGATTTCCTTTGCTCTGCTAATTATAGAGTTAGGAAGTCCTGCAAGTTTAGCTACCTCAATTCCATAGCTGTCATCTGCGCCGCCCGGAATAATTCGGCGTAAAAATGTAATATCATCTCCACGCTTTTTTACGGCAATGCTGTAATTTTTTACTCCGTCAAGCAAATCCTGCATAACGGTAAGTTCGTGGTAGTGAGTAGCAAACAATGTTTTTGCACCGAGCTTTTTATGATCGGCACAATATTCAAGCACTGCCCTTGCAATGCTCATACCGTCAAAGGTAGAAGTGCCTCTGCCGATTTCATCAAGTATCAAAAGACTTTTTGATGTGGCAGATTTAACTATATTGGCTACCTCGCTCATCTCTACCATAAAGGTTGACTGTCCCGAGGCAAGGTCATCTGATGCGCCCACTCTTGTAAAAATGCTGTCTACCACACCGACGGTCGCACTTGAGGCAGGAACAAAACTTCCCATTTGCGCCATAAGCACAATGAGGGCAACCTGTCGCATATATGTAGATTTACCTGCCATATTAGGGCCGGTAATTATTGCCACTCTTTCGCCTGCACTGTCAAGATAAACATCATTAGGAACAAACGGAGTATCTGTAAGCAGAGCCTCTACAACAGGATGTCGGCTGTCTTTTAATCTGATAACGGTTGAAAGGTTCACATCAGGTCGCACATACCTATTGTCTGCCGCAACATTTGCGAGAGAAACAAGCACATCAAGCACTGCAATAGCCTTAGCCGTTCTCTGTATTCTCTCAAGGTTATTTGCAACCGTTTTTCTTACTTCGTCAAACAAGGTATATTCCATAGCAACAGAACGGTCTTTTGCACCTAAAATTCTGCCCTCTATGTCTTTTAAGTCCTGAGTAATATAGCGCTCACAATTTGTAAGCGTCTGCTTTCTTATGTAGGTTTCCGGTACAAGGTCTTTGTACGAATTTGTTACCTCTATGTAATAACCAAACACCTTGTTGTAACCTACACGCAGTTTTGGAATACCTGTTTTTTCCCTCTGCTCAGCTTCAATTCTTGCAAGTATGCCCTTTGAATCGTTCATATCTGTAAGCAAAAGGTCAAGTTCACTATTGTAGCCTTTTTTTATCATTCCGCCCTCACGCACAGAGAACGGCGGTTCTTCTACAATGGCGGAATCAATCAAATTGAAAATATCTTCAAGCAGGTCTATTTCCTTATAAACTTTTTTAAGATATTTTGCATTGCAGTCGGCAATTAAATTTGAAAGCTGCGGCAGTTTTTGCAGAGCCGCCGCAAGTGAACGGAGCTCTCTGCCGTTTGCCGAACCGTAAACAATTCTTGTCATAAGTCTCTCAATATCAAAAATACCGCTTAAAGCGTCCACAATATCAAGTCTAAGAATATTATTGTTTACAAGTTCCTCAACCGCAGACTGACGGTTGTTGATTGCCGACACATTAAGCAACGGGTGTTCAAGCCACGAACGGATAAGTCGCTTACCCATTGCGGTTTTAGTTTTGTCAAGTACCCACAAAAGCGAACCTCGCTTTTCTTTGTTGAGCATTGTTGCTGTAAGCTCAAGATTACGCTGTGTGTTGTAATCAAGATTCATAAACTGCTTGTCGCTGTAAAGCTCAATTTTGTTTATACGCTCAAGTCCGTTTTTCTGTGTTTCTTTAAGGTAATTTATCAGCGCACCAATCGCACTTATAAGCACCTGAGAATCTGAAATGCACTGCATTTCTTCACCAAATTGTGCTTTTACAATTTCAGCGCAAACCTTGTTATCAAAGCTCTCGTCCCTGAGCATTTCAACTCCGGCAGACAGCTTTGATTTTATAAATGACGGCAGAGATTTAATTTTTACAATATCTCCGCCAAGTAATATTTCTCTCGGATTGTAGCTTGCAAGCTGACTTGTAAGGGAATTTACCGAGTCACTTCCTGATATTTCGGTAGCATAAAGCTCGCCTGTTGAAATATCGCAAAAGCAAAGTCCGATTTTTTTATTTTCGGAAAACATACAGCAAATGTAGTTGTTTCTGCCCTCATCGAGCATACTCGACTCCATTACCGTACCCGGAGTAATTACTCTTATAATATCACGCTTAACAAGTCCCTTTGCAGTGGCAGGGTCTTCGGTCTGTTCGCAAATTGCAACCTTATAGCCCTTAGCAACAAGCCTTGCAATATAGCCCTCGCAGCTGTGGAAAGGCACTCCGCACATCGGTGCTCTTTCCGCCTGACCGCAATCTCTGCCTGTGAGTGTAAGCTCAAGCTCCTTTGATGCTATTTTTGCATCATCGTAAAACATTTCGTAGAAATCTCCCAAGCGGAAGAAAAGAATACTGTCTTTGTTCTGTTCTTTAATTGCAAAATATTGTTTCATCATGGGAGATAACTCTGCCAATGTTTTCACACCCTTTCAAGGAAAATCTATCAGCCGCAACCGCCGCAAGTGCTGCAGCTGCCCGAACAAGAAGATGTTGAGTAATCGGCTGTTTCAGGGTCTGCGCCCTCTGCCGACTGCTGAACAATGGCAAGAACTCTGTTTGCAACCATATCAAAAGCATCTTTTGCCTCGTTGTAAGCAATCATATTCTTATTTGACATAATCTTTGAATAGTCCTCTCTCATCTGACTGTTGAGAAGTGCGAGCTTATCGCTGTCCTTATCTTTTTTAGAAGCCTCGTTGTTGATAGACATTCTCTTCATATTAAAATCGCCGATAAGGTTCTGAAGATCCATATCTGCGTCAGCGTCTGCCTGTGCTTTTTGGAGAGCGATATACGACTCCTCCTGCTGAATGAGCTTACCAAGCTCTCTTGCCTTTTCAATAATATCCATAATTTTATCCTTTCCTTACACAAGCTCGCCCTTGAGTATCCAATTTCTCGCCTGTGTAATCTTAACATTCTGAAATGTGCCTATAAGGCCCTTATCGCCTTTAAGCTCCACTATTATATTGCCACTTGTTCTGCCGCTTAATTCACCGTTTTTGCCTGTTTCCGATTCAACAAGTACCTTTTCGGTGTTATTAACCATAGACGCACATCTTTTAGCCGCAATTTCTTCCTGAACATCAAGCAGTTCTCTGAACCATTTTGATTTTTCCTCTGCTGAAATCGGGTCATCCATCTTAGCGGCAGGTGTGCCTACTCTCGGTGAATAAATGAAAGTAAACAAAGATGTAAACTCAACCTCACGAATAAGCGAAAGTGTTTCTTTAAAGTCCTCATAGGTTTCACCCGGAAAACCTACAATAATATCACTTGTAAGCGATACCCCGTCAATTTTTTCTTTGGCATAATTTACAATATCAAGATATTTCTTTCTGTCATAATGCCTGTTCATAGCTTTTAAAATTCTGTCAGAACCGCTCTGGAATGGCAAATGAAGATGCTTGCTGATATGTGTACCGTTGGCAATGGTATCAATAAGCTCTTTTGAACAATCCTTTGGATGCGATGTCATAAATCTAAGCCAATAGTCGCCGTCAATAGAATCAATTTCGTGCAAAAGCTGAGCGAAAGTAGGCTTATCGGCAAGAGTTTTGCCGTATGAGTTTACATTCTGACCAAGCAAAGTAATATCTTTGTAGCCTGCTGAAATCATCTGCCTTGCTTCATCAAGGATAAGCGACTTTTCACGACTGCGTTCTCTGCCTCTTACATAAGGCACAATGCAGTATGTGCAGAAATTGTTGCAGCCATACATAATTGAAAGCCAGCCCTTAAAAGTACCGTCACGCTTTACAGGAATACCCTCGTAAACCTTTTTATCATCGTTGTCACGCTCATACACACGCTTGCCGTCAGCAAGTGTATGATACAAAAGCTGTGGGAAACGATGCAAAGAATGAGTACCGAAAACAAGGCTTACAAACGGAAAGCTCTTATACATCTTGTTTGCGATATGCTCCTGCTCCATCATACAGCCGCACAAAGCAATGACAATCTGCGGATGTTTTCTCTTTAAAGACTTTAACGCACCGACATTTCCAAAAACTCTGTCCTCGGCGTGTTCTCTGATTGCGCAGGTATTAAAAAGAATAAAATCGGCGTCGTCCACGGTTTCGGAAAATTCAAAGCCCGCTATTTCAAGCATACCTTTAATTCTCTCACTGTCAGCAACATTCTGCTGACAGCCGTAGGTGCGTATATAAGCCACAGGCTTATCGCCACGCTTTCTATCCTGCATAATCTGAGAAATCAATCTCATATATTCAAACTGTTGGTCTGAAATAACATCAGAGGTAACATTACCAAGTATTGTGTTTTCAGGCAAAACAATGCACTCCTAATCCATTTTATTAACTAAAATATTGTATCACAAATTACGGCAATTTTCAATATTTTTCTTAAGTTTTTAATATTTATACAAGTATTATACAGATTTGTACCAATTGCCGTTGTATTCGGGAGTGGTGCCGACAATTATGTTTTGTGCTATTTCAAAATCGGTGGAAAATGTCATATTTCCCGAGTAGTCAAGAGATGTTGTCATAATTTTTGATGTAAGAATGAGACGGATATGGTGAATTGTCTGATTAATTCCCGCCGATTCAAAGGTGCTTACGATTTCAGAGGAAAAACTCCCCGTAAGGTTAAACGATACATTTACCATCGGCCCGTAGTTTGAAAGCACGGTAATATCAGTGAAAGAACCGAGCGGTATGTCGATTTCCACATCGTATATTTTTGCAATTTCCTGCTGTACGCTTAGCATTATATCCGCCTTAAGCTCATTGATTTTAAACGAATCGGTTGTTATTGCCTGTACTTTGCCGTCTTTGGAATATTGTATTTTTGCTAAATCGTCATAGTTATAATTAAAACTTCTTATACTGCTGTTTACAGCCTCGCAAACAGAGTTTACGGAGATAATTTCCGCCTGTATTCTGATGTATTCGCATTTAAATTCCGCAAGCTGTTGTTCACAGAAAACTATAATTAAAACGAGCACTAAAACTATCGACAAAAGAACACATTTAAGCTTTTTAAATTTTATCTTCTTTCTTTTGTAAAAAAGCAAAAAAACACCCCTCGATATTCTATACGAGAGGTGTAAATTTTGTTAATATTATTCTTCCGAAGAATTACAATTGCTGCTGCAACCCTCGCAGTCAGCCGGGTCACACTCTTCGCCGTCAAAGATGTCAGAGAAGTCAAACTCAAGAAGTTCACCGCAGTTAGGGCACTCAATTTCGCCCTCAAGGAGAACATCCTCGGATACATTAAGCTTTTGACCGCATGAATCGCAAGTCACTTCATAAAAAACATCATCTTCGTTTTCTTCGTCATCTTCATCGTCATCATAATCAAAGTCATCATCTTCGCCGTAAAGCTCTGTTTCAGCCTCTGCAAGATCCTGGTCAATCTCATCAACCTGAGCCGAAAGCTCGTCATAGAGGTCTTCCATATCTGTTACAGAATATGACATATCGTCAAGAAGATCGATAATTGCATTCATAACCTTGATTTCAGGCTTTGACTCGTCAAGATTCAAACCCTCGCAAAGTCCGCGAATATAAGCAATTTTTTCTGTTAAATTCATAATAATTCCTCCGCAAAGCGATTAAGCTCTGCCCATATACTCACCGGTTCTTGTGTCGATCTGGATTGTTTCGCCCTCGTCAATAAAGAGAGGAACCTTAATCTCAGCACCTGTTTCAAGAGTAGCAGGCTTTGTAGCATTTGTAGCTGTATCACCCTTAAAGCCGGGATCGGTCTTTGTAACCTTAAGCTCTACAAAGTTAGGCGGCTCTACACCGAATACGCTGCCCTTGTAAGAAAGAACCTTACAAACCATATTCTCTTTAACGAACTTAAAGTTGTCGCCGAGAACGCTCTTGTTAATCGGGATCTGCTCCCATGTTTCTGTATCCATAAAGTAATAAAGATCACCGTCTGAATAGCTGTACTCCATATCCTTTCTGTCAATAAATGCAGTAGGATATTTATCGTTAGGGTTAAAAGTCTTTTCAACAACCGCACCTGTAATAACATTTCTGATCTTTGTTCTTACGAAAGCGGCACCCTTACCTGGCTTTACATGCTGGAATTCGATGATTGATACAACCTGACCATCCATTTCAAATGTAACGCCGTTTCTGAAATCACCTGCTGATATCATAAGTAATACCTCCTAAAATATACATAATTACAGCAAAATAATCCTTGCCATTATGTGTCATATGCTATTATACATAAAAAATAAACAAATTGCAAGCATTTTAAAGAATTATTAGTTCTTTTGGCAAAGATACAAAGTTATTATATCCTTTTTCGGTGACATAAAGCATATCTTCAATTCTTACACCGAACTTCTTTGGCAGGTAAATTCCGGGTTCGTCGGTAATTACCATACCCTCTTCAAGGATTATTTCTCCCCTCGGAGAAACATTTGGCAGCTCGTGAATTTCAAGTCCTACGCCGTGACCCGTTGAATGACCGAAACACTCTCCGTAGCCTGCCTCTGTTATAATATCTCTTGCAATTTTATCAATTTCAGAGCAGGTTTTTCCTGCCTTAACTTCTTTAAGCACTGCAAGCTGTGCCTGCAAAACAATGTTGTAAATTTCTCTTTGCTCATCTGTTGCAAAATTAACCGCAACGGTTCTTGTCGTGTCGGAGTGATAGCCGTCATAAACCGCACCAAAATCCATAGTGAAAAAATCACCTGATTTGATTATATCATCACTCGGTACGCCGTGTGGCAACGAAGTTTTACTGCCTGTGATTGTTATTAAATCAAAAGAAACTCTTTCCGCACCGTACTGCTTCATCAGATATTCAAATTCAACAGCAATCTTTCTTTCGCTTACACCCGGCTTAATGTAATTTAAAACTTCATTATATGCCTTTTCGGCAATCTGTTGAGCCTTTAAAATTTTGTCAAACTCAGATTTATCTTTAATAATTCTGATGTTTGAAACAGCCTTATCAAGCGCACTGTCACAGTAAAATTCAATTCCCTTTTCGGCAAAATGCTCTTTGTACAAATCATTTTCCGCAACGGTAAATGTATCTGCCTCTGCAACAATTTTTGTGACACATTCTTTTTTAAGAATTTCGCTTATATCCGCAATCAGCTTTTTAAAGCAAATTACTTCACAGCCGACTGCGAATTTCTGTGCCGCCTCAAAGTATCTGAAATCCACAAGCAAATATGCTTTGTCACTTGTCAGTAAAAATACACCCTCGCTGTGATGAAAGCCGCTGAAATATCCGACATTGATTTCATTTTTTATTAAAACTGCGGTGTCGGGTGATTTTATAAAAGCTCTTAACTTTTCTGTTCTCAAGCTGTTCATTACTTCATCAAGTCCTTTAAAGCTGTAATTGCAAGGAAGTAGCTGCTTTTGCCAAAGCCTGCAATCTGTCCTGCGCATACAGGTGCAATTACAGATGTGTGTCTGAATTCTTCCCTTGCGTGGATATTTGACATATGCACCTCGACAAACGGAATCTTTACACAAGCAATAGCATCTCTTAATGCATAGCTATAATGTGTAAGAGCGCCCGCATTTATAACAACGCCGTCAAAATTACCTCTTGCTGCGTGAATTTTGTCAATCAAGTCACCCTCATGGTTTGACTGATAAATCTCAACAGAAAAGCCCTGCTCATCTGCAAAAGACTTAATCTGCTCTGAAATACTCTGAGCGGTTTCTTCGCCGTAAATACCTTTTTCTCTCACGCCCACCATATTAAGGTTGGGGCCTAACATAACAAGAATTTTTTTCATTTTTATTCACCAAATTTCCTGATAAAATGACAAAAAGCGGACAGTAAAAACTGTCCGCTTATTTTGATTACCTGAATTTGCGCTTACGAGCTGCTTCGGACTTCTTTTTACGCTTTACAGAAGGCTTTTCATAAGCCTCTCTCTTGCGCACCTCAGCAATAACGCCAGCTCTTGCACACTGCTTTTTGAATCTTCTTAAAGCACTCTCAAGAGATTCGTTATCCTTAAGTCTGATTTCTGCCATCTATCTTCCCTCCCATCTGCCATTTGGCATGGGTAATTTGCATATGTTGCATTTGATATTATACAATAAACGATTCATATTGTCAATAGAAATGTAGAAATTTAGGGAAAATTATGTAAATTTATAAATAAAGTAAAAATTATGGCTTAACTACAAGGTTTACAAGCTTATTGGGAACATAAATTTCTTTGATGATATTCATATTCTCTATTGCTTTAGCCACATTAGCGTCTGCCTTAGCCATTTCAAGAACAGCGTTCTTTTCTGACTCAACAGGAATGTTAAGCTTTGTTTTAATTTTACCGTTTACCTGAACAACAATTTCTATTGTTTCGTCTTTGCACTTAGCCTCGTCATACTCCGGCCATTTCTGTTCAGCAACAATACCTTCGCCGAGCTTGCACATTTCAAACACTTCTTCTGTAATGTGCGGAGCAAACGGATTCAAAAGGATTGTAAAGATTTTAAGTTCTTCCTTAGTGATTGCGCCTGTTGCTGTAATGTCATTGATAAGAGCCATAAGTGTTGCGATTGCAGTATTGAACTTGATGTTCTCAATGTCATCGCCAACTTTTTTGATTGCCTTATGGAAAGCTGACTCAAGCTCAGGACGAATACCGTCTGTATCATTAAGAATAGTCTGAAGATTATAATAACGCTCAATAAATCTGCGGCAGCCTCTGATGCTTGACTGACTCCATGGAGCGGCCTTTTCAAAGTCACCGATGAACATTTCATAAAGACGAAGTGTGTCTGCGCCGTACTCGTCAACAATTTCGTCAGGATTAACTACATTGCCTCTTGACTTACTCATCTTCTCGCCGTTTTCGCCGAGAATCATACCGTGTGATGTTCTCTTAGCGTATGGCTCAGGAGTATTTACAACGCCGATGTCATAGAGGAACTTATGCCAGAAACGGCTGTAAAGCAAGTGGAGTGTTGTGTGCTCCATACCGCCGTTGTACCAATCAACAGGTGACCAATACTTGATAGCCTCTTTTGATGCAAGCGCCTTGTCGTTGTGCGGATCCATATATCTTAAGAAATACCATGATGAACCTGCCCACTGTGGCATTGTATCGGTTTCACGCATTGCCTTGCCGCCGCAGCATGGGCAAGTTGTTTCAAGCCAGTCTGTCATTTTAGCAAGCGGTGATTCGCCGTTATCTGTCGGCTCATATGATTCTACCATAGGAAGTCTGAGTGGGAGTTCACTTTCGTCAATCGGAACATAACCGCACTTGTCGCAGTGAACAATCGGGATTGGCTCGCCCCAATAACGCTGACGAGAGAATACCCAGTCACGAAGTTTGTAGTTTACCTTTGAGTGACCTTTGCCCTCCGACTCAAGCCAAGAAATAATCTTCTTTTTGGCCTCGTCAACAGTAAGACCGTCAAGTATACCCGAATTAACCATAATGCCTGTTGCGCAGTCGGTATAAGCCTCCTCCTGCACATTGCCGCCCTTTACTACCTCAATTATAGGGAGGTCAAACTTCTTTGCAAATTCCCAGTCACGAGTATCGTGAGCAGGAACAGCCATAATAGCGCCTGTACCGTATGATACAAGTACATAGTCCGAAATAAAGATAGGAATTTCTTTGTTATTAACAGGGTTAATAGCCTTAACGCCCTCAACAAGAACACCTGTTTTGTCCTTGGCAACCTCTGTTCTTTCAAAGTCAGACTTTCTTGCAGCCGCAGCCTGATATTCACGGATAGCGTCAATATTAGAGAGCTTGTCTGCCCACTTTTCAATGAGAGGGTGTTCCGGAGAAATTACCATATATGTTGCACCGTAAAGAGTATCTGCTCTTGTGGTGTAAATTGTGAGTGTATCGCCTGTGGTTGTCTTAAAATCAACCTCTGCACCTGTACTTCTGCCGATCCAGTTCTTCTGCTGTGCCTTTACTCTTTCAGGATAATCTACAAGGTCAAGGTCGTTGATAAGTCTGTCTGCGTAAGCTGTAATCTTAAGCATCCACTGTGACTTAACCTTATGAATTACCTCACTGCCGCAGCGCTCGCAAACGCCGTTTACAACTTCTTCGTTTGCAAGGACGCACTTACATGAAGTACACCAGTTTACATTCATCTCTTTTTTGTATGCAAGACCATGCTTGAAAAGCTGAATAAAAATCCACTGTGTCCACTTGTAGTAGTCGGGGTCGGTAGTATTAATTTCTCTGCTCCAGTCAAAAGAAATACCAAGTGACTGAATCTGCTTTTTAAAGCGAGCAATGTTCTGCTTTGTTACGATTTCAGGGTGAATATGGTTTTTGATAGCATAGTTTTCTGTCGGTAAACCAAATGCGTCCCAGCCGATTGGATAAAGCACATTGTAGCCCTGAAGTCTGCGCTTTCTTGCTACTGTGTCAAGCGCTGTATACGGTCTTGGATGACCTACATGAAGTCCCTGTCCCGATGGATAAGGGAACTCGATAAGAGCATAGAATTTTTCTTTATCAGAGTTGTCCTCTGCGTGGAAAACGCCCTTTTCTTCCCAAATTTTTTGCCATTTGCCTTCAACAGGCTTATGATTATATTTCAAAATTGAGTCCTCCTCAAGATTTATTAGTCAACAATGTTTGAAATGTCAATTTCCTTGCCGTCCTGCCAGAGTCTTTCAAGGTCATAAAACTCCCTTGCCTCATCTGAGAATATGTGAACGATAACATCGACATAGTCAAGCAAAATCCATGAATTTGAACGGTAACCCTCAATGTGGCTTACAGAAATGCCTGCCTCGTCAAGCTGATACTCAACCTCGTCTGCAATAGCTTTTACATGAGTTGAGCTTGTACCTGTTGCAATTACCATATAATCTGCAAGCGAAGAAATATCGCCAATTTCGATTAACTTAATGTTAAGACCTTTTTTACTGCTTATAGCCTTAGCTGTCAGAATTGATTGTTCGTAAGAATTCATTTGGCTGTTCCTTTCGTAGAATAATTTATTACAATTTCGTTGTAACAGGCAAGGGCGTCAGGGTGAATTATCATTGCCCTCTTAGACAAGTCTTTTAAAGTAAACTGCAAACCGTAAAGCATAGCGTTTTCAAGAGCTTTGTCTGCCTTTTTGCGCATTGTTTTTACGCCGTTATAATCTCTTTCGGCAGAAGTAAAATCTGCAATAAAAATAATTTTCTCAAGCAAAGACATACCTGCCCTGCCTGTGGTATGGTATCTTACGGCATTTAAAATATCTTCGTCTGTAATATTAAGTACATCTCTTATATACACACTGCCGCTTATGCCATGCCATAGCTTTGAAGAATTTTTCTGCACATTATCTAAAATTATACCACCATCTGTCATAATTTGCAACTGTTCTTCTTTAGGTGTTTCTTTGGTAATGTCATGCAGTATGCCTGCAACGGCTGCTTTTTCGGTATCCACACCGTATTTTTTTGCAAGTCTTACCGCCTCTTTAGACACATTTACGCTATGAGTATAGCGGTAATCGCTCATTCTTGATTTTATAATTTTCTTGTAATCGTCCAAATTCATAAAATCACACCCTGTATAAATTATTTTCCTTAATATAATTGTAAACCCTGCTGTCAATCAAGCTTTGCAAAGCCGATTGATTATCTATATTATCACGAATATAAGTTGACGAAACCGTTAAAACCGAATCTTTAAGCACGATAGCCTTTGCACCCATTTTTTTCAGAACATTCTCGTAATGATTTGAAAGCTGAGATACGCTGTCCTTATCTCTCGGAATAGCAATTACAGTCGCAAGCTCAAATATAATTTCGGGATTTTTCCAATTTTGCATTGATAAAAACATATCCGCCCCCACAATAAAAAAGAACTCATCATTTTTATTTTGCGATTTTAACAGCTCAAGGGTACGGTAGGTGTAGCTTTTACCCTCTAATTTTATTTCAAAATCAGATACCTCTGCATACGGAAGATTTAAACACGCAAGCCTGCACATATTGAGCCTATGCTCGCAGGAAACAAGGTTTGTGCTTTCTTTATGCGGCGGCACAAAAGTAGGCATTAAAATCACCTTGTCAAGTTCAGCCCCCTTATGGCTGTATTCTGCCATTTGAATATGTCCGTTGTGAATCGGGTTAAATGTTCCGCCAAGTATTCCTATTCTGCTCATTTTCTTCTGTTTTTAGGAAGTACAATTTTAGGCTCGTCTTCATTTTCCTTATAAAGAACAAACTTTGAACCGATAACCTGCACAACTTCCGCACAGCATTTTTCTGCAATAAGCTCGGCAGCCTCCCTTGAGGAATAGCCGCTGTTCTCAAGCACCTTGCCTTTTATAAGCTCTCTTGCCTTGAGCGCATCGTCAGCCTGTTTAACAATGTTGTCTGTAATTTCACCCTTACCAATCATAAGGATAGTTTCAATAGGATTTGCAAGACCACGAAGGTATGCACGCTGTTTACTTGTGAGCATTTAGCTGCTCCTTTCCAATATATAATTATTTATTTTCAAATTTCTTTTTCAGTTCAGCCTGTAACTTGCGTAAAGCAATTCCTCTGTGGCTGATTTTGTCTTTTTCTTCGGCTGTAAGTTCGGCAAAACTTTTTCCGTCGCAGTCAAAAATCGGATCATAGCCGAAACCGCCGTTACCGTTAGGTTTATGAGAAATTGTACCGTTGCACACACCGTCAACCTCTATTTTCTCATCATCAGATAAAATACAGCAGATTGCCGAGGTAAAATGCGCTGTTCTTTTTTCATCGGGAACATTCTGCATTTCTTCAAGCAATTTTAAGTATTTTTCCTCATCGGTAGCGTTTTCTCCGCAATATCTCGCAGAATACACCCCCGGTCTGCCGTCAAGCGCATCAACAGATAAACCCGAATCATCTGCAATGGCAGGCATACCTGTTGCTTTAAATGCGGCATTTGCCTTGATAAAAGCATTTTCGGCAAAGGTTGTGCCTGTTTCCTCAACTTCGCCGAGGTTTACACCTGCCTCTTTTGCGGAAACCGCATCTATACCGAGCGGTTTTAAAATCCTTTCAAGCTCTTTCAACTTTTTTGCGTTGTTGGTTGCAATAATAAACTTCATACCGCACCTCTTAGTTCTGTGCAAAAAGTGCCTTTGCAAAATCTTCTGCATCAAAAGGCTGTAAATCGTCTATCTGCTCACCCACGCCAATGTATTTAACAGGAATACCGAGTCCCTCTTTGATTGCAAGGACAACACCGCCCTTGGCTGTACCGTCAAGTTTTGTAAGAACAATACCTGTAATGCCTGTTGCAAGGCTGAACTGCTCAGCCTGATTAACGGCATTTTGCCCTGTGGTTGCATCAAGAACAAGTAATTTTTCCTTTGCGGCATCAGGCAATTCTCTGTCAATAATTCTGTTAATTTTGGCAAGCTCATCCATAAGATGCTTTTTGTTATGAAGTCTGCCGGCAGTGTCGCAAATAATAACATCTGCGTGTCTTGCCTTTGCCGCAGAAATAGCGTCAAAAATTACGGCGGCAGGATCGCTGCCCTCGTTCTGCTTTATAATTTCACAATGACTTCTGTCAGCCCAAATTTCAAGCTGTTCAATAGCGGCGGCTCTGAAAGTATCACCTGCCGCAAGTATAACCTTTTTGCCCTGCTTTGTGAGGTTATTTGCAAGCTTGCCTATTGTTGTGGTTTTGCCGACACCGTTTACACCAATAACAAGGATAATTGACGGTGTGGTTGAAATATCAAGTTCTTCGCCGCCTCTGAGCATATCGGCAACTGTTTCTTCAAGAAGTCTGTGGATTTCATTAGGGTTTTTAATACCCTCTTTTTTTACTTTCTTTTTAAGCTCCTCGCAAATTTTTTCAGCAGTTGGTACACCAACATCACCCATTACGAGCAATTCTTCAAGCTCTTCAAAAAGCTCATCGTCAATCTTGGTAAAAGATTTGAGCATTGAGTCAATCTGTCCGACAACCGCATCTCTTGTCTTTTTTAAACCTTCTTTAATTTTATTAAAAAAGCCCATAAAATCATCCCTTCATTAGTTAGCCTTGATACCCAGTTTTTCGGCAATCTCTGTTGAGCGCAGTTCAAGAAGTTTAGATACACCCTCGTCCTGCATTGTTACACCGTACAGTACATCTGCCTCTTCCATTGTGCCTCGTCTGTGAGTGATACAAATAAACTGTGTAGTGTGGGTTAAGTTTCTCATATAGTTTGCAAAGCGGTCAACATTTACATCATCAAGTGCTGCCTCAATCTCGTCCATTACGCAGAACGGCGCAGGTCTTACTTTCATAATTGCAAAGTAAAGTGCAATAGCAACAAGTGCCTTTTCACCGCCCGACAAAGCGTCAAGATGAACAACGATTTTTCCCGGTGGGTGCACCACAATGTCGATACCACTGTTTAAAATATCCTCCGGTTCAGACAATGAAAGTGAAGCCGTACCGCCGCCGAACAATTCTTTAAAAGTAAATGTAAAGTTCTTGTTGATTTCTTCAAAGCTCTCTACAAAAACCTCTTTCATCTGCTTGGTAAGGTCTGTGATAAGTCGCTCAATCTCACGCTTTGACTTCTCAACATCATTCACCTGAGTGCTCATAAATTCGTACCGTTCGGATACTTCCTTATATTCCTCAATAGCAGATACATTTACATTTCCGAGATTTTTAATTTTCTGCTTTAATTCGTTAAGCCTTTTCTGAGCTGCATTGGAGTCGGGAATTTCAATAGCCTGTTCCTCTGCCTCTCGCTTTGTAAGCTCATATTCTTCCCAAAGTTTGGAAATAATATTATCGTACTGATTTTGCAAGTTGATTTTTCTTTCCTCAAGTCTTGAAAGCTCTCTGCCCGACACTTCTCTTTCAGAGGTTTTGTCACGCTCAAGCGCTCTTAATTCAACACTTCTCTTTTCGTAAGAATCTTTTTCAGAATTAATGCCTGCAATTTTTTCGTTGTATTCTGCAATCCTCGCAGATTTTTCTTTAATCTGAGCCTCAAGCTCATCTATATTGGTTTGGATAACGGCATTTTTATTTTTGTAGTCCTCAATCTGTGCATTAAGCTCCTTTTTTCTTTCATCAAAATTATTTGATGAATTTTCGGCAAAGGTAATCTCTGAATTGAGTGCGTCAATATCCTTTTGCGCTGTTACAATTTCAAGTCGCACATTCTGTAATTGAGATGCAATTTCTTCTCGCTCCTCAATCATTTTGGCACGACTGCCCGTAATGCTGTTTACCTTTTCTTCTGCCTCAGAAATTCTGCGGTTAAGCTGTGCCAGCTGTTCGCCTGCATTTTTTCTGTCCTCTGATAGGATATTTACTTTATTTGTATATTCTTCAATCTGTTTATCAAAATTTTGCAAAGCAAGTTTTGAGTTTGAAAGCTCGTTTTCACACGCTCTGCTTTCGGCTTCCATTCTTGCAAGGCTTTGTTTCTTGTTTGAAAGGTCGGCTCTTGTACCGAGGAGTTCCGCCTCAACAGCCGCATAATCCTGCGCCGCCTCATTGCACATTTTTTGCGCCTGTGCGCACTTTTCATCAATAGCCTTTGTTTGCTCTTTTAAATCTTTAATCTCACTTGCACGACTTAATAAGCCTGTATTTCTGTTAAGCGAACCACCTGTGAGCGAACCGCCTGCATTTACAACCTGACCGTCAAGTGTAACGATTTTAAAGCGATAAGAATATTTTTTGGCTATCTCGGTAGCAGAGTTAAGATTATCCGCAATAACAATTTTTCCGAGCAAAGAAGATAAAATATTTTTAAATTTATTGTCGCAGCTGCAAAGGTCGCTTGCAATACCGATAAAGCCGTAATTAGATTCGAGTCCGTTTTCTCTGAGCTCTCTTGATTTTATTGTATTTAAAGGCAAGAAAGTTGCTCGACCGCCGTCTGAAGATTTCAGATAGGAA
This sequence comes from Eubacterium sp. OM08-24, assembly GCF_003438075.1. Taxonomy (GTDB): domain Bacteria; phylum Bacillota; class Clostridia; order Oscillospirales; family Acutalibacteraceae; genus Ruminococcoides. The sequence continues at coordinate 403,179 of NZ_QSTA01000001.1, read as the reverse complement.
ATAGCGGATTTTGCGTCATTTTCTGTTTCTACAACTATATTCTGCATTGCTGCGCCGAGTGCGGTTTCAATAGCAACACCGTACTTTTGCGGTACTGAAATTACTCGTGAAACAGGGCCGCACACACCCTTTAGCCTGCCGCTTTTAGAGGCATTGACTACCACCTTAACGCTCTTTGAAAAGCCTTCAAGGTTGCGTTCGAGATTTTCAAGGAAGTTGATTTTTCTTATATGCTCCTTGCTGTCAAGCAAAAGTCTGTCGCTTTCAGCCTTGTAGCTGTCACGCTTGTGTGCTTTTGACTGCAATTTAAGTTCAAGTCCCTGAATTGAATTTGTAATTGATGTAATTTCTTCCCGCAGATTTGTAAGATTTGTTGTGTATTCTTCGGAAATTTCTTCAAGCTCGTGTACTCTTGCAATTCCGTCTTTGTTTGCGGTTGTAAGGCTTTCGATTCTTTCTTCAAGGTCGGAAATCGAACTTTCCGCCGTCATATCAATTACCCTTGCATCGGCAGACTTCGTTGTAAGCATAGAAAGCTCGGAAGTAAGCTGTTGCAGTTTGTCGCCGCTCTTGCCAGTATCAAGGTTGATAACATTCAGCTTTTCGGAAAGTGCGGTATATTCTTTCTGCTTTTCAATTATTTTTGTGTCAAGTTCAGCGATTTCCTCGTTCTTTTCCGCAATTTGAGTAGAAATAAGCTGTGAATTTTGCTGTGCGTTTTGGATTTCGTTTTCAACACGCTTTATGTTTTCTTCGTTATGAAGAATATCGTTCTTTGAAACCGAAAGCTGTGAACGCATATCGGAAATGAGTGCGTCAAGCTCTGAAATCAGGTGTCTTACTTCGTCGGATTTTACGGCAAGCTGTCCGTTTTTTAGATATATTTCTTCCGACTCTTTTTGAATCTGCTCGAGCATTTTTTCGGCGTCATCATATTGTGCGTGAGCAATGGCGATTTTTTCGTCCTGTGTTTTAAGCGCCGCCTGACTTTTGTCAAGGGTAAGCAACCAAAGCGCTATTTCAAGTCCACGCTTTTCTTCGGAGTATTTTAAAAATTCCTGTGCTTTTTCCGATTGCCTTTTAAGAGGACCGACACGCTCTTCGAGTTCTGTCACGATGTCACGCAGTCTTAAAAGGTTTTCCTCCGTGCTTTTCAGTTTTCGCTCCGCATCTGTTTTTCTGTAACGATAGCGTGAAATACCTGCCGCCTCTTCAAAAATTTCTCGTCTGTCCTCGCCTTTGGAAGATACAATGCTGTCGATTTTACCCTGTCCTATCATAGAGTAACCGTCACGGCCAAGACCTGTATCCATAAAAAGCTCGTTAATGTCTTTTAGTCTGACCTGTGCTTTGTTAATGAGATATTCGCTCTCACCGCTTCGATAATAACGGCGAGTAATTGAAATTTCATCGCCGTCAAAGGCAAGCACTCTGTCTTTGTTTTCTATGTTAAGCGAAACTTCGGCATAGCCGAGTTTTTTTCTTTTGTCGGTTCCGTTAAAAACAACATCTTCCATCTTTGAACAGCGCAAGCTCTTTGGAGATTGCTCGCCGAGCACCCAACGGATAGCGTCACTGATGTTGCTTTTGCCTGAGCCGTTCGGACCTACAACAGCGGTAATGCCCTGCTCAAAAGATAATTTAGTTTTATCAGGAAAGGTTTTAAAGCCTTGAATTTCAAGTGATTTTAATCGCATTTATTACCTCTGTTTTATGTAGATTTCGTATTCGTCAAGACTTTGGTCTGTCTTGATTTTCAGCTTGTAACCCATATTGTTAAGTCTGATTATGTTTGATTTATTCTGTCCCGCAAGTTTTGAAACCGAATGAGGATTTACATATGCCTCAAAAAAATCAACCTCTTTGTCGGGATAATTTTTAATCAGTTTAGTTATTTTATCAAAAAAGATTTTGTTTTCGCAAAGTTCTTTAAATGCAGGGTGATAATTATTGCCGAGGCTGTTATTTTCAAGACTTTCGGAATAATGAAGTCCGAGCCTTATAATACGGATGTTTTCGCTTTTAAATTTTAAAATGAGCTTTGAGCAAAGTTCAACCGATTGCTTAAGTGTGTAAGGAATAAACTTTTTACTGTTATAAAGATTTGCAAGTTCGGTATCCTGCATAATAACAGTCGGATATATCCTTACAGTATCCGGTCTGAGCTTTATAAATTCATCGGCAGTATAAATGTCTTTATAAAAATCAGAACCGTACAGTCCCGTCATCATCTGCAGTCCGAGTGATATGCCGTAATTTTTTATAATGCGGCAGGCATTTCTTACATCATCCGCCGTATGTCCTCTTTCATTGAGTTTAAGCACTTCATCATCCATAGATTGAGCGCCGAGTTCAATTGAAGTTACTTTATAGCTTTTCAAAAGACTTACAATTTCATCGTCAATGCAGTCGGGACGGGTAGATAACCGAATACCTTTAAAGCGGTTGATAAACGGCTTGGTCGCATCTAAAAGTTCGAGCATATATTCTCTGTCAATTGCTGTAAAACTGCCGCCGAAAAATGCAATCTCCGCCTCTTTGGTATTTTCTTTTAAAGAATCTACGGCGATTTTTACGGCATTTGTCACATCATCGGCATTTGGCTGATACGCTTGCCCCACAATGTTTCTTTGATTACAGAAAGTGCATTTGTGAGGGCATCCGTTGTGCGGTATAAAAAGCGCCACATTAGAATGTTTAATAACCCATCAACTCCAGTGCCTCTCTTGCGGCCTGCTGTTCAGCCTCTTTTTTGCTTTTTCCGCCGCCCTTGCCGATTACATTGCTGTTTAGATGAACTTCAACTACAAAATGTTTGTTGTGGTCAGGGCCTGATTCAGCAACAAGTACATACTCAAGCATTTCGCCGGGGTTTTTCTGAATAATCTCCTGTAAAGTGGTTTTGTAATCGTTTACAGGTCTTTTCTTTGATGCCTTAATCGCAGGAATTACAAAGTTCAAGATATGCTTTGCCGCAGGTTCAATGCCGCCGTCAATGTAAATAGCCGCAATAAGCGCCTCAAATGCATCAGAAAGAATTGACGGGCGCTCTGCGCCGCCGTTGTGGCGCTCTCCCTTGCTGAGAATAAGGTACTTACCAAGTCCGAGCTGTTTTGCAAAAACAAAAAGGCTCTTTTCACATACAAGTGATGCTCTCAGCTTAGTAAGCTCACCCTCTGGCAATTCAGGACAATTTTTAAATATATAATCCGACACAACGATAGATAAAACTGCGTCACCCAAAAACTCAAGTCTTTCGTTGTATTTTATATGCTTTGATTTGTGTTCGTTTGCATACGAGGAATGAGTCAGTGCCTCCTCAAGCAAGCTGATATTTTTAAATTTATATCCGATTTTATTTTCAAGCTCCTGCACTTAAATCAATCCTCCGAATTAATAACCTTTGAAATTTCACCGATTGCATCAGCAAGAACATAATCTCTTGAAAGTCTGATTGCATTTTTTACAGTAACCGCCTTAGCACTTCCATGTGCCTTAAATACAGGCTTTGACGCACCTAATACAGGCGCACCGCCATATGTGTTATGGTCGAGCTTTTTCTTGAGCTTTTTCATATCGCCAAGCACAAGTGATGCGGAAAGCTTGCCTTTTAAACTGCCTGTAAATACATTCTTGATTTCCTGCATTACAACCATTGCAACGCCCTCATAGGTTTTTAATATAAGGTTGCCTGTAAAACCGTCACACACTACTACATCGCAAACGCCCTGCGGAATATCTCTGCCCTCAACATTGCCGATGAAATTCAAATTACTCTCTTTAAGCAGTTTATATGTAGTCTGATAAAGTTCGTTTCCCTTGTGATCTTCTGTTCCTACATTGGCAAGACCAACTCGTGGATTTTCAATCTTCATAACCTTATTCATATAAATTGAACCCATAATAGCAAACTGAACAAGCATTTCGGGGCGACAGTCTACATTTGCGCCGCCGTCAACAAGCATAAAGAAACCATTTGCAGACGGCATAACAGGCGAAAACGCAGGTCTTTTAATACCCTTAATTCTCTTTACACCAAGGGTAGCGCCCATACATAGCGCACCGCTGTTTCCTGCAGAAACAAACGCATCGCCCTCACCGCTTTTGAGCAGATTAAATCCGACTGCCATAGAACTGTCTTTCTTGGTTTTCAAAACAGCGTCGGCATGGTCGTCCATTGTAATAACTTCTGTGCAGTGGTGAATCTCTATTCTGTCAAGTGATATATTATTATCGCTTGCAACCTTTATAATTTTGCCCTCGTCACCTGTGAGAATAATTGACAAATCGTCAAATTCAGCAACAGACTGCGCACACCCCTTTATTATTTCAAGCGGTGCGTTATCTCCTCCAAAGGCATCTACTATAATCTTCATTTTTACACCTCAATATTCTTATGCGCAAGATATTCTTCAAGGCTCTTAAGCGCTCTGTCGGAATATGCTTTTCCTCGCTCCTGCTTGTCACGAGGACGATTTTCCAAAGTTGGTAACACACCGAAGTTTGCACCCATAGGCTGGAACTTCTCAACATATTTGTCAGATATATATCCTGCCAATGCGCCTATCATTGTGTCGGTCGGCAAAATAAGCGGCTCTTGCTCTTTTAATCTTCTTACTGCATTAATGCCTGCAAGTATTCCCGATGCCGCAGATTCCATATAACCCTCTACACCTGTGAGCTGACCTGCAAAGAATAAAGTATTATTCTCTCGCAATGAGAAATCGGCATTAAGCAATTTCGGCGAATTTATAAATGTATTTCTGTGCATTACACCGTAGCGATAAAACTCCGCTTTATACAGAGCAGGAATAAGCGAAAACACTCTTTTTTGTTCACCAAATTTCAGGTTTGTTTGAAATCCGACAAGGTTATACATAGTACCCTCGCAATTCTCTTTTCTAAGCTGAAGAACTGCCCAAGGTCTGTGCCCTGTTTTAGGATTTACAAGACCGACAGGTTTCATCGGGCCAAAGCGCAGGGTGTTTTCACCTCTCTGAGCCATTACCTCAACCGGCATACAACCCTCATAAACTTTTGGATTGTTAACATCAAAGCTGTGCAGCGGCGCCCTCTCAGCTGTTACAAGTGCCTGATAAAAGGTTTCGTACTCCTCTTTATTCATCGGGCAGTTTATATAATCGTCGCCACTGCCTTTATCGTATCTTGATGCATAGAAAGCATAATCCATATCAATGCTTTCTGCACTCACAATAGGAGCGGCTGCATCAAAAAATGAAAGCGAAGTACCGAACCTCTCTCTGATTTTTTCAGCAAGATTATCCGAAGTAAGCGGCCCTGTGGCGATAATTGTTATCGCATCATCAGGAATATCGGTAATTTCTTCTTCAAAAACCGTTATGTTCTCATCGGTTCTTATCCCGTCTGTAACAAGTTTAGAAAAAATATCTCTGTCAACCGCAAGAGCACCTCCGGCAGGCACTTGGCATTTGTCTGCGCATTTCATAAGAAAAGAATCAAGTCTGCGCATTTCCTCTTTTAAAAGTCCTGCGGCGCTCTCTGTTCGCATTGCCTTTAAGGAATTTGAGCACACAAGCTCGCCAAACAAATTGGAATGGTGAGCCGGTGTTTTTTTCTTTGGTTTCATTTCGTAAAGGTGAACTTTTATTCCCTGCGCAGAAATCTGTTTTGCCGCCTCACAACCTGCAAGACCTGCACCTATTACATTGATATAGTCTTTTTCCAAAGAATTCACCTTTCCTTTACAGTATCCTAATTATTCGCCGTCTTTCTCGACAAACTCTTTTTCAAATCCACAACCCTCGGTTGCGCAATACAGCTTTGGCTTTTTGCCCTTTTTCTTAAAGAGAATACCGCCGCACTGCGGACATCTCTCGTTAACAGGTTCGTTCCAGCTTACAAAATCGCAATCGGGATAATTTGAACAGCCGTAGAACACACGCTTTTTCTTTGTGTGCTTTACAATGACATCTCCGTTACACTTAGGGCACTTAACACCTGTTTTCTCAACAAACTTGAGTACATTCTTACATTCAGGATAACCGGGGCAGGCAATAAACTTACCGTATCTGCCAACCTTTACCACCATTTGTCTGCCGCATTTATCGCAGATAATATCTGTTTGGTCTTCCTTGAGCTGGAGCTTAACACCCTCCATCTCTTCCTTTGCTTTTTTGAGAGTTTTATCAAAATCAGAGTAGAACTCATCAAGCAGTTCCACCCATTCCTCTTTGCCATGCTCAACCTCGTCAAGATTTTCTTCCATCTGTGCCGTAAACTTGTAATTTACAATCTTAGGGAAACGCTCTTTCATAAGGTTTGTCATAACCTCGCCAAGCTCTGTCGGATACAAAGTCTTTGCCTCACGCTTAACATACTCTCGGCTTGTAATTGTAGTAATAGTTGCCGCATAGGTTGACGGTCTGCCGATTCCGTACTCCTCAAGCGCCTTGATAAGTGATGCCTCTGTGTATCGTGCAGGCGGCTGAGTAAAGTGCTGATTCTTTTTAAGCTCCTTGCATTTTACAGGCATATCCTTTTCAAGCGGTGGGAGTTGAGTAGACTTTTCTTCCTCTGTATCCTTGCTCTCAACATAAAGAGTAGTAAAGCCTTCAAAATCAACATAGTAACCCGATGCTTTAAAGATATATTCCTTAGCTGAAATTTCAGCCTGTGTTGTTTTTTGAATACAGTCCGACATCTGAGATGCCATAAATCTGTTCCAAATAAGGTTATATAGCTTAAACTGGTCAGAAGTAAGGCTTGCCTTTACATCTTCCGGCGCAAGGCTCGGCATTGACGGTCTTATAGCCTCGTGACCGTCCTGTGCGTTGCTCTTGGTTTTAAATACTCGTGGCTTTGCCGGCAGGAACTTTTCACCAAATCTGTTTAAAATATACTGTGCTGCCTCTTCCTTGGCAATATCTGATATTCTCAAAGAGTCGGTTCTCATATAGGTGATAAGACCTGTTGCGCCCATTCCCTCAATGTCAACACCTTCGTAAAGCTCCTGAGCAACTTTCATTGTTCGTCTTGACTGAAAGCCGAGCTTTCTTGATGCCTCCTGCTGTAAGGTTGAAGTAATAAAAGGCGGTGCAGGAGTTTTTCTTCTTGTGCCATGCTTTACCTTAGTAATCATATACTCAGCATCGGCAAGGTCTTGCTCAATCTTTTCTGCCTGTTCCTGATTTTCAATCTTAATTTTGCCGTTTGCGTCTGAATAAAGCGACGCAGAAAAAGACTTTCTGCTACCCTTTGGAATAAACTTTGCATCAATAGTCCAGTATTCTTCAGGCTTAAATTTTCTGATTTCTTCTTCCCTGTCTACAATAATTCTTACCGCAACAGACTGTACTCTGCCTGCCGAAAGTCCTCGTCTGATTTTCTGAGAAATAAAAGGACTTAGCTTGTAACCGACAAGTCTGTCGAGAATACGCCTTGCCTGCTGAGCGTTTACAAGGTCAATATTTATAGAACGAGGATGAGCCATACCGTTTGTTACGCCGTTTTTGGTAATCTCGTTAAATTCAACTCTGTTATTGTCATCAAGCGGCAAACCGAGAATATAAGCAAGGTGCCACGAAATAGCCTCTCCCTCTCTATCAGGGTCAGTTGCAAGGTAAATTTTGTCGCTTTTTTCGGCAAGGTCTTTAAGCTCCTCAACCAGCTTTTCTTTGCCTTTGATAATTTCATATTTTGGTGCAAATTTTTTCTTTATATCAACGCTGAGTCGAGCCTTTGGCAAATCCCTAACATGTCCCATTGATGCAATTACCTCGTAATTACCGCCGAGATATTTTTTGATTGTCTTTGCCTTAGCCGGTGACTCAACAATTACTAAATCTGACATTTACTGCCTCCGTTTATTTTAATATATACCGTCTGCCCTGTATTGCCTTTACATAGCCTTTTATTTCAAGCTGAGTAAGGGCTGTGAGCACTTTAAAAACAGGTATATTAAGTTCACTTACTATTTTATCTATATGAACAGGCTCGTTGCTGATTTGGCAATATACATTTATCGCTGTATCAGACAAACCAGATGCTTTCAAATCTGAAATATTTTTCTGCACATTTTCTTGTTTGTCTTCCGGTTTTTTCGCAGACTGTGCATTTTCCTTATGCTGTGCAGATTTACTGTTATTATTGCTTGCAGACTTTTCGTTCTTCTTTTCCGATACATCTGCTTTAACAGCTTTTGTTGTTTTACTTTTAGCTGTATTCTTATTATTAGTCGGCTTTTTGCCCTTTACAGGTACTGCCTCAAGATCTGAAAAACTAATATCGTCAAAATCAAGTTTTTCATCTTCTACATACAAACCTCTGTTGCTGTTAAACTCACTGAGTATATCCATAAAATCAGTAACAGGGTGAGCAAGTCCTTCTTTTATAAGCTTATTAGACCCCTCATTTTGAGGACTGTTGTTGCCAAGCAAAGCAAACACCTCTTTGCCCTGGTCGATAGCCATTCTTGCCGTAATAAGAGATCCGCTCTTAATGCCTGCCTCCATAACTACAAGACCGTCCGAAAGCGCCGAAATAATTCTGTTTCGTGCAGGAAAATTATAACGCAAAGGCGGCTCATCGGGCGGATATTCGGATATAACCGCACCACTCTGAGCAATAGCTTTTCTCATACCCTCGTTTTCGGTAAGATATTTATAATTAATACCGCAGCCAAGCACACAAACTGTAATTCCGTTAGCAGACAGCGCTCCTCTGTGAGATGCACAGTCAACACCAAGTGCACCGCCGCTTACAATAATAACGCTGTACTTTGCAAGCGCATATGCAAATTTAAAGGAATTATCTGTACCGTATCTTGTAGCTCGTCTTGTTCCAACAATAGAAATGCTAAGACGATCATCAAACTCAGGCAACTGTCCGTTTATATAAATAACGGCAGGCGGAGTATCAATGTTTATCAGTCTTTGTGGGTAATGCTCGTCATCAATCGCAATTACAGAATAATTAAGCTCACTGCATTTTTTAATAATATCATCTGCAACTGAAATTTTCGTATTGTTCAGTTTTTTCATCTCATTAGGCGTAAAAATACCGCAGTGTTTCCACTCTTTTTCTCCGCCTGAAAAGAAATCGGCAATATCAGAATAAAGTTCAGAAATTCTCTTTACCTTTATACTATTATAGCCAAGTGATTGTGAAATCCATATCCAGTAACGAGCATTTTCAGAAATCATTTCATCATTTCCCACATTAGTATTGCAGCAGCAACAGACGCATTGAGTGATTCAGCCTTGCCCTCCATATGTATGGTGATTTTATTTTGGCAGGCTTGCTCTGTTTCTGCTTTTATTCCGTTGCCCTCATTGCCCACGACAACTACGCAAGGAATTTTAAACTTTACATCTGTCAGACTGTCGGCTTTGCTGTTTACAACGGCGGCATACGAATTTAACTGCGGATTTTTTTCAAGGAAATCCTTTACAGTGCTTTCAATTATAAAAGGTATTCTAAATACCGCACCCATACTGCCTCTTACAACCTTTGGATTGTAAATATCGCAGCAGTCTGCCGAAAGTATAACTCCGCTTACATTAAAAGCCTCGGCAGAACGCAAAACAGTGCCAAGATTGCTTGGATCCTGCACATTATCAAGTGCAAGATATTTGCCATCACACTTTATTGTATCAAACTCATTGGTTTTGTCAAGTGTTTTTATAACCGAAAGAAAGCCCTGTGGCGATTGTGTATCACTCATAAGGGCAAAAATATTTTCGCTTACGCATATTGTAGACTGTGCATTCTGTTCAAGCAAGCTAAAGTCTTCGCTGTGTTTTTGCATAGCCTTTTCGGTTACAAATAGGGTTTGAATCTGTGCTCCGCTTCGTACGGCATCCATACAAATTCTGAGTCCCTCAGCCAAAAAAAGACCGCTTTTACGGCGTTCTTTAGCACTTGATTTTAGCTTTACAGCCTTTTTAATATTACTGTTATCTTTACTTGTAACAAATAACATCTTTTTTCTCCTAAAATAATTGCGTTTGGTGTTACCCAAACGCAATTACAGTTTAAAAATTAAGCGTTTTTAGCCTGCTCAACAAGAGCTGTAAAAGCCTTAGGATCAGCAATAGCAATCTCTGAAAGCATCTTACGGTTCAATGTAATGCCTGCCTTTTTAAGACCATTCATAAATGTTGAATAGTTTGTGCCGTTTGCCTTGCAAGCTGCAGAAATACGAGTAATCCAAAGACGACGGAAATCTCTCTTTCTCTGCTTACGGCCGATATATGCGTAGTTGCCTGACTTCATAACAGCCTGTTTAGCCATTTTGAAATGTCTTGATTTAGAACCCCAGTAGCCCTTGGCAAGCTTTAATACCTTTTTTCTTCTTTTGCGAGTCATCATCGCACCTTTTACACGTGCCATTATATATTACCTCCGATTATTATTTAAATAAAAAGCAGTACAAGCGAAAAATTATTTATATGGAATTAAACGCTTGATCTGAGCTACATTTGTCTTGTCTGTAACAGCAGTCTGGCGTAAACCTCTTTTACGCTTAGTTGTTTTCTTGTTAAGAATGTGGCTCTTGTTTGCGTGAGCACGGATTACATTACCGTTCTTAGAAAGTTTAAAACGCTTTTTAGCACCACTGTGAGTTTTAATTTTAGGCATAATAAATATCCTCCTTAGCTGTGATTACTTATTGGACTTTGGTGCAAGAAACATAAGCATATTGCGACCTTCGAGCTTTGCAGGCTTTTCTACTGAGGCAAACTCTGCACAAGCGTCAGCAAAGCGTTTCATCGTTTCAAGACCTATTTCAGGATGTCCCATTTCTCTTCCTCTAAAACGGATAGATACCTTAACCTTGTCACCATGCTTAATAAACTTTACAGCATTATTAAGTTTAGTATTAAAGTCGTGAGTATCAATATTTAAAGAAAGTCTAACTTCCTTAATATCAACAACATGCTGATTTTTTCTTGCTTCCTTTTCCCTTTTAGCCTGCTCAAAACGGTATTTGCCGTAGTCCATAATTTTACATACAGGCGGAACGCTCTGTGGAGCAATCTTAACAAGGTCAAGATTTTTCTGCTCTGCAAGTGCAAGAGCTTCCTTTGCCGACATAATACCGAGCTGCTGTCCGTCTGAGCTGATTATTCTAAGCTCTTTATCACGGATTTCCTCGTTAATCTGAATATCTTTCTTGCTGATGGTTAAGCACCTCCAAAGTACCTTTCAAAAAAATAATGCGGACAGAAATACTCCGTCCGCATTGCAATACAAATAAACTATCAGGTTTAAGGTATTGACCCGTGCAGACGACACCCCACAGGTGAAAGCATTTCTGCTTTGCTTTATTGTTCCTACACATTATATAACTACTCACCTGAAAAGTCAAGTGATTTTTGATTATTTTTTCATTTCAGGAAAATATTTCTTGAAATATATACTCTACTATGATAATATTATACCATTGGAGTGATTTAAATGCAATATGTAAATTCAACGCCTTATCCACAATATGCGCAAGGCTATCAGCAAAGTCCTCAGCAATCTAAAAAAAATCTTGATATCAAAACCGTAAAAAAGAAATCAAGCGGATTGGGATTCTATATTTTGGCATATTTTATGACAATGTTTGTAATTGAGTTCATTATGATCTTTGCTCTCTCATTTTCTCTGATGATGAATATGGATGTAACAAACATTGACACCGAAACATTGATATATGAAGTCACAAAGCAGCTGACTTCAGGCCCAATTTTCTATTATTCGCAAATACTCGCCGCAACATCTTCGGCAGTAGTACCGGGACTTATATATTTGAAATTAAGCAAAACTCATATTTCCGAGTCATTGATAGTCAAGCCTGTTAAACCCACAATGCTTATAGCTCTCACGCTTATGGGAATGGGAGTTGCAATGGTATCCAATGTTGCGGCTGACCTTTTAAGTTCTAATTTTTCTTCAATCGGAATTGACTATAATCTTGATATGGACGCATCGTCCTCATCTGTGTTTGAAAATATTCTATATGTAATAGCGGTTGCGCTTACTCCTGCTTTTGCCGAAGAATTTGCTTTTCGCGGCATACTGATGGGAACTCTTAAGAAATACGGCAACTCTTTCGCTATTATTACTTCGGCTGTTATGTTTGGCGGAATGCACGGCAACATAATTCAGATTCCTTTTGCATTCATTCTCGGTCTTGTTTTTGCATATATCGACTGCAAGGCAAATTCAATTATTCCGTCAATCATCATTCATTTTGTAAATAATTTTTATTCTGTAATGATGGATATAATTCGAAGTCAGAGTATGCTTACCACACGCTCATTCTACATTTTATACTATTCTCTGTTTGTAGGTATGTTAGTGCTCGGAATCCTTGCTTTTCTATATATAATGAAAAAGGATAAAAACTTTCTCAGCATCAGCGATACCTCGCAATTAATTTCACTTTCACTTAAAGAAAAAGTAAAATGCTTTTTCTTTAATCCGGGTGTAATTACCATTGTTTCTATTTTTATTTTGGAAACCATATATACGGCAGTAATACTATGAGTAATTTTGATATAAAATATATGGAAAAAGCGCTCGAACTTGCTCGTGAGGCTTTTGAAGATGACGAAGTTCCCGTTGGTGCTGTTATTGTGCGAAACGATGAAATTGTTGCAACGGGCAGGAACAGACGAGAAAAAGAAAAAAACGCACTTCTTCACGCTGAAACAGATGCTATTAACAATGCCTGCAAGGCTCTCGGTGGCTGGCGGCTATGGAATTGTGAAATTTATGTAACGCTTGAGCCTTGCCCTATGTGTGCCGGCGCAATTATAAATGCACATATTCCGACGGTGTATTTTGGTGCATATGATTTTAAAAACGGCTCTTGCGGCACTATTACAAATCTTTTTGAAATGCCGTATAATTTCAAGCCAAATTACAAAGGCGGAATTATGCAGGAAGAATGTGCTGAGCTGTTAAAGAGCTTTTTTAAACGATTAAGATAAAACAAAGAAAAAACGATAGGCGAAAATGTTGCCTATCGTTTTTTCTTTATATGATGATTTGATTAGTGAAAATTATTTTAATTTTGAATATTCCTCATCACTTACAGCCTCGAGCCATTCATTAGAAGTTTCTGTACCCGGAACTTCAACTGCGAGATGAGAGAACCAGCTGTCGGGAGCTGCGCCATGCCAATGCTTAATGCCGGTAGGAATATTCACTAATCACCCAGCTTTAACTCAACAGCCTCTTTGCCCCATTCCTGATAATATCCTCTGCCGCCTACGCAAACCAAAATCTGTCCGCCACCTGTTTTAGCGTTATGTATATGCCAATTATTGCGGCACTTCGGCTCAAAAGTTACATTAAAAATGCCAACCTGAGTTGTAGACAACGGTGCAAGATAGCTCTGACCGATAAAGTATTTTGCAAATCCGTCATTCGGGTTTCCGATTGGGAATAAAATTGACTGCTGATACTTCTCCTTATTGCTCACATCTTCACTTTCGTCAACCCACACCTCTGTTGCCATTCTGAATACAGCCCAAGCCTTTGACCAACCTGCATAAAATGCTGCATGAGTAAGAATTTCGGCAATTTCCGTTTTTGTAATGCCGTTCTTTTTAGCAGACATAAGATGATACTTAAATGATGAATCGGTAAGTCCCTGTGACATAAGTGCCCGTAACGGTTACGAGAGAGCGGTCACGAAGTGAAAGCTTATCCTCTCTTGACCATACCTCGCCAAAAAGCACATCATCATTAATTTCTGCAAATTTAGGAGCAAATTCACCGAGCGAATCTCTGCCTGCGGTCTGTTTAACTGCCATAATTATACCTCCAAGTCAAAATACAATTTTGTAATGTGATATATAATTATCACTTCATTAATTGAATCATAGCACTTAAAGCTAAGTTTAAGTCAATAGTTAAAATTAAATTTTCCATAAAAATTGCAGGCACACAAAAGTATGCCTGCAAAATTATTAAATTATTTTTATTGGTTATTATAAACCATAAAGCAAAGCGAATAATTACTCTTCGTAAGTACCTACCCAAGTCTTTGTCTTACCGTCATAAAGGTTCTTGCCCTCTACAACCTTAACATTCTTTGTCTGCTTGTCCCAAGTAGATAATGTGTTCTTAAAGAGCATACACTCAGTGCCAGGATACATTGGCTCAGGAAGTTCGTATTTCCAAATATCAGTACCGGCAATCTGAGTCATTTTATATGCCTCGTTGTAAAGGCCGTTGCCCCAACCGTAAATATATACTTCTTTCCACTTTGTTTTTGAGTTATCAAAGTAAACCACATCAAGAGTCCACTCCGGAGCCTCTTCCTTAACATATGGGCCAACTGTCGCTGTTGCTTTGTCTGTTGATTCATCAACGCTTTCAAGTGTGTAGCAGTTGTTTGTGCTGCTTACAGTTGCTGCCCAAGCATTGTATATAGGGCCTTCGCTTGATGGCTTTGACATTTCGTCAACCATATCGTTTGCTCTGTAAAATGTTACATTTGTAACTGTGCTGTCTACCTCAGCCTTAAATACATTCGGGTAATCATCTGTATCCTGCTCAAGCTGATATGACTGCTTTGTATCGTTATCAAAAGCATAGAGGTTAGTACCCATTGATGTCATCCATGTGAGCTGTGTTTTAAGGTAAAGCGTGTATTTCTGCGGAGCAGGAGCTGTTGTCGGCTCAGTTGTAGGTTTCTGTGTTGTAGGTTGTGTTGTTGGCTGAGTAGTAGGCTGTGTAGGCTTAACAGGGGCATTATAAACCTGACCTGTAACGCCTGTACCCTCTGTCTTGCGTGCAACATAACACTGAAGAATTGTTACATCTCTTACATCAACGATTGCGTCCTGATTGAGATCAGCTAAAGCATAGATAAGCTGAGATGGTTTAGTTGACTCGGCTACAATAAGCTGAAGTGCTGTTACATCCTGAACATCAAACTTACCGTCTGTGTTAATATCGCCGTACTTATAAGCCTTATCACCTCTTACAACCTCAGTTGCAGGCTGTGATTCAACTGTAGGTACAAGTGTTGTGTCTTCCCATGAAGTTGTCTTTGTAAGACCAAAAATTTTAGAAGTTCCTTTTAATTTAAGGCCCTTTTCCGATGGATACTGACGAGGAGCAGAGTTTACATTTGAGCTGTCGCTGAAGATAACTCTTGTGTTTGAAGAGTGTGCAAGGTCAAAGTTTGACTCATACTCGTTTTCGTCTGCATCGGTTGCAATACAGGTTGTAGGAATTTCTACATAGTAATAACCTGTTGCCTTATCATAGTTCATCTTTGTGCCCGGCCAGTTAGATGCCTTGTATGTTTCTTCCTTAGATGTTTCCTCATCATAGATGTAAACATTGTAAGGTGCTTTCCATCTTGCGCTTGTTTCTCTCTTTTCAGATGCAAAGAATACATAAACGCCTGATGACGCAGCCTCCTGCTTATTGTATTTATAAGTAGTGGTTGTTGTATTTTTGCCGTCTGTTGCTGTAAGAGTAAGGTTAATAGTTTCGCCGTAAGCGTAGTCTGAACCTACTCTGATTGCAATATCACCTGTGTAAGTTACAGGTTTAGAATTGTCAATGCAGTATGTACCTGATGCTGCGTTGTCAAGACCAAGGTTGATTGTAAGTGTATCGCCCTTGAAATCGCCGCTCTCTACTGAGCAGGTATTTCTTGGAGTTGTTGTACCGTTATAAACAACAGCAACACCTGTTGAGCCGATGTTACCTGTAAGTACACCGTTAGCAACTGTAAACTTAGCACCCGAAACTGTATCTGTGTAAGTACCGTTTGCAAGGCCTGTATCTGAAATGCTGACTGACTTTTCATTGCCGCCGCAGTTAGCAAGAACAATACCGCTTGTACCTCTTGCAACATAAGCTACATTGTCAACAGCACCGAGCTTTTCACTCTTACCTACAAAGAGGTTGTGGAACTTATTGATTTCAGAAACTGCTGTGCTCTTATATGTTGTGTCCTCAGCGGCATCGCCCATTAAAGCAGCGCCAGGACGAGCAAAGTATAGTGAAGTTGCGTCTTTTCTTGCGGCTATGATAGCCCATGCTTTAGTGATGTTTTCGTCAGATACTTTAGAGGTGTTTTTGATACCGCCTGAACCTGACTCGCCCTCGTATGTATCGTGCGACTCTGCCCAAAGAACTGCATCGGATGCGGCAACGCCTGACTTGTAGTTTGAGCTTGCGGCAGTCGATGCCTTGCCATTTACCACATTTGCGAGTACAGAGTCACCTGTTTTGTTATCTGTTACACTAATGTACTTTGTGTAAGAACTGTAACTTCTGCCGGAACCGCAGTTGTTAAGAATCTCACCGTAAATATAAAGATTGTCGCCTGTTTTTGTTTTGTAATATGAGCCTGCAGTCTCTGTAATGTTCTTCCAATAATCAGAAGCATATTCACCGTCATCGGGAGTTTCAATGTGTTTTGCCGCATCAAAACGGAAACCGTCAACACCGCAGTCGATACATTCCTTAAGAAGTGAGATAACCTTATTCTGAACAACTGTGCTGTTTGTGTTGAGGTCAGGGCAGGAATTAAGATGTCCCTGAACTACATTTTCTACACTGCTGTCTGATACAGTAATTTTGTTGTTACGGAAGAAAGTACTTGCATTGTCGTAAATATCAGGAGCATATGTTTTAACCTGTGAGCTTACAACATTAGGTGTATCTTCGCTTTCACTGCCCATATGGTTAGAAACAATGTCGCAAATAATTTTTACGCCGTACTTTTCAGCCTCTGCACAAAGGTCTTTGAGGTCATCTTTTGTGCCGAGCCATGAGTTCTTAGCAACAGAAAGGCTTACAGGCTGATAAAGTTTCCACCACTGACCCGCAACATCTCTTGATGTCGAGTAGTCTTTCGGCTGCTGAACAGGTGATGTCTGAATTGTAGAATAACCGGCTGCTGCAATTGCAGGCAGGTTTTCCTTAATTGTTTTGTATGACCAGTTAAAAGCGTGTAAAATTACGCCGTCCTGAACATTGTTTTGCAGATTATAGTCTGCGGCAGAAACCGCATTATCGTTTTCCGCTGCGGCTGCTGTAAGAGCCATTGCAGATGCAGAAGAAACGATAGTTGCCGCAAGCACAACGCTTGTCAGCTTTTTAAGTTTACTCATAAATGAAATCCGTCCTTTCCAAGTATTTGATTTCCTTTTAATTATACCAAAATACTCCACAAAAATATATGTTTTATTTTAACAAATTAACCGCAGCATTTTTAGTTATTATAACAAATAAACGCTTTACTGTATACGCAAGGAACAAGCTTAGTGAATAAATTTTAGTTTTTTTATTTGAATCGGGCAAATTAACGGATTATGCAATAAATCTGCGCATAAAAGCGGTATTTGCAAAAATATAATAATTGACTTTTACTGCAAAAAAGACTATAATTTATTGGTATGCTTTTGTCTTTACAATATTGCAACAGTGAATTGTGGGGGCGGACGGTGTTCGCTTGGTTAAGGCTATTACCAACTATCACTCTCCGTCCTTTAATTATGCAATAAAAAGCACATAAACTTTTAACGAACAGGGGTGCGTGAATGGAGCAGTCAGGAAAAAATACCATTATATCTTTAAGGGATATATTCGTCCGATTTGACGGAGAGGTAATTTTAAACCACATTAATCTTGACTTTAAAGACAAGGAATTTATAACTATCCTTGGGCCGAGCGGCTGCGGAAAAACCACAACCCTCAGAATTATTGGCGGATTTGTTGAGCCTGAAAGTGGAGATGTTCTGTTTGACGGCAAAAAAATCAACGGTATGCCGCCTAATAAAAGAAATGTTAATACAGTATTTCAGAAATACTCGCTTTTCCCACATCTAAATGTATTCGATAATGTTGCTTTCGGTTTAAAGCTAAAAAAAGTACCTAAGAACGAAATCAAAGAGAGAGTTTCTAAAATGCTTGCCGTAGTAGACCTTAAAGGCTATGAAAAGAGAGCGGTTACAAAACTTTCGGGCGGTCAGCAGCAGCGAGTTGCGATTGCAAGAGCATTGGTATGTGACCCTGAGGTTATTTTGCTTGACGAGCCGCTTGGTGCACTCGACTTAAAGCTCAGAAAAAGTATGCAGATTGAATTAAAAGAAATTCAGCAGAACTCGCAGAAAACTTTTATATATGTTACACATGATCAGGAAGAGGCTCTTACAATGAGCGATACCGTTATTGTAATGAACAACGGTGTTGTTGAGCAGGTTGGCTCGCCTGAGGATATTTACAATGAACCTGTAAACGCATTCGTAGCTGATTTTATCGGCGAGGCAAATATTCTTAACGGAACAATGCTTGGCGACTGTCGGGTTGAAATTCTCGGCAAGCAGTTTGAGTGCGTAGATAAGGGCTTTGGTGAAAACACACCTGTTGATGTTGTTATACGACCCGAGGATATTGAAATCACTTCTCCGGAAAACGGTCAGCTTACAGGTACTGTTGTTAAATCGACTTTCAAGGGCGTTCATTACGAAATGAGCGTAATGTGCGGCAAGTGTGAAATTCTTATTCACTCTACCACATCAGCCGAAATCGGAAGTCAAATAGGTATGCGGGTAATTCCTTTCAATATTCAGATTATGAACAAGCTTTTGCCTTTCTACAACAATGAAATTGAAATCACAGTTACCTCTGCTAACGAAGATGAAAATACTTTCAGCTTTGAGTTTGAGGATGAAACTATTGAAGTTAAAAATCATTATTTTGAAGAAGGCACAAAATTAAAAATCACACTTCCGCCGGATGCGCTTTCACTTGCAGGTGACGGCAACGGTGACCTTACTGATTTATATATTGAATCTGTAATATACAAAGGTGAGCATAACGAGATTATTCTTGAGTCGGATACAAGAAAATGGCTTATGCTCAGTGATACCGATGAACAGGTTGCAACCTATGTTCCGCTTTCATTTGATTTTGATAAAGCCGAGTTTGAGGTTTTATCTGACGAGGAGGGTTAAAGATGAAATCACGCAAACCCTCCATTCCCTACATTATTTGGATGGCAGTTTTTACAATGATACCAATGGTTATGGTTGCTATAACTGCTTTTACAGATAAGAACGGCAACTTTTCTTTAGAGGCATTTAACAAGGCTTTCTTTTACGGCGAAGTGTTTGTCAGGTCGTTATGGATAGCGCTCATTTCAACCGCTATATGTCTTGTAATTGCTTACCCTCTTGCATATAAGCTCACAAAAATGAAATCGTCCACTCAAAATCTTATAAATATGCTTTTAATGATTCCTATGTGGATGAACTTTCTGCTTAGAATTTATGCGTGGGTTATGATACTTCAGACGAACGGCCCTCTCGATACATTTTTATCGTTCTTCGGCATACACGGAACATACCTCGGAAATTCCGGTGCGGTTATACTTGGTATGGTTTATGAATATCTGCCGTTTATGATTTTGCCGATTTACACCGTAATGAGCAAAATAGACAACGGTCTTATTGAGGCGGCTCAAGACCTCGGTTCAAACGGATTTCATGTTTTCAGCAAGGTAGTATTGCCACTGAGTATTCCGGGTGTAATTTCGGGCATTACTCTTGTGTTTGTTCCTTCGGCAAGCACTTTCCTTGTAGCTCAATACCTGGGCGGCACAAATGACATTATGATCGGTGACATAATAGACAAGGTGTTCTGGACAGACCAGAGTACAGGTTCGGCTATTTCGCTTATACTTATGATATTTATTCTTGTGTTCCTTGTACTTATGAATTTCTTTGGAGATGAGGAGGCGATTGCATAATGAAAAATAAGCATATTGCCTCAAAGATATATATTTCACTTGTAATGCTGTTTTTATATCTGCCGATTTTTGTACTGATTATATTTTCGTTTAACGAGGGCAAAACTACTGTTTGGAAAGGTTTTTCACTCAAGTGGTACGAACAGCTTTTCAGAGATGACAATATAATAAACGCACTCGGCAATTCACTTATAATTGCAGTGCTTGCATCTGTTTTTGCAACAATACTCGGCACTGCCGCCGCAATCGGAATTAATAATTTCAAAGGCAAAAAAAGACTTATGATTCAGAGTGTGTCTAACATTCCTATCATCAGTCCTGACATTGTAATGGGCGTATCGCTTATGCTTTTATTTACATTCTTAGGCGTTCTTTTTAATTTTGAAATGGGTTTTGTTACTGTTTTGATTGCTCATATATGCTTTTGTGTGCCGTTTGTAGTGCTAAATGTAATGCCACGAATACGCAAAATGGATCAAAGCATTTATGATGCGGCTCTTGACCTTGGCTGTAATCAATGGCAGGCATTTTACAAGGTGGTAATTCACGAGCTTATGCCCGGTATATTTTCGGGACTTTTAATGAGCTTTACTTATTCTCTTGACGATTTTATAATCACTTACTTTACAAGAGGAGCAAAGTTCCAAAATCTTTCTATTGAAATTTACTCAATGACACATAGAAGAATATCGCCGAAAATCAATGCGCTTTCCGCTCTGTTGTTTTTGGCAATTCTGATTATAATGGTTCTTATAAACATTCGTGAAAGACACGAGGAAAAGGTGAAATAATAAACTGAAGTAAGGGAGATTGAAAAATGAAAAAATTCGGCTGCATTGCCCTTTCGTTACTTATCGGCACTGCTGCTTGTTCTGCAATGGCAGGCTGCGGCAAAAGCTATGACGGCGAAGTCAATGTTTATAATTGGGGCGAATATATTGCAAACGGCGAGGACGGTATTCTTGATGTAATTGACGAATTTGAAAATGAATACAACATCAAGGTAAACTACACCACTTACGAAACCAACGAAGAACTTTACAATATGCTTAAAAACAGCAATGTAAGTTATGATGTTGTTATTCCGTCGGATTATATGATAAGCAAGCTCATAAGCGAAAATATGCTGCAGGAACTTGATTACAGCAACATTCCTAACAAAGATAACCTTATGGAACGCTTTAAAAATCTTTCCTGCGACCCTGAGGGTAAATACACTGTTTGCTACACCTGGGGCGTTACTTCAATGGTTTATGACAAAACAAAAGTGGCAACAAAGCCAACTTCATGGGAAGCACTTTGGGATAAATCGTTAAGCGGCGACATTCTTATGTTTAACAACAGCCGTGACGCTATGGCAATTGCAATGCAGCTTTGCGGTATTAATCCTGCCGAATGCACAAAAGAAGATGTTGACAAGGCGGCTGCAAAACTTTCCGAGCAAAAGTCTTTGCTTAAAAAGTATGTTATGGATCAGGTGTTTACCGAAATGGAAAACAGTCAGGCGGCTATTGCTCCGTACTATGCAGGCGATATTGTAACTATGATGGACAATAACGAAGATTTGGATTACGCAATTCCGGAGGGCGGTTCAAACCTTTTCTATGACGCAATGTGTATTCCTACTTGCAGTAAAAATAAAGAAAATGCAGAAAAATTCATTAACTTTATGCAGTCACCTGAAATTGCGGCAGCTAACTTTGAATATCTCTACTACGCAACACCTAATCAGAAAGCATACGACGAGTATCTTGACGAGGATATAAAAAATAACGAACTTATCTTCCCGAGTGACGAATATCTCGACAAATGTTATGTATTTACAAATGTACCCGACGATGTTTACAGCTATATGCAGGAACAGTTTGTAAAAATTCAGGCGGATAAATAATAGGTTTAATTTTTAAAAAACAAACAGAGCAGACTTAAAATTAATAGGTCTGCTCTGTTTTTATATCTGTTTATTTTTCAGTAATTACTTTATAGCAATCAGGGCGTCTGTCACGGAATATTCCCCAGCCGAGTCTGTTTTGAAAAATCTCGTCAAGGTCAAACTCTGCTGTAAGCACGGTTTCTTCATCTCTTGACGCAGATTTAATAATCTCTCCCGTTTCGTTTGTAATGAAAGATGAGCCGTAAAAAATCAGCGATGATGTCTGATTGCCGTTTTCTTCACTCGGAGTTACATCTTCCCTGCCTATTCGATTTGCCGCAATAACAGGAATTACATTCGCTGCGGAGTGCCCCTGCATACATCTTCTCCAATGCGGCATACTGTCGCACTCAAGTATAGGTTCTGAACCGATAGCGGTCGGATAGAAAATCAATTCAGCGCCATTTAATGCGAGGGCTCTTGCGGTTTCAGGGAACCATTGATCCCAGCAAATGCCTACACCGATTGTACCGAACTTAGTTTTAAAAGTTTTGAACCCCGTATCACCGGGAATAAAGTAAAATTTTTCCTGATAATAATGGTCATCGGGAATGTGGGTTTTGCGGTACACACCGAGAATTTCACCGTCAGCATCAATTACCGCAACGCTGTTAAAAAGTCGGTTTCCGTCACGCTCATAAAAGCTGACAGGCATTACAATTTCAAGCTCTTTTGCCACTTTTGAAAAATGAAGTACAGCGTCATTTTCAAGTGCAGGCTTTGCAAAATTATAATAATCATATCGTCTTTCCTGACAAAAATATTGTCTTTCAAACAGTTCGGGGAGTAAAACAATATTTGCGCCGTCTTCTTTTGCCTGTCGCACAAATTTTTCGGCATTTGCTATATTCTCCCAAACATCGGTTGTACATTTCATCTGAACCGCCGATACCTTAACTTTTCTCATATTTTACCTCCCTTATCGGCAAACGGAATTTGTTGTGTAATGCAATGAATATTGCCTCCGCCGACAATAATATCTCTTGCATAAATCGGAATAATTTTTCTGTCTTTACAAACTCTTTCAAGAATTTCTGCGGCAACTCTGTCGCTTTCGGCATTTTCACCGCCGAATTGAGGTAAAATTACAGCGCCGTTGCAAAAATAAAAATTAACATACGATGCCGCAAGCCTTTCTCCGACTTCTCTTGTGTCCTCACCGTCCTCGAATATATATCCTTTTATATCATTTTCGGTAACTGTCACGGGAATTTTCGGAACAGGCAGTTTATGGACCTTAATCTTTCTTCCTTTATTGTCGGTTGAATTTTCAAGAATATCAAGGCACGCTTTTGATATTGCATATTGCGGGTCATTTTCATCATCACACCACGCAAGTACAACATCTGCCGGAGCGACAAATGCGCATATGTTATCTATATGCCCGTTGGTTTCATCATTATAAATGCCCTTTGGCAGCCAGATTATTTTATTTATACCGAGGTATTTATTTAGCTTTTCTTCAATCTCGGCTTTTGTCAGCTGCGGATTTCTGCCTTTACTTAACAGACATTCTTCTGTTGTAATGAGCGTGCCCTCTCCGTCAGTATGAATTGAGCCGCCCTCAAGCACAAACGGATGTGCGTCATACAACGGAACGCCAAGCGTTTTGCAAAGTTCATATGGAATTTTATCGTCATTCTCCCAATTTGCATACAGACCGTCATATTCGCCGCCCCATGCGTTGAATTGCCAGTCGATGGCACGAATTTCGCCGTTATTGTTTACAACAAAAGTCGGGGCGGTATCCCTTGCCCATGCATCATCGGAATTTATATTCAAAACTTCCGCATTTTTAACACCTTCAAGGCAAGCCTTTGCGTGAGCAAATTTTTTGTCGCTTGCAAGCACAAATACCTTTTCAAACTCCGCAATTTTCCCTATAATTTCCGCAAAAACCTTTTCGGCAAATTTTGCCTCATAGCACCAACTTCCGGGTCTTTCGGGCCAAATCATAATGGTGGCAGAATGTTTTGAAAATTCAGCAGGCATACAAAAGCCATCGTCAGTCGGAAATTTGTTTTTTATATACTCAAAGCTCATTTATGAAAGCCTCTCTTTAAAATCGTTGTACGAAAATTCTTTTATAACCTCGCAGTTATCTTCATTATGCATAAGCACAATTGACGGCAGCGGCATACCATTAAAGGTATTGTTCTTTACCATTGAGTAAATCGCCATATCCTCAAAAATCAGTCTGTCACCGATTTTAACTTCACTGTCAAAGCTGTAATCGCCGATTACATCGCCTGCAAGGCAGGTACAAGATGACAAACGATAAGTAAACGCTTTTTCATTAGGCTTACCGCTGTTTTTGAGCGGCGGTCTGTACGGCATTTCAAGAACATCAGGCATATGACAGGCGGCAGATGCATCAAGAATCAGAATATCAAGTCCGTTGTGAACAATGTCCATAACCTCTGTAATAAGATAGCCTGCATTCAGTGCCGCTGCCTCACCTGGTTCAAGATAAACTTCAACATCGTATTTATTTTGAACATACTTTATAAGGTCAACAAGCGCCTTTGTATCGTAATCATCTCGTGTAATATGATGTCCGCCGCCAAAGTTGAGCCATTTTGCGTTATAAAAATACTTGCCGAACTTTTCTTCAACTGCCTTAAAAGTAGACACCAAATCATCTGAATTTTGCTCGCACAATGTGTGAAAGTGAAAGCCCTCAACTCCGTCAAGCAAATCTTCTCTGAAATTTGCCTTTGTAACCCCAAGTCTTGAACCGTAAGCGCACGGGTCATAGATTTCGTGTCCCTCTTGTGTGGAAAATTCGGGGTTAAGTCGTATGCCTACGCTTACATCTGCATTTTGCCATTTATCCCTGTATTTTTCAAGTTGAGAAAATGAGTTAAAAACAATATGACCGCAGATTTTTAAAATCTCTTCAAAATCATTCTCCTTAAAAGCAGGTGCGAAAATGTGCGTTTCTTTGCCGAAACATTCATATCCGAGCTTTGCCTCATAAAGTCCGCTTGCCGTTGTGCCTGACAAATATTTGCTCATAAGCGGATACACGCAAAAAGCGGAAAATGCCTTTTGAGCAAGCAATATTTTACAGCCTGTCCTGTCTTGTACGCTTTTTAATATTTCAAGGTTTTTTATCAGCTTTTGCTCATCAATTACATAGCAAGGTGTTGGTAATTCTGTAAATTTCATCGGCTTACTCAACTGTTACGGGATTTTCGTCAACAACCCAAGGAAGACCGAATTTATTAAGTGCCTCCATATACGGATCGGGGTCAAACTCCTCAACATTATAAACACCAGGCTTTTTCCACTGACCGCTAAGAACAAGCGACGCACCGATCATAGCCGGCACACCTGTTGTGTATGATACAGCTTGCGAGCCGACCTCTTTATAGCACTCCTGATGGTCGCACATATTGTAGATATAAATTGTCTTTTTCTTACCGTCCTTAATGCCTGTAAAGATACAGCCGATATTTGTCTTGCCTTTTGTGCGTGGGCCGAGAGATGCCGGGTCAGGCAAGAGAGCCTTTAAGAACTGAATCGGCACAATTTCTCTGCCCTCATACATAACAGGCTCGGTAGAAAGCATACCGACATTCTCGAGGCACTGCATATGTGTAAGGTAGCTCTGTCCGAATGTCATAAAGAAACGGATTCGCTTTACATTTGGAATGTTCTTAGCAAGTGATTCTATTTCCTCGTGGTGGAGAAGATACATATCCTTTTCGCCCACTCCGTCAAAGTTATATACTCTCTTAATTTCCATAGGCTTGGTTTCAACCCACTTGCCGTCCTCCCAGTAAGAGCCGTTTGCGGATACCTCACGAAGATTGATTTCAGGGT
This sequence comes from Eubacterium sp. OM08-24, assembly GCF_003438075.1. Lineage (GTDB taxonomy): Bacteria > Bacillota > Clostridia > Oscillospirales > Acutalibacteraceae > Ruminococcoides. Next base: position 377,662 of record NZ_QSTA01000001.1, on the reverse strand, counting down.
TAAAGTTTGTGGCGAACGGATAGCCGTGGTCGCCGCCGTTGCAGTCGAGAATATCAATATAATGTATTTCATCAAAATAATGCTTTAGTGCATAAGCTGTAAATACGCTTGTAACACCCGGGTCAAAACCTGTGCCGAGGAGTGCTGTAATACCTGCTTTTTCAAACTTTTCTTTATATGCCCACTGCCATGAATAATCAAAGTAAGCGGTAAAGCCAAGGTCTTTGCAGCGTTTTTCGTAAACAGCTTTCCATTCGGGGTCTGTTGTGTCCTCCGGTTCATAGTTTGCCGTATCAATGTAGTCTGTTTTGGTTTCAAGGCAGGCGTCCATAATTGTTAAATCCTGATACGGAAGTGCGAGGTTTAATACCGCATCGGGCTTGTATGAATTAATAAGAGCCACAAGCTCGTCCTTACTGTCGGCATTTACCTGTGCGGTTGTAATAACCGTTTTTGTTGTGTTTTCAAGTTTTGCTTTTATAGCGTCACACTTTGATTTCGTCCTGCTTGCAATGCAAATTTCTGTAAAAACATCGCTGTTCTGACAACACTTGTGAATTGCAACACCTGCAACACCGCCACAACCGATAATTAAAAGTCTGCTCATTTTGTTTTCCTCCAATATATAAAATTATTTTTCTTCTTCTGCAAGTAAATCCTCAACATACTTTGGCAGCATAAAAGCGCCTCTGTGAAGATTAGTTGTATAATACCATGTCTTTATGCCACGCTTGTTCCATCTTTTAGCGTCAAGGTCTTTGAGCGGATGATACTTTTTAGATGCAAAGCCAAACAGCCAATAACCTGCCGCACAGGTAGGAATATGCGCCTGATAAACTCTGCTTATCGGGAATGAGCTATACACCCTCTTGTGCATAGCCTTGCAAGCACCCTCGTCCTCATCATAGAAAGGACTGCCGTGCTGATATACCATAATTCCGTCATCTTTAAGTGCCTTGTAGCAGCTGCCGTAAAACTCTTTTGTAAAAAGTCCCTCAGTGTGTCCGAACGGGTCGGTTGCGTCATTAATAATTAAATCATATTCGTTATGACTTGTTCTTAAAAACCTAAGTCCGTCCTGATAATATATATTAACTCGCTCGTCATCAAGTCCCTTTGAGTTGTCGGGAAAATACTCCTTGCACACCTCAACAAACATCTCGTCAGGCTCAACAACATCTATAACTTCAATCTCTTCATAATGTGAAAGCTCTCTGGCAACACCGCCGTCGCCGCCGCCGATTACAAGCACCTTTTTTACATTCGGATGAACCGCCATAGGCACATGAACAATCATCTCATCGTAGGTAAACTCGTCTTTCTCACTGAAAATCACATTACCGTCTGAAGTAAGAAATCTGCCAAACTCCACAGAATCAAAAACATCAATTCGCTGAAAATCGCTCTGACCGCTGAATAGCTGTTTTTCAACTCTTATAGAAAGCTCAACATTATCGGTATGTCTTTCAGAAAACCAAAATTCCATATAAACACTCCTTTGGTTCGTTTTTTACAAAACGCATTATTAGTAACCTTAAAAAACTTTATTTCAATACATTAAGTTTTTCAATATACGGGTCTTCCGTACCCTGCATTGAGCAGCCTTTTGCTTTTGCATAATTAATATACTCTATAATTTCATCTGTAATCATTTCACCCGGTGAAAGAATAGGTATTCCGGGCGGATAGCACATAACAAATTCACTGCAAATTCTTCCTGCCGTCTGTTCAATCGGCAGCATTTCTTTGTCTGCATAAAACGCATCTCTCGGTGTTGCCGATACAATAGGCGGAATGTACTCCATACTAAGCATTTTTGCATTGTCCTTTGAATAAAGCCTTTTAATATCGGCAAGCGCACCTACAAGTCTTTCAATGTCCTGTATTCTGTCGCCGATTGAAATATAGGCAAGTATGTTGCCTATATCGCCGAATTCTATCTGGATATCGTATTCGTCACGCAGTAAGTCGTAAACTTCAATTCCGGCAAGCCCTATATCTCTTGTGTAAACTGAAAGTTTGGTTACATCATAATCAAAAACACTGCTGCCGTTGTTAAGCTCTCTGCCGTAAGCGTAATAGCCGCCGATTTCGTTTATCTCATTTCGGGCATACTCAGCCATTTTCATAACCTTTGCAAATGACTCCTTACCTCGTAATGCAAGATTTCTTCGTGAAATATCAAGACTCGACATAAGCAAATAGCTTGCACTTGTGGTCTGCGTAAGATTAATTATCTGCGCCACATACTCCCAGCGAACATTTTTGTTTGTAAGCAGCAGTGAGCTTTGCGTAAGACTTCCGCCGGATTTATGCATAGAAACCGCCGCAATATCTGCGCCTGCCTCCATAGCAGACACAGGCAAGTCCTCGCCAAAATAGAAATGTGTGCCATGCGCCTCGTCTGCAAGCACTTTCATACCATGAGCATGAGCGAGCTTTACGATTGCTTTTAAATCAGAGGCAATTCCGTAATAGGTCGGATTGTTTACAAGGATAGCCACTGCATCGGGATTTTCTTTGATTGCGTTCTCAACCTGACAAAGTTCCATACCGAGCGCAATACCTATTTTTTTATCTACATCGGGATTTACATAGGCAGGCACCGCTCCGCAGAGCACAAGAGCATTAATAACGCTTTTGTGCACGTTTCTCGGCAAAATAATTTTATCGCCTGCTTTGCACACTGACCATATCATACTCTGTACCGCAGAGGTTGTACCGCCTACCATAAAGAATGCGTGACCTGCGCCGAATGCATCTGCCGCAAGCTGTTCTGCCTCAAGAATTACAGATACAGGGTGACAGAGGTTATCAAGCGGTTTCATTGAGTTTACATCAAGTCCAACGCATTTTTCGCCGAGCAGCTCAACAAGCTCGTGGTTTCCTCTTCCTCTTTTATGACCGGGTACATCAAAGGGCACAACCCTTTGTTTGCGAAATTTTTGCAAAGCCTCATATACGGGGGCTTTCTTTTGTGCGTTTATATCCATTTACATTACCCTTTCGACTTATCAAAAATAATGCAACAAAAAAACAGGTGGCACAATGCACCACCTGTTAAATAACGGATATATGATTTATTTTCTGCCGCTTATGCTGACAGTTAATAGAAGAATTCCGTTTTCAGAGCTAATGTAGCAAATATACCGTTCTGCTCTTATTGACCGTTTCACAAGTGATGTGCTGTTGCACTGATGATAAGTAATCGACTTATAAAATTTGAGCTTTTAACTCAATCAATAATGTGGCTTGCGCCACGCTCGGCAGCTGACCCGCCTGTCCGTATGGGCTTAACTTGCATATGCAAGTGGTCATATATTTGCATGAAAACAGAAATCTTTTTCACGCTAAAATATGTAAGATTCACTCTCACATTATTTTTATAATAAACCAAATATCATATTTTGTCAAGAAATTTGTAACTCTTTACAGATATTTTACATTAAATTTCGGTTATAATTCTTTTAAGCAAATATGTTCTGTTGAACGGGAAAGAAAAGTAGTATCCGTCTGCAAAGTCTTTTGTAATAGCAATCATTTCCTTGGCAAGCTCAACGCCTATATTTTCCCCGTCCTCTCTTGAGGTGCTTTCGGGATAACGCTCAATGACTTCATCGGTAACATTAACGCCTGAAATCTCGTTTTTCATAAACAAAGCGTTTTTACGGCTTACCAGCGGCATAATTCCGCACAAAATTCTTGCGCCCGTTTCTTCTTTTACTCTGCGCAAACGCTCGGCATCTTCTGCTGTAAATACGGGCTGAGTGAGAAAAAACTCAGCGCCTGCGTCCATTTTCTTTTGCACACGCTTTATTTCGGCTTCAATCCTCAGTCTGCCTTGATTTATAGCGCCGCCATAAGTGATAGGCTGATTTTTAAGCGAGTCGCTGTTCATTTCGTCTGCAATGCGCATAAGACCGACAGAATCAAAATTGAATACGGATTTTACTACCTGTCTTGCCATAACAGGAATCGGATCGCCTGTTATGATAAGGAAATTATTTATCCCGTTTATGCTTGCGCCGAGGAATGTGGAACGCATGGCAATAGCGTTTTTATCTCGGCAACAGATATGCGGCATTACATCAAAGCCTGTTTCATTTTTAACCTTTTGAGCCATAAGAACAGAGTCAATTCTTGTTCTGCCTGACGGAGAATCAGGAAATGTAAGCACATCTACACCAAGCCCTTTAAGACTATGTGCCGCCTCAAGCAATTTCTTATCATCAGCACCAAACGGTGGAGCAAGCTCTACGGCTATTAACTTTTTATCCTTAATTGTACCGTCTGTATTTCTGAAAAAGCCCTTTTTTATAATCGGCTTTTCACATTCTTTTTTAGCTGCCGTTTCACTTGATTTTACGGCAGGTGTTAAATCAACGGTTTCGGCAAGGTCTTTAATATATTCGGGAGTAGTGCCACAGCAGCCGCCGACTATATCAGCACCAATCAAAGCCATATCGCTCACTTTAGAGGCAAAATACAGCGGATTGTCGGCATACTTTACTCGGTTGCGTACGAGCAGAGGATAACCTGCATTTGGCATTGCGGTTATAAAGCAGTTATTGTTAAGATTTATTCTCGACAATATTTGCTGCATATGGGCAGGGCCTACTCCACAGTTAAGACCTACGGCGTCAACGCATTTTGAAAATGCGGTATTGCTCACAAGTCTTTCGGCGCTCTCGCCTGCCTCGCTGTAACCAAACTGATTTACGCAGAACTGCACGATTATAAACGGATTGCACTCATCTTTGATTCTCTTTATTGCCGGCAAAATATGCTCGTTATCCGTAAAGGTTTCAAAGCATAAAATTTCAACGCCCAATTCAACAAAGGTTTTGGCTATCTGATAGTATTCCTCCTCGACAGCCTCAAAATCCGGCTGAAACACAGCAGGTACAGGCCCGATATTGCCTGCGATAAATACTTCTTTTCCGCTTTTATCAACCGCTTTTTTCGCAATTTCAAAAGCCGCTCTGATATTTTCTTTCACCTTTTCAAGCGAACAGTCAAGCGAGTATGTGTTTGATGCAAAGGTGTTAGTTCTTATAAGCCTTGCACCGCTGTTTATATACTCGGTATGAATATCAAAAATTCTTTGCGGATTTGTAATATTGGAATATTCGGGTATATCGTCTGTCTTATACTTTGTTGAATAATATGTGCCAAAAGAGCCGTCTGCAACAAGCTTACTCTTTTTAAGGTATTCTCTTATATTCATAATTTCTCCTATATTCTAACTAATCTTGCTTTGCGCAAGCCTTACAATTCGGGTTGTGTTTCGGGAGCTTTATTTTGCGAAAGCTCGAATTTAAAGCATTGTAAATCAGCATATAACCGCTCAAAAGCTCGCCCTTTGACAGCAAAAACTTAATTGCCTCCATAGCCTGCAAACTTCCTATAACGCCGCAAGCCGCACTTATTACCCCTATTTCCTTTGGCAAGGGTACATCTCCTGCTTTGGGTTCTTCTTCAAAAACGCAGCGATAGCATGGTGACTTATGCGGAATATATGTCATAAGCTGTCCCTCATAGCCCACAACTCCTGCATGACAAAACGGCTTTTCTGCCTTTACACAGTAATCGTTTATCAAAAATTTACTGCTGAAATTGTCGGTACAGTCAAGCACAAAATCATAGTCTGAAATAAGCTCAGTTATATTTTCACTGTTCACATATGTTTTATAGGTTTTTACATTGACATCGGGATTTAATGACTTTATTTTCTCCTTAGCCGATTCAACTTTTGCTTTGCCTATATCGGCACAGTAATGTATAACCTGTCTTTGCAGATTAGACACATCAACTTCGTCGGCATCTGCAATGCCTATTGTTCCTACTCCTGCGCTTGCAAGGTACATAAGGGCAGGTGAACCGAGTCCGCCTGCACCTATTACAAGCACACTTGAAGAAAGCAATTTTTTCTGTCCGCTTTCTCCTATTTCTTTCATAACAAGCTGTCTTGAATAGCGCTTGCTCTGTTCTTCTGTTAAGTTCATAAAAACTCCCAAAAATAAAAATCAGGGCAGAAAAACTCTGCCCTAATATTTTAATACTATTTGATTGCGGTTGTCAACTTAAATCAGATAAAATTCTTTACATCATCGCAAATCTGCTCTTTAGTAAGGCGATTTTCTGCAAGAATTTCGTTATAATCATATCTGTCGATAAATTCTTTCTTTAAGCCGTAGTTAAGCACCTTAACATTGGTTTTACCGTAAAATCTTGCGATTTTTTCGCCAAAGCCGCCCTCAAGAATACCGTCCTCAAGTGTAATTACCACATCGTGGTCTTTTTCAAGCCCAGAAAGCAGCTCATCATCTGTACCTGTAATGTAAACAGGATTTACAAGTGTTGCGGCAATGCCATACAGCTTTTTAATTTCATCTGCTACGCTTTCGCCAAGCTGATAGAATGTGCCGAGTCCGAGGATAGCAACCTTGCTTCCCTTTATGGCAACACTGTACTTATTGAGTTTATCAAAATCAACAGGCTTGTAATCAGGATTTGAAATAACACCGTTGCCCGGTACTCTGATAGCAACAGGGTGCTTTCTCTGCGACATACTCCACTCTACCATTGCAAGATATTCCTCTTTGCAGGTAGGTGCAAGATATACAAGGTTAGGAATATTTGAAAGCATTGCAATATCGTAAATGCCGAGGTGAGTTACATCGTTCATACCGAATACCGATGCGGCAAATACAATGATTGTAACAGGGTTTGAATTGATACATAAATCCTGAGAAATCTGGTCGTATGTTCTCTGAATAAATGAGCTGTAAACACCGTAAACAGGCTTAGCACCGTTCTTTGCCATACCTGATGCGAGAGCAACAGCGTGTTCCTCGGCAATGCCTACATCTATAAACTGCTTACCGGCAATAACACGCTTATCCTTTGTAAAGCCTGCAACGGCAGGAGTACCCGAAGTAATTACAGCTACGCTCTTGTCAGCTTTCATCTTATCAAGAAGATAATTTACAGTAATATCGTCATAGCTTTCGCCGTCAAACTCAAATTTAGATCTGCCTGTTTCAATATCAAACGGCATACACCAATGCCAATTTTCCTTGTTCTGTTCAGCGATAGGATAGCCTTTACCCTTTTGTGTGCAAATGTGAATCACAACAGGGTGATCAATATCTTTTACACCATTAAAAGCAGAAATAAGCTGTTCAATATCGTTGCCGTCCTTTACAAATACATAGTCAAGTCCCATAGCCTTAAAGAGGTTACACTCTGCCTTACCGTCTGTATCTCTTAAAAGCTTAAGGTTTTTGTAAAGTCCGCCATGATTTTCGGCAATAGACATATCATTATCATTTACAACAATAATAAAGTTGCCGTCAAATTCGCCTGCATAATCAAGGCCCTCAAGAGCCTCGCCGCCGCTGAGTGAACCGTCACCTATAACTGCGATTACATTTTCTTTGCCTCCGTTTAAATCTCTTGCCTTAGCAAGACCGGATGCAAGGCTGACAGAAGTTGAGGTGTGACCGATATTAAATAAATCGTGCTCGCTTTCCTCGGGATTTGTATAGCCCGAAACATCGTCGTATTTATCTTCAAAAAGGAAAGCGTCTTTTCTGCCTGTAAGAATTTTATGGCAATAGCTCTGATGAGATACATCAAAAACGAACTTGTCAACAGGTGAATTAAATACATAGTGCAATGCAATGATCGCCTCTGCCATACCGAGGTTAGGGCCGAAGTGTCCGCCGTGGATACTTAGCTTTTTAATGAGGACTGTACGCATTTCCTGTGCAAGCTGTTTCATTTCTTCCGTATTGAGTGCTTTTACATCTTGAGGTGAATTAATTTTTTCGATATACATAATAACATCTCCTGTAAATTTGATAAACCTATTATAACGGTTAAAGCTGACTTTAAGTCAATACTTTTTTCAGAAAATTTTGCAAAAAAATTGCAGATGCCAAGCAAAATGACATCTGCAAATAAATTATGAAATTGAAATAACCTTGTAGCCCTGATCTTCAACAGTCTTTGTAAGAACATCGTTTGATACATCAGCAGAAAGAGTAACAACAGCTGTTCCCTTTTCGTGGCTTACATCTGCCGCACTAACCTGAGAAAGTCCCTCAAGGCACTGCTTAACTCTGCCCTCGCAATGTGAACACATCATACCGTCAATTTTCATTGTCTTTGTCATAGCATTATCATCCTTTTTAGATTTTTGTTTTATTTTTCTGTCTTTCTTTGGATTTGTTATATCAAAGAAATTCAGTCTTAAAGCATTGGTTACTACGCAGAAACTCGAAAGGCTCATTGCCGCCGCACCAAACATTGGGTTTAACTGCCAGCCGAGCAACGGAATCCATACTCCTGCCGCAAGCGGAATACCTATTACATTGTAAATAAATGCCCAGAAAAGGTTTTCGTGGATATTTCTCAGAGTTTTTCTGCTAAGTCTTACAGCGACAGGCACATCTGTCAGCTTGCTTTTCATAAGAACAACATCGGCTGCGTCTATTGCAATGTCTGTGCCCGAGCCGATAGCCATACCTATATCCGCTCTTGTGAGTGCGGGTGCGTCATTTATTCCGTCACCAACCATAAGAACCTTGCCCTGCTTTTTAAGATCGGCAACTACCTTTTCTTTGCCGTCAGGCAGTACGCCTGCTATAACCTCGTCAACACCTGCAAGTTTGCCGACTGCCTTTGCTGTTCTCTCGTTGTCGCCTGTGAGCATTACAACCTTAATGCCCATATTCTGCAATTCTTTAACTGCCTGCGGACTTTCGTCTTTGATAACATCGGCAACGGCAATTATACCTAACAGCTTATCGCCTTTCATAAAGAACAGAGGTGTTTTTCCTTCTTCAGAAAGACTGTCTGCTCTGCTTGAAATATCATTTGAAATATTTATAAGTGAAGAAATATACTTTTTACTGCCGCCGATTATCTTTTCACCGTTGTATTCGCCTGAAAGACCGTTGCCCGACTCTGCTTTGAAATCTGTAATTTCGTATGGCACTAAGCCGATTTCCTGTGCCTTGGCGATTACTGCCTTGGCAAGCGGATGTTCACTCTTTGTTTCAATGGAATAAGCATACTGCAAAAGTTCATTTTCAGAAATTCCAAACGGAATAACATCTGTAACCTTTGGCTCGCCTTTTGTAATAGTTCCTGTTTTGTCAAGAACCGCAATCTGAATTTTTCCTGCCGCTTCAAGTGATGACGCTGTTTTAAACAAAATGCCTTTTCTTGCGCCCATACCGTTGCCTACCATAATTGCAACAGGTGTGGCAAGTCCCAATGCGCAAGGACAGCTGATTACAAGAACAGATATACCCCTTGCAAGCGCATAGCCGACAGTTTGACCGCACAAAAGCCATACGGCAATAGTAACAACAGCAATAACAATTACAACAGGCACGAACACACCCGATACCTTATCGGCAATCTTAGCGACAGGCGCTTTTGTAGCCGCAGCATCGCTAACCATTTTTATAATTTGCGATAAAGCCGTATCTTCGCCGACAGCCGTAGCACTGCACTTGATAAATCCCGATTTATTAATCGTACCTGCCGACACGCTGTCACCGACTGTTTTATCAATGGGAATACTCTCACCTGTAAGCGCCGACTCATCAACAGCCGTACTGCCGTCTGTAATCTCTGCGTCAACAGGAATACTCTCGCCCGGACGAACTACAAAAACATCGCCTTTTTTTACCTTGTCAACAATAACCTCGGTTTCTTTGCCGTCAATAAGCAATGTAGCTTTCTTAGGTGCAAGATTTAAAAGCGCCTTGAGCGCATTTGTTGTTTTGCCCTTAGAGTGAGCCTCAAGCATTTTTCCTACTGTAATAAGCGTTAAAATCATTGCCGCCGACTCAAAATAGAACTCGTGCATATAGCTCATAACAAGATCTGCATTGCCTTTTACCTGAGCGTCTGTCATAGCAAAAAGTGCATATACGCTATATACAAACGATGCACCCGAACCAAGCGCAACAAGCGTATCCATATTCGGCGAACGATGAATTAATCCTTTAAAGCCGTTTATAAAGAATTTTTGGTTAATCACCATTATTATAACGCATAGCAACAGCTGAACAAGTCCCACAGCGATGTGGTTATCCGTAAAAAAGTTTGGCAAAGGCCAACCCAACATCATATGTCCCATAGATATATACATCAGCACTGCAAGAAAACCGACCGATGCAATAAGTCTGTGCATAAGAACAGGAGTGTCCTTATCTTTTAATTGCTCATTTTCAGTCGACTGCTTTTTTTTACCGCCTGCAACACTTGCACCGTAGCCTGCTTTTTCAACCGCCGCAATTATGCTTTCGTCACTTGCACTGCCCTCTACACCCATAGAATTAGTCAGCAAGCTGACGGAAACGGATTTTACTCCGTTTACCTTTGAAACCGCTTTTTCAACACGAGAACTGCAAGCGGCACAACTCATTCCCGTAACATTAAATTTCTTCATCAAAAGCACCTACCTCATTAGCTTTTGTAAGGTAGCAACAAGGTCATCAATCGTTTCGTCCTTGCCGTTGCGAATATCCTCAGCAACGCAGGTTTTAATGTGATTTGCGAGCAATTCCTTGTTGAAAGAATTGAGCGCCGCATTAACAGCCGAAACCTGAACAAGAATATTGGTGCAGTAGGCATCTTTTTCAAGCATACCTTTAATGCCCCTTATCTGCCCCTCAATGCGGTTTAAACGATTGATAAGAGCCTTGTACTCTGCCTCACTTCTCTGCATTGTTTTATTTTTATGACAATTTTCACAAGCCATAATATCAGTCCTTTATACATTCATACCCCTTAAGGGTATATTTATTATATACCCCCATAAGGTATATTGTCAATACTAAGATATTGATTCCAAAACAATTTATAGATATACTTATAGCAAAAAGCAATATATTCACTTTAAAACCTGTCACATACTTTTTAGTACGAAATTCATCCAAAATGAAATTTAAAATTTCTTGATATTCTCTTGATTTTTAAAAATAATTCTGATATAATAATCTCATTGTGGGTTAAGCGATTAGCTCCACCTCGGTTGCTCTGCCGTGTAAAAATTAAGAGCACCTATGCGGGTGTGGTGGAATTGGCAGACACGCAAGATTTAGGTTCTTGTGCTTACCGGTGTGCAGGTTCAAGTCCTGTCACCCGCACCACCCTGAAAAGTCCGATTAAATCGGGCTTTTTTTTCGTTCTATTAGGCAAAACAGTTAAAAATCCGTTATATGTTTTGCCTAAAATTCATCAAGGGATTTTTGTCTTATTAACTAATTTTGATTCTTCACCGTTATTAGTCTCTCTGCCAATTCTATTTATATGTAGAGAATGTTGTTAAAGGCATTCTTTTGTGACCTTCGGGATTATCAAATACTATTATATAATGTGTCATAAGTTCCTTTTCAGTATCTTTGCAACATTTTTTGTATTTTCTGTTAGAACCACACGGACATAACTCATTTCGTCCTATTCTTAGATATTCAATCTTTTTTATTTTCGTATCTTCTATGTGCCATTTCTCGTAAGGTGAATGCAATTCATTAATTAATAATTCTATCATTCCATAGTTATATTCCTTATCTTCAATTTGAATATATGCAAATTTATCAAAGGGATTTTTCACTAAAGCCATCCCCCGAAACTCAAAGTCAGTTACCTTATGTAAACATAGTTCTCCATTGTATAACCTACCTTTTTTGTGTCCACAACTATGTCTAATACCTACCTTTCTTCCGCATATTGTACATTTTTCGCTTTTAATTATACTTTCTCTGCTTATGAAATATTCATATGGATATAGCTTCTGAAAATCATGTATACGATCTAAAATATATTCAATATTATATTTGTCTGAAGAAATATCAAAATTGTTACTTAATAAATATATATCTATTTCTATTCTGTCTAATAACAACCATGCATCTTGAAATTCTTTGTTTTTCAATAAATTATATGCAGATATATAATTTTTTTGAATTTTGAATATCTTATTCAAGCACCACATGTAATTTGCTAAATCTTCATTACCTTCATTCACTGCTAACATTTTATTATTATTTATATATTCTAATATTTGATTATCAAAGTTTGTTTTATTAATGCTCAAATATTTCTCTATGTGTTCTACTTCCATATTCTATTCCTCAAACATAGTATCCTTTATACTTTTCATTGTTTTTTCAAAATTTTCAATCGTTCCACTATAGATGACTTTTTTTGATTTGCCATTTTTCTCAACAATAACTTCTACATTTGTATTTGTTTCTGTTGGTTTCTTATGATACTTTTTTATCTTATCATATAGAAACGAACTTAAAATACCAACTAATATTGGAAAAACTATATTAGTTACTAAAAAAATTCCTAAATTGATTACTTCTGAATGCAATTCTAATTTTTTGTATTCCTCATCAGAAATACATATATCCATTTTTATGCCATCGTCGTCCACTTCATTTATATATTCAAAAATCTCGTGTGTGTATTCAGTAAACAACCAGTTCCCGTCATTATATCTATCGCACGGCACCAGTAATACATTTGATTTTTTTATACTTTCAATATATTCTTTTGGGGTATAAGGCATTGACTGGATGTTAGAAAACAATAAATTAGAATTTTCAATTTTAACATTATTTTTATCATCACTTTCGTGTAACATAAAATACACCTCTCCTTTATTAATATAGTTCATTATACAACTATGATAAAAAATATTCAATAAAATTAGCATTGAAATACTATTTTTAAAATCATTTAAAAACTTTTTAATGAAATGTTTCCATCCTCATCATAACAATCCTTATGTCGTTGAAATTTTGCATTTAACTTGATTTTGATACTCAGCTTTTTGTCTCTTTCAAAAATTATTATTTTATCTACAAGCAATCTGAGGTTTGCGTCGCTGATCGCTCCCTCCTTGATAATTTCTTCGATGATTTCAACGCTGTCTTTCATTTCAGCTTTACGCTTTTTGATAGTTGAGTTATAATCCAGAATGGACTTAATTTCATCTTCAAGCTTCTGAATATCCGACTCGCATTTTTCAAGCATTTCTGTGTAGATATCTGCGTGTTCCCTATCCCTGATTCTCTCAAGCAGGATTTCCTTTTGGTCAGATTTGCGCTGTTCAAGGCTTGTATTGAGCTGTTTCAGCTTATTGTTTACCGTACCTTTATTGCTCATCCATTTCTTTACATCCGATTCTATTGATTTGTAGTTTGCAAGTGCTTCATCCTTGATTAACATAAGCTCATTATAAATCAACTTGTCTAAATATTCCTCATCAATCCTGTGTGCCGTGCAGTGCTCCTTGCCGTAGCGATGATAGCCGTTGCAGTTGTATTCGATGCGTGCGGGTTTATCTTTCCACTTACGCTTTTTGCATACGAATGTACAACCGCAGTCACCGCATTCTATCAGTCCTGTGTATCGGTGGCAGGGATTACCTGAACTCGCTCGAACATTATTATTACGCTTTGAAGATAATAAAAATTGCACCTGTTTCCATTTATCCTTTGAGATAATGGCAGGTGCAAAATTTTCGTGTTTGAATTGTTCTTCCTCAGGCAAAGCCTTTTTGATATGATTAATTTTACTGGTATAAGTCTTGTGACAGGTGACTGTTCCTATGTAAAACTCATTCTGCAAAATCCGTTTTACCGTTGTGTTCACCCATAAGTACCTGCCAGTAATTTCAGGTTTGTTGCAGGGTAATTTCTTGTTGTACATTTTGTTTTGATAGTACTGCGGTGATTTTATGCCTTCATCATTCAGCTTTTTGGCTATTGCTTTTAAGCCGTAGCCTGATAGGTAGAGGTCAAATATCTTTCTGACAATCTCCGCTTCTTCCTCGACTATTAAAATTTCATTGGTGTTCTTATCCTTAAAATATCCAAGCGGTACTGTAATCACAATTCCGTTTTTCTGTTTCTGCTTGTAGCCTGCACGGATTTTCTTTGAAATATCACGAGCGTACATATCGTTGAAAATCCCCTTGAAGCCTATCATCAGGTCATCATCTTCATTGCTTGTGTCAATGTTTTCTGTAACAGAAAGCACTCTGACATCGTGTTCACGAAGATAATCAATGAACATCGCAGTCTGCGTTCTGTGCCTGCCAAGTCGGGATAAGTCTTTTACGATGATTGCTTCAATCGCCTTGTTTTCAACCTGTTCATAGATTTTGCTGATACCCTCACGATTGAAGTGCATACCCGAAACATTATCGTCATATGACTCACCCACGATTTCGTGATTGTTTGCATTTGCATATTCTACTAAAATGTTTCGCTGATTGTTAAGAGAATTGAGTTCAGCATCTCCATCTCTTGACAGCCTGTAATATAGCCACACTTTCATTATCATTCTCCTTTCGTTTGTTATCTGAATGTTGTGGTCACACCACCTCGGTGCAACCACAACATATCACAATTCGTTACTAATATCCAGCAATTAAGCTGACTTTTCATCAATAATATTTTCATCATCAGGCAACAGATTATTTTCCAAAACATAATCCTTGATTACACTTTTCAGGAAAGTATTAAATTGCTCGTCTGTTCCCGTGTAGTTATAAAAAACAGATTCAATTATTACAGGTTCTGATTCTCTGCTCATAGTCCTCCTTTCTCCGACTACATTTGAATGGTCGGACTGTCATCAGGTTCTTCATATTCAATATTTTCTTCTTTTGATATTGTGCCTGCTAGTACACCTACAGCAATTCCTATTGCTGTACCAATATCACTGCCGTTTTGCTCAGCTGTAATCCGCTTTCTGCGTTCTTCTTCATCTTCCGATTCATCATCAATTATCCGAGAAAGTGATTCAGCAAGAGAGTTGATACTGCCGAGGACAGCACAGTTATTGCTATCCATTTTAAGGTTGTCAGCAGAGTTGACCTCTTCACTTGTGAGGCTATTACCGATTCCAACTCCTGGCCTTGCTGCAATGTATTTTTCAAAAACTCTTCTTGACTCTTCCCAGCCTGTTGAATAGATTTGGTCATCTGCGTTTGCATCGACCTGATTCCTTTCAGACTCTGTTCCGAAATTTTCTTCAGCTCCGACTGACAACTCTTCGAGATTGATTCCATATTGTCTTTGTTGATTTCCAGAATCCTCTCCAGATATTCCACCATCTGGTCGTCCGTTGAGATTTTTGAAATCATATTGTACAGCTCCGGTTGAAATGTTATTGCCGTTCTCAACAGATTGAGTTCTTACTCTCTCACTTGAGAAGGAATTGAGATTACTTTCGTTTCTCCTGAGAGCAGTTCTATCGCAGTAAGTGAATTGCTGTTCCTCTGCTTGAGGCTTTCCAAAATATTGTTCTTGCCTGTATCTGAATTCATTTTCAATATTTCCTTTCAAATATTTATCTTCGTGCAGTTTAATATCTCTGCACTTCATTTTGTTCGGACATTGATAGGTGATGTATTTCCTGTCGTCTGTCCAGGTTACGGTGTAACCCATAATTGACATTGCATTTATAAAATCTTCTTTGCAACCGCTTATGTTCATGGCTTTGTCTATGTCATTCATCAGTTTGAATTTCCAACTCTGACCTTTGACAGCCGTGCGGTATTCTCTTGTAGAGATTTTCATACCGTCTTTTCTGTAAGGTTCAAGAGTTGAAAGATTATGCTGTCTGCAAATTTCATCACTCAAGGCTCGTAATAAATTAAGCGTGTTTGGATTCTGTCGAAGCTTTTTGCCATTTTCAAAGCTTACCGAGTTGATTACAGAGTGAGAGTGGATGTGTTGTGCATCACAATGAGTTGCAACTAAAACTTCATATCCTGTCCACGCTTTTTCGGCAAACTCTAATGCAACCTCATGAGCTTTCTGCGGAGTAATATTTTCTTCGGGTGAGAATGATTGAACGTACTGATAGAAATTCATACCGTCAGTTTTACCGTATGACTTTTTAGTAGCCATAAACTCTTTGAATGCATTTTCACCGTCACAATTAATTCCGCTGACAAGTCTTTGATTTGAAATCTCATCATAGACTTTCTTATCCTGACAACAGTAATCAATTACACCTTTCATCGCACTGATTGATTGTTTTGACTCACGAATATATGTCACGGTCGCCATCACTTTTCCTCCGACAGTTTTATGATTGCGTCATAGATTTTTCTTTGCATATCAATTACTTCTGCAAAATTATACGAACAAAAAACACCGCTGTTTATCTTCCTTGTTATCTGATTCAGGTTATTGCCAATCCTTTTCAGTTCAACAAGTAACGGTTGCAAATCAACTACTTTAATTTCGGTTTGTAATGAAGATTTCAAAATATATTCAGTCAATGTCAGCTTAGCTTTCTTTGACATTTTATAGATTGCTGATTTTTCGGAATCAGTTAATCTGATACTTAAAGTTTGATTTCTCTTACGATTTTCTATTTTTATGCACCTCGTATTAAAGTGGGTCCGGGCTTCGCTCGGTTTTTACGTGTTCGGCGGACAGCCGGGCGCTCTGCTTGCCCCGGACAAGTCCGGGAAATGTAGCCCAAACCTCTGCTACTGAAAATAAAATTTCAACTCTGCCGTAAATTTGCCCAAATTGCGATTTTCACTTGCAGTCGGGTATTTTCTCGTACTCTGCAAAATAATCGCACAAGTCGACTCTCGTTGGCTGATACGGCTCGTCAGGGTCGCAAGTGCCGAAAGAAACGCAAGTTTTGGCACCAATAATATTTCCGTCATTTAAGGCACTTGAGTCACTATCGGGCAGATAGTGAACATTTACAAACCTTTTACCGTTACTTCTGTATGAGCTAAAGTAAATGTCATTGCTCTCTAATTCGTAACGCCATTTATTCATCATCTGTTTTAACGCTTTTGCAGAGATTTCTTTACAGCAGAAAGAATTAAATTCTTCTGCGAACTCAGAGTTTGTCCCCTTGAAGACAATCTTTTGTTTCATAAATTCAATTAACGAATTCATTTCTTCCGGCAAAAGTATTTCAGGACTTTCTACACTGTCCGAAACTAAATTCCACATATGATTGTCTTTTGAAAAGTTCAGTTCCAACTCTCTGTATTCAATATCCCTGCCCGTGCAAATCATAGTTGCGTTGTTCTGACTTCTCTTGCTCTTATCAAGAATAAACGTTGTATCAACCGCACCGCTGATTCCTGTTGTGCCTGAGATTTTATTCAGAGGATCATTGTCACCTTGCTTGCGCAGATGATGTACAAGCAGAAGAGAAATTTTCAGCTTGTCCGCTAATCTTTTCAGTTCCTCAATTTCCTGATAATCATTTGCGTAAGTAGTATCCTTATTTTTACTTCGTATCATCTGAAATGTATCTATGACAACCAGAACCGTATCTTTATGCTCTGCGACAAAACTTTCAATCTGTTCTGCAAGTCCGTCCGACAGCGAACACGAAGATGTTGCAAAGAATACATTGTTCGGAACTTCATCTGTAATCTCATTCAGCCTTTGTTGAATTCTGCTCAGGTTATCCTCAAGGCAAAGATACAAGGTAGTTCCTTTCATGGTTTTAAAATTCCACACCTCCTCTCCTTTGGCTATGCGAACGCACCAATCAAGCACTAACCACGATTTACCTATCTTCGGAGCACCGCAGAGCAGAGATACACCCTGCGGTAACAGCGAGTCTATGCAAAAGCTTATTGGCTTGATTCGCATATCCATTAATGTTTCACCGTCAATGGCAGTAAGCTTTTTATTGTTATGCACTATAACAACTCCTTCCATAAAATATTGAATGCTTTTTGCTCTCAATACATAAATGTCAGACTTTTTTTAAATCACAGAAATTCCTGTGACTATTAAATTTTGATACTTAATATATTGTGATATTGCCAATGCAGTGATATAATACTTTTGAGGCGAAGGGATTGAGCTATATTGAAAGGTACGAAAGCAAAATCACAACCTTTGATTATTTTGCAGTTGATTTTGATGACAGGAATATAATTATATGCAACAAGAAATTTCCGTTTGGATATATGAGCAACTGCATTGCTAATCTTCCGAAGGAGGATGCAACAAAGTTGCTGATTCACAGCGGTAAAATAAACCGTCATTGGCAACAAATATTTTCTTATGACTACGGCACACAAGCAACTATATTGCAGTACGGTAAATAAGGAATACTGTGTGCCTTGCTCCTATGTTGCAAAGCACCCTGAAATTACAAAACGCAAAATGAAAAAGCAGAAAAAATCCGACAGTCCGTATTATGTTCTCAGGAACAAGCGCTACAGTTCAATACGCCAAAATAAAAGCCTTAGCTGATACAGTAAAACTATATCAGCTAAGGCTAAAAAGATTATTGATATGAAATTTGAGCGGGCACAGTTTGATTTCGACTATGCAGAAAATCACTAGAAAGAGGAAATGAATTTGGAGAAAATTTACGAGGAAGCAACGAAAGATTAGGAGTGATAAAATGCAAAATGAAAACCTGAATATGTATCAGTTAGGTTACGAACCCACCAGACTTGATGATTTCAATGATTATTTTTTGCAGTACCTGAAAACAAACGATAGTAAATATTTTAATAAATTCTTGCATTTCTATGAGCCTATACTTAACAGAAAAGCTACCGAGTTTATAGAACACAATCACATTGAAGAATATAGACTTCCAGATTTAAAACAAATTTTTGTTTCTCTATTGTGGGACGAATTGCAAAGATATACAGCAGATGAAAAGCTTCCTCTTCTTCAAATTATGAAATATAAAACTCATAAAGCGTGGTTAGAGTATATGCGAACAGACTGCACTATTACAAATATGGAAAGTAAAAATGCACATAACAATCTCAGTAAAGTAACGTCATTGTAATTCAAAATGAAAGATATAAAACTGTTTGATGAAATTGTAAAAGAAATATCTAAACAGTTACATCTTCCCGAGAATACAGTCATTGAGTATATAGAAACAGCGTTAGCAACAAAATATTCCGGAAGCAGAGAATCTTTTGAAATAGAGGATATTTCTGAAATAGAGGTTATTATTTTTGATAACTATAAATCCGAACAAATCAAAAGGGCTATTTTTACACTATCCCCGATAGAGCGCAAATTGCTTGAACTGACAGCAGGGATAAACTTTGATACATTTGAAACAAAAGAAAAGTTGTCCTATAACAGAACAGCACTTCTGCTCGGAATGACAGAAAGTGCTGCTCAAAAGAAACGCAAACGTATTATTGAAAAAATAAAAATTTTATTATATGGCAGCTAATTAAGTCAGAGTACAACAGGAGAAAGGTACATGTTTTTGCATTGTTTGATATTGCTATATTGATTGTTTCATGATAAAATTAATTTATTGAAAAAGTATTAATATTCAATAGGTGAAATAATGAAATCGTACGCCATCGCAATTAATAATTTTACCGGAGATGAAAGCACTATTTCAGCTTTTGATGCTTTCCTTTTAAGAGAAGAGAATAATAGTGAATACAAAAAATTAACTTTATACTACGAAGTCATTGATGATGAATACAAAGTATTTCCCAGATTTAATAAATCAACACAAAGAGCACATTTTGTTTTTTATACAAAGAACGATAACTCAATTCAAAGTGACTCCGAGGGAGAATCTTTAACACACTATGTGGCAAAAACAGCACTTGCAAATCTATCAACTCTTCATTTGGTAAATAAGAAAAATAATATAGACTTGTATCTCAATGTTACAAAAGGAGAAAACGAAAAAATCTTTGATTTTTCCGAACAGTTTCGTGCTGATGTTTATTATGAATTTAGTAAAAATCAAATAAGCAAAATAGGAAAAAGGTGTTTTTATAAATGGTATGGTAAACTTGTTATTGAGGTAGTTGTAACACATAAGACAAATTATAATAAATATAGAACATTTGAAGAAAATGGAATACCAATATTTGAAGTTCCAATTTCGAAAACTTTGAGAGATAAACTCAAATTGGATAAACCGGGTATACCATTAACTCAGGAACGAAAAAACATGGCGATAATTGAAATGAAAAATATTTTTTCAAGAAATATATATGGCAAATTCATTTCTAATCCATCGTCGGAGGAATATGTTATTATGTCACAATACAAAGAAGAAATAGTAAAACTTAAAACAACATATCAACAAAATCTTGAAAAACTAAATAGGTTACGTTCAGAAATTGACATCAAAGAGAAAAAAGTAGAAGAATTAGAATCTAAAATAGCATTCTATAATGATTTAGAAAATAAAATCTATTGCTTGAGTGAAGAAAATAAAAGATTGTCTAAAAATGTTACTAAACTTGAAGAAGAAAATCACACGCAAAGACAAAGAATTAATGATTTTAATAAACATCCTATTAAGGAAATATTCAAAGCAATAAAGAAGGGTAACAGAAAACATGACTTCAAGGAATGAACAATATTAATAAATCAAGCGAAGTGCTTATGATTTGAGAGATTTTGTATTTATATCAATCAGAGTACATCATTACAAAGGAGTTTATGATATTGCAAAAGGTAACTGATTATGGACTTACGAGGAACCATTAACCAAATGGATACAATTGCGTTTATTTTACTATTACCTTATGAGCGAGTTTGCAATATAATTCGTTCAGAGTATTACCATTTTGATAAATATTTTTAGCAAAACTTAGGGAGGCATTATGATTAACGCTTTAACTTACGAGGAAATGATAAAAAAGATAAATAGTAATTATATTGAAAGGGGTCTAAGGAACGATTATATAGGTGTTTTTATTATGCGTCCGGATTTGGAGTCCGGACAAAGCATATTGAATAGCTTGAATTATTACCATCATTTAACCGGCAGAAATGTTAATTTTTATCTTCCATGATTCGGCTCGTATTGGGGTGAGAATTATCCTGATAAGGAAACTGTCGCAAAAATTGATGGAACAGAATGGTACTTTAGTAACGAAGAATTTGTGAAATTCACGAGAAAACTTGAAAGAAAAACAAAATGGGTTTATTCAGGGGAGAGCGAACTAATACTATTGCCTTTAATCGACGGAAAAATATATTTTCAGAAGATTTTAATATTTTACTTAGACGATATGCTAAGAGATGGAGCAATCAAATCCGTATCCGCTTTCTTTCAACAATTATCAAGACTTTTTGAAAGTAAAAGTACATTAAGCGAAATACATGTGGCTTTACGTAAAGATAATGCTATTGAGTTAATTAAAGGAGCTATTCTAAAAAATTTACCCTACGGTATAGGAGATGTAATTACTAGAGGAAATTATTTCGTTATAATGAATTGATACGATGTTTAGAATATAAGTTGAATTTGGTGATAATATGATCAAAAACATTAAATGGATTTTCTTTGATATAGGTTCAACACTTGTTGACGAAAGTGTTGCTTTCCGAAAAAGAGTTGAAAAGACCATAGCAAATACAAATGTTAGTTATGATGATTTTTACAGCAAAATGGTTGAGATTTCAAAATACAATCAAAAAGGCTACCATAAGGCACTTGAATATTACGGCTTAACTATGGCTCCTTGGAACAGTGATGACGAATTTGTATATCCTGAAGCGGAAGAATGTTTAAGAAAATTAAGCAAGAAATATAAAATCGGAATTATTGCCAATCAGGTCTTTGGCAGTGAAGAACGGTTAGAAAAAATCGGCTTGCTTAAATACATAAACCTTGTTGTAGCTTCAGCCGAGGAGGGTGTAGCAAAGCCTGATTTGCGTATCTTTGAAATTGCTCTAAGTAAAGCTGATTGCAAGGCAGAAGAAGCGGTAATGGTCGGTGACAGGCTCGACAATGATATTGTTCCTGCCAATAAAATCGGAATGAAAACTGTATGGATTAAGCAAGGATTAGGCGGACTTGCTACGCCTATGACACAAGAAGAACAACCGAACTACACTGTCAGCAACTTAAACGAGTTATGTGATTTAGAGGATATTTTATGATACGAAAACTACATAGGTATTTTTATTCTATTGGTGATACACATTTGAAGTTAATCCAAACGAGACATTATTGATTTGTCCACAATGGAACGAAAAATATGATTTTTTCTGTTTTCCTACGGATATATGGTGAAAGACTTATGGATATTTTAACGCTTTCCAACAAAATCAAATTGCAACCTGAAATTAAAACTCGTGTGCTTGAATTTGCCGATAACTTTGATTTTGACACAATAGATAAACAGCTAAAGTTTTTTCTTATCTACGAAAAGATGAATGAAGCTTGGTTAGAACTTCAATCTATTCTCGGTGATGATAAAGATAATATCAAGATACTTGCCTGTATGCTGAAAGCATCAGCTGATGCTTATGAAATTTATAAAACAAAGGGTATCAGCGATAAAATTTATTTTGATACAATGAAATGCTATACTCGCTTTATCAATGAAACTTACAAAATGACAGGCAGACTTTATTTTGACAGGTATTGGTGGACTGCTCGCCAAGCTGGATGTCATTTGTTTAGAATCGATGAATTGGAATATGAGAAGAAGCATATTGATGATAAAATTGTAATCGGTATTCATATTCCCTCTGACGCTGATTTTTCTCCGTGTGCTGTTGATAAATCTTTAATGAAAGCTAAAAAATTTTTTACTGAATATTATCCTGACTTAGCAAATGCAGAATACCGTTGTCACTCTTGGCTTTTGGATAGTCAACTTAAAGATATGATAAGATAAAATTCCAATATAATCAGTTTTCAAAATAGATTTGAAATTTTTGACGAGGGTGAAATTGGAACTGATTTTATTGAGTGGTTGTATAACACAGAATCAACTGATTATAGTGCTTTACCCGAAAACACAGCTTTGCAAAGAAATATGAAAATACATCTTCTATCGGGTGGAGTTATCTACAATGCTTACGGAAGATTGAAATATTTTTGAGGTGAATTGCTGTGTATTTTGAACACGAATTAACGGTAAAAATCATGGATAATATTTTATCAAAATCCAACCAATGGGCTTGGTTTATTGATTATGTTGAAAAACAAGAAGTTGATTTTACTGTCAGCGATTTTCAGGATTTTTTTAATAAACATTTTGAAATAAATGATTTATTTATATATCTAACCAAAATCCGTGAGTATTATTATGAGGATCTTGGAATTACTGCTTCCTGGCTAAAGGATTTAGATAATCTTGCACTTTTTTATAACGGAAATATTTCTTTAGATGATTTTATTTGCCAGAATGACTTTTTCCAAATATTTAAAATGCTAATATACTGTGGAAAAATATATAGTGTTGGTAAAAGTGAAAAATATCTTATGTATCAAGATATCTTTTTACTTCGTAATATTTTCCAAAAAGAAAGTATTAATGTATTCTACGATGAAAAAGTAACTATTTACAGATTAATTGATAAAATAGAAATAGATATGAATGAACCCCTTAGTGTGTTCAATGATAATATTAATTATATTTTCGCTGAAAATAAAAATTTTGTTGCAGAACATTACGACGAACTATATAACGCAAATTGCTTTTCATATCATTTCAAGCCTTTGTCTAAATATAATACTTGGCAAGAACGATATATAAATGAAATGATTTCAACAAAATACGAATCTGGTAAACTAAAAGCTCATTCGAGCATAGGTGAAAAAGATTTCCCTGACTTTTCATTGTGGAATAGTGAAATTTTGCATAATATGAAAGCGTATTTTAAAAATGAAGTCACAGATTTTATTATTGAATCTATAGAATATGCACTTCATAAAGCTATTCCGTCGCAATCAACTATCGAAATACATTTTAGGTTATTATTTGAATATTATCAAAATCTAAAAAGCGATAAAGAAAGAGATTATTATTGTTCAAGCTTAGAGTTTATTATTTCTTTCTTAAACGATAGCAAAGTCCAATCTATTATTAGTAAAGAATGTTACATTAATTTATCAAAAGCTATTGAATATGTAAATGCTAATAACGTCTTACTATATTTTGATAAAAAAGGCATATTACGAAACAAAAATAAAAAAGAAGACATAAATAAAATAATTAATGAAAAATTATTTAAAATTAATGAAATCAATGACTTTGTTTCTTTTACTCAATATATAGAGGATGAATATATATTGCATAAAATTGATAAATCTATTGCGGATGTAATATATGATAAATTTGATTCTGTCTTGGAAAAATATGAATATAATCTTCTTCCAAGTTTATTTTTACAGTATTTTCAATTTCTGACTAGAATAATAAACAATAAGAATATTGTTGCAAACGAGATTAGATATGAAATAATAAGAGTAAGATGTTTATGGACAGATGAATACTATAGAAAATCCGTCGGCGTACTAACTTCATTTAAACAAAAAATGACTGTTTCTGATGAGGCTATTAAAAAGCATAATGATCAAATTATTGATAAACCTATTGGCTTCGCCGCAAATATTTTCAATCTCAGCAAAGGCAAAATGATTGAAGGTATGCAAACTATTTCAAATAATCCTTTCTCTGCTCTATGCTCAAATATTATAGTTGCAGAAGATTTCCCAAAGCCGGATGATTTAATATTAGATAATGATCATAATGTTGACAAAATATATGAAGAAATAATCCGAAAAATTATAGACGATAATTATCATAAGTTTTTAAATGTTTTCTCTTCTGATGTATACTTGAAAAGCATATATAGAACATCAAAAGCTCTTTTGAGAGCTGAAATATATTTTTTTACCAATCATGAAATAATTTATAAAAATATAAAAGATAAAAATTCAGAATATAATTTGCTCAGTTTTTCTTCCAATCCTACTCTGGCACATTTAACTCAACTTTTTCCATTATTAGAAAACCGAATAAGAGATTATGGAGAAATATGTGGAATTGTTCCTGTAAATATAAAAAGCGGAAATTGTAATAAACTAAAAAGTCCTACATCTGTTCTTACTGAAATTATTACTAACATTTACAAAGTAACAGACGACTTAATTAATGCGTCAGATTTCTTTTTCATATACTTTTGTATGTACGGAGAAAATGGTTTGAATATTAGAAATGAGTGTATACATGGTAAAAACTATATAAAATCAAATGAAATAGATTTTGCCTTTAAAATTACATTGTTATGTTTACATATGATAGATAATAGATTTAATATGCTTAGGAGAAATTATAATTAACTTTTACAATATAGTCTAACATAATCTTTTGACAATGGGACGGCTTATAATGTATATTTGGACACGAAATTTTGAAATTGATTCCGAATATTGACAAAGAATTAGAGCGAATATTTTTCAATCATTCATACTGTTTTACGGCATTACTCTTATTTTTCACACAATTATGACAACACTGTTGGCTTCTTTTTACTTATTCTGCGTTAGTTTCCGTGGTATGTACAATGAAAATCTTGAAAACGCACGAAAATAGAGTTATAATAAAATTTATAATTTTCAACGCATAACTAGAAAAGAATAAGCAAACACAAAATGATTTAGAGGTATATACGATGCAAGAGATACATTACAACCCGGATATTTATGCAAAATCAACAGAGATAATCAAAGCAATCTACGGTCCCGACGCTTCTTTCCGAGATGGACAATACGAAGCTATTGAGGCAACACTGACCCACAACCGTACCCTTGTTGTTCAGAGAACCGGATGGGGAAAAAGTCTTGTGTATTTTGTGTGCACAAAACTTATTAGAGAACAGAAGCGTGGTGTTACAATGGTTGTAAGTCCATTGCTGGTTTTGATGGAAAATCAGATCGATGCTGCCCAAAAAATGGGGCTTCGGTGTGATATTTTGAACAGCACTGTAAAAGACAGACGAGAAGATATTCTGGCTTCTCTGGAGCAAGATGAGTTAGATTTAATCCTGGTAACGCCGGAAACGCTTTTCAGTGATGATGTTCAGAAGCGATTGAAAAATATCCGAATCGGATTATTTGTAATTGATGAAGCACACTGTATTTCAGACTGGGGTCATGATTTTCGTTTGGAATACGGCAAACTTAAAACAATCATCCAACAGCTTCCTCCTAATGTTCCGATACTTGCAACAACTGCAACTGCAAACGATCGTGTGGTGACTGATCTTCGGAGTCAGCTTGGTAACAATGTTTTCGTTTCCAGAGGACCCTTAACGAGAGAATCACTATATATACAGGTTCTCAATAAACCTGATAGAATTGAACGCTATGCATGGATTTTAGAAAATATACTGAAACTTGACGGAAGCGGAATTATTTACTGCCTCACACAAAGAGATTGCGACTATCTGGCAGATTTTCTGATAAAGAATGGTATATCTGCTGCAGCGTATTATTCACGAGCCGGTGAAGACGGTAACAGCATTGACCGAGAAATAGAGGAGAATTTCAGAAACAACAAATTAAAGGTAATCGTTGCGACAATTAAACTGGGAATGGGATATGATAAGGGCGATATTGCGTTTGTTATCCATTATCAAATGCCGTCAAATATCGTTTCTTATTATCAGCAAATTGGACGTGCGGGACGTAACCTTGACAGGGCATATATTTTCCTTATGTACGGAAAAGAAGATGAGGAAATTTTGAATTATTTTATTAATACGGCTTTTCCTACCGAGCAGGAAACTGAAAGTATTATGCAATACATAGGAAGTAATGACGGAGTTAAAGAAAACGAAATTATCTCAACATTGAATATACGAAATACAAGGATAAAAAAAGCGTTATCTTTTCTTCAAAATGATGGCTTTATCAGAAAAGATAAAAGTTATTACTATTTGACCCCTAAAAAATTTGTATATGATAGAGAGCATTATGAAATGGTAACCGCTATACGCAGGCAAGAAGTGGAACAGATGAAATGTCTTGTAAGTACACAGGAATGTTTCAGTCGATATATCGTTTCTTGTTTAGATGATAAAACTGCTCATAACTGTGGACACTGTGCTAACTGCCTTGGTAAAGAATTCCTGCCTTCTGCGGTTTCCTCAAAATTTATAAATATGGATAGATGAATTGAGGTACAACTTTTACTCAAGGCTTATCATACCAATCCCGTGGTAAAAGATATTAATTTGTTGATTGCGAACATTGTTAATTTTTTCTGTTTCAAATACTACGATTTTTTCAATGAAATCATCTATGACTTCAGGTGTTAATTCGGACAATGGTGTATGGTACTTATTAAGCATCTTTATGAAATTTGAAATTTCTACTTCTTGCTTATTAATAACTACACTTTGTCTTGAACTGTCAATAATGAGTTTTTGCAACTCAGCTTTTTCAATACAAAAATTTTTGTCACACATTTGAAATGTTTCAAGAGTAATATTGCCTTTGACCTTATCCTCGTACAAATTAATAAGAATTTTATCAATCTCCGAAATGCGATTATTAGCATTTTGGAGATTTTTTTCGTTCTCAATTTTTTGCTTTTGAGCTTCTAACTGTTTTTTCATTTCAATCAATGAAACAAGGCTTTTTCTATCTGTCGTAATAAGAGCATTTATGCTTTTTAAAACATAAGCAATTAGCTTTTTTTCATTAACATAGTGAGAAGAACAGTCTGATGACAGTCTTGATTTAGAACATACATATGAGTTTGTACAATTTCTATTGAATTTACGCTGTATGTACATCTTACTATCACAGTCGGAGCAGAACAATACATTGGCAAAAAGTGCTTGTTCGTCAAATCGTCTATATACTCTTTTTCTTTTCGTCCTGAGTAATTGAGCTTTTTCAAAAACTTCTCGCTCTATTATTGCAGGTTGTGTGTCAGTAAACACTTTCTTAGTGCCAAGTTCAGATATTTTAAAATTAACCGTATCGCCTGTATATTCTTGATGAGATAGTATCTGTGTTATAGTCTGCACAGACCAACGAAACGGATTTTTAGTTTTGTCTGATTTCTTAGCATTCGGTGTTTCAATTTTTTGTTGAAACAGATAATTTGCAATCATTGATTGTCCGTATCCTTTGAGATACAAATTAAAAATTATTTTAACAACATTCGCAGATGGTTCATCAATTACCCACTCACCATTTTCGTCTTTTTTATAACCATAAATAGTGCGACAGGTTAATCTTTTACCTGAATTACCTTTGCTTTTTACAACAGCTCTTTGCTTGCGTGACAAATCTTTAGCATACCATTCATTCATAATGTTTTTAAATGGTACAAAATCATTCATTCCTGCTTCACTTATAGAATCTATATTATCTGTTACAGAAATAAACCTTATATCGTTTTGAGGAAAAAGTACCTCTGTGTAGTAACCTACTTTTAGATAATTTCTTCCCAATCGTGATAAATCCTTGACTACAACGCTT
The DNA here is from genome assembly GCF_003438075.1 of Eubacterium sp. OM08-24. Taxonomy (GTDB): domain Bacteria; phylum Bacillota; class Clostridia; order Oscillospirales; family Acutalibacteraceae; genus Ruminococcoides. The sequence goes on along the minus strand of NZ_QSTA01000001.1, from coordinate 349,372 downwards.
CCAATAAGATTATTTTCCACATCGGATATGAGCCTTTGAAAGTCAGGACGATCAAAATTTGTACCGGTGTATCCATCGTCAACATAGAATTCTATCTGCCTTAAGCCGTGTTTGTAAGCATATTCTTGCAATAGTTCTTTTTGATGTATGATAGAGTTGCTGTCACCCTTAAGCTCATCATCAGCCGACAAGCGACAATACAACGCTGTTATTTTTAAATCTTGTCTGTTTTCGTGCATTTTATCCTCCATTATAAACAGACAACAATTGATTACAGCAATCATAACACAACAAAATATTCATTGCAAGAGTTGCGGATAATATACAGAGAAGCCAAGTCCTCTATATATGTTCCGCATTTTTTAGGTTTTTGCACCTCTTTTTTTGTAAAAAAATAAATTATCTTTGATTTTATTTTAAAATTCGTCAAAATGTTGCTCAATAAGTTGTCTTAATTTGCTTAAAGTTCTGTTGAGCTTGCGTACATAGACTTGCCTGGATATGTTGTGCTTCTTGCCGAGTTCTTGATAAGTTTTTCGCTTTACATCCTCATAAAAGAAGCACTCATCTATTATTTGCCTTTCGATTACTGATAACTCTTGCAATGCAGTCATTAGTGCTTTGTGCAGATTATTTTTGTTTATAACGCTATTAATATCTGCACTATTATCAACTTGATTTATATTTTTATCGTTTATATCATCAAGAGATAAAATACTTCTGCATTTATTGCTTCTGTAATCTTTTTCAAAAAGCAAATATTTTTCTTGCCTTGCAGTTTGTCTTTTGTATGCTTTCAGCAAAATTAATTGCTTATCATCAGCATTATTACTGTTATTCGTCATTAAAACTCTCCGTTCCAATAACGATTAACAGACAACATCGATGACATTATAATATCACAATATTTGCCATATAACAATATAAAAATTACAAAAATATATATTTTTAAAAATTTTTATCAAAATTAGGTGCAAAATGCGTTTTTTTGCGGATTATATATAGGGAGTACAGATTATTTCAAATATCCCTTTTCACTAAAATAGCAAGCACTGCTTTGTGTGGACACAAATCCTAATTTTTTCTCCGCTTTAAGCTCCGAAAAATGCTTGTTAAGGGCAAATCCCCTAAAACCCCTAAATACTTATTTTACGAAAGGCTTATCTTATGAAAGATAGAAATATAAAAGACAATGGCAAAAATAAAAATATAATTATCAAGTTCAGAGTATCACCACAAGAATTTGAAATTATCGAAAATAGAATGTCATTAACAAGAGAAATTTCTATAAGTTCTTATACTCGAAAAATGGCAATGAACGGACTAATAATTAATTTAGATTTAAAAGAAATTGCACAGCTTAATAAATCATTAATTAATATCGGTGCTAATATAAATCAAATTGCCAAAAGAGTAAATGCGACAAATCGCTATTACGATGATGACATTAAATATATAAAGGAAGTATCGGAAAATATATGGCAGTCACTAAAATCGGTGCAATCAAAACTTCTCTCGCTGTAGCAATAGACTATATACTAAATCCTGAAAAAACAGACAATGGACGATTAGTGCATACATTTGGATGTACTGCAGACGGTAAAACAGCAGAGCGTGAATTTTTAGATATCAGAGCATTAGGAACAGGAAAAGGATCTGTCCTTGCACAACATATAAAACAATCATTCAAAATCGGAGAAATCACACCGGAACAAGCATTAGAAATAGGAGTTAAAACTGCAGAACGATTGCTTGATAATAACTATCAATATATTGTATCTACACATATTGATAAAGCTCATATACATAATCATATTATCTTTAATAATATTGATTTTGTGAATTTCCGAAGTTTTGAATATCAAAAAAACCGAGGTGGCAAAGTTTGGGAAAAGTTAAGAAATATTAACGATGATTTGTGTCGAGAAAATAATTTGTCTGTAATTGAAAATTCTAAAAATAAAGGTAAGTGCTACTACGAGTGGCAACAGGATTATTTAGGCACGAGTTGGAAGTCTAAACTCAGATATATTATTGATGAAACAATAATGCAATGTACAAACTTTGACGAATTTCTGACACTAATCAAAAGCAAAAAAGTTGAGTGTGTATATACCCCAAATAATGTTGTGAAAATTAAGTTTCGCCTTGAAGGACAAGAAAGATTTTCAAGAGGTCGAACTCTCGGTTGGTTTTATGACGAACCACAAATACGAAAAAGGATTGAACAATATCAGTTTCTTAAAAAAGGCATTTCAGGAAAAACTTATAAGACAAATATTATAGACACTAATAAAATTCAAACATCTAAAGGATTGTTGCATTGGGCTGAATTGCAAAATATGAAAGAAGCATCAAGACTTATAAATTTTTTGACTACGCACAATATCAGCAATCAGGAGGATATTGAAAACAGTTCTACTCAAAAATACAACGAAAGAATGATGCTTGTATCGCAGCTTAACAAGAAACAACGGCAAGTTGATGAAATCGGAGATGTAATAAAACTCATTAACACATACGAAAAATACAAAGCTGTTCATACAGGTTTGCAAAATTCAAAAAATCCGAGCCGTTATAAAAAAGAAAACATCACCGCACTACAAAAGTACGATGATGCCGTTAATAAATTATTAAATTTGTATCCTGACAAAACATTGCCGAGAATTGAAAAACTAACAAACGAAAGGAAACACTTGATTGAAGATATAAAAGAATTAAACGAGCAGTACAAACAAACAGTTAGCGAATTAAAAGAACTTGAGTTTGCCCGTCAGAGTATCGAAGATTATTTAAATGTGTCTGATAAATCACATAAAAACGAATTGGAATAATCAGTCTTTATGATTTTTTATGTAATAATCAATGCAAGTATTAATAAATTCGTTAAAACTCATTTTATGCTCTTTTGCATAGTCTTGCAATTTCTTTTTCTTGCCTTTTGGAAAATACATAAGGAACGAGTCATATGTTCTTTTTGAATAATTACGATTAGCTTCTTTTTTAAGCTGCATACTGTGCTTGTTGGCACAGTCTTCGCACATCTTCTGAGAACCGCTCCTAAGTATATATGTATTGCCACATTCCGGGCATATCTGTTCAGAGCCGAGTCTTCGAATTTTATTTTCGAGCATTTTTTGATAATGCTCTTTGCTTCTTTCAAGCTGCCTTTTATCTCTGCAATATTTGCAATAGCTTGCGTGTGTAGCAGTTGATTTGAATGTGTTTCCGCACATCTTGCAAATAAACTCTCTTTCTTTTGGAATACTTCTCTTATTTATTTTATCCATTTACATCTCACCCTTTTATATATTTGACAATGTTATTATTGTGATATATTGATTATATTTCAGTTTTTTAATGCTGTCAATAAAAAATTTAGATTTTTTGTAAAACCTATGCTTGACAATAATATTATTGTGGTATATAATAAAGCCACGGTAAAACAAAAATAACTTATGCCCCAACGGAGCACAAGTTATTTGAACATAAAACACATACAGAAGGAGTTTTAATAATGATTAGAAACGAAGTAAGACTTATCGGACGATTAACAGCAGAGCCTGAATTAAAGTACACAACTAACAACAATACAGCTGTATGCAACACTGTACTTGCTGTTAATAACAGCTATAACAATGACGCTGATTATTTTCACCTTGTGTTTTGGGAGAGCAAAGCAACTAATCTTTGTAAATACAAAACAAAGGGTGACTTAATTGCCGTTGAAGGCTACTTAAAAACACGCAGTTATATTGACAGTAAAAATATTGTACGCAACATTGTTGAAATTATTGTTACAGAAGTTGATTTCCTTGGTTTTACCAAAAAGGGAATTGACAAAGAAGAACCAATGCCACAGCTTGACCCTGACCATAAGTCCCAGGAAGAATATCAGATGATACACGATGCTCTTTGCAATGAAGAAGATTTACCGTTTTAAGGAGTGATATAAAAATGAAATACAAAGTCGAAATTGTTATTGATGAAGAAAAGGTTATCAATGACGATATTTACGACCCTAAAGAAATGTACGAATATATCAAAAATATGTTCAGGCGGTTTGATTTACCCGAAATCAAAACAGACAAGCCCTATCACCTGATTTTTACCGACAAAGGCAGAAGCAGAGATTACGGTGCATTATGGAGAGTAATTCTTGATTTGTATGATATGGATTGGTTTAAAAATTATGCCGTAAAATATTTTTGGCATAACAAGTCAAATGGCAGCATTGAAGATATTATGTTAGGTTTAAATAAATGCAGAAAGAAATGATTAAATCATTAAAAGCAATCAATTTTGATTTAGACTCTAAGGCTCTTCAAAAAATATATCAATCTGATAATCCTTTTATATATCTAAAAGCATACAAACAAATTAACAAATTCTTTACTGATAACGGCTTCGTCCATAGACAATGGTCAGGATATATTTCAAAAGGAAAACTATTTGATTACGAAATCATAAACCTTATTGATGATATGAATACAACATTCCCTTGGCTACGGAAATGTGTAAAGAAATTTGATGTTACCGATATAAGCGAACAACACGATTTGATATACATATTTCAAAAGCCTGAAAAATCAAAGTTGCAGTCTAAATCGGTTGAAACTAAAGAAAACGAAACTAAAGGAAAAGCTCCAATTTCTTGCAAACAAATTAAGAATAATGCTAAAACAATTGCTCAAAAGAATACAGTCAACGAAGAAAAACAAACAGATAAATCACGATAACGGAGGTATGCACAATGTGTAAAATTATATCAGTAGCAAACCAAAAAGGCGGAGTTGGCAAAACTACAACAGCATTTAATATATCAGCAGCACTTGCTCTCAAGAACAGCAGAGTCCTTGCAATAGATTTTGACCCGCAGGCAGACTTATCAAAATATGCCGATTTCGACAATACGGATGGTAACCCTACAATGAGTGACCTTCTCATCGGCAAGGTAGGTATGAGTAAGGCAGTCAAAATTAAAGACTGCATCAGACATAGCGAGATTAATAATCTTGATTACATACCTTGCGATATTAACCTTGCAAATGCAGACTTATTCCTTGCAGGAGTCCTTTCGAGAGAAACCATACTCAAGCGTATCCTGAATGATGACATAATTAAGCAGTATGATTATGTAATCATTGACTGCAATCCGTCTTTAGGTGTTTTGCTGATGAACGCTCTGACTGCAAGTTCCGGAGTAATTATTCCTGTACAGGTACAAGACTTCGCCTTTGGCGGTCTTAAAACGCTTACAGGAGTTATTACACAGATACAGGAAACAATCAATCCGGATTTAAAGATCCTCGGCGTACTGCCGACAATGGTTGACCGTACCAACGCAAGCAAGCGTGTTGTTGAACAACTTGAAAGCATCTATAATGAAGCTCTTTTTAGCACTCAGATACATCGTGCTACACAAGCAGTTGAAAGCACAAAACAGCACAAAGCATTATGCTTGATTAAGGGCAGCAAGCTCGGAGAGGAATACATAGCTTGTGCCGATGAATTGTCGAAAAGAATCGGTGCATAATTTACGGAGGTATTACAATGACAGGCTTTAATTTTGGAGCTATGCTCTCACAAAATAATCAGATAAAGCAAATACCGCTTGATATGCTTGTACCGTTTCACAATCATCAGTTTTCATTGTATAACGGCGAACGCAGGGATGATATGGTTGAATCAATCAGAAAAAATGGAGTAATGACTCCGATTGTGTGCAGACCTAATCCTAACGGTTCAGATACATATGAAATTCTCATTGGTCATAACCGATGGAATTGCTCAAAGATAGCAGGACTTGAAACAATACCGGCTATCATAAAAGAACAGCTCACAGAAGAGGAGGCTCAGACTTATGTTGATGAAAGCAACCTCATTCAGCGAGGATTTAATGACCTTAAAATATCAGAACAGGCAAGAATTATTGCAAGACGATATTCTGAAATGTTCTCTCAGGGAAAGCGTAATGACATTATCAATGAAATAAGAGCGTTAAACGGTGAGTCTGAAAGCAACGGTAACAGCCGAGAAAAGGTTGCAGAAGAATATGGATTAGGAAGGAACACAATAGCAAGACTTGTGAGAATAAGTAAGTTGTGTGATGGAATACTTGCTTGGCTCGATAAAGGTCAGCTTGCAGTTAGAGCCGGTGTTGAGTTGTCATATTTGACCGCAGAGGAGCAGTCAACACTACTTGAGATTAATACAGCTGATAATAATGATATGCTGATGAAAATATCAGAAGCACAAGCAAGAGATTTACGAGTTTTATCGGTTGATTGCAAAAAAGAAAACCTTGAGCTTACAGGAAACCAAATGCTCAAGGTGCTTGCCATTAAAAAGAAAAAGCCTGATAAAAAAATTGCTATCAATCCAAACACTTATAAAAAGTATTTTACAGACAAAAGCAATGATGAAATTCAACAAATAGTTGAACAAGCTCTTGAAATGTTTTACAGCGATAGAAAGGATGTGTAACTATTATGACAGTTGATAATTTTTTAGAGTTTTTCAATTTTAACAACTCAATTCAGAGTTACGAAAAAATAAATTACGACGGAACGAAAATACCAAAATACGCCCTTGAGGAAGTAATTGACGAACCTGGCAACAAAGAATACAACTATTACAGTTACAACTTTAAGACAGGCAACTACAATATGAGAAGATTATATTGGAACGAGGGCATTTTTACTCATTATCTTTATCATCAAAAGCGTGATGAATTACAAGAAATGCTCAATGATGGCTCACTGTATAAGACAATTATGCAACAGGTTATTGATACTGACAAAAAGATTGACGATACAGTAAAAAAGCTTGAGAACAGCAACAACGATATTCAGCTTGCCAAACGCAATAATGATATTGAAAAATATAAAAAACTGCTCAACAATCTAAGATTGATTGTAAGAGAAGATGTGTATAAAAATATGGTTTTTGTATAAAAAGGAGCGTATATATGAGCATTTGGGACGATTATAAAACAAGCGTAAGGACAAGGATAAATGTTAAGCAAGATAGACTTTTGCTGACCGAAAGGCAGTGGAAGCTCAAGCACTATGTTAAGCTTAACGAAAAATGCGGTAAGTATCTATGGGTTAATGCTTATTGTCCTAATCAAGAGCTATATCTGTGGGACGAGGAAGTACGCAAAATGACTGATGAAGAGCTTGCTACTTACCGTGCAGAAGAAAAAGAAAAGCGTGTCGCTCGTCAAAAAGCCTTTTTACAGCAACAAAAGGTAAAGAAGGAAGAAGAGTTACTGCAACTGCGTCGAGAAATCACACAGGACATTATTAAAAACACTTTTACAGCTCAAAATTTTGACTCAGGCATAGAATATGACGAAATAGTCATAGATACAGAAACAACAGGACTTAATGCCGATACCGATGAGCTGTTACAGGTGTCAATTATAGACAGTCAGGGCAATACGCTCTTCAACAGCTATATTAAGCCGCTTTTCACCGAAAATTGGGATGGAGCTATGGCGGTAAATCATATAACCCCCGAAATGGTAGCAAACGCACCCAACATCATTGAAGTCAAGCAAGAAATTAACAAGATAATTAATTCAGCGAATGTGATTGTGGGTTACAACACAGATTTTGATTTAAGTTTTCTTTCTGCTGTCGGCATTGAAAACAGCAAGGCGACTGTCATAGATGTTATGCAAGATTTTGCAGACATATACGGCGAATGGAGTGATAAGTATGGCTGCAATAAATGGCAGAAACTAACTAAGTGTGCAGAGTATTACGGTTATGACTGGGAAAACGATACAGCACACGACAGTTTAGCTGACTGCAGAGCTACTTTGTATTGCTATAAAAAAATGAAAGAACAAAAGGAACTGGAATCTTAATGTTACTTTACTCAGAAATTTTTGTTACGATTAATGTGTTGGCAATAATGTTTAACGATTATGTGATGTGTATTTCCGGCGACACTCCAAAAACATATACAGATAAAGAAAAGAAGGAAAGGAAAAGAAACTAATGTTGAAATCGCAAAAAGTGTTCTATGTGGTATGGTGTATACTATTTCTTATTTACTTTTTAGTCCTTATATTTTTCCAACCCTATATTACTAATAAATGTGAGTCAAATTACGCTGAATATTATGCACAAGCGAAAAATAATACGCAATTAGAAAAATCACAAAATAAAACAAAGTGTACGAAAGCTGTGGATGTGATTGATACTGACAAAATGCAAATTGTTAATACTATATATTCTTTTTCATATGAAGATGTATTTAATTTTGATGAAGTATATTACGATAGCGATACTAAGTACACCGAAGGTTGCACATATGATTGCACAATATATACTTTTTATTGTGTTAGTAATGAAACTTTTGCCAGTTATAAATTTTTAGTAGTAGGTAATGGCAATACAAGCAAATCAGGACAAGTGTTTAATTTAGAAAACAAATCTTCTGAATGTATTGATAGTTTTGCCAAGGAAATATTATCAAATAATATAGACAACATTTCAGGCAAATGTACTTGTTTGCTGATTTTTACAGGAATAATTATTATAGTGTTATTTTTTGTTATACCCATATACTTGGAAATTCGCAACTCGAAAAGAAGGAGTAATTAATATTGTTAAAATTAAAAATTGATTTAAAAGGCAATATATCTGAGTTTTTGCAAAATCTCACTTGTGATGACGATATAGCAGATACATTGGTAACTATCTTAGATAGAATTATTATAGACGAATACATTAAGCCGAGTCCTATTGAAAATTCTTTGCCATTAAACCAAAAAGAAGAATTAATTTATAACAAAAGAAATGAAATTTTATCAATGATGTCAAAAAGAAAAATCGATACAAATTACATTTCTTCAAGTCAAACAAGTGACCTATATTCAAATATATAACCGAATTAAATCAAAAGTGCAAGTTATGATAAACGGAGGTACTGATATGGTAGAAAATATGATAGGCAAAAAAGTTTTCTTGATTGATGACTTAGGTGACGGAGAAATGCTGATGTGCAGTGATACTGTCACCGCAGTTCTTTTGGAAGAAAACAGTATGAGCGTAAGGTGCAAAACATCAGGCAATGAATTTTGGACTGTTGGTAAAAATGCTTTTTTCAGCGAATGTGAAGCAAAGCAAGCATTTAAAATGAGGTGAGCATAATGGCTTTAACTTGGTGTGTAATGAGTTTTTTAGCGATAACTGATACATTTATAGTGTACACACTGTTTATTGCTTCAAATAAATGTGATGATTTATTAAATAAAGGATTAATGGGTAAATGAAAATAAAAAATATAATAATTGGTGTAATTACGAGTATTGTACTTATCAATTGTGGAATGTCTGTACTTGCAAAAGGTTTTGATATTAATGCGGATAATAAAATTGATGTGAATGATGTTACATATTTGCAAAATGCTTTGTCTGATTTTGCAGAAGATACAAAACTTGATTTGAACAATGACGGCAGAATTGATGTAAACGATGTATCGTTTTTACAAATTGAAATCAGCAATCAGAGCGTAGAAAATAATACACAGATAAGTATATCAACAAAAGAATATTGCAAAAATGTCGGTGATACTTTTACGATTTCTGTTGATACAAATAATAATGTAAATGAGATCACCTACTCATCTTCTGACAGCTCAGTTGCAAAAATAGTTGCAACGGACAAGCACTCAGTAAAAATTAAGGCTAATAAAGTTGGCAACGCAACTGTTACTGTTAAGCAGTGCAGGGAAACTGTAACAGCAAAAATCAAAGTTGAAAAAGCAAGGTGTGTTGATTTATCGGAGTGGAACGGTGATATTGATTTCAATAAAGTAAAAAAGTCAGGTGTTACTTGTGTAATTCTCAGAGCCGGTTACGGTAAAGACGATAATCAAGAAGATAATAAATTTAACGAGTATTATCGTCAAGCAAAAAACGCAGGTTTAAATGTTGGAGCATATTGGTACAGTTATGCTACTACTATTGACGCTGCAAAAGCCGAAGTCAGGAATTGTATGAAGACCATTAGGGGCAAAGAGTTTGACTTGCAGGTTTTCCTTGATGTAGAAGAATACAGACAGGCTGTTTTGCCACGCAGAACATTGACTGATATTATTTCAACCTTTTGTGACGGAATAAAGGGTTATGGATTTGATGTTGGAATGTATAGTGCAAAATCAATGCTTGTTGACAGTGCTTATCCTGATGAGCTTGCAAGCAAATATTTAATTTGGATGGCAGCACCAAATAATTCGTACAATGAGCTTCCGTCATTTGTTGATATTCATCAGTATTCGTGGACAGGCAATGTTGACGGGATTTCCGAAAAGGTTGATATGAATTACATATATAATTTAAACTATTAAAATTATAAGGAGGAGTTATAATGATTTGGTTAGGCATTGCTATAATACCTGTTATACTGTTAGTGATAGCAATAAATATTAAAAGATATGGTGATGTGAGTAATGGAACTCTAATTACTCTAATGGTAATATGTGTTATAATGTTTTTTTCATTACTTGCAAGTGAATATATACCACCTATTGCTATTAGTGACAAAAAAAGTACAACATATGAAATAACAGAATTCAAAAAAGTTATCAGCGACAACAATGAAGAATCGTATGTATATACTACTAATAAAACTGAGGTACACAGTGCAAGAGTTGAAGATAAAAGAGATAAAAGAAAAGACGGAGCTATTACTTCAATTGACTTAGCAAATAGCAATCCCTCAAAGCTCATTGTTAAAGAATATGAGTGTTTACGCTTGGTGGATTTTTCAATGATTAAAAATCACGAATATATTTTTATATAGCTCATATAAAAAAATTAAAGGTGATAATAAATGCGTAAAAAATATGATAGCAAGGATTTTTTTATCGTTGCGGACTCAAAGAATGATTCTATTAAAAATTTTTCTTTATTAACGAAAGAAAATTTTGAAACAAATACAATTGCACCTATATCAAATAACCTTACTCTTGGTAATAGCGGTAAGGGAACTGAATTTATTATTGGTGAAGCAAAGTAGTTAAAACTAAAAGGCAGATAACACCGTAAAAGGTGCTATCTGCCTTTACTTTTTTTAAATTATATAATTTAGTTGACTCATTGAAAAATCACTCTATAACTAATTTTAAAGTGAAACAACAATATAAAAAGTCACTTTATCACTTATAAGATTATCAGCTAATAATTCTTGAACAACTTTTGTATCAAGTCTGCCTGTTCCACACCCAAGCAAGGGGACAGCTACTGATTCTATATTAAGGTGTTCAGCTGTTGCTATAATTTTGGGAATTAGCTTTATTATATTTGAAATTTTTGCTTTACTTCCGGGAGAACGCATAGTAACTGCGTGTATTACTTTTCTACATACCAAGTTAGGAGCATCGGTCACAAAAACATCTCCCGGTGCATAGCTGAAAAAAGGTTGCGTTTTACATTTTGCTCTTGCAAGTTGTTCAACAGCTCCTTTAGATGCAAATTGTATGCTCTCTGCAACTCCTCTATGTAGTTCTGTAACACATCTTTTACCTCCCATATATCCAAAGCCGTTGGCTGCATTTACAATTGCATCTACATCAAACTTTGTTATATCTCCTTTTGCGTAAATTATCATAGTTCAGGTGCACTCCTTTTTATTTCAGGTTTATTTTGTTCCGGAGCAATTTTATTTTTTGTCCTGTGCAAAATAGAGTTCTTGCTAAAATAGCAAGTTTTTCGTTCTGAAGATACATTCTGTCGCTGAGCAAGGTCAATATTCAAAGCTGTGGTTAATTCAGCTAATCTGTTCGTCTTTTCTGTAAGTTCCTGTTCAAATTCAAAGGGTTTTGTAAGCATTTCTTTTGCTGAATTGTAATCATAATCAATTCGATTCAATTCTTTTTTAGCATTAGACAGAAATTCATTGAATTTTGTAAACAGATTTTCAAGTTTAGAAAGATTGTGAATATTAAGACTACCAAAATTAACCTTGTATTTTCCGTTGCCTAATCTCGCAGTAATATCATCAACAATCAAGCCTTTATTGATTATTTCAACCTCATATCCTGAAATATCACCTACTTTAATGGTTTCATTTCGGTGCTGCCTTGATAATGCTACAAAAGCTCCAAGAGCTTTAGCTGCGGATTTTCTATCTTCTTCCGAGTTGGTATAAGCTGCATCTCCAAAATTATATGTATAAACAATCGAGCCTTCATCATCTTTAGGCAATGCATTTAACTTATCAATATCTTTTTGGATATTACCAATCGTGCAGAGCAAATCTTTTCTTTGCTCAGGATAAGCGTTTACTTTGTCCTCAAGCTCATAACGGGTATTATCATATTCAGATTTATACGCTGTAAGTTCTTTTACTCTGTTTTCAAGTGTGAGTTTCTCTCTTATACGCTCATCACCGGTGCAAAGTGCTTTGATTTCCGAATACGATAACGCAGCTTGGTCAACATCAGTACATTTTCGTGCAGGAGCTTTTGATGTCATAATTTGACTTATGAATTTCTGCTTCTTTTCAAGCAGCTGATACGAATAAGCATCAAAAGTGCCTTTCGTTACATAGCGATAGAGATGCACTTTTTCGTTAATATTACCTTGCCTTACCATTCTTCCTCGTCTTTGTTCGAGGTCAGAAGGTCGCCAAGGTACATCCAAATCGTGTAGGGCAATAATTCTATCCTGCACATTTGTTCCTGTGCCCATTTTGCCAGTAGAACCTAAGAGTATGCGAACCTCGCCACTTCGTACTTTTGCAAAAAGCTCAGATTTTTGCTTTTCATTCTTAGCATCGTGAATAAACGCTATCTCTTGTGGCGATACACCCTTAGCAATAAGTTTATCTTTAATATCGTCATACACGCAGAATTTGCCTGATTCTTCGAGAGAGTCAATTTCTGTAACACTCTTTGTATCCTCGTCTTTGCTGTCTGCATCAACATTTACACCTTTGCCCGGAACACCTAAATCACAGAATATAATTTGCGTAAGTTTTTTATCAGTGGTTTTCTCATAAATGTCAAAAACATTATTAACACACACATTTAACTTTGTACCGGGATTATCTTCAAATTCTGCATCGATAAGTCGAGGGTCAAGTCCGAGCTTTCTGCCGTCACCGGTAATTTTGAGCATATTATCCTGTGACGGATCTACGGAGCCGTTATTGACCTCATCAGCTCTGTCTGATAGTTCATTAACAAGCTCTTCCTGCAATTCGGTCGGTTCAACATCTACTATGTGCATTTCACATTTAGGTACATTAAGATTTAATGTATCCGATGTGCGAACATCTGCTATTAACTTAAACATAGACATCAGTTCAGGCAAATTAGAATATTCTGCAATTCTTGTGCGTTCTCTAAACTTGTTGCCGGCAGGAGCAAGCTCATACTCTTTTTTCTGCACACCAAATGTTGATACCCAATTATCGAAGTTTTGCATATTATTATGGCTCGCAAGAAAATCATAATTTAAGTATCTCATCATTGTATGCAACTCAGTCACGCTATTTGAAATAGGCGTACCTGTTGCAAACACAACACCTTTTCCACCGGTCTTATCATCAAGATAGCGACACTTTGCAAAAAGTTCTGTTGCTCTTTGAGATGCTCTTGAAGATATACCTGATACATTCTGCAATTTCGTAGTACAAAATAAGTTCTTAAATTCGTGTGCTTCATCAATGAAGAGCTTGTCTATTCCAAGCTCTTCAAAATATATGGAGTTGTCCTTTTTAGCCGACTGTAATTTAGTAAGCTGCTTTTCAAGGCTCTTTTTCGTACGCTCCATATCTTTGATTTTAAAATTACTGCCGTCCTGTGCCTTTAGTTCTGCAATACCTTTGATTATATTATCAATCTGCTCTTGATATATTGCTTGTTGCCTTTCAGGTGACAACGGCAGCATTTTAAGCTGAGTATGTCCAATAATCACAGCATCATAATTGCCTGTTGCAATTTTACTCATAAGTTTTTTGCGGTTTTCAGTCTTGAAATCATCCTTTGTAGCAACAAGAATATTTGCGTTTGGATACAACTTAAGAAAATCGTCACCTACTTGCTCAGTAAGGTGATTTGGAACAGCAAAAAGGGATTTATGACACAATCCAAGCCTTTTACACTCCATTGCTGTTGCAATCATTTCAAAAGTTTTTCCCGCCCCGACAGAATGTGCGAATAGCGTATTACAACCGAATATTGCGTGAGCAATTGCATTTTTCTGATGCTCGTGAAGTTCAATGTTAGAATTCATACCCGGAAAAGTAAGATGTGAACCATCATATTGACGAGGTTTAATACAATTAAAAGTTCTGTTATATGTATCAAGAATATCTTTTCGCCTGTCAGCATCTTTAAATATCCAGTTTTTAAATTCTCTGCGTATTGCGTTTGCTTTTTGTTGTACTACTTGCGTTGCAGGCACATCAAGCTCACTTATGGGTTTATGGTTTTTATCAAATATCGGTCTGCCAAATTCATCGAGTTTAATTTTATATACCTTTGGTTCAGTGAGATTTAATGCTGATTGAAATATAGCATAACCCGAATAGCCGTGGGCACCATAAGTTTTAGTTACGGTGACAGACTTGTCAATAGATTTATTACTAATGCTCCATCTGCCGGAATAAGCTGAATATTCTACTTCAATCTTCTTACCATCTTTTTGCCAATAATATTTAGGTGCATAATCTGAACGATTTTCTTCAGGTGTCTTAAAAATCTCATACATAAATTGTTCATAATACTTTGGAGATATCCATGTTGCACCGATACTTACATCAATGTCAGCGGCTTTTAATGGTTTTGGCTTTGCTTTCTCAAGTGCAATTATATTTGAACGATAAATATCATTATCTCTTGCACTTAAATTAGCCATATCAAGTTTGGCATAAATATCGCCTGACAAATATTCAGATGCCGTTTGGTACACAATGTTATCCTTGTTTGATAACTCAGGTACAGCAAATATCTCTCCGTTTGCACATAAATTTATCCTTAGATTTTCTTCAGGTATATCTGTCAAACTGCTCATATAAGCAAAGTCAATAATGCCTTTTTCAGCAATTGATATTGCGAGAGCTTCCGATGCGGTATCTATATGCTCAATAGCTGTTTTAGGTACATTCACACGCTGAGTGAAGATATCAGATTTTTCAATTAATTTGCTCTTATCATAACTTTTTTCAAGCGAAGCTACAAGCTGATATGCACCATCAAAGCCAAGAATATTACGATTATAATTGTTATGCAAAAGACCATATCTTATATAATAATCGTCATATAATGTATTGAGCTTTTCCTGTAATTGAACAACTTTATCATCATTGCCTTCGTATTGCTGCACATCGAGTAATTCACGCAATGTATCCCTAAGCTGTATATATTTTGATATACGGCTTATATTTTTGGCAGTATATTTTTTGTCAAGTAATTCTGAACAAGGAATTGTTATTAACTCACTCTCGTTGTTACTTCCATAAAAATAAATATCATTATTGCTCTTAAAATAACTTTCGGCACGAATACCCTGAGGTAATATAATTTCATCAGACTTTTCAGCCAATGGTATTAGCTTATCTTTATGCGGTGTATAAGTAAAGCTGATATTATTAACTGCTATTGCAAGTAAATCTGATAGCGTTCTTCCGTCATCGAATGGCACACACATTGTATCGTCTGTTCTGCCGTACATTTTATTACCCTCAACAATTTCACCAAGCACCATTTCAGGGTGCTTTACAAAATAATTGTTTACAGGCAATCCGTCAGCTGTCTGACCTATGCTTACCCAAGTTGGTTCTACTATGGGCGGTTCAGAACGCTTTTTTAGGAATATAATATCTGATGTAACTTCTGTACCGGCAGACTTAAAAGCATTATTTGGTAATCTGATTGCTCCAACTAAATCCGCTCTGTTTGCTAACTCTCTGCGAAATGAGCTGTCCTTCTTATCAAGCGTACCTTTAGAGGTTACGAAAGCAATGATACCACCGTCACGCACTTTATCAAGTGATTTCAAAAAGAAATAATCGTGAATTTTTAGGTTTTGAGAGTTATACTTTTTATCATTTACTCCAAAATCTCCAAATGGAATATTACCGATTGCAACATCGAAGCTGTTGTCATTGAAATGAGTGTTTTCAAATCCGTCAATAGTGATATTAGCTTGCGGATATAGCTTTTGAGCTATTCTTCCTGACAAGCTGTCTTTTTCAACACCGTACAGATTTACTTTACCTCTTAAATCTGCAGGCAAGCGACCAAAGAAATTGCCAATGCCCATAGCAGGCTCGAGAATATTTCCGCTTTCAAGTCCTGCATTTTGAATAACCTTGTATATACTGTCAATTATTGTGCTGTCTGTATAAAACGCATCAAGTACTGATGACCTTGCAGCAGTATATTCATCATCAGTAAGCAGATTTTTTAGTTCTAAATACTCATTTTTCCATTTATCATTGTCAGGCTCAAAAGCATTTGCAAGACCACCCCAACCGGTATAAAGGGAAAGTTGCCTTTGCTCTGCAACAGTTGCTTTACGATTTTCACTTTCAAGAGTTTTTAATATTCTGATTGCCGTTATATTATTTTTAAACTTTGTCTTTGCTCCTGTAACAGTTTCTCTATCTTCCATTACATAATTTTTGCCTTTCTCTACAGTTGTATGTGCTGCATCAGAGAATAGAGTATCGCCGTTATCAAAATCAAACAGTGTAGGCTGTTCTGTTTCTATGTTTTGGGTAACTTCATTTTCATCTTGAGTCTTGGCAGGAAAATAAGCAGTCTTAGACGCTAAAAGTCTATTGAGATTTTCTTTACTTTCAGCTCTGAAAACAGGGAATGAAGAAGATAAGTCACGAAGTTGTATATCAAAGTTTCCAATAGTTTCAACTGCAAATTCTGTTTCATCAATATAGATTACATCTCCTTTTTGGAGGTTGTTTATTTCTGCAAAGTATTGTGTTTCAGTATTTTCAACATCAATGCCTTTCGTTTCGGTTGCATTGTATATTTCTTTTGTTTCAACCAATCCTACTGATTTTCCGTCATTTTTGTCAAATTCTATATCAGCTTCAAGCACTTTCACAACACCGCTATACTGTGGATACTGTTTCAAAAAATCGATAACTCCACCTATGCCGTCCCCGATGTCCTGCCGTTCGGTGTATTTCGTACCGTTCGGCATATTAATAATAAATTTCGTTTTTTCATAACCAAGATGAATATTGTCAAGTTCACCGTTTCTGTATGCTTCTGCAACCGCATTTTCGCTGCCGTATTCCTCAATTTCAAGCTGTCTTTGCTCAACCCATTCGTCATCGGCATTTTTCATAAGCGTATCAAATTCGGCAACCGAATAAGTCTTGCCGTTCTCAAACACCTGACTTTCGCTCCAATCACAAGTAATTGTTGGACGGTCGGCTTTTGGTTCGATGTCAGCTTGCTGTAATTTTTCATAATCATCAGCTGACATACTTCCGTCATAAACTGCCGTATCGAAATCATCTTCGAAACCCATACTGAATTTATCGTAAAAAGGCAAATTATTTTGCTTTGCAACTTCCTGTGCTTTGTTACGCAAGCCTGCTCTTTCCGCTATTTCCTCCGGCTCAAAATAAGATTTGTAATAATCTGTTTTATCTGGAACAGTATAATTTACTGTAGCAATATTAGTAAGCTGTTCTATTACTTCTTTAGAAAAGCCTTCGGCTATATGTTCATTACTATAAAATTCTTCGTATGTATCACGAAAATAATCACTACCAACATCAGCAAGTGTTT
Organism: Eubacterium sp. OM08-24; assembly: GCF_003438075.1. Classification (GTDB taxonomy): domain Bacteria; phylum Bacillota; class Clostridia; order Oscillospirales; family Acutalibacteraceae; genus Ruminococcoides. The sequence continues at coordinate 331,585 of NZ_QSTA01000001.1, read as the reverse complement.
GATTACTTACAGAATCAAGATAATCAAAAAAGGCTTCGGGATCATTTGAGTATTTTTCAACAGCACTTACAATTTGGTCGTAGTTAATATCAGATATTACGAATTGACCACCTGAAACAGAATCAGGATTAAAATATATATGCGTTATCCTTTCTGTATCAGGATCGTGATAGAATAACTCTCTTTTAAGACTGTCATAATCGGGAATAGTTGTAATATATGTACCACTTTCAATTTCGCCTTCAATCTCAATTCTTGTTATATTCTTAACATTTGCAACAATGTTAATTAATTTGTCATAATCACCTTGCTGATATGCTAAGTACATATCTTCCATTTCAGAAACCGAAAAAGTAAAATCAAGAATATCAAGAACAGAGTCCATGTTTTTATCAATCATATTCTTAATTACTTTTTCCTGTTCTGACGAAAAGCCTTTATCTTGAGTATATTTTTCAAACAAGATATTTTGGTCAAACTCTTTTTTCAGACCATTAAAATCATTTCTGCTTGCAAATACACATTCTAATCCGTGTAAGTTTTCAAAGATTTTTACAAACTCATCGGATAATTTAGCTATGTCATCAGCACTATATTTGTTAGTGCCTTCAAACATTGCATCAAAAGCAGATAATAAATTTTCATCATCAATTCTGTCTAATAAAAGATTTTCTGCTTTATTTATTGACTTAAGCTGTTCTTCAGAATAATTAAGTTTTTTAACCGCATCTTTGATTGCATTTGTAATTTTGCCGTTACTGTTAGTAATTAAACTTCTCTGTTCAGTTATCTCTTTTGCTATACTTTGAATTTGTTCAACATAAGCCTTGTCAATGGTAATTGTAACAGAGTTATATACATCGTACAGCTTACCTGAAAAGGGTATATTCAGTTCATCAAGCCTATAAGCAACAGCGTAAGCAATGTCAGCACTATATTTTTGATAGTATTTATTATTGATGTTTTTAAATGGTGTATTTCCAATTATTTTGTTTGGTTTATAAGGCTTATTATTTGAGTTGCTTACAGCCTTTATATTAATATTAAGTTTATGTATGTTTTCAACATCGTTTTTGTTTACTGCTATATAAGCATTGCCTTTTCGTATGTAAGCACAGTAATTTAATCCTGCATTATTTATGCTTTGCTCAATTTTCTTTAGTTCTTTTTCATCTGCAATAATAACTTTCTTATCGGTGTTTGGAGTGTTATTATTCCAAATAGAATTGCCAAATAATTCAATCATATTATTACCTCTATAACAAAAGCCTTGTGCGATTTACGGCACAAGGCTCAGTATTTATATTTCCTGTCCGTGGTTTTTTGTCTTATCGTTAGTTTTTTGCTGTTGCTCATTATGTGCAATTGTTTCAGCATTTTTCTTGAGTTGACTCCTTGACAGTGGCGATTTGCGTTCAGGCTTTTTCAGCTTTTCATATTCTTGCTGTTTATTGCCGTTGTTTATGATTCCGTCAATGCTGTCATAATCATCTTCAACAGACATTTCTGCGTTTTTTAGGTAATTGTCTTTTTCTTTAGCTATGCTTGCGGAGTCAATAGCTTTACTGCAAGCATTTACAACAGTTTCTGCTTTTACAGCTTTTTTGCCGGTAAGGTCAGATACAATATTGTCACAACTCTGCTCAATAACATTTTCGATTTTTTGTTCAGACATTTTATTAATTGTATCGAATTTATCAACGAGTGCATCAAGAGCAATCAGTTTGTCACGAAGCTTGTCCTTCTTATTTGCAAGATTATTAATTTGCTTTTGAAGCTTTAGCTTTTCAGATGCAAAATGTGTTCTACCATATTCAGACATAGCTTTATTGAGTTTTTCCTGAGTTACATCAAATTTTTCAGAAGCATTTCGGATTGCAATACTTCTGAATTCCTGAACACCGTTGATAAAGTTTTCTTTTCTGCCGTCTTGCGTTTTCATATTAGTGAGAAATGTATTAATTTTTTTACATAAAGTAATCTTACTTTCATACTTATGAATTTTCTTATTGTTATCAGCAATACGGCTTTCGTGTTTAGATAGTTTTGATTGCATATTCGCAATTTTTTCTTGTTTCTCTTGAGAAATAAGATTTAATACAGTAAAAATAGTTTTAGGAATAACCTGTTCAAGAGCCGAGATAACCTCAACAAACTCTGTTGCCTTAGTAATCTTATGATTGAGTTTGTTGATTTTGGCATTAAGATTTGTATTTTTATCCTCAAATTTTGCAATTTTCTGATTGTACTTATCATAAAAGGATGCAAGTATCGGATTTTCTATATTGATACTGTTATCCGGCTCTGATTTATCATATTCAGTTTGGACTTTGGTATATGTGATGTCATTATTTTTAGCTTTTTGTTGCGAGTAATTCTTAATTGCTGTCTGAATTTCTCTATCATCAAATGAGCCATAGTCAATTACGCTGTAATCTTTATTTATCCTGTCTTGTAATACTTGAACAGTATAATTGTTCATCAGAGTATGTACATTATTGACAAATTCTCTCACAGCTTCCCACCCATCAAAGCCAAAAGCATTTTTTGTATCGACTTCATCTTTTGATTTCCACATAAGGAAATCATCCGAATAACCTTCAACCTGCACGAATTCATAACCTAAAGTGTTCATATCTTGAACAAGTGTAACTCTATCTTTATCGGATATATTTTTTTCGGATACCGGATCGTAGTGAGCTTCATATAGTTGCTTTCCGGATATATTTTCGGCTATATTCCCGAACCGGTCATATAGCATATAAGTACTGTTTTCATTGAGTGAGGTTAATATTGTCTTAGCATTATTTATCTCCTCACAGTTATCTTTTTTTATCCACAAGAAGCGTATATTATCGCTAAATGTGCCGGGAACTCTTGTCTTGATTTCTTCCTCGGTTTCCTCTTGAATAAGTGACTTATCTATAGTTATAGCAACCGCTCTATCTTTATCGGGCATATTTTTTCCTCCTTTTTCTCGCAATAGTTACAATTATGGCTGCAGTAGGAAATACAATTATTGCAGATATTATAATTTCAAAACTATTTTTGCTTTCTGATTTTGTGCTTTCTATTGCTTCATCTTGTGTTGACGACACTATAACTCTTTCAGCGGTTACAATAAGTCTGTGACTGTTAACACCGTAAGGATAACAAGTTATTAAGCTCAGCAAGTCTTTTGTATCATCTGCATTTAATAGAGATGTATCGTCAGGTTCAACAATGTTTTTTGCTGTTATTTTGTATGTAAGTGTATTATCAAGCACATAGATGTTAATAGTGTCACCGACTGTAAGCTCAGTCAGATTATCAAAAAAGACCTGCGTTGGATAGCCTGTGTGTGCTGATAAAACAGTATTGTTGCCAATACCACCCGTAGGCAAAGCACTATTAGGTATGTGAGCAACACCTTTTTTAAGCACATCAGGATCACTACCGTGGTATATAGGCAGTTTTACATTGATTTTCTTAATTTCGATATATCCTATAAGTCCATCTTCAAAATTCAATGCATTATCATAACTGTCAACAAGACTATCTGTTGAATATGAAAATGTACTTACTGTATCACGCAAAGTTTTGTTATATTTTTCGGCAACTGATAACAGCGAAAGCCGGTCAGTTGCCGAAATAGTGTCTGAATATTTTGTATAATCTTTTATAACTGTGATTGAATATAAGCTGTTAATAGCATTGGATATAGTAGGATAAAGTACCATAGAAACAGATAAAACCATAAATGCGATTCCAATAACCAAAAATAATTTGCTTCTTTTCATATGGTACTTTTCTCCTTATATTTTTATGCTTTAACTTTACGGCGAGTAGCTAAAATAACTATGCCACTAATTGCAAGTGCAGAACCAATAACATAGAACATTGCAGTACCTGCACCGCCTGTCTGTGGGAAAAAAAGTCTTGTATCTTTAACATCAATACTAACTGTGCCGTCCGTCGGACAATTAGTAATATATGAACCATCAGTAAATGCAGCTCCATAAGTTACATCAATTGTAATAGGAATAACTTTACCATAGATGTTGTAGCCTGTAGGAGCTTTTGTTTCGACAATATAATATTTACCGCTTGCAAGCTTGATTTCTTCTTTGTTGGAGTTATAAAAAGTAACTTTACCTGTCTTATCAGATACGCCGGTTGCAATCTCATTTGTGAGGGCATTTCCATCTTCTTCCGATACAAAAAGATCGAATCCTGCCCCTTCAAGGGGATTGCCACTAGTATCTGTTTTATTTACTGTTACTGCAAATGTGTAAACATAAACTGTATTACCGTTTACTTCTGACTCAACACCGTTTTTGTTAGCATACACAAGTTTTGTTTCGGTATTAGGGTTACCGGCTTTACCGACAACTGCATACTTATTGAGTTTTGCAGAGTAGGTGACAGAAGTATATGCAGCATTTCTTGCATAAAAGTCATTTTTCTGAAGATAAGCATTTGTAATTGCTACATTAAATGTAGTAGCTTTACCGTCAACTTCAGAAGTTACATTAAGTGTATAATCAGATGTTGTAAGGTCAGCAATTTTACCGCCTTGTGCGTTTAGAAGTGCAACCTTTACGCTGTCTTTATCAAGAGTAAGTCCTGCTGACATTTCGTCATACACGCTGTAAGACTTGAGCTTCATAGTAGATGATCCGGCTGTTGATGACTTAATCTCGAAGTTTACTGTATCACCGAGTGAAACATCGGTATAGTTTGCGTTGTCCTTAGTGCTGTTTGTGATTGTCTTTCCGGTAACTACATCACCGTCATTAACCTTAGTTGCAAGGTCAATAGCTTTATATGTATATACCCAACCGTTGTTATAATACGGAAGTGCTATTACGCTGTTTGTAACACTTTTTACGCCGGCAGGATAGTTTGTTGCCTTGATATAGTACATTCCCTGAGCAAGTCCTGAGAATGTTTTTGTAACAGAAGTTGCTGATGTAGTAAATGTACCTACAACAGAAGCAGTTGAAGGCATTGTTGCGATACCGTCAAGAGCTGCCAATACAACTGATGATTTACCTCTCAATATATCTTCTGAAATTGACGGAACGAGCGAAGTATAGCCTGTCTGATATGGATTTTCGGTTGTTTTTAGTTCAGCAACTTTATACACAGTAAAGGTATATCCCGGCTTTGCACATTTTGTAGTAATCGATACTTTTTTAGTAGTGTCAAGTAAATTGTTATTAGTTGCGGCTGATGCAAATGGAATTGCCGACATAATCATCAAAACAGCAACTGCCATTGCAGTAAAAATTTTAAATACATTATTTTTTGATTTCATACTGATTTTCCTTTCTGTTTTTTGCTTTAGTAATAAAAAATGTTGATATAAGTGCCAATGCTATGCCTATATAGTAAAGCGGTGCTCTGCCGACTCCACCTGTTTCAGACAACATTGTCTTGTTATCTTTTACGGTAAACTGAATTAAAAGCGGAGTTTCTGCGTTTGCAGAAATTTTAAATTCTAACTTTTTACCATATGGCATATATCCTGTTGGTGTTATGCTTTCGACTAAGTAATAATCACCGACCGGAAGCTTGTCAATGGTCAAACTGCCATTTGTCGCTATGCACTCAGTTGCACTTGCACCGGTGGATTTATACGAATATTTACCGTTACTATTTTTTCTGCATTCAACAGCTGTGCCGTCAGCTTTATAAAGTTTCCAACCGGAGCCGTCTATAAGAGTGTCAGAACTGTCTGTTTTAGTAAGTTTTAAAGTACCTGTAGCAAGTCTGTTAGCAAATGTAAATGTAAGTGTTACATTTTCTTTAAGGGTAATAGTTTTTGATGTTGGAGCAACATATCGGTCAGGAACAGAATAAGTGCCGTCAGAATTTTTGTAGCCTAACTCACTTATTGTGTAATAAACATATTCACCGCTCAACTTATAAACAGGCAAATTGTTAAGTGTAGCTACACCATCAAGACCTTTTGCAGTTGTAGCAATGACTTCATCTGTAATGCCATCATCAGAGGTTATTCTAAACCACACATTTTTAGCTGTATTGTTAGAACGCTTACTGTCATCTGCCGTCTTGTAAATGCTAAGGTTACCAAATTCTGTATCACGAGGTTCGGGGACTTCGATTTCGTTAAAAGTCATTACAGAACCTGTAATCTCATCAATTTTTATTTGTCTGATAAACAATTCAGAGTTTAGTTTAAAGCCTTGCGGTGCTTTAGTTTCCTGAATTGTAACTGTTCCGAGCGGTATAGCCGGGTTAGGATTTTCGTCACTTGTTAAGTAAAACGGTTCACCAAAGTCGCTATCAGCACGATGAGCTTCATCTAAATACGTATATCCTCTGCTATCAGTTTTTAATACCCATTGCCTTTCGGGTCTTTTATCACTTAACTCATCCTCAGAATAGTAGTAACCTTTATAGTAAGATACAGTAAACTCTGCGTTTTCCATATTTGTGTATTGACCAGTTAATTCATCTTTTTTATGAAGCAAAATATATACCGGGTCATTCATTGGTTCATCAACTATCGTTGCCGACAATACAGCATAGCCACCATAGGTTTCACTCGTTAATGTAAGATTAACGGCTTTGTTGTACTTCTTAAATCCATTAGGTGCTTCGATTTCAACAGCATATAAAGACTTACTGTAAGTAAATTTATAAAGCTCAGAGCTTGTACTGTAGTCCCAACTATTACCGTCAGCAGAAATTGCCTTGCAATTGCCTTTACTGTCGGTAATAAAGTATCTTACAATATTGTTTTTCTTGCTATTGTCGGCAATATAATCATAAGCACTTTTTTGATTGCTAAAAATGGCAAACAGTGCACCGTCTAAGTCATAACAAGAATTATTATCCGTTAAATCAGGATTAGCACTTTCTTTTTTTAGGTTTAGTCTTACTCTTTCTGTATCGCTTACATTTAACACATCAAGTGTTTTTTCCTGCTTGCAATCATCAGATGTAATGGTGATAGAGTACTCTGCATCGTCAATGGCATAATATTTACCGTTATTCGGTGCTTTTGTTTCTTTCAGTACATAATCACCTGCATCAAGCTCGAAGTAGCTTTTACCTATCCAATCCTGATTGGAGTAGGAATATTTGATTTTTGAAATATTACCGTTTCTGTTAAGCTGTGCAACTGCGACAACCGAGTTGTCGGCTTTTTTATACAGAGTATATTCTGCACCGCTGAAATTAAGATAATCCTTATCCTGAGTGCTTTCTGTCAGGTCTTTAATACTATCGTTAGTGCCTGACTTTTGTAGCGACAATTTAGCTTTTTTCGGAATTTCAACTATGAGGTGCTGATATGTTCCGTCTTTTGGATTTTTTGGCTTAGGGTGAGCAATATAGATATTTGTTGTACTTGCGTAATCTGCAATTTTGCTGTAATTACCGCTGTGCTTTGAAACACGCTGGCACACATCAACAATCATATCTACCATTTCAGTAATCGCACTGTATCCGCTCCAAGTTTTCCAAGCTGTACTTTTATCATTAAGCATTGTGTGATAAAGCTGAGATAGTGCGAAATGACTTAGGATATAGTATGCGTCATCATTACTTATTTTAGCAGCAGAGAAGAATGAGCTGTATTTGTAATCGGCTTTCGGACATATGAATTTGTCATACATATACTGCTTCATAGTCTTGTTTTCAACTACAATTTCTTTACTGTCAAAGAAATGTTTTGCATACAGCAACTCTTCACCAACAATGAGTGCTTTTTCGGAAGCATTGCTCGAATTTGGATCAAGCTTAATAACTTCCTTGCCCGTTTCGCCGTAAAACTCAGTAAATTCAACTGTATTTCCTTGCGTAGTCTGAGCAAATGACTGTGGGTCAATGCAATAGCCTATTTCACCGTTGAATTTAAACTTGTATGCATCCAAACGACCGTCACTGCCATTGTTGACAAGAACGATAGGCTTCTCTGATGATTCAATTAGCACCTTGCCGCCGATTTCATCAAGTCCCGTATATGAATATGCTCCTGCAGAAACGCTTGCAATAGGCAGCATAGCAAATACGGTTGCAAACGCAGCTGCTAATGATGTCAGCTTTTTAGGCTTAAAAACTGCTGCGACAGCTGATTTTAGCTTTCTTAATTTTTTCATAAAACTCTCCTTCATTTGTTTTGATAGAAAAGTTGGGAAATTCCTAAGGAGAATCTCTTGCACGAATACACATCATTTAACCTCCAATCATTAAAAATATTCCTCTATATTTAATCCGCAATTTTTCGAGTTTTGCACCCTTATTTTTCTAAAAAAATTAAATTTTTTTAGAAAAATAAAAAATGCCCTGAAATTAGGGCATAAAAAAAGCAGAGCCGTAACAGCTCTGCCGTAAATGTTTATGTAGTTTTATCTGCTTTTGCTCTTATCCTTAGCGTTCGAAAAATGTTTTTGTCCTGCTATTGCTTTCGCATTACGAATTATCTGATTTCTTGATAATGGAGATTTAACTTTATTAGAATTAAGTGATAATTCTTGAAGCATTATCTTTTCTAATCTTAACACATCGGGGAAAACGAGATTATAACCTTTTCGTGTTAAAAGCAATACTTTATTAGCACAGGTAAATATTTCTTGCTTTAATTTATAATTCACAGGTACAGGATTATTATTTCTTGTATGTGCGTGGTCTAAATAGGCTTCTGTTATAGGAAACATATTTTGAATTAAAAATGCTGACGCTTGACCGTCAAATTTACCAAGTATAATGGTATCGCATTTTCCGTATTTTTGAGCTTTATTCTCTGCGATTGCTTTATATTTTTTATATTTAGAACTCATTGGAACAACCCATATTAAGTTTGTATTCAAATCTCTAAAGCAAAAGTAAGTAGGTCTGAATTTTCCGTTGTCCTTGTTAGACATAAGCTTATTATCGTTTACTTTTGCAAAATATGAATCTTTTATATGATATACATATCCGTCTTTTACTTCCATAATATTCCCTTAAAACAAAAGTAACCCTATCATAATGACAGGGTTACCGAAGATTTTCGAGCCAGTCACTTATTATTCGCCAGTGGTGGGCGAAAAACATTTTCGAGCCAGTCATTTATTATTCGCCAGTGGTGGGCGAAAAACATTTGCACATACGGAAATATCCGTCTATAATTATTATATGCTATAAAAGTAAATTATGCAATACTTAATTTTATAAATGTAAAAATCTAAGTGCTAAATTACCTAACCAATCGCCGATATTCTCTAAAAAGTCTGCTATTGCGTTACCTAAATCGAACATAATACTAAACGACATAGCAACTAACCATACTATCGCAATTAATAATCCACCCTCAAAACCTGTAAAACTACCTTCCTGTATCCAACCTACAACTACTATCGTTCCTCCAATAGCAAATATACCGCTTCCGAGTCTAATTATATAGTGAATAGCCCCACAAAAATCGGAAAAAAATATTATTGTATATGACAATATGTAAAGCACACCCTTTAGAAGAAAAGTTAATATTAAGAAAACAATTTTAAAAGGCAGTAAAATTATTGACATATTTTGCTCCTTAATCAGTACCATCCCTCAGGTCGAACAAGGGTAGTTTTACTTTCCCAATGTCCTTTTTCGGGTTCTTCTACGGTTTCATAACCTACCAATGTATCTACCGTTTCATTACGATAACTTGCATCTTCGCCATTGATTAAATGATTATATCCGTGTTCACCTACGCAATCTGTAATATCAGCACCGCAAGTATTGCAGATAGTCCTATCGTGTGTTTCATAAATTGGCTTTTGCCAAGTATAACCTTCCTCGTCAACTACCCAAACCTTCTCAGTTTTATACTCCGCCTCGTGCCAAGTTTTGCCTTCGTGTGGGTCTTTTGTTGCAGGCTGTGTAGCCGGTGCAGGTGCAGGCTTACTTGAAGATGATGAGCCGGAGCCGCTTGACGGCTTGCTCTGACTTGAGCTGCTTGATGAACCGCCTGACGGTTTACTCTGACTTGATGAACCGCTTGAGCCTGAATTGCTTGCAGGCTTGTTTGTGCTGCCTGATGAGCCGTTGCTCTTGCTTGTCTGACCGTTGCCGGCATTGTTATTATTGTTGTTAGTCTGATTGCTGTTGTTCTGCTTGTTGTCGGTCTTTGCCACATTATGTGCATTAACTTCCGTAGCTTTTTCCGACTTCTCCGCAGGCTGTGTCTGCTTAACCTCAACAACCTTAGTTTCTTCTTCAATATGTGTATTGCCCTGACTGTCCGTCACAACCTGAGTTACGGTTTGCACAGATGTAGCAATGACTTCATCTGCAGTTGACACCTTACTGTCAGCCGTTTTACCACAGCCTGCAACTAAAATTGCAATTATTACACCAATTACAAAAATCACGCTTGCAGCTATTACAACGATTCCTCTTTTTTTAGTCATAACAATACCTCCTGACTATACAATGTATTGATGAATTATTTGCCGTTTTTTTTCTTGTATGTAAAGATTAAGGCAACAATGCCGCCTATTATTGCAACGCCAACAAAACTTAGAATTATTACTTGTGGAGTACTCATACCACTTGTAATTTCAGCCGAATCAGATGTAGCTACCTCAGCAACAGCTGCTTCTTTTTTTACTTGTGTATTGCTTTCGCTATTATCTACATATGGCTTTGCTTCTACATAGTTATAGCTTTCTTCCTGAGTAGTGGCTTGTGTTTCTTCCTGTACTGTTGTATCTTCCTTATGCTGTAATTCGTAATCGGTGTGATAACGGTCATATGTTTTTTCAATATTGCCGTTTTTGTCGGTACAAACAAACATATCCTTGTCAGCATTATATGTCCAATCATATTTACTGCCGTCTTTATGCTCCTCGTAAATATTTCCGTTTTCATCTACATCTATTTTTATATCCTCAAAAACATCTTTTAGATGTGCAGAAAACTCCTGATAAGCATCTGATACACTTATGTCACTGTTGAGAGGTTCATAATTCTCTAAGAAACTTGTTAATTCATACCTGCCCATAGATACAGTAAATGCGTCTTTCTCGTCAAGTATTGTATCTTCATCAATTCGTGATACAGATAAGTACATATCCCACATTTTATCATTGAATTCTTCCTTTGTAATGTAAACTACCTTATCATATTCAGATACAGCAGATACGCTTACAACAGATACCACAAGCATAGCTGTAATCATTAAAGCAACTATCAATTTTTTTATAATCCTCATATTTTACCTCTCCTTTGTTGATTTTTATATCTCTTTATATTTATTATATATCACAATGATATTATTGTCAAGTATAAGTTTTGCAAAAACCTTAATTTTTATAAGTGGAAATAAAAAGAGAAATAAAATCACATATATACAAAATAATTGTATAGTTTACTTTTTCGTTTGTCAATAGTTGCTTTTATTATTGCGATTTATTTGTTCTGTTTGCTGTAATTGTTGTTTTGAATTGAGTTCAGCTATTTTTCTTGCGTTTTCAATAATTTGATTTCTTGATATGAGATATGTACGCTTATTTTGATTTACTTTTTTATCAGACTCGCTTAATTCGTTGTCTAAGTTAGGCGGATTTAACTCTTTAACCTCTTTGGTTATACCGATATTATCAATATCAAGATTAATAACTTGATTTAATATCTTTGCAACATCGTCTTTGCCAAACTTACTCTCATTAATGTAAGTTTGGCAAAGAATTAGTTGAACATCAGCAGGGTATTGCTCAAGTTGCGATATAGATATATTCAATATTTCTGCTATCTCAGGCAGTAACTTTTCTTTCTCTATATCTTTATTTTCTTCCGGTATTGAGCGTTCTCGTTCCATAATTTACTTCCTGTATGATTTTTTTGTATTTAGAAAGACAAACTCTGTTTTGAAATCCGAGTTAAGTTTAATAGCAGCATCAAAGGATTTGCCTGATTTAGACTTTAATCCCTTGAGTGTGTCCGTCTTACCTTTAGTAAGCAGCTTAATAGCCTGTGCCGATGAAATGCTCTTGCCACAAATACTTTTCCATATATTGAAATCGCACTCTTTATTTTCACAAGAATATGATTTCGGATATGACAATACTTTTTGCCCACACTTAGGGCAAGTACCGACTGTTTCCCAACGGGAAAAATGTTTGCTGCTATCAACAGAGCTATAAGTCCTTACAAGATACATTACCGAATCTTCTATTTGTGCCATAAATTCATCAGCATTTGCAGTACCTTTTTCGATGTGTTGTAATACGGTTTCCCATACTGCGGTCATCTTCGGAGATTTTACATCATCTGGAACACAGTCTATGAGCTGAATGCCTTTTTCGGTCGGCAGAATTTTCTTACCATCACGCTGTATGTATTGTCGCTTAACAAGGTTTTCGATAATGCCGGCACGAGTTGCAGGAGTGCCGAGTCCCTTTTTTTCAACATTGCTGTCTTCAACATAATCGGTATTGCCGGCTGTTTCCATAGCTGACAATAAAGTAGCATCTGTATATTGCTTTGGCGGCGAAGTGAAGTGTTCTGATACGGTTGCAGGTACGGAATAATATATATCGTTACGATAAATATTATCGGAATTTTCATCTTCGTAACATGCCTTATCTTCTTCACCTTTATCTTTTGCCCTAATAGATACATCTATAAATTTCCAACCGACATTAACCGGATATGTCGATTTTGAAACAAACAGCTTATCGCTATTATTAGATTTTAATTCAGCAGTGATTGTACGATATATATAATCTTCACCTGTTGCAACACAAAGTCTGACGGCAAGCATAAACAATATATTATATTCAGCTGTAGGCAAGGACGATAAGTCATAGCTTGTTATCTGTTCGGTCGGCAGCAAAGCGTGGTGGTCTGATACCTTTGCGTTGTTGATAACTTTTGTAACATCGGTAGGTGTCTGTGGTATTTTTTCATATACACCGTAAACGCTTTCAATAAGACTTTTAGCTGTATCAGCCATATCATCGGTTATGTAGTTGCTGTCCGTGCGAGGATATGTAGCAAGCCGTTTTTCGTAAAGTGATTGTAAATAATCAAGCGTTTGCTGTGCGGTATAACCGTAAATGCTGTTTGCATCACGCTGTAAAGCCGTTAAGTCATAGAGCTTTGGAGGAGCAACAGATTTTTGTTGCTCCGTTACATCAACAACCGTAAAATCCGACTTATCAACACATTTGGCAAGTTTATCAGCTTCATATTCTGACTTAAATTCCTCAACACTTACAGCTTTAAAATCTTCACAGTCAATATCAACCTTGTAAAACGGTTCTTTCACAAAGTTTTTTACCTTGTTGTTACGGTCAACAATCATTGCAAGTGTAGGCGTTTGCACTCTGCCAACATTAAGCGTAATGCCATATCGGATTGAAAAAAGTCTTGTTGCATTAATACCTACGAGCCAATCGGCTTTAGCTCTTGCAAACCCGGCTTGATACAAAGTATCATACTCTGCATCATCTTTAAGCTCAGCAAAAGCTTTTTTGATTGCACTTGATTCAAGCGATGATGTCCAGAGTCTTTTGACCGGCTTTTTGCAACCAACCATATTATATACATATCTGAAAATACACTCGCCTTCTCGTCCGGCATCAGTCGCACATACAATTTCAGTTACATCATTTTTTAAAAAAAGATTTTTCAGCACATAAAATTGTGATTTTGTAGTTTTGTTAATTGTAAATGACCACTTATTTGGAATGATAGGTAAGTTTTCAAATTTCCATTCCGCATATTTTTTATCGTACATATCAGGATCGTCCAAAGCAACTAAATGTCCAAGACACCAACTTACAATGTATTTATCATTATATATGTAATTAACACCTTTTTGGGTTGCTCCCAATACAGTAGCTATTGTAGCTGCAACAGACGGCTTTTCAGCAACAACTAATATCATTTGTTATCCTCCGCATTGTCAGCATTGTTATCTTCGTTTATTTCCTCGTAATCAAAATCGTCAAAATCATCATCTGAGGTATCCGCATTTTTCTTAGTCGACTTACCTTTTTTGAGCTTAAAAATTGCAAAAGCTATACCGCCGAGAACGATAACACCAACGATAAGATAGATAGTAAACTGTGAATCGTCAGATGTGGCAGTACGCTCAACTTGCTCTGTTGCAGGCTGAGTAGTTTCTTGAACTGTTGCATTTGCATTAGTATCATCACTCAAGAATTTTTCAATATCTGCTGTATCAACTTCATTGAGAAAATACACATTATCTTCATTCTTCGTTTTGTCAATGATAACATAGAAAGTATCATCATCTCTCGTTTTGACAGCGATAAATTGATACATACCATTTTCCATTAAAATCTCCTGGTCTGCTGTTAAATTAGCATTGCCTGTTGTATTGCTTGACCAATTATAATCGGTGCTGTTGCTTTCATTTTCATTACTTTCAGCTGTTGTTTCTTCAACTGCTGTATTATTATCGTTATTATCATCAGCAGTTGCTTCTGCGGCATTTGCTCCGCATATGCTGACCGCTAACATTGCAACGCATAAAACAACAGCTGAGATTGCTCTTGAAATTTTACACTTCTTTTTGTTCATCGTTCTGTCCTCCTAAATCATTAAGTAATTCAAGTAATTCGTTTTGTGAAATATTACTTGCTTTAATGCGTTTAATTAACTCCAAATCATCAGACAATGTGACAACGGTGCAATCATTCTGACGAATGATGCTCATAAATTCTTTTTGCTCAATGTCTGATATTTGCTTTTCAAGTTTTTTCTTCTTTACTGACAAATCAGCAATTTTTTTGCTGATAGTATTAAGATTATCTTTCAGAGCTGCAAGTTTTTGCTTATTATCAATCAACTTCATACCTCCTAACTGTTTTCACGATAAATCAAAAATTGAGGATCAACATCGTGCCAAGACCACTCTACAATATTATATTTAATTTCAACTCTCATATGTAAATAATCTCTGTCTGCAGATGAGTTATCAACCATATTACAATGCCTGAAATTATCAACTTTTCCGATATAATCACCCGTTTTAACAGTATCGCCGACAGCAAGTCCGCTTTTTACTGTAATATTTGTATATGATACTTTAACGGTGTGCTTTTTATCTTCTTCGTAGAAAAAAGTTGCATCATTTGCTGTTATAAGTACAATAGTATGATTTGCTGTGTCAATACTATCGACTTTAGCGTCCATTACAGCATATACATTACTGCCTGTGTTTGCTGTAATGTCAATACCGTAATGAATTGTGTTGCTGCAATGATTACTTCCCCAAGTTACCATATCATAACCATAGTTATTATATATTTCTGCATCAATAAAATCACCCAACAAGGGTGAAGAATTAAACATCTGATGTAATCCGTATGTATCCGGCGTTTTACCGTTTGCATCCTGTTCAAGGCAAGCTAAAATACGATAATATTGTAATCTTTGCGTATAATCATTAGCATCAGTTGGATTTTTTTCTTTTAGCATTTTATCAATCGCATCATCAAAAGAACACAACTGTTTAACATTGGTATAGAGCTTACATTCCTTGACATATTCCTCTTGTCGAAAATCTCTTATAAGCATTCTGTTGTTTGTTGTTCTGCCAAGCCATTTTTCAGCATCTTGATGTGCAATAGCATAATTAAATGACATACCATTAACATAAAGCTGAGTTTTATGATAAAACTTTCCGTCAGCTCCTCTGAAGCCGAGATAACGATTTGAACCTGATACAATATAGTGATAAAAGCTATTAACCTTACTGCCTGACGGAAGAGTATAATCATAATTTAAGTTTTGAATATAATAACCGGATTTTGCGTAACCTTTATTGCGGTCTTTAACTTCGCCGGTGCTTAAATCAAAATGTATCGTATGGTCATTGGTAAATGGCATTAGCTCAGTTGGTGGAGCTTCATTACCAAAATCAATATATCCGTATGTAGTACCGTTATATACAGTTGTTCCGGAACCGGCACAATACCAAAATGAATGGTTGCTCGGATACACGGTAAATTGATTACAGATTTTCCAATATGACGAATTATAGTACTGAGCTTCAAAGCTATATTCTGTTTCAAACAAGTCTTGCAGTACATCATCATACTCAGATTTATATGACCATCGTTGCTTTTGGTCGCTTGCATTGTCAAAATCATAAGTATAAGCACACATAAATGCTATCAACTTATTAGCATCAAAATCATAAACAGGGTCATAATTTTGATAACGGTTTTTGCCAAAGACAAATTCAGACGGTTTATCAGGCATATTAGATGTGTCTATACCCATATTGTTTAAACCGTTTTTCCAATCATTGCCCTGACACTTAATAACATCTTGATTATAGCTGTAAGCAATATCGGTATATGTTTCAATCGCTTGTGCCATATCGTAATCTGAACAATAATAAGTGCCGAGCAGAAAGCTGCTGTTAGCCGTACAACTGCCGAACATCATAACGACTAAGCCAAAAACCAGTATTATAATCAGCAAAGGAAATGCTAAAGCTCCAAACAGCTTAGCAATAATATTCACCATTCCTTTACTAAGTTGCTTTACTTTATCTTTTGCTGTACTTTTCGGCTTAGGCTTATGACTTCTTTTCCTCATACGAGTCTGATTTAGCTTATTCTGCTTTTGCTGAAGTTTGTTTCTCCTTTTGTTTAATTTTTCGGGTCTTTTTTCAGCTTTTGAAATTTTTTGATTTTTATATGATTTTATTATAGTTTTTATTTGTCTATCAACTGTAACAGCGTTTGATATAGCCTGAACGAAATCATTGTCCTGAGCATTTTGGGCAATTTTGTTTGAAACACTGTATGCACCACGGACAGCAGCACTTTTAAGTCCTTGCAAAACGATGTTTTTAGGCTTATATAAGCGTTTTAACTTAATTTTGCTTTTATATAAGTCTTTTTGAACTTCTACTTTATCTTTCTCTATTATGAATTTACGATTAGCTTTTATGTTTTTATGCAAAATTCGTGCAATAACCCTTATTTTTTTTGCGGAAATAAATTTTGAAGAGTTTTTAAATTCATTAGAAATATTGTTCAATTTTTGCTTTTGCAGTTTTTTTGCGGACTTAAACTCTTTCTTTTTAATTTGCAGTCTGTGTTTAGCAGATTTGAATTGAGCTTTTGAAGTGGCAACAGCTTGCTTATATGCTTTATATCTTTTGCGTTGCAGTTTATGTTGAATTAAAGTTTTTCTTACTCTGTTTGCAGTTGATATAGTTGTAACGGCACTTAAAATCGCTTTACCGCTATCAATCGTATCAGCGTTATTCCTTATCTTTTGAGTAAGTCTATTGCCTGCTAACCTTGCCGAAGTAAGCGTTATCGTTTCGGCTGATAAAGCAGCTTTCCAGGCAGCACTTGTAGCAATTTTGCGTGACTTACTTACTGCCAAGAGAGAATATTTTACACTTTTGCCTTGAGTTGTATGCGGTTGTATATTTTCAATTTTTTGTGAGATTGAAAATTTCGGAACATCACCTTCAAATCTGCGATTAACATTATACAATTTATGCAAAACACCGTTTTGAACAAATGCAGGAGCATCAGCTTTCTTTAATTTAATTTGTCTGTGAAAGCCTGTACTTGTTTTAACTCTTGTAAATTCAATATGATATTCCTTACCCGTTAAACTCATTGCATTTCACCTCAATTCAAATTTGCAGGTATTTTTCGTTTTGCAGGGTCAGTATTCAAAAGTTGGAACATAATTGTATTTTCGGGGAAATCATCCTCAAAAGGTAAAATAATATCACCATAAAAAACCAATCCGTGACCCGGTTGACTACCTTTTACATATTTTATTTGTGCATCGGATATATCAAGTTTTTCTTGCAATATTTTTCTATCACCATTGGCTTGCGACAGCATATATATAAAGTCAGAATTATCAAGTATATTTGCAATTTCCGGTGATGAGAGCAAGTCTTTTACATTCTGCGTTATGCCGGTGGGCACACCGCCCCATTTTCTGAAGCGTTTCCACATTTCTACCGAATACTTCGCAGTCTGTTCATCACGCAGCAACAAATGAAATTCATCAATGTAGTAGCGTGTTGTTTTGATGTTACGATTTTCAGAAACTTTGCACCACACTTGATCTTGTATAATAAGCTGTGCGATTTTTTTAAGTTGTGAGCCAAGCTCTTTAATGTCAAAGCACACAAGGCGATTATCAATATCAACATTTGTTCTATATGCAAAAATATTCTGTGAGCCGGTAACATACATTTCAAGTGAATTAGCAACTCGGTTGAGAGTATGTACAACATCAGCTGCTTTGAATTCCTTTTGTAAATCAGCAAGTGTTGGCATATTTTCTCTGCTTGGACTGTTTGAAAAAAATCTTTGATAAAGTCTTTTCGTACATTTATCAATAGCCGAGCGTTCTTCTGCTGTTAATCCTAATTTATCTGAAACAATAAGCTCACATAAAGAGATGATGAAATCAGATTTTGTTGCAACAGGATTTTCATCTTGTAAATTGGCTGCATTAATATTTATATCAAGCGGATTAATATGATGAGGACTGTTCGATGATATTTTTACTATTTGACCTTTCAAATGTTGGACAATGGGATAATATTCTCCCTCAGGGTCGGTTATAAAAATATCATCATCTCTTGTTAAAAATATATCTGTTATTTCACGCTTTACAGCAAAAGATTTACCGCCACCCGGCACGCCTAAGTATAAGCCGTTAGGGTTTTTCAATTTTAGTCTATCAGCCAAAATCATATTTTTAGTGACCTGATTTAGTCCGTAATATGTTCCGCCTGCTTGAAATACTTCCTGCGTTGAGAAAGGTATAAATACAGCTACTGCACTTGTCGGTAAGCTTCTTGCAATCGGTACATCATTGTAGCCGATTGGCAATGACGATGCGAGTGCTTCCTCTTGCATATAATCAAGTGATATGAGTTTACAGTTGTTTTTTTGCGTAATTCTTGATAATGTTTCAAGCTGTAAATTGCTTTTTTGTTTACTCAAAGCATATTGTCTGACAGTAATTGTAATGTCAAATAAGCGTTCATTTTTACTGTTTAAATCTTCAAGTAAGCCTTTTAACTCGTTAAGATATATTTGAATTGACTCAGGCAAAATATCTGAATCATAACCTGCTTGAAAGGCTTTCTTTTGTTCATCAATTTTCATTTTTTGAACATCAGAAAGTTTACCACGCACATATTTTAAAGCTTTTATTTGGTCAAAAGGCTTTATATGGAAATTTAACGAAACAAGTCCTTCTGTTTTGTCAAGAAAATCTGCAATTATTCTGTCCGATAATTCACCGGCGAGAATATTAATTGATGTTACGCAGCCATACGCATTACCAATTTCAAATTGATTTTTACCGACAAATTTTACAGATGAAGGAGCAATAAAGTCTTTTGTATCATAACCTTTCCTAACGAGATCCCAATCGAAAAGAAAAGGTTGTGTAGTAAAAGGATTGAGCGATTTATACATACTCTCAAGTCGTTCTTCACCGCTTAGTTTGCGAGCGGATACTTTCATATCGGCAAACAGTTGAATAACTTCATTTGCTACTGTATTAAGTTTTGCTCTTGCTTCTCTTAGATTTTTAGCTTCTGTTGTGAAGGTAAGATATTTTTTAATGCTTCTACCGTTGTTTCCTCCAAATAAATTTTCAATGCGAATATTACTGTACTCTTTTCTGATGTCATTATAAGAGTCATTGACATCATTAATTTTTACATACTTAATCATTGAGTCTTTATCAATGATTTGATTTTCGTATGTATTTTGAAATTCAATGCTGTCATCGAAGTAATTGAGAATATCACACCACGAAGAAAACTTACTGCCTTTTTCGTCAAATGTTGCAAGTTGATAGTTCGTATCATAGAATTCAACAGTCTGAGAATACTTCTTACCGCCAATATGGCAAGTACCATCAGGGAGCATCGTTTTGTATGGTATCAGTGCCTGAGTTGATGCTTTTCTGTCTGTATTTTCCTTCCTCAGCTGTGACATTCTTCTTTTTATAGAATTAATATCTTCCTTACTTAATTGCTTTTTCTGATTGTTATTTTTTGTGTTTACTTGTGATTTTTTCAAATAATGTCACCTTCTTATTATCAAATACCGGAACATCAACATCTGCATTTAAAAGAATTCTTTTTAATCTGTTATATTCAATTTGATTTTCAATAGCTTTTAAAGCAGATAAAGGTTCATACTTTCGTACTCTCGGCTTTTTAAAAAATTTAATAAGCAATGCAATATATGTTTCAAAGTACATACCGTTTTTATTGAATAAAGCATACATAATCCCCGGAATAGCAAACATACCCATTGCAAATATTGCAACTGTCAAATTGTTAATTATAGCCTTGACTATAAAAAACGCAGGTAAACCACATACGAGTCCGACAGCAAAACCTATTGCTTGTCTTTTTGTAAGTCCCAAAAGGAATTTTTGCTTAATGAGTGATAAATCTTTTGGTATGTGAACAAAATTTTCCTGCACCTGCATAATGTAATTTCCTCCTCTTCTTTTAACTTGTGCCCCGATGGGGCACAAGTTATTAGTGTGCTGAAAATATTGACTTTGAAATACTTGATGTGCGAAACATCGTAAATATAAATGCAATTATAAATCCAAGAAGAATAGCCATCGTCATAATGACATCTGTACTTGACCCTGACATCATTGTGACAAGTGCGTTATTGAACAATGATTGGAATATTGCAAGTGCAACGATGATAAAAAATCCTTGAAAAGCGAGTGCTAAAATATTCCTTAGCCAATTCCTGCCTATGTCAGCCCAATCCTTGTTAAGAAATGTTGCAAATGGAATAGGGGCAATAGATAATTGCATAAATACTTCAATAATTCTCGATGCAAGCACTACGATAATTGATGCTAATAGCAAGAAAGTGACTATAATCATTACAAAACTTATTATCAGAGTTACAATTAGAGTACCTTTGTCCTGTGCCATTAATACTTCGTGAAATGTACTGCTGCTTATTAACTCATCATCAACAAAATCGCCTGTGCCAAACAAGGTTGTCAATGCATCGTTGACAGCATCTGTACCAAACGCAAATACACTTGTTGCTATATAAAAAACATTGCTTATAAGCAAAATTCCGCAGAATGTTTTAAGTATCCACCGTATAATTATTGAATCATCAACATCCTTAAAATTATTGCCGTCAACAACCATATGTATAAGCTCATAACATACAATAACCATAAGAACAAAACCGCCGATAGGTACAATCACATTATTTGACAGTGTTTCTATCGTACTCCAAATCGGAGTCAGACTTTCATTTGCAGATGTTGACCCCGTGAAAGTCGTAGGGTCACCGAGAAAAGAATTAAAAATTGAATTAATTCCTCCATCATCACCATTGTTGAGAGCACCTGACAGCATAGAATTTACAGTTTTTAAACAACCTTCAATTGCTCCGGCAAGAAATCCTCTGAACCACTCATCTATTCCGGAGATAAAGTCTTCCCAAATTCCCAAACTATCACACCCTTCTTTAAGATAACAACAGTAATATTACGAAGTCATAGCAGATGACATCATATTTTTCAAGACTGGCACAATAAGTACACCTACAGCAATAAGTGCAATACCTGCCATCAACTGTTTCATACCCTGTGATTTTGCACCCGGGTTATCATTTCCGTAACCTTCAATAAGATTTACAACACCCCAAACTCCGAGTCCTGCTCCAATGAGCGAAATAACAGCGGTAAGTACAGTTGATGTTTTGTTGATAAAATCTGTAGTGCTTACTGCAGCAAACGCTGTTACACAGCTCATAGCAATCACAACCGATACGGCTGTAACTGCGAGAATAACTTTTTTTGCATTTCTGTTTCTGCTTGATAATTTTTTCGGTTTGTTTAAATTCATACTAATCATTTCCTTTCATCTACTGTTTGAAATTCTGTATATTTTGTGCTTTTTCTAAGTTCAGCGGTATGGTTATGCTTACGCTTAACATACTTTTTTACATCAAAATAATTTTTATCATCATAATCAAACAGATATTTATAATTTTTGTGCTTTGTTATGTCATACTTGTAAGACAAAAATGGATGCAAACCTCTGATTTGCAATACGCATTGGGAGTTGTCCATTACGCTTATTTCATCTCGTGACATCAATTCTTTACCGAGTTTTTGATAATTAACTCCATAACTTTCTTGAGTTCCTCTTGTACGAGATGTGTTAAACATATAGATTGTTTCTTTTCCTAAATTATCTGATATGTCTTTTAGCGTTGTTTTTTCTTTACCACCCAAAAATAGTTCCGAGTCACAGTTACCCTCGATTGTTTCAGCATTATCTTTATACAAAGATTTTAGTTGTGATTTTGTTTGCAAAATAATACTCGCAGAAATACCTCGACTTCGTATAACAGCAATTATTTTTTCAAAATCAGGTATTTGCTTTATGTTTGCAAATTCATCAATCAAACATCGTACAGGATACTTTAATCTGCCTTTCGGAGTTTTATCAGCTTTAGTACACAGAAGATTAAAAAGCTGAGAATACATAATCGCAACCAAAAAGTTGAATGTAGCGTCAGTATCTGATACAACTATAAACAATGCAGTAAGTCTATCTCCGATAGTATCAAGCTGCATTTCGTCATAGCTTGTAATTTCAAGTATACTGTCAATACTAAACGGAGCGAGTCTTGTTGCACAGCTAATCAAGATTGATTTAGCTGTTTTACCTGCCGCAAGTTTATAGGCTTTGTACTGTCGCACAGCAAATCTGCCAAGACTTGCTCTCCAAGGCTCTACATCAATGTCAACTAAATCAGCATAGTTTTCGTTTTGTTCTTCAAACTGCTCATCTTTATCCCAATCCTTTTCAATCCACTTTTCAAGATAGTAAAATGCCCAATCGATTGCATTTTTAAAGCTATCATCATCTTCTCGGCATTCTGATGCATTGACAAAATCAATAAGCGTTTCAAAATTCCACTCATTTTCAGGACACATAGTCAGAATGAGAGCTATGTATGATGTATAAAGCAATTTCTCTGCTTTAACCCAAAACTCATCTCCGCCTTTTTGCTCGCCGGTTGTATTTGCTATCAGCACTTCAACAGTACGCAATATATCTTGCTCACGAGTTTCGGGACGAATGTATGCAAACGGGTTATAGTGCATTGATTTTTTAAAATCAATTGTATTGAAAATTTTAATTTCATACGGTTGATAACCGATAATATCGCCTTTTTGATAAATTGGTTTGCCACGCTGAAGCAATTTGCCGCAATCATTAATTATTGTGCCTTTTGGATCTGTTACAACATAACTTGAATGCATCTGCATCAGGTTAGGTTTTACATAAAAGCGAGTTTTACCTGAGCCTGAACCACCATAAACTATTACATTTTTGTTACGCTCATACTTTGGTGATTTTGCTTTATTCATTGTCAATCTTTCAGATTGTGTCAGAATGATATTATCACTTTGATTTTGCTTATCATAATAAGGAGCAATATCCTTTTCGTTTCCCCAACGAGCAGAACCGTATTCCTTGTCTTCTGCAAATTTTTTCTTATGTTTTTTCTTGTACTCAATAACTAATTTAGCAATACCTGCTACTATCGCACCAATCAGCACATCATATGGATGCAAAGAGGGCAGAGGGTTAGTTACTGCATTACCAAGGTTATCAATAAACGGGTAAGCTTTAACAGATATATCACCAACAACTGTAACTGTACGGTAAGCAAAACTGATTTTATTTCCAATCCAAAAGAACATAATTAACGGCAAAGCAAAAATAATAATTTTTCGTATCTTGCCACTATCAATATTCACACCATCACCTCCCCATATCAGACTTGTTAAGAGATTTTTCTTTTGACAAGTCTGATTGTTGTTTAGCGATAGTTTTTGCATTCTGCTTTATCTGTTCTCGATTTACAACATCGCTTACTGATTTTTTCTCAAGTTTCTTGTTGACACCAAAGACATACTCTTTAAAAGCTCTCTGAAAATTTTCGGATTTTGCACTCTCAAAGAATATGTGATATGTAGCAGGGGATGTTGACACATCTTTTTTGAGTGCATAGTCAATATCATACTTTTGAGCCGTCTTTAAAAAATCTTTGATGTTGTTTTCTGTAACTTCGATGTTCTCCAGTTTCCCAACTTTGGCAAGTTCACCGTACATTTTCCTGCCTGATTTTTTAGCCTTACCTGACAAAAAATCCTTCATAATTGACTTTAGTAGTTCAGATGTTACTTGTGATGCCTGAGTTGTAAAATCAATTACTTTTTTGACATCGTTCACTAAATCACTTCCTCATTCACAGGTTCGGGCATACGATAGATGTTTTTACCATTCTCAACTGCTTCACAAAGTGATAAGAATACTTCTGAGCATTCAGACTCATTGTTGTAAATACCAAGCATTAACGCATCAGGATTCATAACATCTTCATTGTCATCATCTGAAATAGACTCAAAAGCAACAATTGCATAAACCGTTGTTTCCTCAATCTCGCCGGAAAACATAGAGATTTTAGCCAGTTTGTCAAAATTAACAAGTTCTAAATCTTGATTTAAAATAATCATTTTTCTTTTCCTCCAAACTTGTGCCCCAATGGGGCATAAGTTAATATTCAATTTTCAAAGTCATAATTGACTTGCATATCAACATCAAGCTCCATTGTGTTGACAGCATTATATAAACAACTTCGCAAGTAATTGCGTATATTTCTAATTTGCTGTGTTTTAGATGTTTCATTGAGCTTACTCATAATGTATTCGATGTGCCCATCATCAATCCTTTCATATTGTCTTGCCACATCTGCAATGTTGATTTGCAAACCGTTAATGTTTAAAGCACAGTTATCTGCACGATGTACATATGTATCCGCAAGTAGACTAACAATTAAGTTAAGGTAATGTTGATTGTAACCCTGCGACAACAACGCATAGTATGAAATTTGTATTTCAGCCTTTTGGACATATTCCTCATATTCTTCTATCCTTCTATCAAGTTTTTCAGAAGTCGATTCTGTTGCTGTATCAGCTTGATTGATAGATGGATTAGTATGGTTTAACTCAGTATGGTTTAACTCAGTATGGATATAGGTCGAGATTTCCGATGTCCTGACATCGTTTTTATCAACTTCAAGAGGTCGATTTTTCCGACCTCTTGAGGTCGATTTCGATTTTTCAGAGGTCGATTTTTCCGACCTCTGGGATGTTGGTTCATCTTTTTGAGCCGACTTATCAGATTTTTGCTGAGTTTTTGTGCTTTTAGTAAGAGCATTAATCTTGCAGATAACTTCATCTTCATCATCCGATTTATCTATTGGCTTTGCGAAATTCATAACAAAAATTTTAGTAGGCTTACCTAATCCTTGCTTTTTGCGAATTATAAGACCAATTTTTTCAAGCTCACTAAATATACGCATAGCTTTATCTCTGCCAATATTGAGTTGCTCCTGCACAAGCTCTTGCTTGTAGTAAACAAATGTTATACCGCTTTTATCTATCCAACCGTTCTTTTTAGACAACGATGTTCTGTCAAGTAAAAAACCATACAACAATTTTGCTTCACAAGACAGAGTTTTGAATCTGTCATCAGTGAATAATATCTGCGGAACACGATAGAATATATACTGTTCGCTATCACCATAGAAAAAGTCAAACATATCACGCACTCTCACTTTCTGATTCAATCTTTTTCATTTCGCTTTTGAGAGAGCGTATTTCATCATCACCAAGATTTGCAATTAACTTTGCACAGCTCATTATTGCTTTAGTGTTCTGAGCTGTTGACAAAATTATTGAAAATAATATTTTTGACTCTACCGGATACTCCGAGTATTCTTTGTCCATCAGTTTCTTAGGTACATAAAAGCACTTTTCCATACTTATCCCAACTTTTCTTAAATACAAATTTCAATTGTTGTCTGTTATCGTTATTTTGATAAAAATAAAAAAGCCAACCTCTTTCGAGATTGACTTTAGTTAATACTTGATTATTCTGTTGTACCTCAATTCATTAATCAATATTGCAGAAGAATTTGTTAATAAATTAATTATTCCGATTGAGCCAAGAAAAATGTGGGTCAGTTCCGATGTGACTAAAGCATCAAGAATTTCGCATATCAATCAGAAGGGTTTTTGCATCTCAAAGTATGGTGATGCCGGTTACGGTGAATTGGTAAAACAAGGAAAGTACTCGAAGGAAATGCGTTTTCGTGATGAGCTAGTCGGAAAAAGTGTTGATATATTAAGGCCTTTTATACGAGAACATAAAATTACTCATATTTGCTGTGTTCCGTCACGCCGCAGCGAACTTGTAAAAGACTTTGCTGCTCGGGTAGCTAAATCACTTAAGCTTGACTTTGTTGATATTCTGGAAAAAACACCTGCAAAGCAGCAAAAGAAAATGGAAAACAGTGCCTACCAGTGTGCAAATGCATATAAATCATTTTTTGTAAAAGAAAATGTAACTGCACCACTCAATATTCTCTTGATTGATGATGTTGTGGATTCGAGATGGACATTCACCGTTTGCGGATACAGGCTGATGGAAGCAGGTGCGGAAAATATTTATCCATTTGCACTTGCCGACAGCAGCAATAGGGAGGATTAATATGAATCAGGATTCAAATGCAATTTTAACACTATGCAGCCATATCTGTGTAGGCGAAGGGGTTCGACCTCTTGAACCTAAAGAATACAGCGAACTTGCACAAAAACTGATTCGGGCAGAAAGAACTCCAAAAGACCTTTTCGACTTTTCGACCGATGACTTTAAGTCCATACTTGGTTTCAATACAGATCAAATTGCACGTGTTATACGGTTGCTGGACAGAAATGCCAGTCTGAGTTTTAAGCTTTCGCAATATCAGAATATGGGTATAGAAACAGTCACAAGAGCAGACATAAACTATCCCAAAAAGCTCAAAAAAATACTTTCAAACACTTGTCCTCCAATCTTTTATTATGCGGGTGATTTATCACTGCTTGAACGACAATACATCGGATATGTAGGAGCCAGAACAGTTACAACCGAAGATGTTGATTTTGCCATACTGACAGTCAGAAAAACAGTTTCTCTGGGATATGGTGTTGTTTCAGGCGGAGCAAAAGGCATTGATACAATTTCCGGAAAAGAGGCACTGCTTAACAACGGCTTTACCGTAGAATATTTGTCCGATTCGCTGCTGAAGAAGCTAAAGAAAAGCGATGTGGTCAAAAACATTCAGCAAGGAAAGCTTCTGCTGATGACCGTTTCAAAGCCGGATGCCGGATTTAATGTCGGTATGGCAATGATGAGAAACCGGTATATTTATGCCCAGTCCATTGGTACGGTGATAATTCATTCTGATTTAAATAAAGGCGGAACATGGAACGGTGCAAATGAAAATTTGAAGAATGGTTGGTGTACCACTCTGTGCTGGGATCATCCCTATCCCGGAAATCAGGCACTGATCAAAAATGGTGCTGTCCCAATTAATGAAGATTGGGATGGGAGAATCCCTGAACAGATTTCCAAACCCTGCACAAAAGAAAAATATGTGCAAGCATCGTTATTTGATATAATATGAACAAGTCTGGATAGGTGAGTATCTCACATAGTATAGCTATATTTTTTTCGTTTCAATTATTCATATATGGCTTATAATTATCGGTTGCTCGAGTAATCAATGTTTTACTAAATTACTTTTAGCTTCAACAAAACCGGTATTATAATATCAGAAATATGCCAAATTTGACATAAATTCATTAAGGTGTCGTCACCATTAGGTTCTTGTGCTTACCGGTGTGCAGGTTCAAGTCCTGTCACCCGCACCAGTATGAGTGTTCATAACGGATTTATGTTATGGACACTCATTCTTTTATTCAATTTCATCCGGTTTGTATGTGGTGAGCAGGTTTTGTGCCTGCTCACCTTTTGTCTTATGCGGATTTCACTGTGGGAATATACTCCACATCTACGCCCTTCCGGGTGTTGGCTTTGTAGTTTTCGTCATCTGATGACGGTAGTTCTAAGTAGCCGACAAAACGATAATAGATGACGATACGTTGAGTGTAGTTCTTTTTGCCGCCTTCTTTTTCGTACACATCAATGTGGTCAATAAGTTCCCGGAGCATTGGTGCGGTTAAGGATTCCATCTCCATAAACTTTCTGACAGCTTTAAGAAAGTCATCTTTGTTTTGCTCCATTTCACTGATTTTGGCAAGGCGCTCCTTGTACTCAAAAATCTTTGTTTTCAGTTCAAGACGTTCAACCTCGTATTTATGGGATAGCTCCATATACATCTCATCGCTCAACTTGCCCGATACATTGTCCTCATAGGTTTTGGCGAAAAGCGAAGTGAGCATTTCATTTCGGGCGGTTGCCCGATTTAGCTCTGTTTCCAAGGTTTTCTGCTCCGCCAACATATCGGCATTGGTTTTTTCGGCGAGGAGCTTTGCAAATTCTTCCTCGTGGGATTCCAAATACTTTGCTAATCTCTTTAATTCAAGCATAACGATCTGTTCGATAGCGTCGGCACGGATATAATGGCGGGTTTCGCAATTCCCACGGGTATCCTTCTTATAGTTGGAACAGCTGAAATAATGGATTTCCTTGTTGGTAGTATTCGTGTGATACCATAACTTGCTGCCGCAATCGGCACAGTAAAGAAAATCGCAAAACATATTCTTCTCGCCGTTTTCCTGTTTAGGAGCACGGCGCTTTGTCTTTACGACAAGCATCTGCACCAGCTCAAAATCATCACGGCTGATAATCGGCTCGTGAACATCCTTAAAAATAACCCAGTTTTCTTTAGGATTGTCGTAGCGTTTCTTATTCTTGTATGATTTGGAATACGTCTTAAAGTTGATGATATCGCCGCAATAATCCTGCTGGGTAAGAATCTTTGTAACGGTAGTTTTGCACCATTTATATTTGTTAGGCTGTGTGACCTTACCGCCTTTACGAATACCCTTTTCTTGCCAATACGCCATAGGAATCAGCACCTTGCGCTCCTGCAATATACGGGCAATCGTTTCGTTGCTCTTACCTTCAAGCGCCATTTTGAAGATGTCACGAACGACCTGTGCCGCTTCGGGATCAATAACCCACTTCTTAGAATTATCGGGAGATTTGATATATCCATATGGCGGCGGAGCTAACGGCTCGCCTGTGCTACCCCTGATACTATAGGATGATCGACATTTTTTGCTAATGTCCCTCGCATAAAACTCGTTCAACACATTTTTGAACGGCGCAATTTCACTTTCACCTTCGTCGCTGTCGATATTGTCGTTAACGGCGATGAACCGAACATCTCTGTCGGGAAAATAGGTGTCCATATAATATCCGACCATATCGTATCGCCGTCCGAGACGGGACAGATCTTTGACAATCACCGTTGAGATATATCCGAGGTCAATGTCCTCGATCATCTTCTGAAAACCGGGACGCTCAAAATTTGTACCGGTATAGCCATCGTCAACATAGTATCGGGTATTGGTTAGCCCATTTTCCTTTGCAAAACGTTTTAACAATTTCTTTTGATTGGCGACCGAGTTACTGTCACCTTCCACGCCGTCATCACGGGAAAGGCGGCAGTACAAGGCGGTAATGCCAGCCTTATCCTGTTTCTTTTTCGATTGCAATGTTGTCCTCCTTTCCGACAGCCGAACACACATTTTCTGCTGCCATAGTATCATTTTCCTTGGTGATTATCAAATGTGCGAAATCGCTGTTTATTATCCTTTTAACACAAGTCGGGAAAGAGGTGTTGTCCTCTTTCCGTCCTGTGTGCTTGAACGCCGCCGCACAATGTAGGTAGCGCCGTTGACTTTGTATTCGTGTTCTTCGCCGTAAAGTGATTGTATAATGCTCATTATCGTTCCTCCCTGTTGCGCTGTTTGCGTCTGTAATCGTCCTGCGCTAATTTGAGTAAGCGCTTGTAAATATCCTGCGGCGTGAAATTCTTTGGGAAATACTTGCTCAACACATCATACTGAAAACTGATTTTCTCACGCTGATTCGGTTTTTCCTCAGATATGATTTTTGATATGGTTTCGCTGTCAAGTTTGCCTGCCTGAGAGAGCTTTTTCATTTGGATTGCCTGTGAGAGCGAGAGCGTTTTGTCCTCAAGCTCAATCGCTTCAAGTAAATCCTGTTGCTTACATTCGGTTAAGTAGGATAGCTCCACACCGACGGAAAAAGCAATACGCTGTTCATCAACCATTTTGAGAATATCGGGAATGAGCTTTGTTAAACGGATATAGCGACGAATTTGTGTTTTGCTTTCGACTGTTTGTTCAGCTATAATATCTGCTGTTTCCAACTTCCGACCAACTTGGTTGGAAGTTAAGTCGGATCGATATCCCTGTCTGCTCATAGCTTCAAGTTTCATTTTATAGGCAAACGCCTTTTCCGACGGCAGAAGATGCTCCCTGTGCAGATTGCTGTCCACCAACATTATTGCTGCTTCATCTCGGCTGACGGGACGAATAAAGGCAGGTACTTATGCAAGTTCTGCCTTCTGTGCCGCACGGAAACGGCGGTGTCCAGATATGATTTCGTACTCGTCGGTTGTGTTTTCCAACGGTCGAACGATCAGCGGCGTCATAATCCCCTGTTGTTGAACGCTCTCGATTAAGCTGTTCATTTCTTCGTTGTCAGCACCTGATAAGGGTGATCTCTGAATTCGTGTAATCTGTTGATTGATATATTGGTCATCGTTCATAACTCCTTTGTTTCGTTTTATTTTGGTGACAATATTTGTACTTGTATCTGCCTTGCTCCAGCTGCTTTTCCTGTTCGATCAAAGCACGGAGTCGAGGCACTTTGTTTTCAATGCGCCCGCAGATAATGAGCTGCTTGTGCAAGGGTGTTAGCTTCTTTGTGATTTCTCTGCATTGTTCTTTTAGAGAATAATCTTCTTCAGGTGTTTTCGCTCTGCGGATTCGGTTGCGGATATGCTGCCGCTCGGTTTCATAGGTTTTGATTTGCTCGGCGATTTCCTTTCGGCAAGATACAAAATTCTCTGCGCATTTCACATTATGGTCACGGAGAAAATGGTATTCCTCAAGCGTTCGGTCGAGATTCTGTATTTCCAATCTCAATTCGGGAGATACAGGACGATAATCTCGCTTTTGCACGTTGTTGCCTGTGATGAGCTTTGCGATAGTGATGATAAGCTCAAACAGCGCCGTGATAACATCAGGCTCTGTTCTTTTCTCAAAATCTCTGATTCTCACTATCAGCGGTTGGCGCTGATAATACGATTTTGGTGTATAGAAATCCACAAAGTATTTATCCTCACGCTGAGATTGAAGCCGCCTAAGTATCGCTTCTCTGGTGTAATCCTTGCCGAGACTGCTTAATATGACAGGCTTCAGCCAGTCAGGAGCGATCACTGACGGATGCTGATATTTGAAATTCCGCACAAACTGATAGCCGAGCGAGCGAAGATAAAATTCAAAATCAAACACAGGCTAAGGCTTCATCAACATCGTGCCGCAGCATATCTTTGTGTGGTACTCGTCCGCTCTTGCGTACCCAATATGCCTTGTCGCCGCCGTAGAACGGAGCGTTTTCAAGGACAGTTTTTCCGTGCTCACGGCAGACCTCGTCGGAAATCTCACGCAGCTTGTAATGGTCGGAAATATGATTTTCAAACTTCCGTCCGGTGCGAAACGATACACTATTTACGACGATATGATTGTGAATGTTTGCCGTATTTAGATGCGTCGTCACGACAATCTCATAATCATCGCCCCACATTCGCTTGGCGGTTTCAATGCCGATTTGGTGCGCTTCTTCGGGCGTGACTTCTCCTGCCTGAAAGCTCTGATAACCGTGATACGCTACATTTCCGCCGAGCTTGCCGAAACGTCGCTTTGTGGTCATCATCTGCTCGTAAGCCCTTTTCTTCGGACAGTTTATTCCACTGACGTACATTGTTTGGTCGGTTTTGTCGCTGTTCTCAACGTAATTGAGAGCGACAGCTAAGTCATCATCAAGATATTTCGCTCGATAGTTTTATCAGGATTTTCAGCGTAATTGATAACATCTTTTAGCCGTCCTTTGACGGGCCAGAAGCCTGTTGTTGCCACGTCGTTACCTCCTTACAGATTTGCTTGGCAGAGGATTTCTCCGGCAGAAGTAGGCACTGTTGGATTTCGTCTACGACTTCAAGCAGCTTTCGTTCGGTTTCAGGTGATACCTTATCGGCAACCTCGTCACACAAACGGCAGAGCGTTTGGTAGAAATCAAAAAAGGATCAGGTTGCACCGTCCTCGGCGCATAGCCCAATGTCCTTTGTCTGATATATTCGGATTGAGATAAGCCGCAGCTCTCGGCGAGCCGGGCTATCTTCTTTTTCTCGGACTGCGTAACTCGCAGCTCGATTCTTGCATTTTTATCGTTCAAAAATACACCTTCTTTCTTCGGGTGTTAGGGTGTCCCTAAAGATTTACAACAGCTTCGGGGCTGTTGTATTTGGAATTTGCCGTACAAATTCCCTGCTTGCTACAGTATAAGACAAACCCGCCCTGTGGTAATACGG
This sequence comes from Eubacterium sp. OM08-24, assembly GCF_003438075.1. Taxonomy (GTDB): domain Bacteria; phylum Bacillota; class Clostridia; order Oscillospirales; family Acutalibacteraceae; genus Ruminococcoides. Next base: position 299,066 of record NZ_QSTA01000001.1, on the reverse strand, counting down.
GACGGATTCTGTTTGCCTTATACTGCTGATAATATTTCATCTTTTTATAATTCTGTTGTGCCGTCAAAGTGACGGCAGTTTTGTTTATCGTCTCAAAATTTGCCGTCAATCAAACAGTTTAAGGTCGTCCATAATATCTTGTTCGGCTTCTTTCTGTTGCTCTGCGGTCAGTGCCGGAGCGTTTGTCATAGGCTGCGGAGTGAAGTTTGCTTCGGCAAAGCAAGCCTGCATTTCTTCACGGATAATGCTTCGGATATCCTCATCGTGCTGCTCTCGGGTGATCGACTGCAAATCCACATAGTCTGCGATCGCATCTAACACAAACTGATTGCGGGATTGATACTTCTTCACATCCAGCGTCTGCATATACTCTGCAAGATAACGCTCTCGGGCGTCGGTTAGGTCAAAGCGTACTGTCATTTTATACACGTCCTTCATTCTTCGCCTCGGCTCTCAGATAAACGTCTGCAAGATATTCATAGCCTTTAGCTGCGGCACAGATGTCGTTAATGAACTTTACACGGTCGAGATTGCCGTGATAAAAATTCTTGATCAGACAACCGCCACCGCCGCAGACGCAGAGCGTCATCGTACTTTCATCATAGCCGTGCTCACGCAAGCGACGGAAGGTCTCAGCGACATATTCCTCGGCAATAGCGGTGATGATTTCCAAATCGGAAGCAAGAATATCTGCCGTGCCTGTCTGCAACACCTCGTCGATGATATAGTCGTTCAGCTCTCGGCGTGTCTTGCGCATAAAGACTTCACGAATAGCGAGGGTGCATTGATAAGTGCCGAACTTCTCGGTGAACATCTTACCGCTTTGCGGCTTGCCGTTGACAAGATAAAGTGTGTTCATCGTACCGTTACCGATATCGGCTACCATACTCAATCCTTTGAGCGTAGACTTGATAGGCACGACCGCAGAATATCCCTGCGGATAGATTTTTACATCAGAGATTCGGATATGATAATCTACATTCCGAAAAGTGAACGCTACCCCTTTGCTCTTTGACAGATAAGCGGCAAAATCCGCTTTCTGTCCGCTTGTCCAAGTTAAAGGCAAGCCTGCGGCGATAATCACATCCGCTTCGGTCAGTCCTTCGTCTGCAAGCTCGGTTGCGATAGCGGCGAGCGTGAGGATATAATAATCCTCATCATTCTGCTTTTCGGGCAGAAATTCCTTGTGACCTTCGCCGATTAGATAATACTTGCCGTTGTAGGTAAGCATATCCTTTGTAAACAGCGGTTCACTGTCGTGGGCAGTGATACCCGTCTTGAAACAATGGTTAGCGGTTTTGATGTTGCCGTAACCGTGGTCGATACCGATAATCTTAAAATTGTTTAGTGTTTTCATAAAATCATCCTTTCAGTTTTTCGTTGTAGGCGAGTATGTCGCCGTAGAGTTTTTGGAAAGCAGGCAATATGCATTTCAAAAGATAGTTGCAGTAAATGCCGTACTTGCTGATCAGCTGCACGCAGCTGTGTTCTTCGCCGTAGTCGAGCAACAGGCAGTTGTCGTCAATGCAGTTGCAGCACGAATGACGGACAATGCGGTTTACTCTGTCGGACTGCTCTTCGGTAATTTTCAGCACCATAGCTTGTTCCTCCTTTCGTGTATTTTGGAGGGCTTTTCGTCCCTCTACTGTATTAAATACACGAAAATCCGAAAACTTAGGGTTTTAAGAAAACATAGTGAAAATCAAAAAGAAAACACTTAAAAACGGCTTGAATACTGAACGATCAGAATTCAAGCCGATAATTTTATATTACGGAAAACAATAATTCAAAATTTTTTCAAAAATTTCTTCTAAAACGGAGCAAAGGGAGTTTTATTGGACACCTGTTTTGGTAGACTTGATAGTTAGGAGGTGTTGATTTTGGAAAAAATCAGCTTTTGCAGCGCCGATTTTCGTGACGGAAGAATACGGATCGGCAACAAAACTTACCCTGCCGGTACGTTCGCTACGCACCTTTTGAATCAATACTATAAGGACGATACGGCGGCTCGGTTGGCTGTATACAAACAATACAGCTGGCATTTATACGATACGATCTCTGCCGGTTATCTTGATAACAATGATGTTTTACGATCCGGGTGGGAGATCCACCAAATATTAAAAACCTTGCCTAAACTGCAACCGTTCACTAAGCTGGATGTTGAAGCAGAGTGTATTAGAATAGCTGAACTTTTCACAGAGAACAACGCTGACTTTATCCGAGAGTATTTCGATGCAAAGGCTCAAATATTAGCTATGGGAATCAATGAATCTGCTTTGGATTTGCTCCCGATTGAAATAGATAAAGTTCAGCAAAAAACAGCGGACAACCTACTTAATGATATGATGACAACACTGGCTTTCTATGATCGTATCAGCAACGATATGAGAGAAGCATTTGAGGGCTTAACTGAGTTTTGTAACAGACTTGATGAAGCAGAACGCTTTGACGAGCCGCATCTATTACCGATTGCATTGGATATATTCGGCAACGAAAAACTCTATATGACATCCGAGTATGTTGCTATGCGTAAAACGGCTAAAAGCAAAACGATTGTTACGGCGAGAAGAATGTTTTTTGACAAGTACTACAGCTTTGTCCTCACGGATTTTTTTGAGGGCTTGTACTACGGTCATTATCCGAGAAGGTGTCCGATCTGCAAGCGCTGTTTCCTGATGACTTCTGCAAGGCGGCAGGTGTATTGCAACGGTATTGCGCCCTATACGCTGAAAGGAAAAACAATTACCTGCCGAAAATATGCGGCGAGGATGAAGGAAAAGGAGCTTTCTGAAGGTAACCCTATCAATCCAATTTACAAGAGTCGTTGCTCTGCAATTCGTGTAGAACAAAAAAGAAGCACCATTACAGCAGAGTTTGCTGCAATGGCGCTGAAAGTCGCTAAAGAGTATTGGCAAAAAGCAAAGTATGATGACAACTACGCTAACGGTCAATTTAAAATGGATATGAAGCGTGAGAATTTGTATAGAGAAACGGACAGGAGAATCAAGCAAAAGTGAGCCATATCGAGAAAAAAGAATTTGAAATATACCGCATTACTCCGCCACCGCCTGAATGGGATTTGCAGGAGTATATTCGGCAGTATATCCAGACCGGCGATGACAATTATTTCTATTGGTTCCTACACTATTACAAGCCGTCGTTAAATGAAAAGGCGAAGTCTTTTAGGAATAAATACTCAATGGAAGAACATTTTGCCGATATAAAGCAAAGCCTTGTAACAGGCTTATGTAAGGCTCTGATGAAATACGATATTTCCATAGCTCCTTTTCTGCCGTATGCTCAGAGGTATATGGAGCGTGAGGCGCATAACTATATTCGCACAATGCGGACGGGCTATTCCGTGCAAAGTGAATTTGAATATGCCCGACTTCGTAAAGTGATGGATATTTTCAATCATTCAGGCGGTGAATTTACGGAGGAAACCATTTCTCAGGTTGCAGCGCAAATCGGTGAAAGCTATGATAAAACAAAGTCTATCATTGAAGGCGGTATTCTTACTGAAAACTATGTAGATGTTCAGAGTAACGATGAGGACGACGAACAGACAACAGATTTTCTTCTTCACGATTCCTCGCTCAATCCTGAAAATATCTATTTCAAGCAGGAGCTTTATGATAAACTGTATGAAGCCTATGACAGCTTGGAATACACAGAAAAAATAATGCTCGCCCAGCACCTCGGCTTTTGCCCTGAGTGTTTCAGTAATCACTATGCCGACAAAACCGATTTAGACGAAAATGGCAAACCGAAGGAAAAGCTCATCAAACCGCTGCCTTATACCGACATCGCCACCGATCACGGGTTTAGTAATGCGAGTACGGCTAAGAGAGTTTGTGAAAAGGCGATAGAAAAGATTGGTTTTAAACTGTTATACTTGTTGCGGGAACAAAAAGATAATGATATAATTTAATAAAACAAAACAGATTCAAACGAGGTGAAATATATGGCGATAATTAATACAATCAAACAGAAAATATTAGAATTGGATCAAGGGACTTTTCAAAACCTTTGTGATCAAATACTATATTCATTAGGATACTCTAATTTTGTTTCACTAGGCAGCCAATCGGGAACTCAAAAAACGACTCCAGGAACTCCTGACACGTATTGTATCAATGAGGATAACAAATATGTTTTTGTTGAATATACAACACAGCAAACAGGACTTCGTAAAAAGATTACTGATGATATCCAAAAATGCTTAAATTCAAGTGAAACCGGCATTGATAGTAAAGATATATCAGAAATCATATACTTTCATACATCCTCAAATTTAAAACCTGCGGTTCATAAAGAGTTTTGTGAAATGTGTGAAGAGAAGAGTATTGTGTTTAATATGTGGGGAATAGATAGAATTGCCAATCATCTTTTCTCCGAAAGAAGAGATTTAGCAAAAGATTATTTGCAAATATCTTATGATACAAACCAGATATTTAGCATAGAGGATTTTATTAAACAAAATGATTCATCAGCTTTTTCGGCACCATTAGATAACGAATTTCTGTATCGAGAAGATGAAATAAAAAAGCTTGATGAAGTATTAGAAGAATATGATGTCGCAGTAATATCAGGTACCGCAGGAACAGGAAAAACAAGATTAGCAGTTGAATTCGCTAAAAATCGCAGCTCCGAACAAGGAGAAACTCTGCTATGTATAAGGGACAATGCGCTTCCTATATATGAAGAACTTCAAATGCATATAAATCATCCTGGCAAATATTTACTTTTTGTTGATGACGCAAACCAAATTGCTGGATTGTCACATATTTTGCAATACTTATTAAAAAAAGGAAATGGAATTATTGTTAAAATAATTATTACCGTAAGAGATTACGCACTCAATGAAGTCCATAAAAAAATAATGGAGTTTGCAAGGTATGGAATAATAAAAGTTAAGCCATTTGATAAAGAAAAGATTGAAGAGATTATCAAAGTTAACCTTGGTATTAAAGATCAGCATTATCTTAAAAGAATATCTGAAATATCAAACGGAAACACCCGCATAGCTATGATTGCCGGAATAACAGCACGAAGAGAAAACGCTTTAGCCTCATTAGCAGATGTGTCCAAGTTATATGAAAATTATTATGGTCGGGTTATTGAAGAGTATAAATTGTGTGATGAAAAAGATTTAATTATTACTTTTGGAATAGTTGCTTTTGTTGACGCATTTCATATTGATAATCTGGATTTTATTGAACCATTACTGAACATTTCTCATATTAGTAAAGAAACTTTTATCGAGAGTGTATATAAACTTCATTCATACGAGCTAATTGATATCTATGCTGAAAAGGCAGTAAAAATTTCAGAACAGTGCTTATCCAACTATATTCTGAAATATGTATTTTTTGATAAAAAACTGATCCTTCTTTCTGATGCCATTAAAGTTTACTTCCCTGTCAATCAATCAAAAACAATAACGTCTGTAAATGTTTTAACCATATCCTTTTCCTCTGATGAAATGATAGCTTATGTTAATCAAGAAATAAGTAAAGTATGGGATGAATTAGCCGAAAACGATCCATCTGTTTTCTTTGATTATGTAAAGGCATTTTATCCAGTTAATGAAACTGCTACTCTTCTGATTCTTAAAGGAATAATTGATAAATCAGAAGAAAGGCCATTTAACAAAAATTTATCAAAAGAAAAACAATCGGAATCTATCACTGATGATGTAATTGAAATACTTGGTGGTTTTTATCAATGTTACAATTATTCCGAAGCATTAGATTTGCTTTTATTATATTATAAGAAAAGACCGGATTTATACGAACAGTTTTTTGCAATAATAAAGCAGCGTTTAGTGTTCAATAAGTATTCCGACAGATTTGAGTATCGTGTTGAAAATCTTTTACTCGAAAAGCTGAAAGGATATTCTGAAAACTGGACAAACGAAGCTGTAACATATCTGTTTTTTGATGTTGCTAAACACCTTTTAAAATTCCGATTTGAATGGACAGAATCGAACGGAGAAAGATCATTTACAATTAATTATATTACCATACGTGGAGGTGAGCTGATTGTAAATCTAAGAAAAAAAGTATGGACATTACTATATGAAATATGTCTAACTCAGGATTCAAAAATGTGTATTCGTGACATATTAAGAGAATACGGCGATGGAGCAGACGAAAGCAATCAGATTATTGAAACGGATTGCCCATTTATTTATAGATTAATTGACTCTTCATTTAATTCGGACAATCTCGAAGATTGTATTCTTGTTGATAATTATATAGCTTTTTTGAGGGAGAGCGATCTAGAAAAGTTTATTGACCAATCGCTTGTTAAGGATTATTCATCTTCGGATATCCTTAAAATATATAAAACAATCAAAGGCGAGAATAAGCTAAAATATAAAGAGTTCCGGGATGAACTGATAGTCCGTAAGAGCAATATCAAAGAAATGATTAACAAAGCTGATTTTTCTGATATTTGTTCAATAATTGATGTTTGTAATGAATCTTGCATTGAAAATGAATATGAAATAACAGAAGGCTTAGGTCTATTGTTTGACATTTTGTATGAAGGCAATAATCATTTTGTTAAGGCAGTAGAATATTATTTGAACATTGATACTCCAACGAGATTATCTGCCTCTAGAATTGTTGAATACCTTTTTAATCTAATGGATCCTGAAAAAGTATTACAATTACTTCAAGCAAATGAATACGCTCAAAAAAATGAATGGATTTATTATTACTTTTATCATTTCCCGAATGATAAGATACAGAAAAACACCGTTGAAGATTTTTATTCTTTCCTTCTTGATGATTCAGATAAAACGATTATTAGGTCTGGTTTTAGAGAAATAACCTTTGTTAAAAAATTCAGTTATTTGGATCCGGATGTATTCATTAAGACATGTAAAATCATTCTTGAAAAAAAGCATGAGCTCCCGTTTATTGTTGATATATATTTTAGTTTTTTATTCCACGACGGAATCACACCTGTTGCTGAAGTTCTCGGATTATTTTCAACCGAAATGAATTTATTGGAGCAGATTTATCTATTTGAGTTGTCATATGAAAGGTATTTTGATTATCATGGACAATACTTTAAAATACTATTCTGTAATAATTGCGCATTTCTCGATGAGTATTTATTAACAATAATAAAACAACGACATCGTGATTTTATGGATCATTCAGATCATATTACTAAACTATTTGAAACAGAAGAGTTTTCCACTTCATTTGAGCATATTGCCGATGTCATTAAAGAAAAAGTAAATTATCCCCATTATGAATTAACAGATTTCTTTGATGTAATAAATGCTTATTCAGACAGAGAAAAGGTTAATACCTTTCTTTGCAGTTTTATAGAAAAGCATCATTCGGATAGCGTGTATATGAGGAGCCTTTTTGATTCCATAGCAAAAATGACAGATGAGCAAAGAATCGCTTACATCAAGCTCTATCTGGAGTATGAAAAAAGCATAGAAAACTTTAAAGACCTTCCATTGTTTTCAAGCTTTTCTTCGTGGTCAGGTAGCGAGGTGCCATTGATTCATAATAAAATTGAATTCCTGAACAGATTATCCCAAGAAATACACGGCATAGATTACTTGGAGCATAAACAATATATCGGGAAAATGATAAACGATTTGAATTCATATGCTAAAGATGTAGAGATAAGAGAAATACTGAGAGGCTATTAAATAGCTGTTAATCGTGTTGTGCAACTTACTTTCAAGGCGCTGTATTTCTTGTAATATAGCTTTCCACGAATTAAAGTTATTCGAAACTGTCAAAGAATATATGCAGACGAGTACGGTAGAATTGACCGCAAAACTAGATGTCACGAATACAAGATATATTATTGCTTTTTCCAGCTAGGTATGCTATAATTCATCCTATACTTTTAGAGATACATTTCAGTGGGAAGAATATCCATGACATACAGTTATAACCGCTTGTGGGAACTGCTGGTTGACAAGCAAATGACAAAAACGGATGTGAAGAAAGTTTGCGGGTATAAGCACAAATATCCTTGCCAAAATGGGCAAGGACAAACCCGTTGCAATTGATACATTAGCAAAAATCACAACAACACTTGAATGTGGACTTGACGATATTGTAGAAATACATGACGAAAGAAAGGAATGTTGAAATGGGTATCAACCTTGATAAACCGCATTTGTGGAAAAAGGACATTAATCAATCCGTTGATTTATACAATACATGGTTTATGTATTTTGCTCCTAAAGCATATAGAGAAACACGCGTTTCAACAGCAAAGAGCGTTAAAGAAGCACTCAAAGAAACAAACTATTTAAATAGTATTTCTCCCGCTCTTTTACAAAGGCATCCCGAAGTTTTGCCAATACTAAGAATGTCCACGTGTCCCCCAATTGCTAGGGATAGATTAGTAGGGCTTGCAGGAGTAACTAAAAGCCTTGTTCAAAACATGGAAGATTCTGAGAATCCGCATATTTCGCCGAGAATGCAAAGAGCAAGGCTAATTACAGAATTACAGCGTATTTCTGATATTATCAATAAAATGGCTGACCCTGATATTTTTACATGGATACCAGAAAAACGCACTCCGGATGAAACAGAAATTATTCGTTCATCTACTATTGTCGCAGACAGATTGTGTGGAGCTGTTGCCGATCCAATTATTCGTAACGCACAAGAAAAGCGACAGCTTGCGGCAATTACTAAACTGCTACAAAGCAAGGGATATGTTTCAGCTAAAAACGGAGTTAGCTATGATGAAATGATCCCGGGAACATTTTCGTTTCATACAAATGTTCCAGTTTACGTTGCAGGCGAACAAGGCGAAACAGTTAATATCCCTGTTGATGTTGCTATTATGCCGCTTTCAGCACAATCTGGTGATATGCCTTTGCTGTTAGAAGAAAAATCCGCAGGCGATTTTACAAATGTAAACAAATGCCGAAAAGAAGAAGCAGTAAAAATGCAACAGTTAAGAAATACATATGGCAGTAACGTTTCTTACTCCCTGTTTTTATGTGGATACTTTGATTCTGGGTATTTGGGATATGAAGCGGCAGAAGGGATAGACTGGATATGGGAGCACAGAATAAACGATTTAGAGAAATTAGGAATATAAGTTCATTAGAAGAATCCCGCCGCTTAATGCAGGAAGCTATTGATTCTGAAAAGGATATTGAGGAACGCCGAAAACATGGGCAGTTTTCAACACCTTTTGTGTTGGCGCAAGAAATAACTAAATATGGATTAGAGCTTTTATCAGACAAAAAAATATCATTTTTAGAACATTGCATAGGGAGTGGTGTTTTTTATTCCGCCCTATTAAATTCGATTAATTCGTTCTGTTGCATTCAAACGGCTACAGGTATAGAAATTGACCCCGCATATTTTGATTGCACGGCTAATCTGTGGAATGATTCGGGGATAGAACTGATAAAAGGCGACTTTACACGGATTATTCCAAAACAAAAATACAATCTTGTTATTACTAATCCACCTTATGTGCGCCACCATTACTTAACGCAAGATGAAAAGTTATATCTTCTTGAACATGAAAAAAAAGAAACAGGAATAGCATTATCAGGTTTAGCTGGCTTATATTGTCATTTTATTCTACTTGCGCACAAATGGCTTGCACCTGGTGCTGTCTGCGGATGGTTGATACCGAGTGAATTCATGGATGTTAATTATGGAAACGCGATCAAGAATTATTTATTGCAAAATGTTCATTTGCTGAGAATACACAGATATAACCCTGAGAATTCATTGTTTTCCGATGCACTAGTCTCATCTTGTGTCGTGTGATTCAAAAACGAAATAGTCAAAGATGATTATGAAATTGAATTTTCTTTCGGCGGTACACATGATAAACCTGCGTTGAGCAAGCATATAAAAAAATCAGATTTGAGTAAAGAAAGAAAATGGACACGTTTTCCCGAAAAAGAAATCCGTTGTTATAATAATTCGGGAATAACAATAGGCGATTATTTTGAGATAAAAAGAGGACTTGCTACCGGGGATAACAGTTTCTTTATTATGAGCAAGAAAAAAATAAACGATTTAGGCCTCGATATGTCTTTCTTTAAAACTGTTCTTCCAAGCCCTAGATATTTAAAAACCGATCTTGTGGAATCTGATGATGGTGGTATACCACTAATTGAACCGCAATGCTTTTTGTTAGATTGCAAATTAACAGAACAGGAAATAATGAAACAGTCTACCACCATATGGGAGTACCTACATAGTGGGATAGAAAAAACAAGCCAAAAATACCTCTGCAAAAACAGAAAAATGGTACTGGCAAGAGCATAGGGACACAACTTATTTTTTGTGTTCCTATATGGGCAGAAGAAAATATAACGAATCTCCAATTCTCTTTATTCTTAATTTGTCTGAAGCAATAGTAACAAATTCATATTTAATGCTGTATCCTAAAGAACATTTACAAAAAGCCATATCAGATAGTCCGAAATCTATATATAGAATATGGGAATTGTTAAAATCCATTAATGGAAGTGACATTGAGGAAGAAGGACGCGTTTACGGCGGCGGACTAAAAAAAATTGACCCGCGAGAACTTGCCAAAGTTCCTTGCGGCGACTTAATGAAATTGTGTTTCACTTAGAAATGACTAGTATCTTTCCATATAGGCTTGTATTTTTTTGGAAAGAGAATAAGAATACAGCAAAAAGTCTTAACTCTACAAGGCTTTCCGTGCTCCGAAAAACTCTCGTTCAGAGTACGGATAATACATAGGGTCAAGTAAGAACGTAACATCTTTAACGTTTTCTAATAACATATGTTATCCAATTTCAAAAAAACCAGATAATTGGCAATAGCAAGCCGCCAATAGGAGTTAACCCCTATTGGTGGCTTTGCAGGTTAAGTGTAAATCAACTCTGAATTAACGATTTCCATTGCACGGTTGCGGATGTTGTTCATTCTCGCAACCCACAGCATTTGGTTGTCTGCTTTGAGCTGTTCGGTAACTCCTTCCTTTTCGGCAAATTGTTTTACTAACCGAAAGAACATATCTTCCGCCTGCTTGTCAATGTCGGCAAGATAAGATGTAAGTTTGCAGCTTGTCAGAAGGTTAGTGAAAATGATTGGATGATATTTTTCAATATACCGCAAATGCCGTTTGCCCCAAATACCGATCTCAACCTTTGGCTGCTCAGGCAACTTCAAATCAGGTAGCAAATAATCTCCCTGCTGTGTGTATGTAATCTTTGTCGCCATAATTCAGACCTCCTTGAACTTAATCTTCCTTATTTTAGCTTTCGTGAACTTGATTAACAGCTCGTCAATGACATCGGTATATTTGCCCCGTGAGATGGGGTCGTTCCTCAAATCAATCAGGCTGTTGATTACCGTACGCCGCTCATCGGGCGTTAAGTAAATGTGATATTTGGGATTTCTCATAGTCATTTTCTCCTTAACTTAAATTTACATTCACATTATAGGAAGAAATTGAATAAACCACAAAAGTGCGAGCGAGAAATGTGTGCAACTGCCGTTAAAACCTGAATTTTTCATAAATCCGTTATGAACACTCGTACCATAAAAAACAGATTAACTTTTTTGTTAATCTGTTTTTTTTATTTCACCGGCAAACGGTGGCAGGACTACGCCCAAACAAAGCAGGACGCTAATAATTTTTTGACTATTTGAGGATTTATGTACTTAATAGTGCATAATCTATTGTATAGTACAGGCAAAATATGTATAATGTAGACAAGATATTTAAATATGCTGAAATGTACGAATAAAAGGATTTAACTAAAACTTATGCTATATTAATATAAAAGGAGATCGTTTATGCAGAATATAAATTTTTATAATTTATCAGATATTAATTGTTGGATTGTATATCAAATGCCTTTTGAGAAAGATGAAAAATCAAATGAAAAAGTACTTCCTCACCAAGAGTTTTGTATAAAAAACAATATATTTGCTATGGGCTGGGAACTAAATAAAAATTTCTTCAATAAAAATTTCGGTGAAATGTTAGAATATGCCGATTGTGACGAAGATAATTATAAAGGATATTTGGGTGCTTATAAAATTGCTAAAGGAAATACAAGTCCTAAAAAAGCATTAGAAGATTATAAAAGAATCAAGCAAGGCGATTATGCAGTAATGCGTGCGAGGAATGCTCATTATTACATAGGAAAGGTTAAAAAAAAGGCGCAATATTTACATAAAGATGATGAAAGCGAGTACAAACATTTGTCATGGGGTTGTCATGTTGAAAAGTGGTTAGAATTTAAAACTCAAGATGACTTGCCCTACGAACTCATAGGCAGAATGTCACAACAGCAACATCAAACCATTCAAAGGATTGATAGGTATAGATTAAAATTCTTAATAATTGAGGCATACATCAAAAGAGAAAAGTCCAAATCAGATATACCAAAACTAATACTTACTAAAAACAATTTTGCAAGAAGTCTTCATTACAAACAACTTGAAGATTTAGTGTCGCTTTATATTGTTGAAGAAAACAAAGAGCAGAATTATTTACTTATGCCGTCAAGCTGTAAAATTAACGAACAAAAATACGAGTTCTTTTTCAAATCGCCTAACAGAAAGGCAATTACTTGCCAAGTTAAAAATCAAGAAGAAATTAAAATAGAAGAGTATTATAACGAAAATGATTTTGAAAAAATATATATCTTTTCAGGAATATGGAATAACGAGCAAGTTAAGGAGTTAAACAAAAAAGCAAATAAAAATAAAGCTAATAATATTCAAATAATTTCGCCCGATGAATTATTTGACATATTACAAAACAGCAAATATAATTATAAAGAATATCTTAACTTGAATAGTTATTATAAAATTGATGAAAATAAAGCTGAAGATTTACATTTAACAAACGGATTTATTAAATGCAAAAAATTCAATAGCAAATGTCATATGAGATATAAAGAAGATAATGATTGTATAACTTTCTATAATAATTGCTTATTTTATTCAAAAGAATTTAATTCATTTTTTCTTTACGATCATTTTGCTAATGATTTAAAAATTATAAAAGAAATCTTTGACAAAATAAAAGAAACTAACCCTGAGATCAACATAAAAGAGGAAAAACTATGACTTATGTAATATCAGACCTACATGGCTATCCGCTTGAAAAGCTGAAAAAGTTGCTTAAAAAAGCAACTTTTAGCAGTGATGATTTTCTTTACATACTTGGTGATATTATTGACAGAAACGGCGACGGCGGAGTGGAAATTTTGCTTTGGCTGCTTGAACAGGTTAATGTTCAATTAATACTTGGCAACCACGAAGCAATGTTGCTGTCATGTGATTTTGTTTTTGACGAAATAACTGAGGACAGCATTAATGCTATAAGCAGTGAAAAAATCGAATTGCTTAATAACTATATGTTAAACGGTGGAAATGCAACTCTGAAAGCTCTTCGTAATTTGCCGAAAAATACACAACAAGACATACTTGATTATCTTCGTGACTGTCCGCTTTACGAAGCGGTTACCGCAAGCGAAAAAGATTTTATTCTTGTTCATTCAGGTTTTAATAATTTCAATAAAAACAAAAAAATCAGAGATTACTCATCAGATGACTTATTATGGGCGCGGCCTGAACTTGATGATAAATATTATGACGATATTACAACAGTTTTCGGTCACACTCCGACATTTAGTTACGGTGAAGAATATAAAGGCAAAATTATAAAAACAAGCACTTGGATTGATATTGATTGCGGAGCTGCTTACGGCAATGAGCCTATTCTCTTGCGATTGGATGACTATAAAGAATTTAAATTGCAGCTATAATATTAATAAAATAAAGATTACTTAAAATTGGTCTTCGGATATAAAAAAATGGTTGTAGCAAATTCCACTCCCTTGCTACAACTATTTTAATTTACATAAGACAAAAATTACTTTTTCTACCCATAAACGAAATCAGGCTGAGTAATCTGATTTTGCAATTTAGAGTTTATTACAAACATTAAAATATTTTCAAAAAACGCTTGACAAATTCGGTGTATGGTGATAAAATATATATCGTTGTCGACAGACAATATTTGCGAGTGTGCTGGAATAGGCAGACAGGCACGTTTGAGGGGCGTGTGTTTCACGACGTACGGGTTCAAGTCCCGTCACTCGCACCATAAAAAACAGATTAACTTTTGTTAATCTGTTTTTTATTTTACCGGCAAGCGATGACGGATTTTCGCAAGAAAATAACGGATGAGGTGTCGCCGTTTACGGCGCTTTACAAGGAAAACTTTGATTTAAAAGAACTCTTAGCGAGAGCGTTGATGATTTTTTACTATGAACAAGCCGCAACAAACGAGGCAGGTATTTTGCTTATATCTAAACTCAGCCACTTTCAATATATCTGCACATTGTACACTATAAAAAATTCTATAAATCGAGATTCGGAGGATAAAACTTATGAAAGGTAAAAGTTTGCTTATAGGAATAATAATTGGGGTAGTAATGGCAATACTTTGGAGCATTGTTTTTGTTAATGTATTAAACAGTATGGCAGGAATTGGAGTTGGAATATGCTTTGGTATATCTTTTGGTATATTAGGTAGTCTTATTTTTTCCAAAAAAGGTAAAAACAAGTGATAATATAAATTTCATTTTGATAAGCTGATAAATACGCTTTTATTTGTAACTATATCCTTTTAATCATCTGTTTTTAATTTACTATTAAACACTACAAAACTGTAAGCAAATATGATTTTTAATCGAATAGCTTACCAAAACATTTTGATACAAAAATCATCAAACTATGACTTTTGTAATAATTTTAAAAATATATCAACACAATTAATCAGGAGTAATTTTTATGAAAAAAGCAATTTTATTTGATTTAGACGGCACATTATGGCACACAAGTGATGTTATTCTTCCGATTTGGAACGAGGTACTTAAAAATCACCCCGAAACCACAAAGCAGATTACACTTGACGAAATGAACAGCTATATGGGCAAAACCATTGAGCAGATTGCAAGCATTATGCTCCCTGAGCTTAGCGAGGAAAACGGCATAAACATTATAAAAGAATGCTGCGCCGTTGAAGTTCCGTATCTTGAGAAATCAGGCGGTCATTTATACGAAAATCTTGAGGAAGTGCTTAGAGCGCTTTCCGAAAAGTATTTTCTCGGCATAATCAGCAACTGTCAGTGCGGTTATATCGAATCATTTTTAAAGGCCCACAAGCTCGAAAAATATTTTTCTGACTTTGAAATGTCGGGCAGAACTCAGCTCACCAAGGGCGAAAATATCAGCCTTGTAATCAAAAGAAACGGCATTGATTCTGCTTTCTATGTTGGCGACACTATCGGCGATCAGATAGCCTCTAAAGATGCAAATGTACCTTTTGTGTTTGCCGAATACGGATTTGGCAATACAGAAAATCCAAAATACATAATTCATACATTTTCCGAGCTTTTGGAAATATCCGAAAAAGTATTTGCCGAGAACTAATCATTTATTTGTGTTTCGGAGGTCTTATCTTCCCTCTCGCTGTCCTTTGCCTTGTAATAAATAACGGTCGGCTTATGTGCCTTTCCGCTCTTTTTATTATGGTTAATATACATTATTGCAAACACTACGGCTACAAGTGCAATTATAATAACGGCAGTAACAATTAAAATAAATTCACGCATAAAAACATCCTCACATTTTATTGATTAACTCAATTATAAATGTGAGGATGTAAATTTTTTAATGAATTATGTAGACGAAAAATTATTTTGTAAGAAAATAATTCATCATTGTAAAGCCTTTTTCAATGTAGTTGCCTGTTTCTCTTGCCTCTTTCTCGCAGAAAACCTTTACACCGCTGTCAATCTCATTTTTGCTGTCATAAATGAGGTACGGTACAGGAGTGGAGGTATGTGTGCGGATAGAAAGCGGTGTTGGGTGATCAGGGCATACCAAAACCGCAAAATCATCGTAGCCTCTCAAAAATTCTACAACAGGAGCGAGGATATGCTCGTCAATCATTTCAATAGCTTTTACCTTGTTTTCAATTTCACCACGATGGCCACATTCGTCAGGAGCTTCAACATGAATATATACGAGGTCTGCACCCTTTTTAAACTCCTCGATAGCCGCCTTGCACTTGCCGTCAAAGTTTGTGTCGAGATAACCTGTTGCGCCCTCAACATCAACGCTGTTCATTCCTGCGCAGATTGCAATTCCCTTTAAGAGGTCAACGGCAGAAATCATACTGCCCTTTTTGCCGAATTTCTCGCTGAAATTATCAAGCAAAGGCTTTGTGCCCTCGCCCCAAAGCCAAATTGAGTTGGCAGGGCGCTTGCCTCTTGCAATTCTCGCCTTATTAACAGGGTGATCCTTTAAAAGGTCATAGCTCTTTTTCATAAGGTCATAAAGCTCATCAACAGCCTCGCCCTTTGGAATGTAATCGGTAATTACCTTGCCTGTAATGTCATGCGGAGGTGTGAGCACACCCGGATGCGGATTGCCGTTGCTCCAAACAAGGCAATGACGATACGATACACCGGGATAAAAACGGAACTTATCATTGCCGAGTTTTTCCTGAATATACTCAATGAGAATTTTTGCCTCTTCTGAAGAAATATCGTCAGCACAATAGTCGAGAATTGTCTTTTTCTCGTAATCCTCTTCGTCTGAAAGTGTAACAAGGTTACATCTGAGAGTAACATCTGTATCCTTTAAATCTATACCGATACTTGCAGCCTCAAGCGGAGAACGACCGCTGTAATATACAGCAGGCTCATAACCGAGAACAGAGAGGTTTGCAACATCGCTGCCGGGCTTTAAACCCTCGGCAACAGTCTTTACAATACCAACCTCTGCTTTTGCGGCAAGGCTGTCCATACAAGGCTTATTTGCCTTTTCCATAGGTGTGGAATTACCGAGTGCCTCGTTTGGCTCATCAGCCATACCGTCACAAAGCATTACCAAATATTTCACTTTAAATCAACCTCTTTAATGATTATTTCTGTAATGTGCCAAGACTTGCACATTTGAGATATGCGTTAATAAAGCCGTCAATATCGCCATCCATTACAGCCTGAATATTACCTGTTTCGTACGAAGTACGGTGGTCTTTAACCATTGTATATGGCATAAATACATAGCTGCGGATCTGACTGCCCCATGTAATTTCCTTTTGAACACCCTTGATGTCCTCAATTTTGTCAAGGTGTTCTCTTTCTTTGATTTCCATAAGTTTTGAAACAAGCATTTTCATAGCCACATCTCTGTTCTGATACTGACTTCTTTCAACCTGGCTTGCTACAACAATACCTGTCGGAATATGAGTAAGACGAACGGCAGATGAAGTCTTGTTGACTTTCTGTCCGCCTGCACCGCTCGCACGATAAACATCCATCTTAATATCCTCAGGAGCAATGTTTACTTCTATGTTATCGTCCATTTCAGGCATAACCTCAAGGGATGCAAAACTTGTGTGTCTTCTGCCCTGAGAGTCAAACGGAGAAACTCTTACAAGACGGTGAACGCCTGCCTCGCTCTTTAAGTAGCCGTAAGCGTTTTCGCCCTCAATAAGGAGAACGGCGCTTTTAAGTCCTGCCTCATCGCCGTCAAGATAGTCAACTTCCTTAACCTTAAAGCCATGAGCATCTGCCCAGCGGTTGTACATTCTGTAAAGCATTTCCGCCCAGTCCTGAGCCTCTGTACCGCCCGAACCTGCGTGGAAAGTCAAAATAGCGTTGTTTTTATCGTACTCGCCAGTAAGGAGAGTTTGAAGTCTTTGCTTTTCAAGGCTTGCCTTTACTCCTTCTGCCTCGCTCTCTGCCTCTTCAAGAAGCGAAAGATCCTCTTCCTCATTTGCAAGTTCAATCAAAGCGCAGGTATCTTCATACTTAGCCACCAAAGCCTCGTAAGCCTCAACCTTACCTTTAAGTGTGCCTGTACGCTGTAAAACTTTTTGAGATTTTTCTACATCGTCCCAAAAGCCCGGTTCGGTTGCCTTAAGCTCAAGCTGCTGAATTTCAGAAAGCATACCTTTCATACCGAGAGCGTCTGACAAATCGTCAATTTCAGGTTTAAGTGCCTGAACCTTTAACAATAATTCCTCAAATTGTACCATAAAATATACCATTCCTGTCTTAATTTGATATATAGCTCTAAAAATCAGATTACTATTTTACATACTATTTTATTATAACAAATCAGCCGATAAATGTAAACTGTTTTTTATAATAAGGGACAATTACATAAATAATTTATTCTCTGTTTCCTGACGCATATTTTCCCACATTAACATCAAGAACTTCTCTGACAGGCTGAATTAACGATTCTTCATACTGAACATTCCATTGAACATTTTTACTCATTTCATCGTTTTCAAGTCCGTCTACGCAGTCACCGCTTTTTATCGGACATTCGTTATCATAAATATAGCAAAGAACACTATATGCGTGATATACAACACTGTTTGGATTTAAGGTATTAAAATGATACTGAACATCAGGAAGCCACAAAGTGCTCATTCCCACAGAATCTACTATCATATCGTCAGTTCCCTCAATGTTAAAAAATCTTACATTGACAGCATAATAAATAAACCTTTGCTCCACAGGAAGATTACAGGCAACAATACTTTCTCTTGATAACATTTTGTGTGAATTATCGAAAACAAAAGCCTTGCAGTCAGGGAAAATCTCAGCGAGAGCCTCGATAAATTCAACAGACATATTTGCTCTTTCTTTATAGTCAAGGCCGGCTGCCAACATATCCATTCCCAATACTTGATACTTACACTCTTTCAGAATTTCACTTGCGTTTGGACAATCGTTTAACTGTGCTATTTCAAAATCATTTAAAAGCGGCTTTTTAATTTCCGTACATTCGGTAATTATAAGCTGCGGATTAACATCAGCGACTTTAAAATGCGCTATATAATTTTTTGGAATAAAGCTTGCCGATGCTTTATCATAAGAAAAACATTCGGTCTTTCCAAGATGCCTTTCCATTATTTTATTAATTTCCGTTTGCTGCGGCATTTCGCATTTTTCTTCAAACAATAAATGAATAAAAAATACTGTGCCCGGTTGCGGCGCTTTTTCATTAAGATTTTGCTGAAAAATATTTTCTGTATTATCAGGCATTATAATTCCCCTATCGCAATATAATTATGTTTTATCCGTAATTTTTCCGTCCGGCATAGCGCTCAATTCGCCCTTGGTAATTGCGCTGTCAACAGCATATCCGATTGTTATATCAATCAAATTGCCTGTACGGTTAAAGCCAAACTTCTTAGAGGTTTCTTTTATAAGGTCGGTTTTATTCATACACCCCTGCTCGCAAAGCACATCTTTTGAGGCATTTAATATTTCGTTTGAAGAAATATCATCTATGCTGCGCTTGTTTTCGGTTTGCTCAGATACCCTGTAAATATCGTATTCCTCGGGTTTCTGTTCAGGCTGCCATACGAAAAGCACGCCGTTGTCTGAGGTTTCAAAGTGCATTATTCTGCCGAGAACTCTGTCGAGGATTGCCTCTGCCCTATTGCCCGAGCGAGAAATTCCGTAGGCTGAAAGCACGCTTTTATACAAGGATTTTTTGCTTATAGGTGCTTGTGCGGAAATGATTTTGAACATCAGCTTTTGAATATCCACCTCTGACGATGCCGCATAAAAGCTGTCTGAATTGCCTAGAATCGGTATATTCACATCTTCGTACTTTCTCATTCTGCAGTTTTCAAATGAAGAGGTGTCGAGTTTTTCAAACTCAAAGGTTTTGGCTTTGTTCTGTTCGCCGACTTCGTGCTTAGTATTTTTATCGGCAACGGCATTTTCGATTTCCGACTTTATTTTGTCGATAACACGAGCGGAATTATCAAGCCAGTCGAGAGTCCAAACACGCATAATTTTCCAGCCAAGACCTGCAAGCACATCGGGCTGTAAAACAAATCTGTCCTTTGAAGTTGCGGAATTTTTGCAGTTTTCGCCGTCGGCAAGTATGCCGAGCAAATAGTTGCCGGAATTTTCGGGATCTACAATGCCAATGTCTATCTTATATTCCGAACAGCCGATATTGCAGTTTACTTTATAGCCGAGCTTTTCGATTGCCGCTGCGATTTCAGTAATTACACTGTTGTTGGCAGTTGATGAAACCGTACCGTCTGAAACGGCTCTATTTCTGTTTTGACCTGCGAATTTCAAAAAGCCTTTAAGTCCCTCAACACCGAGCGCCCTTGTGCGTGACAAATCAATCTGCTCAGGAGTAAGGGTTGAATAAACTATCATTTCGTACCTTGCTCTTGAAATTGCTACATTAAGTCTGCGCCAGCCGCCGTCACGATTTAGAGGGCCGAAATTCATAGAAACCTTGCCGTTTTTATCAGGGCCGTATCCGACAGAGAAAAGAATTATATCTCGCTCATCGCCCTGCACATTTTCAAGGTTTTTAACAAATACAGGCTCCGCCGACTCGCTGTCGAATTTTTCAAGTTCGGGGTGCTTTGAAAATTCATCTGCGAGCATATCTTCAATTAAATTCTGCTGAATAACATTGAATGTAACAACACCTATGCTCTTTGTGCGCAGCTCTTCGTCTGAAAGTCTGCGGATAATCTCGTTTACAACAGCCTCTGCCTCTGCCTTGTTCTGCTTAGTGCCGCCCTTATCGTAATAGCCGTCAATGTGTATCAGCTTAACTGCCGATACCCTGTCGTTTGGTGACGGGAAGGTATAAAGTTTATTGTCATAATACTTAATATTGCTGTATGCAATAAGGCTTTCGTGGCGAGAACGATAATGCCATTTGAGGTACATTTGCGGCATAGAAATAGAAAGACAATCATCAAGCAGACTTTCGAGATCCTCGTTTTCAATATTTTCTTCATCAATGCGGTTCGACTTAAAGAAACTTGTAGGTGGCAGCTGGTTTGGATCTCCGACTACTACCACATTTTCGCCCCTTGCAATAGTACCTACCGCCTCGCTTGTAGGCAGCTGTGACGCCTCGTCAAATACTACAAGGTCAAACTTAGGGAATGACGGGTCAATATACTGAGCAACCGAAATCGGGCTCATAAGCATACACGGGCAAAGTCTGCGCAGCAATGCCGGAATTTCATTAAACAGCTTTCTTATAGATATTGCCCTGCCGTTGCTCTTAATGGCTCTTTTAAGTAAACCAAGTTCGGAAGATGATGCGCCTGCCGAACCCGATACAGGCACTTGCGCCGACAAGGTTGCCACAAGCTCCTGAACAGTAAGCTGAGAATACTCGTCTATTAATGAATGGTATTCCTTTATTGTCTGCTCAAAGCTGTTACTTCTGAATGTGCTTAGGCTTTCGTCAGACGAAATATATTTAAGCGCAAGGGCATAGTAAATATTACACTTAAATGCGCTTACTGCGTCCGATTTATCAAGAACACCGCTCTCAACAGCGTTGCAAATGCACTCAAGGTTTTCGTTTCTGAGCTTTTCCCTGTTTGCGTTATACTCGGTAACAGCATAGAGTTTGTCAATATTTTGGCTTAGATTTTCAAGTATGTTATTCGACTCTTTGAAAAGGTCTGCGTTCTGTGCATCGTGTAAATTAACCTTTACCGTATCGGCAAAAACTTTCCACTTCAGCAAATAATTTTCAACACAACCTGCGTCAAAACTAAGCTGTGAAAGATTAACTCTTGAAACAGATGACAGTATTGCCCTCTTTTCGTAATCATTATAAGGCATAAGCGCATTGTAAACAGCATTGGTTTTATCAATAGCATTTTTAAAATCAGCGCCCAATTCGTTTAAAATAAAGCAAAGCTCGTTAGCGCTTTTTACATTATCGCTATGCAATTTATTAAAGCTGATAAGTCGCTGATACCACTCGGTAATATTTTCCTTGGTAACGGCATTAGGAATAATGCAATACTGCGAAATATCTTTCAACAGTTTTTTCTGCTTTGAAATTCGGCTCAAAATCCAACTCGACTGTGCGGCGTTCCAATCGTTGAGTGCCTGAAGCGAGTTAAACTGATATATGCCGCTTGTAAATACCTTTTCAAGCTCTTGGCTTTCGTTATTCTCGGCACAAGTATTATTGTAGTGTGCATTGAGCTTTTGAACCAAAGCGTTGTAGTTGCTGTCAAGAATAAGTGTGGGAGAAAAGGCAGAATTTATAAGCAAGGTCTTGCAAAGATTTAAAAGGTCTGCAATATTCTTTTCGCTGTAATTATAATTAAGATTTAGGCCGTCAGAGATTTTATCAATGCTTGCTTTTGCGTTGCTGTAAAGATTAAGCAAGCTAAGCGATTGAGAGTAAATCTGCTCTCTGAGCGGTATAGAATATTCCGTAAGAGAAATATCTTTAAGCGGATTATTTACGATATCACCCACTGCGTCAACCGAATTTGCATAGCCTGTGATATACGATGAAAGCAAATCTATTTTATCTTCGGTTATACTGCTCACAAGCTCCTGCGGAATAATTACTTTACTTTTAAAATCCGCATAGCTTTCATACTGCTCTATTGCGTCATAAACTGAAATATTGCTGTCGTGCTTTTTGTGAAGTCCGTCAATTACACCGTTCATATCTGCACGCATAGCTTTTAGTCTGTCTGCCGATGCCTTGTATTTTTCGGGGTGCTTGATTCTGCCTACCTCAAGACTTTTTTCAAGCTGAGAAAGCACACTGCTCTTGCTTGCCTTGTTGGAGTGAAGTTCAAGGCAGAACGGTGCAAGTCCTATATTTTCAAGTCTGTGCTGAACTACATTGAGAGCCGCCATTTTTTCCGCAACAAAAAGTACAGACTTGCCATGATAAAGCGCATTTGCAATAAGGTTTGTAATGGTCTGCGATTTACCTGTTCCCGGAGGGCCGTGAAGTACAAAACTCTTGCCCTTTGCCGCCTCTGCAATGGCGAGCATCTGTGATGAGTCAGCGCTAAGCGGAATAGCCAAATCATCGGGCGCAATGCGTTCGTCAAGGTCTGTAACCTTGAGCGGATTTTCTTCGTGCTCAACAATAATTTTCTTGTCTATAAGTCCCGACACAACCTTGTTTTGTTTCAGCTCATCAGCACGATTTCTCAGGTCATTCCACATTACAAACTGACCGAACGAAAACTGACCGAGGCAGGCTGTATCTACAACATTCCAACGCTTTTTGTCAAGAATACAGTTGCGTATTGTATTGAAAACGAGCGGAATGTCTGTGCCATGCTCGTCCTCGGGAAGTGGGTCAAGGCTCGGCACTTTAAGTTCGAATATCTGCCTCAAATACTCTATTAATGTAACATTAATCTGTGTTTCTTCCTGTCTGCTCCTTAAAACATAGCCTTTGTTGTGTGAGCTTTTCACAAGCTCGACAGGAATCATAATAAGCGGCGCATAGCGTGGCTTTTCAGAAATGTCGCTTTCATACCACTTCAAAAATCCGAGTGCAAGGAAAAGGGTATTTGAGCCGTTTTCCTCAAGACTTGTTTTTGTGGTTCTGTAAATATTTTTAAGTGATTTTTCAAGCTCTTCTGCGTGCATTACGGCGCAAATTCGCTTGCTTTTAAATTCTTCCCTTGCAATATTGGTTGCAAGGTCGTTTTCGTTTTCAATCTCATACAGTCTTGCATCTCTAAGCGACCTTGTCCATTCGCTCGGCAGCTCTCTGATTGCAAATGAAGTTCCGTCCGAAAGGCTATCCTCAAGCAAGGCGAGGTCATAAGTTAAAAGCGGCAAAGCGGTCTTAGTAATCTTGAAATTCAAAAGTGAATTTCTTAAGCTGAAATCAAGCAGCTTTCGCTCCCACATTTGAACTCTTGAAAGTGAGCCTTCCTCGTAATCTATTACTCCTATTTGCGACCTGTTGAGTGCCTGAGGTGCTGTTGCCTGATAATCGGGCATAGGAGTATCCGAGCCTGCACTGCCCTGAAATTGATTGTTGGCTATTCTCTGCGGAATAGGTCTAAGACCGCCCGCCCTTGAGCGCCTTACATCAACAGCGCAAATAAAGCTGCCCGAATCAAGGAGATTGTCTTTGCCATGCTTTACGGCTTTGTCAAAATCAACATTCTTGCTTGCCGTAAAATCAGTACACTCAACAAGCAAAATATCTTCGTTTCCGCTGACTGTGCGCTTATCGATAGCCGAATAATCATCAATCACGCAATCGGCAAAGGTTTCCTCTTCAAGGCGACAGCCGCAGTATGCGTGACCTTTTTTTATCATTATTAAAGGGAAAAGTCCTGCCGCCTCAAGACAAGAGGCATATGTAACCGCAAGGTCAAGGCAAGTTCCCTGCCTGTTCTCAATTACGGAATACGGAAGCCGCACACGCTGACCTAATCTTTCGTAGCTCGGCGGAACATTGTTGTATACAATATTTTGTGACTGCAAAGCCGCATAAATAGCCGCCATCTGTACCTTTACCTCATCTGCACTTCTTGTAAGATAGCCTGTAATCTTAGGGCGTTTGCCCCACTTTGCCATATACTCGCTTGCTTTTGACAGCATATTAGATACTGTCGGGTGGTTTGGCGTAACAAATGCCGCTATCAGCTCAGGCATAAGGAAACAGCCTGTCCACTGGTCGAACGCAAGCAGATCTATATTTGTGGAGTCACTGCTGATAAGCTCGTCATCGCACCAAAGCTCAACACTCAGCTGAGCTACCATTCTTTCGGTAAGAGAAAATAAAAATTCAGTTGACAGCACAATTTTTACGGGACTTACATCCACCTCGGTATGCGCAGGCAGAACATCTACCGTATGGGTATATTCCTTTGCAAATTCAGGCTCAAAGGAAATTTTTAAAATCACATTTTTAATTTCCTCGTCACTGTTATTTTTTATCAATATATTTCGTACAAGCGGAACATAGTTTTGCTGCATTGCAAGATTCATTGCACCAAAGGTTTCCACTTGAAATGTTATTTTGTCATTCACAAGCAATCCTCCTTGCTTAAAGTCACTAATCATCTTTATTATATCATAATCAACAATTTAATACAATGTTTTATATATAAATATATTCCTTTTGCAAACAAATAATAATATTCACAAATCGCACATCAAAATAAAATAATTAAAGCAAATTTTAGTTGCATTTAATAAGATTATTTGTTATAATTAGATTGTATAAAAATACCCGGAGGCAATTATGGATTTTTATAAATATAAATGCCCTGTTTGCAACAAGCAGTTCAAAGAGAGCGATGATATAGTAGTTTGTCCCGATTGCGGCGCACCGCACCATAGAGAATGTTGGGAAAAAGAAGGAAAGTGCTGCTATAACGATAAACACTCAGAAGATTTTTCTTTTGAAAATTTTCAGGAAAGCAATAATTCAGATAACAGCGGCGACGAAAATGCCGACTGCGAGTCTGAAGTGATTTGTCAGGTATGCGGTCATCCAAATGACAGCACCTTGTTTTACTGCGAGCACTGCGGCGCTCCTTTACTAAAGGATAACAATCAAAGCAATAATTCCGCAAACAACACAAATGTACCGCCTGAGGCAAACGGTTTTCCTTTTGGTCAGCCTCAGCAAAACGGCGGCATACCTTTTATAGCTTTTGACCCGATGGCAGGCTTTAAGGCCGATGAAAAAATCGCCGATGATGTTACCGCAGGCGAGGTTTCAAAATTTGTTGGAAAAAACACAAATTATTTTATGCGTGTTTTCGGCTCGATTATGAGAACCAATAAATCCCGTTTCAGCTTTGTATCGGCTATTTTGCCGGGCGCTTATATGCTTTACAGAAAAATGTATGCAATCGGCATTTTTGTATCGGTAATTGTAATCGCTCTGCTTGCCGGCACTTTAATTATTCAGTCAACACCTGAATATACAGAGGCTTACAACATTTATATTGATAATTACAGCGCATTACTGCAGGGAACATACAGCGGTGCAAATTTCAGTGATTTGTTCAGCGGTATGTCATCTACAAATATTTTTTACTTTTCTATCCCCTACATTCTCGGGGCAATCAGATTAGCCGTTATGCTTATCTGCGGATTCAGAACCAACAGAATGTACTACAAGCACTGCATAAAGAAGATTTCTTCAATCAAAAAATACGCAGCAAGTTTTGACAAAGAATCAGAAGAGGAATCACTCAAAACAAAATCTACAATCAACGAGCAGATAGAAAACAAGGGTGGTGTAAACCTTGCCATGGCAGTTGTGGCAACATTTGTATTTCTGGCAATCATCTATATGCCACTGTTCGTTTAATACAAATTTTCGGAGGATAATATGAAGATCACAAAAGCAGTTATTCCGGCGGCAGGACTTGGCACACGAGTTCTTCCTGCAACAAAATCAATGCCTAAAGAAATGCTGCCTATCGTTGACAAGCCAACAATTCAGTATATAGTTGAAGAGGCTGTTGCGGCAGGTATCACTGATATTCTCATTGTTACAAACAGAGGAAAGGGCATTATTGAAGACCACTTTGACGCATCTCCAGAACTTGAGGCAAACCTTGAAAAAAGCGGCAAACTCGAATTTCTCAAGACAGTAAGAGAGATTTCCAATCTTGCCAACATCACTTTCATTCGCCAAAAGGAAATGAAAGGCTTGGGACACGCAATATTAAAGGCAAAGTCATTTGTAGGCAACGAGCCGTTTGCGGTACTTTTCGGTGACGGCGCAATTATTGGTGAAAAGCCGGCTATCGGTCAGCTAATTGAACACTACGGCGAGTTTGGCAATGGTGTTGTCGGCGTTAAAAAGGTTGACGCTAAAGACATTCACAAGTACGGCTCACTCAAGGTAGAGCATATTCATGATAATGTATTCAAATGCACAGATATGAAAGAAAAGCCGCAGACACCTGAGGAGGTGCTTTCGCTCTACTCTATCATAGACAGATGCGTACTCCCTGCCGAGATTTTTGAAATTCTTGAGAGAACAAAGCCGGGTGCAGGCGGTGAAATTCAGCTTACAGACGCAATGCGTGAAATTGCAATTACCGAGGGTATGACTGCCGTTGAGTTCGAGGGCAGAAGATACGATATGGGCAACAAGTTCGGTATTCTTCAGGCACAAATCGAAGTAGGTCTTGAACACCCCGAAACAAAAGACCAGCTCAGAGAATACATAAAAGAGCTTGCTAAAACTTTATAATTAAAATTTAATCTTTTAAGCTAAAATATAACAGACATTTCCAACTTTTGAGAAATGTCTGTTTTTTATTTGTTTTTACGGCATTTATTAGAATTTTATTTACTTTGTGTCTATTAATACACACCATAGCTAAAATTAGTGCTTGAAATATTTTTAACTTGCGTTATAATATGATAAACAACACAATATCTATTAAAATATACGATATAGTTTAATTGATATCTATCGGAATTGAAACCGGCTTACGCTTTTCAAAAATTGTATAAGACCTAAAACCGCATTTGTACGCAAGTCTTATGCCCTCCTCTATTCCGTTGCCGACTGCACTGCTTGTGTGTGCGTCACTTCCGAGAGTAATCATCCTGCCGCCAAGTTCATAATAACGCCTGAGCTGAAATTCATCGGGCAAGGTTCTTCCGATTGGTTTAAACAAACCCGAGGTATTTATCTCAAGCGCTTTTTTATTTGAAATCAGCGTTTTGTAAATATCATCAATTACATCCTGATACGGCGTCAGGTCGGGATATTCGCCTGTTGTTTCAAAAATATATCTTAAAGGATATGTAAGATGAGCAAGGCTGTCAAAGTCACTGAAGGTCGCTGTTTCTGCAAGTTCATTAAAGTATAGTTTCAAAATTTCGGAAATATTACAATTATTAAAGTCGATAAAATAGAAATCTTCCATATTTTTTAAATTGTGCAAAGATGCTAAAACAAAGTCAAAATCGCCAAAAGAAAGTGCTTTTTCGGTACATTCCGGATCGTGCATAGGCTCACCGAGCTCTATTCCGCATAAAACCTTGATTTTTTGTCTGTATTTTGCCTGAGCTTTTTTTGTCTGCAAATAAGACATCGGGATTTTCTCGTTAAAATCTCCAAATTCTTCATTATAGCCGAACTTCATAAAAGGTGCTTCGCAATGGTCGGTTATTGCTATTGCGTAAAATCCCTTATTTACGGCAGAATTACACATTTCTTCAACCGAGCTTTCTGCGTCAAATGAATTGTTTGAATGGGTGTGAACATCACATAAAATCATAGCTATCAGCCCTCCGTAATAAATAATACCATATTCGCCAAATTTATGCAATATAAGGCTTTACTTTATCGGGTTTTAGTTATATAATAGGGTAGTGATATAAAACAATCATACAATACTTTTGCAAGAATAAAATTCGTTTCTTGCAAAACACGGAGGTAACTTATGAAAGCTATTATTACAGTAATCGGTAAGGACACAGTCGGAATACTTGCAAAGGTATCAGCTACCTGCGCTGCCGACGACGCAAATATCGTTGAGGTAACACAGAGCGTTCTTCAGGATATGTTTGCAATGGTTATGCTTATTGAATTCAACGAGGAAAAGATTGATTTTGAAAAGCTCAGAACTGACCTTGACGCAGTCGGAGAGGCTACTGCTACTAAGATTCATGTAATGCACGAAGATATTTTCAATAGTATGCACAGAATTTAATTTGCCCTTAAATATGTATTGAAAGGATAAACACCTATGCTCGAAACAAAAGATATACTTGAAACTATCAATATGATTGATAACGAAAATCTCGATGTAAGAACAATTACAATGGGCATTTCACTTTTAGACTGTATTGATGATGATATTGATAAAGCCTGCACTAAGGTTTATGACAAAATCTGCCGTTCTGCTAAGGACCTCGTTAAAACAGGCGAGGATATCCAAAAGGAGTACGGTATTCCTATTATAAATAAAAGAATTTCTGTTACACCTATCGCAATGGTGGCTGCACCGTGTCAGAGCAAAAAGGTTGTAAAATTTGCTCACGCACTCGACAAGGCTGCTAAGGAACTCGGCGTAAACTTCATCGGCGGTTACTCTGCACTTGTTCAAAAAGGTTTTGCAAGCGGTGACTATGCGCTTATAGAGAGTATTCCGGAGGCACTTGCCACAACCGATTTTGTATGCTCTTCGGTTAATATCGGTTCAACAAAAGCCGGTATCAATATGGACGCAGTTAAAATGATGGGTAAAACAGTGGTAGAGGCTGCACAGGCTACCGCAGACCGTGATTGTATCGGTGCGGCAAAGCTTGTAGTATTCTGTAACGCTCCTGAGGATAACCCGTTTATGGCAGGAGCTTTCCATGGTGTCGGCGAGGCCGACACAGTTATTAATGTCGGTGTTTCAGGCCCCGGCGTAGTAAGAGCTGCTCTTGCTAAGGGCGGCGAAGGCAAAAATATTGCCGAAATCGCCGATATGGTTAAGAAAACCGCATTTAAAATCACAAGAATGGGTCAGCTTGTTGCTAAAGAGGCAAGCAAAAGACTTTGCGTACCTTTTGGTATCGTTGACCTTTCACTTGCACCTACACCGGCAGTCGGCGATAGTGTTGCACATATTCTTGAAGAAATGGGACTTGAAGTATGCGGATGTCACGGCACAACTGCTGCTCTTGCTCTCCTCAACGATGCTGTTAAAAAAGGCGGCGTAATGGCCTCGTCACATGTTGGCGGACTCAGCGGTGCTTTTATTCCGGTGTCTGAGGATGCAGGTATGATTTATGCGGCTGAAAACGGATATCTTGACATAACTAAGCTTGAGGCTATGACAGCCGTTTGCTCAGTTGGTCTTGATATGATTATTGTACCGGGTGACACAAGTGCCGAGGTTATCTCTGCTATTATTGCAGACGAAGCAGCTATCGGTATGGTAAACACTAAGACAACCGCTGTCAGACTTATTCCTGCTATTGGTAAGAAAGCCGGCGAAACTCTTAACTTTGGCGGACTTCTCGGCTATGGCCCTGTAATGCCGCTCAGAAAAGGCTCGCCTGCCGAATTTATCAACAGAGGAGGAAGAATTCCTGCACCGCTTCAGGCTCTCAAGAACTAAACTCAGGGGGTGATTTTTTGAAGGATATGATTAAACAGATTGTTGAGGCAGACGCCGAGGCAAAAGCCTTCGATGAAGAAAATCAGAAAAACAAAGAAGCTCTTGCTAAGGAAATCGACGCTCAGGCAAAGGTAATCTATGATTCCTATATGTCAAAAGCTGAAGAAACCATTGAGCGACAGAGTGCTTATATTGACAAAGATATCCGTCATCAGTGGCAGGATACCCGTCAGAAACATAAATCTGTTTTAATTAAACTTAAGTCTGATTTCGAGGCAAACGCTGACAAATGGTCAGATGAAATTGCTAAGCGTACAATCGGATAACTATCCATTTATTAAGCATATTATTTTAAAGGAGGTGCGAAAGCTGTGTCTTCCACTTCGTTTGCGGTGCTTACAAAGGCAAGAGCAAAGTTTGGCAAAAGGCTCACCGAAAAGGACTACAACAACCTGCTTAACTCAAACAGTGTGGCAGAGGTTATGTCTTACCTGAAGTCTTATACTCACTATGCGGAGGCATTGCGTGATGTAAATGAGCGTGATGTTCACCGTGGCAGACTTGAGGTGCTTTTAAGGCAGCATCTTTTCTATGAGTTTGACTCGCTTTGCAGATACGATTCACAAATGAGCACCGGCTTTTCAGCATATGTTATAAGCAGAACCGAGATAGAGCAGATAATGCGCTTTCTCACTTTGCTGAATACTTCATCAACTGAAAAATTTATTTATCAGTATCCGACATATTTTTCAAAGCACACAGAGATTGACCTGCAAAAACTTGCGCTTGCAAGAAACTATGATGAGTTTCTCTCTGTTTTAAGCAACACAAAGTATGCGCAGATTTTCACCAAGTATCAGCCTGATGAAAATAATCTTTTGCCGATTTCGGATATTGAAAACGACCTTTATACTTTTGTTTTCTCAAATCTTAAAAAGGTTATAAAAAGCAAGACCAAAGGCACTGAAAGAAGAGAGCTTATGGAGCTTTTTACAGTAATTAATGATTACAACAACTTCTCTCGTGTGTTAAGACTTAAAAAATACTATAACCTTTCACCTGAGCAAATAAAAAGTAATCTGCTCTACCCTTTCTCAGGTATCAGCGAAAAAATCATTGACAGAATGTGCAGTGCGGAATCCTCCGGAGAAGTTTTCTCAGTAATGCAGGAAACCCACACAGGCAAGATGATTGAGCAAATCGGTTATGTTTACGCAAGTGACATCAGCCCGAGAGTTAAATACAAGCTTGCAAGAAAGAATATGTATTTCTCAAACAACCCTTCTGTTGTAATGATTTCATATATGTTCGTTGCCGAAACCGAGCTTATGAATATCATAACCTTGATTGAAGGTACACGATACAAACTTGATTCTAAAAAAATACAGTCCCTGCTTATTGTATAAGTAAGCAGTACCACTAACAAAGAGGTGATTTTATTTGGCTGTATCAACCATGCAAGCTGTTAATATAATCGGCTTTATGGATGAGATTGACGATGTAATTACCGTATTGGGTGAGTCGGGTGTATTTCACCCCGATGAAGTGTCTGTTTTTTACAACAACACCCAAGGCTTTTCGCATCTTCAGACAAAAAATATCTATGCCGAACATCTCACTAACCTCAAGGCGTCGTTAGGACTTACAAAAAGACAGTTTCCGCTTGTCGATGTAAGCAATTTCAACCCTACCTATCAGGATATTAAATTGTTTTGCAATAAGATTTGCGATGAACTAAACGAGCTTGTCGAAGACAGAGATTTTGCCGCCGAGCAGTTGCTTGAGGCTAAGCAAAACCTTGACGAAACCAAGCACTTTGTCGGACTTGACATTGAAATAGAAAAGCTGCTTGAGCTTAAATATGTAAATGCAAGATTCGGCAGACTTCCTAAAGACAGCTATGTAAAACTCGAAAACTATAAGGACGATCCTTATATTGATTTTTCGGTATGTACGGAAGATAAGGCTTATTATTGGGGCGTTTATCTTGCTCCGGCTGATAAGACAGAAGAAATTGACAGAGTTTTTTCAAGTCTTTTCTTTGAGAGATGTGACATAATCGGTGTTAATTCAACGCCAACTCTGCATATGAAAAAACTTACGGCACTTATTCCCCACCTTGAGGATGTTTACAAGGATACCGAAAAGCGTATTGACGATTATCTTTCAATGAACAGAGAAAGAATTTTAAAATATTTGTCAAAGCTTGAGGAGCTTTCAATGTACTCAACCATCAGAACAAAGGCTTTGCAGTACAACAAGAGCTTTATCATTGTAGGCTGGGTGCCGACCGAATTTGCAAAACCGCTTAAAAAACGACTTTGCAAGCATAGAAGTGTTACAGTTGAATTTTCAGACGCAAAGAACGAGATTAAAAAATCTCCGCCTGTAAAACTTAAAAACTGTTTCCTTGCACGACCGTTTGAGTTCTACACCTCAATGTACGGCGTGCCAAAATACAACGAAATTGACCCGTCACTTTTTGTAGCGATTACTTACATTATTATATTCGGTATTATGTTTGCCGATGTAGGTCAGGGTATCTGCCTTACCATTGTAGGTATATTAATGTATAAAATCAAAAAGATGGCAATCGGTAAAATACTTGCACCATGCGGTATTTCATCTGCATTCTTCGGACTTGTGTTCGGCAGTGTGTTCGGATTTGAGCATTTGCTCGACCCAATGTATAAGGCTCTCTTCGGACTTGAAGAAAAGCCGATTGAGGTTATGAGCTCCGAAATGGCAACCAAGATTATTCTTGTGGCTATCGGAATCGGTGTGTTCCTCTTGATTATTGCAATGTGTCTTAATGTTTACACATCAATTCGTCAAAAGGACTACGGCAGAGCATTGTTCAGCACTAGCGGTGTAGCAGGTATAATTTTTTACAGTGCAATAGTATTCGGCATTGCAGGTCAGCTTTTGTTTGGACTCCCTGTATTCAGCGCTCCTTACATTATTTGCCTGATTGTAATTCCGTTTATCTTAATTTTCTTTGCCGAACCGCTTGGCGGATTGGTAAACAGAGAACCTGACTGGAAACCCGAAAGCTGGAAGGACTACATTGTTGAAAATATTTTTGAATCAATAGAAGTTCTTTTGAGCTATGTAACAAATACAATGAGCTTTTTGCGTGTAGGCGCATTCGTTCTTGTGCACGCAGGTATGATGATGGTTGTATTTGTTCTTGCAGAAACCGCAGGCCCTATTGCCTACTGGCCAATTGTTGTAGTAGGTAATGTTATAGTAATGGTACTTGAGGCTCTCCTTGTTGCAATTCAGGTATTAAGACTTGAATACTATGAGCTTTTCAGCCGTTTCTATTCCGGCGAAGGCAGACCATACGAGCCTGTCAAGCTAAAACTTACACAAAACGGTTAAATTTTATTTCAGATAAAATTTAATTATATATTTTATTGTTTATTTATTTTTTGGAGGTAAATCATTATGAGCATCTTAAATTTAGTTATGTTGGCACTCCCTGTTGTATTTCTTGTAGCATCAGTAATTGTAGCTGTAAAGGCTTATGAAAAAGGTCACAACAGAAAGAAAACAGTTTTAATGCAGATTGCTTCATTCGCAGCAGTATTTGCAATTTGCCTTCTCTGCCCAATCGTAGCAGGCGCAGCAGATGCAAATACAGTTTCAGAGGCAGTACAGGTTGCTCAGCAGTCATCTAAGAGCTTTGCATATATCGGCGCAGCTATCGCAGTTGGTCTTTCATGTATCGGTGGTGGTATTGCCGTAGGTAACGCAGCTCCTGCAGCTATCGGCGCAACAAGCGAAGATCCTAAGGCATTTGGTAAAGCAATTATCTTCGTTGCTCTTGGTGAAGGTGTTGCCCTTTACGGTATGCTTATCTCAATCTTGATTCTCTTCAGCTAATTGAAGAAATAAAGGATATGACGAAAAATGAAATTTTTTCTTATAAGCGATAATGTTGATACAAAAATGGGTATGCGTTTTGCAGGTATTGACGGTGTAGTTGTTCATACGGAAGAAGAGGTTACACGAGAGCTTACTAAGGCTATGGAGAGAGAAGATGTGGCTGTTATTCTTATGACAGAAACTCTTGTTTCTCTCTGCCCTGACCTTATCTATGACCTAAAGCTCAACCGTAAAAAGCCTTTGATTGTAGAAATCCCCGACCGCCATGGCAACGGACGCACCAAAGACAGTATCACAAAATATGTTCAGGACGCTATCGGCGTAAAACTCTGAATGAGCTGAGAGGTTATTAATATGGAAAATACCACAAAAACTGATAACTTTTTGCAAGCTATACAAAGATATACCGAAGAACAAAAGTCTATTGCCAATACTGAAGTTGAGCTTTTAAAGGAAGAAAAGCTCAAGAAAGCCGAAGAAAACGGCAAGCGTGACAGTGAAAAATACATACAGCAACAGCTTGAGGCTAAAAAGTATGTAGAAACAAGCAAACTTGCCAGACTTGTTCAGGAAAGTCAGAAAAAACTCTTTAGAGAAAGAGCAAAAATGACTGACGAAGTATTTGAAATGGCTGCACAAAAGCTAAATAAATACACTGAAACAAAAGAATATAAATTAAAACTTGTTGATAGTGCAAGACAGATTGCAGAGCTTTTTGAAGATAACCGTTGCGTTGTGTATATCAACGAAAAGGATATGAAATATTCAACAGAAATCCTATCTGTATTTCATGGAATGGCTGAGCTTGTTACAGACAATTCCATTAAAATAGGCGGACTTAAAGGCTACTGTAAGTCAATGAGAATTGTTGCCGATGAAACACTCGACACAAAGCTCTCTGCACAGAGAGAATGGTTTATTGAGAACTCAGGTCTGAGCGTTCTTAACTAATTGACCTTCTTGATTTTATCCGAAAGAAGATGGTAATACAAATGGAAAATAATGTTATTTATGGAATTAACGGACCTGTTGTTACCGTAAAAGATGCTGATTGCTTTGAAATGATGGAAATGGTACATGTAGGTGACCAAAACCTTGTTGGCGAGGTAATCGGTATAACTTCTGATTTTACCACAATTCAGGTATATGAAGAAACAACCGGTCTTAAGCCGGGAGATATCGTTACAGGTACAGGCGCACCTATGAATGTACTTCTCGGACCGGGAATAATTGATAATATTTTTGACGGAATTGAGCGTCCTCTTAAGGCTATTGAGGAACAGGCAGGCGCTTTCATCGACAGAGGTGCATCGGTATCTTCTCTTGATGACAAAAAGCTCTGGAATGTTACAATCAAAGTTAAAGTCGGCGACAGACTTGAGGGCGGTCAGATTTATGCTACACTCCCCGAAACACCAATCATTGAACACAGACTTATGGTTCACCCTGAGCTTTCAGGCGTTGTAACTAAGGTTATGCCTGACGGTCAGTACAAACTTTTTGACACAATTGTTGTTATTAAAGATGATAACGGTGTTGAGCACAACCTTACACTTTGCCAGAAATGGCCTATCAGAACTGCTCGTCCTGTAAAGGACAGACTTGCGTCATCTATTCCGCTTATTACAGGTCAGAGAGTTATTGACTCTCTCTTCCCTATTGCTAAGGGCGGTACAGCCGCAATTCCTGGCGGTTTCGGTACAGGTAAAACTATGACACAGCACCAGCTCGCAAAATGGTGCGACGCTGATATTATTATTTATGTAGGCTGCGGTGAGCGTGGCAACGAGATGAGCCAGGTACTCGAAGAATTTTCTGAGCTTATTGACCCTAAGTCACAACGTCCTATGACAGACAGAACTGTACTTATTGCCAACACATCAAATATGCCTGTTGCCGCTCGTGAGGCGTCTATTTACACAGGCATTACACTTGGCGAGTATTACAGAGATATGGGCTACCATGTAGCTATGATGGCTGACTCAACATCTCGTTGGGCAGAGGCTCTTCGTGAAATTTCAGGCCGACTTGAGGAAATGCCTGCCGAGGAAGGTTTCCCGGCTTACTTGCCGTCAAGACTTGCCGAGTTCTATGAGCGTGGCGGTCGTGCAGAAGTTCTCTCAGGCGGAGAGGGTTCTGTAACACTTATCGGTGCGGTTTCTCCGCAGGGTTCAGACTTCTCTGAGCCTGTTACTCAGAATACAAAGAGATTTACCCGTTGTTTCTGGGCACTTGATAAGTCGCTTGCTTATTCAAGACATTATCCTGCTATCAACTGGATGAACAGTTACAGCGAATATTTCAATGACCTTGACCCTTGGTTTGAGGAAAACCTTGGCAAGGACTTTATAGAGTATCGTAACAGAATCAGTGCACTTCTTCAGGAAGAAAGCTCGCTTATGGAAATCGTAAAGCTCATTGGTTCGGATGTACTTCCTGATGACCAAAAGCTCGTAATTGAGGCAGCAAGAGTTGTTCGTGTAGGTTTCTTACAGCAAAATGCTTTCCACGCTGACGATACATATGTTCCGCTTGAAAAGCAGAAACTTATGATGAAAACAATTCTTCACCTTTATGACAAGGCTAAGAAGGTTGTTGCAAAGGAAATCCCTATTTCAAAGGTAATTGAACTTGGTTTGTTTGATAAGCTCACAAAGATGAAATACGATATTCCTAACAGTAAGCCTGAGCTTTTTGATGAATATATCAAAGAAATTGACGAAAAGCTTGACTCAATTATGTAAGGAGGAAACGCACAATGATTATAGATTATGTCGGCGTTAAAGAAATTAACGGCTCACTCATAGTTCTTGACGGAGTAAAAGGCGTTTCCAACGAGGAAATTGTTGATATCCGCCTTGAAAACGGCACAGTAAGACAGGGCCGTGTCGTACAGATTGAGGGCGAAAAGATTGTTGTTCAGGTATTTGAGGGCACAAGAAGAATCAGCCTTACAAATACAAGGACAAGACTTACAGGTCACCCAATGGAAATGCCTCTTTCTCCTGAAATCATCGGTCGTGTACTTGACGGTGCAGGCAGACCTATTGACGGACTCGGAGATATTTTCCCTGTAAAGCGTGCTAACATTAACGGCACTCCTATCAACCCTGTTTCAAGAATTTATCCTAAGAACTACATCAACACAGGTATTTCTACCATTGATACACTTATGACACTTATCAGAGGTCAGAAACTTCCTATCTTTTCAGGTACAGGTATGAAGCACAACGACCTTGCGGTACAGATTGTTCGTCAGGCAAAAATCAGCGGTGCAAACGCAAACAACTTCTGCGTTGTATTCGCCGCAATGGGTGTTCAGAAGGATGTTGCCGAATACTTCAGAAAGAGCTTTGAGGAAAGCGGCGTACTTTCAAGAGTTGTAATGCTCTTAAACCTTTCTAACGACCCAATCATCGAGAGAACACTTACACCAAGATGTGCTCTTACTATTGCCGAGTACCTTGCCTTTGAGCTTGAGATGCATGTTCTTGTTATTATGACAGATATGACCTCATACGCCGAGGCACTTCGTGAGTTCTCATCATCAAAGGGTGAAATTCCTGCAAGAAAAGGTTATCCTGGTTATCTTTACTCAGACCTTGCTTCACTTTATGAGCGTGCAGGTATGATTAAGGGCAAGAACGGTTCTGTTACTCAGATTCCTATTCTTACAATGCCTAATGATGATATTACTCACCCAATTCCTGACCTTACCGGTTACATTACAGAGGGTCAGATTGTACTTGACCGTTCATTACAGGGACAGGGACTTTACCCACCTGTAAGCGTATTGCCGTCACTTTCCCGTCTTATGAAGGACGGTATCGGTGAAGGCTACACAAGAGGCGACCATCAGGCGCTTGCAAACCAGCTCTTTGCGTCATATGCAAAGGTAATTGACGCTCGTTCACTTGCATCTGTTATCGGTGAGGAGGAGCTTTCCCCTATCGACAAAAAGTACATTGAATTTGGCAGACTGTTTGAATCAAAGTTTGTTAATCAGGGATTCAATGAAAACAGAAGTATCGAACAGAGCCTTGACCTTGGTTGGGAGTTGCTTTCTACTCTGCCAAGATCTGAACTTGACCGTGTTGACGATCAGATTCTTGACAAATATTATGTTGAGAAATAAACCGTCAGAAAGGAGTGCTGAGCATTTATGGCTGTACAGGCTGTACCTACAAAAGGTAATCTGATGAACACCAAAAAGTCGCTTGCTCTTGCCAAAAACGGCTATGAACTGCTTGACCGTAAGCGTAACATTCTCATAAGAGAGATGATGACGCTTATTGACCACGCCAATGCAATTCAGGAAAAGATTGACAACGCATATGAAGAGGCTTACATAGCACTTCAGACTGCCAATGTAACAAACGGCTTTTGCGATGACCTTTCAAACACGATTCCTGAGGAAGACTCATTAAAACTTGATTCAAGAAGTGTAATGGGTGTAGAAATCCCTATTCTCACCATAGATGAGAAAAAACCTCAGACCTACCTGCACTACGGACTGCGACTTACAAACTCCGGTATAGATAAGACCTACGAAAAGTTTTCAGAGGTTAAGTATCTTACCGCCGAGCTTGCCGAGATAGAAAACAGTGTTTACCGACTTGCAGTATCAATCAAGAAAACTCAGAAAAGAGCCAACGCTCTTAAAAACATTATGATTCCTAAATTTGAAGAAACCGTAAAGTTTATTTCCGATGCTCTTGATGAAAAGGAAAGAGAAGAATTCAGCCGTCTTAAGGTTATTAAGAGAACTAAGCTTAAAAAAGCTCAGGCTGAAAAAGAAAAACAAGCAAAAGCAGCTAATGCTTAATAAAACCCCCACTCTGAGTAATCGGAGTGGGGGTTTTTGCTGCGATAAGGCAGGAATATTAAATTAAAAGTCAGCCAACTAACTAAGGAAAAATTGGTTCTTTATAAAAAGTTGGGGTAAATTATGGTTTAACGGATTATCGGTCGGGAAACAAAGTAAGTTAAATTTCAAACTTTCCGCCCGAAGTTAAAAGTTTGGTCAACCTTTTCAAAGGTTGTGGGTGTGGGCAACGCCAACAAATGCTTTCTCTTTACGCAATCTAACGATAGCCAAACGGCTTGCCGTTTGGTGGCTGAAAAATAATAGCGAAAGCCTTTAAAAGCGAAAGCAACTAAGGAGAAAAGCTACGCTACTAAAACTACTAATTTGCCACTTTTAAAGGGCAAATTAGCCACAACTGAAAACTATTGCGTCCTTTAAAGTATATTTTCTCTACTGAAACTCAAGTGTAACTTTCTCGCTCTCTGCCACCCATTAGTCTTAACTTTTATTTACTCCTAAAGTTTTGAAAAATCTAAAGTTTAGTTATTCTATGATATAATTTAAACTTTTTATTTTTATTTAAAATAAGTTCGTTTTTATCATTTTATGGGCAATGCCCAAACCTGCAACCCTTTAAAAAGGGTTGACCTAAATTTTATGTTTTGTCGGTGCTTGCATTATTTAACAACAACCCACAAAGCGAGATTTGCTGCTAAAAATACCACATTAAGCAATGTAAACACACCAAGGTATTTTGCAATGCTTACGCTTTCCTTTTGAATAAATTTAAACGAAATTAAACTCGCCATAGATGCAATCAATGTGCCGAGTCCGCCTATATTTACGCCTATCATTAAAGCGGCGGCATTGCATGTAAAGCCTGAAAGCAAAATTGCGGCAGGAACATTTGAGAACACCTGACTTGCAAGCACCCCTACTACTACCTCGTTTCCGCCTACTATCTCAGAAAGCCAGCTGTTTATCTGCGCTATATTTCCGAGATTTCCTATGAATATAAAAAGGAACACAAAGGTAAACAGGAGGCTGTAATCCACCTTTAAAAGCACCTTTCTGTCAAATATAAGCACAAATACTATTACAGCCGCAAGCAATACAATGTAGTTCAGCACTCTGAATACGCTTAGCAGTGCTATTGCAAAAAGAACGGCATACATTGTCAAAAGCCTTTTGTCAAAGATAACTTCTTCCCTGTCGCCTAAATTTGCAAGTTCCGATTTATCAGAAAACAGCGAAAAAATTACAAGCAAGCCTAATGAAAGCATTGCGTACGGAGCAATCGTATAAAAGAAATCTGAAATACTCATATTGTATGCCGAAAACAAATATAGATTTTGCGGATTGCCAATCGGTGTGAGCATACTGCCGAGGTTTGCCGCTATTGTTTCAAGCGTTACCACAAATATCATTCTGTTTTGCTTATTCGCAAGTTTTAAAAGCACAACCGAAAAAGGCACAAATGTTATCAATGCGACATCATTAGTAATCAGCATTGAGCTGAAAAAGCACAATAAAACAAGCAAAAGTGTAACACCACGCATTGTTTTTGCCTTATTCAGCAAATTTTTCGCAAGCAGTCGGAAAATTCCCATTTTGTTTAGACCTGCCATTATTGTCATAAGCGAAAACAAAAGTCCGAGTGTGCAAAAATCTATGTAATCAAAATATTTTTCACTCGGCGGCACAAAGAACATTGAAATCAGCGCAAGCACGAACGAAACGCTGAGTACAATTTCTTTCTTTAAAAAATCAATTATCCTGTTCATTTATAAAATCACCATAAAAAGCGGTATGAGAAATCCCATACCGCCTAAATCATAACAAGATATATGTATATATACTGTACAATAAATTAAAAATTTGATATAATTACAATGATCTTCGTAATTCCAATTCAACAGTAATGTATAAGGTTTTCCAATTACCACTATCTTTACCAACAGCTTGAGGACTATTTCCAAGTGTTCTACTTCTTTCAATTGTAGTTTCTACTAATTCACTTCCCAATCTATCAAGAAAATCAAATGGATTAGCAGCCCATTTATAATACCCATTATCATCTTGTACAATCAAGGCTCTAAAAGAACCAAGAATTGGATATAAAAAACCTGTTGGAGTTTGATAATCCATTTCTTTTTTATAAAATTTTGATTTAAACTTTGTATCTTTTTTTGCTGATGTTACACCTTTTACAGAACCGTAGCGCCCAGATGTGTATTTTTGCTTGTAATAATCAACCATTTTAGTTTCAATCATATCATAAAGCTTAAATAAATCTGTCATGATATTTTTTAATCTATAATAAGGGTTTTTAACAGTTTCGCCATATTTTTTATGGTCATCAATATAATAATCTATACATTTTTTCTTACCATTATAAGATACAATTGGAAAAGAATTTTGATCTGGATATTTAGAAATATTGAACAGTGTGAGAATAGAGATAATATCGGCAACATCTATATCACCTTTATCATTTTCTCTAAAATAAACATTATCTTTAAAAGTTTCATTTCTAATAGCATCTTTTATAAATTTAAATCTATTTTCAAGTTCAGCAATAGATTTATCTTGAACTTGTGTTGAAGTATTTCTTGCCGCAGCTAATGATTGAAAAATATCTTCAACTCCTGTTAATAATTCAATTTTTACGAACTGCTGTCCGTAGTCTATTTGCTCACGCTTTTTTAAAATAGCTTTATAAGTATGACCGCCATCAATATTACCATGAACATCTAAATCTTGAAAAACAACTTTTAACATACCACTATTATTATCATAATGTACATCTTTAGCGGAGATAACTAAACCTCTGTTAAGTAAATAAAAATCAGGTTCTGAAGTTTTTAGCAATGATTCCATAATTTTTTTTGCAACTGATGTACCCATTTTTTGTTCTCTTGGATTAGTAGCCATAGGTATATTGTCTGGCAAATCCTTAACATCGCAAATTGCAAAATACATTTGTGGATAAAATTCATCCGCTTTTTTAACCAAATCTTTGTTTTGAAATGGATTTGGAATCTTTCTAAAACTTTCAACTTTAAAATTCAATTCAGTGCTCATAATTAATTTTCCTTTCAATTAAAATATAAATTTTATGAATGATACATAGATCTCTCTATCATCAACAATATAATAATATAACATTAGCACACACAATTCAACGCTATATATGACGTTTTGAGGTAAGTATGAAAAATAAAAATTTAATAAATTATTACTTAGGAAATGAAATAAAAAAGATTAGAATTTCAAGAGGATATACTCAAGAAGAATTTTCAGAAATTTGCGGAATTAGTAGAGCCTATTACGGTAGAATAGAAAGAGGCGAATATAATGTAACCGTTGATATGTGTTTAAAAATATCAAATGGATTTGGATGTCATATTTCTGAATTGTTTATTAATTTACCAGTTTAATTAAAAAGCGGTATGAGAAAACCCATACCGCTGAATTTATTGTATTAAAGCTCTGCTTCGGCAACTTTCATCATAATTGCACATTCCATACGCTTTTTAAACAGCTCACAGCCATATTCATAAATGCCTGTAATTGAGCCTGTGGCATGGTATGCGTTTGCAGCACAGCCGCCGCTGCAATAAAGCTTTGCCCAACAATCCTTACAATTCGGTCTTGCGTACGCATTGCAAAGTTTAAACTCATCCTGAATAGCAGTATTTGTAACACCTTCATAAATGTTTCCAAGACTGTACTTAGGGTCACCTACAAACTGATGACAAGGATATAACTCACCCCATGGAGTAACAGCCATATACTCAGTACCCGAGCCACAGCCTGAAATTCTCTTATAAATGCACGGGCCGCCTGTAAGGTCAATCATATAGTGATAGAAAGTGAGCGGTCTGCCCTCTTTTTCCCTCTTGAGCATTTCCTTTGCAAGAATTTCGTACTGCTCAAAAAGAACAGGTAAATCATCATATGTAAGCGCATACGGATCATTCGGCGAGCAAACAACAGGCTCCATAGAAAGCTCGGTAAAGCCGAGGTCTGCCATATGGAAAATATCGTTTGTAAAGTCTGTATTGTTGTGGGTATAAGTGCCACGCACATAATAGCCCTTATTGCCACGCTTTTTAACAAATTCCTGGAACTTAGGTACAATAATATCGTAGCTGCCCTTGCCGTTTACAGTCTTTCTGAGGTGATCGTGCACCTCTTTTCTGCCGTCAAGGCTGAGTACAACATTGTGACATTCCTTATTGGCAAACTCGATTACATCATCGTC
This sequence comes from Eubacterium sp. OM08-24, assembly GCF_003438075.1. GTDB lineage: Bacteria > Bacillota > Clostridia > Oscillospirales > Acutalibacteraceae > Ruminococcoides. The sequence goes on along the minus strand of NZ_QSTA01000001.1, from coordinate 256,167 downwards.
AACAAGCATACCGTTTGTTGTGAGAGTAAAACGGAAATTCTTATTCTTTTCCTTTTCAATACTTCTTGCGTAAGCCACAATCCGCTTAACCACATCAAAGTTCATAAGCGGTTCGCCGCCGAAAAAGTCAACCTCAAGGTTCACTCTGCTGCCTGAATTTTCAATAAGAAAATCAATGGCTCTCTTGCCCACTTCAAAGCTCATTAAGGCTCTGTCACCATGGTATTTGCCCTGACTTGCAAAGCAATATTCGCAGTTGAGGTTACAGGTATGGGCAATGTGCAGGCACAACGCCTTTATAACCGTATTTCTCTTTTTAAAATCAAAGGCAAGGTCTGCGTATTTATCGGTTGTAAATAGCTTTCCGCTGTCCTTTAATTCTGTTACATCATCATAGCAATCAGAAATTTCATCCGCTGTAATCTCAGGGTTATCCTTGTACTTTTCAAGCATAGCCTTGATTATATTTTCTTTATCGGAATTTTCGTACATTTCAATAACATCATACGCAAGGTCATCAACGCAATGAACGCTGCCGCTGAAAACATCGAGCACAATATTATATCCGTTTAACTTATACTGGTGTATCATATATTTTCTCCAAAACTGATTTATAGACAAAAGGAAAGCCGTTCTCCAAAAGGCGAAACGGCTGAAAATCCTTTTTAATGCAAAACTGCACAGCTAAATTATTTCTCGCTGAGGCACTTCTCGCACTGCTGATTAGCAACGCCGCAAGATGTTTTGCAAGCTGACTGACAAGATGTCTGACATTCGCCGCAACCGCCTGTCTTTACGCTTTTCTTAAGGTCACGAGTTTCAATAGTCTTAATTCTTTTCATAGAAAATCATACTCCTTGTAAGATTATATTTGTCTTAATGATACCACATAATGTGAAATTTGTCAATAACAACAAAATTACAATTTGTGTAATTTGTAAGAAATTTACTGCTCTCGCCGCACGAGTCTTTTGCCAAATCCGCTCTTTTTATACATAATAAATCCAACGGTTGTAGTGATAACCTCGGTTATAGGAAAAGTGAACCAAAAGGCATCAAGTCCGAAATGTGCAAGCACCCAACCGAGCGGCACAAACAGCACAACAGTCCTCAGCACAGTAAGAGCCGAACTTTTAAACGCCGAGCCGATAGCCTGAAAGAACACAGGAAAAATCAGCGAGGTCACCATAGGCACAAATGAAAAGGCAATCACTCTGAGTGCATATGCGCCGATTCGTATTACTTCGCTGTCCTTTGAAAATGTGCCCATAAGAGAGGCAGGCATTATTTCAAAGCACAACACACCGATTAGCATTAGCGCCATTCCGAGCAAGACGGCATCTTTCAGAGTTTTGCTGCACCTTTCTCTATTTCCTGCACTGTAATTAAAGCTGATAACAGGCACAATGCAGGTCTGCATTGCTCCGAGCGGTATAAAAAATATCGTCTGCCACTTGTAGTAAAGTCCGAGTGCCGTAACCGCTTGGTCTGAAAATCCCTTTAATATAAGGTTTAAGCCGAATATATACAATGTGTATGCCGACTGCATAAGAATATTCGGAAAGCCTAAATGATAAATTCGTCTTATGTATTCCTTATATGCTGAAAATTTTGGCGAACGCTTACAGCCGTTTTTCATTACGATTAATGCCGCCGCAATTTGCGCTACCACCGTTGCAGTGGCAGCGCCTGCAATGCCCATTTCAGGGAAAAATCCCATACCGAATATAAGCAGTGGATCGAGTGCAATATTCACCACAGCGCCCACAATCTGAGCAATCATCGGTATTTTCATATTGCCCGTTGCCTGCATTACCTTTGTCCATATGCTCTCAAAAAACAATCCAAAGCTGAACACGCAGACTATTCTGCCATACACAATTACTTCGTCTATAATCTCCTGCGAATCGGTTGAAATGCTCGCATAGAACGGCATTATATACCAACACACGAGTGCAAATATAAACCACATTGCAAAGGCAAGAAAGTTGCCTACACCTGCAGTTTCATCGCTTTTGTGCTTATTGTCAACACCGAGAAAATGCGCCATAAGCGTGTTTATACCGACACCAGTACCAACCGCAAGCGCAATCATCAACAGCTGAATCGGATAAATAATTGACAATGCCGTCAAACCCGATTCGGAGTAATTGCCAATGAAAAAGCTGTCGATTATATTATAAAGCGCCTGAATAAGCTGAGCGAGCATAACAGGAGGTGCAAGCCTTAGCAATATGCCGAGAATTTTATCCCTGCCAAAATCAATTTCCTTTTTCCTAACCCTCTCCAAAATAAAGCTGCCCCCGGTAATCAGTCAAACTCATATTTTAAAACGGCGCAATTTTTCACTCCGAAGTTTGCGTATTCGTCATTGGTCATTTCATTAAAATAAGAATTAACCACCCTTGCAATTCCGTTGTGCGCCACTAAAATGCAAGTTTCTCCGCTTGCCTTAACATCGTCAAGCAAATTGTAAATTCTCTGCGCAAGGTGCAGCATAGATTCGCCGCCGCTGTATCGGCAAATGAACTCGCCTTTGGCAACTCTGAATTCTTCGCCATCTCGTGGTGTGCCCTCAAATCTGCCGAAATTCTGTTCCTTAAGCCTTGGTTCTTCAAAAGCAGTAATACCTGTAATTTCAGATATATGCAGTGCCGTCTTTTTGGCTCTCACAAGCGGCGAGTAAAGAATTTTATCTGCCTTAATATTTTCCGCCAATATTCTTTTGCCCGTTTCCACAGCCTGCTCGTGACCTTTATCCGTTAAATCAATATCCGTAGCACCGCAAATTTTATTCTCAACATTCCATACGGTTTCGCCATGCCTGACAAAATAAACGCAACCCATAAAATCTTCCTTTCTTTATCTATCCATATATACTTTATCAAAAATTCGGCAATAATTCAAGGCGACAGGGAAATTTGGTACTGATTTTGTATGACTGCATAATATGTTACTGAGTAAACAAGCTCGGAAAGGAGAATATTATGGATATTATCAATACAATGATTTCAAGATACACCACACCTAAGTTTCCCGAAAAGACACCGCCTGCTATGGCATTCGTGCCGTTTCAGGAGAGCAATCCAAAGACCTACTCGCCTGTTCAGGCGCTTGATTCGGGCACTATCTTTCCTGAATTAAACAAGCCATTCTATGGCAAGAAATGCGGCGGTGGTAAAAATGACTGAGAGGGAAATTCTTTTAAAGAAAATATCGACATATCAATTTGCAATTTTGGATTTACAGATTTTTCTTGACACCCACCCATATGACCAGCAGGTGCTATCGCAAATTAAGGAATGTAAAGAAAAGCTGCTGCCGCTTGTTGAGGAATACGAAGAAAAATACGGCCCTTTGCGCAAGGAGTCAAACTCTGCAAATAAATGGCAGTGGGTAAAGAATCCATGGCCTTGGGATAACGAGGAGGATTTGTAATGTTTGTATACGAAAAAAAGCTGCAATATCCCGTAAATATAAAACAAACAAACGCAAAGCTCGCAAAAATTATAATAAGCCAGTATGGTGGACCCGATGGGGAGTTGGGGGCGTCTTTGAGGTATTTGAGCCAGCGGTTTACTATGCCGCTGCCGGAGCTAAAAGCAACGCTTACTGACATTGGCACAGAAGAGCTGAACCACCTTGAAATGATTGGCGCTATTGTTTATCAGCTTACAAAAGACCTGACGGAAGATGAGATAAAAAAGCAGGGGTTTGAGGATTATTTTGTTGACCACACAACGGGAGTATATCCGCAGGCGGCGGCAGGTGTGCCTTACACAGCCGCATCTATGCAGGTTAAGGGCGACACAATAACTGACCTCCATGAAAATATGGCAGCCGAACAAAAAGCGAGGACGACTTATGATAATATTTTGCGATTTTGTGATGACTACGATGTAAAAGACCCAATCAGATTTTTGCGTGAGCGAGAGATTGTGCATTACCAAAGATTTGGCGAAAACCTGCGGCTTATGACCGACAAGCTCGATGAAAAGAATTTCTACGCATTCAACCCTGCGTTTGATAAAAAATGCTTTAAGAATTGCATCAAGAAAAAATAACAGAAAAACGGTTGCCAAATTAACGGCAACCGTTTTATTATGTCGAAGATTTAAAATTGTATATCGGTTTTATCTGATTAATAATCTCGGCGGTGGGTGAAATATTTTTTACGATTTCATCCTTTGTTTTGTACGCCATGGGCGATTCGTCGAGGGTGCGTTCTGATACACTTGTTGAGTAAATGCCCTGCATTTCCCTTTTAAATTCATCAAGTGAAAGGATTTCATTTGCGGCTGAGCGGCTCAATACTCTGCCTGCGCCATGCGGTGCGGAACAGTTCCAATCCTCATTGCCCTTGCCTATGCAAATCAAGCTACCGTCACGCATATTTATAGGAATAATCAGCTTTTCACCCTTTTGAGCCGACACCGAGCCTTTGCGAACTATATTGCTTTCGTGGTCAATATAATTGTGAACTGTCTGAAAATGCTCGAAGTCCGAAAGCTCCTTGTCAAACATTCTTTTAAGAATAATATCGGCTATCATCTCTCTGTTGAGCCAAGCAAATTCCTGACAGATTTTCATATCGAAAAGGTACTGCTCCCTGTACTCGTCCGTCAGATAGCAAAGGTCATACGGAATATCGGTTTCTTTAAGCTCAAATTCTTTTTTCAGCTTTTTAATTTCGCTTTGAATTTCCTTTTTTCTGCCCTCTGCCTTGTACCTCTCAATCAATTCCTTTTGCGCCTCAAACAGCTTATCCATACCACGCTGAATATCATATGCCATTTTCTGATAAATCTCTGCCACCTGCTTGCCGAGGTTGCGGCTGCCCGTATGAATTACAAGGTACTTGTTGTTTTCATCGTCAACATCTATTTCTATAAAATGGTTGCCGCCGCCAAGAGTGCCTATGCTGCGCTCAATTCGCTTTGTATCTTTAAGACTTCTGTAACAATTCAAATCCTGCAGCTTTGCAAATTTTGCTATTCTGCCCTCGTGCGTTTTTTTGCCGTTAGGCACATATTCTCTTATTGTATTATCGAGCTTTTCAAAGTCAATGTCAACCTTTCCCAACACAACGGTAAGCATACCGCAGCCTATGTCAACACCGGCAATATTCGGTATTACCATTTCGCCTAAATCAGCCGTAAAGCCGATTACGCAGCCTGCTCCTGTGTGCACATCGGGCATTATGCGTATTTTACATCCCTTTACAAAAGGCTGGTCGCAAAGTTGCTGTATTTGGTCGAGCGCCACCTGTTCGGCGTTATCTGTAAATATTTTTGCTGTGCTGTATTTGCCCGTTATTTCTTTCATATTATCACCTAATTATGCTGCTATGTTTTTATATCTCTCGCTCTCTATTACTTCGAGCATATACTTATACGGATTAATGTCATCGCTTGTCACCATTGAAAAGAGTCTTGGACTGCACCCCGATACCAAAGCAACGCCCTGCTCATTCATGGTAACAGGCTGATGCAGGTTTCTGCTCGCCACATTCCAAAAAACCACCTTCGGCAAAGCATATCCTTTTTCTTCAAACATTTGCTTTGCATTTTCAAAATTAGTTTTTTCTCTGTTATTTACGCAGTAATCAAATTCCATATCCGATATTATATACAGCTTTGACGGCAGCTCGCTTTGTGGAACATTGTATTTTACAGCTGTATTAAGTATCAGTTCAAACACCTTTTCTATGTCTGTATTTGCAACTGTGTAAAACCTTAGTATATATCGCAGCTTTTCTATAAAGGTATTTCCTTTTATTTCAATAAGCTGTGGATTTTTCGAAAATTCTATGAAATGATTTTTAAATACTCCCTTGCTATGTTCGGCAAAATAAATTCCAAGGGACAACGCTACCGAGGCAGGACTCGGATTATTATAACAATACATTGAGCCTGATGTATCCACTACTGCAAGTGCGTTCTCGCCATTGCAAAAATCAGGCAATGATTTCCATGTAGCATTGAGTGCCGCCTGCTCAGTTTCGGAAATACTCAATGGCAAGTCGTTTCTTCCCAAAGAATTATACAAAGTGCCGATATAAGGCTCTAATAGTTCATACGGCATAAGTGTGCTTGCGTTCAGCTTTCCCTCTCCGCTTTCTGCACGATTTATAAAATCCTCGTATCTTTCTCGGTCTTTTCTCATAAATACAAATCTGTATTTAAAAAGCGCCTTTGAGGGCAATTTTTCATAATCAAAAGTAAAGTCCTCTGTTCTCAGATTATTCTCTGCTATTTTTAGATGTGCACGCAACGCACTGAGCGTTTTTCTGTATTTCTCCTTTGTATAGCCTAAAGTATTTGCCAATTTTTTGGCATTGGCAACAGCAGATTTACTGCTCGCATTAATCGACGGCATCCACTTTGCAAGCAGAGAAATCTGATTACCGCTATTCATATTTTTTATATCGGTTTCAAGCTGAGCTTTAATAAGTTCAACCGCCTCGCACTCGCAATCTGTATTAAGCAATACAAGCAGGTCGTCAAATCTGCCATACTCTGCGATATATCTCAGATTTTTTAAAACCGAGCTTTTTCCCCTTTTTGCAAGGTCATTAATAATAAGGCGGAATACTTTTCTTTCGCCGAGTCCTCCACGAATATCTCTTGCAAAGAAAAGTATTTTCATTGCTAAGTCGGGGTTTTCACTGTATGCGCAGTAAAAACTGTTTAAAACAGAGTCTTCTCTGCTGTTGCGCATAGCCCCTATTGTTGAAAATAAATCAAGACAGGCGGAATTTGTTGTCTTAAAGGCAACTGCTCCGTTTTCTGTAAATGTTTTGTTAGTTTCAGCTTTTAGGTATTTCAACATGAAAACCCCTCCTTAAAATAAAATACAAGGTACGATAATTCAAAACTAAGTTGACAAAGCTATAAAATATTGCTGACTGTACCTTTAACAAAGCTCATTTTATAACATATTAAATGTTGTGATATAAATTTTCTCTGTAATTGCTGTGTGAGCTTTTATGCTGTTATTATATCAAACGGAATTTAGAAAATCGTGGAAAAAAAGTTGCGAACTTAAAATAGTCCGCAACTTTTTTGCTTGTTTATTCTGTTTTTCAGCTCATTTATTAGGCTTTGGGGCGAAATCACCTTTACCCTTGTGCCAAAAGAAAGCACACGAATTAGAATTTCCGTTCCATCGCCCTTGTCGTATTCAAGACTGATTCTGTATTTATTATCGCTTAGCCTTTCGGTTCCTTTTTTTAGATAAGAAAATTCGTGCATTACCCTTTCGAGTGCGTTTTTCTCATCAGTAAGTTCAAGTACAAGTTTACCGGTAGCACATCTTTCTTTTTTATCCTCAAATGGCTTATATTTTTCAAGCAGCTTGCAGGAAGTTATCCTCGACAGGTTGACAGTGTAGGTGTGGTGCGAATTTACACAAATCAATCTGAATTTATCGTCCTTTTCGGAATATTCAAGTCTATGAGGAATTACTTTAATCGAATACTGAAAGTCTTTATGAGAAGTAAATCGGATAAGCAGTTTATGCTTTTTGCGAATTGCCGTCAAAATAAGCCTGAAAATCTTGATATACTCAGGATTTTCGTAATCATCACCGTCAGCAAATCTATCGTAATAATCGAACATATCGCTGCTATACAGTGGCTCAATACCTATAAGTGCATTTGCGTTTATATCAAACAGCTTAACTCTCGGATCATCAAGCAAGGATTTAAGCCACCTTTTTTCAAGCAGGGTAATAGGCATACTCGGTTTATTTTTGATTGGCGTTTTCATATCCTCGGTAATCAAATTCCACTCGCAGCTCTTAATGGCAGTCGGAATACTTACAACGCTTTCGGCAAAAGCGTATTTGTCTACAATTTCATACATCTTCTCTTCGGTTAAATCGCCGTCAACTGCGCAGGCTATCAGCTTTGAAACTGCATTGTAATAACTGCCGTAAATCTCGCTAAAGAGCATTTTCGTCACCTCCGTATAGCCTTACCATATCGTTTACATCATCAATAATTTTGTTTTTTAATTCTTTGTTTGAGCTTTCAAGACTGACAATTCTGCCGTAAAAGCTGCGTATCCAAGGCGTCATCTCCATTACATCGTAAACATCTGCGGTAAATTTGTAATGGTTGCTGTCAAGCCTTGCAACAGTACCGCTGCGTTTTTCTCTGTAAAGTCTGTCAACTATGTATTTTTCGTTATTTGCAACATATATTACCATTTCAATATGCTCGGTACTTCGGTTATCGTTTGAGGATACACCCCACAAATGATTGGAAAACTGCACTGATTTTTCTTTAAAGTAATTATAATCATCGAACACCTCGCCTAACTTAACACTTTTTATAGAATCAAGTCGAAAAGTCATCATCTTTTTGAAACGGATATGATAGCACACCAGATATCTCCGCCCACTCGTAACGCTAACACGAATTTTAAAAGGCACTACCGTATGCTCGGTTTTGTTTTTGGTTCTTGTCGAAAAATTCTCAACGGTAATCTGCCTTTGCTCTCCTATCGCCTGCAAAATCAGATACAATACCTCGCTTTCGAGAATATGCAAAATATAGTGGTGCTTAAAATAAAATATCGTGTCTGTACTCTCAAATCTGTCAAGCAAATATGAGCCGACAACGCCCATAGGTGAAATTTCAGAGTAAAACTGAATGGCGTCCTTGAAGCTCTCAAGCTCAATGTCGCTATTGCTTTTGCTGTAAAGTAATTGATTGCCCTGCTTTTTAGCCGTAAGAATACCGAGTTTTTCGTACTCCCTCAGCTTTTTTCGTACGGTAGACACATCGGGTTCTTTGGCGTTTTCAAAGTGGGTGAAGTAATCTGCTGAGAGTCTGTCGGTAATTTCACTTGCGGAAAGTTCAGAATTTTCGGTTAAAATATCAAGAATTAAAAAATGCAGATTTATATCGTTTGCGGTAAAACTCTTTGCCTTAAATGCCTTATAGAGCGGATTTGCGGGAATGTTTCTGCTGTCAAGTGCAATAAAAACATTTTTCCCGTCAGCGCCTTGGCGAAAACACATATAATCTCCGAGCCAGCTTTCAATTCTTCGTTTCTCGTTATCGTAACTTCTTGCACTCTTTTGGTCGTATTCGCTCCTGCTTTTAAAGCCATAAACAAAGAATTGGCTCATGTATTCTCTGATTTTTGAAAAATTCTTAATAAGCTCGCTGAATGCCATAATCATCCCTCCTACCGCAAAATCACTTATATTATAACATATTACCCAAATTTTTAACATAATTTTTCTGAAATAATTGCATTATTATTGTGGAATATGGTATAATTTATTAAACATATCATTGTAGGTGATAAACTTGAACGATAACCAAAAGCTATTGAAAGCAAAATCATATTTAGACAAACTCGCAAACGGAATCAATCCCGTTACAAATGAAATTGTGCCCGAAAGCGACACCATAAATAATATACACATATCAAGATGCTTGTTTTACATCTCCGATGTTTTGAGAAATGTTATTGAGGGCAATACCGGTTCTCCTAAAAAGAAAAGCAGTAAAGCGCCGTTTTCAATTACCGCTCAGCAATTAGCAAGCTATCCCTTTACAAACGAGCCGATTACTGTTACGGAAATCACAAAGAACATTAACGCTTTGATAGATGCCGATGAAATGAAAGGCTTAAAAACCACAAGCATTACAAATTGGCTCATAGAGATAGATTTTCTCGAATACATTACTGACGAAAAAGGGAAAAATCATAAGTTCCCGACTGAAAAGGGCACTCAGCTCGGCATATTAACTCAAGAGCGGTTGGGTATGTACGGCACATACAAGGTGGTGCTATACAACAGCAACGCTCAGCAATTTATACTCGACAACATAGACGCAATAGCCACTTACAACACTGCAAAAAAGAGCTGATTACGGAAAGGGAAAATATTATATGAAAAAAAATACGCTTGCAAATAATCTTATCTACTATCTTTTCTGCGGATTCAGCGGTGCGGTAATCGCCTGCATAGTTTGGCTATTTCTTAGGCTTATGAGCTTTGGCATTGGCTTGATTTGGAACACTGTACCCTCTTATTTTAATTTCACCTACTATCCGATTTTGGTGTGTACAATCGGTGGTATTTTGCTTGGAATTTATCAGAAGATTACAAAGGCTGTACCCGATGAGCTTGACGAAGTGATGAAAAAGGTTAAGCGAGATAAATTTTATCCGTACAACAAGGTGCTCTTGCTCTGCATTTCAGCGCTTATCCCCCTGCTTTTCGGCGGAAGTATCGGCCCAGAGGCAGGACTTACAGGCGTAATCGTGGGACTTTGCTATTGGGCAGGCAGTCATATGAAAAACGCAAAGAGCAAAATTCCCGAACTTATGCAAACGGGTGTCAGCGCAACTCTGACGGCGATTTTCTACGCTCCGCTTTTCGGTCTTGCCGCCACAAACGAGGAACAGCTTGACACCGAGGACACAGCAACCGATATTCGCACAAACAAACTGATTTCAAATGTAGTAGCGGTGTTGTTTGCAACGGGCACAATATTTCTGCTCAATCAATCCTTTGGCGGCAGTACGGGATTGCCGAGAATAGGCGAATACGACATTACAAATACCGAGCGATTATGGGGTATTCCACTCGCCCTGCTCGGCACATTGGCAGGACTTTTGTTTGTAATATCAGAAAAACTGCTCACAAAATTTTTCGGTAAAATTCAGAGCAGTTTTGGAATTATTGTGAGCACCACACTCGGCGGATTGGTTCTCGGTATTTGCGGCACATATCTGCCGCTTGTAATGTTCTCAGGTGAAGAGAGCATAAGCGAGGTAAGCAAAAACATCGGCGAATTTGCGCCTTGGGTACTGATTTTTTCGGGACTTTTAAAACTTGTTCTTACAAATGTTTGCATAAAGTCAGGCTGGAAAGGCGGTCACTTCTTCCCCGTCATCTTCTGCGGAGTAAGCATCGGCTTTGGTGTGGCTCTACTTATGGGACTTGACACCGCATTTTGCGCCGCCGTAATCACCGCCGCACTCCTTGGAGTTACAATGCGAAAACCTCTTGCAGTAACCGTACTTCTCCTCCTCTGCTTTGATGCAAGAATCCTCCCATGGATTTTGCTTGCGGCATTCCTCAGCAGCTTGCTTGTGGGAAGGTTAAGTAGGAAAGAAAATTAAAATATTTTATAGCTTGAATTAATAATACAAATTAAAATGCAACCAAAGAGGATTTTGGTTGCATTTTTGGTTATAGCTTTATTATTTAAGTTGCTTTTTTAATAATTTCTTTTTATATACGTATATCTTACATCTAAAAAGGAGAAAAAGTATTTAATACAAACTCAAGTTTGTCTTTATCAATAAAACTTTCATTCTTATATTGGTAAAATATTTTTAAAAAGCGTTTTTTATATTATTAAGATACTTTTTTTATTAGGAATTTCATTATTATTTAGTATTTTTATATAATTACCATAATAAAACATAACCAATGTGTTTACATTCCATTGATAAGCTTTTTCAAATCCGTTATCTTTAAAAAACAACATTCTGCTTTCAATAGCATCCAAAGCCTCTAATCTCTTTGGTGTCCATCTTTTGCCCATAATACCATTGAAATTAGTATAGTAATAATATAAAACTGCATCAACAAAAGCTATTTGAGAACATTTAAATAAAAGTTTATGAGTAGTAAATTCATCTTCATGAATTTTGCCGTATGGGTATCTTATGTCATTCCATAAACTTTTTTATAGAGTTTTCCCCATGCTACAACAGCGTTAATATTATTATTAATAAAAAAGTCCTCTGGGGTGCATAACAAAGTATTTATCTCCGAATTTTTAGTATGCAAATCATCTTCACCCGTAGTATTGACATATCCACATACACTAATATCTACATTATTTTCTTTAACGGCATTATATAAGTTTTTGAGATAATCGGTATGTACCCAATCGTCACTATCAATGAAAGTAATCCAATTACTGTTACTGTTCTTTAGTGCCCAGTCTATGCCGGTATTTCTTGCATCAGACAATCCGCCATTTTCTTTATGAATAACAGTTATTCTCTTATCTTTTTGAGCATACTCGTCACATATTTTGCCACAATTATCGGGAGAGCCATCATCAACCAAGATTAGTTCAAAATCTTTAAATGACTGAGCCAAAATACTGTCAACACATCGATATATGTATTCTTCTACCTTGTATACCGGTACTATTACACTAATTAACATTTCTTTTTACTACCTCTGCAAGTTTATCATAGTATTTAGATAATGGTTTATTATCGAATTTACAATTTTTCATTGATAATAATTCAGGAATTAATTTTATTGCTTGATCAGTATTTTCAACATATTTAATATACGGCAAATATTTTATCCATTCATATGTTCCCTTAACTTTATAATGATTATTGCTAAATACAATACACGGAGTTTCAGTTATTGCCGCAAAAACCATACCATGCAGTCTATCAGTGATAATTAACTCTGACGAAACAAATTCCTGCATTTTATTCCTTACGCACTCAAGTCTATTGTTTTTGTCAATTTTTATTTCTGAGTGCATATCAGTAACATTATAGTTAAGGCTATGCGAATTTAAGTACTCTTTGATAAATTCTCTGTCTTTATCTAACATTGATTTTTCCAAATCAGAGCGAAACACTAGCAAAACACCGTTGCGATTAGTTTCTTTTACTCCATAATCCTGCATATTAGTTGATAAAACAATATCCGGAACCAACAACTTTTTAGGAACTTGGTATAGTTTGTTTAGCAATTCATAAGAATATTTTTCTCTTGCAACTATTGACAGATTTTTATGACTATTGTAATGCGATAATGAATCATTAATGGCTTTTTCACCATTTTTATCGTCTGTAAAATAAATTGTTTGCGGAAAAATTATTGTAGGATTATTTTGCAAAGCATCCAAGAATTTATAACGGAAAAAATAGAACCATAACCAATAAAAACATTACTTCCTATTTTCACACAACCAACCTTGCTATAACCTAATTCTTTCTTTGTGCTTGCATCATGGACCAAAACTACAGAATTTGTTATTGTAACATTGTCACCTATACTGACTAAATGACCAAAACAAAAGTCGATTTAAGCATTTACAAGATCAACATTGTTACCAATTTTAACTCCTCTATCTCTACATTCCTCAACTTTAGATAGTTTAGGAATTTTTTATGCCTAAACTATAAACAATTTTTCTTATTACATTTTTTATCATAAAATAACTACCTTTTCCACTCAATATTTTCTTTAATTACTTTTTGCTCAATATTATTTCCGACAAGTTGTTTTTCATAAACATCATTTAATAGAATAGAATTTGCAGCAATAACACAACCATCATGTAATTTTACACCTTTCAAAACTGTACAGTTTGATGCAATCCAAACATGATTTCCAATATAAATCGGAGATGAATAATTGTCAGATGTATTATTGTTTATTGAATGAAAATCACTGTCATATACAGTAACATTTCGACCAATCATTACATCATTTTCAATAGTAAGTTGTTTAGATATAACTATCACAGAATTGCTATTAACTGTAAAATATTTTGAATTAATTGTAGCCGCATTAAGTAATTCTATTGTGCTGCCATATGAAATACAACAACTTTTAAATACATTCCAAACAGCGTTACTTCGCAGCCTTAAATAAGTTTCTGCCTTTGATTTTTTTAATTTATTACAACCTATTTCTAAATCTCCGTCAAAAAGGTTGATTACTGCATTTTTTGAAATGTCTACCACAGCGCCTTTATAGGGTATTATACGACCATTGCCTTTTCGATTTACATTACTGCAAAAATAATTGTAATAAATATATTTTGATAATGAAATTTGATTAAAGAATTTTATTTTATTTACTAAACTCATAATGCCTCTTTGTTATATCGGTTTAAAAGATTAGACCATTGCTTGTCATTCTGACCGCCTTCAGAATTAATATACCATAAACTGTTTTTTCAGTATTGTATATTGTAATAGGAAAACTTCTCCATTTACTCAAAGAAGAAATTTTTGTTTTATTTCTATAAGCCATAAAAGTAAGCCATAAATCATCAGCATATGGACATAAATTTAATATTACTTCTTTATTAAATACTTCCAAATCCAATGCGTGAGTAGGAAAAAGAGAACCGCTGCCTGTATAAACCTGTACTTTATCAGAATTTATAATTCCATTGTTTGTCTTGTCAACTACAATTTTGGAGCTTCCTATGTTCTTTTTCAATATTTACTTTTGATTATCCCACATTTTTCCGTGATGAGGGTTATATTATCAAAGCCTAACTTTTCTCTTATATACTTAGTATTACCAACAGGTACTGTTGATTTAATAACAATGATAGCTTTAGATTTGATTTTTATTACTTGTTTGATAACATCTTCAACAGCTGATGTATCAAAATAGTTTTTATCAGAATCATAGTTTGTTGGTGTTGCTATTACAACAAAATCAACATCCTTGTATGCATTTTCATAATCTAAGGTAGCATATAGATTTAAGTTTTCTTTCTTAAAATATTTTTTAATATATTCATCTTTTATCGGAGATAATATGTCATTGATCAGTTTAACTTTTTTGTGAATAATATCAACAGCAATAACTTCATTGTGTTGAGCAAGCAAAGTGGCAATAGATAAGCCAACATATCATGTTCCGGCTACAGCTGTTTTCATTATAATTACGCCTTTCGCTTTTTTAATTTATTCAGTAGGTTATTAATTGGCACACGAATAACATCCTTCTCATAATCATTCATGGAGAAGAACCAACTACCAACTGAATATAATACTACATATATCAAAACAGTAAATAAAAATACACTCCAGGAATAAAAATTCACAAAATTTGACACTATAAATGTCATTACACATAATAGTGTAGGAATCCATGACATACATAAAATATTCTTCCAAAACAAAGGAATATTGATTTTAGTAACTTTGTAATAATATATATTCATTATTATTCCTTGACCTAAAATATAGGATACACAAGAACACAGTGCAGCTCCGATACCACCCAAATAAGGTACTATAAAATATGTGGATACTGCATTTAATATGGCTATTGCTAAATAAACCAAAGAACGAAATTTATGCTTATTTTGAGCTATTACAATTGTTAGTCCGGTATTTTGAATATACGGAATTACCAAAGGTATCATTGTTACCAGTGCTATATAGTAAGATTCTCCATAATTTTCACCTGCCCACATAATTAAAAATGGGTGACCTAAAGCTATAAAACTCGAAACTACTAATGCCAATAAAAGATACTCTAATCTTCCGACTCTAATAAAAACCTCGGACAAAGCTTGAGTATTTTCTCCATCCAAAGTAACCATTGAATTGATTTTAGGACCAATTACACCGGATACAGCTTGCGACAACTGCATCAATATATTATTAAATGTCGAGCCAACATTATAAATTGCAACAACTGCAGTTCCTACCAACGCACCTAAAATAACCTTATCTGTGGTCCAAAACAGCATATCTACCAAAGTTCCTATAAACATGTACACTGAAAATACGAGCAGTTCTTTAATAAATACACTTTCAAATCGTACAAATTTTGGTATTATTTTTAAAACCTTAAAGCAATAGTATATATTGACAGGGCAGGCAATAAAATTAAGTAGGAGTCCTGAGAATGTCATACCGATTGAGCCAAATCCACAATATAATAGTATAATGTTAGCAACTGGAGCTAAAACTGTAGAAAAAATATCAATAACTCTTCTAAATATGAATCTTTCATATGCAGTAATAATTGATGAAAATACACTAATTGGAAAGGCAATGGCTGTGTTAAATGCCATCATAACAATCAATATTTTAAGTTTATCTACCTCCTGTTGCGTAAGACCCTTAGAAAAACATGAATCAGTACATAACATTAATATAAATCCGCCGATAAATACTAAAACAGATACTATCCCGTATATTATCAAAAATAAACCAAATATGCTTCTTACTTGTTCTTTCTTGCCTTCGGCTCTATACTTACATATATATCTAATAATTGTACTGCCAAATCCAAAATTCAATAATGATAAATATCCAACAATAGAGTTTGACAAACTGTATAAGCCATACTCAGCTTGACCAAGTATTCTTAACATAATTGGGGTATATATCATAGGTATAATACTACCTATTGCAAGATTGACGTACGATAGTAACGCACCCACACGAAGTTGATTAACTTTCATTATGCAGTCTCCTTAATACCGAGTTAAAAAATATCTTTAATGGATTAGTATTTCTGCCACTTTTATGTATTTACTTAATTAGCTTTTTACGATTCAGCGGGTATGTTTCACCATAATATAATTTATTTAAAACTGTCTTATATTCAAAAGCAGCATTTGAATTAAGCTCATACTCCATAACTGAATTGTTTTCCGAGAATGCTTTCCGGCCACTGATAATAATAGTACATCACTTCATTTGTAAATACAATTTTCTTACATTTATTAATTAGATGATGACTCATATAAATATCTTCAAAAATTTTACCGTCAGGATATTGTAATCCGTTATATAAATCCTTTTTAATAAGCTTAGCCCAAGAGGCAGCCATAATAAATGAATAGTGAGCATTTTTATAAATTAGTTCTAATCCATGCTGGTTACTAAAACATTCAACAGTGAAATTATTTTCCTCAGGAAAGATATAATTTATTTCACTGCCTTTTATAAAATCGCATATAGAAATATCTGCATCATAAGCAACCAAATTTTCATATAATCTTTCTATTATATTTTCTTTTATATAATCATCACTGTCAATCCAAAATAAATAATCACCCTTAGCTAATTTAACTCCTGCATTACGAACAGTGGCAATACCTTGATTAGTCTGGTGTATCACTTTTATTCTCTTGTCTTTATCAGCATATTTTTGACATATGTTATAGCTATTATCAGTTGACCCGTCATCTATGATTAATACTTAGAGGTTTTTATAAGTCTGTTTCAATACTGATTCTATGCAATGAGAAATATTATTTTCTACATTATAAACAGGTATTATTACAGTTATAAGTGAATTTGATTTTTCAGCTTTAATCATTAACTAATCCTTTCAAATACTCATTTTTTAGGGCGGAATACTCTTTGGTCTTATTTTTTAGCTCATTTTTAATTCTTTCACTGTTTTTTCTCAACCATAAAAAAGGATTCAGCAAATCGCTTTGTTCTTTTAGTTCTTGCACAGGAATAACATAGTTTTCATATGTTCCAAATAAGTCCTTTGCAATACCCTTGGCTTTTACGGAATATCCAACTACTAATGTTGGAACACAGGTGGAATACGCAGCAATTGTCGCATGAGTTCTTGCTCCAATAAAGTAAGAACATTGGCTTATAATATACTTTTGCTGCATACAATTATGATCATCTACAATGCAAATTCTATCTTTACGAGATATTTTATCATATAACATACGCAAGACTTTTCTATCATCATTTGAATCCCATACAACATGCGGAATTAAAGCTATATTATAATCTGTTTGTTCTATGATATAATTAATTAAATATTCATAATTTTCAATAGTTTTACCTTGATTTTTTTCATATTCAAGAATCATCGGACTAATATTGATACCTATTGTGTTGCCCTTTATAAAATTTTTCGGTAATTCCGTTCTCTCAATGTTAAGAAAAAAAGCAGGATCAGGTAATAATAATGTATGAGAATTAACTTTTTTTAAAGCCTCGTATGATATACTTTCTCGAGCTACAATTAAATCAAATTTTTTAATATCTTTTTTTATACTTCTCTTTTCCAAAACAGAAGGTTCAACAGAAGTACCCCATAAAACAAGTTTTTTTACTTTCTTTCTAATTAATTTATTTACAACAGGATAAACTTCAGCATCAGAATAGCAATAATTATCTCCACCGACAAACAAGCCAAAATCCATATTATTAATTGAGTTAATTGATAGTTTATGTAACAAGGCATCTACATAATAATGCTTGTTAAAAAATTTCTGCATAAAATATGCCTTAATAAAATCAAACGATTTTTTATTAATAGCATTTATTTCTTGATTAATACTTACAACCGAATCTAAGCCATAATGCAAATCTTCAGATTGATTATACGATAAAAGTACAGACTGCTTTGAATCTAAGTCAAGTAACCTTGCAGTTGATCTTATTATAGCTTCACAGCCGTGGTTTTCACTTCCACCATGAACATACATTACTACTTTCATATTATCTACCCAGTTTTCTTCTTATTTTTAATAAGATAAAAATAAGACTATATTTGTTTTTATTATATAAACATAAAATAACTTTTATTAATATTGAATTTACTTCTTTGGGATTAACTCTTTGGATAGTATTTTTTAATCGTTTATAATCAGATAAATATGATTTATATGAATTACAGTTACAATTAATTAATATTGTGTATATGTATCCGGCAACTCTTTTCATATATAGATTTTTTTCATTTTCTCCAAAAGAGTTGTGATTTTCCAAAAAAATTCTTGTTTTATTTTGTATTTCAATTTGCTTTATAAAATCAATTTTTTTATCAGACATACCAATGGCGGAATTGTCTGTACCGATTAAATAAAAATATCCGGAATAATCTAAAAATAGTATACTATCTAATTTATTATAAATTTTAAGGAAAAAATCATAATCCTCTGCTAAGTTTATACTTTTGTCAAATGAAATACTATTATCAGTTATAATACTTTTTCTAATACATTTACCTGCCACAAATCCATAAATACCGGTGTCCATCTGTTCTTTATAAAAATTTTTACATATATCATCTATTTTGATTACACCATTGTTAAGAGGTTTAATTGTATCTATCAGTTCACTGTTCTTACTTACTTTTGATAAACCTGAAATTATAAAATCATACTGTGGCTGATACAAATTTTCCAAATAATCACTTGCTACATAATCATCAGCATCAATAAAAGTTACAAAATCGCCACAAGACATATTCAAACCAATGTTTCTTGCATTAGAAACACCGTTATTTTCAATACTTATAACTTTTATTTTTTCATTTTCATACTTTTTACATAAGCTAAGCGACTTATCTATTGAACCGTCATCTACAATTATTAATTCCCAATCCTTAAAAGTTTGATTAACAATTGATTGTATAGCCCTTTCTATATATTTCTCTTTATTATATACAGGCATAATAATCGAAAGTAAAGTCATTTTTTCATCCTTTTTTATTATATATTTTATATAATACTTTGGTTTTCTTATGTTTCATTAGATATAATTGAAATCTTAATTTTATGGAAATATCTGATAAGTGCAAATTTTTAAAAGCTGTTTTTAACTCTTGTGAATTTAATATCATATTCATTTCATATAAAGCATCTTCTTCAGACAACTTAGAAGCCATACCTAAACAATTACATGCATAATATAGCATATGGATTTTAAGTTGTTCAGAAAAATCATAATCAGAAATTTGATCAAAAAAATTATGTAAATACTCATTCATTTTGCAGTAAACATTCCATGCTCCCGCTCTATATGAAGTTGTGATAGTTCCCGGATTGGAATAATAATGATATAAATATTCGGTTTTTAAATAATAAAAGCTATTACATTTATATCCGACAATAGCACTAAACAAATTATCTTCTGACCATTTTACATCATTTGCGAAAGTAATAGAATTATCAGTCAAAAACTGACGCTTATATAGACAAAGGCAAACCGAAAGTAATGGTCCATAGTCAATATTACTTCCCATAATCAACGCAGGAAAAATATCGCTTCTGATTTTTTCTTTATCATAAAAACCGAAATCAATATCAAGTGTTTTGTTGAAATTAGTACTGTTACTATTAATTCTTTGATAATCGCACATAACAAAGTCAACTTTATATTTAAGCGCTGCATTATACATTTTTTCATACATATCAGTTTCAATATCATCATCAGAGTCCACAAAACCTATATATTCACCTGTAGCTATCTTCAAGCCTGCATTTCTTGCACTGCTTAAACCACCATTTGCTTTATGTACAACTTTAATTCTATTATCTTTATCAGCAAATGAATCGCACATTATTCCGCAATTATCAGGAGAACCATCATCTACTAAAATTATTTCAAGTTCACTGAGAGATTGCTTAATAATAGAATTAACACATCTCTCTAAATATTTTTCAACTTTGTATACAGGAACTACAACACTAACTTTAACTTTATTCATAAAAATATCCTAACACATAATTAACTATTTTCAATAATTTCATATATTTTATTTATTTCTTGAGAATTTGAATAATCATTTTCAGCACAATTTTCAGAAAGCTGCTGCATAAGTACTTTATTATTTAATAACTTTGCTATGCCATCTGCACATCCTTGATTATCCATAGGAACTATAATACCATCATAACCGTCTTTCAATTGACTTGATGATGTAGCGAATTTTGTAATAACAACCGGTTTGCAAAGCATTTGAGCTTCACGAACGGTTACAGCTTTTCCTTCATACCTCGACGGTTGCACATACAAATCACAATTTTTTATGTATGGATATGGATTTATTTTTTTTCCAAGAACAATTACATAATCTTCCATGCCAAGCTCTTTAATCTTACTTTTTATAAGCTCTTCATCTGTACCATATCCGATTAAATACCATTTAACATCTAAGCCTTTTTCTCTTATAAATTTGCAAATTTCGGGAACATTATCAAAGTTTTTTGCGTCGCTAAATCTACCTACTGACAGAAGTTTAATTCCACTGTACTCAAAATCATTTACATCTTCATCAGCTTGCTCGGTTAAGAACTTTTTACTGAGTATATTTTCCAATGTAATTGCTTTATTCTTTAAATCGGGATAAACCTGCAGAAATTGCTTTGTGCATACATCCGAAACACTTGAAATATAATCAATTTTTGAATAAATTTTTAAATCATATTTCCTGCAAGGATTAATAACGGTATAATCTGTATGATTCCAAGAAATTTTAATGCGTGAATCAACTTTATTAACCAAAACATCAGGAATACCTAAGAATGACACTGCGCAATCATAGTTGCCGGAAATTTCAGGTAACAGCCATTGTAGATATTTGGAAAGATACTGCATATTCATCCAAACACCTTCATGTTCCTTAGAAAACATACAATGGAATTTCAAAGCTATTTTACCAAAAATTCTTGAAACGCCAAATAAAAACAATCTGCCGGGTAATAATTTTTTAATTGAAACATCAAACGTATTATATTTCTTTATATTTGGTATAATATTTACATTGTAATTTATATATTTTAAAAATTCTCCTTCATGTCTATACAGAAATAAATCTACATCATATAAACTATAATCAATTGAATCAAGTAGTCCCAAAAGACTTCTTTCTGCCCCACCTATAAACATAGAAGGCATTATAAACAATATTTTTTTCTTCATTTTCTATCCTCAATAGGTTTTATGTTTAAACTAACATTTGAAGAAACTATTGAGCTGTCAGGAATTGTTCCTTTTATTATGCAACCAGCTGCAATAACACAATTATCTCCAATGCGAGTGCCTTTTAATATAACACAGTTAGTTCCGATCCAACAATTCTTGCCTATTTCAATAGGAGATGAATTATGGGTTAACAAAACACCTTCTATGGCATTGAAGTTATGATTATTATCAAAAATTTTTACATTCGGACCAAACTGACAGCCTTCACCGATTTTCACAAACGATTTTGCACTAATCATATTTCCTTCATTAAAATAGACATTGTTACCAATATACAGTTCTGCATTATCATCGACAATAGCCGTAAATCTTCCGTCATTAATAATTCTGTCACCTAAAGAAACAGAGGAATTTTTATCAATTATAAATTTTGAATTTAAAGAGAATAATTGTAATCCCTTAGTTTTTAAATCATGACATTTGAACAGCTTTATGAAAGAAAATCTTATCTTATTAACAATAAATCTGATATATGGTTTCATTTTTATTTTTCCCTTGATAACAATCTATGTATAGGCTTCATAACAGCGCATCTTAATCTTTTTCCTTTACTCATCCAAGAAGCCGAAAACCAATGAATCGAATAAGTATTACTTGTTTTTTCTAATATTCCTGTGGGAGCATCATAAGGATTAAAATAGTCCGAAGCATATACGGTTATACCATTTAAATATTGAGTTTTTCCATTAAGCTGCAATCCTAACTTTTTTATAGCTTCTGTATTTAAAATAGGACAACCTACTGTACCGCTTTTTCCATCCAAAAGTTTATCATATTCGTTTATCATTAATTTTATTGCAGAACTGTCTTTCTCTGCTCCAAAGCCAATACCGGTATTAATATATTCATTAACTTCAAAGCCGACAAAAGCTTTATTTTTTAATAAATCGTTAATTGGTTTTATTACCTCAACATCAGTATCATAATAGATACCGCCTTCATAATATACAATCAACAATCTGGCATAATCGCTCAAAAACGCATATTTCTTATTATCATAGCAATATTTAGTATAAGCGTTTTGATACACATCAAAGTTATCTTCATTCCATTCGACAATTTCATAGTCCGGACAATATTTTCTCCAACTTTCAATGCATTTTTTGATTTTTTTTGATTTCTCTCCTCTGCCAAACCAACAATAATGTATTTTTTTAGGTATCATTTTACTCTCCATTTGTATTAAAACACTAAACTAAAAAGTTCACATAACATTTTGTAGCATATTCCTTTGAATGAATTTTTGCAGGATTTCCCAATACTACCGAATGATCAGGTACATCAAAATTAATAAAGCTGTTTGGTGCAATCATAACATCATTTCCTATATTGACTTTACCGACAATAGTAGAATTTATACCAACCGACACATTATTACCAATTTTAGGAACACCTGATCTATCTCCTCTATTTTCTCTGCCTATAGTACATCCTTTATGTAAATTAACATTATCACCGCTTATAACATCTGATGCCACAGTAATATTGTATGGATGTCCTAAATATAACCCTTTTCCAATTGTGGCTGACAGTGAAATTTCTAAACCATATTTTTTAGTTAATCTATATAATCTTGCTCTGTTAATACAGTTATTTTTTACTTTTAATTTTCTCCATAAATACATAAATTTAAGTTGATGATATAAAAATAAACTAAATTTAGCTTTAAAAGAAAAAGAATAGCTATTACCTGTCATTCTATAGTAATCATATTTAAAAATCTCATTCATAAGCTGCACCTTTTAAAAATTTATATCCAAGATACTTGTCCATAGCTGTTAGTAAAAAATTGGTAATTAGTATGCCATCCCATACCATAAGTAAATACGATTTGATATATAAAATATAATGTATAGCAGATATATGCCGCATTTTTTATCCACGGAATTTTTGAATTAACTACCATCTCGTTAACATTCCATACCAATAGCAATACAGAAAATACTTCGAAATATATATTAAATCTGGCATACACAGATGAAAACACTCCTGCCATTGTAAATACAGTGAAAAACAGAGCCATATTAAATACAGTGTTGTAATATTTATATTTATTTTTCATTAGATCTTTATTGAAAAAAGCTAAAACAATCGGCACAACACTTACCAATACTCTGAAGATATTTATGCTGGAATTCCATTCTTGTCCGGAATATCTATCACCATAATCCAATCCCGATAACAGGTTATCAACAAATCCTCCTGTCAATGGGGATGTAATTACAATTAATATTGAAATAGCTAAAATAAATTTTGTCATTTTACCGCAAGCTTCTGTATTTGTTATAAAATACAAAAGCAAAAAAATATATGCCGATGTATGTATTTGAGCAACAATAAATACTAACGGTAAAAACAAATACCATTTTCTGTTCGCTAAAAGTTGAAATCCCGCAACTATTATTGCAGTAGCCAAATACTGTCTCAGTCCATTCATTGAATGTTCCCAACAGCCGGACATTATAAAAATATAAAAAGCAAATTTTAAATCACCGCTATAATTATATAAAAAATACATTAAAGGGAAAATAGTTATTAATGAAGTAATTTCAATAAAAACTCTCGGGTCAGTAGATATATAAGTATGTATGAACGACATATAAAACTGAAACAACCATTCGTTTCCAATTGAAAAGGAGGATATGCACTCATCAATTGGCATAGCTTTAGTAAAGCCTTCCCAATATGCTATAGTATCGCCAAAATCAAATCTTTGCCCTGTTACATACACTAATAACAATGTTCCTAAAATAAAAAATAATGTATTTGTATCTCTTATCTTAGTCTTTTCGGTTTCAATTGTAATATTTTTATCAAGCGGTTTTCTGCCAATATAAAACAATATTAATACTAATACTGTTGTATATACAAAAACATTCATTCACTAAATCCCTTCAACCTTCATATACGAAGATTTTGATTTTTTCATAACAATTATCTTTAAAATATACCCAATAGGAATGCTTAATACCGTTAAAAACTTTTCAGGCGATTCCTTAACAAAATGCTTGTTTTTAGCAATCAATGAACTTGAAACATAGTGTATACAGGCTTTGAATTTTTGCTTAATATTTATACTATGTTTCATCTGCTCCTTTCTCCAAAACGCAAAGCCTTTTGGATTGCGAGCATATTGTCTATACATATTTGTGCTCGAACCGTCCATCTGATAATCGACAATACAAACACATTCGTTGAGTATTTTCAATTCGTATTTTTCATCTATTAAATGATACTTATAAGCAAGAGCAACATATTTTTCATTGTCAAAAACAGGATAAGGCGGAGTAGCCTTGATTATATCGGTTCTGTAAATCAACTTTTTGTCACCAAAGCCACCGTTATTATAATATCCCATAAGGGTTGTGCTTTCTTTGTCAGTTGGCAATTCTTTGCCAATTACTTTTTTTGTTGAATCGGCAAAATCGAGTGCAATTATACCGGCATAACCTTTATTTTTGTTTTTATTCCAACAATCAATAATCAATTGCACCGCATTATCCGGCATATAATCATCCGAATCTACACAAACATTAAGCTCCGTATCAATATTTTCGTAAGCTGTGTTATGTGCTGTATGCATACCGCCGTTTTCTTTGTAAACATACTTTATTTCAAAACCGTTATCTTTTTCAAGCCATTTTTTTATTACATCATATGGATTATCAGTTGAACCATCATCAACTATAAGCCAAATAAAATCCTTGCATGTTTGGCGTTTTAAGCTCTCATAAGTTCTTTTGAGTGTATTTATTCTGTTATATAAGGGGGTAAATACGGTTAAAGTTGCCATTTTCATTCTCCATAACAAAACGAAGTGTAAAAGTTTTGCAGTTTATTTGCATTATTTTTAATATCAAATCCGGAAGCTACAATTTCATCATATGTGTCTTTTTTCTCAATTTGTGCTGCCTCTATTATTTTATTCGCCCAAAAATCTAAAGGTTTTTCTAAACTATAATGAAAAACTCTATCTGTTTTTATACACTCAGGCGGTACATTATCAGATATTGCGCATGGTAATCCGGCAGCTTGAGCTTCAATTATAGAAAGCGGCAAACCCTCGTAAAGTGACGGAAAAAGAAATACATCCATAGCCTGTAAAATTTTATTTACATCGGTTCGGTTACCTAAAAATAAAACACTATCAGATAATGCAAGATTTTTAACCTTATCTATAATATTCTGTTGACCATTACCCACGCCAACGAGAATCAATTTTGCTGTATTATTTTTTTGATAAATCTTATTAAAGACATCTATAATGAAATCATGATTCTTAGGCGGATTAAATCGCCCCACATGACCCACAACGAGAGCATCGTTATTAATATTTAATTCAGTTCTTACTTTTTTAGCAACATCTCTATTAAAAAGATATTTTTGTGCATCAATTGCATTGTTTATGATAGTATATTCATGACCGCAAAACATCCAATCACCCGCTTCCTTTCCGCAAGAAAACAAATGAGTAGCATATTGAGGTATCAATCTTTTGGAATATAATTTAATAGGATACTTAATATTTTTGTCTTGACTTTTTGAATGTGAATGCGCAATCCTAACTCTTACACCATTTTTTTTGGCTATTTTTAAAGGGTATGCGCTCATACAATCTAAATGACAATGTACAATATCATATTTATGTTCTTTAAAAAATGAATCCAAAGCATTAAAATAAGATTTTGAAAAAGGATTTAACATTGGCATATGATAAATATTACCGCCCAATGAAAGTATTTCTTTATCATAATCTGCCTCCTCTTGACGATGAACCAGAAAATCAAATTGTACTTTATTGCGGTCGATATTTCTATAATAATTCATTATCATAGTTTCGAGTCCGCCTCTGCCCATATATGTAACTATTTGTAATACTCTTATCATAATAATCCTCTCAATATACGATTATCACTTCAAGCCCAATGCTGTTATTGTCTGCTCTACAACAATCTTTTTATCAAACTCATTTTCCATTTTTTTACGGGCAGTTTTGCCCATTTGTTCACGAACAGAGTTTTCTGTATGCAAAAAAGCCTTCATCTTTTCATATAAGCTGTCAGAATTTTTCGGTTCGCAGAGCCAACCTGTTTTTTCGTTTTCAACAGATTCCCTGCAACCCGGAATATCGGTAGTGATAACAGGTCTGCCGGTAGCGGAGGCTTCAAGATTAACATTGCTCATACCCTCATGATAGCTCGGCATAACAACACAGTCAGCTTTAGCATAATACGGTCTTGGTTCTTCCTGAAAGCCATGAAAATCCACAATGCCCTTTTTAACAAGCTCATCAACTTTTTCTTTATATTCATCTTCAAAAAAGCCGACTAAATCAAGAACAAATTTTTCACCGTCATTATGCAGTTTTTCCGAGGCATCAAAAAGCTCGTCCATACCCTTTTCTTTCATAATTCTGCCCAAATATAAAAATCTCGGTGGTTCATTATTCGGATACAGCTTGTACTCATATGTTTTTAAATTTATACCTGCGCCATTGAGTACAGTTTCTTTCTCAGCAGGAATTATTTTTCTGCTTGTAAATTCATCAGCATTAACCTGATTTTCAAAAAATACGGTTTCTACCTTTTTAAAAGCGGTTTTATATAAAAAAGTTACAAACTGAGCAAGTCCTTTTTTTTGAAAAGCTGTTCCTAATCCCTGAACATTGGCATAAAATGGAATTTTCAGCTTTGCGCACATTAAACCGCCGTAAATATTTGGCTTAATAGAATATGTAACAACCAAATCGGGCTTTTCTTCTTTGAGAATTTTCTTATAAAACTGCATTAAAGCATAGTCGGTAAAAGGATTTATACCTCTGCGTTCCATTTTAGTTTCAATGCAGCGCAAACCCATATTCATAAAATCATCATGATGACCAACAAAAGGCATACTGAGTACAACCTCGTTGTTCTTCATCAATTCTTCAATTAGCTCTTTTCTGAAGCGGTAGAGCATATATGAATGATTAGTCAAAATCAAAATTTTTCTTTTTTTACTGCTCATTTTACAAAGCTCCCGTTCCGCCCTCTACTACGCCTTCGTGTTTAAACACACTGACTATTGTCATAAACAGGCATTTTACATCAAAGGCAAAGCTTAAATTATCATAATACACCTTATCCATCTGAACCTTTACAGGGATAGGCAGCTCATCTCTGCCGTTTATCTGAGCCCAGCCTGTCAAGCCGGGTTTTAAGCTGTTTATGTTATACTCATCTCTTTCGGCAATCAAATCGTCCTGATTCCAAAGAGCGGGGCGAGGTCCGATTACAGTCATATCGCCCTTAAAAATATTAAAAATCTGCGGCAGTTCATCCAAGCTGGTCTTTCTTAAAAACTTGCCGACTTTGGTAATATATTGGTCAGGATTTTTGAGCAAATGAGTAGGACAATCCTTTGGAGTATCCGTTCTCATAGTTCTGAATTTTAATATATTAAAATACTTTTTATCCTTGCCCACTCTCTTTTGTTTAAAAAATATCGGGCCTTTGCTTGTGCATTTGATAATTACACAAATTGGGAGGTGAATTATTGAGAGAAAAACAATCGCCATAAACGAGCAGATAATATCTAAAATACGCTTGATTATTCTGTTGTAAACTGTTTTTTCTCTGTTCATAAACACTACACTCCGTTTGGCACACACTTACACACTATATTTATTCATAATTATATCACACAAAGTACAATATATCAACATAATAGTACATTTAAAATTAATATAGCTAATAATTTCACATATTCTGTAATATATGAAATTTTATTATACGGATTATACAGAATAAAATATATTTCAAAACGATAAAGAAAATCGTGTAAATTCCTGCACACATTTTTGCACACTTTTAAAATCATAATTTTACAATTTCATTAATGCTTTTATGACTTTTAGTTACAAAATATACTTTTTTTAAATAATAAATCTAATGCCTTTAAGAAAATAAAATGTATAATAATCTATGTTTTTGAGTTTAGAGTGAAAAATGAAAATATAAAATAATAAATGGAGTGTGTATAGTGAAAAAATTATTGAAAAAGAGAACGCTGTTTGCGGTTTTGCTTGCGGTAGCGGTATTTGCCGCCGCAACGGCCTGCCTGTTTTCATAAATCCATATTACCACGGCGACAGTGCAAAACTGTCGCTTTTTCTTTTAAAAAATAACGGCAGTTATCAAAACAACTGCCGCATTATCAGAACAAATATTTATTTTTTGCCCACAAGCAGGGTTGAACCGCCGAGCCGGAGGCATCTTGCCTCTCGCTTAGTCATAAACATTCCATCGGTGGTATCTATCAGTTCAACACTTTCGTAGCCCATATCAATCAGCTTTTGCTTAAATTTTTGCATATCGCCGTATCTTGATTGCGACATTAAATCGTGAATTGCAAAGGTTCCGCCTTTTTTAAGCACTCTCAGCGTTTCAAGCAGCAGCTTTTGCTTATCGACTCCTGTCACATTATGATAAACATAGTTGCTTGTTACCGCATCAAAGCTCTCGTCCTTAAAATCGAGCTTGCAAGCATCGCCCTTCATAAATTCAATGTTTTTAACTCCCTCTGCCTCTGCATTTTTACAGCAGAGCATATTACTAAAATCAGAGTACTCTTTTCCCCATCTGTCAACGCCAATCATTTTAGCGTTTGGGTTCTTCTTTGCACACGCAATAGTTAAAGCGCCGCTGCCACAGCCAACATCAAGACCTGTACCGCTGTCTGGCAGCTTTATGTAATTTGCCATTCCCTCAACAATCTGCTTTGAAAGCTGTCGAGTACCGTTATAGGAGAAAGCTCTGTATGCCATTATACTCCATTTAAGAAAAGCACCGACAATCAGCAGAGCGAGCAAAAGCGCCGCAAATATTATCCACCTCAGCGCATCGCTTAATCCTACACCTATCACACCGAATATTACAAACAGTACAGCTATCACAATCGTACCCGCTATCAAGCTGTTTACCATATATTTCGGCACCCAATTTTTATAATCCGGCTTCATATCATTACTCCTTTTTTGAGTTAGTCGTTACTAACTTTTTTATTTATTATATCATAAATCAGTTCAATTTTCAACTGCTTGAAATGCCTGATTTTTCGGGATTTTTGAACAAAGTTGAACTACCTACAACCACCCAAAATCAAGGCGGTTAGTATCTCATTAGTAACAGGTTAGTGTTACTTTTTGATGCAGTAATCAAGGGAAATCCAACCTGCACCGGACTTCAATTTTCCCCAGCCTTTATCCGAACCTTGACCGGCAGATTCAGCAACAATGGTGTAAACACCACAGTTTGTAATGCAACCGGTTTTATTGTAGTTTGTTCCTGCACCTGCTCTGATGTTCAAAGCGGAAGTGTTGACTTTTACAAGATAGGGTTTGAATGTGGTCTGCTGCGAACCGGAAGTTCCGACAACGGAAAGGAATTTTACATTGATAGGACTGCAAATAGCATTCTTTCCGTCTGTGGACTTGTCAATTACTGCACGATCACCATTCACCTGACGAACAACCCAAGTCTTATTCTTCACCCATCCGGGGATAGATTTTCCGCTGTAATAAGTGGCGTTGGAAGAAATCTTGACGGAATCGCCAACCTTCACTGTACTTGTAGTCGGTTTTGGATTTTCGGAAGGTTTGTTGTCTGCATCAAGAATGGCATTGACCTTTGCTGCAATATCGCCCTGTCGGTTATAAAGATATGTACCGGGGCAAGATTTGTCTGCATCATAATCCCTGTGAACCGTCATATTACAACCGTTCAGATGATTTACACGGTCATTTTTATTGGTTGACCAAACAAGTTTCTTGATGCCGTTACGCTTGCAAATATCAGCAACAAGTTTAATGGTTGCCTGATACGCTGCATCCCTCACTGCATAAGGTTCTTTTGTATCGGAAGCAACTTCAATGGTAATCGCTCTGTGATCATTCGCACCGGAAGATGAACACCAAGAACGGTCTTTTTCTTCAACATACATTCCGATTCTGCCGTCATAACCGACACCATAATTGGAAGATGCTTGCCTGCTGACCGGTGCAAAAACATTTCCCAAGGTTTCAACAGAACACTGACCAACTACACAGTGAATGGTGATGGTGTCAATTGCGTGGTTTCTGTTCTTGGTTCTGTTAGGTGAAATTTTGGTATATGATACCAAAGGACTGTTTGTGTATGCCATTATTCATCTTCCCCCTTGTTATTTGAAAGTTCTTCAAGTGCTTCTGCGGAAAGTTCTTCTTCAACTTCCGGAATGTTCTTTTCATCAACCATTGTTTTCGTCCTCACTTTCTGTGTTGTCCGTTCTGTTTGAATCAACAAGACCTTCGCCGATAATGTAAGCAATGCAGGTTGCACCTGCCATAATGATTCCGGCAACTTGTGTCACAACGCTGTCTGACACACCAAATGCAAGCATTGTAGGGGTTACAAAACCAACCACTGCTGCCCAAAATTTTCTGCTTGTCAACTTTCTTTTCCAATCAATGTTTTTCATAATGAATACCATCCTTTCATTCGCTCTTTTTATTTTTATTTTTAAGGTGTAGTTCCTCAATTTCCTGTTTCATTTTTGTCACCATACCATTCCCCCCTAATTCGTGATATGCTTGATACATTTCCATAAAATTTTCATAAGCATAACTTGGAATTTCACCGAGGGTAGTATATTTATCGTGATATTCAATAAGCTGCACACGCAAAAGAAGCATTGTTCCTTTGCTGTTTGCACTTCGGTCTTTCTTCTGATTTTTCAGAAGCCACACAATATATCCCATCAGAGCAGTCAGCACAATGGGCAATGCAACTGTGTAGGTTTGCACAAGAAACTCTTTCAATCTTTAACCACCAACTTTCTTTTGAAAATGGAATGCCCTTGTAAGCCATCAGAATCGACCTACAAGGGCATTTAATTTGTTAGGGTATAATTCCATACCCAAAGCCTTAAAAGGCTGCTGTGCGTTTATTCTGTGACCAAATCCGCACATTCAAGGTCAATCAACACCTGCTTCACCTGTTCCTTGATTCTTTCGGGAACGGCACCAAAGGTTTTCTTTCCCTTGACAATAAGGGTTGCATAAACTACTGCCATTTGTTCTTCATCCTTTCTAAATAATATTTTTATGATAAAGTTGATTAACATCAACCTTCACCATCCAAGATTTTCTGAACATCATCTTTCAGATTTTTAGGAACATCATCAATTGTTTTGATGCCCTTCTTGATAAGGTCTGCATATACTTTTGCCATATTTATCTTCCTTTCCGCTTAAAGTATCATTTCATAAACATCACACAAGGCAATCTGTGTGTCAGTGACCTGTGTTTCCAAAGCTGCATTCCTTTCATCAATCATCTTGATGTATTCATCTTTAGAATACTGGACTTGATGATATTCAAATTCAGCGTGGGTGTCATCTTCGTGTGACACTTCAATTTCTGAAATATCTGTGTTTACCCACACACTGAATTCATCAATCACCTTTTCTTCCGGCTTGACAGTGCTTCTGACAATTCCATAGTCAACCATAATATTCACCCTTTCATTTTGATATTTTGATTGTAGTAGTTATCAGCATACTGTTCTAATGACTTCAAATATTTTATCTGTAATCGGTAACTGTCGCAGTGCTTCAACCACCCTTTATAAGAATTAATTGAACACCATTCTAAATAGGTTAGTGATTTTCCGTTCAACCTTTTCTTATTTATTGCAACCATCTTCACCTTGAAATTTTTACAAGTGCTTTTTCTTAACAAGGTGTAATGTAATACATATCACCGTTTGCTTGCCCATATTTTTATTTATACAGTTGCGGTTGGTACATACACCAAGCGACCGCCGATATTCTGATAACGACTACCGACGCCGCTATTACAACGCCAATAGAAACCGCCCACATCACCGCTACTACTCCAAGCACCGCCCAATAGGGCGATTTTGTAACTGTTCAGGTTTGGTGTAACATAGAAATAATCACCAACAGGGAGTGCAGATGTACCACCGATTTCTGAAGGCATAAGCAACCAATCATATTCTTCTGAACCATAACCCATTGCGTTGACATATCCATTAGCATTTGCAAGGGTAAATCCAACAGGGTGATATGGTTCAGTGTTTTTGGATTCGTTATATGTGAAACCTTCTGCAACATAGGGTTGACCGCCACCCATAGAGCCGTCACCCCAGATGTTAATGCCCTGAATGTGTTTCCAAATATTACCCCAAGGGTTTTCAACACCCCTGTATGTAATAGAAAGTTTCCCGGATGTGGTGTATGCCGTTTCAGTGCCACCAATTTCATTTGTGGTTTCGGTTGCCTGTCCGGTACCATTGCCAATGGAAGCAGTTGACCCGGTAAGTGATGCACAGTTGTATGCTGAATTGTTTGAAATTGAAACAACACCCTGACCAATAGCGGTTTGGGTGTTCATCGTTCCAAGTTCAATTATCATCAGAAGTTGGTTTGCAGAAGTAGCCTTGATATTTTCAAGATGCCAATTTGCACCCCTATTCTGTGCCATCAATTCAAGGTTTGCTTTAGTCAAAGTCTTTTTCAGTCCGGAAATCGGTTTCTTTCCTGCAACCGAGCAGAGCAGGTCGCCGGTTTCAATTGCGGTATCAGTGTCAACACCGTCATTGACATAAACTGTGCCTGATACATCATACATACTACCTTCATAAGCAGATAAAAGAATATAATCAACCGCATTGCCGTTTGCATCATAGAATGCCGGATGAAGTTTGAATCCGGTCTTTGGTCTTGTGCTGACATAATAATTTGCTTTGCGTAAATGATAGCCAATACCGGTTGTAGTGTTCTTGTCATATACAAGCGGAACAACCTTGTAATAGAATGCAGGTTGATAAACCATAACCTGCCCCATTGAACCATCTTCTGCATAATCTTCATCACCGCAATATGCCACAATTGTTCCATCATCAGAAACATTGCACCTTTTTCTACCACCGAACATTGTGAATACATCAAAATCTGTACCTGCTTGTTTATCATACGCACCTGCAAGTCTTTTGAAGGTCTTGTTCTGATAGTCAACACAGATTCCTGCAATATCTTCATCAGTGTAACCAAGATATGCTTTGATGTCATCCACACCTGTCAAGATTTCATCTGCTTTGAAGTTTTCATCAGACAGATTTGTGATATTAGCAAGTGCTTGACTGTTCTGTGATGCCAAGGATGCGTTTAATTCAGTGCCGGTCTGAATGGTTGCAGACAAAGTGATGTTGATTTCAGTTGCCGATGCAATGACAGTGGAAAGGTTGCTTTTTGCCGTTTCAGAACTGTCAATGACTGCTTGAAGCTGACTTTTTGCAGTGTTCGCACTTGCAATGGTTGTGTCAAGGTTTCCTTTGGATGTTGCTGCCTGACTGATTGCAGTATTCAATGCAGAAAGTGCATTGTCAGCAGCAGTCTTGGCAGAATCCAAGTTTGATTTTGCAGTATTCGCATTTGTGATTGCTGTGTTTAACTGATTTTTTGCGGTATTTGCATTTGCTTTCGCAGTGTTTGCATCTAATGTTGCCTGCTCCAAAGCAGTCTTTGCTGTGTTCGCTGATGTAGTTGCTGCCTGTAAATTTGCCTTTGCGGTATTAGCAGCAGTGGTTGCACTTTGAACATTGGATTTTGCTGTGTTTGCAGCTTGAACAGAAGAATCCAATGCGGTTTTAGTTGTCTGTGCTTCAGTAGCCATATCACCAAATTCTTCGACCTGTGCATCAATGTGTGTCTTGTCAGCGGTGATTTCATCCTTTATGTTCTGATATGATTCATTGTCATCATTTACTTTTTCCAAAGCAGAAACAATGGAATCCCGGACTTCCTCACCGTAAACCGCATTTTTAATTTGGTCAGTATAGGGCTTGATGTCTGCCATTATTCTTCACCTTCCTTTTTGGAGCCTTGCTCTGCACTTTGCAATGAAGCATAGTCATTTGCAAGTTCAATATTTTTCTGCTGCCGAATATCAGCAAGAATGCCGGAAAGGATTGGTTCAGCAAGGAATGCCGGAAGGTTAAATTTTTCATTAACCTTTTGAATTCCTTCAATATACCCCTTCTTTGCTTCTTCCATTATCACAGATAACGGAACATTTTTCTTTTCGTTTGCCATCTGCAAATCCTCACTTTCTGATAGGTATTTTTATTGGTTCAACAACCTTTTCTTCAGGTGTTGCACTTTCTTGATTTAATTTTGCACAAAATGCTTTCTTCTCAACCAAAGTGAATGGGTCAACCCAAGGAACTTTTTCATAATTATCACCTGACAGTTCTTGAACCGCTTTGATAAGATAAAAAATAAACTTGGTTGTTTGAATCGACAAATGACCATCCTTTTCTTCTGTGACCAATTCGGGGGCAATTAGCTGAAGCTGCTGTGCAATGATTCCAATAGGTTCAAATTCATCTGTTTGAACCCATTTGAATTCTTTCAAGTCAATTGCATTTAAGATTTCCAATGCTTTCACACCTGTTGGATGAATGTCTTTCTTCATCCTTGCATCTGACTGATTCTTGATAGAATATCCGTGCATATCAAGATTAGAATAAAAATCAATTGAAACACCGTTGTAAATAGTAAACTTTTTTGAAACACCGTTGACAGCAACAGCGGTATTATTTGATTTGTTTACCCAACTCATTTCACCGTTATAACCACAACCACCGCTTGACCAAGCAAGAAAACGGTCTGAATCCGTCAGATACAAACAACTATCAGCATAAGTATCACAACTAAAGTGAAGTCCTTTTTTTGCTTTAGAAGTTTTATGATGATAAATAAGTTTAACGGTATAAGAACTTGCATTATTACTGTCTTTTGCTGCCCAACACATATAGGATGCAGTGTTTTCAAGATCAAAAACAAGTCCTTTATAACTACTGTCATCTGACCACTGACTTGTTCCTATCATTCCAATAGTTGAACCTTCCCTGTAAAACCAAGAACCGCTTGAATTTAATGACATCAATTTATAATTATTGTAGTCATAGATATTCAAAGAAGAATTTTCAAACTGAATGTATTGTGAACACTTGTTCCAAGCAATTCTGACATAAGAATAATTTTGTGTTAATTTGGTTGTAAATTCAGAAGAATTTAATTTTTTGGAAACCGTGCTTTCAATGCTGTCAGTTTTAACCTTGATTTCAGCCTTGGTTGCGTATGCGGTCAGACGGCTGTCAGTATATTCAACTGCTTCTTCTTTTGCTGAAATCAAAATAGAATCAGCACTGTTTTTAATTGCAGTGGTAACCTGTGTTTTGGTGTAGTAAGATTTCAACTTGTTATCCGTTGCATCATTTGCATTTGTTTTTGCAAGTTCAATTGCTCTTTCAACCGAATACTTATATTCAACAGATAACTTTTCAGCAGAAACAGAGCCACCAACTAATCTTTCACCAACAATCTGACCATCCATTGTGATTGCTGTTGTATATGTCCCCTTATAACCTGTATTTGAATAACCAAGACCATTCAAATTCCACCGCCACACTTTGGATGCAGTTTCCGTGTCATTGGTATCCATAATCAATTGTTCATTTGCAGTTGTCACCACAAATCCGTGTGTTGCAGAATTTATCAGGGCAGCTGCATTGTCAGTTGCTTCTTTCAAAATGGAGCTTTCTGAAGGAATATTTTCAATCCGTTCCATAATGTCAGTTTTTGTTGAACTGTTTGAACCGGTCATTGTGACTTTTGCATTTTCACTTCCGAGAACAATCTTGTCACTTTCCGGTTTTTCAAGGGAAATTGTCAGTTTTGTTACAGGGAAGAAACTGTCAAGACCGTGCGGTTCAGACTTTACCCTGACCCTATCAAGAAGATGAATTCTTGATATATCTACATTCACATTATTCAAATCCACTGCTGTCACATCAAGGACAAGGGATTCAAACTGAACACTTGAAAGGTATTCTTCACCCTTTCTTTTCAGATTGGATGGAACAGTGACCGCATCAAAGGTAACGGTTTTGAATACCCATCCAAAGGTGTCAACCGCTGCCTGATTGAAGATGAAATCACAGTCATTGTTCACAGATTTGATTGTCAGTCTTTCATCAAGTGCTTCAATGGTACTTTCTTCAAGTTTTGCACCAAGGGGGATGATTGCAGTCGCAATGTCCTGTGCATCAAGTGTTTGACTGAAATCAAGAAGGTTTCTTCCAAATTCAATCACTTGGTCACTTGTAACCGGATAATCAGCCAAATAGTCAAGATATTTGATACCATTCGCTTTTCTGATACGAATATGACCACCAAGTCTTTTGACTAATTTTTCTTTGATGCAATCCAATGTATTTTCATAATTGGTATATCTGTAAAGGGAATCATTACTGTCAACCACTGTGACTGCACCAACTTTGAAGGTTTTCTTTCCAACAAAGTTATCAGGTACAGTGTGGGTATAATGCCATAACAGATTTGATGTGTTCAAATATGGATTGTGGGCAGTCTGAACAGCGGTTATGTTAGAAGTTTGAACAGCATTGTATGCCGGAAGGGATGAAACTTCAGTTCCGATTAAAGCTGCTTCATCTGTCATTGTCGCAGAATCAATGCTAAATCCATAGAAATTGTTCACACTTCCGTCTGAATGCCAATACACATAAAAGTCTAATGTAGGAACAACAAAGGTTCTTCCGGCAAGGTTGTCTGCTCTGTATCGTGACAATGCTTTGAATACTTTGCCATTCTGAACATAATACAATTCTAAATAGTCAAAGTTTGCAGATTCACCTTTGCAGTTTGCATTGAAAGTAATTGCCACATTCCCTTCAATAACCTGTGCATTATGAATTTCCACAAGTGCTTCAAGGAAACCCCTGACTGTTTTGTTGTGATATTCAGCCGGTCTTTGAATCGAATCAGCCAAATAATTCAATTCACCTTTGCAGAAAAATCGTTTGTTATTGTAAAAGTCCTTTTCTTCTTCTGTGGGTCTGCCACAAAAAATTTCAACTCCATTATGAAGAACGGTGATTTCAGACTTCAACTTTTTGATGTCATTATAGTGTGGATGCTTTGGTGAAATCGTAAATTGAAAAGACCCTGAATCATTATCCGCTAATGTGACAGAAGGATTATTGTTCAGCACCAATTCTTCACTTCTTAAATCGTGGATGGGGAATCCATCACAATATACTTGATACATTATAGTGAACCCCCTTTGTAATCAATCTGAACTGTTCCTGTTCCTCTGAAGGTGATGATATTTTCACCTTCCTGAAGTCTAACATCAAGGATCGTGGTTGTTCCTTTTGGTAGATTGTAGGTCACATCATTGAAGGTTGCAGTCATAGCAGCAGAACAGGTGAATGTGGGGGAAACAATTTTTCTTCTGTTTATCAGTGTAACAGTTTTTACACCGCTGACAGTTGTTTTGTTTAGATAAATGATGCCATCAACAAAACTGAAAGTGTCCCACATCCAAGGGTCTGATGCTGAATTCTTTTCAACCTTATATGGGTTGCAATCACAATCAACAACAATTGATGCAGTTCTTTTATTGGATTTGAATTTGTTTACCGTGCATCTACCTTCATAGTAGTAGTTTCTATCCCAATCCATATAAATTCGCATTTTTCTACCGTGAAGGTAATTGGTAACTTCTGAAAGAACCGCTGACCAAGATGCCATTGGGTCAACAACTGTGAAATTGAAAGACAGAGGTCTGTTCTGATATTTGATGTCATCAGTCAATACTTCTGTCAAATCAAGAACACCATCGGCACCGGGGACTTCAACTGTTTTTGTTTTAGGTTTAGGAAGGGAAATATCTTTGGATGATAAAATCAGACC
Organism: Eubacterium sp. OM08-24; assembly: GCF_003438075.1. Lineage (GTDB taxonomy): Bacteria > Bacillota > Clostridia > Oscillospirales > Acutalibacteraceae > Ruminococcoides. The sequence continues at coordinate 217,825 of NZ_QSTA01000001.1, read as the reverse complement.
AAAATCCCTATAAGAATGTTTTGTTCCAAATGTTACACCATCCATAGATTATCCCCATTCCTTTCTTCTTTGAATTTTACCAAGTTCACGGTCAATTTTAGGTGTAAGCCTTGCAACCATCGTTCCATCATCAAGAACAACAGTCACATCAAATGCTTCAAGTAGTTCAGGGAAGAACTCTTTCAGCATATCAATCAGATTTGTAATAGTTTCTTCAAGATTTCTGATTCTGTCACTGACTTCAGCTTTCAGAGCAGTCAACAAACCTGTGGAAGAAATATTTCCGGCAATGTCTTTTGGGTTGTTCTTTGTTTCAATGACAAAATCGTGAATCTGTGTTGCAACATTACGAATCCAACCGGTATTCTTTTCAAGAGGAACAACCGCTTCATCACCTTTACCTTCAAGCAAACCAACTTGACCTTTTTTCAGGACACCACCTTTTTCAAGTTCAGGAATCTGCGGTGTATTTATGGTTGAAATCCATCCAAAAGGTTCAACACCAAGAATATTGATTCCTCTGATTTTTTCCAATGCCCAATTGATACCATCAAAAGGAACTTTGATGACCTTATTGATGCCCCTAATGATTGCATTCACAACAGTCTTAAATGCGTTCACAATTCCATCTTTGATTCCATCAAAGATTTTACCGCCTGTGGAAAATACATTTTTAACTGCTTGCCAAGCCTTTGAAAAGATGTTTTTAAACCAATCTGTTACCTTGCTGAACACGGATTTGATACCTTCCCAAGCATTGGAAGCACCATTTTTCATAGCATTCCAAATGTTTGAAAAGATGTTCTTTATAGGTGTAGCAATATTATCAGTAAACCAACCTGAAACTTTACTGAATATGCCTACAATACTATTCCACAAGTCTGTAAAAAAGTTTTTAATAGGGACTATGATGGTATTATAGACAAGTGTTGCTGCCCTCTTGATTATTTCAATCCAAGGGTCAATCACTGTATGGAATGCAGAAACAATACCTTCCCAAAGTCCTTTGAAAAAGTTTGCAACAGGTGCAATAATGTTGTCATATACCCAACTTCCGACAGTTGAAAAAACGCTGACAATAGAATTCCAAATTGTACTGAATAGATTTCCAAACCATTCAACAACCGGTGCAAATATAGTCTTGATGCTTTCCCACAAACCACCGAACCATTCACCAAGTGCAGTGAAGAATCCGGAAAGAATGTCCCAAATTGCAGTGCCGATTTCACCAACTATACTGATGATGCCTTCAAGCAACAATGGAAGGGCATTCCAAAGACCTTCCAAAATGGATTGAATGACTGTTGGAAGTGCTTCAATCAATGCCATAATAATCTGCGGAATTGCTTGAACAATACCAATTACCAACTGAACCGCCCCTTCAATCAATGCCGGAAGATTATCCATCAGAGCATTCACAATGGCAATGATGATTTCAGGAAGGTTGTCAATCAAAGGTTGAATGATTTCTGCAATGTGGGTTGCCAAGTAAACAATCATATTCACAAGGGCATCCACTAACTGCGGAATCAAAACCGGTAACGCTTCGCAAATAACTGTCATCAACTGTGGAAGGGCATCCACTATGGCATAAAAGACTTGTTCAATACCACTAATTAAAGCAGGTAAAGCATTCAATATTGAAGTCACCAATTGTGGAAGCACTTGCACAATTGCATTCAGAAGTGATACTGCACCATCAACTACAACAGGAAGAAGGATGTCAATCAGTTCAGAAACCTTTGTCAGCAGCTTTGGGACAAGGTCTGTAATAAGTTGTGGTAATGTTCCCATCACCTGTGCTATTCTTGGAACAATGTTGTCTGCAACTGTCACAATGGAATCAAAGAATTGGGTTATCAGACCACCAACATCCTGATTTCCGTCTGCAATCCCTGTCAAAAGATTTTGCCAAGATGCTTTTGCAGATGCTAAAGAACCGGAAATGGTGGAACTTGCTTCTTTTGCAGTTGTTCCGGTGATGCCCATTTCATTTTGAACAATATGAATTGCATCAACAATGTCCGAATAGGAAGAAATATCATATTCAATGCCTGATAGTTTAGAAGCATCGTCAAGAAGTCTTTGCATTTCTTCCTTTGTGCCACCATAACCAAGTTTTAGGTTATCAAGCATTGTATAGTTTTGTTTTGCAAAACCGTTATAGGCATTTTGTATCATTTCAATACTTGTACCCATCTTGTTTGCATTATCAGACATATCGGTGATTGCCATATCTGCTTTGTCGGCAGCAGCTTTGGTGTCACCACCTAAAGATTGCAGCAAAGAAGCGGAAAAAGATGTGACTGTTTCCATATATTCATTTGCTGACATACCTGCTGTTTTGTAGGCATTTTGTGCATTTGCAATAACCGTTGCAGAACTTTCATCAAAAAGGGTTTCAACACCGCCAACCAACTGTTCATAGTCAGCATAAGAAGAAATTGCAGCCTTTCCAACCGCAACAACAGCGGTGCTTGCAACTGCAAGTCCGGTTGCAATTGTCTTTCCAACTGCAACAGCAGCAGAACCCATCTTGGAAAATGCCTTTCCAAGTTTTCCTTCAGTTCTGTCACCTTCATCACCAAGGTCTTTTACTTTTCCGGCAGCATCTTCCGCTTTGTCGGTTGTTTCATCAATTCCTTGATTTGCTTCAGAATTATTGACTGCAATAGTTCCAAATAATTTGAACAGTTCCAAAGGTTGCACCCCCTTTCTTATGATGTAGGTTCAAAACCGTTCAATATATCAAACGAATCATTGATAGTTGTTTCAATTTCGTTCTTCGTCATTTCTATGTTACTGTTCTGACCAAGACCAATGCTTGCTTTCCAATCATTGAAAGAAGTTTGACCATCTACTTTGTGCAAGAAGATGTTCCACAACCTGTCATCCGTGTCATAATCAAAGATTTCTGTTACAAATTCAGAAAATTGTCCGGTCAGCAACATTTGGTCAACAAGTAAGAATGGACTTGCATATCTTCTGAATAGCAAGTCCATCCACTTGATGATTGTTAGTTGAACAATTTTGAAACAACCTTGAAAAAATCCTTGAATTCTTCTTTTTTCACAAAGTCAATGACCATTTCGGTGAAGGTGGCAAGACCAAAAGCCTTGATTTCACTTGCTTTCAGACCACTGACACTTGCAAGAAGGTCAAAAATTTCTTTTTCACAATGTGGGATGTTCTGAATGATAGTGTTTGCCATTTCAAAAGCAATGGTCATTCCTGCAAGGTTCGTCAAATTCTTGACCCCTTTGTTTTTATCAAACAAGTCAAGAAGGTCATCGGAATTAAAACACTTGGTGAAGTTATTGATTCCGAGCTTACCGATGATTGCACACATTGGTGCAATGTCTGTTGCACACAATGTTCTGAAGGAATAAGGTTTTGCATCTTCAACAGCCTGTTCATTTTTTTCAATTATTTCATTCATTGTTCAAAATTCCTTTCATTAACCGTTTGCCTGCTGTGCAGGGTTTGTGGGTGTGGGATAATAAATGTGATAAGGTAACTTTGCAAGGTCACCATCCGCATCCTGATAGCATTCAAATGTTACCTTCACCACTGTATTTTCCTTGTTCTTCGCTTCGCCCTCAAAACCGGAAGTGCAAAGGGCATTGTCAAGAATGATAATGATGGGTGTACCATCGGTTTTCTTTCCGACAAAAGCAAGGTTTTCATAATAGTCACCTGCTTCAATATCTGCCTTGGATTCAATCAGGTTGTAACCTTCAACATTTGATTCAACCAATTCACCAATAACAGTTGTTTTGAGCAGTTCAGGTGTAATTTCAACAAGGTTGGTTTCAAGTTTTGCAACTTCACCTGTCTTGAAATCAAGTCCTTTGACCTTAACCAAAGCACCATCAACTTCAACAGTCTTGATTTCCGGTGTAATGGTCAACTTGTTACCACCGGAAGTTGCACCAACAAGAGATTCTGCAAAATTCCATTTCTTTGTCTGCTTGTCAAATTTGAAACCCTTGTGAAGTGTACCTGCACCAAGTAGAATGTTTTTCGGTGTGCTTTCCGTTACACCGTGATTTTTTAATTCTTCGTATGCCATATTTCATCAGTTTCCTTTCCAAAATTTGATTGTTAAATTCACTTGACACTTCTTCAAATCCCCTTCTTCAAGGGGAATAGGAAATGAACCGCCATAAAAAATGACCACCGCAGAACCGTTTTCTGTCATAACAGAAACACCGTGTCTGAAATGGTCTTTGATTATAGATTTTTGTTGTTCAAGGGTGATGTGTTTACCCCTTGAAAAGCCTGTCAGAATGACTGTGGGTTCTTCTTTCCCATCTTCCGTCAGTCCTTCCGGCTCTGAATACCCACCAACCCAATATGGATATTTAGGCGGTGATTCTGTCATTGACCCAAATTCATAATTCAGACCAAGTTTTTGTAATTGGTTATTGACCACTGCAAGAACATCTTCCATATCAATTTATTCCTTTCAATTTTTCTTCCATTGCAGCTTGAATTGACGGTTTTAATGTTTGGAAGGCATTCCACAATGCCCTGTTTGGTGTTTTACCGTGTGTGAAATGACCGTTCCCCATTTCATCAACATAGTACCAACCGCCTTTGCGACCGTTACCATTCAAAGCATATTCACCTGTTCCAAATTCTTCCCAAATAGCATTTTCAAGAGGTGAACCAATAGTGACCTGAAAAGCAGTTTCATCCACTGTATAGTCCCAAGAACCTTTTGTCTGACCGGTTCTGACCCTACTGTTTCTTGCTGTTTGGGAAACAAATTCACCGCCTATTTCGTGCAGAAAGGCAATCATTGCATCACCCAATTCATTTTTACATTGAACCCTGTTATCTTGAAATTTGATTTCAGCCATTTTGACCACCAACAAATTTCAGATAAATTTCAAGGTGTTGATGCAAATTCATTGGGTCATCAATCAGCATAATTTGATAGATAAGTCCATCAATCAACATTCTTGCATTTTCGCTTGTGACATCAACCTTTTTATCCGATGTTAAGGTTGATATTTCACCACTGATAAAGTTCAATGTGTCCCATACCCATTCACCGGACAAACCTTTGAAAGTTTGATAATCGCAAAGAAAAATGTGTGTGGATTCTTGAATTTTCGCATTGTAGGTTGTATATTTTGATTCACCACCGGACAAGTCAAGCCATCCTTTGGATGATGCAACATCAACCCAATTGTGTTCCCTTTCACCAATAGCATTTTTCTTTCCACCGTCTTTGACTTGGAATAGGGCAAGGATGTTTCCACCAATCATATTAGAACCTTGCTTTGATGTATGGTTTCAAAAAACCAAGCAGGGACACCGGATAACCCATCACTTGGTTGTTCGCATCCTGTGCAAAATAAGTCACAGAATGCCTTGAAAGTGTTTCAGACTGAATGCCAACCTTCTGTCTGTTCTGCACTTCCCAAACCATCAGATTGACAACACCTTCAACAATGGCATCCGGGTATTCAATCTTGGTAACAAGGTTGTGACCGTCATCTATCAAGTCAGCATCAAGGGTTGTGGTTTTATTCACCTTGTCAATATTGGTGATTACATATAAACCATCGTTGATGGATTCAGATATTTGAACTGTGTCACCAACCTTCAGCAATTCGCACCAACCATAAAGGACTGAATCAGAAGAAGGTGCAGAAAACCTTTTCATTCGGTTTTGAAAATTGTTGTTGGTGTATGCTCTGACTAAATCTTCAATGCCGTTCAGCTTCCGTTTCAATGTGTCAACTGATATTGTTGAAAATTCAGGCATTCGCATCAGTTCATCAACAGAAATAATCATATAAGCACCCCTTTCAAAAAAAATAACCGGAAGTCATACCAAGGCATAACTTCCAGTTAAGTGTTCATTATTTACGCTTTGAACTTTGCAATGACAACCTTTGCAGCATTCGTCAGTGCAACACCGTAATACTTCGCTGCGGTGACATCGTGACGCTGCTTCTTCGGAAACCATTCGTGGTCAACCTGCGTGTCCTTCTTCAAGAAGATGGTAAGTGCCGGAAGTTCATCTTCCGTGTACTCGGTTTCAGGGGAATCCGGTTCCATCTTGATGATAGGATTCAGGTAATAAGTCTTTGCAGTCTGACCGGAGCCGGAAGTTTCAGTCTTGACCTTCTTGGATTTCTTAACCCAACAACCGGCAATCTTGCCGATAGAACCACGGACTGCAACACCGGATTCAAATTTGTCAGCAGAAATGAAATCTGCATCCTGAAGAAGTTCTGTTTCCTGCTTCGGATGAATGAACATAACTTTTTCAATGCCATCCTCTTCATCCTCAAAAGAAGTTACCGCCTTAACAATAGGCTTGTAACCAATAGCAGCATCAGAGCCATCAAAGGTGTTAGTGGATGTGTATGCAGCAGCAAGAACATCATTGTCAACCTTGCCAACAATGGACTTTGCAAGCTGCGTTTCAGCCTGACCAATCGGATTGCCAAGACCGCTGTTGATTGCAGTCTGAAGAATTGCAACGGATTTTCCTGCACACTTAATTGTGAAAGTGGTGGAAGATGCGGTCAGTTTTGCAGTTTCGATTTCTGCACCGGTAGTGTTTTCAGGGTCAAAATCCTGTGCATCACCAATGTAGTTCCAAGAAGGAACAGTCTTGGTGTCACCGGGAACACCCTGAAGGGTAGTATCAACCTTTGCATAAGGGGTAAGTTTACAAAGGGCAGAAATCTTTGCTTCAATCATCGCCCCCATAACCTGCGGATTGATAACATCGGAAAGTTTTGTTACTTGATTAGCCATAATTTTTAATTCCTTTCATAAATAAAATTTTGTTTATTCGGATTGCATAGCCTTGTTGAATGCTTCAGGATTTTCCTGATACATTGCAAGTCTTTCATTGTACGGTTTAGAAAGAATATTTTTCTTTGTCCAACCGTCACCTTTGTCTTCACCGTTCGGAAGTTTGTTTTCGTCAATCTTCTTCTTGGATTCGGATGTGAAGTGTTGCGGAAATTGGGTTTTCAAAGCAGCAATGGTGTCATCAATGCCCTTGATTTTTCCATCATCACCAAGTTTGATTTCCCCTTTTTCCTTGATTTTGAATGTCAAATAATCCACATCGGTCACATTTGCTTCAAGTAATGCAACCTTTAATGCGGAATCAATCTTGGTCTGCTGAAGTTCCGTTTCAAGCTGACTGACCTTTGTTTCATACTCGGTGATTTTGGTCTGAAGTCCTTCGTTGCCGGCATTGTCCTTTTTCAACTGCTCAATTAAAGCAGTTGATTCACCGTGTGTCTTGGTCAGATTATCAAAGTCAGTTTTCAGCTTTCCATATCTGATGTCAAGATTTTCTTCACCTGCGGTGAAAATTTTGTTTTGTTTCATTTCACCAATAATGGATTGAACATCTTCATCAGACAAATTCTTTGCCTTCAAAATTTCCTGTAATGTCATTGTTATATACCAACCTTTCAATTTACAATTTTTACAAGTTATGTCTTGTGTTGAAATACTCTGTTTTACTTCTGACTTTTGAAGAAGGGTATGAAAAAAAGCACCCTTGCGGATGCTCTAATCAGAAATATTTATTTTTTATACCTTGTAACCCTTCTTTTCAAGGGTATTTTGCTTTTTGATGTATTCATCATAAGCCTTTTTGGCTGATTCCGGTGCATCATCCCTGATACCTTTCCAACCGTCATCATCAATAATCAGATAATCAAAGAATTTTTTAACATCTTCAAAGTTTTCCACTATCAACCCAACCTTTCTTTCAGCATTTTCCAAACTTCCTTTGAAAGTATTGATGCACCATCACCATTTGCAACATAATCTGCAACACATTCAGCAAGGCATTCACTGTCATTTTTGGTTGCATATCCTGATACTTGTGATTTTAACTGTGCATTTCTAAATCCTTTTCCTTCAGGTGTCTTTTTAACTGTTTTACAAGCCTGTGAAATAATCGCCTTTGATTCAGTAGAATCATTCCAAGCAAAAGCACCAAAGGGGTATTTTCCATCATTAACAGATTTTTCAATCAAAGTTCTTTCAAGAAGATGTCCCATTTCGTGACTTCCGGTTTCAAGAACACCTGTGTTTTTGGGATGAAATCCTGTTGTATCACCTTGAACCATACAGGCTGCAACACTTGGTTTACCATCAGCATAATATGCAGGGTTGAAATTGATTTTTCCATTATAACCTGCACACATAACACCATTTTTACTTGTTCCGATACCGGTCAAAGTTTGTTTTGCTTGTGGAAATTCATTGATAACCTTTTCAATTCCGATCATACTTTGCTGAACAGTAGCATAATCAAGTATCTTTACACTATCATCAATATCAAATTCATAAATCTTTTGAACATAAGCAGATAATGAATCAAAATCCTTGCAGTCACTTATTGATATTATACCGCTTGTTTGTGAAGTTTTCAACTTTTCTGATGCTTTCAGATATTTCTGTTTGAAATCTTCATATCCGGTACATTCTATGAATCCACCTGTTTCATTGTTCCACTTCTGATATGATGTTTCACCTTTGACCGCCCACCTTGCCCTTTGAAGCAAGCAGCACCGACAATTGCAGTCCATATAAGGGTCACCGAATTGGCCGGGTGCAGAACCGGAATAACCGGATGTTTCAAACATTTCATCAAGTTCACGAATTTGACCATCCAACTGTGAATGTTCCGGTCTTGTCTTTCCGTCAAGGGTACAATCCCATTGTTTGACTACATCAGCACCAAGTTTCTTTGCCTTCTGCATTGAATCAAGTCTTGCTTGTGTCTGTACCCGGTGACCTTCAGTTCTTGCAATTGTAGTTGCTCTGTTCATATCAGCAAGACCATATTCACTGATGTTTCTTGCAATATCCGCATAGGAAAGTTCCGTTGCAAGTCCTCTGATAAGTTCAGAATGGACTTGTTTCTTCAATTTCTTTGTAGAAATACCCCTTTTGTTTGAAAGTTTGAAATCATCACCAGTTTTTTGAACTGCCATCAAGACCTGACTTTCATCAATCGGAATAACCAACGGAACACCTTGTCCCTGCATATCATACATATTTCCAATAAAACCATTGGTATATGACTTTTGCAGATAATCAGCAACAGAAGTGAAATTCCTTCCTTGAAGATTGTCAAGGATGCCGGAAACCTGTGCTTCCAACTGTTTTTGAAATTCCAACTGATATGCTTTTGATTGTGTCAGGGGATTTGCTTGAAGTTCCTTGATATTCCGCTTGATGTCTGCAAGTGCTTTTGTGTAATTGCTTTCAAGAGCATTCAGAACTGCTTCTTCATCATTCAAGGTGATTTGCAGAACCTCTTTTTGCCTTTTATTCAATTACACCACCGCCTTCAGTAGAATCATCAGGTGCATTTGCAAGTGCTTCTGATGCACTGTTTAGGTCAACCACGGGATTTTGTTTCACCAACGCTTTGACATCTTCAAAGTCAAGTTCAAATAATTCACAAATAGCCTGAAGAACAGTGTCATTGTCAAGCCTTGCAGCAGCATTCAAGATTGTAGTCAATCTGATTTGCTGTGTTTCAGCTTTAGTCTTTTCAATCTGTGCATTGTCAGATGCGTTGGTCATAACTTCACGGTCAAATTCAAAATAAACATCTGACACCTGATAATCAGTGCCATTGATGTCATTGATTTCTTGTAAAGCAATCTTGACCAACTTCTTTAGGAAAGACCTGACTTTGGTTTCAAGTTTATTGCATTTCAAATCAAGAAGTGCATATCTTGATTTAATGACAACATTGGTCACATTGCCATCACCCAATTGTGCAGAATTAAATCCCATACCGAACCGGTAAATGTTCTTTTCATCAATATCAAGTTTCTGAATCCTTGCTTGATGGGGAAGGTCAACAGTCTTGATGTCAACATCACCATCAGGTTCAACACCAATGTGTTTCTTTGTCTTGACATTCTGAATCATTTCTTCAAGGTTATCACCTTGGAATCCTTTGACCACATACAATGCTTCAGACACATCCTGAAGGTTGTTTGACAACCCACAAGCCATCAAATCATAATCATCAATCAAAGCCTTTACCGGCTGAAGATGACTTGTCAGTTTGCGGTTTGCATCAAGTCTGAAGAACGGAATAAAACCAAAGCCGTCATAATACAAGGAATCATCATTGTCCTTTGTATAGACAATATGTGGTCTTGGATTCAACGGTTCATCGTCATCCTTTTTGATTTTGCCTTCATCAACCTGAACAAAATAGGTTGTTTGCTTCGAATCCCAAACCTGAATACGCTTGATTTTCTTTGTACCTTTATCAATGCGGTCTATGTACCAATAAATCACATATTCTGTGTGGTCATCAGTGTCCTTTGCTCTGACCTCAACAACACCCATTGCATCAGCATATTGGAATGTTAATCTGTCATTGATATTTTTATATGCGTACATATCACCAAAACCACCTGCACAAACATCAGTTAAGGTATCAGCAAATTCAGATTTGAAATCATCACCAAAATAGATGTCAAGTTCATCTTGCAATTCCTGAATATCTGACTTGACAAAACTTTCTTTTCCTGACAGCATATATTGAACACATTGGTCAACAAGTTCAGTGAAGAAAGGATGACAGATTTTAATGTTTGACCTTGTGGTGTCCTCAACTAATTTCCCATCTGCATTGTAATAATACAGTTTATAGTCAAGGATGTCGTGTCTGCCCTCATAATATTTATGTCCGACAGATGCAGACTGTTTTCTTGTACTTGTCAAATCTTCTTGAATCAGATGATAGATTTCACTTTCTGTTAGCATTCTTTTTCACCGCCCTTTCTTTTATGACTTAATATATACAGAATCCCTTGGAACAGCGGTGTTTCAAGGGATTCTGTCACTAATATGTTACTAATACAACCAACCATTCTTCTTGATGAACTGTTCAAGACCGTACCGCATAGCATCCATCAGGTGATTGAAGTCATCAATTGGAATGTTCAGTTTATTTCCAAACTTGTCTTTATCCCAAGTGTAGTTTGATATTTCTGTCAGGAAGTTCACACATCTTGGATGAATGATGATTTGAAATCCTTGAATCCATTGAATACCATTGTTTACACTGTCTTTGCCTTTGGATGCACCGGTGATTCTCAATCCGTAACCCTTTAATTCATCAATGCTTTTTGGTTCTGCGGAATCACCGGTGAATCTGTCCTTTGAATACCCCATTCCATACAGGGTTTCATATATGCGTTTGTTTGACAGTCCTTTTTCATACATTTCATCCCACACATATATTTTTGCATTATCTAAATCCACAAATCCAACAAAAGCTGCTGAAGGGTCATTGGTATAACCAAAGTCAAGACCAAACCCTGATTTCAGATTATCACTGAATACAACATTGTCAGGTTTTTCATCCAATTTGTTATATTCAGCCTTGGTCATCAGTCTGAAGTCTTGTTCAACCCAATTTTCATAGACAAGACCATCAACAATGCCCCAATTTCCAAGACCTGCAACAGCATATCTTCTTGGATTGTTCTTTTTCATCTGCTCAAACAACTTCTTGTCTGAAGCATCCAACCATTCATTACACAAATAGTTAGTTGTCATTGCAAGAATGTCCGGGTCAACAGGTGCATCAAAGAACCGTTTCTTTATCCAATGATGTTCATTCCAAGGATTGAATGTCAAAGTGATTTGCTTGAAATAACCTTCAGGAACTTCACCACGGATTGATTCATCAATCGTGTCAAAGTCTGATTCTGACATTATTTCATAGGCTTCTTCAATCCATAACCAACAAAGAACACCTGTGTCAACAGTGATTGATGTTACTTTGAAAGGGTCATCCAAACCCCTGAAATAAATCTTTTGACCTGTTTCAACATTGACTATTTCAAGCGGTGATTCTTTGGCAACCCAAACATTCTGCAATCCTAATCTATTGATTGCCCATTTCAGTTCAGTGAAACAGGAATCTTTCAATGTTCTGTATGTTTTCCTTATGACAAGAAGGTTTGCTGCTTTGTACTTTTCTTTTGAAAGGTTGCTGATAAACCATAAAGCAGAAGTCTTTGATTTTTTGGATGCTCTTGAACCTTTACACACCCGGTATCTACCTTTGAACTTCCAAAAATCTTTATATCCACCGCCAACAAAGTCTGAAATTTTGAAAACTGCATTTTCCATATTTCACACCCCATTTATGGCACAATAATAACAGAACCCCTTAAAATCAATAAAAATATAGGGTTCTGTTACTAACCTGTTTCTAATCATCAAGGTCATCAACAATTACAACCTTTGTGTTGCCTTCCACATTTACCTTGTCGGTGAACAGACCGTATCTTTTACCTAACAATTCAGCAGCTTTCAACCTTTCTTTTTCGTCAGGGGATTTTGTCACCCTTTCAGCGGAAGAAAATCCTTCACCATCACCGGTTACAACAACGATTTCAGAAGCGGATTCCCCACGCATCACAGAAGTCAGGTATTTAATGACTTCTTCAGCGGATGCAACCTTTGCCGAACTCATTTCTGCAAGCCGTTGTTCAATATAATTTTTGATGTTAGCATTTGTTAGCAGTCTTGAACTATTCGCCCTTGCAACAGCATCATTCTTTATCCGGGGATAAGCTGCTTTATATGCTCTTGTTGCATTGCAATCAATCAAGTATTCATCACAGAACTTCTGCTGATTTGCAGTCATATTTTACCTTCCTTTCTGCATAAAATTGAAAATGCACATAGACATATCTATGTGCATTTCTGTATGATACCATTTTAACATACTTGATTGTAAATTACAATCAAGTGGTGCTATAATAAAAGGTTAGGTATTAAATTTTTTAGAAAAATCTTGCAAGGCTCTTTTATGTATTTCGTGAACCCATTGGGTTGTGAAATTAAGTTCTTTGGCAATAACTTCCCAAGTATGAAAAAGCAAATATCTATTCTGAAGAATAAGTCTTTCATTTTTATCCGGAATCTGTTCAATCTTGCTTTTGATTTCTTCCTTCAAATCAACATATTTATCAATTTCATCATTGATTTTGTTTTCAAGGTCAATGATTTTTGGTAAGCATCTAACAAACGATGGCTCAACATCTCTATTTGGCGAATGGGGCATACCGGACAAATTCGATGATGACACACTGGATGCAAGGTCACGCAATTGATCAAGTTCCTTCAGGTTACTGTCAATCAATTCGTTTAGTCTGTATGCCTGTCTTAAATACTGTTTTGCGGTCATTTTAATCATCCTTTCATAATAAATTTAGGGTAACAGGTAACAGGTAACACTTGTTTTCTATATTCTTTTATTTTTAGGGGTATATTAAAAAATCGTACCCCTTAATTTTTTGATATTCAGAGAAATAAAGAATTAAGTGTTACCTGTTACCTTAACCACCGCAACCCTTGATTTTATGCTGTTTTTCAGGGTAACACTTAACTGTTTTTATGTGTTACCTTTACTGTTACCCTGACAATAGCCCCATAAATTGTTTTTGTAAGCGGTGAAAATTCTTCTTCCGAGTTCGCTTTTTCTTTGCGTGAAGTGCAAGATGCTTGATTTTTCCGGTTCCGCTGTTTAGAATCAGATTGTCCCAAGTCTGAACAAATCTTCCTATAATTTCAGCAATTACATCTGCAAGACGGTGAACCACTTCGGCGATTACATCTGCCAAAATTTGAATTGCTTCAAAAAGTGAATCAATCTGTTCCTGTGTCAGAAAGTTTTCCATCTTCAACACCCCTTTCTAAAATGTCACCGCTGCATTCAGAACCGCAGCAGCTACCCAATAAATTGTTTTCTTAAAGTCACCCTGTGTTGCATAGACAATTCCTGCACCTATGTCAAGCAATATCAAGATGACTGGAAAAATGTATTGTGATTTCATTTTTGAAAACCTCTGTTTATTTGAATTTATGAAATGTTTCATCCGTTACCTTTCCGCATTTCTGGCACACAAGATAATATCTTTCACCGCTAATGCAACAGAACGGTTCAACTTTTCTGCACCAAACAACATTCTTATGCTTGCAAAATAACTGCTTCAACCATTTCATCATTTGCCATCACAACCTTTCTGAACAGAATTAAGATGATTGCTCTGCTCTCTCTCTCTCTCTCTCTCTGCTTCATCCAAGCGGTCACAACACACATCAAAATAGTGGTCATCAATTTCATAACCTATGTAATGACGGTTTGTTCTGACGGATGCAACCGCTGTTGTACCGCTACCAAGAAAGGGGTCAAGGATTATATCACCCTCATTGGAATATTGTTCAATGAGTATCTGCACAAGTTCTGATGGCTTTTGTGTTGGGTGCTGTCTAACATCTTTGGAATCGGTGATGAATCCCTGCTGTTTGAACACAATCCTTTTGATAGGTTTTTTGAAAGTGGTATAAATCAATTCACCATCCGCAAATGGATTTTGAAAAGCAATATCACCTTTCTTGTCCCAAAACAACCAACAAACAGAAGGTGGAAGTTGATGGGCAAAATAATTTGCACCAAAGATGATGATATTCTTTGAAATGCGGAACATTTCATCAAACACTTCTTTTTCGGGGATTTTGGAATCCCAATTTCCTGTATATCTTCTGTTTTTAGATACACCAAAACCATTTGTTCCTTTATCGGCTTTCTTTCCATAAGGTGGGTCAGTAATAATCAAGTCAATACATTTGTCCGGAAGTGATTTCATACCTGATAAACAATCTTGATTGTATATGACATCAAATTCAATCATCTGAACCCACCTTTTCAAGTGTTTCTGAATTGCCCTGAACAATTTTCTTGACACAATCTGAACAGTAACAACCTTTAAGACCTTCTATTTCATACAAGAAGCACATCCAAGTTCTGTTCCATCTACCTTCATCAGAACACTTCTTGCAAGACCCTTGACCTTCACCTTTGCATTTAGTAACTTTCATCTGAACTCCCTTCCTGATTTTTTATCTTTGATTTCAATTCTGTTCAGAAGTTCATAACCACTTTCATTGATGATGAATTTCAGAACCTTTATCAAAAACCCTGTTTTCTTTTCCAATTCGTTTTCTTCCTGAATAACTCCAAATGCGGTTGCATTTGGATAACCTTCACTATTATAAAACGGATTATTTTTATCACCCTGCATCAGAATCACCGCCTTATGTAGCAGGTTTCAAGGTGTCATTGTCGGCATATTGTGATGCGTTTCTTGCACCTTCCTGAAGTGACATATCATATTTGTCACACATTGCAGCCACCTGAATGGATTCAATTGCAACATTCTTTGCAACCTCTCTGATAATCTTCATCTGCTCAAACACCGGTTCATCTTTCTTGATACCTGCCCAAGCATTGGCAAAAACTTCAAGCAAAAGATTCATACCATCCATCACTTCTTCAATTTCTTCTTTAATCACTGCATAACCGTGATGTGCAGAAGGGAAAAGGGGAAATTTGGTGTTTGCACTGTTCAATTCTTTGAACACAAGTTCATTCACATCTTTTTCAACAGCATTCATTTTCATCTGTCCTTTCATTGTTTGATATAAATTCTGTAAACCTTGCCACCAATCTTCTTGGTTTTGGTAGTCATCCCAAGTTTTCTGCAAAGTTGCTTTGAAAACTCTGCTTTTGACATAGGATTGAAATTGTTTGCAAGGCAGTATTCTTTGTATCGTTTATATACCTTGTCAGACTGTTCATTTTCAATCTGAAATTCTTCAATCTGCATTTCATCAAAGAATCCAATAATAGGATTGTTTGTTTCTTCGTATTCTTTTAACTGTCCCTGAACCCTTGCTGATTCTGTGAACCCTTGCTTTTCAATGATGTTCTTCAGTGCCTTGATACCAAGAACAATCAAATATTCCATCACTTCAGGTTCTTGCAATTTGTATTTAATACTTGAATCATAGTCAGGGTCATTTTTAGAAAACTCTGCATCAAAGGGGACAATCAAAAGCCTTCGCAGAACTGCACCTGTTTTGTCCTTAATTCTTGGAATGTTGTTTGCGGAAAACAGAAATTTTGCATAATTGTTAAATTCAAAAGGTTTTTCACCTTTGTTCTGAACCTGAACCCTTTCCCCGGTAACTAACTTTTTAAAGAATGAAGCATTGACAATAAATTCATCAGAAATATCATCACCAAGATTTGCCAACTTTCCAAATAAGGCAGCATTCTGAAACTTTTGGTCAAGTTCTTTCAGGTCAAGTGCAGTGATATTTTCTTCATTCAAAAGATGCTGAATCATAGCAATGAAGGTGGACTTTCCGTTTGAACCTTCACCCGTCAGAATGAACGCTTTACCACCACCCAAAGTGTTTGACCGATAGAAACAAGAACCAATACATTCTTCAAGAATAGTTCTGATTTCAGCATCGTGACAGGCAATCTTGTCAAGGGTCTTGTCTGCAAGTTCTGAATATGCGGTGGGATTGTAGTCCCAAGGAATGCGGTTTGTGATTACTATGTCCGGTGAAAACGGTTTCAGACTGTCAGTTTCCAAGTCATAAATGCCATTTCTGAAGGCAATCATATTTGGTGCAGCCATTTCAGTATTTTCAAGCAAAAGCAAATTCAGATATTTCAGCACTTCAGACCGCTTTGCATTGGAAAGACTGCTAATGTGCTTTATCATTACAGCTTCAATTTCTTCCTGTCCGGGAACATAGACCCCATCCTTGAACAAGTGCAACTGACCATTGATTCTGATGATGTGATTGTTATTCTTTATGTAGGTTGCAAACTTATCAAAAAGAAAATTGCTACCCTTAAAGAAAACAGGCTTTTTGAAGGCATCATCACGCAGAATCACTTCAAGTTCACTGTTTGACAGCGGTTCTTTCAGTATGTATTGATTGATGATTCTGATGGTTTCCCTTGCTTCTTCTACACTGAAATCATTGCTTTGAAGGGTTAGAATGTAGTTGAACAATGCCTGATTTCTTCCGGAACCGGCATCCATATCAAGAAATTCAGTAGTACACTTAATTGGGAATAACCACTTTGGAATGTCCTGATATTCTTCACCTTCAAGGATGTCATACAGAACAGTTCTTTCCTTGCCATCAATTTTCAAAACCTCATAGGAACTTTTGAACCCGGCTTTGATGTCAGCGGTAAGACCGCAGGCAAGTTTGGTTCTGTTTGGGCAGTTCTTGATTTTCGTGCTTTTGAAAAGGAAGTGCATTCCTGACCTGCTCTGAAGAACCTTGCATCTGATGCCTTCTTTATCGCAAATATCCAACAGAAGATTTGACTGTTCCATATCATCAATATCAACCAAGATTGAATCTTCTGCCATTACACCTGCAAATTCAGGTAGTGACTGAACTTGTTCAAGGGTTTTCAAGGTTGCTACACCTTTGAATTTTTCTATGGATTTTTTATCCTTGGTCATAATGTAACCCCTGTAAAACATCATTCATCACTTCCTTTCATTTGTGTGTGGCAAAAGTTTTTCATAGCAGTCTTTATGAATGAAAATCACCCTTGCCGGTGTTCCTTTTTGCTTCACCCAATGGTAAGAATCAGAGGGGTGAATGACTTGACCACATTCAATACACTTTGTATTTCCGTTTTCATCCGGTTTATAATTTTTTGCCATATCACACCACCCCAAAATCTTTTAATCTTCGCAGGGCAAAATTTATATACCACTGCTTATCAAGTTTGTCCGGAACCTTGACACCGTTCACTTCATCATTCCAAATAAAACAATGTTCAGGACTGTTCTGCAACTTTGCCGGTCTGCCTGTTCTGATGCTGACTTTTTTCACACCTGCATCCTTTAGGTTCTTTGATGCAAAGACCCTGATGCACTTTTCTTTCAGCGGTGTTTCACCATACAGAATGTGACTGTATTTGTTTGAAATCTTGGAAACTAACTGAAATTCTTTCAAATCATCACAATTGTTGACTGTGACTTCTACCGGAATACCGTCAACCATATAATTGACTAATGCCTTGTTCAGAATCGGCAAGTCATAGTCCAAATCAGAAAGTTTCTTGATATATGCACCTTTGACCTTCATTGCACCGGTTTCCCGGTCAATTATCATATAGTTGTTGACATCCTTTTGAAATATCTCACCAAAGAAAGTGTCAAAGTCCATCTTCATTCCGGTTCTGTGTTCCCAATCAGCAACAATGCGGTCAATGATGTCAAAATCTCTTTCATAATCCCTTAATCTGATGATGATACCATCAGTATTGTTTTGAACAAGTTCACAATATGGTTCAATATGTTCAATCAGGTCAAGCAATAACAACTGACCATTTATGCAAATGCTGTTGTTGCTCATAGGGTCATATAATGCAGATTGTTTCTGTTTCATTTGACCGCTGATTGCATTATCCATTATTTTGAATGGAAGTCTTGCTTTTTTATCGCCTTTCCTTTTGAACTCAATGTTTGAATTGTGAATAAATTCAAAGTTTTCAGGGTTATCCATTACCCTATATCCAAACTTGAACTTTTCTTGCATACTCGGATAATAAGCAGTGACATCAATTATCAGGAAATCACCCTTTGCGTGATATTGCGGTTTTGCACCGTGACCACCGCCCCAAGAAAAGGTGTGTTCAACCCCTGCAACCATTATTTTTTCTTGTGACTTTTCATAATCGTGATTGTCAGGGTTCGAGTACCAATCAGCAACAAAGCGGTATTTTTTCAATTGAATGCAATCAAGAACCGGGAATTGAAATTCATCATCAAAATTTTGACCTTTTCGATTTCCACCGAGGATTTCCGCAGCAAGTTGTGCTTTGGTCTTGGATAATGCCATCAATGGAAGTTTGAAGTGCTTGATAAAGAACATCATTGTGTTAAATTCATCAATGCGTTTGATGAAAACTTCAATTGTTTGTTGAACATCGTGTCTGCAATACTTCACTGTGTCGGCAATTTCCGCATCCGTCAATTTGCGGTCTATATCGAACGGAACAGATGTTTCTTTGATATTGTTACCCATAAACCCTTCAAAGGATTTCAAACCCCTGTCAGTTCCAAGCATCACATCATAGTTAATCAAGGGGATGTCCCTTAACATACTGCTGAACTTCCATCCGGGGTTACCTTTCACAATAATGAAGTCATTGATTTTCTTTGGGTCAAATCCGCAAAGGATGCCTTTTAAAATGTATTGGTCATAATGTCTTGAATTGAAACCAACCCAAATATCATTGATATGTGCATCATAGAACTGTTGAAGTTGCTTTTCATCGTTTATGATGACAGTTTCTTTCTTATTGCTCACATCATTGATGACAACTAACCAATCATATTGGAAAACCTCAAAGTCATAAAAGACCATAACATTCACCATCCTTTCTTAAAATTGAAAGGGGGATGGGGTGACCATCCCCCTTGTTATACCTTAATCATTCAACTTCAAATACATCTGTGATTTCATAGGTGCTGAATCCCTTCTTGCCTTCCTTATAGGAAAGACCATATTCAAGGTTTCCATCAATAGCTTCAATCACATCCATCAACAGATTACCATATTGCTTGTAAGTAACAAATTCAATGTCAATGTCCGTATCAAGAGAACGCAAGAATTCATTGACGATGTGGATTTGAAATCCCTGTGTGATGACCTGATTCATAAAGATTCGACTACCCTTGAAGTCACCGGTTAAGATTTTGAACCAAACTGAAACCATAGGATCACCGGCTTTGGATGCAGTCAGTTCAAGTTTATCAATCTTGACTTCATAATCACCGTGTGGAACATCTTTGTAAGTTGCACCATTTTCCTGTGCATCCTTTACATCTTCTGCAAGACCCTTTGTGTCAATTGCACTGTCAAACTTATCCCAAATATTCATTTCTGCCATTTTAATTCACCATTTTAACCTTTCAAATTTTAATTGTTTTCAGTAGTTGTGGATGCTCTTCTTTTGCGTGTTCTGACCGGCTTTTCAGCAGGGTCAGGTCTGTTGTCAACTTTGGACTGCTCTGTGGAAGGTGTTTCCGCTGCTTCTGTATCATCAGTGTCAAAAGGCGGTGCATCTTCATCAGCAACCTTTCTTCTTCGGCTCTTTCTGCCCTCTGTTGCCGTTTCTGACGGTGTTTCTTTATTGGTAGTATCATTTACCGCCTTTGTGTTTTCGGCTCTCTGTGCGTTACTATGTGCCTTTCTGACAGCGTTTCTATTCGCTTCATCGTAAACAGCAAACAAGGCATTTACATCAAGCGGAATATCTTTTGCATCTGTTTTCAAACGACCGCCACCAAAAATGACTTCATTGGACTTGAAGTTGAATGTTCTGACATCACCATCAGCAACAATTCTTGCAACAATGTCAACCATACCGGCAACCTTCAATGCAACCTTGTCCTGCATATTCGGTTTAATAGCAGTAATTTTGTCACCGCCCTTCTTTGTGATGTCCTTGCTTGTATCTTCGTGTGAAATCAGAATGATATTTTCATAATCCAAAGCCATCAATCTTTTCAGTGTATTCAGGAATTCCCCCCTGACCATATCCCAAGCCTTGAAGGAATCGTCAGATTCGTGTTTGATTCCCATTTGGTCATACATAAACAGACGACAATATTCATACATATCTTCCACAAGGTCAACAATGATAGTCTTGAAACTGTTTTCTTTCTTTTCAAGTTCATCAATGACATCCTTGAACACCTGCCAAGCCAAGGTTTTCTTGGTCATTCTGCCTTCAACCTTGATTTCATCCTTGATACGAATGTAGGGGGCATCAACAAACTTGATGTTACCATCCGTATTCAGCATAAGGGGGTCGGGAAAAGCGTTCGCAAAGGTGGTCTTTCCGCAGAAGGGAACACCATAAATCCACATAACCCTTTTGTCAACTTTTTCAATGTTTCTTCTTTCTGTACTTGGTAACTTCATAAAATAGTTCCATCCTTTCATACAATATTCTTCAAATTCGCAGTACCGACAGAACCAACCCTTGTTCTGTGGAAATTCTGCTGTTTCGTTTATGGACTTGACCAACAAAAGGAAATCAATCACCTTTGTATAGTCAAATTCAATTTGAACTGTCTTGACTTCAGCTTCCTTCAGTTCGTCTTTGATTCGCTGTCTGAACTGTTGTAAGTCCTCTGTCTTTTTCTGTTTGATGTTCACCTTTGGAACAAACAAGAAATAAAGGTTGCGGATTCTCTTGCCGGGGTTGTTCTTCTCAAAGAAATACTTGTATAGGTGCAGTTGCCTTGAATCCTTGTAATGATTTTGATTATTTGAATACTTAAAATCATAAATGTCATAGGTGTTAGGTAATTCAACACCCCTTTCAAACACCCTTGCCGGTGCAAGCAGGTCAATAAATCCGTGAAAATCGTCATCATTGATTTCAACTTCATATTCCCCTGAAGGCAAGACCGCTTTTGCTTTTGGAATCAAATATTCCAACTTAATTGCTTCGCTGATGTGGGAATCGTCAATGATGGGAAATGACATATAATACTGTTCAATTGCCGTTTTCACATCTTTTTCAATTCCTGTGTGAAGTGCCGTTCCAAGAACAAGTGCATTATCTGAATTGATAGGGTCATTTGTTCCTATACCGTCAAGATATTGCATTTTGAACTTGAATGGGCATTTTTCAAAGCATTCAGTTCTGCTATGTGACCATTGCATTCTTTCACCCCTTTCACAATAAGTTTGAATTGTTCAAATCCTTCCGGATATAGAACCATTGCAATTGAACCTGACTTGTTAATTTGTGCAACATTGTGTTTCTGAAGTTCTGACGGTCTGCCATCAGATGCCTTCAATTCAGCATCAATATTGAAACCATTAACCACAATGTGCATATCAGGCAACCCCTTCTTGCTGTACCCGCCGCCCCACCTTTTTTCCCAATAACCACAAGGTAGAACATTCATCTTGTCATCAGCAGTACCAAGGGGATAGACACCAATGGATTCAAGCCATTTTTTGACCCTGTTTTCAAAGTTCTTTTCCGCTGCCATTCCGTTTTACCCCCCCCCCTTGATTGAAATAGACCAAAATCCCAAGCGTGCTTGATGTTTTCGGATTGTGTGACCCATTCAAGTTGTGATGCTCTGCAATCGTGCTTTTTACCTTTCTTGTGATTGACCACGGGTTTGTTTTCGGGATTTGGGATAAAAGCAGTTGCAACTAAAATGTGAACCCTTTCACACTTTCCATCAATTTTCACCCTTAAATATCCATTCCCGTCATCATAGGGTTTCAAGACTTTTCCTGTTCTCTTGTTTCGTATTTGCCCCATCCTATTGACCTCATAATTTGGATGATTCAAAATAGGTTTCCACTTTGCCATCAAATCACTTCTTTCTACCTATGATTGAAATAGCAACCAAAGTCACACAGATAATCAATACAACCAAGACTGTTTCTGTCATTACTTTTTACCGCCTTTCACTTCAACTTTAATGTAAGCAGATTTTTTGGAAGTCTTTGAACACTCTGTTGCAATATCCGGATGCAGTTTCTTCAACTTTGCACTATCAACTGAAGTGGATGTGGTTTCTGCAACATAGGTGATATTCAGAATATCAGATTCAAATTTCTTCACACCGTACTGCTCCATTGCTTCTTTCAGTTTGTCCTTCAGTTCCTTTTCCTGTGCTTCAATCTGCTTTTTTGTGGTAACCAAAGATGCAATCTGCTGAAGGACTGCAAGCTGCTGACTTTTGAATGTTTCAAGTGCGGTTTCTTCATCAACTGTGGAACAACCGCATTTTTTGAAATCTTCAGAACAAGCATCCTTGCAGTCTGCAAATTCCGGACAACTGTGACAGCATCCATCAAACTTTCCAAGGGGACAAGTGTTTTCACATTTAATCATTGTTTTCAACCTCTCTTTCAATAAATACTTCTTTATACTGAACCCCAAATTCCAATGCTGCTTGATGGGATTCAAAGTATATATCAATCTTGTTTCCGGTGATTGAACCGCCCCTGTCCTGAACTATGTACCTATGACCATCAATGATGACTTCTGTCCCATAGGGAAGAACACTGATGTCAGCAGCAATGGTCACACCTTCTTTTGCAATGGTCTGATTTGCGGTGTAAACAATAGGTTTTCCACTTTCATCAAGGGTTCTGTTTTCACCCCATTTTCCACAGCACTTGGAACAACCACAGTATGCAGTCAACTTGTATTCACCAAGACTAACTTGTTCAATCACCGGTTCTGTTGAAATAGCAGTTGATGCGGTTGTCTGCTTTATATGTTCAGTTATATCAACAGATGCACCTTCAGCAACCGTTTCCGGAAGTGGTTCATCAATTGCACTGCAACTGACTATGACCAAAATTCCAATGATAACCGTCAATAAACCCGGTAACAGTAATTTGTTAAAACGCTTCTTCATATTTTTTGAATAGTTCATCATCATATTCCTTTCGCATTTTCAAAGTTTCCAAAATATCTTCTTCCACACTGTTTCTGACCATCAGATAGTAATAGAAGCAGTTGTTTTTCTGACCAATTCTGTGAATTCTTTTCTTGGACTGCTCAAAATCTTCAGGATTTTGCGGAAGTGTAAAATAGATGATTTTGTTTGCCTTCTGAAGATTCAGCCCTTTTGCCCCGGCTTGATATTGAACAAAGGTCACTGAATTACTTTGGTTTTCGTATGCAGACAAATCCTTTACAGACCCATTTACAATTGAAATTGGTTTTTCCAAATCCTCAACAATTGCCTTCATTCGTGCCAATTCTTCATTGAAGTTATAGAACACAATCAAGCGGTCATCAGTAGATTCCACAAGGTTCTGAAATGCGGTCAACTTTGCTTTAGAATACTGACCGCAAAGTTGCCTTGCATACATCCTTTTTGTCAGTCTTGTATCACCGATCAGTTTTTTGTCCTCTATGGTCACCACACTGTTCCGCATAAAGTAGCGGAATTCTTTGGTGTTTGTAACCATTACAGGAATGACAATCTGTTCCGGAAGGTCAAACACTTCTTCGGTTTTCATAAAAATGCAACCATACTGTTTCAATTTTGCTTTCAGGCGGTCAACATTCTTGTAACCTACAATGACACGCATCTTGAAACCGCTGTCACCATCTTCAATCCATTCTTCAACTACATATTGCTTGTAAAACAAATCTTTGCTGATGTTCCATCCAAGCAAGTGAAGCTGTGACCACAATTTTTCATACTTGCCACCTGTGGGTGTTCCGGAAAGAAGAATCACATTAGAAGGATTCAATTTGTCAATGAACTTGGTTCTTTTTGCTGATGGATTGGTTATCAGTGAAGATTCATCCAACATCAAGGTGAAGTCTTTCAGCTTCAGAAGGTCAGGTCTACGGAATGACAATTCATAATTGATAATTCCGGATGTCATAGATGCAACTTCCTTGTCCCCGTTCATAACCTGCAAGAAATAATCAAGTTCTTTTTTATCCGTCAGGTCATAAGCATCAAAACCACATATATCAACAAGATGCGTCACCCAATCTTCTATTTTTGATTTTTGGCAAACAAGTAGCAATGGTTTTTTTAATTCCTTTGCCTTTTCCGAACCAACAAAAGTTTTTCCAAGACCCATATCCAAGAAATAACCAACCTTGTTGAACTGCTCTGTTTCCTGAAGTGCTTTGACTTGATGCGGAAATAAATTCACCGCTGTCATACTCGTTTGTTCCAAATTTTCTTGTCAGCAGATGCACAACAGTTGTTGCAGACAACAATATCGGAATCATTGTATTCTGCTTCACCACCGCAGAAAGGGCAAGGTTTCAAATCGTCAGATGTAGGGGTCAGGTCAATGTGTTTCTGACCGATTTCAAGAACTGCAAGGGCAACTTCTCTGTTCTTGGTGTCATCCCATTCATCAATGACCTTCTTGAATTCTTCAACGCTGTAAAGTTCGTATTCAAAGGAAATCTTGATTTCAAGGTGTTTTGTTCTGAACAGTGTCAAAGAATTTGCATATTCACCGATAGGTGTCGCACAGAAGATGTGTTCTGTCGAAAAGACACTTGCATCACCGCAAACCTTGGCATTGCCCCAAACCTTGGCATCACCGTAAACCTCGGCATCACCGCAAACCTTGGCATTGCCCCAAACCTCGGCATTGCCCCAAACCTTGGCATTGCCCCAAACCTTGGCATCACCGTAAACCTCGGCATCACCGCAAACCTTGGCATCACCGTAAACCTCGGCATCACCGCAAACCTTGGCATCACCGTAAACCTCGGCATCACCGCAAACCTTGGCATTGCCCCAAACCTCGGCATCACCGCAAACCTTGGCATTGCCCCAAACCTCGGCATCACCGCAAACCTCGGCATTGCCCCAAACCTTGGCATTGCCCCAAACCTTGGCATTGCCCCAAACCCAAGCCTTTCCATCGTGGGAAAGATTGCTTTCTTTCTCAACGAATCCACCAAGGTCACCTGCTTTGACTTCATCACCGGAAGTGGTTGTGAAGCTGATACAAGCCTTGATTCTGTAAAGGGTTCTTCCGAACCAATTGATTTTCTGTTCAGTAGTAAGTTCAAATTTTTTCATTGTTTTCATTTCCTTTCAAAATTAGATTTCATTTCCTGTGTATTCAGCAAACTTCTTGGGGCTGATGTAATAACGGTATTTTCCGGAAGGCATTAAAACCGCATATCCAAATGGGAACACACCGTTTTTCAACCCCTGTCTGACCATCTGTTTTCCAACCCCCATCAACTTTGCAACAGTTTCAACCGGAAGGTTGTTCAGATGTCCGGAACTGTCGATTTCATCAACAGAACCATTCAACCAATCCACAGACACATCCAAAGCATTTGCAATCATTGACATTCTCAGTGCAGAAGGTGTATTTTTTCCGGACAGGTATTGACTGATTGAAGATTTACCAAGTCCGGTTTTGGATGCAAGGTCAGATTGTGTGACCTTTTGTTCATCCATTGCTTTTTTCAATCTTTCTGAAAAAGCATTCATTTTCATCATCCTTTCTTGATTTGAATTTTGAATTTTGAATTTAACCCTTCGGTAGAATGTCATTCTACTTTGTCAGCAAAAAAAATTGTGTTCAGTTCTTCTGCTGTCAAATGTAGAATTTCACCCAACTTCTTGATTTCAGATGCTTTGAACTCGGACTTGTTATTGACCTTGTAATTGAATGTTGCAATGGTCATTCCAAGCATTTCTGCAATCTGTTCCTGCGTGAATCCTCTTTCAAGAATCACCGCTTTCAGCTTCAAAGTGTTAGTCATTGTTTTTGTCACCATCCTTTCTTTTATACCCAAATTTCATCGTTGTCATCGAACATCTGACAGAAGATAAATTCCAACATTGGAACAGATATTGAATTTCCTGCTAATTTATAAAGTTGTGAATTTGACCTGTCATTTCCGTTGTAAAAGGTTTCATTCAGTGCTTGTTTGACCTTGAAGAAATCTTCATCTGTGAATCCCATCAATCTGAAACATTCTAATGGGGTGTATTTTCGGCATCGTAGGCTTTCATCAATGATGTGCGGTTCCAAGTTACCCCCCCCCCTTGCAGTTTAATGATGGGGAAATGCCTGAAGGGTCATAAACTCTGCCTTGATTTGGGTTGTCCCTATTCTTTGTGGGACACACATTCCCAATCTGAATGATTTGTTTATTTTCGTTCATATTCCACCACCGCATTCATACTTTGATTCCCAAAACTTTTGAAATCTCTTGCAAGAAGTGTGTTTGCAATACTTGTCAAGGAATCAATCTTTGTTGCACATTTACTTAATGTTACACCTTGCCGGACACATACCAAATCCCATTGATGCTTGTCTATTGAACCGTGCCCCCCCCCACCCTGATTGCATTAGAAATCATCTTTTCTTTCAGTTGCGAAATCAATGCTTTTGCCTTTTCATCAGGTATGTAATACTTTTCATCCACTTCTGATTCAAGATAATCATACAAGCATTTCAGAAGTTTTACAGGTTTCGGAAATTCAAAGCGTCCTGTGTCAATGTCCTTTCTAATACTGACAACAATCACCCTTTCACGATGCTGTGCAAGGTCATAATCTTTTGCATCAAGCACCTTCCAATAGTTGTTGTACCCTGCATCAGTAAGGCACTGAAGAACGGTTGCAAATTCATTTTTGAATCTTGGTGAAGTCAAATTCTTGACATTCTCTGCAATGGCAATTTTGGGTTGACAATGCTGAATTACACGCAAAGCATCAAAGAACAAATTTCCCCTTCCTTTTGAATCTTCAAATCCTTCTTGTTTTCCTGCTTGGGAAAACGGTTGACAAGGGAAACCATAAGTTACAAGGTCAATATTCTGTGGAAGTGTCTTTTCATCAACTTTGGTGATGTCCCCAAGGTTCATTGATTCAGGAACATTGTGAATGGCTGAATATGCCTTTGATGCGTATTTGTCAAATTCACAATATGCCACCAAATCAAATGGAATCCCAAGGTTAGTCAAAGCCTTTTCAAAAGCACCTATTCCACTGAACAATGACAGAAGTTTTACCATCTTTTCACCTTCCTTCTTTTTCTGCACTCTGCATTTTGCATCAGGACTTGTGACCTGCATTGGTTGCATTACAGATGGGGAAGGTTGCAGCCTGTCCCCAATATATTGAATCGTGTTTTCATTGTTCAACAATCAAGCATTTCAATTATTTCAGTAACCATACCGCAATCAAAGTGAATTACATATTTTACAGGAAAAACTTCACTTTCATAAGTCAGTGCCATTGAGCCATTCAGAATGGAAGCAAAATCTTCATCTTTCTTGCACTGTTCAGGGTTATTTGTTCCATATCCGTGATGCACTTCAGATGTGAATTTGCAACTGTTGACGATTTTCTTTGCCATACTTTGAAGCTCTTCTTGTTTCATCTTGTTGTGTGTTCCCCAAGATGCCTGTTCATAATGTGTGATTTTCATTATTTCCACCTGTCCTTTCAATGTTTGGGAAGTGTCATTTGGTAGAATTTTGTTCTACCGTGACTAAAGTATTATAGCACAAAGTAGAATGTGTGTCAACCTTTTTTAGAAAATTTTTCTGAAAAAGTTGAAATTCATTCTATTTTGTGCTATAATACAGTAGAATCATATTGTAAGAAAGGATGGTTTTGCATATATGACAACCGGGCAGATTATTAAAATGATGCGTGAAGAAAGGGGGATGACCCAAGAAACACTTGCTGAACTGATGGGATATTCACACAAGTCATCCATAAACAAAATTGAATTGGGCAAAGCAGACCTACCACAGTCCAAAATTATTGCCTTTGCAAAAATATTTGGTGTGACACCTTGTGAAATCATCGGGTATGAACCAACCGCTGCAACGGAAGAACAAAAGAAGATGTGGGATGAAAAGTTGAATGCACATCAGCAACTTCAAACGGAAGTCCAAGTCATTGAATCTGTGCAGAAATTATTTGGAAAAGATTCAGTGAAAATTCTGCAACTGTTCAATACCTTGAACAAATCCGGAAAGACTAAAGCAATTGAAACCCTTGAAGATTTAACAGCAATTCAAAAATACATAAATTGAAAGGTTGATTTAATTATGTTTATTTCATTAGGTAAAATGTTAGGTAAAAGTAAATTCCGCATTGGTGCAGGATTGCGAATCACAAAGACCAATATATGGTGGATGTGGTTAGTTCTTATGTTCGTTTTGATATTCCAAATGATGTGGTATGTCTGTGTCCTGTCCTTTTGGATGATTTATGCAGTCTGCTATGGCATTTATTGGGTTATCAAGAAAATTATTCAGACAATAAAAGGTAACAGGTAACAGGTAACACTTGATATTTATTTGAAAAATTGATTTTTAATAGGTCTGATAATTCATACACCCCTAAAAATAAAAGAATATAGAATGTATGTGTTACCTGTTACCCTGTTACCTATAAAAAGAAAGAACCGGTCAGTGCTGCAACACCAACCGGTTCCGGGTTAAACCCCAAATTCAACGATGAAAACACGAAAAATTCAAGGTGAAATTTGGTATAAATATTATAGCACATTTTGCCTTGAAAATCAATATGGAAAGGTAAAATGCTATGAAGAATCCAAATGGTTATGGTTCTGTTGTTAAATTATCCGGGAACAGAAGAAAACCATATTGTGCAAGAAAGACTTCCGGATGGAATGACAAAGGCTATCCAATTTATAAAGTGATTGGATATTTTGCAGAACGGCAGGAAGCAATGATTGCCCTTGCAGAATACAACAGAAATCCTTTTGATGTGGATTTGTCAAAGATAACAATGAAGGAACTATTTGAAAAGTGGTCAAAAAGGGACTTTTCAAAGATGTCAAAGTCATCTGCATCAAGTCATAAATCAGCATTCAAACACGCATCTGCACTTCATAATGCACCATACAAGAATATCAAAGCCTATCAGATGCAAGAAGTCATTGACAACTGCGGATATGGTTATTCAACCCAAGGTGCAATCAAGAATTTATTTGGTCAACTTGACCGCTTTGCAATGGAATTGGATGTCATCAACAAATGCAATTCAGCATTGATTTCAGCAGCACCAATTCCACCATCAAGCAAAGTTCCATTCACTGAAGATGAAATTACAGCGGTGTGGAATATCTCTGACCAAGAATGGGTGGATTCAGTTTTGTTCTTCCTTTATACCGGTTTCAGAATAGGTGAAATGACAACCATTGAATGTGCCAATGTAAACCTTGAAGAAATGACCATCAAAGGTGGTATCAAGACAAAAGCAGGAAAAGACCGCATTGTTCCAATTCATCCAAAGATTCAAGGCTTTGTCAGAAGCAGAATGTCAGAAGGAAATAAATTCTTGTTTTCATATAAGGGAAAGAAACTGTCAGCAACTCAATATTATATCTTTTGGAATCAGATAATGGAACAGTTGTCAATGTCCCATACACCGCACGAATGCAGACACACTTTCAGGTCAAGATTGGATTCAGCCGGTGCAAATAAAAGGTGTATTGATTTGTTGATGGGGCATACATCAAAGGATGTTGGTGAAAGGGTTTACACCCATAAAACACTTGATGAATTGAAGGACACAATAAATTTATTACTTTGAACAAGTAACAGGTTAGTAACAGAAAAACCCCCAAACCCTATAAAATCAAGGGTTTGGGGGTTTCTTTGAAATATTATATCATACAAAACATAAATATCAATATTATATTTACATTTTTAATTTTGTCATTATTTCGTCATTATATTAATTGTATATTTAATTATGACAAAAACAAACCATTCTTATTTTGTATTAGCATTTGTTCAAAATAGATTGTAAATAAGAAAAATTAATGTTATAATTATCAAAATATAACGCAAAGGAGAATAAAATGAAAAGGTCAATTAAATATATATCCGTTCTGCTGTCGGCACTCATTACGGCAGGCTGCTGTTCAACAGTGTTTTCAGCCGCCACTATTAGCGATTACACCGACTCCGTAAAGGCGATTTACGAAAAGATTGAGGACGGCAAAAAGGTTTTGTATGACGAAAGCAAAAACGAAATTTCGCTTGAAGAGCTTAATGACGATACAGGAAATGCAAAAAACAATCTTCCGAAATCTTACGACTTGAGAGATTACGGCAGGGTGTCAAAGGTGAAAAGCCAAGGCTCTGAGGGCTATTGCTGGGCATTTGCCTCTGTGGCGTCTATGGAGTCGAGCATACTTTCGCAAAGCGAACTCAGAAATAAGATTGGCGAAAACCCGAACGAAAAGCTCGACCTTTCGGAGGCAGGCTTGGTGTGGTACATTCACTCCGGAACAGTTGACAAGGAGTCGCCCTTTTATAATGATTATATAAACGATGCATCAAAGGGCAGCAATGGCGGAGTTTCGGAAACGCTTGCCATTTCCTTAAATTCGGGTTACGGTACATATCCGCAAAGTCTTTGCCCGTATGACAGCATTAAAGACGGATTTTCGGATACTTTAAGACATTACTCCGATTACAGGCTAAAGGATTATAGCGAACTCAGCAACGACCGAGATACATTAAAATCTAAAATAATGGGCGGCGGTGCAATTACCGTTCACTATCCAAGCATAAATGAATGCTATTCATCTGATTTTGCAAACTATTACAGTGACGATACCTGTATTCCAACAAGCGATTCACATTTAATTGTAATTGTTGGATGGGATGATAATTACAGCAAAGATAATTTTACGGGAAAGGTTAAGCCGAAAAATGATGGCGCATGGCTTTGCAAAAACAGTTGGGGCGACCGCTACGGAGATGACGGCTATGTATGGATTTCTTACGATACCGCAAACATCAGCTTTGCTCAGTACATAATGCAGGGAAATGACGCATACGACAACGAATATCAAAACTGCATTGTAACCGACGGTCTTGGTTACAACTATAACGGTGCGGCAAATGTATTCACCGCCGAGTCCGATGAGCAGTTAAAGCAAATCAGCTTTAAGACAATAGGCGCTTACGACTATACAGCCTCGGTCTATGCACTTGACGCTGATTTTACAAATCCAAAAGACGGCAAGCTGCTCACCACATTCAGCGGAAAAATCAACAACAACGGTATCCACTACCTTGATGTAAAGGATAATGTTTACCTCGCCTCAGGTCAGAAATTCTCTGTTGTTATTGAGGCTAATAACGATTCCAGCTTTATGTCTTTTTCAAGCTCGGAGTGTGTGGGCAAATTAAGCAAAGAAAAAAGCGGCTATGTTCTCAGTTCGGGTAAATGGCAGGATGTGATTACACAACAAAAACAAACAAGGGCTTATGCGTCCATAAAAGCATTTACTTCATATACCGATAACAGCGAAACAATCAACAAGCTAAAATCTGCAATTACAGATGCAGAAAACATAGACAAAGACAAAATCAAATATGAGGAATACGCTCAGCTGCTCAACAATCAAATTACTGCATCAAAGGCACTTTTGACCGACACTGCCTGCTCGGTTCAGGATATTAATAACGCTGTTATTCTTTTAAAGTATTATTTCGAAAAAGCTATTGACACTCCGTATGAGATAAACAATATTGACGATTATCTAAAATTGGTTGAAATCAGCAATAAATCGGGATATATTCCGCAAAAAATAAGTCTGAACGCAGACCTTGACTTTTCCGATTACGGCAAAGAGGTATCCCCTATCTGCAATGCCGAGGGCAACTTTTCTTCTGATTTTTACGGCAATAATCACACAATAAAAAACATAAAAATCAGTTCTGTTAGTGCTTACGGAAATACAATGAGCGGCTTGTTTGGCTCATTGCAAAGCGCAAAGATAACAGACCTTACAATAGAAAATGCGGATGTTGCACCTGCAAGCAGGAGCGGCATTCTCAGTGCATATGCTCAATACGCTACAATACTAAACTGCACCGTTAAAAACTGCGTGGTAAATTACGATTACTACTCAAGCACCCAGTCTTCGGGCGCAATCAGCGGCGAGTTTTGGTACTCGGTTGCATCGTACTGCAATGTTGAAAACTGCACAATATACGGTCAATACGCAGGTGAATTAGCTTTTGCAATTCAGTCGATTTTCTCCTACTGCAATCTAAGCAACAATAGGGTTTACGCAACAAACGGATTGTCGGTATTTGACAATGCAAACTCTAAGACGAGCAATCTTTACTTTTTCCCAACACCAGCCAACAGTGATATTTTTGTTGAAATGCAGGACGATTTTATCAGAGTTTCTTCATTGCTCCACACTGTAACAAGCTGTACTTCAGAAACCGTTAAGCTGACCAAATCCGATAAATACTACTATGTTGATAAGAATTCTTTGACGGATAACAATTTTGTACTTTTGAATATTGATTATGTCGACAAAGACAATAACTACAATTACAGAGTTAATCTTAAGGATAAGTCGCTAATTCTTATTTCAATTAACTACACACCGTCCGAAACATTTGAAATTCCGTCAGAATATCTTGGACAGCCTGTAACCGAACTTTCCGAAACTTTCTTAAATTCAACCGACACAAGCAACATTAAAACTCTCATTTTCCCCGACAGTCTTGTTACGCTTGAAAATGTATCAATAAAACAGGTATTCAACCTTGAGAACCTTGTAATCGGAAACGGTATTAAAGAAATTCCCGATAGGTTTGCAAATTATAGGTATAATCTCAAGACTGTAAAGCTCGGAAATAATGTAGAAAAAATCGGTAAAAATGCTTTTGAAAGCTGCGAAGCACTTACAGAAATCAACCTGCCCGAAAGCGTAAAATATATTGATGATTTTGCTTTCACAGGCTGTAGTTTTGAAAAAATATTAATTGGCAAAAATGTTGAATACATAGGAAATAGTGCGATTGGATATTTGAATTATGCGCTCGGCAATAAGAATTATTCAATTATAAAAAATCCGAACTATGTAATTAACGGCTACTCATCAACCGCCGCCGAAAAATACGCAAGCAACAACAAAATTAAGTTTGTAGACCTCAACACACAGTCGCCGGATATGGAGCAAACCTATACTAATATTGACGATTTGATTGCAGGCGACATTAATCTTGACAACAAGGTAGATATTAACGATGTAACACTGTTGCAGAATTTCATAACAGGCAATGTTGAATTTAATGATTTTCAGTATAAAAATTCGGCTGTAACCCACTATTACGAAACAATTTCAGTTAATAATGTAACAGAAATTCAGCGCTACCTTTCAGGCAAAATAGACAGCTTGGAAATATATAGCGTGGGATAATTTAATATTAAAGAAAATGCACCGCTAAGCATAATGCTTTCGGTGCATTTTTAGGTTAAATTATTTTCGGTCGGGCAACAAAGTTAGACAAATGCTAAACCTTCTGTCCCGAATATAAAAGTTTGGTCAGCCCTTTCAAGGTTGTATTTGTGGGCAACGCCCACAAATACTTTATGTTACCGCAAATTTTAATAGCTAAACAGCTTGCCGTTTGGCGGTTTAAACATAACGGCGAAATCCATTAAATTGCGACAGCAACAAAGAAAAAGCACGCTACTAAACTACTAATTTGCCACTTTTCAAGGGCAAATCAGCAACACTCGCAAACTTATTGTGTCCTTTAGAATATTTTTCTCTAAGACTGCTCAAGTGTAACTTTCTTACTCTCAGCCACTCAGTAATCTTGACTTTTATTTTCTGCTAAAGTCTTGAGTAGTCTAAAGTTTGGTTTTTCTATTATATAATTATTACTGTTTACTTATATTTCAAATCAGTGTGCTTTTATTATTTTATGGACTCTGCCCAAACCCGCAACCCTTTAAAAAGGGTTGACCTGAATTTTAGATTTAGTAAGCTAAAATTTATACCATACAAAAACTCCGCTCTGTATTACCAAAGCGGAGTTTTTATAATTATTTTTATTTCAGCAAATTATCTTCTGCCGTTGTTTCTTCTCTCGTTAAAAGGTCTGCGTGGGCGTGGCTTTCTCTCTGTATCTACATCGTTCTCAGGAGTAAGTCCGTCTACATCTATAAGAACCTGACGGCGAGAAAGGTTAAGTCTGCCCTTTTCGTCAATTTCCATTACTTTTACACGAATCACATCGCCAACATTGACAACATCAGTTACCTTGTCAACACGCTTTACATCGAGCTGTGAAATGTGAACAAGTCCCTCTTTGCCAGGTGCAATCTCAACGAATGCGCCAAAGTCCATAAGTCTTGTTACCTTGCCGAGGTACATTGCGCCCGGCTCCGGATCAATAGCAATAGTCTTGATAATCTCAATAGCTCTGTTGCACTTGTCAGCGTCAATGCCCGATACGAATACCTTGCCGTAATCGCCGTCTTCCTCAATGTCAACCTTAACTTCGCACTCAGCCTGAATTTCTTTGATAACCTTACCGCTCTTACCGATAACCTCGCTGATTTTCTCGGCAGGGATTGTAGTTGTATACATCTTAGGAGCATATGGTGAAAGCTCTTTTCTTGGCTCTGGGATAGCCTTGAGCATAACCTCGTCAAGAATGTAGTTACGAGCCTTATGTGTCTTTGCAAGAGCCTCTTTAATCATTTCAGGTGTAAGACCGCTGATTTTAAGGTCCATCTGAATAGCTGTAATGCCATCGTGTGTACCTGCAACCTTAAAGTCCATATCGCCAAAGAAGTCCTCAAGGCCCTGAATGTCAACCATTGTCATCCAACGCTCACCCTCTGTGATAAGGCCGCAAGAAATACCTGCAACAGGAGCTTTAATCGGAACACCTGCGTCCATAAGTGCAAGTGTAGAACCGCAGATAGAACCCTGCGAAGTTGAGCCGTTTGAAGAAAGTACCTCAGATACAAGTCTTAATGCATATGGGAACTCCTCAACAGGCGGAATAACAGGAACGAGTGCACGCTCTGCAAGTGCGCCATGACCGATTTCTCTTCTGCCCGGGCCTCTGCTTGGCTTTGTTTCGCCAACTGAGTAGCTCGGGAAGTTGTAATGGTGAATATAACGCTTTTCTGTTTCGCCGTCAATACCGTCAAGCAACTGCTTGTCTGATACAGGGCCAAGGGTTGCGATTGTGAGAACCTGTGTCTGTCCTCTTGTAAACATACCCGAACCGTGAACTCTCGGAAGTACAGAAACCTCAGATGCGAGCGGACGAATATCGTCCATACCTCTGCCGTCAACACGCTTTTGCTCATCAAGCAGCCAACGGCGAACGATGAACTTCTGTGTCTTGTAAAGACACTCGTCAATAAGAGCCTCACTGTCAGGATAAATCTCGTCAAATTTTGCGTGAACCGCCTCGTAAATAGGCTTTAATCTATCGTCACGAACTGTTTTGTCATCGGTATCAAGAGCAACCTTTACATCTTCCTCAGCAAATGCCTTGATTGCCTCAAACATATCGTGGTCAGGCTCAAGGCTTGCAAACTCAAACTTAGGCTTGCCGATTTCTGCCTTGATATCCTCAATAAACTTAATAATCTTCTGGTTTGCCTCGTGGCCTGCCATAATTGCGTTATACATTTCATCATCTGTAACGCAGTCAGCGCCTGCCTCAATCATAGCAATTCTTGAGCTTGTAGACGCAACGGTAGTAGCCATCTTAGAAACAGCTCTCTGCTCCTCGGTTGGGTTAATGATATACTCGCCGTCAATCATACCGACAGAACATCCCGAAATAGGGCCGTTCCACGGAACATCAGAAATTGAAATTGCGATTGACGCACCAATCATAGCTGTAATTTCAGGTGAGCAGTCCATATCAACGCTCATTACAGTACAAACGATAGAAACATCGTTTCTCATACTCTTGTCAAAAAGCGGACGGATAGGACGGTCAATTACTCGGCTTGTAAGGATAGCCTTTTCAGACGGTCTGCCCTCACGCTTTAAGTAAGCGCCTGGAATTTTGCCTACTGCATACATTTTTTCTTCATAGTCAACTGAGAGTGGGAAGAAATCTACGCCCTCTCTTGGCTTTGGAGATGCTGTAACAGCAACATGAACTGTTGTGTCGCCATAATGCACAAGGCAAGCACCGTTTGCAAGCTGTGTCATTTTGCCTGTTTCAACCTTTAAAGGCCTGCCGGCAAATTCTGTTTCAAACACTCTGTATTTGTCGAATGTCATTAATCTGTTCATTGTAAAAATCCTTTCTGAAATCAGTGATTTCTTTAATAATATCTTGCGGATTTTCACGCTGTTTTAGCAATAAAACCGATAAAAAATTATTCTGTAATAACGCTATTTAAAAACTTAACATACTTTAAGCCTTCCACTCGAGTGGAAGATGACATTTTCCGTAGAAAATGTCAGATGAGGTGTCGCCGTTTACAGCACTTTACTAAGTAAGTTTTGACTTAAAATAACTATTAACGAGTTCTAAACTTTAGCCACAACTTTAGACAAAGAACTCCAAAATAAGATTTTTTACGATTTTTTACCCGTTTTACCGCTAAAATACAGCTGAGAAAATTTACGCAAAAACGGAATTTAGGGCAAGCTGACGCTTGCCCTGATTTGCAAAATTACTTACGGATACCAAGTCTTGCAATGATAGAACGGTATCTCTCGATGTCTACCTTGATGAGGTAGTTGAGAAGACTTCTTCTCTGACCAACCATCTTAAGAAGACCTCTTCTGCTGTGATGGTCTTTCTTGTGAACCTTGAGGTGCTCGGTAAGGTCATTAATTCTCTTTGTAAGGAGAGCAATCTGTACCTCAGGAGAACCTGTGTCGCCTTCGTGAGTAGCGTACTCGGCCATGATAGCCTGCTTTTCTTCTTTTAACATTTGCGTTTCCACCTTTATAAAATATTTCGCCAACCGTCCCAGAGTAAGGCTGTGAAAATCCGAAATACGGCTTAACCCTTGTTCCGAGGCAGTGGTCAACAAATTGATTATAACACAAAGGAAATTAAATGTAAAGAAAAATTTGCAAAAAACTTAGTATTTTTGCTGTTTGCCCACCAAAAAAATCAGCAAAAGCTCAAAGATTAATCGGAATTTTCATCAGAACCTTTTGCCTTTTCTCTCTTTACCCTTTCTTTTGCGCTGTCAAGGATACTTTTCTTGTCTTCATCAGACATCACCCTGTACGCAATCACAAGCATCTTTTCATCATTTGAAAGATTATTGAGCCTAAACTCGTTATCAAACGGATCCTGAACCACCGGAGTAAGCTTGCCCTTGCCGAGGAGCGTGTTGTAATCAACGCCAAAGATAGAAACAATTTTGCCGAGAACCTCATGGCTCGGCTCAGAAACGCCAGTTTCGTACTTTGTGTATGTGGTTCTGTTAATATTTAAAATATCGGCAACCTGCTGCTGAGTAAGATGGCAACTCTCACGATGCAATTTAAGTCTTAGCGCAAAAGAATTGTTTTTTCTTTCGTGATTAGTCAATTTTACACATCCTTTGTATATAAAACATAAATGAATTATTAATATTTTTTCATATATTTTTATTATAATACAAAGTAGTTTTAATTTCCACAAATGTGAATATAAATCACTGCAAATATTATTTTTAATATTCTCCCTCAGGTCTTGAATTTTTTAAATTTCGGTTGTATAATAGATGTGTATTCACATTTTGCTGGTGTGGCGCAGTTGGTAGCGCAACTGATTCGTAATCAGTAGGTCGACAGTTCAAGTC
Organism: Eubacterium sp. OM08-24; assembly: GCF_003438075.1. GTDB lineage: Bacteria > Bacillota > Clostridia > Oscillospirales > Acutalibacteraceae > Ruminococcoides. The sequence goes on along the minus strand of NZ_QSTA01000001.1, from coordinate 179,789 downwards.
TGTTCACCAGCTCCAAAGCAAAAACCGCATAACCAAGCCGTTTTTTAGGCGTTTGGGTGCGGTTTTTCTTTTTATATTTATCGCAAAACACCGCCTAAAACTGCTTTAAATTTTAAAAATGTTAGTCAGCTTGTTAAATAATTTCAAGCTAAATGAGGTTCTTATCTGCTTGTTCAATACAATTTTTACATCAGGGACAATCGGCAATTATTACAGATATTTTCTTTTCAACTCAACTACCTATCTTTATTAGAAGTGCTAAATTCTGAAAGCAAGCTGTTTTAATTCTTTTTAAGTATTAAAAACAAGTTGAAAGCAAGTTAAAATAACAAAACCGCCCTTTTTACGGAGCGGTTTTAGTATCTTTTTGCTTTTCTGTCAGATAATCACTAAAAAAGTGATTCGTCTAATAAAAGTATTGAAAATGGGAGAGTTTTGAGTCATCTTCATAACCCGGACATTCGGGTTCATAACTCAACACATCAAAGCCTAATTTTTCACATATGCTTTTAGATGTTATTTTCATAAAAGCATCTCCAAAATTATTTATAATATTAATGCTTACGCCAAGCGCTTGTTTGATGCGTGGATTTTTAATACAAGTAATTTACAGCAAACTTTCTCAATTTTATCAGGGGTACAGCTGAAAAGGTTTCCGTACTCCGCCATATTTCTGAAATCTATTCTATTGACAACTAACTTGTTGTTGGTGTATAATATAGGTGAAAAGGAACGGCTTTAGCTGTTTCGCTTACAATAGGTTTAATTTTTTAACTTAACCGTCTTGTGCTGCAACACAGGGCGGTTATTTCTTTTTTATGTTCTTTATGATTTCATTTACTGCTGATAATACAACAGCGAATGTAAGTAATAAAATTACATCAGTCATTAAGACACTCACCCCCTTTCGCAAGGGAGCTGAAACAGCCGCCACCGTTCCTTTACGAGTATTATTATAGCATACTTATTTTTAAGTTCATAGTATAATTTTATATAAATATTTGTACTTAAAAACTTTATAAACCGAGTGACAACTTTTATTAGAGCCGCTTTTTCCCAAAAGAAAGCTTTATAGTATGCTAAACTTTTTAAAATAGCGTCACTACTCAACAGTCAGCATAGATCCATTTAAGTTCTTTATACTCTATATAGCACAAAACAGACCGCTGGCAAACGGTCTGTTTTGTATTGTGTGTTTTATGAAAATGAAGCCCGTTCGTAACAGGCACATTTCAACTATGTTACGGTAACTATATATAGTTACTACTCTATTATTATACTTAAAATCACCACAAAATCAAGGGCTTATTGCTGTTTTTGTAGGAATAGTAAAGTAAAAAGGCAAATTGCACATAAATTGCAAGTAAAGTTTGTTTATTAATTTTTTCGATTTTTTGAATTTTTGACCAAAACAAACAAATATTTTTTGCTTTGTGTTCGACTTTTTGGATTTTGGCGAGTTTTGATTATAAAGGTTCTTTATCAAAAGTTGGTTAAAATATGGTTTAGCATACTTTCGGTCGGGCATCAAAGTAAGACAAATGTTAAACTTTCCAACCTTTCAAAAAGTTTGGTCAACCTTTTTGAAAGGTTGTGGGTGTGGGCAACGCCCACAAATACTTTATGCTATTGTAAATTTTGATAGGCAAACGGCTTGGCCGTTTGGCGGCTTGAACACAACGGCGAGAGCCTTTTAAAACGAAAGCATAATAAAAAAAGCCACGCTACTAAAACTACTAATTTGCCACTTTTCAAGGGCAAATTAGGCACACACGCAAACTCTTGTTTCCTTTAGAATATCTTTTCTCTACTGATACTCAAGTGCAACTTTCTTGCTCTCTGCCACTAATTAGTCTTTACTTTTGCTTTCAGCTAAAATCTTGATTAATCTAAAGTTTAGTTATTCTACAATATAATTGCAACTGGTTCTTTTTTTATTAAAATTAGTATGTTTTTATTATTTTATGGGCTCTGCCCAAACCCGCAACCCTTTAAAAAGGGTTGACTGAAATTTTTAATTTATTAAGCTAAACTTTGTGTGTTAAACCACAATTTATTAATATTACCCCCACATTTGCAAAAAGATTATAAAAGCATAAAAAAGTGGCACCTACACAAAGCGCAGATACTACTAAAACATATGAGGTACTATCAAATTTAGGTTTAAATCTCGTTGTCTGACATCTTGTTCCCTCTCTCTTTAAATAACATATTGCCGATTACTCACTTAACAATAAACTGCAAGATGTCAGACATAACGGATTTACATTATTGTGCCCGAATACGAATTTATCAGCGCTATATGCTCTTGTATCTGAACTTTTTTCAGACTTTCGGTGGTGTGCTTGCCACCGAGCGCTAATAAGGTGGTATCGCCAAAGCACTCTTTATACAACAACATTCCATGTTCGTTAATAGCTTTATAATACTGATTTAAGGAAAAAAATTCGTTAACAAAGCTCCTGTCTGTAAGGCGGCTTAAAAAGAAATCAAAATCCTTTAGCAGCAGCTCAAATTTTCCGTAGCGATAATACAAAATGCCTATGTATTCGCCACTTTCGAGTGTGATAATATCACCAAAAGCAGTTACAAAAATAGGAACTACTTTTTGTAGGTACAGCAGGTGCTGTCTACAATGCTTTGATAATCATCGGGATTAATAACCTTTATATATCCGTTCATAAAGGTGCCCAATCCGTGTTTTTCCCAGATTGAGATCAGAATTTTTGGAATTATATTCTTGAACTTGTTAATAACGCTGTCATTAACCTTTGAATAAGAAATAAAATCGTTTAATGCAACTGTATTCAAGAGTACTCCTCCCTTTTTATTAACCTCCGTACCATTGTTACATAGCACCGCATCACTTCATACACCATATCGTAGGTGTATGAAGTTGCTGTGAAGTGCCATAATCAAAACCTCTAAATACAAAACTTCTAAATTTGTACTTGTTTTTCCTTTATTTACCATCTGTATTCTATCACGAGAAAAGAGGTTTGTTACAATTTCGGCAAAAACGCATTAAAAAAAGTCAAAAGTGATGATTTTTATATGACAAATTCGATTTTTTGTTGTATAATACCTTTTAAGGGAGGAATTTTTTTGCTTAATATTCTGCTTTGTGATGATAACAAATTAATTCTCGAACAGGTTAGTTCGCTTATTAACAAACTGCAAAAAAATTATAAAATGCAGTTCAATGTGGATATGCGCACCTGCGGAGATTTTATTTTTAAAGAAAAACACTCATACGACATTGCCATTGTTGACATTCAAATGCCGTCTGTAAACGGTCTTGAAGTATCGGAAAGATTGAAAATGCTCAATTCCGACATAATAATTATGATTTTAACCTCGTACCCCGCTTATCTTGACAGCGCAATGAAAATTCAGGTTTTCAGATACCTTTCAAAGCCGATTGATACCGAGAGATTTAACAGAAATTTTCTTGAGGCGGTTGAGTATTACAAGAAAATCAGCAAGAGCATTATTATAGAAAAATACGATGAGATTTTTACCGTAAAAACGAAGGATATTCTATATATAGAAAACAGAAAGCACGGCTCGCTGATTGTTACAAAGGACAAATCCTACGAAACCAACAAAAAGCCTGCCGAATGGTACGAGATAATTAATCAGCCAAACTGCTTTATTCAGTCGCACAAAAGCTACCTTGTAAATCTTCAGAATGTTACAAACTTTGACAAAAGCTCAATAACCTTTGAAACCGACGACGGAAACTTGGTGGCTCATTGCATTTCTCAAAGAAAATATGCCGAGTTTAAAAAGGCTTTCTTTGATTTTGCGGGAGGTATTGTATGACAATATTCTGTTACGCAACGGTGCATATTTTCGAGGCAATTATTTCTTACATATTTTTCTCAAACAAATTCACGTCAAAGCTAAACAACAATGCGATGTTTTTGTGCTTTTTTTCATCATCGTTGGTGCAATTCATAATAAACCTTGTCAGCGACAATAATTTTACAAATTTAATCGGATTTATTGCCTGTAACATACTGCTTTGCATTTTCTGCTTTAATACAAATATTTTTCAATCAATTTATGCGACAATTCTGCTTACATCCATAATGTTCATTACAGAAATGTGCGTACTGTTTCTTGCAATGATAATTTTTAAAATTGATTTTTCAAATATTGAGAGCAATAGTATGACTTTTGTACTTGTAAGCGGAAGTTCAAAACTGTTATTCTTCTTTGTAGCATATTTTGTTTCAAAACTCTCTATTAAAGAAAATAAGGAAAATTTAAAGCTCAACAAAACAAATATGCTTTTCTTTCTACCGATGGCATCTATTCTTATTATGGGCGGAATGTCATACATTGCCCTTAAATACGAGCTTGACGAGTATGCATATATACTTTTTGTGGTGGGTACAATTTTATTGATGTACTCAAATATTGTGGTTTTTCTTGTTCACGAAAGCGTACTGCAAACTCAGGCTGAAAACACTTCTTTGAAACTTCAAAAGCAAAAATCCGAGATTGATACAGAGTATTACTCGATTCTGCAAAATCAATACGAAAACTCAAACATACTTATTCACGATATAAAGCGCCACCTGTTGTCTATAAAAGAGCTTTCAAACGAAAAGGACTTTGAGGGCATTAACAAATATATAGATAACCTATACGAAAACTATCAAATCAAGTATTTGAGAATATACAGCGACAACAAGCTGATAAACGCAATCATAAACAGATATATGAACACCTGCAAAGACAAAACGATTGATTTTTACTGCGATATTCGTGATATTGATTTTTCGTTTATGTCTGATAACGATATAACCTCTCTGCTTGACAACCTGCTTGAAAATGCCATTGAGGCTACACAAAATGCAAACAATAAGAAAATTGAGCTGACTGTAAAGCCGATAAACACAAACTATATCGTAATCAACGCTTGGAACTACTGCTCCTCTGCGCCTAACCTAAAGGACGGCAAACTGCAAACAACTAAAAGCAATAAATTTATTCACGGCTACGGAATTAAGAGCATAGAGCGAATTGCAAAGCAATATGACGGCAATGTAAGCCATAGCTTTAACCCCGATGAAATGAAATTTACACTTTCTGTTGTGTTGAAAATTAAAGAATAAACACTGTATGCACCGTAAAGCTGATAATACGGTGCATATTTTATTTTTAAACGGCGGTATAAATGCAATTATAATTCAAACAATATTAATGCAATATTTTGCAAATATTACAAAATAAGGGGAGATTTGATATGAAAGCAACAGGTATTGTAAGAAGAATAGACGACCTCGGTCGTGTTGTTATACCAAAAGAAATCCGCCGCACTCTTCGTATTCGTGAGGGCGACCCACTTGAAATATATACTGCTACCGATGGCGAGGTTATATTCAAAAAGTATTCGCCTGTCGGGGAACTCTCGGCTTTTGCGTCACAATATGCGGATGTTTTGTCGAGGGTGAGCGGTTTGCCTGTTATTATATGCGACAAAGACCATGTGATTGCCGCCTCGGGAGTTTCTAAGCGAGAAATGCTTGAGCGCAGGGTATCCTCGGTTCTTGAAAACTATATGGAAAACAGGAAAAGCTACACTGCCACGCAAGCTACAATCGGCGATATTCAGCCTGTTGAGGGTGTGGAACATCGGGCGGCAGTTATTTACCCTATTATAGCCGCAGGCGATGTTACAGGTGCGGTTGTAATGCTTATGAGCGAAGATAATAAAATTCCAACCGAAACTGAGGTAAAACTTGCACACTCAGCTGCCGCATTTCTCGGAAAGCAGATGGAGGAGTAAATTATGGTTATCGCACAAAGTTTAGTTTAATAAATTCAAAATTCAGGTCAACCCTTTTTAAAGGGTTGCGTGTTTGGGCAGAGCCCATAAAATTATAAAATTGCACTGATTTTCAATAAAAAACAAACAGTTGCAATTATTTATATAGAATAACTAAACTTTAGAGTAATCAAAATTTTTAGATAAAACAAAAGTTAAGAATAATGAGTGGCAGAGAGTAAGAAAGTTACACTTTAGTCAAAGTAGAGTAAAGTTATTCTAAAGGACGCAAAAAATTTTTGTGAGTGACTAATTTGCCCTTGAAAAGTGACAAATTAGTAGTTATAGTAGCGTTGCTTTTTCTTTTGTTGCTGTTGCAGAGGCTTTCGCCATTATATTCAGCCACCAAACGGCAAGCCGTTTGGATATCACTAATTTGAGATAATTGAAAGTATTTGTGGGCGTTGCCCACACCCACAACCTTTGAAAAGGTTGACCAAACTTTTAACTTCGGGCAGAAAGTGTAGCGTTTGCCGTACTTTGTTTCCCGACCGAAAGTACGGCAAACCATTATTAATGCTGCCACACATTTATAACAGAACCAAAAAACAACCGTACAAACATAATTAAATGAATGTACGGTTGTTTTAGTTGTGATTAATTATTTATGTGTGTTAGGGTGGCATTTGCCTGCCATTGCACAGGATGCACATCCGCAGCCGCAGCTGCCACAAGAAGATTTGCCCTTTTTCTTTGCCCTAAAGTGGCTGATGATAATTGCCGCTACAACAGCAATAACTATAAGCAAAACAACTATTGTACCAAGATTATTGGCTAAAAAAGTAAGCATATACATCCTCCCTATCTATTTTATTAGCCCTTTACTTTAACATTGGTTTTCAATGTATTTGCCTCTTTGTATGGTCTTACAAGCATATAAATCATAAATGCAAGTACCAAAACCGCAAAAATAAGACCGATAACATTTACATTGCCTGTAAAGAGTCCGCCAAACTGGTTAATCATAAGAGCGATTGCATAAGCAAATACGCACTGATAGCCTACTGCGAAACAAGTCCACTTAGCGTTGTTCATCTCTCTCTTCATAGCACCGATAGCCGCAAAGCAAGGAGCGCAGAGGAGGTTGAATACGAGGAATGAGAAACCGCTGATTGCTGTAAATGCAGCGCCGATTTCTGACCATCCGCCCGGATAAAGAATACCCATTGTACCAACGATATTCTCTTTAGCAACAAGTCCTGTAACAGATGCAACGGCAGCCTGCCAATTGCCCCAACCAAGCGGAGTAAAGATCCAAGCAATGCAGTTACCGATAGCGGCAAGAATTGAATTGCTGATCTGATCCTCTGAAAGCATCTGGAACTGACCGTCAACAAATCCGAAGTATGTTGTAAACCAAACAAGGATTGTTGAAAGAAGAATGATTGTACCGGCCTTTTTAATGAATGACCAGCCACGCTCCCACATTGAACGGAGAAGATTGCCTACTGTTGGGAGATGGTAAGCCGGAAGTTCCATAACGAATGGAGCAGGATCGCCTGAGAAAATCTTTGTCTTCTTAAGCATAATACCTGAAACTACGATTGCAGCCATACCGATAAAGTAAGCTGATGTAGCTATCCATGGTGATCCATTAAAAATAGCACCTGCGATCATAGCAATGAACGGCATTTTTGCACCGCAAGGAATAAATGTTGTTGTCATAATTGTCATACGGCGGTCACGCTCGTTTTCAATAGTACGAGATGCCATAATACCCGGAACGCCGCAGCCTGTACCAACAAGCATTGGAATAAACGACTTACCCGAAAGTCCGAACTTACGGAATACTCTGTCGAGTACGAATGCGATACGAGCCATATAACCGCAACTCTCAAGGAATGCAAGGAGTAAGAAGAGTACGAGCATCTGCGGTACGAAACCGAGAACCGCACCTACACCGGCTACGATACCGTCAAGGATAAGACCGTTGAGCCAATCGGCACAATTAATAGCGTCAAGTCCGTTGCCGATAAGAACAGGAATACCGGGAACCCAAACACCGTATGTGCTTGCGTCAGGAGCGCCGTAAGCCTCTTTGTAATCTGTATTGAGATAATTGTCTACTGCCTCCTGCAGCTGAGCCTTTGTTGTATTAGGAGTTTCAGTTACCTCAAGTGTTTCTTCATCTTCAACAGAATAAGTAACATTTGCATCGGCAGGAGTTAATGTTACAAGCTGAGAGAGCGCTGCTTTTGCTGCGTCTTCAGAATAATTTTCATCTTCAAGGTCAACGGCAGCTGCAATGTCATCATTACCGTACTGCTCATTGAAAGCCTCGATAATTGCGTCTGAATCGCCGTAAGTTTCTTCAGCCTCTTCTGTCTGAGAAGAACCAATACCAAACAAATGCCAGCCGTCACCGAACAAGCCGTCATTCGCCCAGTCTGTTGCCATTGTACCTATTGTCTGCATTGAAATATAGTAAACAAGGAACATAATTACCGCAAAAATCGGAAGACCAAGCCAACGGTTTGTAACAACCTTATCAATCTTGTCTGATGTTGAAAGGCTGCCCTTGCTTTTTTTCTTGTAGCAAGTCTTAATAATGGTAGCTATGTAAACATATCTTTCGTTTGTAATAATGCTTTCGCTGTCATCGTCAAGCTCTTTTTCGGCATTTTCGATGTCAGTTTCAACATGCTTTTTGATTTCATCGCTAAGGTTGAGCTTTGCCATAACCTTATCATCACGCTCAAATACCTTGATAGCATACCATCTCTGCTGCTCTTCAGGCATTTCGTGAACTACTGCCTCTTCAATATGAGCAATAGCGTGTTCAACCACACCGTTGAATGTGTGCATAGGAACAGTTTTGGTGTTTTCGGCAGCGTCAATCGCAGCCTCGGCAGCCTCCATAATACCTGTTCCCTTTAAAGCAGAAATTTCAACAACCTTGCAGCCAAGCTCTTTAGCAAGCTCCTTGGTGTCGATCTTATCTCCGCTCTTCTTTACAACATCCATCATATTGATGGCAACAACAACAGGAATGCCAAGCTCGGTAAGCTGTGTTGTAAGGTAAAGGTTACGCTCAAGGTTAGTACCGTCTACAATGTTAAGAATTGCGTCAGGTCTTTGCTCAATAAGATAGTTACGAGCAACTACTTCTTCAAGTGTGTAAGGAGAAAGTGAGTAAATACCCGGCAAGTCCATAATTACAACATCGTTGTGCTTTTTGAGCTTACCCTCTTTCTTCTCAACAGTAACGCCCGGCCAGTTACCAACAAATTGGTTTGAACCTGTAAGAGCGTTAAAAAGGGTGGTTTTACCGCAGTTAGGATTACCTGCAAGTGCAATTTTAATACCCATTAATGTCTTCCTCTCATAAATTAAATAGTTATTTTAGGCTAACTTAAAACTTAAAAAATATCGGGGAAATCCCCGTATTTTACTTAAACAAGCTCAATCATTTCAGCATCTGCTTTACGCAAAGAAAGCTCGTAGCCTCTTACTGTAACCTCAATAGGGTCACCGAGCGGTGCTACCTTGCGGATATAAATTTCAACGCCCTTTGTAATACCCATATCCATTATTCTGCGCTTAATTGCGCCTGCACCGTTAAGTTTTGCAACCTTTACGGTTTCTCCGATTTTTGCATCTCTCAGAGTTCTCATACTGTACCTCCATTAAATCATAATTTTGCTTGCCATTTCACGGCTGATTGCAACTCGTGCTCCCTTAACATTAACTATAAGGTTGCCTGCCATTGAGGTAACAACTGTTACTGTACCGCCAACAACAAAACCCAAGTTTTCAAGATGTGCACGAACCTCAGAGTTTCCTCCGATTTTTTTGATAATGTTTTCAACGCCCGGATCGGCAAATGTTAAAGGCATAAACTCACCATCCTCACCGCTTTGATTAGTGCCAACTAATTAGCAGAAACTAACTTTAATGCTCTAAAAAAGTTAGCACTCGCTAACTGATTATTAGTTTACTACTTTCATCATAAAATGTCAACACTTTTGGTAAATTCAAAATAATTAAACACAAATTTCTTACATCTGACAAATTTTTACAATTTTATACTCATAAAACTTATATGATTTGTCGGCATAATTTATTATTATGTAATCACAACGCAGGATATGAGTGGTTTTATTAAAAGTGCAAAATTGTAAGTTCATATTATATTTTACATAAATATCTGTACTCAAAAACTCTATAAGCCGAGTGACAACTTTTATATTCTGCAAAAAAGCACTCAGCTTTTGCCAAGTGCTTGAGTATGTATCAGAGCCATTCAAAAGTTACGCTAATATTATTATCATCATTTTTATGCCAAGCTACAAATGCTAAATAATCGTCCCATACATCGTCAATATTAGAAAATGACTTGAATATAACTTCAAACTCATTTGATTTATCTATGTCAATTAACCAGCCTGTAAGGTTTTCACATTCAATATTATCATCTTCAAAACAATTTCCATCTCCGCAATCGAGAAAAAATATTTTCCCCATTGCATTTGCCGAATCCTGAACTATTTTCCAAAATCTTAAGAATTTAAAGTTTTCTTTTGTTCTTAAACCTTTCATAACAAACTCACTTCTGCTCGCCTGCGGTGCGGATAATTGGCATTTTGGAAAAGTCGTAATCTTTGAGGGCATTTATGCTGTTTAAAAATGCGTGGCTGCCGTTTACTATCATCAAGTTTGGCTGTTCGGCATTGCAGCAACACACTACTACCTTTTTGCCTGTCGCATAGGCATAACCACATTCCCATGCAGTGCCGCTGTCGGAGTACATTCCGCCGTAAAGCAGCACAACCACATCGCAGCTGTCTATTCCGCTTTTATCAATCTTAAAAATCTCCTCTGCCCACTCGGCATTGGTAAGACTTTCTCTATTCTCAACATCGTGCTCCATCGGCACAAAAACCTCGTGTCCCTTTGCATTTAAAATTTCAACCGCTTGGCGGATATTTGCAATTTCATTATCGTTAAAAAACGGTGACGCAAGATAAATTTTCATATTAAATCTCCTAAAAAAATATTAAAAACATTGTGGGTACTGTGACCGCCGCCATTGCCTGAGATACAAGGGCAAGGCTTGCTCCCGTTTGCGGACTTTCGCCGTACGCCGAGGGGATTATTACTGTGTTCATTCCGAGCGGCATTGCGTTTGCGCAAAGGGTGGCAAAGATTATTTCGCTGTCTGTATTTAAAAATCTCAGTGCAAGCACGAAAATCGTTGGAAACACTATTAATCTCAACACCGCAACAATATAGGTCTGCTTTACTTTAAGCAGGCTTTTTATTTCGTATCCCGCTATGACAAAGCCTGTGAGAATCATAGCAACCGGCGCCATACAAGCGGCGGATTCTGAAATTATTGTGTCGACAAGGCGTATTCTCGGTATCTGAAAAAGTCCGAGGAATGCGCCTATAAACAGCGAAACGAATATCGGATTTAATAGCGATTTTAAAGAAAATCCGCCTTTGTCGGATGGCACAAGCCAAGCAATACCGATTGAATAAGTAAACATATTGAGCGGCAGGGTGAATATTAGGTAGTCAAAAAGCTCTATGCTTTCAGCTCCGTAAATTCCCTGCACGAGCGCAGTGCCGACAAAGCCGAAGTTCGACACCGAGAGCGAAAACCTGTAAACCTTGCGCAAATACTCGTCCTTGGTGAGAAATTTTGAAATTATAAAAGCAAGGAAAATTGCCGTAAGCAAAAGCGCTGTGCTGTATACAAGAAAAATCCATTTTCGGCTTATATTTTCTGCGGTGCAGTTGTTCCAAAAGGTATTGATTACCACCGCAGGCATAAAAATTCCGTTTTCAAGCCGTGACAGGGTTCTGCCGCTGGTATCGGGTAAAATATTTTTCTTTTTAAGAATAAATCCGATGAGGATAAAAGAAAAAAGCACTGCTATATGATTTAGCGTTGACGAAAGTATTTCCATACTGTGTTTCCTTTATATTATAATACATATTTATGCATAAAACAATAACCGCAGGTCGAGCTGACCTGCGGCTGACAATATTATTATTTATTTTTTGCAAATTAGTATTCATTCATTTTTCTGAATTTCTGAGCATTTTTCGTCACACTGTGGTTTTTCTTCCTTTTTTTCAAGGTTCATAACCGCTGAAAGTCCTGCCGAAACCGAAGAAACCAACAGTCCGCAGAGTGCGCTTTTCCACATTTCTTCATTTGCAAAGTTTGTTCCTGTTAAAAACAGCGCAAGGTTTGCGATGATATAGCCGAAGGCAGTCTGCAAAAATGTGTGCAATGCTCGTTTAAGGCAGTTTTTTGTAAAGCACATCTTCATATTACATAATATTCGGATATGCCGCTAATGTACTTATTTTTCTGAAATTTCGGGCAAGCCTGCAATGCTTGTGAGCAATGACAAAATGCCTGCAAGCATACTTGCCGAAAGCACCGCAAGCCAATTAACCTCGCTGATTAGCGCCGACACACCGATAATTGATACAGCGGTTTGCGCCACTGTTTTTACCGCACGAACTCCCGCAGCCTTTGCCCAATTTTTAAAATTACCTTTCATATATTCTCCCCTTTTTTGAATTTATATGCTCCAAATCGGCTATTCTATGATTTGCCACTCTGATTTCTTCATCTGTAACCGCCGATAATCGCTCAAGCGTGAAAACTCTTTCCTGCAAATGATTGTACTTATCCTGCTTGCGCTCAAGCTGATCTATGCGGTATACAATTAATGATTTTGTTTTTTCGTTTTCGCTCTCCTGCCGTCTGCGGTTAGAGGCATTTATAAGTAATTGGCAAATTATACTCCCCACCGCAACTATAAGCGCAGTGATGATTTCTGTGTTCATATAACACCCCCTTTACAATACTTAAAAAACCTTGAATATTGCACTAATTAGGCTAATTTTTTAAAATATTTTTAAAGAAAGACAAAAAAGCACCCTGCAATTAATGCAAGGTGCTTTGGAATACAGGTATGTTATTTTTAAATTAATTATCAAAGAATGTCGATATGTTCGCCGTTAAGTGCTTTATTCATACTTCTTACGGCGCAAAATTTACCGCACATTGAGCAAGTATCTTCGTGCTCAGGCTTGCGGTCATCACGAATTTTTCTTGCGGTTTCGGGATCAATGGCACATTCCCACTGAGCCTCCCAATCGAGCTTTCTTCTTGCGTCTGCCATTTTATCGTCAATCTCTCTTGCACCACGCACACCCTTTGCAATGTCGGCTGCGTGTGCCGCAATTTTAGAGGCAATAATGCCCTGCTTTACATCGTCAACATTTGGCAAAGCCAAGTGCTCGGCAGGGGTTACATAGCACAAGAATGCTGCGCCGGATGCTGCGGCAATAGCTCCGCCGATAGCCGAAGTAATGTGGTCATAGCCGGGGGCAATATCAGTTACAAGCGGGCCGAGCACATAGAACGGCGCACCGCAGCAGATGGTCTGCTGAATTTTCATATTTGCCTCAATTTGGTCCATAGGCATATGACCCGGACCCTCAACCATAACCTGAACATTCTTTGCCCATGCTCTCTTTGTAAGCTCGCCAAGGCGCACAAGCTCCTCAATTTGGCACACATCGGAGGCATCTGCAAGACAGCCGGGGCGGCAAGCGTCACCGAGAGAAATTGTTACATCGTACTCACGACAAATGTCGAGAATTTCATCGTAATACTCATAGAACGGGTTTTCGTTGCCTGTCATACACATCCACGCAAATACAAGTGAACCGCCACGAGAAACTATGTTCATCTTTCTCTTATGCTTTTTAATCTGCTCAATGGTCTTGCGTGTAATGCCGCAATGAAGTGTTACAAAGTCTACGCCATCCTGTGCGTGAAGTCTTACAACATCAATGAAGTCCTGCGCTGTGAGAGTATCAAGGTCACGCTGATAGTGGATAACGGAATCGTAAACAGGTACAGTACCAATCATTGCAGGGCACTCGCTTGTGAGCTTTCTGCGGAAAGGAATTGTATTTCCGTGTGATGACAAATCCATAATTGCGTGAGCACCCATATTTACAGCCTGCATAACCTTTTCCATTTCAATGTCATAGTCCTTGCAATCTCTTGAAATGCCGAGGTTTACATTTATCTTGGTCTTGAGCATTGAGCCGACACCCTCCGGGTCAATGCACTTATGATTTTTATTTGCGCAAATGGCAACTTTGCCCTGCGCTACGAGCGGCATAAGCTCCTCTACTGTCATTCTCTCTTTTTTGGCTACAATTTCGAGTTCCTTGGTTACAATTCCCTTTCTTGCAGCCTCCATCTGTGTTGAGTATTCTCTCATATTTCATCTGCCTTTCTGATTTCGTTTAAAATATAGTTATGCATCAGCGGCCCTCTGCCGTTGCCGAGGTCAAGTTTTACGCTGATTGCTTTTGTTACATACGCCTTTGCGTTCACAACAGCTGGAGTAATTGCAAAGCCTTTCGCAAGATTGCTTGCTATTGCGCTTGAAAGCGTACATCCGGTGCCGTGAGTATTGGGATTGTCAATTCTTAACGAGTGGTAAGTATAAAACTCGCCGTCGGAGTAAAGCAAATCATCACTGCAATCCTCTAAATGACCGCCCTTACAGAGTACGGCACAGCCGTATTTATCTGAAATTATTTTAGCGGCATTTTGCATATCCTGTAAATTTTTGATATTAATTCCGCTCAAAATTTCAGCCTCGGGTACATTCGGAGTGACAAGTGAGGAAATCGGCAAAAGATATTTTTTCAGATTTTCAAGTCCCTGCTCACTTATGAGCCTGCTGCCGCTGGTAGATACCATTACAGGGTCGGTCACAATATTTTTTGCTTTGTAAAAATTGAGCTTGTCGGCAATTACTTTTGCGGAATTATTGCCGTAAACCATACCTATTTTTACTGCGTCCGGGAAAATATCGGTAAATACGCAGTCAAGCTGATTTGCTATAAGGTCATCGCTCGTCTGCTCAATGCCGTAAACACCTGTGGTGTTCTGCGCTGTGAGTGCGGTAATAACGCTCATGGCATAGCAATGATGCATTGTAATAGTTTTAATATCAGCCTGTATTCCTGCGCCGCCCGAACAGTCGCTGCCTGCTATTGTCAATACAGTTTTCACATTAACCTCCGTAAATTACGCTGTCGGCGAGTTTACTTAATTCCTGTGCGGAAGTATAAACATTCTCTGCGCCGAAAAGTGCGCTTACAACTGCCACACCGCTGATTTTGCAGCCCTCAAGCTGAGAAATATTCCCTGCGTTTACACCGCCGATTGCTACAACGGGAATACTGAGCGAGGTGCAAATTTCTTTGAGCCTTTGAGTGCCGATATATTTTGCGTCTGACTTTGTAAGAGTGCCGAACACCGCACCGCAGCCAATGTAATCTGCGCCGCTCTCCTCGGCTTTTTTGGCAAGCTCAACCGTACGAGCCGAACCGCCGATTATTTTATCGTTGCCGAGAATTTCCCTTGCGTGGGCAAGCTCCATATCGCTCTGACCGAGGTGAACACCGTCAGCGCCTGTTTTGAGGACAACCTCTGCATTATCGTTAATGATGAGCGGTGCGCCGTACCTTTGGCAAATTTTCAGCAGACTGTCTGCCTCTTTACAGAGTGTGTCAATATTTGCTCCCTTATCTCTGAGCTGAACTATTGTTGCTCCGCCGTACAAGGCCTGTTCAACACTGTATTCAAGACCTTTTTCACCGATACATTTACGGTCTGTTATTGCATACAGGGCAAGCATTTTTTTGTCAAATATCACGCATATCACCTCAATTTCGATTGTAGTTTCAAAACCTCGTTGTCTATATTTTCGCATTGCATAAGCAATGACATTACACATACTCCTGCAAAATTTTTCTCTGTTACCGCCTTAAAGCCGCCTGCCGTATCGGCATTTATACCGCCGATTGCATATACGGGAATATCTACACTCTCGCACACATTTCGCAAAAAATTAACCCCTTTGCCCTTTAATCCTTTTTTGCAGTCTGTTTCATAAATATTCCCTGCTGTGATATAGTCCGCACCGTTTTCCTGCGCAAAAGCTGCGTCATCAACACTGTGAACAGAAGTACCGACTATATCAAAATTTCGCCTGCTGTTTAATTCTTTAAACGCACTAAACGGCAAGTGGATTTTTTTAATGCCAAGGCTTTCGGCTGTGCCGATAAAATTATGTATAATAAGTTTTTCCTTGTCGCAAACAGAGAGAACCTCTTTTGCAAGTGAATAATATTCCTGCTCCGAAAGATATTTCTCCCTAAGAATTATATATTGCACTTCGGAATCCGATATTTTTCTTATTCTCTGCAAAAAATCATCTTTGCAGAGCGGCTTTGCGGTAACGCTGACTACATTACACATAGATATAGTCGCTCATAACAGGCTGTAAGCCCTTGTCTGTGAGAGCCTTGTAAACCTCGTCAACATTTCTGCCGTCCGAAATTTCAAACTGCTCATCGCCCTTTTTCTCACTTTCACCGTCATGACCGCCAATGCCGACATCTACGCCTGCCGAAATTTTGGTAGCGGCAATGTCAACCACATTGTCACGAAAACGCTGACATTCTCTTGTGGAAATGGTAATGCTTGCAAACGGCATAAACAATCTGTATGCGCAAATCACCTGCAAAAGCTGCGGCTCGTGCACATCCTTTGGATTGATTTTATCGTTATTAATAATCGGTCTGAGCCTTGGGCAAGAAAAGGCGATTTCTGCGTGCGGATACTTTCTCTGTATAAGATAAGCGTGCATACCCGTTGCAAAGGCGTCCTTTCTAAAGTCGCTGAGTCCCAAAAGTGCGGCAAAGCCTACGCCACGCATACCGCCCATGAGCGCTCTTTCCTGAGTGTTGACACGATACGGAAAAATTCTTTTGTGACCTGCAAGGTGCAGAGTTTCGTACTTGTCGGAATTATAGGTTTCCTGAAAAACGGTTACATAGTCTGCGCCACATTCGTGAACATAGCGGTACTCGTCACTGTTCATGGGGTAAACCTCAAGACCTACCACCTTAAAATATTTTCTCGCAATTTTGCAAGCCTCGCCAATGTATTTTACATCGGACATCTTTTTGCTTTCGCCTGTCAAAAGCAAAATTTCCTGCAAACCTGTTTTGGCGATTGCCTGCATTTCGTGCTCGATTTCCTCGGCATTGAGCTTGGCACGGTGAATTTTGTTGTGGCAGTTAAAGCCGCAATAAATGCAATAGTTTTCACAATAATTTGAGATATAAAGCGGTGTGAACATATTTACCGAGTTGCCGAAGTGCTTTTTGGTTTCAACCCTTGCCGCCTCGGCAATTTCTTCAAGCAAAGGCAAGGCTGACGGTGAGAGCAAGGCTTTGAAATCATCAACAGTCTTTTCATCGTGCTCAAGTGCTCTGCGAACATCGCTTTCTGTGTATAAAGACGGGTCGTAATCGTTCATAGCCGAGATTACCCTGTCCATTATATCCGAGTCAATCTGCTCCATATCGGGCAGATATTTCATATGGTCAATTCTTTCTTCCATTTGTCACACCTCAGCTTTCAAGAAAACCTGTGAGAGGTGAAGATGCGGACGCACCGTTTTCAATAACTCTGCCAAGACCCGATAGGTAAGCCTGTCTGCCTGCCTCAATAGCCTTTTTAAATGCGTTAGCCATCATAGGAATGTCGCCTGCTGTGGCAATGGCAGTGTTGCTCATTACAGCGGCTGCGCCCATTTCCATAGCCTCGCAAGCCTGTGACGGTCTGCCGATGCCTGCATCTACAATGACAGGCAAGTCGATTTCGTTAATGATGATTTTAATAAATTCCTTGGTGGCAATACCCTTGTTTGAACCGATTGGCGAACCGAGCGGCATAATAGCGGCTGCGCCTGCATCTCTAAGACTTCTTGCCACATTGAGGTCGGGATACATATACGGAAGTACCACAAAACCCTCTTTTGCAAGAATTTCGGTAGCCTTTACCGTTTCGTAATTATCCGGCAAAAGGTACTTGGAATCTCTGATTACTTCAATCTTAATAAAATCTCCGCAGCCTGCCTCACGAGCAAGTCTTGCAATTCTTACAGCCTCGTCTGCGTTTCTTGCGCCGGAGGTATTTGGCAAAAGGGTAACATTCTTTGGAATATAGTCAAGAATGTTTGCAACCTTGCCTGTAACAGCTCGTCTGAGAGCGAGTGTAATAATCTCTGCGCCTGCGTTTTCAACAGCCGCCTTTATGAGGTCGAGTGAATACTTGCCCGAACCGAGAATAAATCGGGAATTAAACTCGTGACCGCCTAAAATCAGCTTATCATTTTCCATTATCATTATCTCCTTTATAAATCAATGCAAAAAAGCTCAGCAACCGCCGCCGACAAAATTTACTATTTCTACCACATCGCCGTCTTTGAGTACGGCGTCTGCGTAATTTGCCTTTGGCAGAATTTCCTCGTTAAGCTCAACTGCAATTCTCTGTGGTGAAATTGAATTTTCTTCAAGATACTGCATAAGCGAAAGCTCTGCTTTGTCAATGTTTACTCCGTTAATTTTTATCATAAGTTCACCTCCGAATGATTGGAATTTTGAGTGTAGTTCAGAACCTCAACTCTTAAATTGAGCAAAAAAATAAAGTGCACCAAATCGGTGCACTTTGTTTGCTGAAAAATATTTGCCGCAAATCTATAATAAACTTCGGCTACAAAGTCCCTCCGTTGGCATTATCCAAATCAGGTTTACGGTCGAAATGTCAATTCATTTCCTCTCAGCCGATTGGCTCCCGTTTTGTATTGTTTATTTTATTATAGTACCAAAGCTGTAAAATGTCAAAACAAATTTATAAATATTTCTGCAAATTCTTACTGATTGTCCCAGCTGTCTTTGTTTTTGCCTGCGTTTGGACTGTCCCAGCTATCGTAATTATTACTTCCGCCGTTTACCTCATAGCCGTTGTGAGTGTCACAATTTTCGCCCGTAAAATCGGGGTTGCTGTTGTAATCGGGATTGATATTCTGCGGATTTGCATTATAATTTCTGTTGTAATTTTGCGCATTGTTTTGATTATAATATGCGTTGCGCTGGTTATTGTAGTAAGCGTTCGGATTGCTGTTCTGTCCGTAAAAATTATTTGGATTTACTCCGCCGTTCGGATAATACTTTGTGTTGTATCCGTGGTTGCCCTGCGGTCTGAAATCGTTAGGATACTGTGTATCGGCGTAAATATCGGTCTGATACTTTTTAATAAGATTGCAAACCTCAACATAGTCGGGAATATCGGTAATATTAAATCCCGACGAATGTGACGAAGCTGAAGTGCTGTTTGTGCGAGAATATGCATAGTGGTGGCACTCCGAAATAACATCGCCCACACCGAGCATTTGGTCTAAAACTCCTCTGTGGATATACACATGTGAAAGGTCTGTAAACGGTTTAAAATTATACTGCTTAGCAAAACAGCCGCTTGTAACATAAATTCCACGATCTGTTATTGCGTACTCTGTGTTTTTCAGCCTTCTGAATGAAAATATAACGCCGCCGAGATAAATCCATACAGGCATTAAATGAAGAGCGAAAAAGCCGACAAACATCCATACGCTTGAGTCTAACTCAGAAAAATCGCTTGAGAAAATTTGACTTATAAACATAAAGTCAAACATAAACCAAATGAAAGCAAAAATAAGCATTGGGTTTAATACGCACTCCAGCACAAAGCACGACTTTTTAGGTCTGCCTGCCCACACTATGCGCTCGTTGGTAATCATACTCTGCAACTCTGCGCTCACCTTATAATCATTATACATAATGTTCACACCTCATTTTTTCTTTTAACATACCGCAAACCTGTAAATAATCGGGAATATTTTTTATTTTTAAAGGCGTCATATTGATAAAACCTCTAAAACTGCCGGACTGCTGCGGATATTCATACATTACAATAATCGTACCCGTATTACAGATACTGTCTGTAATTTCCTTTTTTATTTCTATGTTATAAATCTCGGTAAAGGGTTTATAAGATATTTTCTTGCCAAAAATTCCTTTTGCTGCAAACAAGCCTCTGTCGGTAATTACATACTCGGCATTTTTGTATTGCTTGAGCATAAAGACAAAGCCTAATATATACAGTCCGATAGGAATTATCGGCGAAAACAGGAAAATATAAAATTTGACCACATACAGTGTATCGCTTGCTTTCAACAAGCTCTGCTGAAATTCGTTAAACTCGCCGAGGTATGCGGGCGCTCTCGGCGAAGTGGACGCATTGCCGTTTATGTAAAACATAATGATATATGCCGTAATTATCAGTGACAAAATAAGCATAGGATTGAAAATTTGTTGGAAAACAGCGCACTTTTTTTCGGGCTTTCCTTTCCACAATACAAGCTGTGTGCCAACCGCCCGTTTCATCTCATCGCTTAATTGGTAGTTGCTAAACAAAGGTCATTCCTCATTAAAGTTAAATTTTATTACATTAACACCATATTTTTCCTATTATAATATAAATTGACAATTAAGTCAAAATATATTTTTAACAAAATTTCAGTAAAAATTGTAAAATAATATATAGATAGTTTTGTCTTGACATAAATTGTAAATTTATATGTTATTTTTCTTTATAGATATTAAAAACCTGTGTATTTTTGATAAAATAAAAGAAAATTATAAAGGTAGTGTTTTTATGGCTAATAAAAATCTTATAGACCTTGACGCAATGTCTAAAAATCAGCTTGATATGCTGATTAAAAAGGCTAAAAAAATTATGGAAAATCCTGCCGATTACAGACACGCCTGTGACGGCAAAATTCTTGCTACTCTGTTCTACGAGCCGAGCACAAGAACTCAGATGTCGTTTCAGACCGCTATGCTAAAGCTCGGCGGACGAACAATAGGCTTTGACAATCCGCTTAATTCCTCTGTTTCAAAGGGCGAAAGCCTTAAAGATACCATTACTATTGTTGGCGGATATGCCGATATTATCGCTATGCGCCACCCTGTTGAGGGTTCGGCTATGGCGGCGTCTATGTATGCAGGCGTACCGTTTATAAACTGCGGTGACGGCGGTCATCTGCACCCTACTCAAACGCTCGCCGATATTGTAACACTCAGCTGTGAAAAAGGCAGACTTGATAATTTAAAAATCGGTATTTGCGGCGACCTGCTCAACGGCAGAACTGTGCACTCGCTTATCAAGGCGCTTTCGCAGTACGATAACAATTCATTTGTGCTTATTTCTACAAAAGAATTACAAGTGCCGCTCTACATCATTGATATTCTTGAAAAGAACGGCTGTAAATATGAATTTTCAAACGACCTTGCAAGTGCGATTTCTGACCTTGATGTACTCTATATGACAAGAATACAGCAGGAGCGCTTTGCGAGCAAGGAAGAATACGAAAAGCAGAAGTATGTATTTGTACTTGACAAGGAAAAGCTGGCAAAGGCAAAGGAGGATATGATAATTCTCCATCCGCTCCCACGAGTAAATGAAATTACTGTTGACATAGACGATGACCCTCGTGCGCTGTACTTTAAGCAGGCGCAATACGGAATGTACGGCAGAATGGCGCTCATACTCTTGCTGTTGCAGGACGATGACTTTATGCTGAAAAGCAGAGATATATCAATTATTGACAAGCGCTGTTCAAATTCTAAGTGCATAACCGCAAAAGAGGAATATTTGCCAAACCGCTCATATCTCAAGCTCGGTATGCAGATGTGCGACTACTGCGACAAGCGCATTGACTGATGAGGAGACAATATGAAAAATAATAAAACTAAACAGGGCAAGGCAATATCAACCGCCATTATCTCTGCCCTTGCGTATATCGTACTCGGCTTTGTAATGATATTTTATCCCGACAAGGTGAGCATTGCGCTATGCTACGCACTCGGCGGAGCACTTACGGTTTACGGACTTTTTAATCTTATAACCTACTTCACCGCAAAGCAGGCATCGTTCGGCTTTGAAATGATTGTCGGCATTGCCGCAACCGCATTCGGCGTGTTTTTCTTGATTTCGCCGCAGTCGATTTACGGAATGATATTTGCCATTATCGGAATTTTGATTATTGTAGACAGTGCCATTGACATAAAAAGGTCATTTCAGCTAAAGGTGCTCGGTGTGAAATATTGGTGGATCAGCTTTATTGTTTCTGCATTGATTATAATTTTTGCGATTTCAACAATTATTTTCCCGACCGTTTTTGCCGATTTCATAATGGTTGTGCTCGGCATTACACTTGTTTACGAGGGAATTTCGGGACTTGCACTTATGGCATCAATCGGACACTTTGCAAAGAAAATTAAAAGTGACGCAAAAATGATTGACATTGTACCGGATAATGAGTACGATGACGATTGATTTATTATTTTACAAAATTACCTCCTGTCGATTGGCAGGAGGTTTTGTTTGGTGTTGGTTAAAAGAATAAGTTTAATATCGCAAACAGAAAATCTAAAATTTAGGTCAACCCTTTTTAAAGGGTTGCGGGTTTTGCAGAGCCCATAAAATAATAAATATGTACTAATTTTAATAAAAAACAAAGAGTTGTAATTACACAATAGAATAACCAAACTTTAGATTAATAAAAACTTTAAAATAAAGCTAAAGTAAAGACTAATAAGTGGCAGAAAGTAAAAAAGTTACACTTTAATAAGTAGAGAAAAGATATTTTAAAGGACATAAAAGTTTTGAGGTGTGACTGATTTGCCCTTGAAAAGCGGCAAATTAGTAGTTATTTTTCCTTTTGTGCTGTCGCTTTTAAAGGCTCTCGCCATTATGTTCAAGCCGCCAAACAGCAAGCCGTATGGCTACTAAAATTTGCATTAACTTAAAACATTTGTGGGCTTTGCCCACACCCACAACCTTTGAAAAGGTTGACCAAACTTTTAACTTCGGGACGGAAACATTTTCTTTTGCCGTACTTTGTTGCCCGACCGAAAGTCGGCTAAACCATAATTTACTCCAACTATTGATAATGAACCAATAATTTTAAGTTTCTGCTATTTCTCCCTAAAATGCAAAAATCGGTGCAATCATAAGACTGCACCGATAATTTTTTTAAATTAAACTTATCTACAACAGTAGAAATAAATTACTTTGAAAGTAACTTCTTAATTCTCTCTACTGCCTCAATTGTGTTTTCTCTGTCGCCAAATGAAGTAAGTCTAAAGTAACCTGCGCCGTTCTTACCAAAGCCCTCGCCCGGTGTACCTACTACATTTGCCTCTGTAAGGAGGAGGTCAAAGAATTCCCAGCTGCCCATATTGTTAGGACACTTGAGCCAGATATACGGTGAGTTCTTACCGCCTGTATAATAAATGCCAAGCTCGTCCATTGCTGAAGAAATAATCTTAGCGTTTTCCTGGTAGTAAGAAATATTCTCCTTAATCTGCTTCTGACCCTCTTCACTGAATACAGCGGCAGCTGCACACTGTACAGGCCATGAAACACCGTTAAACTTAGTTGCCTGACGGCGATACCAAGTATTGTAGATGTTGTGACCGTCACGCTCAAGCTCTCTCGGAATGATTGTGTAGCCACATCTTGTACCTGTAAAGCCTGCTGTCTTTGAAAGTGAGCACATCTCAATTGCGCACTTTCTTGCACCCTCAATTGCGAAAATTGAACGAGGGAGATCCTCTGTAATAAATGCCTCATATGCTGCATCATAGAGAATGATAGCGTCATTCTTGATTGCATAGTCAACCCACTGCTTTAACTCGTCAGCTGTATAAGCTGAACCTGTTGGGTTATTTGGTGAGCAAAGGTAGATGATATCAGCCTTTACATTCTCGTCAGGGAGAGCGGCAAAGTTGTTCTCACGATTTGAGTTAGCGTAAACAATCTTTCTGCCTGCCATAATGTTTGAGTCAACATATACAGGGTAAACAGGGTCTGTAACGAGTACAACATTATCCTTGCCGAAAATGTCACCGATGTTGCCGCAGTCTGACTTTGCACCGTCTGATACAAAGATTTCGTTTGCGCCAACTGTTACGCCAAAGCCTGCATAGTAGTTAGAGATTGCCTCTCTGAGGAATGCATAGCCCTCATAATCAGGATAACCCTTGAAAGTATCCTTATGTGCAAGGTCTTCCGCACCTTTCTTCATAGCCTCAATTACAACAGGAGCAAGCGGAAGTGTTACATCGCCGATACCGAGCTTAATTACCTTCTTGTCAGGGTGTTCCTGCATATACTTATTTGTTCTTGATGCAACCTCTGCAAAAAGATAGTTTGGCACGAGGTTGTCAAAATTTCTGTTAATCTGCATTATTATCAATCCTTTTCTGATATATGAGCAAAAGGTTAGTGACAAATAATTGCCAAAACCAAGAAAATTCCAAAATTACTTATCAAGTGACGCCTTAATAAACTCCCTGAAAAGCGGATGAGCTCTGTTAGGACGGGACTTGAACTCAGGGTGATACTGAACACCGATATAGAACTTGTTTGCAGGGATTTCTACTGCCTCAACAAGCATACCGTTTGGCGAAGTACCTGTAATAATCATACCTGCCTTTTCAATCTCTTCTCTGTAATCATTATTGAACTCATAACGATGACGGTGGCGCTCCTGTACTTCTGCTTTGCCGTAAGCTCTCTCCATAATTGAGCCTTTTTTGATAACGCAAGGATATGCACCAAGGCGCATTGTGCCGCCCATATCTTCAATGCCGAGCTGTTCGGGCATAAGGTCAATTACATTGTGCTTGCCCTCAGGAGCAAACTCACCGCTGTTTGCGTCCTCATAGCCGAGTACATGCTTAGCAAATTCAATAACTGCTGTCTGCATACCAAGGCAAATACCGAGGTATGGAATGTCGTGCTCACGAGCGTATTTAGCAGCCATTACCTTGCCCTCAACACCTCTGTTGCCAAAGCCGCCCGGAACGAGGATACCGTCTACATCGCCCAAAAGCTCATCAGCCGAATACTTTGTGATAAGCTCGCAGTCAACCCACTTAATGTCTACATCAGCCGAATTTTCAAAGCCTGCATGGCGGAGTGCCTCTGCAACTGAAAGGTATGCGTCATGGAGTGCAACATATTTACCGCAAAGAGCAATTCTGCACTTCTTTGTACGGTTGTTAATTCTCTCGAGCATTTCTTTCCACTCTGTAAGGTCAGGTGTTTTGTCGGTAGCAATGTTAAGCTCACGACAAACTACATTTGAGAAATTGCTCTCCTCAAGCATAAGCGGTGCCTGATAAAGAGTTGGAAGTGTGATATTTTCGATTACGCAGTCAGGCTTAACATTGCAGAACAGAGCAATCTTCTTGAAAATGCTTTCCTCAAGCGGTTCGTCACAACGGAGAACGATAATGTCAGGGTTGATGCCGAGTGAACGGAGCTCCTTAACAGAATGCTGAGTTGGCTTAGACTTATGCTCCTCACTGCCCTTAATGTAAGGCACGAGTGTAACATGAATGAAAATGCTGTTTTCTCTGCCAACCTCAAGTGATACCTGACGGATTGACTCAAGGAACGGCTGGCTTTCAATGTCGCCTACTGTACCGCCGATTTCTGTAATAACAACATCAGCGTCTGTTTTTTCACCTACATTGTAGATAAAAGACTTGATTTCGTTTGTGATGTGTGGAATTACCTGAACTGTTTTGCCGAGGTAATCGCCATGACGCTCTTTTTCAAGAACATTTGAGTATACCTTACCTGTTGTGAGGTTTGAATACTTGTTGAGGTCTTCGTCAATAAAACGCTCATAGTGACCGAGGTCGAGGTCTGTTTCTGCACCGTCCTCTGTTACATAAACCTCGCCATGCTGGTATGGGCTCATTGTACCCGGATCAACATTGATGTATGGATCGAGTTTTTGAGCGACTACCTTAAGGCCTCTTGCCTTAAGGAGTCTGCCGAGAGAAGCTGCTGTAATACCCTTGCCAAGACCGGATACTACACCGCCTGTTACAAATATATATTTTTTAGCTTTCTTTTCAGTATGATTAGCCATAAATTATACCTCAATCTCTCCTTCAAATACTTTTTCAGCGTTACCTGTCATATATACAGTTTCGTCTGTATAATTGATAACAAGGTCGCCGCCCTTGAGCTTGATTTTAATATCTTCGCCCTTTTTGCAGAATCCGTTTTCGCAAGCTGCAACCGCTACTGCGCAAGCGCCTGTACCGCAAGCCCAAGTTTCGCCTGAGCCTCTCTCCCATACTCTCATCTTAATTGTATGGTCGTCAAGAACTGTAACAAACTCTGTATTTACTCTTTCAGGGAAGAGCTTATCGTTTTCAAATACAGGGCCAACCTTTTCAATGTCGAGGTTGTCGATGTCGTCCATAAATACTACGCAGTGTGGGTTACCCATTGATACGCAGGTAATGTTGTACTCCTTGTCGCCGATTGTAACAGGCTCGTTTACAATCTTGTCCTTATTCATAGCAACAGGGATTTCCTTTGGATCAAGAATTGCCTTGCCCATATCAACTCTAAGGCTTGTTACCTCGCCGTTTGTTGTATAAGCCTTAAGGCTCTTAATGCCTGAGAGGGTTTCGATTGTGATTTCGTCCTTCTCTTTATAGTCAACCATACCATGGTCATAGAGGAACTTACCTACGCAACGGATACCGTTACCGCACATTTTACCCTCTGAACCATCAAGGTTATACATTTTCATCTTTGCGTCAGCAACCTTTGACGGACAAACAAGAATAATACCGTCACCGCCGATACCGAAGTGTCTGTCTGAAAGTCTTACAGAGAGAGCCTCCGGATTGTTGATTTCCTGATCAAAAGTGCTGAAATAAATGTAGTCATTGCCGATGCCCTGCATCTTTGTGAACTTTAGCATTTCTTTCTCATCCCTCATATGATTAATATCTATAAGCTCTGTGCTGTGCTGTGTGTAGTGGCTCTTTAAGCAATCTGCAAGTGCGTTTGCTGTGTCAAGAGCTGTAAGACAAGGAATGTTTCTCTCAACTGTCTTTCTGCGGATTTTAACAGAATCTCTTGACGGTATTCTGCCCTTGGCAGATGTCGAAATAACATACTGAATCTTGCCCGACTCAATGAGTGTGAGTGTGTTGTCTGTCTTGCACTCGTGTATTTTCTTTACAGCAACAGCGTCAATACCGTATTTCTTAAGTACAGCCGCTGTGCCCTCGGTAGCATAAATCTTAAAGCCGAGGTCATAGTACTTCTTGGCAATTTCGCCGATTTCTGCCTTATCGGAATTACGAACTGTAATGAACACGCCGCCGTTCTTCTTCATCTTGTAGCCTGCACCGATAAGTCCCTTGTAGAGAGCCTCCTCAAGTGTGCCTGCAACACCGAGAACCTCACCTGTTGACTTCATCTCAGGGCCGAGGTGGTTATCAACATTTATGAGCTTTTCAAAGCTGAATACAGGTACTTTTACCGCAATATAAGGGCTCTTTCTGTAAAGTCCTGTGCCGTAGCCCATATCCTTGAGCTTTTCGCCGAGCATTGCTCTTGTAGCAAGGTCAACCATCGGTACGCCTGTAACCTTACTGATATAAGGAATTGTTCTTGATGAACGAGGATTAACCTCGATTACATAAAGCTCGTCTTTATAGATAAGGTACTGAATATTTACAAGTCCCTTTGTCTGCAATTCAATAGCAAGGTTCTTTGAGCTTTCAATGATTGTCTGAGTCATCTTGTCTGAAATATTCCAAGCAGGATATACGGCGATTGAGTCACCGGAGTGAATACCGGCTCTCTCAATATGCTCCATAATACCCGGAATAAGAATATCCTCGCCGTCGCAGATTGCGTCTACCTCAAGCTCTGTGCCCTGCAAGTATTTATCAATAAGGATTGGGTTCTCTATATTCTGTGCAAGAATAATAGCCATATACTCCTTAACATCTGCCTCGTTAAATGCGATAATCATATTCTGACCGCCGAGTACATAAGACGGACGGAGAAGTACAGGATAGCCGATTGTCTGTGCAACCTCAAGCGCCTCATCGGTTGTCATAACTGTAACGCCTCTCGGACGCTTAATGTGGTATTTCTCAAGGAGCTCGTCAAAACGCTCTCTGTCCTCTGCCATATCAATAGCGTCATATGAAGTACCGAGGATATTTACACCGCAGTCGCTCATATGTTTTGTGAGCTTAATGGCGGTCTGTCCGCCGAAAGCAACTACAACGCCGTATGGCTTTTCTGTATTGATAATGCCCATTACATCTTCTGTTGTGAGCGGCTCAAAGTAAAGTCTGTCGGCTGTATCGAAGTCAGTTGATACGGTTTCAGGGTTATTGTTTACGATAACAACATCGTAGCCTGCCTTTTTAAGTGCCCATACGCAGTGAACAGACGCATAGTCAAACTCGATACCCTGACCGATTCTGATAGGGCCTGAACCAAATACGATAACTGTCTTTTTGTCTGATTTATTATTCTTAATAAACTCTTCTGCCTCGTTTTCCTTATCAAAGGTTGAGTAGAAGTATGGTGTCTGAGCCTCAAATTCAGCGGCGCAGGTATCAACCATTTTATAAACAGGTAAAAGGTTCTTTTCGCACTTTTTGCCTGTGATAGCCTCAATAGTTCTGTTGAGGAAACCCATTGTCTTTGCTCTGTAATAGAGGTCATCTGTAAGCTCGCTGTTTTTAAGCTCATTCTCAACAGCAATGATATTCTTGAGTTTCTCCAAGAACCACTCGTCAATAAGTGTAACCTCGTGAATTTGGTCTACTGTAATGCCTCTCTTGAGTGCCTCATATACACAGAAAATTCTCTTATCGTCGCAAACGCTGAGTCTGTCATAAACAGACGCATTTGAAAGCTGAGCAAATTCCTTATCATCAAGTGTATCGTGAGAAATCTCTGCACCTCTTACAGCCTTCATAATAGCCTGCTCAAATGTAGGAGCAATAGCCATAACCTCGCCTGTTGCCTTCATCTGCGTGCCGAGTGTACGGTTTGCATAAACGAATTTATCAAACGGCCACTTAGGGAACTTAACTACAACATAGTCGAGAGCAGGCTCAAAGCAAGCATAGGTTGTGCCTGTTACAGCGTTCTTGATTTCGTTGAGTGTGTAGCCGATAGCAATCTTAGCCGCAACCTTGGCAATCGGATAACCTGTTGCCTTAGATGCAAGTGCAGATGAACGGGATACTCTTGGGTTTACCTCGATTACAGCATAATCAAATGTTTCCGGATTGAGTGCAAACTGGCAGTTACAGCCACCCTCTACCTTTAAGGCAGAGATAATGTCGAGTGCCGCACTTCTGAGCATCTGATATTCCTTATCGGCAAGTGTAACGGTAGGAGCAATAACGATACTGTCGCCTGTATGAACACCGACAGGGTCGAAGTTCTCCATTGAACAAACGGTAATAACATTGCCTTCGCTGTCACGCATTACCTCAAACTCTACTTCTTTCCAACCCGAAATACATTTCTCTACAAGAACCTGTGTAATCGGCGAAAGCTCAAGACCGTTTGAAGTGATTTCTCTTAATTCTTCTTCGTCATTTACGATACCGCCGCCTGTACCGCCGAGTGTAAATGCAGGACGGATAATTACAGGGTAGCCGATTTCATCTGCAAATTTTACGGCAGACTCAACATCGTTTACAACGAGTGACGGAATAACAGGCTGTCCGATTTCAAGCATTGTGTCCTTGAACATCTGTCTGTCCTCTGCCTTGTCAATTGTTTCGGGGTTTGCACCGAGGAGCTGAACTCCGTATTTATCAAGGAAGCCTTCCTTTGCAAGCTGCATGGAAAGTGTAAGACCTGTCTGACCGCCGAGCGTAGAAAGCAGGCTGTCCGGGCGTTCCTTTTTAATAATTCTCTTTACTGTTTCAAGTGTGAGCGGCTCGATATAAATTTTATCGGCCATTGCGTTATCTGTCATAATGGTAGCAGGGTTTGAGTTTACAAGAATAACCTCAAGTCCCTCTTCCTTGAGCGCACGACAAGCCTGTGTGCCTGCGTAGTCAAATTCAGCAGCCTGACCGATTACAATCGGGCCTGAGCCGATTACCATAACTCTTTTAATGTTGCTTTTAAGTGGCATAAAATCATTCCTTATCCTTATTTAAAAAATCATATTCGTATATAAATTATGGATAGTATTATTTATTGTTTTTCATTAAATCAATGAAACGGTCAAACAAAAATGCTGTATCGTGCGGGCCGCCGCAAGCCTCGGGGTGGAACTGAACCGAGAAAGCAGGCATATTGTTGTACTTAACGCCCTCGCAGGTGTTGTCGTTGCCGTTTACAAAGCTAACCTCACCGTTTGACGGCATACTGTCGCTTACAACCGCATAGCCATGGTTTTGAGAAGTAATGTAAACTCTGCCTGTTTCTACCTCTTTGGCAGGCTGATTTGCTCCTCTGTGACCGTATTTGAGCTTTTCGGTTTTAGCGCCCTGACTGAGTGCCAAAAGCTGGTGACCAAGGCAGATACCGAAAGTAGGAATTTTATATTCGCAAAGCTTTTTAAGCTCTGCAATAATTGCTGTGTTGTCTGAGGGATCTCCGGGGCCGTTTGAAAGCATAACGCCGTCAGGGTTCATAGCCTTAATCTGCTCTGCTGTGGTATGAGCAGGCACAACCGTAACATTACAGCCACGCTTTACAAGCTCTCTGCCAATGTTGTGCTTTGCGCCAAAGTCCATAAGTACAACATTGAGGTCGCCGTTTTCGGCTTTGAACTCCTCTTTTTCGCTGATTGTTGTACTCTCAACAGCCTGCTCGATTTTATAAGCCTTAATCTCTGCAAGCTCTTCCTCGGTAACCTCGCCCGAATAAGCGATTTTGCAGTTAAGCACACCGTACTCACGCACAATTCTTGTGAGCGCTCTGGTGTCGATTCCGTAAATGCCCGGAATATTTGACTCTTTTAAAAAGGTGTCAAGATCGCCCTCGCAACGGAAGTTAGAGGGAGCTTGGCACCATTCTCTTACAATATAACCTCTGAGTGAGGGCACTTTGCTCTCAAAATCAGCGGGAATTACACCATAGTTACCGATTAAAGGGAAAGTCTGAATAACCACCTGACCAAAATAAGAAGGGTCGGTGAGTGTTTCAAGATAACCGGTCATAGCTGTTGTAAAAACCAATTCTCCCATTGTTTCTTTTTCTGCACCAAATGATTTACCCTCAAAAACAGTTCCGTTTTCAAGTATCAAATATGCTTTACGGCTCATAAACACACATTCCTTTCAGAAATTTTGCATAATTAGTTTTCGTAAGTTTTAATAACCTGCATTGCAATCTGCATTTTGCTCATTCTCATATCCATCGCCTGCTTTTCAAGATAGCGATGTGCCTCCTGTTCGGTCATATTGAGGCAGGTAATAAGCAGGAGCTTGGCTCTGTTTATTATCTTCATATCCTCTACAATATGGCGGAGTTTTTCATTTTCCTCGTTTACTGTGAGCATTCTCATTCTGAAACACTCGGTAAACTGCACAAAGTGATGAAACAGATGCTTATTAATAGGCTTAGCTATTACAAGCACACCATGCTCGGTAAGGGCATCGTTTACATCGTCTGCATTTTTTTGCGGAACAATAATAACCACGCTTGAACGGGTGACTTTTGCAAAGTGCATAGAAAGCTCTATACCGCTTTCCTCTGCAAGAGGCGCATTAATACAGATAAGGTCAAACTCGTCATTCTCCACAAGTTTTTTTGCTGTTTTGGAATTATCAGCTATTGAAGTCTGCGAAAAGGACTCAATCTTGAGCAACTGCGCAAGTGACTGAGCGCTTTGGACAGAGTGTGAAATAATCAAAGCTTTTTTCATAACCTTATCACCTCATTCACTTATCTTCAACATCATATTTTACAAGATTTCGGAGTGTTCTAATTTACATAAAGGAATTATAATATATTTTTTTATGGATTTCGACAATTACAATTCCAATAATGCAAAATCAGTTACACAAATGTTAAAAAATGATGAAATTTAAAGATATTTTTGATTTTTTCAAATGATATTCAGTGTTGCTGTTGTTAATTATTTTTCGTTGATACGAGCAACGCTCACTGTACTTTATGCCGTCACAAATTATTGATAGCCAAATGCGACAGCAACAAGAGGAAAAACTGCGTTGCTAAAACTGCTGATTTGCCGTTTTTTAAGGGCAAATTATGGCTCTGCCCAAACCCGCAACCCTTTAAAACGATTGACCTGAATTTTGAATTTTTTAATCTAAACTTTGCGGTAACGGCAATCTAAATTTTTGCAACACTTATTTATTATTTGCAACACATATTTACAAAAAGGCTGTTTCATTTTTTAGATGAAACAGCCCCGTTGCCGTATAATTTTATCATTAAGCTAAATAGCTTAATTCTCGCCCTTGCTCAAAAGCATTCTGTCGTTTTCGAGCTTAGAGCCGCTCACTTTTTCAAATTTCTGCAAGAGGTCGTCTACTGTGAGCTTTTTCTTTTCTTCGCCCGAAATATCAAGTATAACCTTGCCGTTGCTCATCATAATAAGGCGGTTGCCATGTACTATGGCATCGTGCATATTGTGAGTAACCATAAGTGCTGTAAGATTATTTTCGGCAATAATCTTGTCGCTAAGCTCAAGCACCTTTGCGGCTGTTTTTGGGTCAAGCGCCGCTGTATGCTCATCGAGGAGCAACAGCTTTGGCTTGTTGATTGTAGCCATTAAAAGTGTGATTGCCTGTCGCTGACCGCCCGAAAGAAGTCCTACCTTTGAGGTCATTCTGTCCTCAAGTCCAAGTTCAAATTGCTTTAAGAGGTTTCTGTATTCTTCCTTTTCAGACTTTTTAACACCCCAGCGAAGTCCTCTTTTCTGTCCTCGTCTTGCCGCAAGCGCAAGGTTTTCGAGAATTTCCATATCGGCAACAGTACCTGTCATAGGGTCTTGGAAAACTCTGCCGAGATACTTTGCCCTTTTATGCTCGGGAAGTCCCGTTACATCTATGCCGTCAATAAGAATCTGACCGCTGTCAACAGGCCATACACCGGCAACAGCATTAAGGGTAGTTGACTTACCCGCACCGTTGCCGCCGATTATTGTACAGAAATCGCCTTCGTTTAAGTGAAGTGTTACACCGTTAAGCGCTACCTTTTCATTTATTGTGCCTTTGTTAAAGGTTTTGTGAATGTTAATAATATCAAGCATTGTCACTGCCTCCGTTTGACTTGTTAGCCTTTAAATTCATTTTAGCTACCTTTTTAAAGGAGGTTTTACTCTTTTTCTGCAAATAAGGTACAGCAAGGAAAATTGCAACAATAATTGCTGTAAAGAGCTTTGTATCGTCGGTAGGCATCTTGAGCCAAAGAACTATGCCCATTGCAATGTAGTAAAGAATACCGCCTACAATTACAAATACCATTTTAATAACAAAGTTCATCCTCTTGCGGAATAAAGCCTCGCCGAGAACCTCGCCGATGATAACAGCGGCAAGACCGATAACGATTGCGCCTCTGCCCATATTGATGTCGGCAAAGCCCTGATACTGTGCGAAAAGTGAACCTGCAAATGCAACAAGTCCGTTTGAAACTGCAAGTGCAATTACCTTTGCAACATTAATATTAATGCCCTGAGCCTTACTCATTGCAGGGTTTGAACCTGTTGAGCGGATTGTAGAGCCCTGCTCAGTACCGAAGTACCAATACATAGCCGCAATAACAATAGCCGCAATGGCAAGTCCGATAATAATTGAAAGGTTGATGTCGCTTGCGGAAATAACAAGCGCATAGTTTCTATAACTTACAGGTAAGTTTGATTTACCCATTATATTCAAATTGATTGAATACAGTGCTATCTGTGTGAGAATACCTGCGAGTATGTCGGGAATACCGAGCAAGGTATGCAATAGTCCTGTGATAAGTCCTGCCGCAATGCCTGCGAGAATGGCTACAATGAGCGCCACCCATACAGAACAGCCGTTGATAAGCAATATTGCCGTAACAGCGCCGCCTGTGGCAAACGAACCGTCTACGCTAAGGTCGGCAAAGTTTAAAAGTTTGTAGGTGATAAATACACCAAGTCCCATAAGTCCCCAAATGATGCCCTGTGCAATGTTGCCCGGCAAAGCCGCAACAAAATTGGCAGGATTAAGAGAACCAAAGTATTCTGCTAAAAATTCCATAAGAACCACCAATACATAAAAGATTGGGGTGTCGTTTTATCGGCACCCCACCGTTTTTTAATTTAAAATTAAGGTAATTATATAAGGATAATTATTCCTCAATAGCCTCGTAATCTGACGGAACTGTGATTCCGTAAGCATCGCAACGGCTCTTTACATACTTCTTTGTTACACTTGGAGCTGACTCAACCTTTAATGAAGTAATGTCTGCGCCGTTTACAAGAATGTCGTAAGCCATTTCGCCTGTTTTCTGACCAAGCTCATAGTAGCTGATTGAAAGTGTTGCAACACCGCAGCCCTTACAAATACCCTCTTCACCTGCGATGATAGGTGTTTTGGACGCTGATGCTGTGTTGTCTATAATACCTGTGTTAGATGCTGCTGTGTTGTCTGTCGGAACATAGAGAACATCGCTCTCGTCACAAGCTGTCTTTGTTACAGCTGCAACATCGTTAGAGTCTGCGAAAGAATATGTCTTTACTGTGTAGCCTGCGCTCTCAAAGAAAGGAGTGATTGTATCGCTCTGATACTTTGAGTTAGCCTCAGCCGAGCAATAGAGAATACCTACTGTTTTTGCGTCAGGGAAAAGCTCTTTGAGCATATCAGCCTGCTTGTCAAGAGGAGCAAGGTCTGTTGTGCCCGATACATTCATTCCCGAAACACCTGTCCACTCTGCCATATCAAGAGCTGTGCCGTAGTCTGTGATTGATGTGCCGAGAACAGGGATAGTAGGTGTAGCTGTGTATGCAGCCTGAAGTGCGGCTGTACCGTTGCCGAGGATTAAATCATAGTTTGAAGAAACAAACTGATTGCAGATTGTTGCGCAGTTAGCCGAATCACCCTGTGCGTTCTGCTCGTCAAACTTAACCTTGTCTGCGCCGAGCTTTTCTGTAAGAGTATCCTTAAAGCCCTTTGTGGCAGCGTCAAGTGCCTCGTGCTGAATAAGCTGACAGATGCCAACATTGTAAACCTTGCCTGCGTCTGCCTGTGTAGCCGATGCGGCAGTTGAATTGTTCGATGAAGTGCCGCCTGTGCAGCCTGCGAGTGCAGCTGTTACTGTGAGCGCTGCTGTTGCAGCAGCTAAAACTTTTTTTGTCATTTTCATAAAAAATTCGTCCTCTCATTTTTTGCTTTAGCACTTAAACGAACATATGCTTTAAAGTTTTTATGCGCTAAAGCAAATATCTCGTATAGTATTATATACCCATTGTACGAATTTTGCAATAGCTAAAAGGTAATTTTATATGCTTTTAATAGCAAAACCATTTGATTTTTTGCTATTTTACCGCCACATTTTCATCACCAAGCTGGTGTTTTAGCTCTTTTATCATAACATCGTTAAGGCTGACCCACATATTTAAGGGCGCTTTTACCTTGCGTTTTGAATTTGTAAGGTAAAAAATAACAGGAGTTCTGCCGTCAAAAATATCAGTCACCCTCTTTGCACGATAGTACATATCCGTATTGAGGTCATCAATTCTTAAATACAAAGCCTGCGGTGCGGTATTTTTATTGTAAGCGACAGTATTTGCACCCTCTGCCCTGCGTTTTTCTGCATTTGTGGGCGGCATATCTTTACATTCGTCATTATTAAAAGCCTTTGCTATGCTGTCGCTGATTATCTTAGGCTCTTCGTCCTCTTTAAAATTCAGCGAGCCCTTTATAATTACAGGCGTGTTTTCATTTAAAAGTATTGTGCTTTTTTCGTACACATTCGGGAAAACAACAACCTCTATAATGCCATATTTATCCTCAACATTTATAAAAGCCATCAGCTTGCCGCTTTTTGTAACCTGAGTTTTAACTCTTGAAACAATGCCGACTATAAGCACTCTTTTTCCGTCAGGATAGCGAGCGGTTTCGTTGGTGATAATCTCGCCTATTCTGTCGGCATTCATTCGCTCTGCATACAGGCTGTAATTATCGGCAGGGTGACCGCTTAGGTAAATGCCTGCGATTTCTTTTTCCATACGCAAAAGCTCGTTTGTTGAAAATTCCTTTAAGTCGGGCAGCTGCGGCTCTGAAGTTGCCTTTACATCATCATCGCCGAGGTCAAAGAACGACAGCTGTCCGCCTTGATTTTTGCGTGACTCATACTCTACATCGTCAAGTACGGTTTTGCTTATGGCAAGCAACTGACGGCGGTTTGCTCCGAGCCCGTCAAGCGCACCGCATTTAATAAGGCTCTCAATGGCTCGACTGTTCATATTTTTGCCGCAAAGTCTTTTACAAAAATCATACAGACTTGTAAACGGCTTAAATCTGCGTTCCTTTATAATCTCGTCTATAAAAGCTCTTCCGAGGTTTTTAATTGCGAGCAGGCCGTAACGGATATTGCTGCCCGTTACCGTAAAGCCATGGTCGCTTTCGTTTACGCTCGGAGGCAAAACTCTGATGCCGAGGCGCTGACACTCGCCGATATATGAGGCGAGCTTGTTCTGATTATCAAGCACACTTGTAAGCAGGGCGGCCATATATTCGTGAGGATAGTGGCATTTTAAATATGCCGTCTTGTACGAAATCATAGAATATGCCGCTGCGTGAGATTTATTGAAAGCGTAGGACGCAAAGCTCTCTATTTCATCATAAATGGAATTTGCGATTTTTTCATCAATTCCTCGTCGAATACAGCCGTCTACAATAATTTTGCCGCTTTCATCTGTAAGTCCATGCAAAAATATTTCCCTCTGCTTTGCCATTTCCTCGGCTTTCTTTTTGCTCATGGCTCGGCGCACAATGTCGGCTCTGCCAAGGCTAAAGCCTGCAAGCACCCTGAGAATTTGCATAACCTGCTCTTGATACACAATACAGCCGTAGGTTACCTCAAGAATCGGCTTTAAAAGCGGGTGCTTATAGGTTATGTGCGAGGGGTTGTGTCGGCAGTCTATATAGCGAGGAATACTGTCCATTGGGCCTGGGCGGTAAAGGGATACCACTGCTATCAAATCCTCGATTGAATCGGGTTTAAGGCGCATGAGAACATTTTTCATACCCTGACTTTCAAACTGAAAGACACCCTCTGTATTGCCCTGAGAAATCATTGCAAAAACCTTTTCGTCTTTATCGTTTATATTATCGGGGTCATATTCGGGGTGATTTTTTTTAATCTGCTTGTCTGCGTAATCTATAACAGTGAGGTTGCGCAAGCCGAGAAAGTCCATTTTAAGAAGTCCAAGCTCCTCAAGGGTGGTCATTGTGAACTGCGTTACCACATTATCGTCATTTTTTGAAAGTGGAACATAGTCCGATACGGGTCTGTCGGTAATTACCACACCTGCAGCATGCATTGTGGCGTGTCTTGGCATACCCTCAATGCTCCTTGCTATGTCGAGCAGCTGTTTTGTCTGCTCGTCCTCCTCGTAACGGTTTCTCAGCTCCGTACTTGTTTTAAGTGCCGAGTCGATTGTAACTTTTAATTCCATCGGCACAAGTTTTGCTACGGAATCCACCGTTGCATACGGAATTGCAAGCACTCTGCCCACATCTCTAATTGCGCCCCTCGCCGCCATTGTACCGAACGAAATTATCTGCGCTACCCTGTCTGTGCCGTATTTGCGCACTACATAGTCGATTACCTCTCCTCTGCGCTCTGTGCAAAAGTCAACATCAAAGTCGGGCATACTTACTCTTTCCGGATTTAAAAATCTTTCAAAAAGCAGATTGTACTTAATGGGATCTACCGCTGTAATTCCTATGCAGTAGGCGCAAAGTGAGCCTGCGCCCGAACCTCTGCCGGGGCCTACGGGGATTTTCTCGCTCTTTGCGTACTGCACAAAATCGTTTACGATAAGGTAATAATCGACAAAACCCATTTTTGAAATTGTGGCAAGCTCGTATTCCAGCCTGTCCGTCAAAGACTTATCGGGATTTTGTCCGTAATGCCTGTAAAGTCCCTCATAGCATTTCCTGCGAAAATACTCATAGTGGTCTTCGTTGTTTGGCACATCAAAGCGTGGCAGCTTGCGAACGCCAAACTCAAACTCTACATTACAGCGGTCGGCAATTTTTTGCGTGTTATCGTACGCCTGCGGAAGATTTGGGAACAGCGCACGCATTTCTTCCTCTGTTTTAAGGTAAAATTCGCTTGTCTGAAACTCCATTCTGTCCACATCGTTTACAGTGCGGTTTGTCTGTATGCAAAGCAGAATGCTGTGAGTAAAGCTATCCTTTTTATCTATATAATGGCTGTCGTTTGTAACCACAAGCTCAGCGCCGATTTCGCTTGCAAGGCAGATAAGCTGCGGATTGATTTTCTTTTGTTCCTCAATGCCATGGTCTTGCAGTTCTATAAAAAAGTTTTCTCTGCCGAAAATTGACTGATAAAAAAGAGCCTTCTGCTTTGCGCCGTCATAATTTCCGTCAAGGAGAGCCTGCGGAATTTCACCCGCAAGACAGGCAGAAAGGCAGATAAGGCCCTTGTTATATTGCTTTAAAAGCTCGTCATCTATTCTCGGTTTGGAATAAAATCCCTCGGTAAAACCTTTTGACACGAGCTTGATAAGATTTTGATAACCCTCGTTATTCTCGCAAAGCAGAACCATATGATAGTATTTTTCATAGGCTGAGGTTTTGTCAAATCGTGAGTGCGGAGCAACATAAACCTCACAGCCGATAACGGGCTTTATCCCCTGCTTTTTGCAGGCACGATAAAAATCTATTACACCATACATTACGCCATGGTCGGTTATGGCAAGGGCGGTTTGTCCCTTTTGCTTAGCTGATTTAACAAGCTGCTCTATCCTGCTTGCACCGTCAAGCAAGCTGTATTCGGTATGATTATGAAGATGTGTAAAAGCCATAGTTAATCACCGCATACCTTTGCGTTTATTTTTCCGTCACTCAAAATTACTGTAAACTCATCTCCGCCGCTCAGCTGTTTTGCCGAGGTAATTATTTTTTCGTCCTTTTCGGCTATTGCGTATCCTCTGCCGAGTACATTAAGCGGATTTAGACCGTCAAGTTTGGCTTTTGCGGAAACAAGTTTATTTTCCTTTTGAGAAATATTATCATTCATAAGCCGAGAAATTTTTTCGGCTTTAGCTAAAAGCTGCCTCTCTGTTTGCTCTGCCCTCACCTTTGGCGATGACAAAGACATTCTTCTCTGCTGTTTTTCAAGTTTAAGCTGAGCCGTTTTGAATTTTTGCTCAAGAGTTGCGGCAAGGTACTGCCTTTGCTTTTTGTAGTAAGATATAAGCTCCTGCCTGTCGGGTACGGCAAGCTCTGCCGCCGCCGATGGGGTTGATGCTCGCTTATCTGCCACAAAATCGCAAATTGTAAAATCAGTTTCGTGACCTACTCCAGAAATAACAGGAGTCTTACAGTGATAAACAGCATACGCAAGCTCTTCATCGTTAAATGCCCACAAGTCCTCAGCCGAGCCGCCGCCTCTGCCGATTATTATAACATCGGCAATTTTGCTTTCGCTGAATTTATTTACTGCGTTTACAAGCTGCTTTGGCGCACTATCGCCCTGCACCAAAACGGGAGCAAGTATAATGTCAACGCTCGGAAATCTTCGTCTTAAAATATTGGTAATAT
Source organism: Eubacterium sp. OM08-24 (assembly GCF_003438075.1). Taxonomy (GTDB): domain Bacteria; phylum Bacillota; class Clostridia; order Oscillospirales; family Acutalibacteraceae; genus Ruminococcoides. The sequence continues at coordinate 140,395 of NZ_QSTA01000001.1, read as the reverse complement.
CCTGCACCGCCGCACCTGTGGGCGAGGTGATAACTCCGATTGTTTTCGGAAATTTTGGCAACGGCTTTTTGTGCGCAGGGTCAAAAAGACCTTTTTTTTCAAGGCCGGATTTAAGCTGTTCAAACGCAAGTGCAAGCGCACCAACACCGTCAGGCTGCATATCCTCAATGTAGAGCTGATACCTGCCGCTTGGCTCGTAAAGTGAAATTCTGCCTCGGCAAATTATTTTCATTCCGTTTTCGGGACGGAATTTTAGCCGCCTTGCATTGCCTGCAAACATAACAGCGCTGATAACCGAATTGCTGTCCTTCAGCGAGAGGTAAATATGACCGCTGCGCTGATGGACGGTAAGGTTGGAAATTTCACCTGTTACAAGCACAAACTGCAATTTTCCGTCATTTTCGATGAGCGATTTTATATAGAAATTGATTTGTGAAACCGAAAGCACTCTCGGCTTTTGAATTTGCGGTGAATACATTTCCTGACCTCCTGTTAGGTGATATATAAAATTGATACTCTCAAACTGCTTACAGTTTATTTCATATTGCCTGCCACTTGGCATTTCTTTTACGTTGGCAAGCAATTATTGTGTTTCGGTAAATTTTTTATATGCAAGATACGCTATTCCGCCTGCGTTGTCGGAGGAATATTCCGGCTTTGCAAAGGTTGCGCCGAATTTACGGGTAAGCGCATTTTTTATAATAGAGTTTGACATTACTCCGCCTGCAAACACAACAGGCAAACTGCCATACTGCTCAAGCAATTTTTCAGTCATTTTTTCGAGTGTGGACTGAATATAGGCAAGGCAAAAGGCTGCGATTTTCTCTTTGCTTTCGCCGCAATCAAGCATTTTTTTGCACTGATTTTCAAGACCGCTCAGACAGCAATCCGCACCCTTTAAGGTGGGGCGCACTTTGAATTTTTCGGTATTCTCAATTGCGAGCTGTTCAAGCTGAGGGCCGCATGGAAATTTCAGACCGAGCATAAGTCCTACTCGGTCAACCGCCTGTCCTGCGTTTAAATCAAGGGTTTTAGCAACCTCTTGTACGGCAAACGAGCTTGTACTGCCCTTGGCAAGCACTGCCTCTGTTGTGCCGCCGCTTACATGAAAGGCTAAAAATTCCTTGTCAAACAGGTCATCTCTTTCGGCTGAAAACAGCGCTGCGGCAATATGCCCCTCCTGATGTGAAAAGGTCAGGAGAGGCTTTTTTATTACTGACGATATAATTCTCGCCGTATTTTCGCCAACCGTAAAGCATGGCATATACGAGCCGTCAACAGGTCGAGGTCGGGTTGATACTCCGACTGCCGACACTGCCGATAAATCGGTTTCATTTGCGATATTTTCAACAAGTGTGTGCAGCTGCTGAGTGTGGTGAAATACTGCGTCGCTTTGGCGCAAGCCGAGCTGCCCCTGCTTTACGGGCAACAGTTGCTTTCTTTGCAGCATTTGTCTGCTTTCGCTGTTATACACCGCAACTGAGGTGGTGTAATTAGATGTGTCTATACCGAGAAAAAGGCTCATTATTTTTCTCCGTTATCTCTTACATACGAACCCAAAATACCGTTTACAAAGCCGCTTTCGCCGATGGTGTATTTTTTTGCAAGCTCAACAGCCTCGTTAATGGCAACGCTTGCTGGAACATTTTCAAGATACTTAATTTCATAAACGGCAAGCTCAAGGATTGCAAGTGACGGCTTAGAAATTCTTGAAAGCGTCCAACCCTTTTTAAGGTAGCCTGAAATAATCTCGTCAAGCTCGCTCTTTACAGAAATAATGCCCTCAACCTCTGCCTGAGCAACAGGGCTTACTCCGCCCATAAACAGCTCGGAGCTGTCCTGCACCATATTGTCAACGGATGTGTTTGTAAATGAATTTGAAAACAAAAGCATAAACGCCTGCTCACGCTGTTCTGAGCGTGTGAGATTGATTTGTGCAACCTTGTTTTCGGTTTCCTGTGCTGTTTCTTCCTCTGCATTTTGAGCAGTTACATTTATCTCTTCAGACATATTATCCCAACTTTACTATATATTTAGATATTTAGGATAATTATATCACATAAAATTTTGATTGTAAACTATATTAACACCAATGCCGCTAACTTAATAAAGCATAAAATTTCAGTCGCCGAGTTTTTATATCACACAAAACAGAAATCGGTTGACAGCTTTAAATTTAACTTCACGCACCTACAACGGATATTGCGTCGCTTGTTATATCGTAATGCGTTGTTACCGCATCGTATACAGAAAGCACTGTATTTTCATTGAGCTCGTTTTTCGGCACAATTACCGTTACGCCCATATCTGTTATACAGCAAAGGCAGTCGGAAAAGCCCTTTGCCTTTACTATGGTTTCTATTGTATCCTGTGTAGTGAAAAAGCCGATTATTCTCTCCACATTTTTCTGCGCCTCCGTAAGCTCTGAATCTGCGCTTGAATCCGACTCAAGTATTTCTTCGGCATCATCAATCACCTTGTCTTGGGTGTTCTGCCGTTTGGTGCGCTCGGCGGCAAAAAAGTCCTGCTGTTCCTTTGAAAGTGCCATTGTAGCCACTGCCTCGTCTGAGGTTGCCGTTTGTCCTACGGTGGCATTTACATATGAGGCTGCGCCCAGCTCCTTTACGGGCGATGTACTTTTTGCCTGCGAAATCTGATAGTTTATGTAAACCGCTGTGGCAAGTGCAAGTACAAGTGCTGTCATTACAATATGCTTTTTCTGAATTTTCATAATACCTCTACCTTCGTTCTGTTAGTTTTGTAACACATACCTTTGCCGATGAAATATCCAGCGCCCTTGTTACCGCCTGAGTGACCGTTTGTGCAACTACGGGGTCATCTCCGCCCTCGCACACAACAAGCACACCTCGTATAACAGGCTGAATTTCTTTTGTCTTGGTGGTGCTGTCCTCAAGATACACATACTCAACCGAGTTTTCTATGGTGAGCAGCACCTTGGTTTCTCCGCAGCCGCTGATGCTCGAAAGTATTTTTTGCAAATCGCTTTCAATCTCTGTGCTGTAAGTGGTAACGGAAAAACCGCCTGTTTCCTCCTTACCGCCCGTATTGATGCCTGTAAACGAGGAAACGAAAATCAGCGCTATTCCGATTGCGCCGACGGTTATTATAATTTTTCTTATTTTGTCACTTTCAAACAGCTTTTTTATTCCGCTTGATTTTTCGTCCATAGCCTGCACCCTTAAATGAAAGTAATTCTCGGATACGCTCCGAAACTTTTAAAAACGAGCGAGCCGATTTTATCATTCTGATTTTTATAGTCTTTGCTTATATATATGCTGATGTCACCTATAATTATGCTGTCGGTCTGCGCTTTTGCGAGAACTATTTTGCACTCCGATATTTTTATGCCGTTCTGTTCCAGCAAATCGGTTAGGCTCTGCTCAAGATTTTGCTCTGCCTGCTTTATCACAAGGTTTGCGTATGCCTCATCTGAGGTTGAAATTTTATTTTCCTCTTCGGCTATGATATTTGTGTCAATTTTAATTGAAGATATTGCCTTTGTTACGGGAGAAATAAGACAGCAAACCATAAAAGCGCCAATCACAAGGGCAACTGTTTTTTTTGTAGTGCCCTCAGGCACAAAGGCTGAGAGCAGGCTGCATATAAGCGCACCTGCGCATACCGTAACGGTTGCGGAAATCATACCGCTCATACTCCACCGCCTCCCAACAAAAGCACAAGCGCCGTTGAAATTATATAAACCGACATAATGCAAAGCACGATTGCAAGCAAGGTGGAAAGCACCGTACTCACACCCTCAAGCAAATTTTTCACCTGATTTATGCCGAGGGTATCTGCAAACAGCTTTCCTGCCGATAATGTGAATATCCACAACAAGCTATTAAGAATAATGGGCAAAAATACAAATGCAATAGATATAATCACAAAAATTCCAAGTCCCGATTTGAGCAAATTTACACTTCCCTGCACTGTTTTGTAGGCATCGGAAAGCGCCGAGCCGACTATCGGGATAAATGAATTGAGAGTAAAACGCACTGCTCGTGTAGATACATCGTCAACCGAGGCGGTTATCAGCTGCTTAAATGAAAGTACGGCGGTGAATACCGTCATAACAAAGCCGAGTATCCATTTTACCGCCTTTGAAATTACAGAAGAAATGCCCGAAAGCCTTGTTTCGGGGCATACGCTTGCCGTAACCGATACACCCAAAAACATATTTAAAAACGGCACTATCACCTTGGAGCTGAGTTGTCCCACTCCCTCGCCTGCGCCTATCATCATGGCGTAATATGACGCACCGCTTACGGCGTGTCCCGTACTCGACATTATCATAACCATTACGGGCACAAAGGCAAGCATAAAGGCTGATGCTGTTTTTACAACCGCCGACATATCGGCAATAACCCGAATTGCAGGAAGTGCAGCCGTACAGGTAGCACAAAGTACGGCTGCTATGCCAAGTGAGGAGGAAAGTTCACTTGAAAGCGAATTTTTGTAGGAGGATAAAAGCGAGCATATAAGTATGAGTGCCGTAAGCGATATTACAGCCTTGAGCGGGCCTGCGCTGTTTTCACCTGCGAGCTTGACGATTTCGTTTACAACCTCTGTAAATGAAATTTGCGAAATCTGCTGACCGTCTATGCCGTTTATCCCTATATTTTCAAGGCTCTGCTTTACATCGTCCGACAGACTGTTATATAAAGCGGAGGTATCGTAAATGCTGTTAATATCATTTGCTGTACTTTGCGTGGCGCTTTGTGAATCTGCCGCAAAAGCCGTAACCTGTGACAAACACAAAACCACTGCAAGCACCAGAAAAATTACCGCTGCTTTTTTCAACATCAACACTCCTTTAGGAGTTATTTACAAGTGACGCCACAGTATTGAAAATTTCGGTATAAAGAGGGAGTGACGCCGCCATAATCAGTATTTTACCTGCAAGAGTAACATTTGCCGCTATTGCCTGCTGTCCCGATTCTTTGCACACGCTAACGGCAAGCTCTGTTACAATACAGATTCCTATTACCTTGAGCAATATTTTTATATACTCAATATTCATATCCGATGCCGCCGCAATTTGGTTTACGGTCTGCAATATTGTGCCTGCAAAGGAGATAACCGCCATCAGCAAAATTACTCCGCAAGCTACCGAAAGCATAAGTGCGGTTTCTCCGTTGTGCTTTTTTATTGCCACCGCCGAAATTGCCGCCACGACTGCCACTGCGGCTATTGTAATAATATTCATATTCTTTAAAAACCAAACAGCTGCTTTATTGTGTTAAATAGCGTGCTTATCTGAGTAACAATCAGCGTCAGCACCACTATAAGTCCCGCAAGTGTAGTGAGCATTGCCTGCTCCTCTCTGCCGCTGCGTATCAGCACCTGACACAATACGGCAACTATTATGCCGATTGCAGCTATTTTGAAAATAAGTTCAACATCCATAGCTATCCTTTCAGATTACAATAAGTGCGACAGCCGCACCGACAAAAAATCCCATTGTTTTATATAATCGTGACTTTTCGGTTATGTCTTTTTTGCTGTCATCAAGGTGCGCCTTTGCAAGTCCTTTGTAAAGTTCAATGTGCTTTAGCTGTCCCTCAACATCGGTTATACCGAGCTTTTCACCAAACGAACACAAAAGCTGTTTGTCATCGTGCTTTAGTGAATATCCGTCAGAAATTTTTATTACTGCCTTTTTCCACCTCTCAAAAAACGAACCCTCGCTTTTCCGGTAAGAGTCATATACGGCTTTCCCGAACGGATCTTCACTCTTTGAAATAATTACAGAAAGCTCGTCACCGCTGTATCGAATATTAGTGGCGAGTGAGTCGAGAAACACAAGGAAGTCATTTATAAAATCTCTGCGCCTGTATAATCTCTGCGACTTTTTTATGCCGATTAATGTGGTTGCCGTTACAAGCAAGGCACAACCGATTATTTTAATCAACAAACACATCACCGACCTTTATAATCTTGATTACCCTGCCCGCCGCTGTTCTGTTGTCGAGAAAAACAAGTGTTTTAAAGCCGCCGCCTGCAAGGAGCTTTTTGATATTTGCTTTCTTTCTAAGCTCCTCAATGCTTGAGCAATGCAAGGTTGATATAAAGGAAACACCCGAATTTACCGAATACTCCATAGCATCAATATCCCTTTGCGTGCCGATTTCGTCACAAACTATAATATCGGGCGACATACTGCGTATAGCCTGCATAATTCCGCTCGGCTTATCGTAAAGGTCGAAAACATCGCACAAGCCTATGTCATTTTGGAGAATACCCGACGAAGTACCTGCAAGCTCTCCCCTTTCATCTATAAGCGATATTCTTTTGCCGTACTCGGTCGAAAGTATCCTCGCCATATCTCGCAAAAGCGTTGTTTTGCCTGAGCATGGCGCTCCGCAAATAAGCACTCCGCCAAAATCGGGATTAAGTGCGTCTATAATTTTTCGTGAGCACTCCTTATGCTCTCTTGCTATTCTTATATTGATAGATGAAATGTCACGAATGTTTATTATCCTGTCGCCCTCGCAAATTGCCGTTCCGCAAATGCCTGCCCTGTGACCGCCATGCATTGTTACAAAGCCGTTTACTATTTCGCTCTGCTTTGAATACACCGAGTAATTGCAAATGTTGTGAAAAGTATCCGTAAGGTCGCCACGGCTGACTGTGAGCATTGAGCCGTCAAGTATGGCATTTGTAAGTCCGCCCTTTTCGGTAAGAAAATATGTAGTGTCGGGACAAACAATAGCGACAGGTCGGTTTACTCGCAATCGTATCTCCTGAGCTGTGTCGCAAAATTTTGGCATAAGCGGTAAAATTCTCTGATAAATATTCTGACTGAGTGAGCGAATAGCAAGTACAAACCTGCCCTCATTGTTTAGACTTGTCATTTTAATCGTCCTTTCCTTGGCTTTGTTAATATCTATGCAGACAAGCAAGGCAAAAGAACTTAATTTTAATATTTTACAAAATAATTATTGAATTGTTGCTATTTCTATGTTATAATGCTATAAACAACAAATTAGGGAGTGAAAATAATGAAAAAGGCTAATATTATTAAAAAGACATTTGCACTTGCTTTAACGGGAACAATCATTTTTGGGCGCAAGCGCTGTTTCTGCGTCTGCGGTATCTACCCCTGCTGATACACCTTTAAATCAGACAGGAACTATTACATATAACAAGGCTTTTTACGATAAAAATGCCGAGGCTTGTGATGCCATTGCCAACGGCTTGGCAAATCACGCAAGCAGTATAAATATATTTAACTACAAAATTCAAACCGATAATATCGGCAACGCTTACGCTGTGGCTCTAAAGAAAAATCCGCTTTTCTTTTATGTGGACAACAACAACTACTATATGACCACCAAAAAATCCTCCGACGGCATTACCTATATAAATTCCGTTATTCCGATTTACCGCTATGACGAAAGTACAACCGAACAGATGACAGATAAATTTAACGCCGAATGCAAAAAATATCTTGCAAAGCTAAGCAACAATATGACGGATTATCAAAAAGCGCTTACACTTCACGATGAGATTGCGCTTGAATGTGAGTACGGACTCGGAGATGAATTTTCGACAAGGTCATGTGACGCATACGATGCACTTGTAAATAAGGAGTCAACCTGCGAGGGATACACCGCCGCTTATTCATATTTGCTCTCACTTGTGGGCATAGACAGCGACATTGTAAATTCTTCGGCAATGGTTCATGCGTGGAATAAGGTATGTATTGACGGCTCTTACTATAATGTTGACATTACATGGGATGATCCAGTACCCGACAACAACGGTCTTGTAAGCCACACATATTTTCTGCTGAGCGATGACGAAATTGCAATAGCTACAAACAACAGACAGCCGCACTATGACTATGTAAGCTCATACAGTGCCGACAACTCAAAATATGACAAAAGCCTTTTCCACGAATTTAACACTAAAATGTGCATAGATGATGACGGCAGTTACTATGCGATTTCAAATTCATACAACAGCAAATACAAGAAAAGCCTTGTAAAATACAATTTAGAGGCTGACAGTGCAGAGGTTGTTAAAACAATCGGTGATTATTGGAAAGCGAGCGAAACCGGCTATTGGCTTGACGGCTTTGCAGGACTTGATATGAAAGACGGTGTTCTATACTACAACACTCCAAGCAGTGTTTATTATCTCAATACTAAGACAGGCGAAACCGACTCACTCGGCAAAATCAGTTCCGACAAGGAAAGCTACGGAATGAGAGTGATTGACGGCAAAATTTATGTTGCGCTTTCGTCTACACCTAACGAAAAAACCACGCTCACATACTTTGGCGAATGTAAGGACTTTGACGATTTTATGCTCGGCGATGTAACGGGCGACGGTCAGATTGACATTACAGACGCAACCTCTATTCAGAAGTACCTTGTTGAAATGGAAGTTTACACCGAAAATCAGATTAAATGCGCCGACTTTGACAAGGACGGCTACATTACTGTGAATGACATAACAGCAATTCAAACCTATATGGCAGACGGAAATGTATAAAATTAAGTAACGACAAATAAGCATCTTTGCAAATAGCAGGGTGCTTATTTTGTTTTTCGGTTCTTTGTCAATAGTTGGGGTTAAGAACATAGTTATCAAGGCTTCTACTTGAATGGAAGGCTTTTTGGCTTGATAAAATTTGTAATCTTATTTGATTACCCCAACATTTAATATAACACCACTTTTAAAATCTTGCTTTACTACTTTGATATTGCGCAATTTAATTTAAAAATATTTTGAAAAAACTTCCGGTTTGCTATTGCAATTTTAAAAATTATGTGTTACAATCCTAATCGTAATTCCGCAGGACGGAATTTTTTAAAGCAGTCAAGTTAGTTTAAACTAACTATTTGTGACTTCATATCGGGTTTACTGAGTAATTGTACCCGATATATATTTTTAAAATAAGGTTAGTTATAGCTAACTGTTATATCGGAGGAAAACATATGAGGAAGATGAGCAAAATTATAGGCTCCGCTGTGCTGTGCGTTATTTTGACAATTATCCTTTCTTTCAATACATTTGCACTTGAAACGGAAAATTTATCCGAGGGTACATACAGTGTTGACGCAACACTAAGCTGTTATGTAAACGCAATGGGCGGTATTGAATTTGGAGCACCGTTATTAACAGGCTCAACAATTAAGGTTGACACAAACGGCAAAAAAACAATGACTTTGAATTTCACGAAAAGCAGTGTAACAATCTACAATATAACCTGCGATACTTTTATTGACCCGTCACCGACAACAGAGGACAGCAAAGGCGGAATTAAAAACGGAACGATAGGTATTTATGACGATGACGGAAACCTGCAAACCGATTCGATGGAATACACACTGAGTGACGATACGGCTCTCAATTCAAAAAGTGAAGAGGTACACTATGTTACTTCGATTTCTTTTCCGATTGAGAGTGTAAGAGATACATACGAGCTTACCGTTTATGTAAACAGCAATGTTATGGGTGTTCAGTTTGGTACAGGCGGAAGTGACGGATACCCTGCCACACTAACAGTTGACAGAAACAGTCTGAAAGCGGAAAGCGCAGGCACTGAGCAGACTGAGCAATACGAAACACTGCCAAAGGAAACAAAAGCGGTGCAGGCAACCACAGAGGTGGTTGTCGAGTACAAAAAGAGTGATACGGTTGTGGAAAAAAACGGCTTGAACATTCACTATGCAAACGGTGAGAACGAGAGCGCAGACAAAACAAGCGAAAGCTACACAGCTTACCTTAATATGCCGTTGCTTTGGCTAATGACTGCCATAGCCGCAGTTATTATAATTGCAGGAATTATACTTATAATCAGCAGTAAATTCAAAAGAAAGCGTGATAATAAATGATAAAAAAGATTATATCGGTTGTATTATCGGCAATAATTACAGCAGGTTTTTGCGGTTGTGCCTCAAGCGGTGTGGCAGAAAACAGCGGCTCTGCAAGCAATCAGAAAATTACCCCTACTTCTGTTGCAATATGCCAAATTCTTGACAAACTTGAGTACGATAATGTAGTGGCGGTTCCCGAAACAGCTACGGAGAATATGCCCGAAAGATATAAAGATCTGCCCACGATTGGCTCGCCTATGACACCCGATTACGAAAAAATCAAATCGGTATCGCCCGATATGGTGCTTTCGCCAAAGTCGCTCGAAAGCTCGCTTTCTCAGAATTATACCTCGGCAGGACTCAGCTCGGCTTTTCTTGACCTAAGCAGTGTGCAGGGAATGTACGACGCAATAAATTCACTGGGCGAATTGCTCGACAGAAAACCGCAGGCTGAAAAACTTATAGATGACTACAACAGCTATATGGCTGAGTACAAGACAGACAGTGCAGAAAAAAGCGTTTTGATTTTGATGGCTTTCCCAGACGGCTTTTATCTTGTGGCAACAGAAAATTCCTATGTGGGCAACCTTGTGGAGCTTGCAGGCGGAAAGAATGTTTACAGAAAGGACACAAGCGGAGATGAGAACGGCTTTGTTTCAATAAACCCCGAAGATATAGTGCAGAGAAAGCCCGATATTATAATGGTGTTTGCTCATTATAACGAGGAAAGTGCTTTTAAATATATGAAAGAGGAATTTAAGTCAAATTCTGCATGGCAGTATTACGATGCCATAAAGAATGACAATATCGTTTATCTCCCCTCAAAGTATTTCGGTATGAGCGCAACGCTTGATCGGAAAGAGTTACTTGATTACCTAAACTGTCCATTACAGCACATACACAACAGACGGAAACTACACTCCCCTAAACGGAGCAAATGTACCTATAAAGCTTATTGCGGAATAATAAATTTGCAGTAACATTACTGTCAGTACAGTGATATTACATAAATATTTTATGGCACTGAAAGTGCAGAAAGGAGTGCATTAATAATGCATAATACAAAATTCAGAACGGGAAAAATTGCCGCTGTATGCACAGCCGCTGTTATGATGGCATCTTCACTTGGAATAAGTGCATTTGCCGCAGAAACTCAGACACTTGAGGCAGGAAAATACACTGTTAATTCAGACCTTTCTTGCTATGTAACAGCAATGGACGGTGTTGAATTTGGTAAGCCTCTCCTCACAAAGACAGAGGTAACAGTAAACGAGGACGGCACAGCAAAGTTTGACCTTAGCTTTACAAAGAGCAGTGTTACAATTTACAGCGTTACTTGCGATACTTTTGTAGACGCATCGGCTGACGGAGCAGTTCTTAATTACAAAGACGGTTCAGAGTGGAAAGCAGTTGACAGCTACAAATTAAGCACAGACACAGCGCTCAATTCAAAGAATGAGAGTGTTAATTATGTAGAGTCAATCTCATTTACAGTATCTTCTATTGCCGATACATACAACCTTGGTATGTATGTAAACAGTAATGTTATGGGCGTACAGTTTGGCGGCAGTGACAGCGCAAAATATGCCGCAACTCTCACTGTTGATTGGAGCAGTGCCGCAAAAATTAAAACAGCCGACAAAACATCTTCACAGAGTGCAACTGTAAAGTACAATGTTGAGGAGGGCTACGAGGTTAGCATTCCTGCCGAGATTACAGTTGACACAGATACAAAGACCGCTAACTACTCAGTACAGGCTAAAAAGTTTGTATTGCCTGAGAACGCATATGTTACATTAACAGCCAACGAGAACGGCTCACTTTCAAACGGAAAGGACAGCCTTGCTTTTACAAATGAACTCGCAGCAGGCAACCTTACAAAAACAGGCGACAACCTCAACGGTAAGGTAACAGTAACAGGCGAGCCTGCATCTGCCGGTGAATACACAGGTACAGTAGACTTTACAATCAACTACTTTGCTAAATAATTAAACAGCTAAATCGGCAAACAGAAAAATAAAAATCCATCGGGAAATTTCACCCGATGGATTTTTTGCTTTGGTTTGGTTTTGTAAAGCGGGAAAGTTTTGAAGGGTTGATTTGCTGTTCTGCAAATAATTTAGCAGACTGAAAATTTATGAATATTATGCTGTTTTCTGTATTTGTCGGTGCGACAAATTTGAATTTTTATTCTCCAACATATTGCGATTATAATTATTTTTATTCAGTAGTTAAAACGAATTTCAACACATCCATTTTCATCAACTAATGCAAGCGCTTGGTAAATATCACCGCTTTTTTTGTGCAAAACTCTTATGTTAGGATATGAATAAATTGACTTTTTACAAAACAAAAGCATATAGTAGCTTTCATCGTTGTTCAAAGAGATCTTATCAAATGATTTAATAAGATTACCAGAATCACACTCTTTATTAATGATTTTTCTTATTTGAGCAGAACAAGGAGCTTTCATTGCTTTGTTAATAGCCGCTGAAACGGACAAATAATCACTCATATGGTATTTCGCCTCCAAAAAGAAATCACAAGAATAATGCAACCCCATTTCACACACTTTATTCCGAAAGCATATTTAATAATTCTTCTTCAGAGATAACGGTGATGCCGAGCTGTTGCGCTTTTGTCAGCTTACTGCCTGCGTCTTCGCCTGCAAGCACATAATCGGTCTTTTTAGAAACAGATGAGCTCGTTTTTCCGCCGTTCTGTTCAATCAGCTTGCCTGCCTCACTGCGTTTCATAGTCGGCAATGTGCCTGTTAATACAAAGGTTTTGCCCTCGAAAATTCCGCCTTTCTTTTTCTGCTCGGACGGTTTCATTTCAAGACCAAGTTCTTTAAGCTCGGCTATAAGATTTTTTGTGCTTTCGGCTGAAAAATAGTTTACCACGCTGTCAGCCATAATTGCACCAAAGCCCTCGATAGCGGAAATATCCTCTTTCTTTGCGCTCATAAGGTCATCTATGCCTGCAAAGTTTTCGCACAAAATTTTGGCGGCTTTCAGTCCGATATTCCTTATGCCAAGGGCAAAAACAAGGCGGTAAAGCTCGTTATGCTTTGACTTTTCGATTGAATTAATAAGATTTTGTGCTGACTTTTCAGCTTTGCGGTCGAGTGCGGTAATGCTCTCAACGGTTAATCTGTAAAGGTCGGCAGGAGATTTTATAAGTCCCTCATTCACAAGCTGTTCGAGTACGGCAGGGCCGAGTCCGTCTATATCCATAGCATCTCTGCCCACAAAATGGATAAGGTGGCGCATAAGCTGAGCAGGACAATCGGTATTGGTACAGCGAATTGCCGCCTCGTTTTCGTCACGCACAACGGGTGTGTGGCAGGACGGGCAAAGTTTCGGGAACTCAAACGGCACTGCGTTTTCGCCATGCTCCTTTACAGAAAGCACCTCGGGTATAATCTCGCCTGCTTTACGGATAATTACCGTATCGCCAACGCAAATGCCCTTTTCTTCGATAAAATCTTTATTGTGCAGGGTTGCTCGGCTTACGGTAGTACCTGCAAGAAATACAGGCTCAAAAATTCCGACAGGAGTGAGCACACCTGTTCTGCCGACATTTATTTCAACCTCAAGCAGCTTTGTCGCCTTTTCCTCGGGCGGATACTTGTAAGCCTCTGCCCACTTAGGATACTTTGCGGTACTGCCCAATAATTCTCTTGCAGCAAAGTTATCCACCTTAACAACTGCGCCGTCAATCGCATAGTCCAATGTGCCACGCATATTGCCGATTCGCTCTATCTCCTCTATCGCCTCTTGCATATCGTCAAAAATATTGTAAAAAGCGGTAGGAAAACCAAGCTCTGTGAGGTAATCAAGACCTTGGTGGTGGCTTGTAATCTCTGCGCCCTCAATCTGCTGAATATTAAACACAAAAATATCGAGCTTGCGCTTTGCGGTAATCTTTGAATTTTTTTGTCTTAATGAGCCTGCTGCGGCATTTCGTGGATTTTTAAAAGGCTTTTCCTCGTTATCTTCCTGCTCCTTAACAAGCTCGTTAAAGCTGTCAAATGACATATAAACCTCGCCACGAACCTCTAAAAATTCAGGTGCATTTTCAATCTTTTTCGGGAGTGAGCGAATGGTCATAAGATTGTCGGTAACATCTTCGCCAACATTTCCGTCACCTCGTGTAGAGCCACGCACAAACACGCCGTTGCGGTACTCGCAGGATACAGAAAGTCCGTCAAATTTCGGCTCAACAACATATTTTACATTTGGCACAACCTCACGCACTCGTTTGTCAAAATCAAGCAGTTCGCCATGTGAAAAGCTGTCGTGCAGGCTTTCCATAGGTACGGTATGAGTTACGGGAGAAAACTTTGTTCCTCGCTCACCGCCTACCCTATTTGTGGGCGAAAGAGGCGACTTGAGGGTAGGAAACTCGTTTTCAAGGTTTTCAAGCTCACGCAAAAGCATATCGTACTCATAGTCTGAAATTTCGGGGTTATCGAGATTATAGTAGCGATTGTTGTGGTATTCAAGTGTTTTGGTAAGCTCTTTTATTCTTTGTTCTGCAAGGATAATATCCATATAATCTGTCCTTAATTTATCTTTTATCAATTAAATTGATTTGTAAGCATAATTAAATATAGTATTTTGCTTATAAAGTAAAATAAAAATTACTTATTTACTGCCGATGTTCCCTTTTCTTTCAAATATGTTGATTCAAGGTCGGCAAGGTGGAGCTTTACGGCAAGCGGATAACGCTCGTAGGCAAGTGAGATTGAATTGCTGTTTTTGTCGCCAAATTCTCCCATATGCCAACGGATTGCCATTGCCTCATCAATTTTTAGATGCATTTTGCGTTCAATCAAAAATACTGACTTTTCGCCATGACCGTACGGAAATTGATCGTCTATTGCATAATAAGGTACTTTTTCCCACGCACCTGTCTGCTCGTTCTTAACATTTCTTGAGGATACCTTGTAAAACTGAGCCTTGCACAAATCGTGCAAAAGTCCGCAAATGGCAAAGCTCTCGATATTGTCGGTTTCCTCGTCATAGTGTTTTTCCATCATGGTATTGAACACGCTTACCGAGTGCATTACAAGTCCGCCCTCGCAGGCACAATGATATTTTGTACTTGCAGGCGCAGTAAAAAAGTCTGTGCGCTTGAGCCATTCAAGCAGTTCATCCGCACCGTTTCGTGTTATGTACTTTGTATAAATTTCAATAAATTCTTCTTTTGGAGTCATTTTTCATCGCTCCTTTGCGGTTATTTTATAGAACAAAAGGGCATCCCTTTAATGGAATGCCCTGTTTAGTAACAAATTATTCAGCAACCTCTTCAGCAGCCTCAGCAGGAGCCTGCTCGTCCTCAGGAAGGAGTGCACGCATTGAAAGGCTTACACGCTTCTTGTCGAAGTCAATAGCAGTAATCTTAGCTTCTACTGTTTCGCCAACTGAAAGTACATCAGCGGGCTTTTCTATTCTCTTGTTAGCAATCTGAGAAATGTGGATAAGACCATCAATACCGGGAATGATGTTTGCAAAAGCACCGAATGATGTAAGACCAACGATTGTAGCCTTAACAACTGTGCCCTCAGGATACTGATTCTTGAGGATTTCCCATGGATTTTCGTCAGCGTTCTTAAAGCCGAGAGAAATCTTCTTTGTTTCCTCGTTGATGTCCTTTACATAAACCTCAACAGTATCACCTACATTAACAACCTCGCTTGGGTGCTTGATGTGTGTCCAAGAAAGCTCAGAAATGTGGATCATACCAAATACGCCGCCAAGGTCAACAAATGCGCCGTAGCTTGTAAGTGACTTAACAACGCCTGTGTAGCGCTTGCCGATTTCGCAGTTCTTCCAGAACTCCTCACGCTGAGCAGCTCTCTGCTCCTTAAGTACGCTTCTGATTGAGCCGATAGCTCTCTTTCTTCTGCCACGCTGTGAAACCTCAATAAGTCTGAACTGAACTTCCTTACCTACGAGATCCTCAAGGCTCTCTTCACGAGTAGCTGTTGCCTGTGATGCAGGGATAAATACTCTTACGTCGTTGTAAATAACGATTACGCCGCCCTTAACAGCCTCTGTAACCTTACCTGTAAGAATTTCCTGTGAGTCAACCTTAGACTCAAGAATTTCCCAGCCCTTAGCTGCGTCTACTCTGCGCTTAGAAAGCATAATTGTGCCTTCCTGATCGTTTGTCTTCATAATAAGAAGTTCGATCTCATCGCCAACCTTTACGATATCCTCCGGCTTAGCGTTAGGATCGTTAGAAAGCTCGTTTGCAGGAATAAAACCTGTCTGCTTTCTGCCGACATCAACCTGAACCTCGTTAGGCGCAATGCTGAGCACTGTACCCATTACCCTCTCATTTGTATTTAAGTTTTTGAGGGATTCCTCAAGCAATGCCTCAAAAGATTCTTCACCATTTGTTACACCGGATTTAATTTCACTCATTGTATCCAGTACCTCCTTTATTATCCTTGCCGGAGTAGATGCACCGGCAGTAACGCCAATTTTTTCAGCAACGCTGACTTGATTTGCATTTAGCTCGTCCGCTGTTTCAATAAGAACTGTATTATCGCACTGTCTTTTACAAATATCAAAGAGCTTGCCCGTATTTGAGCTGTGCCTGTCGCCTATTACTACCATAAAGTCGGACTGAGCCGCAAGCAAGTCTGCTTCGGTCTGTCTAACTGACGTTGCATTACATATTGTATCAAATATTTTTGCATTTGTACATAGTTTTTTAATCTTTTTTACACACTTTTTCCATTCTTTTGTATCAAAAGTGGTTTGTGCGACAACAAAAACCTGTTTATTATTCGTTTTTAGAATATTACTATAAATTTCGTCAATTTCTTCGCTGTTCTTAAAGGTGTGGCACTCGGTACTGCAATGACCGATAATGCCCTCCACCTCAGGGTGAACGCTGTTGCCTGCAATTAAAACTATGCCGTCCTTGTTGTCGGGATTTGCAACTATGTTGTGAATCTTCTTGACAAAAGGACATGTTGCATCTTCATATTTTACACCATTTTCAACTAATTTGTCAATAACATATTTTGGAACTCCGTGTGAGCGAATAACAAGCGTAGCGCCGTTTTCTACCTCGTCAATACTGCTCACCGCCTTACAGCCTCGGCTTTCAAGCTCATTTACTACCTCCATATTATGAATGATAGGCCCGAGAGTGGAAACCTTGACATTTTTGTCAAGCAGATTGTTGACTATATTTATTGCTCTGTTCACTCCAAAGCAAAAGCCGGCAGATTTTGCAACGGTTATACTCATTTTCTGTCTTGCTCCCTCATCTTCTTGATTTCGTCCATAATCATATTTGTAGCATTTTTAAGCTGTCGTCTGTCGCCGTCGGGAGTAAGTCCGAGCTGTTCGGGTGTGAGCGGCTCACCAAAATGAATTACTCTCTTTGCAAAGCGGTGCTTCGGGTTACCCGTAATTGTGATGCACGCAGGAATAACAGGCACCTGCATTTGTTGAGCAACAAGTGCGCAGCCGCTTCTCGGACGCATAAATTCGCCTGTCTTTGTTCTGCCTCCCTCAATAAAGATAGTCATTACATTGCCCTCTTTTATGAGGTCTTCACCTGTTTTTATAGCTTTGCCGTCACCTGCGCCACGCTCAACGGGAAACGCACCGAGCGCACGGATCAATCCTCCAAAAAACTTGTTTTTAAAAAGTTCCTGTTTTGCCATAAAGAAAAGTCTGCGTCTTTGACCGAGTCCCAGAAGTACGGGATCGGAAAACGACATATGGTTGCTTGCAATTATATATGCTCCCTCTTGCGGAATAGAGTTGTTATTTATAAATTTATATCTGTAAAACGCTTTCATAATCGGACGGCAAACTGCCTGACCCACTCTGTAAAGCACCTTTGACTGTCCCATCAAACATTCTCCTTTATAACGGAAATAATTTTTTCTACCGACTGCTCAAAGTCAAGCTCGGTTGTATCTACAAACACACAACCCTCGGCAGGCTTGAGCGGTGCTGTTTTGCGGTGAGAATCGTTGTAATCCCGCTCGTTTACATCTTTGAGAACATCGTCATAGCTGACATTCATTCCTTTTTCCAAAAGCTCCTTGTATCTTCTTTGCGCTCTCGCCTCGGGAGAAGCGGTAAGAAAAATTTTCACCTTGGCATCGGGCAGTACAACAGTGCCTATATCTCTGCCGTCCATAATCACATTGTTTTTCTTTGCCATATCTCTCTGCAAATCAAGCAGGTATGCTCTTACTTCGGGAATTGCTGAAATTTTTGAGGCTGTCATTGACGCCTCGGGTGTTCTGATAAGTGAAGAAACATCTTCGCCGTCAAGCAATACAATTTGCTCTGAATTATCGTTAAAAGCAAGCTCAACCTTAATTTCTTTAAGCATATCGCTCACTTCTTTTGACTCAACAGGCTCAATATTTCTTCTCATTGCGCTAAGCCCGATTGTGCGGTAAAGTGCGCCTGTATCAACATATATATAGTCAAGAGCCTTTGCAACTCTTTTTGCTATTGTGGATTTTCCTGCGCCGGCAGGGCCGTCAAGTGCTATTGCAACAGACATTTTATTCTTCCTTTCTTAATAAGCAGAGCTTTCACCTGCAAGGTTACCTGTACTCCACGCTATCTGTAAATTGAAACCGCCTGTATAGGCATCGCAATCTATTACCTCGCCTGCAAAGAAAAGTCCCTTTACAAGTCGGCTTTCCATAGTTTTGGGATTGATTTCAGAGGTTTTCACTCCGCCCGAGGTAATAATTGCCTCTTCAATCGGGCGAAATCCGCTTATTTCTACCGTAAATGCCTTTAAAAGCTCGCAAAGTCGTCTGCGCTCCTCTTTGGTAATTGAGTTGCACTTTTTATCAAAGGGTACTCCCCACCTTTTGAGAACAGGCACAACGAGCTTTTTTGGCAACAGCTTTGTAAATGAATTTGAAACATCTTTGTTGTGGTTTTCGTCAAAATCACGCTGAAGTCGCTTTTCAAGCTGTTCGTGGGTAAGCGCCGGCTTTATGTCGATTACGGCATTGTATCTGCCGTCTGAAATATCACGAATATGTGAGCTTGCCGAAAGTATCATAGGGCCGCTCATTCCGAAATGTGTAAAAAGCATTTCTCCGAAATCATCGTAAACAGTCTTTCCGCTTTGTGTGTCAACAATTTTAAGTCCTGCATTTTTAAGCGAAAGACCCTGCATTGATTTGCAGTCAAGGTTTTTGCTCTCGAGCGGTACAAGCGACGGCTTTAACGGTACAATGGTGTGACCTGCCTGCTTTGCGAGGATGTATCCGTCACCTGTTGAGCCTGTAAGCGGATAGCTTTTGCCGCCACAACAGATAATAACGCTGTCGGCATAGTAGGTTTTGTTTTTGCATTTTACGCCCACTGCCTCGCCGTTTTCAAGCAAAAGCTCCTCGGCGGTATCCTCGGCAATTTTACAGCCGCAGTTTTTTACATAGTTATACAATGTATCGACCACATCCACCGCTTTGTCGGATTGTGGGAAAACTCTGTTGCCACGCTCGGTTTTAAGAGGAAGTCCGAGTCCCTCAAAGAACGCAACAGTGTCTTCGGGAGTTAATTTGTTGATTGCCGAATAAAGAAATTTTCCGTTTGTAGGAACATTTCTTATAAAAGTTTCGACATCGCAGTTATTACAGACATTGCACCTGCCCTTGCCTGTAATCATAATTTTTCTGCCGACACGCTTGTTTTTTTCTATTAATGTTACGCTTGCGCCGTACATTGCCGCTGCCGATGCAGCCATAAGACCCGCCGCACCTGCGCCGACAACAACTACCTTTTTACTTTCCATTCTTCTTTCCCGCTTCCGTCTTTTCTTCCTCGTTCTTCTCGCCGCTTGCGTAAACTCCCTCTCTGTTCCATACGGTTTCAAGTCTGCGGAAGTTTTCGGATACCTCGTCCTTCTTTTTAAGAACAGTCGCAACAATAAGTGCGTTTATAAGGCTTAAAGGCGCTACAAGGGAATCGACTATTGACGCCATATCACTTCGTGCAATAAGCACAGAGTCGGCTGATTTTACAAGAGGCGACACCATACTGTCGGTAATTGCAATAGCGTGCGCACCCTGCGAACGGGCATAGTTCATAGCGTCAACCGCCATTGTGCTGTATCGTGGAAAAGAAATTCCGATCATAACATCCTTGTCGGTCATTCTGAAAATTCTTTCGTATGTGGTTGTGTGGCTTGTTGAGTCAATAACTCTGACATTATCAAAAATAAGCTCAAAATAATAGCCTAAAAAGCTTGCGATTGCAGCGGTGGAGCGAACACCGAAAATATAAATTCTGTCGGCATTGCAGATTTTGTCTACCGCTCTTTCAAAATCCTCGTGCGAGGTTTCCTCAATGGTTCTGCGGATTTTATCAATATCCTGATTCAGCACGCTGTTTAAAACATCGTCATTGCCGATTCTGCTTGAAGTAACCTCAATTCTCTGAACAGAGGTGAGCTTGTCCCTTATCATCTCCTGCATTGCCTTTTGGAGCTTTGGGTAGCCGTCATAGCCAAGCTCGGTGGCAAACCTTACCACTGTACTTTCGGATACGCCAACGGTTTCGCCGAGCTTGGAGGCAGTCATAAATGCCGCCTTATCGTAATGCTCTTCTATATAAAGTGCAATTCGCTTTTGTCCTTTTGAAAGCGAGTGCATACTCAAATCTATTCTTGTCAATAAATGGGTGATCATCAAATAACCTTCTTTTAAAAATTGTGAGCGACCTGCAAATGCAGGATTTAACCGATATACATACATATTTAATTTTATCACACAAATTATTTTAATTCAACCGAAAAAGTATCCAATTTTCTTGCACTATTTTAACATTTTTTAAAATTATGAATTACAGCTCTGTTTTTCTTGCAAAAATCGTGTAAATATGCTAATATACTACTATGTTAAAATGTAATTGGGAGGACAGAATATGATTGCTATAATTGACTACGGTGCAGGCAATATTCAGAGTGTAAACAAGGCTTTGAAATACATTGGCTGCGACTGCGTTGTTACAAGAGATAAAGATATGATTTTAAAGGCAGACGGTGCGGTTTTGCCGGGTGTAGGTTCGTTTGGCGACACAATGGATACAATGGAAAGCTACGGCATTAAGGACACCGTACTTGATTTTATAAAGACTAAAAAGCAATTTTTGGGCATTTGCCTCGGCTTACAGCTGCTTTTCCCCGAAAGCGAGGAAAGCCCGAATAAAAAAGGACTGTCGGTTTTTGACGGCAGTATTACAAAAATCCCCGCCGATACAGGCTTAAAAATTCCGCATATTGGTTGGAACAGCCTTGACATTGTAAAGAAAGACGGCATTTTCAAGGGAATTGATGACAATGCCTATGTATATTTTGTTCACTCATACTTTTTAACTGCAAAAAATCCTGAAATTGTAGCCGCAAGGACAAACTACGGTGTTTCTATTGACGCCGCCATTGAATGGGAAAATGTTTCGGCTACTCAGTTCCACCCCGAAAAGAGCGGCGAGGTCGGTCTTAAAATTCTTAAAAACTTTGCCGATATGGTAAACGGAAAGTAAGGAGAGAAGAATATGTATGCTAAAAGAATTATTCCCTGCCTTGATGTAAAGAACGGCAGAGTTGTAAAGGGTATGAGCTTTGTTAATCTTGTAGACGCAGGCGACCCTGTGGAATGTGCAAAGCAGTACGATAAAGAGGGCGCAGACGAGCTTGTATTTCTCGACATTACAGCTTCAAGCGACTCAAGAAATATTACCATTGATATGGTAGAAAAAGTAGCAAATTCAATTTTCATTCCGTTTACTGTCGGTGGCGGCATTAGAAGTGTGGATGACTTCAACCTGCTTTTGCGAGCAGGCGCAGACAAGGTTTCGGTTAATTCCGCCGCTGTTCATCGCCCTGAGCTAATCAGCGAGGCGGCGTATAAATTCGGCAGTCAGTGTGTGGTTGCCGCTATTGACGCTAAGCGTAAGGAAAACGGCTGGGAAGTTTATGTAAACGGCGGCAGAACACCTGTCGGTCTTGACGCAGTTGAGTGGGCAGTAAAATGCGAACAGCTCGGCGCAGGTGAAATCCTGCTTACAAGTATGGACGAGGACGGTCAGAAAAAAGGTTACGATATTGCGCTTACAAGGGCGATTTCTGAAAAGGTGTCTATCCCTGTAATTGCAAGCGGCGGTGCAGGTGCGCTTGAGCATTTCTACGACGCATTCACCGAGGGCAAAGCAGACGCAGTGCTTGCCGCCTCTCTCTTCCACTTTGGAGAAATTCCGATTCCGACCCTAAAAAAATATCTTAACGAAAAAAATATTCCTGTCAGACTTTAAACTCGAAGCATACAGCCGTCAGACTGAAACAGTTTGACGGCTGTATTTTTATACTATATTTTACTATACTGGTAAAATTTCGCATTGCTCATCTATGAGTGAGATAAACCGTTCTTTTAGGCTATCTGTAAGCAGTGAGTTTTGGCACATAAACATATCCTGTTCTGAATATATCCATAATCACTCACCCCTTCTCCCCGGGACAGCCTCCATATCAAACATAGACAAGGCGACATTCACCTTATCCATTCTTACGGTTTCTTTGCCCTGCTCAAGCTCTCGTATAAATCTTAATCCCAATCCCGAGCGAACGGCAAATTCCTCTTGAGTCAGTCCTAACTTTTTTCTGTTCTCTTTTACAAATACGGCAATTTTATAATTAATATAGTATTTTATACCTTATCGGGTATAAAATAAAAGCCACCCAAAGGTGACTTTTATTTTTTGCGTTACTTTAATTTTTATTTAGCATTATTTAGCAATTTTACTTATGCTCTTATGCGCTGTAACTCTGACTGTTATTTCCGGATAAAAGCTCCTGCTTGCGCTCGTCAAGCTGACTTTGCATTTTGTCGAGGATTTCGGGGTTCTCTGTATTTGCGATTATCTCGGCAAAAAGGTCGGGAATGTTCTCCTCATTAAAGCCGCTCTGAGAAAAAATACGCTTTACAGAATAAGCGTACTTTGTCATTGTAGGCTCAAAGGTACGGGCATAATTTTTGGTCATCTGCTTTACCCCGACAACCTTAATCATATTCTTGCTCAACAGAGAATTTATCAGCAGGTTTATGTAGCTTTTGCGCCATGTTCTGTCTACCGATTTGCTCACAATCTCGGAGCTTGCAAGCGGCTCGCCCACTTCCCACAATAAACTCATAATCTCTTCTTCGCTTTTTGTCAGCATTGTTAATCATCCTTCCGTAATTTCTTTATATATACCGCAAATTTAGTTAAGCCAGAGCCTTGTGCTTTGGCGATTTTTTAATTAATAATACCCATTTAATGCGAAAAAACGAAAAATATACAATTAAATTTTACATATATTGTACTTTAAAGTAATTATTAAGTCAATATATTTATTATAACATTTGATATTTTTTGAGCAAATATACAGTTTTTATATCATATTACCGCTTATGCTTGACATACTCACAAATGCAAAATAAAATTATAAGTGTATGAATATAAACATAATTAAGGTATTTTATAGGAGGCTGTTATGGCAGAGTTTAAAACCAATGTAATGCGTATTCTTGAAAAAGCAAAAATAAATTATACAGCGCACGAATATCCACACGGCAAAGAGGCAGTTGACGGCGTGAGCGTGGCAAAACTGCTCGGTCAAAATCCCGAATGTGTATTTAAAACACTTGTTACCAAAGGAGTGAACGGCGGATACTTTGTATTTGTAGTGCCTGTTGCCGAGGAATTGGATTTGAAAAAGGCGGCAAAGTCGGTTGGCGAAAAGTCGGTTGAAATGATACATGTTAAGGATATTTTAAAGATTACGGGATATATTCGTGGCGGCTGTTCGCCAATCGGAATGAAAAAACAGTACACCACCGTTTTTCACGAAAGCTGTCTTGAAAACCCGAATATCATAGTCAGCGCAGGCAAAATCGGCTACCAAATTGACCTTGAACCCAAAACTCTGATTGAATTTACGGGCGGAAAATGCGCCGATATTATAAAATAAAAAAATACACAAAACTTTCACATAACATTTATGTTACCTCTATTGACTAAGGTTAGTTGTAATGCTAAAATATGGGTGTATGATAACCTGTCACATATGGAGGTAATAAAGTTATGATTAAAAAAACATTTTACAATCTTCCCTACGAAAAAAGAAAGCGCATCACCGATGCAATTATAAAGGAATTTATGGAGCGCCCGAACGAAAAGGTTTCTATAAACAGGATTATTAAAACCGCTGAAATTTCAAGGGGCAGTTTTTATCAGTATTTTGATGACAAGGTAGATCTGATTGAAATTATAACCAAAACAATGTTTGACCAATCAAGCAGCAAGGCAAAGGAAATTCTAAAGCTGTCTTGCGGAGATTTGTTTGCTATGTATATAAAAATGTTTGACTATTTTGGCAATTACAGCTCTCAAAAGCAAACAATGAAAATTATGCGAAACATTGTAGACAGCTTTAAGGCAAACGATGACCTTGTGAGCGAATATCTGAAAAACCGCTTTAATATGGCACTCACCAACAACGAGATTTACACTATGGTTGACAGACAAAACCTGAAATTTCAGGACAACGACAGCGTAAAGTGTCTTATAGAAATTCTCACTCAGGTGCTGAAAAACGCAATTTTTGATGTTTTTGTTGCAGGCAGTGATCGTGAAGAGGTGCGCTTTCGACTTATAAAGAAGATTGATATAATAAAGCAAGGAGCTGTAAAGTAAAAGGTATTTTTATCTGTAATTTTATGGGAATAATCAAGAAAGAGGTCTAATATGCTACCAAAACTAAGTGTTAAAAAGCCGATGACAATTTTTGTAGCAGTAATCGTAGTAATAGTGTTGGGCATAGTTTCAGTCCTGAAAATGACGCCCGACCTGCTGCCTAATATGGATTTTCCGTACGCAATTATCATCACAACCTACCCCGGACAGACGCCCGAAACCGTTGAATCGGTTGTAACAAAACCGCTTGAGCAGTCTTTGTCTACCATTGACGGCGTTAAAACCATAACCTCAACCTCGTCCGACAACTACTCAATGCTTACCATTGAGTTTAATGACGGCACAGATATGGATACGGCAACGGTGGATTTAAGAGGTAATCTCGACACCATAAAGGACGCTTGGCCTGACGGTGTGGGCAGTCCGTACCTTATGAAAATTAACCCTAATATGATGCCTGTTGCAATGGTTGCGGTTGATTATGACGGCTATGACACAATTCAGATTTCCGACTATGTAAACAACGAACTCAAAAATCAGCTTGAGGGAATTGACGGCGTAGCCTCGGTTTCTACAAAAGGTATAGTTACACAAAAGGAAAATGTAATTATTTCTCAAGAAAAAATTGACGCACTCAACAAGAAAATCAACGATGCGTTAAACGACAAATTCGGCGATGCGGAAAAGAAAATTTCCGATGCAAAAAAAGAATTGCAGGATAATATTTCTAAAGCCGAGCAAGGCAGTGATACTATTGAGCAGTCTATAAATGACCTGAACGCTCAGCAGGCGGAGGTTGCAAAACAGCTTGCCACAGCACAGGGTCAGGCGCAGAGCGGATACACTGAAATTCTCAATGCAAAAATGCAGCTGCTCGACCAACAGCAGTCGCTCACGACCACAAAGCAAACGCTCACGATTGCGTATCAGACCTTAACACAGATTAAAGAAAAGCTAAACGGTTTGCACGATGAAAAGGAACAGCTCTCTCAGCAGGTGGAGTCCTTTGAAAAAATCTACAACGAGTACAAGGACGCACTTGAAAAGCTGGCAAAGCCCGAGCTTACAGATGAACAGCTTGCGCAGGTGAGGGCAATCCTTGCTAAGATAGATGAGGAGCTTGAAAAGTACGGTTTTCCTAAGGAGGAGCTTGAGCAAAGACTTAACAATGCAAAAGCCGCCCTTGAAAATGTTGACAAGGCTATTACACAGACCATTGAAACACTAAAGGGACTCGACACCACAGAGGAAAAACTTGACGATACAATTAAGGATATAGCCGACAAAATCTCTCAGATAGACGGCGGCATTGCTCAGATTGCAGCCGCTGTAAAGGGACTTGACGATAATACGGTTACGGTAAATCAGGCGCTCTCCGAGGTTGAAAAACAGCAGTCGCTTGCGGCTTATCAGTTATCGGGAGGACTTTCAACACTTAATACAAAGCAGAGCGAGGTAAACTCCGCTTTAACTCAGCTCAATTCCGCACAGGAAGAATTAAAGACAGCGAGTGACGAGCTTTCAGACCAAAAGGATAAGGCTAAGAAAGCCGCCGATATGACAAACACTGTTACAATCAGCAATGTTTCAAACATACTTACGGCGCAGAACTTCTCTATGCCGGCAGGCTATGTAACCGATGATGAAAACATTAAATACCTTGTGCGTGTGGGTGATAAAATTGACGGCGACAAGGAAATGCAGTCGCTTTCACTTTTTGACACAGGCATAGACGGCATTGGAGTTGTAAAGCTGAGTGATGTTGCCGATGTATTTGTTGCCGATGATTCGGACGAAGTCTTTACAAAAATCAACGGCAACTCAGGCGTGGTATTCAGCTTTTCAAAGCAAAGTGATGTGGCTACGGCTACTGTTTCCGACAACATAGCCAAAAAGCTCGATTCACTTATGCAGGAAAACAAAGGCTTGCACTTCACCACTCTTATGGATCAGGGCGACTACATACATATTATAATTAACAGCGTACTACAAAATCTTCTTATGGGTGCGGTGCTTGCAATTATAATTCTCTATCTTTTCTTAAGAGATATTAAGCCGACAATTATTGTAGCGTTCTCAATTCCTATAAGTGTTGTTTTTGCGCTTGTGCTAATGTATTTCAGCGGTGTTACGCTCAATATGATTTCACTGTCGGGACTTGCAATAGGCGTTGGTATGCTTGTTGATAACTCGGTTGTAGTTATCGAAAATATTTACCGACTGCGCAACCTCGGCGTACCGCCAATTAAAGCGGCGCTCAACGGCGCTAAGCAGGTAGCCGGTGCAATCGCATCTTCTACACTCACCACAATATGCGTGTTCTTCCCTATCGTATTTATTGAGGGACTTACCCGTCAGATATTTATGGATATGGCGCTTACTATCACCTATTCCCTGCTCGCAAGCCTTATAGTTGCGCTTACCCTTGTGCCTGCACTCGGACAGCGTATGCTCAAAAAGGTTAAGCCTGTAAAGCATGGCTTGTTTGATAAAATGCTCGGCGGTTACGAAAAATCCATCCGCTTTGTATTAAAGCACAGAGCTATTGCGCTTATTGCGGCTGTTGTACTTTTGTTTGGCAGTATGTTCGGCGCATTGGCAAGAGGATTCAGCTTTATGCCTGCTATGGCAAGCACAGAGCTTTCGGTAACGGTTAAGCTTGATGATTCGGCTACTATGGACGATACCATTGATGCCGCACAAAACCTGCTTGACACGCTTTTAAAATACGATGACTTTGAAACGGTCGGCGTTATGACAGGCTCAACCACAAGCCTTATGGGACTTACAGGCTCAGTATCTTCATCGGATTCTGACAAAGGCTCGGTTATGGCTTATGCCGTATTTAAAGACGACAAGGTTAAAAACAGCGAAAAAATCAGCAAAGAAATTGAAACCGCACTTGAACATATCGGTGGAGATGTTATGGTAAGCGGAAGTTCGTCTTCAAGCTCAATGTCAACATTGCTCGGCAGTGACGGAGTGTCTATCAAGCTCTACGGCGATGACCTCAAAACACTGCAAACAACCGCTAAAGATATGGCTGAAAAACTCGCAACAGTTGACGGCATTGACGAAACCGACAGCGGTATAGGCGCTACTTCGGGTGAAATAAAGGTAACGGTTGACAAAACAAAGGCGGCTAAAAAATCGCTTACGGTCGCACAGGTTTATCAGCAGATTGCCGCCGCAATCACTTCAGAATCGACTGCATCTTCAACTCTTACAAACGACGGAAAAAAACTTGATGTGGTTGTTATAAAAGATGAAAACAATGATGTTACAAAGGCGAATATAAAGGATATTAAGCTCACCTACACTGACAAAGAGGGTAACGAAAAGACCACAAAGCTCTCGGAGGTGGCTGATATTTCAGATTCCGAGTCAATGAATTCAATCACAAGAAGTGACCAAAAAAGATACCTTACAATCAGCGGCACTCTTAAAGAAGGGTACACAAACACCGATGTATCTAACAAGGCAAAGGCTCTATTTGATGATTACAAGCTGCCTGACGGATGCAGTATTGAATACTCAGGCTCAAACGAAAGCACAATGGAGGCTGTAAAACAGATGCTCCTCATGATGCTTTTAGGCGTAATTCTTATTTACCTTATTATGGTTGCTCAATTCCAGAGCCTTAAGTCACCGTTTATCATTATGTTTACAATTCCGCTTGCGTTTACGGGCGGTTTCCTCGGATTGCTTATCACAGGCTTTGATGTAAGCGTTGTAGCGCTGCTCGGCTTTGTAATGCTCTGCGGTATTATTGTAAACAACGGTATTGTGCTTGTTGACTACATTAACAACCTGCGACTTGAGGGCAAGGAAAGACGAGAAGCTATTGTTGAAGCAGGCAAAACAAGAATGCGTCCTATCCTCATTACAGCTATCACCACAATTTTAGGACTTTCCACAATGGCACTCGGCATTGGTACAGGTTCAGAAATTATGCAGCCTATCGCAATAGTATGTATCGGCGGTTTGCTTTACGCTACCGTAATGACGCTCTATATCGTTCCTGTTATTTACGATATTTTAAGCAAAAAAGAACTTCGCAAAGTAAACGAAAGCGACCTTGAGGAGATAGATATTTAATTTCAAACACAAAAATTCCTGTATGGCAAAAGCTATACAGGAATTTTTTATAATTATAAAACTATTTAATTTTCACTTTCAGAATTAAAAGAACTTTGCGATATCGTCAATTTCTTTTCTCTTTGGCATAGCAGGCTCGGCGTTGCTGTAACCCACACCGATTACGCTCACTACTGCCTCGGTTTCGGGAATACCTAAAATTTTCTTTATCTTTTCGTTATCTCTTATTCCCATTACAAGGGTTGAAAGTCCAAGCTCGGTAGCCTTGAGCAAAAGGTTCATACTCTGCAAGCCGCAGTCATAAAACCCCCAGCCGTTTCCAAGCTCGTTAGTAGGAGTGCCGTCCTTTTCATAGCCCGAGCGGTTAAGAACGATTGCGGTAACGATAAGCGCAGGTGCGTCTGCCATATTCTTCTGATTATATGGCGACAATGCGTTCTTTACCTCGGCGAGCTTTTCCTCACCTGTTACAACATAGTAGCGTGACACCTGAGAATTTTTCCATGACGGTGCAAGCTGAGCCGCTGAAATTACTTCTCTTAACTTTTCCTGCTCCACAGGCTTATTTATGTATTCTCTCACACTTCTGCGAGTATGCATTACCTTTGATAATTCCATTGCAATACCTCCGATTGGTTTTATTAGGCTAATATTATCATAATTAAAAAATTTTTACAAGAAAATTGCGCTAATTTCTGCAACTTTTCAAATATAAGAACTGTATATGAAAGCCTTAACCTTTATATATTTTCTTAATATTATACTAAGGCGAGGCTTATTATATTTGAAAGGAAGATTTTATGGCAAAAGTAACTTGTGTTGATATTTCGGAATTTCAGCAGAATATCGACTTCAACAAAATGAAAAATGACGGTATAAAAGCGGTCATAATAAGGGCAGGATATGGCAGAGAGGCAAGTCAGAAAGACAATATGTTTGAAAGCCATTTTAGAAATGCAAAAAACGCAAATTTAAAAATCGGAGTGTATTGGTACAGCTATGCCGACAGCGTTAGTGATGCTGAAAAAGAGGCAAAGGCTTGCCTTGAGTGCATTAAAAACAAAAGCATTGATATGCCGATTTATTATGATTTAGAGGACTCCTCACAAATCAAACTCGGCAAAACAAAGCTAACGGAAATTGCGGAAAAATTCTGCGAAACAATTAAGAGAAGCAATTACAAGGCAGGCGTGTATGCAAACTTAAATTGGTTTAACAACTATCTTGATTACGATAAGTTAAAATCAAAATATAGTATTTGGCTTGCTCAATATAATTCTGTAAATGAATTAAGTTGTGACATTTGGCAGAACAGCTCGACAGGCAAAATCAACGGCTACGGCAGAAATATAGATACGAATATAATTTTTAACGAAAGTGTATTTGATAAGTCAAAAGATGAGCCTGAAAAGGAAAAAGCAAACATACCCGATATTTTTTACAAGGTGCGCTGTAACGGAGTTTGGCTGCCGGAGGTGAAAAATCTTGAGGACTATGCAGGAATTAAGGGCAGAGCGATTACTGATATTGCCATTAGGGTAAGCGTTGGCAAGGTGTGGTATCAGGCGCACACAAAAAGCGGATGGCTGCCAAAGGTGAGCGGATATGATATTGACGATTACGAAAACGGTTATGCAGGCAACGGAAGTAAAATTGATGCAATAAGGGTGTACTATACAACACCGCAAAGCCTCGCAAATTCACTTGGAAAATACCTTGTGGCAAAATACAGAGTATCGGCAACGGGCAATGAATACTTTGATTGGCAGCACGATGATCAGACAACGAATAATCAGGACGGCTACGCAGGACTTTTTGGAAACAGCATAGACCGAGTTTTATTAGTACTCGAATAATTAAAAGGCGGTGGAAACATCGCCTTATTTGCTTGAAATAAAATTTTTTGTGCTAAAATATGATATATAATTACAAAATCAGGTGAAATAAAATGCTTATAAATTTTATCGGGGGTATGCATATGATAAAAGATTTTGAAATAAAAATGTGGGAATCGGCAAAAGCTAATGACAGCAAAGGATTTTTGGAGGTTGTTGACTAAAATGCAGTTATGGTATGCGGCGGATACCGTTGTACGGGTAAGTAATATGCCGATATTTTAAAAATATTTGACTGCAAAAATTATGAAATCACGGATTTTGAAATTGTTGCGGAGAACAATAATTTTATTCAGGTACATTATATAATTAAAACAGAAGTCAACAATGAAGAAAGCAAAGACCTTGCAGGTAAATTTCATATTACATCCACTTGGGTAAAAAATAACGAAAAGCCGAAACTTGTTTTTAATATAGATTCAAGAATTTTTGATTAAAATAAATTTCTTTGAAATTAAAATAATAAAAATTGTTATTTGAGGGCAAAACTTTTGTCCTTTTTGCTTTTATATATTTGTCAACTGTAATTTTCACCAAAAATAGAGTATATTATTTGTGCGAATAATTCCTATTTTGATATTGCATACAACAAGATGTTGTGCTATAATAGATTTACTCTACAAGATATATGCTTTTAAAGAATTAAAAGTTACATTATACATTAAAGAGGATTATGAAATTACGAAAGGGAAGGATTTATTATGACAGTAAATGTAAAGGGCGGAAAGCTCAGCAAAAAGGAAATTGACGCTTACACAACACAGCTTCGAGAGGCTAATCCTGATAAATATATCAAGAATGTTGAACTCACAGTTGACGGCGACTATGTAGATGTTAAGTATGACTATGATTCTGTTCCGTTTGAAAGAATCCGCAGAATTACAGGCTACCTTGTAGGTACTGTTGACCGCTTTAACAACGCAAAGCGTGCCGAGGTTGAAGACAGAGTAAAGCACAGCGTACCTTGTACAGAATGTTGCTCTGTTGATGAAATCGCATAATTTTTTTGTTTGATTATCCGATTTTACAATATTCCTGTTATTTCTTGTTGACTTTTGTCGATGAGGCAGTATATAATTAAACCAATAAGTTAATATTTATCTTATCAAGAGCGACTGAGGGAACAGGCCCTATGAAGTCCGGCAACCTGCTTTTTGCAAGGTGCCAAGTCCTGCGGTATTTACCGAAAGATGAGTTTTAAAAGCACCTTTCGGCTGAAGGGTGCTTATTTTTTTGCAAAGGAGAATTTTAATGGCAAAACATTTTTTCACTTCTGAATCAGTAACAGAAGGACATCCGGATAAAGTATGCGATCAGATTTCTGACGCTGTTCTTGACGCTATTCTCGAACAGGATAAAAACGCTCATGTTGCCTGCGAGGTAACCGCTACAACAGGTGTAGTTCATGTTATGGGCGAAATTTCTACAGACTGCTATGTTGACATTGCAAGTATCGCAAGAGATGTAATAAACGACATTGGCTACGATAATCAGGACTGCGGTTTTAACGGCAAAACTTGTGCTGTACTCACTTCTATTGACCAGCAGAGCCCTGATATTGCAATGGGCGTAAACGAAAGCTACGAGCTTAAAGACGGCGAAAATGACGCTAACAATCAGATTGGTGCCGGCGACCAGGGTATGATGTTCGGCTACGCTTGCAACGAAACCAAAGAGCTTATGCCGCTTGCTATCTCACTTGCTCACAAGCTTGCAAAACAGCTTACAGCGGTAAGAAAAGACGGTACTCTCTCCTACCTTCGTCCTGACGGCAAAACTCAGGTTACCGTTGAGTATGAGGGCGACACACCTGTAAGAGTTGACACTGTTGTAGTTTCCACTCAGCACGATGAAAAGGTTACACTTGAGCAGATTAGAAAAGATATGGTAGAGTATGTGGTAAAGCCAATTATCCCTGCCGAGCTTTTAGATGAAAATACAAAGTATTTCATTAACCCGACAGGCAGATTTGTAATCGGCGGCCCTGTCGGCGATTCAGGTCTTACAGGCAGAAAGATTATTGTTGACACCTACGGCGGATTTTCTCGTCACGGCGGCGGTGCATTCAGCGGTAAAGACCCGACAAAGGTTGACAGAAGTGCTGCTTACTATGCAAGATACATTGCAAAGAATATTGTTGCGGCAGGTCTTGCCGATAAGTGCGAGGTTCAGCTTGCATATGCAATCGGCGTTGCAAAGCCTGTTTCTATTATGGTTGACGCTTTCGGTTCATCAAGCTACACCAACGAACAGCTTTCAGACGCAGTAGAAAAGGTGTTTGACTGCCGTCCTAACTCAATCATCGAGCAGTTAAAGCTCAAGGAAACAAAGTATCGTCCGCTCGCCGCATATGGTCATATGGGCAGAGAGGAACTCGGCGTTGCTTGGGAAAAGACAGACAAGGCTCAGGAGCTTGTAAAGGCAATTAACGAATAATTTTTATAAATTAAGCAAATTCTACATTGTGATGACCACAAAGTTAGACTTGAGAGCGTAGCGGTTAAAGCCGTTACGCTTTTTTGTTATTCTGATAAAGTTTTTTATATGAATTTTTGGTGAAAAATATTGCATTATTATTAAGCTATATGTTAAAATTTGGTATTACATACGGAGGTGGGTTATGAATAATCTTGCTAATTATATAAAATGGCGTGGAGATTTAGGGTTTGATATATCACCGTTAAACGAGGTTGACGCAATTATTTTTTCTGAGCTTGTTTATCTTGATTTTTCGGGCTATACAGAAAAAACATCGCTCCCTCTTTATAAAATAAATAACCTTTATATAAAAGATAAACGAGAGCAAAACTTTTATAATATGGCGGCAAAAGATATTGTAAAACTTTTGGCTCAGTCGGGCAGCAGCGACAGATTTAAAAACATAGCCGTATCGGATTATGCCGCATATGACTGCGACGATAACCCGATGCAGTTCGGCGCTTGCACATTTAAGTTTGATTCCGACAAAATTTTTGTGGCTTTTCGTGGCACTGACAATACGCTAACCGGTTGGAAAGAGGATTGTATGATTGCGGTAAGCGACAACATACCCTCTCAGCTTAATGCCGCCGCATATCTGAATATGGTGGCTAATAAATATAGTGATTGCGAAATATATATCGGCGGTCACTCCAAGGGCGGAAACCTTGCAATTTATGCGGCTGTAAATGCTTTTGCCGAAATAAAAGACAGAATTAAAGCCGTATATAATAATGACGGCCCTGGGTTTTCAAAGGAATTTATAGAAAGTGCGCAGTACAAAGAAATTTCAGACCGAATAAATACTTTCGTTCCGCAATCGTCATTTGTAGGTATGCTGCTTGAGCATGACGAGGACTACATAATTGTAAAAAGCGCAAATCACTCATTTTGGCAGCACGATGCCTTTAGCTGGAGGGTGGTGGGCAACCACTTTATTCACCTTGACGAGGATACAAAAAGTATTCGCTTTGCCGAAAAAAATATGAAAGAGCTGATTAACGGACTTACCAACGAGCAAAAGAAGCAGATTATAGACTCGGCTTTTGAAATTATGGCAGAGGGCGGAAAAATAACCTTTGAGGACATACGCAAGGCAGGAATTAAAAATATTCCCGATATGATAAAAGCCTTTAATAAAATAGACGACAATTCAAAAAAGGCGCTTACAGATGGCATTACTCTGCTTGCAAAGCTGTCTATTAAAAACGGATACGAAATTAACAAACATGAATCTAAGTCTAAATCTAAAGAAACAGGCATAGTTTAAGTGCTTTTTATTCTATAAATGAATTATAATGCAGTGGTAAACATAATTTTTTAATTGTTTATAAATTAAAGGTCAAATTTAGTCAAATTTCTCTTGACATTTCCTGAAAAAGGTATAAAATATAATTAGCACTCAGGGATACAGAGTGCTAATTGAAATAACACATTAACTTTTTAGGAGGATTTATATTATGAGTATTAAACCATTACTTGACAGAGTAGTATTGCAGGTTGAAGAGGCCGAAGAAAAAACAAAGAGCGGTATCATTCTTTCATCTGCCGCACAGGAAAAGCCACAGTTTGCAAGAGTAGTTGCAGTTGGCCCCGGCGGAGTTGTTGACGGCAACGAAGTTAAGATGTATGTAAATGTTGGCGATAAGGTAATCGCAAGCAAGTACGCAGGCACAGAAGTTAAGATTGACGGTGAGGAATACACAATCGTTCGTCAGTCAGATATTCTTGCAACAGTTGAATAATTATTTTGATTTGATATATTTTGGAGGTAATTTATTATGGCTAAACAAATTGCTTATGGTGAAGAGGCAAGAAAATCTCTTATGAGAGGTATTGACCAGCTTGCTGATACAGTTAAAATCACACTTGGCCCTAAGGGCAGAAATGTTGTACTTGACAAAAAGTACGGTGCTCCGCTCATCACAAACGATGGCGTAACAATCGCTAAGGAAATTGAGCTTGACGACCCATTTGAGAATATGGGTGCTCAGCTTGTTAAGGAAGTTTCTATCAAGACAAATGATGTAGCAGGTGACGGTACAACAACTGCTACTCTCCTTGCTCAGGCTCTTATCAGAGAGGGTATGAAGAATGTAACAGCAGGCGCAAACCCAATGGTGCTTAAAAAGGGTATTGCAGACGCTATTAATGTTGCTGTAAAGGCTGTATCTGACAACAGCAAGCAGGTATCGGGTTCAGACGATATTGCAAGAGTTGCAACAGTATCTTCACAGGACGAGTTCATCGGTAAGCTCATTGCCGAGGCTATGGAAAAGGTTACAACAGACGGCGTTATCACAGTTGAGGAGTCAAAGACAGCTGAAACATACAGCGAAGTTGTTGAAGGTATGATGTTTGACAGAGGCTACATTGCTCCGTATATGGTAACAGATACCGACAAAATGGTAGCTGAACTTGACAATCCATTCATTCTTATTACAGATAAGAAGATTTCAAATACACAGGAAATTCTCCCTATTCTTGAGCAGATTGTTCAGTCAGGCAGAAAGCTCCTTATCATTGCCGAAGATGTAGAGGGCGAGGCTCTTACAACTCTCGTACTCAACAAGTTGAGAGGTACATTTACTTGTGTTGCAGTTAAGGCTCCGGGCTTTGGCGACAGAAGAAAGGAAATGTTACAGGATATTGCTACTCTTACAGGCGGTACAGTTATTACATCTGACTTAGGTCTTGAGCTTAAAGATACAACAATGGATCAGCTTGGTACTGCTCGTCAGGTAAAGGTTGAGAAAGAGAACACAATTATCGTTGACGGCGCAGGCGACAAGGACGCTATCAAGGGCAGAGTTGCTCAGATTCGTCAGCAGATTGAAACTACAACATCTGACTTTGACCGTGAAAAGCTCCAGGAGCGTCTTGCAAAGCTCGCAGGCGGCGTTGCAGTAATCAAAGTCGGTGCCGCTACCGAAGTTGAAATGAAAGAAAAGAAACTCAGAATTGAGGACGCACTTGCTGCTACAAAGGCTGCTGTTGAAGAAGGCATTGTTGCAGGCGGCGGTATTGCTTGTATGAACGCTATCCCGGCTGTATCTGCTTTTGTTGATACACTTGAGGGTGACGCTAAGACAGGCGCTAAGATTGTTCTCAAGGCTCTTGAAGAACCACTCCGTCAGATTGCTGCAAACGCAGGTCTTGAGGGCAGCGTAATCTGCGAGAACATTAAGAAGGCTAACAAGGTTGGCTATGGCTTTAACGCTCTTACAGAGGAATATACAGATATGATCGAGGCAGGTATTGTTGACCCAACAAAGGTAACTCGTTCAGCACTTCAGAACGCATCTTCTGTTGCTGCAATGGTACTCACAACAGAGTCACTCGTTGCCGACATTAAAGAGCCGGCAGCTCCTGCTGCACCTGCTGCACCTGATATGGGCGGTATGTACTAATTTAATACTCCTTATAAAATCCCATAAAAATATATCTGCCACACCAAAAAGGTGTGGCAGATTTTTTTAGTCGATTATTTGTTAAATTATGGATTAGCACACAAAGTTTAGCTTAATAAAGGTCAAACTTTTAATTTCAGAACGAAAAGTTTGACTGTTGCTTTGTTGCCCGACCGATAATTCACTAAACCGCATTTCTGACATTTACAAAGCATTTTCAATTTTTAAAAGTTTTTCTTTAATATCCACTCCGCCTGCATAGCCTGTAAGACTTCCGTTCTTACCCATTACCCTATGGCAGGGAACTATAATTGAAATCGGATTATGCCCTACCGCTCCGCCTATGGCTTGCGCCGACATATTCTCCGCTCCCCTTTTTTTCGCCATAATATCTGCAATTCCTCCGTATGTTATTACACTGCCATACGGAATTGCAAGCAGAATTTTCCACACTTCATTGCGAAACTGAGTTGACGATAAATATAACGGCGGTGTAAAGTTCGGGTTTTGTCCGCTGAAATAAACATCAAGCCATTTAGCCGTCTGCTCAAAAACAGGCAGGCTTTTTTGTTTATATTCTCCGTTAAGTGTAGAACCAAAATATTTTTGTCCTTCAAACCACAAGCCTATCAGCTCGTTACCGTTACTCGCCAAAGTGATTTTGCCGAGCGGTGAACTGTAATAATTTATGTACTGCATAATTTCTCCCTAAGCCGACAAGTAGGATTTTATTCCCTATTTGTCGGCTATTTGCTTATTTTTTCTATAAATGTAAGTATTCGCCTTTCGTAGCCTTTTTTATCAATATAATGCGACTCGGCGTGTTCCGACTCTCTTACTATAAAAAGCTCCTTATACGCCTTACAGTGGGAATAATTTTTCATTGTCATCCATAGCGGAACAAACTCATCATTCTCTCCATGAATAAACAAAATCGGAATATCAGACCTCGCAATTTCAGCCGTTGTATTCACATCTTTATATCCATAGCCTGCACGAATTTTTGACATTATATTTGTAAGATAAATAATCGGGAATTTGGGCAGGTGATAATCTCTTTTGAGCACATATTCAAAGATTTCATATACACTTGTAAAGCCGCAATCCGCAATAATTCCACGCACATTTTTAGGCATAATACTGCTTGCCATAAGCACAGTTGCCGCACCCATTGAAATGCCATGCAAAAAAACCTGTACATTGCTGCCAAAGCGATTTATAACATATTTTACCCAATTACGCAAATCAAAGCGGTCAAGCACACCAAATCCAACATACTTGCCCTCACTCTGTCCATGCGCCCTGTTATCTACAAGCAGAACATTGTATCCGTTTTTATAATAGGCTTGTGCAAGGCTCGCAAAATCCTTTTTACCGCTCCCTGTAAAGCCATGAACACAAATCACGATTTTATCGGAATAATTTTCGAGCAATGCACCGTATAACCTGAGTCCGTCAAAGGACTTTATATAAACATTAATATACGGCATACCTTCAAGCCAGCGCCTGCCCTCTTTTGCTATCGGATAATGTCTGTACCAGCTTGCAACGGCGTCTATATCCTTTTGAGAACTGCTCTTTTTCTGCCTGTAAATAATTATTTTAAACAGATATTCAGATACAAACACACTGCAAACAATAAGCAATACCGCAAAAAGCAGTATGCCGACTAAAATTTCACGCATGGCAATTCCCCATTTCCGCCGAACATTATGACTGTTAATAGTATATCCGTACGGTCGGGATTTTAGTATAAATTCAGAATAATCGTTTAGAGCAGAAAGTTTAGTTTTATAAATTTAAAATTTAGGTCAACCTTTTAACTTCGGGACGGAAACATTTTCTTTTACCGTACTTTGTTGCCCGACCGACAATCTGTTAAACCATAATTTTCCCTTTATAAAACCAAAATTAAAAGGATGCACTGCAAAAGTACATCCTTTTTGTTATTTATCAAAGTGCGCTGTTGAAGATTTCCTCTGCGTTGCCCATCATTTTTCTTACTGTGCTTTGTCCGCATTTTGCAGAAATAAAGTCCAAAGCCTCTGTAAATGTGCGTGGGTCATTATGGGTCAATGAATGTGCATCACTGCCGATAACATCAATATATCCGCCTTTTATAAGCTTTATAAGCTTAAGTTTTGAGAAAAATGACGCTTTTTTGGTATAAGAATTGGTGTTGGTCTGAATAATTACACCCATATCCTTAAGCTCACCGATAATAGACGGATCGTTGATTAAAGCAGGGTATCTTTCAACATGAGTAAGAACAGGAATCATATTGTAATTCTCTGTAAGTTTTACAAAATACTCCATAGTGTGACTTGAAAACTGCGATGTGTAAGCAAACTCGGTAAGTATGTAATTTGAGTTGCCGTAACAAGCGCAGGAAAAGTCATCTCCGTTAAACATATATCGAGTGACATAAACTTCCGCACCAACAACAACTTTCATACCGTCAGGAATCTGCGGCATAAGTTTATCAATCGCATACTGTCTTTTTGCGGCAAAATCCTCTGCGCTGATTTCATTTGTATAAAAATGAGGAGTAAGACAAACATTAGTTATGCCTTGTTTTTTTAGTTCATTTAATATAACAAGGCTTTTTTCTACGCTTGGCGCTCCGTCATCAATTCCAGGAAGTATATGCGAGTGCATATCGTACAACTGCATTTTACTCCTCCATTCTGTTAGATATTAAAGTGCCTCACATACGAGGTCGCCCATCTGCTCACAAGTAACCTTGTTAGTACCCTCTTCGTAAATATCAGGTGTACGGTTGCTCTCAAGCACCTTTGTTACAGCTGCCTCAATAGCGTCTGCTGCCTTTGGCTGATCAAGTGAATAACGGAGCATCATTGCAACAGAAAGAATTGTTGCAAGCGGGTTTGCGATACCAAGACCTGCAATGTCAGGAGCTGAACCATGGATTGGCTCGTAAAGACCGCTCTTACTCTCTGAAAGGCTTGCAGATGCGAGCATACCGATTGAACCGCTGATCATAGATGCCTCGTCTGAAAGAATATCGCCAAAGATATTTGAAGTAACAATTACATCGAACTGACCCGGATTTCTTACAAGCTGCATAGCGCAGTTGTCAACATACATATAGTTAAGCTCAACCTCAGGATATTCCTTAGAAATTCTTGTTACAGTTTCTCTCCAAAGTCTTGATGACTCAAGAACATTAGCCTTGTCTACACTTGTGAGCTTTTTGTTTCTCTTCATAGCGAGGTCAAAAGCTACTCTTGCAATTCTCTCTACCTCAGGTACGGAATACTGCTCTGTATCCCAAGCGGCAGGCTGACCGTCAACCTCTGTTCTGCCTCTCTTGCCAAAGTAAATACCGCCTGTAAGCTCACGAACGATCATAATATCGAGTGAACCGCCGATGATTTCATCTTTAATCGGAGATGCCTTTTTGAGCGGCTCAAAAATAACAGCCGGACGAAGATTTGCAAAAAGGCCGAGTGCGCCTCTGATGCCGAGAAGACCTGCCTCAGGACGGTTGTTGCCCGGCTGATTGTCCCACTTAGGGCCGCCTACCGCACCCAAAAGCACGCTGTCTGCCGCCTTACACTTAGCAACTGTTTCATCAGGGAGCGGAACGCCTGTTGCGTCAATAGCACAGCCGCCAAGGAGTGCCTCGTCATATTCTACTGTAAAATTAAACTTTTCGCTTACCTTGTCGAGTACCTTAACTGCCTGATTTACAATTTCAGGGCCGATACCGTCACCTTTTAACAAAACGATTTTGTAATCTGCCATATTAAAAATCTCCTTTGAGTTAATATATAATAATTGCGTAGGTTCAGACATATTATATTGCCTGTATATTACATTATTGCACAATTTTTTACAAAAGATTGTAAACTGTGCTACAATTTAAGCTATTTTAAAAATTAATCTTCAACATCTTTTTTCTCGGGAATAACAGAGAAAACTTCCATAATTTTATCTCTCTGCCAAAGCTGTGGAGTAATTCTTACCGAGTAGCCAAAGCCGTTGTCCATTACCCACTCAAAAGGCTTAGCCTGCGGCATTCCATACACTGCAAGCAAGGTCATAATTACACCGCCATGAGTGATAATTACGCTTTCGGTTGTACCCGTTTTTATAAGTCCTTCAACAATGCTTTCAAACATTTTACAAATTCGGCGAGTAAAATCGGCGTTGCTCTCTCCCCTCGGCGGTTTTACGGACGGATCGCCTGCAAGCCACTTTTGAAAATTCTCGTCACCGTTGAGATCATTTGCGGTTTTACCCTCCCATTCGCCGAAATTGCACTCTGAAAGATTAGCAATTACAAGCGGATTTTGCTCGGGATAAAGAATTTTGCAGGTCTGCGTACATCTCTTTAAAGGACTTGTAAAAACCGCCTGACAACCGGGATAGCGGTATTCGTAATCGAGCTTTCTCAGCTCCATTTTGCCCTTGTCAGAAAGTGGAACATCTGTTGTGCCTATGTATTTGCCCGACAAAGTTTCGTCAATACTTCCATGGCGAATAAAGTGAATAATATAAGATTTCATAATTGTAACTCCTATGGTATTTACAAATTGTAATTAATATATTATACTGTTCGTATAAAAGAGGTGCTTTTAATGAACAGTGATTTTCCTATGATAATTTCAATGCTGAGAAAGGAACGCAGACTAAGCCAAAAACAGGTAGCTGCCGACCTCGGCATTTCTCAGGCTTTGCTCTCTCATTACGAAAAAGGAATAAGAGAATGTGGTCTTGATTTCCTTGTAAAAACCGCCGAATACTATGATGTATCGTGCGATTACCTGCTTGGCAGAACTCCAAACAGAAACGGGGCGCAAATGCAGCCTGCAAACTTACCCGATGCGGAAATTCCGACCGTAGAGCAGGGCAGCAATATGGTTGCTCAGGTAAACAAAAAGGTGGTAATGAACACCACAGCCGTAATTTTTGATATACTCGACAAACTCGGCAACAAAAAGCTGACAAATGCCGTAAGCAACTTTCTGATGAATGCACAGTATCAGGCTTTTCGCTCAGTGTATTCGTGTGAGGAAAGCAATCCACAGGATATGTTTACGCTGAATGTAACAAAGTACAGAAGTCTGTGCAGTGCCGCAATGACGCTTGACCTTGCAATGATAGATGCGATTATAGCAAGCAGAACAGAAAACACATCAATGGCGCTCTCGCCCGACCTGCTTTCAAGATACTTTGAAAAAGGCACTGCATCGCTGTTTACTTTGGTAAGAAATGCGGAAAAAGGCGTTAAAAGTAAGTTTAAATAACAGTTTACCGCAAAACAATAGTGTAAAAAATTTAAAATTTAGGTCAACCCTTTTTAAAGGCTTG
Source organism: Eubacterium sp. OM08-24 (assembly GCF_003438075.1). Lineage (GTDB taxonomy): Bacteria > Bacillota > Clostridia > Oscillospirales > Acutalibacteraceae > Ruminococcoides. The sequence continues at coordinate 98,588 of NZ_QSTA01000001.1, read as the reverse complement.
TGGGTTTGGGCAGAGCCCATAAAATAATAAAACAGTACAAATTTTAAATAAAATAAACAGCTGTAATTACAGCGTAGAATAACTAAATTTTAGATTAATTAAAAACTTAAAAGTAAAATAAAAGTCAAGACTAAATAGTGGCAGAAAGTTAGTAAGTCACACTTTAGTCGCAGTAGGGAGAAACATTTTATAGGACGCAAAAGTTTGTAGGTGTTGCTGATTTGCCCTTGAAAAGCGGCAAATCAGTAGTTTTAGTAACGAGGCTTTTCTTTTATTGCTGTCGCATTTTAATGGCTTTCGTCGTTTGGCTATTAAAATTTGCGGTAACTTAAAGCATTTGTGGGCGTTGCCCACAACCTTTAAAAAGGTTGACCAAACTTTTTAATTTTTAATCGGATAGTTTCTTCGTGATGCAACTCTTAATCCCAACCGAAAATAAGCAACACCTAATCCACAACCAATAAATTAAAATGGCTGAGTCAATAGATAATTGATTCAGCCATTATTTTTAGCTTTAATATCAGGAAGTCGCCTGAGTTGTGGTCTGCTGTCTGCCTTTGCTGACAATGATAATGATGTTTGAGCCACTCTCAAGTGTGTCGCCTGCAACATGGTTCTTGTAGCCTATAACTCTGTTTTCGGCTACTGTATCGCTGTACTGGTACTCGGCGGTAGCAAGAAGTCCTGCATCTGCGAGTGACTGCGCTGCCTCGTCAATTTTATTACCCTGAATTGCCGGTAATTCACGCATCTGAGCGCCAAGGCTGACTGTTACAGAAACGGTAATTCCGTCCTCCTGATCTACCTTTGAACCTGCCGGTGGGTACTGCTGCATTACAACACCCTCGGCATATTTATCGCTGTATGCGTCATTATAATCTCTGTAAACCACAACAGTGTCATCGGCTGCTGCTGCCTTTACTACATCTTCGTATTTCATTCCGACATAATTCGGAACGACAGGGCCTGTCCACTCTGTGCTTGAGGTTGATGCTGCTGTTGCGTCATTATTGCCTGAAAATACACCTGCAAGCGGATTTTGCATAAGCCAGAATACTCCTGCAATACCAAGTACAAGCACTGTAACGGCAACAGAAATAATTACAATAGATGCGTGCGACATACCGTTTTTCTGTCGAGCCTGCTCCTTTGTAATGTTCATACTTGCTGTTCTTGAAATTTCGTCCTGAATAGCCTTTGCTGTATGTGCAACAGAAAGCTGTGAACGAAGTTCGTCAAAATCTGTAATTCTGTTCTCCCTTTGTACCTGCAAGCCGTTTGCAAGGGCAGATACAACATGAGGCGGCAAACTCTTTACAGTTGATGTGCTCATAAGAAGTCTGCTGTCTTTCAATCTCTCTAACGCGCTCTTTGGAAGATGACCTGTGAGTGCATAGAAAAGAGTTGAACAAAGGCCGTAAATATCTGTAATATCATCAAGAGGGAAATTTTCTTCATACTGCTCTGGTGCTGCTGCGCCTGAGAAAAGCTGAGATTTAAGTGCAGTGCCACGCTTGCGCTCATTTTCGGTAGCATAACCAGACATTCTGATCTTGCCCGAAGTTGTAATAAACAAATTCTTTGGTGCTACCGCATAGTGACCTATGCCACGCTTATGCAATGCCTCAAGTGCTGAGATAACAGGCATAAACAATGGTCTTGCAATGTCCCAATCAAGTCTGCCGTTGCTGCGCTCTATATACTCCTCAAAAGGAATAAGGTCCTCTTTTTCTTCTACAACATAAACTGTATTATTTTCTTGAAAAATGTCAACAATATTTGTCAACGCCGAAAGATCCTTTAAATCGGAAACAATTCTGAAGTATGAAACAAACTCATCTCTAAGTTTATTAAAGGTAAGTCTGTCATCGTAATTAACTTTTAATTCGGTTTGTCCCTCATCTCTTGAAAAAAGACCGATTGGCAAAAACTCGGTAACAATCACAACATTGCCTGTCTGCTTTTCATAAGCGATATAGCGTGTTGACTCACCGTTAGTATCAAGACCGACACCTGTTAAATATCTGCCGGCAAGCTCAGTGCCGAGTGGCAGAAAAGGGGACGGTTGAACCTCTGAATTATCAAAATGGCAGTGAGGGCAGACGGTACTGCCGTTTAACTCCTGCATACAACCCATACATAATGACATATAAAATTCAACTCCAAATAGAATAAAACAAAACGAAATGATACAATTATATTATATCATAAGGTTATAATTCTTTTCAAGACTAATGCGTGTCATTATAATTACAGTTTTGTTATACTGATTATAATAAACAGGCACAAAAACTAATGTGGTGGAGATAATGGGGCTCGAACCCATGACCTTCTGACTGCCAGTCAGACACTCTCCCAGCTGAGCTATACCCCCATATTGATATTAATTAATAATTATACACAATATAATGAAAATACGAATTTTTATTAATTAACAACGCTGTTTAAAATAAATATTGCATTTCCGTAATTAATTTTTACGGCGGCTTTGTCTGTCGTAAATATATTTGAAACGCCCATTGCATCCTCAGCCGTAAGCACAAGATTATCGGCGGAATACTCTGCACCTATGTATGTTACATTCACGCTTTCACACGCAAACGGGAAAACCGAAAAGGTCTTGCCCTTGCAATCGTTAATCTTATACTCGCCCTTTTTGAGAAATCGTATAATTTCTCTGCTTGAAACTATCTCCCCCTTTGCTCCCTTTTTGTCAAGATACATAAGTGTGGAGATATTTGCAAAAGTGTGGTCAAACCTGCCCCCTGTTGCGGCAAGTATTAAAAAATCATCGTATCCTCGGCTAAGCGCTACTCCAATACAATGCAAAAGGTCTGTATCGTCTTTATGCGAATTCAGCTTAATGATTTCGCAGTCATCGGGCAGCTCTCCGCTGTAAGAATCAAAGTCACCCACAATAAGGTCAGGCTTTATGCCTGCTTTTTTTGCGTATTCATAGCCTTTGTCGGCGCATATAAGATAATTGCAGTCTTTAACCTGTTCTGCTATAAAATTAATTTCAGCATCAGGCGAACCTGCAATTATCACACAACGCATAAAAATCCCCTTAAATTACTTTTTCAACTGCCATTTTTTAATATCTTTTACCTCATTATACATTGCAACATAGCTTGCGTGGCGAGTTTTTTCTATTTCACCGTCAGAAAGTGCCTGCAACACTCGGCAACCCTTTTCGCAGGTATGTGAGCACGAGGTAAACATACATTCACCGAGATACTGTTTAAACTCTGGAAAACAATACTGCAGCTCGTCTTTGTCTATAATTTCATACCTTTGCAAATCCACTGTTGAAAATCCGGGCGTGTCTGCAATGTAGCAGCCGTCAAGATTAAACAGCTCAACTGCTCTTGTAGTATGGCGGCCTCTGCCGAGCTTGTCGCTTATCTCGCCTGTTGCAAGGCGTAAATTTGGAAACAGCATATTGAGCAAGGTTGACTTGCCCACACCGCTGTTGCCTGTAAAAGCCGAAGTTTTGCCCATGAGCAAAGCTTTTAGTCTTGCAACCTCATCTTCCCTTTGAGGAGAAGTACAAAAAACCTCAAAGCCTGCATTTTTGTATATAGAGGCAACCTTTTCGCCGCTTTCGATATCGTCCTTAGATATTACAATTATCGGCTGCATATCGCTGTTAATTGCGGCGGCGGTCATTTTATCTATAACCGCATAATTAGGGTACGGCGATACAGTCGAGCAAACTATTACAAGCACATCAATATTTGCAAGCGGTGGACGCTTGAGCTTGTTTTTCCTCGGTAAAATCTCATCAAGAGAAACAAAACCCTCTTTTTGAATTGTTATTTTCACTCTGTCGCCAACAAGAGGAGAATTTCCGCTTTTGCGGAAACTTCCTCTTGCCTTACATTCGTATATTTGATTATCGCACTCAACATAGTAAAATCCGCCGAGCACCTTCATCAATAATCCTTCGTTACTGCTCATACCGATTAATAAGCCGCTGCTGTCGGCTCGGTAGCCTCGGTTGCAGGAACATACGGTTCTGTCGGAGGCTCTGTGTATGGCGGTTCGGTTTCGGCAGGAGCTGTGGTAGCTACTACATACTGATGAGTACCTGTCGGTGTTACCACAAGTGTTGAGTAGTCTATGGTGTACTCACGATATACCTGACCGTCAAGCTGAACAACAATGTTTGAAATGCCCGAACCCGTAAACTCAAGGGTGCAGGTCTTGTTGTACTGCGGTACAAGTGTTTTTGAATACTTAGGGTCTACGACACCGTCTACAATAACTGTCATTTCAACAGATTCGGGAGCATTTGTAGGTAAGTCAACATAAACATTTACGGTTGCAATGTCGCCCTTACCCGAGCTTACTGTAAGTGTTACAACAGTGCCCTTGTCTACCTTGCCGTACTGCAACGGTGACTGCGAAAGAACCGTATCCTTTGCCTCTTTGCTCTCGTCATCATAAACTGTTTCTACTGTAAGTCCTGCATCTACGAGCTTTGTCTTTGCCTCTGAAAGCAAAAGACCCGAAACTGATGGGATAGTTACCTTTTCGTCCCTCTGTCCGTTTGCAACATAGATATAAACGGTAGAACCTATATTTGTCTGAACGCCTGCCTTAGGGAATACCTCTGCAACATATCCCTTAGGAGTTTTTGTGTTTTCAATATAAATAATCTTTGGCACAAGGCTCTTGCCCTCGATTATTGAGGACGCATCTTTCTCTGAATAGTTAAGAATATAAGGAACAGAAACATTTGTGTCTGTTCCGTTTACCTTGAGTGTAATCTGCGAACCCGACTTAACAAGTTTAGAATCGGCGGCAGGCTCTTGCTCAAGAATTACGCCAAGCTCTTTAGATGGATCGTACTTGCTTTCGATAACAAAATTAAAGTTCTCTTTGTTATCGGCATTTGCCTCGGCGATTGTTTTGCCGACAAAGTTAGGAACTTCCACATCTTTTGCCTGTGAGGTTGTGCAGCCTTTGAAAAGCGCAAGACCGACAAACACCGCTACCACAACAACGGCAGAAATTATAATGCCCTTAATTGCATAGTAAGACGGCTTGTGTACTACCTTTTCTTCTTCCTCTGCCGTATCAATTTCAGGCTCGGGAGTTTCTTCCGGCTTTGTAACAGCCTTGTCAAACTTGCCGCTGTTTGTCTTTGTATCCTTTAGTGAAGTGACAAACTTTGTAGGCTGATTGTCAACAAACTTGGAATAATCAAAAACAATGGACGGATTAAGTCTGAAACGCTCCATATCGTTGAGCATTTCAGCTGCCGAGTTATATCTGTCGGCAGGGTTCTTTTCCATTGCTTTCATTGTAATCTGCTCAAGACCGATTGGAATAGCGGGGTTAAGCTCTCGTGGGCGCTTTGGCGTTGACTGTAACTGCATAAGAGCTACGGAAACTGCGCTGTCTGCATCAAACGGGAGCTTGCCCGTAAGCATTTCATAGAGCATAACGCCGACAGAGTAAATATCAGACTTGCCGTCTGTTGCCTCTCCTCTTGCCTGCTCCGGTGAGATATAGTGAACCGAACCGATAGCGTGTTCTGTCATTGTGCGTGTTGCCTTGTCAGAAAAGCGGGCAATGCCAAAGTCTGTTACCTTGATTGTGCCGTCCTGCAAAAGCATAATGTTCTGCGGCTTTATGTCACGATGAACGATGCCATGCTCATGAGCGTGCTGTAAAGCCTTGAGTACCTGACTTGTAAGATATAAAGCCTCTTTCCACTCAATAATACCCTGCTGGTCAAAGTACTCTTTAAGTGTAATGCCGTCAATGTACTCCATTACAATATACTGAATCATATCACCAAAGCTGACATCGTACACCTTAACAATGTTAGGGTGAGAAAGTGTGGCAATAGCTTTAGATTCGTTTTTAAAACGGCGAATAAACTCCTCATTATTGAGATATTCGTCTTTAAGGATTTTTATGGCTACCTCACGGTCATCAAGAGTATCGTTACAGCGATATACATTAGCCATACCGCCAACGCCGATTAGCTCATGAATTTCATAACGGCCGTCAAGTCGTTTGCCGATATATTTATCCAATTTATTTCACTCTCCGTTTCTCAGTAAATAACCGTAGCGGTAATATTATCTGTTCCGCCGCCTTCCTTTGCCTTTTCAACGAGCTTGTTAATAAGGCTCTCGCCTCTGTTTTCATGGCAAATTTTTACCATATCGCCCGTTGTTATGCAGTTGGAAAGTCCGTCAGTGCATATCAAAAGAACATCGCCGTAAATAAAGTTTGCCTCTATATAGTCAAGCCTTACAGACGGTTTTATTCCGAGTGCTCTTGTTATAAAATTCTTATTTGGGTGATTCTGTGCCTGCTCATAGGTAAGCTCGCCTCTGCGCACCATTTCCTGCACAACAGAGTGATCCTCTGTAAGCTGTTTGATTTTGCCGCCTCTTATTGCATAGGTACGGCTGTCACCAACATGGACAATATGAACTGTTGTATCCTTTACAAATACAAATTCGCATGTTGTACCCATTCCCGTAAGCTCAGGGTCTTTAATTGAAAGCTCATATATCTTCATATTTGCGTTTACAACAATTTCTGCTATAAGCTCGCCGATTTGTTCTTTGGTCATATCATCTTTATATAAATCGGTAATTTTGGAGCTTATGTATTCAACAGCTGTTGCACTCGCAATATTGCCACCATTGGCACCTCCCATTCCGTCACAGACTACTGCCCAAGCACAGCTGGGAGAAATAACTCCGAAGCGGCAGTCGTCCTGATTTTGAGAACGCACTAAGCCAATGTCACTTTTGCTAAAGACTTCCAAGTTATTTTCCTCCTTCGTTAGTATGATTTCGTCTGAGCTGACCGCAGGAAGCGTTAATATCACTTCCAAGGGTTCGCCTGACTGTTGCCGCAATATGTTTTCGGCCGAGTATATTTACAAAGGCCTGCTGCCTTTCAATACTGCTTTTTTTATATCCTGTTCCGTCAACCGTATTTACGGGGATAAGATTTACATGACAGTTCATATCGGCAAGCCTGTCCGCAAGCTCGTAAGCATCTCTGTCAAAGTCATTAACACCGCTTATCATAGAATATTCAAAGGTAACCCTTCTGCCTGTAATGTCAAAGTAATCCTTGCAAGCCTTTAAAAGCTCATCCATTGAATACCGCTTTGCAATAGGCATAGTTTTTTTCCTTACTGTGTCATTTGGAGCGTGAAGCGACACAGAAAGCGTAATGCCAAAGTGCAGCTTTGCAAGCTCGTAAATTTTGGGAACTATGCCGCAGGTGGAAATTGTAATGTGGCGCATACCTATATTAAGTCCGTTATCGTCTGAAACAAGCCTTAAAAATTTTACCACATTGTCAAAGTTGTCGAGCGGCTCGCCCATTCCCATAAGAACAATATTTGATATTCTGATATTCAAATCCTTTTGTGCCGACTCAATTTGATTCAGCATTTCAGACGGAGTTAAGCTCCTTGAAAAGCCGCTCTTGCCCGTTGCGCAAAAGGTACAGCCCATTTTGCAGCCGACCTGAGTGGAAATACAAATTGAATAACCGTGTTTGTAATTCATTACAACAGATTCAACACATTCACCGTCATTGAACGAAAAAAGATATTTTACTGTCTTATCATACCTTGAAATTAGTTTTTTTTCAATATTTGCAACAGAAATGTAACAACTTCTTTTTAAAAAATCCTTGATTTTCGCAGAAACATTAGACATTTCATCAAAAGAAGTGACATTTTTGTTAAGCCATTGATATATTTGCTTTGCTCTGAATTTTTCAAAGCCGTTTTCGGTTACAAGGGTGGTAAGCTCGTCTAAGTCAAGTGATTTTATATCAATTAAGCTCAAAAGATTACCTCCTTGTAAATACTGATATGTAAAAGCCGTCGCCATCATAGCTGTGCGGCATAAGCGTTATTTCGTATGGCTGTTCTTCATACGCTCTGCCAAGCTGAGGGGGAAGCTCAAGCGCAACACCCTCAAAATCGCTGTGCTCGGCAAGAAATTTTGCTGTATTTTTATTGTTTTCCTGCGGATTCAGTGTACAGGTCGAATATACAAGTTTTCCGCCTTTTTTTAGATATTTTGCGCTTTCGCAAAGTATTTTATACTGAATATCAGCAAGGTCTGTATCTATAAGGTCATCCTTATAGCGAATTTCCGGCTTTCTTGAAAGCACTCCGAGTCCGCTGCACGGCACATCGCAAAGTATTCTGTCTGCCAACGGCAATTCCTTATCGGCAGACGCACCATCACGCAGGGAGGTTTCAATAATATTGATACCAAGTCTTTTTGCGCCTTTTTCTATAAGTTTCAGCTTATGCTTGTACATATCGCAAGCAATAATTTTGCCGCTGTTGTGCATATATTCGGCTGTGGTAAAGGTTTTTCCTCCGGGGGCAGAGCAAATGTCAAGCACCGTCTGTCCTTTTTCGGCAGAAAGAAAATAAGCACAAAGCTGTGAGGATAAGTCCTGTATATGAAACAAACCGCCCTTGTAGGCTTTAAGCCTTTCTATTGAACCTGTATCAGCAAGCCTTACCGAATTTTCGGGAAAATCAACCTTTTCGGCTTTCACCTTATCATCGGCAAGCGCATCTATGAGCTTTTCTGCGGTTGTTCTTAATGTATTTACCCTTGCGTAAATATTCGGTCTGCCGCTCAGCTTTTCCAAAATTTCCTTAGCATTTTCTTCGCCATAGGACTCAAGCCATAGCTTTACAAGCGGCTGCGGGCAGGAATATTTTACCGAATAATACTCCGCCTTATTTTTTATATCGGGATATTTTACTTTGCAGTTATCCCTTGCAAAGCTGCGCAAAATTGCATTGATAAATCCTGAAGATTTCTGGAGCTTTTGCTGTTTTGCAAGCTTTACGCTTTCGTTTACGGCGGCACTTTCGGGAACTTTGTCCATAAATGCCATTTGCAAAAGTCCAAGGCGGAGAATAATCTTGGTTTTCAATTCTATTTTCCTTAAAGGAATTTTAGAATACTGCTTAATAATGTAATCAAGCGTGATTTTTCGCTCAAGAACACCATAAACGAGCGCCGAAGTAAAGGCAGCATCGAGCGGTGTAAGCTCGCCCTCCTTTACCGCATTGTTAAGCGCAATATTAGAGTATGCTCCGTCCTGTTCGATTTTCAGTAATACTTTAAATGCAGTTTTGCGTGAATTAGCCATTAAAAAATCTCTTTTCTTATCTTCTTCTGTTATTCGCTATTATAAGCAATCTTAAAAGCTGTAAAATAGCGGTAAGCGCAGATGCAACATAAGTCATTGCCGCTGCCTGCAAAGTGCGCTTTGCGCCTGTGTACTCCTCGCCGTAAAGCAGGTTGCCGTTTCTGATTGTTTCAAGCGCTCTTTTAGATGCGTTGAACTCAACAGGCAAAGTTGCAATGGTAAAAAGTACAGAAAATCCAAACAAAGCAATACCTATATAAAGCATAATAAATCCGATTTTTGCCGAAAAGCAAAGTCCGATAATAATTAAAAACCAGCTTAATTTTGAGCCGATATTTGCCATAGGAAGAATTGCCGAGCGAATTTTGTTTGGCAAATAGTTTTGTGCGTGCTGTACGGCGTGACCTGCCTCGTGACAAGCTACACCTACCGCCGCAACGGTTGTTGCATTATAAACGCTGTCCGAAAGTCTTATAACATTTGTTCTCGGATCAAAGTGGTCAGTAAGGTTTCCTGCAACCCTTTCAATGCGCACACCGTAAACACCGTTTTGCCTCAGCACAAACTCGGCTGCCTGTGCGCCCGTCATATTTCTTGAATTTCTCATCTGAGAATATTTGGAAAATGTGGAAGAAACATTAATCTGACATATAAGCGAAATGATTACGCAAGGAAGAATAAACACAACATATGTCCAGTCAAAACCATAAAACATAAAAATTCTCCTTTATATCCCTATATCAGTTAAAGCTGTCACCGATATTTAATTTATGACCTGCAAGAAAAGCTGCCGACGGCATACGCTTTTTGCCCTCGGGCTGCAGCTCAATAATCTCTACCGAACCGCTGCCGCAAGCCACAATAAGCGGCTTTGTGCTGATTATTGTGCCCGCTTTTCCGCTTTTTTCGCATACCTTTGTGGAATAAATTTTAAGTCTTTTGCCACCGCACTCTGCCGTTGCAATAGGCCATGGGTTTAAACCACGCACCTTGTTATGCACTTCACTTGCCGATTTTGTAAAATCAATCGGGCAAAGCGACTTGTCAATCTTTGAAGTATGCGTTGCCTTGCTCTCGTCCTGCTTTACAGGTGTAATCCCGCCGTTTTCAAGCATTTCAAGAGTTTTTATAATTAATTCTCCGCCGAGAATACTAAGTCTGTCAAAAAGCTCTCCCGAAGTTTCGTTCTCTCCGATTTCGGTTTCAACAGTAGTGAGAATGTCGCCTGTGTCAAGCCCCTCTGACATCTGCATAGCGGTCACGCCTGTAACCTTGTCGCCGTTCAAAACCGACTGCTGAATCGGCGCTGCACCTCTGTACTTAGGCAAAAGCGAGCCATGAATATTAATACAGCCGTATTTTGCGCTTTCAAGCACTGCTTTCGGCAAAATTTTTCCGTAAGCGGCAACTACGATTACATCGGGATTATATTTTTTAATAATTTCAAGCGGCTCATCGGATTTAAAGGTTGTCGGCTGATAAACAGGAATATTAAGCTCCTGCGCACAAACCTTTACATCCGGAGGAGTAAGCACCATTTTTCTGCCCCTTGGCTTGTCGGGCTGAGTAAAAACAGCCTGTACTGTGTGCTTGCTTTCATACAATTTTTTGAGTGCGGGCACTGCAAAATCGGGAGTGCCCATATAAATTATATTCATAATTAATCCTCAATCAACCAAACATTTCTTCGTATTCTTCGGGAGTAAGCATTTTGCTTGCTTTCTGCTTGAAAAGAATACCGTCAAGGTGGTCAAGCTCATGGCAAAAAGCTCTTGCGAGCAATTCGTCGCCTTCTACGGTAAATTCGTTGCCATGTCTGTCAAAAGCCTTTACCTTAACATGGTTAGGGCGCTTTGTAATTCCCCATTCGCCTGGGCAGGATAAACAACCCTCAAGACCCTCCTGCTCTCCGCTTGTTTCAACAATAACAGGGTTTACAAGCTCGATAACCTGATTTTGTTCTTTACTTACATCAATAACAACAACTCGGCGGATAACACCAACCTGCGGAGCGGCAAGACCGACACCGCCCGAATCGTGTAAAGTTTCTATCATATCATCTATAAGCTGTGCAAGTCTGTCATCAAATTTAACAACCTGACGGCAGTTTTTTGTGAGAACGCTGTCGCCCTCTTTAACAATTTGCCTAATAGCCATATTCACACTTCCTTAACATACAAGGGCGTTCATATCGGCATAAACCGACACGCCCGAAAACTCCTTATCCTTGCCAAACTCGCAAATTATCTTTGAAAGCAGGGCACGAAATTCGGAATTGTTTTTACATTTAATAATAATTTTATATCTGTATTTATTACTTATTTTTACCACCAGTGCAGGAGTGGGACCTAATATACGCAGTGGCATATTCGGATAATTTTTCTTTGCCTCATCTGTGAAAAGGTGCAAAAATTTTCTTGCGCCGTTCAAAGTAACCTCTCTGTTCTGCGACACAAAACCAACAAGGCATATATCGGCAAAAGGCGGATAAAGCATTGCTTTGCGAACCTTTATTTCATTTGAAAAGAAAGCATTGTAGTCCTGCCTTGCCGCCATTGAAATTATAAGGTTGTCGGGAGTAAATGTCTGTATAACAGCCATTCCCTTGTCGTTGCCTCTGCCACTTCTGCCAACCACCTGTGTGAGCAGTGAAAATGAGCGCTCATAGCTGCGGTAATCGTCGGCATAAAGCATATGGTCGGCATTGAGCACACCAACCAAGGTTACATTTGGAAAATCAAGTCCCTTGGCAACCATCTGCGTGCCAACAAGAATATCGTATTTACCGTTGGCAAAAGCACTTATCATTTTTTCGTAAGAGGATTTAGACGAGGTTGCGTCTGTATCCATTCTTAAAATTCTTGCCTCCGGGAAAATATCAGAAATATCCTTTTCTGCTCTCTGCGTGCCTGTTCCGCCAAAGGTCAGCCTGTGGCTGTGGCATACGGGACATTCGTCCGAATATGGTACAGAATATCCGCAGTAGTGGCACATAAGCCTGTTATTTGCACTGTGGTAAGTAAGTGAAATTGAGCAGTTTGGGCAGGTAACTGCCTCGCCACACGCCCGACAGGTTACAAAGGTATTGTAGCCTCGGCGGTTGAGTAAAAGTATCGACTGCTTTTTATGCTCAATATTATATGCAATGTTTTGTAAAAGAACATCTGAAAAACCGCTTGTATTGCCGTTTTTGAGTTCTTCCCCCATATCCGCAACAATAACCTCCGGCAATACGGCTTTTCCGTATCGTGCGGTAAGGGTATTGAGCGAATATCTGCCTGTCTGTGCATAGTAGTAGGTTTCCACACTCGGTGTAGCCGAGCTAAGCACAAGCAATGCATTATTGTACGAACAGCGGAATTTTGCAATCTCTCTTGCGTGGTAGCGTGGAGAGCTTTCGGATTTGTAGCTGTATTCCTGCTCCTCGTCCATTATAATGAGTCCTACTTTGTCAAACGGGGCAAACACCGCACTTCTTGTACCTATTACAATCTGTGCTGCGCCCTGCTTAACTCGTTTGTACTCGTCAAGTCTTTCTCCAAGTGAAAGTGCACTGTGAAAAACAGCGATTTTGTCGCCAAATCGCTTTGCGAACTGTGACACAAACTGCGGAGTAAGTGAGATTTCGGGCACCATTACTATAATGCCCTTGCCGTCATCAATTACCCTCTCAATCAGCTTTATAAACACGCTTGTTTTGCCCGAACCTGTTACGCCGTACAACAGGCTTACGCTTGCAAACGGCGAATCATATTCATTGTAGAGCGAATCGCAGGCTGACTGCTGTTCCTCTGAAAGTACAATTTCTTTTAAAGAATTATCTTTCTGTCTGCTGTCAATTCTGAATACCTCTTCGTCAAAAAAGTAAATCAAACCTTTTTTGCAAAGTGCGTCTACAACAGCATTTGTAACACCTGTAAAATAGCAAACCTCTTTTACGGAAATTGCGCCCGACATTTCAATAAGTTCAAACACATTTTTCTGCTTTTCGGTAAGTTTTACTCCCGATATATCTGCATTGGGAGTAACCGCTGCCATTTTCATCACGGCATCATTTACCCTGCGAAAAATTTCGTCCGACTTATAAAGCACACCTTTTTGCACAAGAAGTTCAAAAGGCTCAGCTGAGCTGTAACCGAAAGCGTCAAGCAACACTTCGCTTTTTACAGCCTTTCGCTTAGAAAAGAGGTAATTATAAATTCTCTGTTCCTCATCGGTTAATTCCTCAAAGGAAAATTCGCTTTCATCTTTTGCACCGTACATAGTAGTAACCTTGTAGTTAATACCTGCCGGCAGCATTGTTTTTACTGCCTCATAGTAGGTGCAAAAATAATGTGACTTCATAAAAGCGGCTGTTTTAAGCATTTCATCGTTTAAAACAGGCTCATCATCAAGAACAGAAATAATCGACTTTAAGCCTTTGATTTCTCCCTGATGAACAGCGGTGATTATCCCCTGCCTTTTATGGTTTCCTCTGCCAAAAGGCACAAGAACACGCACTCCCGCAACCGCTTTGTCAAGCATTGAATCGGGAATTGCGTAGTCAAAAGCCTTGTCAAAGGAATATGCTGCTTTTTCAACAGCAATCTCAGCTATTTGGGAGCTCATCATCGTCAGGCTCTAAAATGCCAATCTCGTGATTTTTGATTTCATCAATAGCAATGAGAACAGGCTTATCGTCTGTAACCTCGCCGCTCTCCTCCTGCTCTGCTGTAATCTCTCTTGCTCTCTTTGCAACACCTACAACGAGGGCATACTTGCTCTGCTTACCTGCGAATAATTCATCAACATTAACCTTATGCATAATTAATCTCCTATCGTTTTTAATATATTCTCCGAATTTATCGGTTATTTACTTTCTTTTTTAAGAATATCAAGAATTTCGTTTACTGCTGTGTCGAGGTCATCGTTTACAACATTGTACTTATATCTGTTTTTAAATGAAATTTCTCTTTCAGCCTCACCGAGTCGCTTATTTATGGTTTCTTCGTCCTCTGTGCCTCTGCGGTGAAGTCTGCGTGAAAGCGACTCCATAGATGGCGGCAGAATAAAAATACTTAGCACATCGGGATATTTTTCAAGAATTTGAAGTCCGCCCTGAACCTCAATCTCAAGAAATACATCGTAACCCTCGCCGAGCAAATCCTCTACCTGTTTTTTGGGAGTGCCGTAGTAATTATCACAATACTTGGCATATTCAAGAAAGCCGTCATTTTTGATTAGCTCCTCAAATTGCTCCTTGGTAATAAAGTTGTAGTGCACTCCGTCAATTTCGCCCTCTCGTGGCGCTCTTGTGGTATTTGATACCGAAAGGCGGATATTAGGGTTTCGCTTTAAAAGCTCAGCCATAATAGTGCCCTTGCCCACACCCGAAGAACCTGTGTAAAGCACTAACTTGCCCTTAGATTTACTGTTCATCCTTTTGTTCCTCACTTTCAGCGGTTCTGTTATGAATAGCCTCCGCAGATATTGCCGACAGCACAAGATGATCGTCCTCCATAACAAGCACTGCCTTGCATTTTCTTCCGCAGGTGGCGTCTACAAGCATTCCCTTGGATTTTGCGTCCTGCACAATTCGTTTAACAGGTGCCGCATCGGGAGCGACAACCGCAATAAGTTTATCAGAATTTACAAGATTACCAAACCCTATATTGATAAGTTTCATAACTTCTCCTTACTCAATATTCTGAATCTGCTCACGCATTTTTTCAATTTCGCTCTTGATTTTTACGACCTTATGCGCAATCTCGGCATCCTGAACCTTTGAGCCGATTGTGTTCGCCTCTCTGTTCATCTCCTGAATAATAAAGTCGATTTCTCTGCCGATTGGAGTTTGCGACTCCATAATCTTTGAAAGCTGCGCAAAGTGACTTCTCAGTCTTACGGTTTCCTCTGCAACCGCTACCTTATCGGCAAATACCGCAACCTCTGTGAGCACTCTCTGCTCGTCAATATTAATATTGTAATCAAGCAAAGTCTTATTGATTCTGTCGAGCAAGCGTTCCTCGTACTCTTTTACAGTCTGCGGCGAACGCTCCTCAATCTCTTCAACGGTAGCAAGAATAACCTCTGCTCTGCCGAGAATATCGGCTTTCATCTTCTCGCCCTCTGCCTCACGCATTGCAATAAATCCGTCTATCGCAGTATTAGCCGCCTCAAGAACATCTGCCGTAATCTCTTCTTCGTCCTCCTGCGCCTTTGACACTGTGTAAACATCGGGAAATCTTGAAATCGCCGTAACTGTAACATCGTTTTCAATTCCATAGGTTTCGGCAATTTCTTTCATAGCATTAATATAGCCCGAAACAAGCGAATGATTGATTTTAACCTCGGCAGGTGTGTCCTCTGCTGTACCTACCGTTACAAACATATCAATCTTACCACGAGATACTCTGGAATTTACTAAAGCCTTGAGCTTATCGTCAAGAAAGCCGTAACCCTTTGGAGTTCTGCAGGAAAATTCAAAAAAGCGGTGGTTTACGCTTTTGATTTCAACACTGATTTCTCTTCCATGCAAAACAGTTCGGCATCTGCCAAAGCCTGTCATTGATTTTATCATTGGTAAACTTCCTTTCACATCAAATATTTTATCAAAACTTCACCAAAAGTCTGTGTTCGTTTTATTTTACATACATTATACCACAATATAGTGATATAGCAATGGAGTTATTACAAAACTGTAATAACTTTTTTAGTTTACATAAGATATAAGTATATGCTATACTAATAAGGATGTAGTATTTTATTATAAAGGAATGATTTTATGTCAGGACATAACAAATGGAGTACCATTAAGCAGAAAAAAGGTAAAAACGATGCAGCAAGAGCAAAGGTATTTACCAAAATCGGCAGAGAGCTTATCGTTGCAATTCGTGAGGGCGGCAGTGCTGATCCAAGTGTAAACTCAAAGCTCAAAGATTGCATTGCTAAGGCAAAGGCTAACAATGTACCTAACGATAACATTGAGCGTATTATCAAAAAGGCTGCAAGCGGCGGCGATACAGCTAACTACGAGGCTGTTACATACGAGGGATACGGCCCTAACGGTGTAGCTGTAATTGTAGAGGCTCTTACAGACAACCGTAACAGAACAGCAGGTGAAGTAAGACATTACTTTGATAAGTTCGGCGGTAATATGGGTACTCAGGGTTGCGTAAGCTTTATGTTTACAAAGAAAGGCGTACTTGTAATTGAGCGTGAAGACCTTGATAAGGACGAAGACACTGTTATGAGCGACGCACTTGAGTATGGCGCATCTGATTTTGAGGCTGACGAAGATGTATTTACAATTTACACCGAGCCTGAAGATTTCAGCGCAGTAAGAGATGACCTTGAAAAAGCAGGTTACACATTCGTTTCTGCAGAACTCGAAATGGTACCGAGCACATACACAAAGCTTGAGGATGAGGAGTCTATAACAAAGATGCAGAAAATGCTCGATATGTTTGAGGACAACGATGACATCCAGAATGTATGGCACAACTGGGAAATGGAAGACTGATTTAGTTTTTCTGAGCAATCAGTACCAAATCTTTATTATCAACAGAGCCGTCGAGGTTATAATCGGCGGCTTTTTTGTATGCTCCGAAAAGTTCGTTTTCGTTAATCAAACTTTTCATTATCGCCTTGCTGTCATTGGAATTAATCTCGCCCGTACCTGTTACATCACCCAATATAACAACAGTATATCTCCTGTCTTTTGTAGTAACGACCGAACCTGTTTTTAATTTGCCGCTTAATTTATTGCCGTTTTTATCTGTTACGGAAATAATTTGAGGGCACGATTTTTTAAGCTGAGCCGCTGTTTTGCCTATATCTACATTGCTAAGGTAGCCGTCATCAGTAAACGCATAATTACTGCTGCCCGCACTTTTGCTTCCGGCAGGCTTAACGGTCGGATTTGTTTTGGGCTGAGTTTCGACAATATTTGAATTTGGTTTTTCACTCTGAAAATCCGTATTGCTAAGTATTATTGCCGAATTATAATCTTCGGTCACTGCAACTGCTTTTTCGCACGAATAAAAAATATTATCGTATCTAAAAGCGGCATTATATTGTTCAATATAATTTTCGCCGAGCGATGAGCAATATATGGAATTTGCATTTATATAATAAATATTTTCCATACCGACAGCAAACGGTTTTGACTGCATATACATATTTGTGTATGTTGTATTTTCGTTTAAAGAATAAATATATCCTTTGTTGTCACTAATAAATCCTGCGCCGCAATTATAAATATCGTTGGTTTCACGCACCGTATTACAATATTCTACTGAAGAATTATCAAGTCTAAACACCGAGCCGTCATAGAGAAAAGCATAGACAAATCCGTTATTTATCCTAATTTCATTAACATTCTTTTCGCTGAATTTATAGTCAAAAATACGGTTGCCGTTAAAATCGTATGATACAACATAGCAATACGGCTCATCGGTTTTCATAACATAAAGCCTGCCGTTGCAAACTAAAACTGTGTTATAATTAAAATCATTCAAGCCGTCAAATTCTACATAAGTCACACTGCCGTTAATACAGTTAATGCACAAAATATGGTAATTAAAATCATCTGTCATATAAACGGCACAAACGGTTTCTTTGTCGAGCTTTGGCTCACCAACAAAACCGCCGTCTGCGGTAAAGGAATACGATTTTGCAGAAGGAATGAAAGACTGCGTATAAATAGTTTTTCCGCTGTATCCATAGGCAAAGACACCCGAATCGCTTGAATCACAGAATATTTCATCACAAGAATTAAAAGTATTAACGCTGATTTTTTCAACTGCAAATGCCGAAAAGTTAGCCGCAAAAAATATAATCATTACCGCAACAGATAAATTAATTACCCTTTTAATACTCATTCCCTCCTTGTGAATTTATAGAACTTCCCCATAAAAGGCGGATAGGCAACACCGCAAATGCAGTGTTGCCTATTTTTCAAATATTAAATTAAGCCTGATCAGGTGTAGCTACAAGCGAGCCGTCACTGTTCATTTTGTAATATCCCATACCGTTCATAACAAGTGTGTTGTTGCCGTCAAAAGCATATGGAATATCAATAGTTGTTTCTGAGTCAGCGTAGTAGGTTACAGTGATTTTCTCATTATCGTAAGTATAAACGCCCTCATATGTGATAGTGCCGTACATATCTGCAAGGAATGTGCCATCAGCGCTAAACTCATATGTTATGTCATACGAAGGAATATTCCACTTGCCTGTGAGCTTATCGTTTTTCTTAAATGTATCCGGAACTTTAAGCACCGGCTTTTTAACAGTTGCGCTCTTGAAAATATAAGGTTTTTCAACGCCCTCTACTGTAAGCTCAAATGTTCTTCCTGTAAATACATTGCCCGATATCTTATAAGAACCTGAGAATACATTACTTGAATTTACATATTTTGTACCGTTTTTATCGGTAACAGTGTATGTTGACTTCTGAGTAATTGTGCCGACCGATACGGTAATAGTTCCGTCCTTATCAAGTGTGTAGTATGTAACACCGTCGCCTGCCTCATCATGAGTGGCGCCGTTACTGTCTTCTACAAGCACCCATGTACCTACAATGCTTGAATTAAAGAATGCTGTAAATACAAAGAAAGCCGCAATAAAAGCAACCACTATTGCAGCCGCAATAATAATCGGTGTCTGAATCGACTTCTTTTTAGTTGGGGTTGTATCTTCTGTAAATACCGCTGTCGGGCCGTCCTCATCGGCATATACCGTTACATTTCCCTGAGCGTTGGCAGAGGTTTCTGCAGCATCATTATTTGTTTCTGCCGAAGTCTGAGTGTTCTCTGTTTCGGCAAAAAAATCTTTATTCTCTTCCAAAAGAATGCCTCCTAAAATAATATATCTAAATTATCATACTATATTTTTTAAAATAAATCAACAATTTCACTAAGGTTTCACTTAAAATACATATAAAGCTGGCATTTTAAAGTACCATTATACAATTTTCTTCGCTTATCGGCTTTTCTGCCAAAGATTTTTTCAAAATCATCGTCAGGTGTAATTATCGTATAGCTCTTTCCCTGCGCTCTTTTAAATTTCTCACCCATCACCTTATAAAGCTCCTCGGCTGATTTTACATCAAGCAATCTTTCGCCGTACGGAGGGTTGGTAATAACAGTCACAAAGCCATCGTTAAGCTCAAAATCCTTAATATCACGCTTGGCAAAGGTAATTTTATCGGCAACACCTGCAAGTTTTGCATTCTTTTTGGCAACCTCAAGCGCAAGCTCGTCAATATCATATCCCTCGGCATGAAAAGCGCAGTCACGCACTTCGTTGGATTTAGCGATTTCTCTCTGCTCACTCCAAACCTCTGACGGCACGCAGCTCCATTTTTCGGCGGCAAAATAACGATTAATACCGGGTGCGATTTTCATAGCTTTGAGTGCAGCCTCAATAAGAATTGTACCGCTTCCGCACATTGGGTCAACCACAAAATGATTTCCCCTCACTCTCGACAAGTCTACCATAGCGGCGGCAAGAGTTTCTTTAATAGGTGCGTCATTTGACTCGGCACGATAGCCTCGCTTATGAAGACCTGCGCCGGAGGTGTCGAGCATTACACTAACCTTATCGTTCATAATCAAGAACTGAATTTGATGGAGTGCGCCGCTTTCCTCAAGCCATGGGAGCATATATTTTTCTGAAAGCCTTGTTACCACTGCCTTTTTAATGATTTTTTGGCAGTCGGGCACGCTCATCAGCTTTGAGCTAAGGCATCTGCCTTTTACAGGGAAAGCATCGTTTACGCCGATAAAGCTCTCCCACTCAACAGCCTTTACTCCCTCAAAAAGCTCATCAAAGCTGGTTGCCTCAAACTCAGCAAGAAGTATTTGTATTCTTTCAGCGTATCTTGAATTGATATTAGCCTTAGCCATATCGGAAAAATCGCCCTCAAATGTTACCTTACCGTTGTGCGCCTCAACATTTTTTAAACCTAAAAACTTAAACTCGTTTGCGCATAGTCCCTCAAGACCAAAAATACAGGGTGCGGAAAATTTTAGCACCGATTTCACTCCTTATTCCTTAAAAAAGGGTATCGGACTAACCGATACCCTTATCAGTATTTTAATTTATATTAGCTTGTGAATTATAAATAGGCAAGCTCCATACAGGCTTTAGACTGTTGGCTCTAAAAGACCGTAATCACCGTTTTCACGCTTATAAACCACGCTAATCTCGTTTGTGTCTGCATTTTTAAACATAAAGAAATTGTGGTTTACCATATTCATTTCGAGTATTGCCTCGTCAACGGTAATAGGCTTAATAATAATCTGCTTTTTACGCACGATTTTGTAGTCATCGTCTTCAGCCTCGCTAATTTCCGGACTTAGACTTACGAAATCATCAATGCTGCTGCTCTTAATTTTCTTTTCGAGCTTAGTCTTGTTTTTGCGAATTTGGCGACCGAGAATATCGACTACTTTGTCAAGTGCGTCATTCATCTCAGGCATAGTGCTCTCGGCACGAAGAACAAGACCGTTATCTCTGATTGTAACTTCAACAGTCTGACGGTTCTTTTCGAGGGTGACAACTATGTTTACTGTGGCATTCTCAGAAAAGAGCTTTCCGAATTTGTCGAGCTTTTTTTCTGCTCTCTCTTTAAAGTTATCTCTGAGTGTTACCTTTCTTGCTGTGTAAGTGTATTTCATAATAGTGCCTCCCTTTGCAGGTAATTTATTTTCTGCCGTTGCCATTGCCTCTGCGGCTGTAACTACGGCTTTCACCACCACGCTTGAGGTCAGAAATTTTGTCTTCGCTTGTCTGCTTAAACTTAGACATCATATCCTCAAAGCTTGTGGGTGCGTTCTTTTTTGAACCCTGCCACTCGTAATTTCCGGGTGACTTAACGGGTGGAGCCGGCTTATACGGCTGTCTTGGTGAACCCTGACGGCGGTTGTTTCTGTCGCCCCTGTCAGATCTGTCACCTCTGTCATTATTCCTTGGCTTACGCTCCTGCGGAACAGCCTGTTTCATTGAAAGACTGATTTTGCCGTTATTAAGTGCAAGCACCTTTACCTTAACAGTCTGTCCTACCTTTACATAATCGCCAATCTCGTTAATATAGGTATGTGCTACCTCAGAAATATGTACCATACCTGTTTGCGAATCAGGTAAATCAACAAAAGCACCAAACTTTGTTATACCCGAAACCTTGCCTTCTAATATCATACCGACTTCAATTGCCATAAAATCTTTTTACCCCTTAATATATATTCTACCCTTTGCTTTCACAAAGCTATTCGCCGGAAACATTATAGAAAATTCTTTCACCTTCGCTGACATAACCCATTTCATTTTTTGCAATCTTCTCAATATATTCCTTAAGCTGTTCACCTGAGTAGCTTTTTACCTTATCCAAATATTTTATTTGGATTTCTACCACATTGATCTGCTTGTTAATCTCGTCAAGCTCTGCCTTTTTATCGGCTATTTGAATATTCTGATTAACTATTGTGATGACCGCATAAAAAGCAAATCCGATAATAGCGAGATATAAAAGAATATATCTGCCTCGTTTCTTCTTTTTAGGCTCAATTTCCTTAATAGTTGCTGTTTCGGCATTGCTTTCAGGATTAATCTGCGGTTTTCTCTTTTTCGTTTTCATTACTCGCCTTAACCTTTTTTCTTACCGATAAACCTTTTTGTTTATTTCTAAATGTATCTATTTTCTTATCTATATTATACAATATGTTGTTGCCGATTTTCAATAGTTTTTCTGTAATTTTTTTAAATTTTGTTCTTATTTTTTTGTTTGCGACATTAAGCGCATTTATTATTGGGCAATATATCCTTGAAATAAGTTTTCCAAGTGAAAACCTATACGCCGCAAATCCACACAATGCACCGAACACCACATAAATTCTTACATAGCCGTACAGCATAGCAAGAGAATAAAAGAACAGAGCAAGACTTGCAACAATCATAAACGCAATGTCGCTGATTATAACCGCCGGTTTAGTGCTTAAAAACGCTGTTCTTATAAACTTAAACGCTCCGTAAAGTATGCCGAGCGCTACTCCGAGCAAAAGCGAATACAAAAATGCCTGCGACTGAACATAAAAATCAATTTCCATACAACACCTATTTAAACAGCTTTGAAAGTCTTGATTTTGAATTATCGTTGCCTATGTACTGCATTGCATTTATTCTGCCGTCAATAGACACATCGCCCGACTCAAGGTTTAGCTTGTCAATATGCAGTCTTTCTCCCTTTATAATCAATCTTCCGCACGAGGTGAGAACAGATACTGTTTCCTCGTTAAAGCCGCTCACATCTTCAGCACCCGTAAGCACAAGCTTTCCCCTTGCGTCAAGCATAAGTGTATGATTTTTGCCCTTTGGAATTTCGCTCATAAAAAAACCTCCGTATAAATACTAATTAATTTATACGGAGTAAATTATAAAAATATTCCCTTTAAAATCAGATTACAGCCTCATACATTGTGTCTGCCTCTTCCTTGCGGACAACCTCTTTTACCTGAGTAACCTTTACCTTTACACTTCTTGAGCCGAGGGTAATTTCAATTACATCGCCAACTTTTACATCGTATGACGCTCTCGCCTCTTTGCCGTTTACGCTCACCTTGCCTGCGTCACAAGCCTCGTTTGCAATAGTTCTTCTTTTAATAAGTCGTGATACCTTTAAGTATTTGTCAAGTCGCATTCTTTCACCTCCGACAAAAAAGGAGCCGACAAAAGCCGACTCCGAAAAAATAAATTACTGATTTACAGTATCCTTAAATACCTTGCCTGCCTTAAAAGCCGGAACCTTAGATGCAGCAATTTCAATTGGGTTACCTGTTCTTGGGTCGCTGCCTGTTCTTGCCTTTCTCTGGCGCTGCTCAAATGTACCAAAGCCTGCAATCTGTACCTTCTCGTCTTTTGCAACAGAGTCGATAATTGTATCAATAACTGCTGTAACTGCCTTTTCTGCATCCTTTTTAGTAAGACCGCTCTGCTCAGCAACAGCTGAAATAAGTTCTGTTTTGTTCATATCAATGGACCTCCAAATTATTCTTTTATTTTAACTTCATCCCAAAGGGAATCAAGCTCAGACAATGTTGCGCTTTTCATATCTATGCCACGCTCCTTTGCAAGCGCCTCAACCTTTGAAAAACGACCAATAAATTTATCGCACGCATCATAGAGGGCGTGTTCACTGTCAATTTTTAACAATCTTGCAACATTAACCGCAGAGAAAAGCACATCGCCGAGTTCCTCATACTGATTATCGGTATCACCCTTTGAAATAGCCTCTTTAAGCTCGTCGCACTCTTCATACAGCTTTGTGAGTGCATCCTCGGCATTGCCCCAGTCAAAACCGACCTTTGCTGCCTTTTGCTGCACCTTTGAACTTCTCATAAGTGACGGCAAAGCTCTTGAAACGCTTTCCATAGCCTGAGTTTGTGTTTTCTGCTCTTTGGTCTGCATTTTAATTGTGTCCCAATTTTTAAGCACCTGCTCGGTGGTATCGGCATTAACATTTCCGAATACATGAGGGTGGCGGATTATCAGCTTTTTGCAAACGCCGTCACACACATCGTCAATATTAAATGTACCCTTTTCGCTTTCGATCTCAGAATGAAGAGCTACCTGTAAAAGCACATCGCCAAGTTCCTCCTTTAAAAGGTCAAGGTCCTCGGTGTCAATGGCCTCCACAGCCTCGTAGGTTTCTTCAATGAAGTTTGAACGGATAGACTTGTGTGTCTGCTCTCTGTCCCATGGGCAACCGCCGGGGGCACGAAGAATTTTTACTATTTCAACAAGATCATCAAACTTGTATTGTGACTTTTCTTTAAAATCCATTTCAATCTTCCTCTCAGGCAAAACTCTGCCACGCAGTTTGTCGCAAGTAGTAAAAATTTGCTATCATAACTTATATTTTACCCAATCAAATGAAATTTTGCAAGTAGTTTTGCAATTTTTTCCCCTTTTGGCAAAAATTCGATTACAGTAGCTGTAAAAGTACGCAATATCAACAAAACAGCGATATAAACAATTATAGCTGCAAGAATTGCGCATACTGTTGCTACCCTATGCGGAGCAATCATGAGCACGCCTGCATTTACCAAATAAGCGGTAAGTCCGCTTGCTACTGCGCCGATAAGAGGCTTTACAGTAGTGGTGTAGAAGTTGATTCTAACCTTTGAATGTTTCATAAGGAGATATATGCCGATTACGCAAGACAGGAAATAACCGATAAGCGAACCTGCCGTTGCACCCTGAATGTTGATTTCAGGAATACTTACAAACATCCATGTTATGCCGATTTTTACAACTATGCCAAAGGCATACAGTTTCATTGGAAGATCTGTTCTGCCTATACCTTGCAGCATACTGCAAATAGGTGTTTCAATAGCGGCAAAAATAGTTGTAAGTCCCATAAGCATAAGCACATTGCCGCCGATAGCAGCGATAGACTCACTTGTGTAGATAAATGACATAATCGGGTGTGCAAGCACACAAAGTCCGATACCCATAGGCAGGGTAAATATCATAGTCATTCCGAATACGGTTTCCATTGAGGTCTTGAGAACCTTTTTGTCGCCCTTAGTCCATGCGCTTGTAACATTAGGCATAGCACTTGAGCCGAACACCTGAGTAACCGCAGTAACAAGCTGCATCAGCTTGAGCGCAGCGGCATAACAGCCCCAAAGTTTTGTGTGAATTGTTATAGGGTCGCTTGTAATTGACTCTGTAAATCCATACTTGCCGTATTGGTCAATAAGCGCCTGCGGATTGGTTTCGGCAAGCTCCTTGAGCACACGCTGAATAATAACCTGATCTATAAGCGAACCCATACTCATAATAAAAGCGCCCATTGCGGTAGGAACAGCGGTTTTTACCATAAGAACAAAGGTTTCTCTCTTAGTACGGGCATCAAGTGAGTTTTCATAGTATTCCTCAGGGATTCCGTCACCGCCGATTTTAAAGCGGAGTAAGAGGAAAACAAACGCCATAAAGCTACCCGAAGAAATACCGCAGATTGCGCCTGCTACCGAGAACGCAAGGATTGTGTTCATTGCGTCATACTGAGAGGTAAATGTAAACCAAAGGAACATTCCGCTCTCGTTGTACTGGTCCATACCGAATTTCATTACAAGGTAAGCAAAGGTAAGACCTAAAATCAGCTTAACGGCAGATTCTATAATCTCTGAAATTGCAGTCGGGAACATATTTCTCTGTCCCTCAAAATAACCCCTGTATATTGAAACAAGGCAGCCGAAAAGAATAGTCGGCGCAAGGCAAAGCATTGCGTAAATCGAATACGGAGAATCAATTATTCTCACATAAATGAAACTGCCAGCAATCATAATCATAAATGAAACAATGCCGACAATCGAGAAAAACGGGATTGATACCTTATGTATCAGCTTTACATCTCTGTATCTTTTCTGAGCAATGCTCTCGGATACAAGTCTTGAAATTGCAATAGGAAGTCCGCCCGTTGCAACCGTAAATATAACAACAAAGATTTCGTATGCGTTGCTGAAAAGTCCCGAACCCATTGTGGCATATTCTTCGCCGAACATTGAATAAATGTTTGTGAGAAGTACCTGATCAAGAAGTCCGATAACTTTTACAACAACCATACTCAGCGTAAGTATTGCCGCACCCTTTAAAAAGGATTGAGAAATATTTTCCTCGGCATTACTTATCGCATTGTATTTTTTAGACAAATTAAATCACCCAATTATCAAATTTTAAATCAAAGCAAAGCTCGGCAATCAGTCAAGCTTTGCACCGCAGCTGTTGCAGAACTTAGAGTTTTCAGGTACATCACTGCCACACTCGGGGCAATAAGTAACATTTTTATTTGCAGAAATGCTCTCGTTTATAAGGTCGAGGTTTTCCTTCAGCTCTGTAATTTCAGCTGTCTTTTCTTTGATTTTGTCTGATAAATCAAGCTCGTGAACTTCACTTTTATAAGCGAGCGCACCAAGCTCTCTGAGCTTTGCGTTAATTTCCGCTCTGATTTCGGCAGCCGCAATTTTTTGCTTTGAGCTGTCGTAAACATCAGATGCTTTTTTTGATACAACAGATGCCGCTGCCTTAGCATTAACAATGACATCGTCTAATATTCCGTCAAATTTTCCCATATCAGTCATACCTTTCTATAAAAATATATCTGTGCTATTATAGCATTAATGCACGAGATTATCAACAAAATTATTGTGTATAAAACGCTGAAATTGCGTTTTTTCTGCTTATCATTTCCTCAAATCTGTCGATATATTCATACGGATACTTAAAGTTGAATATACGCTCAAGGTAATCGGGATTATTTCTCTTGAGTTTTGTTACAGCGCCCGAACCGCAGCCGAGAATTGTGTGGGTTTCGTCCATTACATATACATTGTAAAGGCTTTCATAGCCTTTTTTAGACCAGCCTACATTTTCAAAGTTGCCTGCCATTCGGCTTTGTCTATATAGATAATATGGAATATAATTCTTTTGAAGAAGAATATTCTGATTGTACTCAAGCATTTTTCTTGTGGTTTCTGCGCCCTCTCGGTCAATGGTAACTCCCTTTTCGGTAAGTGTGGAGCTGCGTTTCATACTCAGGGTGTGCACCGTAATGCACTCGGCGTCAAGCGATAAAATTCCGTCAACCGACTTTTTAAAACTTTCGTAAGTATCTGTCGGAAGTCCTGCGATTAGGTCAGTGTTAATATTGGTAAAACCGCATTTCCTTGCAAGTGCAAAGGCGTCAAAAAACTGCTGAACAGTGTGTTTTCTGCCGATTTCACGCAAGACATCGTCATTTAGTGTTTGCGGATTTATGCTTATTCTGTCTACGCCGTTTTCTTTAAGTGCCATAAGTTTGTCGGCTGTAATGGTATCGGGTCTGCCTGCCTCAACAGTAAATTCCCTGCAAGCCGACATATCGAAATTGCTGTTCACCGTACCGATTACCTTAGAAAGCTGCTCTGCCGAGAGAGTAATCGGTGTGCCGCCGCCGAAATAAACGGTTTCAAGCCTCAGTCCGAGCTTGCCTGCAATCTCCGCCGTAAGCCTTATTTCTTCGCAAAGCAATTCAGCGTATGGGTCTACAAGTTTTTTTGCTCTTTCGATTGATGACATTACAAACGAACAGTAGCTGCATCTTGACGGGCAAAACGGAACTCCCACATACAGGCTGAATGAATCAGGCTTTGAAAGCTCAATGATTTTTCTTTCGTTTTCCTCGGTCATTACAGCAAGGTCGAGCTTTTCGGGGCTTACATAGTAGTCCTCTGCAAAGGTTTTCTTTGCGTTTTCAAAGCCACGCTCATTTGAAACATTGCGCAGCAGCTTTATTGGTCGAACACCCGTAAGCAGTCCCCACGGCTGTTCTATTCCTGTAAATTCGCACAACAGCTTGTAAAGCATTTGTGCAAGCGCAAGCTCCTTTTCGTTGTCATTGCCTGCGTTTTGTGCGGTAAGCGCCTTTTCAAAGTCGCCTACCTTTACCTCAACTCTCAGAACATCTGAAAGCTCGGTATATATATACGGCTCTTCCCTATGCTCACATTCACGCACAACGGTTATTTTTTCGTTAGGAAAAAATAATCTTGCCACATTTTCAAGCTCGTAGTGAAAGCCATGATTAATTACATATAAATTCATATCAAACCCTGCTCATTAAAGGATTATATTTTTTCTCGTGTTCGAGAGTAGAAGTCGGGCCATGTCCCGGAATAACGGTATAGTCGCCCTCAAGCTGTTTGAGCTTTTTAAACGAATTTACCATACTGCCGTTATCACCTGTCGGCAAATCTGTTCTGCCGTAAGACTCGCAAAATAGTGTGTCGCCGCAGATAAGGAGGTTATCCGTTATAAAACAGCCACAGCCCATTGTGTGACCCGGTGTGGAAATATATTTCACCTTGCTTTCGCCGATAGAAAATGTATCGCCGTCCTCAAGATAAACATCCGCATTAAACGGCTCAATATTCAAGCTATGAAAAACACTGAGATTGAGTGTGGAATTTGAGAGAAAATCCTTATTTGCTTTGCCTGTAATAATTTTTGCCGAAAACATATCGGCGAGCTGTTTTGCAAAAGTAATGTGGTCATAGTGACCATGGGTGAGCAAAACATAGTCGAGCTTACCGCCGTCTGCATTTATCTGCTCAATAAGTTTATCGCTTTTAGCACCCGGATCTACAACCGCATTACAGCCTGTCGCTTTATCAACAAGGTATATGCAATTTGTTGCAAGCTCCGTTACATTATAAATTTTATATTCTATCATTTTTATTCCTCAATATTTTAAATCTCGGGTATCAATATCAATGGTGACAGGGCCGTCATTGAGCAAAGATACTTTCATATCAGCGCCGAAAATTCCCTTTTCCACCTTGCGAACTCCGTTATCTGCCATTTTCTCGCAAAAATATTCGTATAGTGGCTCTGCAATATCGGGCTTTGCGGCTTTCATAAAGTTGGGTCTTCTGCCATGCGAGCAATCGGCATACAAGGTGAAATTTGAAATAACAAGCACCTCGCCGTCAATATCGGCAAGCGAAAGGTTCATTTTGTCATTTTCATCTGTAAATACCCTCAGAGTGGCAACCTTTGCCGAAAGTGCGTCTGCCTCTTTTTCGGTATCGCCCTCGGCAACACCGAGCAAAATTAAAAATCCGTTGCCAATCTTACCAACTGTATTGCCGTCAACCTTTACTTCCGCAAAAGTAACTCTCTGTAAAATTGCTTTCATATTATAACCTCGTAATCTCAACAATTCCGCTGATGTCAGAAAGTTTTGAAATTACACCTTTAAGGTGATTTTTACCTGTAACATCAATAGTAGCGGTTACCATAGCTTTGCCGTCGCCGACTTCTCTTGAATTAAGAGAATGAATAAAGATGTGCATATTTGAAAGTTTGATTGTTACATCTGCAAGAAGTCCTGTTCTGTCTGTGGCAATAATCTGCAATGTACTGCGGAATGCCTCTCCTGCCTTGTCTTCCCAATAACAGCTTACCCAGCGCTCCGGTTCTTCGCAGTCATTAAGGTCTTTAGGAACATTTGTACATTCACGCTTATGAATTGAAACACCGTATCCCCTTGTAATGTATCCGATAATTTCATCTCCCGGCAACGGATTACAGCAATTTGAAAATTTAACAAGCACATCGTCCGTACCCTCAATTACAACGCCCGATGAAGCCTTTGGCTTTTTGCGTGGTGCTTGCGGAACTTCAATTTTCTCTATATCCTTAGCATAGGCTTTTTGGTATTCCTCTTTAATTCTCGGCATTACTTTCCAAAGCTGAATACCGCCGTATCCGATTGCGGCATAAACATCGTCAAGTGTAACATACTGCTTTTTCATAAGCATCTTTTCGATAAACTCAATCAATTCCTCGTCCGAAAGATTGATACCGTTTCGCTTAAATTCCTTTTCAAGCATCTGTTTGCCCTCGGCAATGTTTTCGTCACGCTTTTCGTGCTTATACCACTGGCGAATTTTTGACTTTGCCGATGCAGTCTTACAAATATCTATCCACGATTTGTTAGGGTGTTCCTCTTTTTGTGTAATAATCTCGCAGATTTCACCCGTTTTCAGCTTGTAATCAAACGGAACGATTTTTCCGTTTACCTTTGCGCCAACCATTCTGTGACCTACCTGCGTATGGATAATATACGCTAGGTCAATAGGAGTTGAGCCGTTTGGTATTACCATTACATCTCCCTTTGGAGTAAACACATAAACATCGTTTTCTTCAAAGTCATTTCTGATATTCTTTGCAATATCGGTAACATCTTCCGCCTCAAGCTGGTCGAGAATCATATTCTTTACTTTTTCGATATTCTCTGCAAGTCGGGTGCTTTCGCCCTTTCCGCCTGCGCCCATACCGAGTTTATATTTCCAGTGTGCTGCGATACCGTATTCGGCAGTGTAGTGCATTTCCCATGTGCGTATCTGCACCTCAAAGGGAATTGCCCTTTTGTCAAGCACTGTTGTGTGCAGCGACTGGTACATATTAGGCTTTGGCATAGAAATGTAGTCTTTAAATCTGTTTGGAATAGGTTTAAAAATATCGTGAACCACGCCGAGTACATTGTAGCAGTCCGACACTGTATCAACGATTACACGAACGGCAAAAACATCAAAAATTTGGTCAATAGTTTTGCCCTGCATAAATGTTTTGCGGTAAATGCTGTAAACGCTCTTTACTCTGCCGCTTATGTAAACATTTTTAATTAAGTTATTTGTTTTTTCAAGAATCTGAGTTTTGATTGACTCAATAAACTTGTCACGATCTTCCTCAGAAAGACTTATTGCGTCCTCAATCTCTTTATATCCGATTGGGTCGAGGTACTGCAACGACAGGTCCTCAAGCTCGTCTTTAATGGTTTTGATACCGAGTCTGTGAGCAATAGGAGCATAAACCTGCATATTTTCGTGCGCCTTATCTCTCCTGCTCTGCTCAGGCATACAGCTTATTGTGCGCATATTGTGCAAACGGTCGGCAAGTTTTATGATAATAACTCTGATGTCATTTGCCATGGCAATAAGCATTTTTCTTATATTTTCGGCTTGCCTTTGCTCTCTTGACGAAAAGGCAATTTTAGAAATTTTTGTTACGCCGTCAATCAGCTTTGCAACATCTGCACCAAAGAGCTTTTCAACCTCTTCAAGCGTTGTTGGAGTATCCTCAACCACATCGTGCAAAAGTGCGGCGCAGATTGCGTCTGTATCCATACCAAGCTCGGCAAGAATACACGCAACCGAAGTTGGGTGGAGAATATACGGAATACCCGATACTCGTCTTTGGTCGCCATGAGCCTTTTCGGCAAACTTGTAAGCCTTGGTAATTTTATCAATATCATAGGTGCTGTTTGACTGGTCAAGCAATTTTTCAAGCTCGTTAAAGTCCTGATAATGTGCTATTCCTGAAAATTTACTCATTGCTGCATCCCCCTCAATTTTATAACGGTGTCGGCTGAATTAAGGTCTACCTTTTGCGACACCTGCGAAACTCTGATTTGTGCGCTGTTTACTCCTTCGCTTACCGTAACAAGCGAAAGCTCGCTCATTGCGTCAAGAATTATTCTGATTTTGCCGACAGAAAGTTTATATCCGAGTTTATGTACAAGTGTTTCTATCGGGTAGGCATAGCCTCCTGCTTTTCTTAAAAATACATAGAGCAAGGCAAAATCATCTCTGCTTGGCAAAAGGTCATCAATTTGGCTTTGCCTGAGCTTTAAGCCGAGTTTAAAATCCTCGTAATTTCTCTGACTTTGCAAAAACTTTTCTGTGTCAAGTACCGACGGTTTAATATCCTTTGCGATTATTGAAACACTGCGCTGTCCGTTGTATTCGATTATATCAAGCGTAACCGCAAGGTCGAGCATATCGCCTACCTGATACGGAAACTCCTGCTGAGTTGTAAAGAATTTCATAACGGTTACGGTTGAGTCATTGCGCTTAAACTGCAATCTTAAATGCTTATTCTGCGAAAGCGGTGTAATTTGCGAGAGCGTCATTTTATACAAACCGATAAGCGGTGTAGGATTTCCTGCGCCGTACGGTGCAAGATACGCAAGCGGCTCAACAAGCTGAACATTTATAAGCGACGGATTTAATTTGCAGTCGATATTACAAGCATTGAAAGGTATATTTTCAAGCTGTAAGGCGTATTCGTTTATTCTTTTGCGGAATAATTCTATATTCTCACTTTTAAGCGAAAGACCCGCCGCCATTGGGTGACCGCCAAAGTGCGTGAGCAAATCCGAACAGGCAAAAATTGCGTCGCATAGGGAAAATCCCTCTACACTTCTGCCCGAGCCCTTTGCCTCTGCTCCGTCACGAGTAATAATAATGGTAGGCTTGCCAAGATATTCCTTCATCCTTGCGGCAACAATTCCGATTACACCCTGATGCCAACCCTCGCCGTCAATAACAAGCACCCTGTCATACATAATCTCAGGTCTGCTCTTGACCATATCGTCAATCATAAGCAAAATTTTCTGCTCTATTTCTTTTCTTTCTGTATTATCATCATTGAGTTGCTTTGCAATTTCCATAGCCTCGGTTTCGTCTTCCGTAAGCAAAAGCGATACCGATTTTCCCGAAAAGCCAAGTCTGCCCACTGCGTTTATTCGTGGCACAAGCGTAAAAGAAACATTGCCTGAGGTAATCTTTTTACCTGCAATTCCTGCGGTCTGCACAAGGGCGTTTATGCCCACCCTGTCGCTTTCCTGAATATTCACAAGTCCACGCTTGACAAATACTCTGTTTTCACTTTTCAGTTCCACAATATCTCCTACTGTTCCGATACAGAGCAGGTCAGAGTAATTGTCAAGCAAGGACGATACATCACAATTTTCGCCCTCAAGTGCCATCACCATTTTAAAGGCAACGCCAACACCCGAAAGCATTTTGTATTTGCTCTGGCAGTCCGAGCGGTGCATATCAATTACAGCAACGGCATTCGGAAGTTTTCCTGTCGGCTGATGGTGGTCGGTAATAACTGTGTCTATTCCGAGAGAATTGGCATAGTCGATTTCATCGACAGCGGAAATTCCGTTGTCTACGGTTACAATCAGCTTTACACCCTTTTGGGCAAGCTTATCTATTGCGCCCTTGTTCATTCCGTAACCCTCAGTCTCTCGTGACGGAATGTAATAGATTACATTTGCACAAGCTGTTTCAAGATACGAATACAAAAGTGCGGTAGATGTAACACCGTCCGCATCGTAATCACCGTAAACGCAAATAAGCTCGCCGCTGTCAATAGCCGACAAAATTCTGTCTGCGCCTTTTTTCATATCCTTTATTTCAAAAGGTGAGGCAATCACGCTGTCATTCTGCAAAAAGTCCTCTACTTCCTCTCGCTTGGTAATACCTCTTATCTGAAGCAGCATAGCAAGTATGGGAGGCAAGCCGTACTCGTTTTGTATTCTTTTAGCCTCGTTCTTATCAATTTGGGATACTATCCAATTCTTCAAAATGCCATTTCCCCTTAAAATTGCCTATAAATGAGCCATTGCTCAAAGCTCTTCGCTTTCTTTGAGCATAGACTCTGCGTGTGCAAGCGCTGCGTCTGTAATGCTTACACCGCCGATAATTCTCGCAAGCTCGTGCTTTCTGCCGTCAAAGTCAAGCAGCTTTACCTGCGTAAAGGTTCTGCCGTCTTCAACCTGCTTGCTTATGAGATAATGAGCGTCTGCAAGTGCCGCAA
The DNA here is from genome assembly GCF_003438075.1 of Eubacterium sp. OM08-24. Classification (GTDB taxonomy): domain Bacteria; phylum Bacillota; class Clostridia; order Oscillospirales; family Acutalibacteraceae; genus Ruminococcoides. The sequence goes on along the minus strand of NZ_QSTA01000001.1, from coordinate 65,222 downwards.
GCTGCGCCTGATGAGTAACGCAAAGCACCTGACTGCTCTTTGAAACTTCCTTGAGTTTCATACCTACCTTTTGAGCGGCTGAACCGGAAATACCCGTATCAACCTCATCAAAAATCAAGGTATCTATGTCATCTGTACTTGCAAGAACAGTTTTGATTGCAAGCATCATTCTCGAAAGTTCACCGCCTGATGCAATCTTTGCAACAGGTCTTGGCGGCTCACCGGGGTTTGCCGAAATAAGAAATTCTATCTTATCCGTTCCCTTTTCGTAAAAATCTGTATTTTCAAACTGAGTTACAATCTGCACATTCGGCATATTTAAAAAGCTCATTTCCTCACGCACTCGCTCAGAAAATACCTTTGCCGTCTTTTTACGGATTTCACTAAGCTTTTGTGCCGCAACAAGTGCGTTGTTCTCAGCCTCTTGATAGTCCGCCTCAAGCTGATCTCTGTTTTTATCGTAGCTTAAAAGCTCCTCAAGCCTTGTCTGCATTTTTTCGGCAAGTGACGGCAATTCGTTACATTCGCAACCGTATTTTCTTGTAAGACGATTCAAAAGGTCGAGCCTTTCATCAATCTCCTCAAGTCTTTGCGGATCGCTTTCAACAGAATCTGCCGCATCTGAAATAGCCTCAATGCAATCTCTTAAATTATAGTAAACATCTGTAATGCTTTCAGAAATACTCTCGTACTCGCCGTTGAGTGACGCCGCACGCTGTATATAATTCATTGCGCTTTCAACAGACTCAACACCTCCTGCCGTTCTTTCGTCCCCGTCAAGAAGTTCTCTTGCGTCATTAAGCAAGGTGAAAATCTTTTCCGAATTCATCAAAACAATGCGCTCGTTCTCAAGCTGTTCGATTTCATCGGGCTGAACATCGGCATTAAAAAGCTCTGTGGTCTGATAAGTTAGCAAATCTATTTCGTGCAGTCTTGCCGATTCATCGGAATTTGCCTCGTTGAGCTGCTTTTTTAAAGCCTTGTACCTTTTATACTTTTCTCTGTAATCATCAAGCTCAGAGTTAAGCTCACCAAAGCTGTCGATATAGTCTATGTGAGTATCGGGCGAAAAAAGCTCATAGCTTTCGTGCTGACCATGAATATTTATCAAATTTTTGGCAACCTCTTTTAAAACAGTCACACTTGCAGGTCTTGCGTTAATTTTGCAGGTGCTTTTGCCTGCTGCGGAAATTGAGCGCTGCAAAATAAGCGTATCGTCGTCTTCGTTGTCATAGCCAAGCTCTTTGAGCTTTGCCTTTACTGTATCGTTTACATCATCAAACTGGGCGGTTACAAGTGCGGTTTTTGCGCCTGTTCGCACAAGCTCCTTTGAAGTGCGCTGTCCCATAATTGCGTTTATTGAATCTATAATAATACTTTTACCTGCGCCTGTTTCACCTGTAAGAACATTTAGTCCCTGTGAAAAATCAATCGAGGTTTTTTCGATAACTGCTATATTTTCTATATATAAAGTTGTAAGCATATAACATCATCCCTGTTCAGAGCAGCTTTTTAAGCTCCTCGGTAAGATTTTCTGCGTCATTTACCGTACGGCAGGCAACAAAAATAGTATCGTCACCTGCAATAGTTCCCACTATTTCCGAATGGTCGAGGGAATCAAGCGAGGTGCATACAGCCTGCGCCATTCCCACCATGGTTCTTATAACAACGATATTCTGCGCAATATCTATGGAATTTACTGCGGAAGAAAACATTGTTTTAAAGCTTGATTTTCTTTCATTCTGATTTTTTGCAGGCGACATATAGCGATATTTTCCGTCTGCCCCGAGTGTTTTTACAAGGCGCAAATCCTTAATATCTCTTGAAATAGTAGCCTGCGTTGCCTTGTAGCCGTCTTGTCTTAAGCAGTTAAGGAGGTCGTCCTGAGTTTCTATTGACTGTTCGGAAATCAACTCAAGTATTCTTGCGTGTCGTCCTGATTTCATTACATTTCCCTCTCTTTCAGCTTTTCGTTAAGCAGTTTGAAAAAGTTGCGCTTTCTTAGCGAAATAAGCTCAAGACAAAGCTCTGATTTTTTGATTTTTACTGTATCTTCAGACAGAATGTCAACATTTTTTTCGCCGTCAACAGTAAGCAAACAACAGCAGTCGGCAGGAATCTGAACGGTAACCGCAAGGCTTGCACTGCCGTCAAACAAAACAGAACGGGAATGCAGAGAGTGCGGACATACGGGAGTGGCAATAATGCAGTCTGTCTGCGGTGCAACTATCGGGCCGCCTGCCGAAAGCGAATAAGCGGTTGAGCCTGTCGGAGTAGCAAAAAGCAAACCGTCCGCCCTGTATTTTGCAATCCATTCATCGTCAAGATAAAGGTTTATATCAATGATTTTAGAAAACTGTCCTCTTGCAATTACCGCATCGTTTACGGCAAGGTAATGGTTGGTTTCTCCGTTTTTATTTACCTCAACATCAAGCAAAATTCGCTTTTCTGTTGTGTAATCTCCGCTGACAACCTGCTTTAACCTGCCAATATCGTCAGGCTCAAGGTCGGCGGCAAAACCGAGTCTGCCTACATTTACACCGATAAGCGGAACATTGTTGACCGCCGCATATTTTGCCGCATGAATTATAGTTCCGTCACCGCCTGCCGTTACCGCTGCGTCACAACAGCCGAAAAGCTCGTCAATGGTGTCGACATAGCTTATATTTATTCCTTTGTAAAAAGGCTTACATTCGCTGAGCATAACTACCTCAGCGTTTTCTCCAAGAAAAAGTATTGCTATCTCTTTTGCACAGGAAATTGCTTTTTCCTTGCTGAGATTAACTACCACAGCTATTTTCATAACTGTCCTTCCTTTCTTGAGCGCAAAACTCAGTCTGCAATTAAGTGATTATTTATCAAGCTGACTATGAGAATTTTTAACAAGTTCCTCGGGGGTAATATCTGTATATGACTTAGGGTCATCGCTTTTTTTCAGATGAATAAGATACTCAATATTTCCCTCAGGGCCTTTTATAGGCGAATAGTCAAGATTAAGCACATCAAAGCCGTTTTCAAGGCAGAAATTAAAAATATTCTGCACAACCTCAATGTGTACGGCAGGATCTCTTACCACGCCTTTTTTTCCTACCTTTTCTCTGCCTGCCTCAAACTGCGGCTTTATAAGGCAAACAGCCTGAGCGTTCTCAGCCATAAGCTGTCTTGCCACGGGCAAAATCAATTTAAGCGAAATGAAAGATACATCAACCGAGAAAAAGTCGATTTCATCGGGCACTTGCTCCCTTGTGACCTTTCGCATATTGGTGCGCTCAAGGTTTACCACTCTTTCATCTGTTCTGAGTTTCCAAGCAAGCTGACCGTAGCCTACATCAATGGAATATACCTTTTTTGCGCCGTTTTGGAGCATACAGTCAGTAAATCCACCCGTAGATGCTCCAATATCCATTGTGATTTTGCCGTTTAAATCAAAGTCAAAATTATTTATAGCTTTTTCAAGTTTGAGTCCGCCACGACTTACATATTTTTGAGTTGCGCCACGCACCTCGATTTTGCAGTTTTCATCGTAACTCTGACCGCACTTGTCAGCCTTTTGGTTATCAACATAAACCTGACCTGCCATTATAATAGCCTTTGCTTTTTCTCGGCTGTCAGTAAATCCGTTTTCATATACAAGTATATCAAGTCTTTTTTTCATTCTCTGTTTCCAATCCTGTCGAGATCCTCCAAGACCACATCTGCCATACCCTCAGCGTCAAGCCTGAGCATATGCAAAGCCTCGGATACCGACATTTGCTTTACAAATTTATCGCCTATGGTTTTTATATGGTAACAGCCCGAAAACTGTCTTGCAAGCAACGCATCGCCAAAGTTTCTTGCAACACTGCCTGTTTTTATTCCCTCTTCAAAAAACCACACCGTATTAAATTTAGTTGCAAAATCAAAAGCCGCTGTGTCTATCGGTTTGATTTTACAAAGTTTTAAAATGCAAACCTCTATGCCCTTTTCGGCAAGGATTTCCTTTGCCTTGCAGGCATACGAAAACAATCTTCCGTAAGTAATAATCAGCTTGCTGCAATCTTTATTGCCGTAAATATCATAGGTAATGCTTTCTTCGCCAAAATCATCTGGCTTATAAAGTTCACCGCCACGAGGGTATCTTACGGCGGCAACATTGTTGCACACATAAATGGCGGAATTAAGCGAATTTTTCAGTCCGTCAAAATATGTCGGAGAGAAAATTGTAACATTCGGAATTGAGTTGAGCATAGAAACATCAAACACACCCTGATGAGTTTCACCGTCATCGCCTACAATTCCGGCTCTGTCAATAGCAAGCACAATGTGAAGTCCGCTCATTGCCGCATCGTGAATTATCTGATCGTAAGCTCTCTGCAAAAATGTAGAATACACCGCAAATACAGGGCGCATACCCTTTGTGGCAAGTCCGCAAGCAAAGGTTACGGCGTGCTCCTCGGCAATTCCCACATCAAAAAATCTTTCTTTATGATAAATTGAGAATTTCTCAAGTCCCGTACCCTTAGCCATTGCGGCTGTAATAGCACAGATTTTCTTATCCTTTTCCGCCAAATCGCAAAGAGCGTTGCCAAATTCGGCAGAAAAGCCTTTGTGCGAGGATATAGGCTCGCCGGAATCTATGTCAAACTTACCTATTCCATGGAAAGCACCGGGGTTCTCCTCTGCCGGCAAATATCCCTTGCCCTTTTTGGTAACCACATGCAAAAGAACAGGCGAATTAAATTTTTTAGCCGCCGAAAGGGCATTTTCAAGCTCAGCTATATCGTGACCGTCAATCGGCCCGATATATGTAAATCCAAAGCAGTCAAACAGGGTGTTTTTATACACAAGGTTTTTAATTTTTGACTTACTTTTTCTTAAAAACGCACTTATCGGTCTGCCGATAATCGGTGTTTTGAAGAGTATTTTTTCTGTGTTTTTCTTTACTCTGATATACCAAGGCTGTATTCTCACCGTTGTGAGATACCTCGGAAATGCTCCGACATTCTTTGAAATAGACATTTTATTATCATTTAAAATAACAATAAAATTCTTTTTGAACCTGCCTGCATTATTCATCGCCTCAAAGGCAAGACCGCCTGTAAACGAGCCGTCACCTATTACCGCAATGGTGTGGCTCTGATCTCCGCTCAGCACCTTTGCCCTTGCAATTCCGTATGCGGCGGAAATAGAGGTACTGCTGTGACCCGTATTAAAATCATCGTACTTGCTTTCAGTGTGTTTCGGAAATCCCGAAATGCCGCCCTTTTGGCGCAGGGTGTAAAAGTCCTCATATCTGCCCGTAAGCAATTTATGTGTGTAGCTTTGGTGTCCCACATCCCACACAATGCTGTCTTTCGGGAAGTTAAATGTTCTGTGGATTGCCACCGTCAGCTCCACAACGCCCAAATTCGGAGAAAGGTGACCGCCGTTGAGTGATACGGTTTCAATCAGCTTTTCTCGTATTTCACTGCACAATTTTGCCAAATCTTTTTCGTCAAGCCTTTTTACATCGGCAGGTGATTTTATCTTTGGCAATAACTCATAGTCACCCATTTTCTCCCTCCTTATCCTTTATATTCATATCATTATCAGTCAATTATTTTGTACGGCTTGCAAGGTAGTCTGCAAAATCGCACAATGCTTTTGTATCACCGTTAAAAGCCATAAGTGCATTTTTTGCCTTGTCTGTCAGCTCGGCTACAAGTTTTCTGCATTCTTCTATGCCAAGCAAAGAAACATATGTAGACTTTGCGTTTTCGCTGTCACTGCCAACAGGCTTGCCAAGCTCCTCATCTGTTGAAACAACATCAAGAATGTCGTCCTGAATCTGAAATGCAATTCCTATGCACTCGCCGTATTTTGATGCCGCCTTTATAAGATTTTCGTCAGCATCGGCCGAAATACATCCAAGCTCACACGCCGCCTTTATAAGGCAAGCTGTTTTTTTATAATCCATTTCTCTGAGCACTTCAATAGGTGCGGATTTATTTTCGTTAATAAGGTCAATAACCTGTCCGCCAACCATTCCTGTTGCTCCGCAATAAACTGAAAGAGTATTTACCGCCTTACAGCAAGCAACAGCCGAACTGCCTGCTATTGCCTTTTCACTCGTCATAATTTCAAAGGCGAGCGACTGCAAAGCATCGCCTGCGAGCAGAGCAATATCTTCGCCGTAAACCTTATGGTTTGACGGTTTGCCTCTGCGCATATCGTCATCGTCCATACAAGGCAGGTCATCGTGAATAAGCGAGTAAGTGTGTATCATTTCAACCGCACACGCAAAAGGTACTGCCGCCTCGGCATTGCCGCCGCAAAGCTCGTTAAAGCTAAACACAAGGTTAGGTCTTACCCTTTTGCCGCCTGCCTCAAGGCTGTAATTCATCGACTCAATAAGCTGTTTTTCTCTGCAATTCAAATCAGGCAGATAATCATACAAAGCCTGTTCGGTCATTTTTATATAATCAGTCATTTTCATCACCATCTATATTACAAATGCCGTTTAATTTGGCATTAATATCCTCAATTTTGCCCTTGCTCTCCATAAGCTCCTGCATACAAAAGCCGAGCAATTCACACGCCTCTGCGTAGCAATCAACGCTTTCTTTAAGTGAAAGCTGAGTATTCTCAAGCCTTGCAACAGCCTCATCAAGCCTGCTGTCTGCCTGTTCAAAAGTTAAATTTTTATCCATCAGTCAAGATCCTCTGCATATTCAAGTAGTCTGTTCATTCTGTGGTTTGCGCCGCTTCTGCTTATAGGAGTTGAAAGATTCTGCCCCAAATCACGAAGTGACATCTCGGGATTTTCAAGCCTTAATACCGCAATTTCATTTAGGTCATCGGGCAAAGACTCAAGTCCCCTTTTATCTTTGATTTTCTTAATTGCCGAAAGCTGTTTTGCTGACGCTGACGCAATTTTGGTTATATTTGCAACCTCACTGTTAATTCGCCTGTTAATATTATTGCGCACCTGCTTTACAGCCTTAGTGCCCATAATTTCCATTGCGCAGTTGGTCGCCCCTATGTATGTAAGCAAATCACAAATCTGCTCACTGCCCTTAAAATAAACAACATAGCTGCCGTTGCGCACAACGGTTTTTGGAGTAAAATCACATTCGGGAATTTCAGAAAGAATTTTACACAAATCAACGGAAAGATTTTTGTGCGGAACACAAAATTCCGCATGATAGCTTTTCATTGGGTCTGATACAGAACCGCAGCCCTCAAACGCACCTCGCAAAAAAGCCGCAACGAGCTCGTCACTGCTTATATTTGCCCTGTTTACTCTTAGCGAAATATCGTTATCGTGATGACCGTAATCGTCAAAAATTCTTGCGCAGTCATCGGAATTTATAAGCGAAATTTTAGAAAGATGATGCTCGGTAGTTCGCACACGCAAAGCCGTTTCTTTTTCTATAATAGGCATATAAAGTTCTTCGAGCAGAGCCGTTGCCCGTTTGGAAACATCGCTGTGCTCGGTAGAAAGAACCATTTTATCTTTTTTAAACACCTTTGAAAAAATAAGCAAGCCGTACAGCTCAGCCTTTTTTTGCTCGGTATCTGCCACATTAACAGAGCAAAGCTCTTTTTTTACCTCTGAGGAAAACGACACTATTTACACCTCGTTATTTTCTGACATCTCTGTGCTGGACAATGCACTTGTAGCCCTTGTCAAGGAAATATTTGTCAAGTAAGCCAGCAATAGTTACACTGCGGTGCTTACCGCCTGTGCAGCCGATTCCCACAACAAGCTCGCTTTTTCCCTCTTTAAGATACAAAGGCAGTGAATAGTCGAGCAAATCAATAAGTCTTTTTACAAAGCCCTGAGTTTCGTCACTGTCAAGCACATAATCCTGAATACATTTTTCAAGTCCTGTATGTTCCTTAAGCTCTGCAATATAAAACGGATTTGGCAGACATCGCACATCTATAATCAAATCCGACTCAAGCGGAATACCGTACTTAAATCCGAAAGACATAAATGTAATCATAATGCCCTTTGAGCTGTTTTCAAGGAACATTGAAATAATGCGCTCTCTGAGCTGCTTTATCGACATAAAAGTAGTATCTATGCCGTAATCAGCAAGAGTTTTTACAGGCACAAGCAGTCTTTGCTCCTCCTTAACGGCGGCAGCAACAGAGCCATCCCTGAGCCTTTCCGTAAGCGGATGTCTTCTTCTTGTTTCTTTATAACGCACAATAAGGCTGTCAACCTTGGCGTCAATATAAAGAATACTTACACCCTCGTTGCTTTTCTTGAAATTTTCAAGGTCATCATACATAGCCTCATAATCTCCGTTGCCTCTTACATCAACCACAACGGCAACTCTTTTCATTGCGCTGTCCGATGAATCCATACAGAGTTTATACAAGGTCTGCAAAAGTGATGTGGGAATATTGTCAACACAATAGTAGCCAATATCCTCCATAATGTGTAAGGCGCTTGTTTTGCCTGCACCCGACATACCCGAAATAATTACAAATTCCATAAATTTCTACTTCCTCTATTACAGCTGTTATATATAAAAATTATTCTTTTACAGCATTATTAATTCACATTCAAGGTCATAGCCTGTTTCTTTTTTAACAGTTGTTTGAATATTGTGAATAAGCTCTTTTACATCTTTTGCTGTGGCATTGCCCCTATTTATAATAAAGCCTGCGTGCTTTTCAGACACCTGCGCACCGCCGACTCCTTTTCCTTTAAAACCGCACTGCTCAATCAATGCGCCTGCGTAATTGCCCTCGGGACGCTTAAACACACTGCCTGCGCTCGGAAATTCAAGCGGCTGTTTGTCTGTTCTTCTGCCCATAAAATCGTCCATTTTGTGGCGGATATTTTCGGGATTATCACTTTTCAGCTTAAAGGTAACACCTGTGATTACGCAATCGTTTTTGCGGTATGCACTTGTGCGATAGCCGAAATTCAAATCATCCTTATCAATTCTGCCGATAGTGCCGTCTGCCGTAATATGATTAACAGAAACAACAACATCTTTCATCTCTCCGCCGTAAGCACCTGCATTCATAAATACTGCGCCGCCGACTGTGCCGGGGATTCCCCACGCAAACTCAAGGCCGCTGAGTCCGTTATTCAACGCAAACTTGCAGAGAGAGGCAAGTGTTGCGCCTGCACCGCAATATACGGTTTCGCTGTCGGGCATAAAGATTTCTTTAAAATCATCTTCAAGCTTTATTACCACGCAATCCATTCCGTTGTCATCAACAAGAATATTACTTCCGTTGCCGAGCAAAAAGAATTTTGTATCAGTAAGCTTACATTCCTTAATAATTGTGCCGAGCCTGCTTAAATTGCTCACCTTTATGTAAACAGCCGCATTGCCGCCGATTTTAAAGCTTGTGTGCTTTTTCATCGGCTCATTCAGCTTTGTGTCGCATCCAAGGCTCGTTGCAAGATTATATATTTTATCAATATTACTCATCGAATTACTCCAGTTAATAATAAATATTTTTCTCTTTAAAATATGCTTTCAGATTTTCTTCGTCAGCGTTTACAATAAGCTCATGCGGAAAGTCAATTTCCTCAAGCATTTTCAGAGTTTCAGTACCTCTGCCGAGTGTATGTGTGTAATGAGAATCTGTATCCACGCAAATTCTCGCACCGTACTTTTTGCAAATCTCTGCAATCCGTACGCAATTAGATGCACAACTTTTTTTATATCTGAAAGCGGAATCGTTAATTTCAATCAGCTTGCCCTCTTTAGCAAGCTGCGGAATGACTTTTTCGTAGTCATACTTAAAATACTCACTGCCACTGTGACCAATGACATTTACATTAGGATTTTTAGCAAGGTTAAGGTAAGCCTGCGTGCATTTTTCAACAGTTGCCTCGCTCTCAATAGTCAGAGTATGAAGTGACGCCACTATCCATTCAAGGTTATTTTGCAGCTCCGGTTCCACATCAAGGTTGCCCTCGTAATCGCATATATTAGCCTCGATTCCATGCAATACTCTTACGCCCTTTATATATGCAGGCAAAATAGCAAGCGACTCAAAATAGAACGGTCCGGGTGCGCCCGGCATTGTTCTTGCGTGGTCTGTAACGGCAATGGCAAAAAGTCCGAGGTCGTGCGCCTCCTGCGCCATTTCCGTTATGGTTGCATATGCGTGTGTAGACGCTATTGAATGTGTGTGCATATCGGCAACTAATTTCATTTGCTTACCCCGTTGTTATTCCCATTTATCTACAATGATTTTTTCTGTCTGTCCCATATCAAAATCCATACCGAGAGCGCTCAAAAGCTCCTGTGCGGCATTGTAGCCGAGCTTTTTCTGACGGTTGTTCATTGCGGCAACCTCAATAATAACCGCAAGGTTTCTGCCGGGTTTTACAGGAATAGTCAGAGTAGGCACTTCCACTCCGAGTATGTCCATATACTGATTATCAAGTCCCATTCTGTCATAAACCTTGGTGTTGTCCCAAATTTCAAGGTTTATAACCATATCTATCTTTTCGGCAAGTTTTACCGAACCCATACCGAAAAGCTGTCTTGCGTTGATAATGCCGATACCTCTCAGCTCAATAAAGTGGCGGATATTTTCAGGAGATTGTCCCATTAATGTGTGAGTAGAGGTTTTGCGGATTTCTACTGCGTCATCTGCCACAAGTCGATGTCCTCGCTTTATAAGCTCAATAGCGGTTTCGCTTTTACCTACACCGCTGTCGCCGAGGAGCAAACAGCCTTCACCATAAACCTCTACAAGCACCCCGTGTCTTGTAATTCGTGGCGCAAGCTCTTTGTTAAGATATTGAAACAGTGCCGCCGTAACCTCGGAAGTAGTTTCTGCCGAACGCAAAATAGATACCTTATGAGTTTTGGCGCTCTCCATCATTGCAATAGGTGGCTCAATATTTCTTGAAATTATAATTGCAGGAGGGCCAAAGCTCAATATTGAGTCGATAACCATTTTTTGCGCTTCAGAGCCAAAACGAGAAAGATACGAAAACTCTGTTGTGCCGAAAAGAAGAAGTCGGCTGCTGTCGAAAAAGTCAAAGTAGCCTGTAAGCTCAAGTCCGGGACGATTAACTTCAAATGTTGATACTTTGATTTCTTCAAAATTCTCAGCAATATAAATTTTTTGCAGGTCTAAATCTTCAACCATTTTTGAAAGTGCAACCGAAAAATCACTAGCCATAAATCCACCGCCGTTCAATAATTAAAATATATGCTCGTGAAAGGCTTGGTATAAGTAATAATGCCGACAAATAAGCTAAACCGGAAATTAATTATTTTTAATTGCATTACAGAAAACCGCTTTGGTAAATATATTCAAATTTTTGACCAAAGTATATAGCCTTTCCATTTTATACATCAATTATTATACAACAAAATGCTTATAGTATAAAGTCTTTTTATGAATTATTTTTCATTTTTTTATCATAATTTCAACTTTTTCTACTGCCGTTCCGTTATTATCACGAATATATGGTAGATAAAGTAAAGATTTCTTTGATTTGCTCAGGTTGTTATTCATTTTTAGAAGTGTTGACGAAACATCTTGCTCTTTATTCTCTAAAAGCATTATTTGTTCTGTGCTTTTTTCTACGGTTTCAGCTTTATCAAGTGATTTTATAATTTCATTACTGCATACGGCTGTATATACCGAGGGCGACACCGCATAATTATTCTTTATCTGCTGTAAGGTTGAGGAATATTTTTCGCTCTCTGTATTTTCCGCAAAAGCAATAAGCTCAAGTTTTGAGAGTACAACCTCGGGGTTGTGCTCGCTTTCAAGCGCTTTCAAGGCTTTTTCAAGGCTTTCTTCTTTTATAGTTATCAGTTCGTTTTTTTCTTCATCGGAAATACAGACAAATGTATAATCATTTTTTGTCACCACAATACAGTCAATCAATATGGCTTTGTCTATTCGCTTGCTGTTATCACATCCGCATAAAAAAGCACTGCCAACAGCAAGAACCACTAATACGATTTTTTTAATCACTTTTTCTTCCTCCGTTCAGTTTCAGCAAGGCATAAACAGGCAGTACCACAGCATAAACCGCACACATAACCACAAACACAATATCGTTTTGCACAAGCTCTTTAGCCTTAGGAAATACCTCGGTGCATATATAAAGCACAAAAATGAGCAAAACAAAGACAACGGTATTTTTGCACCTTTTCTCAACGCCTGTACTTTCATTTATACAGCACAAAAGCAGAGAAATTATAATAAAAGCACAAAGCGAAATACAAATCATATAGAGAAAATCAAAGCTCGTCATCTGCCCGAACGAGGCATTTTTTGCGAGGATAAAATACGGAAATTCTCTGCCGTCCGCATAGTTTGCAAGAACGGTATTCATAAAGAACACGAGCACACAGCTGCTCACAATCGCAACAATAATAAAGCCGATAAAAGCTGACCTGCTCTGACTAAAGCCGCCAGACAAAGCCGAAAAAATTACAGGCAATATGCAAACAGGCAAAAGCGAAAATGCGCCGCCTGCAAATGTGGCAATGCTGTTACTGCGATAGAGGTTATTTAATTCTACATCAGAAATATTTGCAATCAAAAATATAATCACAAAAATTGAAATTACAGCCGCCCCTATCAGCGCACACCTTGTAGTGGTAAATACTCCCTTATATGCGCAATAAGCACACACGCACAATATGCCTGCCGCAAGTACAAATATATTTGCGTTGGGATTGAGAGCGGTTTTTAATACATCAACATAAAACGAGAGAAACCTAACGCTTGCAAACACAAACAAAATGCAGTAAAGTGAAGAGAATATCAGCCTTGCAACAGACGATTTTTGAATAAACACATTAAAAGCATTACAGCCTGCCGACTTATGGAGAAAATATGACGGCAGCATCAGCACTGCAAGCACACCTGCCATAAGCAAAATTTCAAGGCACACCGCCCACAACGGAAGTGTGCCGAGGTAATTATATTTTCCGCCTAAAAAGATAAAAATCAGCAAAGCAAACAGCCCTGCGTACAGCTGTATAATTTTACCCTTCATCAGAGTCGCCCTCCTTTGTCTGAGCAAATTTTTGCACTTTTATGGTATGGCGAGAAAGCAACTTCCAATCTGCACGCACAAAAACATCTCTCATTCTTTTTAAAGAAAACGGCGCAAACGACGACATATACGGCACACCGACAGAGGTTTTGGCACATATATTTGCAAGCACCAAACAACTCAACAGCACTATTCCCCACATTCCGAAAATTCCGCCGACCGCCACAAAAGCAAACCTCAGCACTGTAATCGGTGCATAAAGTGACGAGGTTACATAACTGCTGATAGCCGCAACCGCGACTATCATAAGCGTAGACGATGCAATAAAACCTGCGTTTACTGCACTTTCACCAATAACAAGTGCGCCCACAATACTGACCGCATGGCCGAGCGGCTTGGGAATACGCAAGCCTGCCTCTCGCATAATTTCATAAATAAACATAATTATAAGCACCTCAAGCGCAACGGGCAACGGAGTATCGGCAAGTGCGCTTGATGCTTTTACAAGCAATCCCTTTGGAAAATATTCGGGGTGAAACTGCGCAAAGGCGGTGTAAATTCCGGGCACGAAAATTGCCGTAAAAAAAGATATATACTTTAAAATTCTGATAAAAGTTGCGTAATAGGGGCGATTTGAGTAATCGTCTACGCTCTGAAATTCCTCTACAAAAATATGCGGAATAATAATTGCAGTCGGTGTACCGTCCACTAAAATCGCAACCCTGCCCTCCATCAGCTTGCCGCATACGGTATCGGGGCGCTCTGAAATTCCCACTCCCGAAAATATAGACTTAGTGCCCTTATCCTCAAGATATTCAGACAAATATCCCGATGCAAGCACCATTTCAAGGTCGCTTGACTTTAGCCGCTTTCTGATTTTATCAAGAATAATTTTTGAAACGGAGTTCTGCAAATAGCAAATGCAAAGCTGAGTTTTTGAGGTTTTGCCAACCGTTGCGGTTTCAAACACAAGGTCGGGACTTTTTATTCTGCGCCGTATAAGCGTCATATTAATTCTGAGCGGTTCGGTAAATCCCTCTTTTGAGCCACGCTGAACCACCTCGCTTTCAGGCTCGGTAACTCCACGAAAAGAAAACCCCTGCACTCCGATTGCAAGCATTTTGCTTGAGCCGTCAACCGCTATGACAGCAAAGCCTGAGGTTGAAAACATAATAGCATCGTCAAAGGTTTCAAACTCCACAATCTCACTTGCCGAAAGCACAGAAAGTCGGATTTCATCAATGATTTGTGCGCCGCTTGCATTTTTAAAATCATAATCAAGAATCGGATTGATTATAGAAAGCGCAATCACCTCTTTACTGCACATTCCCTCAATCGTGATAACGGCGGCGGCTGTTTTTTTATTTGAATTTAAAATCATATCTCTTACCGTAAAATCGGCTGAATTTGCAAATGCCGACTTCAGCGAGGATAAATTTTCTTTTAATGAATTATACATTCTATCACCAATATTTAGGCTTTACAAAGTTATCTCAATTATTCCGAATTTTGCATATAATAACATTTATTGCAAACATTATTAGTGGTGATAAAATGATTATTTCAATTATACGAACTCTGCTTTTGTACGCCTTTGTAATACTTGCAATCCGACTAATGGGCAAAAGACAGATAAGCGATATGCAGCCAAGCGAGCTTGTGGTTACTTTAATTGTATCGGACATTGCGGCAATTCCAATGTCGAACACCTCTCAGCCTTTGCTTTCGGGCATAATTCCCGTATTGGTGCTGATTGCCTGCGAAATCATTGCAAGCATAATAATGATGAAAAACCGAAAATTTCGAGGACTTATCTGCGGCTCGCCGATAACCGTAATTGAGGACGGTAAGCTGATGCAAAACGAAATGAAACGCCTGAGAATGTCAACAGAAGATTTATGTATTCAGTTAAGGCAACAGGATATTTTTTCGCTTGACGAGGTACAATATTGTATTGTGGAAACCAACGGAAAAATCAGCGTTTTGCAAAAACCCGAAAAGCGAACCGTTACACTCGAAAATCTCGATATAACCGTTCCCGATACAAAACTCGAAACCGTTGTAATAAGTGACGGCGAACTTTTGCAAAATTCACTCCGTCTTTGCAAGAGTGATAAACAAACGGTTGATAAAATTCTTTACAAGAATAATGTAAGCATAGACGATATTTTTATTATGACGCTTGACGGTGGCGGCAACTATAAAATAATCACAAAGGAAAATTAGTATGAAAAGAATTTATATAGCGATAGCCTTTTTAATAATAGCCTTAACAACGGGAATTTTTGAAATGTTCTATGTTACAAATAAAATTGACGAACTGAACGAAGAAATAATATCTGCCGACAACCTTGTGAAAAGTGAAAATTATGACGGTGCAAAATCTGTGCTTGCCTCTGCAGAATCAAAATGGCAAAAGAATCTAAGCATCTTTGATATTCTTCTTATTCACGATTATGTTGATGAAATCAGCGTAAACCTATCTGCAATGCGGTCATATGTCGCTACACAGAGCAACGACAATTACCTTGCCGAAAGTGCCGGCATAAAAAAACAGCTCACCTCCATAAAGGACAGTGAGCTTGTTCAAATTGAAAATATTTTATAATTAATTGTGTTTTCTTACTCTTGTATTAATAACTTCAATAAGCCAGAAAATTACAAATACAACGGCATTTACTATAACCACGCTTGCACCTGTTGGGGTGTCCATGGTGTAGGACGCATACATTCCCACAAAGAAACAAATAAGTGAAAGTACACCCGAACAAATAATTACCGCCTTAAATTTTTTGCACACCCTCATTGAGGAAAGTGCAGGGAAAATGATAAGAGCCGAAATTAAAAGTGTACCCATAATTCTCATACCGATTACGATTGTAAGTGCTGTGAGCAAGGCAATTACAGTATTATAAACACCTGTTTTAAGTCCTGTAGCCTTTGAAAATGTTTCATCGAATGTAACCGCAAAAATCTTATTGTAAAACAGCACGAAAATCACAATTACAATCAATGCAAGTATCGCACACATTATAGCGTCTGCATTTGTTGTGGCAAGAATACTGCCGAATAAATAGGAATTGAGGTCTGTATTCACACCCGAAATGCTTACGCAAACAACGCCGATTGCAAGTGCTGTGCTTGAAATAATGGCAATGGCGGCATCACCACGAATTTTGCTTTTTTCGGAAAGTCTTAAAAGCAGGAATGCGGCAATAATAATAACAGGTACTGCCACCTGAAGTGGTGCAAGATTAAGCGATGCGGCAATAGCTAACGCACCAAAACCGACATGCGAAAGTCCGTCACCTATCATGGAGTAGCGTTTCAGCACAAGGGTTACACCGAGCAAGGCGGCGCAAAGAGAAACAAGCGTACCTACTATAAAGGCTCTCACAATAAAGCCGTAAGAAAACATTTCTACAATAGTTTGAATCATTTTACCGCCTCCTTTAAGCTAAATTATGAATATGGTGATGTTGGCAGTCATCGCATGGGCAATCTGTAATCAAAAATTTCTTGCCCACATCGGAATGAAGATACTGATGTGTACTGCCAAAGAAGTAGTTATCCTTGGAAAGGTGGAGAATTTTTGTGGCATTATTAACTGCGGCGGTAATATCGTGGGAAACCATAATAACGGTAATTCCCTCTTTATACAAATTCTTTACAAGGTTATACATATCAGCACTTGCAACGGGGTCAAGACCCGTTACGGGTTCGTCAAGAATTAAAAGTTTGGTTGTAGCGCACAATGCTCTTGCGAGCAATGCCCTCTGCTGTTGTCCGCCCGAAAGCTCACGAAAACAATTTTTGCGAATATCTGTAATGCCCGTAAGCTCCATATTCTTTTGAGCTGTTTTTTTCTGCTCCTTTGAATAAAACAAAGTATGCTTTTTGTTAAGACAGCCCGAAAGCACTACCTCCTCAACAGATGCAGGAAAGTCCTTTTGCAAAACGGTTTTTTGCGGAAGATAGCCGATTTCATTTTGAGTTAAGCCGTCACCAAAAGTGATTTTGCCCGAAAGCGGCGGAATAAGTCCGAGCAGGCACTTCATAAGCGTAGTTTTGCCCGAGCCGTTTTCGCCCACAATGCAAACATATTCATTCTGCTTTATCTGAAAAGTCAAATCGGAAATTACGCTTTTGCCGTCATAACCGATATTCACCTTATTAAAATCTATTAAAGCCATTAAGATAAAGCCTCCTTTAACGCACTGCAATTTTGTTCCATAATAGAAATATAATCTTCGCCGTTATTAAATTCATCTTTTGTAATATTGTGGCATGATGAGAATTGCAAAATCTTTGCTCCCGTATCGTCAGCAATCAGCTGAGCAATTTTTCCGTTTGACATTTCAAGATGAAATACAACGGGAATATTATTATCTCTTACATAATCAACAAGCCTTGTAACCACATCAAGACTCGGTTCGGTTTCACTGCTGCATCCGGGAAAGGCGCACTCGTAATTAATGCCGTAATCGGTCATAAAGTACAGAAACGGAAATCTGTCGCCAAACACAACAGTATCACGCTTTTTATTATTAACCACCTCAGTAAATTTCTCATCAAGCGCTTTCAGCTTGTCTGAATACTGAGTTGTATTGCTTTCATAATAAGTTCTATTTTTAGAATCCTTTTCAACAATCTTTTGCGAAATTGCAGAAACAAGCTGCTCGGCATTTCTAATAGAAGTCCATATATGCTCATCTGCCTCATCGCCGTCAGTGTGATCGGGATTTTTTTCGTTTAAAAGTGACACATAGTCGGTCATTTTTAAAACAGTAATATTTTTGCTTTCAAGCGAGTCGAGCACATTTTCAACCCACTCGTCACTTTCTCCACCGTTATAGATAAATATATCACATTCCTCAATAGCTACTATGTCGGAAGGTGACGGTTCATAATGATGCGGTTCGTTACCCGGCGAAAGCAACAGCTTTACATCTGCCTTATCCCCTGCAATATTCCTTGCAAAATCATAATAAGGGAAAATCGAGGTTACTATGCTGATTTTATCGGAAGATTTGCTGCTCGGTTCGCTGCTCGAACAGCCGCTAAGTAAAGAAGATAACATCAATAAAGATACCAATAATAGTGAAAAGATTTTTTTCATAAAACACTCCTAAGATATAAAAATTACCCCAAAATAGTTTTACCAAAGCTGATAAAAAATTATACATTTACATATAAATTCAGGGCTGCGAAAATTATTCATATCGCAGCCCATAAATGTTAAATAAAATTTAAAGCAAACGCATTATTTCTTTTTGCTGTTCTTTTTCTTTCTCTGCCAAAGTACCCAAAGCGGGCCTGCAATGCAAATTGAAGAATAACAACCTGAAATTATACCGATAATCATTGGAAGTGCGAAAGCCTGAACAGAAGAGATATTATAAACAATAGCAACAATGTAAACAATTAAGATTGCTGAAAGTGTTGTTACAGAAGTAATAATTGTTCTCTTGAGTGACTTTGTAGCACTAAGGTTAAATACCATACCTGCGTCTGTCTTTCTGCCAAGTGCCTTTCTCTCCTCACGAACTCGGTCATAAATAACGATTGTATCGTTAAGTGAGTAACCAAGAATCATAAGAACTACGGCAATGAAGTTTGAATCGATTGGCATACGGAAAATTACATACATAAAGTAAATCATAGCTACATCGTGGAAAAGAGCTATAAGCGCTGTAACACCGGCTGAAAGACCGCCGATTTTCTTAAATCTGAGTGTTACATAAATAACCATAAGTATGCTTGCAATAGCAACAGCTGTAAGACACTTCAAAAGGAAGTTAAAGCCCATTGATGCGTCAATAGAACCTGATTCGAGAATCTCGAACTTAGCATCAGGGTACTGCTTGTTGAGGTCATCAAGAAGTGTTGACTGAATGTTTGTGTCAATAGCCTTGTTGCCTGAGAACTGAACGGCTACATTGTGACCGGAATTACCAACCATATCAGTTGAATATGAAGTTGAAATTCTTGCCTCTGTATGTGACTGGATAAAGTCTGTAAGTTCAGATTCCGAAATATCTGTTGAATAGCTGTACTTTACAGACGCACCGCCTGAAAACTGAATATCAAGTGTAGCGCCGAAAATAATGTTGCAAATAATACCGATTACGATAATTGCAATGGAAATGCCAAAGAAAATTTTGCTGTGACCTGCAAAGTCAATAATCTTTCTGCCACCGTTGAATTTTTCGCTTACTTCTTCAACAGAAAGCTGACCATTAACCTTAGCCTGTGTGGTTTCATTAGCCATTCTTAACACCTCCATACAAGCCTTTTTTGCGCAGTACCTTAAAGCCCGAAATACTTCTGAGCATTACACGAGTAAGGAATACGCCCATAATAAAGTTAGCAATTACACCAACAAGGAGTGTGTAACCGAATGAGTAGATTGTACCGGTTGTTGATTCACCAAAGATGATTGAGAGAATGTTTGAAGGACCGAATACAAGCATAAGAATAACAGATACTATAATAACTGTCATATTACCGTCGATGATAGCAGAGAGTGAATTCTTTGTACCACGCTCAAGAGCACCGTCCAAAGTTCTGCCCTGCTTTAACTCTTCCTTAATACGCTCGGCTGTAATTACATTACAGTCAACGCCCATACCGATTGAAAGAATAAGACCTGCAATACCCGGAAGTGTCATTGTGAATGACGGAATAGTTGTAAAGTAGCCGGATACCGCAGCAATAGCAAGTCCTAACTGACCGGCAAGTGCAATAACAGCAATGAAGCCTGTGAGTCTATACATAGCAATCATAATAATTGCAATTACGATGAATGCAATAACACCGGCATAAGCCATAGCTGTAAGTGAGTTTTCGCCAAGTGTAGGGCTGATGTTGCTTGAGCTTACTGTTTCGAGCTTGAACGGAAGAGCACCGGCGTTAATCTTGTTTGCAAGAGCTGTTGCAGATTCAGCGTCAAAGTTACCTGTAATCTGTGCTTTACCGTCTGTGATTGCCGCATTTACAGTAGGTGCGGAAATCATAACATCATCCATCCAAATTGAGATTGTCTTTTTAAGATACTTAGTTGTAATATCGCCAAAAAGCTGTTTACCTTCATCGTTAAACTCAATGCTTACAGCGTATGAGTTATCCTCCTGATTTACAACCGCCTGAGCCGACTTTATGTAAGAGCCGTTCATAAGAATCTCGGTTGTGTCGTCCTTAGGAGTTTTGTAAACAGGGTTGCCGTCTGAACCTACTTCGGTAGTTTCATAGCTTTTACCCGGTCTGAAAGTAAGCTCTGCTGTTGATGAAATTTCTTCAATAGCAGTTGCAGGATCAAAATCCTTTTCGTCAGATTTCCATGGGAAACGAACAATAATTCTGTCGTTTGATGAGTCAGCGTAAAGTTCGTAGTCGGTAATGCCGTCCGATACCATACGGAGCTCAATGATTGCTTTTGCAGATTCTAACTGCTCATCAGTAGCGTCAACATCGCCTGCCGGCTTAAATGTTGCTTCAACACCGCCTCTGATGTCTATTCCCCATCGTATATCGCTAATGCCCTTAACGACAGTGTTTTTGTTGTCACCTGTATAGTAGGATACTCCGAAAACTGCTGTAAATGTAAAAGCAAGCACCAGCAAGGCTACAATGAAGAATACAGGCTTTGGTATTCTTTTCATGCCTTAGGAACCTCCATTTTTTAATTGACTGTGCGTGTTCTAATAAAAATAACTCTGTTACGAAAGACACACGTACAGACATAACAGAGTTATTATATAATTTTTTTGATAAAAAGTCAACGGATACGGAAATTTTTGATAAAAAAATTCTTTTTAGTTGGAAATTTTACATAGCATTTAGATAAATATTATATACTGCTTGTATTTTGTTGCTTATTTATTGAGAATTTTTGCACAAGCAGCGAGCTTAGCGCAAATGCAGAATACATTCATTGCTTCCTTAAGTTCATCGTTTGGCGGGAACGAAGGGGCAATTCTGATGTTGCTGTCCTTAGGGTCTTTTCCGTAAGGATAAGTAGCACCTGCACCTGTAAGTACAACGCCTGCCTCTTTACAAAGGCGAACTACCTCTTTTGCTGTACCCTCAAGTACATCTACACTTACAAAGTAACCGCCGTTAGGATTTGTCCAATCTGCTGTGCCTGTTTCTTTAAGCTGTGACTCAAGCGCATTCAAAACAATTTCAAATTTTGGCTTAAGAACAGCTTTATGCAGTTTCATATGCTCTTTAACACCGTTAAGGTCGCCAAAGAAACGAGCATGACGGAGCATATTCATTTTATCATAGCTGATTACCTGATACTGGTATCTGTTCTTGATAACTTTCATATTATTGTCAGATGCCGCCATTGCAGCTACACCTGAACCCGGGAAAGTAATCTTTGATGTTGATGTAAACATGATAGGAAGATCAACATTACCTGTTTTTCTGCATTCAGCCATAAGACTCAAAAGTTCATCGGGAGTATCTGTTACATCGTGTACGCAGTATGCGTTATCCCACATAATTCTGAAATCCTTAGCTGCCGGCTTTAAAGCGGCAAAACGCTTAACTGTTTCATCACTGAAAGTAACGCCGAGCGGATTTGAATACTTCGGAACACACCAAATACCCTTGATTGAATCGTCATTCTCTACGAGTTTTTCAACAACATCCATATCAGGGCCATTCTCTGTCATTGGAACAGGAATCAGATCAAAATCAAAATATTCGGTAATAGCAAAGTGACGGTCATAACCCGGAGCAGGACAAAGGAACTTTCTGTTCTTTACCTCATACCAAGGCTTGCATCCCTCAACAACAGGCTTTGTCATAAAACCTGCGATTGTATCAAACATCATATTAAGGCTTGAGTTGCCGCCAACCATTACATCTGACGGATCTACATCAAAAATCTCAGCAAAAAAGTTTTTGCACTCGTCAATGCCTGCAAGTTCACCGTAGTTACGGCAATCTGCACCGTGTGCTGTAATACAGTCAGTGCTGCTGTTGATTACATCAAGCAACGGTCTTGAAAGGTTAAGCTGATCTTCACCCGGCTTACCTCTTGCCATATTAAGTTTTAAACCCTTACCTTTTACCTCTTCATATTCAGCAACAAGTGCCGTATATTCTTTTTCGAGGTCTTCTTTGTTACAATTCACATAATTCATTTTGCTTTCTCCTTAAATTCAAATTGCAAAAAATACAAAATATTACTGTTATATTGTAATTCAAAAGGAAGAAAAATGCAAGTGTTTTTTAAAAATCTTGCATTTTATTTTAAAAATCTTAATTTTATACCATAAAACAGCAGCTTACGAAAAACAATTGATATGTTTTCGTAAGCTGTAAAATAATTAATAATAACTGTAATAGTATTTGTAGTAATACTTGCCTTTTCTTCTCTCGTTCTGCGAACAGCCTACCTTGACTATACCGAGAACTCTTGAATCGGCAAGTTTAATGCTTTCCGTAAGATTTTGTAAGTCGCCGTGAGTTGTGGCTCTTTCTCTTACTACAACAATAAAGCCTGCAATTAATTCTTTTAAAAGAAGTGCATCGGCAACCACTCCGACAGGCGGAGTATCGAATATGATATAATCATACTCTTTCTTTAACTGCTCAACCAAAGAAGTAAAAGTTGAGGAACACATAAGTTCCGACGGGTTTGGCGGAATAGTACCCGAAACAAGAATATCAAGTCCGGGAAGAACATTTTTCTGAACCGCCTGATCAAAATTAATCATCTTACCGATTACATCCGCAAGACCTTTGGTATTATCAATTTTAAAAATATTATGAACATTAGGCCGACGAAGGTCACAGTCAATAAGCAATACTTTACTTTCCATTTTTGAAAAAGAAATTGCAAGGTTAGAGGCAACCGTACTTTTACCCTCACCCTTTGAATAACTTGTTACCGCAAAGGCTTTCTTTTCAGACGCAGAAAGAGAAAACATAATATTGGTTCTTGCAATTTTGTAAGACTCAACAATTGCAAATTTATTTTTATTGTTGACAGTTACTTGTGACTTGCTTTTTTTACTTAAATCCTTTTTAAAAGGTAATCTGAATTTCATACGCTATCCCCTCCTTAATTACCGAAATCAGGAATTTCCGCAAATATAGGAATATCGTACATTTCCTGTAAATCGTCATCAGGCTTAACTGTAAGGTCAATAAGCTCAAGCAAAATAGAAATAAGCACAGATGCAACAAGACCGATTACTAAACCAATCAATGCGTTTTTTAGATTGTTTGGTTCATACGGTACATCGGGAACTTTCGCAGATCTTATAATACCAATCTGTCCGTATGCAAAGCGCTCGGCAAATACATCACCGGCAGCCTCGCAAATCTGATTTGCAACATTTGCGCAGGTCTGGGGATCTGAACCCGAAACCGAAACCGTAATAAAGAAAGAATCGTTTGTTATTGAAACATCGCAGCCGTTATAAAGTGATGTTATACTGTCTGAATTTTTAAGAAATACAATGTAAGCCTCGGCAAGCGATGCTGAACCCGAAATATCAGAGCTGTATATTTTTCCGCCGTCAATATTACTCTGACTTTTTGAGTTATAGTTCTGCACATAAAGCATAGCCGATGTGCTGTACATAGGTGTTATGAAAAACCTAGAATATAAGAAAAACGAAAGCATACATACAAGTGACAAAAGAATTATAAATTTAATTCTATGCAAAAGTATCGCTAAAATTCTTTGAATTGTAATATTATTCGGCATTGCTCAACCTCCAAATTCAGCATAATAAACCAATATAATATATTATAATCCATTAATTGCAGTCATTAGTTCTTTTGTGGAATATAAAAGCATAAAAATAAAGGAAGCCATAACGACTTCCTTTATATAAATTATACAGTTTAATATCAGCCAACAACATTGAGCAATACACCTGCTGCAACTGCTGAACCGATAACGCCTGCAACATTAGGGCCCATAGCGTGCATAAGGAGGAAGTTGCCTGGATTTTCCTGCTGACCAACCTTCTGTGATACACGAGCAGCCATTGGAACGGCAGATACACCTGCTGAACCGATAAGTGGGTTTACCTTGCCACCTGTTGCAACATACATAATCTTACCAAAGAGTACACCGAATGCAGTACCCATACAGAATGCGATAAGACCAAGAACGATAATCTTGATTGTATCGAATGTAAGGAAGTTCTGACCTGATGCAGTAGCACCAACAGTTGTACCAAGGAAGATTGTGATGATGTTCATAAGTTCGTTCTGAGCTGTTTTGTTGATTCTTTCAACAACGCCTGACTCCTTAAAGAGGTTACCAAGCATAAGCATACCAACGAGCGGAGCAGCGTCAGGAAGGAAGATTGAAATGATGATTACAACAATAACAGGGAACATAATCTTCTCAAGTTTAGAAACCGGACGGAGCTGTTCCATAACAACCGAACGCTCTTTCTTAGTTGTGAGAACCTTCATAATAGGTGGCTGAATGATAGGAACAAGAGCCATATATGAATATGCGGCAATCGCAATTGAACCTAAAAGGTGAGGTGCGAGCTTTGTTGTAACGAAAATAGCGGTAGGACCGTCTGCACCACCGATAATACCGATAGCGCCTGCCTCTTTAGCTGTAAAGCCGAGGAAGATAGCACCTGTAAATGTAACGAAAATACCAATCTGAGCGGCAGCACCGAGGATAAGGCTCTTTGGGTTTGAAATAAGCGGACCAAAGTCTGTCATACAACCAATACCAAGGAAGATAAGCGGTGGGTAAATACCAAGCTTAACGCCCTGATATAAATAATAAAGCAATCCGCCGTATGTTGGGTTTTCATAATAAGTTACACCGTCAATAACCTGTGTGGCGTGACCCGATGTTGCAATATCTCGTGCCGCACACTGAGCCTCGGTAAGAAGTTCAGTTGACTGAGGAGCCATAATGCCCGGACAAAGGTTTACAAGAAGCATACCAAAAGCAATAGGAAGAAGCAAAAGCGGCTCGTACTGCTTTTTAATAGCGAGATAAAGCAAAATAAATGAAATGCCAATCATTACATAGTTCTGCCAGTTAAGCGCTGTAAGGCCTGAGCTGTTAAAGATACCTACAACGGCATCAACAAAGCCTTGTAAAATTTCCATTAGATAACATCCTTTCCCTTAAAATGTGCCTTAAAATGGGCGGGTATTATCAAGTACACCGGCTTTTGCCCAAGCTGAACGACCACCGTCAGATGACTTTTTAATACTCTTGATTCTTGCTTTTTCAGATGAACCGTACATAGTTGCTACGGCAGCGGAAATGACAGCTACAACTTCGTCTGAAATTCCGTCTGTTGCGGTGCTTGCGGTAACTGCCGGAGCAGGTGTGGCAACAGGCTTTTCAGCGGTTTTTTCGTCTTTTTTATCCTTGCCCTTTTTGCCATTGCTGCCGGCACTCTGAGCCGTCTGAACAATAGCACTGTAAATTTTAATAATAAAAATCAACAGAATAAGCATAGCGAATACAACAACAAAGCCTGTAAGAACAACCTTTGCAGATGTGATGCCCTTTTCAGCAAGTGAAAGACCTTCAGTCTGCGCTGCTAAAGCTACACTGGAAAGATTCATAAAATAACCCCCATATTTATTATTTTCATACAGGATTATTATACTTTATTCCTGTAAAATTTTCAATAATAAATATGAGGGGAATATTTTTTTGGCGGTTTATATAATCTTGACCGATTATTTTTTTATAATTTGTTTAAGTTTTTAATTGTATTATTCAATTACAGAATTATACATATAAGACCGTTGCAGCCGTCATTAATTATTTTTTCAATGGTTTCTCCTATTTTGGCTCTTGCGTCAGACGGCATTCTGTATAGCTTATTGTGCAAGCCCTCGTTTACAAGCTCGTGCACAGACTTACCAAAGATATTGCTCTCCCAAATCTTTTCGGGATTTTCTTCAAACTCCTTTAAAAGGTACGACACAAGCTCCTCCGACTGTTGTTCCGAACCCACAATAGGCGTAACCTCGGTTTTGGTATAAATCTTCATCATATGAATACTCGGAGCGCTTGCCTTGAGCCTAATGCCGTACTTGCCGCTCTGCTTTATAATCTCAGTCTCTTCAAGCGAAAGCTCCTCTATTGTCGGCATAACAATTCCGTAGCCGCTCTCCTGCACCTGCTCATATGCCTGCGCCAATTTGTCAAATTTTTTCCGCTTTGACGAAAGTTCCTTTACGCAGCTGAAGAGCGCACATTCGTCTGTTATATCTATTCCCGATTCCTCGGAAAGTACCTTGTAAAAAAGCCTATTGTCAATATTTATTCCGATTGTTGCAAAGCCTCTGCCAAGATCCAAACTCTTGATTTCAGTTGAATTAATGTATTCGCAATCATCAAGCTCCTGCATTATATCCTGTACCTGTCTGATTTTCTCGATTTTTCCCGCACTTTTTTTAATTGCGTCAAAGATATTTGTTTTAAGCCAATGCTCCTTGTCGAGCATAACAAGCCATTTTGGAATATCAACCTTGATTTCTTTAATGTGAAACTCAAATAAAAGCTGAGCCAATATTCGCTTTATTTCAAATTCGTCAAGTTCCATACAGCTTACGGGAATTACAGGTACGCCGTAATTTGCCGCCATCTGCGCCGCAAGGTTCTTTGCCCTTTCGCCTTCGGGTTCAACAGAGTTGAGCAAAACTATGAACGGCTTATTAATTTCTTTCAGCTCGTTAATTACCCTCTGTTCGCTCTCAATATAATCTTCCCTATCAATGTCGCTTATAGTTCCGTCTGTCGTTATCACCAAACCGATAGTTGAATGGTCGGTAATAACCTTTTTTGTACCTATTTCCGCTGCGTCATCAAAGGGAATTTCCTTTTCAAACCAAGGCGTTTTCACCATTCTCGGCTGTTCGTCCTCGCTGTATCCTATGGCGCTGTCAACTATATAGCCAACGCAGTCTATCATTCTTACTCTGAAAGAAGTGTTGTTTCCAAGGTCGATTTCAACCGATTCCTCCGGAATAAACTTCGGCTCGGTTGTCATTATAGTTCTTCCCGAGGCGGACTGCGGAAGTTCGTCAAGCGTTCTGCGATACACCGCCTCATCGGTAATGTTCGGCAGCACAAGAGAATCCATAAACTTTTTAATAAATGTAGATTTGCCCGTCCGTACAGGGCCAACAACTCCGATATACACATCGCCGTCTGTTCGGCGTGAAATGTCACGATACACATTTCTTTCTTCCATTTTTGTACCTCCTACACTCTCGGAATAAGCAGCATACGGGAAATGTCCTCGTTTTGTGCTGCTGCCGCATTTTCTTCAATCAGCTTATCAAGTGCGGTGTTATGAGATTTTGCAATCTCCCAAAGGCTCTCTCCTGCCTGCGCAAAGTACAGAGTTAATGCGCACTCCTCAGGCTTGACGGGTTTATCCTCGAAAATTTCAACATCAGAAACCGCCCTTACATTTTCTTTTGAAACCGCCGAAACCGCTAACTTGATCTCACATCTAAGCTCAACTGTGCTGTCATCTGCAAGTCGATAACTTATGCTTGCTGCTCGTGGCTCAACATACAGAGCGCCGTTGTATTCTGTGCTTGATGACATAAGATGCGAATAATCAATGTTGCGCTCAATAAAAACAGGCATATGCTCTTCGTTTTCGGCAAGTATGCAAATATTCAGCTTGCCCGAAACAGTAATTCCCTTTTCATCGCAGGCATAGTCGGCTGTAATCTGATTTGACGAAATATTTATAATCTTACTGATTTTGCCGTTGTCTACCGCAACCGAGGTTTTTTCTATATGAGAATCATTAAGCCTTGCCAAATCACTCACAATTCCAAGCTGAGTAAAGGTCGGCTGTGTTGCGCATTTTGTTGAATAAGCGTCGGTCACCACATTTTCGTCAAGTAAAACATATCCCTCTTCCGTAAGGCAGAGTTTTAAATCTAACAGTAAAAGCGGTTTGTCGGACATAACATCGTTTTTCAGCCTAATATCATACGACATTATATCGCACGATACGCAGTTTACGGTTTTTTCGTCTATGCCCTCGCAGTCCACTATCTGATTAAACGGCAAAAGATAATCGAGTTTCCCCGTTTCTCCGCTCTCAACATCTGTAATGTAGAGCAGTTTTAAGTTTATTTCTCCGTTCACCATCAGCTTGCCTGTAACCGCCTTGGTGTCGGTAATATTTACGCCTACATCTGCATTCAAAACAGACTCAATAACAGGCTTATCGCCGACAGAAACCTCCTCAACAACGCTGAACTGTTCCTGACAAAGCGAAGTAAGGCTTGCACATTTTACATTTAAGAGCCGGGTTTCAAGACAATTTTCGGCAGACGGAGTGTAAAACGGTGTTTTTGACGAAGAAAGCACCTTTGCGTACAGCGAAAATGCGCCATGCATTACCAGTCTGCGTGGACTCAGCGCCCGACAGTTTATGTATTCGGGCTTTGTTTTTGTAAGTATTACAGGATTGTCGGGCGATTCCTTAACCGAAAAGCTCTGAGAAAAATTAACAGACTGTTCGCAGCAGCGTATGCTTTTTTTAATGCTGTCCACATACAGCACATTTACCACGCAGCTGCCGTCTATTTGCAGCTGACCTCCCGACAAAGTCCTTGTCTGAATTTTTGGGATAAGGGTGCATTTGAGGATTTTTTCTATATCCGGACAATAATCGGGTAAAGTCAAATCTACATCGGCAAGCTGTTCGGCAACCGTATCAAGCACCGCAACAGTTGTGCAAAACGATCGGTTATCCTGATTAAACTCCATATTTTATCTCTCCTTTTATATTTATACTCAAAATATATTAGAGAGGCGATAAAAATATTACAACAAAAAAAGCATCGGACTGAATTTAATCAATCCGATGCTGTAACAGCTGTTAAATTATATCAAGTATCAACCGAGGTTTGGAATATTACCCGCAACATAAAGCTGAATGTCTGTGCAGTCAAGAACATCAATAACTCCGTCCTTGTTTACATCTGCTCTAATCTTTGCGGCAGAATCAATAGTCTTGTCGCCCGATACAAAAAGCTGAAGTAATGTTACATCGTCAACAGTAATCTTACCGTCAATAGTGATAATCTTCTGAATACCTACCTTGCCATTAGGGTTTGTGGCATACTTACTGCTGAGCTGTCCGCCTGTTGAGGCATTGGCTGTAAGCGCAGTAACTGTGCATCCCATAATCATCATAGATGACAGAATAATGCTCACGCTTTTCTTGATTAATTTCATGTTTATTCAAAACCTCCATAATAAAATTACAGTCCTATTCTGTTATAATATTTTTCAAAAAACTCAATAATAAATTAAGATGTGCATATCTTTTTGTAGATAAGCACATCTTTTGTTTAATTATGTTATTGATAATTACCAATAAAAATTTGTTTAAATTTGCATATAAGAAAGGTTTTATTGCGATGTTGTTACCTTTTTAATTCCGTAAATCCTTCTTAATATGCCGGATAAGAATTTTGGGCGCTCAATAAGTACAACTTTCATAATAAATCTCCTCCCTATTTATCTTCGTATGCAGGTCAGACTGACTACGATAAGTGCCGCAGCTGCAACCACAAGCACACAATCGGAGGGCAGTAAGCTCGCAGTCAGAAGTCCAAGCCCAAAAAATACAGCCGACCTGAGCCTGTGTGAGTAGCAATTCACTTTATCACCCTGTATCAGTTTACACAGCTTTTTAAAAAGTGTGAAAAATCGGTTGAAAAAAATTTTATAATAATATAAAATTAAATTGATTAAGGTTAAGGAGAAAGCAATGAGAACTATTGATATAAAGAAAAATGACGCAAATCAAAGACTTGACAAATTCCTTTCAAAAAGGTTTAAAACTATGCCAAAGTCACTTATGTATAAATACATACGCACAAAGTACATAAAGCTAAACGGCAAAAAATGCGATATAAAAGATATGCTCAAAGAGGGCGATGTACTGACGCTTTACATAAAAGATGAATTTTTTGAGGAAAGCGAGCAGGAAAACTATGAGTTTTTGAAAGCTCCCGACAAACTCGATATTGTGTATGAGGACGATAATATTATTCTCATAGATAAAAAGCCGGGCGTTATAGTTCATCAGGATAAAAGCTACCATTTTGATTCGCTTGTGGCAAGAGTTCAGCACTACCTTTATAATAAGGGCGAATACAACCCAAAGGAAGAAAAGGCCTTTGCCCCTGCACTTGCAAACAGAATTGACAGAAATACAGGCGGAATTGTTATTGCGGCGAAAAACGCCGAGAGCCTGCGCGTTCTCAACGCTAAAATCAAAACGAGAGAGCTTGAAAAATATTATTTGTGCTTACTTTACGGCAAGCCGAAAAAGGACTGCGACATTTTGCACGATTACCTTATTAAAAACGAATCGCAAAACAAAGTAAAGATTTTTGGCAAACAGGTTGGGGGCTCAAAAGAAATAATCACAAAATACGAAATTCTTGACTTCAACGGCAAATACAGCCTTGCCGAGGTTGAACTGCTTACAGGCAGAACTCACCAAATCAGGGCACATATGGCATACATAGGTCATCCGCTTGTGGGTGATACAAAGTACGGCAAAAACAGAAAAGCACCCGATAATATTAAATATCAGGCGCTTTACAGCTACAAACTTAAATTTTCATTTGACACCGATGCAGGTATTTTAAATTACCTAAACGGCAAAGAATTTTCTGTAAAAGAAGTATGGTTTGCAAAAAACAATCATATTTCTATTTAATAATTATTTTAAACACATAAACGCACACATTGTGCCTCTGTGTCCCTTGGTGGCTCTGTGACTCCACAAAAGGTCGCTGTTGCAGTTTGTGCATACATCGGAAATTGTGATATTCTCAGGCTTTACCCCTGCGGCTACAAGGATTTGCCTGTTGGTTTCGAGCAGGTCAACCATATATTTTCCGTTTTTCTTAGGATGAACAAAATCTGACGGATTTACATTTTCAAGCGCAAGAAAATGGTCGGCACAAGGTTTGTCAACCTCATAACAGCACACTGAAATAGCAGGGCCGATCGCACATTTTAAATCAGACGGGTTTGTTCCGTAAAGCTCGGTCATTTTTTGCACAACCTTTTCGCCTATTCTGCCGACAGTTCCTCTCCAGCCTGCATGAGCAAGACCGATAGCTTTTTTATTTGTATCCACAAAAAACAGCGGTGTACAGTCGGCATAATAAGTGACGAGAGTTACACCCTTTTGATTTGTAATAAGTGCGTCTACACTCGCAATATCTCTCGGCTTGTAAATGCCTGTTCCTACATTTTCGGTTGTTACGGCACGCACAAAGGTATTGTGATCCTGCGCCGAGGCGGTAAGAGTGTTGTAGTCAAAACCTGCGCTTTTGCAAAAGCGTTTATAATTCTCGGTAACATGGTCGGGATTATCTCCCCTATTGAACGCAAAATTCATTGAGGTAAACTCGCCCGTTGATACTCCGCCCAGCTTGGTTGAAAACGCGTGATTAATAAAACTAATTTCCGATAAAGAATTATATGTGAGATACGGCACACTGTCCGCATTATGAATAGTCATAGTTTTTGAATTAAATTTCATTATACTTCTCCTTATGTGTAGTTTTGCTTGAAAACGACATTTATTAATGCTATAATAATTAACAAATGAGGTGATATTATGTTGAAGAAAAAACTCTTTGGCAAAAACATTAAGCCGAGTTGCACATACTGTTTAAACTCTGTTTTTGAAAACAATACCTGCCATTGCAGTAAAAACAAAACTATTATTGATGACAAGTGCAAGAGCTTTAAATACGATCCGCTTATGCGAGTTCCACAATCGGCACCAACTCTTCACGAGTACACCTTAGATGACTTTAAACTATAATTATTTTAATATTTTTCCGTAAAATAATCAAGGCTTTCTTAGAATATCCTAAGAAAGCCTTTAGTTTTGCGTATATTAAACATTAGGGTCGTTTAAATTGAGCTTGTCTGCCTCTGTAATTTTTCTTATTGGCTTGCATGGATTGCCGACAGCAACCACACCCGAGGGAATATCTTTTACTACAACAGAGCCTGCACCGATTACAACATTGTCGCCAATGGTAACACCCGGAAGTACGGTTACACTGCCGCCAAACCATACATCATTACCTACTTTAATAGGCTTTGCCCATTCAATTTCCATTTTTCTCTGCTCGGCATCAATCGGATGAATTGCGGTGTAAAATCCGCAGTTTGGTCCAATGAATACATTGTCACCAAAGCGCACCTCTGCACAGTCAAGAATAACAAGATTATGGTTTGAATAAAAATTCTTGCCTACCTTAACATTAAAACCGTAGTCACACCAAAAAGACGGAGTAAATACGCAGTAGCCGTCATTATGCTCTGCCTGCAAAAGCTCGTCAATTATCTTTTTTGCCGCAGCTTCGTCTTCAAAGAAAATATCATTATACTTATGGCAAAGCTGCTTTGCTTTTCTCAGAGCAGTTGAAAGCTCTTCATCAAAGCAGTTATAAACCTTGCCGGCAATCATTTTTTCTTTTTCAGTCATATTTACCTCAAATTATGCCATCTGGAAATCTTTAATGTAGCTGTCGATTGACTTTTTAATAATATCCTTAGCCATCTCAACACCGTTGGTTTCGGTTACAGATGTAACCTTACCGCTCTCAAGGCTCTTATATACCTGGAAAAAGTGCTGAATTTCGTCAAAATAGTGACGAGGAAGGTCAGCAATGTCATTGTAACCGCAATAGTTAGGGTCATTAACAGGCACAGCAATGATTTTTTCGTCACAGCTGTCATTATCAATCATATTGAGCACACCGATTGGCTTGCACTCAACAAGTGTCATAGGCTGAATTGTTTCGGAGCAAAGAACGAGTACATCAAGCGGGTCGCCGTCATCTGCATAGGTTCTCGGAATAAAGCCGTAGTTAGCCGGATAGTGGGTTGATGTAAAAAGAACTCTGTCGAGCTTTAGCATACCTGTTTCCTTGTCAAGCTCGTATTTATTTTTACCGCCCTTAGAAATTTCAATAACGGCGTAAAATTTATCTGCTGTAATTCTCTTTGGAGATATATCGTGCCAAATATTCATAATTAAGCCACCTCACATATTTATTTATCTTAATTATAAATAAACCGCAGTAAGATGTCAAGAATTATTTTTGAATAATTTAACAACAAAACTGCGGTTTAGAATATTTATTTTATTTAAAGAGATAATTATTTGCTCGACTTTGGCTGACTTTGCTTTTATTTGCTCTTTTTAACATTTTCAACAATTACCTTTACAAGCTGAATAATAACTGTCGGAATAAAAGCAAGCAAGCCGATAAATCCGATTTGCGCTCCTGTAAGTTCTGCAATGCTGAAAAGTGGGTGCATAAACGGCACAAAGATTACAAATGCAAGAAGTGCTGCGCCTGCCGCAAATGCGAGCAAGCTGTAAACATTTGAGGTAAGTCCGATTCTGAAAATTGAATGTTTGCTGCGGCAGTTAAAGCCATGGAAAAGTCTTGCAAGTGTAAGGGTTGCAAATGCCATTGTGCTTGCTGTTGCGGCATTTACCTGCAAACCGATGTAGAAAGCTGTCATTGTTACAACTGCTATAAGTGCACCCTGGCAAAGCATTAATGCCGAAAATTCTTTTGTAAGAATACCTTGTTTAGGATCTCTCGGCTTTTGTGCAAGCAAATCTTTTTCGGGCTTTTCCATACCGATTGCAATAGCAGGGAGTGAGTCGGTCAAGAGGTTTATAAACAAAAGGTGCACAGCCTCAAACGGAACAGGCAAAGCGAGGAGGGACGCATACACAACTGCAAATATAGCCGCCATATTGCCCGACAGCAGGAAAAGGATAGTATTTTTAATGTTTCTGTAAACATTTCTGCCGTTTGCAACAGCCTTAATTATTGTGGCAAAGTTATCGTCCTGAAGTACCATTGACGCTGCGTCTTTAGAAACCTCAGTGCCTGTAATACCCATAGCTACACCGATGTCGGCTTTTTTAAGGGCAGGAGCGTCATTTACGCCGTCACCTGTCATAGAAACTATGTTGCCTTTCTTTTGCCAAGCCTCAACAATTCTGATTTTATTTTCGGGAGAAACTCGTGCATATACGGAAATTTTCTCAATTTTACTGTCAAGCTCGCTGTCGCTCATTGCGTCAAGCTCCATACCCGTAACGGAAATGTCGCCATCTTTGAAAATACCGATCTGCTTTGCAATGGCAGTTGCGGTAATTTTATGGTCACCTGTAATCATAACAGGCTTAATACCTGCTCTGATTGCATCGGCAACAGCCGTCTTTGACTCTTCACGAGGCGGATCTATCATAGAAACCAAGCCCAAGAATGTGTAGCCGTATTCGGTATCCACACTAAGCTCTTCATCTGTCTGCTTATAGGCAAAAGTAAGCACACGCAAGCCGTTTTCGGAATACTCTGTATTTTGTCTGAGAATGTCCGCCTTGTCTGCCTCGGTAATCGGACGAACACCGTCCTTTGTAGCAATGCTGTCGCATCTGTCAAGAATAGCGTCAATAGCGCCCTTTGTCAAAATATGATTTTCTCCATGGAGCTTGTATTTTGTGCTCATCATCTTACGGTCGGAATCAAACGGCACTTCCTCAAGTCTTTTAAGTACCGAACGCAAATCTTCTTCGTTGTAACCGAGCTTTCTTAGAGGTTCAAGCAACGCATACTCTGTCGGGTCGCCTATTCCCTTTCCGTCAACAATGCTCGAATCGTTATTTAGCACCATATCGTAAAGTAAATAGCGGTGGCTTTGATTATTAAGGTCAAGTTCTTCTTCAAAAATACTTTCACCGTTGATATATATTTTCTGAACAGTCATTTTATTTTGAGTAAGCGTACCTGTTTTGTCGGAACAAATTACAGATACGCAACCGAGGCTTTCAACCGCTTTCAAATCTTTGATAACGGCATTTTCCTTAGCCATTTTCTGAGTACCCATTGCCTGCACAATAGTTACGATTGAACCCAAAGCCTCAGGAATAGCGGCAACGGCAAGGGCAACAGCAAACATAAGCGCATCAAGAATTGCCATATGATTTAAAAGGCTTAAGCCGAAAACGATTGCGGAAATAATAAGAATAATAACCGCAAGACGGCTTGAGAACTTATCAAGGCTCTCCTGCAAAGGTGTTTTCTTTTCCTTTGCGGCATTCATAAGGCTTGCAATCTTGCCGATTTCGGTGTTCATACCTGTACCTGTTACGGCTACAATAGCTCTGCCGTAGGTAACAAGGCTGCCCGAATAAACCATATTTGTTCTGTCGGCAAGCGGAACCTCGGCGGTAATGTCGCCATCGTTTTTATCTACATTTGTAGACTCGCCTGTAAGCGAGCTTTCGTTTACCTGCAAAGAATAGTTGTTAATAATTCTGCCGTCAGCCACAACGAGGTCGCCTGCCTCAAGCACAATTAGGTCGCCCTCAACAACATTTTTTGACGGAATTTCAATTTTCTGTCCGTCACGAATAACCTTTGCATTCGGAGATGAAAGGGATTTTAAGCTGTCGAGCGATTTTTCCGCATTGATATGCTGGACTGTACCGAGAATGGCATTAAGAATAATTACCGCAAAAATTACTATTGTGCTCTCAATGTTGCCCGAAAACATTGAAATAATCGCAGCAATTATCAAAATAATTACAAGCAGATCCGCAAACTGACCTAAAAACACCTGCAAGGCGGTTTTCCTTTTGCCCTCCTGCAAAACATTTTCGCCGTTTTGCTGCAACAGCTCCTCAGCTTTTTGCGAGGTAAGTCCGTCCTTTGTAACACCGAGCTTTTCAAGCACCTGCTTTTTGGTCAACTGATACCAGTTCATCATAATTCCTCCATATTTTTTCTTGATAAAAGAAAGTGAGCAAACAAAAAAGACTTTTATTGTAAAACATTGCAAAATGCAATTATCCTACAATAAAAGTCTCGTTTTTTAAGATACAACCGATACCCTAAGGTATGAGATTGACGAATTGTATCACAGATTATCTGCAAACTACTCCCCTTTATGGTGGTTTTATTCTAACAGATTATTCAATTTTTGTCAATAGTTTTTTTGCTGTTTTCTTCTATTGCCTTTTTCTTTTTCGGTTTGCTGAGCATAGCGAGAATTATACCCACTGTTGCAAGCAGTACACCGCCTGCCGAACAAATGGCAGACCATTTTTCGCTGTCAAAAGCATATGCAATAATAATTGAGGCAAATATCATCAGCACACAAACTATAAGCAGAATAAATGCAATTTTAAACAGTACATTCATCTTTTGCTTTTTCATCACATCATCCCCAGCAAATTGTTAGTAATATTCGCAAAATCATCGAGCGTCAGCTTTTCGGCTCTTGCGTTGGTTTCCACACCTGAATTTATCAAAAGCTCGTTTACCTTGCTCTTTTCAAGCGAAAGTCCAGAACTGAGAGAATTGGCAAGTGTTTTTCTTCTCTGCGAAAAAGCCGCTTTTATTACATTAAACAACAGCTTTTCGTTTTCAACGGTTACGGGCGGTTCTTTGCGCACATTAAGTCTTATAACAGCCGAATCAACCTTTGGAGCAGGCATAAACGAGCCTGCACTCACACCAAAAAGCATTTCGGGTTCGGCATAATAATTAACCGATACGGTTAAAGCACCGCTCTGCCTTGTGCCTACCTCGGCGCAAATTCTCTGAGCCGCCTCTTTCTGCACCATAACGGTTATTGCCTCTATCGGCAATCTGTCCTCAAGCAGTTTCATTATAACGGGAGAGGTTATGTAATAGGGCAAATTTGCGCAAACAACAACCTTCATTCCTGCAAACTTCTCGTCAATCAGCTTGTGCAAATCAAGTTTAAGCACATCTTCGT
Source organism: Eubacterium sp. OM08-24 (assembly GCF_003438075.1). GTDB lineage: Bacteria > Bacillota > Clostridia > Oscillospirales > Acutalibacteraceae > Ruminococcoides. The sequence goes on along the minus strand of NZ_QSTA01000001.1, from coordinate 28,395 downwards.
TTACTACCTTTAAGTTATCGTATTCGCCAAGCGTTTCATCAAGAACAGGCAAAAGTCTTTTGTCAAGCTCTACCGCCACAACCTTGTCGGCAAGCTGACAAAGCTCATTTGTAAGCACGCCTATGCCGGGGCCAACCTCAATTACACCAACGCCCTCGCCGGCACCGCTGTACTCTGCCATTCGTGGGCATACAGACGGATTTATCAAAAAATTCTGACCGAGCGATTTTGAAAAAGTAAAACCGTGTTTTGAAAGTATCTCTTTAATTTTTCCTATATCAGATAAGTTATTCATTATAAAAGTCTTAGTCCTTTCGGATATTTATTTTTTAATCTGCCGTTTGAGCATTTGCCAAAGCCTGTTGTAATACCGTTTACGCACACAGCCGTATAACCTTTAATATTATTGTCAACAGCAACCTCCTCGCCATGTAAAAATGCCTTTATCTCGGCAGAATTAACATCAAAATCCACCTTTGACACACACTCACAAGCCTTTGCCGCCATAAACGCCGAGTGGTGCGGTTCAATTCGGTTTTTAACAATCTGACCCAAAATTATTCCGCTGCGCAATACAGGTAATTTTTCGGTCAGCACATACTTCTGCGGCAAAACAATAATTTTGTCGCCGATAACCTCAATATTCTCTCCAAACGGTCTGTTTATAAAAATGCTGTCGTAAAAATCAAGAATTTTGCTGTCGATTTTCTTAGGCTTATTTTCCGTAAAAGAATTTTTATATAATTCACCCGATTTTCTGAGCCTTGCGGCAAAATGTCCTTCTCCGCCGTCCATCGGGAAAATTCTTCTCGCATACTCAAGCGCCGGTCTGCCAAAGCCGACATTTGCATCTTCCAACGCAAAATCAGGATTTTCCTCCAAAAATCTGCTTATAACGCCCTCGTTTTCCTCAACAGAAAAGGTACAGGTTGAGTACACCATAACTCCGCCATCTTTAAGTGCCTTTTTAGCGCTGTTAAGAATTTTAAGCTGTCTTTCGGCGCAGCTTTTTACATGCTCATCGCTCCACTCGCTTTCGGCGGCAGAGTCCTTTCTGAACATTCCCTCGCCACTGCAAGGTGCGTCAACAAGCACCTTATCAAAACAGCCTGCAAGTCTGTCACAAAGCACCTCGGGGTACGCATTTGAAACCGTTGCGTTTCTTATACCGAGTCTTTCAATATTTGATAAAAGAATATTAGCTCTATTCTTTACTATTTCATTGCTCCACAAAAAGCCTTTTGAATTTAGCTTTGCGGCAATCTGAGTGCTTTTGCCGCCCGGCGCTGCACAAAGGTCAAGAACAAAATCCCCCTCTTGCACATCAAGCATTGTTACTGCCGAAGATGCAGACGGCTCTTGAATGTAAAAAGCGCCTGCGTGGTGCAGCGGATTGTTGCCAAAAGAGGTAATTTCGTTTGGAATATAAAAGCTTTCCGAGCAAAACGGTGCAGGTTTCAACTCAAAATCGAGTAAATCTCTGAGCTTTTCAACCGAACATTTAAGAGTGTTTACTCTAAGTCCCCTGTAATGCTCGCCGCTTGAATTGTAAAATTTTAAAAATTCGTCAAACTCGTCACCGAGCAGAGCTTTCATTTTATCTAAAAAAATATTCATTGTATAAAATCCTTAGAAACGAAAATAATAAGCGTATCGGAGGGAGGTGCTAATATGAACTTCAACCAGAATCAGAATAACAATCAGAACCAGAACAATAACCAGAATCAGAATAACAGCCAGAATAAGAATCAGAACAACAATCAGAATAAAAACCAGAAGAATAGCCAGAACAAAAATCAGAATAACTTCAGATAATCAAGTTCAAGGCTATGCGGCAAGCCATATTTGCAGCACTACAAGTATGGCTTGCCTTATGCTGATTTGCCTTTAAATTACTTAAATAATAATATTCTAAGCACATACCTTGCCAATAATAAACTATTAATAGAAAACCAAAGTCAGCAGCTCCAAGGTCACTGACCTTTTTATTTCTTTTTTCAAAAGCATTTCAGTTTGGCAGTATTATATAATAAGCCAAATGTAGTTTATGAGAAACAAATTAAAAACTAATAATCATTTCTCAATATCCATACTCCTCGCCTATAATAATAACCTTTATTCTGTCTTTGTGCCTTTGCTGGGCGCAAACTACATAATTACAGCAAATTCTTCTGTCACTTTTACAGCCCGAGCAAAGCTCGGCATCTTCTTTATCGGCAGAAATGCACTTTCCGAGCTTTGAGCAAGGGGCATCAATGTTAAGTCTTATAGTATTGCCAGGTGCGGCAACTTTCTTAACTCTGTCGATTGCCTCATCAATATTTTTTACAATTTTATTATATCCACACACAAGTATTACACTCGCAGGGCCGTATAAAATTGCGGCAACACGATTTGAATTACCGTCCACATTGTATAGCTCGCCGTTTTCTGTAATAGCATTACTGCTTGCAAAATATGCGTCAGCCGAAAAGGTTTTGCGATACACTTCCTCTACCTGTTCGGGAGTAAGTCCCTCTGCTGTCCTGTCAAGATAATTGTAGTCAGAGGAAGTTATAATATCATACACGCCTGTTTGCTTGAGAGTAACAGAGCCGCCGCTTGATATTACATCGCCTTTTTTAATGAGAGTTTTAACAAGATTGCAGGCGTCTGTTTTATTTTCGCAATAATAAGCGTCCATCTTGTTTGCTTTAAGATTTTTGATTGTCTTTTCTATTCTGAGTTTTGTTTCATTGGTTAAAGCACTCATCTTTACACTTCCATTAGCTTTTTGTTAAATTATACACTATAAATACCGCTATTTCAAGCCTCAACAAACGGCACACCAAAATACTGAGCAATAGACTGAGCGAGATTTCTGCCGATAGCGTTTATATTTTCTCTTATCCACTGAGCCTCTTCGGGGTTATCGTGATATGCCACTTCAATTAAAGCCGACGGCGCTTTTGTTCTGCGGACTTCCGCAAGGCTTGTGGTCGGAACAATATCTACATCGTCAGGATACGGATAGATGTTTTCATAATTTCGTTGTAAGATTTCAGCAAATCTTTTTCCGTTCAAACTTGACGGATAATAATAAATATCCGCTCCCGTATATCTTCCTGCCGAACCTTCGGGAGCGGCATTGCTATGAATTGCAAGGTGCAAATCATTTGCCGAATTATTGGAGTCCCTGATTGCCTGCGACAAGGTCATTTCGGGACTGTTTCTGTCAAATTCTATTCCGCTTGCCAGCAAATACGGCTCTATCGCATCTGCTACAAGATTCATATAATATTCCTCATTTCCACCGTCAACATATGGATTGTACTCTTGAAGTGACGGACTTAAATATAACTTTGGCATAGTAATTCTCCTTTTATAAGAATAATGCTCTCGCACCATACAATATATTATTCCGCAAATTAATTTTTGCTTATTCTTTCCATAAGCTGAGCAGTGGTTTCCGAGTTATCTCTGCGAAATCTGCCAAGCTCGTAAAGGCTTTCGGGAGATTTGGAAATATAATTGAGCTTTTCTGTGCAGTTGAGTGTGGCTAAAAATCCCTGTTCTTTTAGGATTTCAAGACTTGTGCTGTTCTCTTCGCCAAACGGATACACAAATGCAGTGGGAGCTTTTCCTGTTACATTTTTTAAGTAATCCTGCGCCTTGCTTATGTCAGATGTAATGGCAGACCTGTAATTTTCGTCGCTTTCACCGTATTTTTTGCCTATTCCCTTTCGTGGGGTAAGTGCGTGCATATTGTACGAGTGATTTTGAAATTCCACAAATCCCGACTCGTTCATTTCTTTTATATTATTCTCAAGCAAATGACCGTAGTTAGCATTTTCTTCACCGACAGCAGTGTAGTCCTCACTTAGCTTTGCAATCGGCGAAATCACTGCTTTTGCGCCGTATTTTTTTAGCAGAGGATAAACATATTTATAATTATTATAGTATCCGTCATCAAATGTCAGCATAACGCACTTTTGTGGCAACAGCTTATCTGAATAAACATAATCTATCAAATCATTTACCGTAACGGTTGTGTATCCGTTTTCTTTATAATATTTTAAGTCGTTCTCAAATAATTCGGGCGAAACAACAAAATCGTTCTGACTTGACTTATCTTTCAAAACGGAATGATACATAATGACCGGCATTTTTACGGAATTTTCATTTGCTACACTCGCACCGCTTAGAGAACAAAGTATAAAAATCGACATTAATACAGTTACAAGGCAGAGCAAAAGTATTTTTAAACGGTTTTTGTATATTTTTACCATAAATGCCTCCAAAATTTTTTATAAAAATAATTTCTATTATTCTTTTATGTAAAAATAACGATTATTATATGTGTTAATATATTTGCAATCAGTAATCATTATCAATTTTTTGGAGAAAATGTTGCAATGAAAAGAAATTTCAGCTCAAAAAGAAATGCTATATACAACACAATTCTCAATACAACATCGCACCCAAGCGCTCGTTGGATATATGAACAGCTAAAGCCTGATTATCCCGACCTCAGCCTTGGCACTGTTTACCGTAATATTTCATTGTTTAAAAATGAAGGCAAGGTAAGCGTTGTGTGTAATGTAAAAGGAGAAGAACGCATTGACGGAAATACTTCCCCACATACGCACTTTGTTTGCAATAGCTGCGGCAGGGTAATTGATGTAGCAGATGACGGCAGCAAATCGTCAGAAAGCCTTGCACTTTTAAATAAAGGCTTTACTATTGAAAGCAAACTTGTTATCTACTACGGCAAATGTTCAGATTGCTGTAATAACTAATACCGAACAGCGGTATTTAATTAACAATATATATTTATTATAAAGGAGAAAAAATTATGAAATGGTATTGTACAGTATGCGGATATGTTTATGAAGGACCTACAGCTCCGGAGGCTTGCCCACAGTGTAAAGCTCCTGCAAGCAAATTCAAAGAGGTTGTAGAGGGTGCGTCCTTTGCAACAGTTCACGAAGTAGGCGTTGCACAGGGCGTTAGCGAAGATATTTTAAAGGATCTCAGAGCTAACTTTGAGGGCGAGTGCTCAGAGGTTGGTATGTATCTTGCAATGGCAAGAGTTGCTGACAGAGAGGGTTATCCTGAAATTTCAGCCGCTTTTACTAAGTATGCTTTTGAAGAGGCAGAGCACGCTGCAAAGTTTGCTGAGCTCCTCGGCGAAGTAATCACAGACAGCACAAAGAAAAACCTTCAGATGCGTGCAGAGGCTGAGGCAGGTGCTTGCGAGGGCAAATTTGATCTTGCTAAGAGAGCAAAGGCTCAGAACCTTGACGCTATCCACGATACAGTTCATGAGATGGCTAAAGACGAGGCAAGACACGGTGCAGGATTTGCAGGTCTTTTAAAGAGATATTTTGCTGACTGATTTTAAATCTTAAAAACTCAAAGGACATCGGCTGTTCATATACCGATGTCCTTTTTATCTATAAAACTTTATAACAATTATGTTTTACATAGTATTAAAGGCTGCTACAAATTTTGTAACAGCCTTTAGTTGATTTTTTAATTTTAAGTTGTAATTTTTGCTAATTAATTGGAATTTGCTTTAAACTATATCCCTTATACCGAGCGTTAGCCATTCCTCGTGGCAGTAAATAGTCTATTCTGTAGCAATAAAGATAATTTTTTGTTGCAAGCAAATCATAAAATATATTGAAATAAAAAATTCATTAATTTGATAATAAGCAATAAGAGCAGTAAAAATGGCATTTGAAAATTTGACATTTCTACAACAAACCGATATTAATTTTTTGTAATGCACTCAGAAAAGATTTTATTTATGAGTGCATTACATAAGTAAGACATTATGGAATCGGTATCTGAGTAAGTTCATAGCCTACAGTTAAATCTTTTACATACAGAGTAGACTTAGGAATAAAATAATTAATCTTATAACAATAAACATAATTATCAGTCACTAAAATATCATCAAACTCGCATTTTTCTGATAATTTTTTTGTTTCACCCGTTTCTAAATTTCCAATATACAAACCATTATCCTGACTTCTTATTGTCTTGTCATAAATAACAGTTGCTTTGCTCTTTCTCAAGCTGTAAGCAACATATTTTCCTTGAAAACAGCTATGGTCTACACTCCGGTCTACACTCCTAATGGTATTATTAAAATAATAATTAAAATATTCATTCTGATATTTTTCACCATTAAAAGTATAAAAAAGCACTTCAGTATTCTCTCCCGGGCCCGGATAAACAATTATTTGCTCTTTGATTAAATCTATATAAACATCATCAAAATCATGAAAATCTAAAGGGTCGGAATGTAGTTTAAAATCTGATATTAATTTATTATTTTCATCATAAATATTTATTTTCCGAAAATGATTATCATTATAATACACTAATAAATATTTATCGGCAAAAACTAATGAATTTATATCTTCATACGGAACATCGTTTATTATACAAGTATCTTCATTTAAAATATTATAGCAATAAATCTGATTATTCTTAGTATAATAAACGCAATTATTTCCTAATTCTGATATATCATAATTATTAGCTATCAGATGTTCACTTTTCTTTCCATTATCGTATATTGTTAGTCCATGATCATCATAAATAACATAATTACCTTTTGCTTCAGCTGCATATTTAGAAATATCAGAAAGTTCTTTGCATTTATAACTCTGCTTGCTCTCACCTAATTTATATATATCAAATTCGTAATTGTTTGGATTTTTTATAGTGATCATTCCGTCAGAATAAACCATATATTCGGATTTATAAAAGCTATGATCTGAATCCGGTTTAAAATTATCACCTGAATTATAAAAAGTTAGCAATAAAAGTACTATTATAAGAGATAATATAACCGAAATCAACAATAATTTCTTTTTGTACTTTTTTATAAAATCACCCACCTATATTTATCACCACGAATGATTTCTAAAGCTTTATCTATCTTGCACTGAATTTGTTTTCCGGTTTTTATATATACTGCTAATTCACTAAAGATTATATTTGGCACCATTCCCAAAGGTTCAACCTTTCATCAATACCATCTTTGAAAGCATAAACCATCATTAGTGTAAATATATCTTCTTCATCATAACCTTGTTTTCCTCTGCTCTTAGTAAGATAATTATGTTCAACTATTCGTGAAAAACCTCCGGTTATCAAATTGTATTTATAAAAAGGATTTTATTATATATATCAATTATAAAATAAAGTAGGAGAAATCAGGAAATAGTATGGAGCAGTCATTAACACAAAAATCAGCAAAGTACAGATTTTTTGCTTTTTTGTAAGATCCGGGTTTCTGAAAATTGTAAAATAATCAAAAAACAAGCTGATAAGTGCGGATATTGCAATTGTCACCAGAATAAAAATAAATGAAATGAAAAATGAATTCTGTTGGGAATAATCAGGCGCATACATAAACGAGAAAAGACTCATACTAAAATACACAACATAATTTTCAAAACCTGAAAAATAACTCGGCAAATCACTCAAATTCTGAATAAAGCCAATCACAATCATACTAAAAGAAGCTATTAGATCAGCAAACACTCCATTGCGGTAAAGTTTTCTCCTGATTTCTTTATCAATTATTTTTTCTCTAAACAAAGCGTTATCCACGCATTTCGCCAACAGTACCATAAAATATTTTGGCAAAAGCAAAACTATGAGAAAAACCGGTAATATATATAAAATTATATCCATAGTAAAATCACCTTTCGTTATTTGATTTTTTTAATTCACAGAAGTTATAAAACAAGTTACACATTTAATAGCAATAGAAATGGCTAAAAATAAAAAGCAAATCATAACAAACATAAAAACATAATTCATTAAAAACACCTCTTAACATTAGCTTGTTTTTTTAATTCGTTGTAGATATAATTAAGTACACAAGCCTTTTTTTAGTTAAATTTTTGATTTTAAGTTGTAATTTTTGCTAATTAATTGGAATTTGCTTTAAACTATATCCCTTATACCAATCGTTAGCCATTCCTCGTGGCAGTAAATAGTCTGTTCTGTAGCAATAAAGATAATTTTCTGTTGCAAGCAAATCATCAAATACACATTCGTCAGAAAGCTTCTTTTTAGTTCCGGTTTCTATATCGACCTCCCACAAACCGTTATTTTCATCCTCAACGGTTGTTCTTACTATATTCCACTCTGACTTTTCAGCCGAAAAATAAATTTTATTATTATTGTAAGTAACTGATTGAACATAATTATGTAAGGCTGCTCGTGATATTTCTCCGGTTTTTAAATTGTATTTTAAGAAAGTACATTCTTCAGAAGGGTTTATCAGTTCTTTGCAGCAATACAAAAAGTAATCATTAATAATAGCCGGCTCGTCCAAGTCACTCAATGTACTATGTTCGAAGTGTGATTTCTGCAAATATGTATCCACATCATATTGAAAAATTTCATATTTGTATTCATCTTTTGTAATAACATTAAGTGTATTGCTGTTTATAGAAATATAGAATATTTCACCGATATAATCTATTTCTTTCCTGTCGTTTATATTCTTAGCATCAACAATTACAAGTTTCTTTTTGTCAACTGAATATAAAACCCTGTCGCCATCAAAGAAAAGGATTTGGCTTTGTTCATCTAATTTTTGCTTTTCTTGTGTTGCGTGATTTTCCATATACAAACTGCCGTCATCGCAATAAACTTCAATATTCTCTATTCTTTGCGAAGTAATTGAAGTTGAAACATTTTCTTTTCTGTCAGAATAATAAATATCAGCCCTATAATACATAGGGTCTTTTACATATAAATTGCCGTCCTTATATACCATATAATCATCTGACATAGGAAACCTTTTACCGTTATAAATACGCATACTGTTACAACCGTATTCATAGCTGTTATAGTACGAAGTATCGCTATCCGGTTTAAGGTCAACTTTTTCTTTGCTCAAAACAAAAAATGCAATAATCAAAAGTAAAGCAGATAATATAATTAAACATATGAGTAACGGCGACAATTTCTTTTTTACTTTCATAATATCACTTTCTCTTTATACTATATGTTTTATATTATAATTTTAGACATATTTCATCATTTTTATTATAACCTTAGTTTAATTTTTATGCAAGACTTTTTTGCATTAACATTGAGTATAGAGCCTATTTATCATACTAACTTTCGTGCGTAAACCACCGTACCATTAACAATAACCATAATTTTAAGCAAACGCAAAAATCCCACTCAAATATAACATTTGAGTGGGATTAATTATACAATATTATAATTAAATATTAAATTATTTAACCATACTTGCAACTTCAGCTGCGAAATCGTCCTGACGCTTTTCAATGCCTTCGCCCTTTTCGAAACGAACGAACTTAGCAATCTCAATGTTGCCGCCGAGAGCCTTAGCTGTGTTGTTTGTATACTGCTTAATTGTCTGCTTGTTGTCCTTAACGAACTCCTGATCTACAAGGCAGTTCTCCTTATAGAATTTGCCGATCTTACCCATAACGATCTTATCAGCGATAGCCTCAGGCTTACCCTCGTTAATAACCTGCTGACGCATAACTTCCTTCTCGTGCTCGATAACCTCAGCAGGAACATCAGCCTCTGTAAGGTATGGAGTGTTGAGAGCTGCAATCTGCATTGCAACATCCTTGCCGTAAGCAACGAACTCATCGTTTACAGCAACATCTGTTGTAAAGTTTACGAGAACGCCGATCTTGCCGCCTGCGTGAACATAAGCTACACAAGCACCTTCCATGCGCTCAAAACGGCGGATCTTGATGTTCTCGCCGATTGTCTGAATCTTCTCCTGAAGGAGCTCAGCAACAGTCTGCTCTGTGCCTGCTGCCTTAAGTGTAAGGAGCTCATCAACATCTGCAGGATTCTGCTCGATAACTGTCTGAGCACAAGCCTTAACAAATTCCATAAATGAATCGTTCTTAGCAACGAAGTCTGTTTCAGCGTTTACTTCGATAACTACGCCAACAGAAGCGTCTGCGTTAGTTGTTGCATAAGCAACACCTTCAGCAGCAATTCTGCTTGCCTTTTTAGCTGCTTTTGCAAGGCCCTGCTCTCTTAAGAAGTCAATAGCCTTGTCCATATCACCATCGGCATTTGTGAGAGCCTTTTTGCAATCCATCATGCCGCAACCTGTTTTTTCTCTTAATGTTTTAACATCCTGAGCTGTAAATGCTGCCATTTATATTACATCCTTTCGATTGATATAATCACAAGTTAAATAAAATTATTCAGCTGCCTCTTCTGCTGTTTCTTCTTCAACAGCAGCTGCACCCATCTGACCTTCTTTACCCTCGATGATAGCGTCAGCCATAGCACCTGCGATGAGCTTTACTGCACGAATAGCGTCATCGTTACCCGGGATAACATAGTCGATTTCGTCTGGGTCGCAGTTTGTATCAACAATAGCAACGATCGGAATATTGAGTTTCTTAGCCTCTGCAACAGCGATTCTCTCTTTTCTTGGGTCAACAATAAAGAGTGCGCCGGGCATTGAAGTCATATCCTTAATACCGCCCATAAACTTCTCGAGCTTTTCGATCTCGAGGTTGAGCTTAATAACTTCCTTCTTTGGAAGGAGATCAAATGTACCGTCCTCCTGCATTGTGCGGAGCTGCTTTAAACGAGCAATTCTTCTGCGGATTGTAGCAAAGTTTGTGAGCATACCGCCGAGCCATCTTGCGTTTACATAGTAAGCACCTGCACGGAGAGCCTCTTCCTTAACTGAATCCTGAGCCTGCTTCTTTGTACCAACAAAGAGTACGCTCTTGCCTTCTGCTGAAAGCTCACGAACAAAGTTGTAAGCCTCTTCGAGCTTCTTAACGCTCTTCTGAAGGTCAATAATGTAAATACCGTTACGCTCTGTGAAGATGTACTCAGCCATCTTAGGGTTCCATCTTCTTGTCTGGTGACCAAAGTGTACACCTGCTTCTAAGAGCTGTTTCATTGAAACTACTGCCATTTTAAATATCCTCCTTAGGTTAAAACCTCCGCCGAGCCTTGATTTTTATCGGGTTAAGAGCAATTTGCCACCGTTCCGACAAGCCCAACGTGCGAAATGCTATATTATTATACCATAAAAAGCAAAAAAATCAAGTGCTTTTTTGAAATAACACTTGATTTTTTGCATATGGTTATGTATCAGACGGTAAGGTCAAAAAATCTTACATTACCGCAGCTGATAATGAAATTCTGTGTTTCGTGCCAGTTGCTTACACCTGTGTAAAAACAGATGATTCTGTGCTGAACAGCTGAGCCGTTGTTGTCAAAAATATAAGAAACAGCTGCCTTTACATCAGCATTCGGTTCAACATCGGTTGATGCATAGTACTTATATTCATCTATAATATAGTCAATGGAATTGCTGCCAGAAAGGTTCATGGCATCTCTTATTGACTGAGCAACAAGGGCACATCCCTCGTAACCCATAGTACCTGCCTCGCCCATTACAAGTCGCTCGAGCTTTGCTCTGTCATAATCTGAAAGCTCTACCTTGCTTGGTGAATAAGATGTGTCGGGATTATCAATATTTACAAGATAAGTCTGCACATTTTCTGTCGGCTTGGTTTCTTCTTTTTTCTCGACAGGCTTAGTTGCCTTTGTTTCTGTTTTTTTCTCCTTTTCAGGAGCTGTTGTAGGCTGTGTAGCCTTTTGTGTTGCCTTGGTTGCCACTGTTGTTTGTTCCTGTGCTTTTTTGTCAGCAGATTCCGTAGGAATGGTTTCTGCGCAGTTTTCGGCGATTGACTGTGAGAAGGTGTCAATACCACCAACGGAATATGCAGCCGCTCTGCTGTCAGCATAAGCATCTACACTTGGCGCAAGTGTTGTTGTAGGAATAAGCAGGCAAGCAGATGCCAGTATTATTGCACTTATAAAAGAAATCGGTTTAAGTGCTCTGCTTGTCTTTTTTTCGGTAACCTGATGTTTGCCATTATTGATATGTTTATTATTTGTTCTCAAAAATTTATCCTCCCTGTGATTAGCACAATTCATAACCGTAATTTGGTAATGTTTTATGCGACTTCCTTTAGTCGTTAAAATTTTATCAAACACACAATTCGTTGTTATTAAACCACATTTTTCGGAAAAATGCAAATTTACCGCCTTGTTATATTTTGTTACCTTTGTTATATTGTTGTAACAATCGGTTTTTAATTTTCTCATAAAAACAATTACTTGTTTAATTTGCATAAATTTCAGAATATTTCTTAGTGCATTGTGCAAAATAGGTAGAAAATGATTTTTTTCAGAATTTCTCTTTAAATCTGGGTTTTTTGCCCCTTTTTACGGGATTTGGCATTGAACAGGATATAATAATGGTATCTTCCCCAATGAGTTCTATTTTCTCCCATGGAATTATATAATCCTCACATTTGCCGATAAATCCAAACAAACTGCTGCGCCCGAAAATCACAAGAGATACTATTTTAGCACATTTTGTGTCAACTATGACATCATCCACAAAGCCGATTCTGCACCCGTCACAGGCACTTATCACTTCCTTATGCCGAATATCCGTAAGTCTGCAATTCATAAAAAAGCCCTCCATTCATTGACTTTTATATATATATTTGATAAAATGTAATTGTATGACAAATGTATACTTCAAAAGGAGATGTTTTTATGGATTATATTTTTATGACCGATTCCTCCTGCGACCTTTCTGACGAAATTGCCAAGGAGCTTAATGTAGAAATTCTTCCTATGGAATTTAGTATGGAGGACAAATCATATCTTCACTATGCCGACGCAAGAATGATGAGCCTTGATGACTTTTATTCAAAGCTGAAAAGCGGTATTAACTCTAAAACCACTCAGATTAACTACAACAGCTTTATAAATTACTTTGAGCCGTATTTAAAGGCAGGCAAGGATATTCTCTATACCGGTATCTGCACAGGTCTTAGCGGCACATACAACACCTGTCTTATGGCTGTCAAGGATTTGCAGGAAAAATATCCCGACAGAAAAATTGTTATAATTGACTCAATGTGCGATTCTGTCGGACTTGGCTTGTTGATTTATCTTGCAGGTCAAAAATACACCGAGGGCGTTACTATTGAGGAGCTTGAGCAGTATATCAACGATATTAAGCTCAAGGTATGTCATTGGTTTATTGTTGAGGATCTCGACCACCTTAAAAGAGGCGGCAGAATTTCTGCCGTTGCCGCAACCTTTGGCAAGGCTTTGCAGATTAAACCGCTTATCAGCGTAGATGACGGCGGTCACCTTATTAATGTAGGTAAGGTAAGAGGCACAAGCAATGTGTATAACTCCCTTGTTTCTCACTTTGAGCGTGACGCTGAAAATCCAAAGGAGCAAACAGTATTTATCGGTCATGCCGATAACAAAGAGGGCGCTGTTGAATTGCAGAAAAGAATTAAAGGTATGTGCAAAAAATCAATTATATGCGATATTGGCCCTGTAATCGGTTCTCATGTCGGTTCGGGAATGCTTGCAATCCTTTTCCTTGGTACAAGAAATTTAAAATCATAAATTATATACGCAGTAATTCGGCTGAGTTTTCACTACGAAAGCTCAGCCGTTTTTTTGTACTCAGTTGTGGAAATGCAACAGGCACATTACACTTACGCCTACGAAACCTCCTATAAAAATACCGATAATAATTCCGACAATCATATTTTACCTCCTATACAGAATTTGACATTTATTATTTTGAATATATGTAATAATAGTAAAGGGGATTTTTATGAATAGCATTTACATAGATGTTCTGATTACGGTAAACATATTTATAGATTATTTTTTGCTGATACTTACAAAGAAAATTATCGGAGCAAATGTTAAATATTTAAGGATAATAATAGGAAGTATTGCAGGCGGAATTATTAGTCTTACCGCCCTGCTCCCTGCTTTGCCTTTTGGACTTAACATTTTATCGGATTTTATCGCCACAATGCTGTTAATCTTTATAACATTCGGAAAATGCGAGATAAAAACATATATAAAAAGAGTTCTTGTTTTCTTTGCACTTTCGTTTGCTTTTGGCGGACTTATGATTTTTATTTATCTGTCATTTAAACCAAAGGGTATGGGAATATACAATGATGTTGTTTACTTTGACATATCACCTATATTGCTCATAATTCTTACCCTCGTATGCTATTATATTCTTTTGCTTGTAAAAAAACTGACGAAAACAGTTTATAAATCCGATGTTCATAATATTGAAATAAAAATAAATGACAAAAGCTATATTTTCAGCGCAAAGCTCGATACAGGCTGTAATGTTAAAGAGCCGTTTTCGGGCAAAAGCGTAATAGTAGCCGAAAAAGAGGTGTTTGAGGATTTTGTCCCCGATAAAACCAAGGTTAGAGTAATACCTTTTACAAGTCTTGGCGGCAGTGGAATACTGCAAGGCTTTTGCGCCGACAGCATTATTATTGACGGAAAGGCGGTTGATAATTCGGTTTACATAGGAATTTGCGAAAACATCTTTAAAGGCGACATAAAGGCAATAGTGCCAAGCGAGCTAATCAACAACTGACAGGAGAGATTGCAATGGATATTATGCAGATTTTGAGAAAAATAAGACTGTTTTTTAACTTTGACAATGAAGTTTTTTATATCAACGGCAGTGAAACCCTCCCTCCTCCGCTGACAAAATCTGAGGAAACTAAAATAATGCAGAGAATAATTGACGGTGACAGCAGCGCACGAGAGGAACTGATTACACACAATTTAAGACTTGTGGTTTATATTGCGAAAAAGTACGATTCGCCGAGTGCAAGCGCAGAAGATTTGATTTCAATAGGGACAATCGGACTTATAAAAGCGGTAAAAACATTTTCTCCCGAAAAGAATATCAAACTTGCTACATATGCCTCAAGATGTATAGAAAATGAAATACTAATGTTTTTGCGTAAATCGTCCCAACTGAAAAACGAGGTATCTATTGACGAACCGCTTAATACAGATTGGGACGGCAACGAGCTTTTGCTCTGCGATATTTTAGGCAGTGACCCCGACCTTGTAAATAAAGATATTGAAAACGAGCTTGAAAAAAAGCTTGTACTGCAGGCGGTATCAAGACTTAATCAGCGAGAATGTTTGATAATGGAATTAAGATTTGGACTAAACGGCAAAAAGGAACATACGCAAAAGCAGGTTGCCGATAAACTCGGAATATCGCAATCATATATTTCTCGATTAGAAAAAAAGATTATTCGCAGGCTTAAGCATGAACTTGAAAAGGCTGTATAATGACTATATACCTTAACCTAAATTTTTAATTCTTAATTAAAGCTATACACTAAACTATAATTCTTCGTTTTTAAATAAATAATATATAAGATGAAACGGACGCTTAAAAACGCCCGTTTTTCATTAAAAAATCGCATCATCAGCAAGTGTAGAGCCGTTTTCCATTCTGCCCTCTACATAATCTTCAACACCGTCTGTTAAACCGTCGTCACGATTTTCGTATTCTTCATTTCCGATAATTCCGTCACCATCTCTCACTCTGCCGTTATTCTCGGCATCATCCATCATAGATTCGGCTTTACTTTCCATTTCACTCTTTCCCGAAGATGACTCATTCTTTTTTGAATTTTCGGAAGATGCCGAACTCTGAGCCGAGCTTTCGTTCTGAGAATTATTCTTATTTCCACCACAACCTGTAAGTGCGGCAGCAAATGCTATTGTTGCAAGTAATGCAGCAATTATCTTTTTCATAAAATCATCCTTATAAACAAAAATAGTGCCCTCGCTTTGAAGGCACTATTATTTTTTGCAATAGTTTTAAAAATATGAATTTTATTCTTTTACGATTTGAACATGGGGATACGGAATATTTACGCCGTTCTTTTTGAACTCTTTGAGTACATTTTCCTGCATCATATAGTAAACACCGTAATAATCATCAGGTTCTACCCACACCCAAGCAACAATTTGAATACCGCTGTCAAGATATTTATCAACATATACCTTTGGTTCCGGATCTTTTAAAACCCTTTCATCTGACTTTGCAAGGTCAAGAATTATCTTACGAACAAGGTCAATATCGTCATCATAGCCGACAGTATAAGAAAGGTCTATTCTGCGGTTTGTCTGCCCTGTGCAATTTGTAACATTGTTTGCGGTCAGCCTTGAATTCGGTATGTTTACAATTTTATTGTCAAAGGTATGTATCTGCGTTGAAAAAATACGAATACTCCTTACATATCCCTTTATACCCTCAAATTCAAGTATATCTCCTGCAACAAACGGTTTGCTTATAAGAATTACCACGCCACTCGCCACATTTCCCAGTGATTCCTGCAATGCAAGACCGGCAGTAATTGCCGCAGCGGCAAATGTAGTTATGATTGAAGAAACATTAACTCCGATTGTAGAGAGCGCTGTCATAACAACAATCAAATATAAAACTATTTTTAATATAGAAAAGAAAAATGTAATAACAGTACGCTCAATTTTGCTTTTATTAAGTATTTTTTTAATTAGTTTTAGCAAAAGTTTGACAATTATTGTACCTACTGCAAAAACTATAAGAAAAATTGTAATTTTGGGCAAGTATTTTTCACAAAAAGAATTAAACATTGTAATAACATCAAAGTCATTCATTATATCACCATTCAATAATATGCTCTGAAATTTTCTTTCCGTTTTCCCAGATTGAAATATAGAAATTGCCGTTCTCATCTAATGAAATGCACTTTCCGTTTTTCTTTCCGTTTGTATAATCGGCTACATCTAAAAATGTGCCGTCTTTATTGAATCTTGCACCATATCCACATGGAGTATTACTATCCCACTTGCCTATGTGCATCGTACCGTCAGAGGTTCTGTAACCCACGCCTGCGCCGCTGCGCCGGTTTTGCGCCCACTCACCGACATAATTAATATCACCGTTTTTGTAGTAGAATACACCAAAGCCGTCACGCTTGCCTTGTGCATATTCACCGTCATATGCGGTAATTCCGCTCGGCGATACGGTTCTGCCTCTGCCTGTACGCAAGCCATTTTCATCCACCGCACCAAAATACTTATAATTACCGGAAGTTGTACTTACAACTGCATCCGACTTTTTCTCTTCCTCAGCCTTTACAATATCTTCCCTGACTTCCTGAGTGGTTTCGCTTTCTTCTGTATGCTCCTCGGTATCAGATGCTTGCTGTGTTTTCTCTGAAATTTCAGCCTTACTTTCAGCCATATTATCTTCGGTAAGCTCCTCTGAGTCGTCCAAAAGCTCGGTTTCCTCATCTGCAATCTCAACGCAAGTGTTTTCAATAATCTGACCAAATAGATTTTTATTGGTTTTGTGAGCCTCTTCAAGGATTTTCTCTATCCTGTCATAAGCGGTTATCTGTGGCTGCGGCTCTTTAAATGTATCTTCAAGATACTCAAGTGATGACAAATCTATCGGATTTTCAGGAGAATAATCCGGTAAAAATTTATCCGCCTCAAGCTCAAACCTGCTCGGTTTCGGCTCGCTTACTGTATTTTCTTTACTTTCTTCTTTTACAGAATATTTCGGTACAAAACTGCTGTCATACCATATCATTCCGTTGTTAGAGTAAACAAGTGCGGCACTGTTTCCGTCTGAATTTTTATCTGACGGAAATAAGGTTTCACTGCCAACCTTGCGGTTATTGCTGAAAGTAATTTTTTCAATAACAATTACATCATCAATCTTTTTGGGTGATACGGTGCAAAGTCTTTCGCCCTCAATGCTTTTGTCAAAGTACTCGGTTCTTATCCACAAATGTGAGCTGTCAAAAAATTGCTTTTTATAAACAGTGGCATTTTCGGTATAATACCTCACGCAGTAAATTCCGCCTGTTTCTCGCTTTACAGACTGATACGGACGAAGATTTTTTGTCACTTTCCACGATAAAGGCTGATTTTTGCTCATTTTGTAAGAGAGCTTGTACGATACATCATCTAAAAGAATATCGGTATCATCAGCCTGTGGGCGGTGATTTGAATTAAAATAATTTGCACGCACGCCTGCAAGCGCATCGTTTTTAAAATCGAGCTTTTCAAAATCCGACACGCAAACAGAATAAAAAATCATATCCCTTGTCAATTCCTGCTGAGAGGTTATCATAAGGCGAAAATCCTTTCAATATAAGAATACAAAATCAGGGCGAACATAGTCCGCCCCGACACTTTAAAAACTGATTAAATTATCTGATTATCAGATAGAAATTGTCATAGCAATCCTGTAAAGATCCTCGTCAAATACACGCTGCATATCAAGAGCCTCATTGATATCGAGGTCAATAATTTTGCCGTCTTTCATTGCTACAACACGGTTACCGAGATTTCTCTCAAGCAACTCTACTGCTCTGAATCCCATCTCACTTGCAACAACCCTGTCACGAAGTGTAGGTGAACCGCCACGCTGAACATGACCGAGAATTGTAGCACGGGTTTCAATACCGAGTCTGTTTTCTACATAATTAGCAAGTTCAGCAACCTTGCCTACACCCTCAGCAACAACAACGATAAAGTGCTTTTTGCCTGTTTTCTGAGTATTTACAATTCTCTGAATAACATCTCTTTCAATGTTATATGGAATTTCAGGAACAAGGATAGCTGTTGCGCCTGTTGCAATACCTGTCTGCAAAGCAATGTCGCCGCAGCGTCTGCCCATTACCTCAACGATTGAGCAACGGTCATGTGACTGAGCTGTATCACGAATACGGTCAACCATCTGAAGTGCTGTATTCATAGCTGTGTCAAAGCCTACTGTATATTCTGAACAAGCAATATCATTATCAATTGTACCCGGAATACCGATACAGTTAATACCTGCGTTTGTAAGAGCACGAGCGCCCTTAAAAGAACCGTCGCCGCCGATTACAACAACGCCTGAAACATCAATACTTCTGCAAAAATCAGCCGCTCTCTTAATACCTGCGGGAGTAGCAAACTCTTCACTTCTTGCTGTGTAAAGCATTGTACCGCCAAAGCCGATAATATCCGAAACACTGCGAAGATTCATTTCCTGAACATCGCCGTTAAGCAAACCATTGTATCCACGGTAAACACCGTAAACTCTCATACCTTTATTTATACCTGCACGAACTACTGCTCTTACAGCGGCATTCATACCAGGAGCGTCACCGCCACTTGTTAATACTGCTATTGACTTCTGAGCCATTTGATTATACCTCCATAAGGTTTTTTACTTCTTAATTATAATACAATCTTTCACCCTTTACAAGACTAAATTTACTATTTTATTAAAATTTTCTTTTCTTTTACTTCCTTTAATATACATTTATATGATTTAGTCCGTTTTCTGTGTGTTATTGACTTTAAAATATTAACGATATATAATAGTATGTAATAAATGGATAATTCTGCGTTAATATATTCGGAGGCAATTATGACTAAACTTTACCTTGCCATTCCCTGCTACAATGAAGAAGAGGTACTAAGGGATTCGGCGCAAAAGCTCTCTGACAAATTCAGCAAAATGATGCTTGAGGGCAAAATTACAGATGACAGCAAAATTGTTTTCATTGATGACGGTTCTAAGGATAAAACATGGAGCATTATCAGTGAATTGCATAGCAAAAATCCTGTGTTTCAGGGAATAAAACTTTCTCGCAACAGAGGTCATCAAAACGCTCTGCTCTGCGGTCTTATCACTTTAAAGGACAAGGCAGACGCTGTTATTTCTATTGATGCCGATTTGCAGGACGACATCAACACCTTTGACGAAATGGTTGAAAAATACGAAAACGGCTGTGATGTTGTGTATGGTGTGCGTTCAAAGAGAGAAACCGATACATTCTTTAAAAGATTTACAGCCGAGGCATTCTATAAAATTCTCAACAAAATGGGTGCAAAGGTTATTTTTAACCACGCCGATTTCAGACTTATGAGCAAACGAGCTTTAAATGCCTTTGCCGAGTATAAGGAAACAAATATTTTCCTTAGAGGTATGGTACCTCTTATCGGCTATAAATCGGATATAGTTACATATGAGCGTTTTGAAAGACTTGCCGGCGAAAGCAAATATCCGCTCAAAAAAATGCTCGCTCTTGCTTGGGAGGGCATTACATCTCTGAGTATTCAGCCAATCAGAATGATTACAGGTCTTGGCGCAGTGGTGTTTGCGGCAAGCATAATTATGATTATTTACAGCCTTGTCAGCTACTTTATGGGATTTGCGGTAAGCGGCTGGGCAAGCCTGCTCTGCTCTATCTGGGCAATCGGCGGACTTCAGATTCTTGCAATAGGCGTTATAGGTGAGTACATTGGAAAAATTTATTTAGAAGTCAAAAGGCGTCCGAGATTTATCGTTGAGGAATTTCTTGAGGACTAAACTAAAACTTATAATAAATTTACAGTCAATGCCTTTCGTAGTTTGCGAAAGGCATTTAATGAGAGGGTAACAATGAATCTTGAAAAATTAAAAGTAAGAAATCCTAATATGGATATTCTTAGAATTATAGCAGTGCTTTGTGTAATCGGTATTCATTTCTTTTACCATTCGGGCTACTATTACACAACAAACGATAATGCGGTAATGTATTTTGCAACTGTTCTGCGCACATTGTGTTCTGTTTGCGTACCGCTGTTTATGATTTTGTCGGGTTTCCTTTTGTGCAACAAAACGCTGAAAAAGGGTTACTATTCGGGCATAAGAAAAACCATAATAGTCTACATTCTTGTGGCGATTGCCTGTATGATTTATAAATCCATTGTCGGAAGTTACACACTTACTCCGCTTACCTTTTTTACAGGTATTTTAGATTTTACAGGCGCTAACTACTCGTGGTACATAGAAATGTATATAGGCTTGTTTTTGCTTGTTCCGTTTCTTAATATTATTTACAAAAATCTTGACAGCCGCAAGCAAAAGAATATTTTGCTTATCACATTAATTGCCATTACCATTTTGCCGTCACTTTTCAATGCGTTTAGATTTGACTCCTTGGAGTGGTGGGCAAATCCTGCGTCAAATGCAGAAACACAAAAGCTGATACCGAGCTGGTGGGTTGGCATTTATCCTATCGCCTACTATTTTACAGGATGCTACATTCGTGAGTACGGCACAAAAATTAAAAACATTTACCTTATAATTGCTCTTGTGGTTGTCGTTTTCGGATTTGGTACTTTCAATTTTTACAGATGCTACGGCACGCCGTTTTCAACTTCAAACTATGTGTATTGGAGCGGCATTGAGCCATATGTAATGTCTGTATTGATTTTCCTCATCATAAAAAATCTCAAACTTGATAACATTAATGTAAAGGTAAAATTTGTTCTTTGGAAAATTTCCGACTTGGTTCTCGGCACTTACCTGCTGTCGTTTATTTTCGATGCAATTTACTACTATGAATTTTTAAATAAAAACACAACCGATTTTTATGCGAGATTTCCGTTTATGCCGCTTATGATTTTATGCGTGTTTGTCAGCGCTTTGATAAGCTCAGGCATAATAAATCTGATAGCCGCAGGCATAGAATTCTGTTACAAAAAAATATGCAATTTATGCAAGGAAAAATTTAGCAAAAAGCATATTGACTAGCCAAAGCGGTTTAAACATTAATCGACAAATTTTTGCAGATTTTCTCAATTAATTTTTATCAGCAAATAAATTTTTAACAATTAATGCCCGACTTTTCAAAAAATGGTCGGGCATTAATAATATACTTGAATTTCCATTGCAATTATGTTATACTAATTAGTGAAATTTTTTTAAATAAATAAATTAATACCATTTTCACACGCATTTTTTTGCGGTGAAAGTATATCTCGGGGGTTATTTATGGATTTTATGAAACTTTACAATGAATGGTTAGAAAGCGCTACCGAAGACGCTGACCTTATTGCTGAGCTTGAAAGCATAAAGGGCAACGAGGACGAGATCTATGATCGCTTTTACAAGGCTCTCACCTTTGGTACAGCAGGTCTTAGAGGCGTAATCGGAGCAGGTACTAACAGAATGAACATTTATGTAGTTCGTCAGGCTACTCAGGGACTTGCAAACTACATTATTCAGAAGTACGGTAAGGGTTCTGTTGCGATTTCTCATGACAGCAGAATCAAGGCTGACCTCTTTATGATTGAGGCTGCAAGAGTTCTTGCAGGCAACGGAATCAAGGTTTATATCACTTCAGAATTACAGCCTACACCTGTACTTTCTTACCTTGTTCGTTACTTCAAGTGTCAGGCAGGTATTATGGTAACAGCAAGCCACAACCCTGCAAAGTACAACGGCTATAAGGCATACGGTGAGGACGGCTGTCAGATGACAGATGTTGCCGCTGGCATTGTATATGACGAAATCAGCAAGCTCGATATGTTCAAAGATGTTAAGATTGCTGACCTTGACGAGGCTGTTAAGAGCGGTCTTATTGAATATGTTTCCGAAGATGTATATGACAGCTACCTTGAAAAGGTTATGGAACAGCAGGTAAACCCCGGCATTTGCAAGGGTGCAGGCTTAAAGGTAGTTTATACCCCACTCAACGGCACAGGCAACAAGCTTGTAAGAAAAGTTCTTAAGAAAATCGGCGTTGAGGAAATTACAGTAGTTCCAGAGCAGGAGCTCCCGGACGGCAATTTTACAACTTGCCCATACCCGAACCCTGAAATCAAAGAGGCTCTTCAAAAGGGTATTGAGCTTTGCGAAAAGGTACAGCCTGACCTTCTCCTTGCCACTGACCCTGATGCAGACAGAGTTGGTATTGCAGTTAAGGATTATGACGGCAGCTACCGACTTATTTCAGGCAATGAAAACGGCATTATGCTTACAGACTATATCCTTTCTTCACGCAAGGCAAACGGCACGCTTCCCGAAAAGCCGGTTTTAGTTAAGACAATCGTTACAACAAAGCTCATCAACAAGCTCTGCGAAAAGTATGGCTGTGAGCTTAAGAATGTTCTTACAGGCTTTAAGTACATTGGTGAAGTTATCTTAAACCTTGAAAAGAAAGGTGAAGAGAACAGATATGTATTTGGCTTTGAAGAGAGCTACGGCTACCTTGCAGGCAGCTATGTTCGTGATAAAGATGCAGTAGTTGCATCTATGCTTGTTTGTGAAATGGCAGCATTCTACAAAAAGCAGGGCAAATCGCTTGCTCAGGTTATTGACTCACTTTACGAGGAATACGGCTACTATCTCAACCATACTTCAGCATTTGAATTTGAGGGTGCGGCAGGTATGGAAAAGATGAACAACATTATGGCTGAAATCAGAGAGAACATTCCAACTGAGATTGACGACAAAAAGGTTGTTAAGGTTTCCGATTATCTTCTCAAATATGAGCTTGACACTGTAACAGGCGAAAAGACAGCTATCGACCTCCCTACTTCAAATGTAATTTCATTTGGTCTTGAGGGCGACAACGGCGTTATTATCCGTCCAAGTGGTACAGAGCCAAAGATTAAGGCTTACATCACAGCAGTCGGCAAAGACTTCAACGATGCAGAAAGCATTAAAGATAGCCTTGTAGAGGCATCTAAAAAGCTCCTCGGTGTTGAATAATTTATATTTATTGCATAAAATTAGCGGTATCGTTTTTCGATACCGCTTTTTGCTGTTTATTTTAAAAAACTTTTTGTTAATAGGTGAGCATTAATTTATGGTTTAACACTCTCTCGGTCGTCTAACAAAGTAAATAAAAGCCAAACTTTCCGTCCCGAAGTTAAAAGTTTGGTCAACCTTTTCAAAGGTTGTGGGTGTGGGCAACGCCCACAAAACTTTATGCTATCGCAAATTTTTGATAGCCAAACGGCAAGCCGTTTGGCGACTTGAACACAACGGCGCAAGCCTTTTAATTGCGACAGCAATAAAGAGGAAAGCCACGCTACTCAAGCTACTAATTTGCCTCTTTTCAAGGGCAAATTAGTCACACAAAAAAACTTTTCTGTCCTTTAGAATATTTTTTCTCTACTGATACTCAAGCGTAACTTACTCTCTGCCACTCATTGGTCTTAACTTTTGTTTTCTACTAAAGTCTTGAGCAGTCTAAAGTTCAGCCATTCTACGATATAATTACAACTGTTTATTTATTCTTAAAACCAGTGCGATTTTTGCTGTTTTATGGGCTCTGCCCAAATCCGCAACCCTTTAAAAAGGGTTGACCTAAATTTTAAGTTTATAAAACTAAACTTTGCGTGCAAACCATGCCTTTATTAACAAAGCCGCTCTATCACACGATAAAGCGGCTTTGTTTTATGTTCTGTTTTAAAATCTCATTGTAAGGCTGATTCTGTTCTTTTCGGGCTCGACGCTGAGGATTTTTACATCTACAACATCGCCGACCTTGAGCACCTCTGACGGGTGCTTAATGTACTTATCGCAAATCTGCGAGATATGCACAAGTCCGTCCTGATGAACGCCAATGTCGATAAAAGCACCGAAGTCAATTACATTTCTTACTGTTCCTTTAAGCATCATATCAGGCTTTAAGTCTTTAATGTCGAGAATATCAGAGCGGAGCATTGGTGCAGGCATTTCATCACGGGGATCTCTGCCGGGCTTTGAAAGCTCCTTTACAATATCGTCAAGAGTGGGCAAACCGATTTTAAGTGTATCGGCAAGGCTTTTAGTTCCCTTTGCCGCAACTCTGTTTGCCAAATCGGTAAATTTGCCCTCTTTAATTTCTTTATCCGAATAATCAAGAAGTGCAAGCAACTCTTTCGCACTCTTATAACTTTCAGGATGAACACCTGTGTTATCGAGTGGATTTTTGCTTTCCGGCACTCTTAAAAATCCTGCGCACTGCTCAAAAGCCTTTGGTCCGAGTTTCGGAACTTTCTTTAATTCTGTACGAGAAGTAAATGCGCCGTTCTCCTCACGATACGCAACAATATTATTGCAAACTGTACTGTTAAGACCTGAAATTCTTGAAAGCAAGGCAGGAGATGCGGTGTTGAGGTCAGCACCGACCGAGTTTACGCAGCCCTCTACCACACCGTCAAGCGTTTCGCCGAGTTTTTTCTGCGGCATATCGTGCTGATACTGTCCCACGCCGATTGCCTTTGGCTCAATTTTTACAAGCTCTGCAAGCGGATCTTGCAATCGTCTTGCAATAGACACCGCACTTCTGAGTGTGAGGTCAAGCTGAGGAAGTTCCTTTGCTGCAAGCTTAGATGCCGAATACACTGATGCGCCTGCCTCGCTGACTACCATATAATAAACCTTATGGTCAGCCTCTTTGATTGCATCGGCGGCAAACATTTCGGTTTCCTTGCTCGCCGTACCGTTGCCTATTGATATAATATCTACATTATGCTTTTTTATAAGCTGTAAAAGTTTTTGCTTTGATTCCTTTACCTTTTGCTCTGAATGTGTGGGATAAATTACCGCTGTATCAAGCACCTTACCCGTACCGTCAACAACAGCAACCTTACAGCCTGTACGATAACCGGGGTCAAGTCCGAGTACGGTTTTTCCCTTAACAGGCGGCTGCATAAGCAGCTGACGGAGATTTACACCAAACACTTTCATTGAATTTTCGCAGGCGGTTTCTGTTAAATCGTTTCTTATTTCTCTTTCAATAGATGGGAAAATAAGTCTTGAATATGCGTCCTCACACGCTGTTTTTACCAAATCGGCACACGCACAAGCAGGGTTTGTAATCATAACCTTTGCTATGGAATTAAGCGGTCTTTCGCTGTCCATCTCAATGCTGACTTTCAAAAAGCCTTCCTTTTCTCCCCTATTTACCGCAAGCAACCGGTGGTCGGCAATCTTTTTTACAGGTTCTTTGTAGTCATAATACTGACGATAAACGCTGTCTTTTTCAGCGTCAACGGCAACCGATGCCACAACACCGTTTACATTTGCAAGATTTCTTATGCGTTTTCTGATTTCCGCATTATCCGACACTGTTTCTGCGATAATATCCATTGCGCCCTGCAAAGCATCTTCAACATTTGCAACGCCTTTTCCTTCGTCTACAAAATCTTCGGCTGATTTTACAGGATCACATTTGCTCTCCTGCTTTAAAATAATCTCTGCAAGCGGTTCAAGCCCCTTTTCTTTTGCAACAGACGCCCTTGTCTTTCTCTTTGGGCGATAAGGTCTGTAAATATCCTCAAGCTCGCTCAATGTTTCTGCCCTATCAAGGGCAAGGCTGATTTCATCTGTCAGCTTTTCCTGTCCGTCAATAAGCGTGCGGATTTCCTCTCTGCGCTTATCAAGCGAACGCAAATACTCCAGCTTTTCGCTAAATTCACGAATAAGCTGATCGTCCATTGAGCCATGCATTTCTTTACGATAACGGGCAATGAACGGAATTGTGTTGCCGTCATCAAGCAAAGAAATAATATTTTGTGCGTATTCTTTTTTTATTTTAAATTCTTGTGATAATATCTTTGAATATTCCATAAATTACTCCATTAAATTTTAGATTTCATTTTATTGTTGCTCTTGATAAGCAAAATAACGCTTATAACAGCAACCGCAATTTCTGTAATCGGAATGGCAAACCATATTGCAAAACCGCCGAAAAGCATTGGCAATGTAATAAGCAAAAGCGAGCTGATAAAAATATTTCTCAGCATAGAAACCGCAAGCGAATATCCGCCTTTCATAAGCGACTGGAAATAATATGTTGACAGCACATTCGCACCCATTACAAAGAACGCTATAAAGTAAATTGGCATAGCGGTTGTGGTTACGGTACGGGTAGCGTCTGTAAGGTCGATAAAGCAAGATGCGATAAATTCAGGGAAAAGTATTCCCGATAATGAAAAAATAACGCCCATAATCAGCACCGTTGTGTAAGCATATCTGCGCAATTTTGCAATTCTGTCGCTTTGACCTGCGCCAAAATTGAACGCCGATACAGGCTGTACCGCCTGACCTACGCCGACAAACAAAGCATTGAAAAGTATTGCGCAGTTTGCAAGCACTCCATAAACCGCAAGCTCTGCATTTGAACAGTAATTTAAAAGCTGTAAATTAAATACAAATATTATAATCGCATTTGAAAGCTCAGTAATAAATCCCGAAAGTCCGCCTTTAACAATTTGAAATATATTTTTAAGAGTATTTACAGGCTTTGAAATACGGATTGTATTTTTCTTTGAAAGAAAATGAGTAAGGCAAACCAAAAGCTGAACAGTAATACCCGAAACCGATGCAATAGCCGCACCTGCCATACCCATTTGCGCAGGATAAACAAGCACAATATCAAACACAACATTTAC
Organism: Eubacterium sp. OM08-24; assembly: GCF_003438075.1. Classification (GTDB taxonomy): domain Bacteria; phylum Bacillota; class Clostridia; order Oscillospirales; family Acutalibacteraceae; genus Ruminococcoides. The sequence goes on along the minus strand of NZ_QSTA01000001.1, from coordinate 1,260 downwards.
GATTCCGCCTGCCGTAACGGCAACCATAGCTCTGTTGGGGTCTTTGTCACTGCGAACAAAAGCAGAGCAAAAATTAACCAAAACGCTCGGAATAGAAAAGTAGTAATAAAACCGCACATAATCATAGGCAAGATCGAAAAGTTCGTCCTTTGCGCCCATAAGTGCAAGTATTTGCCTGTCAAAAATATTACATAACAGACAAATAATAACCGCTCCCGTCAAAACACCGATTAAAGCAGTGGTAAAGCATTTGTTTGCTTTTTCATCATTTCCCGTACCCTTGTGCACACTGAACAAAACAGAACCGCCTATGCCAAACAATATGCCGATTGACAGCATAAAACTGATAATCGGAGTGGTCATATTCAGCGCCGCAAGTGCGTTATCTCCTATTCCTTTTCCGATTACAACGGCATCGGTCATAAGATATACCGACGCTACAACCGCACTGCCCATTGACGGAAACAGATAACGGAAATATAACTTTTTAACACTATCCTTTAATAAATCCACAACAACCCTCGTATATAACTAAGGCTTGCCAAGAGTCAAAATTAATTGACCTTTGGCAAGTCAAGCTAAAATGTATTAATTTAATTAAACTCAAATTCAGATATAATTATTCAAATTTCATATATCCGTCATACTGAGCCTTGAAAAGTTCAAAGACCTTATTTAAAAGTTCCTCGTCTTCAATGCTGACAAACTCCTCGTTTTCATCGTCAAGAGATTGAATTTTAAAAATTACAACCTCGTCTGCATCGGCACTGTTTTCAATAAGCACTGCAAACTCCTGATTATCGTAATCTACAACTCCGAGAATTTCAAAAACAACCTCTTTGCCGCTTTCATCGGTCAATGCAATTAAAGCACCGTCCTCGTTGATTTCATTATTAACAGATTTATTATCAGCCAAAAATATCACCCTGTCTTTTTAAATTCATTTAATAAAAGTATAGCCTAAAAGCGCAATAAAATCAAGTATAATATTAAATATCAAATTAATGCTTGACAAATTCTCTCTGTAATGATATAATATTATCCGTTACAGAGATATGCGGATGTAGTTTAGTGGTAGAACTTCAGCCTTCCAAGCTGATCGTGTGGGTTCGATTCCCATCATCCGCTCCACAAAAGTGTCGATTTTATCGGCACTTTTTTATTTTGTATTTTTATTATAATTTCAATATAGAAAAATAGACTCTATACTAAATGTTGGGGTAAGGAAAGAGCCTACAAAATTAATTTAAAAAATTTTCA